>JAEUUA010000016.1 GCA_016787755.1 Cyclobacteriaceae bacterium | reverse complement strand
AGTTCAGGTTTTGGTACGAGCATCAATCAGACGTTAACCGCGACAACCAGTTCCTCGGGTACGGCTACGTATACGATCACCCCATCAGCCTCAGGCTGTAATGGTACACCGATCGTAGTGGTAGTAACAGTAGATCCGGTTCCCAATGTAGTAGCGTTACCGGCTTCCCAGACGATCTGCAGCGGAGCCACCACAAGCATCGCGCTAAGCACGACCAATGGAGTAGGAGGCGCAAGTTATAGCTGGACACGCGTAGACTCAGGAGTAAGCGGAGCCTTAGTTGGTTCGGGAGCCTCGATCAATGAAACCTTAACAGCCACGGGTTCTACGGCAGGCACCGCTACGTATACAATCACCCCGGCCGCGGGCGGTTGCAATGGTACCGCGATCACGGTTATCGTAACCGTTAATCCGTTACCCAATGTAGTGGCAGCACCGGCCTCCCAAACGATTTGCAGTGGCACAAACAGCAGCATAAGTTTAAGTACCACCAATGGCGTAGCAGGAGCAACGTATAGCTGGACAGTTGTACAGAGCAATGTAAGCGGAGCGAGTTCAGGTTTTGGCACGAGCATCAATCAGACGTTAACCGCGACAACCAGTTCCTCGGGTACGGCTACGTACACGATCACCCCATCAGCCTCAGGCTGTAACGGTACTGCGATCGTAGTGGTAGTAACAGTAAGTCCCGCCCCACGGATAATAAATACACCGCTCACAGTTACCAGATGTAGCGGAGTTGGCCCCTTAAATTTTACACCGGTTATTGATGTGGCAGGTTCATCTTATTCCTGGACTAGTTCTATATCGGGTCCAATCACACCAGCAAGTATCACTGCTGGAGGAACATCAACCATTATTGATAACCCAATTAATATTGGGAGTGTTGCTGGAACTGTAACTTATACAATTGTGGCTACTGGCCCCGGAAGTTCATTCTGTGTTGGCTCAGGTGTTAACTACGTGGTCACAGTCAATCCAGCTCCTGTCGGTTCTAACGATGTGAAGACAGTCTGCAGCGATATTCCGGTAGATTATAATTTGTTATTGAATATTGCTTCGTTAGGAAATAATGTGGGTAGTACCTTCTCATGGGTGGCAACCGATAATCCAAATCCATTGGTGACAGGTGAAAGTACAATCGCGATTGTTGGCCCAATAATTACAGATGTGATAACCAACTTAACCAATACCAATCAAAATGTAGTTTACACGGTAACCCCCACAAGTACATCAGGATGTGCAGGGGCACCCTTCCAAATAACAATTACAATCAAACCTGAGCCCGTTGGATTCTCTGCCACTGCACCTGATATATGTAGTGGCGCAAGTGTTAATTATAACTTGCAAAATAATGTGAATACGTTTCCAGGTAATAATCTTGCAACAAATTTTACATGGACTGCAACGACACAACCAAATGTAACGGGTGAAACTACTTCGTTAAAATCAGGCTCGTTGATTGATGATGTCCTGGTCAATACAACCACCATCAACCAAACCGTCACCTACACAGTAACTCCAACCTCTCAGGTTGGTGGTTGTGCCGGAGATCCATTTACTATTCAGGTAAATGTAAACCCTAAGGCTATATTTTCGGCAGGACCGAATCTATCAGTTTGCGTTAGTGAAAACGATATTGAAATCCAGGGATCGGTTACCTTCTCACCGGCACCATATTCTTGGTCGGGGGGTGCATTTAATGACAATACCTTAGAGAAGCCGAGATATCTTTTAAGCGCAGCGGACAAAGCTGTTATTACTCCCACTACTAAACTTTTAACGATTACAGTTCCGGCAGCCGGAGTTTGCGCAGCGGAAATGAAATCGATGACTTTGACTATTTACCCACTACCGAATGCTTCCTTTTTTGGAATTCCTTCTCCTCCGGAAGTGCCCGAGAACGGCCCTCCGTTAGTACTAAGTGGGACGCAGAATGGAGGTTTGTTCACTATAACACCGGGTACCGGGCTTAGCGCTACCACCATAGATCCGGGCACCAATAGAGATCAGGCTTCGCTGACACCAAACACGGCCACTTTGTATGATGGCACACCAAGTTCAATAAATATTATAAAATACGCCTATACGGATGGAAATGGGTGCACAAATTCAAGTACACAGAATCTGAGGGTAAATGCATTAACCGTTGTTGATTTTGCAGTGCAAAATGCAACTACCGATGGCTCTGGAGAATTTTTAATTTGCGCAGACTCAGGGGACATCTTGTTAATTCCTTTGGATGGAGGAAATCCTGGACAAGCGCCTGAAACGGGCTTTGCCAGTTTAACGCCTGGACTTACTTTAAATCAAATTGGGTCGCAATACTTCATTCCAACCAACGGGCTACCTTCTGGCACTTACACTGTCCAGTTTACATACAAGAATATTGCAGGCGTAATTTCAAATAAACAACGCAATATAAAAGTTCAAGCAAGTCCTGTGGCGTTGTTCAGTTATTCTGGAAGTTGTATCAATAGTCCCACAACATTCACCGATGCATCAACCCTTAATCCAACTCCTTTTCCGACAACCCTGAGCATATCAGAATGGAACTTTGGTGATCAAACTCCAACGATATCAGGCCTAAGAGGATCTTCATATTCAGAGGGGGGAACCTATAAGGACCCAAGCCATACTTATGGAGTTGCTAATAGTTATACTGTTAGCCTTAAAGTAACAACGGCACAAGGTTGCTCAAACAAATACATAAGTCTTCCTGATTCAATAGTTGTAGGTACCATACCTGTTGTTAATTTTGATTATTTCAATATTTGTAATAACGATAGCACGCGATTTGTTTCTGCGATTACCAACCTGGGTGCCAGTTCGGTCAAAACATATAAGTGGGATTTTGACGATGGCGATACGTTATCTGGGGTAGGCAATATTCCGGCTGGCACGCACGGAGATAGAACTATTAGGACTTATGATATACCCTTGCACAAGTATAACACGAATGGTAGTTACAATCCATCTTTAACAGTAGTTACCAATAGAGGGTGTGAGAGTTTGCCAAAAGTAAGGCCGGTGGAGATTTCAGCTTATTTAACAATGTTACCGGGTATTGAAGACTTCGAGAATGACAAAGGGGATTTTTTTAGTAAGGATATCATTAATCCCGATGATTCTACTTTTGTTAGTTGGAAGCATGGTCCCCCCACGGGGCTAACAATAAATTCAAGTATTAATGGTAATAATGTTTGGTGGACAGGAAAAAATTCGAACTCTTATTTCAGCAATGAGAAATCTGCCGCGTATTCACCTTGCTATAATCTGACACAAACAATGCGCCCCATGGTTGCGCTTGATTATTTTTCAGATCTGGAAGCTAATTTAGATGGCGTTGTATTGCAATATTCTGTTGACGGTGGCGCTGTTTGGTCTATTGTAGGTCCCCTGGCAGGCCTTCCAAACCGCGATGAAGGGATAAATTGGTTTAACGGAATCAGCATCCCATCAAATCCGGGTAACCAGCTAATTGGGCAATATGGATGGACAAATGCTACTCCGGGGGTAAAGCAGGCAGGCTGGAAGAATGCAAGGTTTAATCTGGATATGATTCCAAAGATTGAGCGGGATCAAGTACGATTTAGATTCGCGATCGGGTCGAATGATACCAATGCAAGCAATGAAACGTTCGATGGATTTGCCTTTGATAACTTTTTAATAGGCGAGAAACCAAGATTGGTGTTAGTGGAACACTTTACAACCTCTACGTTAGTAGGAAGTGTTAATGCTGACTCTTACTTAAATGGGTTATATCAACAACAGTTTACCGTGAATCGTGATACTTCTGATTTTGAGCACATTCAATACCATGTGAATTTCGCTGGCGTAGATGCTTACAACAAGGATAACCCGACAGATCCAGCAGCGCGTGCGTTGTTTTTTGGGGCTTCTCAACCTCCCTACACCATCATGGACGGACTATTAGTGCCAGGAAAGTTTACCGGTATAACTACCCAGTTAAATAAAATCGAACTCGACCGAAGGGCGTTGGTGGAGCCACCATTCCTATTATCGTTAAAAGACACAACATCAATTTCATCGGAAACCATAAGTGTTAAAATGGTGATTGAAGCCACAAAAGATTGGAACTCACCCGTAATCATAAATGTTGCGCTCGTTGAAAAAAATATAGGCGGGGTAATGCGTGTGTTACGCAAGAACCTATTCGGCAGTGATGGAGAAACAATTAACCTCGGTTTTATTAAAGGACAAAAAGTACAAAAAGTAAGAATGGATGTGCCCATTGATGTTCCCATCTCAAACCCAAATGGATTGATGTTGATAGGCTATGTTCAAGACAAAAACACGAAGGAAATTTATCAGTCCATCGCAATCAATGGCCCTGTAAAAAATGGATCTCCTGTGGTGGGTATAGAAGACGAGCAGCCTGCTGTGGCAGCGCTTAATAGTATACAATTATTTCCCAACCCGGCCAATCTGGAGTTTACTTTCGGGTTGCCTGCCCATGTGCATCCTTCCAGTCAATGGAGAATCATTGATCAACGGGGTGTGACAGTGTTAGAAGGAAATTTTGAAGATGCAGTTAATGGGTTAAAACAAGTATCGGTTGCAGAATTGGCTAATGCCGTTTATTTTGTTGTAATGACAGGGCCTAATGGAGCAACCGTGCGGAAAAAGTTAATAGTCCTTAATAGAAATTAAACCCGAACCTTAAGCGACTCGACTGCGAGGCTTAAATTTAAAATTACCTCTTGAGATAATGCGGTGAGCACCTCATCGTTGATTCCCTTTTTAGTCTCAAGTTCCAATTCCAGAATTTTGTCCTTCAGGGTATGAATGCCCATTAACGTAATCGTGGGTTTAATTTTGTGAACAACTTTTCCGATGTGACTCCAGTTTTTGTTTTGTAGATGCGTTCTTATATCCGTTATTGTTTCTGGCATTGAGTCTAGAAATGTGTTTATTATTTCCTGGATAAACTCTTGATTATCATTGGATACTTTTTTTAAATAAGTAAAGTCAACAAAGGTATCAGGTGTTTTTATTTCTTTGTGGATGGGCTGTTGTTTAAACGTTAGTTTTTCACCCAGGTATTTAGTTAACGTTTTAAAAAGATCATCTTGCGTAAAGGGTTTGGTTATGCAATCATTCATTCCGGCTGCAATACATTTTTCAAAGTCTTTCTGGGTGGCATTAGCCGTTAAAGCAATAATGGGCACTTCTTTTTTCGTGGGGTCACCTTGTCGGATGGCTTTAGTTGTTTCAAACCCATCCATTACAGGCATTTGAATATCCATTAGAATAACATCAAACGAATTATTCCTTATTTTTTCTAAAGCGACTACGCCATTCTCAGCCGTCTCAAAATGGCAGCCCCACATTTTCAAAATGCTGCTGGCATAGAGTCGATTAATGTCATTATCTTCAACCAAAAGCACATAAGCATTTTTTAACTGACTGGTTTGTTTAGGTTTATAAAGTTTGGACTCATCAAAAAACTCGGTCTTTCCTACCTGATAGGCAAGGGTAAATGAAAAAGTAGATCCTTCATTTTCTTTGCTGCTAACCCGAATACTTCCTTTTTGAAGTTCTACTAATTGCCTGACAATCGTTAACCCAAGTCCTGTGCCACCATATTTGCGAGTTACACTGGCATCGGCTTGGCTAAAGCTTTCAAAAATTGTCTGGAGTTTACTTTTTGGAATTCCTATGCCCGTATCAGAAATATCAAATTTCAGGAAATACGTCTTGTCTTTTATCTTTTCAGTATTTACAGAAACATGTATGGAGCCAGTATGCGTAAATTTAATTGCGTTTCCAATTAGGTTAATTAGGATTTGATTTAATCGCACAGGATCTCCAATAAATATTTTATTGGTGTCCTTTGCTAGCGAGTAGGATAGTTTAACGCCTTTCTCAGCCGCTTGCACGCCATATGTATCGATCAGCGAATGCAATAAATCATTGAGATTAAACCCGATTTTTTCAAGTTGGATTTTACCCGACTCAATGGAAGCAAGATCCAGAATATCATTAATGATTACTTTGAGGTTATCGGCAGCACTCCTAGTTGCATTTAGGTAAGTTCGTTGTTCTTCTTTGGTTGGGTTCTGGCTTAATAAAGAAGCCATTCCTGCAATTCCATTTATAGGTGTTCGTATTTCGTGACTGATGTTAGCCAGAAATTGTTCCTTAGCTTTTTGTGCACGCATCAACTCTTCGGCATCTTTTTTTCGCTGACTGATATCCCGGCAATCCAAAATTAATGCTTCAATTCCTTCCTGTTGCTTCAGATTAACTGAGTTAAACTCAAGATACCGGAAGGTTTTGTCCTTCCCCATAAATTGAAATTCAATTGATTTGTTGAATCTTTTCTTTGTACTCTTAATTATTTCTTGCCGGAAATGAGGCAGGAGCTGTGTAGGAATGAAATCAAAGAAGTTTTTGCCAACTAAGCTGGAAGCCCGGTACCCAAGAGTTTCCCTCACAGAATTGTTATGGTAAAGAATCTTTCCATTATAGTCAACAATAAAAATAATATCCGATCCGTCTTCCACTACTGATTTGTAGAAAGAACCTTTCTTTACATAGGTTGCAAGAGATGTTAGTTTCATTTTATTAGATTCCAAGTGCTTCCATTTCTTTCAAGTAGCGATAGATAGAGGACTTTCCAATATTTAATCGTTTGGCAACGTCTAACACATTATTATCATGCTTATCAAGATAAGTCCGGATGATTCTGTAGGTATATTCTTGCAATGTCATTTCCTTAAGCAACAAGGCGTCTTCGCGGATGGGAGATGTAAAACTAATATCGTCTGCTGTAATTTGATTCTCGCTGGACATAACTGCTGCGAGCTCAATCACTGACTTCAATTCGCGTACATTTCCCGGAAACGAGTGCTGCATTAACTTTTCCTGAGCGGAAGGAGTTATTGTAATTTTTTTTAAGCCGTTATCCTTTGCAAACTGATCCATGAAATATTTCGCCAACAAAAGGATGTCTTGGCCACGGTCACGCATGGGTGGGAGGTGAATAGGAAGTCCAAGCAATCGATAGTATAAATCTTCCCGGAACCTGCCCGCCCGTACCTCTTCCTGCAAATTTCTATGGGTTGCTACAATCACCCGAACATCTAACTTGATGATCTGATTACCGCCAATCCGAGAAAGCTCTTTTTCTTGGAGCACACGCAGCAACTTGGACTGCAGACTCAAATCCATTTCTCCGATCTCATCCAAAAAGATTGTTCCCCCTTCGGCTTCTTCAAACTTTCCAATCCTGCGACTGGCAGCCCCCGTAAAAGCACCTTTTTCATGACCAAAGAGTTCGCTCTCAATTAAATCTTTAGGAATTGCGGCAACATTAACCGCCACCAGCGACTTATTTTTTCTTTTTGAATTGTAGTGAATCGCTTTGGCTATTAATTCTTTTCCAGTTCCCGTTTCACCTGTTATTGAAACTGTAATTTGTGTTTTGACTGCTTTCTCAATAAGTTCAAAGACTTTTTTTATAGCTTGGCTTGTACCAATAATACTTTTCTCGAAATCGTACTTAACCGTAATCTCATGTTTCAACCGATCAATCTCGCGAATCAATTCATTTTTGTTCCTGGCATTTTTGACTGAATTAAGAATCCGATCTTTGGCATCCTCATCTTTAGTTATGTAATCAAAGGCGCCTGCTTTAAGTAGTTCAACTGCGGTCCCAATTTTTTCCTGAGCAGAAATGATAATTACACTTATTTCCGGATCAAATTCACGAATGGATTTTAACACCTTTTCGCCTTCCATATCTGGCAGTGAATAATCCAGGGTGATTATGGAAGGTTTTTTATGAAGGCTATCAATACAGGCTTTGCCTGTGCTAAAAAACTCGGGCTCAAAATCAGGATTCAAACTCAAAACGTATTTTAGGAATTTGGAGTAGGCCGGATCGTCTTCAACAACAAAAATTCTTACCTGATCTTTTTCGTACATTAGTAGCCTCTTTTAACAATACTCCTTAATTAGGGGATCTAATTCATCTAAAATCTTTGAAATTTACATTAATTCCATTTAGTTAGGGAACTCTATTCTACTTTTTAAGGAAAAAATATGCTTCCGGAATTTTACAAATTATTACCTGCTGAGGTTGAACTTATGTTTAAGGCACCTGTTTTGGTTTGTATTCTGATAGCAGGAGCAGATGGCCATATCGATAACAAGGAAATTAAAGGAGCAATCGCCTTAACCGAGAAAAAGCAGAAGCGAAGCAAATCTTATCTTTTGGCATTTTACAAAGAACTTGGGGAAGACTTTGAGGATAAACTTAAAATTGTCATACAGGGATTTCCAACGAATGAAGCAGAACGTTCTCCCATGATTGTTCAAGCATTAACGAAGATCAATCCTATTCTTAAAAAATTAGATCATAATTTTGCTTGTGAATTTTACGCCAGCCTTAGAGAAATCGCTTCTGCTATTGCCATGTCATCGGGCGGTTTGTTAGGGATGAAGAAGGTGGGGGATGAGGAAGCTAAATATGTACAGTTGGATATGATTAAGGATCCTGCCAAAGTTTGAAAGATAGATGCCTTTAAATGAGAATAGTTTTTTTAGTAGTTCGGTAGTTCCTTTCCGACTGGTGTTTATTATGTGGCTTTCCTTCAGCATAGAGTTTTTTTATGGCTTTGATTTCGGTTACCTGGGCATTAAGCCAAGAACTGTTGAAGGATTGATTGGGATCTTTGTAGCTCCCATGATCCATGGCAATTATATGCACCTGATCTCTAATACGTTCCCGCTTTTGTTTTTGGGATCTGTGCTTTACTTCTTTTATGATCGTATTGCGGGGGTGGTTTTTTTCAGATGCTACTTCATCACCAATATGCTAGTCTGGTTACTAAGCCCAAGGCCTTCGTATCACATTGGTGCCAGTGGCTTAATTTACGGATTGGCTGCCTTTTTGATTTGCTATGGATTTTTAAAGCAGGAGTTTGTTGCTCTGATTGTTTCAGCTTGTATCCTCTTTATTTATGGAGGTATTTTCATTGCTGGTGTGCTACCGGCCGACTCAAGGATTTCATGGGAATCCCATTTGTCCGGAGCATTGGTTGGGGCGGTTACAGCGTTTAACTTGTCACAAAAAAGAACTCGATAATGGATGCTGGGGCAAAGAAAATAATGGATCGCCTTAAATCCGGGAAGTATGATCCCGTGTATGTTTTGCAAGGAGAGGAGACATACTATATAGACTTGATTTCCAATTATATAGAAGACAATGCATTAAGTGAATCTGAAAGAGGATTTAACCAAGTTGTGGTGTATGGAAAGGATGTAAATATGGCAACCCTGCTTACTCATGCCAAGCGATTTCCCATGATGGCGGAACGGCAGGTGGTGATTGTAAAAGAAGCACAAGATATTCAAGACCTTCAAAAGGAGACTGGGGCAAAACTTTTGCTGGACTATTTGCAACGACCCCTTTCCTCAACGGTTCTTGTGCTATGCCATAAGCACAAGTCACTTGATAAACGAAAAGAATTGGGGAAGAAGGTAGATAAACTTGCGGTTTCTGCCAATTTCAAAAAACCATATGATAATACGTTAGGAGATTTTATCCTGGAATATACCAAAGCGAAAGGCTACCACATAGAAGACGAAGCGGTGCGAGTGCTTGCTGAATATGTCGGTACAGACTTAACTAGGTTAGCGAATGAGGTTGATAAAGTCTTAATCGTGGTTTCAGCCGCGGAAAGTATTACTGCCGGGCACGTAATGGCACAGGTGGGCATAAGTAAAGAATATAATATTTTTGAACTTCAGAAGGCGCTTATTCGAAAAGATTTACTTCAGGTGTCGAAGATTGTAAACTACTTTGAAGCCAATACAAAAAAGAATCCGATCATTCCACTCGTGGCATTTCTGTATTCATTTTTTAGTAAGGTTTTAATCGCTCACGCGAGTGACGATAAGAGCGAACGAGGTCTCATTAGTGCGCTAAAAATCAGCCCCTTTGCTGTTAAAGATTATAGTTCTGCTTTGAGTAAATATTCATTATCAAAAGTGATTGATGCGATTTCACTTTTAAAGCAAGCTGATCTCAAATTGAAAGGTGTGGATTCAGGGAGTCAAGACGAAGGGCAGATATTAAAAGAGCTGATCTTTCGATTGATGATGTAATTGTATTAGCAAAAACTGCCTGTTTGCTTATGGAATAATTCTGGTTGCTTCATCTTGAATCTTGTAACGAAATGATGAAGTTATCCGTAACTATTAGTAGCTTTGAGTCCATGCAATCCATTTTTTTACCTGCTGCATGGGCTTTATTTTTTAAACTTAGTACTGCAATATTTTTTGACTTTGTCAGTTTTACGAAAAAATCTTTGATGAAGAGCCTGTTGTTTCTAATCTTTTGCTTGTTTTCATTTTGTTCGGTTTCCCAAAACCTGCTCTCACAACAGCAACCCGAGCAATTGTTTAATTCTGGGTTGGAGTTAGTACTTCATAATCAATATGGGGCGGCACGGGAAGTATTCTCAGAGTATTTAAATCAGGTAACACCATCAGATGCCAAACGAGCGGATGCGGAGTATTACAAAGCATTTTGTGCGCTGAACCTGTATCATACGGATGCTGAAAAGCAGATTGAAGATTTTATCAAGAACAATCCTGCCCATCCACGGGCTACTACTGCCAACTATGACCTTGGTAATTTTTACTATACTGAAAAGAATTACAAGAAGTCAGCGCTCTATTATTCAAAAGTTACATTCCCTAGTCTCGGTAAAGAGCAGCAACGCATTGGCCGGTTTCGATGGGGGTACAGCTTGTTTAGTCAGAAGTCCTTGAAGGAAGCGCTCGATCAATTTAATTTCAATAAAGCTATAGGGGGCGAGTATGGCCCAGCCTCCAGTTATTATGCTGGCTTCATTGAATACAGCCAGGGTGATTATGCGAATGCACTAACAGATTTGAATAGAGCGGAACAAAATGAAGCGTATTCTAAAATTGTTCCATACCTGATTGCCAATGTTTACTTCAGGCAAAAAAATTATGATGAGCTCGTTTCTTATGCGAATAAAATAACTTCAATGGAAGGGGTAACAAACAAGGAAGAGATCGCTTTGCTTTCCGCGGAAGCGTATTATAAAAAGAATGACTATAACAATGCACTGAAAGGATATCGGGAATATTTAAATGGACGAGAAGAGAAGGCCGATAAAGGGGTTTTATTAAGGGCAGGGTTTGTAGCCTATACATTAGGTGCCGATGCAGATGCCTTAAGATATCTAAAGTCTTCTTTTGCGGATACTGATTCTGTGGGATATTATTCAGCTTATTACCTGGGTTCTTTATACCTCAAGCAAAATCAAAAGCCGATGGCGCTAACCTCCTTTGATATTGCACGCAAATACCGACCCGATCAAAAGTTAGTGGAAGAGAGCACCTATCAATATGCCAAAGTATCGTATGATTTGGGCCGACCCGATCAAGCGATTACAGAGTTTGAAAAACTGTTGATTGCATTTCCAAAGAGTTCGCATGCCGATGAAATCAGGGAACTCCTGTCGCAAGCCTATGTAAATGCATCCAATTATAATAAGGCGATTGAATACATCGAAGCAATGCCCAAGCGCAGCCCAGCGGTTGAACGGGCTTTTCAAAAAGCAACCCTGCTTAAAGGCATTGAACTTTATAACAAAGAAGATTATCCTGCAGCGGTAGATTTCTTTGAGAAGTCATTAAGGTTTCCCGTTGAACCGGATTATGTAGCGGAAGCAAGTTTGTGGTGTGGTGAAGCCTATTCAATTGGGAAGAAGTATGAACAAGCAACAGAAAAATACTTACGCATTATAAACATCAGCGGGTATTCCAATCCCGATATACTAATGAAAGCCCGCTATGGATTGGGGTATGCGTACTTTAACCTGCAGCAATATGACAGGGCTCTTTTTAGTTTCAAGGAATTTGTAACTAAATCACCTAAGACACAACCAAACCTTGCGGATGGTGTGTTGCGACTTGCTGATTGCCAGTATGTGGCTAAGTCATATACCGATGCCCTTGTGAACTATCGCAAAGCTGTTCAGATGCGATCAGCCGATGATGATTACGCTCACCTTCAATCAGGAACCATATTGGGTACGATGAGCAAGTACGATGAGGCTAATGCTGAGTTTGAAACGGTCATTAAAAACTTTCCTAATTCAAGGTTGGTGGAAGAGGCCATGTTTCAGCGCGCGCAAATGGATTTCGAACAAGGAAATTATGCAGCTGCCGTTCCGCGTTACACCCATGTAATTCAATCAAAAAATATCTCCAAGTTTACACCTTACGCCTATACCCGCAGAGCCGCATCATACTACAATCTTAAAGAATATAGCAAAACGGCTAATGATTACATTGCGGTGCTTGAAAATTTTTCAAATCATCCTGCCAGCAACGATGTGTTAATTCCATTGCAAGAGGCCTTAAACTTAGCAGGCCGATCAGGGGAGTTTGATAAATACCTGGCAGGGTTTAAAACGGCTAATCCTGGATCCAAAGGGATTGAATCCGTTGAATTTGAGGCGGGCAAGAATTTATATTTTAGTCAGAATTACCAGAAGGCAATAGCCTCGCTAGGCGGATATGTTTCCTCATATCGAGAAAGTCCTAGAGTTTCGGAAGCAAAATATTATCAAGCCGAATCGTATTACCGGTTAAAGGAGTATGACAAAGCGTTATTGATTTATGAAGATATTGAGAAAGACAAAAACTTTTTATTTGCGAATAAGGTAATTGGTCGCCTGGCTGAACTTGAGTTTAAGCAAGGTCGCTATGCCAAAGCAGTTACTCACTTCCACCAATTGGCTCATCTTGCTGCCAATAAAAAAGAAGAGTATAATGCCTGGTCGGGGTTAATGGAATCCCATTTTTTGTTAGCGCAATATGACTCAGCGGATGTCTATGCGCACACAATTCTTGAACGAGGTGCTGTTAATGCAGGTGCCCAGAATAAGGCATCATTATACTTAGGTAAATCGGCTATGGCACGTGGTGATTATGAGGCAGCTCAAGATGAATTTATAAGCACACTGAACTCAGCACAGGATGAGTACGGTGCAGAAGCAAAATATTTATTAGGCGAGATCAAGTACTTAACGAAAGACCATAAGCAATGCTATGAGACATTGGTGAGCTTGAATACAGATTTTGCTGCCTATCCGCAATGGGTAGGGAAGTCCTTTCTCTTGTTGTCGGATAATTATTTGGCGATGGGTGATGCCTTTCAGGCGAAGGCAACCTTAAAATCATTGGAAACATTTCCATTAGATAACATTAAAACCTTGGCCAAAGAGAAATTAAAGAAAATCGATAACGCAGAACTGAAAAAGAAAGCAGCGCAAGTGAAAGCTGATACGTTAGATAATTAAAGTATGAACTTGAAATCGATAGGTGCTAAGATACTATTAACAGGATGCGGACTGGCCGTTGCTGTGGGTAGTTCATATGCACAAGAAAAATGGGGTGAAGGTGAAATTGAAAAAGTAGAAATTGAAATTGTGAAGGAACGGGAAGTAACCGTACCAAAAGCAAACCGGAATTTTGAGAAGGTGCCACCAAGGCCTGTTGAGCCGATCAAACCACAAATAGTTTACGATTTTAAGAACCTTAGTTTTACTACCCCTGAATTTAATCCGGCTATTCGGCCGTTAAGATTGAAGGCTGAACCTATTCAGAAGATTTATGGAAATTATATAAGTGCTGGGTTTGGCAACTATATCTCACCTTTTTTAGATGCATACGCAACTACCAAACGTGATAAAGAAAAGTTTTATGGCATAAAATTGTTTCATCACAGCTTTGGTCAGGGATCCGTTGATAAAAGCAATTCAGCGGGTGGAAACACACAACTGCGTTTATTTGGAAAAGCATTTGGAAAGCAAGCAACCGTAGGTGGTTTCTTGAATTACGAAAACATGGGGACTTATTTTTATGGATATACCCCAGGGCTTGATATAGATCGGTCAGGAATCAGACAGAGTTATTCTATCGTTAGTTTGGGTGGGGATGTAGCCAATTCAACCTCAGGCAAATTCAATTACAAACTAAAAGGTTCATTCAGTTATTTAGGAGATCATTATGATGCTAAGGAGAGTGAAGTGGCGCTTGGCTTTGCCAGTGATTATGAACTCTCTAAAACCAGCACAATTGTTTTGGGATCCGACTATTTTCTTATTTCCCGCAAGGACGCTTTGGTAGAAGCTAAGCCCCGGCATATTTTTAAAGTAAGAGGAGGGTATCAATTTGAAGCCATCGAAGATTTACTTGTAACGATTGGTGCCAATGTGGTGTATGAGAATGACACCCTCGGAAAGAACAAGTCGTTGCATATTTATCCCGACATGAAGGCCTCTTATCCACTAAGCGAATCGGTGGAAGCATATGCAGTCTTAACGGGTGACATTGATAAGGTTTCTCTTCATAGCATTGCGCATGAAAATGCCTGGGTTAATGCAAACATTGGAATTTATAATACAAATCGTTCTTTTGAGTTTCTGGGTGGACTTAAAGGTAAACTAGGAAATAAAGTTGCCTTTGGCACTGGGTTTTCATTGGCAAACCTAAATGATTTTTATTTTTATCAAAATGATCCTGTCGATCGGGCAAAATTTATAACGGTGTTTGGGGATACAAAAAGGACAAATTTATTTGCGGAGTTGAGTTTCTCGCATGCTGAAATTGCTCGTATACTTCTTAGGGTTGACTCATATGATTACACATCCAGCCAGGCATGGCATCGCCCAAAGTATCGAGTGAGTTTCAATGCTTCCTATAATCTCTATTCAAAAATTCAATTTAATGCAGATGTAATTATGCAAGGAGGTGCTAAAGCGTTTGATATCGATACGAATACAACAAAGACGTTGGATGCTGCAATGGATTTGAATTTAAAGGCCAGTTATTTCCTTTCGAACCAGTTTTCAATTTTCGTGAAGGGCAGTAACCTGTTAAACAATCAATATCAACTATACTTAAACTACCCGGTAAGGGGCTTACAAGTGATGGGTGGAATAACCTGGGTGTTTTGAAAATAGCTTAATTTGAAGAAATTGCGTTAATTTTGTTTTAATACCCAGATAAAAAACCAAACCATGGCAAAGAGAAAAGATAAAGACGATCAGGCAAATGAAAATCTCAACGATGGAAACAGCGGTGAGGACAATTTCGGTTTACCTGAAGTTGAATACAAACCCCTCGAGAAACAGGAAGAACAGAATGTAGAGGAGTCTACTTACAAATCAGAAGAAACTGTTCGCGAGTCATACTCCTATACCCCAACCGAAGAGCCCAAGTCAAATGCCCCAGTAATCATTGCGGTTATTATCGGTCTTGTCTTGATTGTAGCCGGGTATTTAATTTGGGAATATGTGTACAAACCACAGAAAGCCGAGAAAGCCAAAAAGGAATTAGCTGATCAAAAAGCTAGAGACAAGGCTGCTAAGGAAAAAGCGGATCGGGAAGCAGCCGAACGAGCAGCTGAAGAACAGCGTAGGAAAGATGCAGAGGCCGCAGCAGCGCTAGCAGCGAAGCCGGCAATAGGTACTATTGAAACACTAAGTAGTCGCTCGGGCCGTTATTATGTGGTGGTAGCCAGCGCTGTGGATGGGGATTTGATTATGGACTATGCGAAAAAGCTTAGCGCAAAAGGCACGAGTACACGGATTATTCCTCCTTTTGGTAAATGGAAGTTTTATCGATTAACAGTAGGTGATTATGATTCGTATGCAACGGCACAAACAAATGCCGATTCTGCTAAGCCCGAATTTGGTGCTGGCGCATGGGTGATTAAGTATTAATTTTTTTTTGGTAATGCTTTTATTTTTTAAACTATGATGATTGCCCAAATTGTAACAGGCACTGAGCCCGTTTCTGATCAAACGATTTCTTTTATTGACCTCGCATTGGCTGGAGGTCCATTGATGATCCCGCTCGTGATTTGTTCTATAATTGCCATCTATATTTTTGTAGAAAGGTTGCGTACGGTTAACAGAGCCAACGTAAGTTCCGATTCATTTATGACCAAGATAAAAGAGTTGGTACAAAAAGGAGATATTAATGGAGCGAAGATTCTATGTGCGCAATACGATAATCCGGTGGCCCGAATGATTGAAAAAGGGGTTGCACGAATAGGAAGTCCATTAAAGAATATTGAAGCTTCCATTGAGAATGTTGGGAAGATAGAAGTGTTCAGGCTTGAAAAAAATCTTTCCGTGTTGGCAACCATTGCAGGGGCAGCGCCCATGATTGGTTTTTTAGGAACTGTAATTGGTATGGTAAGTGCTTTTATAGCCATCGCACAAGAGGAAGGCTCGGTAAGCCCAAAGCTGCTGGCGGACGGTATCTATACGGCTATGATTACTACCGTTGCCGGATTGATTGTAGGAATTATTGCTTATCTCGGCTACAATTTTTTGGTTACCCGGGTAAGCAAGGTGGTTCATAAAATGGAGTATTCTTCGATTGAGTTTATTGACTTGTTACAAGAACCGCGTTAAGTATGAACTTACAATCAAGAAATAAAGTTGATGCCGCATTCAGCATGGCTTCCATGACTGATTTAATCTTTCTGCTGTTGATCTTTTTTATGCTAACCTCTTCGTTCATTACACCTTCCGGGTTGCCTGTTAATTTGCCAACCAGCGTTGCCAGTACCATTGAGGTGCAGAAAGTTTCTGTGACGGTAACAAAGGATTTGCAATTTTTTGTGAATGAAAAGCGTGTTACTAAATCAACCTTGGAAGGGGAATTAAAAAGTAAATTGGCAGGGCCTAAGGGGGTGGTGGTATTGCATATTGATGAGAGTGTACCCACCCGCGAAATGGTATACGTAGCCGGTATTGCTACCAAGTTAGAAGCAAAGGTTTCCATTGCTACCAAACCCAAATAAGGATGAGCGCGCAGGAGGAAAAGAAGAATAAGAGAATAGCATTGATTACTTCGATTAGTATCCATGGCTTGTTGCTCATCGCTTTTTTCCTGATGATGGCTTGGCGTGCACCAAATCCTCCGTTGCCGGAATATGGTATTGAACTTAATTTTGGAATGGATCAAACAGGTGGTGGTGAGATCCAGCCTGAAAAATCTCCGGGAACTCCCGAAAAAGATAATGCCCCGCAAGTAGAAGAGAAAGTAGAAACCGCACAGCCTAAAGAACAGGTTAAAGAAGAAGTTGTATCAGAAAAAACAGTTGAACCGATTGTTTCCAAAACAGAAAGCCCTGTCGTTGTTAAAGAGGCGAAGAAGGAGCAACCCAAGGAAGTTGTAAAAGAGAAAGTTGTTGAAACAAAGCCAAAGGTTACACCGAACGAAGAGGTAAAGAAAGAAGATAAAAAGGAAGTAAAAGTAACGGAACAAAAAGGTACGGATGCCAGGAAAGGTGACCCAACAACCAGCCAGGGTGATCAGAAAGGCAAGGAAGGAGATGCAGGAAACCCTGAAGGAAAATTAGATGCAAAGGCATTATATGGAAATCAAGGAGGCGGAGCTAATGGTGACAAAGGCTTTGGACTTTCCATGGGTGGTTGGGAATGGGCGAGCCCACCTAAGATTCCACTATTACCAGATAATGAAGACGGTCGTATTGAGTTTGAAATTGAGTGTGATGATAATGGTGATATTGTTGGAATCACAACATTACAGCGCGGATTGAGCCCGAGAGCCGAGCAATTGCTTAAAGCAGAAATCATGCGTAATTCTTTAAGGCGTACTTCGGACGGTCAGGTACCAGAACGATCAAAGGGAAAAGTGGTCTTTATCTTAAAGACCAAGTAGTCTATTCAACAATTATCAAGTAGTAGTTTTTCTTCCCCTTCTGCGCAAGCAGGTATTTGTTTTGAAGTAACTCGAACTCGGGTTTTTGATTGGGGTCAGAAAGCTTTATTTTATTAATACTTACCCCACCCCCCTGAATCATCTTTCGGGCTTCCCCTTTCGAGGTAAAGATGGCGGCTTTGGTAACTTCAGATAGGAGATCCGTTACTGAGGTACTGGCTGCAAGGGCAGATCGGCTAACGGTAACTTGTGGCACGCCTTCAAATACAGAAAGAAGCGTATCCTCATCCAGACTTTGCAAATCTTCTGTTACGGAATTACCGAACAAGATTGAGGATGCTTTAATGGCAGTTTCATAATCAGCTTGCGAGTGCACTCGGATTGTTATATCCTTGGCTAAAGCAGTTTGAAGGGCTCTCTGATGCGGGGCATTGTTATGGGCAGCCAGCAAGGCATCAATTGCTTCTTTATCCAGTTGTGTGAAAATTTTAATAAAGTGGGAGGCATCTTCATCCGAGGTATTGAGCCAATATTGATAAAATTTATAAGGCGAAGTCTTTTTAGGATCCAGCCAAACATTGCCACCCTCGGTTTTTCCAAACTTGGTACCATCCGCCTTCTTAATCAATTGTGTAGTTAAGGCATATGCTTCACCATCCTCTTTTCTGCGAATCAGTTCGGTTCCGGTAACAATATTACCCCATTGATCGGAGCCACCCATCTGAAGCTTACAATTCTTGTTTTTGTATAACCAATAGAAATCGTAACCCTGCACCAATTGGTAGGTAAATTCAGTAAAAGACAATCCGGTTTCCAACCGCTTTTGAACTGAGTCCTTGGCCATCATATAATTGATGGTGATATGTTTTCCTACTTCGCGGATAAAATCAAGGAACGTAAACTCCTTGAACCAGTCATAATTGTTCACCATCTCAGCCGAGTTGGCTGTGCCTGAGGAAAAGTCAAGAAACTTTTCTAATTGCTTTTTTACACACGACTCATTGTGGCGAAGTGCATCTTCAGATAACAGATTTCGTTCGGCAGATTTACCAGAAGGGTCACCCACCATGCCCGTGGCGCCACCTACTAAGGCAAAAGGTTTGTGACCACATTGTTGAAATTGTAGCAGAGTCATGATCTGAACCAAATGTCCAATGTGTAATGAGTCCGCTGTAGGGTCGAAACCTATGTAGCCTGACGCCATTTCTTTCTTCATCATTTCTTCTGTGCCCGGCATAATGTCGTGTAACATTCCCCTCCATCGCAGCTCTTCAACAAAATTTTTCTTCATCGTAGTAATTAAGGCCTCAAATATAAGGCACCAAAATCGATTAAACAGATGAAATTTAATTGATAATTTAGTTTAATAAGATAGTTATAACTTGTTGTAAATCAATAATTATATGGTACTGAAATTAATTTAAATGGGTCAAATTTAAATAGAATGGCTTTTGAATTTTCTTACTTTGCTTTCGGCCATTGCATAAAAATTCCTGTATCATTGAATTTCTAAAAACTACTCGTATCTATGCAACAACCTGATTCATTAAACTTAGTCGCTGAGTTTCATAAAACCTTTAAACATCCCATCCTTGAGAACCCGGAAATACCAAGTGAAAATCGATGTAACCTGCGTGTTTCCCTATTGGCTGAGGAACTTAAGGAATTGGAAGCAGCCATTGCTGAGAAGGACCTGGTAGAGATCGCAGATGCTTTGTGTGATCTGCAATATGTATTGTCAGGGGCAATTCTTGAGTTTGGATTGGGGGAGAAGTTTAACGCGCTGTTTGAAGAAGTTCAGCGTTCAAATATGAGCAAAGCGTGCAATTCTGAAGAAGAAGCTAATAAAACCATTCAATTTTACCACGACAAAGACGGCACGGAATGCTATCATAAAAAGGAAGGTGATAAATGGCTTATCTATCGTACAGATGACAACAAAACGCTCAAATCAATTAATTATTCACCTGCTGATTTGGAGTCCATTATAAAGTAGGAATCAAACGTAAAATTCTAATTGAAATACTGCTTCCTGCCCCCGAATGGGAACAGGATGCAGGGCAATTATCGTCATATCATTATAAGCCTTAATATATTCCGAGCGGCTTATTCTTAACTTACTTACACCCGGCCGAATCTTATGATATTGCATCCGTCCTGACTTATTGGCCGTTGCTGAATACATGTATTCGTACCGTATCGGAATAGGAGAGGGGATGTACTTCATCAATCTTATCAAGCATAAGCATTTCTAAACTCAGTATGGAGCATGCTATTTTGCACCACGTTATATTGTGCTAATAGCGAATAGGCCCATGCCGGTACATAATTGAAGCGATTTTCATACTCGCTAATTTTTGAACATAACTCGCTGACATAGAACCTGATCTGATCAAGATTTCTACAATCACTTGGCCTCTCAAAATTCCTTGAAGTGAAATTTCTAAGCTCAATTTCCAGTTTTCTCTTTTCAAAGTCGCTCATAACATTGTGTATTATTACACAATTTTATTGCATATGGTTAATATTTGCAAGTATTATTGTGAATAATTGCACAATATTTTTCTAAACCCTCATTTCAACATGATTTTGCGGTATTTCAAATCCATTGGACCTTTGATGTTTACTTTATTTCTTGAACACCCCAGAGTTTTGTGCACACTAAGGATACTGAATCAGGATAAACTAATGCTCCTCCATCAGGGGGATTATCTTTAGTAGCGCATGCAAAAAGTTAGGTTTGTACGTTATTGTATTAACTTTAAGCGTTAATATTTTTATCTATGAACAATCAGGAATTAAAAGCTTTTGCAGACGCATGGCATGATGGTATGTTGATCGCTGTAATTGCGATGGCAGCCATCGCACTTATAATTTTTTTACTATATCACCTAAAAGTTTCTCTTCAAAGAACGTATAAAGAGAAGCACGATTATATCAATACGTTTGAGATTAAACGGTATAAATTGGCTTTCCTATTTGTAGGATTGGCAGCAGGTTTTTTAATTAACATGTACGGAAGGGATGAGATAGCCTGGCCGGGAATTGCTTTTTTTGTCAGGATATTTTTTGGTATTTCAGGAGCCACCATGATCATTTATATCTCCTCGTTAGTACTAGACTACTATTATCCCACCATTGTTAATCGCAAATTAAGACGGCTCCGTTTTGCGCCACGTACTTCCACAACAGGGGGTAAAATGAAATTGCTTAGTGAAGATGAAGAGGATGTTCACTTGAATGAGGGGATGCAGGCTGAAGAGAATATCTTCTCCATTGATTATGATGTTTGGATTGACCCAAAGACAAATGAAGTGAAAATTGAGAAATATCTAGGTCATTTGATCTCCCTGGAATGCAACAATTGTGGGTTTTTCACCATGCGGGTTAAACAAGAAGAGGTCATTGAGAAAAATGACGATGGCTCGCCAAAAGAGATATTAAAACATTATCAATGTGCTTATTGTAAGAATATAAGGGCTACCCAATTCACTGTAAACAGAAAGGAGGCTGAAGATTACAAACACATTAAGCCTAAACCAAAGAATAGCTCTAAAAACATTGAATTAGTCAAAATTGATCTTCGGTCCAATGCTGGGGCTAAGAAATCGTTTGAGTTTAGCTCTGTGGATGAAGCAAAGAAATTTCTAGATGAATTCGATTTCGATAAGGTGGGCTGATTTAGTGGCATCTTGTTTGTATAATCCCCGTTTAAGAAGAAATTACATACACGAAATCTCCCATGAAAAGGATTCTTACCTTATTACTATTAATTACGCTAAGCATTGGATTTGCCAATGGCACTCAAAAAGATACACTTGAGTTAAAATCAAAACCTGTATTTGGCAAAGAGGCCCGGGTTATTTCCTATATCCTGGATAACAATCATTATCGAAAAATAAAACTGAATGACTCATTGTCGGCTGCCATTCTGGATCGCTATATCAAAGACTTAGATAACAGCAAGACATACTTTTTAGCTTCTGACGTTAAGTCGTTCGAAAAATATAAATATGCCATTGATGATCTTACCCGGAATGAAAATGTAAATCCTGCTTTTGAGATATATGCGGTATTTAGTAGCCGATATCAGGAGCGAATGGATTATGTGTTGCGGACGTTGGTAAAGCAATCCTTTGATTATTCGGTTGATGAATATTACGAAACAGATCGGGATAAAGAGAATTGGGCAACCAGTAAACAAGAATTGAATGATGTTTGGAGAAAGATTATTAAAAGTCAGGCGTTGAGTTTAAAGCTCGCTGGTAAAAAACAGGACGAAATTGAAAAGACATTATTGACTCGCTATGAACGCTTTAACAAATCATTTTCTCAATTTAAATCAGAGGATGTATTTAGTATTTACATGAATGCGATTACGGAGGCGTATGACCCACACACAAATTACTTGTCGCCAAAGCAATCCGATTTGTTTAAACAACAAATGAGTTTATCCCTGGAAGGAATAGGTGCGCAGCTACAAACGGAAAATGATTATACCAAAATAGTTACCATTTTGCCGGGTGGCGATGCCCAAAAATCAGGAAAGGTTCATGTCAATGATTTAATCATTGGGGTGGGCCAGGGCAAAGATGGAGAAATTGTGGATGTAGTAGGTTGGAGGATTGATGATGTTGTTAAGCTAATTAAAGGCCCTAAAGGAACAATTGTTCGATTGCTTATTTTACCGGCAAAAACCGGAGTCAATGGCCCATCAGAGGAGATTACCCTAGTGCGTGATAAGATAAAATTAGAAGATCAAGCAGCCAAAAAAGAAGTTATCAAGTATCAGCTGCAAGGAAGGAATTCAAAATTAGGTGTCATTTCTTTACCTAGTTTTTATATGGATTATGATGCCTATCAAAAAGGAGATCCAAATTATAGAAGTACCACGCGAGATGTAAAAAAACTGATAGGGGAATTAAAAGCTGAAGGAGTAGAAGGTATTATAATTGACTTGAGAAATAATGGGGGAGGCTCTTTACCGGAAGCGGTTGATTTAACCGGACTATTTATAAAAGATGGCCCGGTGGTGCAGGTGAAAAACTCCGTCAATAAAATTGAAGTGTTACCTGATGACGACAAACAAATTTTCTACTCAGGCCCTCTCGTAGTTCTTACGAATCGGTTTAGCGCTTCTGCTTCTGAAATATTTGCTGGTGCTATTCAAGACTATCAGCGTGGAATCGTAGTGGGTGAATCAACATTTGGAAAAGGAACCGTACAGACTGTGTTAGACTTAAACCGATTCCTTAATGAGAAGGAACCAGTGGGTGAGTTGAAACTAACCTTTCAAAAGTTTTACCGGGTTACGGGAAGCAGCACACAGCATAAAGGGGTAACCCCCGATGTGGCCTTACCTTCTGCCTTTGAACCTGAGCAGTATGGCGAAAGTGCCAGTGCTAATGCACTCCCTTGGGATGTGATTAAGCCTGCAAACTTTCAAAAAGCAAATGAGATCAATGGTCAGGTTATAACCGGCCTTAATAAGGCTTATTTAGATCGAGTAAAATTTGATGCGGCATTGAAAGCGTTTATCTCAGAAACTGACGAGCTTAAAAGTAGACTCGCTCAAACAAAAATTTCTCTAAGTGAATCCAAACGCAAAGTAGAAATGGACGAAGCTGAAAAGAGAAAGGCTTCCGAAAAATTGGATACCAAATTAACAGGGAAGGAAGGGCTGCCAGCAGATGAACTTATTAATCTCAAGGATGAATACCTACGCGAAGGGTTGTTGATTTTGGGCGACCTGATTACAAAGAGATTTGGATAAATACCAATCCTATTTTCATTCTCTTACTAGAATTGAAGTGCATCAGGCAATTGCTTTTTCAGCTTTGACGTTGGCGTATTCAATCTGTATACCGCTGAAATACTGGCTTTACCTGATTTCAAGTCGGTTCTTAATTCCGTGGAAGAGGCAATGTTCATATTACTGTGTATCCAGGAAATGCCACCCGCCCATTTTGTTCCGTTATATCCTGCAAAGGCTCTAAAAAATGTATTCGAGCTAAACCCACTCGATTTTGAAGTTTCTGCCTCCTCTTTTAATGTATTGAATTGATAGACCAGGCTGGATGCCAAGGAACCTGTGAGGTAAAACCGTTTATGAATTACCAGCGTGTAGGCATAGCCTAAATTTGGTCCCAGTTGAAAAAAATTAAGCGATTGAGAATGATTTTCAAAAAGGGGCGTGCGATTTGGAATTAATGAACTGTCTGCTTTTTGTAACCCTCCGAAAATTTCGGCACCTACTAACAAAGAACCTGCTGATTTCTTTTGCCAGTCACTATTAAATAGCGAAGCCCGATATGAAAAGCGCTTGTGGTTCAATACATATTGTCCATTTACCCCAAACTGTCGGGCTTCCATATCAGGGCGCAAATAGTTTTTTCCGGTAGCATCCCGGTATACCTTATCCGTGGAGTAAAGTCCTTTGTAGGATTGCGCTATTAAATCAATAATAAACTTGCGGAAGTATAAGTTTGCCTGCAGATCGAACCCTTTCGTATTCCCTTTAACGTCCGTATCATCAGGGTTGATAAATCCAAAACCATACCCAAGATTTAAGGTCAGGGGTCCAAATGTTCCTCCCATTCCCAGGTTTAGTTTTGGATTAGGTCTGAACCGATAGGATGATTGATCTTGGAGGTTACGAAAAATCAGTGAAGTATATTTTTGCGACAAGAATACGCGTATGATAAGTAAGGTATCGTAACGGTGCACATACTTCTTATCTGTTTGGCTGTAACTTTGAATATTGAAGAGAACGCAGATAAGGGATAAGTAAACAATTTGTTTGGTTAATTGAATCATTTAGTAACCTGAACAGGAGTAAGTGTATAGCCCTTCTCTTTAAGAAGATTGAGTAATCCGCCTTCACCCTCCAGGTGTGAGATGCCCACTGAAATAAAAGAAACATTTTCAGAGATCATCTTTTCAATTGAGACCATCCATTCTTTATTGCGCGTGTAATAAAAGGCTTCTATAAACTGTTGATTATTCTCCAGCGGATGAAGGGTGTATTCGAAAATTTCTTCCAGTTTTCCTTGTGGATAATCCCGCATTAATTTTTGAAACTCATTTTTTTGTTTCTCAAAATTATCTATGCTATGCAAGAGGGCTGTAATTTGGTCTTGCATAGAGAATGAATTAAGTGCTTGTGCTTCACGGTCGATCGCTTCGAGGCTAAACGATTTAACTCTGTTTTTTTTTGCAAACTTTAAAAGTTCAATGTCATAAAATTTAACTTTTTCGCCCAACGAAAGACGGGTCATTGAAATTGAAATTGCCAAGGGTTTTAACCGGGAATACTTCTCGTCAAACTTCTTTTTTGAAATTTTGAACTCGGTCTCAAAGAAGGTGGTTACTAGGTTATATTCTTCGTTCGATAGATGAGTGGCGAGCGTTTCTCCTTTTGGAAAATGTAATGCTTTATTCAACTCATGCTGTGAGTGATGATCTACCTGATCTTCAATTGCGAACAAGGCAGACTGCTTTATTTTTTCAGTTACTTCTTTCGGAAGATAGAATTCTTTTTCACCTATAAATTTTAAAGAACCAAACAAATAGGAGGGTTGAGTTATACCCTTACCCTTGATCTCCCACAGGATAGAACTTTCCTGTGCGTTTGCGCTTGATGCAATAAACAGGATAAAAATAGTAATCAAGGCTATATTTTTCATACGATGGGTTTAGCTTGACAATTTAAAGAGAAATGAGTATAAACCCGATACCCAGCGCGAGGAAAGAAAATATTATTTAAAGGAATGCCATCTTTTTTTTCTCTATTTTACGAACTGAAAAATGAGGAAAATTTTTCCCGAATTGCACAGGTCTACGGAAAATGAGTGAAGAATTATTAAAGGCTATTGTTCAACTTTTCGCCATTGTGGCGAAGGAAAGAATTACCGAAGATGAACGCGCCAACATCAAAGAATTTTTATCTCTTCATCTCAATCAGGAGGCTACTCGTTATTACCTTAATCTGTTTGATGATTTTTGCAAAGCCAACAAACGGTTGATTGAACCTGGTCTTAACGTAGACGATGCCACATTGGAATTTGTTGATGATTGGTCTCAAATTATTCAGATTGCCAAAAAAGTAAATCAGGCATTAACTACCCAGCAAAAAGCTGTTTTGGCAATCAAAATCATCGAATTATGCTATGCGGATGGGCAGCTATCGGAGCGGCAAAGCAACTTGATTTACTACATTGGAGAAGCGCTTAAAATTCCTCAGCGCGATGTAAAAGCCATGAGCACCTTTGTGCAAGGGCAGGATATTGAAGAATTGGCATCTAAAAACATTTTGGTGATTGATGAAGGCTCGGGGGGGTCTGATTTCCCCGGTCCGCGTCTTACCGCTAAAGACTTAACAGGATTAATAGCTATTCTGCGACTGGCCGATATTGAAACCTACCTGATTAAATATTTGGGCATTACACCCCTCTATCTAAACAGCATACCCTTAAAGAGCCGTAAAATTGATGTGTTTCCAACCGGCAGTGCTATAAGAGGCTCCAAGATTGACCCGATTTATTATTCGGATGTGGTGGGGAAGTTTTTGTTTGAAGAAAGTGACTCCGATATCTCATTTATTTCAGAGCACATTTTCTATCATTTTAAGAGTGGCAAGGCCGGACTTCAAAATATTAACATAGCCGAAACTGGAGGTAAGTTAATCGGATTGATGGGGGCCAGTGGCTCGGGAAAGTCAACGTTGCTAAGTGTGTTGAATGGATCGGAGAATCCATCGAGTGGCCGGGTATTGATCAATGGTATTGATATCCATCGGGAAAACAAAAAGATTGAAGGCATTATTGGGTTTATTCCACAGGATGATTTGTTGATTGAAGACCTTACTGTTTTTGAAAACTTATATTATTCTGCGCGACTTTGTTTTGGCCATTACTCCAAAGAAAAAATTGCCGAACTGGTAGAGAAGGTGCTCCTTAACCTGGGGCTTTCAGAGATACGAAACCTGAAAGTGGGTTCCCCACTGGCCAAAACCATTAGCGGTGGGCAACGCAAGCGACTGAATATTGGGTTGGAATTACTTCGGGAGCCTACGGTTCTTTTTGTTGATGAGCCCACTTCAGGACTCTCCTCGCGCGATAGTGAAAACATTATGGATTTGCTAAAAGAATTATCGTTGCGAGGGAAGATGATTTTTGTGGTCATCCATCAGCCTTCATCCGATATCTTTAAAATGTTTGACACGCTCATCATTTTAGATGTTGGCGGGTTTCAGATTTATTATGGCAACCCGGTTGAATCCGTTAATTATTTTCAGGAAATTATTAACGCGGCTAACAAAACGCCTGGTGCCTGCCCCGAATGCGGAAATATAAATCCGGAGCAGATTTTTAATATTATTGAAACGCGCGTTGTCAATGAGTTTGGCAGGTTTACTCACACCCGAAAAATTTCTCCCGGGCAATGGTATCAATACTTCAAGCAAAAAATTAAGATCTCTAAAGTAGTCGAAGTAAATGATCCCCTGCCGGTAGTACAAAAGATACCCAATTGGTTTAAGCAACTTTGGATTTTTATTGTACGCGATGTGCTGGCAAAACTGGCAAACAAGCAATATGTTGTCGTTACTCTTTTGTTATCACCCGTCCTTGCATTTTTCATTGCCTACTTTGTTAAGTATTACGATGCTGTAGGTGTGGAGTCACCTCACTACACGTTCTTCCATAATACCAATATTCCGGTTTATTTTTTCATGAGTGTGGTGGTGGCGCTCTTTATAGGATTGATTGTAAGTGCGGAGGAGATCTTTCGGGATCGTAAAATACTAAAGCGTGAGCGATACCTGAACCTGAGCAGCAGCAGTTACCTGATCTCTAAGATTTTTATTTTGTTTAGCATCTCGGCTATTCAAACGATAAGTTTTATTTTATTGGGCAATTGGATTTTGGAAATTCCAGTGAGTGAATTGAGATACTGGTTAATTCTCTTTTCATGTTCATGCTTTGCTAATGTGTTAGGCCTTAACATCTCTTCGGCTTTTGATTCAGCCGTTACAATTTACATTCTCATCCCCATATTAATAATACCTCAGCTACTCCTTAGTGGGGTGGTTATTAGTTTCGATAAGTTTAATCCTAATGTGGGCACTCCTAATGGCATTCCTATGTTGGGTGAGATGATGACTTCGCGCTGGGCATTTGAGGCATTTATGGTGACACAGTTTAAAGATAATCCGTTTGAAAAACAGTTTTATCCGTTAGATCAACAGGCTGCATTAGCAGAATACAAAAAAGTGTATTACATACCGGCACTTGAGTCAAAATTGAATTTTGTCTTAAACAACCGAGGCAAATGGAATGACCGATCCCCTGCAAATCCGGCAAAAGAAGCACTCGATTTACTTCGAAATGAAATTGGATTTGAGTTAACTAAGATCGGAAAGGATCGGTTTCCTGATCTTGATAAATTACAGATCGGGAAATTTGACTCGGTCGTATTTCATAAAGCCGATACATTTTTACGAACGCTGAAGCAATATTATACTATCCGATTATCGAAGGCTACCACTCAAAAAGAAACCTTAATTATTTCGCTCACCGATACCCCTGAAAAAATGGAAGCGTATCAGCGGATGCGAATGGAGTATGAAAATGAAAATGTTCATAAAATGGTTATGAATTCAAATGATTTAACCAGGATAGTACCCTGGAAAGGTCAACTCATTCAAAAAATATATCCTATTTATTTTAACGATCATCGCCCGTCACACCGGCTGGACTTCACGGCTAATTTTTATGTTCCTACAAAGCCCTTCGCGGGAAGGATATTCGACACCTATTATTTTAACATTGCCATGATTTGGTTTTTATCCGTGGTACTTTACATGGCCCTTTATTATCAGTGGTTGCGTAAACTCGTGAATGGCTTTGAGCGATACAGAAAGTACCGCAAAAAGGATCGGGAGTGAACCATCTTGCTTATTTTTGAACTTACTAAACGCATCTTATGAAAATAAAATTTTTGATCCTGTCTTTGGCATTTGCATGTACCCTTTTATCCTGTACCGATAAAAAGCATGAACACAAAGGATCGGAAGAAGCCATGGAGCATAGTGATTCAGATGAGTGGCCCGACATGGATTCGTTTCATATGGTAATGGCTGAGGCATTTCATGCCTATAAAGACTCTACTAACCTGGAGCCTGCTAAACGATTGGCTGAAGAGATGGCAAAGGAAGCGGAAACGTGGGCTAGTTCATCGTTGCCCGAAAAAGTAAATACAGAAGCTGTGAAAGCTCAATTGAATAAATTGAAGGCTGATACCCGCTCTCTGGCCGATCAGATTAAAAACGGAGCCTCAGATGAGATTATTGGAGTTTCATTAAAAACGTTGCATGATAGTTTTCATGGAATCATGGAATCATGGAATGGTGCGAGTGAAGGCCATGAACATGAACATTAATTAACTAAACAGTGATACTGGAATGGAGGACGTTGTCCTCCATTTTTTTTATGAGTGAATTTCTTTTAACCGGTAGTTCTATAAAATTCAATTTCTGTTAACTTTCCTTGAAACTACGATCGACATGCACCCAACAGTAATAACCAAAGAAGAAAAGAAAACACTGTGGTATGTAATCATGGCCTCATCGGTGGGCACACTCATTGAGTGGTATGATTTTTATATTTTCGGAAGCCTTGCAGTTATCCTGGCGCAACAGTTCTTTCCGCAATCCAATCCAACCGCAGGGTTACTTTCTACATTGGCGACATTCGCAGCCGGTTTTATTGTAAGACCCTTTGGTGCCATCGTCTTTGGGCGTTTGGGCGACCTGGTAGGGCGTAAGTATACATTTCTCGTAACCCTGATTTTAATGGGTGGCTCTACGTTTGCCATTGGTTTAATACCAGGATATCAAGTTATTGGTATTGCTGCGCCAATTATAGTATTGATACTTCGCTTGCTGCAAGGGTTAGCACTGGGTGGCGAATATGGGGGTGCAGCTACGTATGTAGCCGAACATGCTCCTGCTGCCAAGAGAGGATTCTATACGAGTTTCATTCAAACCACTGCTACCCTAGGACTATTTGTTTCGATTGGTGTGATCCTGGCAGTGCGCAACTGGATCGGAGTGGAAGCATTTAATGAATGGGGCTGGCGCATTCCCTTTTTGGTTTCTGCTTTGTTAGTGGGAGTTTCAATTTTCATCCGCCTGCGCATGCAAGAGTCGCCCATGTTTAAAAAGTTGAAAGACGAAGGCAAGATTTCTAAGAACCCAATCAAAGAAAGTTTTGGAAAAAAAGAAAACTTAATCATGGTGCTGATTGCCCTCTTTGGGGCAACGGCCGGACAGGGAGTGGTATGGTATACAGGCCAATTTTATGCAATGACGTTCATTGAGCAAACCTGCAAAATAGAATTTGTACAAACGCGGGATATCATAGCAATTGCATTGCTATTAGGAACTCCATTCTTTATTGTTTTTGGATCCTGGAGCGACAAAGTAGGGCGAAAGTTTATTATGATGGCGGGTCTGCTATTGGCGGTGTTTCTCTACCGGCCTATTTATAAAAAGATGTATTCAATTTCAGATACATCCACGAAGGTGGAAGTAGAAAGCGCCAAGTCGATTCAACGAATTCGAAATGCGAACGATACCACCGTAACGATAAAGACTTCTCGCGTTTATACAGATCAAACCATTCAAACAGAAACCAACGTAGAAGGAGCAACAACGCCAAAGACCGAAGTGTTTTTAGCAGGCGATAATTATAGGTGGATGATTGCCTTAGTCTTTATTCAAGTGTTATTTGTTACCATGGTGTACGGACCGATTGCTGCTTTTCTGGTTGAGTTATTTCCAACGCGTATTCGTTATACTTCCATGAGTTTGCCTTATCACATTGGGAATGGAATTTTTGGTGGTCTCGTGCCATTTATCGCTACCGCATTGTACATCGCCAGCAAAACGGAAGCTAACCCGGCAGGAGATCCGTTTGCAGGATTATGGTATCCGATTATTGTGGCAGGCATCACGTTTGTAATCGGAATGATTTTTCTAAGCAATAAAGCCAAGGCCGAAGTAATGGAGTAAATCAACTCGCCTATATCTCATGAGTAGTTATAAACAAGTATCACGGATCAGTTTATCAGTTGTCAATTGACAATTTTTAAAGGATGGCTAAGAAACAATGGACTCAGGTAGGAAAGCGTAAGTTGGAATTATCCAACCTGGGAAAAATTCTTTTCCCTGAAGATGAAATTACCAAAGCGGAAATCATTGAATACTATTTGAAGATTGCTCCCACATTGCTTCAGCATGTAAAAGGTCGTGCACTCACATTAATTCGTTTTCCCGATGGAGTAGGAGGCGAAAACTTTTATCAGAAGAACAGACCCGAGTGGGCACCCGATTGGATTGAGTTTGTAACGTTGGGCAAAGAAAAGAAAGATTACATCATTGCCACCGAACCAGCTACCTTGGTGTGGCTCGCCAATCTGGCTTCGTTGGAATTACATCAGCTGCATAGTCGCAAGCCCAATTACGAAAATCCCGACTACATGGTGTTTGATCTTGATCCTCCGGAAGTATACGATTTCACGAAAATAGTTTCATTGGCACTCGACTTAAAAAATTACATTGAGACATTAGGCTACACCTGCTTTGCAAAAACAACCGGAGGCAAGGGCATTCATATCTGTTGCCCCATTGAACCGCGCTGGGATTTCCATACCGTGTTTGAAGCGGCACAATCAATTGCTTCACCGTATACCGAACGCAACGTGCGCGAAACAACGCTTCAAATAAAAAAAGAAGCGCGCAAGGGTCGGGTGTTAATCGATATTTTTAGAATTCGTTCCGGCCAAAGTATTGTATCCCCGTATAGCTTGCGCGGCAGGCATGGGGCTCCGGTTTCAATGCCCCTTACGTGGGATGAAATAGCAGCGTTGAAAAGCCCGATGGAGTTCACCATTCGAAATGCTGTGGATAAAGTAGTGAATGATGGCGATGCCTGGGAAGGTATGGATGCATGTGCTGTGGAGTTACATACGCATCGCACAGTAAAAGTGGTGAAAGAAAAAAAGTTGCCGTTTTCTAAAAAACACAAAACCCCGGAGCAACTGGAAGCCTACACGAAGAAGCGTGACTTTAATAAAACACCGGAGCCGCTGGCAAAAATTATGGAAGGCCCGGGTACCAACTTTGTGGTGCATAGGCACCATGCTACTAACCTGCATTATGATTTGCGATTAGAGCAAGACGGAGTATTAAAATCGTGGGCTGTTCCGCGGGGCTTGCCACCTTATCCGGGCGTGAAGCGATTGGCGGTGCAAACAGAAGATCACCCCATGAAGTATTTAACCTTCGATGGCCAAATCCCGAAAGGTCAATATGGAGCCGGTGAAATGTGGATTTATGCATTAGGAAAATACACGATCACGAAAGATAAGAAAGACGGATTTTATTTTCGGTTAAGTAGCAAGGAAGTAAATGGTGAGTATCGCATCTATAAAATAAAACCTAAAGAGTGGCTATTGGAGCGGGTAGATTCACCGCAAGTAAATTTCATTCATGATCAGATTGAACCCATGCTCTCGGGCAGCGCAGAACAACCACCTGCAGGTGAGGAGTATTTGCACGAAATAAAATGGGATGGCATTCGCGCCCTGATTTCCCTGGAAGATGGACACGTGCGCATCATGACCCGCAACCAAAACGATGTAACCAAACAATTTCCGGAATTGGCTGTAGCCGATAAAGCATTCCGCGCCACCTGTGGATTGTTCGATGCCGAAATCGTCTGCCTCGATAAAAGTGGCAAAGCAGATTTTAAAAAAGTGATTCACCGGTTAATGAGTACGGGCGAAACAACGATTCAAAAGAACAGCCGCACGAGCCCCGTGTATTGTTACATTTTTGATTGTTTGTATCTGGATGGCCGAAGTTTGATACATGAACCGTTGCTTAAAAGACGTGCGTGGATGCGCGATGCGATTAAACCCGAAACCCCGTATCGCATCAGCGAAGCGGTGGATGATGGCCAGGCGCTTTTTGATGCTGCGCGCGAACATCAATTGGAAGGAATCATTTCTAAAGAAAAAACCGGAAAGTATTTCCCCGGCAAGCGCTCAGATTTGTGGAAGAAAGTTAAGGTGCGCAACACGCGTGAGTGTTGTATTTTAGGATATAGTGAAGGCAAAGGAAATCGAAGTCAAACCTTTGGCGGGCTTCATATTGCTGAACGCGATGGCGAGAAGTTTATGTATCGGGGCAAGGTAGGAACGGGGTTTGATGATGCCCTGATTAAAGAAATTTTTAAACAGATAAAGTCGCTCAACCAAATAAAGAAACCCATTCCCGATAAGGTAATGGATGAAAAGATCAGTACATGGATTGAACCTAAACTGATGGCCGAGATTAGCTACTCGATGATCACCAAAGATCACCAATTTCGTGAGCCGGTGTTTGTTCGGTTGAGACCTGATTTGAGTTAATTTATAAACTAAGAACAGATGGACTTTGACAGGCTCAGTCTGACACAGTTTCCAAACAAATCCCTGGCGCCTCTGCGACTTTGCGGTTAAAAATTCCGACCTTGCAGAACGTATTTAGTTTATAAACATGGCCGCAGAAGCATCTCTTTATTTAAAAAATCTTTGGTACCTCGCTTTTCATGGTTCATCGTTGAAAACCGGAAAATTAATTGGCAAAGAGATGTTGGGTGAGAAAATTGTCTTTGGTCGCGATGAACAGGGTAAACCCTTTGCGTTGCGCGATAATTGTGCTCATCGGGGTGTGCCCTTATCACAAGGGTGGTTTAAGAATTGCACCCTGCAATGTTGTTATCACGGATGGAAGTTTGATACGAATGGAGTGTGTAAAGAAATACCTGCGCTGCCACCCGACAATACAATTGACATTTCTAAGATTAAAGTATATAAATATCCTTGTGAAGAAGTGAGTGGAACCATTTGGGTCTACATTCCTGAGAAGAAGTTACCCAACACGATTCCGATCGAACCACCACCCAACTTATTGCTCGATCCTGCAAAAAACTTTTTGCATGTTGAAACTGTAACCATGCCTGCCGACATTGATCACTCAGTAATCGGTTTGATCGATCCTTCGCATGTTACCTTCGTTCATCAGTCGTGGTATTGGCGCTCGGCCAAAAAGTTAAAGATTAAAGAAAAGAACTTTGCCCCTACGGCAAAGGGATTCAAGATGGTTCGTCATGCTCCGTCTTCCAACTCAAAAGGATATAGTGTGTTGAAAGGCGGCTCCTCTACCGAAATTACGTTTGAGATTCCGGGCATCCGAACCGAACATATTTTAGTAGGCGAGAAGCACCAGGTGATTTCCATCACAGTACTCACGCCCATCAATGAAAAGGAAACAGAACTCACACATATTTTTTATAGTTCGTTACCTCTCACTCGTATTTTGTGGTGGCCATTGAAGCGATTAGGCAAACAGTTTATCGGGCAAGACTTAGGCGTGTTCAATAAGTTACATGAAGGATTAAAATCAAAACCCACGCTCATGCTTATAGGCGAACCAGATATGCAAGCGCGGTGGTATTATGAGATTAAACGACTGTGGGCATTGGCGCAACAAAACAATCAGCCTTTCATAAATCCCATTCAGCCTCAAACACTGCATTGGGTAACATAAATTAAATTGTCAATTTGACAATGTTCAATGGACAATTGTATGTACGTGTTACTCAATAAGGAAAACTACTGCCCACCATACAAAAGTTGTATTTATCACGTGCAGAGATTTTTAGTTACCCATAGGATTTACGAAATCTAATGGAAGCAGGGGCAAGGGCCCATTTGCAGATCTTCAAACTTGGGAGGCACAGCCCAGGAGCCATCTTTTCGCAACAATCCATAAAATCCATTTTGCTTAGCCGGGGTAACATCATACTCAAAAGGGTGATACTCTTCGAGCGTGAAGGGAATCACTTCCTTACCTGTAATATCAACAAATCCTGCTTTACCATTCTTCCAAAAACCAATGAGGCCGTTAAAATACATGGGCGGAAAGGCCTTATATTCTTTGGGTGATAATTGGGTTTCACTCATCACAATAAAATCACGATTGATAAAAATCCAGCGCTCATCTTTCTCAAGCGCTGCGACTCCATTAAAAAACGGTTGCACGTTATGATCTACCCACTCGGATAAAACTTCCTTCATGTATCCGGTTGTAAAACTAGTGGTGTCATAAAATCCCATTCCGGTATCTCCAAAATCTTCACGCTTGGATTCCGGAATTTCCATAGCAATTGTTCCTTCGCGAAAAGCAAAAGAATTATTCACGGGCTGGAACCCCTGAGGAAAAGAAAATGATTTACCGGTGCGCACATCCAGTGCCAGGAAATTGGCATAATCAGGAGTACCTTCGGGCAATTCCTTGAGTACTAAAATTCCTTCACGTACTATGGGCCACCCGTTGGAATACGCATTATTTCTTTTGTTGGCGTATCCTGGCAAAAACAAATTGAAGCAGTCATACTCAATAAGGTTTTCCGGATCTTCAGTGATCGGCTTGCCGACTTCAAAAATCACTTCATTCTGTTCATTTAAAACAACAGGACAAATCATGTTGGCAAATTGTTTTTTACCAATGTACTTTCCTGCCACTACATAGCCGTTGATAAATACTGAGATAAATTCATGGATAATCGGGATAATAATCTTGCCTGATTGATCGATAACACCCCACTTACCCGCCTTCTTTACGCTCACCTTTCCTTCGGGTGCATAATAGATAGCATCCTCGTAGAGGGGGGGTACGATGAATTCTCCTTTGGCATTGATGACTCCCACTTTTTTTCCTTTTCTCACAACGGCAATGCCTTGATAGAATGCACCGGCCTCGTCAAAGGAAGGGGCAATTACGTAGTTACCTTGTGTATTGATATAGCCATATTTTTTGTCCTTTTCTTTTGCTGCGATCAACAACGATTGGCTGAGTGATGGCAAGGTGAACGTGATAAACACGAGTAGAAGAAAAATCTTTTGCATAGGAGTGGGGTTAACAAAAGGTAATTTAATATAAAGTCATTACAACAAGGCCGACTGCAATACTTTTTTTTGGAAGGAAAAATTTAAACCTTTGGTTGGTGATCACCGGTCGCAACTCCCCATCCACGGCTATAACTGGCTAAGTTCGTCAGGTTGCAAAACCTGACGACAATAGAAATGTTTCTATTTATGAGTTTCTTCTTTTAATCCACGCGGAGTCCCAGCTCTCCTCAGCCAATCGCTCTCGGAGACTCCGTTGGGAAGTATAACAGACCGACAATTATTCAAAGGAATAATTTATTAAAATCATAATTCTTGCCCGTGGGCGGTGTTTTCACCGAGCATTCATTCTCCATCACTCGTGCACATGACCTTCCGATTTTCAACTAGTTATTGTATGGAATGATGCTTACATTGACCAATTAATAGGTACACGAATTTTTTGGCGAAGTAAGTGCACTTTTTATATGTTGTCAGGTCTTTCGACCTGACAGCGCAGTCTGGATAACTGGCTACGTTCGTCTGGTAGTAAAACCTGCCGACAATAGAATTGGTGAAGTAAGCGCACTGCCCTCAACAATGGTGAGTGTGTGCTAGCCTGAGTGCACCAAACCAGCACACATTTATTTTAAACCCGCTACCATGAAAAATTTTTTCATCATTGGTTTGTTCATCTTCAGCCATTCCGCGTTTGCTCAAATACCCGGCAAAAAGATTGACGGCCCTATCCTGATTTTTGATACCCTCACCCTCAAAAAAGGAGATGTAATTTTGCTGGGAAAAGGGAGTGATCCTACGTCAGGAGATTTCAGGTACATCACCACCCCCCAAAAAAAATTGATCAATGTGCCCAATAAATTGTTAGGGATAGGCACGCATACGGAGTATAAAACCATCGCAGAAGGTATCAGTTATGCCTACCACGGGAATGCATATCCCATCGAATCGTTTAGCAAGGTCACCTCAAAAAATAAACCGGATGAACTTTCGGGCGTTATCACCATTGGTGCGTCATTCGAAAAGCTTGATCAGGAGATTTATAAGCAAGCCGTAAATTTTGAGGCCGCCATACAGGCCGGGGAAATCATCAAAATTAATGAACATGATTTTACCAAGCGAAGTAACAAACTCAAACTGGTAATCCCCCAGTTTACCTTTACCCCGGAAGGCGTGCCACCTATAGAGATTGTTGTTGAGGGCGTAAGCAAGCCCGAGTTGTACGCACGTACCTTGCGTTGGTACAACAACCACGATCACTATCAAGACGAGAACTTCATGACCTCGGTCGACAATGAAGCAGTAAAGATCGTGGGGCGAAGAAAAGGAGTTCTTGTTTCCCGCATCCTGGGGGTTGATTTATTTGGTGATGTTGAATACCGCTTTCACATTGACATGCACGAGAGCGGCATGCGGTTAAGTTTTATTACCGGGAGCGCTGACGGTCAAATTACGGAAGGTGTTACACAAGAAGATTATTTTGACAAGAATGGCCAGGTAAAAAAACCGTTTGAGAATTTTAAAAGAACCCTGGAACAACTGATGAATGAACTCTCTGCTTCCTTAGTCGACTATGTACTGAATAATCAATAGCCTGTAAAACGGAAGCGTATCATGGATAGTTTATAATTGACAATTCCTGATTCCCAAGAGCCACTAAAAACTCAACACTAACGACTAACTACTAACTACTAACTACTAACAAGGCGTGCCCTTCATTCCTTGCCTTCATTACCATTGCGGTAAGCAACGCAGGGTTGGGCTGTCGCTACTCGCCAGCCTTTTTCGGTAGGGAACGAGCGAGGACTTGCAGCGATAGCCCGACCGAATTGCCAACCGAAATGATAATGAAGGTAACGCCCAATAATTAAACAGCTTTCAATACCTCATACAATTTTACCATCGCCAGCGTATCGAGTTTACAATACTCGCGCAGTGCCTGCCGCTGCAAGGTGGAGGTAATGGCATCCTGGTGTTTCAGATTTGCATACACCAAACTGGCGAGGCTTCCATTTGGTATCTCCAGTTGGTCGTAACGTAACTCCGGCACCAACACAGGTAATACAGCTTTAATAGAATAGCGGCCATGAAATTCGGGGTGATAGTACCACTGCTTTTGAAAGGGAGCCATGAGATCAACAACGCGTGGGTTGAGCGCATGCAAGTGAGTAGCCGCGGCCGGGTAAGTTTTTGCGAGGTCGGTGATGCGTCCTTTTTCAAAATTCATGTTGTAGCAAATGATGCTGCCGGTGTTGCCGAGGTGGGTAAGCATGGCTTCCAGTAAATCGGGGCGCGGGTCGGTAATCCCATCGCCTAAAAAATCAATGTGCTCAAGTTCGGCAGTAGCGTGTTGTTTTATATGCAATGAAAACTGAAATGGAATTTGTTGGTAGGGTGTGCAGGTGTCAAACTCGGGGATGCCGGGCATGATGGTTTCAAAATCAAAAAAGTAAAGCGGGTAGGTGATGGGTTGCAAAAATTGCCAGATTGATTCGGCATCAATATACACTTGCCCCGAGCGGGCTTGTGTTAATTGTAAAGTTGCTTTGGGTGGTAATTTATAATCGGCCGGAATTTGATCAAGATGGTGATAGCCGGCATCAAAGAGTTTCCAGGCAGTGGTAGCGTTAAACTCAAACACAGAATTCTCGGTGGGCATATGCGCCCAGCAATGATTGGAGAAGTCGCACCCATAAGGAGCAAAGCAATGCGGACCAATGGCTATAGCGGGCGGCTCGGGTTGAGTGAGTACATTCTTTAATACTTTAACTTTATTACTGATAACCCGTTGCTGATCCAGCACTTCGGTAAGCACTGAGGTAGTTGTAAACAACTGTTTAATATCGAGGGCACCCTTGCGGACATATTCTCTATCTAAGTAGATGATGGAGATGTCTTGCAGGGGCAGGCCGCAGTTGATCATTACATAGTATTGCAAGGCGGCATCTTGCACGTGTTGCTCTTTAACCGAGAGCGTGCTTTTTACTTCAAAGGCATACCAATGTTTTCCTTGCTTTACTAAGATGTCTACGGCACAGAGTATACCTTCATATTGAAAGGCCGCTTCGTAAATGATGGGCACATCGCGGGCAATGAGTGCAGTTGTTTTGGCTACTGCGAGATGATAAGAATAGTTGTCGGGTGGAGAAGCATCAACACCATACTTAAAAAGTTGGCGGGCGAGTTCGCCAATGTTTGTGCCACGGTCGAAGATGGCTTGTTGTTGTTCGTCATCGGGGTTGCGCAAGTCGCGGCTATGTTTGTGCAGGTACAAGCGCTTGGGGCACTGGCACCCATACATAAAGGTAGATTTGCTGAGCACATGAGACATGGGGTAAAGTAAAGATTTTTTGTTTTAATAAAAGTGGTTCGTGGGGGCACGAACCACGGAATAGAGTTGTAGCGAAGCTCCCTAACCTTATTCCAATCCTGAGCGAACCATGAATGGTTTCGTTAGCAGTTGAATCTATAGAAGAGTTTTTTTCTTCGAAAGGAAACCAAAGAGCGAAGGATCCTCCAAACAGGCAACGGCTTTCTTATGGGGATCCTTCGCACTAGTATACTTTGGCCAAAGAAAATAGATTGTGACCTCATGCAAGTATCATATACGAATTGTACCAGCTGGCCGCTCAGGATTGCGTATCAATTTATTGAATTCTACACAAGAGCACGTAACTTTGATTTATTGGACTATCACATATCAGCAACAACTAAGAGAAGTCTTTTATGAAACAACGTTCAACACTATTTCTTCAGGGAGTCGTTGTGCTTACAGGTATGGTAGCACTAGCCATCCTGATTCGGTTTCCGTTGATCGAGGGGCGAGCCGCAACCTTAGATTTATTTAGCATTTACACTGATCCGTTCATACTTTATGGCTATGCCACGTCTATGCCATTTTTTATTGCGCTGTTTCAGGTGTTTAAAATACTCGGATATATCAGACAAGATAAAGCGTTCACAATACCCACTGTACGGACTTTAAGAAGCATACGATATTGCGCAATTTTACTGAGTATCTTACTCATGATGGCTGGCCTATACATAAGGATATTTCACCCTAAAGAGGATGACCCTGCAGGTTTTCTTGCTGTGTGCATGGCAGCTACATTTATTTTTCTGGTAGTGGCTGCTGCTGTGGCAGTGTTTGAAAAAATCTTGCAACATGGGGTAGATATTAAATCAGCCAACGAACATCTATATGGACAGTCAAAGTGATAAAACAGCCTTGGTGAGTGTTATCACTGATCACCGGCTATGACAGTGGATAATTTTCTCTTAGCTACTGCAGATAAACGCTTTCTGATATCAGTTTAGTTATCTTGCATCACTACATAAATAAAATCTTAATAATTACACGATGCAAAATTTGTTGCATGTTAATGATCAGCTCGGCAGTAAGGATTTATTTGTTGCTTTTAAGGTGCAACTGACAAAAGACTTCAGGCAAAGTAATTTTCAGTCCGACTTTATAGATACCCTTGAACCAGATTACGACAGCATTCATGAAAAAATAGTACATGAACTCCAACAAACCGAAAAAAGAGCAGCGGCTAATTTAATGCAATTGCTTTATCGCGTAGACATTAGTGAATCACAACTGAAGAAATATCTAAACGAACACAGCAATGAGAATCATTTGATGATAGTAGCGGAATTGATTATTAAGCGCGTGCTTCAGAAAGTTGTAATAAAGGAGTACTATAAAAAGAATAATAATCCTTAACCTTAACTTATTAAAGGTGTATCTTTAGTTAATAACCCTAAAGCCTTCGTTGGTGTTCTTCACCAACGAACTTCTTGCCTGGGTGTTATACTGATCGGAAGCATCTGTAGTGCTTGGTGAAAACACCAACCATGGGTAAAAAGTATATCCACGCGTGATAACTCCCAACTTAAAAGTTTAATCAATATTGATCAAACTAAATTTTGAAAACGTAAGAGCGTTGGCCCGGTCGAAAAGCCTGCCTGCGCGTAGCCGTTCCGGCAAAGGCAGGCGGGGTGGTGTATTAGCATGAGGGGGGAAGCATTTTTCGGCCTTGACCTTTTTCGTTCTTTTTGTGTCTGCCACACGAAGCCTTTTCGGCAAAAGCAGGTCTAAGACTAAAAGACTAAGGTAAGAAAGTTTGGTGCAGTTTGTTTGCGGATGAAGATAGAGTGTAAGTAAAATTCATGAGAGCAAAGGCGAACGGAAGTAAAAGCGCAGAGTCCCGAAACGGACACCCTGCGAGGAATAAAGATACCTTAAAGTGTCAGGCGACTAAAATTTCAATTTTATAATTGATTTAATTTTAATTTGAAACCTTAAGAGCGTTGGCCCGAACGAATGGCGGGGGTGCGATCGCATGTGCGTGGAAGCATCATTCGTTCTTGATCTTTTTAGTTACTTTTTTGTATTAAGACAAAAAAGGAATAAGCAAAGTAACTGTTATGAGCTGTGCTATTTAATAGGTTTGTTATTAAAATAAGATCACTTAAACCTTCCTTGGTGTTCTTCCTCTTTTGAGTGATCCATGAGTGGGTTTTGTTAACAGTTGAATCTACAAGAGAGTTGTTCACTTAGAAAGAAACCAAAAGAGCGAAGGATCTTCCCAAACGGATAACGGCTTTCTTATTAGGGGATTCTTCGCTCTGATATACTTCCGTCAACGAAAATAGATTATTATAACCTCATGCAATCATCATGTACGAATTATACCAGCTGGCCGCTCAGGATTGCATTTCAATTTATTGTATTCTTTTTCCTTGGTCTGTTCCTCACGTGAGTCGCGAGTATTGTTTTAAAGGCTATGAACCTTACTTCTGATACTCAATTTTGGTGATACGCCAAACGAATTGTGCCGTAGCGGTTTTTACGATGACTTCATCACCTACTTCTTTTTTCAGTAGCGCGAGTGCCATGGGCGAGTCCATGGAGATGTAATCGGTAGCCCCAATAAGTTCTTCTCCACCTACGATGCGCAAACGTTTCGTTAAACCTTTGTCGTTTTTAATTTCCACCCAGGCACCAAACATTACTTTGCCTTCCTGGAAGGGTGAATAGTTCACAACTTTTAAGTCATCGATGGATTTGCGTAAATAAAGGATGCGCTTGTCAATTTCCCGGAGTCGTTTTTTATTGTAATGATAATCTGCATTTTCAGAGCGATCGCCAAGGCTTGCAGCCCACGTAACCTTTTGTGTGGTGTCGGGCCGCTCTACCCGCCAGAGGTGATCCAACTCAGCTTTTAACTTCTCTAACCCTTCAGGGGTAATCATCATTGTTTTCATAGTACGTAATCTAGCTCATGTCCAACAGGTGTGGTGTAGCTTTCCTTGTTTCTCCAATTTAAAACTATTTTGGTAATTCAGTTGTTCTGAAACAGTAGCCTTAATCTATGAACAAATCAACCCTTATTATTGCTGGTGTGGTTGTTCTCTTACTAGCAGGTATTCTAATCTTTTATAGGATCATGGGAAAAACTCCGGAGCAACCGTATACAGTGGTTAAGAAAGTAGGGAATATTGAAATACGATACTATCCCAAGGCTTAGATGGCTACTGTAGCAAGCAACGAAACTACCTATAAAAAGAGCAGCAGCAACAACTTCCGAAAACTAGCCTCTTATATTTTTGGTGGTAATCAAGGAAAGAAACAATTGCCATGACGGCACCTGTTCGCATTAACTTTGAGGCTGCTAAATCTGAGATGAGTTTTGTGATGCCGGAAGGGTATACAAGGGAAAACTTACCTGCCCCATTGAGCAACGAAATTCAGCTGCATGAGACAGCAGCAGAATATGTAGCTGTGCTTCGTTTTAGTGGGTATGCATCAGATGATAAAATTGTAGAAAAGAAAAAGCAATTGTTCACGTAACTGAATCCTTAGGAATTACGCACAGCAACACGATCCGCTATCTGGGCTACAATGCACCGTGGGATATTCTCTTTCGCAGAAATGAAGTGGTTACGAGCATCAGCAAGGAAGATGCTTTAATCGAATAGCAAAGTAATTTTCAATCAGACTTTATAACCTTGCACCAGACTATACGAGCATTCATGAAAAAATAGTACTTGAACTGCTGCAAAGTGAGAAAAGAGCAGACGCTAAAAGGAATGAAAATTCGTAGCCCTCTGTACCTAGTGATTGGTAAAAATATCAACCGTTCAAAATTTGATAGCAGTATCATTTCAATTGCTCTCATACTGGGCAAGCAAGATTCAATAGTAACAAAAGCCCGACTCGGAAGCTCGTTAGCGTTGGGCTGCCTGTCAATTATCATCAGAAACAGAAACGATGTTAACAAAAGTAATTAATTAGGACGCCACGGGATGTTGATTATTCATTGAGATTAAATTTAGACATGTTGAAAGAACCCAGTTTGCCCGCAATCTGGGTAAATAAACCACCCTTCTCGGAGGGTTTGTAACCGGTTTCGTCCTTGCCCTATTCTAAACTAATTCAAATCTCGCTTTATTAGGGACTAATTCTTAGTCGTTAGCTGAGAATGACTAAGGAATGAAATCGAGAACGAAAAATTGGACGAGTATTTTATCGCAGATGAGAAGTAGAACGAACCTTCAGCTCAGTTTAATGATGGTAGTGTTCTGCTTATCAGGAGTATCAAGTCTTGCCCAGCCCATTATTACAAATTTTACTCCTGCCAGTGTAACACCTGATGGTTGTCAGGATTTTGTAACTACATGTCCATTTTCAGCTCAACTTAGAATTTTTCTTGGCAATGGAAACGTTACCTTTACAAACGGTCAAATAATCAATAGTGGTTTTTCTGTTTATGTTGCTACAGAAGATTTCAATGGGGATGGGAATCTGGATTTAGTGGAAGCCTATAACAATGGAGCCAACGTATCTCTAGACGATGGTACTGGCAATTTTATAATTGTAACCGGTTTACCAGTAACCGATGCGGCTTGTATTGCAGCGAGCGGCTACAATGGCGATGGTAGACCAGACATTGCTACGTGTAATTATTTTAACCCAGAAATGTCATTTAGAAAAACGTTCTAATGGCTTAATTTAAAAACTTTTTGAAAAATAAATCCTTCCCAAATGGTCTTATCGCGCCTTCGTGTTCTATTAATTCAACTATTATTTTTCTTGATAACGGGAACTACCGTTTACGCACAGCCCTTTATCACCACTTGGGTAACAGATAATGGTCAAATCATCATTCCCACTACAGGTGGTGGCTATAACTATGATATAACCTGGACTAATCTAAGCAATGCAGGTGTTGGTGATGGCTCAGCAAGCGGTGTGACAGGAAATTATACTGTCTTCGGATTAGCCAATGTGGATGTCTATGAAGTTCAAATAACAGGGCTTTTCCCCAGGATTTATTTCGAAGGCAGTACTTTTCAAAATCAAGAAAAAATAAGAAGCATTGAACAATGGGGTAACAATCCCTGGACAAGCATGGATGGGGCTTTTAAATTTTGTCGCAATATGCTTATAAATGCCGCTGATGCGCCAGACCTTTCGAACCTGACTAGCTTGAGAAGTATGTTTGTTGGTGTAAGAGAGCCGAATGCCTTTACCAATACTGACCTTACTGTATGGGATGTAACCACCGTAACGGACATGAGTTATTTGTTCAATTTTGCCTGGTATTTTAATCAGAACATCAATAATTGGAATGTGAGTAATGTCACCAATATGGCCTATATGTTTGGTGGCGCCTATTATTATAATCAACCACTAAATGCCTGGGATGTAAGCAATGTAACTAACATGGAGCTTATGTTCTTTGAACTCCTCCTCTTTGATCAACCGCTCGACCTATGGGATGTAAGTAACGTACAGTTCATGAATGGAATGTTTTCCTACACGGAGGCATTTAACCAACCTCTGGATAGTTGGAACGTGAGTAATGTCATCAATATGCAAGAAATGTTTGCCGGCTCGAAAGTCTTTAATCAGCCATTAGACATGTGGGATGTAAGCTCCGTAACGGATATGAGTTTGATGTTCCAGAGTGCAGAAGCTTTTAATCTGCCTTTGAATAGCTGGAATGTGAGTAGTGTTACTTATATGTGGAGTATGTTCCAATTCAATAATATTTTTAATCAGGACATTAGCAGCTGGAATGTGAGCAACGTAACTGACATGTGGCGAATGTTTCAAAACGCGACCGCTTTTAATCAGGACTTGGGTAGTTGGGATGTTCGTAATGTAAATGACATGGATAATATGCTAAGTAATTCTGGCCTATCCATTGCAAATTATGACGCCACCCTGATAGGATGGGCAGGTTTACCCTCCTTACAAAACGGTATTAACTTAGGCGCTATATCGTTGAACTTTTGTCAGGCAGAGACTGCCCGAAATTCGATTATCAGTACCTATAGCTGGTCGATTAATGATGCTGGATTGAACTGTCTACCTAGTATTACCTCATTCACTCCTACTTCAGCCGCAACTGGTTCAACTGTCATTATTACTGGCACTAATTTTACAGGTGCAAGTGCTGTAAGCCTCGGTGGTATTGCTGCAACTTCTTTCACAGTAGTCAATGCGACAACGATAACAGCTGTAGTGGGTGCGGGTGCATCCGGTAATGTAGAAGTGATAACACCCAGTGGAACAGCTATACTTTCAGGTTTTGTATTTATTCCAGCGCCCACGATTACTTCCTTCACCCCAACATCCGCAGCCAATGGAACCACGGTAACGATCACGGGTACAAATTTTACCGGAGCTACTGTTGTAAGTTTTGGTGGCACAGCAGCAAGTTCATTCACCGTTGTCTCGGCTACGAGTATCACTGCGGTTGTGTCTACAGGCGCTTCAGGTAACGTG
>JAEUUA010000011.1 GCA_016787755.1 Cyclobacteriaceae bacterium | reverse complement strand
TGCAACTAGTTTCTTCCGGGATTAACACCTTAAATAATAACACCAGCAATCCTGAGCGATACAGAAGCACAATCTTCTGTAAGGAACATTACAGTTAAAGCTCACTGCCGCTGTGAAAAACAACACAAGCGAAGGATCTCCCATCGTTAGGGGATCCTTCGCTCTAAGTCAGTTCTGTGAGAAAGGGTATTCTTTTATTTAATTTCTCTTTAGGATTAATTCTCGTCATCTCTATTCGCTCTGGATTTAGTAATGGGTTTGTGGTGGATAAAACAAACAAAAAATACTTAGCGGGCTTGAAACACAACCCTCAAATAAAAGCATCTTTACTTAGCGAAGGATCTCTCAATCATTTAGGGACGGAGAAAAACCTACAATTCCAACTCCCACTCTAAATTACGCCTGGCTGCCGCCTCATACTTCTCATAAAAGAAATCCGTCTTATAAATTCTTGGCATGGCAAGAAAATGCTGCAACACTTTTTTGCGTCCTGAATTGTAAACCAAATCTGGATAGAGTTTATATTCCTTTCGCACCTGGACTGCATATTGCTTATACGCTTCCAGGGTTGCACCCAGTACAGAAAGATCAGCATCGGTAAAGAGATTGACTTCCACATCACCAGTTTCATGCTTTTGAGTGGCTAAAATTAATTTTTTACACTGCTCAATGTGTTCTGCAGGAAACGAGATTGCCCGCAATCTTTTCACGGCAAAGTCAGCACTCTTTGCCTCGTTTTTGTTTTTCAATACGTTATACACCACATCATGATATACCATGGCAAATACAATCGTATCCCAGTTTTTGAATTGAGCCTTCAACGGGTTCAGCTGCGCTAACAAATTCTCAAGATGAGCTAGGGTATGATAATGTCGACTGTTTGCAGAATAAGCTTGCTCTACTTCCCGCCAAAGGAAGTCTCCCTTCTCTTGATTTGCATAGTGTTTTACCGAATCAATAAACTCTTCTTGAATCATAGGCATCAAGCTCCAATTATTAGATAAAAGAATTCGCTACTCTTTATCTCAAACTTATTTGAATTCACCCAGCAAATCCAATACTTTAGGCATATTATAATTCCTTAAGAAATGAATAGATTAAAACGAATCACCGGCATTTTATTGCTGGCATTTGCCGCCTGTCAATCGCCAGAACCCAAAAAACCTATTGACTTGCCTGAGCTATCCATTAGTGAAATCCATGAAGCATACCAACAAGGTACATTCAACAGTCAACAGCTAGTGAGTGCTTACCTTCAGCGAATTGAAACCTTCGATGAAAAAATAAATTCATTAACTACAATTAATCCCAACGCGCTTACTATCGCGCAAGCCCTTGATGAAGAATATAAAAAGACAGGCGTGCTCAAACCGCTACACGGCATACCGCTCATTGTAAAAGATAACATCAACACCAAAGGACTTCCTACTACTGCCGGTGCCCTTGCCCTAAAAGATTTTATTCCCGAAGAAGATGCTTTCATCATTCAAAAACTTGTAGCAGCAGGAGCCATCATTATCGCAAAATCAAATATGGCTGAGTGGGCTTTTAGCCCGATGCATTCAGAAAGTTCAACAGCGGGCACCACCCACAATCCCTACAACCTGGATTATGTTCCGGCCGGCTCAAGCGGAGGCACCGGAGCTTCCATCGCAGCAAATTTTGGAGTTATTGGATTGGGTACCGATACGGGTAACTCAATTCGTGGACCATCTTCACATTGTGCACTGGTTGGCTTTAGAACAACTCTTGGCTTGGTGAGTAGAAGTGCCATTGTTCCTTTATACCTGCGCAATGATGTTGCGGGACCAATGTGCCGCACCGTAGAAGATGCCACCAAAGTATTGGAAGTAATAGCGGGGTATGATCCCGCTGATCCGCTAACAAAATATTCAAAAGGTAAAATACCTGCCAACTATCAACAGTTTCTTGTTAAAGACGGACTTAACAAAGCCCGTATTGGTGTGCTTCGTGAATTGAGTGATGCTGATCCCGATCCGGAAATCAATGCGTTGTTTAATCGTGCGCTTGTCGACTTGAAAGAACAAGGTGCCGTACTGTTGGATTCAGTTGTGATCAACAATTTTTCAAGCCTTAGGCAAAACCAATGGTGCGCCATGTTTAAGGAGGATGTAGAAAATTATTTGAGCACCTATGTAAAACGGGATACGATGAAAACACTTGCTGATATTATTCGAGTTGGCACTAAATCGGCATCAGCTGCCAGTCGTTTGCAAGTGCTTGCTCAGAACAGCGGCCGCAGGGTAAATCCAGAAATTGCATGCCTGGATGCATATACTGACACGAGGCGGATTGCGTTTCGTGAAGCCATTGAAAAAGTAATGGACTCCTTACAACTTGATGCCATTGTATATCCCACCTGGAATAACAAGCCTGCTCCCATCGATCGCTTTGAAGAAGAATACAAAGGGGACAACAATCAAATCATTGCTCCGCATACCGGGCAGCCTGCATTTACAGTGCCGATGGGATTTTTGCAAGGCAACTTACCCGCAGGTCTTCAGTTTCTTGGCCGCATGTATAGCGAATCCACTCTGATTAAACTTGCGTATTCTTACGAACAAGCTACGCACCATCGCGTGCCCCCAACTTTGGAATAACATGATCATTAAAAAACTGGCAGTTCCTTTCATCAACGATAAACTGCTGCAACAAGTAGAACATTGTTACATCGCTACTGCGGCTCTCTCCGATGCCGGGTTCGATTTTATACGAAGTCGTATCCCCACAAAAAGTAAAATGGAAATTGTGACGGGCCTTGATGTACCCACCTCGCCAGAAGTACTGAAAAGAATCTGGCGAAACTATCAGGGGCGCATTACACTCAACATCTATACGAAAAACTTCTTTCATGCCAACGTGTATATTTTCGACTTGCCATTTAGAAAATCCATTGCGTTTGTGGGCTCCGGTCAGCTTACACTGGAAGGAATTAAAGACAGCGAAGAACTCTTTTACAAAATCACCGATGCAAAAGAAATTGAAAACCTGAAATCGTGGTTCATTGGCTACTATGAATTTTCTAATCCGCTTTCAGAAGGACTCATTCAGGAATATGAATACCTGTATCCTACCCTCAAACAACGCGACATTACCTCGCGACAAGAGAAGAAACAATTCATTGAATTAACTACGGCTGGTTTTAATTGGGATTTCATAAAATTCAAAAATCAGTATTTTAAGAAAGAAGATTACCTCGCGCTAAGCAGCAGCAAAGCGCGAGCTACCACTCCAGAAGTTCATGACGAGCGGGTAAGTGTCCAATCCAAATTGATTCAACTTCATGAGTTGATAAAAAAAGATGTAACGCGCATGAAATTGCATGCAGACGCTGATACAACTAAATTAGTAAGCAGTCTTGAGCCTGCTGATCACCCCGACAACAAACTGCAAAAGATGTGGCTTGCCTATGGCCGCAGCGAAGCCGAACTGAAAAAATTGAATTCAACTAAGGGTACAGATTTTATCACCCTGCAAATCGTGCTTCAGCAAAAAGAAGTTGGAGTTTGGTTAACTGCTAAACCCAACACGGGCAACCTAGATCGTGAATATTTTAACAAGCAGATGTATAATGAAGAATACAAAAAACAATTCTTCACGCTACTCACCGGCTTAGGTGCTGGCTACTGGATTGAAATTGCGGGTGATAGAAAAGCGGTTGAAACATTTCAGAACGAAGACACGCTCTGGGAATTTACCAAAGCCGACAACTGGATGCATTATGCATTTATCATCGGGAAAAATTATACTGTTGGAGATACTGAAATCAGTAGTGAGCTTATTGCTCCCACCATCATCAAAGAGTTTGAAAAGCTGGTATTGGTTTACCGGCTCTTATTGCAGAAACTTTAATTTCCCCTCCTTTGGTTCTTTGAAAGCATCGCACATTTCTAAGTATTGCTCCATTTTGTCTATGCTATTGTGATTTAACGTGGAGCTGAATTCATAGGCTCTTGTCATCATTCTGATATAAGGATCAGCAATTTGTTGCCTGGTCAATTTTCTCAAAGCACCCATGTAATCTTCGCGAAACACTGTAGGGATAATTATTTTAGTAAGACCTTTTGAGGAGAGTTCTGCATTCATCATCACTCGTGCTATCCGTCCATTTCCATCCAGAAAAGGATGAACTTCGCTCACTAAAAACATCATGTACACTGCTTTTGAAAAAGGATCCTTTAATAATGTATACCATTCAAAACCTTTTTTCAGGGTACCATTTACTAAGCTCCAATCCACAAATTCTGTATTTCCGGCTCTGTTGTTCTTGTCTTTAAATTCACCCGGCCTTTTTGATGTGCGCGACTGCAAAAGCATGGCATGTCGGTTTCGCATCAAGTCAAGAAATTCAGTAGCCGTAGCAGGGCAAACAGACATTTCTTTTTTACTGGATACAATGCGGTACGTTCCAAGTATATCGTGCGAATCTTCATCCCGTGCAGGTAAAGGAGTTTCTGTTAGTATTATTTCTTTAGCCTCTCCCACTGTAAACTCAGTTCCTTCAATGTAGTTCGAAAAGTAGCCTTCAAAGAAAGCAAATGTTTTATAGTGCTTATCTGAGTCTGTTACTTTGTGTTCAGTAAATACTTTCCCAGCCAACTCTTCATAAAGACTTTCAAATAATTTTATTCTTGCAGGATCAAAAGGCTCGCCCAATGATCGGGCTATTGCTAGTGGCGATGTTAAGTGCTTTGATTTTCCGGTAGCTAAAAGATCACTAATCAACTGGTTCAGTTTTTTGAATTCCTTCTGCATTTCCAACTGTGTAGAAATTTCACGCGCAGCATCTCGCAATGTATTCAGTCCCTGCTCACCTCTTGCTCTTATAATAGTCTCAAGTCTTTCTTCAATTTCTGAAACTGTTAAACATTTCGATTCCTGATCTTTTTTTCTTGTCACCTGAAAATTTTCCAAAAAAGCTCGTGCTTCTTGTGATGCAAAAAGGTTTTCAAAAAATGGATTATCCCCTTCTATTGGCCCGGCACCTTTCAACAAATGCACTGTTAAACCCGGCAATAAAATATTTGACGAATAAGTATACGTTAGAAAAACATGACCCGCTGAGGTTGGTTTAAATTCGAGCGCACTCCGATGACTCAATAGCGCGTTCGGAAACAGATTAGCTAAAATGCGATACCAATTTCTCTTTATTATAATAGCGGGCTCATCTTCCAGATTTGATGTGTAAACGCGGGAAGCAATTTTTCGAATTAACTTATCCTTCACCAACGCAGTTATTCGCCTCGACTCACTCTTTTCAGAAGAGGCAAATATGATTTCCTGAATTTTAGAAAGGGTATTTTTTCCCATTAAGACAGGTTATTTTGTCGAATTTGGGTAAATTTTCAGATTAAATAACCATTTGGTGGGTAATTTTTCAGATTAATTACCTCAATAACCTCAAAAGTGGGTAAAATTTCAGATTAGCGGGCTTGGAGAAGTTGCACATTCAATAAAATAGGATTGGAGTAGCGGGCGACATTTCGTGTTTATCTGCCGAAGTGATAACATAGGCAGGCTGCCGCTACTCGCCACCTTGTGCACATGCCCGCTCGGGCTCAAACATGCGCTCCATCCCGGCCGCGAAAGAATAAGCAGTACCTAGTATTTAGGCGCATGGTTATTAAAGTCAAAAATTCAGTGATTGAATAGTTTGTTGTTGGATTTGCTAGGGTGTTTTCAATTGAATCAAATTCATTCCATGAGTGATCAAGTTCAGAAACCCAATCTTCATACTTCAATCTCTTTACCTTCCAATATGTTGGATCAAAGAATTCTCCATCAATCAATGATTTCCTAATTTTCTCCTCCGCATAATTTAGTTGGATCATATCCGGATTAGAAAAGACTTCACTTCCCCAAACTTTATAATTACCTCCATCACGATAGAGATAATTGAATTTGATATTACTTCTTGAAACGTTCATTTTCAAATAACACTTAAACCTAAGTCCTTTAGATATTCAAATGTTGAATCATAATATTCAGACTTACGTGTATGATCTTGAGGATTTCCCTCTGGGATAACAATTATCATACCCTGCCTTGCACGCGTTAAAAGAACTCTGTAGGCATTTATTAAATATTTCTTTCGCTCCACGTTAAGTATATTCTGCCACTTATTCCCTTTAAAAGCAAATGTCTTCCATTCATTCATGGAATATCTAAGATCTCCATCCCAAACAACGCAAGACCAATCAAGTTCTAGTCCTTGCACATGAAATTCGGTTGCGACATCTTCTAAGTAATAAGAGGAGCGAACATCATCTTTTCCATCTAAGAACCAGTTCACTGGGTTGATTGGTGACTTAACATCAATTGCAAATGGTTTTAATCTTTGCGCTTGAGAAGATACAACCATCCCATAACGTTCACTTCCTCTAGCTTTTTCTTTTAACCAAGCTTTGGCTTTAATTAAATCTCTGGTTAAAACAATGGGATAATTACTGGAAATACTTTTGAAAGTCTCTCTTGCTTTATCAACATCTAAATCCAAGATATTTTTAACAAACCGAGAAAGGTTTTCTGCTCGAAATGACCGCATAGAAACAGCTAAATGTAAATCCTCATTGAAGTTTACCACAGACTTACATTGTAAAAGTTTAATTGACTCAACGGCTGAATACTCATTGTCTGTTAGATTTGGAGAAATACAAACCTCCCAATCATTGAATTGATTGTGGATTGCGTTTAACCATTCAGAAATTCCAGCTTCACCTGTATTAATTTCCTGACCGCCTCCAACTAAACAAATTACCACTGCCCAATCTTGATGTCTATTGAGGCAAGAAATAAGAAACTCAGGTTCGGAATGGTCAAAGTCTGGTTGATTCTTTTTCTGTCTCATGAATTTCACAGTCTGCTCTTTATTCCAAGCTCGTTGTGCTTCATCAAAAATAGCAACATGATCATATGGTGCTTCCTGACTAATTAAATAAGCATCTCTATAATGATGTATTATTTGTATAAAGGACTTCACTGCTTGCTTTGCGCTGATCTTCGTTAGCTTCCTCCCAGCTAACTTCTCTCTTTGAACATTATCTCTTGCCAAAGCTTCTTGAAGAATTGCAACAAGTGGGGCATTTCCAGAAAGATAAACGCTTGAATGTCTCATTTCCTTATCTAAGTGAGATGTGGCTACCTTTAATCCAACGAGGGTTTTTCCTGCTCCAGGGACTCCGGTAACAAAGCAGATTACTTTTTTATTTCTCGACTTTGCTGAATCAATTAATTCAGAAATAGCAGATGTGGTCTGTTTTAAATTTTTTGCCTCCGCATCATTCCGTGTTATTTCATCAACCGAATGATTATTATACAAGGAAACTGCGGCTTCAATTATTGTTGGTGTAGGTGAGTAGCTTCCTTTTGCATACTGTTCTACATCAATAATCTCTTCATTTTCAAAAAATTGCAACGTACATCTAATTGCCTTTTTTATATCTTCTTTTGTTGATTTTATCGGCAATGTCAATTTATCATTATGAGATGTCACTATAATCTCAATGAATGATTTCTTTGCCTCAGTCGAAACCAATATTGGCACTAAGACAGCGTTATGACTTGGCTTATGAAAATTCTTTAAGTCAAGTGCATAATCCCAAACCTGATCAATCTGATAATTAAGAAATCTGGATTCACCTACTTTAAATTCTATAACAAATACAACATTATTAATAATGACTAACGCATCTATTCGCTTTCCCATTCTCGGAATAGAGAATTCGAAAAAGATGATTCCATCAAAACCAGAAAGAGCTGTCTTTAAAATTGAAATCTGCTGATCCCAAGATTTATTTTGGTTACGAGTTGAATCAAATTGATCTGCCTTTGAAATAAATCCAAGAATCTCTTCAGAACTCCTTTGTAAGAAGGAATTTATTGAATCCTTAAAATAATAATTGAGCATAATGTGACCTATTCAAAACAAGATAGTTTAATCTTTTTCAATTATGGATAAGTGAGCCCATCTTTCATTATAACACTTATGCATCTGAGTTTGGCTACTCGTGTGAGATAAATCTAGCAAAATATCAGTTCGCGATCCGCACTTAGGACAAGTTTGAGGTTGGTCTGAATAAATTAATACTTCATTATATTCAATCATAAATCCATCGGTCTAGACATTACCCACTTCCATTACTTCCAAATTGAAAATCCCATAGTCAGCAAAAATGTCATCAAAGAGTTTTTTCTTAAAATCTGAACTCCCTATTAGTATTGTAGAAAATACTTCTATTCTGTCATCAGCACTCAACAAGTTAAGCTTTTCATTATCACGAAAAAATTCCATGAAGTTATCTTTTGTTAGGTCATCCTTAGTTTTCATTATTATCTCTGTTTAGTTATAGAATATCTAAATTAAGAAATTCCGGTTCATGCACATCCATGCTTAAAGATACACGGCTTGCGTGAGTGATAGAAGCGCCTGCCTTTGCCGAAGCGGCTACGCGCAGGCAGGGAAATCCCACTCGCCTCGCGTGGATTGTAGCGGATAGCACAACCCGCTGGCAATGGGTGGAGTGTGAGCAAGCGGGGCACGCCACGGAAAGTTGAAAGTTGTTAAGCAAAAAGCCTGGAAAGCTTGTCATATAAAGACAATCATAAAATTTATACATGATGACATTGTCAGGTAAAATTAGTATGCATGATAAAAAGGTATTCAGAACTCAACCGTAACCCACCCCCACCCGGGTTGGTATTGATGCCCATGCTCGCGGGCGGGTATCCACCGCGGGCCGGTTTTAATAAACTCAATGGCCAGCGCATCGAGCTCGGGGGTTACACTTTTCTCTACTAAAAAATCGCTGAGCACCCCATGCACCGAAACCCGAAAGGCCACGGCTACCTTGCCGTGTTGCGCGGGGTTTGCTTCGGCCACTTTTGTTTTCAGGTAGCTCACTAATTTGGCGTTGCCGCTTTCGGGCATCGGGTAAAAACTGGAAGCATCATACACAAAGGTTTGGCCATCCAACAAACGCGAGCGGCCACTGACCAGGCGGCCATCGTTATAAAATTCTTCGAAGTACAACGAACCATTTTTGTGGCGGCCTTCCCACACACCTTCTCTGCGGCCTTCTTTATACATGCCGGTTTCGGAGATTACTCCGTTGGCATAATGCTCTACCAATCTTCCTTCGCCCTCTTTCACTAAGAAATAGCCGGCTGTGTCCCATATGTTTTTCATGTAATACTTCTCCAAAAAATATTCTTCACTTTTCAGGCGGCCATTGCCGTGAAAGGTTTCCCACTTGCCTACAGGCCGCTCATTTACATAGCGGCCCGCGGATGTATAGGTGTTGTGATTGCTGTAGTAAATAAACACTCCATGGCGCTGACTGTTTTTGTAGGTGCCTTTCATTTGCACGGTGCCGTCTTGATAATAATCGCGCAGCGCCCCTTGCCAGCGGCCGAGCGAATCTTGCATGCCTCTGCGATAATAGGCTCCGGGGGGGCCGGGCAGTTCTTCCCAATCTTTGTTATACCACACTTCCGTAGGAATTAACTTTGTGGTGTCGCGCTTTTTGGTGTCGGGTTTAATGGGGCGTAGTTGGGTGAGCACATAATCCAATTGAGAATAAGGTCGCACCTGTTGTTGCGCCCACTCAATGCTATCGAGGTAGCGATACGATTCATCGGCAATCATTTTAATACGGAAGTCGCTTTCCTTTTTATTGAAGGTGATGTAGCGTGTTAGTTTGAGCGTGTCGGCATGTAGTGCTGCGGGCAAGTAGGTGTGCGCTTGCAACATGGCGAGTGCGGTGTCCCATTGCAGATTATATTGCTGGTAGCGCTCCAGAAATTTTTCGTTGGTGAGATTAGGGACATCGTACAGCGCGCGGGTGGAATCTTCGATGTTTAAAATCTTTTGAAAGAAGTTGAAATAGGTAACGGGGTAGCGTGGAAGCGCAAAAAATAAATACAAACACACGGGCAGCAACAGCAGTTCGGCTTTTAAGGTGCGATAGGTGGGTTGCAACAAAGAAAGAACACCCAAGATTAACCCGCAGGCTAGTCCGCCCAGGTGCGCGTAGGTATCGGCATTGAGTACTTCCGCAAACAAAATGTTGATGACCAGAAAAACCAAGAAGTTAATAACGATGGGCGTAATAGGATGATCGCTCTTACGGCTCTCCGCAATTTGCACGACTAACGAAAACCCAAACAACCCAAAGATGGCACCCGAAGCGCCTACGCCCACAGCAAATAAATTAAAGTATAAGCTGGCGAGGCTGGCACCAAAGCCGGAGAGGAAATAGATCCATAGAAATTTATTTGTACCGGTGGTGTGTTCTACTTCGCGGCCCACCGTGAAGAGTGCATACATGTTAAACAGCAAGTGCGCAATGCTGCCATGCATAAACAGGTGTGTGAATAGGCGATACCACTCCTTATCTAAGGTGAGCGGTGCAAACTCCGCCCCCCGAAAAAGCAACCCCTGACTCCACATCGGTTCATCAAACGTGCCGATGGAATAGCGGCAATACACAAATACCACTGCATGGGTAGCCAGCAGGATGAGGGTGGCCGGAAATTTTTTTGAGAAGTCCATCGGATGAGAAAGATAGTGGGGAAAAAAGAGTGGAGCAAGTATGAGATTTGGGTTGGTGATGACATGACTCTTACACTGCTTGATAAGTTGAATGATGCATATACGGAAACTCGCTGATCTTTTTTTAAGACTGGAACTGTGCCATTTTTTTGTAAGACTGGCAGTAAAGCCTTATAGATGGAAGAATGATAGTAAGTCCAAAAGAAGTAATGAGGCTCCTGAAAAAATCGATTTTATTCGTTGATCATCCTCCTTATATTTAAAACCTACTCTACTCACTATGACTATGAAAATACAGTTAGCCTCCCTCTTGATTTTGTTCGGTTTTTCGCTGCAAGCACAGGATTCCGATATGCCCAACGATTTTCTTTCCAAGGGTTTTCATAAAGACCGAAGAGGCCAACTAAGGGCCGGGCTGCCCCCCAATTCGGTAGCGGTTTTTTTTGCCAACCCGGTGCGTAATCGCGCCAACGATGTTGACTATGTGTATCATCAAGATCCTGATTTCTATTACCTAACAGGGTATAAAGAACCCGATGCAGTCCTATTCATTTTTAAAGATAAACAGGTAGCTGCCAATGGCTCCTCCTATAATGAAATTTTGTTTGTGCAGCCACGTAACGCGTTGCGCGAAATGTGGACAGGCCGAAGACTTGGCGAAAAAGGAACTAAGGATGTGCTTGGCTTTGAACAAGCTTTTAACAACAGCGAGTTTAAGCGCTATGCGGTTGATTTCTCAAAATTCGATAAGGTTCTATTCTTTGATTTTAAGAATGATGTGCGCGATAATCCAAGAGATTCATCTGATCTGTACGATTTGATTGAGCAGTTTAAAGTGAAGGTGAATTATCCTGAGAAAAAAAGTGTATCACTATCCGTGGAGCCGATTAAAAATAACCTTGACATGAAAGGGTTAAATGATCAGATGGCAAAATTGAGAGGCATTAAAACGAAAGATGAAATTGAACTTATTCGCAATGCAGTTTCTATTTCTTGCCTGGGCCAGGTAGAAGTGATGAAGGCCATTAAGCCGGGCATGTCGGAGCGGGAAATTCAAGGGATTCATGAATTCGTTTATAAAAAATATCAGGCGGAAGATTTAGGATATCCCTCCATTGTGGGAGCCGGACATAACGGGTGCATCCTTCATTATATTGACAACTATAAGCCGAGCATATCTTCTAAGGAACTAATATTAATGGATTTGGGAGCCGAATTTCATGGTTACACGGCCGATATCACCCGCACTATTCCCGTGAATGGAAAGTTTTCACCAGAACAAAAATTGATTTATGAACTTGTATTGAAAGCACAGGAGGAAGCGATGAAAATTACCAAGCCGGGTACTCCGCGTTCAGCACTAACGGATACATGTCGGGCCGTGGTGAATCGAGGGTTACTACAATTAGGTATTATTAAATCAGGAGAAAAGCATCTTTACTTTCCTCATGGTGTTAGTCATCACATTGGTCTGGATGTGCACGATCGAGGGGGCCCGCTTCTGGAGGAAAATAATACTGTAACCATCGAACCCGGAATTTACATTCCAGATAATGCTGCCTGTGATAAAAAGTGGTGGGGCATAGCGGTTCGTATTGAAGATGATTATTTGATTACGAAAGATGGCTACGAACACCTCTCAAAAATTGCGCCCCGTACCGTAAAAGAAATCGAGGACATGATGAAACAGCCATCGGTATTTGATAAGTTCGATTTACCGGATTTAAAAAAGGTGAACGAAAAATCTAAGTCAGGGAATTAACTAACTGATGTTGCATATCATACTCATTGTCAGACTGAGTTTATCGAAGTCCAATCGGAGTTGGTTTCGACAAGCCTGCCAGCGGGTAGCCGCCACGCTACACGAAGGGTTTCGCATAGTGAAGCTTCGGCAAAGACCGGCTCAACTAACAACACGCAAAAACTTAGTATATTATCCAGCGTAGCTATATCATCATTTATATATGATTACCAAAGCCATTGTTGAAGACGCTCCCGAACTAAACGCGTTGGTTAACTCTGCCTATCGGGGCGATTCATCTCGCCAGGGATGGACTACTGAAGCTGATTTGTTAGACGGCACTCGCATTGACACAGATGGAATTGCTGAACTAATTAAAACACAAGGCACAACGCTTTTAAAATATGTTGAAGAAGGTGAAATACTAGGTTGTGTTGAGTTAAAAAAGAGTGAAGGAAAACTCTATTTGGGAATGCTCACCGTCCGCCCCAATCTGCAAGGCAAAGGAATTGGCAAAACACTCTTAAAGGCTGCCGAAGCAGAAGCAAAAAGCCAATCATGCGCTTCGATTTTCATGACGGTTATTTCGGTACGTAAAGAATTAATTGATTGGTATGTGCGCCACGGTTACCAACTTACAGGAGACCGTAAACCATTCGCATTTACGGATCCACTATTTGGTCAACCAAAAATGAAGTTGGAGTTTGTTGTGCTGGAGAAAAAGCTATAAAAATTAACCACAAAGGACGCAAAGGGTATGCAGAAAATTTGAGCCTCTCAACGAACTTTGTGGTTAAAATAATTACACTACTTTCTTTCGAATCAATTTTGCATAGGTACGGCTCACCGGAAAACTCTTTCCGTTTTGCATTTTTACCACCATCCCTCCATTAAAGTGCCGTTCGATTTCTTTTAATGAATTTACATTAATGATGGTAGAACGATGCACACGAATAAACGTGTCTGGATTCATCAGTTCTTCCAACTTTCCAATTCCACTAGAACTTACAAATTGATCATTTTTTGTTGAGATGATCGTGTAGTCACCGGATGCCTCCAAATAAATAATATCCTCCACCGGAAGGTTAAATAACTTTTCAGATTTCTGAACGAATACGTGCGAGTCGTATGAGGTTCTCGAATTAACAGTGCGAAGACTGTCCAGCAAACCTTCCAGATTTCCTTCTTCCATTTTCTTCTGCTTCAACGCGCGATCAACTGCTAACTTAAAGCGTTCCTGATCCAACGGCTTCAATACATAATCAACCGCATTACGCTCAAAAGCTTTAATGGCATATTGGTCGTAGGCTGTGGTAAATATAACGTAGGGCTCATGTTCAATTTCATCAAGCACATCAAAGCCATTCATTCCCGGCATTTGCACATCCAGAAAAATAAGATCAGGTTTAAGTTTATTTATTTGTTCTACCGCTTCGGTGCCTTTGCTGCACTCGCCTATCACTTCTATTTGAGGAAATGATTCCAGGAATTCCGTTAGTAGCTCACGGGCAAGTTTTTCATCATCAATAATTAAACAGGTTGTGTTCATAGTTCCCTTTTTTAGTTGTCTTGTAGTATCGGATCCGAAATTGGTTCGATGATTTTCTCACTGGGTACTTGTTTGTCTTCCAAAACAAAACTTACCGCATAACCAAACTCGGTTGCTAATACCCGCAGGTGAGACCGAACCCCAAAATAACTTTTTAACCGAAGGTCAGTGTTCATCATCCCTACTCCGCTTGAACTTCCATCCATTACTTTTATTGCTTTCGATCCTAATCCATCATCCTTCACTTCAAAAAAGATAACAGCCCCTGTCCGTTTCACTGTAAGTGTGATCGTTCCACCCTCTTCTTTTGGTGCAATGCCATATTTAACAGAGTTTTCGACTAATGGCTGCAAAATCATTGGCGGAATACTAATGCCTAAGCAGGTTGAGTCAATATGCTTTTCAAATTTCAAGCGATCTCCGAACCGAACCTGCTGAATACGCACATAGTTGTCTATAAATTCAATTTCATGAATCAGCTTCACCATTTCTCCGTTGTGCGAATCCAGTGCATATCTGAAAATATCTGAAAGCTGATTGATAACCTTGCGAGCTTTTTCCTTACTGGAATGAACCAATGTGCTAATAGAGTTTAATGTATTGAAAAGAAAATGTGGGTTGATTTGAGATTTCAACAACGAAATTTGCATTTCTTTATTTCGGATTGCCAACTCACTTTTCTCCTTTTCCTGTTTTTCTAACCCTTGAAAATACTGGATCACATAATACACCCCCACCGTAATAATATACTGATCGTGAATACGAAGTGCATCCCAACTGCTTAATAAACCCACCATATACTCTTCCCAGTGTTCCCAATACACAAAACCTTCCAGGTAATCGGTGAAGTAATAGGATAGAGTGCCCATTACTAAAAAGAAAACTATAATACCCAACACATGACCCGTTATTTGCCAAACAGGTGGAAACTTAAAGAGCCAATAGGACCATAAAAATATGATCAGGATAAAAACGCAGAGCGCTTCCAGTAAAAAAAGTGCTGTCCACAATACATAATATTCCGGCTTTACAAATTTCCACTCTAATACGGCACTGATTGTAAAATTGATGGCATACCAAAGACAAATGAAAAGATAAGCCCTTTTCCATACCCTGGGTATCGCGTCCAACCACTTCATAGTCTGGCAGATTATCTTATAAAATTAAACATTCGAAGGGAAAGCCGACCAATGTAAGAATAAACCGATTAATCGAGTTTATACCTGTTTACTTACCTTAGTCTATATTTATCAATGCAGTATCTTTAGCTGTATTTTGAGTAACCCCAATCATTTCTTTACATGAGGTATCTATTTTCTGTGTACGTTTTACTGCTCTTACCCTTTTGCTTGCAGGGTCAAAAAATTACCCTTTCGGGGACGGCCATTGACAAGGAAACAAAAGAACCCCTTCCTTTTGCAACTATTGGAATCAAAGGTAAATCAATTGGAACGATCACAAACCTGCAGGGCGAGTTTGATTTTCATATTCCGCAGGAATTGCAAAATGATTTACTCGTGATAAATATGCTTGGGTACGAAACTTTTGAAGCCCCCATTTGGACATTGATTGGAACAAAAGCGTTTGTAATCGAAATAAAAAAATCGACCCGGGTTTTAGAGGAAGTATTAATTTCTGATTCTCTTAGCGGGGGCGAAATTTTACAGATTGCCCTTTCACGCATTGAGCAGAATTATCCGATGCAACCTTACCTGATGGATGGATTTTATCGAGATTTAAAAAAAGTTGGTGGAGATTATATTTCCTTATTGGAAGCAGCTGTAAAAGTGTATGATGAAGACTACCGGGAACCTCGGAATAAATATAAATTAAGAGAGCGGGTTGGATTACTGGAGGTAAGGCGAAGCTTAGGATATGCAAGCAAGTTTACCGCCTATTTTGATCAGGACAATTTATTGGAAGACCTGCTTCTTCATAACAGTATTCGCTATCGGCAATTTCCAAATGAGGAAATTTTTTTTAACAGATTAAAGCGTGAAAAAGATTCCTATTATAATGGTCACGAAATTTTTGTGGTAAGCAATAAGCAATCTTACTTTTTAAAGGTTTTTGTTGAAAAGGGAACCTACGCAATCATCCACACAGAATATGAAAGCAACCAGGAAGAAGACCTTACTAAAAAGCGAGGGTTGGAAAGCAGGTTCGTTAACTTAAAGCGAGTGATTGATTTTAAACACTACGAGGGAAAGTACTATTTAAATTACATCACGGTTAACTCCAAAATTAACTGGTATAATATAAAAACTAAAGAACTAAAGTTTGAAACCGAGCTAAGCCAATCACTACTCATCAACGAAGTATTCCCCAATACCTCCCTTCGAATCGCTACCACAGAGAAAATGAAAAACTACGGGCTTCAGTATCAAGACTTGCCGTACAATAAAGAGTTTTGGGATAATTATAACGTAATAAAAGAAAGTCCTTTAGACAGAAAGATTATTGAGGACTTAGAAAAACACGGGCCCCTTGAAAAGCAATTTAAAGACAATTAAATGTTAAATTCTTTCACGCATTGCCTCTGCCAGCAACTCATCCCTATCAACAGGCACAACCCCTACGTGCTGACATACAAGTCCACCTCCTAAATTAGAAAGTGCAGCAATTTGTTTAGCGGGCAAATTTAGCGCAACACATAAAGCGGCAATGCTTACGACTGTATCACCCGCACCTGAAACATCGGCAATTTCGCGTGGATGTGCGGGTAACAAAATTTTCTCATCGCTGTACTCAATGTATACACCCTGTTCAGACAAAGATGCCAGAACTCCATTTATAGAAAGTTTATCCTTTAATAAAGCAATAGCTTTTTCAAGTTGTTTTTGATTTCCCGATTCCAACTCAACTTTTAATCCCTCGCGCATTTCTTTCAGGTTAGGCTTGAAGAGCGTTACTCCCTTATACGCTAAAAAATTTCTCTTCTTAGGATCAACTACTGTTGGAATGCCGAGCTTCTGAGTCCACCCAACAGTCTTCTCAATGATGGAAGGATTCAACACGCCTTTGTCGTAATCCTCAAAAATTACCACGTGGCAGGAAGGCAATAACTTTTCAATGCACTTTAATAATTCAATTTCTTCATGTGCATCCGCTACTTTATCTGACTCTTCATCCACCCGCACCACGTGTTGACTACTGGCAATCACCCGGGTTTTTACTGTAGTTGGTCGATAAGAAGAATCCACCAATCCCTCTGTGGGCATGTTTTGTTCTTCCAATATTGATCGCAATTTTTTACCGGCATCATCAGCTCCACAAAGTGCTACTAAAACAGGCATTGCTCCCAACGCCTGAATATTAAGCGCAACGTTGGCTGCACCCCCCAATCGTACATCACGCTTTTTAACATTAACAACGGGAACAGGCGCTTCCGGTGAAATTCGTTCCACAGCTCCCCAGATATAACTGTCCAGCATAACATCACCGATAATAAGCACTCGGAGATTATTGAACGACTTAAAAATATCGGGCAGCGATTGTTTTGTCATTTTTATTTAAAGTCTGCCAATGCCTTTTTCATTCTGCTCATGGCTTCTATTAAATCTTTCTCAGACGCAGCATACGATAACCGAATACAATTTTCTTCTCCAAACGCTCCGCCAGGCACAAGCGATACATGACCCTGCTCAAGCATGAACAAACAAAAGTCATCACCATTTTTAATCGTCCTTTCACCATTCGATTTTCCATAATAATAACTTACATCAGGGAAAAAATAAAATGCTCCTTGTGGATAGTTCGCTTTAATGCCTGGAATATCTTTCAATAAATTATATACTATGTCTCTTCGCTTATGATAGTGCTTTACCATTTCATGGGTTGGTGTCAGGTCTCCACTAATGGCAGCCAATGCACCCCGTTGTGAAATAGAGCAATTGGCAGAGGTGATTTGGCCTTGTACTTTATTACTGCCATCAGCAATCCACTTAGGAGCCGCAATGTACCCCACACGCCATCCGGTCATCGCAAAGCCTTTAGCAAATCCATTTACGGTAATGGTTCTTTCAAACATACCCGGCAATGAGGCAATACTGGTTTGATCTCCAGTAAAATTGATGTGTTCGTATATTTCATCTGAAATGACCAACAAGTTCGGATGCTTTAATACAACCATGGCAATGGCCTGCAGGTCTTTTTTAGTAAACACCGATCCTGTTGGATTACACGGTGAAGAAAAAATGAGGGCCTTAGTTTTTGATGTAATTGCTTTCTCAACTTGAGCGGCAGTTACTTTAAAATCATTTTCAAGAGTTCCTTTTACAATCACGGGCGTGGCTTCTGTTAACCGAACCAATGCATCGTAACTTACCCAATATGGAGCGAAGATTATTACCTCATCACCTGGGTTTAGCAGAGCTAACATCACATTGGCAATGGATTGCTTGGCTCCATTTGAAACGACAATATTCTCGGCCTTGTAAGGCACATTATTTTCTTTTTGATACTTAGCCGCTAGCGCCTCACGCAAATCGGGATAGCCTGCTACCGGGGGGTACGAAAAATACTTTCCTTCATCTATTGCTTTTTTTGCAGCATCGCAAATATGCTGGGGCGTTTTAAAATCAGGTTCACCCAGACTTAAATTAATAACATCAATACCACGACTTTTAAATTCACGGGCTTTGGCAGCCATGGCTAAGGTGGCTGATTCTTCAATTGCGTTAATGCGGTCGGAAAGTTGATTCATAGGAAATTATAGGGTTTCATAAAAGCGCCCCAAAGAAAGAAATTAATAAGGCTTTTGGCAAGGAGAAATGCGGTTAACTGAATAAGGTTCTCCCCAAAATACTCCGCCCCAGCGTAATCTCATCGGTGTATTCTAAATCGCCCCCCACTGAAACACCGCGTGCAATCGTTGTAACCTTTACGGGATGTTCCTTTAATCTGCGATTGATATAAAACGCGGTAGTATCGCCTTCCATGGTAGGGCTAAGCGCGAGGATAATTTCAGTTACACTTCCATGCGCCTGGGTTATGCGTTCAATCAATGAATCAATTTTTAGATCAGAAGGGCCTATGCCATTCATGGGTGATATAATTCCACCAAGCACGTGGTATATACCTATAAATTGTGACGTATTCTCAATGGCCATTACGTCTTTGCTTTCTTCTACTACGCACAGCAAACTTTTGTCCCTGCGGTGACTGCGGCAAATAGAACATTCTTCTTCATCCGAAATATTATGGCACGTTTTACAAAACCGGATATTCTCACGCATCTTGCTCAATGCATCTGTAAGCGAGGCTGTCTTTTGTTTATTCTCTTTAACAAGATGCAATACCAACCTGAGGGCTGTTTTCTTTCCAATGCCTGGCAGCTTGGCAATTTCATTCACAGCATCTTCAATCAGTTTGGAAGGAAACTCCACAACACGTTTTGCTTAGGTAATTTGAATATTATAGGATTCGTGCATCAATTCCAGCATCTACAATGGATTCGCGCATAGGCTTTAACTCATCCATCGATCCGGATTTTACAGCACACTTTCCTTTATAATGAATTAACCACGTGCATTGCTCTGCTTGTTCAGTGGTATGTTTACACACCCTGATCAACGTTTGAATGACATGATCAAACGTATTGAAATCATCATTGAATACTACCAGATCATTTACATCGGTTACTGCAACGACTTCTAATAACTCGGCTAACTCTTCTTGATACGCTGACTTCATAGGGAGAGTTTGAATCTATTCGATCACAAAAGTAAAAAAAATTGAACTTGATTCCACGTATTTTACTAATCCAATTGCTTTTTACTTTCTTTACAATTTTCAAAGCGCATTTATGAATCCTCTACTCGTTATATCTATCATTCTGCTCTATTTTTGTGTATTGATTGGAATTTCCTTTCTCACATCGAAAGGAGCCGATTCCACAACCTTCTTTACTGCCAACCGTCAATCACCCTGGTACCTGGTTGCTTTTGGAATGATTGGTGCCTCATTATCCGGAGTCACGTTCATTTCAGTACCCGGGAATGTAGGTAAGATTGGTTTTTCCTATTTCCAAATTGTGTTGGGCTATCTCGTGGGCTATTGGGTAATTATTGGTGTACTCATGCCTTTATATTATCGACTTAACTTAGTGTCCATCTACACTTATTTAGAACAACGATTTGACACATGGTCGTACAAAACCGGGGCGCTTTTCTTTTTGGTTTCACGAACCATTGGCTCTTCCCTCAGGCTTTTCTTAGCGGCTACCGTCTTGCAATTATTTTTGTTCGATGCCTGGGGTGTGCCATTTATCATAACAGTAGCAGTAACAATTGCCTTAATTTGGATATACACCTTTAGAGGCGGAATAAAAACCATTGTTTGGACGGATACTTTTCAAACCTTCTTTCTGATTACCGCAGTGGTGGTTGCTGTTATTAAAATTTCAAGCGACCTCGATTTTAATTTTTCTGAAGTTTTTGCTGCCATCCAAAGTAAAGGATATGCCACCATTTTCCATTTTGAGGATGCAAACTCAACACTCTTTTTCCCCAAGCAATTTTTTGGGGGTGCCTTTATCGCGATTACCATGACTGGGATGGATCAGGAAATCATGCAAAAAAATCTTACCTGCAAAACATTGGGCGATGCCCAGAAGAATATGTTTTGGTTTAGTCTCATACTTGTTTTTGTCAATCTTCTTTTTTTAACACTGGGAGCCTTGTTATATATCTATAGCGATCTAAAAGGATTAGCCATACCTGTTTATTCCGATGAGCTTTTTCCATCCTTAGCTTTAAATCAACTGGGTCCTCTTGTTGGAATTTTCTTTCTATTGGGTATTACCGCTTCCTCATACGCCAGTGCCGATTCTGCATTGGCCGGTCTCACTACCTCTTTTTGTATCGACTTTCTTGATTTTAAAAACAAAGAAGAAAAAGTGAAGCAACGACAAAAATTTATTGTTCACGTTTTCTTTTCACTTTTGTTCTTGGTTGTAATCGTCATCTTCAAAGAGATCAATGAAAAATCGGTAATTGATGCGGTGTTACAAGTGGCAACTTATACATACGGTCCGTTGCTAGGACTTTTCTCTTTTGGGCTATTCACCAAAAATAAAATTAAGGGATTGGGTGTTGTTGTTGTTTGCCTGGCTGCTCCGGTATTGAGTTATTTAATAAGTCTAAATGCTGAAGCGATGTTAGGAGGGTATAAATTTGGATTTGAAATTTTAATGGTAAACGGACTGATTACTTTTCTTGGATTGTTAGCAATCTCAAAGAAATAAAAAAAGAGCTACACGCTGTGCCAGCTCTTTTCGATTAAAAACCAACTTACTATTTTACTCGTTGATATATTCTATATCAACTTCCACTTCACCTTTTTTAACTTTTACCGTGTAAGCTCCCGGTGGCAGATAGAAAAAATCTATTATTGTTTTTGTCTCCTCTACTTGTTCGGTGGCTACCAACTGATGCCTCTCATTTTGAACTTCAATGGTGGCTCCAATCATTTCTCTACTACTCTTAAAATAGAGAATGTGTCTTTTGGTGGATAATACTTTTATCGATGGCAATTCTTCCTTCGTAAAAGCCATTGTCACCATCATTACAGAAATTAAAAAAAGTACAACAGAATTTTTCATAGTAATCTATTAGCCAACTACCCTGCCATCCGCATAAAGCTCTTTTCTGATTGTTTTTGAAGGCTGTATGATCTCACCTCCTCCCACAATGGGAAGTGTTTCTCATAATAGCTCCTTGCGGGGATCCCAAAATCTACTTTCAAAATCCTGCACCTGATCTTTTACCACCCTGATTCCTTCCTTTTCAAGTAGCTTTTTCATTGCAGTGGACGTCTCGAAATGATGTTTACCTGTTAGCAGTCCCGCACGATTTACCACACGATGCGCTGGAATTTCTTTATTCGCATGGGCTGCATTCATTGCCCAACCCACCATGCGTGCACTCATCTTGGTTCCCAAATAACCGGCAATGGCTCCATAGCTGGTCACTCTTCCTTTTGGAATTAACTTTACTACCTCGTAAACATTTTCAAAAAAACTATAATGAGGGGTTGCCTTAATATTATTCGATTTTTTCATGACCTGAAACGCTTCTAAAATCCATGAATGGATGCAATTCCATTCTGAAACTTTTAACTTTGCCTCCTTAAAATTAAGAACCTATTTGAAAATGAAGTATTGGCTCTCACTGGTTTTAGTTGTTTTATCCCTTTCGGTTACCGTTGGTCAGCGGCTACTTGTTTCCGACTCTTCAGGTTGGAGTTCCTTGCGGGAAGGTGAATTTCTTTCATTCAAAATTACAACCACTGATTCATTAAAACCCAAATACACATTGGAGGGCACAAATGGTTATGGAATCCAATTTGACACGTTGGGCATCTTTTACTGGAAGCCGGCCTACAATTTGGTTGATCGCCTTGAGAAACAAAAAGAAGTAACTGTAATTGTGCAGGCCGAATGGAAAGATGGGAGGCGCGTGCGTAAACCTTTAAACTTTGTCGTACTTCATCAAAACAGGCCTCCCATGGTAGAGGATCTTCCTATTTTTTATGTCAGGCAATCCTCTGCAAACAGCTATCAGATCTCTGATCAATATGTAAAGGATCTTGATGGCGATCCACTCGTTTTCAAATCCATTCAATCTCAACTTCCCGAGGGTGTTGTGCTCTCATCTCAAGGATTGCTCACGTGGACACCTTCCCGCAATCAATTTAATTCGCTTAAAAACAATCCTCTTCTAATAGAATTTATTGTTCAGGATCAACCCGAAAAAACAGAGGTCAAAGGAAAAATTAGAGTAGCACAAACTCAACTGGACTTACCTCCTGAAATCTTAATTATTCCAGGCGATAGTAGCTTTAATATTAAAGAAGACGAACGCATTCATTTTAAAATTTATGTCTCCGATCCCAACGGTGACGAAAATATAAGCAACGTGGGCTTTGTCTGTTCCGATGGCCGGGTGAAGCCTGAAAGTTTTGTCAAGAACACTTCCGTGCAATCTGAATTTACCTGGTCGCCAGGATATTATTTCGTTGAAGAAGTGGAAAAAATAAAGGATGTGGAAATTATTTTTTTTGCCTTGGATAAATCGAATAATCGTGTGGAGAAAAGGGTACTCATAAAGGTATTTGATACAGAAAATCTGGAAGAAAAGGATAAGTTTCTCTATATCAAGTATAAAAATTCACTTATTCAAGCAAAGTCTTTGATTGATCTATTGGATGTAAATCATGAAAAACTAAATAAAGCCTATAAGCAAGCTAAGAAGGGGAAGAAAAACAGATCGATCTTAAATGCATCGTTAGGTGCTACAACGGGGTTAGCGCCTGTTGCCTTTGCAGAAGAACCCAGTACCTACAAAACGGTATCAGCGATAGGCGGAACTACCGTATTAACGATGGGAACATTGGAGGCAACCGAGGTAATCGGGAAGTCAAAAGCAGACATTTTGGAAAAAATGAAAATCAATGTAGAGATACGAAACCAACTACAATTAGAAGCGGATAATTTTGCCCGCAAGTATTCGTTAAAGAGCACGCGAAGAAATAAAGAGTTTGATCCTGATCGCGATAAACTGCTCCCGATCATAAATAATCAAAAATTAGTAGTGCTTGAGTTGGACGCCAGCAAGCCAACTCCGCGCAACTACGACAATAAAGATCTTAGGAAAACCTTTCCGGATTTCAGCGATCAGTAAAGTAAATTCACTATCACTTTTTGCAGAAACCGAAATTCCCCTTAGTTTTGCAGTCCTTAAAAAGGAACTCCAACAAAAGGCTCAAGGTTGGTAGTGTACAGAGGAGTGGTAGAGCGGTTTATTGCACCGGTCTTGAAAACCGGAGAACCTTTACGGGTTCCGGGGGTTCGAATCCCTCCTCCTCTGCTGATGAAAAAGAAAGCCTGTAAATCGCATGATTTACAGGCTTTCTTTTTTTAGGATTACCTAAACCCTTTTCGTTTGTTCCTTATTTCTAGAAACTTTTCAGACTGCTATTGCACGTTAAACCCGTACTTATGAAAGATTGCTTTCATCTCAGTTTGAAACAATGGATGCTGTTCCGTTGAACTTAAATTTCCGGTTTCCTTAACCTCCTTAATGAGGGAAGCATAATGAACCAGGTCTAACGAAGAGTTTTTCAGTTCAGTTAAATCTCTTTTTAGGAATTCCTTCTTAAGTGAACTAATTGCGATCGTATTGTAATGCATCTCTAAATAAGACAACAACGAATCATCATTTTTTAGCAGTTCATTAATATGATTATCCCGAATACCTCGAAGATCTTCAATAACAATTTCGGTTGAAATTTTTGATAATTCTTTTGAGGGCAAGGATTTTTCCATTTCTATAAGACGCTCCAAGATAAGGATTAAAACCTACTTGCCGAATGTAATAGTGGCTAATAATTATTTGAAGATCCTGATCCAGCAAAGTTCATTTTCTTTTACCCTTTTTAAACTCCTCATCAATCATTCCTGCTTCGAAAAGCAAAGCGCGTAGTTGAGCCTCATTAATCTGCGCCATTGTTTTAAAATACATGCAATACACTTGCTTCCGGCCCTCCGCCAACAGCACCTGATCCTCATTCGCCATCCGGTTGCCCTGACAAAATCCCAGCACAACCAACTTTTCAGGATCTTCTTTCTTTGTTGGTTCCCATTTGATTGAAGAGGGCCAGATGAAGCAAATCATTCTGTTCCGCCTATAAAAGGGAACTCCGTACGAATTTTTTTCCTCGGCTTTTGGCAGACACTCAAGAATGAGCGTCCGCAATCGTTTTACAATAAGTTGCTCAGCCCTGGGAAGACCTTCAATTACTTCTTCAACCGATGAGTTTAATGTTGGTGTTGCCATAAGACAAATGTACTGGCTCCATTGACACCCCTGTGTCAGCAGTTACCGCATGGCTCTCTCAATCTTGCTTTTTTTTACATTTACTTCCATGGCCTGAAGCTTTTGACCATAGTGTAAACTGGCATTTACCTCGTACCCAAATAGGAGTACCATGGTAATTAGCTGAATCCAGACCATCATCGCGATAAGCGCGCCAATGGAACCATACACCTTATTATAGCTACCGAAATTGGTAATATAAAGCGAGAACCCATAAGAAATTAAAAGGATTACTACGGTGGCGAGTAATGAGCCAATGGAGAAGAAACTCCAGTTATAATGAACCGCAGGACCAAAATAATAAATAAAAGAAATCGCGATAAAGAACACGATAAAGATGACAACAAACCGAAGTATAAATAGCAATTGAATGGTGTACGCATCTAAATTTAAAGAACTAAACTGGGCAATGTTATCCATCATATAGTTAAGAACCAGTTGCCCAACAATCAAGAGGGTAACTGCCAACAACAATACCAAAGCCAGCATTAAAGTAAGTCCTGTTGCTGTCAGGCGCATACGAAATGGATTTCTTTTTTCTACCGTACGGTAACATGCATTAAATGCACGCATCAGTGCCATCATGCCATTGGTTGCCAGATACAAGGCAAATACAAAGCCGATGGTTAGCAAACCACCCCGTTGATTACTTACAATATCCAATACAGTGGAAGAAATCACATCGTTCATGCTGGCAGGCAAATAGTCGCCCATAAATTTCATGATTGCGGCACTATTGATTGCAGGAAAAAATTTATTGATGTACGGTGTAAGGGTGAATAAAAAGATAATGGCCGGAAAGGTAGCAACAATAAAATTATACGCTACACCATTCGAACGATCCATAATTTCGTCCTCGCTGATATTATGGAAAAAAATTTTCAGAAACTTGTATAACGAAAGATTGCCATACTTTTTAAACTTTATTTTCTTAAGCCAACTACGCCCCGTGCGGGCGCCTGAATATTCAAGAATCCGTTTACGGGTTATGTACTTCATGTAAAATAAGGCTTTAGTATACGTTGAAATACTTCCGGTGGACGACAAGGTTTTCCTGATTTTTTATCCACAAAGGCAAGCAAGGTTTCTCCCTGATGAATCAATGTATTCGCTCCATTAAAAATTTCGTACTCAAACCGAATGCGCACGGTAGGCTTTTGCCGAATGGTGGTTATAATTTTCAAATGATCATCGTACAGCGCTGCAGACAAAAATTTTGACTTGTTCTCCAACACGGGCATCATCACTCCCATTGCTTCCAATTCTTTATAGGTAAGACCTAATTGTCTTAAACTTTCCACCCGCGCAACTTCATAATACATAGCATAGTTCCCATAATACACATACCCCATTTGGTCTGTCTCTCCGTATCGCACGCGTATGTGGGTTTCGGAAGTGTACATTACTTTTTCTTCTGAGCAGCTATTCTCATTTCATTGGTTAAAGCCTTTTGATAGTTGCTGGCATTCCTGTTATGTTCAGATAACGTACTTGCAAAATTGTGATACCCTGAAAAGTCTTCGCGCGCACACATATAAATGTAATTATGATTTTGATAATTCAACACAGCATCAATCGTTGCAATTTGTGGCATATTGATAGGCCCGGGTGGTAAACCCGCATACTTATACGTGTTATAAGGCGAATCAATTTCTTTGTGTTTGTTAAGCACTCTTTTTAGAGTAAAGTCTTTTGCCGCAAACACCAGGGTGGGATCAGCTTGAAGAGGAATATTTTTCTTCAGCCTATTAATATATAGACCCGCTATAATCTCTGCCTCATCTTCTTTTACACTTTCCGCCTGAACAATGGATGCCAATGTGGAAACCTCCAACTGTGTAAGGCCTATTGCTTTCGCTTTCGCGATGCGGCCTTCATTCCAAAACTTTTTATACTCATTATGGAATCGTTCTATCAACTCATTGGGCAATACATTATAATATACTTCATAGGTGTTGGGAAGAAACATACTTATAATGTTCTCCTGATTGAATCCTTCTGTATTGGTATCTACAAAATCATTTAAGGCCTCATCAAATTCAGTTGGCGTAACTCCAATGTTTTTCGTGATTTTTTCACCAAGCTCTTCTGCTAATCTTACATTGGTGAATGTAACATTTTCAGCCTGCCTCATGCCGGCACTTAGTACACCAATGGCTTCCAGGTTAGTCATGTTTCTGCGCAACGCAAACCTTCCCGGTTGTATTCTTTTATCATAATTTTTTAGTCGGGCTAAAAAACTAAACGACACCATGTCATTCACAAAGCCGCCCTTACCAAGTTCCTCCTGAATTTTACGAAACGAATCATCTTTGTGAATGATGAATGTCCGATTATCCCGGTCCACCAGAATATTAGGGGTGTACAAAATCTGATACCCGTAAAACACAAAGGTGATTAATAAGGTAGATGCAACCAGGAAAAAAGCGAGCTTGGTTTTAGATACTTCGGCCATATTTAAAATTGGAGTTCAAATTTACGAAACTGCCACGAATGCACGAATTATGTTGGGCATTGTTCTCATGCCAAATCGCTCATTAAACGCATTTGATTTACCTTTGCAATAAATACTAGCAAATTGTTACATACGGTTGTTGACCAATAACACAAATGTCCGCTGAATTCCTTGCCATCCATCCTATCAACCCTGAGCCTCGCAAAATTGCTCAGGTGGTAGAGGTGCTAAAAAAAGGGGGCGTCATTATTTACCCAACGGATACAATTTATGGAATTGGGTGTGATCTTATCAATCGAAGGGCAGTGGAACGACTTTGTACGATCACTCAGGTTAAACCTCAAAAATTGAATCTCTCTTTTATTTGTAACGACTTAAGTCATATTTCAGAATATGTGAAACGACTGGATACACCCGAATTCAAAATCCTAAAAAAATTATTACCGGGTGCATTCACGTTTATCTTCGAATCAAACAGCAATGTTCCCAAGATCTTAAACGTTAATAAAAAGACGGTGGGAATCCGTATCCCAGATCACCCCATTCCGTTGGCTTTAGTTCGACTACTGAACAATCCCCTTATCACTTCTTCTATTAAGGATGATGACGTAATAAAAGAATACACAACCGATCCCGAAGAAATCTATGAAGACTTTAAACATCAGGTTGACCTTGTGATTGATGGCGGACCAGGTGGAAACATTCCCTCTACCATTGTTGACTTTACAAGTGGTGAACCGGAAGTAATCCGTCAGGGACTTGGTATATTTTATTAGATAATGTTAACCAGCAACTAGATGACTGTCAGACTGAGTTCATCAAAGTCGATCGGAGACTGCAGACCGTTTTCGAAAAGGTTAAACTGACGACAGGGTTGTTTAAAAAATTTTATTGCAATTTTGAAAACCGCACTCATTGACCTTCAGTATCTTCCTTCTCTTGAGTACTTCTGTGCACTTCAAGACTATTCAACCATTCAACTTGAGAAGCACGAACATTATGTAAAACAAAGCTATCGCAACCGATGTTACATAAACACGGCTCAGGGAGTTGACATGTTAACGGTTCCGTTGACGAACAAACATGGTAAAGTGCCAATAAACGAAGTGAAGATTGATTATAGTATTAAATGGCAAAACAATCACTGGCGAGCAATTGAATCTGCCTACCGAAAGGCACCCTTCTTTGAATATTATTCTGATGATCTGAAAAAAATAATTTACTGCAATTACATTTTTCTTTTCGATCTCAATCTTGCCCTGCTGTCATTCTGTCTGAAAAACATTTCTTTTCAGCCTCAGATTTCGGTTAGTGTGGCGTATGAAAAAAATCCTGAAGCACCTTATTATGATCTTCGATCGCTGATTCAGGCCAAAATACCCTATTCGGAACGATCGTTCTACAAACCCGTTCCCTACAATCAGGTATTTGGCAATCATTTTGCAGACAATCTGAGCCTGATCGATCTCCTGTTTTGCGAAGGACCCCGGAGCGGTTCCCTAATCCTTGCCTCACGGAATAAAGGTTGAACAAAAATATTTCAGATCATGTTTAATAACCGTTGGATTAGTAGTTTTTAATTACCAATCTAGGGTCGCGAAGCAGTTGGAATTATCACAGTTAAAACTTTACATTTACAATACTCAAGAATATGCCAAATATGGAAGCAAAATTTTCTAACCGGGTTAAAGAAGTAATCTCCTTAAGCCGGGAAGAAGCATTACGATTGGGGCACGATTACATAGGCACCGAACATCTCCTGCTGGGGATGATTCGAGAAGGTGAAGGTGTGGCCGTGGGTGTTTTAAAGAAGCTCGGTGTGCCGTTGGAGGAGTTGAGGGGCGAGATCGAAAAAATTTCGAAAGGCACTGCCACACACGAGATCAAGAACCTGGCGAACATTCCATTGACCCGTGCCTCTGAAAAAGTCTTGAAGATCACCTACCTCGAAGCAAAAATATTTAAGGCTCAGTTGATTGGCACTGAACATTTATTATTATCCATCCTGCGCGATCCCGACAACCTGGGCACGCAAATCTTAAACAAGTTTGATGTGGCTTATGATGTAGTGAAAGAAATGCTTGAATACCAAAACGATCAACCTACATCGGCTTCCGATACAGACGATCCAGATGATGACTCATCTAAAATGTTTGGAAGTGCAGCCAATCCCGGCAGCGGAAGCAAGGAAAAAAAAGGCACAGAAAAATCTCGCACTCCGGTACTTGATAATTTCGGGCGCGATTTAACCAAGTTGGCGGAAGACAATAAATTGGATCCTATTGTTGGTCGCGAAAAAGAAATTGAACGCGTTGCTCAGATCTTAAGTCGCAGAAAGAAAAACAATCCAATATTAATTGGTGAACCCGGGGTAGGAAAAACGGCTATAGCTGAAGGTCTTGCTTTGCGCATCATTCAGAAGAAAGTTTCACGCGTACTATTCGGTAAGCGTGTTGTTACGCTGGATCTCGCCTCTTTAGTTGCTGGCACAAAATACCGTGGTCAGTTTGAAGAGCGAATGAAAGCCGTAATGAATGAATTGGAAAAATCGGCTGATGTAATTCTGTTCATCGATGAATTACATACAATCGTTGGTGCCGGGGGTGCCTCAGGTTCGTTGGATGCTTCGAACATGTTTAAGCCAGCGCTAGCGCGTGGTGAAATACAATGTATTGGAGCTACGACATTAGATGAGTATCGTCAATATATAGAGAAGGATGGTGCGTTAGCGCGCAGGTTCCAGATGGTAATGGTTGATTCTACTTCTGTAGATGAAACAATCCAGATTTTGGAGAACATCAAAGAGAAATACGAAGATCATCATCATGTAAGTTATACGAAAGAGGCGCTTGAAGCGTGTGTGAAGTTATCGGATCGCTACATTAGTGATCGCTTCCTTCCCGATAAGGCCATTGACGTTATGGACGAGGCCGGAGCGCGTGTTCACATTAACAACATTCATGTGCCCGAAGACATTGTGAAGTATGAAGAGGCTATTGAAGATGTAAAGAAAGAGAAAAACCGGGTGGTGAAGAGCCAGAAATATGAAGAGGCTGCCCAACTTCGGGATAAAGAGAAGAAACTGATCGAACAACTCGATTTAGCAAAAGCACGCTGGGAAGAAAAAACCCGAACTGAAAAATATACGGTTACCGAAGACAACGTGGCGGATGTAGTGGGTATGATGACGGGCATTCCTGCAAATCGCATTGCTCAGAAAGAAAGCAATAAGTTGTTGGGCATGGGCGAGCAATTAAGTAGCCGGGTGATTGGTCAGGAAGAGGCAATTAAGAAATTGACAAAGGCAATTCAACGAACACGGGTTGGTTTAAAAGATCCAAGAAAACCGATTGGCTCATTTATTTTCCTTGGCCCTACAGGTGTAGGAAAGACTGAACTTGCCAAAATATTAGCCTCTTATCTGTTTGACAAAGATGATGCGCTAGTGCGTATTGACATGAGTGAGTATATGGAGAAGTTCTCTGTATCACGATTAGTAGGTGCCCCTCCAGGATATGTAGGCTATGAAGAAGGCGGTCAGCTTACTGAGAAAGTAAGACGCAAGCCATACTCCGTTGTATTATTGGATGAAATTGAGAAAGCTCACCCGGATGTGTTCAATATTTTACTTCAGGTGTTGGATGATGGAATTCTTACGGATGGATTAGGCCGCAGAGTGGATTTTAGGAATACAATTATTATTATGACCTCTAATATTGGGGTGCGCGATTTGAAAGATTTCGGAGCTGGCATCGGTTTTACCACCAGTGCAAAACGCGACAACGATGAAGAGGTGATGAAGTCAACCATTCAAAGTGCATTGAAGCGTGCCTTCAGCCCTGAGTTTTTAAATCGTTTGGATGATGTGATTGTGTTTAACACGTTACAACGTGAACACATCCATAAGATAATTGATATTACACTTGGAAAATTGTTTGCTCGAATCTTTACGCTGGGCTACCATGTTGAACTGACCGAAAAGGCAAAAGACTTTTTGGCAGGAAAAGGATTCGATCCTGCATTTGGGGCGCGACCTTTGAATCGTGCCATTCAGAAATATCTTGAAGACCCGGTAGCAGAAGAAATATTAAAAGGTGAAATTCCTGAAGGGGGTACCATCGTTGCCGACTATGAAGGCACCGGAGAAGTGCTCACCATAAAGGGGAAAAAACCAAAAGCTCCCTCGAAAGAGAAAAAAAGCGAATAAATTAAAAGGCGGGGCAACCCGCCTTTTTTTTATTTGTAATAGTTAAGACTTGATCTGACAGTAGCCACCGATTCACAGACTGAGTTTCTATAATCATGGATCCGTTGCTTTTCAATAGCTCCCCAAATACTTTCTCATAAACCACTCGGCACTAACCAGTGCTAGTAGTAGAAAGAAAACCCACTTCAAATTGATCAGTTGATTGAAGGTCTCCTCAGAGTGAATGAGGCTAACCACTTTTGTTTGATTGAGGTCGCTAGTCAAATCAGATAGCTGACTAGCTTTGTAAAACTTCCCTCCGGTTTCATCAGCTAGCTTTCGAAGCAATCCGAAATCGGCTGTCAGGTTCTGTGCTTCCAGGTTTTGAGTCTTCACTAAAAATTGTCCGTTCACTTCTTCTGTGTTATTGCTCACTGTGGTGGATGCTTTGAACCGATAAATTCCTTCTTTCAACCCCCCTATCCGATAGCGCGAACTTCCCGGGCTGGTTACGTAACTATAATTGGAGACTTCTCCTTGTTCATTGCGCACTTCAATGCGAATGGCATTTCCATATACCAACTCAAACAAATCATTGTACACCTGACTCTCAATTACCACAGGTTCTGAATCCGAGAATTCATTTTGCAAGGGGAAGGCGCGAAATTTTCTTTTGTCTTCCAGCGTGCTTAGGTATTGAATTAGTTTTGAAAACAATTCATCAAAAAATACGGTGTTCCCTGTATCGGCAAACTCATTGAGTCGCCATCGCCACATGCCGTCACCAATCATCACAGCAATTTTTCGGTTGTTGTCCGGCCATGTCATTAACATGGGTCGGTCAGTTGTTATGCTTCCAATGCGTTGATACAGTAGTGCGCTTGCTGATGGTGGATATGAAAATTTTCCAAACGGAACATGGGCTGGGGGATAGCGTGCAAACACGCCATTGCTGTTTTCAGAAAAGCCAAAATCGCGAAAGTTGTTATTGATTACCGGAGTAACATCATCCCACTGTCCATTAGATGATTCGAACTGAATAGGAACATCATATTGTTGTAATTGTCTCAAGTTCGTGTTGCCCCCAATCATAAGCATTACGGATGAATTGCTTTTATATAGCTTAGAAAACAATCCTGAAGTTTTTCCAAGCTGATCAAGCACCTGATGAAAAATATATAGCTCGGCTCCCCCTGAAGTTAATAGCCTCGGGTCAGCTTCAGCAATACCCGGAATGTGCAGAACAAATTCGTAATTAGAATTTTTCTCGACCACCGTTTTCATGGCTTTGATGTCTGGGTGCGGAGCTGGCGCAATCATCACAATTTTCTTTTTCCCTTCCACTACTTCAATAAACACACTCGCATCATTATTACGTTTGTTACTCTCACCATCAACAGGTTTTACAGAAAGATCAAAGCGCTGAATTCCTTTTTCAGTTGCATCCACCTGGAAGTCGAAATCAAGAAACGTTTTATCTGCAGAGTTTTTCTGAAGCATGGAAATTGATTTTCCACTCTTTGAGACGGAAAGAACAACCTCCAGATTCTGTAACCCTTGTAACAATACTTGGGCACGAATCGGGAATTTATTTCCCTGATAAGCCACTTTATTAAAGGCGACATTCTTTAACACCAAATCAACTCGTGCGATGGAATCGCCAACAGCTATGGTATGAATGGGCATGCGCACCGGTGTATACAAGGGTGACAATCCGGAGTTATAAATGCCATCGCTCACTAAAATAATTCCAGCAAGGTTCTTGCCTTCGAATTCTTGAGTAATGTGTTGTATTCCTTTGTTGAGATCGGACGTTGGTGCATTGTAAATAACGCTTTCAAGTGTATTTCCTTCCAGGTCATTCCACTTTACTTGATAGCCTTGCTGCTGCAATGAATTCCGAACTTGACTAAGTTGTTCCGTCACTTTTAGCCGAGTCGTTGAATCAACAACCTCAGCCACCGATGCTGAGGAATCAATCAAAAATACCCAACTTGGTTTTTCAAATTGGTTCGTAATAAGCTTAATAACCGGCCCCAATAATAGAATAGCTAAAAAGAAAACAAGTACTGCCCTTAATCCGAATAATACCTGATTAATACGTTTACTCCAGGTGTGTTTGGAACGATATAAAACATAAGCGTAACCAAATGCAATGGCCGCACATAAAAAAATAAATATTGGCGAAGATTCAAATATTAGTCGCTGCATTTCCAGTTCTTAGTCTTGAGTCTTGAGTTCTTAGTCTTGGGTCAGATATACTAACGACTCAGGACTATTTTCTAAAGACTATCAATAATTATACTTCTTATCCCACAACCTCTTTAAATAATTCCGCAGTTCCTCCTCGCGGGGATTTTTTCCCGGTTCGTAAAACTTCGTTTCTTTAATGGCATCCGGTAAAAACTCCATCGCAACAAAGTTATTACGAAAATCATGCGCATATTGATATCCTTTTCCATAGTCGAGGTCTTTCATCAATTTGGTCGGTGCATTTCGTATCGACAGCGGCACCGGAAGGTCGCCCGTTTCTTTCACAATTTGTAACGCTTTTCCAATGGCGGCAACCGCGGCATTACTTTTAGGAGAGCAGGCGAGATAAGTGGCGCATTGCGCCATAATGATCTGTGCTTCGGGGTAACCGATCACGGTAACCGCCTGAAACGTGGTAGTAGCCATCACCAACGCTGTGGGGTTGGCATTGCCAATATCCTCCGAAGCGAGAATGACCATCCTTCGAGCAATGAATTTTACATCTTCACCTCCTTCAATCATCCGCGCCAAATAATACACAGCTGCATTAGGGTCGCTGCCGCGAATAGATTTTATAAACGCAGAAATAATATCGTAATGCTGTTCTCCGCTTTTGTCATATATGGCAATGTGTTTTTGTGCAACCTGCATCACCAACTCATCCGTAATATCCACCTCACCCGAAATAGATTCACTAATCAGTTCAAGTAAATTCAAAATTTTACGCGCATCCCCTCCTGAAATATTCAGCAGCGCCTGATGCTCTTTCACATTGATCTTTCGTTTTTTCAATTCAATATCTTTTGCCAAGGCTTGACTGATTAATTTAATCAAATCAATTTCTGTTAGCGCCTTTAACGTATACACCTGACATCGCGAAAGCAAAGCCGAATTAACTTCAAAGGATGGATTTTCAGTGGTAGCTCCAATTAAGGTAATCGTACCTTTTTCAACAGCACCCAACAATGCATCTTGCTGCGATTTGTTAAAGCGATGAATTTCATCAATAAACAGAATAACCCGATTTGCTCGCTTTGCCTGATCAATTATTTCGCGCACATCCTTTACTCCGGCACTTATAGCGCTCAACATATGAAAGGGTCGTTTTACTTCATTGGCAATAATATTGGCAATCGTTGTTTTTCCTACACCCGGTGGTCCCCATAAAATCATGGAGGGTACATTGGTTGTTTCAATTGCACGTTTGATAATACCAGTTGGCCCAACTAGATGCTCCTGTCCAATCAAGTCCTCCAACTTTGAAGGACGCATCCGTTCGGCCAATGGAGTTTTCTTATCAAACATTTTTACATCGACATTATAATCAGAAGCATACTGGTGGATACACCTATTGTAAGGAACACCGAGAAAGCAACAAAGAAAAGAATATACTTCAAAATGGTTTTACCCCAACTTTGCAAATACATGCGCTTCATTGCAATAGGCAAATAAATAATTATCCAAACAACCAATATGGCATCCACCCACCCCCCTACAAATGGAATATAGTCCACCAATAAAAATAAAGTGGATGCCAGGTAGAAAAAGTTATAATAGTAAATTGAAAAGACAAGATGCTCTGAATAATAAAAATCTTTGCGTACATAGAGCAACTTTAATAAGAGGGCAAATATCGGCAGCAGGTAAAAAAGTACTTTTGAAAAATTCTCCAAAAAAGCCTGGCCAAAATCTTCACCAAATCTTTTGCCGCCATCATCATCTTTATACTTGTTATTTATCTCGATACTTCGAATATTAATTTTCCGCTTAAGCCAGTTATCTCGTTCCGACTCGGGTAAGGTATTTTGAATGGAATCATATTCATTGACGGACTCATATTCGGAATCGGTTAAGGTAAATTTGGTTCCTCCATTTTTACCTTTTAGTTTCTCGCCCTGATTCTGGCGTTGGCTCGTTGTGTCCATAGCCTGCTCTACTTTACTATAAACTGAATCGATCAGCAAAGTATCTAACCCAACCTTTCCAAACTGATTTTTCATCTTTGCTATATTGCCATCCAACTTCACTTTTTCTTCCGTTGTCATGGGCTTGTTTTCTTCTTTAGAATCAGGCAATGAGAACAGGAGAAGGAAAAAAACAAAACTGATAAAAACGTACGCTCGGGCAGGGTGATAGTAACTCTCTCTTCTACCGGCAGTATACTCTACCGGTAGAAAACCTGGCTTCAATAGCATGAACCTAACCGTGCGAAAAAATTTTGATTCAAAACTGTAGAACGATCCAATGAAATTTTCAATCAACTCCCGTAAGGTTTGTCGTTTTGGAATATCCTTCTGGCCACAGTGATGACAATAGATGTCCAGCAGTTTGGTGCCACAGTTAAGACAATTCTCATTCACTGGTTTTTTCTTTCTGCCCTGCTCTACCTCCACGAATCCTTCAGCGACAGGAAATGATTTACCTAACTCATCCATGTTAAAAGGAAAGATTTTTAATTATTTCCATCGACTTCTCTAACATACTATCATCAAAATCCAAATGAGTAACCAACCTGATTTCTTTATCACCAAACTTAATCGCTTTGATTTGGTAACCGGCCAGTTTATCCAATACCTTTTCGGGTGTAATATGATCGGCTACCGAAAATATTACCATGTTGGTATCCACCGGCATTACTGATTTAACCCAGTTAACATGTGAAAGCGTTTTGCCTAACTCACTGGCCCGAACGTGATCCTCTTTCAATCGCGTAATGTGGTTATCCAATGCATAAGAAGCCGCTGCTGCTAAAAAACCAGCCTGCCTCATGCCACCTCCAAATGCCTTTCGCATGCGCCTTGCCTTTGGTTCTAATTCTTTTTTACAAACCAGCACTGAACCAACAGGTGCTCCCAATCCTTTCGATAAGCAAATTGAAATGGTATCGAAATATTTTCCATACTCAACTGCCTTATCTTTTGTTTCTATCAATGCATTGAATAATCGGGCACCATCCAAATGCATTTTTAACCCTTGTGCGCGAGCAAACTGACTAATGCTTTTGATTTGATCCAACGTGTAATAACTGCCAGCCTCTCTCACCACTGTATTCTCCAATGCCACCACTGATGATATGGGTTGATGGGCATCCTGAACATTGTTAATGTTTGTCTCAATCTCTTTTACTGAAATTCTTCCTCGATCTCCTTCCAATAATCGAACGCTCACTAAACTATTTCCAGCCAGACCGCCTCCTTCATATTTATAGATATGAGATCCTTTATAACAAATCACCTCATCATAGGGCTGAGTCAAAATTCTGATCCCGATTTGGTTGGTCATGGTGCCCGAAGGACAAAATACTGCTGCCTCCATCCCAAGTAAATCTGCACACTTCTTTTCAAGAGCCTTTACACTCGGGTCTTCTCCAAATACATCATCCCCCACGGAAGCATTCATCATGGCTGCATGCATTTCCGGGGTTGGCTTGGTAACAGTGTCACTGCGTAAGTCAATTACCATAGTTTTCGTTTTTAAAGCCTTGAATTTACAAAAAGACAAGGTGGAGCAAACGGATATTATGGATCATTTGGTTTTTAACCCTATGCGTTCTACTTTTGCAATCCAAATCGCTGGGTGGATCCGCTAATGAGCGGATCGTTGGGCTCATATCCGCCAAAAGGCGGACACAGGTTCGAGACGAGATTGGTAAACGAGGAAATTATATCGCGGGGTGGAGCAGTTGGTAGCTCGTTGGGCTCATAACCCAAAGGTCACAGGTTCGAGTCCTGTCCCCGCTACTAAATTTGAAAGCGACCCAAGGGTCGCTTTTTTTGTTAGATGCCCTTTCACGTTTATGTACTGCATTCACCCCCATTGAACAAAATTTATATTGGTTTTACTTCCGATATAGAAGCACGGATGCTTTCCCATAATATCCTTGCAAATAAGGGATGGACAGTAAACTTCAGACCATGGACTTTAGTCTATACCGAGAGCTTTCAAACTAAAATGGAAGCCATGAAACGTGAAAAAGAATTGAAATCAGCGCGAGGCAGAGAATTTATTCGAAAGAGCGTTTTAAATCAATAAAATATTTCACACTCT
>JAEUUA010000025.1 GCA_016787755.1 Cyclobacteriaceae bacterium | reverse complement strand
ACCCAGGCCTCAGATAGAAATTGCACAATTAAATTAAATCTACCGGCACCTACCGACTTGCGCACGCCAACTTCTTTGGCTCTCGTTATTGCCTGAGCGGTGGATAAGTTTATGAAATTGATGCATGCAAGGATTAATACCGCTACCCCGATGATGGCAAAAAACCAAAGCCAACTCATTGAAATGGCTTGCACCCATTGGCCACCGCCTGCCAGCGAAGTGTTGAAATGAATTTCATTTATAGGTTGTAACTCGAAATCACTTCTTCCTTCATTACCGTTTCTGCTGGCGTTTATATACTTATCAGCAATTGATTTTAATTGTGTGGCTAGCACTGAGAGATCAGTATTCTCGGATGCTACAAGTAATGTTTCGGTGCCGGAAACATATGTCCACCCGTCAAGATTGGCCTTTAGAAAATTCTCATGGTATGAATGCGATACTAATATAGATGCAGGCAGGTGAGTATTGCCTGGAAAATCCTTGATGAGTGCTCCAATGGTAAACTCAAAATTTTCTCTGATTTTAATACTAAACGTTTTGCCAATCGGATCCTCGTTGCCAAATATTTGTTTAGCAGTCGATTCAGTAATGGCGGCCTGGTATGGGGTGCGAAGTGTTTTGTATAAATCACCTTTTAAAGTTTCAATAGTTAAAATTTCGGGATAGTCAGGTTCAACGGCCAATATTCGTTCGTTGATAAATTTCTTTTCTGCACTGACTTCTACAATTTTTACATATGGAGGATGTGCAAAACTCACGCGTTCAACACCCGACATTTCTGTGCGAATGGCATTGGCCAGTGGAAATGGGGTAGAGTAGTGCGTATTGACTTCGCCATTCGCCTCAGTCCATTTGGAGATAACACGATAGGTTCTAGCTGCCTGTTCATGATAGGCATCGAAACTAAGCTCGTGGAGAATAAACAAGGCGATAATCAAGCAAACACTTAGCCCTAAGGTAAGGCCTATGATATGTAGTGAGGTATTTAACTTTTGACGCATTAAATGCCGAAGTACGATTTTAATATGGTGTATCATGCTAATTGTATAAAATTGATATTCACTTCTTAAGCTCTGAGATGGATTTATCTTTGCTGCCCTCAGTGCCTGAGTACTCACTATTAAAATTGTTAGAACTAACGTAACAAGCCCTGCCAATAGAAATACCCACAAGGGACACTTTATTCGTATAGGATATTTTTGTTGATTTTATGGTCGCCCACAGTTAGCAGAGCCGTTTGATTAATAGTAATTGCTGTATTTTTTATGCGACTGTCTTGTTGTTGAAGAATCGCAAATAAGGGGAGTGGAATAAAAGGGCGGGTGCTTATTCCACTATCTACCTTGCTATTTTGCTTTACCTGATAGATTGAATCATATTTTGAAAAGTAGGTATCGAAGGTAAGCTCATCGGCAACCCATAATAGAATAAGAATGCTACAGGCAATGCCAATAGAAAGTCCGACAATATTAATGAAAGCGTAAACTGAATTACGAGCTAAACTGTGGAAAGCGATTATTAAATAATTGCGTAGCATTTATGTCTTTGAGATTTTTAATGCTTTTTCATTCACTTCTCAAACTATCAACCGGATTGCTCACGGCTGATTTGATGGATTCAAAACTTACCGTGATTAATGCAATCCCAATGGCTAGAACACCGGCTAGCGCAAATACCGTCCAGCCTATTGGAGTTTTATAAGAGAATCCTTCAAGCCATTTGGTCATGCAATACCATGCTATTGGAACTGCAATGATAAAAGCGAGCAACACAAGTTTTAAAAATTCTTTAGACATAAGAGAAACAATTTGTGGAATACTTGCACCCATTACTTTACGAATTCCAATTTCTTTAAAACGTCTTTCGGCCATGTAAGAAGAGAGTCCATAAAGACCTAATCCACAGATTACCATAGCTATCAATCCAAAACTGGTGATGATTTTAGAAATTCTTCTATCTTCATTGTATTGCTTTTGAATATTTTGATCGAGAAAGGAATATTCAAAAGGAGTGTCGTTGATTAATGACTTCCAGGTACTTTCCATAAATTGAGTGGTTTGCTCAAAATTGGTCGAAGAAACGGAGGCAATCATGTAGTCATAAGGTTCCGTAGTACTTGCTAGTTCAAATAAGGTAGGCTTAAGCTCTTCATGCAGCGAATTTTGATGATAATCTTCAATCACACCAATCACTTCAAAATCATATTTTTGGCCTTGCCATTCAAAATGTAAATATTGACCTACAATTTTATCAGGTGTAAAGCCAAGCTTAGTCACAGCCGTTTTATTTAAAATCAGTTTTGATTCAGCATCCATTTCTCTGTTGTCTGTAAAAGTTCTGCCGGCCAGCAGTTTGATGTTTAGTAGTTCAATATAGCCAGCGTCAACACGATTGCGTCTAATATCAACCGCTTTATCCATGTTCCCGCCATCCGGGTAATACATCATGTCACTATAAATCGTGGTGCCTGGTATGTAGGTGGATCCTGAGACTGCAGTTATATTGCTATTACCTTCAATCGTTCGCCTCAGTGCATCGTATTGGTTGTGCGCTTCTTCCGTTCGTAGCGGTAGCACAATTTTAGCTTGCGCATCGAACCCTAAGTCTTGCTCAATCATAAAATCTAATTGACGTGAAATGATGAAAATTCCACAAGCCAGAATAATGGCAATAGTGAATTGAAATACAACCAATGCTTGACGGAGGCGGCCTGCAGAGTTCCCAAGATTCAATTTGCCTTTTAAAACTTGAGCAGGTTGAAATGAAGAAAGATAGAAGGCAGGATAACTTCCAGCCAGTAAACCAGTAACAATAGCCAATCCAACCAGGGTGGCAATGAAGTACGGAATATTTTCTGAGTTGAAAGAAATATTTTTGTCAGTAAGCAGATTGAAAAATGGAAGTGCTAACTGAACAATCACGAGGCTTACGAGAATAGACATAAATACAATGATCATGGCCTCGCCCAAAATCTGACTCACTAAGGAAGACCGAAAGGCGCCCATGGTTTTACGGATTCCAATTTCAGATGCACGTTTGGTAGCTTTTGCAGTTGATAAATTCATAAAGTTGATGCATGCGATCAGTAGTATGAACAGCGCAAGGGATCCTACCACATAGATGTAGGTTATCCGTGGATTTTTACTAGTATCTGATTTCAGGTAAATATCTGTCACGGGTTCAATGGAAAGAGTTTTATGGAGACCTAATGCTTTCATTGCCTCTGCACCATGCCGCAGCAAAACTTCATTAATCTTTTCCGTTACCACTGCTGGATCATGTCCCGGTATTAATTTCAGGTAGGAGGGAACAAAATTTTGTCCGGCCCATTCATTAGCAGCTTCTTTATTTTTAGTGATGTATTCTCCCATTCCCTCGCTGGTCATGGAGGTAAAGAAATTTGCTTTTATGTGGCTATTGAAACTTTCAAGAAAAACCCCCGTCACTTTGTAGTCCGTCAATTTACCACCTTGACTGATAGAAATAACTTTATTAAGAGCCGGCTCGTTTCCAAAAAGTTTTTGAGAAAGCGTTTCAGAAATAACAACAGAGTTGGCTTCAACAAGTGCTTTTTTTGGATTGCCTTCTTTTAAATTGTAGGTGAATAAATCAAATAATGTTGAATCCGTCAGCATTCCATTTTTTTCATAAAATAGATTTTCTTGATATCGAATTAAACTTTGACTAACTCCAATTGGGTTCAAGACTCTAACTGCTGCTTCGATTTCAGGTACTTCATCTTTCAATGTCATAGCGATAGGTGGAGAAACAGCGCCTTGCTTATTGAACCCCACTTCAGTTTGAAAGTTAGTTACGATTCGATACAAATCATCCCCTCGTTCGTGGTGTTTATCATAACTAATTTCGTCTTGGATGTAGAGTGTTAGAAGCAAACAGCAAGCTATCCCTAAGGCTAACCCGAAAATGTTTATAGCTGAATAAACCCTGTTGTGAATTATGTTTCGAAGGGCGATTTTAAAATAGTTGCGTAGCATGACCGTTATGCTTTAGTCTTTGTAAATATATTTTTATTCACTTCTCAAACTTTTTGAGGGGTTGACGGTTGCTGCCTTCCAGGCCTGGGTGCTCACGATGATTAAAGCCAACAAAAGGGCGGCTGCTCCAGCCATTGGTAATATCCACCACATAATTGAAATTCGGTATGTGTAGCGTTCAAGGAAATTAGTTAGAAACCACCAGGCTATCGGTCCGGAAATCATAAAACCAAAAATTACAAGCTTTGAAAAATCTTTTGAGATGAGAATTACCAGACTGGAAATGGAGGCTCCCATAACTTTGCGGATACCCACTTCTTTGGTGCGTTGTTCGGCAGTAAAAGCCGCTAATCCGAAAAGACCCAAACATGTGATAATGATTGCAAGCGAAGAGAAGATTGTTGCCAGCCTGCTGATTAAGTTAATGGTAGAAAACTTTTTCTCAAAGTCCGCATCTGCGAATCTATATTGAAAAGGATAGCTTGGATTTAGTTTTTTGAAAACGCCTTCTAGTTGATTAATGGATTCAGGTAAGTTGTCACTTTTGTTTAGCCGCAAGGTTATTGTACTGCTCCAGTCCGGACTGAAAACGATAGTCATAGCCTCTACCGGTTGATAAGGCGAATCCATCACCACATTAGGGATTACCCCAATGATTTCAAGTTGTTGATTATTATACGTTATTTTCTTACCGATGGGATTATCCATCGCCATCAGATCAACAGCAGCCTGATTTACGATAACCGCCATCGAATCGCTTTTAAAGTCTCTTGAGAAGTCGCGCCCTTCCACCATTTTTATCCCCATGGTTTCGGTATAATCATATTCCGTGGCGATTGTAGTAAAGGAAACGCGTTGTTCTGTTGGCATGCCTTCCCATTTCACTTCGTTACTTGAAAAGATAGATGTAATAGGACTATTACTTTTACAAACTGACTTTACAACCCCGGTTCGAACTAATTCTTGCCTTACCGTTTCGAAGTTAGTTTCCAATTCTGAGTTGGTCCAGATTTGTATTAAATTTTCACGATCATAGCCCATGTCTCGATTTTTCACATGCATAATCTGCTGATAGATTACAATCGTTCCAATGATGAGAAAGATGGAGAATCCAAATTGAAGCGTAACCAGCACTTTGCGTGGTGTGGTGGCACCCTTGCCTATATTCACTTTACCTTTCAATACTTTTATAGGTTGAAAGGAAGAAAGGTAAAAAGCTGGGTAGCTCCCAGAAAAAATTCCAATAACTAAAATCCATCCCACAGCGACAGACCACAACCAAGGATTTGAGTAGTCAATCGAGATGTGTTTATTTACTAATTGATTGTAGGATGGCAATACAAGTTCTACAAGCACAATCGCTAGTACCGAAGAAATAAAGGTGACCAACACAGATTCGCCCAGGAATTGGAAAATCAATTCTTTTCTTTTTGATCCAACACTTTTGCGAATTCCTACTTCGCGTGCGCGACTTTCGCTTCGAGCGGTTGCCAAATTCATAAAGTTGATGCAGGCAATAATTAAAACAAATAGTGCGATGGCGGTGAACAGTCGCACATATTCAATCATGCCGCCAGTATTAATCCCATGTTCGAAGGTTGAGTAAAGTCTCCATTTACTCATTGGATGAAGAAAGAGTTTTGCAGTAGGGGCTTTGTTGTTATTATCTTTAATAATGTCTTTGATGCTATTATTCACATCGGCTTCACCGGCATTTGGCTGCAGTTGCACATACATTTGGAAAGAGTTGTTGTTCCAATTATTTTTAGAATAACGTACCCAACTATTTGTAGCTTCATAGTAAGCGAATGGTAATATGTAATCAAACTCGATAAAGGATTGTCGAGGAGCATCCTGAACCACACCCGTTACTTTTAACTCCTGACCATTGTCAACTTTAATTAATTGATTAATTGGATCCTCATCAATTAAAAAAGCTTTTGCTGTAGATTCGGTGATTACAATAGAAGTGGGATCGGCCAAGGCTGTATTCGGGTCGCCTTTGATCAAGGAGTAACTAAAAACTTTAAAGAAATCTTCTGTAGCACTCAAGCCGAATTTATTTAATCGCTTCTCTCCAACTTGAAGCATATTTCCCTCGCCCCAATTGGTCATTACCACATGTTTTATCTGGCTTGATTTGTCTTTGATAACTTCCATCATTGGATAGGGCATAGAAGTGCCGGTGCCAATGCCCTGCGCCCATTGCTGACTTTGATATAGCTTATAAACTGAATGGTAGTTTTTTTGGAATCGATCGTATGAATATTCATCGTAAACCCACAACAGGATTAACACTGCACTTGCAATTCCAATAGAGAGTCCTGAAATATTGATGAAGGAGTAAACGGAATTTTTTAGAAGACTCCGGAAGGCAATTTTTAAGTAATTTTTTAGCATTGGAGTTATGTAGGGTGAGTTATTAATTCTATTTCAGAGCCATCTCCCTTATTCCAATACAATGCCAATACTAAAACATATTTTTTCGCCTAAATTGAGCAGTCTTCAAAAGTATGTTCGGTCGTTTATGAACGAAATCGTCCGCTATCGATCAATCATTGTGCCCGTAATAAAGCGACTCTTTTGCGCGTTCTGCGTCTTCCTTCTCGCGTTTTATGCGCACTTTAGCCGGGGGACCCACCATGATCGGAACTCTTTCAACTTCAACGTTGGCGAGTTCCAGGCCATACATTTCTTCGGTTGACAGACTATGATTTTTTATGAACCGATAACCCTGAATGATTAAGTTATCGAACGTTGAAATTTCACTATCCACGGAAGCCAACGAGTGTAGAATAATAAATTTAAAATCGGCTGGCATGCTATGTTTTTGTAGAGAATCGTAATGGCTGATCACATCAATTTCAGCAGCCTCGGCCATGTCGTGTAAAATTTTATTAAACAGTAAGTTCACCCGATGATCAGATTTAAAACCTAATTTGATTCGAATAAAAAAACACTTTTTCGGGATAATGGTATCCACAGAATATTTAGAGGTATACGGACTATCCACCGTATCAACGTGTACAAACCAATAAACATCGGCTCGCTTGGGCCTCTTTTTAAAAATTGAGTAGATGATGTTTGAATCAATATACCGCTTACTATTGGCTACCGCCATGTACACTAAGTTGGTAGCTTCCTTCGGTACGGATGTATCAGCTTGCAAATCTTGAATGAGGGGCACATAATGTTTTAGATCGACAAACTCAGTGTGACGGTCTCTTAGGATTCTAGCTCTTAGTAGTATATACATCATCAAGAAGAAGATGAAGGCGATACTAAATGAAAACCATCCACCATGACTAAACTTACTTAAATTCGAAACAAGGAATGCGCCTTCAATAGAAAAGAATGAAACCGCTATCAGCATAGTTCGAACGGTAGATTTTTTTGAGGTAGAGAAATAATAGGTTAGCAACGAGGTAGTCATCAACATATCAAACGTGATTGCTAATCCATACGCTGATTGCATAGCATCTGATTCTTTGAAATAGAGAACCACCAGGATACATCCAAACATTAAAATCCAATTGATTGAGGGGATATAGATCTGGCCTTTTACCTGACTTGGGTAACGTACACGTGTTGCTGGCCAAAGTTTTAATTTCATGGCTTCGTTTACTAACGTGAATGTTCCCGAAATTAATGCCTGACTGGCAATGATGGTTGCCATGGTGGCGATGATGACCCCAAAGAACAAAAGGAACTGAGGCATGATTTCAAAGAAAGGAATCGCACCATTCAATTTAGTGCCTTGGTGTTCTAACAACCATGCACCTTGTCCAAAGTAACTTAATAACAAACATACTTTTACGAACACCCAACCCAGTCGAATATTGGATTTTCCACAATGTCCCAAATCTGAGTACATGGCTTCAGCTCCTGTTGTACAAAGAAATACGGCACCTAAAATCCAAAACCCACCGGGATATTTCACCAGCAGATCATACGCGTAAATCGGGTTTAATGCCTTAAGTACTGAAAAATTTTCGACAAGATGGAACATGCCGAGAGAGCCAATAAATAAGAACCACACGAGCATAACAGGTCCAAATGTTTTGCCCACTACGCTACTTCCAAATTGTTGAAAAAGAAAAAGTCCTAACAGAATAGCAATTACAATGGTAATAATAGTTTGTTCGGTAATGTCGGGATTTAAACTCCGTAAGCCTTCAATGGCGGAGGTTACACTGATCGCAGGCGTTATAAATCCATCAGCAATCAACGTGCAACAGCCAATAATAGCGGGAAAGATAACCCAACCGGCTTTGTATCTGCGAACCAGCGCGTATAAGGCAAAGATTCCGCCTTCCCCTTTGTTATCTGCACTTAAAGCGAGGTAAACATATTTGATGGTAGTTACTAAGGTGAGCGTCCAGAAGACACATGATAATCCTCCAAAGATTAAATCTTCCGTAATGATATGATCACCCACAATAAATCGAAGAGTGTAGATTGGTGAGGTGCCTATGTCGCCATAGATAATACCCATGGCTACCAATACACCCGCTGTTGATACCTTATTTAATTTCGAATCTTTAGAATCCATCAGGCACTTTGCTTGCTAAGTTCTTCCTGGTTAATCTTTTCTTCATTCCTTCCAATTATCAGTCGATTACTTCTGTCGTACGAAAAGTAATTCCACATCCAGCTGAAAAAGGTAAACACTTTATTCCGAAATCCAACAATGGACATCAAATGAACAAACATCCAAACATACCAGGCAAATGCACCTTGAAAGCGAACGCCTTTTATATCTACCACCGCTTTATTGCGGCCAATGGTTGCCATAGAGCCTTTATCAAAGTACCTAAATGGTTTTAGGGGTTTGTTAGACGTTAAGTTCTTAATATTCTTTGCTAGCAATTTTCCTTGCTGTTGCGAAGGAGGTGCCATCATGGGGTGACCATTCGGGAATTTCTCATCACCTTCCATAAGAGCGACATCTCCAATAGCGAAAATGTTTTCGTGGCCTTTTACACGATTGTATTGATCTACACGCAAGCGATTTCCGCGCGCAATTACATCAGGATCTATTCCTTCGATTGGATTTCCTTTTACACCTGCTGCCCAGATCAATGACTTTGAAATAAGCTTTTCTCCACTGCTCAGTATAACTTCATATCCATCATACGATTTTACAGCAGCATTTAAATGAACTTTTACGCCCATCTCGGTCAGAAACTCTAACGCTTTTTCACCCGCCTGAACCGACATTCCATTCAATAACCGGGGCGAAGCTTCAATCAAATGGATGTCCATTTGCCGCATATCCAATTCTTTGTAGTCTTTAGGGAAAACATTTTTCTTCAATTCGGTTAGGGCTCCTGAGAGTTCAACACCCGTAGGACCACCGCCAACAATTACAAAATCCATCAGGCTATTCATTACTTCAGAATCTTCTGTTAATAAGGCATATTCTAATTGTCTGATTATCTTGTTGCGGAGTTTGGTCGCATCCACAATGTTCTTCATGGAAGAAGAATATTTTTCGACCTCAGTCATGCCATAAAAATTGGTAACGGCTCCGGTGGCAATTACCAGATAGTCGTACTTTACTACGCCAATTGAAGTCTCAATATAATTTTCAGCTGAGTTTATCTTTTTTACTTCGCCAAGCCGGAAGTAGAAATCTTCTTGCTTGCCAAATAATTTTCGGAATGGAGCAACAATAGAGTTGCTTTCTAATCCCGAAGTGGCTACCTGATAAAGCAAAGGCTGGAAGGTATGATGATTATGTTTATCAAAAAGAACCACTTGTACTTTATGGTGCCGTAGTCCTTTAATTACTTCAAGACCACCAAACCCACCCCCAATTATAATTACCCGGGGTTTTCCCAGATCTGCGATACGCGTGCGCGTGGTTATTAATTTGGGCATTTAAAGAGAATTCAGGCGCTAAAAAGGGTGCAATTTACAGGTTGTCGAAGGATTTCATCTTGTTTGAAATATTTTTTTGTTCTTGAGTTTTTAACCCATGTAAACCCCTTAATTTTGAAGACTAAACTAACAACTGTTATGCTAAAGAAATTATTGTTCGTATGTATTGTTGCGGCACTCATGATGAGTTGCGGTGGCGAAGCTGAAAAGCTTAGATCACAAGTAGATTCCTTAAAAACTGAGTTGCAAACCAGCCAGCAATTTGCCGTTGCACTTCAGGAGGTAGGCGTGTTAATGGATTCAATTGATGCCAATCGCAAACTACTTCGTGTAAATATGGTAGAAGGAACTACCTATGACGATTACAAGTCACGGATGAAGGACATTAATAATTATGTAAAAGACACACAAAATAAAATTGAAGAATTAGAAAAGACCTTGAAAAAATCAAAGGGCAATAACAATGCACTTACGGCAACGATCAAAAAATTGAAGGCTGATTTAGAGGAGCGTAACAAGGAAATTGCACAACTTAACGAGCACGTGAATCAACTTCGCAATGAGAATCAAAACCTGATTACGACAGTTGGCCTGCAAGAGGCAGAACTTACCGATAAGGAGGCTCAAATTTTAACTAAGCAGCAAGAATTAGCACTTATTGAAGCAAGAATTCAAGAATTGATGATTAGCAGCAAAGTCAGCGAGGCAGATGGATACTATGCCCGTGCACAAGCTGTAGAAGAAGCAGCGAACAGAACGAAGTTAGCGCCTAAGAAAAAGAAAGAGACACTTAAAGAGGCTGTTGAACTTTATAAGAAGGCTCTTTCTCTGGGTAAGGAAGAAGCTCAGGCAAAGATTACAGAGCTTGAGAAGAAACTTAAATAATCAAATTGCTTGTTGAAAAGACCCTGTTACGCCTACAGGGTCTTTTTTTTTGAACAAGCGATAAGTAGAATACTGTGCCAAAGCCTCTGGTAAAACACCGATTGCATCACCCAAAGCCTTTATTTTTAAGGTGTGGTTCAATGATGGGGGGGCACTGATCATTTCATCTTTAATGTCACAAAATGAATTCAATAAGGCAGCAGGATTAGGAGAGTATGAAAATGCCAGAATTGTCCGAACAATTTTGAGCGGCTTGTTAGCCCATACGGATCAGGTAAAGTGTATAAGCTATGTATCCCCCCAGTAGAATAAAAGCTTCCCAACGATCTAATTTGCGCCTATTCAGAGTGAACATAAAAATCATCAAAACAACGGTAGATCCAATAAGGATATAGATATCGAAATTAAGATTAAGGTCATATTCCATTGGGTTTATTAAACCTGTAATAGGAAGAATAAATAAGGCATTAAAAATATTGGAACCTACAACATTCCCTATAGCAATATCGGTATTTCGTTTATAGGCAGCTACTGCGGAGGTAGCTAACTCTGGCAATGAAGTACCAGCGGCAAGAATAGTAAGACCAATAAGCTTATCACTTAATCCATAGTTTTTGGCAATCAAGATTGCGTTATCGACAACCAGTGTACCACCTCCAACCAAAAGAGCAAGGCCGAAAATTATAAGTCCAACAGATTTAGGGTTTGAGAAGATTTTTATTTCACTTTCACCAGTTAGATCGGTGGAATTAGTCATGGTTCTATAGATGTAGACCATAAATCCACAAAACAACAGGAGTAATATTAATGAATCTATTCGAGTCAACTTGTTTACACTACCGCCCCAAAATTGATCATTCACTAAAACGAATAAGACAACTGCAGCCAATAATGAAAGAGGCACTTCATACAGGACAGTGTTTCGTTGAACAATAAGGGGAAAGATAAGGCCGGATATCCCCAGAATAAATAGCAAGTTGAAATTGTTACTTCCTATTACATTACCAAATGCGGCAGAATTATAACCTTTAATTGAAGAGGTGACGCTTACCAGCAATTCAGGGGTAGATGTACCCAACGCCACTACAGTAAGGCCTATGGCTAAGTTTGAGATATTAAACTTTTTTGCGATTGATGATGAACCACTTACCAGGAAATCGGCTCCTTTAATAAGGATAACAAACCCCACGAGTAACAGTGTGATGGCTAATAACATAGAAAGGGGTTTGGTTAGGGTTTTCGAAATATAAATCTTTTCTTTTGGCTGGAAAAGGTACATCTTAAAAATTAACTGCTCAGAAACGATGTTTCTTTTTAAATTTGCGGTTTAATAACCATGACCTTAGAGATCCTCGCTACCCTTTTTCTTGTCTTTTTGAATGGCTTTTTTGTTGCAGCGGAGTTTGCCATTGTAAAAGTAAGATCTTCTCAAATTGCATTGGAGAAAGGAACATTGGCAAAAGAAGCAGCAAAGGCCATTGTTAGCAACCTGGATGGATATCTTGCCGCTACTCAATTAGGAATTACTTTAGCCAGTTTAGGGCTTGGTTGGGTTGGTGAGGACGTGGTTTCACAGATCGTTCTCGATGTCATGCATTCTTTGGGACTTCAAATGAGCGAGACTACCGCACATGGCATCGCTCTTCCGATTGCCTTCATAATTCTAACTATTTTACATATCGTTTTTGGAGAGTTAGCTCCTAAATCAATCGCTATCCGATATCCAAGTAGTACCACCATGAGGCTGTCAATTCCTTTGCGGGCATTTTACTTTGTCTGCAGACCGTTTATTTGGTTGTTGAATGGTTTAGCAAACATGATTTTAAAAATATTTGGTATTAAACCAATGAGCGAAATAGAAATCCACTCGGAAGAAGAATTGAAACTTATTATTGCTGAAAGTGAAGAAGGGGGTGCTATTGAAATGAGCGAGCGCGAGTTGATTCAAAATGTATTTGACTTTGATAACCGGGTAGCAAGGCAGGTAATGGTGCCGCGCGTTAAAATGAGTATGATGAAGGCGGAAACCACGATGGCGGAAGCCATGAACATTGTATTGAAAGAAGGGTACTCACGATACCCTATTTATGAACAATCGAAAGATGAAATAGTGGGAGTGGTTCATGCCAAGGATATCATTTCTGTTTTTTTTCAAAAAGAAAACAAAGGGCTCCGCGATATTATGAGGGCTGTTCAGTTTATTCCTGAGACAAAACCAATCGATGTACTGCTCCGGGATTTTCAACGCACCAAAGCACAGATGGCATTTGTTGTAAGTGAGTTTGGCGGGATTATTGGCTTGGTAACCCTTGAGGATATTTTGGAAGAATTAGTTGGTGAAATTCAGGACGAACACGATCATGAACAGCAGATTGTTGTCTCCACGGATAAACATACATTCCAAATTGCAGCTCAGTCTTCCTTGCATGATATTAATAAGTTACTGGATATTCCTTTTCCAGAAGCTGAAGAATACGAAACCTTGGCAGGATTACTAACTTTCGAAAAACCAGCGTTGAAAGAAGGTGACGTTTTTGAACTTTTCAACTACCGGATTAAAATTCTAAAGATCAATCAAACTTTACCTGAGTCTGTTGAGGTAAAATTAATGGATGAATCACCCATAGATTAGCCAGATAGGGGCGCTAACGTGTTTGATTAGAACCACTTTTTGTGTTTAAAGTAAATAATCATCATCAAAAAGATTGCGCCCATTAATCCTAATACTCCATAATAGCCCCAAGAGGTTGTCAGTTCAGGCATATTTTGAAAATTCATTCCATAAATACCTGCAATAAAAGAAAGCGGGATAAAAATGGTGGTAATGACGGTAAGCAATTTCATTACTTCATTCATCTTGTAGTTGATGGTGTTCATATAGAGATCCATTAGCGTGGAGGTGAGATCTTTGTATGTATCCAACGAGTCGATCAAATGAATTACATGATCATATACATCCGAAAAGTATTTTACATTTCTATCTTCAATAAACTCATCTTCGTTTTTTATAACTTTATTTAACGCTTCGCGCAACGGATAGACTACTTTACGCAAGTAAATAAACTCTTTTCGTAATTTTTGAATATGTTGAAAATCTTCAACCGAAGGGTTATTTGAAATATTTTCTTCAATATCTTCTACCTGCTTGCCAATGTTCTCCAATATCGAATAATAGCTATCTACTATGGTATCGATAATTCGATAGAGCAGATAATCCGCTCCTCGTTTTCGAATGATATTGGTATCCTGCCTGAGGCGCGATCTAAGGTTATCAAAAATATCACCTTCTTTCTCCTGAAACGAGAGTAAGTAATTTTTTCCCAGTACAAAACTGATGTGTTCATAATCTATACTTTGGCCTTCAATGCGATAGAGCATCTTTAACGTAAAGAAAAGATGCTGTTCGTACTCATCTGCTTTGGGTTGATGATCTGTGTTTAAAATATCTTCGATAAGCAGATAATGGAGGTTGAACTCAGCAGCAATTTTTTTGATTAACTTTTCATCCGTCAAGCCATCTACATTTATCCAATTGATCAATTTCAGATTGCATTGCTTAAGAAGCTCATCAATTGGCAAATGATCATATGACACAAATGATTTTTCGTCATAGCAAATTAATTCAAGAATAACTTTTTCGCCTGACGGTCCTAGATGGTTTGCATGAGGGCGCTCAGTTAGCTGCTCATTTAAGTGTTTGAGAACTGCTTTTCTTTTTGCTTTTGAGTTCCTCATGGGTGTTATCGGTTAATCAGTATCCTTCCGGGATATCCAAATTCAAGATTCTCTTTTAAGAATTGCTGTTGAATGGAAACGAGTACATCACACTTTAATTCAAATGCACGTATTGGATTGTCGGTCCAGGCATAGCCACGAAGTTGTATGCCAAACTCAGAAAAAGAGATCACCTTAACAATCACTACAGATTCACCTTCGGTTAGTTCCTCAGGCGACCTGTTATCGATACAAAAGCGGTGGCTTAAACAAGTTTGTTGAATAATTTCCATCGCTTTATCCACATTGGCATGAAATGCGATGGGTACTTCTATAAACACGCAGATCTTTTCATCTATGATGGTTGAATTAATAACAGTTTCATTACTAATTACACTATTGGGAATTACGACCCTTTTGTTTTCAAAATCTTTTATAATGGTGTGACGCAACGTAATATCCTCTACCAGGCCAGTGTACAACTGACCAATCTTAACACGATCACCAACCCGAAATGGTTTAAAGATTACCAAAAAAAGACCGCTAATGATGTTTGAGAAAGCTGATTGAGATGCGAAACCAACAATAGCCGCAAGTACTCCGGCACCTGTTAATAAGGTAGTGCCCATCGATCTCAGAGCTGGAATGGATCTGAAAATAACAATGGCTGCGATTAGAAAAATAATGAAGTCAACCGCATTTTTAAAAAAGTTATAGCGGGTAGGATCAACCTTCAGTTTGTGGGCAGCACTCCTTATAAATCGGCCGATGAGCGATCTCAGGATACGCGAGACAACAAAGGCTACTGCCAAAACAGAAATTGCGAAGATGGTCTGCTCCCACTGTTTGTCAATCCAATTCATGACCTCGAAAATAATCAATTAGTTGACAGCCCTACGTCAATTGTCTCGAATTTTAAATCCTAATTTATCCTTTCCCATTTCATATTTAGTGTTCCTCTGATTGCTTATTATTGCAATTCATGAAACGAGACCTGGATAGCATCAAAGTGCCGGTGGCGCAGGAGATGGAAGAGTTTGAACAAAAGTTCAGGGCTTCTATGAAAACCCGCGTTCTTCTTCTCGACAAAATCATGACCTACATCGTAAAACGTAAGGGGAAACAAATGCGTCCATTGTTTGTGTTTTTAAGTGCCGGGGCAACAGGAACAATCAACGAGTCCTCCTTTCGAGGGGCATCTTTACTAGAGTTGGTTCATACGGCCAGTCTTGTGCATGATGATGTGGTAGACAACTCAAATTATCGAAGAGGTTTTTTTTCGGTGAATGCGCTTTGGAAAAATAAGATTGCTGTTTTAGTAGGTGACTTCCTGCTTACCCGAGGATTATTTCTGGCTCTTGAACACAAAGATTATAATCTTTTGGGCATCTGCACCGAAGCCGTTAAGGAAATGAGCGAAGGCGAGTTGATGCAAATGGAAAAAGCCCGCCACCTTGATATTAGTGAGGATATTTACTACGAGATCATCCGGCAAAAAACTGCTTCATTAATCGCCTCTTGCTGTGCTGTAGGTGCAAGTTCTGCCGGAGCATCGCCAGAAGTAGTTGAAAATATGAAAAAGTTTGGCGAAAACGTAGGTATGGCTTTTCAAATAAAAGATGACTTGTTTGACTATGGGGATGATGAAATTGGAAAGCCTCTAGGAATTGATATCAAGGAAAAAAAAATGACGTTGCCATTGATTCACTCGTTATCAAAAGCACCCTGGCATGAAAAGCGAAAAATTATTAGCATCGTTAAAAACAACAGTGAAGATGCTAAAAAGGTAAAGCAGGTAATTGAGTTTGTGAAAAATTCAGGTGGGATAGAATATGCAAATCAAAAAATGAAAGTCTATTTTGATCAGGCCATGACTTTATTAGAAGGCGTACCGCCTTCCAAATATAAGACCTCGTTGGTTGATTTGGTAAAATTTACAATCGAGAGAAAAAATTAAACTAAAGCAACCCGTTCACGACCTGCTTCTAAGATAGCATATTCTTTAAATTTTGAGAAAATTGATTTTTCTAACACTTTTGCCGCAGGACCGATATCAGTTGGGGTAAAATTACCTTCGGCTTCCCACCATTTTTTAGCATTTTCGCGGGCTTTAGATTTATCCACTTCGAAGTAGTTGATTATAGAATCTGAAATGATCCAGGCTTTTTCTACCGTAGCATATTTTTCAAAAATCAGGGATCGCATTTGTGTGCCTGTCGATTGATTTTTAAAGTGGGATAGGGTGTAAGACATCGTTTCAGGTTCCGTCATGATCATGTCCCAGTACTTTTCTGAAGCAACGATCTGTGCCGTTGTTAGCAAATAGCCATACCCCTTTTCAATGGGCTCTTTAGTGATTTGGCATTGAGCCTTAAATTCTTTCTTTTTTTTACCAAATAAGGTGTCAAACAATGCCATGATTTTGAATTTAAGTGATTTACCTCATTAGATACTTCGTTTTGGGTAAATAGTTGCATGTAGCAGTCATTTTTTCGGGTAAACAGTCAAAAAAATGCTGTGAGACGGTATGAAGTGTCGGGATTTACTAATCAAGTACCCTTATTGTTGCTTCGTTTAGACTGAAGGAATTTTTCATGTTTGATGAAAAAATCTTCTAATTGTTTAACAGGCAACTTCTTAGCAATAATCTTTCTCTTATTATCAAGTATATAAAGCGCTGGGGTGGTATCAGCATGATAAAATTGTGAATAGTGTTGGGGCAGATAGGATCTAGGGCCGTTTACTGTAATCCATGGTGTTTTGAATTCTTTTATGAAGTTCTTCATTTTCACCATCGAGGTATCAGAAGCTACAGCAAATACTTCGAAATCAAGTTTGATGTGGCTTTTATTATAGAATTCAACCAGTTTTGGAGTTTCTTCCCGACAATGCCCACAGTCTGGATCGAAAATAAAGAGAATCGTGTACTTATTTTTTATGTCATACAATGATTTGGATTGCAGATTTTGATCCTGCATAATCAGGTTAGCTCCTGTTTTGCCCACCAAGCTTGGGCGCAGTTTTTCAGCATAGTCTTTCAAACTTTTTTTGATGGACGCGGTAGCCCAATAATCCATTTCGCCTGAAACAAAATATTTATCGTAAAGTCTCACGTACACTTCGTCTAGTCCCATAATCTCAGGACTCTGATATAGGAATACGCAATTCCACACGAGGTACTTGTAGGTTTCCGGATTCTTTTTGGCCTTTGCTACCATATTATCAATAGCCATCATTATAGTATCAGGTATGGGTGCATATAGTTTATTTAAATACTCTTTAATCTTTTCCTGGTAGATTGGTCTTGGCAACCGTATCATAGCATCGTCTGCCAGATCAAACTTGTCAAAGAAATGTTCCCGATAATACTTTAGTTGAAACGATGAATCGATGGTGCCATCTGCTTTGGTAGGCGGCATAGGGGCTTCAACAGTTTGAGTTGATTTAATTAACCGGGCAGTAAGCAAGGTTGGATATTGCTCCACCAATTCATTTTGGTATGTGAGTACCTTGTCATTGATTTTGGCAAATGACTCCCGAGCCGATTTTTTTTGATCATCCGTTAACGCAGAATCTTTAAGAATTTTTGTAAAAGGTTCGGCTTCATTTCCACGTTCCATATTGAACCGCATATTTTCAAAAAAGAGCCGATTATCATCATCACCTTTTACCACAGCCGTTTTGATAAAATCTTTTGAATCCCCTTCAATCGCGAAACGTTGATTGGGACCTACCACAAAATCAAAAATTTTAGAATATCCTGAGGGTGTTTTCAACACCAGGTAGTATACTCCCTGGGGCAATGATTTCTTGTTGTCAAAAGTAAAACTGCCACTGGCATTTGCTTGCGCGGTATCTTTCAAATTGGTTTGCTCGCCATAATAGGATCCTAAATAAACTGTAGTGTCACTCCAGCCTTTAATCTTGAAATCAATTTTATACCCTGTCTGTGCCCCAGCTCCAAAAAAAGAAAAAAGCGAAATAAATATAATTAGTAACCGCATTTCATTAAAAAATTAGAATAAGACAAATTTCTAAAATTCATAGGTCTTTACAAGGCAATTAATAGACCAAATCCGCAGAAGGTGAGTTTGACCTATGCACTTTCAACTTTTAAAATTACTTTTGCACCGCTTAAAACATGTCGTTATCCGCATCTCATCTAACTAAAGTTTACGATCAGCAACGAGCTGTTAAAGATGTCTCGTTTACCATTGAAAGAGGGGAGATCGTTGGTTTTTTAGGTCCCAACGGAGCCGGAAAATCCACTACTATGAAGATTGCTACGGGGTATTTGCCGGCCTCTTCAGGTATGGTTTGCGTGAATGGCCTTGATGTAGCCACTCATTCATTACAAATTAGAAAAATGATTGGCTATTTGCCAGAACATAATCCCCTTTACCTGGATATGTATGTGCACGAGTATCTTCATTTTATTGGACGTGTGTTTGAGATGTCAATCGCCAGCTTGAAGCTACGGGTTCCGGAAATTATTGAATTGTGTGGTTTGAATCGCGAGCAAAATAAAAAGATTGAGGCGCTATCGAAAGGATATCGGCAACGGGTTGGGTTGGCGCAAGCACTTATTCACAATCCTGAGGTGCTAATATTGGATGAGCCAACAACGGGGTTAGACCCAAATCAAATTTTAGAGATCAGAAAGTTAATTAAACAAATAAGTGCAAATAAGACAGTAATTTTCTCAACTCATATCATGCAGGAGGTTCAGGCAATTTGCGATCGGGTGATTGTAATTAATCAGGGTGAAATAGTGGCGGATGATCGTGTGAATAATCTTTTGAAACTTCAGGGTAAAGCCAATGTAGTAGCAGAGTTTACAGATGAAGTAAGTGAAGAGGCATTAAGTATGTTAGCCGGTGTTGAAAAAGTTACTCGTCTTGAAAAAGGATTATATCGTCTCACTGCCAAAGAAGGAGCAGACCTAAGACCTGAAATCTTTCAGTTTGCTTCAGTACAAAAGCTTTCGCTGATTGGCTTGAAACAAGAAGAAAATACGCTCGAAGATATTTTCAGATCACTCACCGTAAAAGAAATAGTTTCATGATTCAGGTATTTGTTAAAGAGTTTAACAGCTTTCTGAATTCGCTGATCGCATACATTGTGATCGGTGCATTTCTTACCGGCATCGGTTTGTTGATGTGGGTATTTCCTGAGACCTCCGTTTTGGACTATGGCTTTGCCGATTTGGACACCCTGTTTTCCATGGCGCCTTATGTCTTTATCTTTTTGATTCCCGCTATCACTATGAAGAGTTTTGCGGAAGAAAAAAAGATGGGCACATTGGAGTTGCTTCTTACAAAACCATTGAGTGATTGGAGTGTAGTGATGGGAAAATTTCTCGCTACCTGTGCATTGGTCCTATTAGCGTTATTGCCTACGTTCATTTATTATTATTCTGTTTATTTATTAGGCAGTCCGGTTGGTAATGTTGATTCCGCAGGTGTAATGGGATCTTATCTTGGGTTGGCACTTCTTGCTATGGTATTTTGCGCAGTCGGACTTTTTGCATCGTCACTCACCTCCAACCAAATTGTTTCTTTTATTCTTGCGGCCTTTTTATGTTTTATCATTTACGCAGGCTTCGAATCAATTTCTTCCTTTGGTGGCAATGCAGCACTGCTGATTAAACAAGTTGGTATTATTTATCACTACGAATCGTTGAGCAAGGGCTTAATTGATAGTCGGGATGTAATTTATTTTTTAAGTGTTGCCGGATTTATTTTACTCACAACCAAAGTGGTTATAAGCAGCAGGCAATGGTGAATTGGATGCAACGTAAGAAGACAGGCGATTTGCTGTTGCTGGCCAATGGACTAGCCTTGGTTATCTTATTGAATTTACTTGCTTCATTTTACTTTTTTAGGATTGACTTAACCGAGGAGAAACGATATTCCATACAACCGCAAACAAAGGAGCTTCTTAAAACGTTAGATGACGTTGTATTTGTGGAGGTCTTTTTAGAAGGCGAAGATTTGAATCCTGAATTCAGACGTTTTCAAAAATCTGTTCGCGAAACATTAGAGGAATTCAGTATCCATTCCGACAATCGCATTCAATATACATTTACGAATCCGCTGCAAGCATTAAATGAAAAAGCGCGAAACGAATACATGGCTGAGTTAAACTCAAAAGGCATTAGTCCACGCAATGTGATTGAAACTAGAGATGGTCAACGTGTAGAAAAATTTGTTTTTCCGGGAGCATTGGTTTCATACGAAGGCTTTGAGGCTGGAGTAATGTTGTTAAAAGGAAATCGGGCGCAAAGTATCAATCAATCTGTTGAAGAAGTTGAGTTTGAATTGGCAAATGCTATTAACAAACTAACAAACACAAACCGAAAACGGGTGGGGTTAATTACGGGCCATGGTGAACTGGATAGTCTGGAGTTTGCAAGTTTCAACAACGCGCTGCTCGACCAATATGAAGTATTTAATGTTACGCTTTCGCGGAAATCTTCGGTTACTAACTACGATGTGTTAATTATTGCAAAGCCAACGCAGGAATTTTCAGAAGCCGATAAATACAAATTAGATCAGTACCTGATGCGAGGTGGAAAAATTCTCTTTCTGTTAGATCGGCTGGATGCAGATATGAGTCATGCTTCTGAAGATGACTACTATGCATTCCCGTACAATCTTAATCTGGATGATCAGCTATTCAAGTATGGAGTTCGGATAAATCAGGATCTTATTCAAGATGGCGTGTCAGGCAAATACCCCATTGTAATAGGCGGTGATCGCAACCGTCCACAGATTATGCAATTGGATTGGCCTTTTTTCCCTTTGGTGAATCAATATGCTAATCACCCCATCACTCGAAACCTGGATGCATCCCTATTAAAGTTTGTCAGCAGTATTGATACGGTAAAAGCAACGCGTTTAAAAAAAACTCCTTTGTTTTTCTCTTCTCAATATTCACGCAAAGTAACAGCACCTGTTAAGGTAGGAGTGAATGATCTGCGCAAGCAAATGCAAGAAGGCGGATTTAATGCGGGGAAAATTCCAATCAGTTATTTATTAGAAGGAGAATTTACTTCGCTCTATAAAAACAGATTTGCCCCTGCTGGAGTTGATACAATTGGCTTTAAGGATAGCAGTGCCCCAACTAAAATTATTGTTGTTGCCGATGGGGATCTTGCCCGAAATGATGTAAACCCTCGTGATGGAAATCCACAGCCACTCGGCCTCGATCCATTTACGCAATACACCTTTTCAAATCAGGATTTGCTGATGAATATGATAGCTTATCTTGTGGAGGAAAATGGATTGATCAAAGCAAGAAATAAGGAGGTTAAAGTAAGGCCCTTGGATAAAGAGAAAGTGAGGAATGAACGAACATTTTGGCAAGTAGTTAATTTAGTGCTACCACTCGTAGTACTTGTAATTTTTGGAGTGACTCGTTCCTATTGGAGAAAGGTTAAGTATTCGAGATTTTAACAATGCAGGAAAAGAAAAACATTCGGTTGCTGATTTCTTTGTTCGCGATAAGCGGAGTGTGTATTCTTCTTATTTTTTTTGGAGGTAGGAATGAACGTGCGGATGTTGATAAAAATCTTTTCAAGATGGAGGATCAAACCCAGGTGAATAAGATTATTCTATCAACGGCAGGTAAAAATCAAGAAATTGAAATTCGCTATGATGGAACCAAGTGGATAGTTAATAATTCCTTTGAAGCCGATAATCAACTAATCACGGTGTTCTTTGCCACGTTGTTGCAAGCTGAACCCAAACGACCTGTTGCCGAAACGCTTCAAGACTCTATTGCTGAACGAATGCAGAAGCAAGGAATTCGTGTCACCCTTTTTGAAGGCGAAACAGCAGTAAAAGATTTTTGGGTAAGTGGTAATGATCAACGTACGGAGACTTACTTTCAGCTTGCCGGTGATAAAACATCCTACCTTGTTACCATTCCTGGTTATCGGGTCTTTGTTGCTTCGCTTTTTGAACTGTCGGAAGTCGAGTGGCGCGACAAACGCATCTTTAATTTCAACTGGCAGAACTTCAAAACTCTGAAGGTTCATTTCCCACAACAGTCAAATCAGGATTTTACGATTTCGTTTGCCAACACCCTTTTTGGAATTGAAGAGGTAGCGGTGGCTGACACGACTAAGTTGAGCACGTATCTGGAGTCAGTCTTTAATCTTCGGGTGGATCAGTATAACATTAATTCTACGAGCCGGTATGACAGCTTGCTCAAAACTGCACCGGTATACTCTATAACAATATCGGATATTGTTAACAGAACCTATCAGGTGGAGGTTTTTCCACCACTAAAAGGTGAACAGGTTATTCTTGGACGACTGAATGAGAATTTGTCGGCCTTTTTCAGCCTGAAACAAATTGCTCAAATCTCTAGGAAAAGGAGCTATTTTGAGTACTAAGCCAGCCGAATTGACTCATTTTTCAGATTGGTTTTTCTTTATAACTTTACCGTCCTATATAACTACAAACCACTGATTTGAGATGAAGTTCATTGTTAATTCAAGTTACCTGCTTAAGCAGCTTTCTAATATCAACGGGGTAATTACCACAAACCCGGTAGTTCCCATTTTAGAGAATTTTCTTTTTGAAATCGATAAGAGTAATTTAACCGTTACTGCCTCCGACCTTCAGACTTCTATGATCACAGAGATCACAGTTGAATCTAAAGAGAAGGGAAACATTGCTGTGCCAGCGCGTATCTTGTTGGATACCTTGAAAAACTTACCCGATCAACCCGTTACCTTTTCAATTGACGAATCAACGTATAGTATTGAAATCAGTTCGGACAATGGTCGCTATAAGTTAGCCGGTGAAAACGCTACTGACTTCCCGAAAGTGCCTGCCGTTTCAAATGATTTTTCGGCCTCTATTTCTTCCGAAGTATTAGCAAGAGCCGTAAACAATACCATTTTCGCGACAAGCAACGATGAGCTACGTCCGGCCATGACGGGCGTGTATGTAAACCTGGGAGAAAAGAATACAACCTTCGTAGCTACGGATGGTCATCGGTTGGTGCGCTACCGCAGGACGGATATCAAATCTGAAAACGGGAACTCCATCATCATTCCGCGCAAAGCATTGAACTTATTGAAAGCAACGTTGCCTACTGAAAATACGGATGTGAGCATCGATTTCAATATGTCGAATGCGTTTTTCAAGTTTGGCCATATTCGGATGATTTGTCGGTTAATTGACGAGCGCTTTCCAGATTATGAAAATGTAATCCCGGCTCAGAATACCATTAAGATGACGATTAGCCGCACGGATTTATTAGGTTCGCTAAAGCGGATTTCTATTTATGCAAACAAAACAACGCATCAGGTACGTTTGAAAATTACAGGGAGCGAACTGCAGGTTTCTGCGGAAGATCTTGATTTCTCAAATGAAGCGAACGAACGCCTTTCATGCGAGCATGACGGTGAAGATATTGAGATCGGATTCAATGCTAAGTTTTTGATTGAGATGTTGACCAATTTAGATACAGACCAAATCAAATTGAATATGTCGGCACCAAATAAAGCCGGAGTTATTTTCCCTTCCGAGAAGGACAAGGGTGAAGATATTTTAATGTTGGTGATGCCGGTAATGCTGAACCAATACGTATAGTTTTTCCTAACCTAAACCATTGAGAGCCTTCCCACGAAATGGGAGGGCTTTCTTTTTTGATCCCGCTTGGGTATTGCGAAAACCTCACCCTATCCAATCCAGGGGAAAGGGTTATGCCTAGTTAAAATATATTTAAGACTGCTGGCTATCAAGTTTCAAGGTTTTATAAGTCATTCCTCTTCTTTGTAGGCACTATAAAATGTTATTTAAAAGTAGACCATGAACTTGAGATGCAAGAATGACCAATCGAGCGTCACCCTCTCCTCCGGAGAGGGACGGGGTGAGATTTTACTTGACGAGTTGCGAGGTTTGAGGGTGAAGGGGTTACTTTTCAGTATTGTAATTCATAAAAATCTGAATTAACTTATCCTGAAATTGTCTATGGAAAATTTTGGCGCCTGGTGGGAAGGATTGAGCGGTGTGCTCAAAATCTATTGGAGCCTGGCGGTTCCTTTCACCCTCTTTTTCGTTTTACAACTCATACTTTCTTTTTTTGGAGGTGGCGAATCCCCCGATGACCTGCCCGATTCAGAGGTGGAAGCCGACCATGGAATCTCATTTCAATTTCTAACTATTAAAAACCTCGTTGGTTTCTTCACCATCTTTTCCTGGACGGGAATTGCTTGTATCGATGCGGGATTATCGAATGGGATTACGTTATTAATTTCTACCGTGGCCGGATTACTGATGATGGGTTTAATGGCTGGTCTATTTTACCTGATGATGAAAAGTGGGGCAGATGGCACCATGAAAATCAGCAGTGCCATGGGCCAATCAGGCGAAGTGTACTTAACCATTCCGCCCATGCGTGGAGGAATTGGGAAAATACAAGTGAAAGTTACCGGTTCGTTGCGCACATTGGATGCGATGACCGATGATCAGGAATCATTGCCTACCGGCAAGTTTATAAAAGTTGTTGATATCCTTAATGATAATGTCCTTCTCGTAACCACTAACTAACCTTTCCACATGTTTACCTTACCCATTCTTGCCATTGTTGGCCTCTTTGTCTTTGTGTTGATTACAACGGTTCTCAGGCGCTACAAGCGTTGTCCATCCGATCGGGTGCTGGTAGTATATGGTAAAGTAGGGGGAGGTTCAGCACGATGTATTCATGGGGGAGCAGCGTTTATCTGGCCCGTGTTTCAGGATTATGCATTCTTGGATCTTACCCCCAATTCGATTGAAGTAAACCTGACCAGTGCATTAAGCCGCCAAAACATTCGGGTGGATGTTCCTTCCCGGTTTACTGTAGGTATCTCAACCGAAACTGGTGTGATGGAAAATGCCGCTGAGCGTCTTTTAGGATTGAGCAAAGAGAGCATTCATGATTTAGCAAAGGATATCATCTTCGGTCAGTTGAGATTAGTAGTGGCCATGATGGACATTGAAGAGATTAATAGCAATCGTGATAAGTTTTTGGCTAACGTGGCTTCGAACGTAGAGGCTGAATTAAAAAAGATTGGTTTAAAACTGATTAACGTAAACGTTACGGATATTAAAGATGAATCGGGTTACATTGAGGCCCTGGGAAAAGAAGCTGCGGCAAAGGCAATTAACGATGCCAAGAAAGTTGTGGCCGAGCGAAACAGAGACGGGTCGATTGGGGAAGCCAATGCGCATCAGGATCAGCGTGTGAAAGTGGCGGATGCCCAGGCGATGGCAGTGGAAGGGGAGAACTTAGCGAAGATTAAAGTAGCCAACTCAGATGCATCCCGCAGACAGCGCGAAGCCGAAGCCTTAAAACTGGCAACCGCTTCGGAAAAAGTTCAGCTGGCTAAATCATTGGAAGAAGCATACGCTGCCGAACAAGAGGCAGAAAGTGCCCGTGCCGAAAGAGATCGAGCAACACAGAATGCCAACATAGTAATTCCAGCTCAGATTAATAAAGAGAAGGTGGAGATCACCGCAGAAGCTGAAGCCGAAGTAGTGAGACGTAAAGCAAGAGGAGATGCCGATGCGATCTTGCTTAAACGGCAGGCGGAAGCGCAAGGATTATTTGAAGTGTTAACGAAGCAAGCACAGGGTCTTGAGCAAATCGTGAGAGCGGCTGGCAATAACTCACGCGATGCCGTTCTGTTATTGATCGTAGATAAACTTCCTGAATTGGTTCGCTTACAATCAGAAGCGATCAAGAATATTAAGATTGATAAGATCACCGTGTGGGACAGCGGTTCAGGAAATTCAGCCGATGGTAAGAACTCTACGTCTAATTTTATATCAGGACTCTATAAGTCAGTTCCACCATTACAAGAAATTTTCAACATGGCGGGTATGGAATTGCCAGACTACTTAAGAGGCAAGACCGAAGCTGAATTGAAAAAGATGGCTGAGGATGCAAAGGTGAAAGTAATACAACCAACCGAAGAGCCAAAGGAAAATTTAGGGAAGGATAAGAAGTAGAGCCTAGTATTAATGTTAGTGGTAATTATTAGGGAGTGAAGACTTAAATGGAAAGAAAATTTACGATTGGAGGACTAGAGCTAAGACCACTCTCATCAACTGATAGAATTATTTTAGTTGTTTATGCAACAGCAATGCTGTTTCAGATAATGATTGAATTTCAGTTACCACAATTCAGAATTCATGGACTCTTCTTAATAGGCTTTGCCATTGGATTAATGACTGTTTCAACCCCATTAGGACTAAGATTTCGAGGAGTATATTTTTCAACAATTTGGCTTATAGTGTCAATTATTTTTTTGACCCGAGGAACTAGTCTATCTCTAATTCCAATAAATACATTTATACTGTACCACATATTGAGATTTGTTTTCTGGAAAAAGTATGGAAAGGAATTCATTCCTTATGATGCTGTGAGGGGCGGTTATTTAAGATTTGTTAGTAAAATAGAAGGACGAGGTGGATATAAAGAGGACAGACAATTTATGCACTTACTTCTTTGGACTGGAGTAATAATAGTTATGATTTCCATTTTTGGAATGAACGGACTAAAACTTGAGTGAAATAAAATTCTGCCGATATCAAAATGCTTTTGCAATAGCGGTGTGACTCGTAAGCAATAGGTTTTCCTTGTCGTCAGGTTTTTACAACTGACGACCTCATTTTTGAGATTTGAAAATATAAATATCAGCACTGTCAGGTCGGAAGACCTGACAGCAATCGAAAAGATTAATGTTAAATTATTCTAAACGATTATTATACTATCATAATCACCCTACCTCAAACGCACTTTTATAAAATCCATTCGCCTGAACGTATTCCAATAGTTCAACATAAAAGGGATGTGAACCCAAGGTGGCACTGTCGCCAATCATAATTAGTTTTTTTCGCGCGCGGGTCATCGCTACATTGGTTCTGCGAATGTCACCCAAAAATCCAACTTCAGCTTTTTCATTGCTGCGTACAAAGCTAATAGCAATTACATCTCGTTCCTGACCTTGAAAGGCATCCACGGTATTAATTGAAATGAGTTTGTAAATGGGTTCAAGAATGTCCGAGGCTTCTGCTTGTTTTTGCAGATGTGTAACGTGTGCCCGGTAAGGAGCAATGATTCCCATCGTAATACCTTGTTCTAACCAAGCCTCTACGCCAACTTCATCTACCAGTTTTTCAACTTGTTGAATTAACAAATTTGCTTCGTCCAGGTTAAATCGACTTAACGTTTCAGGGTCTTGCTGCTCAGTATATCCACACCCTGCTGTGTCGATAAATTCTATGGGTGGTTGATTAGGTCTTAGTAATTCTGAACGTACGGATTCATGTGCTACCAATTCATCTTTATAGAAATAATGTGATGAAAATTTCATAATGGCTTCGTGCATTCGGTATTGTACTTGCAGCATGCTAGCTAAATCAGGATGTTTTGAAATTCCTTTTTCGAAGAGTGTTCGTGCCAGTCCGCCTTTGGCGGCTTCGGGAGATTTTATGGTGGGTGGCAATTGAAAATGATCACCAGCCAGTATTGCTCGCTGGCATTTCAATAAAGGAATCCAACATGCTGGCTCAAGCGATTGAGCGGCTTCATCAATAAAGACCGTCTTAAATCTTCGTCCGCGCAGCACCGGATGCGAAGAACCCACCAACGTGCTACAAATAACATCGGCTGATTGAAGCAGATCGTTGATGATATAAAACTCCAGCATATCGGCATCGGATTTTAACGCTCGGGCTTCCTCTTTTAATTGCCTGCGCTGATTTTTTTCCTGATGTCCAAAATTGCGTTTAAACTTGAATGCAGCGGCTCGCACTTGTTCCATCTTTTTGCGCAGTGTTCTTAGTTCACTAAAACTGTGGTGCGTAGCAATGCGCGCATCCAATGTTTTGCTAAGAGTTTGTTCGGTTACACGTGCCGGGTGCCCGATGCGAATCACATTCAATCCCTGCTCACTTAGCTTGTCTACCAGCAAATCAATAGCTGCATTGCTGGGTGTACATACCAAAACCTGTCCTTCTAATTTATGGGTGACTACAATAGCTTGCACAAGCGTGGTTGTTTTGCCTGTGCCCGGTGGGCCATGAATAAAGGCAACATCACGTGCCGATACAATTTTATTTAATGCGTGTAACTGACTTTCATTTAGGAAGTTTCTGGATACTTGATGATGGTTACTGGTTGGTGTAGCAGTGCTTGTTTGTATTTCTCCTTCACCTAAAAAAATCTCTCTAAATTCAGCTACCCGATCACCTTCGGCCTTAATAACTTTGTTCAATGAGTACTCCATTTCTTTGTACGTCATCTCGTCAAACATAATATCCAATCCCAGTTGACCATCTTCAATCCAGTCGGGTACCTCATCACTATTGAGCGTAATGGTTATTATATCATCCTTCACATAATTAATTACTGCCTGCGTATGTTCTTTTTCAGGTTTGCCTGATGCATTGCAAAACAAGCTTACCAGTTTGCCGCTTTGAAAGCTATGAGGTTGATCAGAAGGATGAATTCGCTGTAGTTCAAGAATGATTCGTTCACCCGTTCCGATGTAATCACGCACAAGTTTGATGGGATACCAGGTTGCCCCCTCTTTTACACGTTGTGTCAGAGGACGCAGCAAAACCTTTTGACGATACTGTTCAAGATCGGCCTGACGCTCTTGTTTAATTAACTCAAGTGTTTTTAAAAGTTGTTCGGTAGCCGTCATCTGATTTAAAGTGACGCAAAGATGCAAGGCTAATTACTTACATAAAAGTTTATGAAACACAATGTTTATTAATTAACTTCAAGGGCATGAGCACCCAACAACGTCTCAAGAAACTACAAATACTTCGCATTCGCAGAATCAATCTGGTGCGTGCGATTAAGGATATACTTTTTATTACTTTGGGGGTTGCCGCTGCTGCTTTTGGACTGAAAGGTTTTTTGCTGCCCAATCAATTTTTAGATGGTGGAGTGATGGGAATATCCCTGTTGGTGAATGTAATTACTGGTATTGATCTATCGGTACTTGTGATTTTGATCAACCTTCCTTTTGTTGTCATTGCGTATACGCAAGTCTCAAAATTGTTTGCATTCAAAACCCTGGCAGCTATCGCACTTTTGTCAATGGTGTTAGCGATTGTTGAGTTCCCAATAATAACTACAGACAAGCTTTTAATCTCCGTTTTTGGAGGATTTTTTCTGGGTGTAGGAATCGGACTATCAATACGGGGTGGGAGTGTGATTGATGGCACAGAAGTGTTGGCTATTTATTCGAGTCGTAAGACAACCCTTACCGTAGGAGATATCATCCTTATCTTAAACATTTTTATCTTTTCACTAGCCGCCTATATCCTCAATATTGAGATAGCTCTGTACGCTATCTTAACGTATTTGGTTGCATCAAAAACGGTTGACTTTGTGGTGCATGGTATTGAAGAGTATACCAGTGTGATGATTGTTTCTCAGAAGAGTGATGAAATAAAAGACGCTATCATTACCCGCCTTGGTCGGGGGGTAACGATCCTAAAGGGGAAAAGTGGATATGGAAAAAATGGCCATCAAGAGAAAGAAATTGATGTTATTTTTTCTGTTATTACCAGATTGGAACTTCAACGAATGAAAACGGAAATAGCCAAGATTGATCCGGATGCGTTCGTAGTGGAGAATAGCGTTAATGATATTAAAGGGGGTATGATAAAGAAGCGACATTTTCATGAAATGTGAGGAAACACCACAAAGGGGCAAAATAAAGATTCATTTATTCTTTCCAGTAACATACTTTAGTATCCCCTTCGCGGTCCTGGCGACTTTGCGTGAAATTTATTAAATGGAGAATGCCTTCAGGTAAGAATCTATGTATTGATTTAAACTTTTTCTTTTGTATTGCATGATAAATCGTGGATGGGCAAGGGGGATAATGTTTTCAAAGAAATGATGTTGTTCATTTAATTTAAATAGGAATTTATAATTTTCTCCTTCCCCTAAGCAATATACAACCTTCTTATCAAGCCCAAATTTCAATTGCTTATTTAAACTCAATACTATAAATGGGAGTAGTCGTTCGGTTAATTTTTTATCGTCATAATAGTTAAGGTTTTTTCCATCTCGGGTAAATCCGAGTGGCGATACTGAGCTAAAGTAGAAACTTTTGTAAAATTCATAGGCACCTCCATAAGCCGCAATCATTTTGTAAATGAAGTCCGCGGAGAGTTCAGCCTTTTTATCAAAATCATTCTTAATATCACAGATTGTTTCTAGTTTAATAGGATCAGTAAAAGGAATTCCCGTAAGGCCTGCGCCAAAGCGTCCGGGGTTTATGCCCAAGATGATTCTTCGATGATTGGTATCTGCATAGTATTGCGCGTAAAAGTTTTTGCATAATTGAAAAGCAAGCGGATCTCGGTAAGGATTTAAAACTTCAACGTTCCGCGGAAGCGAAGACTGAATAGATAGCGAAGAGAGAAAATTTAAAACCCGTTGAGAAAAAAGATCACATTTATCATTCATCGTTAATGCTCTAAAAAGGCCTTGATCTTGCGGGATTCACCAAATAAAATTAATGTATCACCTGTTCTGAATTCTGTGCTAGGGACGAGTATACCCAATGTGTGTTTTGTTTGACGCTTGGTTCCTAGAATGTTTTTCTCGTCAAAATTTCGTTTAATAGATACTAATTGTATTTCGAATTCATTAATAAAGTCAACCTCAGTAACCTTACTTCCAATAAGCCGACCAGGTACATTAGCTTCTACGATTCTAAATTTATCGCAAACACGATGTGAATCGATGACGCCATCAAAACTAAGGTGGTGGGCCATACGTTCCGCTGAGTTTTGTTCGGGATACACGAATTCGTCTAACCCCATCGTTTCGAGTACAGTTTTTTGCAACGTAGAAATTACACGGCATATAATTCGTTTCACCCCAATTTGTTTAAGCAGAGCAGCCAATAAAATAATGGTGCCTTCGTTTTCGCCAATGGCGATAATAACTGCATCCGCTTCTTTTAAGGGGAGATCCTGAATCGCCTCCTTATTCGTAGCATCCATAGTTACCGTGTAGGTAATGCGATTTTTTAATTTTTCTGTTCGCGCATGAAGAGTATCTACCCCAAAGACTTCATGGCCAAGTTCTGTTAATTTGGTTGCCAACGATGATCCGTAACTTCCAATGCCAAATACAATAAATTTCATAATGATTCAGTTAATACATAATTTCTTCAACAGGATACTGGTAGGGGAGTTGTTTACCTTCACTCACAAACGCCATCAGTAATGTGAGCGCACCAACGCGGCCAATGAACATGGTAATGATAAGAACAATTTTACTTGTTTGCGATAGCTCGGGAGTGATACCCAGAGTTAAGCCCACAGTACTAAACGCGGAGAAGGCTTCAAATGCAATTTTCAGAAGTCCGTGTTGGCCATCATTCATGGATATAATTAGCACAGCGACTCCCATAATCAGGAGCGAAAGGAGAATAATGGCAAATGCTTTATTTATAGATTGTTCACCAACCTGCGTTCGATAAATATCAGTTTTATTTTTGCCGAGCACGATCGATCTTAAATTAAGAAAGGCAACAGCCGCTGTAGTCGTTTTTATTCCACCTCCTGTTGAAGAGGGAGACGCTCCAATCCACATCAGCAGCAAATAAATCATTACCGTTGGGAGTGTAAGGGCTGATAAATTAACAGTATTGAAACCTGCCGTGCGGGGGGTAACCGATCCAAAAAATGAGGTTACGAGCTTGCCCATCAGGGTGGGATGCTCCAGTAATGTGGCATCTTGTTCAAAAATTAAATATGTGACAAACCCAAATACCAGTAGGATAAATGTAGTAGTGAGCGCAATTTTTGAGTTTACTTGAATAATTCGGGTGCGATATTCCTTGATTGGATTTTTAAGAAGCCGATAGAGAATATTAGCGGCTCGAATACGAAAGAATGAAAAGATATTAAATACAATGGGAAATCCCATGCCACCGAGAATGATCAGAATACCGATAATCAAATGAATCGGATAGTTGAATTTAATAATGGATTCATTTAAGCCATCGGGAAGTGTAGAAAACCCTGCATTGCAAAAACCGGAAACAGCATGAAAAATTGAAAAGAAAATTTGTTGTTCTTTTTGTGGGAATAGATTTTCATCTAAACAAACAAAAATGAAAAAAGCACCTACAGCTTCAAAGACGAGTGTCACCAGGATGATTCTGGTAATAATCGTGATTACGTTGCTGATGCGTTTGCTGCTTACCATACTTTTTAATGCAACTTGATTGTGAAACGAAACGGAGCCCGCTGCCAGGTAAGCAAACAACCCGGTGAATGTCATTATACCAAGCCCTCCGATCTGCATAAGAAAAAGAATAATTATTTTCCCAACACTCGTGAACTGGGTAGCTGTGTTTACGGTTGTAAGCCCGGTTACGCATACTGCGCTGGTCGAAGTAAAAAAGGCGTCAGTGGCAGAGATACCGTTTACGGTTGCTTTGGGAACCATCAGCAACAAGGCGCCACCCACTATGATAATAGCAAAACTTGTAATGAATATGAAGGCTGTATTTTGACGCCTGCGATATAAGTGCTTTAATAAAACCGATGCTTCAGTAAGGGCTAAAAATAAGATACCCGCATATAAAATTAATTTCTCAATCAACAGATCCGTGTTGGCATGTGTATCAAGATGAACAATTATTTTTCCAACATGGTGTAAGTAATACACAAGTACAACGAGGGCAAGATTATAGATATGGGCTTTTATATTTTTAAGCTCCACCCATTCAGAGATAAAGCGTACCACAAAAATTATTTTAAAACTAAAAAGCACACCAATTAGAATCCGGTAAAGATTGGCATCGTGAGTATAAAAGGAATTGAACCCAAAATCGTAAATCACGAGACCCACCGCCACCAAAGTGGCTAATGGAATCACTGCATTACTCAGCGCATAGGTAGTTCTTAAAATATTAAGGATTGCAAACTTCCCATGACTCATAACAGGCTTAGTCAGCGCACGCCTCATCAGCCGGTAAAGAAGTATGATTTTTTGTTTTGTTTTTGTTAGCATAGTAGCAACAAGCATCGATCAAGCTCATTGAAGCAGGTATTCGCAAAACACGTTCTTTTTTCTATAGGGATCAAATTCGGCTGACCTTTTCATTAGTATAAAACTATTTTTGAGTATTGATTGGAATCGTTACCTTCCAAATAAAAAAATGCGGCTCCTTTTATTCTGTACAGGATTGTTTTTGGTTCATACCCTTCAGTCACAATCCTTCGATATCCTGATAAAAAATGGAAAGATTGTGGACGGTACAGGCAACTCCTGGTTTTACGGGGATGTAGGTATTTTGAAAGATAAAATTGTTTGGATTGGTAAAGCGGAAACTGCCACTGGCTTACGTGTGCTTGATGCCAGGGGATTGATTGTGGCACCAGGCTTTATTGACGTGCATGCGCACATAGAAGGAGGAGAGTTAACTACACCCACCGCTGATAATTTTATTCACGATGGTGTTACTTCGGTTGTAACCGGAAATTGTGGCGGATCGAATTTAGACATTGCCAACTATTTCAATCGGTTAGATTCAATCAAGACCTCCATCAACATAGCTTCATTAATTGGTCATAATACGGTGCGAAGATCAGTGATGGGTGACCTGCAACGCGATCCTTCTTTAGAAGAACTGGGTAACATGGAAGCACAGGTGAAAGATGCTATGCTGGCCGGTGCTGTTGGTTTTTCAACGGGTCTCATTTATGTGCCAGGTACGTATTCAAAGACAAGCGAAGTAGTAAGCTTAGCACGTGTAGCCTCCCAATTTAATGGTGTGTATGCTTCGCACATTCGCGATGAAGGCGATCATGTTACTGATGCAATAAATGAAGCCATCAATATCGGGCGTGAAGCAAAGCTGCCAGTAGAGATTTCGCATTTTAAAGTTACCTACAAGCCCAATTGGGGTCGATCCGCTGAAACCTTGCAATTGGTGGAAAGTGCCAGACGTGAAGGACTCGATGTTACCATTGATCAATATCCGTACATCGCCAGTAGCACCACGTTAGATACCACGTTACCCACCTGGGTGTTTAGTGGTGGCCGCGATTCCATGAACCTGAGATTAGAAAATCCTGCAACGCGCCTAAAAATCAAAAAGGAGATGGTGGATAATCTGAAAAAGAAGCAATTAAAAAATTATAGTTATGCCCTGGTAGCGCGCTATGCCCTGGATACCACCTTCAACGGAAAAACTATCTCTGAAATCAACAAGTTGAAAGGTCGTAAGGCAAAAACCATGGAGGAGGCAGAAACCATTTTGGAAATGGTGGCTTCCGCTAATCGAACTCAAATGGTCTATTTTAGTATGGACGAAAAAGATTTGATTCGAATTCTTCAATATCCATTCAATATGTTTGCGTCTGATGCAGGTATCGCAAAATTCGGATCGGGAATGCCTCACCCTCGAGCATATGGAACTAATACCAGGGTGCTGGGAAGATATGTGCGTGAACAAAAGGCAATTAGATTGGAAGAAGCTATTCGGAGAATGACCTCACTACCGGCTCAAAAATTTAACTTACGTGATCGGGGTTTAATTCGGGAGGGGCAGGCAGCGGATATTGTAATCTTTGACGAAGCGAAAGTGGGCGATGCAGCAACGTTTGCACGTCCACACGCGTATTCAAACGGGTTTGCTTATATGCTGGTGAATGGCGAAGTGGTTATTGATCAAGGTAAACACACTGGGGTGCGAAGTGGAATGGTGTTAAGGAGAAAGTAATTATTCTAACAACTTAACCAACTTTTTAAGCTCTGCTCTATTTCTTTCGGAGGTAATTCCATTGTAGATGCCATCCTTTTCGCGTGTGGTAAGACGCCAGCTTAACGAAGCTCGAGTGCTGTTCTGTCGAATGCTGTCCATGTTTTGTAAAATGGGTACATAGCTTTCAGATTGATATTGTAAGTCTATCCGATCGATCGGTACAGGTAACCATGAGTGTGCCTGACCAATCAGCATGTCGCTATTGATGTCTTGAAAATTTTCAAAATTATTATATACACTGCTTATGGGTTGGGTAATGTCATCAATAATTGTTTGACCGGATTTAGGCTGGATGGTCGCTAACTTGGGCGAATCACGAATAGAAATAAAAATAACCCCTGAGGTGTTATCAGCAACCCACTCGTGAAAAGCGTAGAGAAACCGGATCGCGTCCGACATGCCAAAGTTATCCGAAATGCCCGCGTCCATAATTTGAATGGGTGGGTCAGTGGGTAAGGTTGTATTGGGTGTTATATAAGGAAATGTTGCACTCATCCGCAACGCTGAAAGAAAGCGCAAGTCTTCTGAATCTTGTTCTTTAAAGAAGCGCAGAAAGTCGATACCGCTTACTTTTACTTGTTTATAATCTGTAAAATTCTTTTCCTCGGAATTCATAAATGAAACAGACTTAGAGGCGATGTAAACTTTGCGACCATCATTAATCACGGTAGGCGCTAAGATCACCATCGGGGTAATTCCCTGGCCTTCCACTTCGGCATATGCCTGAATGGGTTTGTCCATTAAGCCTTCCGTAATTTGATTGAGTTGATCCTCGAATGTAAAAGCACGGTCGCGCTGGTAGGATTTACCTGCATATTCAAATTTGGTGAACCCAACAAATAAATCATTGGCCAGCAGACTAAAAATAAGTGGGTTCAAATTGTCACTTGAAATTTTTTGGCGATGGATGGCTCCATATGGGTCAACATTTTCGCCCAACTTTTCACGTAGTTTTAATTCCCGAAAGTAGCTGGCACCTATAAGTCCGCCAGATGCGCCCGTAATCAGTACACTGTTTTCCATGAGTTTGCCATGGGTGAGGCTATCTGCAACCTGCAAGGCACTAAGTGTCCATAAGGATGCACGCTTACCACCACCACTTGCACACAGAAAAACCATTTTGGGGTTGACTTCTGCGCTAAATTTCTTGCGCCAGTTTTTTAATTGAGCCAGCACAATTTGTCGGTCGGCTTCCATTACAGTGCGATCAAGTTCCTTTTGTAGTGTAGCTACGGAGTATTCGGCAGGAGTTGTATCATAGTTTAATCCAAAGGCTTCATACTTTTTTGAAAAGAAACCCTCTCCAACCAAATGGTTGACAAAGAGAAATATGATAAGCCCAGCGGTGGCCGACCAACCGCCAAACCAATAGGAGAAGGCACCTGATAGCATCACAAAAATGGTGAGAAATGTCATGAAACTACAGGCAGCCGGAATTTGGAAGGTGGGATAATCTTTGAAGATGCCCAGCACCAACACCATAGCAAAGATGAAGAGTTCAATGATCACCAGGTTGAAATGATTTTGATCGAATACCTGAAGTACGGTGGCTTTATCATAAAAAATATTTTCCTCAACTTGAATAGGTTTGAATGAACCGTCTAAATAATAATCAACCCGTACTTGCTTCTTGCGTACAATGTCTAATTTTTTCATAACACTGGCTCGCGTCACCTTTACGTTTTGCTTGATCTTTTCATCAATACGGCAAACCATATATCTAAAAATGTCTTTGTTTGTAAACTTGAAGTAGAGCGAGAATGCAAGAGTCATTAAGAGATACCCACATAAAAATCCGGAAAGATTTTTTGCCAGGATTGTAGATGTGCTGTATTCATTACTGATCTGAAAGGCTATTACCTGATACACATAGGTTATAAGAAAAACTACCGGGATGATACTGTTGTTCACCATGAATTTAGTAAATGGGTTACTCAAGGCGCCTACAAACGAAAAGCGATGACCATCCGTTATGTATGAGGTGATGTGAAAAGCCATGGTGAAACCTGCAGTGAGCAACCCCATCATAAGGAAGCTGGTAAAATTCACCTTGTTAAGGTATTCAGGATCAAGAAACAGATAAGGGATACCTAAATATTTCCCAAAGTTTCCCGTTACCATAGCAAATAAGATGATCCAACATAAGATCAAAATATGATTACGTCTGAAATTGTTCAGCAGCAACTGAATAGGGAATGAATAGTATACTTTAGGTAAAAACAGGTACAGTTTTCTCATGCAATAAACTCTTCAAGATAACTATTTTTTTTGGAATACAGCCAAACTAGAAATTAGCATTAGAATTTGGTGGTTGGTGTAAAATCCGGATGCATCGGGTGCAACCTTATTTCTGGTTTCGTAGTTGTAAATCGTAATTTATAATTCGTAATTCGTCATTATAATTCGTAACACTTACTAATTGTCAGAAACCTTTTCTATCTATCGCTCCTCTGCAGGCTCCGGTAAAACCCGAACCCTTGCCAAGGAATATCTGAAACTGGCATTGCGCTCGCGGGCTGATTATTTCAAGCACATTCTTGCTGTTACGTTTACTAATAAGTCAACCCAGGAAATGAAGGATCGGATTTTGGCCTACCTGGATGATTTTGCGAACAATCGTGATAATGATCTTGCAGAAGAATTGCGGGCCGAACTGAAGTTAGATGCCTCTACTTTTCAATTATACGCACAGGAAACGCAAGCCGAGATTCTTCATAAGTATGCGCAATTTTCAATCAGCACGATTGATGCCTTCTTTCAAAAGGTGATTCGCTCATTTACCCGTGAAGCCGGGTTGGTGGGGGACTACCGACTGGAGGTTGAACAAGAACCTATCATGGAGGAGGTGATTGACAATTTGATGGATGAATTGGGAAGCAATGAACAACTAACCAAATGGGTGGTTGATTTCGCCAACGAAAATCTTGAGAATGAGCGTGCCTGGGATGTTCGTAGTAGTTTGATCAAGTTCTCGGAAGAGATTTTTAAAGAAGAGTTTAGGGAAATTGAAGGGGAGGTTATAAAAGCAACTGCGCACCCTAATTTCTTTTCGGATTTATTGACTCAACTGAGAAAAAGAAAATTTGAGTTTACCAATTTTGTAACCTCAAAAGCAAAAGAGGCGCTTACTCTAATTCATGATCAAAACTTAATAGCTACTGATTTTAAGTACGGAGGAGGAGTTTACAATTGGTTCTTAAAAATCTCGAAGCACACATCCGTAAAGCAATTTGATGAAAAGGAAATAGGAAAGCGGCCTTTGAATGAATATCAAAGCAGTAAAAATTTTCCCGATAAGGATACCATTCATAGAGGAGTTTTGACAAAACTTGCTGATGAGAAACTGATTCCCTTGCTGAATGATATTCTTACTTATCGTGAGGCGAATTATAAAACTGCCCTCTCTGCTGAAGTGGCACTCAGTAATTTTTATTCCTTTGGATTGATTACTGATATCTCTCGAAAGCTAAAAGAATATAAAGATGAAAACGGCATTATGTTACTGGCGGATGCACCACGTTTTTTGGATGGAGTTATTCAGGATAGTGATACGCCTTTTATCTATGAGAAAGTAGGCTCCTTCTATCGCAATTATCTGATTGATGAGTTTCAGGATACTTCGGGCATGCAATGGAAAAACTTTCTCCCGTTGCTTGCCAATGGATTGGATCAGGGCTATCCTAGTATGGTGGTGGGCGATGTAAAGCAGGCAATCTATCGCTGGCGTGGAGGCGATCTCAATTTACTCCAACAGAAAGTAGAACAAGAAGTTGGCGCACATCGGGTGGGATCGAAAGAACTCAATCACAATTATCGGAGTGCTTCAGCTATTGTAGAGTTTAACAATACGTTATTTAAGTCGCTCTCCACCCTTGTGGCCAGTGAAACAGGTAAAACGATTTCAACGGAAGCTTATGCAGATGTTGCACAGCAAATTCATAAAACTGAACAGGGTTTTGTCTCTATCACTTTGCTAAAGGATGAAGAAGATAGAAAGTGGAGGGAGATGGCATTGGGCAAGATACCCGAATATCTTGAACGACTTCAGGGACTTGGTGTTACATTAAAAGATATTGCTATTCTGGTTCGTGATAACCGCGATGGTCAACTCATTGTGCAGCATCTGCTTCAGTATAAAAATTCCGAGGAAGCAAAACCGGAATGCCGATATGAAGTGGTATCCAATGAATCACTTCGATTAGATGGTGCAAGCTCTGTTAATCTTCTTATTAGCGCTTTACATTATTTACTAAATCCGGAAAACGCAATCGCGCGCGCACAGCTGGGGTATGAGTATGCAAGACTCCATGAGCCAGAGCGGGCGTTAACGGATGTTTTTGCAGTAACCAATCAGGTTGATTTCGAAAATAATTTACCTGAGTCGTTTACCAAGCGCAAGGCAACCCTGAAGAAAATGCCTTTGTTTGAATTAACAGAGTCGTTAGTCGAACTGTTTGACTTAGGAAAAATAACCGGAGAGTTAGCGTATCTACAATCGTTTCAGGATTTAGTGCTTGAGTTTTCTACTCGTGAGCGAAACGACATGGGTATTTTCCTGGAATGGTGGGAAGCCATAAAATTCAAAAAATCAATTCAGGTTTCGGGCGAGGTGGATGCGGTACAGATTCTTACCGTACACAAAGCAAAGGGACTTCAATTTAAATATGTACTCATTCCTTTTTGTGCGTGGGATTTAGATCACGGTTTTGGACGTGATCCCAACCTTTGGGTCCAGTCAAAAGAAGTTCCTTTTGATAAGGCAGGTCATTTACCTGTGAAGTATTCAAGTACATTAGATGACACAGTCTTCTCTGAGTATTACAAAGAGGAACGCAGTCGCAGTTACTTAGATAATTTGAATCTATTGTATGTAGCGCTTACCCGCGCTGAGCAAGGCTTGATGGTGATGGCGCCCAATACAAAAAAGGGAACGGTAGCCAGTCTGTTGATTGATGGAATCCAACAATCACAGGAACTCAAATCGGGTTGGGATGAAGCCACACAAACCTGGAGCGCAGGCAGTTGGTCAATCGCCAAAGAGAAGAATAAAAAAGTATTATCTGTTTCTATTGAATTGAATCACTATCCGGCAACTTCGTGGCGCGATCAATTGGTGATCCGGCAAACGGCCAAAGGATTTTTTAATAAAACAGAAAACGAGACGTTTGAAAAAGTACGGTACGGAATTCATATCCACACCATTTTAGCGAAAGTAAAATATCAAAACGAATGGGAAGAAGTACTGGAGCGACTGGTGTCGGAAGGCCTTATCTCCTTGGAGGAGAAACCGCGCATCTATGAGTTGATGACTGAGCTGCTATCCAACTCATTAATTGCCTCCTGGTTTTCTGAATCGTGGAAAGTGCGTACCGAAGTGCCTGTCATTATACCAGGTGGTGGTGACAATCGTATTGATCGATTGATGACAAATGGCAGCAAAGCCGTAGTTGTCGATTTTAAAACCGGAGAGCCGGCTAAGGCCGATCAACATCAGGTAGCCGAATACATTGCCATTTTACATCAAATGAATTTCACGGAAGTGGAGGGCTATTTATTATATACCAAAACGGGTGATGTAGTTTCGGTGCCCCCCGGTAAAATAAGCAAGAGCAAAAAGAAGGACGACAAACAATTAGGATTGGGATTTTAATATGGAATCGTATCTACGAGAATTAGCAGTACAACTAAATAAGGAAAATCCTACATGGGATTCGGTAACGCTTGTATTCCCAAACCGAAGGGCCGCTTTATATTTTCGAAAGCATTTGAGTGACATTATTACTAAGCCTTTGTTTGCACCTACGTTAATTACGATTGAAGATTTTATTTCGGAGTTGGCAAAGGCAAGGGTGCCTGATAAGTTGGAACTGGTACATCGGCTGCACAAGAGCTACCAACAGGTAGTTCAGGCCAGTGGGAAAAGCGAACCCTTCGATCAGTTTTATTTTTGGGGCGATATGCTGCTGCGCGACTTTGATGAGATTGACAAGTATCTCGTTAATGCTGAACAGCTATTTAAAGACCTACGCAACCAAAAAGAGTTAGACTCAAGTTTTGATTATCTCACAGAAGAACAGCGAGAATTTCTTACCAATTTTTGGCAAAGCTTTGATGAATCGCTGAATGAAAATAAGAAGAAATTTATCGAAGTCTGGATCAAGCTTTTTGAGTTGTATAAAACATTCCGAACTCACTTAGAAGCAGAGGGGTTAGCCTACGAAGGAATGCTTCATCGAAGTGTAGCAGAGGCTCTTGAATCAGGAAAGCAATTGAGAAATCCAACGGAGATAAATTTTGTAGGGTTCAACGCGCTCACAAAAGCAGAGGAGAAAATACTTTCTCATTTTGTGAAGTTGGGAAGTAAGATGCATTGGGATGGCGATGATTACTATGTAAACAATGATCGACAGGAAGCAGGCATGTTTATTCGCGAGTATCAGCAACATGCTGTTTTAAAGGAAACATTTGAAAAAAGTTTTCCCTCTAATTTCAGAAGCCAAAAATCAATTAAGCTTTATAGCTCACCACAACCAGTAGGGCAAACCAAATTGATGGCTCAAATTCTTAACGAACAACTAAAACGTGGCCTCATTCCGGAAGATACCCTGATTGTGTTACCCGATGAAAAATTACTGATGCCGGTGCTTCATGGTATTGCAGGAAGTGTTGAGAAATTGAATGTAACGATGGGCTTCTCACTCAGCAGTACTCCGTTCTTCAATCTGGTGGAGTTGCTGGTTGAACTTCAGATTGCGCTAAAGAACGACCACTACAATCATCGACACGTGTTGGCATTGCTAGGTCACCCGTACATAGTGGCTGCCGATGCAGGTGAAGCGAATGCAAAGCGTAAGGAGATTTTAAAGCATAATTGGGTTCACATCCCCGAAAATTTTCTGGCTTCTGTTGTCCCAGTCCATCGACTGATTTTTAGAAAATCGACAGAAGTACCACTAGCCTATCTTTCTGAAATAATTTCTGAGATTGGTGCGTTAACCAACCTCACTGACTTTGATCGGGAATATGCCATTCAATTTATAAAATTATTGAATCGCATGGGTGAAGTAGTGAGCGAACAAGCCATTGAAATAAATACTAAGGATCGAAATAAGGCACTCAAGTCTTTCTTGCGACTTCTAAAACAATTGGTGCGAGCTGAAAAAATTCCCTTTACCGGAGAGCCACTAAAAGGATTACAAGTGATGGGTGTGCTGGAAACCCGTAACCTGGATTTTAAAAATGTATTTGTCCTCTCATTAAACGAAGGTGCCTTTCCCTCCTTTGGCAGTAAGGGTTCTTATATTCCTTACAATATTCGCAAAGCGCATGGTATGCCCACCATCGAGCATCAGGATGCCATGTATGCCTATTTGTTTTACCGGATAATGCAACGTGCGGAAAATGTATTTCTATTCTATAATTCTGAGACCGATGTGTTAGGACAAGGTGAAATGAGCAGGTATTTGCAGCAGTTGATTTACGAAAGTGGGCTAAAAATGGAACGACATGCGCTGCATAATACGATTCAGCCAGCTGCTATAAATCCAATTACCATTCAAAAGGATGAAGCGATAGTAGCGTCCTTGGCGCAGCTTAATTTGGGCAATACCTATTTCAAAGGCATCTCGCCTTCAGCCTTAAATACCTATTTGGAATGTAAACTAAAATTTTATTTCAAGCACATTGCGAAAATCAAAGAGCCAAAGGAAGTCGAGGAAGATTTGGATGCTCGCGTGCTGGGTGATTTTTTCCATAAGGTAATGGAGCGCTTTTATAAACAGCTTGCGCAGAAGAAGAAAAACAATCTGGTGGAGGCCGGTGACTTCGATCAGTATGAGACCGTGTTTAATAAATTGATCGATCAGGTTTTTGCGTTGTCGTATCACCTGGAGCCGGAAAAGAAAGTGGTGTATGAAGGCCAGGGACTTATTGTACGTGAGGTAATTAAGAAATTCATTAAACGGATTGTTGAGTTGGATAAGCAGCGCGCTCCTTTTGTGATGGAGGCGGTGGAACTCTCAGGCCTATTGTATCGCACAAAGATAGATCAGGCACCGGGTTATGCAGTGCTGGGCGGCACCATTGACCGGGTGGATAGTAAAGATAATGAGGTACGCATCATTGACTATAAAACAGGAAGGGATAAATTGGATTTTGAAAACGTGGCTTCGTTGTTCTTGCGCGATGAGAAAGACCGCAAAGCGGCTTTTCAAACTTTTATCTATGCGTTGTTATATAAAAACAATCGCGCAGTTTCTGCAGCAAATGCCCGGATTGTTCCCGGCTTAATTAATAGATTGAATTTATTTGATGATTCCTTTCAGTTTGGGCTCACTATGAACAAGCAACGCGTGTATGATGTGAATTCTTTGCTCCCTGAATTTGAAGCACACTTAAAAATTTTGTTGGAGGAAATATTTAACCCCGCTGAGGTATTTGATCAAACTGCCTTCATTGAAAAATGCCGCTACTGTCCGTATCGGAATATTTGTTATCGATAAAATAATAATCGTTTAAGTTCGTATAAGCCATAATATAAATTATGCAAACAATCCTTGGAGCAAATGGAGTAATCGGTAAAGAGCTGTCATATCTATTACCAAAGTTTACTTCTCAGATTCGGCAAGTAGCCCGCAACCCAAAAAAAGTAAATAAGACGGATGAACTTGTTAAAGCTGATTTACTAAATTATCAGCAAACAGAACAGGCCGTAAAGGGGAGTGAGGTGGTTTATTTGGTGGCTGGTTTGAAATATGAGGCTAAGGTTTGGCAGCAGCAATGGCCGATAGTAATGAAAAATACCATTGAAGCCTGTAAGAAGCATGGCAGTAAACTTGTGTTTTTTGACAACGTTTATGCGTATGGGCTGGTGAATGGAGTAATGACAGAGGCAACACCTTTCAATCCAAATAGTAAAAAGGGTGAAGTTCGCGCAAAAATTGCAACGCTACTGCTAGATGAAATAAAGGCTGGCAATCTAAAAGGAATGATCGTTCGCGCAGCAGATTTTTATGGCCCGGACGCATTGCTTAGTTTAACTTATTCTACTGTGACTGAAAAATTAAAGGCAGGTAAGGGTGCGCAATGGATTGGTAACGTAAAAAAAATCCACACATTTACGTACACTCCAGATGCTGGAAAAACTACAGCCCTGTTAGGTAATTCTGATGCAGCCTACAATCAAACATGGCATGCGCTTACTTGTCCTGAGCAAATTACCGGAGAAGATTATGTACGCATAGCAAGTGAAATTATGAACAGACCATTTAAGGGTATACAATCCTTACCAAAATGGGGCGTAAGAATGCTCGGGCTTTTTGTTCCCGTACTACGCGAGTTTGTTGAAATGATGTATCAATTTGAGAATGATTATATTTTTGATAGCAGCAAGGCACAGAAGTTTTTAAATGAGAATCCAACTCTTTATGCTGAAGGAATAAGGCAAACGCTCAAGTAGACAATAGTGATTTCTTTTGGAATTGTAGCGCAAAAATCGAATTACTCCGCAGACGCAACTTACCTGATCTCGATAGACATGTGAAAGAATCGCAGGCAAAGCGCAAAACCTTCAACCATGAATCTTAAAACAGAAACCAATTTCCTCACATAAGAAAGAGTACAATCGATCAAATATGTGCAAAAAAAATCCTGCTCCGGTATAGAGCAGGATATCTGATCTGAATTTCTTGAAATTAACCTTTAACTAGCTGTGCGTTGATGTGAAGCTTTACTTCATCACCCACAACAACTCCACCTGCTTCTGTTACAGCACCCCAGTTTAAACCAAATTCTTTGCGGTTTATCTTTCCATTGATTTCAAAACCTGCTTTTGTGTTTCCATAAGGGTCTACCATGATGCCACCAAAATCTACATCAAGCGTGATGTTTTTCTTGGTTCCGCGGATGGTGAGATCCCCTACCAATTTGTCATTCTTTAAAGTACCTTCGAAGTCAATCGTTGGATATTCTGCTGCAGCAAAGAAGTCTGCTGATTTTAAATGATTATCACGGTCAGCTTGATTAGTGTCAATGCTGTTAACATCCAGACTAAACGATACTTCAGCGCCACCGAAATCATCTTCTTCGGCTTCAACGCTGCCACTGAATTTTTTGAAAAAACCGGTAACCGTGGAGATCACCAGGTGTTTTACTTTGAATTGAACTTCGGTGTGTGTAGGATCGATGGCCCACTTTGTAGCAATTGCTTGTGTTGACATAGTACGTTACGTTTAAAATTTAAAAAATTATTTTCTTTTTGTGTACCACAAAGGTAGAGCCGCTGTATGGCTAAGCACCTTGAACTAGGTTAAGAAACTATTTTTTAAATCTTGAACTAGATTAAGGGTATCTCTAAAAATCATACTCCGAATGTCAGCCTTTAAGATAATCAGCGTTCCATCCGCTTCCTGCGGATTTTGCTTAGAAACTCAGGAGTAATGCCCAGATACGATGCGATGTACTTTAGTGGTACGTATTGCTCGAGTGATGGATATTTTTGAAGAAAGGTTTCATAACGTTCCTCCGCTGTAGCAGAAAAATTTTGAATAATTCGATTCTGATGCGTTACCAGCGAGTTTTGAAAGAGGATGCGAAAGAAGCGTTCGAATTTTGGGATTTGTTCCAAGAGTCGATCCATATCAGCTTTTGGAAGATAGAGAACTTGGCTATCCGCTAATGCGCGTGTTGTATAGATAGAAGGAACTTGTTCGGTGAAACTATGCAAATCTCCCGTCCACCACCCGGCCATGGCAAATTGTATAACATGATCATGTGCTTCTTTGTCTGTATAGTAAGTCATCAGGCAGCCTGAAACCACATGGATGAAGTGTGCGGTTGTTACTCCAAACTTCTCAATAAACTCACCTTGTTTGACACGAGCAGGCCGAAGGAGCGATGTAAAGAAGGTAGACTCGGATGATTCTATTGGGATTTGTTTTTTAATATTGATTAGAAGCGATGAGAATTCGTTATTCATGGCAACAAAGATATCGAAGATTAGTGACCTATAGTTGCCTAAAATAAAAGGTAGCTGAAAAAACCAAAACTATGCCAGGAAGTTATTAGAGGTATCATATTAATTGCAAAAGAGGTTATCTTTACTTAATGAGTTTAGAATGCTTTCACAAAATGTCATCGAATAAAGCTAAGAGAATTAAAAAATCTTTCATCTTTATAGAGTAAAACTTAACCTATAAACACCCCTATGAGAAAGCTATTCCTATTCCTCTTCCTCAGCAGTTGTTTTCAATTTTTGGTTGCACAGTCCTACGATTCAAAAATCTTTTCCAAGCTAAACTTTCGTTTTATTGGCCCCGATGGCAACCGAATGATTTCAGTGGTAGGTGAGCCCGGCAATCCCAATGTTTCCTATTCGGGTGCCGCATCCGGTGGAATCTGGAAAACGGATGATGCGGGAATAACATGGAAAGCTGTTTTTGATAGCACTGAAGATTCATCCATTGGGGCGTTGGCAATTGCACCTTCTTCTCCCCGGCAGGTATGGGCCGGCACGGGTGAAACCTTTCTCATTCGTCCTGCCCATGCAGTGGGCAATGGAGTATATAAGTCCAGCAATGCAGGAAAAACCTGGAAGAACATGGGGCTTGAGAAAACGTATCGCATCAGTCGGGTGATTGTTCATCCTGCGGATACCAACACCGTATATGTTGCTTCGATGGGTCATTCACACGGACCACAACAAGAGCGGGGTGTTTACAAAACAATCAATGGTGGAAACACGTGGGAGCGGGTTTTCTTTGTAAACGAAAATACAGGCTGTTCTGATTTAAGCATGGATTCCAAAAATCCTGAAATCTTGTTTGCGGCTATGTGGCAAGCTGATATCCGCACCTGGAATTTAAATAGTGGGGGGGAAGGCAGTGGCATTTATCGATCTAAAGATGGGGGCAAAACCTGGGAGCCTTTGCGCAATGGTATTGAAAGCGGGCCAACCCATCCGGTTGGAAAAACTTCCGTGGACGTTTCCTACACAAATCCCAAAAGAGTATATGCTTTGGTAGAAGATAAGGAACCAAGACTATATCGTTCCGATGATGGGGGTGATAACTGGAAACTGATGCAAAAAAATAATTCGATGGGGCAACGTGCTGGCTATTATACTCGACTCAGGGTTTCCACTGCCAATGAAGATGAAGTGTATACGATCTGCGTAGGCATTATGAAATCAACAGACGGTGGCAAATCCTTTGATAAAAATTTTAACCAATGGGCACCGGGTGGCGATAATCATGACATGTGGTTCGATCCGAAAGATGGAAATAGAATTTTATGTGCGCATGATGGTTGTTTGAACATGACCTACAATGGGGGTAAAACCTGGCGCAACATCAACCTGCCCATTGCACAAATGTATCATGTAGCTGTGGATGACAGGATACCGTATTGGGTGTACGGCAACCGACAAGATGCATGGTCGTATCGTGGACCTAGTCAGTATTTGGGAGATTATAATATCCCTTTAGGTGCATGGCATGGCGTAGGGGGTTGTGAAAGTGGATTTGCTCAGCCCGATCCTTTCGATAATAATATTGTATGGTCGGGTTGTTATGATGGTGGTCTCGATGTGTTTGATCTCACTACCATGCATGCACGCGATGTGCGTGTGTGGCCGCAAACTCAAATTGGTGCTACACCAGCCGATGCAAAGTATCGCTGGCACTGGAATTTCCCAATGGTGCTTTCAAAGCACACGCAAGGAAAAGTGTGGGTGGGTAGTCAGCTTGTACATGAAACTACGAATGGAGGACAAAGTTGGCAGGATATAAGCCCTGACTTAACAACCAATGACAAAACCCATCAACAAAACTCAGGAGGCATGGCCAGCGATAATTTAATGACATGGGATGGCTGTACACTTTTTTCGATGGCAGAGTCGCCCGTGAAGGAAGGCGTGTTGTGGACGGGGAGTAATGATGGACAAGTGAATGTTACCCAAGATGGCGGTATAACATGGACGAATGTTTCCGCTAACCTGCCGGGCTTGCCTGTTTGGGGAACTATACGGCATATTGATGCTTCTTACTTTGATGCGGGCACGTGTTACATCGCTGTGGATGCACACTACGTGGGTGATTTCGGAACCTATGTTTATAAGACTACTGACTTTGGAACCACGTTCAAGAGATTGGAGATTAACTTGCCACCAAACAATTCTAATTTTGTAAATCAGATTAAGGAAGATCCCGATCAGCAAGGATTACTTTGGTTGGGTACTGAGAAATCACTTTACTTTTCGCCTGATGATGGAAAGAACTGGATTCATCTCAAAAATAATTTACCACCCGTTCCGATTTTTGGGATTGAGATTCAACGCAACTTTAAAGACCTAGTAATTGGTACGTATGGCCGTGGAATTTATATTCTGGATGACATCACACCCATACGGGAGTTCACACAACAAGTTCAGAATTCGGAAGCCCACTTATTTTCGATGCGTAAAGCCTACCGGTTTCACCCGATCAACGGAATAAAAACAGATCGCAGTTATGTCTCGGGTCAAAATCCACCCGATGGTATTGACATCAATTATTATTTAAAGGAAAAATCAAATGGTGAAGTGGAGTTAGTTGTGCTCAATTCACACAATGAAAAAGTACGAACAATAAAGGGTAAGAACGAGACCGGAGTAAATCGGGTGTGGTGGGATTTACGATTGCAACCATACGAGTTTCCAAAGTTGCGCGTGAAGCCAAAAGATAAAGACTGGGTGGAGGTCGATGATAAAGGGGAGCGCAAGATGTTTATTTTCGATTTGGATATTGGTCCGGGTCAAACTCCACCCTTGGTGCATCCGGGAACCTACACGGTTGTGCTAAAAGTAAATGGCAAAGAATACAAACAATCTGTTTTGGTGTTAAAAGATCCGAATACAAAAAGTACCGATGCTGAAATCTTGAAGCAATATAATTTTGGTGTTAAACTATACACGGCTACACGCACAACACTTTCGTTGATTGATGAGATGGAACAGCTTCGCGCCAAGCTGTTAGCAAAGAAGAACGATAAGAAATCAATCCTCTTAGAGGAAAAGATTTATCAGCTTGAAGCGGGCTTGCATGATGTGCATCAAACGGGAGCGCGGATGGATATTTTTCGCAATGCTCCACAGGTATTGGAACGCCTTTTAGCGATGGCAAAAGAGGGTCAGATTTCGAGTGCCGATGCCGCCCCAACCGATCAGCAGCAGGCGGTGTTTGCGGTGGTGAGCGACAAACTGGCGGAGGTACAAAGTCAGTTTGAGTTAATTAAAAAATCGCCCGATTTAAAGCGCATTGAAGGAAAATAGACTTCCAATATTAAGTTTTTTTAACTCCTAGGTAATGCTGGATTAACCCAATATTTTAGGGGTAAATACATTGAATTATGGAAAAACTAGTTGTAAAAGGAAAGAAAGAAATTCGCCTTCTTTTGGTGGATTCTATGCATCAAACGGTTCAGGCATTGGGTGTAACCAAATCAAAAAAGAAAGCCAATGCGGTAATTAATAAATCGGCAAAAAAACTTGCGGGTTTGGTAGCAGCTCAAATGAAAAAAGAGTTGAAGAAAATGAAGCGCATGAAAGTTAAAAAGGAGAAAAAAATTAAGGAGCCAGAACTGGCAACAGCCTAATTCACCTTTTAGTATAATAACATAAAGTTATAGCTAAGTAAATGATGGGAGGTCAACCGCCTCTCCCTTCTGGACAGAGAGCGAGAATGGGATTATAATTTTGCTTATCAGATAGGGCCGCAGGGCCCTTTTTCTTTTGTATTTTGGGTAAACATTTATCTCATGAATACTTTTACCAAGTATATATTTTCTATAACGATGAAATTTTGGAGATAGGAATATCCTACGGACAGTTTTAAACCTTTAGCATTCGCTTCCAGTGGCTCAAATAACAATTTTGAAAGTTCAATAAATTCCCCAACTTTAAATTCTGCCTACTGTTATGAGAATTGTTTTCGTGCTGTTTGTTGTTTTTGCCGGGGTATTATTAAATACCAGCTGCACCCGTAATCAGGGAGTAGCGGGCCTAACAGATTCTGTGGATTTTAATTTGCACATTCGCCCCATCTTATCCGACCGTTGTTTTAAATGTCATGGTCCAGATGCCAATCAGCGCAAATCAAATTTGCGATTGGATACACAGGAAGGCGCGCTGGCGGCTCTAAAGGATAATCCGAAGGCGCATGTGATTGTGCCGGGAAGTCCCGATCAATCGGAAGTGTTTTTAAGAATCTCTTCTTCCGATACCTCTCAACTCATGCCACCTCCCAAATCAAATCTATCGCTCAATGAAAATGAGATTGCATTAATTAAAAAATGGATTGAGCAAGGTGCCAAATACAAACCACATTGGGCATTTATACCGCCCATCAAAAAAGAAATTCCAACTGTTGAGCAGGAAGATTGGCCCGTGAATGAAATTGATTATTTCATTTTAACTAAAATTGAAGCTGCAGGGTTAACACCGAATGAAGAAGCGGATCGCGAACGGTTGTTAAAGCGAGTGAGTTTAGATATTACAGGATTGCCACCCACATTGGAAATGCAAAGCCGCTTTCTGGCAGATCAATCCGCGGGCGCATATGAAAAAATAGTGGACGAATTGCTGGCTCAGCCTCAGTATGGCGAGCGCATGGCAATTCATTGGATGGATGTTGCCCGCTATGCCGATTCGCACGGCTATCAGGATGACGGACTTCGAACGATGTGGCCTTGGCGTGATTGGGTGATTCACGCCTTCAACAAAAATTATCGCTATGATCAGTTTGTTACCTGGCAACTCGCGGGTGACTTATTGCCCAATCCCACAAAAGAACAAGTGCTGGCCACAGGATTCAATCGAAATCACAAGATTACTCAGGAAGGTGGAGTTATTGACGAAGAATACCGGATTGAATATGTTACCGATCGCACTAACACGTTTGCTAAAGCATTTCTCGCACTTACGTTCGAGTGTGCTCATTGTCATGATCATAAGTATGATCCCATTTCACAAAAGGATTATTACCGTACTTTCGCATTCTTTAATCGTGTTCCTGAAAAAGGATTAGTTGGGGACATTTCCCTGGCTTCTCTGGCCGATCCACCTAAAATTAAAATCTCAACGGAAGAGATCAATGATATTTTAACCTTTATCAATAAGAAAGATACAACCCCGGTTGAAGTAATGGTGATGAAAGATTCTTCGTGGCGCAGGCCGACTTACATTCTTACCCGTGGTGTATATGATGCACATGGCGAGCAGGTTTCTATTGGGCTTCCACCCGATATTCTTCCGTTCGATTCTATTAAGTATGGAGATAATCGATTAGGTCTGGCTACTTGGTTGTTTGATAAAAAAAATCCTTTAACTGCTCGTGTGTTCGTTAACCGGATGTGGCAGGAATTTTTTGGAAAAGGATTAGTGAAAACCAGTGGAGATTTTGGAATGCAGGGTGAGATGCCATCGCATCCGGAATTACTTGATTGGCTCGCGGTTGATTTTAGAGACCATGGTTGGGATGTAAAGCGTTTAATTAAACAACTTGTGATGTCGGCAACGTACCGACAGTCGGCTAACACGAGTAAAAAAAAGCTTGCCACTGATCCGGATAATATTTTATTGACAAGGAGTTCACGCAAGCGACTGACAGCGGAAGGTATTCGTGATTTGGCATTAGCCAGCAGCGGGCTACTAATAAAAGACATCGGTGGTCCGAGTATGAAAGTATATCAGCCAAAAGGAATATGGGAGTCATCCACTTCAGGGCGTGGCGTCTTAGCGCGATATGTGCAGGATCATGGTGATGATTTGTATCGCAGGGGATTGTATTCCTTTATTAAACGCACGGTACCCCCACCGGGTATGTTGGTTTTTGATGCCAGCAACCGCGATCAATGTGAAGTCAATCGCATGCGCACCAATACTCCGCTTCAGGCATTGGTTCTTTTAAACGACCCGGTGATTCTTGAGTCGGCACGTGTGTTTGCAGAACGATTAATGTTGGATAAATCTTCTTCTGAGGAAAAGATCAAGAAAGCTTTTCAAACGATAATTTGTCGCACGCCAAAGAAGGAAGAATTTGAAAAGCTGATTGAATATTTTAATCAGGAAAAAAGGTCTTTTGAAAGGACACCTGAGAAAGCAAAGCAATTTATAGCTGTGGGAGAGCACATCCATGAGCAGCTTAGTGATGTAATTTCACTGGCAGCACTCATGCAAGTGGTGCAAACCATTTATAATCTGGATGAAGCCATTACTAAATCATAGATGCCATGAGTAAGGAATTTATCGACAGCCGGTTTCATATTACCCGAAAGCATTTTTTGGGTAAGCTGAGTTTGGGATTGGGATCTGTTGCACTTGGCTCATTATTAATCCCGGATTTATTTTCAAAAAAGGAAGAACCTTTAGCGGGATTAGGGCTCCCGCACTTTGCGCCTAAGGCCAAACGAGTTATCTATCTTTTTCAGAATGGTGCGCCTTCACAACTGGAAAGTTTTGACTATAAACCCATGCTCAATAAAATGACCGGTGAGGAGTTGCCTGCCTCTATTCGCATGGGGCAACGATTAACCGGTATGACATCTGGTCAAGAAAAGTTTCCGTTGGTGGGTTCGCATTTTAAATTCAGTCAGCATGGACAATCCGGGGCGTGGGTAAGTGAACTGTTTCCAAACATTGCCAAAGTGGTGGATGATATCTGCATCATTAAATCTATGCATACAGAAGCTATCAATCATGACCCGGCACTTACATTTATGCAAACTGGTGCACAGCAAGGCAATCGTCCAAGCATGGGTGCGTGGCTTAGTTATGGATTGGGTAGCGAGAATAAAAATCTTCCGGCATATTGTGTGTTGCTTTCGCGCGGTCGCGGAAATGGGCAAGGAGTTTATTCAAAACTTTGGACCAATGGCTTTTTAGATAGTGTGCACCAGGGAGTTCAATTTAGTAGCAGTGAAGAGCGCGTGCTTTATTTAAAGGATCCTGAAGGTCGCGATCGTATGGATCGCAGAAACATGTTGGATCAATTGGCACAATTGAACGAAATGAACTTTCAGGAGTTTGGGGATCCGGAAATACAAGCACGCATTCAACAATATGAATTAGCCTATCGCATGCAAACTGCAGTGCCGGAGTTAACAGACTTCTCTAAAGAGTCGGACGACATTGTAAAAATGTATGGAGCTGATTGTTTAACACCTGGAACATATGCCGCTAATTGTTTGCTGGCGCGAAAGCTTTCTGAATCAGGGGTTCGGTTTGTTCAATTGTATCATCAAGGGTGGGATCAGCACGGCAATATGGTTGGCGAGATGCCCCTGCAAGCACAAGATGTGGACCGATCCACTGCCGCATTGATTATGGATTTGAAGCAGCGGGGATTATTGGATGAAACGTTAGTGATTTGGGGCGGTGAATTTGGGCGTACCAACTATTGTCAGGGTAGTTTATCAAAAGAAAATTATGGTCGCGATCATCATCCGCGTGCCTACACCATCTGGATGGCTGGGGGCGGTGTGAAGCCCGGGATAATGTATGGTGAGTCGGATGAGTTTGGTTATAATATTGTGCGTGATCCGGTTCATGTAAATGATTTTCACGCTACCGTCTTGCATTTGATGGGCATGAACCATGAACAACTAACCTACAAACATTTGGGTAGGCGTTATCGGTTAACCGATGTGGCAGGAAAAGTGGTTGAGGGAATTTTGGCGTAGGCGTTCGGTTATTGTTTGTATTGTTCTATAATTAATATGTCATCCCTAAAGGGATTTTATAAAAGGTTGAGTGGCGATTTACCAATATTTCGTCCCTATCGGGACTTTTTTATGTGCATCTTGAGGAATCAATTCACAATAAGAGTTATGAATAAACGGTATAATGAAATTATAAATAGGATGAGCCCTGACGGAATGTATCGCAGTCCCGTTAGGGACGAAATATCGGTAGAGAACGTAATAACAAATCAATGAGTCCCGTAGGGATGACATATTATTTGGTAAATAGAGATTAGACATGTCAAACACCTACACCCAAATTCACATTCAAGCAGTTTTTGCCGTCAAGAATCGTGTAGGAATTATTCATAGAGATTGGAAAGATGAATTATACAAATACCTAACAGGCATAATTCAAAAGAATGATCATAAGTTACTAATAATAAATGGTGTTGAAGATCATGTTCATCTATTCTTTGGAATGCGCCCAACCCAAACTCTTTCTGATTTGATGCAAGACGTAAAAGCAAATTCATCGAAATGGATTAATGAAAAAGGATTTGTTCAGGGTCGCTTTGAATGGCAATCTGGTTATGGAGCTTTTTCATATGGTAAGTCTCAAATCCCAGCTGTGATTAAATACATAGAGAATCAGGAGATACATCATGCCAAGCAGACATTTTTAGAAGAGTATAAAAATTTACTAGATCAGTTTGATGTTGATTATGATGAACGTTATATCTTCAAACCATTAGAATAGGGGTCATTAAATGAATTAAAGATTGACTTAATAAAATGAAGGTAGTAGCTAAATTCACTCTCAACATCATCCTTGTTCTACAAGTACTTTTACTATTCCTTTTTCTTTTTGATGCGCGAATTCAATTACCAGTTTGGCTGCAAGTGACGGGAAGGTTGCATCCTATGATACTGCACTTACCCATTGGATTTTTGATTTTTTTAGTGGCACTACTTTTCTTTAAAGGCCAATTCAAAAAGAAATCTTTTAACCGACTGGTCTTTATTTGTTTGTTGTTGATTTCGCTCTCGGCTTCTATATCTGCTTTGCTCGGATTATTTCTTTCGGTGCAAGGCGACTATGGTGCGGAACAATTGCAAGAGCATAAGTTGGGTGGAGTTGTGCTTAGCTTCCTCTGTTATTTCATACTGATTGGATATGCTTATGTTAAAAAGAGAAAGGCAATTCTATATGTAGGAACTGCCGTTACGGTGAGCGCACTTTTATATACTGGGCACTCAGGTTCTGTTTTAACACACGGAGAGAATTTTGTTTTTGCTCCCATGATTAAAACTTCTGCTAAACAAATTTCTCTGGAAACATCTTCAGTATACCAAATCTCAGTTGAACCGATATTAGAAAGCAAATGCTTTAGTTGCCACAATGAGGGAAAATCCAAAGGTGGATTAGTCATGACCTCCGTTGATAAATTTAAGCAAGGTGGCAAGAAAGGCGCAGAGTGGGTGGCAGGAAATCCTGATTCAAGTCGAATGGTGCAATACATTCATTTACCGCTGGCAGATGATAATCATATGCCCCCGGATGGAAAACCTCAATTAACGTCTGCCGAAATTTTTGTGTTGGAATCCTGGATTAAATCTGGTGCTGATTTTGAAAAACTTCTGGCGGAATATTCAGATACCGATACGCTAAAAAGTTGGGTAATAATTCAAGGTATTCCAAAAAAGGAATTAGAACCCGAGAATCTATATGATTTTAAGGCAGTCTCCCAATCGGTAATTGACAAACTAAATACTCCATATTGCTCTGTCTTTCCATTGTATCAAAATAGTCCGGCTTTGCAGGCAGACTTTTTTATTCGCGCTTCTTTTAAGATCGGTACCTTAGAGTCATTAATGGAAATTAAAGATCAGCTTGTGGTTTTGAATCTTTCCAAAATGCCGTTGGGTGATTCAGATTTGAAAGTGATTTCTCAGTTCAAAAAACTTGAAAGGTTGAACCTTAATTTTACAAATATTACCGGAAGTGGATTGAGCGATCTCAAAGCACTTACTAAACTCCAGTCACTTTCCCTTTCGGGGACTGCAGTTGATAATCAGAATGTTGAATCCGTTTTATCATTACCTGAATTAAAAGAATTATTTATTTGGGATACAAAAGTCACGGAAGAGCAGTGTAAAGTATGGCAACAAAAATATCCAGCCATTAAAATTGTTCAAAGATTATTTAATGATTCTGCCATCCTGCAATTAAGCAAGCCAATATTAATCAATGAAGGAATTATCAGGCAAGGTGAATCGATTCAATTAAAACACTCTATGCCGGGTGTTAAAGTAATATATACACTGGATGGAACTGAACCTGACAGTGTGCGAGGAATGGTTTATGAAAAACCAATTGCCGTAAACGAAACCGTAAAATTAAAAGCAATCGCTTGCCGCGTTGGTTGGTATTGTAGTGAGCTTCTTACTGTCACCAATTTTGTGGAAGGATTTAAGCCAGGCCGTGCCGAACTTCTTACTCTTGTAGATAAGCAATATCCAGGGTTGGGGGCTACAAGTTTAACGGATGGGCGAAAAGGTTTTATTGATGTTCTTAAAGAGCCGGCATGGTTAGGTTTTCGGGACAATAATTTTGTGGCCGGATTTGACTTTGGGATAACTCCACCGACTCTTAAAAAGATCGTATTGAGTTACGGTAATAATATGGGTGGTTATCTTTTCCCGCCAACGGAAGTGGAAGTGTGGGGTGGAAAAGATAAAGACCATATGCACTTGTTGAAGAGTATCAAAACAGAAAAGCCAAAAGGTTACGAGCCGCAGCGTGTGGAGGCTTTTGGTGTTGAATTTAAACCAGAATCGTATTCTTATTATAAGATTGTAGCAAAGCCGATAAAAAAGTTGCCCGAGTGGCATAGTGGTAAGGGACAGAAGGGTTGGATCTTTATTGATGAGGTTTTCTTTTATTAATCCATCAGTTTGATCATCGAGAATAAAACTTAAAATCTTCTTTCAAGGGGCACATCTTCATCTGGTTGAAGATGAATAGGGAAGATAGCACGTGCTGGGCATTGCAGGTCCCTATAAATAGGGTATTGTAATAGGCTCCATTCATAAAATTTCCCTGCTAAAGGAGCAAATAAAAAGTATTATTGTGGTGAACATTCAACCATACATCTATGAATAAAGTCCTTCTAATTCTCCTGCTAAATCTCGCTGTAGTTGGAGTTTCCAATTCACAAAAGAAAAGTATTTCAACCCCCCAAACTGCTGCGAAGGAAGCTACCAATAACCTTGAAGATTATTTCAAGCCTGTAAAGTGGCGCAGCATCGGCCCCTTTCGAGGTGGCCGGTCTGTAACAGCTTCTGGGGTGGTGGGCGATCCTTATACCTATTATATGGGTACGACAGGGGGCGGACTTTGGAAAACAAATGATGCCGGGGTTTCGTGGAATAATATTTCGGATGGATTTTTTAAGACCGGTTCCGTGGGCGCTATTGCTGTATCAGAAAGTTCACCCAATATTATTTATGTGGGGATGGGTGAGCATGCGGTGCGAGGTGTTATGACGCATCATGGTGACGGTGTTTATAAGTCGACCGATGCCGGAAAAACATGGAAAAAAATGGGATTGGATTTAACGCAACATATTGGTCGCATCGCCATTCATCCAAAAAATCCTGACATCGTATTTGTTGCTGCGCAAGGTGCACTATATAGCAATTCAAAAGACCGTGGCGTTTTTAGATCGACTGATGGAGGAACAACATGGACGAAGGTATTATATGTAAACGACAAAACAGGTTGTGTGGAATTGTCAATGGATATGAATAATCCATTGGTACTTTATGCAGCCATGAGTGAGTATGGTCGCCTGCCCTGGAAGGTGATAACAGGGGGTGAGGGTAATGGCATGTATAAATCGACCGATGGGGGAACTACGTGGGATAAAATTCAAGATGGGTTGCCGAAAGAATTAGGCAAGATGGCGATTGCGGTGTGCCGATCGAATTCGGATAAAGTCTATGCACTAATTGAGAGTGATTCAGATAAAGAACTTGGAGGCTTGTTTGTATCAAACAATGCGGGCAAAAAATGGTCACGGGTTACCAATGATCACCGATTGGTGCAACGCGCGTGGTATTATATTGAGTTGTTCACGGATCCCAATAATGAAAATACGATCTATGTGTTGAGCGCTCCGGCCCTACGTTCGGAAGATGGTGGAAAGACCTGGGAAAATCTTAGTGGCACACATGGTGATTATCACGATCTATGGATCAATCCACTTAACTCAAAGAATATGGTGATAGCCAATGATGGAGGAGCAGCGGTAAGTTTTAACTATGCCGACACCTGGTCTACGCAAAGTAATATGCCTACTGCTCAATTTTATCGTATCAATGTCGATAATAGTTTTCCTTACCGTATTTATGCAGGACAGCAAGACAATACCTCCGTGGTTATTTCAAGTCGTGAGTTGGGCAGTGGGGGTATCACTGCAAACAGTTGGACTTCATCTGCCGGTGGTGAGAGTGCCTTTCTTGCTTTTAACCCGGATGATCCGCGTTATGTAATGGGAGGAAGTTATCAGGGAACTATAGAAGTACTGGATACAAAGGCGCAAGCAGGCACCAACATTATGCCTGCACCTATTCAATATTTAGGTATGGATGCGAAGGACATTAAGTATCGGTATAACTGGAATGCGCCCATCATCTGGTCGAAGCACGAACCTAATACGTATTATCATGGTGCTCAACTTTTGCTGAAGACTACGGACATGGGCCAAACGTGGATCGAGGTTTCACCTGACTTAACCCGAAATGAAAAATCAAAGCAAGGTAAAGGCGGTGGTCCCTATACAAATGAAGCAGTAGGTGCTGAAAATTATGGAACCCTTGCGTATGTAATTGAATCCCCTCATGAGAAAGGTGTGATCTGGACAGGAAGTGATGACGGGTATGTCCATCTTACCAGAGACAATGGTAAAAGCTGGCAGAATGTTACTCCGGCAGGGTTGCAGGAATGTTTGATCAATGCCATTGATGTATCACCATTCGATCCCGCAACCGCATACATAGCCACCACCCGGTATAAGTTTAATGATCACACCCCAGGTCTTTATAAAACGACTGATTATGGTAAGACCTGGACTAAAATTATTACGGGTATTCCAAACAATGCGTTTACGCGAGTTGTAAGAGAAGATGATAAGCGAAAAGACTTATTGTTCGCAGGTACTGAGCTCGGAATTTTTATTTCCTGGAATGGAGGTAAAGACTGGTCACCATTTCAATTGAATTTGCCAATTACACCCATTACTGATTTACGCGTTCATCAAAATAATTTGATCGCTGCAACTTCGGGTCGCTCTTTTTGGGTATTAGATGACTTAGCTCTGATTCGTCAATATAACACAGAAGCTGGCTTAAAACTTTATCAACCTCAAAGTCAGATTCTTGTTAATGGCTATAGTGAAATGGATGGCGCTTCGCCTACTGGCATAAACCCATTTCGGGGAGTAAACCCATCAACAGGTGCAATAATATATTATGAGTTGCCAGACTTAAAAACCAAAGAAAACGTCACAATCGATATTAAAGATGCACAAGGTAAGTTGGTACGGTCATTTACTTCTATGAAGGATACAACCCGACTGCAGTATGATGGAGCGCCCCCTGCTGATCCTGTTTTATCCAAATCAAAAGGACTGAATCGTTTTGTCTGGAACCTGCGGTATCCAACCATGCCGGGCTTACCGTATGTGTATATAGAAAGCAGCTATCGTGGGCATAAAGCATCACCCGGTAAATATTCCATCACCTTAACTGCTGGTGACAAGACTGCGACTTCTGAATTAGAGTTGATGCCAAATCCTCTTTATCCAACTGATGCAAAAACGTATAAAGAGTATAGCGATTTGATGACGACCATGGAAGAGGAAGTGACTACCATGCATAACCTTATTAATTCTCTGTATGATAAGCGCACACAACTTGAAAGTTTATTAGCTTCATTACCTGCCGATAGCAAGTTTGCAGTTCTTAAAAAAGATGGTCAAGCTTTGGTACAACGCATGAAACAATGGGATGAGGACATGGTGCAGCGTAAATCAAAAGCCTATGACGATGTGGAAAATTTCCCTAATAAGTTTACCGCAAACTATCTGTTCATGCTAAACCATACCGAAAGTGATATTCCGCGTGTGACTAAACCCACGCGTGATCGCCTTGCAGAATTACATACCCAATGGACTCCTTTAAAGAATCGTGCTCAGGAATTTATAGATAGGGACCTACCTGCATTTAATAAGGAGTTATGGAGCGTGGGCATTGGAGCTATCTGGAAAGAATAAGATAGTGTTGAGTCGTTAGTCTTTAGTATTGAGAAATAAATTAGTAAAATCTTCCGAGTTAACTCTATTTCAATACTTTAGACTAAGGACTAGGTATTCTTGGCTAAAGACTATTATACCAATACCGATTCGTTAGGGATTACTCAATCGAAACAAGGTATTTTCCAAGCCGTATGGAAACGACAGGTGGATGGCAGTTGGAAATTTGTTTGGGATTAATTCTTAAACGTGGCAACACCTTTGGCCATCCTTGGAAATATTAAACTGTGAAATGGGAGCACCAAATACCAATACATCCGGCCCCATAATCCAAGTGGTTGAAATGTTGCAGTTTGCTCCAAAAAGTTTTTACCCTTATTTGATTTGATCCTAAATTCGAGCCACGCCTCACCCGGTAATTTCATTTCTGCGTAAAGCAGGAGTCTGGCATTTTCTTTGTCGGCAATTAGCACTCGCCAAAAATCAAGTGCATCACCCGATTTTAAATCAATCTCGCTTCTCCGGCCTCTTCGCAAACCTACTCCCCCTACCATTTTATCCATCACTCCGCGTATTCGCCACAGCCAGTTTCCAAAATACCAGCCACGCTCACCGCCAATTTGCCAAAGATTATTCATTACGAATTCACAGCTCTCTTCAAATTCAACGATTCGTCTGTCAACAAACACACCATGCTCAGGCACCAAGGTGTTATTTAAAAAATCGCGCTGAATCGAATTGAGTGAAATTGAATCTTTCCAACTGGAGATAATGTCCTTCTTGCTGATTTTGTCAAACGCTAATTGCAAAGCTTCTCGATAGTGAAATATTTTTATGGGTACTAGTTGCTGAATGGTTGTGTTTTGGCAAATTACTTCATTCTTCATGCTATCAACCAGGGTGCGCGCGAGGGTATAGGAAGTAGAGGTAACAAAGTAGAGCCACAACGAGGAAAGCTTTGGTGAAAGGACAGGCACTGTAATAATCCATCGTTTTAATCCACGCACCTTAGCGTAGCCAAGCAACATTTCTTTATAATTAAGTATATCGGCACCCCCTATATCGTAAGATTGGTTGTAAGCTTCTGGTTTTAACATCACCCCTTGCAGGTACTCCAGCACATTCCTAATACCTATCGGTTGACATCTTGTTTTCAACCAGCGAGGCGCAATCATCACCGGAAGTTTTTCAACGAGGTCACGAATGATCTCAAAGGAAGCACTTCCCGAACCAATGATAATAGCAGCCCGTAACACAGTAACGGGCACGATAGAGGTTTTTAGAATATCTTCTACATTTTTTCGCGAAAGCAAATGATCAGAAAGATCACGATCGTTAACAATTCCACTCAGGTAAATAATCTGCTTTGCATGGCTTCGATTTACTAGTGTAACAAAGTTTTTAGCCGAGGCAGCTTCAATAGAAGTGAAATCATCCTGGGATGAAGTCATTGAGTGCACAAGGTAATAGGCAACATCAAAATCTGCGGAAATGGATTGGAGCGTGTTATCATCAGTAAGATCTCCTTCAATTATCGATAATTGTTTTTGATGGGCTTCATTAAAGTCATCCCAATCAAATCTACGGCTGTCACGAACCAGACATGTAACATGGTGGCCCTCTAACAGTATGCCCGGGAGCAGGCGTCTTCCAATGTATCCAGTGGATCCTGTAAGGAGTATTTTCATTGTTACCGGGATTTTATTTTTAGTTCAGTTTTATTCAAATTCGAAAATGCAGATCGCTCATCGTTTACTGATTTTATTAGAAGCTATAGATTTTTGACGGGTACATTTAAACCTGCTTTTTATTAATCCACTTATTTCTTGATGCTTGGTAGTGCGTCCATTGGTTCGCCTTCGCCACATTCTAAAACTGCTTTCTTTTAATTGCTTGCGCATCAATGTAATTACTTCTTTCTCCAATAAACCAAATTGGGTCTCAATGGCCTCAAAAGGAGTCCGGTCTTCCCATGCCATTTCAATGATGCGGTTAACTTCTTGCTCAGTATGTATTTTTTTTTGCTTTGATTTCATGCATGTAAACTTAAATGCTCCTACCTTAAATGAAGTGAAACACCTCCTACACTATTCTTTATATATGTCTAATGTGTTTAAATAGGTAGCTGCTGTCTTGAGATGCTTTTCTTGTTTTACTTTGGGCATCTTGTCAAATGTTTTTATCAACATTCCTAACCGTGGGTTCTTCAAAAAGAAATCCCGGTGTGTATGCATGAAGCGCCAGAACAAACCGTCCCATGTAGTTTGCCAATCTCCTTTTTTGTAGTCGCTCATTTTCATCAGGTAATTGCTCCCGCTGATGTAGGGCTTGGTTGCCATTAGCCCACCATCAGCAAATTGACTCATTCCATAAACATTCGGTACCATTACCCAATCATAGGAATCTACGAACAATTCCATAAACCAACGATAGACTTCATCGGGATCAAATTCGCAGAGCAACATGAAGTTGCCAAGTACCATCAATCGCTCAATGTGGTGGCAATAGCCTGTTGCCAATACTTTTTTGATGGTGCTATCTATTGGATCTATACCCGTATTCCCTTCCCAAAATGATTTTGGAATTTTTCGTTTAAAATTCCAGTAGTTGATGGTGCGTTCTTGCGTGCCCTTTATTTCATATACTCCTCTGATAAATTCACGCCAGCCTAAAACCTGTCGAATAAAACCTTCGCAAGAGTTAATTGGGATTTTATGATCCTTTGTAAATGATATGGCAGCATCGATAATCTCCTTTGGTGTCAACAATCCAGAATTAAGTAGAGGGCTCAGAACACTGTGATGCAATATACTCTCATTACCCACCAAAGCATCTTCGTAGTTCCCAAATTCACAAAAACGATGTTGTAAAAATTGTTCTAGCCATTCACGACTTTCTTCAAAGGTAGTTGGGTAAATAAATATGTTATTGACCGCACCATAGTTCGAAGGAAAATTCTTCTCAACATAAGTTGTAGCTTCAGTCCAGGAGATACTGGCCTTTGGAAATTCTACAGTTGGTGGTTTTTTGCCTTTGGGATATTTCAATCGATTCTCTGTGTCAAACGTCCATTTCCCACCTTCTGGTTGTAACTCAGCATCAACTAATATATTGAAGTGCTTGCGTTGCCGAGTGTAAAATTCTGTTTGGGAAAAACGTTTCTTATTGGAAAAATAGTCTCCGATTTGATCACGTGTTAAGATGAAAAGCGATGAATTATGCTTTATAATTTTAAGCACTAACTCATTTGCAAGTCGCAAAATTCTTTTTTCCAACAAAAAATCAGTTACATCGCAGTAATGAATTTCTGATATATCCTCACTTTTGAGGTGCGGTAAAAGATTTCTAACGTCTGCTATTTTATCTTTTGATTCGATGTATAGTACCTGATAGCCATTGCTGTGTAAATAGCTTTCGTACGCTTTCATGCTGGCGCGATGAAATGCCAGTTTTTGTTTATGAAAATTAAATTGATTGAAGAAGAGAAACTCTTCAATCAAATAAATAGGTCTCTCTTTTTCAAGAGCGGGATGGATTTCAAAAAGTTGATGTGGAAAAACGAGTGTAACGCTACTCATATTTTCGATTTATTTGTGCGGCATCTATCGCTACAATATTTTACATCTGCCCAAACTTTTTTCCACTTTTTGCGCCACGTAAATGGAAGGCCGCAAACTGTGCATATTTTGGTAGGAAGGTTTTGCTTTTTATGCATGCGTATCCTCTAGCCCAAAGCTTCTTTATAAACTTTTAGCACCCGTTCGCGCGCCAGCTTATGGTCCACTATAGGTTTTTGATATTCCTTTGTACCCAACTCCGGAACCCAGTGTTTGATATACTTTAATTCGGCATCAAATTTTTCAGTTTGAAGGGCCGGATTAAATACTCGGAAGTAGGGAGCTGCATCACAGCCCGAACCTGCTGCCCACTGCCAGCCACCATTGTTGGCAGCTAAGTCAAAGTCCAAAAGTTTTTTAGCGAAATAGGCTTCGCCCCATCGCCAGTCAATAAGCAAGTGTTTGGTAAGAAAACTGGCCACAATCATACGCACCCGATTATGCATAAATCCCGTTTCATTCAGTTCACGCATGCCGGCATCAACAATCGGATAGCCTGTTTTGCCTTCGCACCACATCGTAAATTCCTGTTCGTTGTTACGCCATTTAATCTGATCGTAAGCAGGTTTAAAAGCTTGTGTTTCTACCTTCGGAAAATGCCACAAGATCATGTGATAGAAATCGCGCCAGATTAATTCATTCAACCATGTTTCATTTTTCTTTTCTGCTACCTGTGCCAGTTTCCGAATACTTACCGTTCCAAATCGCAAGTGCACACTAAGTTTGGTTGTGCCAGCGATAGCCGGAAAATTCCGTTTCTTATCATACTGTTCAACGATAGACTGTTTAATTGTTCGCTCGGGAAATGGTTTATTAATTTCTTCAAAGCCAAGCTGTTGCAGTGAGGGGAGGGGCAAGGATTTTGTTTTTTTGAATGATGAAAAATACTTTTTGGTTGGATAGCTTTTTAAATAGAATGCATTGAGTTTTGCTTTCCACTTTCTGCTGTAAGGAGTGAACACCGTGTAAGGTTTGCCATCATCTTTTGTTACTTCTTCTTTTTCAAAGATGACATGATCTTTAAATGTTTTTGACTCAACACCATTTTTAGTTAGGATATTTTTTACTTGCTCATCGCGCGAAAGCGCATACGGTTCGTAGTCGTGGTTGGTGTAAACGGCTTTTGGTTGCAGCGATTTAAAAATCTCAATGGGATTGCCATGAAAGACGAGGAGTGAACTACCTAGTTCAATGAGTTGCTTTTGTATAAGTGTCAGCGACTGATGAATAAATTCTACTCTGCGGTCGGCTTTATCTTCGAGTTTATCGAGTAGGGTAGTATCGAAAATGAAAACAGGAACAACACTTTTGTTTTCTTTCAAAGCATGGTAGAGCCCGGCATTGTCTTGCAGCCTCAAATCTCTCCTGAACCAAAAAACCGCAGTAGAGCAGTCTATGATTGAACTATTTTCCTGCTTGTAAGGCTTCAATTTCTTTTTCAAGTTGATCTATGGCTGCCATTTGCTGGGCATAAAGTTTCAAATCGCCAGAACGTTGAGTGCGCATGGCTTCTTCAAGCAGTTTCTTGCGTTTGACTTCAAGCTTTTTGGCCGGATCTGATTTTAAGAATGAGAACATACTTTTATAACACACAAAAGAAGATATGGTTTAGATTTATTATTGGTATAGAAGGTGACTGTGATCTCAATGATATTTTACGCCTTTATTCTTGATTTCCTTCTTACCTTTGTTCCCATTTTTGATGCTTAGGGATGGATTTTAAGGCACATTTAGAGAAAGACCGCATTTTCAAAACGATTTCAGAAGCGGGAAGCAAACTGGGCTTACCCACTTTTGTGGTTGGCGGCTATGTGCGTGATCTTATTTTAGATCGTCCCAATAAAGACCTTGATTTTGTCTGCCAGGGTAGTGGAATCAAACTGGCCCAACAAGTGGCTCGGGATTTTGGTGGTATGCAAGTGACCGTGTTCAAATCGTTTGGTACTGCCATGATTAAGCTGGCCGATCGGGAGTTGGAGTTTGTAGGTGCTAGAAAGGAGTCGTATCGCGAAGATTCGCGCAAGCCGCTGGTGGAAGATGGAACGTTGGAGGAAGATCAACTGCGCAGAGACTTTACCATCAACGCTATGGCCATCAGTTTGGAGAAGGAAAATTTTGGTGCCTTGGTAGATCCTTTTGGAGGAGTTGAACACCTTAAGGAGAAACTGATCAAGACTCCTCGCGATCCTAACATTACCTTTTCAGATGATCCGCTTAGGATGATGCGCGCCATTCGATTTGCATCTCAATTAAACTTTGACATTGAGGCAGATACTTTTGAGGCGATTTCAAAAAATGCGGATCGCTTGTCCATTGTTTCAATGGAACGTGTAATTGTAGAATTGAATAAGATCATCCTATCCCCTGTGCCATCCTATGGGTTTAAACTCATGTTTCAAAGTGGACTGCTCAACAAGTTTTTCCCGGAAATGATAGCCTTGCATGGTGTGGAGAATGTGGACAACAAGGCGCATAAGGATAATTTCTTTCACACGTTACAGGTGTTGGATAATGTTTCCAAAGTGTCGGATGATTTGTGGCTGCGCTGGTCTGCTATTCTGCACGACATTGCTAAACCCGCCACTAAGCGTTTTGATAAAGCAGTAGGGTGGACGTTTCATGGTCATGAAGATAAAGGTGCGCGCATGGTGCCGGGCATTTTTCGCAGGCTTAAGTTGCCCATGAATGAGAAGATGCTCTTCGTACAAAAACTGGTTCGCCTGCATTTACGTCCTATTTCTCTGGTAAAAGAAGTTTCTGATTCCGCCATCCGCAGGTTACTTTTTGAGGCGGGTGATGATGTGGAGGGACTTATGAAACTTTGCAGAGCCGATATTACTTCTAAGAATAATGATAAGGTGGCTCGGTTCCTACGCAATTTTGATGAGGTTGAGAAGAAGATGATTGATTTGGAAGAACGGGATAAAGTGCGGAATTTTCAACCCCCTATTACCGGTGACGAGATTATTAAACTCTTTCAGGTTTCGCCTGGCCCGATAATTGGTGAAATCAAAGAAGAAATTAAAGAAGCAATTCTGGAAGGAGTGATTCGCAACGATTATCAGGAAGCACGCGAATTTTTAATGAAGGTTGCAGAAAAAAAAGGATTGATTAACAACGAAGTAAGCTTGAAAAAATAACCGATATAAAATCTTTATTTACTGGTATTCATCTTTAAAAGTTAAACCGTTTTGGAGATTTCATTGTGACCTTTTAAAATTTAAATATTAACACATGAAAGTAAGAATAATAATTTTCTTTATAAGCAGCTTAATCGTTTCGGTTGCAAATGCACAAGCCAAGAAACCGGTTAAGACCGAACCGGCTAAGCCGGCTGCCCAAACCGAGCCTCAGGCAAAACCACAGGAACTGGAAAAGGCAAGTATCAATACGTTGACGGAACATTTCTACAAGAAATACGTCACCGCTTTGCGCTGGAATGATTATGAAGTGGCGAAGGACGCTTTGTATGATTTGATTATGGAAAATCCTCAAAACGATTCGTTGATTTTTAATTTGGCATATTACTACTATGAAAATCAAAATTATCCATCATCGGTATTGGTTTCGCAACAGTTATTGGCACGCAACCCAAAAAATACGGCTGCACTTGAAATCTCAGCAGTGGGATATGAATTTATGGGTGTTCCCGATCGCTCGCTTCAAAATTATGAGAGTTTGTATCTGTTGACCAATAACATTGCAACCCTTTATAAGATGGCTTTTTTGCAGTATGATCTAAAACGTTTTGCTGAGTGTTTAACTTCGATTGATATTTTACTCGCCAATAAAGACCTTGATGCTACTAAGGTTGTATTCAACGATGTAGAAAACAAGCAGAAGGAATACCCTATGAGGGTTGCTATTATAAACCTGAAAGGGCTTGCTGTGCAGGAACATTTAGGGGATAAGGCAGCCGCGAAAAAATTATATGAAGAAGCGCTAGCCTTAGCTCCTGATTTTGTGTTAGCTAAACAGAATTTGGCGAAAGTAAAATAACGTGCAACCTTTTACAGGTTGGTCTGTCTTTGGGTTTAGATAATTAGGCTTGGAAGCCCCGGCAGTACATATCCATCACGATTTGATTGACCGCTGCCGGCAGGGTGATCGGATTGCGTACCAACAAATTTACAAGCTTTATTGTCGTAGCATGTATAATATTGGCTACCGGATCGTTAATGATCAGGATGAAGCCGAGGACGTCTTGCAAGAGGCTTTTATCAGTGCATTTAATAGTTTGGATCACTATCGGGGCGATTCAACATTTGGCGCGTGGCTAAAACGAATTGTTATCAATAAAGCCATAAACCAACTTCATAAGCGAAAGTTGGATCGGATGCCTGAAGACGAAACGTTTGATGTAAAGGAAGAAGAGGAGATTGATGTGTTGGAGGGCTTTCCATTTACGGTTGAAAAAGTTCGAGATGCGATAGAGAGATTGCCGGACGGATATCGTTCCGTGCTTTCGTTGTATCTTATGGAAGGATATGATCATGGCGAGATTGCTGAGATTTTGCGAATAACAGAATCTACCTCAAAATCGCAGTTTAACAGGGCGAAAAAGAAATTAAAGGAACTTTTGGAGGAAGGATAAGTATGAAAAAAGATTCACTTAAAAAGTTTGTGGACGAAAACAGATCAGCATTTGACAACCGTGAGCCATCAGAAAATCTCTGGGAGCGGATTAATGCAAATTTACCAGGCAGGCAAATTTCATTATGGAATAACACGATGATCTGGCGCGTTGCCGCGATGCTATTTCTTGGCCTTTCGGTTTATTTATTTGCTACCCAAAACGTTGCTAAAACACCAAGTCGTGAATCTGCCCAACTACAAGGTGAGTTTTCGGACTTAGAAAGTTTTTATAGTGAACAAATTCAGGAGAAGGTTGAGTTGATTAATCACATTCAAAACTTTAATGATCCTGAAAAGTTTACGCAAGACCTCGAAAAACTAGAGGCTATGTACCTCGTGTTAAAAGAACAGATGAAGATTAATCCTACCGAGAAAGTTAAAGATGCGTTGATTCTTAATTTTTTGGTAAGAATGGATTTGTTGAATCAACAAATAAAAAGCATCGAAGATTACAAGAGGGAGAATAAACAGGAGACAGAAGCTTCGGTATGACGAAGGATTTAATTTGATCTTTTAAAATTGAAATTATTATTATAATGAGGATTTATTTAGAATATTTAGATACAACATGGAAGGTGACTCCATTGAAGTTTTAGACAGTTCATTCGAACACAAATTTAAGATGGAGTTGTTAGATTCTTTGAACCTAACTTGTCACATCAGTAAATCAAACCATTAGCGATAAAAAGATAAATGACACTGTTTTCAGTAAGCACGATTGGACTGATTATCTAAATGGAGATTCCGATATCAGGTGGCGTTATAGGCAGTATTTTTACACACGAGAGCAGGATGAAATGGAAAAGAGAGTAAAAGAAAATTAGCTATTAAAAATCCTCGGTCTTTACCTCAAAGGTATCTTTATTGCTGTCTAGTATTTTGCCGTCTTCGCACTTTAATACCCTTGCCGGAAACTTCTTTATCAAGCCGTAACTGTGCGTAGCCATTAACACGGCTGTACCGCTTCTGTTTATTTGCTGAAATATTTTCAGAATTCCACTAGACACTTCCGGATCTAAATTACCGGTGGGTTCATCAGCAATTAAAATCAACGGTTCATTAATTAAGGCGCGCGCAATTACAACGCGTTGTTGCTCCCCACCTGATAATTGATGGGGCATTTTTTTCTCTACCGATCCTAATCCTACCTGCATCAATACTTCTGCCAATCGGTTCTTCATCTTGGCTCCATCTTTCCAGCCTGTGGCTTTCATCACAAAAGTTAGATTTTCACCAACAGTACGATCTGAAAAGAGTTGAAAGTCCTGAAAAATGATTCCGATTTTTCGTCTTAGTAATGGTACTTGATTGCTTTTAATATCGCGGATGTTTATACCAGCAACACTAATGTCACCTAAGCGTAGGGGAAGATCTGCGTATAATGTTTTTAAGAGTGATGATTTGCCTGAGCCTGTGCGTCCAATCAGAAATACAAACTCACCTTTCTCAATATCAAAGCTAATATCACCCAGCACCGTATTATGATCTTGAAAGATGCTGGCTTCCTTTACTCGGACAACAGGATCGGATGAGAACATGCTCATCAGTTAGCTATTCGCTTTTTTATGATCAGCAAGAAATTTAGCCAAACCACTATCCGTAAGCGGATGATTTAATAATGCTGTGATTACGTTTAGCGGACAAGTAACTACATCAGCACCAATTTCAGCACATTTTATAAGATGCATAGTGTGACGAACGCTCGCGGCCAGAATTTCGGTTTCAAATCCATAGTTATCATAGATCATCCGAATCTGAGCAATCAAATCCAACCCATCCTGTGAAATATCATCAAGGCGACCAATGAAAGGAGAGAGGTAACTCGCTCCGGCTTTAGCGGCAAGAATTGCCTGGCCAGCAGAAAACACCAACGTACAATTCGTGCGAATGCCTTCACTTGTAAATTGTTTGATGGCTTTTATACCTTCTTTAATCATAGGAACTTTAACCACAATCTTATCATCAATTTTCGCGAGCTCTTTGCCCTCTTTAATGATTCCTGTAAAGTCGGTTGAAATTACTTCGGCACTCACATTCGCATCCACAATGTTGCAAATGGCCTTGTAATGTGCGAATACTTTTTCCTTTCCAGCAATGCCTTCTTTTGCCATCAGGGATGGATTGGTGGTAACACCATCCAACACACCTAGATCATAAGCTTCTTTTATTTCATTCAAATTGGCGGTATCGATGAAAAACTGCATAGAAAGTGGTTTATGGTTGTAAAACTAACTCAAAAAATTAAAAAACCTTCCCTCGTTTTGTGCGGAGAAGGTTAAAAAAAGTGGCAAACCGAACATCGCACCGCTACAACTGCCTACCCTTGCTACCTTCCGATCCTGGGGGAGTTCAGCAGGAGCTGGTCGTGCCGATTTGCCGCTGCAAAACTAATAAAATTGTTGAAACGAAGGATAACTTAAACCAGGCCCGATAAATAAAGATTGAATTCAAGGGCATTTACCTCACTGAATCCATCGGCTTGCAGATCATCGAAGATCTCCGCATCAAAGTCCAGATCACGAATTTCGGATCCATCCTTCCCAACCCATATTTCGGTTCCTTTAAGATGAATTGGGTTTACCTTCACCAGAATTTTTGCTTCTTCGGTCTCTTTTTTGAAATATTGATGAACGATATTGTTTTCTTTTCCCATAGAGTTGCAAACTAATAATCACTTACCTATTCCTGAATGCTTTTCCGTTTTACGAGCCTGGGTAAAATCACGGTTAGAGTTTAATGGGTAGTTCTGGCGCCCGGAAGCCTAGGTCACTCCAATCAAAGGCAATGCACCAATGGATTGCTTCCATAAAGTGCCTGACTTAAGAAAATACTTCCTGCTGGATTCTATTAAGATCATCAAGCTTAATAGATACTAATAATTGATTTTCCAGCGCTTGAGCCCATGTGTTTAAGTACCGAACAACATCCGCTTTTACATTGCGTTTAAGATTCCTTTCAGCGAGGGGAATCCATTTAATAACTTCAGGATCGGATACATTTTCAAGGTGCTGAAGTTGTTCTCTGGTAAACCCAAAATTGAGCAACTCGGTAATCAAATCATCCATGGGTAAGTTGCTGGTTGTGCAGTAGTCATTTAGCTGTTCCGTCCAATCTCCATGACGCATCATAGCCCTTCTGTGGATTTCCTCTTTGGTTAATTTAGTAATTTCCTGGGCTAAAAATCCACAATTACATAAGCCCATATGCCCCCATTGGTAATTGCAACTTTGATCTACCTTTTTGGCTGCATTGCGCAAGGACTGGATCAATTCGGGTTGAATGCTCATAAAGTATAGCTTTACTATATAAACCAGTTTTGATTTTTTTTGTTCTACTAAGGTAGTTTAAATTCATCTTTTACAGGAAAGCGATTCACAATATTTGGTGAAAAGTAATCCCTTTGCTATACTTGCCTATTAATTTTAAAATGTAAATGGGAAGAGGAGATAAAAAGACAGCGAAAGGTAAACGTGAAAAGGGTTCCTTTGGTGTTTCAAGAAACAAGTCGAAAATAAAGGCTCAATTAAAGCGTGTTGCTTCTAAAAAGAGAGTAATACCCGGTGAAGAAGCCAAGCCGAAGAAAACAGTTCGTAAAAAAGCACAAGCCTAACAATGATTAGTTCAGTGCATACAGCAGGGTGGTGGCACAAGTCGAATTTCGATTGGTGAACAGCCTAGCTATGTAAAAACATAATGCCGAAGGCCCGCTGTTCACAGTGGGCCTTCTTTTTTTATTCAAAACCGCAGCAACGATTAAAGGATGACTTACAAATTAAAAACCTATTCAAAGCGATTACTGGCCGATACCATTACGCCTGTAAACATCTACCTGAAATTAAGGGACGTATTTGCAGCCAGTATTTTACTTGAGAGTTCAGACTATCATGGTAACGAGAACAGCTTATCATTTATTTGCTGTGACCCACTGGCAACTTTTAAGGTAGTTAACAATCAGGTTGAGATTCGGTATCCTGAAAAAGAAGTTGAAAAAGTTCAAATTTCTGACACCGGACAGGTTGCTGAGTTGTTGGAAAAATTTAAACATTCATTTCAGCCTGATCAATCTGTAGTAACCAAGTATCCGCATGACGGCTTATTTGGGTATATGGCGTATGACTCGGTTCGCTATTTTGAAGATATAGAGATTCAGAAAGGAGAATCCGAATTGCCTGATATGATCTACTCGCTGTATCGATATGTAATTGTGGTCGATCATTTCTTTAATGAAATGACTTTATTCGAACATCAATTTGAAGATGTTTCCAATGAAAGTTCTTTGAATAGGATAGAACAACTCATTTACAATAATCGAATCACCACATTTCATTTTAAACTTACTGATCAGGAGCAATCCAATTATACCGATGCTGAGTTTCTGGAAATGATTGAAAAGGGAAAACAACATTGTTATCGAGGCGATGTTTTTCAAATAGTTCTTTCACGCAGGTTTACGATGGGTTTTCAGGGTGATGAATTTAATGTGTATCGCACCCTTCGTTCAATAAATCCTTCCCCGTATCTTTTCTTTTTCGATTACGGAAATTTCAAGTTGTTTGGGTCTTCGCCCGAAGCACAAATACAAATAAATAACAGCAAGGCTCACTTGTACCCCATTGCGGGTACATTCAGACGATCGGGCAATGATCAGGAGGATGCGGTGATGGCTGAAAAGCTTTCAGCGGATGAAAAGGAAAATGCTGAACACATTATGTTGGTTGATTTGGCGCGCAATGATATGAGTCGGAATGCAAGCGATGTGAAAGTGGAAGTGTTTAAAGAAATTCAATACTATTCGCATGTTATTCACCTTGTATCTAAGGTCACCGGTAATCTTAAGTCGGGCGCATCGGTAGTGCAAATGGCAGCTGATACATTTCCAGCAGGTACGTTATCGGGCGCACCCAAGCACATGGCCATGAAGTTGATTAATGAGTATGAAAATGTGAACCGTAGCTTTTATGGTGGAGCGATTGGGTTTCTTGGATTTAATGAATCGTTCAATCACGCCATCATGATCCGAACCTTCTTAAGTCAGGGAAATAAACTTACTTATCAGGCAGGAGCTGGAGTAGTTTCTAAATCAAATTCAGAGAGTGAATTACAAGAAGTGAATAATAAACTGGAAGCGCTGCGCAAGGCAGTGGTGTTAGCTGAACAAATTTAGTATGAAGATCTTAGTATTAGATAATTACGATTCATTTACCTATAACCTGGTTCATATCATTCGCGAAAACGGATTTTCAATGGATATCTATCGGAATGATAAGATTGAACTTGAATCGGTGAAACAGTATGACAAAATATTGCTTTCACCCGGCCCGGGAATTCCTGAGGAAGCTGGAATCATGAAACAAGTGGTTAAAGAGTATGGTGCAACCAAAAGTATCTTAGGCATTTGTTTAGGACACCAGGGGATAGCTGAAGTATATGGTGGTACTTTGTTCAATATCCCAACCGTGCTGCATGGAGTGACTTCAATGGTAGAAGTGAAGGATCAGGATGAATACCTTTTTAAAGGAATTTCAAATAAATTTCAGGCAACACATTATCATTCATGGGCCGTGTTACCAAAGAATTTACCAAATGAAATTAAGGTCACAGCTACCAATGCTGATGGATTAATTATGGGCTTGAGTCATACCCGATTTGATGTGAAAGGATTACAATTCCATCCGGAATCAATTATGACGTTGGTAGGTCCGGCAATTATTAAAAACTGGTTGACTAAGTAGAACGTAGAATTGATTTCAACATGAAGAACATATTAGCGGAATTAATTGATCATCGAACCCTTACAAAAGAAACTGCACGCGAAGTGCTTGTGAATCTGGCGACTGGCAAATTTAATTTAAGCCAAACGGCAGCGTTCATGACCGTGTATATGATGCGCAGTATTACGGTTGAAGAACTGCAAGGCTTTCGGGATGCAATGTTGGAGTTGTGCCTACCCGCTCGGTTCGATCAACCAGTGATGGATGTGTGTGGCACAGGTGGGGATGGCAAGAATACAATCAACTTGTCAACCCTTTCTTCATTTGTGGTGGCTGCTGCCGGACAACCGGTTGCCAAGCACGGTAACTATGGAGTTTCATCTGCGTGCGGGTCTTCTAATGTGCTGGAGTATTTCGGATATAAGTTTACGAATGATGTGGATGAGCTTAAAAGAAGTTTAGACAGGGCAAACATTTGTTTCATGCATGCACCGTTGTTTCATCCGGCCATGAAAAATGTGGCACCCATCCGTAAGGAGTTAGGAGTAAAAACATTTTTTAATATGCTGGGGCCAATGGTGAATCCCGCATTTCCTATCCGGCAATTAGTGGGTGTATTTAGCCTGGAGCTTGCACGTCAGTATGGGTATCTCTATCAGAATAGTGATAAAGACTTTTTGATTTTACATTCTATTGATGGATATGATGAAGTTTCATTAACGAGTGCTTTTAAATTTTTCTTTAATGAAGGCGAAAGATTGGCAGAGCCAGCTGATTTGGGATTGCCGATGATTAAATATGAAGAGATTAAAGGAGGCTCATCCGTAGAGGAATCAGCAAAATTATTTACCAACGTACTTGAGGGAAAGGGAACAGAGGCGCATAACAATGCTGTGATTGCTAATGCAGCCATGGCATTGTATTGTGTAGATAGAAAATCGGGAATAGCTGCAGCAGTAATTAAAGCAACTGAGTCATTGAAATCTGGTAAAGCGCTGGTGGCCTTCAAAAAATTAATTGAAAAGTAGAATGAATATTTTAGACGAAATCATTCAGGAAAAGTATAAAGAAGTTGAAGAGCGGAAGTCTTTGTATCCGGTTAAGTTGCTAGAGCAAAGCATCTATTTTCAATCGAAAGTCGTTTCCCTGAAGAAATATGTTCAGCGTGAGGACAAGTCGGGTATCATCGCTGAAATCAAAAGAAAGTCACCCTCTAAAGGAATTATTAATGCTCATGTTTCGATTGAGAGAACTTCGATTGGATATATGCAAGCGGGTGCTTCTGCTTTGTCGGTGCTAACAGATTCAAAATATTTTGGAGGCAGTAAGGAAGACTTAATGGTGGCGCGAAAGTTTAACTTTTGTCCTATCCTGCGAAAGGATTTTGTGGTTGATGAATATCAGATCATTGAAGCAAAATCGATGGGGGCGGATGCAATCCTTTTAATCGCTGCTGTATTAGAGCCGGCTAAACTTCACTCGCTGGCTAAGGTTGCCAAAACGTTGCAATTAGAAATTTTATTAGAGGTTCATAACAATAAAGAGCTCCAGGATAACCTGATCGCTGAGGTAGATTTAATTGGTGTAAACAACCGGGATTTAAAAACGTTTTCTACGGATATCGAAATCTCAAAACAACTGGCGGATAAAATTCCCAAACAGTTTGTGAAAGTTTCGGAAAGCGGGATTGAAAACACAACCACGATAGTTGAGTTGAGAAAATTTGGCTACGAAGGATTTCTGATGGGGCAAAACTTTATGCAACACAGCAGGCCTGAGAAAGCGTGTCGTGATTTTATCACAGAATTGAAACGCCTTGAAAAGTAATGTCTGCACACAATCATATAAAAGTTAAAATTTGTGGAATGCGAGAAGGCAAGAACATTGTTGAGGTAGGTTCTTTGGCTCCGGATTACATGGGTTTTATTTTTTATAAAGACTCGCCACGGTATGTCGGTTTTGAATTTCAAATCCCTGCTGACTTGCCCGCTTCTACAATGAAAGTAGGAGTGTTTGTAAATGAGACTGCGGAAGGCATATTGAGTGCTATAAAAAATCATCAATTGGATTTTGTTCAACTTCATGGCGATGAGTCAGTAGCGTATTGTAATAATCTTAAAGAGAAAGGAATTAAAATTATCAAAGTCTTTAGGGTTGATGATGCATTTGATTTTTCTGTAACATCTGAGTTTTCTGATGTGGCAGAGTATCTTCTGTTCGACACAAAAGGGAAGAGCTATGGTGGCAATGCAATAAAATTTGATTGGAAGCTATTGAGAAAATATAACAACAAAATCCCATTCTTTTTGAGTGGTGGAATTGATTCTGAAAGTATTAAAGACATTCTCTCATTGAGTAAGCTGAATCTTCATGCGATTGATATAAACAGCGGAGTAGAACTTTCTCCAGGATTAAAAAGCATTACTAAAGTATCAGAAGCAATAAACAACCTACGACTATGAATTATAATGTAGATGAAAGTGGTTATTACGGACAGTTTGGAGGAGCCTATATACCCGAGATGCTTTATCCTAATATTGAAGAGCTCCGTGAGAATTATTTAAGCATTATGGCTGAGCCATCGTTTCAGGCTGAGTTCAATGATCTTTTAAAAAATTATGTTGGTCGGCCGACTCCACTTTATTTCGCGAAGCGATTATCGGAAAGATACTACGCCACTATTTATCTGAAACGTGAGGACCTTTGTCATACAGGGGCTCATAAGATCAACAATACAATCGGTCAGATTTTGATGGCCAAGAAATTGGGCAAGGAAAAAATCATTGCCGAGACTGGTGCTGGTCAACATGGTGTGGCAACTGCAACGGTTTGTGCTCTCATGGGCATGGAGTGTATCGTGTACATGGGTAAGTTGGATATGGAACGCCAACGACCTAATGTTGAGCGCATGCGAATTTTAGGTACCAAGGTGGTTCCGGCCTTATCGGGAAACATGACTTTGAAGGACGCAACCAATGAAGCCATGCGGCATTGGATTAATCATCCCACCGATACGCATTATATTATTGGTTCTGTGGTTGGACCTCATCCTTATCCTGATATGGTTGCTCGTTTTCAATCAGTGATTAGTGAAGAGATCAAAAAGCAATTACAAAACGAAATTGGTAATCCGTATCCTGATTATGTAGTGGCATGTGTGGGTGGGGGCAGTAATGCAGCGGGAGCTTTTTATCATTTCCTTTCGGATGAACATGTGAATTTGATAGGAGTTGAAGCTGCTGGCAAGGGGGTAGATAGTGGTGAGTCTGCTGCAACGACTGCCCTGGGCAAGGCGGGTGTGTTGCACGGAAGTAAAACCTTGCTGATGCAAACAGCAGATGGACAAGTCATTGAGCCTTATTCAATTTCAGCAGGGCTGGACTATCCAGGCATTGGCCCTATGCATGCTCATTTATTTGAAACCGGAAGGGTTCAGTTTATTAATGTTACGGACGATGAAGCCATGAATGCCGGAATAGAGTTAAGTAGGACTGAAGGAATTATTCCGGCCATAGAATCTGCTCATGCTATGGCTGCCTTGAAAGTGATGGAGTTAACGAAGGATGATGTTGTGGTTATTAATCTTTCTGGTCGTGGCGATAAAGACCTGGAGTCTTATATCCGGTGGGGAAAATATTAGATATTAAGTACGAATTAAGAATTACGATTGACGATTTAAATTTTATGAATTTCTTTAAAGGAATTAATGAATATAAAATTTTTCTTTGCGCCCTTTGCGCCTTTGCGGTAAGTGTCTTGACTCTGTCGAATTGTGATTCAAAAAAATCCGATCAACCTGTTCTTGATGCGGAAGTTCATAAAGTTGAAGTTGAGGAATGGTTTCAGAAAAGATTAACGGAACTAAAAAGTGATAATGGGTGGTTAAATATTGCTGGTTTGTTTTGGTTGAAGGAAGGAGTAAACACGGTTGGTAGTGATGATTCAAATGATTTGGTTTTCCCGAAAGGGAAGATGGCTGCGAAGGCAGGCTTCTTTTTGGTTAAGAATACGAGTGTTCAGCTAAATGTTTTACCAGGTGTTGATATTTCGGACAGAGGAATTCCAATCACTGAAAAAATCATTTTCCATCCAGATTCAGCAAAGAATAGTTTACTATCGCATGGCTCACTTCAGTGGTTTGTGATTAAGCGCGATGATCAAGTTGGGATTCGATTAAGAGATTTAGAAAGTAAGTTGATTGAAGAGTTTACGGGAATAGAACGATATGAAGTAAATCCTGAATGGCGGGTGGAAGCCATGTTGGAAATTCCTGCTGCACCACGGAAAATTGATATCACCAATGTGTTAGGTCAAACAACTGCTCAGACTTCTCCGGGCACATTAGTATTTACACTTAAAGGAAAGGAATATAGGTTAGATGCATTAGAAGGCGGTAAAGATGAATTGTTTATCATCTTTGGCGATCTTACTAATGAAACTGAAACGTATCCTGCCGGAAGATATATGTATATAAAAATTCCCGATGCGAATGGTCGTACAATAATCGATTTCAATAAAGCGTATAATCCACCGTGTGCATTCACGCCTTTTGCTACCTGTCCGTTACCACCTGCACAAAATGTTTTGCCGATAGCAATTCGGGCCGGAGAAAAAAACTATCACCTCGATACTCATTAACATGGAAAATAGAATCACAAAATTATTTGCGAGAAAGAAGAAAAATATTTTATCAGTGTTTTATACTGCTGGGTTTCCAACTTTACAGGATACGGTTTCCATTGGAATACATTTAGAAGCGGCTGGAGTGGATATGATTGAAATAGGAATTCCATTCTCCGATCCAATTGCTGACGGACCCACCATTCAGGAAAGCAATAAGATAGCGCTTAATCAGGGAATGAATGTTGAGTTGCTGTTGAACCAAGTCGCTGAGCTCCGTGCCAAACTAAAAATGCCCATTGTGTTAATGGGTTACCTTAATCCGGTAATGCAATATGGTGTTGAGAAGTTTTGTACAAAGGCTTCAGCAGCAGGTGTGGATGGATTGATTCTTCCTGATCTTCCTATAGATGAATATGTTAAACATTACAAGGAGTTAATGGAGTCATTGAATCTCAGTATTTCCTTTTTGATTTCGCCTACAACTCCAGATGCCCGAATCAAGAAGATCGATGCCCTTAGTTCAGGATTTATTTATGCAGTTTCATCATCCAGCACAACCGGAGCAAAAAAAGAGTTTTCAAAGGAGCAACAGGATTATTTCAGGAAGCTGCAATCGTTTAAGCTTACCCATCCCTTTCTGATTGGTTTTGGGATCTCAAATCATAAGACTTATTCGCAGGCATGCGAGTACGGGGCGGGTGCCATTGTTGGGAGTTCCTTCATAACTTGTCTTAAGGAAAGCAAAAACCAGCAGGAAGACATTCATCAATTTGTTCAATCTTTGATTTCATAAATATGATTATACAATTACAACCCACTATACAAACTCAGGATAAACAAATGATCGTTGAAAAGATTACCTCTCTTGGTTACAAAACCATGGAAGTAACTACGCAGCGCGGATCCTATTTAATAGGTATTGGCAAAAAAGAATTTGATGTTCGACAGGTCGGGCACATGAGGGGCATTGCTGATATTCATCGGGTGTCGGATGAGTATAAGTTGGTTTCGGGTAAGTGGAAGGTTGAGCCTACAGTCATAGATCTGGGTGATGGCGTAACCGTGGGAGGAGGTAATCTTTCTATTATGGCCGGCCCCTGTTCAATAGAGAATGAGCAACAAGTGGATCTTACCATTAATCATTTGAAGGAAAACGGAGTTCGGATTATGCGTGGTGGAGTTTACAAGCCTCGCAGTTCACCGTATGCATTTCGCGGATTGGGCATTGATGGATTGAAGATGTGGCATGAGCGTGCCCAGGCAGCAGGCATTAAAATTATCAGTGAAGTAATGCAGGTAAGTCAGATTGAGACCATGTATCCGTATGTGGATGTGTTTCAGGTAGGGGCAAGGAATACGCAAAACTATAACTTGCTGGATGAATTGGGTAAGGTGGATAAACCCGTATTGATTAAGCGAGGTATTTCAGGCACAATTGAAGAGTTGCTCTCTTCTGCCGAGTATGTTTTCTCAGCAGGTAATGAGAAATTAATTTTGTGCGAGCGAGGTATTCGTACGTACGAGAAAGCAAGCCGGAATACGATGGACATCAATGCGATTCCCATTCTTAAATCGAAAACTCATTTGCCTGTGGTGGCCGATCCATCTCATGCTATTGGAATTAGGGAATATGTTGAATCAATCGCGTTGGCTTCCGTCATGGCAGGGGCTGATGGGATTATTTATGAGACCCATCAAAAACCAGAAGAAGCATTTAGTGATGGCCAGCAAACACTTGACTTTAACGAGTCAGCACGCATGGTGCGTAAATTGAAGAAAGCTTTTGAGTTATTAGCAGCAGAAAGTTGATGAAAAAGATCATTCTTGATTGATTTGATTTTTGATCCAGTCATAGGCATTTTTAGATGATTCAAAGAAAGTATAAGATATGGGATAGGCATTTTTTATTTGCTCCTGTTTTTGTTTGAGATCGTTGATGGTATATTCCTCTGAATTCATAATGACGGCTATCCGTTTAACGCCTAATTTGAGATACTCCTGACTATACTTTGCTCGTATTTCGTTTAACTCATCTTCCTTTCGCATAGGAACTTTGCGTATGTCTGAAATCCAATTGGGTGTTCGATACGCTTTAAGGAAATCCAGTGAAAGGGATAGTACCTGTTCGAATTCTTCGGCACTATGAGTCCGCTGCCAGATACAACACAATGACTCGGTAGAAGCATCATAATACACTTTTGCCACGTCATTCTCAAAAATCAATTGCTCGCCAATATTTTCCGGAATTTTAAGATAAACAGAAAATGTGCTGCCCTGATTGGGAGCGCTTTTAACTTCAATTCTACCACCCATTGTTTCGGTCTGAAGTTTTACCAAAAACAACCCTAACCCTTTCCCTTCGATATGGGTATGAAATCGCTTGTATAGGCTGAATACTTTATCGCCAAATCGATCCATATCAATTCCAATTCCATTATCCTCAATAATTAGTTTTATGAAATTATCTTCTTGAAAAGAGCTGATATTTATGTGACAAACCTTATCCGGATGCCGGTACTTAATGGCATTACTTATTAAATTGTAGAGAATGCTATGAATCATAATTTTAACAGAATAAATCTCTGGAGCATGATCAAAGCTTTCTGAAATCAATACATCGTTATCCTCTATCTCTCGCTTTAGGAGGGTTTTGAGGTGCTCAACCTCTTCCGCTAAATTTAATTTTTGACGAATCCGTGTAACCTTATTACGAATATCAATAATGTTGCTAAGATCTTTAATCGTATTATCCAACGAGGTAAATGAATTCTTAAAATGTTCAATGAGAGGGAGATTATTAGGCCCTAATTCTGCTGGATCGATAAGACTTAATAGGCCGGCAATACTGGCTACCGGACCTCGCAGGTTGTGAGAAATAGTATAGGAAAATTGCTGGAGATCGTTGTTATGGTTAACTAATTCCGTATTGGTTTCCATTAACTGTTTATTCTTCTCAAGAATCTCTTCCGCCAATTGAGTGTTTTCCAGGGCAATCATTTCTCTTTGCTTTTCAATCAGATTATTAGCTTGAATGAGTTCTTGCTGCTTGGCTTGAAGGAGTTGACTTTGCTGTTTTAATCGGGTGTTTGCCTGATGAAGGGTTTCAATTAATGATTGATTTTCATTTTCTGACTTCTCAAAACTTCGTTTTATAAAATAAGCACTGCCAGCGATTACAAAAAATGTAGTTGCAACCATGTAGTTTAAAAAATAATAATTGGGCCCCGTTAATCCCATCTGATAGTAGCCTACCCCAAAAAGCTCGTGAGCTGGATCGTATAAAATCAAGCATAAAAAGTTAATGGCCAATGCTGATATCCAATATTTATTTTCCTCTAGTTTAAATAAGATAAACGGAAACAAAGTAGCGGCTAGCAGGGTAAGCCTAAATTCAAAATATTGAAATTCTTCCAGTAAGAAATAATCAAACTTATCAAGAATCGATGTTACTAAAGAGGCAATGCTGAGCACCACCGATAGAAGAATTCTCCCTGCAAATAAAAAACCTGCTCTATTTATGAAAAGAGGCAAAATGAAGATAAATGAAAAAAGCAATGCTAATTGAGAGGAGTAGATAAATCCAAAGGAAAGTATTGAAAGGATTGATAATAGAAAAGTAAAACAAGCGATAAGAATGCTTACGCGGTTGGTTAGCACCACATTTCGCAATTGATGCAGATTTTCCGTTTTATTAGTACCCCAATAGCTAACTGTCCTCCAAAGGCCCATAAATTTTGAACACTCTTTTCGAAAGTAAAGTACCTTTGTTTATTATGTGGAGCAACTATTTTTAAAGAATTACTAACCATTAAAATATTTATATTTGATCAATTCAACCGTTAAATAATGACAGAAGCGAAGAAAGCGAACGCAGGAATAAATAAGATTGAATTACTTTGGAAGGCCTATGAATTAATGCAGGTATCAAAGCGTATGGCTGAATCCTACGAAGAGAACAAAGATGTATGTAGTAAATATGTGCATAGTACATCGCGTGGGCATGAAGCAATACAATTGGCAACAGGATTGCAGTTGAAGGAGTTTGATTACGCTTCCTTATATTATCGTGATGAATCGATGTTGCTGGGGTTAGGCATGGAACCCTATGAGCTAATGCTCCAATTAATGGCCAAGCGTGATGATCCGTTTTCAGGCGGGCGCACTTATTATGGTCATCCGTCAGTAAAGCGAAAGGGACTCCCGATTATTCCACATCAAAGCTCAGCAACAGGCATGCAGGCAATTCCGGCAACAGGAATGGCACATGGAATTGCATACCTCGAATCTCAAAAATTGATGAAAGGAAAAGAGAAGCCAATTGTTCTTTGCTCATTAGGCGATGGATCAGTTACAGAAGGTGAAGTAGCTGAAGCCTTTCAGATGGCTGTATTAAAAAAATTACCCATTATTTATTTAATACAAGATAATGGCTGGGGCATTTCTGCAACAGCCAAAGAGATGCGTGCCATGGATGCTTTTGACTATGCAGCCGGGTTTAAAGGTCTTGCACGTAAACGGGTGGATGGATCAGACTTTATAAAAAGTTTCCAGGTGATGAAAGAGGCTATTGCCTTTGTTCGCGCCAAGCGATTACCAATACTTATTCATGCTACATGCCCACTGTTGGGCCATCATACCTCAGGAGTGCGAAGGGAATGGTATCGTCAGGAAGATTTGGCTGCACATCAAAAACGAGACCCTATTCTGATTTTGGAAAAGAGTTTATTGAAGTTAAAAAACTCAAAAGAAAAGATTAAAGAGGTTAAGAAAAGAGCCATCGAAAAAATAAAATCACATTTCGATAGTGCGTTAGCTTCCGCTGATCCTGAGCCAACTGAATTTGATACACATGAGTTTGCTGCAACGCCAATTAAAATAGAACAAGGAATCAGGGTGCCAAAGAAAGGGGAGAAGGTTCTAATGGTGGATGCTGCCTTGCATGCCGTAGATGAAATCTTGAGAAAACATCCTGAAGCTTTATTTTATGGTCAGGATGTAGGAAGAAGGTTGGGTGGGGTTTTTCGTGAGGCTGCCACGCTTGCGCAGAAGTATGGAGATCATCGCGTGTTCAACACACCCATTCAGGAAGCCTACATTGTTGGGTCAACTGCCGGGATGAGTGCCGTGGGGGTAAAGGCAATTGTGGAGATTCAATTTGCTGATTATATCTGGCCAGCATTGAATCAATTGGTTGAGGAATTGTCAAAAAGCTGTTACCTCTCGAAAGGAAAATTTCCAATTCAATCCCTCATTCGCGTACCCATTGGTGCGTATGGAAGCGGAGGACCGTATCATTCAGGAAGCATTGAGTCAACGCTTCTCACGATACGCGGAATTAAAGTGGTGTACCCAAGCAACGCGGCTGATATGAAAGGCTTAATGAAAGCGGCTTATTATGATCCGAATCCTGTTGTTATGCTTGAGCATAAAGGTTTGTATTGGAGTAAAGTGACCGGTACTGCGGAAGCGAAAACAATTGAGCCCGATTCTGAGTATATACTCCCGTTAGGCATCGCCACTATTTTTCAAGCTGCCAATGAAGAAAAAATTCAATCTGGTGAAAGTGCAGTAATAATTACCTACGGGATGGGAGTCTATTGGGCCAGGGAGGCTTCAAAAAACTTTGTTGGTAGAATTGAAATCGTTGACCTAAGGACGCTTAATCCTATTGACTGGACTTTAATTCTGGAATCAGTGAAAAGGCATGGTCGGGCTTTTGTTCTTACCGAAGAGCCTTTAATGAATTCTTTTGCAGAATCATTGGCAGGCAGAATTTCAAAGGAATGTTTTAATTATCTCGATGCCCCTGTTTGGACTTTTGGAGCGGCTAACCTTCCAGCGGTTCCTCTTAATAGTGAACTAGAAAAAATGATGTTGCCCAATGCCGAGAAAGTTGCAAGTGAAATTGAAAAACTGCTTGTTTTTTAGTTGGTGGTCTTGAGTCGTTCGTTCAAATTCCCGAGTATATTGTCTTATGCCTGTGTCGACTCAATACCAGCAACTTATTGCCATCGACTAAAAAGGATACCCTATGCCCACATTATAAATTACGGGTTCGCGGTTAACGCCAAAGGGACCAAAGAATTTTATTTTATTCAGTACAAACCGATCTCCTTCCTCGCGTCCCGGATCAAATACCTTTAAACCCATATCAAAGCGGAGGACCAAAAATGAAAAATCAAATCGAAGTCCGCCACCAGTGCCCACACCAAATTGTTTGTAAAAATTTCCGTCAAATTTTGATGAACCTTGCCAGGTAGCTTTGTTAGGACCTTCCTGCGATAATTGTATCTGACGAAACGACCATACATTTCCGGCATCTATAAATACAGCTCCATTTACAAAGCCAAATAATTTTCTTCTTAATTCAATGCTCCCTTCTACTAAAATTTCGCCAGGCTTTTCAAAACTATAATCAAACAAACCATCTTTATTTGGTTTTTCACTTAAGTTAGGAGGTAAGGTACCTAACCCCAGCCTGCGTGGCAGCCATGCACGCACACTATTACTGCCTCCCGCAAAGAAATATTTTTCGTAGGGTAAAACTTTGTTGGCGCTATAGGCATAGCCAACCCCGGTATTGATTCTATAAGCTAGCACAGTATTTTTGTTTAGGACAACGCTTCTGCGTGCATCAATGTTAAGACGTATATATTGATATAGCTCAAGCCCTCGATTTATGATAAAGGTGGGTTCCACAGCATTGAACATGGTGCCGCCTGTTTCAGCTTGCATTCTTAAATAGTATGAACTGCGTTCCGTATTACCGTAGTTATTAGGATTCCAGGTAATGGCCATAATCATACTACTTACAAACGATGGTTTAAATGAATTTTTAAGATTGTTACCTTGATTCAGCTGAAGATCAGTGAGCAAAGCATTAAATGTGCTGTCTAAGGTCGAACGAATTATGTTTAAGTTGATCAGCGTAAAAGAGTATTGCGCAGTTTGTTTATTTTGCCAGGTGTAGGTATCTGATACGGTAGTAATAAGTCGTCTGTACTCGGGCCGGTCGGTAAATGCAAAACCACCTAGCAAGCGGGTTCGAGGGTTATATTCAGCGAGTTTAAAAGCAGTTTTTTCAGAAAATGGAAATAGAAATTGAGGGAATGTAATACTTCCATTAATGTTGGCTTCTGTACTTTTATAAAAATTGTCTTTGGCTATGGCAGAGGCGACCCCTTCAAACCCAAATCGGCCATTAAGTTCCAGTATTTCAAGCCCTTTGAAGAGATTTCTTTTTTTTAAACTTGTGCTGACGTAAGGACCTGGAAACCCTTGGGTTACAGTTAATCCGGCTTCGTTTGACCAGGAATAGCGATCCAATGGGCTACAAAAAATATTAGCAATAAATTTTCCACCCGAAGAATCATAGTTCATATTGATGAACTTGAAAATATCGAGGTTAGCTAATTGTCGCTGGGTTGAAAATGTCTTAGATCTGCTGTATAAGCTATCCTTGTGAATGAATATACGTTGGGCCAGAATTCGTTTACTATATTCGGTTTTATAATTGTTGAAAGTGATGCCGTACTTATTTTCAGATTTTCGTTTTAATGTGTCCCCTGAATTGACTGCCGCATCAGTTCTGATGGTAATAGAATCCAGATGAAAAACTTTGTGCGAATTTCTTCGAGGGGGGTTTTTTATTTCAATGCGAAGACCAATCTGGTAAGGCTCCTGATAAGCAGTATCTACTGAAAACTCTACGTATTGCCGGGTAAAATCATAATATCCCAAATCTTTTAGTTGAAGATCAATCCGCTCTCTTTCTTTGTTTAATTTATCCTGATCGTATCGATCATTTTTTTTAATTAGACTTTTATTTTTCGTTTCTTCAAGGATAGCCAATATTTTTTTATCAGGTATAGAATAGAAAATGGTATCATAGAAGTAGGGTCTGCCGGGCTCAATCACGTAGGTGACGCCTACTTTTTTCTTAAACTCATTAGTTTTGAAAGTAACCCTGTTTTGGAAGTAACCTTTATTAAATATGTAGTCAGAAATTTTCTCCTGGGATGCTATTACGTTGGCAGAGTCAAATACCGAAACAGGTTCTCCCCATTGCATCGGTAGATTTCCGATCTCAATCTTTTTATTTAACGCATCTACTTTTTTTTGCTTTTTAAACTGATAGGAGTTTACCTTTTTTTGACTCTTTGTTGAAGCTATTTTTTTGTCAAACTTTTGTTCAACGCGTGCCTTTTTATCGATAAACTGTTGTTGATCATAGCGATTTTTTCCATAATTATAGATCCACAACCCGAAGACTCCCCGATTTACTTTTTGGACTAATAAATCTGAAAGTCCATCTTTATTGAATCCCTTTGGAGTTTCGATGGTTTGGCGATATAATAACTTTTGATTTTCTTGGAGATACCGAGTACCCAAACAGCCGCTAAGCAGCCAGGGAAGCAATAATAAAGTAGCTCGTTTTTTTAGTTTATTCACGTATGATCTCTAAAGCCAAAGTTAAGCATCTCAAGTCGTTGCAAGTAAAGAAATACCGTAAACAGGAGCAATCCTTTCTGGTAGAGGGCGCCAAAAGTGTAGTGGAACTCTTGAATTCTGATTTTGAAGTACTTTGGTTGGCTGGTACTCGATTATTTCTTAACCAAAATGAGGAAACCTTATCAGGTATTGATGCTGAAATCGTTGAAGCCACAGACAACGAATTGGCATTATCAGGAAGTTTTCAGTCAAATGATGGGGCACTGGCGGTGGCGAAAATGAAAGTTAATACCGAGGCTCCAATTAAGAATGAATTTGTTCTGGTTCTTGATGATATCCGCGACCCCGGAAACCTGGGTACTATCATTCGCACGGCTGACTGGTATGGGATAAAAAAAATAGTTGCATCTGAGGAGACTGCTGATTTTTATAACCCCAAAGTGCTGAACGCCTCGATGGGCTCATTTTGTAGGGTTTCAATGTATTATACTCAGCTTGTAACCTTTTTAAACAAATCTAATCTACCTATTTACGGGACCTTTCTGGGTGGTACAGATGTGCATAAAGTTAAATTCGATAATGGCGGACTAATTGTAATCGGCAATGAATCGAATGGAATATCTCTGGCTGTAGAGAAGTTAATTGCTCATAAGATTACTATTCCTCGGTTTGGAAATGCTGAATCACTAAACGCAGCCATCGCTACAGGAGTGATATTAGATGTGGTCAGGCAATCAAAGAAATGATTGGCTTTCTTGCGCAGCTGCTTCTGATAATTTCTCAGCATTTTCTTTTCCCAGGTATTTATCAATCACATAATGGCCCAGGTAGATAAGAGGCGTAAGAAGAATGGCTACTGTAAATTTATAAATGTAGTTAGTGATGCCGATGGCAACAATTTGTTGATTGGAGAAAATTCCAGCAAAGGCAATATACAACACCACAAAACTGTCAAGAAATTGTGAGATCAGGGTGGAACCGGTTGCCCTGAGCCAAAGCATTTTTTGGCCTGTGATTTTTCTTAGTTTTTGGAAAACAAAGACATCGACTAACTGACCCAACAAGAAGGCCGCCAGCGATCCAATTATAATTCGCTGGCCTTGCCCAAAAATTTTGTTAAAGGCAAAATCTATATTAAAGTAATTACCGGATGAGTCCTGATTATTAACCTCTAACCACCATTGTGCTGGTGGAAGTTTGATGGTGAAGAAGATGACAATAAAAGAATACGCGATAAAGAATGCGGCCAGGTAGCTGATTCGTTTTACACCAGGCTTTCCAAAATATTCATTGATTAAATCAGAGGTAATAAAAACCACTGGCCAGATTACCGCACCTGCCGTTAAGTTAAAGTCCATGGTGAACCCTAGAATAGTTAACCCGGCCGGCTGCAGTCCTAATGTGCCTTCGCCTGAAAATATTTTCACGCCAATCATTTCAGCCATCAATGCATTGGTCAGAAATATTCCTGCCAGCGCAATGAAGAGCCGATTCTTTTTCTGTTCAAGAGTTTGGTTCATGGGGTATTTCAAAAGAGATTCCTTCTTCTGCTAAACTTGAATTACGAAAAATTGTTTTTGCTTCGTTCAAAAGCAGATCCAGATCGCGGTAACGCGCGGAGAAGTGCCCAATAAGTAAGCGATCAACCTCTGCGTACTTGGCAATGGTAGCAGCCTCAAGAGTAGTGCTATGTTTAGTTTCTCGGGCTTTGTCTTTATCTTCATCCATAAAAGTAGCTTCATGATACAGCAGATTTACATACTTAATTTGTTCAATCATGGCCTCATTCCAGGCAGTATCGCTGCAAAAGGCATACGCATAGGAAGTAGGCGGGGGTAATGTAAAATCAGAATTTCGATAAAGAAGTTTTCCATGATCATCATAAACATCAGCACCTTTTTTTAACTGAGCAATGTGTTGGATCAACATCCCGGGCTTAAGTTTTTGTTTGTTCAGGTTGGCCGGCTTAATCGTTTCGCGAAAGAGAAAACCAGCACACGGCAATTTATGAATTAATGGAATGGTTTCAACAGTCAGAACATTGTCTTCATAAATTTTGACTTGCTGAGCCGGATCGTAGACATGAAAATGAATCGCGTAATTCAGTACCGATTTGGAGTATTTTAATTGTAACAAAATAATTTCATCCAATCCAGGCTGGCTGTATAAATGGAGATCATTCACTCTTCGGTGCAAGTGCATCGAAAAGAGTAATCCCATTAATCCTAAATAATGATCGCCATGTAAATGACTTATAAAAATGCAATCAATCTTATGAACCGGAATCTGGTAGCGTGCTAACTGCATCTGAACACCTTCGCCTGCGTCAATCAGAAAATGTCGATTTTGAACAATAAGGTATTGTGATGTGGGGAACCGACCAAAGGCTGGAACAGCTCCGCTTGAACCCAGGATAGTCAATTTAACACTCACTGAATCTGACTTAACCTTTATGTAACAATGAATTAATTAGCTACAAACAAAAACAGCCTGTAATTCGGGCTGCCTGATGTTGAGTCAAGAAGTGATTTAATCTCCGTCTTTCATGTCTTTTTCAATCTCATGCATAAATACGGCATCAACTCCTTCTTGTACGGTTGGAAGAATGTGAAGTACACTATCCAATTGTGAAATCTTAATAAGTTTAAGTGTGTGATCTGACAAACCGGTAAGAACGAAAATGCCATCGTCTTCTTGTAAGATTCTGTTGCCAACTAAAAGGGCACTTAAGCCGGAAGAATCGGTATATTTTACTTCTGAAAGATCCAGAATAATGTTTCTTACACCCTCAGCATGCAACGTAACCATCTGCGATTTAAGTTGAGGAGCAATGTTCGAATCGAGCTTCTCTTCGTTGAGCCGCAACATGGTGTATTTTTCTTGTTTGTCTATCGAGTACTTCATAAAGATGCTTTAATCGGCCTAAAATTAAGTTAATTTACGTAATTAACGATACTTTGCTCAATTCGTTGATTGAGAGTTCCATAATCAACCGGAGCAAGTGTTTCACCGGTCATTTGTTGGTATAATTCCTGATAGCGTTCGGAGATTGATTGAACAATCTTATCGGTCATTTCAGGTACATGCTGACCTTCCTTTCCCTGAAATCCATTTTCAATTAACCATTGCCGTACAAATTCTTTAGAGAGTTGCTTTTGGGCTTCTCCTTTTTGCTGTCTTTCCAAATAGCCTTCCTGATAAAAATAGCGAGAGGAATCAGGGGTGTGCACTTCATCAATTAAGTAAATAGTGCCTTTATGTTTTCCGAATTCATATTTAGTATCCACCAGAATCAACCCTCTGTCAGCGGCCATCTCAGTACCCAGTGCATATAATTTTAATGTATACTCTTCCAGTTGCTTATAGTCAGAATCACTTACAATACCCCGGGATAGAATCGCTTCACGTGAAATGTCTTCATCGTGCCCAATGGGGGCTTTGGTGGTAGGGGTGATGATGGGTGTTGGAAGCTTATCATTTTCTTTCAATCCTTCAGGAAGGGGTACGCCACATAACATTCTTTTGCCCGCCTTGTATTCGCGCGCAGCATGCCCTGCTAAATATCCACGCACAACCATTTCTACGGCAAAAGGTTCACACTTAAATCCGATGGTTACATTGGGGTCTGGCGTCTTAATGACCCAATTAGGAACAACTTTTTTGGTTGCTGCTAAGTTATACGCTGCGATCTGATTTAACACGCGTCCCTTATCAGGAATAGCTTTTGGCAACACCACATCAAAGGCTGAAATTCTGTCGGTGGCCACCATGGCCATGATATCTCCAAAATAATATACATCCCGAACCTTGCCCCGATAAAATCCCGTTTGATTTTTAAACTGAAAGTTTGTTTCTTTTATGGCGTTCATAGCTGTAAAATGGAGGCTGCAAAATAGGTAAGGAAGTCAGTACCTCGCAACTAATACGCTTTATTTCTCCTCTATTAAAATGCCCGCCTGGAAGATTAGAGTTTTGACCAGATTTCCCTGCTCGTCAAACTCTTTCCACTCTTTGTGTTTCTTATTGGCTACATATTCGCCCTGTTCTTGAATTTTACCATTGGAGTAATACTTTGTATAAAGTCCGTGTTGACGACTAGCCCGATACTCGCAAACGGAAAGCAACGTACCGTCTTCATAGTAATTTTTAACAGGCCCGGTTATTAAATTAAACTTCCACGTTTCTTCTACCGACTTTTGCCCGTTGCTATGGTAAATAGTTCGAATGCCTTGCAACCCCCCGGCTTCATAGTTTTCTTTTAATGTAAGCGTTTTTCCATCCAAGCCATAGAATAACCAAGTGCCATGAGGCTTCCCATCACGGAATGATTTTTCAAATTCCAATTTTCCTTCTGGCGAATATTCTGTGAGCTTACTGTCTTTACCGTTGAGTGAAAACTGTTGTTTTGCGTGGATATTGCCATTGGCATAATAGTCAATATTGGTTCCTACTTTCGCCCCTGACTTAAATTGATATTTATGTCGCAGCGTTCCATTTGAATAGTAGCCAATATTATCCCCGTGCAAACGGGCATTCATAAAGTGACCCTCCAGCAGCCTGTGTCCTTCCTCATCATAATGGGTAAAGTCCCCAATCTTATCACCCTCTTTTATCGAATAAGTCAATTCAAGTTGTGCGTTGGGATAATACAATCTATAGAACCCACTAATAAATCCATCTTTATAATTAGTTTCACTTTCTAGTACCCCACTTTCATAATAAGTCTTGGTAATTCCATTGGGTTTTTGATTTTTATACGCGATCTCTTTTTGCAGCTTGCCGGAAGGATAATATTCTTTAATGAATCCATCGGGTTTTCCTTTTATAAAAAGACTTTCTTGCTTTATAATTCCTGACGGGAAATAGGATTTAATACTGTCCACCAGTTTGTTGTTCTCATAGAACCCACGTTGTATCGAACGGCCTTGCTCATCATATACCTCTACAACGCCATGGCGCATGCCATCTTCATAATTTATTTTACGGATGAGGGTGCCGTTGCCATGATACTCATAAAATGTTCCCCATCGAACTCCATTTTTGAAGGTGCCTTCTAATTGCAGTTTCCCATTTTCAAAAAAACTCCGGTATTTTCCTTCCAGGGTTTGTCCATCACTGGCTAACACAGTATAATCCTCATGTAATTTCAAGTGCATGGGATCGTAATAGGTTTTAACTGATTTTTGGGCTGGGGCGCTTACCGAGGAAAGAAGAAAAATAAAAAAGACAAATCGATTCATGGCTTAGTTAATTCGGTTGGAAGTCGAACTAAAACGATCATTTGAAACGAATGTTGTTAGATTATAACTTCTCAATAACGATAGCCGATGCACCACCACCACCATTGCAAATACCGGCAACACCTATAGATGCATTTTGTTGCTTTAAGATGTTGGCTAAGGTAATTGTGATTCGTGCTCCTGATGCGCCCAAGGGATGTCCAAGGGCAACCGCCCCACCATTTACGTTTACCGTATCAGGATTAATCTTCAAAAGTTTATTGTTGGCAAGTGCTACTGCGGAAAAGGCTTCATTGATTTCATAAAAATCAACATCCTTTTTGTCAACTCCGGCAAATTTCATGGCCTTGGGAATTGCCAACGATGGGGTGGTGGTAAACCACATGGGATCTTGCGCAGCATCTGCAAAGCCTCTGATTTTGGCAATCGGAGTGAGTCCTAATTCTTTTGCCTTCTCCTTACTCATTAGAATAACAGCTGCACCACCATCATTAATTGTAGAGGCATTGGCAGCGGTAACGGTTCCTTCTTTTGTGAACACCGGCTTTAGACCTGGAATTTTATCAAAGTTTACATTCTTGTACTCTTCATCTTCCGCAAAAATTGTAACCTCACCTTTGCGACCCGTAATCTCCACGGGAACTACTTCCTCTTTAAATTTTCCAGCTGCCCACGCAGCGGCAGCTCGTTTGTATGAATTGATTGCATAGCTATCCTGATCTTGCCGACTGATATTCATCTCTTTGGCCGTGTTATCGGCACATACGCCCATCGCACAACGATTATAAACATCAGTTAACCCATCATACGTTAACCCATCCAGCAGTTCGCCATTTCCATACTTATATCCATAGCGGGCCTTCATCAAATAGTAGGGGATATTCGACATGCTTTCAGCGCCCGCTGCCACCACCACATCGTTGTGCCCAAGCATGATTGACTGTGCTCCCAGCATAATTGCTTTCATACCTGATGCACACACTTTATTGACAAGGGTACACGGAATTTCATATCCCAAACCTGCACCCACCGCTACTTGTGTAGCAGGAGCCTGACCAAGCCCCGATGAAATCACATTACCAAAGAAAACCTCTTGTATCAACTTTGGATCGATACCCGATTTGCTGATAGCGCCCTTAATGGCAACCGATCCAAGGTGAGTAGCCGATAAACTTGTAAGACTTCCGCCAAAACTTCCTATAGGTGTGCGAGCGGCTGATACAATATATACTTCTTTCATGTCTTTAATTTTTAATGATGAAGTCTAAGGTTGACTATCGACTGACAACTATGGACTAATTTTTACCAATCCGGTTTACCTTTATCTTTGGGCTTAGTGGCTTTGCGTTTGTTCTGCTGCAAGTATTGAATCTCCTGATTTTTCATTGCTTCTAAAATCATCTGAGCTTTCTCTTCACTCATTTCCATCTGCTTTAGTTTATCAGAAACGGAAGGTGGTGTTTCCTTTTTATCTTTATTTTCCTTCTGATCTTCTTTTTCTTTTTTCTCTTTGCTCTCTTTCTCTTGCTTTTCTTTTTCCTCCTTCTCCTGCTGATCTTTTTGATCTTTGCTTTCCTTATCTTGTTTTTCTTTGTCTTGCTTGTCTTTTTGATCTTGTTTCTGATCTTTTTGATCCTTGTTCTGGTCTTTCTGATCCTTGTTTTTCTCGTCTTTGTTAGGATCATTTTTCTTTTGTTCCTCTTCTTTCTTTTTCTGCTCGTCCAGTTTTTTCTTCACCATTTCGTAGTTATACCGGGCATCTTCATTGGTAGGGTCAGCCTTCAATGCTTGCTTAAAACTGGCAAGAGCTTCTTCGTATTTGTTCTGCCTGTTGGAGAGTACACCCAACTGCTGGTGAGCTATTGAGCGGATAGAGGCCGTTTTGCTTTGCGTGAGGGGTTGATAACTGATGGCCGTATTAACTGTGTCATTTGATTGAAAGTATGCATTGGCAAGATTCAAGCGTACTTCATCTTCATTTACGCCAAGAGAGTCCACCAGATTTCTGTATTTAGAGATAGCAGTTTCAAAATCTCCTTTTTTATAGGCTTCCTTAGCTTCTGATTTTAGTGAATTGATTTTGCCGATCTTTCCTGGATCGATAATAAATGCCAATAAAATTAGAATTATAACTTTCATCACCTGTTTTTAAATACTTACCGTCTTCACACTTACCAACACATCTAACGCAAGAAGAACCAAGGCGGCTAATAAAAAGTAAAAGTAGCGATTTGCTGAGACATCCACCATACGCGCATCGCGCACCTGGCCTTCAATTTTATTAATTGAGTTAATTAATTTGTTGACATCATTCCGCGACTCATTGATTTCGAAATATTGGCCATCAGTTTTGCTGGCCAAATTCTTCAAGGATGCTGGGTTGAGTTTCGAAACAACCGTATTTCCTTGTCTGTCTGTCTTGTACCCTTTAGCTGTGCCTATTTGACTTCCTGCTTCGGTGCCAACACCTAAGGTGAATAATTTTATATCGCGCTCTTCTACTTCTTTAATGATGTTTTCTGTCTCTTCACCAAAATCTTCCCCATCACTGATCAAAATAATTACTTTTGATTTTTGCTGGTTGCTCGGCCCTTCCTGATCATCTAATTTTGATAACGCCATTTTTAAAGGAGGGCTAAAATCAGTTCCACTGGAGGGGACTAAATTAGTATTCATGGTTTCAATAAATAAATTTAATGCATTCTGATCATACGTTAACGGGCATTGCATAAATGCTTCGGAAGAAAAAATAATTACACCCACACGATCGGAACTAAAGGCAGCAACAATCTTTTTCATCTCGAATTTAATCTTTTCAAGTCGAGTGGGTTGCACATCAAACGCGTCCATCGATTTTGAAAGATCCACGCAAAACATAATATCTTTTCCTACCGACTTGATTTCGCGTTTTGAATCACCAAATGTGGGGCCGAGAATAGAAACAATAAGCAGAAGTAGAAAGGTAGTCCGTAAAACCAGTTTGATAAATACGGTTGAATAGGGCGTGTTGAGCGATCGGCTAATCTTGATAATGCGTACCAGGTATAATCCATAACCAAGTAGAAACACCCCAATAAAAATTCCTTCAAGCCACCCGAATTCACGAAACAATGTCATAATAAAAATCTCGTAGCAAATTTAAGAAACGATTTCATATGGATTTTGGTTTTCATGCCTCAAGTAGACTCGCGGCATCTTGATCCAGCATTACATATGCTTCCGTAATCAGGTTGACTGCACTTAAGGGAATTTCTTCGGTAGCAATTGTCTTCAAACCCTTGGCTATAATAGTCGCTTTCTTTTTACCGCTGGCCATCACAATAGGTAATTTTGCTTCGCGCAGATGTTTTAGTCCTAACGTAATACCCGTTGAAAGTGCAGTTTCCCTTTCAAAATATTTTTGGCCTACCTGTTTCGTTTCTTCGGCAAGTTTACTGATGTGTGCATAGCTTTCGAAGGAAGTGCCGGGTTCGTTCATGCCAATGTGACCATTTGTGCCAACGCCTACGAGCATAACATCTAATCCTCCATTTTGCTCAATCATCAAGTTGATACGGTCGCATTCTTTTTGCAGGTCATTTGTATTTACCCTAAAGAATTCTATTTGATTTGTTCTGATATCCAGCGGAATAAAAAAATCTTTTTGAAGCATGGATAAGCAAGAGCCCGAATCTTGCGGATCAATTCCAATCCATTCGTCCAAACTAATGAATGTACATTTACTTAAATCAACTTCATGTGACTTTGTTGCCTTTTTTAGTGCGTCAAATACACCGATAGGAGTGTGGCCTGAAGCGAGACAAATGAGTGAGTTTGGTTTTTTATGGATGTATTCAATAATGAGTTCTGCGGTGGCTTTACTTAGTGTGGCGTAGTCAGGAAAGATTTGTATAGTCATTGTTAAGTTCCTTGAATGCACAAAAAAAAGGTAAAAGGAGGCGGATTACTATTTTTATGACATTATATTTGCACTCCTTTTTTAGGAATAACTCTAATTGTCCTAAAGTAAGAATGTTGAACAGGAGAGGTGGGTGAGAGGCTTAAACCAGCAGTTTGCTAAACTGTCGTGCGGGTTAAACCGTACCGGGGGTTCGAATCCCCCCCCCTCCGCTCGGGTCTCATAGCTCAACTGGATAGAGCAGCTGCCTTCTAAGCAGCAGGTTGCTGGTTCGACTCCAGCTGGGATCACTTGGTAGTTGAAGATGTTTTTATATCTTCGCGCCTCATTTAAAGTTCGGGGCGTAGCGTAGCCCGGTATCGCGCCTGGTTTGGGACCAGGAGATCGTCAGTTCGAATCTGGCCGCCCCGACAAAAAACCTCTCAGCAATGAGGGGTTTCCTTGTTTTATACCGGTTTGATTTTCACGAACTTACTTCAATACATTTCTTATTTCGATCGCATCATGGATCCCGTTAAGGATGCAAACCCGCCTACCAAGCCTCCAACAATCAGCGTAGCCAAGAATGCATTGATTGGTAGTAACCGATTTATTTTTTCGGTGAGAATGGAATGGGTAAGTGCATCTATATATAAGGCCATACCAATCCAGAGGATGGCCACCCCCAAAAAACCAGCAAAAAAGGAGGGGAATCCTTTGTTGCCCAACAGGAAGGCAACCGTGAATGCGCCTACCGCCATCGTCCACCACGGTAAAAATGATTGGAGTATAAAGCAGACAGCGCTGGTAATTAAAAGTTGCATTAAGAATTTCATGGAGCTACAGGTTTTAATGTGAGTGTTGCCAAGATAGATTTCATTTTTGCAGGTTCAGGATCAAACTGAAACTCATAATATTTTCCGGTTGCCCAGGAAGGGAGGAGGTTATTGTAAAATGGGCTCCCCGGATTCCCGGATTGACCACCCGGATAAACACCCCACGCCCGAAGTTTTATTTTTTCTAAACTTACTACCATGCGCCAACTGGGTCCATGACGATGACTGGACGCGTTGATAATGCTGCCGTTGCCACCCTGTTCAACATGATGACTAAAAGCTGGCAAGCCTTGAAGCAGGTGACCAATAAACGTATCTTTATAATCCGCCCAGCGTGGCGCTTGCTTGTGTTCTGTTTTCCAGTTTTCAATTGTCTCAACTCCCTTTACAAAAGCTTGCTGCACTACTTCTTTGGCAGTTTCCTTGGCGGGAGTTTCAATCACATCAAAAAATGAAAATTGAGGATTCTCTTTTATTAATTTAATAGTGGTGTAGCTGGTCGGATATTGAAGAGAAACTTTTGAGCTTTTGATTTCATCCCATATCATTGGGTAAAGCGCAGTCCACCAGGCTTCGTAATAAGAAGCACCTTCCGAATTGATTGTATTTTCAAAGTCCCATGCTTTTAAAATTCGATAAGCTTTTGCCTGAGGAACTGTGAAAGAAGTGGTATCTAAAAAAGATAAAAATAAAGGTAAGCTTTCAGAGGCTTTGAGGTTATAATTATCTGACTGCATCTCCATCATATCTCGTGGTGTGATGTCTGTCATCTCCGATAAAAGTTTGTTGATTCTTCGATTGCGATAAGCCTCATAGCTGGTAGCAGTTATATAATACGGATAGGTTTCATCGGCAGGATATTGATTCGCAGAGCTTACAAATCCTCGGGCTGGGTTTTTATGCATTACGTTTTGATCGTTGGGAATAAAGGCCTGCCATTCGTTTGATGTCTTTGTTCCATCCAATACAAACTTGCCTTCTTCCTTTCTGCGCACCGGAAACTTTCCTTGAATGCGCATGGCAACATCACCGCTCACGCTGGCAAATACAAAATTTTGCGCAGGCGAAGCATAATGATTTAATGCTGCCATATAATCGTTATGGTTCTTGCCTCGATTTAATTTATAGAACGTTAAAATTTCTTCGGAGGGATCGTGGGCTACCCAGCGAAAGGCATACAATTTTAGCTCATCATCACTGTGAAAACTTTCATCATACAGCACCGGCCCGTGATGTGTATAGGTTACCGTATCATAAAAAGTCTTACCGCCTTTAACAGCAATTTTCTCAATTACTTTTCGAGTTGCCTTCCATGAACCATCGCTCAGATATTCGTTTTTACTTTGATTTTTAAATTCAATTTTATACCAGTCCACCAAATCGCGTTGAGCATTGGTTACACCCCACGCAATGGAATCATTGAAGCCACTGATTACTGCTGGCGATCCTGGCAAAGAAGCACCCATCACATTTACACCCGGAGCCTGCATGTGAATAACATACCAAATGGAAGGGAGTGTTAGGTTTAGGTGCGGATCGTTACATAAAATAGGCGAGCCGGTATTTGTTTTACGTCCACCCACAGCCCAGTTATTACTGCCCACATCTTTGGATGGTTTTTCAAAAGGGGTTAGGTTTATTAATTCATCAGGCAGTGCAAAGGGTGTACTATCAAGAGTTATAGGAGTGAATTTCCAATCACCTGCATTATCAACAATCGGGTCGCCCATTTTCTCATTATCAGGCCAAAGTAAATCCAGCATCTCTTTGCCAAACAAATGCAAGGCGTTGGTCATTTCAATGTCTTTATCACCAATGTTTAGAGTAAGCGCCATGTTTTTTAATAGTAATCCACACTTCAGGTTTGACCACGGTTCTGGCTCGTAGTTCAATAATTTGTATTCGAGAGGTAGGTTTTTATAGTTCAAGGATTCGATGTATTGATTGATGCCACGGGTATAACTATCTACCATAGCTTTGGCGATAGGATCCAGTTCCATCGATTTTAGAGAATTTTCAGCTGCAAACACCATCCCTCGTCTGCGCTGGGTGCGATCATAATCAAGAGCAGCTTCACCAATAATTTCAGAAATTCTGCCGGCAGCCGCATGCGTCTGGAATTCCATTTGCCATAATCGGTGCTTTGCCGTGATGTATCCTTGGGCGAGATAAAGGTCTTCATCATTCTTTGCGAACACGTGTGGAATCAACAAACTATCATACTGAATAATTACTTCCTCTTTAAGTCCGGTTAGAGTAATGATTTCATTATCAATACTTTTAGTTTCCGCATTCTGCCAAAAGCCACTAAAGGGATTGAGGAACTTGCCCAGGGCAGGAATGGGACTTCCAAAGTTCCAACTGTTGTTTAAGAAATAAAGGAGTGTAATTGTGATGAGGAAAGGCAATCCGACTTTAAGTAGTTTCATAGATCTTGATCCTGGTTTCTGGTCGCTGGTTTCTTTAAACAAATGTGTTAGCATCTTGTATCAAGTAACCAGTATCTGATTTTTTTCCTAATTTTAGCCTTTTATTGAGAATTTTCGCAGTAAATGCCTGTAAAAGAAGTACTAACCAAGTATACCAAGGAACAAATCAAGAAAGCGGCCCAAATCAAGGCCATTTTTTTTGATGTGGATGGCGTGCTTACGGACGGAAAAATCATTTATGATGATACGGGTCGAGAAAGTAAAGAGTTTAACGTGAAGGACGGGTATATCATTAGTCATTTAAAGAAGGCTGGAATTTTGGTGGGGATTATTACTGGTCGCGAATCGAAGGTAGTGAGTAATCGGGCTGCTGAATTAAAGCTTGATTTTTGCCATCAGGGAATAATGGATAAGTACACTGTATTTGAAAAACTTATCCAGTTCCACAAACTAAAGAAGAAAGAAGTTGCGTATATAGGCGATGATATTAATGATTTGAAAATTTTAGATGCGTGCGGCCTGGCTGCTTGCCCCGCGGATGCAAGAGAGTATATAAAGAGTAGGGTGGATATCGTTACGGAATCGAAAGGCGGGCAAGGTGTAGCGCGCGATATCTGTGATTTGGTGTTGGCAGCCAAAGGCGTACTTGAGAAAATTATAAAACCCTAAACCATTGGAGATATTTAAAGATAAAGTTTCAATAACAGACAAGATCACTTTGGGGGGTGATCGCATGGTTCTTTTTGCTGGACCGTGTGCTGCCGAGAGTTATGATATTTGTATGGAGACGGGTAAGCACGTGAAAGCAATTTGTGAAGAGTTGGCGATCGACTATGTTTTCAAAGCTTCTTACGATAAAGCTAACAGAACTTCTTCCGGGTCTTATCGTGGCCCCTCTATGGATATGGGGCTTGAGATTTTATCGATGGTACGAAACGATCTTAAAGTTCCGGTTGTCACGGATGTGCATGAATCAAATCAATGTGAAGAAGTTGCAGCGGTGGTGGATGTGCTTCAGATTCCTGCTTTTCTTTGTCGTCAAACAGATTTGCTGGTAGCTGCTGCAAAAACAGGTAAACCTGTGAAAGTGAAGAAAGGTCAGTTTATGGCGCCCGAGGACATGAAGTATGCGGTTGATAAAGTACGTGGGGAAGGTAACAACAATGTCTTTTTAACGGAGCGTGGTTCTAGTTTTGGCTATCATAATCTGGTCGTGGATATGCGTTCGCTTCCTATTATGCGATCCTATACTCCTGTTATCTTTGATGTTACCCATAGCATTCAACGTCCGGGTGGGTTGGGTGGCAAGAGTGGAGGGGATAGACAATTTGCACCTTACCTGGCCAAGGCTGCCGCGGCAGCAGGTATAGATGGATTTTTTATTGAGACTCATCCCCATCCCGAAAAGGCATTAAGTGATGGGCCTAACATGGTGCCATTGAAAGAGATGAAAGACTTTTTGATTTCGATTCATAATTTTTGGAAGCTTAATAAGAAACAGCTGGTTAAGTGAAAAACTGGTTTGTCTTTTACACGAAAAGTCGACAAGAGAAAAGAGTCTACGAGTTATTGTCACGAAGGGGTTTCGAAGTTTTTCTTCCTTTACAAAAGGTAATGCGACAATGGAGTGATCGCAAAAAAAAAATTGAAGTTCCTCTTTTTAATTCATACATATTTGTCCTCGAGTCGGAAGACAAAATACCATTGATTTTACAAACGCCCGGAATTGCCTGGAACATTCGATACAATGATAAGCCTGCCATCCTTTATCAAAAAGAAATGGAAACGATCAAACGTTTCATCTCATCTGGCTTACTCCTAGAGAGTCAAGCCGTTGACAATCTGGTTGAGGGCGATCCGGTTGAGGTAATGGATGGACCCTTAAAAGGGATGATTGGACTCTTGATTAAAGTCAAAGATGGCCACAAATTTACAATAGCACTCGAATCAATAGGCCAATCCATACTTATTCGGATTGACCCCGCATTGCTTAAGAAACGTTGATTTTAGATTGGAAAGCCTATAATTTAAAGAGTAAAAATATTACTCATTTGATTTTTTGATGTATTTTTAACCCGTGTTAGATACCCTGATAACGTCAAAGACCCGGTTAAAGATGCTGTTGAAATTCTTTACCAACAGCGCATCATCGGCTTATCTCAGAGGTATGGCTGAGGAATTTGGTGAATCTACCAATGCAATCCGTCACGAATTAAATAATCTTTCAAAGGCAGGCTACTTAATATCTTCAGAAGAAGGGAGAACAATTTTGTATCGGGCTAATACAGCTCACCCTCTTTTTAAGGAAGTAAAAAATCTTGTTCATAAATACCTAGGCATTGATGAGATTATTGAGAATGTAGTGAAAAAACTTGGTGATCTTAAGTCGGCCTATATTATTGGTGACTATGCGAAAGGCAAGGACAGCGGCACCATCGAATTACTTTTGATTGGACATATTGATACCGATTATCTTTTATATCTGGTTGCGCGGGCAAAGGGATTAATAAAAAGGGACATTGTGGTTACACACATGGAGGAATTAGAATTTGAAATCAAGAAGGAAGCCTATAATCAGGCTTTGCTTGTGTGGGGAGAAGGACAATCCTGAAAGGATTGATATTTTGTAAAAAATCACTCACTGGGACTGAGGAGGCGGAGCTTTGAAGAATAAACCAAAAGATTTAAACTTCTATATTTGAGGAATTTGAATAGTATGGCTAGAACCAAGGTACTTGTTTTAATGGGACTAATGATTTGTGGAGCTTGTGTCCCTAACCGAAAATTCGTCTATCTTCAGAAGGACGATGTAAATGTGAGAAAATTGCCAACCGACTCGGTCATGCGCGAGCATGAATACCTTGCATTCGATTATAAAATTCAGCCTCAGGATATTCTATCGATTCGTTTTGAAAGCTTAAGTCCGCAAGAATATAATTTTTTTAATCCGGCAGGCTCTATGGGGCAAGGCTCTATTTTGCAGCAAGGTGCCATGGGAGGGGCAGGTGCATTGTTGATTGGTGAATTGGTTGATCCTGATGGTAATGTTCCCTTCCCGGTTATTGGAAAAGTAAAAGTAGCCGGGTTAACCATTTTTGAGGCACAGGATAAATTGCAGGCCATTGCCACAGAATACCTGGATAGTCCCATCGTAAAAGCGCGTCTAATTAATTTCAGAATTACTATGCTTGGGGAAGTAAACAAAGAGGGAACCGTTATACTTGGCAACAACCGGGTAAGTATGATGGAAGCCATTGGTTTGGCGGGCGGGCTCAGCGATATTGCCGATAAACAAAACGTGAAATTAATTCGTGATATTAACGGAAAAACTCAGGTTCAATATTTGAATTTATTAGACGAAGATTTTATTTCCTCGCCCTACTACTACGTACATCAAAATGACATCTTGATTGTGCCCTCGTTGCGGCAACGACCTTACCGGAGATATTTTGGCCAGAATCTGGCCTTGTTAGTTTCTACGCTTACACTCATTGTTTTCACCCTTAACCTCACCAAACCTTGAATCATCTGGCACCCACCGAGCCGTTCCCAAAGCAAGAAGAGAGTATCGCAATTGATTATAAAAGGATCATTTATCAAGCCATAAGGTTTTGGTATCTAATTCTCCTCAGCGTATTAATCTGTCTTACGATCTCTTACCTCACCAATCGTTATGCTGTAAATACGTTTGTTGTTGACGCCTCTATTCTTATTAAAGAGGATGGGGATATGATGGGAGGAAAGTCCATTTACAGTGGTACCTTGTTACAAATAGGAAGAAATTATTTGAATGAAATTTATATCCTTAAATCAACGCCCCTGATCGAACGCACAGTTCATCAGTTACAATTTGAACATTCTTTTTTTAAGATCGGTAATATTCTTGAAAAGGAATATTATAAAGTCTTGCCCTTAAAGGTAGAAGTGTTAGACGAAAGTTCAGCTTTTTCATTTCATTTTGAAATTATGGATGCTGATCGATACCGGCTTTTTGGTCGATATGAGGATGAGGATAAGTTTGATGAAGTAAAATTTGGAGATTCCATTGTATGGGGAAATACGCGCTTTGTGTTAAGGAAAACCGATCTCTCAGCCACTCTTCCCGACATTGATGAACGGTGGCGATACGACTTCAAACCTGCTCAATCCGTTGTTGGAGATTTCTTAGCGCGTCTTTCTGCCTCATGGGCCGAAGAAGGAGCCGGCATTATAAACCTCTCGGTAGTTGGCTATAATGGAGATAAGGAACGAGATTTCATGGATGGTTTAATCAAGAATTACCAGAATTTGGATCTTGAAAAGAAAAATGAAGCATCTTCCAACACCATTAAATTCATCAATGAGCAATTGTCCAGTATTAGCGATTCACTCAATCATGCCGAGCGTCAACTTGAATTATTCAAATCTAGCAATGTAATAACTGATCTTAGCAGCGAAGCCTTGCGGCTATATCAAAAAATGGAGGTTCTGGAACTTCAGAAAACGCAGATGCTTGTGTCAGAGAGATACTTTAAATATCTGAATGAATATATTTCACAAAGTGATAATTTAGATAAAGCTATTCTTCCCTCTTCCATCGGCATCAATGATCCCGTGCTCATTACATTGATTTCGCGCATGATTGCTTTGCAAACGGAAATGAAAACAAATCTTCATGTTGACAAGCTGACTAATCCAATCATTACTGAAAAACGAAAAGAGGTTGACGAAATCAAAAAAGGAATTCTGGAATTAGTTGAGAATCAAAAATCTGTAAATAAATTTCAAGTCGAATTTCTGGACAAAAGCCTGAAGGATATGGAAAAGCAGTTAAGCTATCTGCCGATGGCTGAGCGACAATTGATCAACATTAAACGAAATTACTCCTTACTCGAAAATCTTTATATTTATTTGCTCCAAAAGAGAGCGGAATCGGGAATCACGCAAGCCTCTAACACCACCGACATAGTAATTGTAAATCCTCCCAAAGTCACCGGACCTATTTCTCCGTCTTCACTGCGAAATAACATCATTTGGCTTACAATTGGATTGTTGATACCTGGCATCGCGCTCATTCTTTTTGAAGTATTCAACAATAAGGTTCAATCGCGCGAAGATGTAGAGAAAGTAACAGCCATACCTTTTCTTGGTGGGGTAGGTCATAAAAGTGGGGGTCAAAATCTGGAAGTATTCGATCGACCCAAATCGGCTATTTCAGAATCATTTCGAGCCCTGCGATCGAACTTAACCTATTTTCTGGAGGCAAAAGATAAGGGCGTCTTTTTAATTACCAGTTCAGTTAGTGGAGAAGGTAAAACCTTTACTTCGATTAACCTGGCTGCTGTTTTCGCACTTTCTGGAAAAAGGACCTTAATAGTAGGGGCCGATATGCGTAAGCCGCGCATTTTCAATGACCTTAATTTAACGAATGACTATGGGTTGAGTAACTACTTATCTGGCATTATGAAATTTGAAGATGTAGTTCAAAAATCAGTGCATGAAAATCTGGATCTTATTAGCGGTGGGCCTGTCCCACCCAACCCATCCGAGTTGTTGCTCAACAATCGAATGAAAACATTTTTAGAGGAAGCTAAATTGAAATACGATTTTATCTTTATTGACTCTCCTCCTTTGGCGCTGGTTACGGATGCTTTCGTATTGTCTTCCATGGTAGATCATACTCTTTTCCTGATCCGACAGAATGTTACACCCAAAGCCTTGCTAAGAACCATTGATGATTTCTACCTAACCGGAAAAATGGGTCGCATCAGCATTGTATTGAATGATATTTACAAATCAGGACCTGGGTATGGGTATGGTTATGGGTATGGCTATGGGTATGGGTATGGGTATGGCTATGGTGCGTATGGGTATGGAGGAAAGAAAAAGAAACATGACCATGGGTACTATGAGGAGTAGTGATAAAGTACGGAAGCTCATTCAGTAAATGAAAAAAATTTTTATTGCAGGACACAACGGGATGGTAGGTTCTGCCATCTGGAGACGATTAGAGACTGCGGGAAGGTTTCAGCTAATGGGTAAATCTCGTTCTGAACTGGACTTGCGAAACCAACGGGCAGTAGTTGATTTTATTGATCAGGCAAAACCCGATATAGTTATTGATGCTGCAGCCGTAGTGGGAGGCATACTTGCAAACGATACTTATCCATATCAATTTTTGATGGATAACCTGTTGATTCAGAATAATCTGATTCATTCAGCTCATGAAAAGGGAGTTTCTAAATTTATTTTTTTAGGAAGTTCTTGTATTTACCCACGACTTGCAGCTCAACCATTGAAAGAAGATTCCTTGCTCACCGGGGCACTGGAACCAACAAACGAGTGGTATGCCATTGCTAAAATTGCGGGAGTGAAAGCTTGTGAAGCTATCAGGAAACAATATCAGAAAGATTTTGTAAGCCTGATGCCAACCAATTTATATGGACCACACGACAATTTCGATTTAGTTACTTCGCATGTTCTACCGGCTATGATCCGCAAATTTCACGATGCCAAAGTAAAACAGGAAGCATCGGTATTAGTGTGGGGTTCAGGCACCCCACTTCGTGAATTTTTACATGTCGATGACTTGGCGGAAGCAGTATTATTTGCCACGGAACAGACACTTCCAGAACACCTTTATAACGTTGGTTCCGGCCATGAATTATCGGTTAACCAATTGGCTGAGTTGATTAAGCAAATCGTTGGGTTTCAGGGAACCATTCAGTGGGATATTTCCAAGCCAGATGGTACTCCGCGCAAACTTATGGATAGCAGCAAATTGATAGAGGCCGGGTGGACGCCTAAAATTGAACTTCAAGCCGGTATCCGCGCAACCTATTCATGGTTTTTAAATCATACCAAAGAAGTAAAACAGGTTTCCATCGGGTAGTAACCCGTTGAGTTACTAAACAATATTAACTATCTTATGAAAACCGCACTCATTACAGGAATTACAGGGCAAGACGGAGCTTATCTCGCTGAACTCCTATTAAAGAAAGGATATCAGGTACATGGAATTAAACGGAGATCTTCCCTTTTCAACACAGATCGCATTGATCACTTATATCAGGATCCACATGAGCCGAACCCAAAATTAAAACTTCATTATGGAGACCTGACAGACTCCATGAATATTACCCGCATCATCCAGGAAACAAAGCCCGATGAAATCTACAACCTGGCAGCTATGAGCCATGTGCAGGTAAGTTTTGAAATGCCTGAATACGTTGCGAACACCGATGCCATAGGAACATTGCGAATTTTAGAAGCCGTTCGATTATTGGGTCTTACCCAGGAAACAAAAATCTATCAAGCTTCTACCTCAGAATTATTTGGCAAAGTACAGCAAACTCCCCAAAAGGAAACCACTCCGTTTTATCCCAGGTCACCGTACGGTGTGGCAAAACTTTATGCCTATTGGATCACCGTAAATTATCGGGAGGCATATAATATCTACGCATGTAATGGCATTCTGTTTAATCATGAATCTCCTCAACGGGGGGAAACATTTGTGTCGCGTAAAATTACGCGCGGAGTAGCCCGCATCGCATTGGGTCTTCAAAAAAAGTTATACATGGGGAATCTCGAGGCGAAGCGTGATTGGGGCCACGCAAAAGATTATGTTGAGGCTATGTATTTGATTTTGCAGCAACCAGTTCCAGAGGATTATGTGATTGCCACTGGCGTTACCACATCCGTTCGCGAGTTTATCACTCAGGCATTCTATCATGCTGGTATTACCATCGGATTTAAAGGAAAGGGTGTAAACGAAATCGGTTTTGTGGAAAAGATAGATCCGGTGGAAGAGGGTTATGTTTTGAAACCAGGTGATGAAGTGGTGTCTATTGATCCCCGCTACTTTCGACCTACAGAAGTAGATTTATTATTGGGGGATCCTACAAAAGCAAAAAATAAATTGGGCTGGCAACCCAAATATGATGTTAACAGTCTTATTAAAGAAATGATGGACTCTGATCTCGACTTGATGCGGAAAGATAGTCACTTGCGACAAGGCGGTTTCCGCGTTTTCCAACATCACGAATAATTTGGTATGGAGGTTCAAATCATCTCTTTCCCAAAAATTAATGACCCTCGGGGCAATCTTACTTTTCTACAACATCCTACACACATTCCTTTTTTAATTGAACGGGTGTTTTGGACGTATGATGTACCAGGTGGGGAGAAACGAGGAGGGCATGCCTACAAAAAACAACAAGAGGTTATTATTTCTATCAGTGGAAGTTTTGATGTGGTGATCACCGAGCCCGATGGTGGCATCAAAAAATATTTTCTTAACCGTTCCTATTTTGGCTTATGGGTTCCACCGGGCACCTGGCGTCACATGGAAAATTTCTCTACCAATTCACTCGCGCTGCATTTATCAAGCATGAAGTATTCTGAATCTGATTATATCCGCGATTTCGAAACCTTCCGCGCCTTATGAAAGAGTCTCAAATATCGGACTGCATAAAATGTGATTTGCCAAAAATTCACAATCCAGCCGGTAACATCACGGCCGTAAATAATTTTCAGGAAGTTCCTTTCTCAATCAAGCGCGTTTATTATTTATACGATGTGCCTGGTGGTGAGGAACGGGGTGGGCATGCCCACAAGGCACTGAGGCAATTGATTGTGGCAGCCAGTGGTAGTTTTGAAGTGGTTCTTGACGATGGAAGAAATAAAAAATCATTTACCTTATCACAACCTTATATTGGACTTGTGCTTCCTCCTGGAATTTGGCGCGAATTAGTGAACTTCTCTTCCGGTGCTATCTGTCTGGTGTTGGCTTCCGAAGAGTATTCAGAAAATGACTATCTGCGAGATTACGATCAGTTTTTGAAGTATAAAGGAGTATGATTGTCGATGTTCCTTCAAAAGTATTTACCGAATTACAACCCAATGATCCGCATCCCTTTGTATCGGAATCCTTTATCCAATTGAACAAAGCAAAGATCGATCGTTTAGTGAGGCTGGTGAATCAGGATAAAAATTCTTTGGGATTGGTTGCCGGCATCCGAAACAGGGAATTATTATCGCCATTTTCTGCTCCCTTTGGTGGCTTTCATTATAGACATGAACAACTTTATAGCAGTGAGATCGATCATTTTGTTTCCGGTGTTATAAAATTTTGCAACATTCACCAGCTAACATCTATTAACCTTACACTCCCTCCAGATATCTATCATCCTACTTTGAATGCGAAAGTTAATAGTGCGCTCCTCCGCTGTGGGTTTAGGATGCAAACACCGGAGATTACCAATTGGGTTGACCTCTCCGGATTTCAAAACCGATTTAATTTTAGATCATCACGTGAGTATTACAATCAATCTGTCAAGAACGGTCTTTCATTTAACATCGAGGATTCTAATGATGGGCGGGCAGAGATTTATGCCATCGTAAAAGAAAATCGAATCCGTTTAAGTAGGCCAATCCATATGGCGTTTACAGATTTGGAAAAAGTAGCCACTCTTTGGCCCGTTGACTACTTTTCTGTTAAAGCCCCGGATCAAACGCTTGTGGCTGGTGCCATTTTTTATCGTGCACAACCAGCTATAACCCAAGCTGTATTTTGGGGCGACAGCGAAACAGGAAGAACCTTGCGAGCAATGGATTTCTTATTGTTTAATTTATGGGCACACTATAAGAACAAGAACTATCAGTATATCGATTTGGGAATTTCAACGGAAAGCGGAATCCCAAACGAAGGCCTTCTTCGGTTTAAAGAAACTCACGAGTGCACTTCTTCCTTGAGGTTCAGTTATACGCTGAATCTATCGTAACATGTTTATAATCAATCCCGATAAGTATAGTTTACCTGCGTACCGAATTGGTCCGTTCACGACCCGTGATGTTGCATTCAATCATCAGTTACCGGTTAGAAATGATATTGACTCGTATCTTGAAACTCGGTTTAGTGGTAAGCCGTTTGCATTTACCAAAAATGGTCGCAGTGCCATATACGAAGCATTGGCTCATTATAAATTGCAGCGCGAGGATGTGGTAACCATCCTAACAACAACCGAGAATTTTTATATCAGCGGATGTGTCACAACTGAAATAGAGAAATTTTGTAAGTGGTCCAGAAAAATTGAATCCGAAACAAAAGTAATTTTTGTAAATCATGAGTTTGGATATCCGTATAAAAACCTGATCTCTCTGAAATCGCACAGACTCCCCATCATCGAAGATTGCTGCACCACTTTCTTCTCGCAGTCTCCTCATACTCCCATCGGAGAAGTGGGCGATTTCAGTGTGTATAGCTTTCCTAAGTTTTTCCCCATTCAATCGGGAGGCTTACTCGTTTCAAATTTGAAAACAGCGCTGAAAGTTCCGGCTTTGGCAGCTAACGAATTGCAGTATTATAAAAATGTGCTCTCCTATTACATCTCTCAAACGGATGAAATTCTTTTCACCCGAAAAAACCGATATGAATTACTTAGCAAATACCTGCAGGAGTTGAACCTCTTTGAACGGTTTGCCTCTGAGCCCGGGGTGGTGCCCAGCGTTTTTATGTTTCGCAAGGGAGCAGTGAATATGGATTTGCCAGCATTGAAAACATACCTTTGGGCACACGGCATACAATGCAGTGTATTTTATGGGGAGGAGTCTTTTTTCATTCCTGCACATCAGGCTCTTTCGGAGGGCGATATTCTTTATTTTAAAGAGGTAATTCAATCTTTTATTAACCAGACGTCATGAAAATTGAAAATATTCAATTAGGTGAAAATGTTGTGGTGCATCCATCGAGTTCCATAAACAATATCAATATGGGGAACCAGGTAAGAGTTGCAAAGCGATGCAGCCTGTTTGGCAATTCCAAAAATCCCTTAATGATCGGGGAATACTCCTATGTAGGGATGAACACTTTTATAGATGGGTTCAATGAAAAAATTACTATTGGTTCCCATGTAAGTATTGCGCCTAATGTTAATATCGTTTCGGGTTCAGGCCCAAATGCTTCGCCTGCCATGCAGCGGGTAATGCCTATTGTTCGAAAACCGGTTTCTATTGGAGATCACACCTGGATTGGCACAGGGGCTGTCATCTTACCTGGAGTCACATTAGGGAAATATTGCGTGGTGGCAGCGAAAAGCGTAGTGAATCGGTCATTTCCCGATTTCTCGATTGTGGGCGGTATGCCCGCAAAAAAAATTCGTGAATTTACAGACGCTGAAAAGGAATTACTGCTTGGGGCAAAGGATGACTATGAATCAGAATATGCCAATTTGCAATTCGAGCATGTATTGCATGGCTATCGCTACCAGAAAATTTTGGAAGTAATAGAGTCAAATCCGCACCAACGTATTCTGGAAATTGGAAGTGGGCCAACGCCTTTATTTTCACAAATCTCGGATTTTGAAAAAATGACAATTATTGAGCCCAGAGATGTTTTTTTTAAGCAGGTACAGGCACTGGGTGCGCATGATAAACGCATAAATTTTATACATGGTCTTTTTGAAGATGTTATCGAGCAACTGAAGGATGAGGTATTTGATGTCATTATAGTCGGTGGATTCTTACATGAAATCGATAATCCGGATCAGATTATACAAGCCCTGAAACGAGTTTGTACAACGCATACGGTTGTTCATTCCTATGTACCTAATGCAAAGTCGTTTCATCGTTTGTTGGCCATGGAAATGGGAATCATTGATACTCTCTATCAAATGTCAGGCAACGATGTACTATTTAAACGAAGGGTTGTTTTTGATCAGGAATTATTTGATCAATTGTTTCACGCTCACGGGTTCAATACAATAGCATCAGGATCTTATTTTATTAAACCGTTTAGTCACAAGCAAATGCATCAATTGATTTCTGTTAATATAATTAATGACGCGATGATGGACGGTTTGGACAAAATGATTAAGCATATGCCCGGCTTAGGGGCGGAATTATTCTTCACCGGATCTCTAACTAAAGGTAAGTGATCAAATTTCTGGATCTAAAAAAAATTACAGATTCGTTTCAACCCGAATTGGATGCTGCCGTGCAGCGCGTTGTGCAGTCAGGTTGGTATTTGTTGGGTGAGGAAGCAACAGCATTCGAAAAAGAATATGCGGCTTTTGTTGGCGCACCTTATGCCGTAGGAGTAGCCAACGGTCTTGATGCCCTCCGGCTTATCTTCAAAGCATATCTGGAATTGGGGAGATTAAAAGAAGGAGATGAAATCATTGTGCCGGCAAATACGTACATCGCTTCCATGTTAGCCATTACTGATAATAAATTAAAGGCAGTCTTAGGAGAGCCAGATATTCAAAGCTTCAATCTTGATCCCTTCAAAGTTGAAGAAAAAATTACCGCAAACACGAAAGGCATTCTGTTAGTCCATCTGTATGGTCAAAATGGTATGCATCCGGAAATCGCTAGGCTTGTCGATAAATATAATTTATTACTCATCGAAGACAATGCGCAGGCTATTGGTTGTAGATCGGGCAACTTCCGCACAGGGGCAGTCGGTCATGCGGCCGGGCATAGCTTTTATCCCGGCAAAAATTTAGGGGCGTTGGGCGATGCGGGAGCGGTTACTACTTCAGACAGCGCATTAGCAGCAACAATTGCTGCGCTAGGCAATTATGGCTCGCGACAAAAATATGTAAACGAAATGCAAGGGTTAAATTCCCGTCTGGATGAAATTCAGGCAGCTGTCTTGCGGGTTAAATTAAAAAGACTTGATCGGGATAATGCGCGTAGACAAGAAATAGCAAATTATTATTTACGACACATTAACCATGCTAACGTTGTGCTACCACAGGCACTGAGCGAGCATGTGTGGCATTTATTTGTAGTTCGATGCACCGCACGCGAAGCATTACAACAACATTTAGAGAAAATGGGCATTCAAACCATTATCCATTATCCTATACCCCCGCATAAACAGCGCGCGTATAAAGAATGGAATCAAGATACCTTTCCAATCACCGAAAAAATTCATCAGGAAGTACTGAGTTTGCCGATTAGCCCGGTGATGACGGAAGAAGAAATCAACGCTGTTGTGCAGTCCGTAAATATGTTTTCATTATGAAAGAAAAGGTGCCCACCGAAATGCAAACATGGACCACCATTCTTAAACCGAAGACCAGCCTGCTGAGTGTACCGGTGCGTGAGCTTTGGAATTACCGGGATCTATTGATCTTGTTTGTAAGACGTGATTTTGTCAGTTTTTATAAACAAACCATACTAGGGCCGCTCTGGTTTTTTATTCAGCCTGTATTTACAACGCTTGTGTTTATGTTTGTGTTTGGTAACCTGGCCGGCATTAGTACCGATGGGCTACCGCAGCCGCTGTTTTACCTGGCCGGCATTACCGCCTGGAATTATTTTGCTGATTGCCTCACCAAAACCAGTACCGTCTTTAAAGACAATGTCGCCATTTTCGGGAAAGTATATTTCCCTCGCCTGATTACACCCCTTAGCATTGTAGTGAGCAACCTGGTGCGCTTTGGTGTTCAGTTGTTATTATTTTTTGTGGTGATGGCTTACTACGGCTGGCAGGGCGCGGCCTTCCAGGTTCAATGGCAGGTAATTTTTGTGTTTCCAGTAGTGGTGCTGCTGATGGCATTGATGGGATTTGGCCTCGGGTTAATGATCACGGCACTCACCACAAAATACCGAGATTTGTCCTTCTTACTAACCTTTGGCGTGCAGCTATTGATGTACGGCACAACCGTAATTTATCCGCTCAGTGCGGCACCTGCGTCCATCAAAACGATTATTCAATTACATCCTATGACAGGCTTGATCGAAGCGTTTCGCTATAGTTTTTTAGGCCGGGGCGAATTTACCAGTGCAAGCCTCGGTTACTCCATGGTGTTTACGCTCGTGGTAACGGTGTTGGGTGTTCTCGTTTTTAATAAGACCGAAAGGTCCTTTATTGATACCATATAATGAGTGTAGTAATCCGGGTTGAACATCTTTCAAAGGCCTATCAATTAGGGCAGATAGGAACAGGCACACTCTCGCGTGACCTTGAACGCTGGTGGATAACCAAAGTGCGGGGAAAGGAAGACCCATTTTTAAAAATTGGCGAAGTGAATGACCGCACCCTGAAAAGCGACAATGACGTTGTGTTGGCGCTTAACGATATTTCGTTTGAGGTGAATGCCGGGGAAGTGTTGGGTATTATTGGCCGCAACGGGGCCGGCAAAAGTACCTTGTTAAAAATTTTAAGCAGAACCACTTCACCCACCCGCGGGGAGGTGAAAATAAAAGGGCGCATTGCCAGCTTGCTGGAAGTAGGCACGGGCTTTCATCCTGATTTAACCGGCCGCGAAAATATTTTTTTAAATGGCGCCATTATGGGAATGGCCAAGCAAGAGATTACCAAAAAGTTTGACGAGATCGTGGCCTTTGCCGGAGTGGAGCGCTACATCGATACCCCTGTGAAGCGATACAGCAGTGGCATGTATGTGCGGCTGGCATTTGCCGTAGCGGCACATTTGGAGCCCGAAATATTAGTGGTGGATGAAGTGTTGGCTGTAGGGGACGCGGAGTTTCAGAAGAAGTGCTTTGGCAAGATGGATGAGGTTAGTAAAACTGAAGGAAGAACGGTTTTATTGGTAAGTCACCAAATGGGTACAATCGCTCAAATTTGTACTAAAGCATTACAATTGAAAAATGGAACCGTAAGTAGTTACGGTCATCCATCCACCGTTATCAACAACTACCTCAGTGGCTTGCAAAATGAAGGTTCAAATAAATATTTTGCGGAAGCCTCCAAAAATCAGGTTTACTTTCAGGAAGTGCTAACGGTGGATTCTGAAGGCCAACCCAAAGAAGAATTTTCTTTTAAAGAAAAGATTTTTCTAAAAGCAAAAATTAAATTGAATCAGAAGTTAAGCGAGTTTCGGGTTTCAGTTACACTGCAAAACTTATACGGTAATTATGTGTCAACATCGGTGTATGATTTAACACGAGTGAGTAGTAGCACCTTTGAAGTTTTGGTGGGGTTTCCCGAAGGGATTATTGCTCCTAATTCCTACTATTTTCGCGTTGCTGTTTTCACCTCCTCGATTGTATATGAAGTGATTGAAAATATTTGTCAAATACAAATAATTGATACAGGTTCAAACCTTGCGCAGTATGAAGGTCAGAATTATGGCAGTGTAATTCTTAATACTGATTGGAAAATTTCATCAAATTGAAAAAAATATTATTACTTTTTTTACCTCCAGTTCTTATCAATATTTATCGCTCCATTAGGTTAAAAAGTAAACCTAAAAAGGAATCAGTAATTGACTCTCTTGGCGAAGACTCAATGATAAAGGCAATGATTGATAAAACTAGAGCGCCAGATTCCTATATCAGTATTGGCAAAGGTTGCTTGATTCTAGGCTATATTTCTTTGGAGACAAATGAAGCTAGAATTGAAATAGGTGATAACGTCTATATTGGTCAGAATACCATGATAGTGTGTTCAAAGGAAATTAAGATTCAATCAGATATTCTTATTTCTAGTGATTGCATAATTCAAGACAGCGATAATCACAGCATTGATTTTGAAACTCGTAAAAATGATGTTGCAAATTGGAAGAAAGGTATTCATGATTGGAGTAAACATCCCTCTATTCCGATTCATTTATTGAGTGGTTGTTGGATTGGGGCAAAAGCGATTATTCTTAAGGGAGTAACAATTGGAGAAAGATCAATTATAGGAGCTGGTAGCGTGGTAACAAAAAGTGTTTCTGATTATACAATTGCCGCTGGAAATCCAGCAAGATTTATAAAAAAAATAGAAAAATGAATGTGAAGAATTATTTTTTCGTTAGGCTTAAAATACTCTACTTGAAAATAAGGTGGATAATTGATAATTATTCAAAGATATCCCCACTATCCGAACTAAGACCCAATCATTACCTTGGCAAAATCACTTACGATACGGACAGCCTGACTACCAGTAATAATTCAGATTTTATTACAGAGCCTCGCTTTGCCCGCGCCTATGCAGCAGCGCAGGCAACAAAACCCTGGGAAGGATTTACGTTGCAGTGGCGCGTGTACATTATCTGTTGGATGGCCGATCACGTAAAAAAATTGCCAGGAGATTTTGTAGAGTGTGGGGTAAACACAGGCGCCTATTCGCGCGCGATCGTGGAGTACACGGAGTTTAAAACATTAGGAAAGAAATTCTTTCTGCTCGATACGTTCGAAGGTTTTCCCGAAGAACAAATGACAGAAGCTGAGCGCAAAGCAGGCATTGGCATGTATGGTGGAACGCATTACAAAAATGTGCATGATCAGGTGGTAGCTACATTCAAAGATTTTCCGGTTGTTATTATAAAAGGCCGGGTGCCGGAAACATTAGTGCAGTGTCAACCCGAGTCAGTGGCTTTTCTCTCTATTGATATGAATGCCGTGCAACCGGAGCTTGCCGCAGCGGATTATTTTTGGCCATTATTAGTAAGGGGGGGAGTAATGGTGCTTGATGACTATGGCTTTCCGCCTCACATTAATCAAAAGCTGGCCTTCGATGAGTTTGCAGTGCGGCAGGGTGTTTCTATTTTAAGTCTTCCAACCGGGCAAGGCATTGTATTCAAACCTTAGCGTAGTTCATGTCAGGTAAACAGCCCGAACTTATTGCGTTTAGCCAGCATAAACTGGGTGGCGTGCAAAGCTATTACGCCAACTTGCTCTCGCATGACCGCTCTAACGCCTTTCATAAGAAATGGATACTCACCGACCAAACCAATGATGTGGATGCGAGGCTGGCTATTGAAAATAATTTTTGCGAACAGCAAATCGTTCGCTGGTCAGGCTCGTGGAACATGGACATTGCAAAACAATTGAGTGCGTGCGTATCCAGCAAGCCGGGTGTGGTAATGACTAATCACGAACCTGAACTAATGGCGTTGCGCATGTTTCCGCGCAAGCATAAAACAATTTGTTTTGTATGTCATGATGCGCTTTATCTTGACAACGCGTTGCGGTATGAATTTATGATTGACGTATTTATTGCCCACAATGAATTTTTTTTCAATGAGTTAAAATCAAGACTACCTGCTGCACGCGTGAAGGATATATACTATTTGCCGTATGGTATTGTGCTGGCTCCGGAGGTGCGCAAAGAAAACCCCACCCGAATCCTCAAGGTGCTTTTTATTGCCCGGTTGCATCAAGGCAAAGGAATATACGATCTTGAAAAAATAGATACTCTTCTTACGAATCAAAACATACACGTTGAATGGACCATTGTGGGTGATGGACCTGAAAAAACGAATTTGATAAAAGCACTGGCAGCGCGCGCTAATTTCACCTTCTTAACCTTAAAGACAACAGCTAACGTTTTTGAAACTGCAGTGGGTCATGATATTTTTGTATTGCCCTCCTACCTGGAAGGATTACCCGTAGCCTTGCTGGAAGCCATGAGCGCAGGGTTAGTACCCATTATTTACAAGTTTAATTCAGGTATCGAAAAGGTGGTGACAAACGATAATGGATTTATTGTTCCCGTGGGTGATTTTCAATCTATTGCCGAAGTAATTAGTAAACTGCAAGAAGACCGGCAGCAATTGGAAGAGAAAAGCAAAAAGGCCAGACTCAAGGTGGAGCAGGAATACGAGGTAGGTGTAAGAGCACAGGCCTACTATTCATTGTTTAGTGATTTTAAAAAGCTTAAGCGACCTTACCAATTTAAACGATTGCCGGGAGATGGTCGATTAGACTATCCCTTTATACCCCAGTTTGTAAGGGAAGGTGCAAGGAAAGTAAGAGCGTGGTTTTAAATAGCCAAATAAAATGAACGGGGTTTCCGTTATTATTTGCTGTTATAACAGTGCCAGTCGGCTGGCAAATACCCTTCAGCATTTGGCCTTGCAAGAAGTGCCTGTTGATTTACCCTGGGAAGTTATTATTGTTAACAATGCATCGACTGACGACACGGCAGCCGTGGCCTTACGGGAATGGAACCGGCATTCTACCCGCGCTACGTTTCAGGTTGTTGATGAACCGGTTTCGGGGTTAAGCAGTGCGCGCAGCCGGGGTGTGGCTGTTGCCCGTTTTGAATATTTTATTTTTTGCGATGATGATAATTGGCTGGCCTCTAATTTTGTACAGTGTGCTTTTGACACGATGACCAGGCATCCACAGGTTGGTGCAGCGTGCGGCACAGGGGTGCCTGCAACTGAAGGTGAGTTGCCTGTTTGGTTTGAAAAATATCAAGGGGGTTATGCGGTTGGCCGCCCGGCAGAACAATCGGGCGATGTTTCTCACCTACGCGCGCTTACAGGAGCAGCTCTGGTATCGCGCAAAACGTTGTTTGAAAAAGCCTATGCTATTCATCCTGCTTTGCTTACCGACAGGAAGGGCAGTGCAATGACATCCGGTGGTGATTCGGAATATACGATGCGGTTGCTATTGATGGGTTACAGCTTGTATTTTGACGACCGGCTTTCCTTTACCCACTTTATTCCATCCTTTCGGTTAACCGAAACATATAGGGATCAGTTGTTCAAGGGTTTTCGTTCCGCTGCCCCGGTGCTTGAACTTTATCTGTTTCAGATTACTGTTAAATTTAATTCAACAATTGACAACCTCATTTTGTTAGCAAAGTCTATGCTTCGGTTAGTGATTCTCACGTTCATGAACGTGGGCAGATGGAGCAGAGAGCGTGAATTGACATGGATCTTTCAACTTACAGGCTGGTATTCCAATCTCGTAAGTGAAGAATGTAGGGGAGTAAGAAAATTTTATAAACAATTTCGTTACCCTGCGTGACTGATAAAGTAATAAAAATCGGATTTTCAGATTTTTGGCCACACTTGGCCAAGGATAATTATTTTTTGCGGTTGTTGCAAAAGCACTTTAATGTGGTAGAGTCGGTTGATCCGGATTATTTGTTTTATTCTGTCTATGGACAGACCCATTTAAAGCATGATTGTATAAAAATTTGTTTTACAGGTGAGAATGTAGTGCCTGATTTCAATTTATGCGATTACGCACTTGGCTTTCATTATCTGAACTTTGATGATCGCTATCTTCGCTTTCCTTTGTATGTTATCTATCCAGGGTACGAGGCGCTTGCGAACAAGGCAATGCCGAACGCAGATGTATTGCTCAATCGGAAGTTTTGCAACTTTGTATATTCAAACAATACCAATTCACATCCGGCCCGAGAACTTTTTTTTAAGCAACTGAGTGAATATAAACGGATAGACTCGGGTGGAAAATTTTTGAATAATCTGGGATTTACAGTGGGCGATAAAATCAGTTTTATTCAAGGCTATAAGTTTACGTTGGCGATGGAGAATAGTTCCGTACCCGGCTATACCACCGAAAAAATTATGGAGCCCATGACGGTTAACTCCATGCCGGTGTATTGGGGCAATCCTTTGTTGCATCTTGATTTTAATGAAGCCTCGTTGGTGAATGTGATGCGCTATCCTTCGTTTGAGGCAGCCATTCAAGAAATCATTCGCCTTGATACGGATGAACATGCCTATGTGGAAAAACTTTCTTTGCCCTGGTTAACTCCTCGCGATTGGGAAGGAGAGATACTTCATTTTTTTGAAAAGATTTTTAACCAGGATCTGGAGGCTGCGAAGCGTGCACCCCGGTATGGCTTTGGTCAATATAATCGCATGGAAAAAATTCAGCAGGCCGACTTACTAACAAATCAACGAAAATCAAATCGGTTCAAAGCCTCTGCCTTAAAATTAGTTAAGCGATTTACCAAATGAGAATCAGCTACACATTTTTAAATCCCTTCCACAGATTCTTTTATTTATGACAACTCAGCCAAACGTTTCCGTAATAGTAGCCACGTATAATTCTTCGGATTTTGTAATCGAAACACTGGAGAGTATAAAATCTCAAACGTATCCAAGCATTGAACTGATTATTTCTGATGATGCCTCGTCAGACACAACTGTGGCCCTTTGCCGTACCTGGTTGGATCAACATAAAAATCGATTTGTAAAAACAACACTGCTTACTGTGCCGGTAAACACAGGAGTATCTGCGAACTGCAATCGGAGCATGGCTGCAACCGGAAGTCAATGGATTAAATTTATTGCGGGGGATGATGTCTTGTTGCCAACATGCATTGAAGACAATATGAGTTTTGTGCAAGACAAACCCCAAATCCAAATATTATTTTCTAAAGTAAAGGTTTACAAAAATACTTTTGAGACTACTAACTTTATTCGCGTAGTCCCGGATCAGTATCCGAATAACGTCATGCATCCGGACATGAGTGCGAGCGATCAATTTAAAAAGTTGTTGCTATCTGATCGGATTAGTTATACACCTTCATTTTTTTTCAAAAAGGAGGCAGTGCTTGCTGTGGGTGGTTACGATGAAGCTAATACAGCCGTAGAGGATTATCCGATGTGGCTTAAACTTACCCGGGCCGGTATTCGATTGGATTTTATGGAAAAGGTAACGGTGGGGTATAGGCAACACAACAAGGCATTGAATAATATTGAGACTAACGTGTTGTTTAAACCAATGGAATTAAGAACCTTTTCGTTTCGAAAAAAATACGTACATCCTCTTCTGCCCTGGGACATCGCCTATGCTGAGCGATGGCAAATGGGAGTTAAGAAATTAGTTCACCTGGCTGGAATGAACATACAGAATACGATTTCCCAGGGATTATATCGATTCTTAACAGTGTATGCTAATCCCTTTCAATATGTGATTTCTTTTCGAAAGAAATTTTTAAAGGCAGCACGAACCAACACATTCTATGCTAATTAGTTTGCCAACAAAGTTGAAAGGATGGTAGAACTAAGTATTATTTTACCCGTTTATAACGTAGCGCTTTATTTGGAGCGATGCATTCGCAGTTTGGAGGATCAGGATCTTGATAGCAGCCGGTATGAAATCATTGTAGTAAATGATGGTTCACCGGATAATAGCCGCGAAGTGGTGATTCAGTTGCAACACGAATTTAAAAATTTAATTTTAATTGATCAGGAAAATAAAGGAGTTTCACTGGCTCGAAATGCGGGTATGGATCGTGCACAAGGGAATTATCTTTTATTTGTTGACCCAGATGATTTTATACTGCCCCACACCTTGTCTGATGCGCTTGCTTGTGCGATAGAAAGAAATGCACACGTAGCTTTTTTAGGGTATCAGTTCCGTGACGTAGATGGAAATCTTGTACAGGAGGTTCTAAATCCAGAACAGGTGGGTTCATTGTATGCAGGTGTAGACGCCTACCCTTTGTCTCGTGGCGATGGGACTCTGGATCCCGATCGATCAGTGGCCGTTTTGTATCACCGCGATTTTATGAATGAGAATCACCTGCGTTATATTTCTGACATTCCGTATCTGGAAGACGGAGAATTTCTTGCGCGGGTATTGTGTTTGGCCCAACGCTGCATCTTTGCGGGTAAATCTTTTTACGTTCGTACGACCCGACCTGGCTCAGCCACGAATTCATCACTTTTTTTTTCGAACCGGGCCATCGAGGGATTTGTGAGAGCAGCGATAAATCTTAAAAAATTTCAAACCCAATTAGATAATAATCGTCAGATTGTTTTCCTGAATCAACCCATCGTTAAGTTTACCTTACTCAGTTTTCAGGCGTTTATTTCGAAGTCTTTTTTTTTTAACCTTCGAAATATATTACGCATAAAAAAAAGGTTAAAGAGAGCCGGTATGTCCATCTTGTCACTAGAAGGTTGTTCTTCCTTATATTTCTACTATGGAGCTTTATACAATCGTTCCCTACTATTTTTTTATGCTGCCTGGATGACGCGCCTTGCGAAAGAGAGAATTCGAAGTAAAAATTAATGCCATGGCTAAATCGAAAATAAAAAGTAACGCATTGAATTTTTTGAAAAAGATTATTCCTCTTTCAATTAGAATTGTTCTTCGCAAGGCGCATCAGCGTTTCGTTTTTAAGCGGGCGATTAAATCCTTCCGATTAAATTATCATAAAATGAGTGCGCATCCAACGTTGGTGGATGATTTGGTATACGGCTGGGGAAATTTGGGTTGGTCTTCCTTTCAGGATTACAGTCTTGCGATTATAGAAATGGCGCAGAGGAATAAGGGACCGGTTTTAGAATGTGGTTCGGGCTTAAGCACTTTGCTGTTAGGAATCATTGCGCAAGACAAAGGGTATCGCGTTTGGTCGTTAGAACATCATGCAGGGTGGAAAAAGAAAGTTGAAAAGTATTTGAAAGATCAAGGGGTAACCTGTGTGACGGTAAGTCACGCACCGCTAAAAGAGTATGAATCATTTGCCTGGTACGATGTGGCAGCGATTTCGCTGCCTTCTGAATTTTCATTGGTGGTATGTGATGGCCCACCCCATGATACCCAAGGTGGCCGGTATGGTCTTCTTCCTGTACTTGCCTCGCACTTTGCTCACAAGGCAATTATTCTATTGGACGATTATGCTCGAACAGACGAGCAAGCCATTGTAGCCCGGTGGCAGCAGAAATATGCTTTAGCTGTGGAAGCTATTGGTGAACATGATCAATATGCCCAGATTGTTTTTAGAGCTAAATAATCCTGTAAAAGATTGAAAATTCTGATTGCATCCTCCGCATTTTATCCTGAGAATTCTCCGCGGTCGTATCGGGCTACAGAGTTAGCTAAAGAATTTGTGAAACAGGGGCATCAGGTTACATTAATTACTTTGCCGGTTGACAACCGAACTGCCGAGTATTGCCTACAATTTGGTATTCAACTAAAATCGCTTGGCTCACGAAGACTCAAACCTATCCCCATACATGGTTCAGGAGTAAAAATATTGATTGGTAGAATAGTAAATAGATTATTACTCCAACTGATTGAATATCCTGATATTGAATTGATGGGTAAATATCATAAAGCCCTGCGTCAGGAAGGTGGGTATGACTTATTAGTTTCTTTGGCTGTGCCTTACCCGGTGCATTGGGGAGTAGCGCGGGCACGAAAAAAGAACCATCCCATTGCTTCGGTGTGGGTTGCCGATTGTGGTGACCCCTATACAGGCAACCGGAGTGATTCCTTTCGCAAGTTATTTTACTTTCAGTGGGTTGAGCGATGGATGTTTCGAAAAACAGATTTTATCAGCATTCCTATTGATTCGGCTCGAGCTGCATACTTTCCGGAATTTCAAAATAAAATTGTGGTGATTCCGCAAGGAGTCAACTTCGAAGACTTAATGATCGGGCTCCCGAATTATTTTCCTAATGCTGTACCGACATTTGCCTATGCAGGTTCGTTTATGCCAGGCACCCGCGATCCCAGAAACTTTATTGAATATCTTAATGGGCTTCAACAAGATTTTCGATTTTATATATACACAACCATGGGTTCCTTTATACAAGATCTGGTTGCAAAATCAAGTGGCCGCATTATAACGTCCCCTTATTTAACACGCAAAGAATTGATTTCCACCTTGGCCACGATGGACTTCTTAGTCAATTTCGAAAACATAACAACCACCCAAGCACCTAGTAAATTGATTGACTATTACTTGACCAGGCGACCAATCTTATCAGTTGGTACTCAGGAGGTGAATAAAAAAAACCTGCATGAATTTTTAGCAGGAAACTATCAAGCGCGCCATCAAACCGAAGGCTATGAAAAATTTAGGATTGAGAACGTGACAAATTCATTTTTAACCCTTGCACAGAAACATGAATAAGTTGGCCACGCCCAAAGTTCCAATTTTTCTGTTTTTCGTTCTGCCATTTGCCGGTCTGATTGCAGCGGTGCGCTCGTACAAAGCAGTGAATGCCAAAAATATGGTATGGCTATTCATCATTTTCTATGGGTTCACTTTTGTATACACCAATCACCAAATGGATGCAAACCGCTATGCGAAAAGCTTGATCTATTTGTATAAACAACCTGTAAACAGCGCATCCGATTTTTTTAGCTTGCTCTATAGCAAGGAATCAAATTATGTAGACCTATTACAACCTTTACTTACTTTTTTGGTTTCACGCTTTACGGATGACCCGCGCATACTTTTTACCTTCTTTGGGGTTATATTCGGATACTTCTATTCCCGGAATATCTGGTTCCTTTTTTCCTTTGTGAAAAATAAGGTAAAGCGCGAGGCGTTGCCTTTTATTATAATGGCTGCATTCGCCATTTCTATTTGGCAGATGAATGGATTTCGATTCTGGACAGCCGCGCATGTATTTGCGTATGGATTCTTTTTATTTTTGTCAGGAAAACCCATCAGGGGTCTTGTCATTAGCCTTGCTTCGATTCTGGTTCATTTTAGTTTTATCTTTCCGGTCATCGTTTTATTGATTTATGTGATTGCAGGAAATCGCCTTTTCATTTATTTCATATTATATATTTTGTCATTTTTTATTTCTGTGGTTACGCCTACCACGTTTAGTGGGTACACGAAATCGTTGCCTGGTGTTTTTCAGGAACGTACCGATCGCTATACAAGTAAGGCTTACCTGAAGCGATTAGACAAAGCAGCCACTGTGAAAGTTAATTGGTATATTGAAGGTCGTTTAGCAGCAATTCGTCTTGCCATCAATTTTTTGTTGGTCATAACCATGATCAACTATCGAAAATTTTTGAATACACGCAAGGTAGAATTAAGCTTACTCTCCTTTAGTTTGTTGATTGGCTCAGTAGTGAATGTCCTGTCTTCCGTACCTTCTGTACACAGATTTTACTTTCTATTCTACCTATTAATTTTTTCGTTTTTCTTTTTGTTGGTTCAAGGCATGAGGGAGAGAACCTTTAGGTGGTGGGTAAAGGCACCGGTATTTATAGCCATCCTGTTGTTTGTAGTTGTAGAGTTTCGCGTGGGGTTTGATACGATGGGTGTTATGACACTGATTGGCAATCCGCTTACGGCTCCCTTTATTCAGGATGAAGCTCCTCTTATCAATTTGATTCGATAATTCATGTCATTTCTTATACATGTGAGAAGGTCTCTTTCCAATATACCGGGTTGGCGCACAAATCGTAAAATTGTTGTCTTTGAATCAGATGACTGGGGAAGTATCCGAATGCCTTCTGTGCGAGCTTATGAGTCGCTGAAAAAATTAGGTGTAGATATGGATAGTGGTGACTCCATGCGGTTTAATCAATATGATACATTGGCTAATCAGGAGGACCTTGTACAATTATTTGAAACGCTGCATGCCCACAAAGATCATCATGGTAAACCTGTTGTATTTACCGCAGTAAGCTTGGTCGCGAATCCGGATTTTGATAAGATTCGAGAATCAGACTTTACGGCATATTACTATGAGCCCTTCACTACTACCTTAACGAAATACCCAAACCGGGAAGGAGTTTTTGATACTTGGAAACAGGGTATTCAGGCACAGGTTTTTAAACCGCAGTTTCATGGTCGTGAGCATCTGCATGTATCGGGTTGGCTGAAGGCTTTGCAACAGGGAGACAAACCCACGCGACTAGCCTTTGATGAGGGTATGTGGGGGTTTACCAATCACCACCCTACGGGGTTTCAATATCAAGCTGCGTTTGATGTCTTAGAACTTTCGGATTTAAAAGAACAAGGCCGGATTATTGAAGATGGATTGCGATTATTTAATGAGCTGTTTCATAATCGCGCAACTTTTTTTGTACCCCCTAACGGACCTTTCAATAACTCACTTGAACCTGTCGCTGCTTCGCAGGGAATTAAATTTATGTCTGCTTCAAAAATTCAATTTGAAGCCTTGGGTGAAGGCAAAACAAAAAGAGTTCTTCACTATCTAGGGCAACGGAATATGAGTAACCAAGTTTACATCACGCGTAATTGCTTTTTTGAACCTAGTCAAGAAGGGCGTGATTGGGTTTCCACGTGCTTACAAGAAATAAAGAGTGCATTCATGTGGCGTAAGCCGGCAGTAATTAGTACTCATCGTGTAAATTACATTGGCGCACTAATACCTGAAAATCGTACTCGTGGGTTAGCCTTTTTAAATTCATTACTACGGAAGATTAAAATGCAATGGCCGGATGCAGAGTTCATGACTTCAGATCAATTAGGAGACCTTATCAACAGATCCAGAAATGAATCTTAGAAATGCCGGTTCGGCTATGGTTCGTTTAATACGTAATCTCTCTGGCTGGAAGACGAACCGTAAAATTGTAGTCATTGAATCTGATGATTGGGGTAGTATACGCATGCCATCTCACGAGGTGTTGAATAGGTTCATTCGAAAGGGCTACTCCTTGTTGCAAACTCAATATAACCGGTTGGATGGTCTAGAAAATAATGATGATTTAATTCAATTACTTGACGTCTTAAGCCAACATAAAGATTGTTTTGGAAAGCCTGCCTGTATTACAGCCAACACGATCATGGCCAATCCGGATTTCGATCGGATTAAAGAATCGGGATATCAATCGTATTACTATGAACATTTTAAGGAAACGTTGACCCGTTACCCGCACCACGACCGCGTATTTGATTTGCATGTGCAGGGAAATAAATTAGGAATGCTTCAGCATCAGTTTCATGGGCGGGAACATTTGAACGTGGCCCGCTGGATGAAGGCCTTGCAGCGTAAAGATGCAGCAGTTCTGTACGCGTTTGATCAGAAAACTACCTATTCCGGAACGGATGATTACAATTATATGGAAGCATTGGATTGGGATGATCCGACTGAGACTGTAAGTCTTTCTGAGATAGTAAAATCGGGCCTTCTTTCATTTGAAGAAACATTTGGGTATCGATCGCAATCCTTTATTGCTCCTTGTTATACATGGGATGTTGCCCTTAACAAAACTTTATCAAATGCGGGTATTAAATATGTACAAGGTGTGCATTATCAGTATATTCCACGGGGAGGATTTAATAATTATAAAAAAGTGAGCTGGTCTATGGGGCAACGAAATGGAACCCTCATCCATCTGGTGCGCAACTGCTTTTTTGAGCCTTCGTTGGTTGCCAAACCCGATTGGGTTGATTATACACTCGCTTCTGTCCGAGATGCATTCCGCTTGAATAAACCTGCGGTGTTGTGTGCTCATCGTATAAATTTCATGGGCAGCATTGATGCGAAAAACCGAAAACAAAATCTATTGCTATTAGATCAATTGCTTACAGCGATAACCAACCGTTGGCCGGAAATTGAATTCATGAGTTCAGATCAACTCGGTGCCACCATTGAAAAAGACTTGAATCCGATATGAATAAAGTAAGCGTTTTGTTTACGGGTGATTTTTGTCCTCAATTACGGATCGAAGAATTGGTTTTACAAAAGCGGTATTCTGAGATTTTCAATAACTTCCTACCTGAGTTTAAGAAGAGTGATTTGAATGTAATTGATCTTGAGTGCCCTCTTCTAACGGATGGTTCTAAAATTAAAAAAACGGGTCCGCACTTAAAAGCGCACCCCAATTGCGTGGAAGCGATTCGATTTGCTGGAATTGATGTTGTAGCGCTGGCAAATAATCATATTCGCGATTATGGAGAAAAGGGCATTGCAGAAACAATTGCGCATTGTAAGCGAGTAGGAATTGAACCTGTAGGGGCTGGACACAATCTTGAGGAAGCTCGTGAACCATTGATCCTTACTCGCAAGGACATTCGGATAGCTTTTCTGAATATTACAGAAAATGAATGGTCGAATTCAAAGGGCTCCGATGCGGGTGCTAATCCGCTAGACTTGCCAAAGAATTTTTCAGATCTTCAAAAAGCAAAAGAAAAGTCAGATTTTGTAATTGTAATCTTTCATGGGGGAAATGAATTTTATGAACTGCCAAGTCCACGGTTGAAGGAAACGATGCGATTTTTTGTGGAGGCCGGAGCGGCTGCTGTCTTGTGTCATCATACTCACATTGTTTCAGGATTCGAGGTGTATCGGGATGCCCCCATATTTTATGGTTTGGGTAATTTTTGTTTTGATTGGCCTGGTCACCATAATTCGTTTTGGAACATCGGCATGGCGGTGCGGCTCCATTTAGGCGATACAGTTTCGTTTGAAATTATACCATTTAAACAAAATGGAGCAGAGCCGGGTGTTTTTCTTCTTACCCAATCAGAACAAAAAATATTTGATCAACGGGTTGAACAATTAAATACAATCATTTCGGATGATAAGAAGATAGCCGAAAAATTTGAAAATTATTGTGCTGAAAAAAATGAAATCTATAATATTTATTTGGAGCCGTATCGGATTTCCTGGCTTGCTTCGCTGCGAAGACGGCATTGGATTCCAAGTCTTTTTAGTAAACAGAAAAAGCGATTGATTTTAAACATTACCCGGTGCGAGTCTCACCGGGATGTATTTATGAAGTACCTGGAAAAATAATATGTGTGGCATCGCTGGATATTTTTATAAGTCAGGAAGCCTAATTTCTGATACGGCAGAAATAAACGAAATGTTGAAGCTGCAACAGCATCGCGGTCCGGATGATGCAGGTGTACGAGGGTTTTCGTTGCGATCTCAACACTCAGTTGAGTTTTCGATGGGGCAAACAACACAATCTTTACACGCACAAGAAGGAATGTTGGGATTTAACCGACTCAGTATTCAGGATCTTTCGGTCAATGGACATCAGCCCATGTGTAGTTCCGATGAAAAAGTGATTTTGGTATTTAATGGAGAGATTTACAACGCCACTGATTACAGAGCCGAATTGGAAACCGCAGGCTATCATTTTCGTGGACATTCGGATACCGAGGTAATCCTGTATCTGTATCTCCGGTATGGATTTGACGGCATGATTAAACGCCTTAACGGGATGTTTGCCCTGGTGTTGATTGATTTGCACCAGCAAACACTCACCATCGCACGCGATCGTTTTGGAATTAAGCCCATGTATATATTTGAGCGAGGAGATTGTGTAGCTTTTTCTTCGGAAATCAAAAGCTTTCTTGCCTTAAAAGAATTTCAATTTGTTTTGAATGTTGATTTACTGGATGAGTATTTATTATTTCGGAATACACTGGATCAATCCTTGTATCGAGGAGTGGTGAGTTTGGAGCCTGGTACCTACCGAATTTATAAGCCGGGATTGACTCAGACTACGCATAAGTTTTTTACTATTAATAGTTACCAACGACACGAAACCAACGAAACAGAAGAGCAAGCACGGAAGCGCATGTATGAGCGATTATATGAGAGTGTGCAAGGTCAGTTAATCAGTGATGTAAAGTTAGGGTGTCAGCTCTCGGGAGGGGTCGATTCCTCATTAGTAACTGCGTTAGCTAAAAAGAGTACCTCCCATAATCAATTAGAGACTGTATCGGTAGTTTTTAATGATCCCCGGTTTAGTGAAGAATCATTTATTGATCAAGTCTCGGCTCAACTACAGGTTACATCACACAAGTTTTTATTAGAGTCGTCTTATTATCTTGGCAATCTTGAGAAGGCAACATGGCATTTTGAAAATCCACTCAACCATCCCAACACGATTGGTATCTTTTTTCTTTCTCAGCGCGCAAAGGAATTTGTAACAGTTTTGCTGAGTGGGGAAGGTGCGGATGAAGTATTTGGAGGATATGATCGCTTTGCATGGATTCAACATCCTTATCATTGGCGCTATGTGGCGCAAGCAGCACGGAGAAGTAATGGTGCCTGGATGGAATTTTGTAAGCACTATTCTTCTGAAGAAGGTAGAGCCATCTTGAGTTCGGCCTTTATGGCTCCGGCTACAGCTCGACTCCTGAAGCCGGATTTTAAATTAGATCGTGCCATTGATCAACGAAAAGAGATATTCAAGAACCTCTCTGGAAGTACCTTCGATAAACAGGTGAAGTATGAAATGAAAACCTATTTACCGGATTTATTATTGCGTCAGGATAAAATGTCAATGGCGCATTCAATTGAAAATAGAGTTCCATTTTTGGATAATGAACTTGTGCGTGATTCCTTCTCAGTTGCTTCTCAACATATGATCGGCAGTAAGGGAAATACCAAAAAAATTCTAAAGGGTATTGCCACTGATATTTTTGGTGAATCATTCGCTACTCGGCCTAAGCAAGGATTTGGGATACCCCTTCGAAGCTATTTTGAGGATGCACAGTTCCATTCCTATTTGCGGGAGTCAGTACTGCCAGGGATGAGACAACGGGATTTGTTTAATTCAAGTCACGTTGAGAAGTGGTTGGATAGCGTGTCAACAATACCAATGCATCAAGTCGAGGCTCTTTGGATTATGTTCGCTTTTGAAATCTGGATGCAACAATTTTCACGGTATCAACACGAATCCTCTATTAAAAAATTAGCCTACCCGATGCCATGAAGTTAGCCATTCATAAATCAAAGGGTTTATATAGTGAACGGTGGATCGCTTATTGTGAAGAAAAAAGTATTCCGTATAAACTTGTGAATTGCCATGCCAACAACATTCTTGAACAATTGTCTGACTGTTCAGCCTTGTTATGGCATCATCATCATGGAAGCCCTCATGATATAATATTTGCCAAACAACTACTCTTCGCGCTTGAGCATGCAGGGTTTCCTGTATTCCCAGATTTTAATACCAACTGGCACTTTGATGATAAGGTGGGCCAAAAATATTTATTCGAAGCCCTTGATATAAAAGAGCGAATACCTACCTGGGTTTTTTATAAAAAATCAGAGGCCATGGAGTGGGTTCACCAGGTTTCCTTTCCAAAAGTATTCAAACTTCGGGGTGGAGCTGGGTCACAGAATGTTAAATTGATACCTTCAAAGCATGTAGCCGAAAGATTCATTCGGAAAGCGTTTGGTGGCGGATTCAAGTCGTATGACGCCTGGGGAAACCTCCGAGAGCGCATTCGAAAATTTAGATTAGGCAAAACGACTTTGAAGGATGTGTTAAAAGGATTTGTGAGGCTCGTGGTGCCACCTCCTTATGCTAGTATTAAAGGCCGGGATAGAGGATACATATATTTTCAAGAGTTTATCCCAGGTAACGATTCGGATACACGCGTCATTGTGATTGATCATAAGGCTTTTGCTTTAAAAAGATATGTTCGCTCAAATGATTTCAGGGCTTCAGGCAGCGGCATTTTTAAGTATGAGAAAAGTGAGTTTGACGAGCGATGTGTGAGTTTGGCTTTTGAGCTTTCCCAAAAACTTAAAGCACAATGTGTTGCTTATGATTTTGTGTTTGATCTGGAGAATAAACCTCGATTGATTGAAATTAATTATGGTTTTTTACCAAGTGGGTACGATGCGTGTCCAGGGTATTGGGATGAAAAATTAAGTTGGCATGAGGGAAAATTTAATCCCTATGGATGGATGGTTGAGCGTATGAGAGTTCTGATTAGGAATGTATAAATCCGCAAGGTGACCATACGCAAGAAAGTGATTTGCCTGGTTATTCCGTCTCTCCAGCCTGGAGGGATGGAACGTGTGATGGCTGAGTTAGCTAACTACTTTACAAGAAAAGAAGTTGTAATTCACCTCATATTATATGGGATTAAAAGAGATATCTTTTATCCAATCTCCAGCGAAATATTGGTGCATCGACCTTTGTTTGCATTTAATAATAATAGGCGTCTTATATCCACATTAAAAACGATGTTTTATTTGCGAAGTAAAATAAAACAGATTCATCCGGACACGATTCTTAGTTTTGGTGAATATTGGAATAGTTTGGTACTTCTGTCATTAGTGGGGCTTCGTTACCCTGTTTTCGTTTCAGACAGAAGCCAGCCAAATAAGAGTTTGGGGAAGTATCAAGATACACTTAGGAACTGGCTATATCCACGAGCGAAAGGTGTGATTGCCCAAACTGAAAAAGCACGAATAATTTATAGTTCATTTTATCCCCATTCAAATAGAGTGGTGATTGGCAACCCAATCAGAAAAATCGTTGAAAAAAAATCATTGGAAAGAGAAAATATTGTCCTGTCAGTAGGTCGTTTGATTCGAACTAAAAATCACGACAAACTAATCGATCTGTTTTTGAAAATAGATTTGCCAGGATGGAAGCTTATTATCGTTGGTTATGACCATCTCAAGCAAGCAAACGAAAGCAGACTTCGCGAGATGATTAAAGAGCGAAATGCCGGGGAGAAAGTATTTTTGGCAGGGAAGCAAGTGGAGGTTGATGAATATTATTTGAAAAGTAAAGTTTTTGCGTTTACGTCAGAGTCTGAGGGATTTCCAAACGTAATTGGTGAAGCAATGTCTGCAGGGTTGGCGGTCGTAGCTTTTGATTGTGTAGCCGGTCCTTCTGAAATGATAAGGGATGCTAAAAATGGTTTTTTAGTACCTATCGGAGATTATGATAAGTTCCAAAGCCAACTTGAATTGCTTATGAAAGAGGAGACCCTTCGAGAACGACTTGCGCAACAGGGTCGCGAAGACATTAAGAAATTCTCTTCTGAGGCCATTGCTCAGAAATTTTATGAAGTAATAATGGACACTCAATGAATACTAATTCCAGGAAGATAATCATCATTGGTTCAAAAGGATTTGTGGGGTCTCATGTCAGTTTGCATTTCGAAGGAATGGGACATAGCGTGTGGGGTGCCGATGTTGTGATTGATTATGAAAAATCGAATCGCTATTTTCTAATAGATGCATCCAATTCAGACTATCGCGAAATATTTGAAATGCAAAAGTTTGATGTTTGCATAAATTGCAGCGGAGCGGCAAGTGTACCTGATTCCATCATTCATCCACTTCGGGATTTCAATTTGAATACGGTAAATGTATTTAAATTATTAGATGCGATACGGATCTACTGTCCGCAATGTCGGTTTATTAACCTTTCAAGTGCAGCGGTATACGGAAACCCAAATCAACTTCCGGTTACTGAAATTTTACCTACACTGCCTGTGTCTCCCTATGGTGTCCACAAGGTACTTAGCGAAAAGATATGCAGTGAATTTCATCAGTTTTTTAAAATACATACCTGTTCACTGCGCATCTTTTCAGCCTATGGCGAGGGGTTGAAAAAGCAATTATTCTGGGATTTATACCAGAAAAAATTGAAGGGAGGAGCAATTCATCTGTATGGAAGTGGAGCCGAGTCACGCGATTTTATTCATGTCGTTGATTTGGCATTTGCTATCCAGCTTGTATCGGAAAATGCATCCTTTGCCGGAGAAGTAATTAATGTGGCCAATGGAGAAGAAGTTACAATTCGAGAATGTGTTGAGAATTTCTATGGATTGTTTCCTGTGAAGCCGGAGTATTTCTTTACCGGACAGGAACGAGAGGGCGATCCCGTTAATTGGAAAGCAGATATTTCGGTGCTGCTTGGTTTAGGCTACAAGAAAAAAATAACACTAAAAGATGGATTAGCAAGGTATTATGAATGGTGCACAAAACAGACTTAGAATAGGAATTGTATTTTCATTCAGTAAAAATTGGCTGGGCGGTGTTTATTATATAGTAAATCTGATTAACGCTCTCCATTTTTTGGATCCGGATGAACAACCTGAACTGATTGTTTTTTTTTCAGAAGAGTTATCAGACCATGTGGCTCAAATTGAGTATCCTCACCTTGCTCTGGTTAAGGTTGATTGGGGCAATGTATACTGGATGTATTTACAATCTTGGCTGACTGGTAAAAATCGGGTGATGGATCAACTCTTGAAAGTTCATCACCTTAATGCATTATATCCTTTGAACGATCAACCAGTTTCTACACGAGGAAATCCCAACATGATAGCGGCCTGGTTTCCGGATCTTCAACATAAATTTTACCCAGCTTTCTTTTCTAAAACCCAATGGTGGCTCCGCGAAATTAGATTGCGAATTTTATTAAGAAACACAGCTATTCTGGTGGTTTCGAGTGATGATGTGGCGAGTCATTTTCGTAGATTTTATAAATTGCGTACCGATCTAAAAATTTCTGTCCTTCGTTTCGCATCGGTAATTGATGAAGATAAGCTGGGTCTCCTGGAAGAAATGAAGATTCGATATAATTTGCCAAAGGAATACTTTATCGTCTCCAATCAATTTCATAATCATAAAAATCATCGAGTTGTTTTTGAGGCATTAGCCTTTTTAAAAGCCAATGGTATTTTTATCAATCTTGTGGTAACCGGACGATTTGAAAATAAGGGCAATGAAAAATACATCATTGATCTGAAACATATAATTCAAGAGAATCGGTTGGAGGATCAAATTCACTTCTTAGGAGTTATTCCGCGCACGGATCAATTAACTATTATGAAAAACTCCATAGCCGTTTTGCAACCTAGCCTGTTTGAAGGTTGGAGCACCGTGATTGAAGATGCAATGGCGCTGCAGGTGCCGGTTATTGCATCCAACTTGCCAGTGAATAACGAACAGTTGGCTGAGCATGGATTTTATTTTGATCCTCATAACGCCCAATCACTCGCAACGCACATGCGTTCATTCTTAACTAATCGACCCGTAGTAGCCTATGAGCCCAATCCGGATCGGATAAAGAGATTTGCAAAAGAGTTCATAAGACTATTCGAATAGCACACGTGCAAAACAAGAATCACATTGTTTTCATAAATCAAAACGCTGGATATTTGATGATCGATATCATTAACGCCCATGCAACGGAGTGGAAAAATATTTCCCTTGTAACGGGCAAGCTAGTACAACGAGATATCGCTCTACATTCGAAAGTTGCTTTTAAGAAAATTATAACATATCGAAGAGGTTCAGCTTTTAAAAGGGTATTGACATGGGGAATAGGATTTCTTCAAATACTTTGGTTAGTGAAAACAAAGTATAAGACAGCCCATCTGTACCTTGTGTCAAACCCACCCTTTACTGCATTCCTGCCTTTTTTTTGTAGCAATTCGTATTCATTATTACTCTTTGATGTCTATCCTGATGCATTATTGGAATATAGCGTTTTTAAAAAAAATTCGTTTTGGATTAACGTGTGGAGTAAATCAAATAAGAAGGCATATCCCCAAGCCTCAGATATCTTTGTACTCAGCAATGGTATGAAAAAATTAGTAAGTCAATACGTTGAAGAAAGTAGGGTGAAGGTAACTCCCTTGTGGACTCATAATGAGTATATTAAACCTGTTGATAAAACGGATAATCCATTCATTGTTAAACATCACCTTCAAGATAAATTCCTGGTTGTATATTCAGGGAACCTTGGCCGAACTCATAATTTGGAAACCTTGATTAAGGTGGCATCCATGATGAAAAACGACAATATTGTTTTTCTTATTATTGGAGAAGGCGAAAAGAAAGACGCGCTGCAGGAATTAATAAACGATCTACATATTTTAAATTGTATGCTATTACCCTGGCAAGAGATATCGATGCTACCTTATTCAATGGCTGCAGCAGATATTGGTGTAATAAGCTTGGGGAAGGAGGCCTCTCTCTTGAGTGTGCCGAGTAAAACCTATAACTTATTGTCGGCAGGCGTACCATTGCTATGTATAGCCGATGAACGATCCGAGTTGGCAGAACTGGTGGGTCAGAAGGAATGCGGCAAATGTTTTGATGACCAATCAATAGAAGAAATAATGACGTTTATTGAACGAGTGGCCACAGATGGAGTCTATCGCAAAGCACTTCAGGTTAAATCACTTCAGGCATCCTTGAGTTTTGATTCCAGCAATGCTCGTAATATGGTTGCTTCTTAACTCATGTACAAAAAAGTTGGCAAGCGACTAGTTGATATAGGGATAGCCATCCCTGTCCTTTTACTTACAGCCCCCTTAATGATCGGGATCAGTATATTGCTATTCTTGTCAAATTCAGGATCCCCTTTTTTTATTCAAAAGAGACCGGGTCAATGGGGAAATCTATTTAATGTAGTTAAATTTAAAACGATGAACGATAAACGGTCTGCTTTGGGTACACTTCTTCCAGATGCTGATAGATTGACGCGCGTTGGAAAACTTATTCGCTCCACTTCGTTGGATGAATTGCCTCAATTATTCAATGTGATAATCGGACACATGAGTTTAGTTGGCCCTCGCCCTCTTTTGGAGAGATACTTGCCCTTGTATAACGAACGACAGTCCCGAAGGCATGAGGTTCGGCCTGGTATTACCGGATGGGCGCAGGTGAATGGTCGGAATGCTATTTCGTGGCAAGAGCGTTTTGAATTGGATATATATTATGTTGACAATGTTAGTCTTTGGTTAGATTTGAAAATTCTATTGCGAACGATTGTAAAAGTTATAAAGAGAGAAGGGATAAGTGGACAAGGATCTAAAACCATGAAGCCATTTAATGGAAATTAAAACTAATTGAAAATGGAAAGTAAATTTATAATGGCTTTTAAAGAAGCACTTGAAATTAACTACGAAATAAATATGGAGGATGAATTTAGAAAATATTCTGAATGGGACTCGCTTAGCCATATGTCATTAATTGCCATGTTGGATTCTGAGTTTAAAATGCAAATTGAAAATGCTGCATTTGAAAAATTAATTACAGTAGCTGATCTATTTAAGTATATAAGTGCCCGTGCGCCTAAATAATATATGGCATTACTAAAGTTTGAAGGAGTTGGGGTGAGAGGGTTGGCAGGTTGTGTTCCAAAAGATATAATTGATAACCTAAAATACAATGAATATTTCTCAGATCAGGAAGCCCGTGAAGTAACCGAAAAAACAGGAATCCTTCAGCGCAGGTTTGCTCCTCCTGGTATGACCGCCTCCGATCTCTGTTACCATGCTGCCGAGGCTCTGTTAAATGATCTTTCAGTAGAACGGTCTGAAATTGAACTTCTTATATTCATCAGTCAAACGCCCGATTACCGAATGCCAGCAACCTCGGTGATCTTGCAACACCGATTGAACTTATCCATGCAAACAATGGCGTTTGATATCAATTTGGGTTGTTCGGCCTTTGTATATGGGTTATCGGTTGTGTTTTCATTAATGGAAAAGTCGGGGTTGAAGAAAGCGCTTATATTAGATGGAGAAACTCGCTCCCGGGTCTATTCTCCGAAAGATAGGACAACCGCATTTTTGTTTGGGGATGCAGGTGTTGCTGCTCTAATAGAGCGTGATCCAAAATACGGAGGCTCCTATTTCTCATTAAATTCAGATGGATCACGGGAAGATTTGATTAAAATAAAAGCTGGTGGATATCGGTATCCTACCTCTCAGGAAACCCTGGCAGAGCAAGTAGTGGATGAGCATGGCAATATCCGATCGGAGGAACACGGATTCATGAATGGTCCCGATGTATTTAATTTTGCACTTCGTGAAGTACCGGCAGATATTCAACGGCTTTCCGAGTACGCAGGGATTGATATCAGGGATCTGGATTATTATTTATTTCATCAGGCGAATAATTATATGAATGGGTATTTGATTAAAAAACTAAAATTGCCCCATGATAAAGTACCTAGCAGTATTGCAAAGTTTGGAAATACTTCGTCTGTTTCAATTCCCATCACAATAGTCTCTGAACTAAAAGGAGAGTTAACGGATAAAAAGAAGGTGATGCTTTGTGGCTTTGGCGTTGGGATGTCATGGGCTACAAGTTTTCTTGAATTCAATAACTGTTACATTCCTGATTTGATTGAAATATAGGTTAATATGGAGGCCACGAAAATTATTATCATCGGAGCTGGAGGGCATGCAGCTGAATTGCGGGATTACATAAATCACAATAACGCTGTGCGGCCTAATGCCACTATTCAAGTAGTAGGGTTTATCGATGATAATGAGATGAACTATCATCATTATCAATTTCCAGAACCATTCTTAGGAACCATTGGTGATCATAAGATTCGCAAGGATGTCTCTTACCTAATGGGTATTGCGAATTTAGAATTCAGAAAACCTATTATAGAATCTTTCAAAAAGCAGGGTGGAAAGTTTATCGGGTTTATTCATCCTACAGTAATCCTGTCTCCTTCCGCGGTGATAGGCGAAGGGGTTGTAATCTCGCACAATGCATCTGTAGGTCCAAAAGTGACCATTGGTAATTTTAACATGTTAAATTCTCGGTGCACCATCGGGCATGATAGTGTGATTGGAAATTATAATTTTATTAGTCCTCAGGTAGCAATTTCTGGTAATACACACATCGGGGATGAAAATTTATTAGGAACAAATTCGTGCACCTTACCCGGCATAACCATTGGAAATAATAATAAAATAGCGGCCGGAATGGTTGTTTTTAAACCGGTTGGGAATGGCGAAACAGTTATCCACAGATTTAAAGAAAGGTTGGTAATCAGAACGCACGAATAGGTGGCATCAACCCCTCGCATCACTTAGTTGAAATACCCCTTGCTGAATTCTTTTTTTAATTGGTTGTGTAATCCTTTGGTACTAGTTGGCCTGTTTCTATTGGTAGCAATTATTCTAAAAGTTTTTCATAAAGGTAAATCTCTAATTTTTTTTGGCTTGTCAGTATTTTCTATGGTTTTATTCTGTTCCACGCCCTTGCCACAGTGGTTGGTTTATAATCTGGAAAGTAAATACAAGGTGATCAACACAGAGACTATTCAGACAACCGATTCTGCTTTCATAGTTGTTTTGGGGGGAGGACATACCCTTGCACCGGGCTTACCATCAATTGATCAACTTTCGATGGATGCATTGAGCCGATTGGCGGAAGGCATTCGATTATATCGATTGATACCGGGAAGCAAACTGGTGTGTAGTGGTTCATCCCTCACAAAGAGAACAACCCAGGCAGAACTACTGGCGTTGTCGGCTATTGAATTAGGCGTGCCTGCTGTGGACACACTGCTGTCGACCTCTGCCGAAAACACAGCTCAAGAGATTGAAGCCATAGTAAAAAAATTGGGCAATCAACAGTCAATTATTTTAGTCACGAGTGCCATACACATGCCGCGTGCGATGTCACTATGTGTTAAATATGGCCTGTCGCCAATTCCGGCACCGGCTAGTCACCTAATGAAAAAGGATCCATTGGTAAGTATTTATGATTTTACTCCTTCTTATCATAAAATTATGCTTATGCATCGGGCTATGCACGAATACGCAGGGATGATGATGGTTAACTTCTAAAAATTGAGAAAAACGGATTTTAATTTAAAGAGTAACTTTGGAGCGTGAAAAATATTGCGATCTATGGAGCCGGTGGATTTGGCAAAGAAGTGCTTACATTAATTATGGACTTGATCAATTCAAATAACCGCTGGAGCTTTATTGGTTTTTTTGATGATCGTGATTGTTCGGATAAATTAGGCAAACTATACCTGGGGGATTACCGTGCCCTAAACAACTGGAGCGATCCCTTATGTTTGGTTCTGGCCATGGGTTGGTCAAACATACGAAGTGCCGTTGCCGATCGAATTCAAAATCCAATGATTGAATTCCCACCCTTGATTTCTCCAAAGTGTATTTTTGGGGATGCAAGGAGGGTAACTATTGGTAAGGGTTCAATTATCATGGCCGGAGCAAACTTAACTACGGATATTGCCATTGGAGACTTTGTGTTAATCAACATTAATGCAACCATTGGGCACGATGTACAATTAGCAGATTTTTGCTCAGTCATGCCATCTGCCAATATTTCGGGCAATGTAAAAATGGAATCCGGAGTTTTTATCGGCTCAGGTGCTACCGTGCTTCAAAATATCCGGATTGAAAAAAATAGTATTGTTGGAGCGGGAGCTGTAGTGACAAAGGATGTAAAAGGCGAAACTACTGTGGTGGGTATCCCGGCCAGAGTAATCAAGCGAAAATAATGGAGTCCGGACTTCGATCTTTACTAAAGGAAAATAGGAAAGCCCTTTTATTCCTGGGAAAATTTGTCGGGTTGTATCTCGTATTGAATACGGGATATGGTTTATTCATTGAAGGGTACAGTCCGGGGACTGATCCCATAACCATGATGGTAGCGAGGAATACACAGAGTTTGCTTTCTATCTTTTATCAGGATATTACCCTACATTCAACCGAGTTATCGGCTCACGTAACAATTGCAAATAAGGGGCTGCGAATTATCAATGTCTTTGAAGGATGCAATAGCATCAATGTGATCATTGTGTTCCTTGTTTTTATGATTTCATATGGTGGACCCCGCAAGGCGTTGATCAAATTCTCTGTATGGGGTATCGTTATTCTTTATGCTATAAACTTGTTGCGGGTCTCTTTACTTTTTTGGGTGGCTATCTACTATCCCAATTCCTTATACTTTTTTCATAAATTCTTTTTTACAGGCATTATTTATGGATGTGTATTTGTGTTATGGTATAGATGGATTAATCAAGTAAGGCTTCATGAATCCGGAACTGCAGCGGATTAGAAAACAGCCTACTCATGCCACCTTGTTGGCGTTGGCACTAGTAGGGTTAGCGGCCGTATATTTGTTTCAGCAAAAAGATATTTGGAGTGAGATTTGTTTTTGTATTGCCTCGGATCATCAAAAATTTGTCTTTAATAAATCAGTTCGCTTACTTTTAAATGATTTATTAATGTTAGCGATCATTCATCTTTGGTTTTACAATAGTAAAATTACGCGCCTTGCATTTTGGATTCAATTAATCGATACATTAATTCTTCTTCCAGCCTATTTAATTTTGAAATTAACCTGGGAGGGAGATTCAGAAATTTCCTCACCCTTACTTTCCCAATTTCATCGACTCATCATTAATCCAACACTGATGATTTTATATTTTCTTTCTATCTATTTTCAGCGTTACCGAAAAGTGTAAATGGCTAAACGTATTTATCTATCACCTCCCCACATGACCGGGGAGGAAATAAAAAAAGTAAAAGAAGTCTTCGAATCCAATTGGATATCACCTGCAGGCCCCCACTTAGAGGAGTTCGAAAAAGTTTTGTCGGCATGGAGTGGCATGCCTTACACCGCTGCACTTTCTTCGGGTACAGCCGCCATCCATTTGGCCCTTCTCATTCTTGGAATTGGAAAAGGGGATGAGGTCATTTGCTCTTCGTTTACCTTTGCCGGATCATGTAATCCAATTAGGTATGTGGGGGCCACTCCGGTGTTCATCGATTCGGAAGAGATCACCTGGAACATCGATCCGAATCTGTTGGAAAAAGCAATTCTGGATAGACGTGCCAAGGGCCATAACCCTAAGGCTATCATTGTTGTTCATTTGTACGGTATGCCAGCCAACATGGAGCGTATCAGTCAAATCGCTGCGGATTATGAAATACCGGTTATTGAAGATGCCGCGGAAGCGTTGGGTTCGCTATACAAGGGAAAGAAGGCGGGGAGCTTGGGAGATTTTGGCGTTTATTCGTTTAATGGAAATAAGATTATTACAACTTCGGGTGGCGGATCACTTCAATCCAGAAATGAAAAATGGATTCAGAAAGCAAAATTTCTAGCGACACAAGCAAGGGATGTTGCCCCTCACTATCAACATTCTGAAGTTGGATATAATTATCGGTTGAGCAATGTAAGTGCTGCCATTGGGTTAGGGCAAATGATGTCTCTTAACGAAAAGGTGAAACAGAGACGAGCCAATTTTCACCATTATGAAAATGTTTTGTCACCAAGGGGTGTTACCTTTCAAACTGAGCCCAGCGGAAGTTTTTCCAACCGGTGGTTAACCTGCATGATATTAGATCCAAAACAAAAATCTACCCCCGAATCTATCCGATTAGGGCTGGAAAGTAATAATATTGAATCGAGGCCTCTCTGGAAACCCATGCATTTACAGCCGGTTTATTCAGGGTGTCCGGTTTACCTGCAAGGTGTTAGCGATCGTCTCTTTGATAGGGGACTTTGTTTGCCTTCGGGCTCAGCGCTGGAAGAAGAAGAGCTGGAAAAAATTTTAGCGCAATTAGGGAAGCTATTGGAATAGGCAGCACCCAGTTAACTACTTGATTTTCAATTTATTAAGAACACCAAGAAATTATCAAAGAAAGTGTATGGAATTGTTTGATTGCCCAATCAAAAAATCCACTCCACGTAGTAATTGCGTTCATTTCTTTTGAATCGGTTACAATACATTGTTTTATCGGCATTTACCATAAGTTTTCACGTGTAATTGGACTTTTTGCTTATTTTTGTAAATTGAAGAAACCCAAATTGATCATGAGGAGTGTTTATCTGTTGATAACTGGTTTGCTACTTGTAACAGTAGTGTCTTATGGACAAACAATACAATCTTCAGGCGCTGGTAGCGGAAACTGGAATGACCCCTTATCATGGACTCCCAATACAGTGCCTACGGCAGCAAATTCATCCTCTATTATTGTAAGTCATGCGATCACTGTCACCGCCTCCACCAATGGCGACCAGATGGTTATTAACAGCGGGGGCGTTTTAACAGTTAATTCGGGGATTACATTTACCGTAAATGCCGGACCCGGAGATGACCTCACCGTAAATACCGGGGGAGTTTTAACTATTTTGAGCACAGGTACAGTTCAACTACAAAGTATACCTGTTCCGCCCCCGCCTAAGTTAGCACTTCTTAGAGTTTTTGGAACGATTAATAATTCAGGAACAATATCGGGTGCAACCAGCGCAACGTTGATCTTTGAAGCCAGTTCATTTTATAATCATCAATATACAGCTTCGCCAGGGACGATTCCGGCAGCCTCTTGGAACCTAACCTCTACCTGCAGCATCCTTGGGTACACGACTAATTCGGCAGAACCTACCGGTTTAAATCAAGCATTTGGAAATTTTACCTGGGATACACCCTCGTTATCATCCTTTATAGATTTGAAAGGTTCTCTTGTGACAGTAAATGGAAATCTAGTATTTCAAAATATCCCAAGTGACTACGTGTATTTGACATCTGTTACTGACTATTCTTTGGTAGTGGGTGGGAATTTTACCGTTAATAATTCATTTTTTGGCTTTAACTCTACAGCGGTTGCTTCCATTACGGTTGGGGGCAACATGTTGTTTTCAAATAACGGGGATCTTAACCCCACCTTTGATGGGAATGTAACAATCAATTGTACGGGTAATTTTGAAATATCAGGAGGCACCACCAACCTTACGTATGGTGGCGCAGGAAACATACCCATCAATGTAGGGGGGAATTTTACTTTATCTTCATCACCGGTAATTAACAATGGCGGCTCGGGTTCATACCAATTAACTTTCAATGGTTCAGGAACACAAACGTATACGGCCAGTCAGGAAATGACGGGCTATAGTTATTTAATTCTCAATGGTTCGAGAGTTGACGTTCCCAATGGTAGTTTTTTCTCTGGGGCGGGTTCTTTTACCCTTCAAGGGGGTGGCACGTTGGGTGTAGCGGGAGTAAACGGATTGGCTACAGGCACTACTTCGGGCAACGTTAGGGTGTCGGGTTCAAGAAATTATGCAGCTAACGGAAATATTATTTATAATGGCGTAACTCAAAATCTGGGGAATGAATGGGGTACATCGGGTGCCTTGAACGGAGTTGCTGTTAATTTGGAAATTGCAAATGGGGCGGTAGTAACCAATACCAATATTGGGAGTACAAACCTTGTTGGGGTTCTCAGCCTAACCAGCGGTACAATTAATATTGGCAATTCAAACACCCTTACTATTCAAGGCGTATTTAACAGCACGGCCAGTGGAAACTTTGGAGGATCATCTACTTCTAATCTTTCTTTCTCCGGATCAGGAGCTATGGGTAATCTAAATTTTGCGTCAGGGTCAGAGACCTTAAATAATTTAACAGTAGGTCGAACTGGAACGCTAGTGTTAGGAACTAACCTTACTATAGAGGGTACCATTAATTTGAGTTTCGGAAATCTTAATTTTTCAGGACGAACACTGACTATGAATGGTGGATCGATTAGTTCTGCCAGCACGGGACTGATAAGTAACAGTACTTCGAATCTTATTTTTGGCGGTTCTTCGTATTCGGGTGCTGTACCTTTTTCAGGAACCAATCAACTAAATAATTTAACCTTTGCTACGCCAGGAGGCACATTTAGCTGGGCTAGTGATGTAACCATTAACGGGAATTTAACACTAACTGCCGGCACCCTGACTCATACTTCCGGCTTGACCATGGCAACTAACTCCACCATTTTTAAAGGCGGAGGATCTCTGACCTCTTTTGCCCCAAATGCGGTTACCAGTTATAATGTGAATTATACGGGAGTGGGCAACACGGGTTTGGAGTTACCAACGTCAGGATCGGCCCTTAATAATTTAACAATAAACAGCAGCGGTACAGTAACATTAGTAACCAATGGAATTACGATTAATGGAAACATGTTAATTTCTTCCGGAATTTTTTCAGTGGGTAGCAATAACCTAACCATGAAAGGTTCAACATGGACCTCCTCCGGAGGTTTTTCTTCAGGGACAGGTACTGTAACATTTGATGGAACAACAGCCTTGGCTGGATCGCCTACCTTCAATAACATTACTGTTAATTCTACCCGTTCATTAACATTAACAACATCAACAACTTCGTTGAGAGGAAATATCATTAATAATGGAACAATTAACCCAAATTCCGGAACAGTCGATTTTTTAAATTCTACGGCAATTTCCGGGTCAGGAACCACAACCTTCAATAATTTAATCATCACAGGAACACTTATTGCACCAACGGGTAATATGAATGTGGCGGGTACGTGGGCTAATAACGGAACCTTTACAAGAGGTGTAGATGCTAACACCGTCACTTTTACCGGTACTTCAACCATTACCGGTGCTACACAGTTTAGCGGGATTACAATCACGGGAATATTAACCTCACCTACAACCCTTCAAGTTGCAGGCCATTTTACAAACAATGGTACTTTTAATTCGGCTTCCGGAACGGTATTATTTAATGGAACCGGGCCACAATTAATTCAAGGTGCTTCTCTTACCAACTTTAACAACATAACGATTTCAAATCCTGGAGGCCCTCCAGGCGTAAGGGTTGCAAGCAATACGGACATCAGTGGCGTGCTTACCCTTGGGGCAAATGTAACCTTTGATCCAGATGGAATTTCAGACAATATTGTTTTCAGATTACGATCCACGGGAGATAGTCCGACCGTTGATGCGAGTATAGCATCCATTCCTGCGAGTGCACAAGTTCAAGGCAAGGTTACTGTGCAGCGATATATGGCAATAGAGGGCAGTAATAGTGCTCGGATTTACAGATTCATGTCATCTCCGGTTCAACTTGCTCCAGTTTCTCAAATACAAGCTTTTATTCCTGTGACGGGTACATTTACTGGGGCAAGCAGTTGTTCAGGATGCGGCACTAGCCAGAGTATGTTCTTGTATAATGAGGCAGTAATTACTGGTGATCTCAATACGGGATATGAGAATTTTCCTGCATCCAGTTCAACGGAGACCTTTGCAGAAGGGCGCGGTTACACAATTTTTGTTCGCGGTAATATCGCTCCTGTATCATCTGCTGGGTCCGCTTTATTTGAGTTGAGGGGAGATATTTTTTCAGGCAACCGAACGCTTCCAGTTAGTTTTAATTCCTCAGGAACACCCGCCAATGATGGATGGAATTTAGTGGGTAATCCTTATCCAGCTACCATCGATTGGGACGCTGGTGGTTGGACGAAGTCATTTATAAATAATGCAATTTATATGCGCGATAATGGAAGACCATCTCCACTTGTAGCGTCTTATGTTGGGGGTGTTGGCTCTAATGGGGGAACTCAATTTATAGCCATGGGGCAAGGATTTTTTGTAAAAAGTGATGGGGGTGGAACCCCAGCATTACAGGTTAGTGAGGCTGTAAAAGTAGGGGGAACGCAGACAACATTTTTTAGGGAGGGTTCCATTCCGGATTTGCTGAGAATTACCCTGAAGCAGGGCAATTTAACTGATGAAATAGCCGTTCGTTTTCATGAAATGGCAACAGAGGAATTTGACCCAATGTGGGATGCCTATAAGTTGAAGAATGCTATTTTTAATTTATCATCGGTTTCAGGAGATATTAAATATTCGATAAACAGTGTATCACCACTAGCCTGTGCCAATTCTGTTCAATTGGATATATCAGATGCTTCCGCGGGTGCTTATCGGTTAGGGTTATCGGGATTTGATTCTTTTGATGAGGATGTGAACATTCATTTAATTGACCAATTTTTAGGAACAACGATTGATGTAAAAACACAATCAACTTACGATTTCGAGATAACGGCAGACGCTGCTTCATCAGGTTCAAGATTTAAGGTGATTTTTTCCATTGTGCCTATTAATAATGCAATTGCCCCTGAAGGGGATACGGGTCTTTGTGTTGGCAGTGAGTATTCTTTTATCTTACCAACTACTGAATTGGGAGTAATGTATTATGCCACCCTAAATGGAACTACCATTTCTGAAAATATTTCGGGTACAGGAAACTCCGTCAACATTGGTATTGATGAGTCCAAGTTAACTTCTGGTGATAATACAATCATCGTGTTTGCAAAGAGAAACTCCTGTGATCCTGTGCCCTTGACTCAATCGCTGCAAATAAAAGTTGAATCGATTTATGCGATACAATCGACCACCGGGGGCACATCCTGTCAACCTGGTTCTGTGTCTCTTTCGGCTTCCGGTGCACCAACCAATGGAACCTATAACTGGTATGAATCTATGACAGCGGTTGAGCCAATTGCTGGCGTGTCTGGAAATTTGTTCCAAACCCCAGTGCTTGATAAGACGCGCACGTATTACGTTTCAGCCGTTAATTCGTTGGGTTGTGAGGGCGAACGGAAAGAGGTTAAAGCTGAAGTATTAAATTACGATAATGCCGCTATCGAAGAAGTGCAATATGGTGTGCTAAAATCAAATTACCCGACAGGAAACGCCTGGTACTTTAATGATATCCTGCTTACGGGAATGACTGGTCAGACGATTAATGCAACTGACGCGGGGGTTTACAAACTTGAGGTAACGATAGGAACCTGCAAGACCAGTGATACCTTTGAATTTGTTGTAACTGGGTTAGATGAAAATACTAAGGGCATAGTTCTTTATCCAAATCCGGTGGATGATGAGCTAGAGCTTAGAGGATTGGCAAATATAAAAGCAGTCTCGTTGTTGTCATCCAATGGTTCACAATTGCAAACTATTGAGGTTAGAAGTCGGTCAGCTATCAAAATAAACATGAGAGACTATTCCTCGGGTTTATACTTGGTTAAGTTAATAGGTACAAATAAGTCAGTTTCCACTTATAAGATTATGAAGCGATGAGATTAAAACCAGTCTATAGGATAGTTATTTTTATTGGCTTAAGTCTGCTAATCGCTTTTGTCGCAAAGGCACAACCTGGTGATCCTAGTGCGGATCCCGATGTACCCATTTCTGGTATTGAAGTGTTGATTGCGCTAGGCGGTTTCCTGGGGGTCAAAAGCTTGTATAGTAAACTAAGAAATAAGAAACAGTAATTACTGAATGAAGGCTCTCCCAGCCATCTTGCGTAGGCTAAAGATTCTACCAAGATGGATTATTATCATAATTGACGCTTTGCTTATTCTATTTTCCGCAACGCTCGGGTATTTGTTGCGTTTCAACTTCTCCATTGAAGATTTAATAAATTTCAATTTTGAAATTGGAATTATATTTTATACTGCGTGCGGGGTAGTTGCAATTCTTGTTTCAGGAAGTTATCGGGGGATAATCCGATATACGGGCATTCAAGATGGTATAAGAATTTTTTTAATGCTACTACTGAATGCCTGTTTGGTCATGTTCATTGACCTTGTCTACCGATCAACCGGCCAAGGTTTTATTATCCCATTTTCTGTTGTACTGATAAGTGCAATCTCTTCATTCCTTTTCCTATTTAATTATCGACTCTTAGTTAAACATATTTTTTCACATTATCGAAATGTGATCGTGAAACGGCAGCGCGTGGCTATTTTTGGAGCGGGTCAAACGGGAATAATAACAAGACATGTAATCGACTCAACGCCTAGGATGCAAATCGTAGGTTTTTTAGAAGATAATTCGAATAAAATTGGAAAAGTAGTTGATGGAACAAAAATCTATGACGCGCGAAATGGTAATGTGGATCGGTATCTTGATGAAAACAATATCGATGAATTAATTATAACGGTTCGTGATATTTCTTTGGATAGAAAGAATGAATTAGTAGATGCGTGCTTAAATAATAATGTTAAAGTTAGAACGGTACCTCCAGTTGAAAAATGGGTTGGGGGAGAGTTAAGTATTAATCAAATTCGAGAAATTAAGATTGAAGAGCTTCTTGGAAGAGAGTCGATTCAATTAGGGAATAAAATAATTGAACATGATCTAAAAGGAAAACGAATTTGTATTACAGGGGCAGCAGGATCGATCGGAAGCGAATTGGTAAGACAAGTTGCACTACACAATCCTGAGAGAATTATTTTAATTGATCAAGCGGAGTCTCCCTTGTATGAGATTGAACGAGAGATTCGGGCTAAGTCATCTGTTATAGTAATTCCTTTTTTGGCCGACATCACTAACCAGCAGCGGATTGAAACAATATTTGAAGACAATAAGCCTGAGATAATCTATCATGCCGCAGCCTATAAACATGTTCCGCTCATGGAAGGCAATCCGGGTGAAGCGGTTCATTGCAATGTATTAGGAACAAAAATTCTTGCTGATCTTGCTGTTCAATATAAGGTTAAGCGGTTTGTCATGATCTCTACAGACAAAGCTGTAAATCCTACCAATGTGATGGGATGTTCGAAGCGAATTGCCGAAGTGTATGTTCAATCACTCAACAATAAGTTACACAAAGAGAATAATTATTCAACTGCGTTTGTTACAACTCGTTTTGGAAATGTACTGGGGTCCAATGGTTCTGTAATTCCTTTGTTCAAAAAACAGATTGAATTAGGGGGACCCGTGACAGTTACTCATCCGGAGGTAACTCGCTTTTTCATGACTATTCCTGAAGCATGCCAGTTGGTGCTTGAAGCAGGAACTATGGGAAAAGGAGGTGAGATATTTATTTTTGACATGGGGATGCCTATCAAAATAGTGGATTTAGCTAAAAAAATGATTTCTTTATCTGGCCTGCAACCGGGAAAAGACATCGAAATTGTTTTTACAGGCTTGAGAGAGGGTGAAAAATTGTATGAAGAGTTACTAAACAACTCAGAAGGAACAATTGCCACCCATCATGAAAAGATCTTAATAGGTAAAGTATTACCTTATGATTATGAAGAGATCAACCGCTATATAGAATTATTTTTTGACCTGGTAAATGATCGCAATGAGTTAAAGATGGTAGCTTTAATGAAAGAGTTAATCCCTGAATTCAGGAGTAACTATTCGCGATATGAAATTCTGGATAAGAATTAGTTAGAATTATCTTTTAAATCCACCCTTCTTGTTATATCTATAGAAAGAGCTTCTCTTCTTACTATAAATTCTTCCACTCCCTTTCCCGCCTAAATCCCATGGAAGATAGTATTCAAACTTAACCTGATAGATGATATAAGCGTCTTTTTTATCTGGATTTCCCCTTATGTATCCCGGAACAGCGTACGTTGCACCACGTATAGACAGCAACTCAGACTCAGGGCTGGAATAAGTTGCAGGATAGACCGTGCTAACATCATCCAGATAATCGGTGAACACAATTCGATATCCACTTTCGAGGGCTATATTTAGATTTGGACCCATGCGTAAACGAAAGCCAATGCCTAATGGAATGGCCGGAGTAACTCTTGAATAACTAACACCCTCTGTTTGTAATGGTTGAAGTACGTACTTCTTCCCTAAATATTCCGCTGTAGGATTAAAATATGTCAACCCAATTCCCCCAAACGCATAAAAGTTATAGGCAGGCCTTCTGTAATATCGATTTCCGTTCTCAAAAAGATTTATCATCCCAGTTGCATTTAATTCGTAATTATTTGACTGGAAAGTTAAATTTCTCCCTACTCGATCTGGGTGTCCTGCTTTAATATCGGATCCTGCAAGCCTGAACCAGGCTACTTCTGCCCTTACTGAAATCCGAGGGGTGAAATAATATTGCAAGCCAAAATTCAGATTACCTTTTGCATCAAAATAATCCCCATCATTGGCTAAATCGCCAAGGTAAGTTGAGGTTCCGGTACCCGCAGTTAATATCAAGGCCCTATCCTTTCGGATAGCATAGAAACTTTGCGAAAAGCAAATGTTAGCAAGAAGAAGCAACGCAATAAATACCCACAATTTCCTCATAAGCTACCTTTAAACCCCTAAATTAGAGATTTTCTGCCAAGTAAACCAACCTTACGCAAGCACATCTGTTATTTTCTGGGCTGCATCTTTCAAAAGAATAGCCGAAAACACCTTTAAACCCGATTCCTGGATGATTTTGGCTCCTTCTTCGGCATTAGTACCCTGCAATCGAACAATGATTGGGACTGGAATATTACCTACCTTTTTATAGGCTTCAACTACGCCACTGGCCACCCGGTCGCACCGTACGATACCTCCAAAAATGTTGATTAAAATCGCTTTTACATTAGGATCCTTCAGGATAATCCTAAATCCGGCTTCAACTGTCTCAGCATTAGCACCACCACCCACATCTAAAAAATTGGCAGGCTCACCACCGGAAAGTTTGATGATATCCATAGTAGCCATGGCTAGCCCGGCTCCGTTTACCATGCAGCCAACGTTTCCGTCCAGCTTTACGTAATTTAACCCCGATTTACCGGCTTCTACCTCCAGCGGATCTTCTTCAGAAATATCCCTTAATTCTTCAAGATCCTTGTGGCGAAATAAGGCATTGTCATCAAGATTTACTTTGCCATCTACCGCAAGGATTTTATTATCAGACGTTTTTAGTACCGGGTTGATTTCAAACATGGAAGCATCCAAACCGATATACGCTGTGTATAATGAGTTTACAAACTTTACCATCTCCTTAAAGGCATTTCCCTCAAGCCCTAATGCAAATGCAATCTTGCGCGCTTGGAAGGGTTGCAATCCAATAGAGGGATCGATCCACTCTTTAACGATTTTTTCTGGATGAGTTTCAGCGACTTCCTCAATGTTTACGCCACCTTCAGTAGATGCCATAATAACTGGCTTGCTGGTAGCGCGGTCTAACAAAATACTCATGTAGTATTCCTTAGGCTCATTCTCACCAGGATAATACACATCCTCGGCAATTAATACTTTATTAACTTTCTTGCCGGCAGCCCCGGTTTGTATGGTGACTAAGGTTCCTCCTAAAATTGCCTTAGATTTTTCAAAGACTTCATCGATACTTTTTGCCAACACAACTCCCTTGGAACCTGTTTCTTTAACGGTTCCTTTTCCACGACCACCTGCATGAATTTGTGATTTAATAACGAACCACTTTGAGCCTGTTTCAACTCCAATTTCCTTTGCCGCAGCCACTGCCTTATCAGGAGTATCGGCCACAATGCCGCGCTGAACGGCAACTCCAAATTTTTTAAGAATTTCTTTTGCCTGATATTCGTGGATGTTCATAGGGTTTAATTTTGGAAGCAAGCTACTTTTTTTAAACCTTTAATTCAAGAAATTAATAAATACTCATGTTAAGAGCAGAAGGGTTGACAAAAGCGTATGGGACACTGCAAGTGTTAAAGGGTGTTGATATTGAAATTAACAAAGGGGAGGTTGTCTCCATTGTAGGTGCATCGGGAGCCGGTAAAAGTACGCTGCTCCATATATTAGGTACCCTGGACAAACCCGAAACAGGATGGGTTAATCTTAATGGCAAAGATATATTCACGCAGAATTCAAGAGATTTAGCAGATTTCAGGAATAAAAACCTTGGTTTCGTATTTCAATTTCACAACTTACTTCCTGAGTTCTCAGCTTTAGAAAATGTGATGATCCCAGGATTTATTGCCCGTGCCAATGAAAGTACCCTTAAGGAGAGAGCCTTAGAATTATTAAATACACTGGGCTTAAAAGACAGAACTCACCACAAACCATCAGAACTTTCAGGTGGAGAACAGCAACGTGTAGCAGTGGCTCGTGCCTTAATCAATCGCCCGGTTATAATTTTTGCTGATGAGCCTAGCGGAAACCTGGATTCTAATAACGCCAACGATTTACATGAGTTATTTTTTAAACTGCGAAATGATTATGGACAAACTTTTGTCATTGTTACTCATAATCAAGACTTCGCGGCTATGACGGATCGTAAGTTGGAAATTAAGGATGGTAAAATGTTGTTGTAATCGGACGATTAACTGTGCATGGTTACCTGTCCACTATCAACGAATTCCTCCACTTCAACATTGCCCTTTTGATTGATGGATGTTAAGGTGACTAACTTAGTTTCATTAATAAGCAAGGGATCATATTTGGCGGCTACCCGAATATAGTTTTCGGTAAATCCATGCATGAAACCTTCTTCAATATCATTTTCAAATAGTACGGTGAATGACTTGTTAAGATTGTTCTCGTAAAACGCTCTGCGCTTTTTATCCGATAGGATATGAAGCATCCGCGAGCGTTCATTTCTAATTTTCAATGGTACTGAATCGGGTAGGGTAGCTGCTAACGTATTTTCTCGTTCGGAATAAGTAAATACGTGCAGATAGGAAATATCCAACTCATTAAGGAACTGATACGTTTCTAAAAAGTGTTCTTGAGTTTCACCCGGGAATCCCACAATTACATCTACTCCAATGCAGCAGTTTGGTATTAGTGATCTGATTTTCTCAACGCGACTTGCATATAACTCACGCTGATATCTCCTGCGCATTTGTTTTAAGATAGCATTGGATCCGGATTGTAGCGGAATGTGAAAGTGGGGCACAAATCGTTCCGACTTACTCACGAATTCAATAATCTCATCAGTAAGTAAGTTAGGTTCAATTGATGAAATTCTAAATCGCGCTATGTTTTCAATAGTATCCAGTTCTTTGATCAGATCTATGAATTTCTCTTCCCGAAGGCCATTTCGCAAACCAAAGTCTCCGGTATTAACCCCTGTGAGGACTATTTCTTTTACTCCAGTTGCTGCAATTTGATGTGCATGCGTAACTAAATTAACAATACTATCACTTCGACTGGAGCCACGGGCAAGGGGTATGGTGCAAAATGAGCATGAGTAATCACAACCGTCTTGTACTTTTAAAAAAGTGCGAGTACGATCCTGTATCGAGTAGGATGTGTTAAATGTATCAATGGTTTTAATGTCTGAAGAGAAGACAATAGGGTTTTCAGGACGAACAAACCCATCTAGTAGCTCCACCAGTTGAAATTTTTCAGCAGCACCCAACACCGCATCGACACCTGGGATATCAGAAATTTCTTTTGGCTTAAGTTGTGCATAGCAACCTATAATGGCTACATAGCCATTTGGAGAAATCGCCCTTGCTTCGCGAACAATTTTACGGCATTTCTTATCTGCATTTTCGGTTACTGAGCAGGTGTTAATAATAAAGATGTCCGGATGATCCGTAAAATCAACTTTCAGATACCCCTTCTCTTCAAATTTCCTTGAAATGGTTGAAGTTTCCGAGTAGTTGAGTTTGCAGCCCAGCGTATAGAATGCTACTTTCTTCATAATTTGGAGCAAAGATAATAACCTTCCATTATTATTTGGGATAAGAGGGTTTGTTATAAAATTGAATTTATGGTCAAAGCAATCGATTTTAGGAGGATAATAGCTATTGGAATTATTATCCATGTTTTGATTTCATTGTTTATCATTTTCTTTCCCTCGGTTTTAAAAAATACCTGGTTGCAAAGAGTTTATTCAAGTTATCTCATGCCAGGCCCCTTCTTTTCTGAAGATCGGATAACAGACACTTATTATCTCTCACTAACCTGGGAAGAACAGGACTCACATAAATCAGAAACAGTAGATCCAGCGTTCAAGAATTACAAGGAATTTTACTTAACCGGCAATCCGAAATTCCTGTATAGAAGCAGGCTTGATAATTCCTTATATCAACGAATTCTTTTTAAAAAGGACTCCCTAAAAGAGCAGGAGCTTAAACGAACATTTACGTCCTATTACAAATTTCGATACGTGCCTCAAACAAGTGATTCAGCAACAGGAATCTTTTTAAGGAGAAGAACAAAGAATTTTAAAACATCACTTGACACACTACAAACAATAGAATTTTGAATCGAACGATTGATCTATTGATGAATAATCTAAACTATTCAGAGAAAAATGCTTTCTGGATTCGTTTTTGTAGAAATGGATTATATTTATTTTTGATAGTAAAGATTGTATTTATACAACCCATTCTTGAGGATGTAACTCAATTTATTCCGGTTCAATTTACAGGATTATCCAGTGTGTTGTTTGCGCCAATCTTATTAGCGGAAATCAATATCTTTTTTTTTATTATTCCGTTTCTGATAGTGCTTTTGGTTGGAATCATTTTTCGCCACACGTATTATAATTCTTTTATTATCCTTTGGTTTTCAATTTGCCTGAGCCGGCTAACCCTGCAGATTATCAATGGCTCCGATTTAGTATTGAACTTGCTTTTGTTATGCTCCATATTTATGGAAGTTCCACCGGCCTATAGAAAGTTCTCAAATTTGCATGTGTTCGAAACAATTGCTGGTGCCGCTCGAATTCTATGTCAAATTCAAGTTGTGTTTATTTATTTTCAGTCAGGGTACAACAAATTACTAAGTGAGGCTTGGAGGTCGGGAGATGCAATTTACTCGATTACGCATCTTACATTTTTTCAAAACCCAAACTTACCTTGGGAATTAAATGAGACTGAGTGTTTGCTGTTAGCATGGGGTGTAATCTTGTTTGAAATTGGATTTGCTTTGTTGATTTGGGTTAAAAGACTTCGCTTAACACTGTTGGTGCTTGGATGCATCTTTCATATTTCGATCATTCTATTTTTAGGCTTGCTTGATTTTGGACTGATCATGATTATCGGTTACTGCGTGTTTCTACCAATCCAAAGATCGAAACCATTGTCAGTTTCATTGGGTTAGTAATTCCTTCTGAATTTCTTCGATCAAGGTATTTAATCGCTTATTGACCGAATCAAACTCATTCGGTGAATTAAGTGGAGTATGAACACTTATATAGAACTTAATCTTAGGCTCAGTACCGGATGGGCGAACTGAAATTTTAGATCCATCATCTAAGTAAAATTGAATCACATCGGATTTAGGTAAAGGGATGGCAATCTCTGAGTTAGAGACCATATTTTTCTCGATCCTGGTTTTATAGTCCAGCATACGCACAATATTCTTTCCGGCTATTTGCACAGGAGGCGAGTTTCTAAACTTCTCCATCATTCTTTTTATTTCTTGTTCGCCCTCTGCTCCTTTCCTTACAAGATTCACTAACCCTTCTTTATAGAAACCATAATCGACATACATTTGAACTAACCAATCATAAAGCGTGTGGCCTTCATCTTTGGCTGAAGCTGCTAAGGCAGCAAAGAATGCGCATGCAGAAACTGCGTCTTTATCACGTACAAAATCGCCTACCATGTAGCCGTAACTTTCTTCACCGGCAGCCACAAAAGTTTTCTTCCCCTCCATTTGGCCCATCAATTCGGCAATGAATTTAAATCCGGTAAGGGTGTTAAAACATTCGATTCCCATGTTGGATGCAATGGTATCAACCAACTCTGTTGTTACAATCGTTTTTGCGATATATCCATTTTTCTTTTCGGCATCAGTTAAGTTTTTCATGATGAACCACATCATTAAACTAAATGCTTGATTTCCGTTTAATAAAAAATAGTTGCCGGATTTATCCTTGATTCCAATTCCTACTCGATCTGTATCCGGATCAGTGGCCATCACCAATTCTGCATTTACTGCATTTGCCTTTTTAAGGGCGAGTTCCATAGCCGATTGTTCTTCCGGGTTAGGAGACTTTACGGTAGGGAAATTGCCGTCTGGCGCTGCTTGTTCTTCAACAATAACCAAATTTGTAAATCCTAATCTTGACAAGCATTCGGGAACCATGGTAATGCCCGACCCGTGTAAACTTGAGTAAACCAACGGAATTGAATGCTGTCGTTTAATGCTTTCCTTGGCAGGAATTAATCGGGTCACGTTCTCATAATAAGAGTCTTCTACCTCTTTGCCGATGCGACTGATCTTTGAAGCATTGGGTAAAAAGTTTATGTTTTCAAATCCACCTATTGCATTTACTTCCTTAATCACATTTTTATCATGCGGTGATACGAGCTGCGCGCCATCCGACCAATACGCCTTGTACCCATTGTATTCCTTGGGATTATGAGATGCGGTAATTACAACTCCTGAATCGCAGTGAAGATGACGAATCGCAAAAGATAGGAGCGGAGTAGGTCTTAACTCAGGGAATATGTGTACAAATATACCATTGGCTGAAAATACATCGGCTGCTATTTGGGCGAAAAGGGCACTGTTATTTCTGCAATCATAGGCAATAGCCACCTTAATCTCTTTGTTGGGCAATGACTTCTTTAAGTAGTTAGCAAGACCTTGCGTAGCCGCACCCAATGTATATTTATTCATGCAGTTTGAACCTATACCCATAATTCCGCGCAAGCCACCGGTTCCAAATTCTAATTCTTTGTAAAAGCTATCGATTAGTTTTTTTGGGTCAGTATCTGACAATAATTTTTTAATTGAATCTTTCGAGTCAGTATCAACAACCGAACTGTTAAGCCATGTGTGAGCTCTGGCTATTGATTGCGCAAGTAAATCCATCAGTAAATATTAATTAAGAATAATGTTATTATAGGTTGCCGCGTAACCCCTGTTCTAATTCAATAGCTTCAAAGAGTGCCTTAAAATTTCCTTTGCCAAAGGATTTAGCGCCATTTCGCTCAATGATTTCAAAGAATAAGGTAGGGCGATCTTGGATCGGTTTCGTAAAAATTTGGAGTAAGTACCCTTCTTCATCACGATCGATAAGAATATTTAGTTTTTTCAAGTCTTTAAGATCTTCATTGATGTGACCTACCCGATCAAGTACATCTTCATAATATGTGTCAGGCACGCGCAGGAATTCAACACCACGTTTACGTAGCTCACCCACAGTAAAAATAATATCATCGGTGGCAATGGCTATATGTTGAACTCCGGCACTGTGGTAAAAGTCTAAGTACTCTTCAATTTGAGATTTCTTTTTCCCAGCGGCAGGTTCGTTAATCGGAAACTTGATATACCCGTTTCCATTTGAAACTACTTTCGACATCAATGCACTGTATTCCGTTGAGATGTCCTTGTCATCAAAGGTGATTAATAGTTTAAAACCCATCACGGTCTCGTAGAAATCAACCCAACGATTCATCTGACCAAGTTCCACATTGCCTACACAATGATCGATGTATTTTAAGCCAATAGGATTTACTTGAACAGTACTTTTCACCGGCACAAACCCGGGCATAAATACGCCTTTATAATTTTTTCGTTCTACAAACGTATGTATGGTTTCGCCATAGGTTTGGATTGAAGCCACTGTAATCTCCCCAAATTCATCCACAGCTTTTTTAGGTTCACTAACCGATTCCGCTCCACGTAAAGTAGTTTCTTGAAAAGATTGGGTGGCATCGTCAACCCACAGGGCTAGTACTTTTACGCCATCGCCATGTTTTTTAACATGATTTGAGATATAAGAGTCTGGATGCAGACTGGTAGTTAAAACAAATCTTATTTTATCCTGCTTCAGCACGTATGAACATCTGTCTTTTAGGCCGGTTTCCGGTCCTGCGTAGGCGATTAATTCAAACCCTAAACAATGCTGATAGTACAACGCGGCTTGCTTGGCATTCCCTACATAAAATTCAACGTGATCTGTGCCGTTGATGGGTAGAAAGTCCTGTGTCATAATGCGGTAACTTTGAATCGTCAAAATTAATCAATCTTTGAGTTTTAATTTAGCCCTCATTTCCATAAACTTGACGTAAAATAGGATTGATATGGAAGTAAAGGATTTAGATAGTGCGATTCAAGAAATTGCCACGCGTAGAAATGAGTTAAGTAAAATTGATTATAATAACCCTAAATATGATGATCTGGAAGAAGAGTTACATAACTTGGAAGACTCAATCCAGGTGAGGTTTGGAGAATACCTCGAGGATGTACTACAAGATATACACGATGAGTTTTGTCCAGATACCGATGTATTATATCCCATCGCCTACTTTGCTAAATCATATTTAGTCAATGATAAGAATCAATTCTCAGTAGGTCCCAAAGAAGGAGTTTATGTAGAAGTTGATTCCTTGCCCGGCAAGGAAACTAAACTGGTGATTGTACCAGGCCCCCTTCGGATAGTTTTGAATGAAGGCAATGGCCAGCAAAAAGTCGTTTGGACAGCTAAATCATGAAGCAACTAAGTATTATCCTTCTTCTTGCATCAACCTTGTCGGGATACGGACAAACAAAATTTACCGAGCGCATTGGTGGCCATGTGTTCAAGATGAGCATCCCGGATTACATGGTTAAAACCTATGAATTAAATGATGTTGCATCCATTCAATATCAAAACAGCACCAAAGAGGCGTATATTATTGTCATTGAGGACTCCAAAGATCAATTGGAATCCCTTGGTATTAAATTTACAGATGCTAAAAATTTCCTCGATGAATTTGTTAAAGACTATAAAATTGAAAATGAAAAAAGATTGTTAAAAAATGAAATTCAATTTATAGCGAATGGAAATGATTGCGCTCAAATAGAATTGTATTGGACAGAGGAAGGGACAGATTTTTTTATGTTGATCACTGCGATCGAGTCAAAAACTCACTTCTATAAAATTCTTAATTGGACAATCTTAGCGAATGCGGATGCTCTAAAGAATGATTTTCGAGCGATCTCTAAAAGTCTAAAAGACTGAACATTAATACCCTAACTTCGATCTAACTTTATTTAGGACACTTCTTGCAATGAGTGTAGCCTTCTCTTCGCTGATTTGTAACTTTCTTTCCAGTTCTTCAGGATTACTCGAATAAAAATTGAAAGCCTCTCTCTCTTTAGCATATTTCTCTTGAATTAATTCAAATAATTCCTGTTTTGCATGGCCGTATCCGAAATTTCCAGCAAGGTACTTTTGTCTCAGAGCTTCTGTTTGAGTCGGTGTTGCAATTAGTTTGTAGATCGCAAAAACATTATCGGTGTCCGGATTCTTTGGTGCCTCCACTGGAGTACTATCTGTAACAATACTCATAATTTGTTTTCGCAACTCTTTATCGCTTACAAAAATATCAATGATATTTCCATATGATTTACTCATCTTCTGCCCATCCGTTCCGGGTACGGTCATCACATTTTCTTCAATCTTAGCTTCAGGTAGTACAAAAGTTTCTCCATATTGATTGTTAAACGCACTCGCAATATCGCGTGCCATTTCTAAATGCTGACGCTGATCTTTTCCAACAGGAACAAAGTTGGCATCATATAATATAATGTCGGCCGTCATCAAAACAGGATAGGTAAACAAGCCTGCGTTAACATCCGACAGTTTATCTGCCTTATCTTTAAATGAATGGGCATTGGCAAGCATGGGAAAAGGGGTGAGGCAATTCAGATACCAGGTGAGTTCGCACACTTCAGGAATTCTGCTTTGTCGGTATAAAAGATTCTTTTCTACATCAAATCCAAAAGCAAGCCATGCTGCCGCAACTGCCTGCACATTGGCTATTCGTTGCTTGGCGTCTTTAATGGTTGTTAAGGAGTGAAGATCCGCTATAAAAAAGAATGATTCATTACCTGGCTGCTGTGAAAGCCGAATGGCGGGTATGATTGCTCCTAATAAATTACCTAAATGTGGTTTCCCACTGCTTTGTATTCCTGTTAATATTCTGGCCATAACTGCAAAGAAATGAAAGAATTTCAAAAGTTGTGAGTAACAAGTACCTTTGTGTGATGAAGTTTAGATTTTTTTATTTTTTGGTTCTTGTCGGATGCGCACAAGCCAATGGACAGTTATTTGAACCGATTCAGTTCATTGAAAAAATACACGACTTTGGGGAAATTATCGAAGCCGATGGCCCAACTGTTTATGAGTTTACCTTTACCAATAATAGTGTTCGTCCGGTTAAGATATTAACCGTGCAAGCTTCTTGTGGATGCACCACACCAGGATGGTCGAAGGAACCGGTTGCGGTTGGCAAAAGTGGGTTTATCAAAGCGAGTTATGATCCTAAGGGGCGTCCTGGGTACTTCAACAAAACATTAACAATAACCACTGATTTGGATCGCAACCCAATTGTTCTTCAAATTAAAGGAATGGTTGTTGATAAACGAACGGACAAGGAGGCAACGTTAACGGCTTCAAACGGTGGACTTCGTTTAAAGAATAGTTCGTTTAATCTTGGGAAGCTATACCTGAATAAACCGTCAGAAACTCAGAATTTTGAAGTCCTCAATGGCAGTGAATCAGTAATTAAGTTTACCACTGTGGATGCGCCTGCGTATGTCAAGATAACAACCCCAGATTCTCTGAATCCTGGGGCATTAGGGTTAATAAAAATTATGTACGATGCTTCAAAGCGAAACGAGTATGGATTTCTTTCAGACAAAATAAATATTCACACAACGGATTCTCAAAACCCGATCAAATCGTTTTCTATTTATACAACTGTGGAAGAGTATTTTCCTACAGCTAGTCCGGAAACGTTAGCTAAGGCTCCTGCCATGCTAATCTCAAATTATGCGATTGATTTTGCTCGAGTGCGTAAAGGAGTGAAGGTTGAAAACTCAATACCCTTTCAGAATAAAGGAAAAACCAATTTGGAGATTCGAAGCATTCAAAGCAATTGCTCCTGCGTTATTGCAAAAACTGATAAGAAGACATTAAAGCCGGGCGAGACAGCTCAATTTCAGATTACATTACTTACGGAAGGGCGCATGGGAACACAGAACAAAGCTGTAACTATCTATTCCAATGATCCACGCAATCCCGTTCAACGGATTACGCTTAGTGGGTACATTGAGGATTAAGAGGTAATAAGGTGTTTAGCAATAATGGCTGAGGCATGACCCTCGCCATAAAGCCTTTCTTGTATAGCTAGAGTCTTGTTTTAGTTTGCTTTAAACGCCTCGACTATCCTACTTTACTAACCCCTGTATATTTTCGTTAAACAAAAGCAGGTATTCCCGTGATATGATTTCCTAAAATTAACAAATGGATATCGTGAGTTCCTTCATAGGTTACAACGGACTCTAAATTCATCATGTGGCGCATCATTGGGTACTCTCCTGTAATACCCATGCCTCCATGTATTTGTCGGGCCTCGCGGGCAACATCAAAAGCTATCTGGATGTTGTCCCTTTTAGCTAATGAAATCTGTGCAGTAGTTGCCTTACCTTGGTTCATCAAAACGCCCAATCGCCAATTAAGCAATTGAGCTTTGGTGATTTCAGTTAACATTTGCGCTAATTTCTTTTGAATCAATTGAAACGAGCCAATCGGTTTTCCGAATTGGATTCTTTCCAGCGAATATCGTCTGGCAGAATCGTAGCAATCCATGGCTGCACCCAATGCACCCCAGGCAATTCCATAGCGAGCCGAATCCAAACACATCATCGGTGCGCCCAATCCATTTTTGCCGGGCAGCAAGTTTTCTTTGGGCACTTTCACATTATCAAAAACCAGTTCACCGGTTGTGCTTGCACGAAGGGACCATTTGCCATGCGTTTCCGGAGTTGAAAATCCTTCCATGCCACGCTCCACAAGTAATCCATGAATTCGCCCAACTTCATTCTTTGCCCATACTACGGCAACATCGGCTTTAGGCGCATTTGAAATCCACATTTTGGCACCATTCAAAAGATAATGATCACCGGCATCTTTAAAATGGGTTACCATTCCACCAGGATTCGAACCATGATCAGGTTCGGTTAATCCAAAGCATCCCAACCATTCGCCACTGGCTAGTTTAGGTAAATATTTTCTACGCTGTTCTTCGCTTCCAAACTTATATATCGGATACATTACTAAAGAACCCTGAACGGATGCAGTGCTTCGCATGCCTGAATCGCCCCGTTCAATCTCTTGCATAATAATTCCATAGGAAATATAATCTAATCCGCCACCGCCATATTCCTGAGGAATGGTTGGACCGAATGCTCCGATGTCTCCGAACTTTTTCACAATCTCGTAAGGAAATGATGCCTGCTGTGCCCAGTCCTCTATATAAGGTGAGATTTCACGCTTAACAAAATCACGAATAGAACTGCGAATAAGTTTATGCTCTTCGGTAAGCAAATCATCAAGCAAATAAAAATCTGGATTCTCGTAAAGATCTTGCTTAAGGGATTTTTTAACAGTGGATTTGGTCGTGTTGGCAGACATAATTTGGGATATTCTTTTGAATGGGTCAAATTTACATAAGTATTGACAATTCTATGGACAAATCTTTGGACCCGATTCTTATCGAGCAATTAAAAAAGCTTCAACAAAAGTATGCTGTAATGGGGCAAGATTTATCTTCCTATCTGGACGGTTTACTTTATTCGGATTATTTAACCTATTGGGATTATATTCATTTGGATACTTTGCTGAGTCTTCAAAATCCCAAAACTCAGTTTCCGGATGAGAAAGTTTTTATTTTATATCATCAAATTACTGAGCTTTATTTTAATCTGATTCTTTGGGAAATTGAACAGATTGCTGAAAAGGAAAGTATTGATGAACAGTTTTTCATTGCGCGATTAGATCGAATCATCAGATATTTTCAATTGCTTGAAAATTCCTTTTCGGTAATGGTTGACGGTATGGAGAGGGATCAATTCTTAAAATTCAGGATGTCTCTTCTGCCTGCATCTGGATTTCAGTCTGCGCAGTATCGATTAATTGAAATTTGTTGCACCGACATGGTGAATCTTGTTCATGTAGATTTTCGGGAGGCCATGTTAGAATACAGTGACATCGAGCAGCAAGTATCTCATTTATATTGGCGAAGTGGAGCGACTGAATTAGCCTCTGGTAAAAAAACGCTCACCCTCCAACAGTTTGAAGAAAAGTATATGAAGACTTTTATGGATACAGGCATGAAGTATCGCGCTAAAAATCTAAGAAAAATTTATCAAGAGAATTTCCCTACTTCAAAAGAAGTAATTAAACGACTACGTGAATTGGATATGCTGTCTAATGTGTTGTGGCCATTAGCTCACTTGCGATCAGCGGGACGTTATCTGCAACGCGACCCAGAGGATATTAAAGCCACGGGGGGTACCAATTGGCAAAAGTATTTACCACCACGCTTTCAACGCATTATGTTTTATCCGGAATTATGGAACGAGCAAGAAAGAGAGGAGTGGGGTAAGGCAGCTATTGCCAAGGCCTTCTTGCAATAATCTCTCAGGGATTAATTAACTTTAGGGTGCTGTTTTTCTATGAAGAACATTATACTCATATTCATTGGCTTACTCCTAGCCCCGGCTACTCTTATGGCGCAAGGAGTAACCCGGTACACGTATCATGATGCTGAAAAGCAAAACCTAAAAGAAGTTTATCAGGTAAGTGATACCATACAGAATATTTTGAATGGCAGTTATATTTCATATTTCCTTAACGGACATATGGAATCAAAAGGACAGTTCGTAAATAATGAAACGTCAGGAGTGTGGGAATTTTATTATGAGACCGGGAATATCAAAATGCGAGGTATCCTTCAACAAAATTCAAACTACGGCTGGTGGCAATATTTTTATGAAAATGGTAAGAAAAGTATGGAGGGCACAATTAATAATAAAATGAGAGAAGGACTCTGGAAAATCTATTATGAAAGTGGTGACCTTAAAGAAAGTGGTACGTATGTTGACAATAAACGAGAAGGGCTGTGGAAGACATTTTTTGAAGATGGCGTGCTCCGAGGTGAAATTGTGTATTCGGAAGATCATGGAAGGTACATGGAATACTTTCACTCAGGAAAGGTGCTGGCCGAGGGCCCACGGGTGGGTGCACGGAATGCAGGACACTGGAGATTCTTTTCAGAGTCAGGGGTTCTAGATAGTGAAGGGACTTATGTCAGTGGCAGGAAAAATGGTGAGTGGAAACATTATTACGCCTCCGGAAAAATTGCTTCACAAGGGAAATATGAAAATGATGAACCTACCGGTGAGTGGAAGTATTATTTTGAAGACGGAACCATTAGCTCTTCAGGTCAATTTGTTGGGGGAAAGAAAAATGGATACTGGAGTGTGAATCAGCCAGGTGGCAAACTGAAAAGTGAGGTAACGTTTCAACTGGGGAGCGGTGAATATCGTGAGTATTATCCTTCAGGAAAATTAAAAGTGAGAGGACTTATCCAAAACGAAAAGCGTGAAGGCCTTTGGAGTTATTATTTTGAAGACGGCAAATTGGAAGGGGAATGCAAGTTTGAGCAGGGCAAAGGGGTGTACACCGGATATTTTCCTTCCGGTTCGCTACAAACAAAAGGAACTATTGAAGGCGATTTACGAGTAGGTACTTGGGAACTTTACGAAGAAGACGGAAAACTATCGGGCTATTATAAACCTTTTTATGAAAACAATAAATTAGCCAATGAAATAAGTTCGTTGGCTAAAGCTCAAAGCAAGGCAAACGCAACTGTGACAAAGAAGGGGTTTTACTACTTCAATCCCCGGTACTCAGAGTATAAAGGTGTTATCATTCAGGGAAATCCAGCACTTTCTTTTATTGGTACAATGCCATTTGGGATTGAATTCTACAATGAAGAAAGACTTGGTCATGAATTTGGGTTTGAGGCAATTCGAAATCCGTTTTATTCGGCTGACTCGGATGTGCCGAAAGATCAGGTATTCAACCGTGGCTATGCAATCTCAGTAAAGCAGAAGTTTTACAATCCAATAAAAACAGGCATGTGGTACATGGCACATGAAATTCGATTTACCAATCTTAGCTATTTCTCTAACATCGACTTTCCATTAGCGCCAGGAAGTTTGTTGACGGCATCTGCTTCAGAGCAGCGGGCAGAATATGGGGTGTTGTTGGGAGGCAGGCTCATGCAGAAAAATGATGGCGATGGGTTTACAATAGATGGATTTATTGGGTATGGCGTTGGGTATCGTATCTTTGACTTGGAACCTATTTTCGAAACTGTTTTCGAGTCTGTCAATCAGAAAAAATTATCGCACTCATTTCGATTTGGATTAAACTTCGGTTATTCATTTTCATTTGACGGAAGGCGATAGTATTAAAAAAAGTTGACAGTAAACAGTAGCAAGTAAGCGGTAATTGGATACTGAAATATGACATTGCTGCCTACTGCAATCTGTGTCACTGCCGACTTTTAATTTAAAAATTGAAGGGATAAATACCTTTCCGTATGAATAAGACAGTAGAACTACAGTTAAGCCCGCAAGAGGCATTTGATGAGTCTGCATTTAAACACACTCTTTTTTCAAAATTGGAAGTGCCGGAGGATGGGAGTGTATTTATAAATCCACTCAAGCGATCTATTGACGCCCGAGGAAGAAAGGTGATCGTAAAAGTCTTGGTGGAAATTGTATCTGCCGGAGAGGCATCAAAAGGAATAACCTATCAGAAAAATTATCCCAACATTTCAAGTGCAAAATCGGTCATTATCGTTGGAGCTGGTCCGGCAGGGCTGTTTGCTGCCATTCGCTTAATTGAACTTGGGGTAAAGCCCGTGCTTTTTGAGCGTGGCAAAGATGTGAAAACTCGGAGGCGCGATATTGCAGCTATCAATAAGCAGCATATAGTAAACCCCGACTCCAATTACTGTTTTGGCGAAGGTGGAGCTGGCACCTATTCCGATGGCAAACTTTATACGCGCTCTAAGAAGCGGGGTGATGTAAGACGCGTGTTAGAAATTTTGGTAGCACATGGGGCGTCTGCAGATATTCTTTTTGATGCGCATCCTCACATTGGCACAAACAAACTACCTCAATTGGTTGCTGCGCTTCGCGAAAGCATAGTAAATGCAGGAGGCGAAATTCATTTTGATGCAAGAATTAAGGATTTTATTCTAAGAGATGGAACAATGAATGGTGTTATCACCCAGGCTGGCGATAGGATTGAAGCAGGCGCAGTGATTTTAGCAACCGGACATTCCGCGCGGGATATTTTTCAATTGCTACATGAAAGAAAGATATTAGTTGAAGCCAAACCTTTTGCGTTAGGCGTTCGTGTGGAGCATAGCCAAAATCTAATTGATCAGATACAATATCACTGTCCGGAGAAACGGGATGAGTTTCTTCCGGCTTCGTCCTATGCGCTCGTACATCAGGCCAAGGTAAGTGGAAAGGAACGAGGTGTCTTTTCTTTTTGCATGTGTCCGGGTGGGTTTATCGTTCCTGCCGCTACACAACAAGGTGAAGTAGTTGTAAATGGGATGAGCCCATCACGAAGAGATTCAAAATATTCAAACTCCGGCATTGTCGTTTCAGTGGAAGAATCAGATTACAAGCGGTTTCAAAAGTTTGGTCCCTTGGCGGGAATGTATTTTCAGGCTGAAATTGAAAAGCGAGCGTGTGATATGGGTGGCGGCACTCAAGCAGCCCCCGCACAGCGGCTGGTAGATTTTGTGAATGGAAAAGTTTCAGGTTCTTTATTAGATACCTCGTATCAGCCCGGCTTGAAGTCGATTGGTATGAAGGAAGTGCTTCCCGGCTTTATTACCGATAGCTTGAAGCAGGGGTTTAAAAATTTTGGAACTAAAATGCATGGCTATTTAACGAACGAAGCGCAAATTGTGGGTGTTGAAAGTCGTACGTCATCACCGGTTCGTATTCCCAGAAATAAGGAAACGTTGGAGCACGTTCAAACTAAACGACTTTTCCCTTGTGGGGAAGGAGCTGGCTACGCAGGCGGAATTGTTTCAGCAGCAATGGATGGTGAACGTTGTGCTGAAGCGGTGGTTAAAAAATATCTGAATTCAAATAAGAATGAATAAGAAAACAGTAATCATTGGAGCTACTCCAAACCGAAGTCGATACGCGTATCTGGCAGCAGGTATGTTATTGGAATATCATAACCCAATTGTTCCTGTTGGAATTAAGCAAGGTGAAGTGTATGGAGAAAATATTCTTCCTATTAATGATCGACTTCCAATTGAAGGCGTAGATACCGTTACTCTTTATATTGGGCCACGGCATCAACCCGAGCATTATGATTACATTATTAGCTTAAAGCCAAAACGCGTGATCTTTAACCCGGGCACTGAGAACGAGGAGTTTGAAAAATTAATTGAAGCATCAGGTGCGGTGGCACTGGAAGCTTGTACCCTTGTTATGCTGCGTTCAGGTCAGTATTAAGATTACTCTTTCGGATACGAGGCAATAGCACCCACACATACAATTTTCCACTTCCCATCTTTCTTCTCCAAAATTCGAACCTGAGACGTTTCATCTCGATCGATATCATCTTTCACGTGTTGTGTATACCGAACATACGCTCCATTTCCATACACCCGAACGCTTTGATACGTGCGATCAATTTTAACTTTTGAAGACTGATGTGCCACATCTATTGTTCGGCTTGCTTTGTGCGTAGTAAAATATTCATCAAACGATTTTTTGATTCCTGCCCAGCCTTCAATAAAGCTGGTGCCCGTTGAGTCTGAATAGGACCAATATGCGTATGGAGCTTGCAGCCAACTATCTTCCCAATCTTTTCGATTTACGCTAAAAAAAGATTGAGTTTCCTTTTCAATAACTGCTTTAATAGCAGCAACTTCTTTTGCATCCTGCGCAGCCAAAGAGGATATCATGAATGAAAATAATCCTGCCAGAAGTAAATATTTAGAGATTTTCATGAGACGTATGGTTTATATATAATAAATAAATTGATTAAATTTTTCATTTAGTTAATAGCTTCACTTTTGGCGATAGCTCCAAGACAAACTATTTTCCATTTCCCATCTTTCTTTTCCAATACACGTATTTGACTTGTCTCCTCAATATCGATGTTGTCTTTTATCTTTTGAGTAAAATGAACATAGGCTCCGTTCCCAAAAATTTTAATTTCAAGCCAATCATTTGTGATCTCCGAATTTGCAGGCAGGGCCGTTTTAAAATAGGTGGCAAAGGTTTTGTTTAATTCTTCCCAACCTTCTGTATAGGTTGTAATAGTAGCGTCCGAGTAAGATCGGTAAGCATAAGGAACTTTCAACCATGTATCGGCCCAACTTTTATAGTCTACATTCATAAACGAAGATGTTTCCTGAGAAATTACGCTTTTAATTGCGTCTTCATCTTGTGCACTCAAGGGGAAGACGCAACAGAATAATAGAAATATCAGAATCGGTTTTTTCAAGATCCGCTATTTTAGGATTGAAGGTTCATCAATTTAATAATAATCATCTTAAAATGGATAAGGAAATGACTTTTTTCCAAAAAGCGACAAAAATCATATTCTTGTTTAGCGGTATTTCCTAGTTTTAAAGACTTAACCCCCCTGCCCATGTTAACAGACAAAAACCTAATACAATTGAAAAAGTACCTTGTTAAGCCTAAGAAAAGGATAAAACTTAAGGACTTTGAAACCGATTACAAAGGGAAGGCACTAAACAAGGCTGATTCTGAATTACTTTTGGAGGCAGGCCGTAAACATCTTGCTGAAGTGCAGGACATGTTATATGCTCATAATCGCTACAGCGTACTGATTATTTTTCAAGCCATGGATGCGGCCGGCAAAGATGGCGCGGTAAAGCATATTATGTCTGGCTTTAATCCGTTAGGGGTTAAAGTTCATAGCTTCAAAGCGCCTAATTCTACGGAGTTAGATCATGAATATTTATGGCGTCATCAGCTTACGCTACCCGCACGTGGCGAGATTGCTATTCACAACAGGTCACATTACGAAAACGTGCTGGTAACAAAAGTGCATCCAGAATGGATCCTCAATGAGCGTATTCCTGGGATTGAGACGACTAAAGATATAAATGATAAATTTTGGCAGCAGCGTTATAAGCAGATCAGAAGATTTGAAAAAAATCTGGCCGATAATGGAACCATTATCTTGAAATTTTTCCTGAATGTTTCTAAAAAGGAGCAGAAGAAAAGATTTTTAGAACGCATTGACGATGCCAGCAAGAATTGGAAGTTTTCATTATCAGATTTGAAGGAGCGTGCCTTTTGGGATGACTATCAAAAAGCCTATGAAGAGGCACTCAGCGCAACCTCTACCGATTATGCGCCTTGGCATGTGATACCGGCAGACGATAAATGGTTTACCCGCTTGGCTATCGCATCAATCATTGCACGTAAGTTTGCCACCCTTAAAATAAACTACCCGGTTGTTAATCAAGCTCAAAAAGAAGAGTTGCAAAAAGCAAAAGTGGAACTCATGACAGAGGCAGATAAACCAAAAAAGTCAAAATCGCGAAAGGAAAAGTAATCAACTACCGACTCTTCAACTTGAACAAAATTTCTTTGCTTCTCTATTTCTTTACTAGGCATGAGCAGTATTTTTACGCGTTGGAATTTGATTAAAAAAATATCGAGATTTCCCCCACTCACTAATTCGCCAATTTGACTAACCAGAATTGAGTCCGCATTTTTTTTTAGTCAGTGAAGGTGGGCTGATGAATCTTCTTTCGAAGCCAATAAGCGTAATAACTCGGCTTTTGTGGAGAGGTAATTTTTCAACATTAATCCTGATTTGAACAGCCAAGGTTAAAGAGAAAATAATTGCTAATGGTTCATAGGATCGGGTATTTTTTTACTAAAACTAAATAATTAGTTGATTCGTGTCTTGAGGCATAAAAATCGTTCACTGAGGAGAAAAAAATACTTACCTTTTGACCAGCATAAAATGTGGATAACGACAACAAAAACCTTATTTTTGAAGGTTATAAAAATCCAAAATGAGCGAAGAAAAAGCAAAGAAGGAAACTAACTATTCAGCTAGTAATATTCAGGTTTTAGAAGGTTTAGAGGCAGTACGAAAAAGGCCTGCCATGTATATAGGCGATATTGGTGTAAAAGGCCTCCACCACTTAGTTTGGGAAGTAGTAGATAACTCCATTGATGAGGCGCTTGCCGGGCATTGCGATACAATTGATGTTACCATTAATGAAGATAATTCAGTAACCGTGGAAGATAACGGTCGGGGTATTCCCACCGATATGCACCAAAAGGAAAAGCGATCGGCACTTGAAGTAGTTATGACGGTACTTCATGCCGGGGGAAAATTCGATAAGGGATCGTACAAAGTATCCGGTGGACTCCATGGCGTAGGGGTTTCCTGCGTGAATGCTTTGTCATCTGTTTTAAAAGCAACTATTTACCGAGAAGGGAAGATTTTCGAACAAGAATATCATCGGGGCATTCCTCAATATACCGTTCGGGTGGTTGGTGAATCAGATAAAAATGGAACTACTATTCACTTCAAACCTGATGCACAAATATTTACATTAACGACTGAATACAACTTCGAAACGGTTGCTACCCGAATGCGAGAGTTGTCGTTTCTAAATCCGGGCATAAAGTTAAACCTAAAAGATTTACGCGATAAGGATGAGAATGGAGAAGCCAAAACAGCTGCATTTTTATCCGTTGGCGGATTAAGTGAGTTTGTTGATTATTTGGATTCTACACGCGAACGATTAATCCCCGCTCCGATTTACATTGAGAATGATAAAAGTGAAATTCCTGTTCAGGTTGCGCTAAACTACAATACATCTTATAGCGAAAATCTTGTATCGTACGTCAACAACATCAACACCCATGAAGGCGGTACACACGTGGCTGGATTCAGGCGCGCTATTACGCGTACATTGAAGAATTATGCCGATAAATCCGGACTTCTGGAAAAAGCCAAAATTGAAATTAGCGGGGATGACTTTCGCGAAGGTCTTACTGCGGTGATCTCGGTAAAGGTAGCCGAACCCCAATTTGAAGGTCAGACCAAAACCAAGTTGGGAAATTCGGAGGCTATGGGTGCGGTAGATACAGCTGTTGGCGAAGTATTGCAGCATTATCTCGAAGAACATCCCAAAGAAGCCAAACTCATTATTAGCAAAGTTATTCTTGCTGCCCAAGCACGAATAGCTGCCCGCAAGGCACGAGAAATGGTGCAACGCAAAAATGTGTTGTCAGGTACAGGCTTGCCGGGTAAACTGGCCGATTGCGCCAGTTCGGACCCAGGTATTTGTGAATTGTATCTTGTCGAGGGCGACTCGGCAGGTGGTTCGGCTAAACAAGGCAGAGACAGAAACTTTCAGGCTATTTTACCCCTTCGGGGAAAAATCTTGAATGTAGAAAAAGCGCAAGAGCACAAGATTTATGAAAACGAGGAAATAAAGAATATGATCACCGCGCTGGGTGTGAGCTTTGGAACCGCTGAAGATAGCAAAGCGCTCAACCTGGTCAAGTTAAGGTATCATAAAGTTATTATTATGACGGATGCGGACGTTGATGGAAGTCATATTCGTACTTTAATTTTAACCTTCTTCTTTCGATACATGCGCGATTTGATTGAACAAGGGTACGTATACATAGCTCTTCCGCCTTTGTACCTTCTCAAGAAAGGGCGCGAAGAACGTTATTGCTGGACGGAAGATGAGCGTGAAGTCATTGTTAAGGAGTTAAGTAAGGGCGGAAATGAAGATAGTGTAGGTGTGCAACGCTATAAAGGGTTGGGTGAAATGAATCCTGAACAACTTTGGTCAACTACCATGGATCCTACACGGAGAACCTTGAAGCAAGTAAACATAGAATCAGCCGCTGAAGCAGATCATTTGTTTTCTATGTTGATGGGAGATGAAGTTGCTCCTCGGAGAGAGTTTATAGAAAAGAATGCCAAGTATGCCCGGATTGATATCTAAATGGAAAGGGATGATAGAGGGAGTGGCGAAAATTGATAATCAGGCAAAGCATGTGCAAGAAAGCAATTACATAAGTCGTGACTTAAGCTGGCTGGCATTCAATTATAGGGTTCTGGATCAGGCAAAGCACATTGATCGAAACATTTTTGAGCGACTCAAATTCCTTTCAATCACCGCATCTAATCTGGATGAATTTTGCACCATTCGCTTAGGAAGTCTTTACAATTACATCGATTATGGTAAGGAACGCTATGATTATAGTGGCTTACGCGAGAATTCATTCAGACAACTGCTACTGACAGAAATACAAAAATTTGTAAACGACCAAAATGATTATTACATAAAGAAGCTAAAACCCAATTTCGAAAAGAATGGGTTTAGAATTGTTGATTGTGATTCTCTTTCAATTGAACATGGCGTGCAAGTTGATCAATACTTTCAACGCACTATTTATCCCATGCTCACGCCCATGTTGTTTGATAATTACCACACATTTCCTGTCTTGAAATACAATCGACTTTTATTTGGAGTTGTAACCCGAGTGCCGCACGATGCAAATAACCAGGAACGATTTTCCTTTATTCAGGTACCAAGCAATTTGCCGCGCTTTTATGAAATTGAAAATCAGGATGAGTCAATATCCTTTGTTCCCCTTGAGGACATTATTCGCAGAAATATGCAGCACCTTTTCAGGAATGTTGATATTTCCGCGATTAACCTTTTTAGAATCAATCGCAATGGCGATTTTACACTTGAGGAAAGCGAAGATATTGAAGCCAATTTTTTGGAAGAGCTAAAAAAGAAACTTCAAACCCGTAGAAAAGGGCGTGTTGTTCGAATTGATATTGAGGAAAATCCGGATCCCTCGTTGATTCGTTTGCTCAAGATACAGTGGGATTTGGATGAATTGAATATCCTTAAGATACCAAAAGAAGGGTTAATTGACTTTACCGGTATTCTTCAAATTATTAATCATCGTGAATTTAAAAGTAAAAGGCTGAATCTTCGGGCACCAGTAAAACCACTTTCATATCCAGAACAAGGTGAAGACGATTTGTTTGAAACTCTCAAGCATAAGGACATATTAATTCATCATCCATACAATTCAATGGAACCGGTTCTGGAGTTACTGGAGAAAGCCGCTGATGATCCATTGGTGCTTTCAATCAAGATAACCATTTACCGGCTTGCAAAAGATTCCCGCGTTAGTGCAGCCTTGCTTCGGGCTGCGGAGAATGGAAAGCACGTGTCAGTTTTATTTGAAGTGAAGGCACGATTTGATGAAGAGAATAACTTACGTGAAGGCCAGCGGCTTCAACGTTCAGGTTGCTTTGTCATTTATGGAGTCAACAATCTTAAAACCCATACTAAACTTTTGTTGATTGTAAGAAGCGAAGGCGAGCGTGTGTATCGCTATGTGCATCTGTCAAGTGGCAACTACAATGAGCTCACTTCACGTTTTTACACAGATATTGGTTTAATGAGTACCAACGAAGCCTATGCCAATGACGTTTCCGAGTTCTTTAATGTCATTACGGGACACTCACAGCCGGCTGCGTATCGAAATCTGATCACATCGCCACGAGATATGCGCATTCAACTTTGCAATCTTGTTAAGCGTGAGGCTGAGAATGCCAAAGCTGGCACTCCTTGCGGGATTGTGATAAAATTAAATTCACTACAGGATAAAGAATTCATTGATGCGCTGTATGAAGCATCTCAGGCAGGGGTAACCATAAAGTTGATCATTCGGGGCATGTGTTCACTACGCCCTGGTCGCAAAGGACTTAGTGAAAACATTGAAGTGATTTCAATTGTGGGCGAATTTCTTGAGCACTCACGAATTTACTATTTCCACAATGCCGGGCAACCGAAGGTGTATATAGGAAGTGCCGATGCGATGGTGCGCAGTTTTGATCGCAGGGTAGAGTCGTTGTTTCTATTGGAAGAGGACATGCTTCGCAAGCAGGTAATGAATATCCTTCGGTACAATCTAAAGGACAATGTAAATGCTTATTCGATGCGCGAGGATGGTTCGTATGTAATTAAGGAACAAAATGGTGAACCTCCTTTTAACGTGCACAAAGAATTTTATGAAGTAACCAGGGAAATAATCAAGGACGTTTCACTTTTTTAACGTTTAGGAATAACAAATCCCTTTTTTCCTTTTGTTTGATCTTCCTTATTAACGAAGTCAATTTTTTTCTGGTTGTGGTTGCGCTCAAATAACTGGAGCATCATACCATCCTTTAAGCCGACTTCAGGTACGAAAATATACTTCGCTTTTGCCCATTCCATTACTCGGCTATAAATTTTACTGGCCGGCACAATTACATCAGCTCTATCAGGATTCATCTGGAGCTTATAAATACGCTCCTCAAGTGTGTGGTTCTTGATCATCTCGGTTACCTCACCAATCTTCTTTAAGGACATAAGCTTATGCGGTTTTAGCTTCCCCAACTCAAAGATTTTGCTAATGTTTCCGCCAGTACCCACGGCTGTTACCTTGCCCATCCCTGCCTTGGCATTATCTTTCACCCACCGCTCCATTTCAGTCCACACAATGGGCAAATCCTGATTTTCTAAGATTCTAACCGAACCAATTTTAAAGGATTGGGTTTTTATTTTTTTTCCCCCAAAGTAAATATTCAGCTCGGTACTACCACCTCCTACATCAATGTGTAAATAGGTTTGAGTACCCAGATAGGCTCGAATAGCTGTATTGATCAGTTCAGCCTCGCGTTGGCCGTCTATGACCTCGATGGTAAGGCCAATATTTTTTCTAACCTCGTCAACAAGTTCAGTGCCATTTTCAGATTCACGCATGGCCGAAGTGGCGCACAGCATATAATCATCTACTTCATATAACTCGAGCAGCAACTTAAATGCCTGCATCAGCTTCATAAATTTGTCACAACTCTTTTTGCTGATTCGGTTGGTGGTAAATACATCATGACCTAACCGCAGTGGAAAACGTACATATTCCATTTTCTTAAACAGCACTTGCTCTTCATACTCAATTACAGAGGATACCTGAAAACGAATTGCATTTGACCCAATATCAATGGCGGCTAATTTCAATTGCTAAAAAGGATAGTTCAGTTGCAAAATTAACCATCCATACTTTATTATTATTATCTAAATGTGTTTCTTTGCATTGCTTATCCAGAAAGACTGAGGGACCGGGCCCTGCGAAGTCTTAGCAACCTTGCCAATAACTTGGTGCTAATTCCCCTCCTAACCGATTGCAATCGGATTAGGAAAAGATAAGCGGCCATTCATCAGGCTCTTTCTGGATAGATATTAAAACTGGAAAGAGTGAATATACAAGACATTTTAAAAGAAAGGATTCTGGTCCTGGATGGTGCTATGGGCACAATGATTCAGCGGCATTCGTTGACCGAATCAGATTTTAGAGGCGAGCGATTTAAAGATCATGCACATCCACTCAAAGGGAATAATGACCTACTTTCAATTACCCGCCCCGACATCATTAAAGACATTCACAGACAATATTTTGAAGCTGGAGCCGATATCGCTGAAACAAACACGTTTAGTAGCACATCGATTGCTCAGTCAGATTATCATCTAGAAAGTATAGTATATGAATTAAATTTTCAATCGGCCGGACTGGCCAAAGAAGCAGCAGATGAGTTCACTAAAAAAGACCCATCAAAACCACGGTTCGTTGCAGGTGCCATGGGGCCTACCAACAGAACCCTCTCACTATCACCCGATGTGAATAATCCGGGGTATCGGGCAATCACATTTGATCAATTGAAGGATGCTTATAAAGAGCAGGCGAAAGGGTTAATTGAGGGAGGCTCTGATCTTCTTTTAGTGGAGACGATTTTTGATACACTGAATGCAAAGGCTTGTTTGTTTGCCATTCAGGAATTGTATGAAGAGATCGGTAAAGAATTACCCATCATGGTATCGGGTACCATCACGGATGCAAGTGGTCGTACGTTATCCGGTCAAACTACGGATGCTTTTTTGATTTCAGTATCGCATGTTCCTCTTCTAAGCGTTGGATTAAATTGTGCGCTGGGCGCCAAACAACTAAGACCTTATCTTCAAATACTAGATGAACAAGCACCCTTCTTTGTAAGTGCGTATCCAAATGCGGGCCTTCCCAATGAGTTTGGCCACTATGATCAAACGCCCGATGAGATGGCGGAACAAATAGAAGAGTTTTTAAAAGAAGGATTAATAAATATTGTGGGCGGATGTTGTGGCACAACTCCTGATCACATAAAAAAGATCGCAGCAGTGGCAAGTAAGTTTAAACCACGGGGGGTGGTTGCCCATGTCTAATTTTATGAAGTTAAGTGGTTTAGAGTCGGTTATCCTTTCAGCTAATTCGAATTTCGTGAACATTGGTGAGCGTACTAATGTTACTGGTTCGGCTAAGTTTTTAAAATTAATCAAGGAAGATAAGTTTGATCAAGCACTTGAAGTGGCACTTGATCAGGTCAGGGGTGGCGCTCAGGTGATTGATGTAAACATGGACGAAGGTATGCTGGATTCACAAGCAGCCATGGTCAGGTTTTTGAATTTGATGGCGGTGGAGCCGGAGATTGCAAGAATCCCGGTTATGATCGACTCATCCAAATGGGAAGTAATTGAAGCGGGTTTAAAATGCTTGCAGGGAAAAGGAATTGTGAACTCCATCAGTATGAAAGGTGGAGTAGCGGAATTTAAACGCCAGGCAAAATTAGTGAGGCGATATGGAGCTGCAGCAGTGGTAATGGCATTTGATGAAAATGGCCAGGCAGATACGTACCAAAAACGAATCGATATTTGTAAACGGGCTTATGATATTTTAGTGAATGAAGTTCATTTCCCACCACAAGACATAATTTTTGATCCAAACATTTTTCCCGTGGCAACGGGGATAGATGAGCATAGAAATTATGCTCTTGATTTCTTCAACGCTACAAAATGGATTCGCACAAACTTGCCACATGCTCATGTAAGTGGTGGGGTGAGTAATGTTTCGTTTAGCTTTCGTGGAAATCAGAAAGTGCGCGAAGCCATGCACTCTGCGTTTTTATACCATGCCATTCAACAAGGTATGGATATGGGCATCGTAAACCCAACCATGCTTGAAATATATGATGAGATTCCTAAAGACTTGTTGGAACGTGTAGAAGATGTGTTGTTGAATAGGAGAGAAGATGCTACTGAGCGATTGCTTGAGTTTGCTGAAACTGTAAAAGGATCGGCAAAGAAAAAAGAAGTGGATGACGAGTGGCGCAAAGGAACAGTGGAGGAAAGAATCACTTATTCTTTGGTAAAAGGAATTATTGATTTTATTGATGCCGATACGGAAGAGGCTCTCCAAAAATATGGCCGCCCACTTCACGTGATTGAAGGTCCGTTAATGGCTGGTATGAATGTGGTGGGGGATTTATTTGGAGCCGGTAAAATGTTTTTGCCGCAAGTGGTGAAGAGTGCCCGGGTCATGAAAAAATCGGTTGCTTACTTAACTCCTTATCTGGAGGAAGAAAAACGATTGAACGGAACCGAAGAAAAAGTAGCAGCAAAAGTATTGTTGGCTACTGTGAAAGGGGACGTTCATGACATTGGAAAAAATATTGTTGGTGTAGTGTTGGCATGTAATAATTACACTGTAATCGATTTGGGTGTGATGGTTCCGGCAGAAAAAATATTGGAAGCGGCCAGGCGGGAAAATGTAGATGTAATTGGATTAAGTGGATTAATTACCCCCTCCTTAGATGAGATGGTTCATTTCGCAAAAGAGATGGAGCATGAGAAAATGACACTTCCTTTGTTGATTGGAGGAGCGACTACTTCAAGAATTCATACGGCTGTAAAAATAGATACGGTTTATTCCGGACCCGTGATCCATGTACTTGATGCTTCACGCTCGGTACCAGTTGTTAGCGAAATAATCAATCCGGAAACACGAGCCAATTTTCAGGCAAAGTTCAAGGAAGAGTATCGTATGATGCGCAAAGATCATGAAAGCAGACAGCAAGAGAAAAATTATATTCCAGTGAGTGAAGCGCGGAAAAATCGTACGAAAGTAGATTGGTCTGCGGTCTCGTTTACAAAACCCACCTTTATCGGTAGAAAAGAGTTGGTAAAGTATCCGCTGGCTGAAATTAGAAAGTATATTGATTGGACTCCGTTCTTTCAGACCTGGATGTTGGCGGGCCGCTATCCGGGAATTTTTAAAGACTCGGTGGTTGGCGTGGAGGCTAAAAAATTATTTGATGAGGCAAATAAAATGCTTGATGAAATTGTTGACAAAGATAGTTTACAAGCAAACGGGGTGATTGCATTTTATCAGGCCGTGAATACGGGCGATGATATTGATTTAATTAATGAGAAGGGCAAGTTTGCAACGTTTCATTTTCTGCGCCAGCAAAACAAGAAGGCTCAAAACCTTCCCAATTTCTGTTTGGCAGATTTTGTCTCTCCGGATGAAGGCAAAGACTACTTCGGCATGTTTGCGGTAACGGCCGGTATCGGCCTTGAAAAGTTGGTTGAGAAACACAAAGGTAATCAGGATGATTATTCTGAGATTATGGCGAAGGCACTTGCCGATCGATTAGCAGAGGCTTTTGCTGAGTGTTTGCATGAAAAAGTGCGTACCGAACTTTGGGGTTATAATAAAAATGAGCAATTAACAATCGAGCAGTTGATCAGTGAGGAGTATGATGGAATTAGACCGGCTCCTGGATATCCTGCTTGTCCGGATCATACAGAGAAAAAATTATTGTTTGAATTATTGGAAGCTGAGAAGGTAGGTATCACGTTGACCGAATCTTACGCTATGTATCCGGGTGCAGCCGTGAGTGGATTTTACTTCTCGAATCCTAATTCAAAATACTTCGGCTTGGGAAAAATTGAGAAAGATCAGGTAATCGATTATGCTAAACGAAAGGGAATGAGTGTTGAGGAAATTGAGAAGTGGCTATCTCCGAATTTGTCTTATTCAATTTGAAAATAAAAGGATTGAGATTTTGAAAATGAAGGACAATGCGTGTTGATAAGAAGAATTTGATTATTGATTTGACATTCAAGTTTGCGCTTGTTTAAGATAGCGGCAAAGGAAGATGAAACTGAATATTGGTAATGCTTTGCAAACAGTCAAAAAACTATCCTGATCAAGATTATGTTATTGGAAGATATACTTGTAATTGCTCGCATCATTTCTAAAATAGTATCATTCTCTAAACGCTAATTCAAATCAGTTAATTTAAAATTTTCAAATCAAACATGAAAGTTACAGAACATCTAAAACGAGCTAAAGGTAAAACTCCTTTCACGATTGAAATTTTGCCACCTCTAAAAGGCGAGAATATTAAGAATCTGTTTGACAACATGGATCCTTTGATGGAGTTCAAGCCGCCCTTTATTGATGTCACGTACCATCGCGAGGAATACGTGTATCGGAAAAAGGAGGCTGGACTTCTTGAGAAAATTTCTACACGCAAACGTCCGGGAACGGTAGGGATTTGTGCCGCTATTCAAAATCATTATAAAGTGGATACGGTTCCGCACATTATCTGTGGCGGATTTAGCAAAGAGGAAACGGAGAATGCGCTAATCGACTTACATTTTTTGGGTGTTGATAATGTATTGGTTTTGCAAGGGGATGCGATTAAGACAGAATCTAAATTTATTGCCGAGCCGGATGGTCATCGCTATGCTTCTGAATTGTTGGATCAGGTGGTAAGAATGAACAAGGGGATATACCTGGATGAAGAGTTAGAACATGCAGCTCCTACCAATTATTGTATTGGTGTAGCCGGCTACCCCGAGAAACATTTTAACGCACCTAATCTAAAGACTGATTTAAAATATCTAAAACTAAAAGTAGATATGGGCGCAGAGTACATTGTTACTCAAATGTTTTTTGACAACAAAAAGTATTTTGATTTTGTGAGCAAGTGTAGAGAAGCAGGGATCAATGTACCAATTATTCCAGGCATTAAGCCATTAACCGGTAAAAGTCAACTTACTATCCTCCCTAAAATATTTCATATTGATATCCCTGAAGAACTTTCTGAAGAAGCGGAAAAATGTAAAGACCTTGCATCTGTAAAGGAAGTCGGGATTCAATGGGCGATTCATCAATCAAAAGAATTGATAAAGGCAGGAGTGCCTACCATGCATTTTTATTCGATGGGAAAATCGGATCCGATTTACCGCATTGCAAAAGAATTGTTTTGAGATAAAAAAAGGGCCGAAGCCCTTCTTTTATGATAACAGAGTTCTGCTAAGGAATTGGCAATGCCGTTGCCTTGTATTTACTCACATCGGTTAATGGAATCGTAGCACCAAATTTTGTATTTATTGCCGCAATAAAAGTACGTGAGAGAAATGCATAGCCACGACTATTTGGATGAACGCCATCTTCGGAATAGAATCCTGTTGGAGGATTAATATTTGGTGTAATTGTAACGTTGTTAAGAACGGCTGCCTTAGCTGCAATTAATCCTTCCAGGGCGGCATTAACATCCGCCAGGGCCAGACGGGCAGAGTTAGTGTCTACCGTTGCCTGAATTGTAGCATTATATGACGTCCTTGCTGCGTTGATAGCATCTCTTTCAGTAGGGATAATTACATATTGATCAGCAAGCGGCTCTGAAAGGCCTAATAATCCGAAAGTACCAGGTTTCCCTAAAACAGATCCTGTGGATAGTGGGATTATATCGCTTGCAGTCGATTGACGAACTTGTTCGTAAGGTGCCAACTGGGCTCGCTGTGTACTATTGATAGCACCTACCGCCAATAATTGGTCAAATCCATCCTTTAAATTGAGAATTGATTCATCTTTTAGAAGTAGTTTATTATTTCCAGTAATGAAGGAGACTTTGCGAGCATCCAGTTGAGTGGCAGTTCCGAATGCATTTTGAAAAGCTGGATTTTTTAACCCATCGATCGCTGCATTGTATCCTGAAAACCCAGAGTTTAATGCACCGGAATTGGCGGCATCTAATGGAATTGCATTGTAGGTAACTGAAGTGAAATGAGGCATTTTGAAAATGTCTGGAAAATTACCCACCACTCCTTTAAGATTTGCATTGGAGCCAAGGAGTGCACCAATGGCAGCACCATACTGAACATCAAATCCATTTGCGCCTGCGCCTGAAGCGGGAGTTAAAGGCGCTTTTGTTGGGTCGCCACCAAAAGCAGCATATAAGAAGAAATCATCAAGCCCTAGATAAAACATGAAGAAGGTTCCACCTGCGGCTGCAGCGTCCCCTATAATCGTAGATGATCCGGTACCTGGATAAGCAAGTCTTCCGTAAAAAGGACTAAAACGGGGATCTGAACCAGCGCCTGCCCAAGCTCCTGTTTGAGGAATAAGTGCCTGGCCCAACACAATGGCGGGCACACCAAAGTTATTCAACGTTCCCTTACCTCCGGTATAAATAAATCCTGGATTTGCTTGCGGATTGGGAAGTGCCTCCAAATTACCTGGAGCATAGGCTTGAGGAGTTGGTAATGGTGAAGCAGCGCCCTTATATTGAAGCAGCATCTTTCCAAGAATAGGTTTTGAATTATCAGCTAGAAAAGGCTGGGTGATAAACAAATTCCATCCTAAACTGGCATTGATGCTCGGTTGAACAAAGGCGCCACCACCAACACCTGTCATGGCAAATTGTGTCGCCATAATCGCAGGAAGCGAATTGTTTTGAGCTTCTGTGAATAGAGCCCCGCCTTGCACACCGGCAACAAAAGAATTTCCAATAGCTACAAATTTAGAGAAGTTGGCAGTACCAGGTGTTCCACTGGTCACCGGGGGCACTATCACTGGAGGCTCCAGCGTAATCAACTCTTGCTCGCACGAAATGCTAATCAGCAAGGCGAAGGGAAGTATATATAGAAACTTAATCGTTTTCATAGTTAATAATTTATAATTCAATTATCTTAAAAACTCGTCAAAGGTTAGCGAGATGTAATACATCTGACCCACGAACGGTGCACCGAGGTTTGTTCTGTAATCTCCACCTCCCAAATTGGTGGCACCCACTTTCACCATTGAGCGTAGCGCAGTTAATTTATAATTCACCTGGGCATCTAACACACCAAACTCAGGAACATTCCATACCCCATAAGAAGATTGCCACAAGTACCCCTCTTGCCATCTGAAGTTAAGATTGAATCCTAAGTTATTAAGCAACTTTCTGTTTCCGATACCCACGTTGAATTTATTGTTAGGGGTATTAAATCCGGCACGGAAATCGGGGGATTCATTAGCATCAAAAGAAGCATAGCTATAACTTCCGTTCAATGAAAAGTTACGCGGAAGTGAGTATGTGAATCCTAACCCTGCACCCATGGACGTAACATTTTCTAAAGAATTATTATACAAGCTGTACAAACTTCCGGCTGGTACTGGTTTTGCTTGATGCGTAGTTGGGGCCTTAACCGCAACGATTTGACCTCCAATAAAATCCTGATACGTTGTGTAATAAAAATTCATATCAATAAGGAGCTTATTTGCGAAAACTCCTTTGTAGCCTATCTCGAAAGATTTCAATCTTTCGGGTTGCACGTAAGGGATGTCTGCAGTTACTAAAAGGCTGGGATTACCTCCGGTTGGAGTGCCATCCGAGGCCAGACTTCCGCCCGAGGTGCGAAAGGCATTATAAGATGCCTGGGTCCATGCACCTCCGTTATGAACACCATAACGAGCTGCATTTGCTTCCGTACTACCTAGCAGAGTTCCACTGGAAGAAGGGAAATAAATAAACTGAGCTTGGGTATCCGGGTTTCTAAAACCCGTTTGGAAAGAGCCTCTTAGGTTGTGATTCTGTGAGAATGTATAAACAGCAGAGAGGCGAGGGGTAACCTGGCCATCAAAGTTTTCATTCTTATCATAACGCAATGAACCTGTTAGTTTTAATGCGTCCGCAAAAGTTTTTGAGATTTGTCCGTAAGCTCCAAATTCATCAATTTTAATTCTATTAAAGTTAACGCCATCATCAGGTCCTTCATTAAAGATTGTTCCAGTAGAAAATAAATCATAGCGCCTTACATTACCGCCTATTTGTATTTCGGCAAAATCAATTTGGTTCATGAAATTATAATTGAATTCAGCGTGGTAAAGTCTGGACTTATCTTTGAACGATGCCCCTCCTTGAGCAGGTAACATGTTTCCATTAGGATCAGCCCACTTTGTAGCCGAGGCATCTCTTTGAAAATAATTATCTCGGACTGCTTTCATCAAACTATTGTAAGCAGCAGTGCCGGGTTGAGGTCGGTTTCTATCTGCAAAAGCCCGTGCAGCGTCATTGTTTCCTGCAGGAACTCCAGGAACGTAGCCTTGCATAGCCACTACATAGTCAGGCACCCATTTACTAGCTGATGGACTATATGTTTCATTTGCGTAGGCGCCTAAAGCAGAAAGGTTGTATGATTTGCCAGCATCTGTGGCAGTTTGATAACCTCGAACAAAGAAATTTTCACCACGTAATTCCAACTTATGAAACTGTTGAGTGAAATCTCTAAGTGCATATTTTTCCGTTCCTTGATAAATTGAACTGCCACCACCGTAGCGATAGTTGTAAAGTGCCTCAATCTTGTCAGTTATTCTGTAATGTAAGGCAGCATCACCCTTTATACTTTTTGCATCACGACCATCTGAAAAAGCTCTAAACATATCTTCTTCTCTAAACCCTGTCCGCGTAATGAATCCAATGCTTGGAACAGTCGTATTAATTTGAGTTTCGTCACCATATAAGTTGAGACCATCGAAATTTTTTGTGCCACTTAGGTCGGTTTTAGATTCAGGATCTACCCGCGAAGTCTTATAGTCATTACTTAACCAGTCCGTTGCCTGAAGCAGGGAAAAATTAAGTTTGAAGGCAAACTTGTTATTGATTGCTTTTGCATAACGGAAGCTATATTGAGTAAAGGGATCCGATCCGCCTGCGTCTGAACTTGTTACCCCACCTTTAAATTGAGCGCTCAATCCTTGATATTCAAAAGGGCTTTTACTTTTCATAATTAAAATACCATTGAATGCATTCGGCCCGTAGAGGGCAGAGGCAGCACCCGGTACTAGTTCAACACTTTCGGCATCTAATTCACCAATCCCAATAATGTTACCCGTTGGAAAGTTTAGCAGTGGGGCTTGAGTATCCATTCCATCCACCAATTGAACAAACCGAACGTTGGCGATAGTGGCAAAACCACGTGTATTTATGGAAGTAAGATTCAGACTGCCTGAGTTAACCTGAACGCCCTTAACATTGGCCAAAGCGTCATAAAAATCTGGCGTGGCTGCTTGTTTAATCGTAAGCAGATCCATCTTCTCAATAGTAACAGGGGATTGCAAGATACTCTCTTCGATACGGGAAGCGGAGACTACAACTTCCTGGCCCAGCAGAGTTTGCTCTTCAAGGTTAACGTCCAATTTGGTTTCTGGATTAGTTACTTCAATTTCTTGTGTGGCGAAGCCAATAAATGAAAAGATTAATTTGAAGGGGGGGGCTTGATTAACAGTAAGACTATATTCACCACTGGTACTTGTAATGGTACCAATTACCCGTCCTTTTACAACGATATTGACACCGGCTAGCGCATCTCCGCTGCCCGCGTCTTTTACCGTTCCTGAAATCGATGTGGATTGAGCCAACAAGGCGGCCGTCCCACCGAACCAAAAAAGGGCAAGTAGTAATGCTTTTTTGTAGAGTTTGTTCATAAGAATTATGGGTTTAATTCTTAAATCTACAAGAAAAAGGCTAATTGCAAACGGTTGATATATGTCTTTTTTAAACCTTAATTAAATTTTAAGGCGTTTGCGAGCTACTTATTTTCATGTTTTACTAACTCCACCAGCCGGTCGCATAACGAGTTTATCTCTGTGGACATCTTTTCATCTCCGGTTGCGCTCAACACACTTTGAGCGATCCCCCCCATACATTCGATATAAAACCGCTTCATTTCATCAACGGGCATATCCTTGGTCCAAAGATCAATGCGCATGGTATTCTTTTGCTGATCGTCCCACAAGGAAACGGAGATCGATTTAGTTTCGGAGGGTGTTCCTTCCGGTTTATCGGTAGCGTCCCAAACAATTTTTTCCGGTACGTTATTATTATCAAGGTCTATTGAAAACTGAATACTAGATTTTTTCATGTTTTAAGGCTACTCTATATGAAGGACAAAATTACAAAACCATTTCCGGGATTTCTCCTTCCACGATAAGCTTTCCGGCCGTTGCGTTCTTTATCTCAGCTACAGAGACTCCGGGCGCTCGCTCCAATAACTTAAAACCACCCTGAGGGAGAATATCCAAAACAGCAAGATCACTGACGATTTTAGTAACGCATTTTATCCCGGTAATGGGGAGGGTGCATGTTTTTAATAGCTTGGAGGCGCCATCTCGGCTACAGTGTTGCATGGCCACAATGATGTGTTTCGCGGAGGCAACCAAATCCATGGCGCCACCCATGCCTTTCACCATTTTACCGGGTACTTTCCAGTTGGCGATGTCTCCGTTTTCAGAAACTTCCATAGCACCTAAAATGGTAAGGTCAACATGACCGCCACGAATCATGGCAAAACTGTCGGCCGAACTAAAAAGTGCAGAGCCCGGCATCATCGTGATCGTTTGTTTTCCGGCATTAATTAAATCGGCATCTACCTCAGCTTCTTTTGGAAACGGACCAATGCCCAGCAAACCATTCTCAGATTGTAACACAACATTTAGGTGAGCAGGAATAAAATTTGCAACGAGTGTTGGAATTCCGATACCCAAATTGATGTACATACCGTCTCTTACTTCCTTTGCTATTCGTTTTGCAATTCCTGTTTTATCTAACATGGCAGTTAATTTGAAAATTTGATAATGAGGTAATTTGACAATTGATTAGTCATTTTTTGACTTTAGATGCTGCAATAATCTTTGAGATGATTTTCTGGATACTATCAAGATCACTCAATAAAGAATCTGAATCCGGATAGGATTTTACCTTTTTGCAAAGGCGCAACCAATAGCTTGTTTCATTTGCCTCTTTAGCAGCAATCTTAAATTTGTGGATGAAATCGGCTTTGCTCTCAGCGTCCTGAGCTTCCCAAGTATTAGCCCCAATTGAAGTGCCTGACCTGAAAAGTTGGTTAGCCAGATTGTATTTTCTTTTAGATTCTAACAGTTCGGTATATTCAATAATCTTGATTGAAAAATCAAAAGTTAAATCAACAATTAGATTAGGCTTATCATTTCTCATATGACTTCTAATTTAATATGTGTTTCATTATCAAATTATCTAATCGACTAATTACCAAATTAGTTAGTGATTGTTCTTTGCTCAATTCGCTTCTCATAATCCTTACCTTGAAAAATTCGTTGGACAAAAATTCCGGGTGTATGAATGTGGTTTGGATCTAACTCCCCAACAGACACCAATTCTTCTACTTCAGCTATTGTAATCTTTCCGGCCGTGGCCATCATAGGGTTGAAGTTTCTGGCTGTGCCTTTATAAATAAGATTTCCGGAGGTGTCACCCTTCCACGCTTTCACCAGTGCATAATCTGCGCGAAGCCAATGCTCAAGTAAGTGAGGCTTGCCCTCAAAGTCGCGCATCTCTTTTCCATCGGCAACCTCGGTTCCAACTCCGGCAGGAGTGTAGAATGCAGGAATACCAGCACCCCCTGCACGAATTCGTTCTGCTAGAGTTCCTTGTGGGATTAAGTCTACCTCTAATTCGCCAGAAAGTAATTGTCTTTCAAACTCAGAGTTTTCACCCACATATGACGAAATCATTTTTTTGACTTGCTTCGTTTTTAATAATAAGCCAATCCCAAAATCATCTACCCCAGCATTGTTTGAAATACAGGTTAACCCTTTTACACCTGTCTTTAATAATGCTTGAATACAGTTCTCGGGAATGCCACATAATCCAAATCCCCCAAGCATAAGCGTAGCCTTGTTGGGAATATCTTTAACAGCCTGTTCAGCACCAGCTACAACTTTGTCAATCATACATCAGAGTTTAAAATCAAATCTCAGATTACTGAGCGCAAATTCCAAATCATGGCCAACTTAAAAACTTTTGTATTTTTTCTACTTGAACAAACATTACGATAATGCCATAGTTGGGGCGATCGTTACCCTTCTCCTTGGGAGAAGGGCTGGGGATGAGGTTGCAACAGGTCTTTCAACGTTTTCAACGCGGATTCTTTATCTTGCTGAAGTTGAATTTTTAAAGATTCAAGATCTTCAAATTTTGAATCTGAGCGAAGAAGTTTTAAAAAAGATAATTGAAGGGTTTCTCCGTAAATCTCTTTATTGAATTCAAAGATGTTTACTTCAATGGATCGTTTGGTTCCGTCCACGGTAGGCCTTGTGCCAATGTATAGCATGCCACCATATTCTTTCCTTTCATAGGTTACTGAAACGGCATAGATGCCTTCTGCTGGCACTAACTTATCATGCGAATCCAAATCGATATTTGCAGTCGGAAATCCAAGAACACGACCCAGCTTGTCTCCTTTAATCACCCTTCCTGAAAGCGAGTAGGGCCTTCCTAAAAAATGATTGGCCGTGTCAATATCTCCTTCGCCCAATGCTTTTCGAATTCGGGTTGAACTAACACCAACATGATCAACATCTTGCCTCGGTATTTCTTCTACATCAAAACCATAAGTCGGTGCATTCAGACTAAGTTGCTCAAAACTTCCTTCGCGATTTTTGCCAAACCGATGATCGTATCCAATAACTAATTTTTTTGTACCGATAGTTTCCACAAGAATTTTTGAAATAAACTCTTGGGATGAAATTTGAGAAAACTCTTTTGTGAATGGAATCCGCAACAAATGGTTAATGCCTTGTAGTCTTAAGAGTTCTGCCTTCTCTTCAAATGTGTTTAACAATTTCATGAAGGGTTCTTCTGGCCTCAAAATTAAACGTGGATGTGGCCAAAAGGTGATTACAACCGTTTCGCCACCATTTTTATTTGCTATTTCTTTTAGTCTGTTCAATATTTGCTGATGGCCAACATGAACTCCATCAAACGTACCGCTGGTAACTACTCCATAGTTAAGCTTAGTGAAGTCTTCCAATGTGTGGTAGATTTTCATACTGGCAAAGCTGGATTAATTTGATCGAGTGTCAGCGCATCTTCTAACTTATATTCTCCAATGCGGGTTCTGCACAATCCCGTTAGGTAAGCGCCCACACCAAGATCGTTACCAAAATCACGCGCCAGACTGCGAATGTAGGTTCCTTTTGAACAAACAATCCGAAAGTGTATTTCTGGTTTTTGAATATGGGTAATTTCAAATTGTGAAACCGTTACTTCACGGGGTTTTAATTCCAGATCACTTCCTTTGCGAGCCAACTTATAAGCCCGCTTGCCGTCAACTTTTATAGCAGAATGGAGTGGTGGAATTTGCTGAATTACGCCTGTTAATTTTTTGGCGGCCAAATAAATTTGATCGTCTGTAATCCCTGCTATATCTTTTGTTTCAATAATTTCTGTCTCAAGATCGTGCGAAGATGTTGACTTACCGATGATAAACTTTCCCGTGTATTCTTTTTCCTGAGCCTGAAACTCATCAATACGTTTGGTCATTTTGCCGGTACAAAGAATTAATAACCCAGATGCCAACGGGTCAAGTGTTCCTGCATGGCCAATCTTTTTTATTTTTAATTTAAAACGTAGTTTGTTTACTACGTCAAAGGATGTCCACCCAACTGGTTTGTTAATCAAAATCATTTGATCGAAACTATCCATATCATACAATGTTCAAATCAATACCAAACCAATAAAGGGATAAAATAATTAGTCCGAGTGCGATTCGATAATAGCCAAATAGTTTAAATCCATGCGTAGTCAAGAAAGCGATAAAAGATTTGATTGCTAAAATAGCAATAATGAATGCTGCGATGTTTCCTACAACAAGCACGACAATCTCATGAGAGCCAAATTTATTTCCTTCCAAATAGAATTTCAAAAGTTTGTATCCTGTAGCAGCTAACATTGTGGGCACTGCCAGAAAAAAAGAAAACTCTGCGGCAGCCTTTCTTGTTAACTTTTGGGTGAGACCCCCAATGATAGTGGCTGCCGATCGTGATACTCCGGGTACCATCGCAATAGTCTGAAAGAAACCAATGGTTAGCGCTTTCTTGTAGGTAATTTCAGTACCTCCCTTTTCTTCAGAAGCCTTAAAAACTTTATCGATGAAGAGAAAGATAATTCCACCGATGATTAACATGAATGCGACTACTTCAACGCTTTCAAGGAGTTGATCAATCAAGTCGCTAAAAAGCAAACCAAGCACCATGGCCGGAATGAACGCTACCAATAATTTAAAATAGAAATCAAAGGTTTGAAAAAAACGCTTCCAGTATAAAGCAACCACAGAAAGGATGGCTCCAAATTGAATGGCAATGGTGAACATTTTGGTAAAAGGATCAGAGGCAATTCCTAAAACAGAAGACGCAATGATCATGTGGCCGGTGGAAGAAACCGGCAGAAATTCCGTGAGGCCTTCTACGATGGCCAGGACAATGGCTTCAAAGAAAGACATGGATGATTTTTACTTTTGTTTCGGTGTGTAAAGGATCGCGAAAATCTCTGTAATGAAACCACCTAAAACAATAATCGGACTCAGCGTAATTCCCATAAAACCAAATCCATAAGGATCTTTGTCCATTGCCATAATAGTAAAGCCAAGAATTAGCAAGATTACGCCTGCAGCCATCAATTTGTAATTTGTTTTTCCGAATGGAAGCTTATTCATCGTTAATAAAGTTCGTCTAATGAAAGTTTTAAATATTTGCTAACTGCGCGATAGGTGCTCAGGATGGCAACCACTATTCCAATAAGAAGCAAAGAAGCAAGTAGTAGTAGCAATCTGTGATTGTTCTGTATCAGAACTAAGTCCTCAACGCGTTTTGTTGCAAAGCTTAGTAATAAAACAAGCAGCGCAGATGCAATAACCCCAGCCATCAGTCCATGGAAACCAGCACGGTAAAGGAACGGACGTTGAATAAACCAACTGCGTGCTCCAACTAATTGCATACTTCTAATTAAGAATCTCTGTGAGAACAGGGCCAATCTAAGTGTGTTGTTAATTAATAGCACAACTACCAACAAAAGCAACGAAACCAGTCCCATCAAAATCAAACCGATTTTTGTTACATTTTTATTGATGGAGTCAATTACATTTTCAACATAGTGAACTTGAAATACGCCATTAATTTGCTCTATTTCAGACTTGATTTTTTTTAAACTCTCGGTGTCATGAAATCCTTCTTGGATTCTAACCAGATAGGCATCCCGCAATGGATTCTCACCAAGAAATTTTTTAAAGTCTTCGCCCGTGTCTTCAATGAATTGCTTAGCAGCTTCTTCTTTCGAAATGAATTGGATAGATCCTTTATCCTTGGGCACGAATGGCTTTGATGCCAATCCTTTTTCAATTTGAGTTTTTTGAACATTCGTTACCTGGCTTTTGAGATAAACCTGAACTTTTACGTTTTCACGAACAACCCGCTCAAGTTCTTTCGAGTAAATGACTAATGCACCAAATACGCCAATAACGAATAGGGCAAGGGTAACGCTGAGCACCACACTTATATAGGGGTAGGCACCTAGTTTCTTCTTCTTTACCTTAAACTTACGTTCTTCAAAACTCATTAAATGCAAAGATAGGCATCATTTCGGCTATTTTAAGCACGTAAAGGGGTATAAAAAAGGCTATAAACGAAAAGAGTTCTTGTGATAGCAAGAACTCTTTTTAAAAATGGTACTGGAATTACTTCTTATGGTATTCCTTCAATTTTTGAATAAGTAGCTTATCCTTAATTGGCTCGAGTGGCGTGATTTCATTCCTGGATTCATCCAGTTTGTAATACTTTTCTTTATGATATAAAAACACAGAATGACTTCCTCCATTGATCTCTATGATTTCATATAAACTCTTGTCGAATGAACCAAAGAGCACCATTTTGCCATCCTTAAATTGATAATGGAATGGATATTTCTTACTGGACGAATCTACTTCAACACTCATTTTAGGGATTGTGAGAACAGGCTTGTTATTCGCAGTACCTCGGGTTGGGGTACTCTCAGTTAATTCCTCAGATGGGTCGATAACATCGAGTGCAGGTTTATCCACCGGCTGTGATGCTTCCGCATTGTCTGATGGTTTAGGGCTAGGAGCCTTCACTGGTTTAGCTTGTTGCTGAGTGGTTCCGGATTGAGGTGTGGCCGGCTGTTCAACAATTTCGTTAATGTCCTCCGAATCACTTGGTTGCGGTTCTTCAGATAGTACCAGTGAATCCTCTATAGGAGCTGATATCAAGGGCAACTCAGACTTAGTGTTATTGGAATAATATAAGTAGCCAGCCGAAACAATTATCGCTGTACCAATTAGCCCCGCAGCAACCTTAAGTGTTGGGAATTCAACCATTGAACCACTCTCAATTGGCACTTTATTTAGCATTGTTTTGAGCTCAGCTATGCGGGCTTTTTTTAAACCTTCAATTATTTGGGCTTGAAATTCAGTTTCAGCTTTTAGTGCTGGATCAGTTCCCAACTGCTGCTCAAAGCCCCTCCGATCTTGCTCACTGAGCCGATTGGTCAAATATTCGTCTATCTTTTCAAAATTGCTCATGTCCTTATCAGTCTAAAAAATCTTGCTCAGAGTACTGGGCTTTTACTAGTTCATCTAATTTTTGTTTGCATTTATATTTCTTTGTTTTTGCTGTATCTGTATTTGCAAACCCCAGCTTTTCAGCTATTTCTTGCATTGACATCTCATCAAAGTAATAATACATCAACACTTTTCTACACGTTTCACCCAACTGATTCAAACACTTGGCCATGATCTTTTCCCTTTCGGGACCGTCCATGTCCATTACCTGAGGTGAATCTTTTTCCTCGTTGGAAAGCCTTTTCTTCCTATCCAGCTCCTTTCTCCATAGGTTTTGACAAACACTATAAATGTAAGTACTGATTTTTGCCGTCATTACAAGATTTCCAGATCGTGCTTTCTGCCAGAACACAACCAGTGCATCCTGGTATACATCCAGAGCCTCTTCTTCAGTTCCGCTATTGGTGATCACCAATTTGGTCATCATCCGATAGTATTTCTTGTAGATAAACTCCAGAGCCTTTTCGTCACCCTTCTGGATGCGCTCGAAAATCTCCTTTTCGTCCATTTGCAAGTTCGATTTGAATACTCTTAATGACACACTTGGTAACCTTTAGTTAATGATGAGAGGATTAATTTTGGGTTTAAGATCGTGATTTTTCCGGTGAGATGATAATTATTGCCCATGAAGCCAAGTCTGGGTTCGAAAAAATGGTCCCCAATACCCTCGAAGTTTAAGATTATTGTTCTCAATCCAGATTTTGCAGCGATAAATTTTACCATTTTTCGGATCAAGGATAGTTCCTTCGGAATATTCGGATTCTGACTTCTTCATATCTCTTAAAATCTCCATGCCAATGACCTTTTTTTTGTACCGATCGTCCTCAGGTGGACATTTATCACATAGGGGATCAGGGTCGTCTCCTGGGTTACTCATGATGCTGACTACTCTTCCAAAATATATTCCATTCCGTTCAACAATCTCTACAGTTGATCGGGGCTTGTTTGTCTCGTCATCAATGGTCATCCACTTACCAACGATAGAACTTTGACTTCTAACCACTGAACTAATGGAAAGAAGTAGTAGGCACAGTAGTAAACACCTCATCTCGATTGAATTTTGGTTACGAAATAAATAAAAAAAGAGCGGTGTTACTAACACCGCTCTCACTAAGTCAGCCTGTTAAGCGCTAGTGCTTTTGAGTATCGCTTGTTACCGGGGTAACAACGATTTCAATCTTTTCTTTAGGCTTATCAACCTTTGCGGTTGAGGAACTTTGAGGAGCCAACAGGGGAGCGATAACGAGCGCCACTACGGACATAAGCTTAAGTAAGATATTCAATGAGGGACCAGAGGTATCTTTGAAAGGATCGCCTACGGTATCACCCACTACTGCCGCTTTATGAGGCTCAGATTTTTTATAAAACATCTGACCATTAATTTCAACACCCTCTTCAAAACTCTTCTTAGCGTTATCCCAGGCACCCCCTGCATTGGATTGGAAGATCGCCATCAATACACCGGATACCGTAACACCAGCCAACATACCCCCTAAAGCCTCGGCACCAAAACCAGGTAAGAAGGCAATGACTACCGGAACGACAACGGCCATTAAGCCCGGTAGCACCATTTCACGAAGGGCTGCCTTGGTAGAAATCTCGACACACTTTCCGTATTCTGCTTTTCCATCGGCATCATGAAATATTTTTTGGTCTTCTGATGACCAGTCTTTCAATTCCGTGTCACCATTTCTTTTCATTGCTTCCAATGCAGCTTTTAAGGGAGGGATTGAAGCAAATTGTCTTCTTACTTCTTCGATCATTGCCATAGCCGCACGGCCAACGGCATTCATTGCCAACGCTGAGAATACGAAAGGAAGCATACCACCAATAAACAAGCCGGCCATGACATTTGCTTTTGAGACATCGATGGAGCCTAATTTTGCTGTGGTCATAAACGCTCCAAACAATGCCAATGCTGTTAACGCTGCAGAAGCAATAGCAAAACCTTTTCCGATCGCTGCAGTTGTGTTTCCAACAGCATCTAATTTATCCGTACGTTGACGAACTTCTTTTGGAAGCTCAGACATTTCTGCAATTCCACCTGCATTATCAGAAATCGGTCCGTAAGCATCAACCGCAAGTTGAATACCAAGATTTGAAAGCATACCCACGGCAGCAATCGCAATGCCGTAAAGGCCACCAAAATGAAATGCACCCATAATTGAAAGTGCAATAATCAAAATGGGAAGTGCAGTTGACATCATCCCTACTCCAAGACCTGCAATAATGTTTGTGGCAGCTCCTGTTGAAGATTGACGAACGATTGAGAGCACAGGCTTTTTACCCATCGCTGTATAATATTCCGTAATAAGACCAACTAACAAACCACCAATAAGACCAATGATAGTTGCCCAGAAGATGCCCATGGCAGTCATTGTCCTAACTAATGGCTCACCAGCAGCATCTCTATAAAGTAAATCGCTATAAGTCCATGACGCTGGCAACATCCAGGTAATGATAAAATAGGAAGCAGCAATCATGATGGCTGAAGAAACAAATTCGCCTGTATTCAACGCTTTTTGCGGATCACCACCTTCTTTTACTTTTACGAAGAAGGTTCCAATGAATGACATCACAATACCTGCTGCCGCCAATACTAAAGGCAAAAGAACGGCTGAGATTCCATTAAAATTATCAGCAAAACCATCCACCATAAAGGCAGCACCCAATACCATTGAACCAACGATCGAGCCTACATAAGACTCAAATAAGTCGGCACCCATACCGGCAACATCCCCAACATTATCCCCTACGTTATCGGCAATCGTAGCTGGATTAAGTGGGTGATCTTCCGGAATTCCAGCTTCAACTTTTCCAACTAAATCTGCACCTACATCAGCAGCTTTGGTATAAATACCACCGCCAACACGCGCAAATAAAGCGATGGATGAAGCTCCAAAAGAAAATCCGGTAACGATCGTCAGCACTTGATTAACCTGGGCCTGGGTATCGAATCCGAAAATAGTAGAATATACAATTAACAAAAGGCTTAACCCTAACACACCAAGGCCAACAACCCCCATTCCCATTACAGAACCTCCAGCAAAAGCAACTTCAAGCGCACGACCTAAGCTTGTGCGTGCAGCTTGTGTGGTGCGTACATTGGCTTTGGTCGCCACGCGCATTCCTATATAGCCAGCAAGTGCAGATGTAAAAGCTCCGATAATAAAAGAAACTGCCACCAAAGGTGAAGAAGTTTCGCTATTAGCAGTTACTCCTAACAAAAGGGCTACGCAGACAACAAATATGGCCAGAATTTTATATTCAGCCTTTAAAAAGGCCATTGCACCTTCGGCAATGTGGCCAGCAATTTTTTTCATTTTGTCCGTTCCTGCATCTTGTTTTGATACCCAGGCGCTTTTCCAAACAACAAAGAGTAAGCCCAGAACCCCAAATGCGGGCATTGCATAGAGAATGTTTTCCATTTTGATTTTAGATTTTCGGATTTAATTAAGTCAAAAAACCGCATGACCCTAGCCAAACGGTTTTTAAGTGGCGCAAATATAGAATAACTCCTATAATGGGCAAAATCCTTGTTTTAAGCAGCTCAAAGGCTAAACATACCCTTAAGAGCAATCCAAAGACTTTTCTTTTTCTGATCGTCTAATTGATCGAGCGATTCTGAAATAATTATAGAAATCCCGTCCGAATTAATATTCTCATACTGGGTGAAAGGGGTCGAGCAAGAAGTACCAAAGGCTAATACCCGTGTGGCGGCTAATGCAGAAAGTTCATTTACATCAAACTCTTTTCTTACGATTATGCGAACGGATGCAAGACTTAGTTTGATGGCTTTTAACATTCTGGAAAGCGTGTCCAATTCAGCTTCCAATAACTCCTCCCAGGGTTTGGCTAAAATAATGAGAAGAGGTGAGGGTATGGAATAAATTTCTTCATGAAAGATAGTTTCGAGTTCGCTCATACTTTCTTTATGTCAAAGATAGACTTCAATTCATTTGCCTCAGCAGGATTCATGCGGCCCGATAAAATTAACCGAAGTTGTCTTCTGCGAAGCGCACCATTGTACAATTCCATTTCTTCTGGGGTTTCGGGAACCACTTCGGGAATCTCAACAGGGTGTCCTTCTTTATCAACGGCAACAAAAGTGAAGTACGCTGAGTTGCTTTCTATTTTTTTTCCTTCCGGGATATTCTCAGCATCAACATCAATTTTAATTTCAACGGATGAGGTGAACGCACGGGTTACCCGGGCTTTCAAGGTAACTACATCGCCCAAACGAATAGGGGAGCGGAAAGAAATATTATCCACCGATGCGGTTACTACAATGCTGTTGCAATGTTTTTGTCCGGCAATAGCTGAAACAATATCCATCCAATGCATGAGTCGCCCACCCATAAGGTTGTTAAGCGTATTCGTGTCGTTAGGCAGAACTAATTCAGTCATGCTAACGGCTGATTCTCTTGGATGTTTTTTCTTTCGGGTCATAGGTTCGGTAAATGCAAGTGGCTACTAACTGTTAGTTCGTGTTGGAAGTTCACAAAAATCATAAAAAAACTTTGCAATACCCGCAGTCTATTTGCTTATTGCATCAAATAATAATCGGACGTGTTATCCCAATTCACCACTTACCTTTCAATCACCTCAATTTCTTTTGAGACGATTACCATTACATCCATTATTACGGGGTAGCTCCCTACATATTCTGCCTTTCTCCGACATATTAGATTAATCAATCATCAACATTAAAATTCAGTACTAAACTGAATTAACTCATTTTTTATGAAAGTACTCAAGTTTGGAGGTTCATCCGTAGCAACACCTGCTCGAATCAGATCTGTGATAGAAATTCTTAATCCGTACCTGAAAGATAATCCAGCCGTTGTGTTTTCTGCTTTTGGGGGAGTTACAGACACATTAATTTCATTGAGTTCTTCTGCACTGCAAGGCGAGATTGGTTATAAAGATCAATTACTTGAGTTGGAGAAACGGCATCTGGAGGCAGTCCGCGAATTGATAGGCATTCAAAAACAGAGCCGTATTATCGCTCAGGTAAAATTTACATTTAATGAATTGGAAGATGTTTTGCATGGAGTCTATTTAGTAAAAGAAAGAACTCTGCGCACACTTGATTACATCATGAGTTTTGGAGAAAGGCTTTCTGCTTACATTATTTCCGAAGCAATAAAAGATCAGAATATTAAAGCTGAATTTCTGGATGCACGTAAAGTAGTTCGCACGGATAATCACTTCGGGTATGCTCGTGTAGATTTTGATACAACGAATAAACAAATCCAAAATTATTTTGCCGCTCATAAGGACTTACAAATTATAACAGGATTTATTGGTGCTTCCGAGTCGGGGGAGACAACGACCATTGGACGCAGTGGCTCTGATTACACAGCTTCCATCTTCGCTGCAGCCTTAAAAGCAGAATCTCTTGAAATCTGGACAGATGTAGATGGGATGATGACAGCGGATCCACGTAAAGTAAAAAAATCATTTACGGTGACAGAGATGACGTACAACGAGGCGATGGAGTTATCTCACTTTGGTGCAAAGGTTATTTTTCCAGCGACCATGCAACCGGCTATGATTAATCAAATTCCCATTTGCATTAAGAATACATTCAATCCTACTTTCGCGGGTACAGTTATTAGTGAAAAATCAACTGGTAAGAACCTCATCATAAAAGGAATTTCTTCCATGGATAAAATCAGCCTGTTAAGTATACAGGGGAGTGGGTTGGTGGGTGTAGTGGGCGTATCTATGCGATTGTTTGGAACCCTGGCGAAAGAAAGTATTAGTGTTATTTTAATTAGCCAGGCATCGTCAGAGCATTCAATTTGTTTTGCGATTGAATCCGCGAAAGCGAAACAAGCGAAAACAGCTATCGAAAAGGAATTTCAATATGAAATTCGCAGTCGTGAGATGGATGAAGTTAAGGTGGAAGCTAGTCTTTCTATTGTTGCGATTGTTGGAGAGAACATGAAGCACAATCCGGGTACAAGCGGTCGTATGTTTAGTGCACTGGGCCGGAGTGGGATTAACATCAATGCGATCGCACAAGGCTCCTCTGAGCTAAATATTTCAGCTGTTATTCACGAACAAGATATTGCCAAAGCACTCAATGTACTTCATGAAGCATTCTTCCTTTCGGATAGAAAAGTACTTAATCTCTTTTTGGTTGGTACTGGGTTGATTGGGAAGTCGTTGCTGAATATGATTCAGAAACAATTCCACCAACTCGCCAGACAAAGTCAATTGGAGATTCATGTGGTAGGGATTGCTAATACCAAAAAAATGCTCTTCAATGAAGATGGATTACCCTTCGAGCAAGCGATTGACCAAATGAAAACATCGGGTGATGAAATGAATTTGAATGCCTTTATGGGAACTATGATCGCGTTGAATTTATCTAATAGCATTTTTGTAGACTGCACTTCGAGCGAAGAAGTTACAGGATTCTATGAATCAATCTTGTCATCAAACATTTCCATTGTTACTCCTAACAAAAAAGCAAACTCAGGATCATACGAGAAGTATCAGCAATTGAAATCAGCAGCTCGTAAGCGTGGAGTGAAGTTTCTATTTGAAACGAATGTAGGCGCAGGCTTGCCTGTCATTAACACATTGAATGACTTACTCATTAGCGGTGATCAAGTGATTGGTATTGAAGCTGTGTTGAGTGGAACCTTGAATTATATTTTTAGCTCGTACAAAAAAGGAGACAAGTTTAGCGATGTAGTGAAAGTAGCTAAAGATAAAGGATATACAGAACCTGATCCACGCGATGATCTTAATGGGATGGATGTGGCGCGAAAAATTTTGATTCTTTCAAGAGAGGCAGGTCTTGCCCTGGAATTAGGAGACGTAGAAGTTGAAAATCTTGTGCCCCAAGATTGCAGAGATGAAATGGATGTGGATTCATTTTTTGAAAAATTGAGCAAGCACAATGATACATTTGAAAAACTTCGCGGTGATGCTGAGTCAAAAAACGAAAAGCTGCGATACATGGCGGTGTTGGAAAATGGAAAAACAAAAATACGATTAGGTTCTGTAGACAACCAGCATCCATTCTATTCGCTCTCAGGAAGTGATAATATTATTCTCCTTACTACAGAACGATATCATGAAAGACCTATGGTAATTCGGGGGCCCGGAGCAGGATCTGAGGTTACGGCTGCAGGTGTATTTGCCGATATTATCCGCATTGGTAACTATGTAAATGTTTAGCAAGAATGAATTCTATTAGAGCTTTTGCGCCAGCCACGGTTGCCAACGTATGTTGTGGGTTTGATATTCTGGGATTTGCGGTGGATTTTCCGGGTGATGAAGTTAAGATAACGCTTCGGTCAGATTCTGACATTGTTATCGTTTCTATAACTGGAGATGGAGGACGATTACCAAAGGAATCTGATAAAAATACTGCCAGTGTAGCGGTGCTTTCTTTTTTGAAATCTATTGGCAGCAGTCAGGGTGTTGATATTGAATTAAAGAAAAATTTACCCTTAGGAAGTGGGATGGGTTCTAGTGCTGCCAGTGGAGTAGCAGCATTAGTGGCTATCAATCATTTGATGGGAAATCCATTTACTCGTGAACAGTTAGTTCCGCATGCCATGGAAGCCGAACGCATTGCCTGTGGATCGGCTCATGCGGATAATGTTGCGCCTTCGCTCCTTGGAGGGTTTGTATTGGTTCGTGAATATTCACCGCTTGACGTAATAAAAATTGATGCACCCGATAAAATCTATTGCACCCTTGTTCATCCGCATCTTGAATTAAAGACAGAAGACTCCAGAAAAGTATTGCGGCAAACGCTTCATCTTAAAGATGTAATCACGCAAAGCGGAAATATAGCAGGCCTTATGATTGGATTAACAAAACCTGATTATGGATTGATCAGCCGATCGTTAAAAGATGTTATTGCTGAACCGACTCGTTCGGCTTTTATTCCCGGCTTTAGTAACCTGCGCAACGTAGCTATGCAAGCAGGGGCATTGGGATGTGGTATTTCTGGTTCGGGGCCAACCATTTTTGCTTTGAGCGAAACTCATGAACGTGCAACTGCAGCAGGAGAGGCCATTCAGTTAGAGTTTTTAAAACATCACTTGAAATCGGATGTGTTTGTTTCAAAAGTAAATCAACAAGGAGCCTACATTATTGAATAATCATAGAAATGATTTGAACATGCATTACTACAGTACTAATAATAAGCAACATAAGGTAAGTTTAGGTGAAGCGGTTTTGGAAGGTCTTGCTCCCGATAGCGGACTTTACATGCCCGAGTCGATACAACGACTTCCAAAATTATTTTTTGATTCTTTGTCAGAGAAGACATTTCAGCAAATTGGATTTGAGGTTGCGAAGAATTTAATGGGAAATGATATTCCAGAAGAAGAGCTAACTAGAATCATTGAATACACTATTCAATTTGATGCTCCGTTGGTGGAGGTTGAAAACGATGTCTATTCACTTGAATTGTTTCACGGTCCAACGCTAGCGTTTAAAGATTTTGGTGCTCGTTTTCTTTCCGGGTTGTTAGGCTATTTTGCCAGGCTAAACAAAAAAGATATTACAATTTTAGTAGCTACTTCGGGCGATACAGGAAGTGCAGTTGCCAATGCGTTTCTAAATGTGGTGGGCACACGTGTAATTGTTTTGTATCCTTCCGGGAAAGTGAGTGAAGCCCAAGAAAAACAATTTACCACCTTAGGAGCAAATATTACTTCATTGGAAGTGTCCGGTACCTTCGATGATTGCCAGCGACTTGTAAAGCAATCATTTTTAGATGTTGATCTTAAAAATCTATTATCACTTACCTCTGCCAACTCAATAAACATTGCGAGGTTAATACCTCAGACGTTCTATTATTTTCAGGCCTGTGCGCAAGTAAAGCAGAAAGACAAACCGATTGTGATTTCAGTGCCCAGTGGAAACTTTGGAAATCTAACAGCTGGCTTAATGTCGAAAAGGATGGGTTTGCCTATTGAGTCATTTGTAGCGTCAACTAATGTAAATGATGTAGTGCCAGAGTTTTTAAGGACTCAAATTTTTACACCTCGCAATTCAAAGCAAACCATTAGTAACGCTATGGATGTAGGGAATCCCAGCAACTTTGCTCGATTGCTAGATTTATATGATAACGATTTTCAAAAATTATCGAATGAGATAATGGGCTGTCGTTTTAGTGATGATGCCACACGCGCTGCGATGCGAAAGGTGTTTTCAAATTTTAGTTACACGTTGGATCCACACGGAGCAGTGGGATATCTTGGACTTAAGGAGTTTTTGAAAGATCATGCTAACCATACCGGAATATTTTTAGAGACTGCGCACCCCGCTAAGTTTATAGAAACGGTTGAAGCGGCCATCAATCATAAAGTTGAAGTGCCTGCACGATTGGAAACGTTCATGAAAGGGGAGAAGAAGTCCATCCCTGTTAGTTCGAATTTTGCCGAATTGAAAAAGTTACTTCCAACCCTGATCGCCCAATAGTGGAACAAAAGCAAAGGAATCAAATTCTTCTTTTTTCAACTCATTTTTTACTTTGGTGATTCGTAGCATCTTTTGCCTTTCACGGTCTCCAACAGGGATAAGGAGAATACCCCCTTCGGCCAACTGATCAGTTAGTGCAGTAGGTATAACAGGAGCACCTGCGGTAACTATTATTTTATTATAAGGCGCTTTGGCTGGAATGCCTTTAGACCCATCTCCATAAAAGAAGTAGGGTTCATATCCTAGCGTGGGCAAAAAATCACGGGTACGTTCGTAAAGTTTTCGATTGTATTCTATAGTATACACCTTTGCTCCCATTTCCAGTAGAATGGCCGCCTGATAGCCAGATCCGGTTCCAATCTCAAGAAGTTTGTCGCCAGGCTGTATTTTTAATTTTTCTGTTTGAAAGGCAACCGTATAGGGTTGGGAGATGGTTTGTCCTTCCCCAATGGGAAATGCTTTGTCCTCATAAGCATGGCCCAGGAGAGCATCATCGAAAAAAGCATGTCTGGGCACTTTACCGATTGCCGCCAAAACGCGTTGGTCGCAAATGCCCTTTTCAAGTAGCTTTTTGACTAATTTATTTCGCAATCCCCGTTGTCTATAATTGTCTTCAAACATTTGTGAAACGTCATTTTGACGCTAAAAACGCCATTTTTTCATGATAAACAAAGTTTTAGAAAATCTTTAGGAAAATTGAAACTCAAGCCCCTACTTTGGGGTTCTCTAAACACAGTAGAAACTATTTTGCCATAGCGTTAGACTGTGTAAAACCTGACTAGATAGCAAGTGGTTTTGCTTCCACCTGTCGATCGGTCAGGTTTACTTTTTTATAGCACATCCTACTTTAAAAAAACCTTTTAGAAACTCAGCCTCGAAAAATTGAGGACTAAAATCCAATCAGGATAAATGGAGCCCAATAATAGGGTGCTGCATATTTTTCTTTAGCAATTAAATCCAATTTGGCCTCCCTCAAACCTTCAGCAAATGAAGTATTACTTCCCTGAAGCAAGGTTCGATAGAACCCCGTCATTAATTCAGAAGTTGATTCATCCGCTACACTCCAGAAGGAGACGATAATATTTTTAGCACCAGCATACACCAAGGCTCGTGATAATCCAATCACCCCTTCCCCTTTTGAAATTTTGCCTAACCCAGTTTGACATGCCGAGAGCGTTACCAGATTTGCATTGAGATGGAGATTATAGATTTCACCAGAAAATAAATTTCCATCTTCAGCTTGAGAATCATTTTGTAAAAATATTCTGGATAAATCCGGATTTTCTTCGTCCACAACTCCATGCGTTGCAAAATGAACCAGTGAATAATTTTTTAACTCTTCATCTTTAATTGCGGTTTCGCTGGCTAATTTATTCGTGAGGACTTCGCACCGGATGCTTTTGTTTTTAAATAAAGTTTCAATAGCATCTACTTCTTGCTTGGTGCCTGGCAAATCATTAAGGTTGGCACCTTCAGGGAAGGAGATGGGCGCCAAAAGCTTAGCTGAAGTTATACTGGCAGTCGTAGGATTGTTCTTCTTTTGGATCAAAAGACCTGCTGAAAATTCATAGCGGACTCCAAATTTTTTAACTAAATAGGGAAGTTTATTAAAGGGAGTATTTGGAGTTTTAACATTTTGAGTTAACAAGGCTTCAAAGGGGATGATACTCATACGGCCAGAAGGAATAAGAACCAGATCATTTACTTTGGAAGGAATCCCTTTTGGAATCAAAAGCTTATATAAATCCCGTGAGGTTTGAATATAAGCTTGCTCCTGTATAAAATACAAGCTGTTTCTAAACCCACTGAGGGTTCGGTCATAGTCCCTTGGCAAGGCGCGGTCGGTTATTAAAAACTTTTTATCACTAATGAGAAAGATGTACAGTCTGTTGTTTTTTTCATCAATAAAATAACTAATCAATGCGGTTTTTTCCGCAAGCATTTCCTGCAATTGCGCAATCGAAGGGGTAGCAGAGTTAAATTTTAAATTATAATATTCTGGGAATTTGATTTCTAATCCTTTAATGAATTCCTTATAACTCTGACTGAGATGGAATGCAGTTTCGCGCAAATACTTCTCTTCCTCTTCGGACGGTTTTTGAGCTAGTTTTTGTGTGACCAGCGCCATTGTTGATTTTAAACTATTCTCCTCCTCTAATAATTCGGGAGGAATATTGGCGAATGATTTTGCATTGGCATCAGAAATGGCCTCCTGAAGCACAGCCGATTTACTCTTTTCGGCAAAGTAAAAAGATTGTTCGCGGTAGAGTTTACGATCCCGAAAGGAGACATCACTTAACAAATAGGCAATGCGAACGCCATCAGCATACACTTCATTCGCAATGGATCCAAGTGAAATTTTATCGGCCTCGTTAGTTGTTTGTTGACGAAGCTTGTCGATTAGTGAGTCACTTAATTGCAAGGTGTTAAGACCTAAAGTTAAATCGCTGAGTTTTAGGGTTTGATTGAGGTGGCGGGCTTCCAGTACCTGCGCTTTATACATTAATGAGTATAAGAGGAAATTTCCATCGTAGAAGTTATTAATTTTTGGATTGACAAGAATGTCCTCATTGCTGAAATCAGCAATGTTGGCTATAATTGATTTTTGGTAATTAGACAATGCTTCATCATACTTGTTTTCTGATTGAAGGATGTTGCCAATTAAATTATAGGTATAAGCAACGTCAGGATGCTTCTTCCCCTGCGATACAATGTACATATCAAGGGCCTTTCGGTAATATGCAAGTGCAGTCTTATCGTCTTTTTGTTTTGAATAAGTAAGCCCTAACCAGCGAAGGACATACCCTTTTGAAGGGTGGGGCTGGGGATAGTTCTTCTCCCATATTTTGAGCGCAGTTTCAAAATAGTTGACAGCATCTCCATACAGTTCAGTGTTAAAATTAACTACACCGAGGTTGGTGTTGGCGATGGCAAATTTTGGATGTTCTTTACCATGAAGTTTCCCGTAAATCTCCGTTGCCTTTTCATAATTGTCAAAAGACTTATCAATATCCAATCGACTATAAATAAGGCCTAAGTCTGTGTAAGAGGCAGCAATTAATTCATGAGCTTCTGGCAATTTATCGAGACGAAGTGATAATGCCATTAACTGTTGCTCTTCTGCTTGAGCATACTTCCCCGTGTTAAAATAAGCTTGTCCAAGATAACTCAATGCCTGCGCGGTTTCCAGACTATGATTACCGTTTTGAAGTTCATTTAATGAAGTTGTCAGATTTTCAACGGCAAGATCATTTCTTCCCTGGTTGAGATACAAAAATCCAACATTAACCTTTGTTATGGCATCCAGAGTTCCTGCATTTTTTATTTGAGATACTTGGCTCTGAGTTTCTTTTAAGAGTTTATCAGCTTCCTCAAATTTGCCAAGCCGGATTAGGGCTTCTGCTTTTTTGTTTTTCAGCTGCACATCCAAGGAAGCATCATTTGTTTTAGTCTGATCAACCAACTTGATAGCTTCTTCATAGTTAGAGTCAAATAGGAAGTTATCGATCTGAACTAGTAGTTTCTCATTTTGTTTTTTGTCTTGCGCCAGTAAGGTGCAACATGAAAGAATCAGAACGATGGTTAGATATATATTCTTCATCCTTAAAACCGATAGAAGTAACTGATCGTTGCTACATTTTCTCGTGTAAGTCCATCGGGGTTAACCACGCGATCTTTTAATTTCTTTCCCACCAAAAGCCGCACACCTGACTTTACGTTAAAACTATAACCAACTGTTCCGATCACCGTAAATGCCATACCTGTAGTACCATCTAACTTCACCCGTTCACCGGTGTTAGGATCTGTTACTTCATCTTTGTTTATTCTATGAATAGAAAGTGCTCCTAAACTCATATTAAAGCGCGCGTACCTGAAATTGCGCTCAGCACGAAACATTATATCCGTGCCTCTTTTAAGATGGTAAGCAGGCCAATAGGTTCTTACATATCCTTCCTCTTTTCCATCTTGGTATACCGGTATCCAGGCGGCATATGTGAACTGATTTTTATTTTCATTGAATGGATGCTGAATACCAGTTGCAAAAAGCCATTTTCGGTTTACTAATGAGATGCCGGCAACTGCATCATAGGTGCCCAAACTTGTTTGATAGTACATTGGGAATTGAAGCCCATTTTCTTTTGATCTTAGATCTGATTTGTTTGTTGGGATTTTACCACCGATCGTGAGGCCAATGTCAAATTTTTCAGATGAGTAAAGATTACGGGTTAAAGCCAGAGAAATGTCTCCAAGCCCGGATGTTTTTCCTAAACTTCCGTTTACAGCCTGATAGGGGAGTTTTACTTGAAGAAATGTTTTGTCATCAACGATGTTAAAACTCATATCCATGGTTGCAACATATATAATGGGGGATGTAGTTGTCTTGCCTCGATAGAAACTAACCTCCATCGATTTAAGCTTTACCAAAGCCTTTTTATTGAATGGTTGATCCGGCTTCATAGCCCCCATCGTACAAAAACCTGCATCGCTGCAGCCCTGCCCATAGCTTGATAAGAAAAATGAACAACCAATAATAAACGAAATTAAAGATTTCATCACGTTAAGGATTCTTTATGTTTTTACGCTGCCCTGTTATTGAAACAGCATCAATCTCGTTCCAGCCGGGCACGTCCGGGCTATTGATTGCAATTCGAATGGCATCGGCAAAAAAAGGTGTCTCTAGCATTTGTATTGTAAATATTCTTGATTTCTCTTCAAGATTAGTAACGGCCGGTTTAGAATAGACTTTCACCCATTTCTGAGATTCGGAATTACGCAGATATACAGTATCAATTGCACCGGGGTAATAAGTTTCAAATATTTCTACGGTTCTCACGGTCTGCAAGGTATCAAATCCAAGTTCAAGAAATTCACGTTGCCCATCTTCTGAGCTTGATGCCCAGGCATTCACATAATCTCCATAGTTTGGATATACATTCTCTTTACCCAAGGCTTTATTAGCTGCCCAGTTGTTGGCAGTGTATTGAGAACTATACCGAATTACTTTAGTTGCGTATTGCCTTATCTGGATGCCTTCAAAAAGTTCAAAGTCAGAACAACCAGCGAAGAGAATAAAAAGTGAGAAGACAATAATCCTTGAGATCATAAATACTCAGGTATGCGTATGCTGCATAAAGATAGCATCTATATCTTTAAATCAAGAACAAAAAACGATTCGTTTTTATCTATTACATGCCCAACGATTGATTCTCAATGGAAGCGAGTTCAATAATTTTTTCGTATTCGGCTGGATTAAGATCATTAAAGAAGTAATGGACCGGATTTGCATGAACACCATTTACAAAAACTTCGTAGTGTAAATGGGGCGCTGTGGAAAGTCCTGTATCGCCCACATAACCAATTAAATCACCACGCTTTATTTTTTGGCCCAATCGCACGGCAAATCCATGCATGTGAGCATAACGAGTGCGATATCCAAATCCATGATCAATTTCGATCATCTTTCCATACCCACTAAAACTTACATCAAGTTTATCAATTGTACCATCTGCTGTAGCATAGATCGGTGTACCAATGGCAGCGGCAAAGTCGATACCCGTATGCATTTTCTTAACTTTATAGATTGGGTGTACACGCATTCCAAATCCGGATGCCAATGCAATTAGCTGTTTGTTGGCAACGGGTTGAATGGCTGGAATGGCTGCGAATAGTTTTTCCTTGTTTTCGGCTAACTCAACAACCTCATCTTGCGATTTAGATTCTATATAAATTTTTCTGCGTAAATTATCCAACTCTTCACTTAGCTTAACGATAATATCTCCATGGATAATGCTTTTGTTTTTAATTTCTTCGTATCGATCCAATCCACCAACACCTGCTTCACGAATATTTTTATCAATGGGCTCAGCTCCTAAAACGACACGATAGATATTATCATCACGATACTCCATATTAGTAACTTGACCTTTTAACTCTTCTAGTTTATTTTGGAAATTCTCAAAATAGAATTCCATCTCCTTCACCTCATTTTTGAGGATTAGTTCCTTCGGGGATTCGAAGTACGAGCTATACGCAATCAGCAAACCAACTGCCATCGCAACCGTAAGCGATAAGATACCTAGGGTGTTAAGTACAATATCCCCGGTAGAGGTTTTAATGCGCTCATACTTACAGGTTTCGGTGTCGTAATAATATTTTATTCGTGCCATAAATTAACCATTAAAATCATGCAGGCCTGAAAATTTGAATCACCTCACTTCTACATTCAATAAAGGGACCATTTAAGAGATCGATACAATATGGAATAGCCGGAAACACGGCATCCAAACACTGACGAATCGCCTTTGGTTTGCCGGGCAAATTTACAATTAATGTTTCATTTCTAATGCCAGCCGTTTGCCGGGATAAAATCGCAGTAGAAACATACTTAAGACTCTCTCTTCTCATTTGTTCGCCAAAACCGGGTAGCATTTTAGTGCAAACAGCCTCCGTTGCTTCGGGGGTTACATCGCGCAAAGCCGGACCAGTGCCCCCACTGGTAATAATCAAACAACAATTTTTGATATCAGCCATTTCAATCATCATTTGCTCAATCAGATGTTGCTCATCGGGTACAATGGCATACTCTTGCTCCCAATCACCCATAATGTATTCATTCAATGTGCTTACAATGGCCTTGCCGGGAAGATCTTCATAAATTCCTTTGCTCGCTCTGTCCGATACGTTAATGATGCCTATGCGGACCTCACCCCCGGCCCCTCTCTGGAGGAGAGGGGTGGCTCCATCATTAGACTTATCTTTATCTGACAAATTTTTCATCGTGCCTATTAAATTCTGTTTGATTTAATCTGTGAATCAGTAGCTGTCAATTGTTTTTTCAAATCTTTCGCCCTGCCTTTTTTAAAAACCTGTCGACCTTTATTCACACCCTTGCGTAATTCCTTTTGTGATTCAACAGGTAAGGAAATAATTTCAGCACATTCAGGAGAGCAACAACCCCTGTAAGCAGTTGCACAGGCTTCACACTGAATGAAAAGTAGGTGACAGCCGTCATTCTTGCAATTGGTATGTGAATCACTGGGGTTACCACATTGATGACATTCACTAATTACATCATCAGAAATTCGTTCCCCCAGACGCTCATCAAAGACGAAGTTTTTACCAATGAATTTATTTTCCAGGTTTTGCTCTTTTACTTGACGCGCATATTCAATAATACCGCCATCAAGCTGAAAAACATTTTTAAAACCAACATGCTTGAACCAGGCACTTGCTTTTTCGCAGCGAATGCCTCCGGTGCAATACATGAGCACATTCTTATCTCTCTGATCACCCAAAATTTCTTTCACCACTGTTAGTTCTTCGCGAAACGTATCCACATCCGGACAGATTGCATTTTTGAAATGGCCCACTTCACTTTCGTAGTGATTGCGCATATCTACAATAACGGTATTAGGATTATCGGCCAATTGATTAAATTCTGTGGCATTCACATGCACTCCGCTGTCAGTAACATCAAACGTGCTGTCATTTAATCCATCCGCAACAATCTTGTTTCGAACTAGAATTTTCAACTTGAAAAATGATTTACCATTATCATCGATCGCTGTGTTGAGACGAATCCCGTCAAGGAATGGAATCCTAAACAACTCGGTTTTAAAATCGGTGAATTGTTCGGTAGGAACACTGATCTGCGCATTAATGCCTTCTTTAGCTACATAAATCCGTCCCCAAACCGTTAATTGATCCAATAGTTTGTAAAGATAATTTCTAAAAGTTTCGGGATCTTCAATTGGATGATACTTATAAAAAGACACGGTGGTTCGTGCCTGCACGCTATTATGAAGCCGTTCTTTTAATTCTTTCCCGTTAATTCGATTAAATAGAGCCATTTTGATTAAACAAACCGAGCAAAGATAATGATAATTTTGTTTTGATTAAATCTAACTGTTTCACCAACAGTTAGTTGGCAGTTGGCTGGAGTTGCCCTTTAAGAAGTTTGTTATAATCCTCGCAGGATATGGTACCTACTTTATTACAATAGCCACAGGTTTTATAGGTGTTACCAAAATATCCTTTTTTAATAATTACCGTTGACCCATGACAAACCGGGCACACTACCTTCCCAGTGGGACCACAATCAATATCAAAATCTTTGGAAAAAACCTGTGCCGCTTGCTGGGATTCAATGGCGCGCTCCTTCAATAACTCAACTTCCGCTTTGGCTTTAATATTAATAGCTTCTTGCGAAAACTGACCGGTAGTTCCTTTCAATTGGATGTATTTGTTAAGCCAGTCAACACTTTGCTTATACTTAGAAAGATAATATGAATTCTTACCAAGATAAAAGGTAATATCTGAGGGTACACTTCTTACATTCTTTAAGATCGAAATGATTTTTTTATCTGCTTCTTCATAACGCTCCAGATCAATAAGTTGAGCCACTGAATCAATTTGCCTATCAATAGCACGTTGCTTATCGGTCTGACGTTGAATTTCTAATTGCCGTAATTTTTCCTGTTCGTTTACCTGTGCTTGCGCAGAAAATGTAAAAGAGAGTAATAAAATAATGTAGCTTTTGTTCACAAAACAAAAATTAAATATAATCTTCTTTAGAAAGTTGCAACCACTCTAATGTGGCGTTGCAAAATATATCTTCTTTTACAGATTCAGGGAAATTGGCATCTTCTATAAATTTACCAATCTCTAAATCACCCAAAGGGAAGGGATAATCTGAACCCAATACAATTCGTTTACTGCCTTGCATCTTAATCACGTACTCTAGCATCAGTGCATCATGGGTTACACAGTCTACCCAGAATTGACCAATGTAACTGCGCGGGTTTACATTATTATCAATCGCCACTAAATCGGGCCGGCAATTAAACCCATGCTCAATGCGTCCGATAGTTGGTAAAAAAGAACCCCCAGCGTGGGCAAACATAACCCGAAGTTTGGGCAGTCTCTCAAAAACCCCGCCAAAGATCATCGAGCACATAGCGCGTGAGGTTTCTGCAGGCATGCCTACCAACCAGGGCAACCAATACCGTTGCATGTGTTTTTCACCCATCATGTTCCAGGGATGAATCATGACTGCGAGATTCAATTTTTCACATGCCTGAAAAATGGGGAAGAAGCGATCTTCATTCAGGTTTTCATCATTAATGTTAGAGCCAATCTGTACACCCTTCAGCCCGATTTTTTTTATTCGTTCCAATTCTTTTACGGCAAGCTCTGTATCTTGCATAGGTATTGTACCAAGGCCGATATACTCTTTAGGATGCTTTGCTGACAGCTTCCCAAGATGGTCATTCAAAAATTTTGATAAATCAAGACAATCCAGCGGCTTAGCCCAATACGAAAACATTACGGGGATGGTGCAAACCACTTGTACCTGGGTGTTGAATTGTTTGTATTCTTCAATACGCAGTTCCGGGTTCCAACAATTTTCCTGAATCTCTCGGAAGAATTGGTTGCCTCGCATCATTTTAGCGAACCCTTTTTTATGGTGTTGCAAATAGATGAAATCGCCATATCCAAACTTTTCAGTCCAGTTGGGTATCTTTTTGGGAAGAATGTGTGTATGGGAATCTATTTTAAGCATTACAGCCTGACCAATCCGGTAAAGGTAGGAGTTAGTTGGCTAAGTTTTACACTTTTTAAGTGTCCTATTTGTTTTAGAAGAAGTCGGTAGGGGGAGAGCTGCGACACCACAGGATAATGGGTTACATTTTAATTTCGGAATCATTCGAGCTGGAACTGGCGAATAATTTTTATCCTATTGCTTTATTTGCTAAATACTGGTAACCTGGTTAAAAGATGAACTTAAAATTAGTAAAATTCAGCGACTTGCTATATTGGTCAACGCGTTTGATATGCATTGAGAAGTTCAATAATGCATTCTCGAATTTGATTCGGAGCTCGCCATGGGATAAAGTGGTCCATTCCTTCGATCATCACGAGTTTAACGGGTGCATGGACAATCATTTTCTTTGCGAAGTCAGCGTTTCCAGGATCCACTAAAGAATCCTTGGTTCCTTGGATAACAATGGTAGGTACGGTAATTTTCTTCCATAAGGGAAGCATGTCTAGTAATTGTGGTTTCAGTTGGTATATCTCATCGTTGGAGGCGCGAATTGAGCGGGGCAGCAACCATTTAATAAATGGAGTAGCCATCGGACCACGAAACCACTCATAAGGTTCTAACTCAGGCGCTATGGAGGGAGCAACCATCACTAAACCATCCACTAACTCAGGGTAATCTATCGCCATGCGAGCGATGAACGGTGCTCCTAAAGAATGACCTACCAAAATAATCGATCTGTTCTTTTTCCGTTCTCTTAAAATAGGTTCCAGTAATGAAACTTGCTTAATCAATGATGGTTCTGCAGATCCAAAGTTAGAAGCACCAAATCCCGGACGGTCTACTGTAATGAGTTGTGCGAGCTTAAGCAAAGCAGTGTCGGCCATGAAATCGATAAACGCACTTAACGATCCTGGTGATCCGTGCACAAAAACAACAAGTGGTTTGGTTGAGTCTCCGGTTATTAAATAGGTAAGTCTCCGTTTATCGCGATCATATTGCTTTAGCACACCTTTTGTTTCCTTGTCTTTGAAGTAAGTATCAATTTCTGATTTACTCATTCTAAACTGAAGGCAAGAATCCATCAACAAGAGCAAAGAAAAAATGGCTACGGAAGTCAATAGCCATCGCCAGGTATTTTTCGTAAGCACCATTGCTTTGCTTAAAGCTTTAGGATCTTTTTATACTCGGTCTGGTTGTGGAGAATGTCAATTCCGGCCTTTACTTCCTGATCATATTTAAAACCTGTTTCCACCGTTCCCTTCTCGAAGTAGTAGCGCGAAACGATTTCTCGTTCCAATAATTTTTTAATCTGATCTTTATGCCGGCTTAATTCAGTTTTCTTAGAATCTGCAAGTCGGGTTTTAATTTGATCTAATTGCGGTTTTAAATCTTCATAATATTTTTCTCGCATTGCCTCATTCGTTAAATCTACTAGTTCGGCTTCAATCGGAGATTGTGTCGAATAAGATTTCGTTTTCATCCAATTTTCAAATTCGGCATACTCCTGATTCGTTAGGGAAAAGGTTTTAGCATCCGATATGGCAGCATGGTTGAATGCATACAATGTAGCGTAATCAAAAATGAATCCGTTTCCATATAAAATTTGCGAAATGATTGCAGCATCTTCTACTTCCAGAGATATGTCGGGTTCAATTCCACCACCATCAAATACTTTGCGTCCGCGTGAAGTAAGAAATTCTTTTTTTAAGGAATCAGGAATAGAACCGACACTTCCATCTTCTCTACGGTGCGAGTAATCCAACACTTGAATACACCTGCCTGTGGGAGTATAATACTTGGCCGTAGTAATTTTTACTTGTGAATTGTAAGAGAGTGGTCTGGGTATTTGCACCAACCCTTTTCCATAGGAGCGTTCTCCTAATATCACCGCACGATCATAATCTTGTAAGGTGCCTGCAACAATTTCGGAGGCAGAAGCACTGCCTCGGTTGATAAGAACAACTAAGGGTATGTCTAAATCAATTGGACTATTGAGCGTTTCATAGGTGACGTTGCTGTTCTCTACTTTTCCTTTCGTGTCAACTACTTTTTTCCCTTTCGGGATAAAGATATTACAGATATTCACCGACTCCATTAATAACCCACCTGGGTTTCCTCTCAAATCAAGAATCAGATGTTTAGCTCCTTTCTCTTTTAAGCTCACAACGGCATTCTTCACTTCTTTGCCAGCATCAGGGGTAAACTCAGTGAGCTGAACGTAACCAACATCTGAGGATACCATTCCAAAATAAGGCACGTTGCTGATTTTTATTTTCTCTCTTTTAAACTCGATGTCAAAGGGTTTTTCCTTGCCCATTCGTTTCACGGTAAGCTTTACAGGAGTACCTACCTGGCCGCGCATGAGATGATTGGCTTCTTCCAGTGTAAGCGTGGATAGTTCTATGCCATTCATTTTTATTACTTCATCGCCAATCTTTAATCCATTTTTAAAAGCAGGATAATTCTCGTGCACCATCGTAACAACGGTGCGATTATTAAACACACGCGTTACAGCGCCAATGCCACCATATTGTCCAGTGTTGAGTGTCCGAAAATCTTCTACTTCATCTTCCGAAATAAAATTTGTATAAGGATCGAGTGAGGCCAGCATGGCATCAATGCCCGTGCGGATTGTCTTATTTGGATTGATTTCATCTACATAAAGTGCATTCACTTCCTTAAAAAGAGAAGCGAACACATCCAGATTTTTGGCGATTTCGAAATAACGTTCAGCGGGTGGGGTAAAGGATAAGCCAACAGCTCCACAAACCAACAGTAAAAAGACTACAAGTTTTTTGTTCATAATAGAGTATTCAACACCTAAAGTACGAAAAGTAGGAAGGTAGAGTTCAAAATATTTTTCGGAAATAACTCAACGTGTGGTTATGCCCCAATACGCGTGATTTTAATCTAAGCAGCCCATGCTTTTCTCAAAAACCGCAGCCAATTTTCACCCATCACATTATTTATGTCAGTTGCACTATAACCGCGTTGCGAAAGCAGGGTTGGTATTTTTTGTAGATCTGCGATGGTTTCAATATCGTAAGGTGATTGTTCAGTTCCGAAAGCACCATCTAAATCTGAACCAATGCCAATGTGAAGTGCATTGCCAGCGATTTGACAAATGTGATCGTAGTTGTCAACCAATCGTTCCAAATTGCAATTCATTGCTTTGGGAGATGATTTCCCTCGCACCCAATTAGGCACCAGCATCCACGCGTCCATCACGCCACCAATTACGGCTCCACGTCTAATCAATTCTTTTATTTGCTCATCGCTGAATTGCCGGTTATGATTCACCAGCGAGCGACAATTATTATGACTGGCCCAAACAGCACCATTAAAATGATCAAGGGCTTCCCAAAAACTATCATCGCACAAATGGGTTGCATCCAAAATAATGTTGAGCCGCTCCATTTCATTCAACAATTCTTTTCCTTGTGGGCCAAGCCCCCCGGTTGCATCGGTGCCTTGTGCGTACCGACCGGAGCCATAGTGAGCAAGGCCAACGGCTCTTAGTCCATATTGATGAGCTATTTCAAGATGCTGAACAGTTACCAATGAATCGGCACCTTCCAGACTCAGAATGTATCCAATCGGTTTTGAACTTGTCCATTCGCTTAGATGCGCTTCTAATGATTTTAAATCGGTGATCGATTTTAACTCCCCAATGCGTTCCATCTCTTCATACCATGTGCGTTGAGCTTGTGTATGTGCCCATGCTTGCTCAGGCGAATGCCAACCGGGCAGGGGATTGCCAGGTGCTACATAACGAGCAATTTGTGTAGCTACCACTAAGCCAATATTTCCTTTTCTTAATTCTTCAAAACATACAACTCCATTGCCCCGATCAAGTTTATCGGTCATTCCTTTTTCACGATCGCGAATTTCTGAAATGGGCTTTCGCAGATCGCGGTTCCATTCCATGGCATTCATGCTTAGATCAAGGTGGGCATCAACTATGAAATGATTTTTCATCGTTACAATTATTTTAATTACTATATAATTATTTAGAAGATAATTTTTTACTCACTACATCGGCTGGATACTTTAATGCAAGCTTTCTGATTTCGAAGGTAAACTCCCGAAAGGTTGCTTCCCAAAGTTCTGCTTCTTCCGGAGTGTAGCTGTAAAATCCTTTTGCATTTGAAACGCCTTTGCCTCCTGCTTTTACTACATCATCTATTAATTTAGGAATTGTTGTTTCATTACTAAGGGTGGGCAATAAATCCTTCATCACACGATGATAGGCATCAATCCCGGTAAGATCCATCCATCTGAAAACACCCACTAACGTCATCCAATAACCAGGATTATTACGGCAGGCTCGATCTACGTCTTCCAGGGTGGCATACCCATTTTCCACCAGGTAACAAGCTTCTCGATACATCGCATACATCAATCGATTGGTTATGAAACCACGAATATCTTTTCGAACCAAGGTAGGTTCTTTGCCCCAAAGATGGGAAAGTTCGTAAAGGTATTCTCCTTGGGAGATATTGCTTTTATCTCCACAGATCACTTCTAGAAATCGGGTTGTATGGGAAGGCTCTGCCCAATGTAGTCCGAAAAAACGCTCCGGAGTTGTGGTCAAGTCTTGCAGCAAGCTTATGGGTATGGCTGATGTGTTGCTGGTAAGAATGGCATCAGATGAAATAACTGCTTCAATTTTTGAATATACCTGTTTCTTAATCTCAACATCTTCTAACGTACATTCGATCACTAATGAACATAGATTCAGTTTTGAATAATCTTCTGTTATGGTTAGGCGATTGAAATAATACCCAGGTGGCAAATTAATAAGCCCTTCCTCCTTTGATTTTATAAGATGATGTTGAATTCTATTCGAAGCGTGCTGCATATCTACTGCTATCGGAGCGACAGCAACTACGGTATGATTGGCCATGAGCAGGCATGTCGTAATGCTACAACCCATGAGTCCGAGGCCAACAACTCCGATTGTGATTTTTTCTGAGTCAATCTTTTCTTGCATGTGGATAAGTTTTAATAAGTAGCCCTTCCACCAGAAAGATCAAAGGTAAATCCGGTAGTAAAACTATTTTTAGATGAAACGATATAGAGCGCAAGGTTGGCAATCTCTTCTAGTGTACCGCAACGTTTCATGGGTATTTTATCGGTCATGTAACGAACTTGTTCGGGGGGCATCATATCCACCATATGCGTTTGTACAACTGCCGGGGCAAGGGCATTTATAGTGACTCCGGTTTCAGCATATTCTTTTCCCTGAACTTTCGTCATTCCAATCACAGCCGCTTTAGAAGAGGAGTACGCCAGCATTCCTGCATTCCCTTCCTTACCGGCAATACTGGCGATATGCAAAATTCTGCCGTAATTATTTTTTAACATGAAGGGAAGTACATGTTTAGACGCTAGATAGCAGCCCATGAAATTGACATCGAAAACTTTCCGGATGTTTTCAGAGGAGGTCTCGTGGCTTTTAAGATTGGTAATTCCAGTGATCCCTGCGCTATTTATTAGGATGTCGATTCTTTCAAACTTGCGCCAAACTACATTGATGATCTCCCGTAATTTTTCTTCTTGTGTGATATCTATTGATTGGAATAAAACATGAGGGTGATTTTCAAGTTCTGAACAAATCTGCAAGTCAAGAATAGCCACGTATGCGCCACAGTCAAGCAACGCTTTTGAAATTGCCAAACCAAGTCCTGAACTACCTCCCGTAATGACCGCTACCTGGTTGTTAAAATCTGTGTTTGTTCTTGAACTGGACATAATTATTTTCTAATTTATTGCCTTCTGATTATTTACATACTCTTTTCTAATTAATCGGGCAGTTGTATGATTTCCTGAATGGTGCCAGCCAGGTGGCATAAAAATATATTTTAATTTATTCAACACGCCTGGTGCTGAAAAAATATCTCGCCACAGATAGTAAAGTTCGCCAAAATAGACATCAAAAAAATTTTGAGCATTGATCTTACGCGTAATGCCGTATTCGATATTGATATCGTTCATTTCGGGTTGATAAGTTTTAAAAATATGATCCCAAATGTTAAGGAGATTGCAGAAGTTAGTATCCATGTACAAAGGATTTTTTGCATGGTGTACTCTATGATGGGATGGGGTAAGAATCAATTTTCCAATGAAACCGAAGCGAGCATCTCGCATGAAATTCTCGCCTACATGAATAAATCCTCCCCACGTGCCATCGATAAACATGATTATGAATAACATAGCCGGAGGGACTCCTGCGAGTATACAAATGGAGGTTCTGATGAAGTCGGCATAAGGTGCTTCCAAAATGAAATGTGCATACGTCACTGACAAGTTCATGCGTTCTGGTGCATGGTGTGTAGAGTGAAGGCACCAAAACAACCTTACTTTATGTGCCAGGTAGTGATAAATGAAGTGTGAAAATTCCCAGGCGATGTATCCATAGATAAACCAATACCAGGTAAGGGATGCATGCAGGATGGCAAAAGGGGAGAATGCACCTATACAAAACGCAATCAAACCAAATGAAATATAGCGGCCAACAACTCTATTAAATACGTAGATGAAGAAAGGGATTTTATATTCGGTTACATTGAATTTTTTATGTACGAAAGCAATAATAAGTTCTACGACAACGACTACGGGTATGAGGGGTGAGAGAACAGCTGAGATACCGGCCCAGGTTTGTAACGAACTGTAATCACCAGATTCAAATAATTTTATTATGCCATTAAGCGAGAAAAAATTATTAAACTCGGCTTTAAAAAAATCTATGATTTGCAACATGGTCGAATATGGGTATGATTGCAGGAAAAATAAAAATTTAAATTGTAATTTTTCTTTTCCGCGCAACAATATCCCAACTACCTACCACCTTATTATCTTCTGCAACTGCCACTGTTTCATGCAGCGCTACCGTAGGACAGATGTGGAATGGCACTCCATACAGTACATCGCCCACTTTGTGCGAATTATTTTTTCCAGCATGCAAGATTAAATGTTCTTCACTATGTCCAATCGCTTTTAGTTCGGGGGCATTTAAAAAATGAATTCTATTTTCTAAAGGATTTTCTGAAGCTACCGCCTTATGGCCGAGATCGATACATAGTGTTTCTTCATCCGGTTTGGAGATTACCCGGGTGATCAATAAAGCAGCAAAAACAAAAGGTTGCTCGGCAAATAATTTATGGTAGCCATAATCCCAAAAAATAAATGTGCCTGGACTAACCTCTGCATTTTTTCTTTTCGCATGAATGGAAATGGTTGTGTTTCCACTCGTTACAATGGTCATGCGCTTTCCACTTTGTTTTAAAATAGAATTGTGAAGAACTTCCACACGATTATATCCCTCATCGCAACCAGCAGTACGAATTCCTAAATCGGAATCGCGGTTATGACCGTCATAGGCATGAAGTCCTACCACAGAAATATTCGGTATCGATTCACAAAATGTAAAAAGTGATAATGCCTGTTCCGGTATAATGCCGGTGCGATTCATACCCACATTCAAATCAATAAAGACATTGATTGCGATATTTGCTTTTTGGGCTACCGCAGATAATTGTTTAGCCGTTTCTTCATTATCAATCAAACAGCTAAAATTTGTGTTTGGAAATGTTTTGATAAGTTTGATAAATCGGTTGGCTCGAGGTCCAACGGGTTGATACGCCATCAACACATCAGGCGCGCCAATAGAAGCTAACATTTCTGCTTCTGCAATGGTGGCACATTTGAATTTCTTGATCCCTTCGGCCATCATCATGCTGCATACTTCGGCACATTTGTTTGTTTTTACATGTGGACGTAAACGGGTAATATCGGGCACAAATTCTTTAAGAACCCGAATGTTTTCTTTTATTCTAACGGGATAGACTACCAGGGTAGGAGAGTCTATCTCGTTTATATTCTTTATTTCGTGCCAGTTGCTCATTATTTTTGGATTCTTAAGCTGACAATCAATTTGTCAATTGATAAGTTGTCAACCGTCAATTAGACAAGTTCAAACATTGCTTCAATCTCCACGGGAATATTATCCGGCAGTGAGCCCATGCCCACAGCACTGCGCACACCAACCCCGTTATCAGAACCCCACACTTTGGCAAACAATTCACTACATCCATTGATAACAAATGGATGGCGTTCAAATTCAGGCACGGCATTCACCATGCCGAGCACTTTTATTACGCGCTTAATTTTGTTTAAGGTCCCAAGGTTAGATTTCAGTGTGGCTAATATGGCAAGTCCAACTTGTTGCGCAGCCAACTTGGCTTCTTCTGCATTCAGATCTACACCTACCTTACCAACAATTAAACTGCGATCTTCTTTGACGGTACCATGCCCGGAGACATAGACAAACTTATCAACAATCAAAAATGGCTTATACACACCCAGTGGAGTGGGGGGCGGTGGGAGTGTTAAGTTTAATTGTTGGAAACGTTGATCGGGGGTAAGGTTGTTCATAAAGACTCAGAGGGTTATAGGATTTTGTTTAAGATTTAATTGGAAGGAGATATTGGCTTATTGCATTCACCTTATAAAAACGAATTAATGATCATCACCCCGACTAGTCCGCAAACTGCTACAATGGTTTCCATAAGTGACCACGATCGGATCGTGTCCTTGATGCTAAGATTGAAATATTCTTTGAACAACCAAAAGCCGGAATCATTGACATGTGAAAACATTAAACTTCCGGCACCTACTGCTAACACCATCAGGCTTGGATTTACTTCAGGATTGGAAACTAACAAGGGAGCCACTATTCCTGCGGCAGTAAGGCCGGCTACTGTTGCTGAGCCAACGCACACGCGGATTGCACCAGCAATCAACCAGCCAAGAATTAAGGGATGAGTATTTAATCCATCCAACAAATTGCCAATCTCTTTATCCACACCACTTTGAATTAAGGTTTGTTTTAGTGCTCCAGCGCCCCCGATGATTAAAATAATCATCATTACGTCCTTGATCGAATCAGCGTAAATATCCATCAGGTATGAAACCTTTAACCCCCGGCTAATACCTAATGTATAGGTGCCAATGATTAATGAAATTAGCATAACAATAGAAGAGCCGCTTAAAAACTTAGTGAGGTCTTTAACAGAGGAGCCTTCATCAATTGAAAAATCGATTAAACTCATCGCACCGAGTAGCAATACCGGCAACAACGAGGTCATCATGCTGTTGAAAAGCCCTGGTAGTTGATCCTCCGGCAGACCTTCCTTTTGAAAAGTTTTTAAAACTGTTGCCGGGATATTTTTAACAGTTTTTGAGAATAGAAGCCCGGCAATCAGCACAGTTGGTATTGCAATGATCACTCCATACAAAAGTGTAACGCTCATACTGGCATTGAGTTGTGCAACTAAAGCAGAAGGTGATGGATGTGGAGGAAGAAAGCCATGCGTTACCGAAAGGGCTGTAATCATAGGCATGCCAATGAAAAGGGCAGGCAGTTTATACCGATACACAACAGACGCTATCAGGGGAAACACCAACACAAACCCAACATTGTAAAATAGAGGAATACCAATAATGAAGCCTGTAATCATCAACGCTATTTGTAAATAGGTTTGACCAAAAATTGTCATCAAGCTGGTAGCAATTTTTTGTGCAGCTCCTGTTTCGGCTACTAATTTTCCCAACATTGAGCCCGCTAAGATTACGATGATGAGTGAGCCAAGCATATCACCCATACCTTTATGGATAGTACTTTCCATGTCAGCAGGATTTATTCCAAGGGATAAGCCGCAGATAATTGAAACAATTAAGAAGGCAAGAAAGGGATTGACCTTAAAGTAAGAAATCAATACAACAAGGAATACAATGCTAAGTACTACGATGAGGAAGGACACGCTTAGTTGTTTTTGATGATCAAAAAGATTTAAAACTTATCGGGGATTTGTACAATGCGAACTACAATTTCATGAGGGTCGCCATCATTATCAATCAAGTTGAATTTCACCATCGGATTATCGCGTGCAATGTTGGCTTCAACTTTAACAATTTTATTATGCTGAAGATGTCTTTCTATTTCTTTTTGAAGAATGGTAAGTGCATTGGCAAAGTCAACTTCAAGCGTGCTGGGGTTATAGGCGGTTGTTTTCATGTTACTCAGTCAAAATTTAAAGTTCAAGATTCAAAAACCAATTCCGAATTTTGATTACCAACGGATCAATGCCGATGCCCATGTAAAACCACTTCCAAAGGCAGCTAAACAAATTACGTCATTTTCTTTGATTCTTCCCTCCGCCCAGGCTTCGCTCATTGCAATAGGAATAGACGCGGCTGTGGTGTTTCCATAGCGCATGATATTATTGTACACTTTCGAATCGGGGAGCTCCATTTTTTGTTGAATGAATTGACTGATGCGTAAGTTTGCCTGATGGGGAATCAATAAACTAATCTCTTCTTTTTCCATTCCGTTGGCATCCAGCGCTTCTTTGATTACTTCCATAAACCGGACAACAGCATGTTTAAAAACCTGGCTGCCATTCATCACTACTTTAAAGTGTGTGGTATCCAGAATTTGTTCAGGTTGCCTTTCCTCGCGGGTTCGGCTACTGCCAGGATCACGTACATACAATTCTTCTGCAAAGCGACCATCAGAATGCAAATGTGTTGAAAGGATTCCTGCTTTGTCCGTAGGCTGTAGAATAGCCGCACCGGCTCCATCGGCAAAAATAACTGCTGTATTGCGACCACGAGTAGTTGCGTCTATCGCGGTAGACTGAATCTCCGCACCTACTACTAAAATAGTTTTATACATTCCTGACTTGATAAATTGATCCGCCACCGAGAGGGCGTAAATAAAACCTGAACAAGCATTGCGTATGTCTAACGCGCCAATGCTTTCCAAGCCTAATTCACGCTGTAATAACACACCTGAACCTGGAAAGAAATAATCGGGAGTAATGGTAGCAAATACAATGAACTCAATATCTTTTTCATTAAGCTTAGCTCGCTCAAGCGCCAGACGAGTGGCTTTAGCAGCCATATTGGCAACGGTATCTTTTGCTGGATCAATCCACCTTCGTTCCTTTATGCCGGTGCGTTCAGTAATCCATTCATCAGTGGTATCCATCAAACTACTAAGCTGTGCATTAGTGACAACCGTTTCAGGAACATGATGACCCAGTCCTACAATTTTTGAATAGCGCATGCGATTTAGACTTTAATAAACGCACTAAGTTAATGATTTGTAACTGGGATCAATAGTCTGAAAGTCTAATAGTCCGGAAGTCTATAAGGTTGTCTGGTTATGCCAACTTTAGGACTTCTGACTCTTCAATTTTCGGACTTCTTTAGGTTCTTTATAGCACCACGTTCGCATTCTCGCCAATCACAACAATTACCTGCTTGGGAGGATTTGCTTCCCTCTACTTTGTACGACCTCTGAGGCAAAAACTGTTTTTTCTATTTCTTTCTTTGAAACATACAACATATAAAGATGGGTTATCAGAATTGTAAAATTCTATGAAGGCAAAGGGATTAGTCTAAGAGTTTAGTTTTAATTTACAAGAGGTCCCTTTTCGGATAGGTTTTGTGGTAAGCTGTCTGCCCGAATAATTCACCAAGTCATCGGGGTTCGTTACATTGCGATGTGATTTTAAATCAATAAGCATATCCATAGTGATTATGTTTGCCACTAGAAAAACCATTCTTGCCTGTTTTATTGCAGTAGCTATACTGTTTATTTTGATTTCTTTTAATCAGGCAGAGCGAAAAGAGATAGCAATAATGGAGATCGGCACTGGCCGCGTTGATATTACACCCGAATACCCGGTTCGCCTCACGGGATATGGCAATCGCACAAAAGTGTATGACAGCGTAGAACAAAAACTTTGGGGCAAGGTATTGGTGCTTGATAAAAAAGGAAAGCAACCGATGGTGTGGATTACCCTCGATCTGGTTGGCTTCCCCGGCTTTTTTGCCGATGAATTATTTACACGACTTAAAGCCAAGATCGGATTGAAAGATCGCGCGCAATTGGTAGTGTCTGCTACGCATACGCATAATGGTCCAGAGACCGGAGTGTTACTTAATATTTTTGGTGCCACGCTTCCTCCTGTTCAACTGGCAGATGTAAAAATCTACCGTGATAATTTGCTGAACAAACTGGAGAAGCTGGTTGTCGATGCCCATAAGTTGAAAACACCGGGTAAGTTAAGTTGGGCTATGGGCAATGTCACCTTTGCCATGAACCGAAGAGTGTTAGAGAATGGCAAATGGAAAGATTTTGGTGAAACTCCTGATGGCCCGGTGGATAATAATATGCCGGTACTACGCGCTACCGATCAGCAAGGAAAAACCATTGCGTTGCTGCTTAATTATGCGTGTCATGGCACTACCTTAGTACCAGAACACAACTTCGTTCATGGTGATTGGATGGGTTCGGCACAGCAAATGTTAGAAGAAAAATATCCAGGCGCTATAGCGATGGTAGCTCTTGGTTGTGCCGGGGATGCCAACCCTACGCCCCGTGGGGAATTTAAACACGTCAGTCAACATGCGGTAATGATTACAAAAGAAATCGCCAGGCTCCTCACCAACAATAAGTTTGCAACACTAAATTCAATTCCGGTAGGAAAAATGAAGAAGGTGGATCTCACCTTTTTGCATGTGCCCGATGCAAAGGAATTTGTTGAGCAATCGAAACTGGAAGCAGCGCAGGGATTGTATGCAAGAAATAGTCTTTCGATACTGGCTCGTGGCGGTTCCATTTCTACTACCCTGTCGTATCCTATTTGTATATGGAGTTTTGGAAAGCAACTGGCGATTGTATTTCTCGGTGGAGAAGTGGTGGTGGATTATAGTCTACGCATCAAGCGTGAGTTTAGCAAAGATAAAATATGGGTCAATGCGTATTCAAATGATGTCTCTATCTACATCGCATCTAAAAGATTATTTACCGAAGGTGGTTATGAAGTAGACGGTTCCATGCCGTACTACAATCATCCTTCGCGTCTCACTGAAGACACCGAAGAACGAATCATGAAGACTATTCATGAACTGATGCCCAAAGAGTTTCTTAAATAGAAGAATTGTTGCAAATAATAAAAGAAAGCCCTTTCGACAAGAAGGGCTTTTTATATTCGGATAGGTAAATTACAACACCACGTTCACAATCTTGCCAATCACAACAATTACTTTCTTGGGTGGTTTTCCCTCGGTCCATTTTTTTACTACTTCTGAAGCAAGCACAGTTTTCTCTATTTCTTCTTTGGAGACGTCCAACCCAAAATCCATTTGAGCACGAACTTTTCCATTGATGGAGATTGGATAGCTGAATGAACTTTCAATTAAATATTGTTCATCGTATTTAGGGAACGATGTATTCAATACAGTCTCGGAATGACCGAGCAACGACCACAACTCATCAGTAATGTGCGGGGCGAAAGGAGAGAGCGCGATTACTAACGGCTCAAGAATTACACGCTTGTTACATTTGAGTGCTGATAACTCGTTGGCGCAAATCATAAACTCACTCACGGAAGTGTTGAACGAGAAATTCTCAATATCCTGTTCAACTTTCTTAAGTGTTTTATGAAGTACTTTTAATTCATCGCGCGTAGGCTCCGCATCGCTGACTTTAAAAGTACCGTTTTGATCATGCATTAAATTCCAGAAGCGTCTTAAAAATTTAAACACTCCATCAATACCTTGTGTGCTCCACGGTTTAGATTGCTCCAATGGACCCAAAAACATTTCATACATGCGAAGGGTATCGGCTCCGTAGTTGTCAATTATCTGATCAGGGTTAACCACATTGAAATAGGATTTACTCATTTTTTCAATGGCGCTTCCGCAGATGTACTTACCTTTGGTTGGATCAGTTGTAGGATTACCTTCTGAATCTTCTAAAATAAATTCTGCATTCGCGAAGTCAGGTTTCCACTTTTTGAATCCTTCAGAGTCTAATTCTAATCCATTTACTATTGAAATGTCGACATGCAATCCTTGTTCAAGAGATTTAAGGGTAAATTCATAAACTCCCTTTATATAATGTTTTTCTAAAATTTGGGAAAAGCATTGCATAAATGGACTATCATTATCAAATGGTCCTCTGTCACAAATTCCTTTCGATACAAAAATTTGAGGAATGTTTTCAGATGAATTATTAGTGCTATAACTTAGTCTATAGACAAACCTTGAGTCACCTGTAATCTTTCCCTGATTGATCAACTTCTTAAACGGTTCATCAAAATTCAGGTAGCCTAAGTCGTGAAGCACTTTGGTCCAAAGCCGTGCATACAACAAATGCGCAACTGCATGCTCAGAGCCTCCGATGTACACATCCACCTGGTTCCAGTAGTCCAACGCTTTCTTATCCGCGAAAGCGTTTGGATTGTGCGGATCCATGTAGCGCAAGAAATACCAGGCTGCACCTGCGTGCGTAGGCATCGTGTTTGAATCGCGCTTTTCGGTTGCACTAATATTTATCCAGTCCGTTAAGTTAGCCAGCGGTCCTTCGCCATTACCCGAAGGCTTAAAGTTATCAGAAGGTGGAAGTTCCAATGGTAACTCACTTTCCTTCATGGCATACGGCATGTCATCTTTGAACACAACCGGGAAAGGCTCACCCCAATAGCGCTGACGACTCCAACCTGCATCGCGCATTTTATAGTTTACCTGTCGCTTGCCAATGCCCATTTCTTCCAGTTTGGTAGCTACCACATCAATGGCTTTGTGCATCACCATCCCGTTGAGGAAATCTGAATTTTCAAGGATTGCTTCTTTGGTAGCATTGGCTTCTTCACCATTATAATGCGAACCAATAATATTTGTGATGGGCAACTTAAAATGCTTCGCAAATTTATGATCGCGTTCATCGCCACACGGCACAGCCATGATGGCTCCGGTTCCGTAACCAGCCAACACGTACTCACTAATCCAGATCGGAATTTCTCTTCCATTAAACGGGTTAACCGCATAAGCTCCGGTAAACGCACCTGTTATTTTCTTTACTTCCGCCATGCGTTCCACTTCACTTCTGCTTTCAACATACTTAAGGTAGGCATCGATGTCGTTCTGTTGCGCGGGCGTAGTTATTCTTTTTACGAGTTCATGCTCCGGAGCAATCACCATAAAGTCAACGCCAAAGATGGTGTCAGGGCGGGTGGTGAAGACGGTCAATACCTCACCCCCCGGCCCCCTCTCCAGAGGAGAGGGGGAGGTGAGCTCCGATTTGAGTTTTTGTAAAACGTTTGGAAGACTGCTTAATATTTCTTCGTTTGTGAAACGAATAACTTTAAATCCTTCATTGTTTAGGATTGAGGTTCGTTCTTCGTCTTCCTGTTTTTGATTGTCATGGATGGCACCATCAATCTCGACAACTAATTTTTTCTCGATACAAACGAAATCAATAATGAATCTGCTAATGGCGTGTTGCCTGCGAAACTTAAAACCCAGACTATTGTTTCTAACCGCTTCCCATAATATTTCTTCGGCTTCGGTTGGGTTCTTTCGGTTCTCGCGAGCATTTTCTTTTAACGAACTCCAGGTCTTTGAATCTGTAGTAAAAATAAAATCTTGTGCATGGACCTCATCCCCCGACCCCTTCTCCACAGGAGAAGGGGAGGTGCTTCGAACTTTAACCGAGTCTGTTCCCCTCTCCTCTGGAGAGGGGTTAGGGGTGAGGTCGGACTTTATTTGAAAATTAATCAACGCTCCCACACTTTTTCCAATCCAGTTGCGCTGGATTTCTTTCATCGATTCGCTGAAATCAATTTTGTCAAGACCTTTTAATAACCGATCGGCATATTCTGTAATGCGCAAGCTCCATTGGCGCATTTGTTTTTTCACAACCGGAAATCCACCGCGATAGCTTACGCCATTGATTACTTCATCGTTGGCCAACACTGTACCTAAGGCTTCACACCAGTTTACATCGGTGTAAGCCAAGTAAGCAAGGCGGTATTCCATTAAGATCTCTTGTTGCTCTCTTTCCGAATATGCTTTCCAGGTAGCTGCGCTAAATTCCTGAATCTTGAATTTTGAATTTGGAATTGGATGACTCTTATTTCCTTCCGTTTCAAAAATCGTAATCAATTCCGAAATGCGTTCGGCTTTTTCTTTTTTGCGATTGAACCAGCTATCAAAAATTTGCAGGAAGATCCATTGCGTCCATTTGTAATAGGTTGGGTCGCACGTTTGCACTTCACGACTCCAATCATACGAGAAACCAATGTTCCCCAACTGTCTTTTAAAATTGTTGATGTTATCGGCTGTAGATACAGCCGGGTGAATACCATGCTCTAAGGCATATTGTTCGGCAGGCAAGCCAAAGGCATCAAAGCCCATGGGGTGCAGCACGTTAAATCCTTTTATCCGTTTATAGCGGGCAACGATATCAGAAGCGATGTACCCTAGCGGGTGGCCCACATGCAAGCCTGCCCCGGAAGGATAGGGGAACATATCGAGTACATAGTATTTAGGCTTGGTGGTATCATTCGATACTTTATAAACCTCTTTCTCCACCCAGGTTTTGCGCCATTTTTCTTCAATTCGCTTGATCTCGTCTTTCGTGTACTCAGCCATAGAACCGTTTTCTCATTTAGGGACTGCAAAAATAAGCCAATCCTTGGGTTTTTGAAGGGAGTTGAGATGAGTTTTGGTGGAAAGAATCTCTTGGGGATGTTATGGATATATAGGACCTTAGTGGCTTATAGCGAAATGTTAGGCTCCATTCTCTACCGGATAAATTAACCACCAATTATTGGAATTATTAAAGAACCATCTTAAAGCAACCAGGAAAAATGAGATACTCTGGTTAGTGTTCTCAAAAATTACCTTCTTGCCACTGGCAATTCTAATTGCTTTCTTAATAACAGGCTTCCTAATTATTCTAATTCTATTTTTTTTAGTTTGTCTAGTTCTCTATCTGACAACATTTAGTATCTGGCGAGATCATTTGAATAAGCGTTTTGGAGAAGCTAGCAGATTCATTGAAATACTGGAATCAAAAACAGACACTCTAAAAAAAACCTTTCAAGACTTATTCAGAACTCAATTACCTAAAAATGTATATTGGATTGACTTTGAGATTGATCCAACATCATTTGAAATCAAAACTCTGATACATTCAACCGAACCCAATTCATCAATTGATATTTCAACCGTGGAAAATAGTTTGACAGATTTATTGAAAGTTGATAAATCAATCATTATGAAGTATAAAAAAACTGGCTGGGAGGCCGATGACAACATTCAGCTGTCTCTTGAACTCGCCCAAAGATGGTTCACTAAAGTTTGGGTTGATGAAGTATCTGATGAATATAAGATAAGAGCAACCTTCAGCGTTATGAGCATGGACGGGCACCTTGATTTGAAGAGTGGAAAATGGGAAGATACTAGCGTATTTTTTGGCAAACCATTGCAGTGAAATTAAACCGAGAACTGAGTCTAACAAAATACATATGCCATGCTTTCGGTTATAGCGTTTTGCTGACTACATATTCTATTTTGAGATTTTATAGTAATGCTGTACGTAGCGAATTGTTGAATAGCGTATTTGGATTTGCAATCCCTTGGAGTAATTTATTTTTACTTGAATTGGAGTTTGAGCAAATTGAATTTGAATCTCAAGACCTCTGAGAAAAAAATTATCAACCAACAATTACCTCACCGGAGCCTTATCAATCCGCTTGGGTGTATCCGCACCACTTATAATTGACTTAGCACTCAACGCAATCGCCCGAATGGTGGAAGTGATGTTTTTCATATCCAATGTTTCCACTTCATCATCTACCGTGTGATAAAACTTATCAATATCAATTTCATCGGTAGAGATAGTGTGAGCAGGAACTCCTAAGCGAGCCAGAGTAGCATTGTCGGAACGATAGAAAAGATTTTGTTGTGGATAAGGATCAGGTTTGAATTCAAATTGAGTGCCTTTTAAATTCTTTTGCAGGATTTCTCCAAAGTCAGATCGCTCATAACCGGTAATGAACGCAAAATTTTGTCCCCACTTGCTGGGTTTACCAATCATTTCAATGTTAAACATAGCTACAGTTTGATCGGGGTTAAGTTGTTCAGAAAAATACTTTGAACCGTAACCCCCAATCTCTTCTGCTGTAAAGGCAACAAAGATGAGTGTGCGCGCATTGTTTTTAATTTTATTGAAGTAACGCGCGAGTTCAATCACGGCAGTCGTACCCGAGGCATCATCATCCGCACCGTTGGCAATGGAGTCACCATTTACAGGAGCTTCAATACCAATATGATCGTAATGACCGGAAAATACTACAAACTCTTCGGGTTTTGTCTTGCCGCGAATCATACCCGCTACATTGGCCATCGTGATCGTTTCAATTTTTTGAGTAGCCTTTACAGAATAAGAGAGTACAGAAGTAACACCTAGTACAAATACTTTATTCGATTTATGTTGGGTCATAAAGCGTCTCCCGAAGTAGCCCTTCAATTCTTTAAAGTTCTCTTTAAACTCTGGCGCTACTAACACCATGGCAGAAGCAGTATCGCGCGTCAGGCTAAATGCTTTGCCTAATAAATATTGTCTCTTGTTTTTGATGGTGGTATCAAAGGGGATGACAATTACACCCAGCCCTTTTGTAAAGTTTACTTCTGTTTTCTCAGTAACAAGAAGTGAATTTTCAGGGGCTATTTTCTGACCATTGATAACAACCTCTAATGTTTGAGGGGAAATCATGTCTTTTTTAAACTCTTGCCGATACCCCGGTAGACCTTTCAAAGGCTTAAGCCCTATACTTTTAAATTCATTGCTTATAAATGAAGCTGCTTTATCGATATGCTCAGGCTGCGTGGCCGCACGCCCCATCATGTTATCCGCGGCAAGTGTTTTAATAATACGGGTGATGCTTTCTTCTTTTATCAGTTTGTTTTCCTGTTGCGCCTGTGCGGATACATAAACGACAACAAACAGTAGGATGAGATTATTTTTCATGCACCAAACTTAGCAAACAAATTTCGGTGTAGTCAATTTGGGGTAAGATTATTTCACCACACCTTTCCGGTAAAGGAACTGCTAAATCGATGAGTTGCAAAAATATTTTCTTTGGCCTCTGATTTTGAGATAAACCTCTGCCGCTCATTATGCCTTCTGCGTTTTACCGGTGTTAACCAGAAACCCAAAGGCTGCCGCTGTAAAAAACATGAGCAAGCTATAGATTGCAGGTGGAATGCTCATCGTTGAGTTATTGAGTACATTCAACGCAATGTAAATGGCCAGCGTGCCGTTGTGAATACCAATCTCCATGCCGATGGCGATCGCCTGCTTTTTTTCAACCTTGAAAAGGAGAGGGAGGTAGAATCCGACAGCAAGACTTAAAATATTAAATAACAGCACGGGTGTTCCCATCAAGGCGAAATGATCCATCAGCATTTGTTTTTCCCGAATTGTAACGGACACTATAATCAGGATCAAGAGCAAGGCTGAAATGATTTTTACTGGCTTTTCCATGTTGGCTGCAAACCGGGTTGCTTTGCTTTTTATAAGCATACCCAGGGAGACGGGCACCAAGACAATTACAAATACTTCAATCACTTTGCTGAAAGGCAACGGAATGTATTGGCCGGCACCCATAAAATACTCCATCGAAAGATTTACAATAATCGGTAGGGTAAAGAGTGTTAGCACGCTATTAACCGCAGTGAGTGTAATATTCAGGGCTACATCGCCATTCGATAAGTGACTGTATAAATTTGCCGTAGGCCCTCCGGGGGAGGCAGCTAATAGCAACAACCCAACACTCAATACCGGACTCAGTCCACTGAATTTGGCAATAACAAAACAGAGTGCCGGTAGCAAGATCATCTGGCACCCTAACGCGATGGTAATTGCTTTTGGATATTTTGTAACGCGCTTGAAATCATTTAACGTAAGCGATAAACCCAAACCCAGCATAATGATGCCTAGCGCAATGGGTAAGAAGAGGGTGGTGGCAGTAGATTGTTGCATTTCTAAAGTTATATAAAAATCTGAAATAGGGTTCCCGAATTTCTGGTACTTATTTCCAAATAACCAATCTTTAGATTCTTACAACTCATCCAATCGCTTCAACACTTCAGTAACCTTCATGATCAAAAACTCACTGCAGGCAACATCTTTACCGTGTAATCGGGCTAAAAGCTATGCACATGAAACTACTTACACTTTGTCTACTCTTACTGGTTAACTTGATTGCAATATCACAAACCAAAATTTCGGGTATAGTTAAAGATGAACGTGGCGAACCTATTCCCGGAGCAAATATCTTGATGAAGGATTCGTATGATGGTACCAGCTCTGGAGCAAACGGAACCTTCACCTTTGTTACGGAAGAAACAGGCGTTCAAACGTTGATAGTAACATTTGTTGGCTACAAACCCTATTCACAGTCACTGGAGCTATCAGGTAAAGAAATTGAGATTAAAATTTCCTTGAAGGAAGAGATTAATCAGTTAGATGGCGTTGTGATTTCCGCAGGCTCATTCACTGCCGGAGATGAAAACCGAAGAACCATTCTTAAAGCAATTGATATAGCCACTACAGCCGGAGCCACGGCTGATATTGCGGGTGCATTGAATACGTTACCCGGAACACAAAAGGTAGGTGAGACAGGAAGGTTATTTGTGCGTGGGGGTGATGGCTCAGAGACACGCACCTTTATTGATGGTATGTCTGTGCTGGATGCGTACGGTCCATCTGCACCAAATACTCCTTCACGCGGACGGTTTCTCCCCTTCATGTTTATGGGTACGAGTTTTAGTACTGGGGGCTACTCTGCTGAATATGGTCAGGCACTTTCATCGGCATTGGTTCTTAATTCAAAAGATATTGCAGAGATGAATCAAACGGATATTGGGATCCTTTCGGTCGGTGCCGATGTGGCTCATACTCAAGTATGGGATCGGGCTTCTGTTTCGGGAAAAGTTCAGTACACAAACATTCGGCCTTACTTTGGGTTGATCAATCAGGAGATTGACTGGAAAACTCCGCCAATATCTTTGGAAGGCAGTGGAGCATATCGTCAAAAAATTGGCAAGGATGGATTCTTTAAATTCTTCGGAAACTTTAATCAAAGTTCATTCTCCTTATTCAATCATGATATTCTTGATCCCACAATCAAAAAGCAGTTAGATCAAACTAATACCTATCGCTATGGAAACGGAACGTATCAGCAATCGCTTACTGCGAAATGGTCCGTGCAAGGTGGATTGTCTTATTCGTACATTAAAAACGATAGTAAGATTGATGGTTCACCAATTAATGAAATTGAAAAAGGAATTCATGCCAAGGTGGTGGTAGAACATTCAGTTTCCGATCAATTGGAAGTTCGGGCTGGCACTGAATTATATAGTAGAGATTACGAAGCTACACGCTACAATTCTTTTTCAGATAATGTTGAATCTTTTAGTTTTTCAGAACCTATCTCGGCAACCTTTATTGAAGGAGAATACTATGCCAGCAATCATTTTGTAGTGAAGGCGGGTGGTCGATTAGAAACTAACGGATTGAATGATTACACAAGCGTTGACCCTCGGCTTTCACTTGCTTACAAGCCCGGTAAGCAAGGACAGTTTTCATTTGCGTACGGAACATTTCGGCAATCAGCGCAAAATCAATATTTGAGATTAGCCAATCAGATAAACCCTGAAAAAGCAGAACACGTTATTCTTAACTACCAGATTGTAACCAATCGCAAAACCTTTCGGGTTGAAACGTACTATAAGCGATATGATCAATTGATAAAGTTTCAGAATATCAATCCTTCATTCATTACAAACACAGGGAGTGGCTATGCACGGGGTGTTGAGCTATTCTGGCGCGATAGTGAAACGATTAAGAATGTGGATTACTGGATTTCTTATTCTTATTTGGATACCGAACGCGACTACTTAAATTTTCCGACTGCTGCTATTCCATCGTTTGCTTCGGCTCATAACTTCTCTTTTGTCTATAAACACTTTATCACTTCATTGAAAGCCCAATTGGGCTTTACCTATAGTTATGCCAGTGGCCGCACATACTATAATCCGAACAAACCGTCTGATGAATTTAATTCTGATAAAACGCCATCTTATCAGGACTTAAGTGCCAACGTTGCTTACCTGCCAAAGAACAATTTGATCATCTATTTATCATGTACAAATCTGTTAGGCCATGATAATATTTTTGGATACAGGTACAGCACTACTCAAAATAATCAAGGCGAATATGTGAGCAAGGCGACACATCAAGCAGCACCACGGTTTTTGTTTCTGGGCGTGTTCATCACCATCAGTAAAAATAAATCAGTGAATCAATTACCAAATCTATAAATGCTCTTAGCCCTCTCCTCTGGAGAGGCGGGGTGAGTTCAATCAACTAAAAACAAACACAATTATGAAAACAATCAACATTTTTCTTTTGATGATCATCTCCATCACAAGCTGGGGGAACGATGAAAAGTATTTTGCTCAAATGAGTAAACAAGTACACGCTGTCTATACAGCTAAAACTATTGACGAGTATCAGGTTGCCGTGAATGCGTTTGATCGGATAGCCAGTGCTGAAAAATCAAGATGGGAACCGTATTACTATTCAGTCTTTGGTAACATCATGATGGCCATAAACGAAAAAGACGTTACAAAAAAGGATTCATACCTTGATTTGGCATTGGCTGGTGTAGAGAAGGGGAAGGCACTTGCTCCTGATGAATCAGAACTTGTTGCTTTAGAAGGATTTGTTTACATGATACGGGTAACGGTTGATCCGGCAACACGCGGACAAAAGTATTCCGGATTAGCGATGCAGACTTTTGGCAAGGCAGTAAGTATGAATAAATATAATCCAAGAGCACTTGCTTTGCTGGCTCAAATGCAATTGGGCACCGCCCGATTTTTTAATCAGTCACCCACCGAAGCATGTGAAACAGCGCGCAAAGCTGCAACTATTTTTGAGTCGGCTGTTGAGCCTCAAAATCCATTGGCACCACGATGGGGTAAAGAAATGAACCTTGAGGTTATGCAACAGTGTAAGTAATCGGTACTGAAGAACATGTCAAAGGGATTTCATAATCAAGGGTATAAACTATAATTTGCGCTGTGCCTTCGCTATTTAAATTTCTACAAGAAAACCTTCGCGCCATTTTTTGGGCTACCCTGTGTGGGTTTGTCATGAGCTATTTTATATGGCGGGGGTGTTGCCAAGGTGTATTCTCTTTATTCTGGATTGGTTGCTTCACGGCAATTATGTGGGTGTCGCTTTGGCTTGGTAATGCGTATGTAAGCTGTGTATTGGATTATTTTTTTCCCTGGGAACAGCAGACTGTGACCCGATTGATTGCGGGATTGATTGGAATGGTGGTGTATACTTTAAGCGCAGTATATGGTTTAATATTTCTTTTCGGAACTGTTTTGGGCTTTCACCTTGGAGATAGTATCGAAGAAACTTACTATTCCACGATTGTCATTACCCTAATCATCACCCTATTCATGACGGGGCGCATGTTTTTCGCTAATTGGCGCCAAGCGGCTGTTGATGCCGAGAGAATGAAAAAAGAAAGTGTGGAAGCCCAGTATAATAATTTAAAAAATCAGGTGAATCCACATTTCTTATTTAATAGTTTAAATGCCCTTACTAACCTTGTGTATCAAGATCAGGAGAAAGCTGTAAAATTTATCAAACAATTGTCAGACGTATATCGGTATGTGTTGGATAGTCGAGATAAAGAAGTCGTATCATTGGAAGAGGAAGTGAAGTTTATTGGATCCTATGCCTTTTTGCAACAGATTCGGTTTGGTGATAAGTTAAAAATAGAAGTTGATTTGGTAGATGTGAAAAGTTTGGTGGCACCGCTCGCCTTGCAAATGTTGGTGGAGAATGCCATTAAGCACAACGAAATTTCAGAAGAACATCCACTTGTAATAAAGATATTCAAGCATGATAATCATCTGGTTGTTGAGAACACCCTTCAACGGAAATCTGTCCTGGTGGATGAGACTTCAGGACTAGGCTTGGAAAACATAAAAAAGAGGTATGAGTTTTTAAGTACGCAAGCAGTGAAGGTTCTTGAAGCTGAAGGAAAGTTTATTGTTTCTATTCCAATGATTGAACTTACATGAACGTATTAATTATTGAAGACGAACCTCAGGCTGCCGAACGTCTTGTTTCTTTAATTCAGGAACTTCAACCGGATAGTGAGATCTGTGCCAAGCTTGATTCTGTAAAACGCTCCGTGGAATGGATTTCAAAAAATTCCGTTGACTTGATCTTCATGGACATTCAATTGGCCGATGGGTTGAGTTTTGATATTTTTGAGAAAGTAGAAGTAAAGGCTCCGGTAATTTTCACAACTGCCTACAATGAGTATGCTCTTAAAGCTTTTAAAGTAAATAGTATTGACTACATTCTTAAACCGGTCGATAAGGACGAACTTACTGCGGCTGTTAAGAAATATCAGAATCTTATGGCTCAACCATTAGCTCCCGCTAAAATGTTGGAGAGCATTGGCTATGCCATGCAAATGCTTACTAAAAAATACAAAGAGCGATTTGTTATAAAAGTGGGTGAACATTTAAAGTCTGTTGAAGTGAAAGAGATTCTATTCTTCTTTAGTTTAGAGAAAACAACCTTTGCTCAGACAAAAGATGGCCGTAAGCATATTTTGGATTTCACGCTAGATCAACTCGAGGGGCTGCTCGATCCGGCACACTTTTTTAAAATCAATCGGAAGTATATTGTCAGCGTTACTTCTATTCAGGATATGATTAGTCACGTAAACAGTAGAATAAAACTCGTGTTAAAGACGTGTGACGATATTGATGTAATTGTGGCCCGCGAACGGGTGCAGGAATTTAAAAAGTGGCTGGATAAGTAAGGTCTAACACAAGACTTATTCAAATAATTGTTAATTCAATCATTCATAAACTCTGCGATCAAGCGATGGAAATGATGTGTCCCAATTTCACGGGTAACGGAGTAGCGTCCATGCGAATAGAATCGGGAGCGAATTCCTTTTTGTACATTTTGAACGATGTCTTCATCTTCTAATTCAACTTTGTGTAAATCTCCACCCGCGCCTTGGCGTAATTTGCTTTCGTCCCACACATAAGAAAGAAAAGACACTTTTGTTTTTTTGATGGTGATCGGTCTGATAATGTTTACGGATAATCCCCAGGGATAAAAATTGAACATCATGTTAGGGAATACCCAGAAATAATATCCGGCCACTCGTTTACCATAATCGTGTGATGTGGCAGGTAAGTCAAAGACTAATTCTCCCTCCCGGGCAATACCCAATTGCAAATTGGAGTATTTAAATAATTCAACATGGTAGTTACTATAATCTATCACCGAATTTAATCCGGCATGCACAAAGGGAATATGAAAACCTTCTAAAAAATTTTCGCAGTAAAGCGCCCAATGTGCATCAACATAATAATCACGTGATAAATCTGGCCGGAACACAAAATCCTGAATTGGCATCCAGCCAATACGCTCAATGATCTCTTTAAAGAAGGGAAGCGGGTCATTATCTGTCTGCAACGAAGTAAATAGCAACTTACCCCATTTAAATAGAGGCAAGTTGGTAAGATGATCTGCTTCGGTAGGAAAGTCTTTTACCTGTTTAAACTCAGGCATGGAAATAAATTTTCCATTCAGACTAAATCTGCGCCCATGATATTTGCACCGAATATCATGGAGTTTGCATGGTAGTTCAACTACTAAATTTCCCCGGTGCGTGCACACGTTCGATAGGCAATGCAATTCACCCTCCTTATCGCGCGATAAAATCAACGGCTCATCCAAATAGTTTTCAAGCAAATGAACAGGAGTAACCCAACCATCTTCCTTCACCTGATCCGTATCACCTATCAAATGCCAGGTTCTTGAAAAGATTTTTTCCTTGGCTTTCTTGAATTGTTCAGGCTGGAGATAAAAGTCGGTATCGATGGTTTTAGCCTGCGAAATATCGGGATGTACTTCAAAACGAGTCATTTTATTTTTAATTTAAAGGTAAACAGACAAAGACATAGTTCTGTCATCCGCTTGACAATCTTTAAACGGGCATTCGCGTATATAGTGATCACATATAAAAATATAATCACGATGAAAAATTTCCAACCTGTTCTGTTCTGGACTTCAAGAATAATAGCCGCCACGATTATGGCTCAAACCCTTTATTATAAATTTTCGGCATCAGCGGAGTCAGTCTATATTTTCACCACGGTGGGGATGGAACCCTGGGGGCGGATCGGTATTGGTGTTTTTGAATTGATTGCCGCTGTTTTGATTTTGATTCCCTCAACTGTTTGGTTAGGGTCAATATTGGCCGTGGGCCTGATGGCTGGCGCACTAGGAATGCATCTTACTATGCTAGGCATAGACGTTAATGGCGATGGGGGACAATTATTTCTATATGCCTTAGTTGTTTTGCTGTGTGGGATCTATGCATTTTGGCAAAGCCGCAAAGCTATACCGGCCGGGATCAAAAAATTTCTACCGTCATTTTTTAAGTAAGCCTATTAATTTCTCAAGATCGTCAGAAAATGCAGGCATACTTTTTAGGTATGATTTAAGACCTTCGCTCAGATAATTTGGAACCGTTTCGTTTTTGCCAACTTTGGCTTGAATATCACGAAGCAAATCAAGTGCATCTTTCTTGGATGAAAACTCTTCGGCTTCTACTTTCTTTATAAGCGATTCAATGGATTGTGTTATTTCATTCGCCACGGGCGGAACTGTTTCAGAAACTGAAGATTTTGAGAACCTAGATGCGACACATAAATTGTAGTCTTCAAGTATCTTGTCCATATCATTCCTTTTTAGATCACCACTTAAAATAAGGGATGAAACACTCTCACAATCCTCCAGGTAGTTGCTCAGAATTTTTTTGAACCCAAGATTCGGTACTTCGATCGAGGTGCCATCGAGTTTAGTCAGTAGCCTTCCATCATAGCCGTGTTGATTGGGGAGCCGAAAACTATAGATACTCAAATATCCTTGCTTGAGTACCTTCATTAAAACAATTTTGTTATCATACCGAAGGGGTTTGTATTCCTGGCCATCTATGTTTATGGAAAGTACCTGCAAAGCGGTGAACATTTCTTTTTTCTTCCCTACTTCTAATTGCACTCGATCGAGTTGATCATAGGAAAGTATTCGCATTTCTCCATAGAGTGTATCTGCTTTTGAAGTAACCAGATAATTTGTTTTTTGAGCAATTGCTGTATATGAAAGCAACATCAACACCACAACAGTACGCACCATAAGATTATCTTTAAAAGCCCGAAAATACGGCAATAACACTAACCCCGGCAAGTCCTGATTTTATTTTTGTTTTAGTCGGCCGTTTTCCTTCAGTGCTTTGCTGATAATCCATTCAAGTTGCCCATTGCTGCTCCGAAATTCATCGGCTGCCCATTTTTCAACAGCTTTCAGAATTTCAGGGTCCAGTCTTAAAACAAAAGGTTTCTTTTGAGCCATCCTACTGATTTAACGTACCAGTATTTACAACGGGAGTTACATCTTTATCTCCGCAAAGCACCACCATCAAGTTACTTACCATCGCGGCTTTCCGTTCGTCATCCAACTCAATCACCCCTTCTTTTGCCAGATGATCGATTGCCATTTTCACCATACTCACCGCCCCTTCAACAATTTTAAACCGCGCAGCTACAACTGCCGTTGCTTGTTGTCTCCTTAGCATGGCACTGGCAATTTCAGACGCATACGCTAAATACCCAATCCGCGCTTCAATTACATGAATGCCTGCAATATCCAATCGGTTCTTTAAGTTTTCTTCCAAGGCATGGTTTACTTCATCTTGGCCTGATCGCAGTGTGATCTCTTCATCTGTATCAAAATTATCGTACGGATAGGTGCCTGCTAATTTGCGCACCGCGGAGTCACTTTGAATGCGAACAAAATTTTCATAGTTATCAACTTCAAAGGCTGCTTTGAAGGTGTCGCGCACTTGCCATACCAAGATTACACCAATCTGTATAGGATTGCCGACTTTGTCATTTACTTTTATTTTTTCGCTATCAAAATTCCGCGCCCTTAGCGAAATTCTTTTTTTGCTGAAGAATGGGTTAACCCAAAAAAATCCGTTGGCTTTCACGGTTCCTTTATAGGCTCCAAACAGAACCAACACTACTGACTCGTTTGGGTTAATGAAGAAAAATCCGGCCAGCATAAACAGGCCAACTCCTGAAACCAGGAATAACAGAAAGTTGCGCGTTACCATTGACCCAGCAATGCCTATCGCCAATAATGCTAAGGCTACCACAATCATGAGATAGCCCGAAACGGGGGTGTAGATTTTTTCAGTTTTCATAAGTGATATTAAAATGATATTATTATGATAAATGTAACGGAAATTCTTTTTCGCAGGTTGCGATCCTTTAATTTATTTTTTGAATAGCATTATTTTAGTACGATTTTAGCCGCATTATGGTAAACTACAATCCCAAAGTCTGGTTTTCTTTGATTTTTCATGCCTATAGCCGGGGTGTGATGAGAACCTTAACGCCTGCGCTCATAATAATGACCGTGTATGCTGGCGCTGTCTGCTACTTGTTACTAGATGTTTTGCATTTCCATGAAAATGATTTTCACACAACCATTTCCATGCATTCGCTGCTCGGGATTGTACTTGGTTTGTTTCTTGTATTTCGTACCAACTCCTCGTACGATCGGTGGTGGGAGGGACGGAAACTATGGGGAAGCATGGTTAACAATACACGCACCTTAGCGATTAAGATAGATGCCTTTTTGGATAAGGACGACCATGAAACCCGCGCATGGTTTAGCAAGATGATTCCAAATTTTGTTTTTGCTGTGAAAGAGCATTTGAGAAAAGGAACTAAACTTGCGGAACTTGACCCAACGAGTGAGCACTTTTTTGACGATCTAAAGAAATTCAGGCATATTCCTAACAAGCTTTCATTGATGATGTACAATCGGGTGAATACACTTTACCGGTCGAATCAAATTACAGGAGATCAACTCTTTATTCTCGATAAAGAATTAAAAGAGTTTGTTGACATATTGGGAGCCTGCGAACGCATTAAAAATACGCCTATCCCTTATAATTATAGTATGTACATTAAGCAGTTCATATTTATTTATTTGATTACCCTCCCGCTTGGTTTTGTTACAACCTCAGGATATTTGACGATACCCATTGTAACGCTCGTAACCTTTGTGCTATTGAGTGTTGAACTTATAGCAGAAGAAATTGAAGATCCCTTTGGCCTCGATATTAATGACTTACCTACCGATGATTTGGCGGATAAGATAAAGGCGAATGTGAAAGAAATTCTGATTCCGTAGGGATATGGTCAATTCGTTGTAACTGTATAAATGAAATACAAAATTATTAGCAGTATCATAACCCCATACATGATCAAATCTACCCGTACGTAGGCTTTATATTGGTGGTATAATTCTCTTAGTTTTTTAAACATTTTCTGATTTTTAACCTTTAGTATGGGTAAGGTTATTTTTCTGTAAAGGTAACTAATTGCACAGTTCATTCGTCTCAATCGTTTTCAACCTCTTAAGTATGCGCTTTTTTATTTTATTATGCCTGGTTCATTCTTCTGCATTAGCCCAATCAAAATTTACTATTAGTGGTTATGTGAAGGATGCCGCAAATGGTGAAGCACTCATCGGAGCCACGATTTATGTGAAATCTCTTAACACAGGCGCTACCACCAACGTGTATGGTTTCTATTCCATTACACTTGAGTCAAGGGCATACGATATTGATATAAGTTATATTGGGTTTGCTACCCAGTCTAAACTACTAGTTCTAAATGAAAATACCCGCCTTGATGTTGAGTTGAAGGCCGAAGGAAAACAGTTAGAAGCAGTAGTGGTAAGTTCCACCCGGGATGAGGAGGGGGTGAAGGCGTTGGAAATGAGTACCAATCGGCTCGATATCAAAACGATCCTTAAAATTCCTGCATTTCTGGGCGAAGCTGATGTGGTTAAAAGCTTGTTGCAACTGCCTGGAGTGTCAACGGTAGGAGAAGGGGCTTCAGGATTTAATGTTCGTGGGGGAAGTGTGGGTCAAAATCTCATTTTACTTGATGAGGCAACTGTGTATAACTCATCACATTTACTGGGTTTCTTTTCAGTATTCAATCCCGATGCCGTTAAAGACACCAAATTATATAAGGGGGCAATTCCTGCTCAGTTTGGAGGACGAATATCATCGCTTCTGGATGTTCGTATGAAGGAGGGAAACAATAAAGACTATGAAATAAATGGGGGTGTTGGAACAATTTTTAGCAGAGCCTCGGTGGAAGGCCCGTTATTTAAAGGAGATGGATCGTTTATTGTGGCGGGAAGGCGCTCGTATGCCGATATTCTTGCCCGCCCTTTTGTGGATGTGTTGAAAGATGGCGGAGCATTAAATTTTTATGACTTCACCGGAAAAGCAAATTATAATATTAATAAACGCAACCGGATTTTTGTTTCTGGTTATACAGGTCGCGACATATTTTTCTTTGACCGTAATCAGGGATTTAGCTGGGGCAATAATACGGGGACTATCCGTTGGAATAAAATCTTCAATGATCGCTTGTTTGCAAACTTCTCCGGTATTTTTAGTCGGTACGATTACTCATTACAGTTTGGTGAAAACGACCGCGACAACTTTCGTTGGAAATCTTCTATTCGAAACATAACGTTTAAACCATCCTTCAGTTATTTCTTAAACACAAACAATGAAATTTCATTTGGTGCTGAGGTAAATTACTATTCATTTGAACCTGCCAATGCCTTTGGAACTTCCAATGGAAATCGCATCGACATAAGTTTGCCGGAAAAATATAACCTTGAGTCAGCTTTATACCTAGGAAACAATCAGCATCTGTCACCAAAAACTTCCATTGAGTATGGACTCCGTTACTCATACTTTGCGGGTTATGGCCCGGGTAAACAGTTCACGTATAACGATACCATTCCTGGCAGGCGGAGAAATCCAATCGCAGAGGAATCAATTAGCAAGGGAGAAACTACTGCAACGTATCATAATTTTGAACCACGCTTTTCTTTTAAGACAGAGTTAAGTGATGTGAGTTCGGTAAAGGCGAGCTATACACGTATGGCTCAATACCTCCATTTAATTTCTAACACAACCGCGTCAAACCCATTAGATGTTTGGACGCCCACCAGCAACAATATCAAGCCCGAATTAGCAGATCAATGGGCATTAGGATATTTCAGAAATTTTGGAAAAGAACAGACATTTGAGTTTTCTGTTGAAGCCTACTATCGCAAGACTCAAAATCAGATTGATTATATAGATGGTGCGGATTTGTTAATCAACGAGTATCTAGAAGGAGACTTACTTACTGGCGTGGGTAGAGCCTATGGAATGGAATTTTATTTGCAAAAGAAAGTGGGCCGCTTTACAGGTTGGGTTGCTTATACGATAGCGCGCACGGAGTTGAAAGTGGAAGGTATTAACCGCAATGAATGGTATGCCGCCCGATTCGATCAAACCCATAACTTAAAAATCACCAGCTTTTATGACTTGAATAAGCGGTGGTCAGCATCCGCTAATTTTACATTGGTAAGTGGAACGCCTTCCACGTTTCCAACTTCACGATATATGGTGCAAGGCATGCTTATTCCCTACAATGCTTTGGATAGCAGAAACAATGTTAGGTTGCCAGCGTATCATCGCTTAGATCTATCCTTCCGGTTGGAAGGCAAGACTGTAAAACGAAATGGAAATGCCCGAAAGAATTCTGACTACTGGGTTTTTGGTGTGTATAATCTTTATGCGCGCAAAAATCCTTTCTCAATTTATTTCACTCAAGGGAAAGATCGGGTAACCCAAGGTGACCCCATTAATAGTGAGGCGCGTCAACTGTCCATTATTGGCACCGTGATCCCTTCTGTTTCTTACAATTTTAAATTTTAATCGTATGCAACGTTTCGTAATCTATAGTTCTGTTATTCTGTTAGCCTCGAGTATTCTTTTTTCATGTGATGTAGTAATTAATCCCGAACTTGAAAAATCCGATTCGGTGTTAGTTATTGATGCCTGGTTAAACAATGCTATGGGTGCGCAGCAGATAAGGCTTACCCGCTCCCAACCTTATTTTGAAAGGGCATTGCCTTCTGGGGTTTCAGGTGCTATCATCCATGTGACGGATCAAAATAATCAAGTGTATCCTTTTGGAGAAACAGCACCAGGGGTCTATCAGTGGACACCCGCGGGTAATGAAGTGTTTGGAAGGGTAGGATTTACCTATAAACTTTTCGTTCAGGTTGGAGCAGAAACGTTTATATCAGAAGCAACAATGGGTCGTGCTCCAGCCATTGATAGCATTACTTTTTTTCTGGAACCAGGCGGGCAATTTTTTGATGATTTGTATCAGGCCCAGTTTTGGGCCACCGACCCACAAGAACCAAATGATTCGTATTGGATAAAGACTTACAAGAACGGTGCACAGCTTTTAAAACCCAATGAAATAATTACAGCCTACGATGCCGGATTTTCAAAAGGAGGAAATTTTAATGGAGTTCCTTTTATTTTTCCGATCCGCACAGCGATCAACCCATTTGATGAAGATAAAAATGGTAAGATTAAATCACCCTATGTTGTAGGAGATTCGGTCTATGTTCAAATTCAATCTGTAACGGAAGCCGCATTTAACTTTTTGAATGAAGTACGTATTCAAATTGATCGCCCGGGTGGTTTTGGTGAATTATTTGCCACCTCCCTGGCCAATGTTTCTTCAAACATTACAAACACAAATGCAAAAGGCTCAAACGTTTTGGGCTTCTTTAATGTGGGGGCAGTTACTGGCTTGGGTAGAAAGTTTAAGAGTCTGGATGACCTTAGCCAAAAATAAAAGTGTGCTCGCTTAAAAGAAATTCTTATACATAGCAATCAGTAGTAAATTTAATCGACCTGATGTAGCTTTCGATCTTATTAAGATCGGTAGTTTATGATTCGTAGCTTTTGCAGTGGCTGTTTTTTCATTCTTAGTATTTCTCTAGGACTCTGTCAAACAACCCCTGTTTTAGAAAACAATCCCAATCTCAGGTGGCGACAAATTAATACGGCAAATTTTAAGATTGTTTTTCCTAGGGGCTTTGAAACTCAGGCACAACGGATGGCCAATACCATGGAGCACATCCGAACTCCTGAAGCAAAATCCCTTGGAACAGAGCCAAGAAAGATTTCGATCGTTTTGCAAAATCAATCGGCTGTTAGCAATGGGTTTGTTTCTATAACACCTAGAAGGTCTGAATTTTTCGGAATGCCTTCGCAGAATTATAACTTCATGGGCAACCTCGATTGGCTTGATTTGTTAGCCACTCATGAGTATAGGCACATCGTTCAATTTCAACATGCTAATCGCGGTTTTAACCGGGTGCTCTATTATCTTTTTGGGGCTAACACCCTTGCGGCCATGAGCTATGCAGCCGTGCCACAATGGTTTTGGGAAGGCGATGCGGTGGCTACCGAAACCGCTTTCACGTCAGGTGGAAGAGGACGGATCCCAAATTTCAATTTACTTTTTCACACCAATCTGCAAGAAGGTAGGGTGTTCAATTACAATAAACAATATCTGCGATCCTATAAACACAATATTCCTGATCACTATGTTTTAGGATATAATATGGTTTCGTATTTGCGAAAGAAAACAGGCAATGCTGACGTGTGGGGCAATATCACTCGAAGGGCGTGGAGTGTTCCGTTTCTGCCCTATGCGTTTTCGCGATCTATAAAAAAAGAAACGGGATTATATGTAAGTGAACTTTATAAGGAAATGGCGTCTGAATTTCAAAAAGATTGGCGCGAACAATTGGCAAAAACAACCCTTACTTTATTTGAACCTGTAAATAAGAGAAGTTCGAAAGCATATACTGACTACCGCTACCCCTATGAGACTACCAATGGAGTACTCGCATTAAAATCGGGGATTGGAAACATTGAAGAATTTGTAATTCTATCAAATGGAAAAGAGAAGCGTGTGATGACTCCAGGAATTATGAATGCCAGTGGAATGCTCTCTGTTGCAAGTGACCGGGTGGTATGGAATGAATATCGATACGATCCGCGTTGGCGTGTTCACACCTATTCCGTTTTGATGGGGTATGATTTGAAAGAGAAAGTTCGAAAAGTAATTTCAGTAAACTCGCGGTATGCAGGAGCTGCATTATCACCAGATGGAAAAAAGATTGCTACTATTGAAACCGGTACCGACTATCAAACTAGACTTGTTATTATTAGTTACGAAAATGGAACGATCCTTCACACCTTTGAAAATCCTGGCAACGATTTTATTTCCATGCCTCGCTGGGCTGAAAATGGAAATGAGATAATAGCATTAACCACTAATAAAAAAGGAAAAGCGATTGCAAAATTTGAAATATTGACCATGCAAAAAGTTGATCTCACAGATTTTACCGCGGAGAACATTGGTCATCCGGTACCGTATGGAAAGTACATTTTCTACAATTCACCGCGCAGTGGTATCGATAACATCTATGCGTTGGATGTTGCCGCAGGACAACATTACCAAATTACTTCGAGTGTATATGGTTCTTATAATCCTTCTATGAGTGAGGATGGAAAGATTTTATTTTATAATGAGCAAAGTCGCGATGGTTTGGACGTTGTGAAAACTGATTTTAATCCTTCTTCATGGAAGGCAGTTGACAACTTTACATCATTGCCGGATTTTGGATTTAAACATCTTGCTGAGCAGGAAGGGCATGCAGAATTGTTAACCACTGTGCCGAATGAAAATTTCCCCGTCTCAAAATATTCTCGCCTGGGGCACGCTATCAATCTTTACAATTGGGGTGCCTATATAGATAATAGTCTTACCCAAGTGGAGATAGGAGTTTCATCGCGCGATGTGCTAAGTACAACTTCTATTAATGCAGGCTATGTATTTGATATCAATGAACGCACCGGCTCTTGGAATGCAGGTCTCAGCTATCAAGGTTTATACCCAATTATTGATGTTAATTTTTCTAAAGCAACCCGATCGGTCAACGAAGGTGATTTTCGATACGACAAAGTGGTGGGAATAGATACAACTACCGTTGTCGAAAATCTAACGTTTGATTGGAAAGAGCAAACTGTTGAAGCCGGCCTTCGAATTCCATTACTAACAACCGCTTCACGGTTCTTATCAAGTTTTACAATCTCAAATTATGTGGGTTATACTAAGGTGACCGATTTCTCAAATAGTATTGATGGCGGAGGACGATTGATTCCATCCAATTATCCACAATACTTTTTTCGTAGCTATGCAGATGATGGTAATCTGATTTACAATCACTTTTCAATGTCGGCAGTTCGTCAGTTAAAGCGCAGCCGCAGAGACATTAACAGTAAATGGGGGCAGGCTTTTTTTATGCACTGGTATGAAACTCCTTACAGTGGAGATTTTAGTGGAAGTCAGTTTTCATTTAATAGCCAATTATACTTCCCTGGATTATTTAAGCATCATTCGCTTTGGGGGTATTGGGCATATCAAAAGTCAGAGATCGCTGATGTCCGTTTAAGTACAAAGCAAGGCCTGGATAATTATACCTTCCGAAACCAAATTCCATTGCCCCGAGGGCAATCAACATCAAGATTTCACAATTTTTATTCTATGTCTGTTAACTATGCGTTACCACTTTGGTATCCCGACCTAAACCTTGGACCGCTTGTAAATGTACAGCGCATCCGTGCGAACGGATTTTTGGATTATGGATTTGGAAGTAGCACAATAAACAAGCAGCCAGTCTCGCGGAGCTACCTTTCAACCGGAGTGGAGGTTAAATTGGATATAAACATCCTTCGTTTACTCCCTCAACTGGATATCGGCTTTCGATATTCATATGGTATTAGTCCATCAACCACCAGGTTTGAGTTCTTAATCGGCACCTTCAATTTTTAAAATAAGAAATTTGATCAAAACGAAACAAGCGATTAGCTTGAAAATCGCACAAATACGCCTATTTTTGACCCTAGACTTATAAATCAAACGACCTATAATTTTTAACTGAAATGGCAGAAATTGTACGCATGCCCAAGATGAGCGACACCATGACGGAAGGGGTGATTGCCAAGTGGCATAAAAAAGTGGGAGATACCGTAAAATCGGGTGAGTTGATGGCAGAAATTGAGACTGATAAAGCCACGATGGATTATGAGTCGTTTAATGCTGGAACGGTGTTGTATTTGGGTGCGAAGGAAGGTGAGGCGGTGGAAATAAATGGGGTGTTAGCGATTGTGGGAAATAAGGGTGAGGATTTTTCTGCCTTGTTAAAAGGGGCAAGCAACGGTGCTGCAGAAAGTAAATCTGAACCTGCTAAGAAAGAATCAGAGGCTGCGACCCCAAAAGAAGAAGCGGCTATTGATACCTCAGGCATTAAAGCCGAGATTGTTTTGATGCCCAAGATGAGCGACACCATGAACGAAGGTGTAATCGCATCGTGGAGTAAAAAGGTGGGGGACACCGTAAAGACCGGTGAACTATTGGCAGAAGTGGAAACCGATAAGGCTACCATGGAATATGAATCCTACAATGCAGGAACCCTTTTATACATTGGTGCGAAGGAGAAAGAAGCAGTTGCCGTAAATGGTGTACTTGCCATCATAGGTGAGAAAGGTGCCGATTGGGAGACTTTATTAAAAGCACACAATGCAAAATCATCAGGCGCTAAATCAACGGCAGTTCCAGCGGCTGAAAGTAAATCCAGCGAACCCGTAGCTCAAACTCATTCAGTCTCTAATGAATCATCTTCAGAATCAAATGGGAGATTAAAAGCTTCGCCTTTAGCGAAGAAGATGGCTAAAGAGTTGGGTTTTGATATCAATAAGATTCAAGGCTCCGGTGAAGGCGGGCGTATTACAAAACAAGACGTTGAATCATACAAACCATCAGCTGCTTCAGCAGCTGGAGGAAAAGCAGCTGCAGCTCCGGTAGTGTTGCCGAGTGTGGTTGGTAAGGAAAGCTTTGAAGAGGTAGCAGTTTCGCAAATGCGTAAGACTATTGCTCGCAGGCTTTCTGATAGTATGTTTACCGCTCCGCATTTCTATGTTACCATGGAGATCAATATGGATAAAGCCGTGGAGGCGCGTAAAAGCATCAATGAAATTTCTCCAGTTAAGATATCCTTCAATGATATTGTGCTAAAAGCAACGGCTGCGGCACTTCGCCAACATCCTGATGTTAATTCAAGTTGGCAAGGCGATAAGATTCGAAAAAACCATCATATCCATATTGGCGTAGCTGTGGCTGTTAAGGATGGTTTATTAGTTCCGGTGATTCGCTTTGCGGATAATAAATCTCTTTCTCATATAGGTGTTGAAGTAAAAGAGTTGGCTCAAAAGGCACACGATAAAAAATTACAGCCTAGCGAGTGGGAGGGTAGTACGTTCACAATTTCTAACCTGGGTATGTTTGGTGTAGAAGAATTTACAGCCATCATCAATACCCCTGACGCGTGTATACTTGCGGTAGGAGGCATTAAAGAAACTGCCATTGTGAAGAATGGACAATTAGCCGTAGGGAATATTATGAAGGTTACCTTGTCGTGCGATCATCGTGTAGTTGATGGCGCAACGGGTGCGGCTTTCCTAAAAACCTTGAAGGGCTTGTTGGAAGATCCCGTAAGGATTTTGATTTAGGATTTGATATTTATAGGCCACAGATTCACAGATTAGTAATTTATCTTTATTAAATCAGTGAATCTGTGGCAATTTAATTTTTAACAGAAACACTTCGTGAAAAGGTGATGTCTCACCTCAAACTAATCTGATGGAAAAAATTCATGCTACCACTATTCTTGCGGTGCTTCACAATGGAAAGATTTCTATTGGTGGAGATGGGCAAGCTACTATGGGTAATACAGTTGCCAAGAGCAACGTAAAGAAAATCCGGAAGCTACAAGAAGGAAAAGTAATAGTTGGTTTTGCGGGTTCTACAGCTGATGCATTTACCTTGCTGGATCGCTTTGACGAAAAGCTGAATGCGTATGGGGGCAACATGAAACGCGCGGCAATTGAGTTAGCAAAAGACTGGCGCATGGATCGCTTTCTGCGCAGGTTGGAAGCCATGTTGATCACTGTCAGTAAAGATGAAATTTTAGTAATCTCAGGAACGGGTGATGTACTTGAGCCCGACAATCAGGTAGCGGCTATTGGTTCGGGCTCGATGTATGCACAATCGGCTGCGCTGGCGTTGAAGAAACACGCTCCGCATTTATCAGCGGAAGAAATGGTGCGCGAAAGCTTAACTATAGCTGCCGACATTTGTATCTACACCAATCATAATCTTGTGGTGGAGAGTCTTTAGGTAGTTATTTGTGGTTGTTAGATAATAGAAATACAGGCAATGCGTATATTAGATTATTGGAGGTCATCATGAGAACGGACGACTAAGAGAAATAATCAAGAATGAGACTTTTAATTATAATTACTCTGATAGTTATTTCGACCAACGGTTTCGGACAGAACAACGGACCCTGTGGAAAAATATACCAAGTCACTGATACAATCCCTAAGTTAATATCTTCGGGACAACAGATTGCTGACATCTTAGCTAGAAAAATTAGTATTTCGGACAGTCTCTTGACCAAAAAAGGAAGAGTCGATGTACAATATGTTATAAACTGCAATGGACACAATGTTAAATTCAAAGTACTCATTATCCACGACTATGACAGAAAACCTATAAAAAATGATTTCAATATTCTTGGAGACCAAATAATACCTATACTTCAAAAGGACATCAAGTGGGCGCCAGCGAGACAGGGAGGAAAACATGTTGACTTTCTCCAAATTTTAACTGTTGAGTTTCGTGAGGGTTTCATTGGAGTAAATCTCGAAGGGAATTCGTTTTTGTCTAGACTGGTCATGAATGGAAACTAATGCCCGCCAACAATGAACTGTGCTTATATTACTTTCAGGTCTTCCGACCTGACAGGCTCACGATTTTCAATTCTATTTGTAATATTTATAGCCTCGTCAGGTTGTAAAACCTGACGACAAAGAGAGACGACAACAAGAAAACAACCGACATAAATAATTTACTTAATAATTTACTTAATAATTTACTTCACCTTCTTTCCTGGCATTACTGCACCGCCTTGGTGTAATTCAAGTTTTTCTACTTTGCTTGTCGCGTCTTTAAAAAATTCAATCTGAGCGTCCACTATCTTTAAGTAGAACTTGGTTTCAGATTCGGGATAGATGTTCACCTTTGGCTGATTGGTAGCTTGTATCATCAAACTTCCATTTTCTAGCGTAACTACAATACTAAACGTGGGTGCAATTTCATACGTGCCTACATAATTGGTTAGCACCGCTTCTGAAATGGTTACGGGTTTCTTTAATGCCTTAAGTTCATATTGCTCATTCAGTAAATGAAAGCCAAGATCATCCGCCCCAGCGGTAGAGTTTGTTAACACAACCACTGCTTTATTAGTTGCTTTATCAAATCCTGCAAAAGAACGGAACCCACCTGTGCCACCATTGTGCCAAACAATTTTTTCATCGCGAATGTGCCAACCATATCCTATTTTCATCGCTCCGGCATCAGCACGAATAGTATGAGTAAGGGCAAATGCTTTTGAAAGTTGAGTATTAGAAGTTGTTAATTGAGCAGTCATAAACTTCATCATGTCTTCGGCATTGGAAACTAAACCCCCGGCTCCGGCTAACACACTTTCATTGTTCCATGTCCATGCTTTTACTTCGGTATTGTCGGCATACCCCGAAGCAAGATGTTTTTCCCTGCTTGTGCCGCTTACAAAAGTTTGATTCATATCCAATGGCTTTGTAATGAGTTCAGTTACTAGTTTAGGATAGGGCTTTTCCTCTATTCGGGTTAGTATGTAACCAAGCAATCCCATACCGAGATTTGAATATTCATAGTGAGCTCCGGGATCTCGGGTCAACTCGCAATTGCTTATAAAAGTGGTTAAGAAATCTTCAGTATAATCAACGTATGGATTCGCAGCATCTTTTGGACTGAAATTCTTTGGCATGCGTGGAAGACCTGAATGCGCAGTGGCGAGATGTTCTATAGTAATTACCTTTCCATCTCTCTCAGGCAGTATCATTTTTGAAGGCAGGTAAGACTGTGCACGATCACTGAACTTAATTTTGTTCTCGAGGCTAAGCAACACAGCCATGCTGGTAGTAAATGTTTTGGTAATCGATCCAATCTCAAACAGGGTTTTAGGAGTTACCGCTTCGCTTGTTTGTAAATTCATCACTCCAAAGCTGTGGTAAGTCACTTTACCATTTTCATAAATGCCCACAACAATGCCAGGAGTCTCTTTATAATCAACCCGCATTTTTATTTTTTCTACAATGGATTGACTCTTGCTTGTAAAAGCAAGGAAAAGAAGTGCGGATAAGATAATTCTCATGGTTGAAGGATTAGGGTAATAGGTCTTTGGCTGGATCACCTTTATCTTTGTCGAGCGGAGTGTCTTCAATTAAGATAACGAAAGGCTTAAGGTGATGTGTATAGGAGAGTATAATTTTCAGAATACCTAATGCGGGGATGGCGAGTATCATTCCCGCTATACCAAGAATTTTTCCACCAATCAGCAATGCTAAAATGGCGGCCAGCGCATTGATACTTACGCGCGAACCAGTGATACGTGGGGTAATAAAATTGCCCTCTAAAAATTGTACCACAGAAAAGATTATTACGACTCCCACAGGATACCAGAGACTATCCTTAGTTAGCAGTGCCATAAGCACTGGCAGGGCAGCGCCTATAAAGATTCCAACATAGGGGATGATGGTTAAGAGTCCGGATAAGATTCCGAAAAAGATAGCGTGATTAATTCCTAAAGCAAGAAGACCAATGCTATTAAGGGCTGCAATAATCAGAGTTACTAAAGACAATCCGGAGATATAGCCTTGAATCACATTCTCAAAATCCTTTTTCCACATGATTTCTTGATCATCGGGTAAAAGCTTAAGGATGAATGCCCGAAAGCGATCACGATAGATTAAGAATAGGAAAATGTAAATGGGAACCTGAATAAGCAATCCTAATATACTTGTTGTAGCTGCAAGCAAATCTGTTGTGTAGGTGCTAAGAGAAGTAATTCCATCTTTTAGGAATTGTTTTTGTTCAAGGGCATTCATACCAAATGTTTGTTTTAATGTGTTACTTAATTTATCAACAAACACATTGAATTTTGATTCGATATCTGGAAGGTCTTGCACGAGAGCACTTACCTGATTAACAATTAGCCAGCCCAAGAACATAAAAAGCAGAAATGAGCCAATGAGTACAACCAGTATCGAGAGTGTAGGGGATATTTTTTTCTCCAATCTTTTAATAATAGGAAGAAGTACAACTGAAAGAATAATAGAAATTAGAATAGGCACAACAATATCCTTTGCCAAAAGGATGGCTGTTATTACAAGTGCCAGAACCATTAAGAGCTTGTAGATATAATCTAATTTGTCAAATTTTTCGATTCGTTTCATTAGGATTGATTTATAGCATCTAAGATTATTGTACAGGCCTTTTTTATTTCTTCTTCTGTTATAGTAAGAGGTGGGGCAATTCTGAAACTGTTGGGGTGGGAAAGAAACCAATAACAGATGACACCCTGTTCTTTCGCATACTGAACAATTTTGTTTACAGCTTCTTCCGTTTCAAAATCAAAAGCGAACAGTAATCCAATTCTCCGCACCGCTTTTATTTTAGGGTGCTTCAACAAACTTTCAATTATACTTCCTTTGCTTTCAACGTGAGCTAGTAAATTTTCTTGTTCTATAACTTCCAGTGTTGCTAACGCAGCGGCACAGCAAACAGGATTGCCGCCAAAAGTAGTAATGTGCCCTAGCATCGGATCATGTGTAAGGCATCTCATTTTTTCTTCAGAGGCAACGAAGGCACCAATGGGCAAGCCACCTCCGAAAGCTTTAGCGATGGTTAACACATCCGGCACAATCCCATAATGTTCAAATGCAAACAATTTCCCGGTGCGTCCCATGCCACATTGTATCTCATCCAAAATTAACAAGGCACCCGTTTCATCACATCGGTTACGCACAGTTTTCATATATGCTTGATCCGGAACACGCACTCCGGCATCGCCTTGAATGGTTTCCATGATAACACAAGCCGTTCGGGTCGTTATTTTATCAAGATCAGATGGGTTGTTGAAATTGATGAACTGAACATCCGGAAGCAATGGCCGAAACGCTTGCTTCTTCCCTTCATTTCCTGATACACTTAACGATCCGTGTGTGCTACCATGGTATGATTTACGACAGGAGATTATTTCTGTTCTACCAGTATAACGTTTAGCCAGTTTTAAAGCAGCCTCATTCGCTTCAGTTCCCGAATTCACAAAGTAACAGCAGTTAAGTTGTTCAGGAAGCAGGCTGGTTAATTTTTTAGCAAGTTCATTGGAGACACTTTGTATATACTCTCCATACACCATTATGTGTAAGTGTTTGTCAAGTTGTTTTTTTATTGCCTGTATAACATGTGGATGTCGATGACCTATGCTGCTAACCCCAATCCCTGAGATCATATCCATGTATGCCTTTCCATCGGGACTGTATAAATAAACACCTTCCGCTTTTTCAATAGATAGTAGAAATGGCTGAGGAGATGTTTGAGCCAGGTTGCGAAGGAAAGTCTGTTGCGAAAAGTCCATGAACAAAGCTACAAACAGGATTTGAATCTGCTGCAAAAAAAGAAAACCCCTGTAGTTTCCCACAGAGGCTTTCACAAACACCTATCTTCAATTATTAAACTTTTCCTTGGCGCGGAATTAGTTGATCTGTTTTCACGTTGCCTTCCGTATCTTGTTTTGAGTGGGTAGTCATCACAAACAGAATTCCGATTAAAATCAGAATAATCAATGCCAAGAGCTGCCTCATGCGTTTATTTGCATTATAATTCGTCAGTCCTTTCATCGTGCTAAATTTAATTCCCATTCAAATATGTGGGTTTCTTTCAAAACAGTAGAAATGATTTCATAATAAAATTTACATCCGTATAAATTTGATACAAGGGATAAGCTTAACGTTTATTCTTAACTGATTATCAAGTTGATCTTTTTCCATGCGTTGCTGAGTGCACAAAATTTTATTGGGCATTTTCAACCCTTATTACAATTTATTTATAATTACTCGCGCTTATTATTTGCATTTTCATCACATATTTTGTAATATGTCCTATTCACAAATTTTTTAACCATTAATAATAAAGACCATGACAAAAGCTAAAAGTCAATCACCAAATTCAAATACACCAAAGAAGAAAAATACTGCATTAAAAGTTGCAGGAGGTGTTCTTGCCGGAGCGGCAGCAGGGGCAATTGCAGGTATTCTAATGGCACCGGATAGCGGAAAAAATACAAGAAAGAAAATTGCAGATAAATCTAAAAAAGTAACGGCTGATGTTAAGTCAAAGGTTACAGAGATTAAAGGTAACCTTGCCAAAAAAAAGGATCAACTCTTTAAAAAGAAGATAAAATAGATTTATACTTGATTGTTTTGCTTTGTTCGAACAACATGCGAATGCATTTAGCCCACTTTGAATTTATCAGATACTGGTAAATTAGGATTTCTGATTCTGGAGGCGAAAGCCAGCTGGCAGAACATACTTACCTCAACTTTTGTAAGTGGTTTTATAGCTATAAAAAAAGGAAGCACCCATTTGAGTGAGCGCTTCCTTTATTTGTGAACTGTCTGTTCTTCTATACTTTGGCTAATTCCTGCACCAAGTCAATCAACTTATTTGAATAACCCCACTCATTATCATACCAGGCAACCACTTTTACGAACTTATCGTTTAGGGCAATACCTGCTTTAGCATCGAAAATACACGTGCGCGCATCGCCAACAAAATCCTGAGATACAACATCGTCTTCGGTATATCCTAAAATTCCCTTTAACTCACCTTCGGATGCATCCTTCATGGCCTTTTTTATATCCTCGTAGGAAGCAGCTTTATCTAATTTCACCGTAAGGTCAACGACAGAAACATCAGCTACGGGAACACGAAAGGACATGCCCGTTAATTTACCTTTCAATTCAGGAAGTACAAGGCCTACAGCCTTGGCAGCGCCTGTTGAGGAAGGAATAATGTTTGAGAAACCACCACGCCCGCCACGCCAATCTTTTGCAGATGGTCCATCCACTGTTTTTTGAGTCGCAGTAACCGCATGTACCGTACTCATCAATCCTTCAGCTATTCCAAATTTATCATTCAATACCTTTGCTAGCGGAGCAAGGCAATTGGTTGTACACGATGCATTGGAAACGATGGTATGCGATGCATTTAATTTCTTGTGGTTAACGCCCATTACAAACGTTGGTGTATCATCTTTGGCAGGAGCTGAGAATACCACTTTTTTAGCACCGGCTGAAATATGCTTTTGTCCATCAGCCTGCGTTAAGAATAGACCGGTTGATTCAATCACGATCTCAGCGCCAACCTCGTTCCATTTCAAGTTAGCAGGGTCTTTTTCGGAAGTTACTCTGATTTTTTTTCCATTCACTATGAGATTGCCATCTTTCACTTCTACAGTCCCTTCAAATTTGCCATGCGTAGAATCGTACTTCAACATATAAGCCATGTAGTCAGGTTCTACCAAATCGTTGATACCAACGATTTCAATGTCTTTGCGTCCCATGGCAGCTCTGAAAGCAAGACGGCCGATACGACCGAATCCATTTATTCCAACTTTTGTCATTGTGATATAGGTTTAAAATTGCGAAGTCAAAAATAGGCTTACTTAAAGCCAAAACCAATGAATACATGAGCGTGTTGGTAACTTTTTTAGCGGTTACGTTTGCAATTGCGGATAGTGGATTTATCTTTGCGACTCGAAATTTTAAGACGGTCCCATCGTCTAGGGGTTAGGACACCAGATTTTCATTCTGGTAACACGGGTTCGATTCCCGTTGGGACTACAAAGCCATTGACTATCAATTAGTTAATGGCTTTTTTATTTTAATGAATTTTAAGAAAGCCGATTAAGTCGTAAAAAGGCAGACTTCAACTAACTTGTAGTAAATACAATAGTGAAGTTACCTATAATTGTTTCATTTCTCGAAAGCGACCTAAAAATTCTTAAGTGCTCATAATACCGGATTTTCAAATTATGAAAACTACTTTTCCCCTAATTCTTTTTTCCTTGATATTGCTTTCGCATTTTGTTACTGCACAATCCAATCAAAAACATCGAGTCATCATCTTAAGCGACATTGAAGCTGAGCCCGATGATATAGAGTCCTTTGTTCGGTTGGTATTGTATTCGAATGTTATCGATATAAAGGGAATGATCGCCACTACTTCTATCTGGCATAAAAACCGTGTTGATCCGGAATCAATTCGAAAAGTAGTTCATGCCTATGGTAAAGTGCAGCCTAACCTGATCAAACATGAGGCTGGGTTTCCAGATGAGAAGACGTTATTAAGTCTTGTGAAACAAGGTTTGCCAAAATATGGTATGCAAGGAGTGGGCGATGGAAAAGATTCTGAAGGTTCTAACTGGATAATAAAAATATTGGAAGAAAAAGATGAACGTCCGTTGTGGATATCCGTGTGGGGAGGATCTAATACCCTGGCGCAGGCACTTGATAAAATCAAGAAAACAAAAAGCAAAGAAGAAGCTAAAAAATTAATTTCAAAACTTCGGGTGTATGCCATTTCTGATCAGGATGATTCTGGTATTTGGATTCGGAATAACTTTCCTGAGTTGTTTTACATTGTTAGTCCTGCCGATGACTATGGCAGTGCGACATGGAGCGCAATAAATACGTTCGTAAAAGGCATTAATAACGAAACGATTAGCAATAGCTGGCTCGCTCAAAACATTCAGCAAGGTCATGGTCCATTAGGTGTTGAGTATCCCGATGTAGCGTGGGGAATGGAAGGGGATACACCCTCGTTCTTAAATTTAATACCCAACGGACTCAGTGATCCAGAGCATCCTGAGTGGGGTGGTTGGGGCGGTCGGTACGAATTGTATAAACCTGATTTTGCCAAGCAAAAGAAAGGAAATTCAGGTGTTCCCTTTGAACCCGAGACAAGAGAAATCTGGACGGATGCGGTTGATAGTTATTATCCCTACACACCTGGGGAATACGGACGAGCGGTTCGTAAAGACACAATTTCCTTTACCAACAATAAAGCTACACTGTGGCGTTGGCGCGATGACTTTCAAAATGATTTCGCTGCGCGAATGGATTGGTGCGTAAAACCGTATGAGGAAGCTAACCATCATCCTGTAATTTTATTAAGCCATCCGGAGCAATTCACCGTAAAATCAGGAGAGGGGTTTAGTTTGGATGGGTTTAACTCTACTGATCCCGATGGAGATAATCTTAGCTTTTTATGGTTTCATTACCCGGAGGTAAGCTCCTATAAAAAAATAATACAGGTTGGCGCTGAGAATGTACATGGTGTTTATATAACAGCACCTAAGGTTGAGAAAAAAGAGACCCTTCATTTCATTCTAAAACTTTCAGATAAAGGAACTCCAGCGTTAACCAGATATAAACGAGTAATCGTGACGGTAACTCCTTAAAATAGTGATTTTTGAAACACTAATGCTAAAGAAAAATCTGGGAAGACTTTTATTATGAATCAACCATAAGGTAAGAATGTCAATTGATAAACATTTTTTAATCCAATCATGACTTACTGCACAACGCAAGCGCCACCTGCGCAGGCAGCTTCGGCTTGCAAATCAGTTGCATCATCGGGTTCATAAATGGATGAAAGGTTAATGTTCTTCAGCGATTTTTCAAGCTCCTCATAACGCTCACGGCTGATGTCTTCAAAGGGAGGTTGTTTGTAGTTGCCATTGTCGTAAGGAAGAACACTGAGCCCATTGTAGGAAGCTTTATTCTGCCACATCCATTCGCCAATTTCTTTCCATTCATTTTCTTTAATGGATACCGTAGCAGATACGTTGTTTGCATTGTACCCTAACCTGTACCCATTTCGAACCCATTCTAAATTAAAGGATTTTACTCGCTCAAGCATTTCCATGGCACTTTCAGTTCGAAGGATGCTGTTGTCAGGAGCTTTTTGTGGAATGCACACAATAGCTTGCTTGCTATTAAGAAGATCATCCTCCAGCAACTCGGGATGATTGATTCGTAAGTACTCATAAAGTGCTTCATTTTTTCCGATTCTCATTCTCCGTAAGTAGTAATCGCTATGCCACGCATGAATACCGGATGATGTACCAAGTACTAATGAACTTGTGCCGGATGGCTTGATGGTAGTGCAACGTGCGGCAAATTCAATTCCTATTTTCGCTGTAACCACTACATTAATATGTTTTACTACATCGGCTGCTTCCTTTAAGTCAAGTTTAGAAACTCTTCCACTCGCTATTCCGGTCATTCCAACACCAATCAATGCATCTTGTTCGGTAGTTTGTTTCCATTCCTCGCGTAGATAATGAAAGTCAGTAAACCCTGCTTGCAGGGTTCCAAAAAATCCTGCTGCACGTGCACGCGCATTTAATTCCTGCTGCGACTCTACATCCGAAACATTTATTTCGCACAGATTGCAAAATTGAAATGGCCGAAGCGCAATTTCACAGCAAGGGTTGGTTCCCCAGTCGGGATGGTTGCTAAAGTAAAAGCCCGGTTCGCCAGTTCCTGAGAGTTCAATTTTTTTCCAAAGATCAAAAAACTCTTGTTGTGTTGTTTCTTCACGCGAAAGTACAGCAGAATTATTGGCGCGGCCTCTTTGCTCATTCAATTCCCACCAGTTGCCAAACTTACACGTGAGCATTTCTTCATCATCCAACGAGAATAGAGAAATCATGGCAGACCTGCGTATTCCTCCAGCCAACACAGCATTAGCTATGTGGCACATAAGGTCATGGCATTCGAGGGAAGACAATCGTTCACCATTCTTTTTACGATCAAGGATTGCAGTAATGTGGGCATGACAAACCTTTAATGGCTCCGGGCCTGGTGCTTTGCCACCGGCAGTAACAAGCCGTGCCCCTTTTGGTCTAATGTCAGAGTAATCAAAATCAGGTAATGTTCGGCTTTGTCCAAAATATCCTTTCATGATCATTTTGATGGAGTCGGCCCAACCTTCAAGACTATCACCAATCAAAAATCTCTTTAGTTTTTCTGCCTTCTCAATAGGAGGTAGCTCATTGATATGATGTGTTTGAACAGAAAAACCAACCCCAGTTCCTCCCAACAGTAAGAACATGGCTTCTGAAAATGATCGGATATCATTTACTGGCATGTAAGCACAGTTATAAATGCGACTGTTGTTTCTTGTAATGGAAGGACCGGCAAATTGCATGGCACGCATGGAAGGCAATACTTTTTTCTGAAGTACCCAATCCATGTTTTCACGAATTTCGTTTTCTAGTTTAGGATATTTTTCAATCATCATATTTTCATATCGCTCACATATCTCTGGCCATAATTCTCTTCGTTGCAGTTCGGGAAGGTACCGTGCATACTTCATGTAGATCACTATGTTGCTGAGAATTTCCTGATTGAGTTCCATGGTTGTAGTGTTTAGGTTAATGAAGTTTAAAAAATAGTTACTGGTTGAGTTGTTCCCTGAAAGGATTAATTCTGTTTAAGTCGCACCTGCAATTGAGGGTATCGTTACGTATTCTTTTATGTTAATTCTTCTATGTATTGAGGCTCATTGGCAGAAATGGATTTTGGTTTTCGATTCGTGAAATGAGATGCCTGAATACCTTTTACACTTTTCTTCAGATTTCTTCTTCGTGTTGTAATAAACCAGGCTAATGGAATTACACCCCCCACAACAAAAATGGAACCTCCAATAATGCGCATCCAGGTGAGTGTTTGAAATGGGGTACTATCCACAAACTGCCTACTTCGCGCAAACCATAATCCGTTGTCAAGAACTGCATTGAATTGTAAGATTCCGGCTGGGAATAAATCCAGAAGAACCATTAACAAGAGGCCAACATTGATTGACCAAAAGGCGCGATTAACTAATCGCTTATTCCAGGAAGCAGGTTCAAATAATAACTGACAACAAAAAAGAATCCCCGCTAAGGAGAGGTTGCCATATACACCCATCAGGGCAGCATGACCATGGTTTACGGTAAGGTAGGTTCCGTGTTCATAGTAGTTTGCAATGGGGAGATTAATGATGAATCCTAACACACCCGCACCAAAAAAATTCCAGAAGTTAACACCCATCAGAAAGAGAAATACTTCAGTGAATCCAAAGCCAAGATTCGATTTTCCATTTTTGTTTTTCTCAAGGCTTAAGGGTAGTTTACTAAAACGCCAGGCTTCTAGTGTAAGTAAAACAAGAGGAACAACTTGTAGGGTGGAAAAAACTGATCCTAAAGCCATGGTGAAAACGGGTTTGGCATTCCAATAAAAATTGTGCGAAATACCAAGTAAGCCAGAGCCAAGAAATAGGAGAGTGGCTAAATAGATAACACGGGTTGCCGCACGAGCACTCACTAAACCCATCAGTACCATGAAGTACCCAATCAATATAGTAGTGAATACTTCGAAGAAGGCCTCGGCCCACATATGGACAACCATCCATCTCCAAAAGTCTGCTATTACAAAATTAGTTTCTGGAGTGAACATGAAACCAGATCCCAATAAAATCAAAATACTTACGGTAGCGTAGACCAACCAATTGGGAAGTTCCCAAGGTTTTTTTAGAGTCATGACGGGTCTTAGTCCTCTGAATAAAATGATAACCCACAAAATAAAAATTACATACAATAGAACTTGCCACAGCTTTCCCGGCTCAAGATATTCCCAACCTTGATGGCCCAACCAGTACCAATTCTCTCCGGCTAATCCTTTTGGGCCAATAAAAATTCCGGTAAACCCACCGGCCACTAAAACCACAATCATCCAAAAAATTGAATTGATTAAAGTAAGTTGATGTCGTGGTTCTTTGGGCGATAATAGGGGCATCACAAAAAAGGAAGCTCCTATCCAGCACGCAGAGATCCACAAAAGTGAAAGTTGCACATGCCAACTGCGTGTGATCGTTATGGGAAGCGGCTCGGAAATATCAAAACCCCAGAACGAAATGAATCCCACAAAGTCATGCACGGTTAAAATACCCGCCAATACCTGAACAGCAAATAGAAGGATAGCAGCATAGAAAAATTTGTAGGTGGCACGTTGGGTGGGCGTAGGGTTAAATGCACCCACACCAAATTTTGTCATGAGTGGAGGAGCATTTTTAGTGAATGTTTCATCATCTAATTTCTCAAGCCTTCCATGATAATAAAGTACAATTCCCAAACCTAAGATAAGTCCTAACGATCCAACAATGCTCCACAGAACTACAGCCGAACTAGGCGTGTTACCCGCAGAAGGATCAAAAGGCCAGTTATGCGTGTAGCTGTAATTTTTTCCTGGTCGCTCTACTCCGCAAACCCAACTACTCCAAAAGAAAAAGGCACTGAGTTCCCTTATTTCATTTTTATCAGTCAAATATCCTTGAGGTTTGAAGGATTGTTCACTATTTGTAGTCGTGAATACCTTGATGTAATATTCGCTAAGCGCTTGGGCAGCAAATACCTGTGCATTGGTCAGTACGACTGAATTATCGATTTGGGAAAAGTGATTGGCTTTAATTTCACGTTTCACCATTTCTGAAATACCGTATTGCTGAATTGTTGGATCCTCTGATTTTGAATTGTTGGATTCGCCATAATACTTTGTCATATATTCAACCGTCAAGTGAAGTGCTTCTGCTGAATAATCAGGCCCCCGATAAGCGCCATCCCCAAACATACTTCCGTACTCCATCAACGCGTATTTTTGAAATACGCCCTGTCCTTTCATGATATCTTCACTTGTAAATATCTTTTTGCCATCTGGGCCAACAAAGTTGGGGATAGGAGGTGCCTCTGTGTACGTATGTGTACCAATCATGACTACACCGGCCATGCTTATCGTAAAAATGATTAGCAAGGGAAGCCACCAATTTTTTGGCTGCATTAAGAACTGAATAAGATTAGGTTGTTTCATTTGACGTTGTATTGAGACAACACAAACCTAATAAAAGACAAATTAATCTTTATATAATGGAGTGACAAATTTTATTAAAAAGATAAAAAAGTCTTTAATTAATTTAATTTTTACCTGTTGATCCAGGTATCGCAGGATTTAGTGGGCAACTGGAATATGCTGATTTATGGATCAGAAACTATTAGATGGAGAAAATTAGTTCTCATAAATAATAGGGCCATTCAAAGATTGGCTTTTGCACTATTTTATGTTTTACTGATGGGAGCAGGAATATTTCGATCCATTTTGCATGACTGCTAATGCTGAACGATTTACTAAAATGACCCTAACGCCTCCTCTTCTTATCTATTTTTAGAAACGTTTTTCCACTTGCCAATTCTTTGGCGAGATCCTGAATGGTTTTTTCCTTCATAATCTTCCGCAGGTGTTCTTTGTATTTTTTAATTTCATTATGAATAGGGCAGGGAGATGCATCAGAACATACTTTTAGCCCTAGCGAACATGAATGCAAAACATCTTCGCCATCTATTGCTTTCACAATTGCATTTAATGGAATGGGGTTAGCCTTGGGGTCTAAATAAAATCCTCCGTTGGGGCCTTTTATAGAAGAAATGATTTTCTCTCTGGAAAGTGTTTGAAGAATTTTTGCCGTAAAAGGTTCCGGAGAGTCTATTTCTTTGGCTATTTCTTTGATCCCTAATTTGGAACCGCCAACACTTTTAATCGAAATATACAATGCCGCTCTGATGGCATACTCACAAGCCTTTGAAAACATAGCTAAGTTACTCTAGTAGAATGGCCTAATTACAAAAAAAATAATGATAGGAACAAAGTCTCAAACCTAATTTGAGACTTTGGCCATATAGCTCCCCAGCAATTCTGTTAGATGTTTTTCTGTTTCATCAAGATTCTGATTTATTTTAGAACCTAATTCGGCAAACTCCTCACTTACTTTGCTTGATAAATCGCGGTAATATGAAATGCCTTTAATAAGGTTTTCATAAAAATTCTGAATGTACACCTGTTTCCTTTTGTCTACAAACGCCTTCCCTTCCTGTAATAGTTCGCTCCAATAAGTAACATACAAGGATAGTTCTTTCACAAACATGTGAGGGCGATCAATTTGTTGGATGATGTTGGTGCGTCCGTAAATATGGTCAATCATTTTTTGTAAGGATACAATTTCTGTAAAGTAGGCGATGTTAGGGCCTGGACAAATATTGACAGCATCCAATTTTTTGAAGGGTACAGTCTTATATTCTTTCACAGCGGCATTGCTTAAACCAATACAAAGACATTCCTTGTCTAAGACATCTTGCAGTTGATCCTTATATTCTTGCTCGGGCAAACCCTGCTCTTGTAAATGTTCAATTTTTCTTTTCTGATAAACCCGGGAGGCCGTGCAGATGGGTTCTTTGGTAAATTCGGTATTGGACACCAGAAATTTTTCAGTGCATGGACTGCCCGGTTTTCCCTTCGCGATTCGGTCTAGTTTCTCTTTTTCACCTGTGGTACCTTTTAGATAATGAAAGCGAATGCCTAATGGAGAATTTTTGCTGAGAATGACATCCTGCTCTTTCGCTTTACTTAATAAGTGCAAGGTGTGCTGGTCTACCGTGGTTGCTTCAGGAACCAGCAAAAATGGAGTGCCCCAACCCGTGCCATCTACTCCATAATAACTATTGAGCAGTTCACTTTCTGCATGAGTTCCTATCCCGCCTTGTACAGTGATTTTTAAACCATGGGGCTGATCAAAACCTGATTTTCCTTTTGAGAGGAGTGATTGATTATAGAGTTCAAAAAGCGTTTTGGATAGTTCATCTTTTTTATCCTTAAACTCCTGCAAGATTGGGCCAATCAAATAACCATCTGTTGCAAAAGCATGCCCTCCGCAATTCAACCCAGACTCAATTCTAAATTCACTTACCCAAAGCCCCTTCTTTGCCAGCATTTTGCCTTGAATTAGAGCCGACCGATAATCGGATACCTTAATCACTATTTTTTTCTCAAAATATCCATTGCGATCAGCATCAAATGCCGTGAGTTTCTCCAGGTAGTTGAAAAGCCGTGGATTCATGCCAGCAGAAAGGATTACTGATGAATCAGTAAGGTTACTTTTTGCATAACCGCGCAACGCTGCCACTGCATCTGAGCCATCCTCAACAATATTTCCCAGTTCATCAAGATTATTTTTATCCAGTTTGGTCATGATGTTCACATCAATACATCCTGGTTGAATTTGATTCTTAAGCCAGCTCTCTAATAGTTCAATTTCTTCTTGATTTTTCAGATCGCTGAGCCGACTGAATTCTTTTTTCAAAAGGCTATGATCAGGCAGCATTTCGAAATACTTATTCAGATCTGATCCCGCCTCAAAAAGGGAAGACTTTAATGTATCTATTTTTTGTTTGACGATTGCCTTTACAAGGTTCAGGTAATCGGTAATTCGTTTGGCACGATAGTCTGCTTCCTTTGAAGTAATGGGTACATACGGCAAGCCGATTGATGGAAAATAGTGGCTCCTCATTTTCTCCACCAAATTATCTTCAATAATAGAGATGACGGATGAAATTCCGAAGTGAGCCACTTTGATGGGCGTGTCAATTGTATAGGCCAACCCCATAACGGGAATGTGAAAGGAGTGGAGAGCCGAAAGTTTCATGTACTAAGATTTAAAATCTGAGGCAAAGATAAATTAAATAAAGATAAAATAGTCTTTTAATAAATTTTATTCTAATTTTGAGGCAAATCACATGAGCGGAGTGTGAAATCAACCTAGCAAAAGAAAGATCATGGCACATTTTTATGAAGTGGATATTAATTGGAATCAAGATAGAAGGGGGATTATGTGTTCTCCTGACATTAATTCCAATCTTGTTGAAAAAGGATGTATGGAGGTGGCGACACCACCACAATTTTATAAAGGAATTCCTGGAATATGGTCTCCCGAACACTTATTTACAGCAGCCGTAAGTAGTTGTCTTATGACTACTTTTTTGGCGATTGCGGAAAATTCAAAGCTTGAATTCACGGCATTTGCTTGTTCATCAAAAGGCAAGTTGGAACAGGTAGATGGAAAATTTTTGATGACGGAGGTAATTCTTAAACCTGTAGTAACCATTGCCAATGAAGAAGATCATGACAGGGCGTTACGAGTTCTTCAGAAGTCTGAGGCTGCGTGCCTTATATCAAATTCGATTAAATCAAAAATAACAATGATACCTCTGGTTAAAGTGTTAATAACCCAGGTAGCTGTCTAATTATTTTAAATGAACGTTATGAAAAACATTTTAGAAAAAACCATCAGTGAATTTGTTGCAGAAGATTATCGTACTGCTCAGATATTTAAAAATCACAAAATTGATTTTTGCTGTAAGGGAAATCGCAGTATTGCCGAGGCTAGTGAAAGCAGAAAACTTGATGTGAATAAACTACTGGCGGAAATTGAATCTGCAAAGCAGGACAAGCCGAGTAACACTACGGAGTTAAAAAATTGGCCATTGGATTTATTGACTGATTATATCGAAAAAATGCATCACCGCTATGTGGTGGAACAAATCCCAATCCTGAAACAATACTTAAATAGACTTTGTCACGTTCATGGTGAACATCATCCTGAACTATTTGAGATTAAAGAGGAATTTGATTTTTCTGCAGAAGAGTTGTCAAACCATTTGAAAAAGGAGGAACTCATACTCTTTCCTCATATCAAGAAAATGGTAAAGGCAATTGCCAATAAGGAAGAGTTAGAAAGTCCTCCTTTTGGTTCGGTAGAGAATCCTGTTCAGCTAATGATGGACGAGCATTCCGTGGAAGGTGATCGGTTTGCCAGAATATCTGAACTCAGCAATAACTACACGCCTCCATCTGATGGTTGTAATACCTATCATGTAGCATTCTCCTTACTACGGGCCTTTGAGGAAGACTTACATCTTCACATTCATTTGGAAAATAATATCATGTTTCCAAGATCCATTGAACTTGAAAAGCAACTTATGCTTGTTTCAATATGAGAAATTTAGCAAAATTGACAATGAAGGTTTAGTCTAAACCTTTATTGTCTGAATCCTCACAGCATTTAGTATTGCTAACAAAGCAACCCCTACATCGGCAATCACTGCTTCCCATAAGGTAGCTATACCGCCCGCCCCAAGCAGGAGCACGGCAATTTTTACTACCATGGCCATGGTAATGTTTTGCCATACAATGCTGCGGGTTATCCTGCCAATTTTAATAGCCGATACAATTTTTGAAGGTTGATCATTTTGAATAACAATATCAGCCGTTTCAATAGCTGCATCACTACCCAGGCCACCCATGGCTATTCCCGCATCGGCCAGGGCGATAACGGGAGCATCATTCACGCCATCGCCAACAAATGCAATGATTCGTTTTTCATTTTTAAGTGCTTGTACTTTTTCAACCTTTCCTTCCGGGAGTAAGTCTCCATAAGCCTCATCAAGGCCAAGTAAACCGGCAAATGAATCAACCACATTTTGCTTATCGCCCGAAAGCATGACTGTTTTAATCTGAAGTTGATGTAGTTGAGTGATAGTTTGTTTAGCATCTGCTTTTATTTCATCAGTAATCGCAATATTGCCCGCATAGTGATTATCAATCGCCACGATCACAATTGTTTCCACCAGCAAATCAATTTCAGCAGGGTAGGGAACATTGAATCTCTTCATCAATTTTGTGTTTCCCGCCAGGATTGTTTTCCCATCCACGATTCCTTTTAATCCGTGACCTGAAATTTCTTCAACGTTGCTTGAGATACTTGTTGTAGCACCTGCATATTCTACAATGGCCTTCGCGATAGGATGTATTGAGTTTTTTTCTAATGCGGCCGCCAGTCGTACTAATTCTTTCTGATTTATATTTTCTGAAACGACTTGTTGAACATTGAAAACACCTTTCGTCAAGGTTCCCGTTTTATCCATTACCACGGTATCGACTTGAGTCATTACATCCAGGTAGTTGGAGCCCTTAAATAAAATTCCATGTCGCGAGGCTAATCCAATTCCACCAAAATATCCCAGTGGAATGGAAACAACCAATGCGCACGGACAGCTGATTACCAGAAACACCAGCGATCGGTAAAACCAATCATTGAAAATGTACTCACCCACGAAAAAATAGGGCAGTAAACAAACAGCAACAGCCAATGCGAAAACAATGGGAGTATAAATTTTTGCAAACCTGTTAATGAATAATTGAGTTTGGGACTTGCGTGCAGTGGCCTCTTGCACCAATTCTAAAATTTTGCTCAACTTACTATCAGTAAACAATGCTTGCACCTGCACCTCAGCAACGGTGTTGAGATTAATCATCCCCGCCAGTACTAGTTCTCCTTTTGATTTTGTGTCAGGTTTGCTTTCTCCGGTAAGCGCTGCTGTATTAAAGGCTGCTTTCTCAGAAATCAGTTCACCATCAAGCGCAACTTTCTCACCCGGTTTAATCTGAATAGTTTCATGTAAAGCGACTTCTCTGGGATGAACAATCTGCATACTTCCATTTCTGGTAACAGTTACTTCATCGGGTCTAAGATCTAATAAGGCTTTAATGCTGCGTTTCGCTTTACTTACTGCCGTATCCTGGAACCATTCTCCAATCGAATAAAATACCATAACGGCAACTCCTTCACTGTATGATTCAACGGCAAACGCACCGATGGTTGCCACACTCATCAAAAAGAATTCATTGAAGAAATCAAACCGTGTAGCCTTTTGAAAAGCCAGTACTAAAACATTGTAGCCACTTAGCAGGTAAGCGATCGCGTAGATAATGAGGTCAGCTGGAAATGCCGGACTGAAATGGAATCCAAACTCCAATCCAAGCATAATGAGTAGAATAGCCAGGGACAAAAAAAGTTGCCAATGAGATTTCCAGCTAGGGACATTAGCCTGGGTATGAGAGTGATTGTGGTTATGGTTACTCGACATTTAATCCGGTTTGTTTAAGTTGATTTTTAATCTTCCAACTCCCAATCAATAATCTACTCACACAACTGATAGGCCAGATGCTGCCAATTAGAGTTTACTCAAAACAAGTAACAAATCTGAAGCATTGATAAACTGTGTGTGCTGATACGTAATTTCAAAGTTACTATTCAGAAAACAGAGGGTTGGATAAGATACCTTTCCATTAACCAGCGCCAATTGCTCTGCCAATTCATGAATGCCGGTATTATTTCCGGAGGGTTTATACTTAAATGTATTATGACCTATTTTAATAGTTCTTTTTTCTTCAGCATTAAAATCAATGAAATAGAAATGCTTGTTGAGATGCGAGATTACTTCTTTGTTTTGGAACGTAGTGTTGATCATGGCAGCGCAATACTTACACCAATCCGTGTGAATAAAAATAGCTACAGGCCGCGCTTCCTTTTTTTGTAAACTGTCAAGCTGCTCGAATTGATAAGTTTTTAGCTGTGCATAACTTTGTTGCAAAGTCAACAGAAAAAATGAGATCAGGATAGTTCGATGTAAATTAACTTTCATCTTACTGTATATCTAAATCCTAAAAATCCTCTAATGCCTTGATTAGCTGCATACACATACGTGGGGTCAAACGTAAGCGCATTGGGATTATCTGCTGTAGCTACTGCGCGTCCATCAGAACCAAAGACTACGTTTTTATCAAATGGATCGAAAGACCGCGCGATGCTATTGGGGGCGGGGGTAAAATTGAGCAGGTTTTTTACTCCTCCATAAAGTTCCCATTGAGTACCCAATTTCTTGGTAAGTTGTATGTTTTGTATACTCCACCAGGGTGAATAGGGTGCCCGATCATCCAGTTCTCCCAACAAGGGAAGCCGCATCGGCCCATACAGGTTTCCCGTATAATCAAGCGTAATACCAAGGGCAGAGAAGTTATAACCTACATTCCAAACACCTTGCACCGATTCGGTAAGTAATTGTCGGAAGCGTTCTCCATTCTCTTCCACGGATACATCCATCACAGTAACGCCCGCCAGAATTTTTAATCCATTTTTCCATTCAACATCAACATTCATTGAAATACCTTTTGATACGGAATGACCATTCAGGTTACTATAAATAATTTTGTTCGGATCAGTTTCATAATCGGGGAGGATGCGATTTGTAAAATACGTATAGAAGGCACTGCCGTCTAATGATATAAAAGTATTGTCTTGTGTATAAATCTTCTTCACAAAATTAATATTCGTGTTCCAGGAAGTTTCTGGTTTCAGTGCGCCAACGAACTCTACTGTTCTTGCTCCTGTAAGGGCCGCATGATCTTCGGTAAACACATTGGCCACTCTGAATCCATTTCCCGCACTGATGCGGAGCACATTCTTTTTATCTGGAGTATTCCATTTATAATTGATTCGAGGCGTGAAGATGTTTCCATGAATGCTATTGTAGTCGTAACGCATACCTAGCAGGAGTTTGTTCGTTTCATTCAATTTAATTTCGTTTTGAATAAAAACTCCCGGCAGGTGAATGCTGGAAGGTTTGTTTGCGAAGTCTTCCGAATTAAAAGTTGCAGGAGTATTGTCGTCATAGTAGGTATATCGATACGCTGCGCCTACCAGGAGGTCATAAATTCCAATTGTTTTGTTCCAGGAAAACTGTCCAAATCCAATATATTGATCCGCTACATAAGGATTGCTGCCGTATACCGAGTTTTGACTATGTCCGTTGGCACTAAATTGAAAATTGATTAGCTCCTTTACGGGAAGTTGGTAGCTCCCGAAGGTTTCCCACCGACTCGTGTAAATACTTTCTCCATAGATTTCATCACCACCCCGAAATGCTTTTGTCCACTTCATATCACCACCCCACCGATCTTCATATACATACCGCCCGGCCAGGGAGAAGGTGCGATTTTTATTACGTTGAAAACTGATCTTATTGAATACCGAAATCCGGTTTTGCAACGTGAGATCGGTAAAGCCATCACCATTATTGTCAACAGGGTTTTGATAGTTGAAATAGTTGATCCCTAAAAGCGAAGTAGCTTTAGTGCCCAATTTATATTTCACGCTTACATCTGTATTGATTTCACCCCATCCAGTGGCAAAAACATCTACTGTAGTGAGTGGAGTGTTGGAGGGCTGTTTGGTAATGATATTAATTATACCACCCACCGCTTCAGAGCCATATAAGGTAGAAGCAGGACCTTTTACTATTTCCATGCGTTCAATAAGCGATTGGGGAATACCCGTAAGACCATATACAGTTGATAGTCCGCTAACAATAGGCATCCCATCAATAAGTACCATCGTGTAAGGTCCTTCCAATCCATTAATATGGATGTCTCCCGTGTTGCACACATTACAATTTAATTGAGGCCTCACTCCATTTACATTTTGGAGAGATTCAAAAATGGAAGGCGTGGGGTTGGCTTTAAAAAATGTTTTGCTGTACACTTCTACCGGCACCGGACTTTCCGATCGCGAGACTTCTTTCATCGTACCTGAGATCACGACTTCGTCAAGTGCGTTAATTTGTTCACCTAATTCAAAGCTGAATACAAGATGTTTACCTGATTGCAGTGTAATCGTCTTTTTTTGAGTTTCAAAACCAATTGAAGAAACAACTAATGTGTAGGTCCCTTCAGGAATATTATCAATGCGGAAGTCCCCGCGAACATCAGTGGCATTACCCAAGGTTGTTCCCAGAAGCCCTACATGGGCGAATTCGATCGGATTAGCCCCTGAGCTAACATTCCCGGAAATACTCCCTTGTGCACTTGCAACCTGAAGAGGAAACAACCCGATAGCTAAAATTTGAATTAACCGATACATTGGATTTATCACTACCTGAACGTCAATTAGGTTTACAAAATTAAAATGTTAGATATATCTAACAAATTAATTATAACAATTTAATCAAGAAATGTTATTTTTGATTGAAAATGAAGGTATGGGCTCCTTAACCGAAGAAAATTATATCAAGTCTGTTTACGCGCTATCCCAGGCAACGGGGGAAGTGATTGTGTCTGAGCTTGCTAAAAAGCTACACGTAAAGCCACCCACCGTTAACAGCATGATGAAAAAGCTGGCGCTGAAAAAATGGGTTTTGTATGCGCCATACAAAGGCATTAAGGTAACCGAAAAGGGAAAGAAAGAAGCGTTATCGATTATCCGAAGGCATCGGCTGGCCGAATTATTTTTAGTAAATGTGATGAAATTGGGGTGGGAGGAAGTGCATGATATTGCCGAACAATTAGAACATGTAGAGTCGAGTCGGTTTTATGATCGTATTGATGAAATGTTGGGCTATCCTAAATTTGATCCACATGGTGAACCGATTCCTGATGCAAACGGAAAGATTTTAAATGATAAACGCATTCCGCTTAATCAGGCAAAAGAAAATGCGACCGTTAAAATTGTCGCTGTTGCGGATGACAAGAAATCTTTTTTGGATCACTTAAATGATAAGGGTCTTAAAATTGGTGAAAAGGTTTTTGTGAAAAGAAAAGAAGCGTATGATGGCTCGGTGGTGTTAGTTAATAAATCAAAAGTGGAGTTGATGATTACGCATCAGGTGGCGGAAAGGATTTTGGTGGAGGAATAATTTACCTCATCCCCGGCCCTTCTCCAGAAGGAGAAGGGTGAAGCGTGGTTTGGTAGTTTTAGATAGTCTCAAAAATTTGGGTTTAATTATGTCACAATGATTGCGTTATCGTTGCTCCCAATTTTATCTTTTTGCAATGTCTTTTTAATTTATTCATTAGAGAAGAATGAATTCCGGAAGACTATTTTATACACCACCATTATTATTGCTCTTATAATTTTTAGTTGGTTTTATAATTTTGAGGTATTTAAGATTTGGGTATTTAGTCTGTATATATATCCATATCATTTAATAAGTACGGGTATTAATAAATGGATGGGTCATTCTTCCGATGATTCAAATTCGATAAGAATTATTCAAAAATTTATGAGAGTTAGAGTGTTTTATGCTTTGACGATATTTTACCAAAATATTCATGACTATCCAGTGGTTTGGATATTTAAGTTGAGCAAGAAGGACTAACCCTTCTTCACCTTCAACTCAAAAACATCCGGCCGTGCATAATGCCCAATCACATCAAAATCCATTTTAGCTTTAATGATTTCGCGGTGATCAATCTCGGCAGTGATAATTCCTTCTTTATCATAGAGCGGTCCCGCCAAGGGTTTTCCTAAGGGTGAGATGATGCAACTTCCTCCTTTGCTGGGCAGCGAAGGATGCGTTTCACTGATATACACTTTCAAATCATCCGGATAATGGTCGCGTGTTAAGTATTGATTACAACCCAACACAAAACACCGCCCTTCAAAGGCAATGTGTTCCATGGATGATTGCCACGTATCGCGACAGTCCGCAGTAGGGGCAAGGTAAATTTCAATCCCTTGCTGATACATAGCAGTCCGCGCCAGCGGCATATAATTTTCCCAACATATCAACCCACCAATTTTCCCGAGCTTCGTATCCAATACATTCAGATCGGTGCCATCTCCTTCGCCCCAAAGAATTCGTTCGGCAGCAGTAGGTTTTAGCTTTCTGTGTTTATGAGCAAGTACACCTTGCGGAGAAAAGTATAACAGCGTGCAATACAAGGTATCGCTCACCGCATCTTTTTCGGTAACACCCACTACCAGCCAGGCTTTTGTTTCTTTAGCAGTGCGGGCGAGCAAATCTGTTTCTGGTCCGGGCACCAGAACTGAGTTTTCCCAATAGCGCAAAAACATTTCACGACCATCGGGTGTGCGACCACCCACTGTCGTTCCAAAAATTAGGCCTCTCGGATACCCCGGAATAATAACTTCCGGAAATAAAATCAGCGCAGCTTTTTCTTTTGCTGCCTGGTGTGCCAGCGTTTGAATTTTTTCTACCGTTTGTACTTTGTTAAAAAAGACCGGTGCTGCCTGAACAACGGCAACCGTAAAAATAGGGGGAGTTTCCATAGGTTGGCTTTGCGAAACTTAAAAGTAATAAATGTGAGATAAGATTAATCTTTGCACGCGCAACGGTTCACAACGAAAATTCGGAAACATCCTTAAATTCGCTTTGTACTTGGCAGAGTTATGCTGTAAAGTGAAATATTATAATCAATTTTGCTGCATGAAGAATTGGATTGGTTTTGGAGCATCCCCTGGTACAAATAACTAAATTCATGAATACGCACGATACTTATGCACAGGCACTTTTGCACCTAACATACCTGCTAATCTGGTCAGATAATGAAATTTGCGGGGAAGAGATTCATTATCTTGATAAAATCAAAGAATCTGAAGGTATCAGTGATACGATATTTGACCAGTTTAATGATTCCATAATTGGGAAAACAGGTCGTGAAATTTACCAAAACGGGATAAAAATGGTTAACGAATGTTCTCCTGAATTTAAAATCAGGGCTTTCGTAAAATTATTTGAGTTAGCTAATGCCGATGGTGTTTTCCACGTAAAAGAAGTTCGACTTTTATTGTATGCTACAAAACTGGCTGATCTTGATTTTGAAGCGATCATGGCTGAGGTGAAAAAGGAAACTTGTTAAGTTTATTTACCACAGAGCGCACAGATGTTTGCAAAAGAACTATGAATAAAAAACTTTGAGTTTCTCAGGGTTCTTTGCGGTTAAATGTTTTTAGATTCAGAGTTTGTATATTTAACACTCTTTACAAACCCTAATCCTTATGATAAAAAAAATTCTTATCGGTGTTGGCGTGCTATTTATTGGCTTTCTAGGCTTTCTCGGATACACCGCCCTGTTTCCTAAAAGTCCTTCCACTTCAACTTCTTTTAGCCATAAGGGACTTGATATAAAAGTTAATTACTCTCAACCTTCCAAGCGCGGCCGCTTAATTTTTGGTGAAGAGAAGGATGGTGCTTTGCAACCTTACGGAAAATACTGGCGATTGGGTGCCAACGCAGCTACCGAAATAACATTTAGTAAAGACGTAACGTTTGCCGGGCAGCCTGTAAGTGCCGGAAGCTACCGCATGTATGCGGTGCCAGGCGCAACTTCTTTTACAGTAGGTCTTAATTCCGAGGTAGGAGTTTACTTTGCCAATGAAGAACCTGATTATACAAAGGATGTTTTAACAGTGCAGGTTCCTGTAATGACAGCACCCACTGAAATAGAAAAATTCGCGATTACCTTTGCGAGTGATTCTACGGGCATTAACATGGATTTTGTTTGGGATAAAACAATGGTTCGCGTTCCGATCACAATTCAATAATTGCTAATGGCTTTCCTAAAACGGAATTGGGTATGGTCAATGTTGGCCATACTCTTTTTTTTGGGCGCAGCTTATTGGCTCATTGGTAAAATTCAATACCGGAATAATGTGATGGACGTAGAAGACTACGAACCCATCTCCACCCTAAAAGTTCCTGCGCATAAACTCACACGCGCTAAGTTTCCCTTCATTGATGTGCACAACCATCAATGGACGATGCCTATTCAAGACCTGGATAAGTTGATCGTTGAAATGGATTCGCTCAATATGGGTGTGATGGTGAACCTCAGTGGCTTTCGCGGAAAGTATTTGGAGTGGTCGCTGGATAACGTGAATGAACATTACCCCAATCGTTTTATTCTTTTTTTAAATATCAATTTTGAAAACCTGGATGACGAAGGGTGGCCGAATGAAACACTGGTCATGATGGACGAAGCCGTGAAGCAAGGCGTGTGCGGCTTAAAAGTGTATAAAGGATTAGGACTTACCGATAAAGACAATGAAGGAAACAGAATTGCCATTGATGATCCACGGCTTGATCCCATCTGGGCTAAGTGTGGCGCGTTAGGCATTCCGGTGTTGATTCATTCCGGTGAACCCAGTTCCTTTTGGAATCCGAAAGACAAGTACAATGAGCGTTGGCTCGAACTAAAGCAGGAGCCAGGCCGCTACCGCGATCCCGCCAAGGTACCTCCGTTTGAGCAATTGATGGGCGAGCAACATCATGTGTTTCGCAAACATCCTGAAACAAAATTTATCAATGCGCACCTCGGTTGGTTTGGTAATGATTTGGAACGCCTCGGAACGTTATTTGATGAATTACCCAATGTGTATACAGAACTGGGTGCAGTGCTGGCTGAGTTGGGCCGCCAACCTAAAACTGCGCGTAACTTTTTAATTAAGTACCAAGACCGGGTTATGTTTGGTAAGGACACGTATAAAATGGAAGAGTATTATACCTACTTCCGCGTGTTGGAAACCAGCGATGAATATTTTGATTACTACCGCAAGCGTCACGCCCATTGGAAAATGTATGGCCTTGAACTGCCCGACTCTGTGCTGCGTAAAGTGTATTATAAAAATGCCCTTACTGTGATTCCAGGAATTGATAAGAGTTTGTTTGGCGAGTAAGATACTAGCTAAAAAGCAGTATTTTAGAATTGTCAATTAGGAAATTGGAACATATGTTCCAATACCTATACATATTAACGTCATCAACAAACCAACAATAGTAAGAATAGAATTATATGAAAAAAATAATTTCATTTATGCACATATCGCTGGACGGTTTTGTAGCAGGACCGAACGGAGAAATGGACTGGATTACCGTTGACGAAGAAATTTTTGATCATGTCGGTAAGCGAATAAGCGCGGGCGATACTTCATTATATGGGCGAGTAACTTATGATATGATGGAAAATTACTGGCCTACCGCGGCCGATAAGCCATCAGCGTCCAAGCACGACATTGAACATTCAAAATGGTATAGCAAGGTTCACAAAATTGTGTTATCAAAAACAATGAAAGGCGCAGACCTGCCTGCCGGAACTAACACAAGAATTATTAGCGACAACCTTTCGGAAAGAATACATGAATTAAAACAATCACATATTGGCGGGAGTGAAGAGATCTTGCTTTTTGGCAGCCCAACAGCAACGCATTCTCTTATTCAACTTAACTTAATTGATGGCTATTGGCTGTTTGTTAATCCGATTATTCTTGGACGAGGTATTCCATTGTTTGAGGGCATCAAAGACAAAACAAAACTAAAACTATTGACTACCCAACAATTTGCTTGTGGGGTAACTGAACTGAATTACACAGTAGGGAAATAATTTAAGAATTCTAAGCACATATCTTTAGCCAACAAGCTTGAAAATGTTGCAAGAACTGACAACACCACCTTCAACAAGGCAATTAACCAGCACCAAAACTCAAGATCATGAAACGAGGAAAATTTATTCTGGCAGCGCTTTCTGTTATTCCAATGTCAGTTTTCGCTAAAATTAAAACCAATATGCTCGCGCGGGCAGACAAGGGATTTAAGATTAATTCCGGGGAGGGACGGATTCACGGGCATATTAAATTAAAAGGAGTAAACTCCAATGTTCTTGATGTAAAAATTTCAGGGCGTGACACCAATGGAGATTTAGCAATCTTTGAACAAACCTCTTTGTCGCAAGGAAAGGGAACCCCTTTACACATTCATCACTTGCAAGATGAAATATTTTATGTCCTTGAAGGTTCATACTATTTTCAGGTAGGGGATGAAAAGTTTAGTCTGTCAAAGGGTGACAGCATTTTCCTTCCCCGTAAAGTTGCTCACGCATGGACTCAAGTATCAGAAACAGGTAAAATGAATGTGATAATGCAACCGGCAGGAAAGCTGGAAGATTTTTTTGTAACGGTGGCAGCCCTGGATCATGAACCAACGCAAAAAGAAATGGAAAAGATTTTTGCTGACAATGAGATGCAGGTTGTGGGACCTCCATTGAAAATGTAGAAATAAAGAAGATAAAGTTTCAACCCTTACGTTTTAGATTTGTAATGCGATTACTCATTAGCGTTGTATGAGCCTGGTTGAATTAAACAATAGTTGAACACTATGAAATTTCTATGTAGCCTCTTTTTTCTGGTTTTAGTTAACAACCAGAGTATTTCTCAACCGTTAAACTTTTCTGTAAAATGGGGTAAGGAATTCAATGCATCACGAAAATCTTCCCTTGAAGATATTGTAGGATTTGACGCAACCGGAATTTATGCGATTAAAGTCCGGTATCGCAGTGCGCTGTTAGGTGGCAGATCGTATACACTCGAGCATTACAATAAAGAGTTCGTTCCCACCAAGTCTTTTGACCTTGAGATAAAGGAAGATGGAAATTCATGTGAAGTGCAGCAGCTTTTGCACGTGAAAAACAAACTCTATATGTTTTATTCTTCTTTACAAAGTGGCTTAAAGAAGAACAGACTCTTTGTGAAAGAAATTGATAAGAGTTCACTTCAACCGAGGGGGGAGAGTTTAAAATTGGCTGAGATCGATTTTTCAGGAAAATCAAATTCCAATCATGGCAATTTTAATTTTCGTGTTTCGCGTGATAGTTCAAAAATACTTGTGTTCCATACGTTGCCTTACGATAAAGAGGAGTCTCAAAAAATGGAATTCAACGTGTTGGATGCTACCATGAATTCGCTTTGGCAACAGAATGTTACGCTTCCCTATCAGGATAATCTTTTTGATGCGGAAACGTACCGCGTAGATAATTCTGGAAATGTATATGTGTTGGGGGTAATCTACAAAGAGAAAAGAAAAAGTAAGCGTAACGGTCAGCCGAACTATCGGTACGAAGTATTATCCTTCCGCGACCAGGGCAATACGCTGGTACAATATCCCATAGGGCTTGAAGATAAGTTTCTAACCGATATGCAAATTGAAATTTTGGATGATAACCGATTGGTGTGTGCTGGATTTTATTCAAATAAAGGTACCTATAGTGTGAAAGGCACATATTTTTTAAGTATTGACGCAGCCACAAAAGAGATTAAAACTAAAAGTTTTAAGGAGTTTAGTCTCGACTTCATTATTCAGAGTATGAGCGATCGGCAGGCAAACCGGACGGTGCGAAAAATGGACAATGGGTCGGAGCCTGAATTGTATGAATATGATTTGGACAAATTACTTATTGGCAAAGATGGAAGTGCCATTTTAATTGGTGAACAATATTTTATGAAAGCATTTACAAATACTACTAATATAAATGGAACCATGACTACCAGTACCACCTATCATTTCTATTACAACGATATTATTGCTGTTAAAATCAATGCTGAGGGTCAAATTGCATGGGCAGAGAAGGTTGCCAAAACGCAACACACAATAAATGATGGCGGATTTTATTCTTCGTACACACTTGCTATCGTGCATGGAAAAATCTGTTTCATTTTTAATGACCACCCTAAAAACATTACCTATAAAGGGAGTGGGCGTCCTGTCAATTTCAACGGAGTTGAGTCGGTTGCAATGATGGCAAGCCTTAACCAAAAAGGCGAGCAAGAGCGGCAGCCATTGTTAAAGAATAATCGAGACATCGTGGTAAGGCCTAAGGTGTCCCGGCAGATTTCGAATTTGCAGGTTATCCTCTTTGGTCAACGGAAGAAGAATCAACAATTTGCACGGGTAATTTTTGAGTGATGATAAAAATTGAAATTTGACTGTTCCTTGTTATTGTTAGATATACCGATCAGATGTTAATTTTAATCTTTGTATTTCTATCCAAACTTTCGAAATGAAATTTAGAACCTTCGCGTTTCTTTTAATCGTAACCGCAGTTATGGCCTGTAAGCCAAACAAAGCAAATTATATTTACGAAAGTGAAACCCTGAAAATCCAACAACTTACTGAAAACACGTTTGTTCATATTTCCTATCTGCAAACGGAAAGCTTTGGAAATGTGCCTTGTAATGGAATGATTGTAATTGATAACGGGGAAGCATTAATCGTTGACACCCCCACCCATGATTCATCATCAAAGGAACTACTTGAGTGGATTGAAAATTCATTAAAGGTTAAACCAAAAGGAGTTGTGGTCACTCATTTTCATGCAGATTGCCTCGGTGGGTTAAATGAATTTCATAACCGGCAAATTCTTTCCTATGCGAGTACTAAAACAATTGCATGGGCAAAAGAACGCAATGAAACAGTGCCTCAGCATGGATTTGACATCTATCTTGAATTAAGGGTGGGTAACAAGAAAGTAGTGAATGAATTTTTGGGCGAAGGTCATACCAGAGATAATATTGTAAGCTACTTTCCAACGGATAAAGTAATCTTTGGTGGATGTCTGATTAAAGAAGTAGGAGCTGGAAAGGGAAATTTAGCGGACGCAAATGTTGACGGTTGGTCGGCAACCGTAGCTCGAATAACTGAAAAATATGCAGATGCAGTAATAGTGATCCCCGGTCATGGTAAGTCGGGTGGGCAGGAATTATTGAATTATACACTTGAGTTGTTTCAAAATAACTCTAAATAGGTTGCACTTTTTTTAAAATTCCGTTTGGGGAGAATTAACTAATTAACGTAACTCTTTACTGGCTCATCTAAAATTTTAATCAAACACTATGAGAATTACAAAATCAATTTCGCTTTTGATCATGGGCTTCTCGCTCATGCTCTCCTGTAAGGAAAGTCAAAAAGCAGAACTCATAATTACCAATGCCAAAATCTGGACAGGCAGCGAAAAACAACCAGCGGCTCAGGCGATGGCCATTTCTGGCGATTCAATTCTTGCAGTTGGAACAAATGAGGAAATACAACACTTTAATGGTTCTTCCACGGAAGTAGTAGATATACAAGGTGGTTTTATCACGCCCGGCTTTATTGATACTCATGTGCATTTACTAGGTGGTGGTAATGGGTTGCTAAGTGTAAAATTAACGGATGCTAAAACTCCGGAAGAGTTTACCAAACGAATTGCAGAATATGCAAAGACGGTGGAGTCCGGGACCTGGATTATGGAAGGAAATTGGGATCATACTTTATGGGGTGGAGCGCTTCCTACAAAGGAATGGATCGATAGAGAGACAAAAGAAAACCCGGTGTTTGTGTATCGACTGGATGGACACATGGCGCTGGCAAATAATGCGGCCATGAAGTTGGCAGGCATCGATAAAAATTCGAAGGACGTGGCAGGCGGAGAAATTGTTCGAGATAAGAAGGGTGAGCCAACGGGTATTTTTAAAGATAATGCAATGAACCTGATACTGGATCAGGTTCCTCCGTTCACAGAAGCGCAAAAACTAAAAGCGTTTAAAGCAGCCACCCAATATTTTTTATCGAACGGTGTAACTTCTGTACACGATGTAAATGGCATGAACAATAGTTATGAAAGCTATAGCATCGCAAAACAATTAAACGATGCTAACGAGCTATCCGTTCGTGTGTATGCCATTGCTCCGCTAAGTGGTTGGAAACAATTAGCTGGCATGGAGCCAAAAGTTGGTAAATGGATGAAGACAGGTGGTTTAAAAGGATTTGTAGATGGCTCATTAGGATCGCACACCGCTGCATTTAAAGATGTGTATACCGATAAACCAATGGACAAAGGGTTCTTTATAAACACAAGCGAAGATTTGTATCAGTGGGTTTCCAATGCTGACAAAGTTGGTCTGCATGTAATGGTTCACGCGATTGGTGATAGCGCCATTCATTCGCTATTGGATATTTATAAACGGGTTGAACAAGAAAATGGAAAGAAAGACAGGCGATTCCGCATTGAGCATGCACAGCATCTTGCACCTGCTGATATCAATCGGTTTGCCGAGCTGGGAGTAATAGCCAGCATGCAACCCTACCATGCCATTGATGATGGGCGCTGGGCTGAACAATTGATTGGACCTGAACGAATTAAGACTACGTATGCGTTTAAATCACTACTGGATTCAAAAGCGGTTGTTTCCTTTGGCAGTGATTGGCCGGTTGCTCCCTCAACTCCGCTGGAAGGTATTTATGCTGCAGTTACGCGTAGCACGTTGGATGATAAAAATCCGGACGGTTGGGTGCCCGAACAAAAAATAACCGTTGAACAAGCATTGATCGGATATACAAGAAGTGGTGCGTATGCATCCTTTGATGAAAATATAAAGGGCACTCTTGAACCCGGTAAGTTGGCCGATTTTGTGGTGATCAGTGAAGATTTAACCAAAGTTGATCCCATTAGAATAAGGGAATTAAAAGTCTTACTGACCTATGTAGGAGGAAAGAAGGTGTATGATTATAAAGGCAATTGACTTGGTCCTTGAGATTTTTGTTCTAATTAACAAGCTAAGGAATCAAAACGGATGATGAACGTTACATTAAAAAAGGGATTTTCCATTCCCCCATTTGCTCGATGAAGATTCGAATGGAATCGGGGTAAAAAACAATACAGTATAAAACCCCAAATAAGGAACCATATAAATGCGCATCGTGGTTAATGCCGTCTTTTGATTTTTTAGAACTGTAAAAGGAGTAGCCCAAATAGCCAATCCCTAAAATAAAACCAGGGAAACACAGAACCCCATAAATACAGATATCATGTAATGGCAAAAATAAAATACACGAAAACACAACAGCCGAGACTGCTCCAGAAGCACCCAACGAATTGTAATTGGGATTCTTTTGATGTTTTAAAAGAGTAGGAATATCGGAAACAACAATTCCTAACAAGTAGAGCGCGATAAAATGCACACTTCCCGTATTTCCAAAGATTTGTTGGAAAATGTATTCGAGTTGGGTACCAAAGAAATAAAACGAAAACATATTGAAGATCAGGTGCATGTGGTCGCGATGAATAAACCCCGAAGTGATTAATCGATGGTATTGGCCGGAATTGATAATGAGATAGGGATTCATCATGAGGCTATAGAGCAGCCTCGGTTTTTGCATCGTGTATAAACTGAAGGCAACCGTGATGAGGATGATGCCTGTGGTTAGAGTCAATTGCATGCCGCAAAGTACGATACAGTTTTATCGTACACAAAATCCTGGCTGCGTGTAGCCGCTACGCACACGTTTCACATTGTGAAGCTTCGGCAAAGGCAGATGCTAAGGTGAGAAAGATAAATCGTGGAGTTTTTTGAGGATTCAGTTGTATTAGATTGTGATTGCTGCTCGCGAATATTTGTTTCGGTAATCGACAGGAGAGAGGCCTGTAATTTTTTTAAATACGGTTCTGAATGCCTTGGTGTCAGAATACCCCACGTCATACATCACCTCGGTTACATTTTTGCGACTCGCTTCCAGACTTTTCTTTGCCGCCTCAATTTTTACGCGTTGAATGTATTCAATAGGCGTATTGTTAGTCGCTTTTTTAAAACGCCTCTCAAAATTTCGCCTGCCGATAGCAAACTTCGCGGCCAAATCTTCTACCGAAATTCTATCCGCCACATTTTTCTCAATAAAATCCTGTGCTTTTTTCACGTGTTCATCGTTGTGTGAGTTCTGGCCATTGAATATAATAAACTGCGATTGACTAAACCGATCGATCTCAATTTCATAATACTTTGAAAACAAGACTGCCATCTCGCGATTGGTGTATTTCTCGAGAATATAAAGCAGCAGGTTCCAAAATGAATTAGCACCTCCGCTTGAGTAAATACCTTTTTCGTCTGTAATTATTTTGTTGGATACAAGTTCAACACTAGGAAAGAGTTCTTTGAACTTCTCAGTCATGGACCAATGTGTTGAACATTTTTTACCATCAAGAAGACCGGTGGAAGCGAGTAGAAATGCACCTACACAAAGACTTGCAACTTCCGCTCCTTGTTCATGTTGTTTATTGATCCATGGAAAGAATTTTTTGTTGGATTCAATGACCTCCGTCATATTTCCATTTACGGCCGGAATGATGATGAGATCTGTTTTTTGCAGTTGGTGAATGGTTAGATCAGGAGTTACTTTAAAGAGACGATCATACACCTGAGTCTCGGAATTAGTACCCACCAATTGAACCTGAAACAAGGGTTTCTTTCCGGTGTTGGTTAGCAATTCATTAACCTTATTAAATAGTATGAATGGCCCTTCGATACAGCTTAATGCTACCGCCCCGGTGGGAACCAGAATAGAGATGTGCTTCATAATTCGATTGGTCAATAATCCAAAAGTATTAAAAGTGATTGTCGCAATCAACCTTATATAATGTCGCTTTTGCACAGGATTCGGTGAAAAGAAACCTGCCACATTTGTTTGGTAAAAGCGAACAATATGATTCCGGTAACAATGCAATTCGCTAACTATACGGTGATGAAAGCAATGAACTGCTTGCGTATAAACAACCTTAAATTAATTCCATATGGCTACTAAAATCTTTGTTAACCTTCCGGTGAATGATTTAAAAAAGTCAGTCGATTTTTTTACAACACTTGGGTTTTCGTTTAACCCACAGTTTACTGATGATAAGGCAACCTGTATGATTATCAGCGAGAATATTTTTGCCATGTTGTTAACGAAACCCTTCTTCAAAACATTTACCAAGAAGGAAATTGTGGATGCACAAAAAGGCACGGAGGTTTTAATTGCCTTAGATGCAGAGAGTCGTGCGAAGGTAGAAGAAATGGTAAAGGCAGCAGTGGCAGCCGGTGGATCGACTTATATGCCTCCGCAAGATCATGGGTGGATGTATCAGCACAGCTTTGCCGATTTGGATGGGTATCAGTGGGAAATACTGTATATGGATGAAAGTGCAATTCCGAAGGCATGAGAAAGGTTGCTCCTGAGCGGATGATGGTAGAGGTATTTAAAACTAACGTTGCTAGTAAAGAGAACGCGAAACTGCTTATTGACGAAATCCAAAGGGAATTTAAAGATTATCGTGCCAGTTTTGATTTAGAAGATTCCGATCGGGTTTTGGTGGTGCGGTCTTTTTTTGGAGATATTAACTCTTATAGAATAATAAATCTATTGTATCGCCTGGGCTATGACGCGGAAGTGCTGCCAGATCAATAGGCATTAAGCATCCTACATTTCTTACTTTTTTCCGACCTTTATCAGGAATGATTGAAAATGCACTGAAGCGAACCCTACTATTGTTATGTAGTATCTATGTCTTTCAATACAGCTTTGCTCAAACTGCTATTGTGGACGATGCAATCGAGGAACGAGTGTTTTTGTTAAAAGATCTGGAGTTTTTTATTGATCCTACCAATTCCCTCACCTTTTCTGAGATATCAGATCAACAATTTTCTGAGAAATTTCAAAAGCGCGAATCGTATCAAAACAAGGATTATCAGTCGGGAGCTTCTTATTGGATTCGTTTTTCTGTTCAGCATCATGTGTCTAGTAAGGTTTGGCTTATAGAATTCTATGATCAAACCATTGATTCAATTGAAGCCTATGTTCCCAACGGGGATGATACCTATGAGCGGTTGATCATGGGTGATGGATATCCGTTTAATCAGCGAAAGCTTGCACACAAGAATTTTGAAGTACAACTTAATCCCACCTCTACTGGTATTGAATACTATTACTTCAAAGTTCAATCCCATGAATTTGCTGATATCCGAATTGCCTTTCGATCGGTAAACCGGTTCGTGTATTATGCACTAAATGAATATTTTCTCTTCGGTACATTCTATGGAATGATCTTTATTATAGCGCTGTACAATTTCCTTGTTTTCCTGGCCATCCGGGAAATAAAAAATATTTATTACATCTTTTATATAGGCAGCGTAGCTCTTTATGCAATGAGTTTGGATGGCATAGGATTTCAATATCTGTGGCCAAACCATCCTGAATGGAATAACTATACGAGTGGAATTTTCCTCTACTCCTTGATTTTATGGGCACTTATTTTTACCCGAAGGTTTTTAAGTACGCGTGCAAAGGCTCCCCGACTTGATAAAGCGTTGAAGGCAATGATTGGCATTCGCACGGGTATCTTCCTGATTGAATTCATTTTTTATCCTGATTTCTTTGCCTTCCGGTTTATTGAGATTCTGCCGCTCTGGTTAATCCTTCATACAGGCATTCAGGTTTGGTTGCGTGGCTACCGCCCCGCCCGATATTTTGTAATTGCCTATGGCCTTTTGTTAATGGGTTTTTTTCTGAGGTCGTTGGTGTTCTTTGATGTGATTGAGTTGACCACCGTTTCTCACTACAGTTTGCATTTTAGTTTTGTGATCGAGATGCTCTTGCTTACACTTGCCTTGGGTGATCGCATTACTATTTTAAAGGATAACCGAGATCGTGCGTTGCGAAGAATCATTCAACAGCATGAATTGAACATGCAACTGAAGGATAAAGTCAACAAAGAGTTGGAGCAAAAGGTAAGTGAACGCACGGTAGAGATTAATACCAAGAATCGTGAGTTGGAAGAGAGCAATACCAGGCTGTTGATTCAAACACACGAGATCAATCAAATTAACTCAGTACTCGATCTTGATAACTGGAAACTAAAAAACAAGATTAAAGAGGTGTTGGAGGAGCGATTGATGGAGAAGGCAATGAATTATGAGGAGTTCAAAACGTTATATCCTGATACGTTATCGTGTTACCGGTTTTTGGAAACGCTGAAGTGGGAAAACGGTTTTGCGTGCAGGAAGTGCGGCAATGAGAAATACTTTGAAGGGGCACAGAAATTTTCAAGAAGATGCACCCGTTGCGGCTATAATGAATCGATTACTGCCTATACCATTTTTCATGGCGTAAAGTTTCCCGTTGAAAAAGCATTCTTTATAACCTATACCTTAGTAACTGGCAAAAAAACGTTTACCCTTGAATCATTATCCACCATGCTCTCGTTGCGCACGAATACGGTGTGGGCTTTTAAGAATAAAGTGAAAAGCCAAATCAAAGACTTTGAAAATGACGGAAAAATACGTTCACTATCCAAGTGGCATGAGGTGATTCTAACAGAGGAAAACTACTCCTCCCAGTCGCCCAAAATCAGTGATCAAGTGACCAGGAATTGAGCTTAACCTCCCCGTATTAAATTTAAATGTTTACCAAGCGATAACCAGGTAATTGGTTTACACCAAAATATGCCTGTAATCGATTGTAATCAATGTTTTTTACGTGCAAAATTGTTATCTTACAAAATCGAATTTTCAATCCCTTTTCGATTGAAAAATGGTAAAATAAATACGATCACAACTTGTATATCATAAATTTATATGCGATCGAAGTAGGTGAAAGTTATTCAACAATCGATTTAAATTTTTTAAGTGATTGTAAAACAATATGTTACCATGATTAAGAGGCTTCTAATTCTAACTTTACTAACCACCCCATTTCTATTATTTGGACAAGTAAGAACAATTTCGGGCCTTGTTAAGGATTCGGGCGATGGCTCGGTGATTCCCGGTGCTAACGTATTGGTGCAAGGAACAAACCGGGGAGTTGCCAGTGACTCGAACGGAAACTTCACATTGAATCTTGAGCCTGCTGAAAGTACACTGGTGATCTCTTTTATTGGATATAAATCACAAACCATTGATCTGGGGCTCAGAACATTCATTGAGATTTTACTGGAACCGGATGCCTTAAATCTTGAAGAGGTAATTGTAATTGGTTATGGAACGGTTAAGAAGTCTGATTTAACCGGATCTGTTTCATCCATTCGGGGTAAGGACCTAACCACCGTTCCGGCAATCAACCCCATGCAGTCGTTGCAAGGTAAAATTGCAGGAGTGCAAGTTGCCAGTTCATCCGGGGCGCCAGGTGCCAGCACCTACGTGCGTATCAGAGGAATCGGAACGTTTAATGATTCGTCACCCATTTTTGTAGTCGATGGGGTAATTCTTCAAAACATTGATTACTTAAATTCTGGAGATATAGAATCGATGGAGGTATTAAAGGATGCATCGGCAACAGCGATCTATGGAGCGCGTGGAGCCAATGGGGTTATTATCGTTACCACTAAAAAAGGTTCTACCACCGGAAATAATTATCCTACCATTAGCTTATCGGTAGATTACAGCGTTCAGCAACTTGCCAAGAAAATAGATTTATTAGATGGACGTGAATATGCCACGGTAAGAAATAAAATTAACCCGGGAACCTATAATAACATAGATGCGCTTCCAAATACAGATTGGCAGGATCAGATTTTCAGAACTGCACCGATACAGAATTATCAGGTATCGATCGCAGGGGGATCGGAGAAATTTCAATACTACACATCACTTGGGTATTTTAAACAAGGAGGAATTATTCAAAAATCTGACTATGAAAGAGTGTCATTGAAATTCAACAACATTCTTCACCTTTCAAAATCCATGCGACTGGGCAGTAACCTATCATTCACTCCCTATTCGCGACAAAACACTAATGGCAATGCTGTTTTTGTAGTGTACCGTGCTTTGCCAACTCTCACTACGCACCAACCTGATGGTTCCTATACACCGATCCCCGGAGTGGGGAATGTATTGGCCGATATTGAAAATACAAACAGTTTTAATAAGGGCCTTCGCAGTGTTAACAACCTCTATGGAGAGGTTGATTTTCTTAAGGGGTTTACCTTTAAAACCAGTTTCGGTGTTGATTTGGAATATGAAAAATCTCGCAGCTATACCCCGATCTTTTATGTAAGCCCACAACAGCAAAATGCAACGGATGATTTGGGTAAGGGGTACTCAGATCGGATTGATTGGCTTTGGGAAAACACCTTGAACTACCAGAAAGAAGTGGGCGAACATCGTGTGAATGCTGTCGCTGGGTACACGCTACAAGAGTCTTCCTCGGAATCAGTTTTTTTAGGCGCCCAAAATCTCTTGCGACCCACTGAGGACTTCTGGTATGTAAACATTTTCCCAAATCTCCTAAGTCCAAATTTTGCTTCAAATTCAGTCAACTCAAATTTTTCGATGATCTCGTATTTAGCCAGAGCTAATTATACCTATAATGATCGCTATCTTTTCACGGCTACCTTCAGACGAGATGGATCTTCGAAATTCACCAAAGCCAATCAATACGCTAACTTCCCATCGCTTGCCATCGGATGGAACGCGATCAATGAAAATTTCCTGAAGAGCAATAAGACGATAAGTAACCTCAAAGTGCGCGCGAGTTGGGGAATTATTGGCAACGAAAAAATAAATTATCAGCGTCAATATTCATTGGTACAAAATGGTGTGAATGCCGTGTTTGGTCCCGATGTTCAATATCCTGGTGCTACCTATGGAGTTTCCGGAAACCCAAACTTAAAGTGGGAAAGCACGCACCAGGTGGATATTGGTGTGGAGGCCGGATTTTTGAATGATCGGCTAACGGCTGAAATAGATTATTATCATCGCACGACAAAAGATATTCTTATTGATTTGCCGGTACCCGGCTACTATGGAAATGGGGATGGGGCAGTAATCACATTTAATGCGGGAGAAGTTTTAAATAAAGGGTTTGAACTTAATGTAGGTTGGAGTGGTGAGGTAAAAGCTGTGCAATATAAAGTGGGTCTTGTGGGCACCACCATTCACAATGAAGCCATAAAAATAAGTGGAACCGGAGAATCAGATGAATCCCTGTTAGGACTTTTCAATGGCAGGCAAGTTACCCGCACGGTGCCTGGTTTACCAATCGGCTCTTTTTATGGTTATAACGTGGTTGGAGTTTTTCAAAATGCAGCCGAGCTAAGTGCGTATCCCCATTTGTCAAATACAGAAGTGGGTGACTTAAAATTTGAGGATGTGAATAAGGACGGCAAACTAAACAGTGATGATCGCGTAAATTTAGGATCTCCGATTCCTACCTTGTTGTTCGGATTAAATTTTAACGTGGCTTACAAAAATTTTGACTTCACTGCCGATGTGCAGGGGCAGCGTGGAAATAAGATTTTTAATGGAAAGGAAATTGTGCGACCTGATCCTTACAATTTCGAAAGAAGATACTTAAATTTTTGGAATGGCGAGGGCACAAACAATAGCGAACCAAGACCAAGCAATGGGGGTGTAAACTTTGAACCCTCATCTCGTTATATCTATGATGGGTCATTCTTACGATTAAGAAATATTTCGTTGGGATATACGCTGCCTCAAGCGATCGTGGAAAAGGGTGGAGTTAAATCGGCAAGAGCATTTGTGCGAGTTACCAACTTGTTTACACAAAGTAAGTTTACAGGGTATACTCCTGAAGTGGTAAGCGGCAATCCGGTTCTCAATGGAATTGATGTTGCCAACTACCCCGTTCCAAGAATTTTTTCGATGGGATTAAATGTGACTTTTTAATGGACGTCATGAAAAAAATAAAATTATATCAATTCATTTGGCTGTTTCTACTTATCCCTGTGGCATGCGAGGATTTTCTTGAAAAGCCTCCACAAGGAGAGTTGACTCAATCCAACTTTCCACTTACCGCTGATGATGCACTGCTGGCCACCAATGCGATATACAACACATTGCGGGAATCCAATTTTAATTCGGGTCTCTTTCCGTTGGCTGATATTATGTCGGATGATGCCAACAAAGGAAGTAATCCGGATGATCAGGCCGCATCGGTTGGTCCTTTCGATCGATTCGAACACGTTAAAACAGAAGGTGCCATTTTACGTTGGTGGAATACATTGTATAAGGCGGTGAGACGGGCCAATGTGGTCATTGTTCGGGTTCCTGAAATAAATATGGACGCCACGCTTCGCAGTCGATTGGTGGGTGAAGCAAAATTTCTTCGAGCAGCTTTCTACTTTGATTTAGTTAGAGCCTGGGGCGGAGTTCCTTTGCTAATCGATACCAAACCGGAAGTATTGCAGCGGAGCACGAAAGACCAGGTTTATGATTTGATTGAAAATGACCTACTTTTTTCAGTAACCGCCCTTCCCGAAAAATCAGTATATGCTCCAACGGATTTAGGGAGGGCAACGAAAGAGGCAGCTAAGGCGTTGCTCGCCAAGGTATATTTATTTCGAGGAAAATTTGCAGAGGCAGCCACCTATGCAGCTGACGTAATCAATTCTGGTGAATATAATCTGGAGGCTGATTTTGATGATGCTAATGGAGTGAATGGAGAGCACGGTATTGAGTCGGTTTTTGAAGTTGCTTCCTTTGGTGCAGAAGGACTTGAGAATGGAGGAAATCAATATGGCAATGTGCAAGGTGTTCGCGGAAACCCTAATCGGGGCTGGGGTTTTAATCGTCCAACGCTAAGTTTACGTAACAGTTTTGAGGCAAATGATCCAAGATTGGAATCAACCGTAATTTTTTTAGGAGAAGTACTTGACGGTGTTTTTATTGCAGGAGATGGAAGTACACCGGATGCCTCTACAGACTCTCATGGTCAGGCTGAAATTGAATGCTATAATCAAAAAGTATGGACTCCCGGTAATAGTGTTCCACCCTCGTTTGGACATAACAGGCGCTTTATTCGATTTGCTGATGTTTTGCTAATGGCTGCGGAAGCATTAAACGAAAATAATAATCCTACTCAGGCGTTAGTACATTTAAATAGGGTGAGACAAAGAGCCCGTGAAGGCAACAATTCAATTCTGCCGGATATCACAACAACCAATAAGGATCAGTTGCGAGATGCTATCCTTCAGGAACGGAGAGTTGAACTGGCCATGGAAGGTCACAGGTTCTGGGACCTGGTGAGAATGAATAAGGCAGTAAGTCTATTGGGACCGTTAGGGTTCCAGGCAGGAAAGCATGAGTTGTTACCGATACCACAAACAGAAATCGATTTGTCACAAGGAACATTAGAACAAAATCCCGGATGGGAGAATTAGGATAGATTAAAGTAAAACTTAAAACTAAATTAAATTTTAAAATGCGTATGAAAACAATGAAATGGATGTTGAGTTTGCTGGTAATAGCCGGAGGACTTGCGGCAGGGCTTAATGCTTGTAAAAGCGATGAGTCGCCAGCATTAGCTCTAATTAGTATTACGGCCGGTAGTGTGGATTTGAATGGAGCAACCAGTGCGGTGGGAGTTCCGGTTAATGCAACGATTGTCGCTACGTTCAATGTAGCCGTTGATCAGGCAACCGCCAATACTGCTCTTACTCTTAAGCGTAGTTTTGATGATGCTACCGTACCGGTTTCAATTACCGTAAATGGTGCCGAAGTTACCATCGATCCTACGGATGATTATTATGGAGGTGCGCTATATTTACTTAACGTAGATGCAAGCCTTAAGAGCACAGATGGAAAAACATTATTAAATTCATTTGAACGCTCATTCACAACTATTGGATCATTTGAAGTGCCCGGGGCAATTGCCAAGTGGACATTTGAAGACAACGCGAATGATGTGATCGGAACAAAAGACCCGACCGCAAATCAAATTGTGGACATTACCTACGTAGCAGGTCGTAAAACGGAAGCTGGAAAAGCAGCGAGCTTCAACGGAACAACCTCTATCATCGAGATTTCGAATGGTGATCAGTTAATGAATACCAATAATTTTACACTTAGTTTTTGGGTAAAAGCCATACCACATACCGACAATGCTGATAAAGGACATTTTGTGATGGGTCTTGGTGCATTTTTTGGATTCCAGTTTGAAATATATGGAGGATTTGGTGGTTGGAAATTAGCGACACGTTACAACTACAACAATGCGGGAACCATTGGAACAACTACTGAAGACAATGGCTTCAACGGAGATGGCAAGGGAGCGTCTAATGGAGGTTGGCAGGGATTTGCATTTACAAAAGATCTTACGACAAGCGGAGGTCCAGCATCTATCATCAAAGATAAGTGGGCTCACATTGTATATACTTACAACGGGGCAACCAAGCAAGGTATTTACTATGCCAATGGTGAAAAAATGCGCGAGATGGACTTTGATCTTTGGCCTGATGGAGATAACAAAAGATTTATTACTGGCTTAAAGTATGGTGGCTCAGAGCCTGATGTTAAAAACGAACTTGCTTTTGGATTCGTACAATCGAGGGCTGGAACACTTTGGGACAATGAACCTTGGGGTGGGTATGACCTGCCGGGATCTAATCACTTCAAAGGTTTATTGGATGATGTATTCATTTATCATAAAGTGCTTACTCCTGGAGAAGTTACCACCATGTATAATTCAGGTAAACCATAATATTTTTAGATTAATTATGTGTAGGGGGTTTCAGGCAGCTGAAACCCCTTATTTTAAAAAACTTTTATAATGATAAAATGGTGTTGGCTGGGGTTTGCATATATACTAACGTTTTCATCGTGTAGTGAAAAGTCAATCATACCACCAAAACAATCACTACAACTCATTGAGTTGAGACTCGGCACGTATGTGCTTAATTTGACCGACCCCACTCAAAATTTGAGTTCACCCACTAATCAGCCCATTGAAGGAAAATTTTCCTCCGCACTGGATGAAGCTTCCGTAATGAAAGCTGTCCGCCTCAAAATAAAAAACGGAGCCGAAGTTCCGCTTTCCATTTCATTACTAAATAGCAACAAAACATTTTCGGGATTAACAACGCTTGATCTTGAACCTAACAAGGACTATGAACTAATTATTTCCAATGAACTGAAAGGAGCTGAGGACGAGATTTTTTCAGGGATTACAGTTGAGTTTCGTACCGTGCCCGGTAAGCTCACAATAACTTCCCTAAAAATGGGAGGATTTGAAGTGTTAAATACTTCTCCTGCAGCCAATATTGATCAAAACACTACTATTGAAATTAATTTTTCAACTCCAATTAATGCCACATACGCTTCCTCTTCTTTTATCAAGGTCATAAATTCGGCAGTCGTGCCGATATCTTTTACCTTAACAGAAGGAGATACACGCGTAACACTTACCCTCTCTCAAAAACTTCCATCGCTTACCAGACATCAGCTTTGGATTTCAAACGAATTGAAAGGTGCTAACCTTGAAACATTTAGCCAGTTTATAAAATATTTCTATACGGCAGTTGACCCCACTCCAAAATTTCCGGTTATTCCTGATGAAGAACTGCTAACCTTAGTGCAAGCTCAGACCTTCAAATACTTTTATGATTTTGCCCATCCTGCCAGCGGTATGGCGCGTGAACGAAACACCTCGGGGAACACAGTAACTAGCGGGGGTTCAGGCTTTGGCATTATGGCGCTGATTGTTGGCATGGAAAGAAATTTCATCACGCGCCAACAGGGAATTCAACAGATGACGAAGATGACTACGTTTCTGGAAAAGGCAGATCGCTTTCATGGCGCTTGGTCGCATTGGATTGACGGGAACACAGGGAAAGTAATTCCTTTTAGCACAAAAGATAATGGCGGGGATTTAGTAGAGACTTCATTTTTAGTTCAAGGTCTTATTACGTTTCGCCAATACTTAAAACCTGCCGATACAGTAGGCAACAATCTTATTAACCGCATTACAAAATTATGGGAAGGGGTTGAGTGGGATTGGTATCGAAAGAGTGATCAAAATGTGTTGTATTGGCATTGGTCACCCAATTACACTTGGGACATGAACTTTGCCATGTATGGTTACTTCGAACAACAAATTACCTATTTTTTAGCGGCTGCATCGCCTACACATAGCATTCCAAAAATTGTATACTCGAACGGATATGGAAAAAATGGTTCAATCGTAAAGAATAATACATACTATGGATATAAGCTTCCGCTTGAATCGCCAAGTCCCTTGTTCTGGGTTCATTATTCTTATCTGGGACTAGACCCACATTTTACTGACGACTATGCTAACTACTGGGAGCAAAATGTTAATGCCTCCTTGATCAATTACTCGTATTGTGTTGCAAACCCCAGAAAGTTTGTTGGCTACAGCGATCAAAACTGGGGGCTAACCTCAAGCGATAATCAGTCAGGATATTCAGCACACTCGCCAAGTAATGATTTAGGTGTAATAACTCCCACAGCTGCACTCTCGTCATTTCCTTATACTCCGATTGAATCGATGAAGGCATTAAAGTTTTTCTACTATTCAATGGGAGATAAACTCTGGGGGCCTTATGGATTTTATGATGCCTTTAATATTACTGCCGGCTGGACCGCTAATTCCTATTTGGCCATTGACCAGGGGCCGATTGTAGTGATGATTGAAAATTATCGAACCGGTTTGTTATGGGATTTATTTATGTCAGCACCAGAAGTGCAGACAGGAATAACAAAATTGAATTTTGTCTATTAAAAATAGTAAAACATGAAAACACTAGTTGGTTTTGCAATCCTTTTTCTGGTTGCCGGATGTAATAAGACACCTTCCAATCAACAAACCAGCATCGAGGGTCGTGTTGACTCCTTGATCAGCCTGATGACGTTGGAAGAAAAAATCGGCCAACTCAATCTTCCCTCAGCAGGTGCCTTTGTTACGGGTTCTGTAGAGAGTTCGGATATCGCAAAAAAAATTGAGCAAGGTAAGGTTGGCGGCCTCTTTAATATTAAGACAGTTGCCAACATCCGGGAAATGCAAAAAATTGCGATCGACAAAAGCAGACTCAAAATACCGTTGATCTTTGGAATGGATGTGATTCATGGATACGAATCCGTGTTTCCGATTCCGTTGGGATTGAGTTGCAGTTGGGATATGAAGTTGATTGAACGCAGTGCACGCATTGCGGCAATCGAGGCAAGTGCTGACGGAATCAACTGGACCTTTTCACCGATGGTTGATATTTCAAGAGATCCACGATGGGGTCGTATTTCGGAAGGGAGTGGTGAAGATCCATACCTCGGGTCGCAAATTGCAAAAGCGATGGTAATCGGATTTCAAGGCAATGATCTGAGTGCCAATAATACGATTATGTCTTGTGTGAAGCATTATGCGCTTTATGGTGCATCGGAAGCAGGAAGAGATTACAACACGACTGACATGAGTCGTCATCGCATGTACAATGAATACTTTCCACCTTACCAAGCCGCTGTGGATGCAGGAGTAGGCAGTGTCATGGCTTCGTTTAATGAAATTGATGGGATCCCGGCTACGGCAAATAAATGGTTGCTGACCGATGTGCTTCGCACCCAATGGGGTTTCAAAGGATTTTTGGTTTCAGATTATACGGGCATAAGTGAAATGATTAATCACGGTATTGGCGATCTTCAAACCGTATCAGCGCTGGCTTTGGATGCAGGACTCGATATGGACATGGTGAGTGAAGGACTATTAAATACGCTTGGCAATTCGGTGAAAGAAGGAAAAGTAACCGAGCAGCAAATTACAGAGGCTTGCAGAAGAATTTTAGAAGCAAAATTTAAATTGGGTCTTTTTGATAACCCGTATAAGTATTGTGATGATAATCGGGCAACGAGTGAAGTATTCACAGCCGCGAATAGGGCAGAAGCGCGAAGCACAGCTGCTCAAAGTTTTGTCCTGTTAAAGAATAATAATGTGCTGCCACTTAAGAGATCAGGTACCATTGCGTTGGTTGGCCCATTGGCAGATGCAAAAGAAAACATGACGGGCACCTGGAGTGTGGCGGCCCGATTTTCAGAATCCATTTCAGTCCTCGAAGGGTTGAAGAAGTCGGTGGGCTCCAATGCAAAGATTGTGTATGCCAAGGGATCGAATCTTACAGAAGATGAAGTGCTGGAAAAAAACTCTACGTTGTTCGGTAAGTCCCTTCATCGGGATACTCGCACGGCTGCTCAATTACGTGATGAAGCACTACGGATTGCGAAAAGTGCCGATGTAATTGTTGCAGCGGTTGGCGAAGCTGCTGAAATGAGTGGTGAGGCCGCTAGTCGCACAAACATTGAAATACCCGAAACACAAAAAGAATTGATAAAGGCGTTGCTTAAAACGGGTAAGCCTGTTGTGTTGGTGTTGTTTACAGGGCGGCCCTTAGCACTTGCGTGGGAAGAAGAAAATGTACCCGCGATACTTAATGTGTGGTTTGGTGGCAGCGAGGCCGGGGATGCTATTGCCGATGTAGTATTTGGAGATGTGAATCCTTCCGGTAAACTAAGTACTACCTTTCCTCAAAATGTAGGGCAGGTGCCTATCTATTATGCTCATAAAAATACAGGTCGGCCGTTACGTGGACCGTGGTTTCAAAAATTTCAATCCAATTATTTAGATGTTTCGAACGAACCGCTTTATCCGTTTGGTTACGGATTGAGTTACACAACGTTCAGCTACAGCGAAGTTAAGTTGAGCTCAGCCATCATATCTTCTGCAGATTCATTAGTGGTTTCTGTAGATGTTACCAATACAGGATCCCGCGAAGGGAAAGAAGTGGTGCAACTTTACATTCGCGATGTGGTGGGTTCCATTACACGCCCGGTGAAAGAGTTAAAGGCATTTGAGAAAATCACATTGAAGTCGGGAGAAACAAAAACAGTAAACTTTACGCTTGGCAAAAAAGACTTATCGTTCTATAATGCTGATTTGAACTTTGTTGCTGAGCCCGGTGAGTTTCATGTGTTTGTGGGCGGCAACTCAAGAGATGTTAAGCAGGGGAGTTTTGTGTTGAAGTAAGATTTTGTACGAGCACTCTGGACTTCTTATTCATGAGAAGGGTTGGTTGGTGAAGAACAACAAGACTACGCTTGAAATGACTTAAAATACTTTCCCGATTTTAAGTGAGAATCCGGGAAAATTTTCATTCTCATCATGCCAGATTCGCGGTCCGGCATCAAGGCTAAATCGCATACTTTTTTTTGTCATTACATTGATCCCAATGGGGAAATATGTCTTTAGCCCACCTGCAAATCCCCAACCGGGCAATACTCCAACATAGAAATTCACTTGTCCATTCCTAATGGCAGGAAAATATAACTTGGCACCCACTGAGGCTCCTATCACACCAATTTGAATTTCAGTTCCAACATACTGGAACAATATTCGTTCATACGTAATCCCTACCCATGGATCATCCGCCCCGATTTTGATGCTTATAATATTTTTAGGAGTAGGGTTTTCACCCTTGTTCAACGTGGCTGCATCAACGACTGCATCTTGACCAAACAAGGTCATAGGTAAGGAAAGCAAAACAAATAGGGTAAGTTTAAAATTATAATGTGTCATTATTTGATTGTTTATTTTTTGCCAACATCGACAGCGTAATAAGGTATCGAACAATTGTTACGTGATAATTTATTACCACAGGTTTTACTCCTTCCAGCGTATACACAAAAAAGCAGCCGGAGTTCTATAGTTACAACTAAACATCTACTCAAATGAAGAACCAGTTCTGCTTAAATTGTTTTAAGATGAGTGCCGTGCTTGTCAGATTATACCTGCTATAGTTTAGTATATGTAGAAACATCTTTACAGTTTCCATCGTCCATTGTGGCTTGCTCGGTAAGTGTCAGCGTCTTTCCTGAAATACTCAGGGTGTATGTTTCGATCTGGCCCTGAACGGTAACTTTTAACGTACTGCCACTGATAGTATAAGTATAGGTAATGCTACTCGAATCTGTAATCTTAACTGTAGTCGAAGTAAATTCCAACACGGTACAATCGATGGAACAGGTGTGCGTACCGTTATCTGTTGGATCGGTACATCCACTAGACACCGTGCTTACATATTTCCATGAGCCTATCAATTGTTCTGAAGGACTTGGGTCATCTTGTTTACATCCATCTATTATTAAAATAATGGAGAACATGACAGCGATTAAATATAAATCCTTGATCATTTTCATGGTTGTACATCTTGTTGTCATTATCGCTAAGGGTTTATATACAATAAACACATCCGGCATACTTAGTTGCGTGTCAAATGTTGCTTAATTATATTCAGCATCCTATTCCTGGTTATTGGTAGTTTTCAGTAATAAGTCAGTTTGTTCTCCTTGGGTAATCTAGCACACTAGTTTATATAGTTATACGCTTAATCTTTTTTAAAAGAACAAAGTATTTGCCAATTCCTGGTTAGTCCCCTGGCTATCAAAAGAAGTATGGTGTTTATCAGAAGTAAGATTGACTGGCTGTTGCCCGGACAATGGTATTTACGCAAAGCGATTTGAGGAGAATTTGGAGCTTAACCAACCTCATTCAGAATCCTTTCAAAAAGCTTAATAAAAAAACAGGCGAAAATTTTTCCTGTTATTGTGGAGCGGTACCATGCAGTGGAACTAGTTATCGTGCGAAAAATTCTGGTGTTTCCCTTCTAGTGGAACGGTGTATCGTATGAATACGGTGACGTGTTAATTGAGTAGTGTTGCTACAAACGATACTCAATTCTTTTTCTTCTTGCCTTTTGATTTCGTCATTCCCCCATGCACTGCGTTGGTAGAGGTGCGGGGTTTAGGTCCGGACTTAAGTGCAGGCGAAGTTGATTGTTTTGGTTTGAATGACTGTTTGATCTGAATAATTCGAGAGATACCAAACGACACTGATAAATAGATCTCCCTACGCTGGCCATAAAGATCGGGGGCACCTGGGTTTCCATAAAAGTCATCGTCACCAGCAGGATTTTTTAATTGATCAATATACGTTGACTTACGCGGATCAAAAATTCCAAAATTTGCACGGCCATCAAAATTAATACTCCAGTCATCGTTCAGATCGAAATCCGATCGAAGCCCAAGCGCTGCATAAAGCTGAAACGAATTAAACTTGTCTTTTGAAACATACACATCTTTGTCAAGCTGAGGAACAAACACACCATCATACACCTTTTCATAACCCGGTCCGGTTGGCACGGTTACCCCGGCAGGGTAGCGCAACTTGGTGGCCAGGTCTGGCGATTTTATGGTGAATGTCTCCTGGCCTTTAATTAAAAAGCTTGGTGATATGGCGGCAACCAAACTCAGTCGAAAGAAAGACATATCATTGATGTGAAGCTTTAGTGCTACTGGAATGCTGAGATAATTCATTTGCACATCCCGGGTTCCAATCTCGCCACCGGTAGTATTTTTAATAATAAATTTTTGCCCGGCTTGCGTATAATTGGGGGTTAGCAAAATGCCATGACCTACGCGATCGTATCCATAAGAAAATCCAACAGGTGTAGCGCGAATGGTAAACTTGCCAATAAAACGTGGGTCTTTGTTCAACCCGGGGTCAACCGTAAAAGGAAAGTTAAACCCTCCAAATACCCCAAAGGCCTCAATGTTTTGAGCCGATGCCTGTGTTAATATGATCAAAAATAAGCCTGATAAAACAGCCCTCATTTCGGGTATTAGGTTGGGTAATAAAGTTCCTAAACTAATCCAAAAATCAGTTTTCTGTTTTTGGAGCAATTACAAAACTAAGATAATTAAGGGAATTTGCATGGCCTTTTCACCGTCATTTAATGTACTTTTGGGCGCTTTTAGTGTATGGACTCCTAATAAATGAACTCTGTAAGTAAACTGATTGAGCGCGTGCAATGGAAGAAGAACATCTATAAAGCGTTAGTTATAAGTTTGCTTTTGGTGATGGGCATTTATTCCCTGAGCAGAGTTTTCTTCTACTTTTATAACGCATCTTTTTTTCCGGGCATGACGTGCGCTCGACTAGGTAGAATATTAATAGGGGGGTTGAAATTTGACATCTCTGCTATTCTCTATTCAAATTCTCTTTTCATTTTACTGATGATCTTACCCATTCCCTTTCGGTTTACGAATTGGTATAAGCAAATTTTAAAATGGGTGTTTTTACTTGTGAATGCTGTTGCGTTAGCAATGAACACCGCAGACTTTGCATACTACCGATTTACGTTACGAAGAACCACCGTGAGTGTTTTTAGTCAGTTTAAAAATGAACAAAATGGCCTGGCTTTATTTTTTCAATTTGTACTGGACTATTGGTATTTGGTTTTGTTTTGGGTAGTACTTGTTGCGGTGTTGTCATATGGATACAGTAAAATCAAGTTTGATGGACCTCAGTTAAAAAACAAATGGGTGTTTTACATCTCGGGGTTAGCGGCCATGACATTAATAGTCTATTTATTTATAGGAGGTGCGCGGGGAGGCTTTCGCCATAGTACCCGACCCATTACGCTCAGCAATGCGGCCGAGTTTGCCAAAGAACCCAAAGACATAAACCTGGTACTGAATACTCCCTTTGCGCTGATGCGAACCGCAAAAGCAACCGTGATTGAAAAGGTGGATTACTTTCAATCTGAGGAAGACTTGAAACGCGTGTTTGATCCATTGAAAGTTCCTACCGATACCATTCCCTTCTCCTACGAAAATGTTGTGGTAATTATCATAGAGAGTTACTCCAAAGAATTTGTGGGCACCTATAACAAATGGATGGAACCCGCCCGGTTTAAAGGCTACACACCCTTTCTGGATTCACTCATTGGTGTAAGTAGGGGTTACCAATATTCCTTTGCGAATGGTCGCAAATCTATTGATGCGATGCCATCCGTTATTTGCAGCATACCTTCCATCGAAGTGCCTTATGTACTTTCGCACTATTCGGCCAATAAAGTGAACAGCACGGCAAGTTTATTAAAAGAGAAGGGATACTATACAGCATTTTTTCACGGGGCACCCAATGGATCTATGGGCTTTAATTCATTTGCCAACCTGGCGGGATTTGATGCGTACTTTGGTAAAGATGAATACAACAACGATGACGATTATGATGACATCTGGGGAATTTGGGATGAGAAGTTTTTACAATTCTTTGCACAGAAGATAAATACTTTCAAGCAACCCTTTTATACAACGCTGTTTACAGTATCCTCACATCATCCTTACAAGCTACCTAAGGAATTTGAAAACAAATTTAAAGGGGGTGATCGTGATATTTATAAAACCGTTGAATACACAGATTACTCGTTGCGAAAGTTTTTTGAAACGGCTTCCAACATGGATTGGTATAAGAATACGTTGTTTGTTATTACTGCGGATCATGCTTCCGCAGAAATTGCTTATCCAGAGTATAACACTGCCTGGGGTTATTTTTCTGTTCCGGTTTTCTTTTATCAGCCTAGTAGGAACTGGCATGAGTTTAAACCCGAGATTATCCAACAGATTGATATTATGCCCACCATTTTAGGATATCTGCATTATGACAAGCCCTATGTTGCCTTTGGTCGCGATGTATTTAAAGAAGACGAAGCGCCTTTTGCATTCAATTACCTGGATCAAGTGTATCAATCCTTTAAAGGAAACTATCTGTTGCAATTTGATGGAAAAAAATCAGTCGGGTTGTATGATTTTAAATCCGATCGGCTGCTTCGACATAATTTAGTGACGCAATTACCCGATACGGTGGCAAAGATGGAAATCCATTTGAAAGGACTCATTCAGCAATACAACAACCGCATGGTGGATGATGATCTAACCCGTGAAGGGAGTCAAATGAAGCAATCAGCGGCCGCTCACTAGTGTCTTTAGTGCCAGGGCAGTGAAACCAACCTGAATGATTACCATAGAAGTGTTGGCACGATCAGTTTCGAAGGTCACACTACCATTTGAATCTACCATCACAGAATTTCGCTTCACGTACTTTACTTCATCGCCCCACAGGTAAAGCACTCTCAATTGGAATCCGGGGTTTGAATTTTCCTTTGGATTCGTAAAAAAACCAACCCCTAATCCATAGTTAAGGCCAGTGTCTCTCACTTTATTGATTACTTCGTTTTGATTATCATTAAAAATAATATTGGTCAGGTCTTTATCAATTTTTGTTTTGGAGCTAAACAGTTTTAACCCGATTAATCCATCGGCAAAAGGAGTGATCCTTCCTTGGTGGCTTATGGGTTTCAAGCGTGCCATGGCATTCCAGGTAAATACATTGTGGGCGGTTTTTAAGGTGGGCATGCTCCCTGATCCTTTTTGCTTTTCATTGCCGTATGTAAAGTATCCAAAGTCAATGCCTAAGAGAATGGGACTTGGCTTGCTTTTTCCAAGGGGGTTTAATGCGAGTCCGGTAAAAAAACCATAGCCTAAATTGCCTGTCGAATTGTGGATTACTTCACGAAACTCCCGACCCGGAATAGCCACCTGAACACCTGCATAAAAATGAGTGGCAGAAAAGCGAATGGAATCCGATTGCTGACCACTGCACTTGATGATCGAGATCAGTACCAGGCATAGGGTCAGTGGTTTTTGCATCAGGCTAAATTATGATACACTGTTTGCACGTCATCATCTTCTTCCAGTGCGCTTACGCACTCCATCACTTCATCCTGCTCGGCTTCGCTAAGTTCTTTGGTGGCGCTTGGTATGTATTGCAGTTCAGAGCTTTTTGGTTCTAGGCCTTTTGATTCTAAAAACTTCGCCATGTGCCCAAATTCCGTAAACTTGGTATAAATAATAATCTCTTCTTCATCGGGTTGAATTTCTTCGGCACCGGCATCAATTAAATCCAATTCTAATTCGTCAAGATTTAATTGGGTAGGATCAAATTTAAAAACACCCCTGCGCTCAAATAAAAACATCACGGATCCTGAGTTGCCCATACTGCCTCCATTTTTTGAAAAGGCCAATCTCACATTGGCAACCGTACGGGTTGGGTTATCGGTAGCACACTCTACAATAACGGGTACACCATGCGGTGCGTAGCCCTCATAGATAACTTCTTCAAAATCTTTTTCTTCTTTGCTGGAGGCTCTTTTAATGGCGGCATCAACCCGATCCTTGGGCATGTTTAGCCCTTTGGCATTTTGAATAGCCATCCGCAATCGGGGATTGTTATCCGGGTTGGGGCCACCTTGCTTTACCGCAATAGCAATATCTTTTCCAATACGTGTAAATCCTTTCGCCATGCGGTCAAAGCGGGCAAACATTTTGTGCTTTCTTTTTTCGAAGACGCGTCCCATAGTGCAGATTAAAATTTGGAGGTTAAAAATAAGAAAACCTACCCAGAACGACACTTTTTAAGCACCAAACACATCAATATTTTTAGTGTGGAAGCAACCCTTGCGGTGCTCCTTGCATCCTTCATAAACGATTTGCGTTTCAATACGAATCTATTTAATACTCATGTAAATTTTAACCTCGCACTATGCTATACAATTACCTGAAAATTGCCCTCCGCAGCGTACTGAAATTTAAAGGGTATGCGAGTATTAATTTGATGGGTCTCGCCCTTGGCTTAACAGCCGGAATACTCATCATGATGTATGTGCTGGACGAGTTAGCATTTGATAAATTTCATACGAAGGGTGATCGATTGTATCGTGTAAACACAGTATTCGCAAAAGGTAATTCCGATAGGGGTAGCGCTAATGAGACCAATGGCTGGCCGGTGGGTAAAGTGCTTGAAAAAGATTTTCCGGAAGTAGAAAGCGTGCTATACACCCGAAGCGCCTCTTTTTTATTAATCAATCAACAGGATAAGCAGATCAGGCAGAAAAATTATTTTGCTAGCCCTGAATTCTTTTCGATGTTTTCATTCCCCCTACGGGAAGGAAATAAGGATAAGGCACTGACCGAACCGTATAGCATTGTCATCTCCGAAGACATGGAGAAAAAATATTTCCCGGAAGGAAGTGCGTTGAATAAAACGCTTGTACTAGCCGATACTTTGAATATGCTTGTTACCGGGGTGATGGAAAATATTCCTGCCAACTCGCACATACAAGCCGATATGATTATTTCATTTTCAACATACCAGGCTATAGAAAGAGGATTCAGTTTTGAAGATGGTTGGGGGAATATCAATATGCACAATTACCTGTTGCTAAAAGAAGGAACAGACTTTAATCTGTTTGCAAGCAAAGCCAAAGATATTTACATGACGCGAGCCGCGGAGATGTTGAAGAATTGGGGCGTGAGCGCCTATGTTCAGTTTGAACCCTTTGATGAAATTTATTTGAAAACAAAAAGTGGCAATAGCATGGGGCCACTTGGTAGTATAGATCGAATCTATCTCGTTTCGGGGATTGCTTTATTTGTGATCTTGCTGGCCTGCATAAACTTTATTAATCTGACTACGGCACGCTCTGTATACCGTGCGCGCGAGGTGGGTCTAAGAAAAGTGGTGGGTTCATCCCGTAAAGGATTAATTGGTCAATTTTTAGGGGAGTCGTTTATCCTTACTGTATTATCGTTGCTGCTTGCTTTTTTACTCGTGGGTATCAGTTTACCTTTTTTCAATCTGGTAATAGGAAAGAACTATCAACTGGCATCACTAGCCAGTGCATCGATCATAATGGGTATCATTATCCTGGTCGTCACGATTTCTTTGCTGGCCGGTTATTATCCGGCTTTAGTGCTGTCTGCCTTAAAACCCGCGGAAGTCTTGAAGGGGAAAATGCAAACAAGTTTACGGGGCGTTCAACTAAGACGTGCTTTGGTTGTATTTCAATTCGTGATTTCGGTTGGTTTGGTAACAGGAACCTGGATCGTACTCGATCAACTCGATTACATGCAAAAGCAAAAGTTGGGTTTTGATAAAGACGAAATCTTTGTTCTTAATGCTGCCCGAGTTCGTTCATCAAATAACTATGCGTTCGAAACTTTCAAATCACAGTTGAAAGATCTTGCTATGATAAATGAGGTTACGTATACGAATGCGATTCCGGGGCATTCGGGTTGGGTTGGGTAGATCGCTTATCCGGAAGGGAAAACCGGAGATGATGCGGTAAGTGTAGAGTACATGGCCGTGGATGAAAATTATTTAGATGTATTGGGGTTGCAATTAATTGCAGGCCGGGGATTTGATCGGCAACGTGAAAAAGACTTGAATGATGGATTAATCTTAAATGAACAAGCTGTATTTGATTTTGGATGGACTTCACCGGAAGAGGCCATTGGAAAGAGAATTACATCCCCCTCCCGTTCACCAGAAGGTGAGGTGATTGGAGTGGTGAAAGATTATCATCAATTGGGATTACAACAAAAGATCGGATCTATGACCATGGACTACGCTCCCCAAAATAGTTATTTGTATGCCATTAAGTATAAAGCGGCTGATACTGAGCAATTGATTTCTTCGCTAAACGATTTATGGATAAAGACTTTTCCGGGGTATGATTTTGATTACTTCTTTTTAGATCAGGATTTTGAAAACCAATATCAGGCCGAAGCAAGACTCGCCAATGTATTTGCCGTATTCGCCAGTATTACTATGGTGATTGCCATGATTGGCTTATTAGGATTAGTTTCTTTTATGGTGGTTGCCCGAACCAAAGAGATAGGCGTTCGAAAAATCCTGGGAGCCGATGTATTTAGTATAACGCGTTTGTTAAGTAAGGAATTTGTGTGGCTGGTACTCGTTGCAATCGCGATCGCATTTCCGATTACATGGTATCTGGCCAATGAATGGCTTAAGACCTTTGCCTTTCGTATGACTATTAACCCGCTGCTTTTTGTGGGCACCATGACCCTAGCACTAACTATTACACTTGGTATTGTGAGTTTGCAAACCATTAAAGCAGCTTTGGCCGATCCTGTTAAATCACTTCGGTATGAGTAGCAGCCTGTGAGATTTCCAGAAAGCAGTTCGAATAAATTCATTTCACTCTCGCCCAAAAAATAAGTAATTTCAATCTCTTGAAAACTTATTTGTTATGGGTAAAAGAGACAAGCGGATTGATGCCTACATTCTTAAGTCAGCTGATTTTGCAATTCCAATTCTGACACACTTACGCGAACTTGTTCATGTAGCCTGCCCGGAGGTGGTAGAAACCATGAAGTGGAGCTTTCCGGTTTTTGAACACAAAGGAATCATGTGCAACATGGCTGCCTTTAAGCAGCACTGCACTTTCGGCTTTTGGAAGGCTTCGCTGATGAAAGATAAAACCCTGATAAAAAATGCGGAGACCGAGACTGCTATGGGGCACTTGGGTAAACTAACGTCTCTGAAAGATTTACCGGCCGACAAAGTGATTATTGCTTATGTTAAAGAAGCTGCGAAGTTGAACGAGACAGGAGCTAAAGTGGTGAAAAAGAAACCGGAGAAAAAAGAATTAGTTACTCCTCCCTATTTCATCAAAGCCTTAAAAAGCAATAAAGCAGCATTAAAAACATTTGAAGCGTTCAGTTATTCTAACAAGAAAGAATATATAGAATGGATTACCGAAGCCAAGACTGAAGTCACTCGTGATAAGCGAATGGAAACAGCCCTTGAATGGTTGGCCGAAGGAAAAATCAGAAACTGGAAATATGTGAGAACTTAACGCTGGATACTCGATTCTGGATACTTGTCTATAGCTAGTAGCTAGCATCCAGTATCCAGCATCATAACAATGAACTATCGACTAATGACTCATCACTAAAGACTAAAGCCTATGTACTCAAGACTTTTAACTCTTCTTCTCACTCTTTCAGTGATTACGTTACATAGCCAGAATTTGATTGATTCCTCTCAACGGGAAATAGTTTTCACTTCCGTGAATGTGATTCCAATGGATAGCGAACGGGTGCTAGAAAATCAAATGGTGTTGGTGAAAGGAGGACGAGTATCTGCTATGGGTAATAGTATAAAGTTCAGTAAGAATGCATGGGTTATTAATGCGAAAGGAAAATACTTAATGCCGGGGTTAGCCGAAATGCATGCTCATGTTCCGCCTAACGATAATATTGAATCACATAAGGAAGTACTATTCCTTTTTGCTGCGAATGGCATTACCACCATTCGTGGTATGCTCGGACATCCAAGTCATTTGGAGTTACGCAGCAAGATTAACAGCGGTGAAATTTTTGGACCAAGATTTTATACAACAGGGCCTTCGTTTAATGGACTCAGTGTAAAGACGGCCGCACGAGGTGCTGAAATGGTGCGTGAGCAAAAAGCTGCCGGGTACGATTATCTAAAACTTCATCCCGGCCTTACCAAGGAAACCTTTGGTGCGATATCATCCACAGCGAAAGAAGTAAGAATTCCTTTTGTGGGCCATGTGTCGTTTGGAGTAGGTGTGTGGCGTGCTATGGATGCGGAGTATTCTTCTATCGATCACCTCGATGGATTTGTGGAAGGCATGGTTCCCGGTATTGAAGCCATGGTAGAACAGCAGACCGGTTTGTTTGGAATGTTTGTGGCCGATCAGGTAGATGAAAGTCAGATACCAAAGTTGATGAGTTCCTTGAAAGAGAAAAATATTTGGGTGGTACCTACCCAATCATTGGCCGATCGTTGGTTTGATGCAGATTTCACAGGGGATGTTTTTAAACAAGATCCCGATAGTAAATACATGAATGCTCAAACCATTACCCAATGGATTGGCGCCAAGAAAAATTTAATGGCCAATGAGCAATACGATGCCGCTAAGATTGAAAATTTCATCAAACTCAGACGCAAGTTGATTTATGAATGTCAGAAAAATGGAATTGGTTTATTATTGGGATGCGATGCGCCACAGATTTTTAATGTCCCGGGTTTTTCAACCCATAATGAATTAAAGTATTTGGTAGACTCCGGGCTTACCCCATATCAGGCGCTGCGAACAGGAACCGTTAATGTTGCAAAGTATCTTAATCTTGCCGATGCGGGAACCATTAAGCCGGGTGCTGTTGCTGATTTACTTTTAATGGATGGAAATCCGTTGGCCGATATTATAAACTCTAAAAAGGTGGCTGGAGTTATGATTCGAGGCAAGTGGTTGTCAAAAACAGAAATTGATGCCGGGTTAAAGAAGCTTGAGAAGACTCCTTAGTTAGTATAGAAAATAGTCTGTAGTTAACGAACCATGATAGTTTAGTTGATTATCAATCTATCTTGTATCCAAGAATCAAGAATCCAGTATCTTTAACCCGCATTAATCTTACCACCTCTATTGATCACGCTCTTTTCGTATCACCTTACATTCGTTGAAGTAGCAATTGTGTTAAGCGTGGCGTTGTTTATCGGTATGGCGAAGACGGGAGTACACGGAACAGGAATATTGGCTGTACCTATGTTAGCCACTGTGTTTGGTGGCCAGAAATCCAGTGGCATTTTGTTACCCATCTTAATATTGGGCGATATCATGGGGGTGTTGTATTATCATCGTCATGCGTCCTGGCATCATTTGAAACTACTTTTTCCATGGGCTGCTGCAGGAATTATTTTGGGTACCATTGTGGGTAATTTTATCAATGATCAGGTTTTCAAACTGATCATGGGTATCATTATCGTAATAAGCGTAGCCATCATGATTTGGTTGGAACAAAGCGGAAGACAAGACAAAATACCCACCAATATAATATTCGCTCACGCAACGGGTGTAGTGGGAGGGTTCTCTTCCATGGTGGGTAACCTGGCAGGTTCGGTGATGGGAATTTATTTACTCTCTACCCGTCTTCCTAAAAATGCTTACATAGGCACGGCTGCCTGGTTTTTTATGGTGGTCAATTGGTTTAAAATTCCGTTTCATGTATTTGTGTGGCATACCATTACGTGGAATACGGTTTGGTTTGGGTTAACGACACTACCTGTTATTTTACTAGGTGCCTTTTTAGGCGTAGTAATTATTAAAAAAATCTCAGAAAAAAATTACCGCTGGTTTATTATTGGTATGACAGTGGTTGCCGCTGTGGGAATGATGCTTTAATTTGTATTTATGAAGACGATAAACATCAATCAAAAATTTAACCTATTTTCAGAAACATGGACACCTAAAATCATTGGTGAATTAAATGGCCAGTATGTGAAGTTGGCAAAAGTAAAAGACGAGTTTGTGTGGCACAGTCACAAAAACGAAGATGAGTTGTTTATGATTTTCAAGGGCACGTTGTATATGGACTTCCGCGATCGTACCGAAGTAATAAAAGAAGGAGAGATGATTGTTGTGCCAAAAGGAGTGGAACACAATCCACGAACCAATGGCGAAGAAGTTTGGGTGCTGCTCTTTGAACCCAAAGAAACTGCTCATACAGGTGAGGTTGAACATGAACGCACCGTTCATAATCAAGCATGGATTTAAATTTTCAATCGTTATATAGCCCTATCTCCGTATTTACTTTCTTTCAAGTACCAATTAGTTTTCAACCTATACGTGTGGGGTGTTATCCTGATTTTCTGCAGATAGAATGAATTAACAGGAACTATTTTCGATTCGTATCGTTTTTAGGGTAGTTAACCTAAGACATATCCATGGCACTAGATATTAAAAGTTTGGTTCCTTGCATAGACGGTTCCACAATTACGCGCGAAGAGTTTCACAACACTTATTTAAAACCACAAAAGCCTGTCGTGTTAAGAGGCCTGTGGAAGAAATACCCCGCTTACGAAAAATGGACGATGGATTTTTTTAAGAAATCGATGGGGAACATAGAAGTGGGTTTGTTTGGGAATCGAAAGGAAGACATTTCAAAAACGCTGGAGGTACCCAATGCTACTATGCGGTTTGACGAATACCTGAATTTGATTGAGCGTGAGCCAACTGATCTTAGACTCTTTCTGTTTCCGGTATTCAAACACAAGCCCGAACTGCTAAAGGATTTTGATTATCCGGAAATCACAAAAGGCTACATCAAAATTCCATTCATGTTTTTTGGTCCGCCAAAATCGATTGTTCGCATGCATCAAGATATTGACATGAGCAATGTTTTCCTTACGCAATTCCATGGCCGTAAGCGAGTAGTTCTTTTTGCACCTGATCAATCTGATTTATTATATCGCCTGCCCTTTAATGTGCATTCAATTGTGGATGTGGACCATCCGGATTACAAAACCTTTCCGGGATTAAAATATGTGAAAGGGATGACTACAATTCTTGAACATGGCGATACGCTGTTTATGCCCAGTGGGTATTGGCATCATATAGAATATCTGGAAGGAGGTTTTGGGCTTTCCGTGCGAACGGTTGCTAATAGCCTCAATATGAAATTGCAAGGTGCCTGGAGTTTGGGCGGCAGGCGATTGATTGATCGCATGATGCGTAATCTGATGAAGGAAGAGAAATGGTTTGATTTCAAAAAGAAGGTAGCACACAGTCGGGCTGAGAAGGCAATGAGTAAATTGAACAGAGATAATTATGAAAACGAATTTCGCAGTTCAAATACGGTCACCACTTAAATAATCAACGTTATTCTTCGTTTAAAAATCCTCATATTAGCTACCTAAAGTAAAGTGTTATGAGGATTATTATTTTTCTGATTGCCTTGTGTTTAAGTGCTTCACTTTCAGCACAGGATCCTGCGCGTTTTCAAAAGGAAGTCGATAATTTGGTGAATTCGGATAGCTCGGTACACCACAGAAAACTAATTCTCTTTACAGGAAGTTCGAGTATCAGGTTTTGGAAAAGCTTGGCAACAGATTTCCCAAACCACCATACACTCAATCGTGGGTTTGGAGGTTCTGAAATGAGTGACTTGCTCTTTTATGCCGAACAACTAGTAATCAAACACAAACCAAAAGAGATCTTTATTTACGAAGGCGACAATGATATTAACTCAGGAAAGTCACCTCATGAAATTTTAGAAACAGCCGACCAATTACTTTCTCTTATTCGGGCCCGACTTCCTAACCATGTAAAAGTGATTTTTATTTCGGCTAAGCCAAGTCTGGCACGATGGCATCTTAAGGAAACTTATATAGCCTATAATCAACAACTAAAGGCATGGACTAATCAACATAAAAAAGTTTCATTTGTAGATGTTTGGACACCCATGCTGGATGCACAGGGAGTGGTGTTAAAAGATATCTTTATGGAAGATGGTCTTCATCTTAACGCAAAGGGATATAAAATTTGGGCGGATACGATCAGAGAATTTCTGTAGGTTTTCTGTTATTTTAAACGTTTAATTTGTTATCCTTTATTCATGTATCTCAAGCGTATCTTTCTTGTAATCGCAATTATTTTGAGCACGTCAATTAGTAGCTTGGCTCAAGATAATATTCAGTTGCCGGTACCTACCCTGATTTCACATCTCACACCCGCCCATCGGGATATTTTACGAATACGAAGTGCGTCAAAACACAATATCTTTCAACGAGTTTTATGTTTTAAGATCAATTGCCGCAGAGAAGCTGGCTGGCAAAAATCGCAAAAGGATAGACGGTATGATGGGTATAAAGATGTGCCTCAGGTAAAGCAGGCAAAGAAAATAAATAAGACTGAGGCAAAAGCAGTCGTGCATACTACGGAACCTCCGGCCATTAAACCAGATACCACAGCAATAAAAAAGGTCATTGCTCCCATGGTCGATAAGGATGCACCGAAGGAACGGAAATTTATTCTGAGTGATGTGTTGTTTGACGTGAATAGTCCGGCCCTGAAGAAAGATTTCACTTCGCAATTAGATACCTTGGTTGGGCTCCTGAAAAAGAAACTAACCACGCAAGTATTCATCATTGGTCATACGGATAACACAGGTCGGGAGGCCTATAACATGAGATTATCTACCAGCCGCGCGGAGGCAGTGGGTGTCTATCTGATTGATAAAGGAATTGATCCTACCCGAATTACGTTTGAAGGGAAGGGAAGTGCCGAGCCCATTGGTGACAACACCTTTGAAGAAGGAAGGCAAAAGAACAGGCGTGTGGAGATTATTCTGAGAGACTAATTGTAGCGAATTAGCGGATCAACTGCACCCAACCATTTATTTCTTTGTGACGATCTTTTGGATAAAGTCTGTCAAAGATTACCTCTGCGCGATAATAATATACTCCGGTTGCAAGTTCATGGCCGTTTGATTCTGTTCCGTCCCAGTGAATACTGGTATCGCTACCATCTTGCGACCTGTATTGATATACTTCTGAACCCCATCGGTTATACACATGAAGGAGAACGCTTTTAACAAATCGCGGACACCGAATGGTAAGTCCTGTGTTGTCGTTGTTGTCTACATCAAAGTTGGCACTGAAAACATCGTTGAAGCCATCTTCGTTGGGTGTAAATACATTTGGCAGCATATAATAGGGGCAATTATCATTGCATGTATAATCACTCCGCGGGCCTTCTTGCCCCAGTGCATCAATAGCGGAAACTTTATAACAATACGCAAAGGAAGGAAGTCCGTTGTGAACAAAGAACGTATCTTTCACGCCTTGAGCTACTAATTCAAATTCTCCATCAGGGTTTTGCGAACCATATACGTTGTAGGATCGAATATCTCTTCGGCAACCCGGCAAATCATTTAACGTCCATCGCAAGGTATTGCTGAACTCGGTTTGGGAGCAATTGTTCGCGTTTAAATATTCATCACAAGTGACAACCGACAACTCCAGTGCCTGAGTGCACGGAAGTAATTTGTTTTCGGGATAGGTGGTGATTACCTGCGAAAAATTTTCCAGAATCTTAATCTTTGGATTTCCATACGTTCCGCGGGTTAAAATGCGATATGAGTAACGTTTGTCATCCTGTAACGCCTCATTATTAAACTTACCCAGATCTACATAGGTGAAGCCATTTTCAGTTACGTTCACACTATCAATCAAAATCATGTCCTGTGGGTCAGGACTTTCAATCGATCGATAGATTAAATGGTAGGGTGTGGTTGGAATCACATTTGACCACGGGACACTATCGCGCCATGCAAGTTCGATTTTCTTTATGCCGATTGATGCTTTTAAACGAACCGAAGAAGCTATTGCAGATGTATCGACTGAAATCATGTGTTGTGCATTTTGTGGAATTGCATATAGCACAATGCGATAATTGAAAACTTTTTCTTCCGTGTTAAGAGCAGCATCTAAAAATGTAGTATCACTCACACGGCCTGCTTTTATCAAACTGGTATCACCGGCAAAACCAATCGCTCTATAAATTTCATATTCATAAGGCTTAGGAAACTGAACTTCATTGATGGCAAAAGGACTTCGCCAACTCACTCTTATTTTTCCCTCATCGGCATCCGTTTTTTCAACACTCACGTGAGTAATTACCGGAGCATCCGCTTCAATTGGGCCAATGCATTTTTCCAACGAAACCAAACTGGGTGTGCTGGCTGGCGAATTAAAGTAAGCCAATATTCTATAACAGTAGGTGGCCCCTACAACTAAGCCCCTTCCAAAATTTGTATCTGTAAAAGTGGTTTGTGATACAGGAACTTCTCCAATCAGATTGTACCCAAAAAACTTTGGCAAGCCCGGACTGCAAAGCCCAGGCGAGTAAGGATAGGAATCTACCTTTCTCCAGATTTGAATTTTATCAGCATTGCTACAGGCATAGGAATTCCATTCCAAATTGGTATGCCGTTTCACTAAGTCTAATTCTGTTTTTACCCATTGCGGGGCAGGGGCAACCACCTTAATGTTCCAGATTTTAAAGTTTACCAGTTTAGGTCCTTTTGGTGGGTTATCTGTTATTTTAAACACAACCTGATAAGGTTGCTGCCGAACATGAAGACAATCAGTTTGCCATTGAAAGCGAAGCTCGGCTGGTGGATCGGAAGGTGAGAAGGAAGGTGGATTGGGTGAATAGGTAGCCGGGATTTTTGAGGGTGCAAAATCAATTAGTTCAGAAAATACTTCAATCTTAACAGCATCTTTATCCTGATCAATTCCACGAATCAATTCTTTGATGGAAGTTCCTGCTTCCACACAAAGATCGGCCGGTATAATTAGTTCAGGTCGAATATTCAAACACTCTTCCACCACAATTTGCATATCGCGGGTAGTGGTGCTTAGTTTTCGATATTGATGGGTTGTAGAATCTTTTCGCCACTCAATAATTTTAAAGGCAATATTATATTCTCCAATTCGCCCCGGTGCATCCCAGGTTAACAGACCTGAAATAGGGTTAATAGTAAAAATGGGCGGCCCATTTTCTTTTTCATTCCCACTATTGAAGTTTGTATAAAACAGGGGATTATTGGGTGGTGTGTAATTGGCAAATGAAGTTGGACTGCTGGCTGGCACCGATAATTCGTACGACAAACTATCTCCATCAGTATCATAAGCACCGGGGGTATGAAAAAATGCTGACTTGAAGCAGGCGCGATCAAGCGGAGGTACCGACAGAAACGGAACATGGTTACAGCCGTTGATAGGATTGATGGTAAAATTGACAAACGTTACATAGGGCACGTCATCCGAATTGGCAATATTTAAAATACCGCTGCTGCGGTCTCGCTCCATGTAGGTAACCGTAAAATTTCCATCGCTGGGATAAGTATGAGTTACTGTAAATGTAGCAACGGCTATATTCAATCCAAGATCGGGACGTAACGTTGCGATGGTGATTGGAATTCTAACCGATGAGCCATCCCCAAAAATCACCTCACTGCTGGTTCCAAAGCGGGTATTGGATTGCGTGTTTAAATAGGCTACTACGGTTATGGTAAAGGTTCGCGGACTTCCACAAACAGGTTCAATCCTGATGTCGGCCGCGCGCAGATGGGTGGCTTCCGCGGATTTCAATAGAACCAAACCTAAAACGAAAACAAAAAAATACCGCATATTTATTTAGACTCTGGCGCTCACTTTCTTAAATAAGGTATAATTAATTAAGAAAACCACTCAAGTTACTTATAAAAGAGATAAAACAATATCCTCACAGATCAATGAGGATTCGGCTATTTAACTTATCCAAACCGGAGTGTTATTTTTGCACAATGATTGCTAAAACTATTGATGTGCTCCTTAAATTTTTTACCATGGCTTTGCTTTGGTTTGCTTTGTCTTGTGAAGAAGCCGAAGTAACAACCGATGATGGCGCAACTTCTGATTGGACGGAGACCACGCACGGAAATAAAGTTGAACCCAATTATGAAGAAGTATTTCCACAACATCGAGTAAATTCAATTGAGATTACGTTAACCAGTGCGGACTGGCTTGCGATACAGCAAAATATGAAGTCATTATATGGGTTTGCTTTTGGCGCTGGTGGCACTCAACCTCCAGGAGGAGATACTAATCTTGATCCTGACTACATTCCAGTTTCAGTAAAATACAACGATAAGCAATGGTATAAAGTTGGGTTTCGATTAAAAGGGAATTCAACCTTAAAGAATAGTTGGCGGGGTGGAATTTATAAATTACCCTTTCGGTTAAATATGGACCGCTATGAGGATGAATATCCCGAATACAAAAACCAACGGTTTTATGGGTTCAAAGAACTTTCCATGTCTCCGGGAGCTAATGATAATTCACTGATTCGGGAGAAGGCCGGATCCGATATTTTTAGGATGGCGGGTATTCCTTGTTCACAAACAGCATTCTATAAAGTGTATATTAACTTTGGTGAGGGTGTAAAATATTGTGGTGTGTACACGATGGTGGAGGTAGTGGATGACACCATGCTCGAGAATCAGCTAGGAAATAAGTCGGGAAATATTTATAAACCCGAATCCAATTTTAAATCTTTTGTACAAAGTCAGTTTGAAAAAAAGAATAACGAAGACGAAGCAGACTATGCAGATGTGCAGGCCACGATTGCAATTTTGAATAATAGTTTACGAAATGCTAACCCTGCACAATGGCGCGCTGAACTTGAACAGGTATTTAACGTATCTCATTTCTTACAATGGCTCTCGGTTAATACTACTATGTTAAATTGGGATACCTATGGCCGCATGGCGCATAATTATTACCTCTACAATCAAACGGATGGACTGATGTGGATACCCTGGGATAATAACGAATGTATGATGAATCGCGGGGGACAGGCTACTCCCATCTCACTTTCGACTGTCGGTGATAACTGGCCGTTAATTCGCAACTTAATGGATGACCCGGTTTACGGACTTCAATATAAGGAGTTTGTGCAAGTGTTTTCAAATACAGTATTTAAGCCGGACGTCATGAATACTTTATTCACACAGTATCATGAGTTGATTTCACCTTACGTGATCGGCCCAATGGAAATTGAGTCTGGAAAATATACTCATCTATCCAATAGTGCAGCTTTTACCAATGAGTTAACAACGCTTAAGCAACATGTAGTAAATCAAAATAAAGCTGCGGTTGATTATTTAAAGTAATTCTTAACAGATATCATGACTTTGATCATAATTGAGTTCTAAATTCTTTATTAATTTGAACGAGTTTTGCGGCTCGTGTGTTTAAAAGTTAGAATTAATAATCTGAATTATGAAAAATTTAAATGCAATAGGACTTGATACGGCCAAGTCTGAAAATCTGGCCAAGATGTTAAATGAGTTACTAGCCAATTATTCTTTTTTTTACCAGAATACCCGAGGGTATCACTGGAATATAAAAGGCGAAAAGTTTTTTGAATTGCATCTTAAGTTTGAAGAACTTTATAATGGTCTGCTTCTTAAAATTGATGAAGTGGCAGAACGAATTCTGACACTCGGCTACACACCCAATCACAATTACAGTGATTACCAAAAAGTATCCCGCATAAAGGAAAGTAAGCAAGTCTCTGATGGTTATAAAGCAGTTGCGGAAGTTCTGGAATCGTACAAGATCATTATTGGAATTCAGCGCACGTTACTTAGCCTTTCGGCCGATGCCGGAGATGAAGGTACAAATGCACTGATGAGTGATTATATCCGCGCGCAGGAAAAACTGATTTGGATGTATTCTTCTTTTTTAAATGTAAAATAAGGTTCCCTTTCAGGTGGCATATCGGCACAGCACCCTGTGCTTGGTTGCTGTTAATGGCCTTGTGATAGGAGTTATAGTTGGAACCTATTCTGCGCCTGCGCTTCAAAATTTAATCCAGTGCAAGCTACACGCCCCGAATAATTATTAAAAAAAAGTGAGATAGAATAGGAGTTATCGAATCATCAATTGTCTTGTATGAAAATTGATGATTATGAAACACATGAAAACCCGTTTTGCCGTAGTATTCTTATTTGTTTTCCTGATTGCGCAATCTGTAACTGCGCAGGAAGTTCAAACACTTTTTGGTTCCGGAAAATGTACGGGCGGCTATGGTGCACTCACCAATAAATTCACAACGATTGGGGGCGAGTTTGCCAATATCTCGGAAGTGTATGGAGGGGTATTTATAAATCGCAGATGGATGTTGGGGCTAGCCTTTGCTGGTTCCACAAATGACATTCGTGTTCCGGTTGAGTATAGCATCAGCCCACAGCAACCCATGACTTACCAATATGGCCAGGGTGGATTGAAGCTGGAGCGTGTTATCGGTTCAAACAAACCCATACACCTGGTGCTTGATTTATTTACAGGGGTTGGTTTTACAGCACAGTATGATCGCTACAATTGGCATGCGAATGATTTCAATACTTTCTCTGATCACGATGAAAACTGGTTTTATGTAGTAGAACCTGGCGTGCAGTTAGAAATGAATTTATTTCGATGGATGAGGTTGAGTCCGGGCATTTCATATCGGAATACTTCACAGAGCAACTCGTCAGGGCTTAAAGATTCTGACTTGAGCAACTGGTCATATAATGTTACCCTAAAGTTTGGTGGGTTTGGCAAACGAAATCGTATTACCTACAACACAGAAAATTCTGTGAACTGATTGTAGAGTTAAAAGCGTAAATGTCTTGTGGATTACAATCATGAATATTTCGGAGGTTAATTGATGGCATTAAGCAGTTGAATTACGCTAACTTGCTTGCCAAATTGATTCCTATGAAGCATTTAGTAGTCAGATTAATCATGCTTGGTTTTGTCTCAGTTACATTAAGTCAATGCAAAAAAGTTGAAAATGACACTGATTCAAAAACTCAACTCAATCATCCAGAACCAATAACAAAAATTTTTGATGCACATGGCAGCTATAGCGCATGGTCGCAAATGAATTTGCTTAGTTTCTCGTTAGCAAATGGTGAGCGTCAACTTATTGATCTCCATTCCCGCAAGGTGCTGGTGGAAGGTGAAAAAAGAACCATTGGGTTTGATGGTAAGGATGTTTGGGTAGTGCCAGATAGTCTTACCACAGGAGCGCGGTTTTATCATAACTTGTATTTCTACTTTTTTTCAATGCCGTTTGTGTTGGGCGATCCGGGTATCAACTACGAGATCGTGGGCGATAAAGAGTTGTTTGGTATGAACTTAAGTGGCATTAAGATTTCCTATGGCGATGGAGTAGGCGACTCGCCAAAAGATAATTACATCCTATACTTTGATAAAGCCTCAAACACCATGAAGGCACTGATGTACACGGTTACATTTAAAAGTCAGGAGGCAAGCGACAAGTTTAACTTAATTAAGTATGATGAATGGCAAGAGGTAGAAGGGATTCTTTTACCTAAGAAACTGCAATGGTATCAATACAAGAATGATTCCGTAGGCGAGATGCGCAATGAAGTAATCTTTTCAGGAATTACGTTATCGAAAGATAAGCCAAACGGAAAATCATTTATCAAACCGGAAGGTGCTGGAATTGCTGGGATGCAATAGGGATTATTGTAATTTGTTTGAACTAAACGGGTTGAAAATGGTTATAAGTAGGTAAGTTTTAATCACTCGTTTATGAAATGGCTTGATGTGCTTCAATATGCTTCCAAGGGAAATCTAACTCCCCCCACGCGGGTGGAAAAAACGGAGGAAGAGTGGAAGAGAATCTTAACCCCTGAAGAGTTTCAGGTTACCCGGAGAAAGGGAACGGAACATGCTTTTTCAGGAGAATATTGTGAGGCACACGAAGCAGGATTATATGCCTGTCGTTGTTGCGGAACGGTTCTTTTTGATTCACGTAAGAAATTTGATTCGGGTACAGGGTGGCCAAGTTTTAATTCTTCGGTTGAACCCAACGTGATTAAATATACCAAAGACACCAGTTACGGAATGACGCGGGTTGAGGTTGAATGCAGTGTGTGCGATTGTCACCTCGGCCACGTTTTTCCCGATGGTCCGCCACCGACTGGCTTGCGGTTTTGCATTAACTCGGCTTCGATTAAGTTAGCGAAGTAAAACTAGATACTAGCTACTAGATTCTAGTATCTAGTTATTCAATCTTAAACTTCCCGCTCTCCGTAATTCCTTTCCAGGTATCGGTGCGAAAAGGTACAGCCGGAAATCCATCCTTGTTAAAGAAGTTTGCATCTTCAGGGTTATCTGCCCATGCAAAACGAACAGCCACAGGATTTGAAACCTGATCGGAAGAAACAACAACGGAGTTGCCTTCAATCCAAGCCTTCGCATAGTAGAACTTTTGATCACTTCCCGCTATCTCAAATCCTTTTAAGTATCCATACTTGTCTTTTGCCATCAAGCCACTACCCACATGTGTAAAAGAAATCCGAATGTTGTTACCTTCCACTTTCATAGATTGATAAACAGGGCCACTATACTCACTATTTTTTCCATACACATCATGGAGCGCGATAGCTGCTAAACGTTTGCCTACATCTTGTTTGTTGCGCGGATGAATATCGTTGGCTTCACCAATGTCGGTGGTTACGGCCATGCCCGTATGAAGTAATGAAAGAGTCATGGTTTGTGCTTCACGAAGTTCGGCCCACGTGCTGCCATGCTCACTATCACCATTGGCTGAATTAAAACTAGCTAACTGAACAAAGTAAAATGGAAAGTTGCCTTGCTTCCAATGCGTGCGCCAATCCGTAATCATCAATGGAAACGCGGTGCGATATTGATACGCGCGTCCTGCATTGGATTCGCCTTGATACCAGATGGCACCTTGTATCCCAAGATTCAACAAGGGATTAATCATGGCATTGTACAAAAGCGTAGGGTAGGCATTAGGGCCAATCGATGAACCTGCTCCTTGTACTTTCTCAACCTGATATTTCCAATCTCCTGCCAGGGAGATAACAGATTTTCCAATGATTAATTTCATATCGGCTGCATCACCATATACGCCACCACCGCCACCGGTATCAGTTACCCGAATGGCAATTACATTTTCTCCTTGTCGCAATTGATCAATCCCCAGTACGTAATCGCGCTTTTCGTTATAGGCTTTTGTGCTGCCCACCTGAACTCCATTAACAAATGTTTCATCGATGTCATCAATCATGGCCAATTGAAGAATCGCTTCTTTGCCGGCATCTTCTCGAGCGATAGAAATTGTTTTCCGAAACCAAACAACACCATCCAAATCGCCTAATGCTTTTCCTTCCCACAATCCTGGCAAGCTCATGGTGGGCCAATTGATATCGCTAAAGTCTTTTTGATTCCATTGCTTGGCTTCTTCTGCTTTTGGAAGCGTGATGCCCAAGCCTGTAAGCTTCTTCATCAGCGCTTCATTTTTTTGTTTGGCGATAGCATCCAAATCCAATTGTGGCATGGAAGCGATCATGTCTTTAAACTCAGTACTTTGCTCAAAAGCTTCACGACTCGTCCACGTTTCAGAATGCGTGCCACCCCATGAGGTATGTACAAGCCCGATGGGTATTTTAAGTTCGTTATATAATTCGCGCGCAAAGAAATAACCTACGGCAGTAAACTCGCCTGCATTTTCCGGACTGCAAACTTTCCACTCGCCACCTTTTACATCATCTTCTAATTTTGAGGAGACTGATTTTTGAACTCCAAAATGACGGATCATCGGATAATCGGCTTGCTTAATTTCTTGCTCGGCATTGTTGGCAGCGCGCAGCGGCCACTCCATATTGCTCTGACCAGAGCACACCCATACTTCACCTACTAAAATATTACTAAGCGTGATTGAGTTTTTTCCTTTTATAGTTAATAGATAAGGTCCACCAGCTGCTTCAGGTTTTAGGGTAAGAAACCACTTGCCTGTTTTATCGGCTTTCGCGGAAACGCTTTGTTTATTGAATTGCACACTCACTTTTTCTCCGGCATCCGCCCAACCCCATACGTTGATAGGCTTGTTGCGTTGCAGCACCATATTATCGCCTAGAACTTTAGGAAGTGTAACGTTACTGTAGCCGCTGAGTGAGATTAAAAAGAGAAGAGTGAGAATTCTTAGTTTCATAGGTAGCATTATTTATGAGCAGCCTAAGGTAGTGGGATTTATGCAAAAAACCAGTTGCTAATTTGCTTAGTGACTTTGTGTTCTTAGTGACTTAGTGGTTCATCTTTTTAAACCACGAAGGCTCTAAGACACGAAGTTACACGAAGAGCAATTAACCCCACTACAACTTTTTTACGGTTCACTACATCACAGTCTCAGGTGAGGGGCAATGGTTTTATTAAACCTTTCGTTTTCACCACTTTTGATCAAACCCAATTGATATGTTACGCAATTACCTCAAAATCGCTTTTCGTTCGCTTTGGCGGAGTAAGATTCATTCGTTCATCAATGTGTTGGGGCTAAGTCTGGGGATTGCGTGTTGTGTGCTCATTGCCTTGTTTGTAAAAGACGAATGGACGTTTGACACCTTTCATACAAAGGCCGATCGCATTTATCGCGTGTATGCCCGCGAGGATTATGGTGAAAACGAAAAGTTCTTCAACACAGTAACACCTTTCCCGATGGGGCCGGCTCTTAAAGACAATTTTGCGGAAGTAGAGAATCAGGTGCGTATCAACAATATAGGTAGTCCTGTAAAAGTGGGCGAGAATTTATTTAACGAACAAGTTACCGTTGCCGGGCAGGATTTCTTTGAGCTTTTTGATTTTGAAATCATCCATGGAAATCGTGAAGCCTTGCGCGAGCAGAGTGGCGTTGTGCTTACTCAGGCAACCGCAAAAAAGTATTTCGGAGACGTTTACCCAATCAATAAAACAATCTCTATACAATTGGGTGAGGCTTTTGAGGATTTCACCGTAAAAGCAATCACTGCCAATGTGCCCATTAACTCAAGCATTCAATTTGACATGCTGATTTCAGACCTCAACTATCCAAAACTGTATAATTCACACGTTTTAACCTCAGCCTGGTTTAATATCACACCCGAAACGTATGTGCTGCTAAAGGAGGGTGTTAGCCCTGCAGAACTTGAAAGTAAATTTCCTTCGGTTTTTCAAACGTTGTTGGGCGAAGAATCTTTTAAAGAAAGTAATTATGCACCCGGCTTACAACCACTCACTGAAATTCACCTTGATACAAGTTATCCGGTGGGCATTGCTCCCGTGAGCGATCCCAAGTACAGTTACATTTTAGCGGCTATTGCTGTACTTATTTTGTTGGTGGCATGTATCAATTTTGTAACGCTATCGATTGGTCGCTCCATGAAGCGTGCCCGCGAAGTAGGCATTCGAAAAGTAGTGGGTGCAGAACGAAAACAATTAATCTTTCAATTTATTGGTGAAGCTGTAATTGTAACAGTGATCGCGTTGTTAGTAGGAGCGGTGCTTTCTGTCTTAAGTCTTCCTGTGTTCAATAGTTTTGCAGGGAAACAATTGGTGCTGGCATTCAATGGGTTTACAATCTCCTTAATAGTTTCTTTAGTTACCATTATCGGATTGATGGCCGGCAGTTACCCGGCTTTTGTACTCTCGGGCTTTAAGCCAATTGCCATTTTGAAAGGCTCTATCCAAATAGGTAATAACAAACAACGAGTTCGCCAGATTTTAGTAGGTGTGCAATTAGTGCTTTCCATTTTCTTAATCTCCAGCACGCTTATCATGCGTCAGCAATTAAGTTTTCTGCAAAGCAAAAACCTGGGGTTTAACAAAGAACAACTGGCAGTCATTCAGCTTACCGTTCCACGTATGGGTCGCTTACCCGAGCGCATAAAAGATGGATTTGATAAAGCCGAACAATTTAAAATTGAGTTGGCAAAAATCCAGGGCATTGCTGCGGTGTGTGCATCGGCTCATGATTTTGGCAACGGTAGCTGGACGAATGTTGGATACACCGATAATCAGGGTACGTACCGCACGTTTGATCTGAATATTGTTGATGATGAATATGTGCCTGTGATGAAAATGGAAATGGTATGGGGTCGCAATTTTTCGGATAACAATCCTTCGGATGCAAGACGGTCGATCATCGTGAATGAAGCTTTTGCAAAAGCTTATGGCTGGACTGATCCCGTTGGCAAACGCATCCCCGGAAAGAGATTTACTGATCATGAAGTTATTGGCATCGTAAAAGATTTTAATTATGCTTCGCTCTACACATCCGTGCAACCGCTTGTGATGGTGCAAGACCCGGTTATCATTTTAAGTGGACTAGAAAACATCAGTATAGAGAACAATCCGGTTCCCAAATTGATGGTCAGAATAAAGCCGGAAGATATGTCAACTACGTTAGATCAAATCAAACACACCTGGAACAACTTAACAGGGGGAGAGGAGTTCGCCTTTACATTCGTAGACCAAGCTATGGATAATCAATATCGCAGCGATCAAAATTTAGGAAAGATTGTAAGCATCGCTACGTTGCTGGCCATGATCATCGGAAGTTTGGGTTTGTATGCGCTGGCTTCATTAGCGATGCAAAATCGCACGAAAGAGATTTCTATACGTAAAGTGATGGGGGCAACAGAACAATCCCTACTTGTTTTACTGTCTAAAGATTATGTGATGTTGATTGCCATTTCATTGCTGCTATCGGTTCCTATTACCTGGTATTTGATGAACAACTGGCTGCAATCTTTTCAATATCGGGTGGATGTAAGCTGGCAGGTGTTTGCTGTAGCAGGAGGTTTGTCCTTGGTGATTGCCTTGCTTACCATTAGTTATCAGGCCATTAAAACCGCCTGGACCCGTCCGGCAGAAACCCTGAAGTATGAATAGGAAACTAGATACTTGATACTGGATTCTAGTATCAAGCATCCAGTATCCAGGATCTAGGATAAAATCCTCAACCTAATCTCTATTTATGATCGCAAATTATTTTAAAGTAGCTGCACGCAACATTCGCAAGCGCAAGTTCTATTCGTTCATCAACGCTTTTGGATTAAGTATTGGTCTTGCGTTTTGTATGTTAATTGCTCTTTACATTCAGGACGAAAAAGAGTTTGACCAGTTTCATGAAAACAAAAAATCAATCTATCGGATTGAGGAAAAAAGTTTTGATACCTGGCAACATGACTCGGCTGATCCCTATCGCCAATCAGCGTGGTTACAGACAGGGTTAGCGCATACGTTGAAAGAAGAACTGCCTGAGGTAAAATATGCTACTCGGTATAACAGCGGTGCGCGTGGAATTTTTCGATACGAGGAAAAAGTCTTTACCGAAGAGGTGGCCTATGTAGATGCAGATTTTTTCAAGATGTTTTCCTTCAACCTGATTTCAGGAAATGCCGACCGGATTTTTCTGGATAAATCTGAGATTGTTCTCACACCCGCCATCGTAAAAAAATACTTTGGGGATACCGATCCGATTGGAAAAACAATCCGCCTCGATATCAATGGTGAAGAATCATTTACTATAAGCGGGATAATTGAACCTGCACCCGCTAACTCAAGCATTCATTATGATATCCTGATCCCACAAGAAAACAGACCTTACTACGAGCGCAACCTTACCAATTGGGGAAACTACAATACACCCACGTTTGTGCAGTTAATTCCAGAGGCAGACCTCATTACCTTCAAAAATAACCTTGATAAGATTGTAGATAAATACATAGCTGAGAAACTCGAAGAGTGGCGCAAGGAAGCGGTGGTTCCGATCCCGGCTGATGTAAAGATGATGGAATATTTATTTACGGCACTTCCTGAGATGCATTTAAAAAAGGAGATCAGTTGGGAGAAAGTAAGTGATCCTCAATACTCGATCATATTAGGTGGTATTGCAATATTGATTATGCTTATCGCCTGCATCAATTACATTTCCTTGTCACTGACTACTTCAGCTTCGAGAAGAATAGAAGTAGGTGTGCGTAAAGTAGTGGGGGCGCAGCGCAACCAATTAGTGTATCAATTTAGTTTTGAATCGATGTTGCTTGCTTTTGCTTCGATGGTGATTGGTTGTGTGCTGGTAGTATTATTTCTACCTGCGTTCAATGAATTTACAAACAAAGGAGTTGAACTGACTACTCCTAAAGCAATTCAATTGTTGTCGGTGGGATTTATCCTCACAACAATTGTGGGCTTGCTAGCCGGAAGTTATCCCTCTTTATTCCTATCACGGTTTAAGCCTGCCCAGGTATTGAAAGGTGGTTTTACTTCCAGATTACAGGCAGGGTTTACCAAGCCTTTAGTCGTATTGCAGTTTGCCTTGTCAGCATTTTTAATTATCAGTTCGGTGATGATGTATCGCCAGATGAATTTCATTACCACCAAAGATCTTGGGTATAATAAAGAGCAAGTGTTGGTGATTCCCACACAAACAGGTTGGAATGCAGAAGGCAATAAAGTAATTGAGCAATTTCGCACACGGGCGGGTAATGAACCGGCCATCGCTTCTGTAACCGGTGCAAGCACAGGATTTAATCAGGGATACTCGCGGTGGGGATTTAAAATTAAAGGCGAGCAAAAATCTGCTTATGTGTATAGCATAGATCCTTTCTATCTTCCCACACTTGATATTCAATTGGCAGTGGGTAGAAATTTTGATCCAGCCATCGCAACGGATACCAGTGGCATCATTGTTAATGAGGCGCTTGTGCGCGATATGAAATGGACTGATCCTTTGAATGAATATTACAACTGGCAGGAAGACTCAGTAGGGTTGGGGTCACACATTATTGGGGTGGCGAAAGATTATCACTTCCTTTCGTTAGAGCGCCAGTTCGAGCCCATGTTTCTTTCTATTGACACAGAAAGCATCGGCTACTTAACAACAATGATGGTACGACTAAGTACTACCGATGTGGTAAGCGGACTTGAAAAAGTAAAGTCACTTTGGTTGGAGTTATATCCCGATAAACCTTTTGACTATACCTTTTTAGATGAAGATGTGGCGAAACAATATCAAAGTTATCAGCGGTGGATGAGCATCATGGGGCTGGCAACAGGGTTTGCTATTTTGATTTCTTGTTTAGGATTGTTTGGCCTTGCGGGAATCAATGCCGTAAACCGAACCAAAGAAATTGGCATTCGCAAGGTGATGGGTGCCGATTTGCAATCCATCTTTGTTTTGCTAAACCGACAGTTTATTCTGCTAGCGTTTGTAGCTTTTTGTTTGGCCGCTCCGCTCTCGTGGTGGTTTATCACTACGTGGTATTTGAAAGATTTTATTTACAAAGCCACCATTGGCTGGGAATTGTTTGCATTGAGTATGGGTGCCGGATTATTACTGGCTCTTCTCACCGTAAGCTACCATGCTATTAAAGCTGCGTTGATTAATCCGGCCGAAACATTGAAGTATGAGTAGGTAGAGTTTCAGTAATACTCAGCAATGCAAGTAGTAGATATATGAGCAATGCTAATATTAGGATGATAGAGAACAAGCCGCTAAACACCTGGACTAGAATGAGACAGGCAATCAGAATTAGGAAGAAGAAAACCTGAGGTATTGGGCTTCATGTCCATATTCGATACGCCTATGTTCGATAAAGGACAAACGAAGATCATTATCTTTGATAAATGAACAAAAACTCAAGTTTCAGTTTGGTATGATTATTATATCTTAAACTCGTTAGCCAACCTATTCACAAGTTAATGATTAAGAATTTCCTTAAGACCTCCCTTCGAAATCTACTTCGCCACAAGGTTTACTCATTCATTAATATTCTAGGTCTAACGGTTGGAATTGCAACCACCATCTTTATTCTCCTTTGGATAACGGATGAGGTATCATTCGATAGGTTCCATGCTAATTCTGACCGTATTTTTAGTGTGCTCATTAACAACACGTACCCTGATGGTAAGATTGAAACCTATCCTGCGACACCGGCAAAATTGAAGGATGTGATTGAAAGTAACCTTCCGGAGGTAGAATTTGCTGCTCAATACAGCTACGAGGCCGAATTGTTAATTAAGGATGGAACCAACAGTTTCAACGAAATCGGAATCTATGCCGACCCCGCTTTGTTTAATATTTTTAGTTTTCCTATTCTAACAGGCAATAACACCCAACCGCTAACCGATCTTAAATCGATCGCTATCTCTGAGAATCTGGCCAGAAAAATATTTAAAAATGAAAATCCTATTGGTAAGCCCTTGTTGGTAGGACAATCCTATGAACTAACAATTACCAGTGTCTTTACTGACATTCCTAAAAACTCATCGCTGCAGTTTGACTTTGTTATTCCATTTGAACTTTTCTTAAAAGAAAATCCATGGACTCAAAATTGGAAAAGTGGAGGTTTGCGAACGGTGGTTATGCTAAAACCGAATAGTGAGGTTGCCGATAATAAACTTTCTAACTTAATAAAAAGGAACTGCCCCGATTGCACAACACGTGCATTCCTATTTCCATATGCAAAGGCAAGGCTTCATTCCAATTTTGAAAATGGAATCAATACTGGGGGAAGGATACAACAGGTTTACCTTTTTGGTGCAGTTGCTGTGCTAATTCTTATAATGGCCTGTATCAATTTTATGAACCTTTCCACGGCTCGCTCTGCAAGCCGTAGTCGTGAAGTCGGTATTAGAAAATCAATTGGAGCGCAAAAAGCAGGGTTGATCATTCAATTTATTTCTGAGTCGATACTTATGTCTTTTATTGCGCTTCTATTCGCATTAGTGATCGTTCAATTGCTCCTTCCGGTTTTTAATGAAGTTACAGGTAAGTCAATTCAGTTAGATATCACCAATCCAATACTTGCTTCGGGAGCTCTGATTATTACGTTGCTGTGTGGTCTATTGGCAGGAAGTTATCCATCCTTTGTGCTATCCAGATTTAATCCGGCTAAGGTTTTGAAAGGCGATAGTCGGTCCGGCCTTACAGGCAACAGGTTGCGTAAGGTGCTTGTTGTTGTGCAATTTGCAACTTCAGTTGTGCTTGTTGTTGGAAGTATTTCTGTGTACAAGCAAATAACTTATATCAGCAAAAGGAACCTAGGATTCGACAAAGACAATATAATCGTACTTGATCAGAATGATGGAATGGTTAAACATTATCAGGCAATCAAGAATGACTTACTTCAACTTCCGCATGTTAAAAATGTTGCCTTTGGAGGAAATAACATTTTTACCGTTCCTATTACGACAACAGATCCTACGTGGGCGGGTAAACCCGATAACACCGCTATCAGTTTTAAGATTTATCGTTGTGATGCTGAATTTATTCCAGCACTGAATATTAAAATACGAAAGGGTAGGAATTTTATTGAAGGGCAGGACGGCTCCAATTACATTGTAAACAGTAAAGCCGCTGAGGTAATGGGATTAGATTTGGAAAATGCAGTTGGTACGGAGTTGGAGATGTGGAATGGAAAAGGAAGCATTATTGGTGTAACTGAAGACTTTCATAATGACAATTTAAGATTCGGAATTGAGCCGATGATTTTTATGTATTCAGAGAGTATAGGTTCTCACTACTTTATCAAACTCTCCGCACAGATTCAAATCACTGAACAAGTCAGCCAGATTGAAAGCATTTTCAGGAAGCATAATCCAGACCATCCATTTGAGTACACCTTCCTAAACGATGTATTCAATCGGGAGTATCAAACAGAACACGTTATTGGCAAACTCTCAATAAGTTTTACCATCATTGCCGTACTTATTTCATGCTTGGGATTATTTGGCCTTGCGTCATTCATGGCAGAAAGACGAACGAAGGAAATAGGAATCAGGAAAGTAATGGGAGCTTCGGTGGTAAATCTTACGCTTATGCTTTGCCGGGATTTCACCTTTCTTGTCACTATAAGTTTATTGATTGGCTACCCCATCGCCTGGTATCTGGTGAGTAACTATCTTACCGAGTATTCTTTTCACACAGAGATTCACTTCACCTTGTATTTTTTTACAGGAGTATTTATGCTAGTAGTAACTCTTCTTTCCGTGGGGTATCAATCCATTCGTGCTGCAAACTCAAATCCTGTAACCTCGTTGCGAACCGAAGGCTAATAAAGGTGCACACACTTTCCTCTACTTAGGAAAATGGGCGTTCGTCCTGTTTCTAAAATTGTTTACCTTGAAACTGAAAAATCCCACGACTATGGTCCTTCATAATCTAAAATTTGTATTGCGTTCGTTGTGGTTACAGAAACTTTACACCTTCATTATTCTGCTGAGCTTGGTTGTGGGGTTTGTGTGCTCTAATCTCTTAATTTCTTTTCTGGTTTACGAAACCCATACCGATTCCTTTCACAGTAAGAAGGATCGGATCTTTCAGATTTTTAGTAATGACCCTTTTGGTGGCACAGGTAAAATAGCTTATGTGCCCGATTATTTTTATAACTACCTAACATCCTATTATCCTGAAATTGAGAATGTTTGCCAGGTGAATAATCTGGATGGAATTACTATCAAGACTAACAAAAGTGAGTTTCAGGATTTTGATATGTTATCAACAGATAGTTCATTTTTCTCATTCTTTGATTTCCCGGTAATCCACGGAAGGGCGAGCGATGTGTTAAAAGCAGGAAGCATTGTTATCTCAAAGGAGAAAGCACTTGTGATGTTTTCCACTGAGGATGTTGTTGGTAAAGTAATTACACTCACTACAGCTGATACAGCACAACAGGTGACGATTTCTGCCGTGGTTGATAAACCAGTAGAGAATAGTCATCTTTCGTTTGATGCGTTATTACATCACTCAGTGTTTCCTAAAAAGAGAAATGGAGGAGCCAGCTACGTATTATTAAATACAGGAACCAATTTGGAAGACTTAAAGACAAAAATTAATAGGGATAGTCAACGCCCAGGATTGTTAGGAGCCGGAAAGATGGAGTATTATTTATCTCCGCTTACAGATTCTTATTTCAGCTCGGATAACAAAATGAAGTTTATGCACACGCGTAACCCAATATTCATTACAGTAGGATATATTGTGTGTGGACTCGTGCTGTTTATGGCAAGCTTCAACTTTATTAATCTCTTTCTTCTTTTCTGGCAGAACAGGAGGAAGGAAATTGGAATTAAGAAGACATTAGGGATTAGTCCGGGTGGTTTATTTGGGTTCTCTCTAGTCGAGGCCGGGGTATATATTTTTATTTCCTATGCACTGGCGTTGGCTGTTACAGGTTTGCTCATTCCGGTTTTTAATTCTGTATTTGAAACCCATCTATCACCAAAGTATTTCTTAACCATTAAAGTTGTTTCCCTAATAGGAGGGGTGTTGTTTCTTTCGGGTGCTTTGGTGGTGATTATTGCTGTTGCCAAGCAATGGAGTATGAAGCCGATTAGCCTCATGAAAAAGAATAATACGAAAGTGAGTTTTAACCGACTCCTCTTTACTATTCAATTTGTAATTTCAATCACACTTACTGTTTGTTCCGTTACAATCATCCAGCAGATGAATCACATGGAAAGTGCACCGCTTGGGTTTAATAGAAGTATAATTCAGCTCAATGCGCCTGACCAAAAGTTTTCCAAGCTACTTCCGGTATTAAAGCATGAGCTTTTACAACTACCTACAATAAATTCAGTATCTGTAAGTAGTGGAAATCCTATTTCTGGTAATATGATTGTGCGATATGATCTTGAAGGGGACAAATTCTACACGCCCTATATTTTTGAGGGTGATGCTGATTTTATAAAAACACTGGACTTAACCTTAGTAGCAGGAGAGTTACCCTCAGAAATAAGGAGCGGCAAACTGGTAAATCAAAAATTGGTGCAGCAATTTAACCTTAAGGAACCTATTGGCGCGCTCGTGCCCGGAACTAAGGATGTAATTGTGGGAGTGGTGCAAGACTTTACATGCGGCTCATTTAAAATGGAAATCCCACCGGTGATAATTTCGTTTAAGCAAAGTGGTAATGCTTTATTGATCGATTATAAAGGAAATGATCTCGTACAATTGTTACCACAAATTCAAACTGAATGGCTGGCGGTTTTTCCCGATTATGTGTTCACCTATAAAGTCATTCAGGAAGATTTGATGAAAAAGTATAAGGAAGATACATTCTTCTATAGAATCATTATTACGTTTGCCATAATCAGCATGGTGCTTTCTTGTTTTGGTTTGTTTGCGCTTTCGTGGGCCGTTATTCAAAGTCGCACCAAGGAAATGGGAATCCGCAAAGTGCTGGGAGCCACTTCTGTTGATGTACTACACTTATTAACATTAACCTTTACCAAGCGCATTCTAATTGCGTTTTTACTGGCTGCTCCGGTTGGCTATTACCTGATGAATGAATGGCTGGCCCGATTCGCTAATCGAATTGAATTAAGTGCGGGGGTTTTTATAATTGCCGGGGTAGGAGTGATTGCAGTTGCATTTGTAACCCTGAGTTTTCAAGCGATCAAAGCAGCGTTAACAAATCCGGTGGATGAAATCAGGCACGAGTGACCGGATTGAGCCTAATTACACTTCTCAATATTTCGTTTAAGTAATTCCTGTTCGTGAATGGACGTAGTCTTTTGCAAGGCCTTTTCAAAATGAAATTTTGCCCTAGCTTTATTTTCATTCAGCAGGTAAAAATTACCAATCGCACATAAATGTAGATAATGATCTTTCAGACTTTCTATTTTTTCAAGCTCATCAATTCCTTTTTGCGGTGAGTAAGCATAACCCATCGCAATGGCGCGGTTCAGACTGGTCATTGGTCCGGGTTTTAGTTCGTTTAATATTTCATAGAGTTTAACCAATGCATGCCAGTGTGTGTCTTCAAAGCGTTTAGCCAATGCATGAACAGAAGCAATCGAAGCTTCAACATGGTATTCACTTAATACATCTCCGGTTGACGACTGCTCTAAAAAATTAAGCCCTTTCTTAATCAACTCCTGATTCCATTTGGTGCGATCCTGATCTTCCAGTAAAATAATTTGACCGAGATCACCTATGCGCGAGGTAAACCGCGAGGATTGTAAACACATGAGTGCCAACAAGGCGTTTACTTTTGGAAGGTTAGTCGATTTGTGCTGAACAAGTAGATACGCGAGCCGCATCGCTTCGGCACACAAGTCTTCTCGTATTACCGTATCGCCATGACTAGAATGATAGCCTTCATTAAACAATAAATAAAGCACGTGCAGCACACTGTATAATCGTGCGGGCGTTTCATATACACCCGGAGGATCGAACTTTATGTTCTCTAGCTTAATTTTTTCCTTGGCGCGGTAAATGCGTTTGGCGATGGTATCTTCTGTGGTAAGAAATGCATTCGCTATTTCGACTACACTTAGTCCACCCAATGTTTTTAATGTTAATGCGATTTGCGATTCGGGTTGAATGTGCGGATGACAACAGGTAAACATCATACGCAACACACTATCCTGAATTTCTTCTTCATGAAAAATTTCTTCTAAGGGAGCGGAGTTCCAATCAATAATGGTAGACTCATTTTCTTTGGAATTCTTTGTTTTACGCTGTTGCTCCCTCACCCAATCGATGGCTTTGTTGCGTGCTACTTTATAAAGCCATGCAGTGGGGTTGTCCGGCATTCCGCGAAAGCGCCAGGTCTCCATAGCTTTTAATAAGGTGTCTTGTACTAAATCTTCGGCTGCATCAAGATGATCAACCCCTAAAAATCGTGTAAGCACAGCGGCCATCTTTCCCGCCTCGTGGCGAAAAAGATGGCCGATTAAAAGGTGCACATCTTCTGTTTGCTGTACCAAAAGTTTTATTTCTTCTTAGGGAAATTAGCATTCGACATTACCTCTTCAATTTGTGCAGTATGCCGGGCGGAGTGTCCAGCTATAAAAATCAACACCTGATAGGAATCCATCGTGCCAAAAGGAAATGTTGCGTAATGGTTACGAAGATCTTCTTTGGTTGACTTTATAAATTCAATATTGGCATCGCGCTTTGCAGTGAAAGCTTTGAGTGAACCTGCGGCATCGCCAAATTGGTTTTTTGGTTCAAACATTTCCTGCGTTTTTACCTTCTGCGCCCGGCTGGAAATCATGCCTTTGATTTCATCATCAGAAAATTTTACTTCGCTGCGTTTATCAGGATTGGCTGCTTCCTTAAGAGAACCTTCTACCGCACCAAAGATGGCACTCTCAGAAAAGGCAATGTGTTCAAGGCATTCAGCTACCGACCAAGACTCAGGAGAGGCCTTAAAGTTGAATTGTTCTGCGGTAAGGCCTTTCACATCTTTGAGCAGCTTCGCCTTTGTTTCTTTCAAATAGTCAATAGCAGCTTTGCGTTCTGCATCCGTTAAGTTTCCATCCAACGGACGAAATCCACAGGCCAGCACGAGTGCTATGCCCAGCGAGAGAAGTTTTAGGTGTTTCATAATTTTTTAGTTTAAGTGTTTATAGTATCATATTTTGAATCTGGTGAGGTATCCTATACTTATTAAAGTAGCTTAAAAAGTCTTGTTCACCTGCTAGCTTACATATCCATTTTTTGAACGGGCCTTACCTGAACTTTACCATTGTAGATAAAATCAGGATAGTCGGCACATAGAGCAATCGCATCATCAATGTCTTTGGCTTTTACAATAAAGTAGCCTCCCACTAGCTCTTTGCTTTCGGCAAAGGGGCCATCGGTAACCACTCTATTTTTGCCACCAATAATTTTTCCAGAGGGTACAAGTGCTTCACCACCTTCATATCGACCTTCCTTACTTAGTTTCTCTATCCAGGCAAACCATTTTTGCATATGCTTTTGCATCGCTTCGGGTGATTTCATTTCCGGGGCAATGTCGCTGCCCCCGTGAAAAATTAACATGAATTTTTCCATAGATTTTAATTGATTAAGTTAAACAAAATTTCCCCTAAGACGAGCGAGGTTACCCAAATCGGACAAGAATTAATTTATTTTTTAGAATTTTTAACTTAACCCAGACTGAAACCATTGTTTAAATCTCATCCGGCTATGATGCAGTGGATTTCAGTTCACTACTAATACACACCAAGTTATGGATGCGAATCCTCCCTTTATTTTCTTATTGCTTTCAATTCTATTTGGCTAGTGGAGCGGGAATAAGATATATGAAGGTGTGTAATCAATCAGGCAGTGCAAAAGCCAGGTAAGCATCCCCACTCTTTGTATTTAATTTTCCACCTCCACACGCAATGACCACATATTGCTTTCCTTCCCATTCATAAATAGCCGGTGATGCAAAACCCGATGCAGGTAGCGTGTACTCCCAAAGTAATTTTCCGGTTGCCTTTTCAAAGGCTCGAAATTTGTTGTCACTCGTAGCCGCAATAAACACAAGGCCACCCGCAGTTACTACCGGTCCGCCATAGTTTTCTGTTCCTGTAGGTGGAATTCCTCGAGCTTTTAATTGTGGATATTCACCTAACGTTGTTTTCCAAACAAGTTCTCCGGTGCCCATGTTAATCGCATTCAATGTTCCCCAGGGTGGGCTAATAGCAGGATAACCTTCGTTACTTAAAAATTTATTGTATCCGGCCATTTTATAGGGCACATGGTTTACAGAATCGAACGGTTTTGTCGGGGCTTTAAAATCCTTTTTCAGATCTGATTTTAGAGCAAGGATCAATGAGGCAAGCGCATTCTTTTCTTCCTCACCAAGATGCTTAAAGGCAGGCATCATTCTTCGTCCGCTGTTAAATAATTCAACAAGCTCTTGTGATTTGTATTTAGCATGTATGTTGATCAACGTAGGGTTGTTTCCGGTTCCTTTTCGATCGGCACCATGGCAAGCCAAACAATTTTGGTTATATAATCGTAGCCCAGCCTCTAACCAGGTTTCTTTTTTTAGAACGGGTTTCTTGTTTTCATTCATCTTCATTACCCATGCCATCTCATTCGCATTCACGTAGAGAATCTCTGTTTGTGGATCGAAGGCCGAGCCACCCCATTCGGCACCGCCATCATACCCAGGAAAAATAAGGGAAGGAACTTTGCCTGGTGGCAGAAACATGTTCCCATACCGATACCCTTTCATTTTCTCTTTTACCTCTACTTGTTCGCTTGAATCCAGATAAGGATTAATATCATTCTCAGTAAGCGTTTGTCGTACAAATGGTTTTGGTAAAACCGGTATAGGTTGTGTTGGCCAAACACGTTCACCGTCAAGATCAGTTTCGGTGGGTACCTTTATTTCTTCAATATCAAAAATCGGTTTTCCGGTTTCACGCTCGAAGGTATATACCATTCCATTCTTGGTAGTCTGGGCAACCGCATCAATTTTTTTTCCATTACGCGTTACGGTAATTAATGCAGGTGGGGTAGGGAGATCCTTGTCCCACAAGTCGTGATGCATAAATTGGAAATGCCAGATACGTTTTCCGGTGGCAGCATCTAAAGCCAGTAAGCAATTAGCATATAGATTGGCGCCTTTCCGTTTGCCTCCATAAAAATCATAAGCAGCAGAACCGGTTGGGGCAAATAAAATTCCTCGTTCTTCATCCAAAGAAAATCCACTCCACGTGTTGGCACCACCGATATGCTTCCAGGCTTCTTTGTTCTCCCAGGTTTCATAACCGTCTTCCCCAGGTTGAGGAATTGTATGAAAGATCCATTGTAGTTTTCCGCTAACCACATCATAAGCGCGAATATGTCCGGGGGCCGATGGAGGTTCTTCATCCACTCGGGTGCCAAGTATTAGCAAGTTGTTATACACTATACCTGGGGAACTATTGACGACAAATAGGGTACTCACATCGCGTCCCAGATTTTCATGTAAATCAATGGAGCCGTTATCACCAAAAGACGAAATGGGTTTTCCGGTTGCAGCATCAATTGCGAACGTATTAGATCCTGCAGTAAAGAATATACGCTTGTCCTCTTTTCCATCGCTCCAATAGGCAACTCCACGACTGTTAATCATGTTGTGAAAAGCCGATCGGTTGGAATCAAATTCTGTGTTAGCATTTACGTCAAACGTCCATTTATGAATACCGGTTGCGGCATCTATTGCGAATAATTTCATTTGAGGCCCCACTCCATACAGCACACCATCAATCATGATAGGATTGCATTGAATTTGAGAGTGATGAAGCGTATCTGCATCACCAGTGTGATAGGTCCATGCAACCCCCAATTGGGTTACATTCGTAGTATTAATCTGTGTAAGCGAAGAATATTTTAATCCCTCTTTTCCCCCGTTATAAACTGGCCAACCCGTATATTTTTTAGTAGGACCAGTGCAAGAAGTAATAATCCAGGAGGCTATAAGAAGCATCGACAGAATGGGTGTTTCTTTTTTCATACCTTAAAAGTAGCCCTTTGTCAGGGAACTTAATTGCCCAAGTTGGGTAATTAAGTCTACTAAAATTTGCCCAGGTTAGAATTAAGTCTTGAAATAAATTGAATTGAGCACTTTATAGATTCCTTATTAAAGGCATCGTGTTTGTGAATTGGATATACAGAATCAAAAACCAAACACTATGAAACACAAACAAATTTTATCCGCATTTGCATTTTTTATGTTCCTATCAATCTCCGGATTCTCAGCAGTTACAGATCCTGAATTGAAAGGGGTAACTACTGAATCAACATCACTTCGAGTGACTGAGTTAGAGACAAGGCTTCATGAAATAAAGGCAATGGATGTTAAATCCATGTCAAGAGCTGAAAGAAAGACTCTCCGCAAAGAAGTGAATTCTATTGAAAAGGAAATGAAAACCTTAGACAATGGTGGTGTCTATATTTCAGTAGGTGCAATTATCATTATCATTTTACTTCTTATTCTTTTGTTGTAGAAATTCAAGAAGAAAGCTTTGATAATTATGGCAGAGGCATATTATTAGAACTCTTTTACCGATCTTTAGAGCATGAAATGTTCAGGTCAAGGTAAAATTAAGTTGGTAGTAATATCCCTCTGCTTTCTTTTTGTTTTTGAAATTTCCAATGCACAGTCACCTTCTTTCACCTCGTCAAATCTACCCATCCTTGTTATTAACACTTCTGGTCAAACTATTGTTGATGAGCCTAAGATAACCGCATCGATGGGTATTATTGATAATGGTGAAGGTGTTCGAAACCATGTCACAGATCCGTTCAATAATTATGAAGGTAAAATTGGAATTGAAATTCGCGGTTCATCATCTCAAAGCTTTCCCAAAAAGCAATATGGTATTGAATTGAGAGATGCTGCTGGAGTTGGCATGAGCGTACCACTTTTGGGAATGCCCGCAGAAGAAGATTGGGTGTTGTTTGCACCCTATAATGACAAAAGTTTAATGCGGGATGTACTTGCCTACAAACTTGGCCGCGATTTGGGATGGTACGCACCACGTACTCGCTTTTGCGAAGTTGTGTTAAATGGGCAGTATCAGGGTATTTATGTGTTGATTGAAAAAATAAAACGCGATAAAAATCGGGTCGATATAAATAAACTTAATGCTGACGAAATTTCAGGTGATAACCTCACCGGTGGTTACATTATAAAAATTGATAAAGAGTCGGGAAGCGGAAATGGAGGTTGGACCTCGGAATTTACACCTCCTAATAGAAGCGGAGCGCAAACTATCTTTTTTCAATATGATTATCCAAAGGCGGCAGACATCGTAAGTCAACAGAAGACCTACATCAAAGATTTCATGGCTAATTTTGAAGGAGCGCTGATCAGCACCACCTTTGACGATCCCGTTCAAGGATACACGCGTTACATCGATGTAAATTCCTTCATTGATTTTTTTATTGCCAATGAGATCAGTAAAAATGTAGATGGCTATCGGTTGAGTACCTATCTATATAAGCCAAAAGATTCGGATGGCGGAAAATTACATATGGGTCCTATCTGGGATTTTAACCTGGGCTTCGGGAATGCGAATTATTGCACGCAAGGAAATCCTGAAGGATGGGTAACCAACTTTAACACAATATGCCCTCAGGATTTTTGGCTTATTCCCTTTTGGTGGAATCGACTGAATCAGGACGGAGCGTATAGAAACAAGATGGCGGCACGTTGGGCTGAGTTGAGATCGGATCGATTTCAAACTTCCAAAATAATTAGTTACATCGATTCAGTTTATACCGTATTAAATGCGGAAGCACAGCAAAGAAATTTTCAACGCTGGCCTGTTTTAAGTACCTATGTTTGGCCAAATTATTATGTAGGCTCTTCCTTTCAGGATGAAGTGAACTGGTTAAAGACGTGGGTGACCAGCCGATTAAATTGGATGGATGACAACATGCCTCAACTTATCACGGGTACTGACAAAAGTCTCTCTGATTTTACCCTATCAGCCTTTCCTAATCCTTTTGAAAAACGCTTTACATTTGAATATACATTAACAAACCCCGGAAGGTTTACGGTAGAATTATTTGATGTCATGGGTAAGCCGATTATGAAAGCGGATGAAAACAGGATTCATCCGGGGACTTATCAAGTCAACATTCGAACGGAAGAATTTTCAGCAGGTGTCTATTATTTCAGAGCAAGCATAGGGAACTCGACATCGGTTACCGGGAAGGTGGTGAAAATATGATCAGGTATTTTACTCTTGAATAATTATTTTTGATCCTTACAACCAAATTGAGATGGGTATGACGGCTAATTTTTCAACGTTTGAATGGATTGCACCAAAGGTAGCCGTAGTTAAGACTGAGTCGTATAAGAATAACAAACTTCAAGGCTATACCTTACTAACTAAGTGGCAATAGAACTTTTTCTTCCAATCGCATGCAGATAAAACCTATTCAAACAGCCTTGCTATCCTATGGAATGTCAGGTGAAGTATTTCATGGCCCATTGATTCATGCCAATCCGGGCTTTGCACTATCAACGATCGTTCAACGAAGTACGAAAACTGCTGATAAACATTATCCTTCATGCAAAGTAGTTAAGTCTGTGGATGAGGCGATCAACGATCCTGCCATTGAACTAATTGTTGTCAACACTCCAAACGAATCTCATTTTCCATTTACTACCCAAGCGTTGTTAGCAGGCAAACATGTGGTGGTTGAAAAGCCGTTCACTGTTACGGTTAAAGAAGCAGATGAATTAATTGCATTAGCCGAAAAACAAAAGAAAACATTAACCGTATTTCAAAGCAGACGTTGGGACGGTGACTTTCTTACGTTACAAAAAGTGTTGGCGAATAAGTGGGTGGGCAAGGTAGTTGAATTAGAAGCACACTATGATCGGTTCCGTAATTATATTGAAGCCAATACCTGGAAAGAAGAGGCAGGAGTAGGAACCGGTATTTTGTACAACCTGGGTTCGCATATGCTTGATCAGATTCTGGTTTTATTTGGGATGCCTAAGAAAATTGATGCCCGTGTGGGCATTCAACGACCCGGTGGAAAGGTAGATGATTATTATGATTTGCGACTTCAGTACGATGAACTACTTGTAATAGTAAAGTCGAGTTACCTGGTGCGCGAACAAGGGCCGCGATACATTGTCCACGGAACCGAAGGTTCATTTATTGGCAACCCGGGTGTTGATCCACAAGAACAAGCTTTGAAGGATAAGAAAATTCCAGGCAGTGCCGGGTGGGGAACTCATGCGCGCGAAGCATGGGGAAAATTAAACACAACCATTGATGGACTTCATGTGGAAGCAACCATTGAAACCATTCCTGGTGATTACAGCATGTTTTATAGAAATCTTTATGAAGTAATTCGGGAAGGAAAACCTGCTGCTGTAAAACCGGAAGAAGCACGAGATGTGATTAAACTTATTGAGGCTGCCTATGAGAGTAATCGTCAAAAGAAATCTATTAAGCCTTAATTTTTAATAATTTCTATTTAGAATCAGAATTTTTACCTTATTATAGAAGAAATACCTGTTGTTTCGTTTCTTGTAAAGGTTATGATATCTCCGATTTTGTGTTGAAGAAAGTCTTCCATGCTAACCTGTTCGAAGTAACGGTTTATTCTTAAAAAAAATTTGTCTTTGTCTCCTTTTTTCATGCTGTAAAGACCAACTCCATCAAATTTTAGGTGAATTGTTTGTGCCATTTCTAGCTTAAATCTTGGATCAACAATCATGTTTGGAAAGTCCGCTGTAGTTTGATCTTTTATGCCATTAGGCGAGTACCCAAAATATTTTTCAGAAATAATTCCAGTTGCTTTGTAATGATTATTTGGTCGGAAGACTTGCGGGACTTTATTCACAGCAGTGTATTCGATAATTTTCAGTTGCTCATCTTCTTCAATTATTTTAGCTTTTATTACTGATCCAATCCCCAGATAATCCTTATCGTATTTTTCATCTTCGTATGAGTTAACTTGATATAAAGTTCCATTGCTAATTAGGTAATGATATAAATAGGTTTCTAGAGTGTCGGCATTTCTATAAACCCGGGTAAACATAAAGCGATCATCTAATCGCAACTCCTTTCCTTCAATGATTTTAATGGTTTGTTTGTACTCCCATTCATTACGTTTTTTGGTGAGGTTGTTTTTGAAATTATATGCGACTGCGCCAACTATAATAGCTAAAATCATTATCCCAAAATTGGTTAAGCTTTCCAAGTGTTTTTCTGAAGTCCATGAGAGAACTATAATTATAAAAATGGTAAGAATGGAGGCTATTATAATAATATTAGTCAAGCGCTCTAAACTGGGATTGACATATGGTTTCTTATTTTTTGTTGTGTCTGTCATATTGGAGATAAACGTGTACTATTTTCGATTGATCGTAAATATAGATTACTGATTTGATTTTTGGATTGTTGAACTGATTTGGTAATTATCTCTACATAAGTGCGGCCTTCAAGCGTAGATTCGGCTGGATTAAGTCTTAATTGTTAATGAATTCTATTAGAATCAGAATTCTTCTTTTTGATTTAAGAAATACTTTTGGTATTGTACTGTGTTAAGTTTGCAATGTCTCCGATTTTGCATTGAAGAAAATATTCCATGCTTACTCGAATGAAGCGATGGTTTATACGTATCGAAAAAATATCTCTGTTTTCTTCTTTTACATTGTATAGCCTTGCACCATCAAACTCAATATGAAATGTTTGCGCGATTCTTTGCTTTGACGATAGGTCAGTTTTTAAATTTGGAAAGTCAGTAGTGAATTGGCTTTTTGTACTGTAAGGTAGATTACCAAAGTATTTTTCGGTAATTATTTCTACTTCGTAGTTATTATTTAGGTGTCTTGTTTGAGCAACTTTGTTTAAAAGGGTGTAGGTGAATATTTTCAGTTGATCATCTTCATTAATTATTTTGGCTTGTATTGATGAACCAACTCCAAGATAATCCTTTCTGTATTTTTCATCTTCATTTGGATGCACTTGATATAAAGTGCCATTGCTTATAATGTAATAAAATAAATAGGTCTCCGGGTTGTCGGTATTCGTATAAATACGGCTAAATATAAATTGGTCATCAATGCATAACTCTTTTTCTTCAATAATTTTAATGGTTTGTCGATAATCCCACTCATCGTGTTTTTTTGTGAGACTTGTTTTAAAAGAATATGCACCTATTCCGACTATGATAAATAGAAGTAACTTGGTAGTATTAGCAGGATTATCCGTTTCTTTTTCTGAACTCCATGAGTGAACAAGAGCCGTAAGAGCCGAAAGGATTGAGGCTATCAAAATAATGTAAGTCAAACCCAGTAAAATAGGATTTACATAAGGTTTCTTATTTTCTGTTGAAGCTGTCATACCGGTAGTAGATGATAAATATTATGATTGATTGTAAATATAAATTACTGACTTGAATTTTGCATTATTTTGCAGAAACGGTAATAGCACATAGGGCAGCATGGCAAGGTTTGATTCCGGCTAACCCAGTTAATTTTGTGAAATCTACTTGAAGTCATTCCAAAAAGTAAACTAAGTACCCTAATGATTTAGAACCTCTTTTCTTGAGCAGTCTTTGAAATAAAAAAGAGCCAGTTTTCTGGCTCTTATGATATCAAAATCTTTAGCTTCTAGTTAAGCTAGCTCACGTAAGTCAACAGGCACAACTCTTGAGATTCCCTTCTCCACCATGGTAATGCCATAGATCACATCGGTGGTGGTCATCGTGCGCTTGTTGTGCGTAACAATAACAAACTGTGAATCTTTGCTGAACGTACGAATGATGTTATTGAACTTGTCAATGTTCGCATCATCTAACGGAGCATCTACCTCATCGAAAATACAGAACGGGGCCGGCTTCAATAAATACATGGAGAAAAGCAAAGCCGTTGCAGTAAGTGTTTTTTCACCCCCTGATAGTTGATTGATAGTCAATGGACGCTTGCCTTTTGGTTTTGCAATAATATCAATTTCAGAATCCAATGGTTTGGTTGGATCTGCCAATTTAAGATCGCAATCATCCCCTTCACTGAATAGTGATCGGAACACAGAAATAAAATGTTCTTTAATTTGAGTGAAGGCCACCATGAATGTTTCGCTGGCAACTGCTTCAATTTCGTTAATGGTATTAAAGAGTGTTGCTTTTGCCTTTAACAAGTCATCTTTTTGGGCAATAATAAAATCATTGCGCTCCTTAATTTCGGTATACGCTTCCATCGCCATCGGGTTGATAGGCCCCATGTTGTCTAGCTTTTCACGAATCTTAGTCACATCCGCCCGTAGCTTCTCTTCATCAAATATTCTTAATTGCTCTGCTTCTTCCGGTGTAGGCTGACCCAGTATGGTGTCAAGATCAATGTTGAACTCCACGGAAAGTCGCTCTTTAACAGAGTTTAATTGCATCTTGCTGTCATTCAGCTGGCTCTGTAACTCCATCAACAAGGTATCAATGTTTTGGCGTTGATGCTGAATATCGCGAAGCTCCTTTTCGAACTGATCAATTTCACCTCGCCCTGAGTAATATTCTTTCTCGGCTTCGCCCAAGCCTTTCTCCATATCTTCTTTCTGGGCATACATGCCAATCAGCTCTTCGTCATTACTTTGAGTAGTTTCAATAATGGTTCGAACTTCTTCTTCATTTTTACGCTGCTCTTCGGTGTTGGTCTCAATTCGCACACTACTTTGCTCCATCGACTCCTGCTTGAAGCGCATTTCCTGCTCAACACTCTTAACACGATTCTCCTGTTGATGGAAGAAAATATTTTGTTCGTTGTAGAGGGATGATTTTTCACTTAACAACTCGGATTGAACATTCAGTTCGGCTGTTATCAGTTTTAATTTTTCATCCTGCTCACCCAATAGGATACGAGCTTTTTCTGCTTTTGGTCTAAGATCGTTTAGCTCCTGATTAAGCGTTTCAATTTTTTCGATGATGTCTTCCTTGCGTAAATCGGCACTGCTAAGCATGGTAGAAAACTGCTCTTGCTTCGTGCTAACTGAAATATATTCATCATTTACTAATTTGATGGCATTCAGGGCTTCATCAATTTGTTGCTTAAGGGTATTATTGCGCAAGCGCTCAAGTTCACGTTGCTTGTCAATCAATGAATGACGTACATCTTCAACTTTACGGGTAAGTTCTTTAATTTCCTTGTCGAGCTTCTCCAGATTCTTGGCACGGCCAATCTTCTTACCTTCAAATAAACCAACCGATCCACCTGATAAACTGAATCTGCGTTTGGTAACCTTACCACTTTTAGTGATAAATGTGTTCTCATCCGCAGGTATGGTTTTTATATCCCCTTCATAGACATACACCTTGTCCAGTATATAGGACATAAGTTTATTGTATTTGGGATCAAACTCGATGATTTGCGTTGCCGGAAATGCATTTGGATACATTTGAAGCGGGGAGGATGAAAACTTCTCAAATGAATCGAGAATAAAGAAGTTTGCTTTTCCTTTGCTAGCATCACTTAAGATATTGATGGCTTCGTAAGCCTCTGCTTCGTGCTCAACAATATAATAGTTAAGATAAGGCTCTAAATAGTTTTCAATCGCCACACGATATTCTTCGCTGGTAGAAAGTATATCCGAAAGGAGGGGAGCATTTTTTGTCCAGCCTACATTCTTCCTCAAGAACTTAATAGCTTCCGGGAACCCTTCAAGATTCTCTACAAGTGATTTAGTGAGTTGATATTCATTCTGACGGGCATCTAATTTACGACCTGCTTCGGTCATCTCCTCGCGAATCATCTCAATGGTTTTTTCCAGCGATGAAATGCGTTGACGAATATCTTCTTCTTCTTTTCTTAATTTATCAAGATACGCATTCTTTTCTGCAATCTCTTCTTTAAGGATGATGGTCTTTTTTTCAAACTCAGCAATGCTCGCACTTTGTTGACTGGTATCGGAAGTCGTGCGTTCAAGTTCTTGTTTAAAAGATGAAATCTGAATCTCCCGAATCTCCAATGATTTATTCAGCTGAAAAGATTCTTCTTGCTTGGCACGATAAACCTGACGCAAGGCATCTGATTCACCTTGAAGTGTATAGGTAGTAGCTTTTTGAGTTTCGTAATCCGCCTTGAGCGAGCTAACCAGATCCGTGATTTCCTTCAACGCGGTGCTGGCCGAATCACGTTCTGTTTCTAAACTTTGAATGCTGAAACGTGCGCGTTCATTGCTCTTCTTATCTTGCTCAATTTGTTCTTTAAGATTGGTTACACGATCGTTAAGGAAACGCAACCGCTCATTCTTTATTTGCTTCTCACTTTCGTATTGTCTGATCTGGGCAACAAAATCATTAATTGATTTTTGGCGAGCCGAAAGAGTTTTTTCTTTTAATAATAAATCGGCTTTTGATTTTTCAATCAAGGCTTCTTTTTCGGCCACGCTGGCGGCCAATTGCGTTTTACGATCGCTTTCACTTTCAACTTGTTTCTGGACGGTGGCAAAAGTTTCCTTTTGCTTATTCACAACCACTTTGGCAAGCTGAATGCTTTTCTCCTTATAGTCTTCCTTTATCTTATAGTATTGCTCGGTTTGTTTCGCCTGTTTTTCGAGGCTCTTCATGTTTTTTTCAATTTCAAAAAGAAGGTCTTCGACACGCTCAAGATCAGCATCCGTATCTTCCAACTTCCGCAATGTTTCTTTTTTGCGTTTCTTAAACTTGGAAATCCCGGCAGCCTCTTCAAATAACATTCTTCTTGAATTATCGCGGTCATTCAAAATATCATCAACCATTCCCAATTCGATAATGGCATAACTGTTTGAGGCAACACCCGTATCTAAGAATAAATTGGTGATGTCTTTCAATCGGCAGGTAACGCCATTTAAAAGGTATTCGCTTTCACCGGAGCGATATAGTCTGCGCGTAATCGTTATTTGAGAATACTCAGTAGGAAGAATATTTTTTGTATTGTTAATCGTAAGTGAAACTTCGGCCATCTGTTGTGGCGATCGTTGGCTGGTGCCATTAAAGATGATATTTTCCATCTTCTCAGATCGAAGGGCACTGGTTTTCTGTTCGCCTAAAACCCATCGGATTGCATCGACCACATTAGACTTACCGCAGCCATTGGGGCCAACAATACCCGTTATCCCTTCGTCAAAATTGATAACTATTTTATCGGCAAAACTTTTAAATCCTTTGATCTCCAACTTCGATAACTGCATGAATCCCTTTAGTATTAGTGGTTGAAAAAATAAGAGGGCAAAGATAACCTTAGGATTGGCATTTGGAAAATCAAGCCTACCCATTTCATCCACATTTTATCCAATGCAAATAAATTCCAAAAACGCTGTTTTTCGAATTATTTCGATACCTTTGAATAAGTCTATGGATATTCAGTTTTGGATTTGGCTTATCGTTATAGTTGTGACGCTTATCGCAAGAGCGAGCAATAAAAAATCTGCACCCGCGCGTCCAGCCGATAGAAATTTTGACGAACCTGTTCTTGAAGAATCAAAACCAATCTCTTTTGAAGATTTACTGCGGGAAATTCAGGCTTCAAAAGCCCCAAAATCAGTTACCCCAAAACCTGTCGTTGTATCAAAGCCTAAACCCGATTATGTGGATTACGATGATGATATAGAAGATGAAATTAAACCCACCAAAAAGCTTGATTATAGATCGGAAGATGAGATTTATGAAACCTACGAAAAGGCTAAAAGAGAGGCCTTTAAAAGGCCTTCGCTGGAAGACACCTTAAAGTTAGAAGACACGAATATGAAGTTTGAGAAACTCAAGGGTTTTCAACATTATGAGATTGAGGGGGAGAAACCAATAAGTAAGTATGTGAAGGAATTAAGAAACCCGTCAAGTTTTAAGAGGGCATTTATTTTAAGTGAGATATTGAACAGAAAGTACTAGAAATTTAATTTTTAAAGCAAAACATTACCTAAATGAGGTAATAATTTTTTTAGTCTACTTGTATAGAAGTTTAGTTACCTAATTGCATCAATTCATGGCTTACTACATTTTTTGCAAGACCCATAATAATGATTTATCTTGCTTTGATTCGTGACTTTATATGACCTACTCTAACTTACTAAAATCCACCACTTTAGTAGCAACTTTATGGATTGGTTGCCTTTCGTTGGCAATGGGTGTTGGCAGAGACTCTGAAGAGCTACCTAGGGAAAAGGCTCATCAATTTCTTAATGAGTGCGAAGAAATAGAAGTTAAAATAGACATTACCCATACAACTGATAATCAGCGAACTGGAAAAATTGTCATGAACTTTAAAAAAGTGAATGCTTCCTACACGAGTTACGTCTTCTCCGGGAAGGATCAAAATAATCGACTTGAGGTGAAGGACAACGTGATAAGCGGCTTGGAAAAGGGGGAGTATAATCTTTACATCCAGGAGAAGAACGGCTGTACCAAGCATATAAAATTTAAGATTAATTGATACCCCAAGTGAAATCTAAACACTTATTTTTTTGGGTCTTTTTAGGACTTACCCTTTTTTCGGCTTATTCATGGGCCCAAGCTCCAGTCGTAACACTTACCAATAAAAAGGATGCGTGCCGCGATTTGTTGGATGGAAGTGGCAATCCGGGAAGCGATGGTATCTTAGACAATGGATCAATAATAGTAACTGCTACATCAGGAATTCCGCCAATAACATTATTCATTCTTGGACCTGTTAACATTGTCAATCAACCACTAACATTAGGGGTTCCCTTTTTAGTATCTAAGCTGAAGCCGGGTAATTATTTTGTCGTTGTTCAGGACGGAAACCCGTCCGATTATAATGGTTCTTTTACCATTAATGGAACAACTGATATTACAGCAAGTGTATCTGCAGGGTTTCCAATTAATAGTTCAAGTTGCGGAACACCCACTGGCCAAATTTCATTAGATGTGGCTGGTGGCACCGGAGCCTATGTATATTCCTGGACGGCAACCAACGGATTCACCTCCTCCTCAAAAAATATTTCAGGGTTAACTGCCGGAGATTATTCTGTTGTGGTTTCAGACAATGGAACAAATTGTAGCCAAACGATTGGCCCCATTTCAATTCTGGAACCGCCTGCACCATCCAATGCGGTCCTTAGCTTAACTGGTGCAACACCGATTTGTGCTGGTGGAACTTCTACTATCAAGGTGGATGTTACAGGAGGTTCAGGACCTTATTCACTCAGTATTTCAGGAATCGGTGCTGTTAATGGGTATACAAGTGGAGCAAACATTACTGTTTCCCCTCTCGTAAATACTACCTACACGCTAACAGGCGTCACCGATGTGAATGGCTGTGTAGCTACTGCAGTGAGTGGTTCGGCTACAGTGAATGTAAATCCTGTACCTGTAGCCCCTGCTATCACATTCACACCAAATACGTATTGTGTTGGTCAAGCCATTATATCTCCCTTTGTAACCACCCCGGCAGGCGGGAGCACATATAAGTGGTATAGTGATGCCGCATTAACAACTTTACTAGTTACAAATGCAACACCAACCAATGCGCAGTTGGGTTTTAGCAACGCTGCCCCAAACACAACATCGGTGTTTGTCACGGAAAGGAATAGTTTAAATTGTGAAGGACCTGCCACAACAATCACACTTACAGTTAATGCGATTCCTGTGGCTCCGGCAGTTACGTTTACTCCTAGTTCATATTGTGTTGGCAATATAATAACTCCGCCAACCATCACCACTCCCATAGGGGGTAATACCTATACCTGGTATAGCGATGTAAGTTTGTCAACTGTATTAATAACAGGGTCATCACCAACCAATGCGCAACTTGGATTTAGTAGTGCAAGCGCCAATACCAAAACTGTATTTGTAACGGAAAAGAATAGCAGCAACTGTGAAGGCTCTGCTACCCCGGTTACCCTCACAGTAAGTGCCGTTCCGGTTGCGCCAAGTGTTACCTTTAATCCTACTACCTATTGTTTAGGAGCAACGATTACACCTCCAGTCATTGGTAGTCCGGTTGCTGGCAGCACCTATACCTGGTATAGTGATGCTGGTCTAACATCGATCTTAACAACCGGAGCAACTCCTACCAATGCGCAGCTTAGTTTTAGCAGCGCGTCTGTAAATACAACCAGTGTGTTTGTTACAGAAACAAATAGCAGTAATTGCGTAGGTCCGGCAACTCCTGTTACGTTAACTGTAAACCCAATCCCAGTTGCTCCAGGCGTTACGTTTAACCCAAGCACTTATTGCGCAGGGGCAGCAATCACCCCGCCTGTGATTACCGCACCCGTAGGAGGTAGCACCTACACATGGTATAGTGATGTAAGCTTATCTACCGTTCTAACAGTAGGAACAGCTCCAACCAATGCCCAACTTGGGTTTAGCAGTGCTGTTGCCAATACGACCAATATTTTTGTTACTGAAACAAATGGCAGCACCTGTCAGGGGCCTGCTACGGCTGTTACATTAACTGTAAGTGCTGTGCCAGTTGCGCCTGGAGTAACATTTACCCCTTCAACCTATTGTGTTGGTTCAACCATTACACCACCAAGTATTACAAGCCCAACAGGAGGGAGTACGTATTCCTGGTATAGCAATGCAGGGCTTACAACCTTACTCACCACGGGAACTAACCCAACGAATTTACAATTAGGGTTTAGTAGCGCATCCGTCAATGTAAAAACGGTGTTCGTTACAGAGACAAACACCAATACCTGTACAGGTCCTGCTCAACCGGTTACCCTAACCGTGAACGCTGTGCCTTCCGCGCCTTCGATTACCTTTAACCCAAGCACATATTGCGCGGGAACTGCCATTATACCTCCAACCGTTACTACTCCTGTTGGCGGCAGTACCTATACCTGGTATAGCGATGTTAGCTTGTCTACTATTCTGACTACAGGCACCTCGCCAACAAATGCTCAGTTAGGATTTAGTAGCGCATCGGCCAACTCGACTACGATATTTGTTACAGAAACCAATTCAAGCAATTGTCCTGGCCCAGCTACATCCTTGACGCTGACAGTAAATTCAGTCCCGGTTGCTCCCCCCGTTACCTTCGCGCCTTCTACCTTTTGTGTGGGTCAATCAATAAATGCTCCCATAATAACAACTCCGGTCGGAGGAAGTACTTATAGGTGGTATAGCGATGCTGCATTAACGACTCTGCTCTCTACAGGTACGAACCCCACTAACATTCAATTAGGGTTCAGTAGTGCCAGTGCCAACACAAAAACAGTCTTTGTTACAGAAACGAATAGCAACAATTGCTCAAGCCTGGCAACATCCGTTACGCTAACCGTTAATGCGGTGCCAGTTGCTCCCGCGATTACTTTTAGCCCTACTACATATTGTGTTGGTTCACCAATTACACCCCCGGTTATTACAACCCCTGCTGGAGGAAGTACCTATACCTGGTACAGCGATGCTACCCTTACCACTGTGCTGACATCGGGTACTACGCCAACCAATGCGCAAATAAATTTTAGCAATGCGGCTGCCGGGGTAACTTCTGTTTTTGTTACGGAGACAAATACAGGTTGTACAAGCAACCCAACCACGGTTACACTTACGGTGAATGCATTGCCAACTGCTTCCATAACAGGAAGTACAGCAATCTGTAATGGACAGAGTACCAGTTTAACGATTGATTTTACAGGTTCAGGTCCATGGACTTTCCAATATTCTGACGGAGCGACAACCTTTCCCGGAAATTCAGCAACGAATTCAACTTCTCTATCAGTAAATCCAGTTTCTTCCACTACTTATACATTAATAAGTGTAACGGATTCAAATTGTTCAGGTACTATAACAGGCACCTCTGTTGCCATTTCAGTAGATAACCCACCTTCGATTGGACTTGTTGTAACAGCATCGTTAAGTCCTGTTTGTTCTGGGGGTTCAAGTTCAATTGATGTTGGTGGTTCAGAGAATGGGGTAAGTTATCAATTAAGAGATTCGGGCAATAACCCAATAGGTTCGGCAATTGTTGGTACCGGTGCTACTATCTCATTACCAACCGGTGTGCTTGTAGCAACTACAACATTTAATGTACTAGCCACCCGGGGTACGTGTCCTTCTGTTCAGTTAACATCAACAGCCACCGTTACGGTGGTTGGTGTAATCGATAATACGCTTGCGGTAACGGCACAGTCCCTAGTGCTATGCGAAGGTTCTTCCACTAATATTCAAGTATCAAATTCGGAATCAGGCGTAACTTACCAATTGCGGAATGATGCAGATGATACTGCTGTTGGGGCATCGGTTGCTGGAACGGGAGGAACTATTAATTTACCAACCGGCAATCTAGCGGTCACTACCTCATTTAATATTCTTGCTTCCAATGGATCTTGTTCAATTGAATTAGTAAATCTGGCTGCAGTTAACGTGGATATAAATCCAGATCCTTCGCTTACCATTACCGGTCCTGCAGCAACCTTGTGTGTTGGCGGAGGTGCTTCCATAACTATTTCTAACTCAGAAGCAGGAGTTAGCTATCAATTGAGAAATGATGCCGATGATAGTTTGGTTGGCGCATCTGTTGCTGGAACAGGAGCCTCAATTTCTTTGCCAACAGGTGCCCTTAACACAACTACCACCTTTAATGTGTTAGCCACCGGTGGAGTTTGCACTCCGATCGAGATGACCACAATCATTACCATCAATGTGGCAGGTTCAATAGATTTAAGTTTGACGGTTACTGCCCAGTCAACAACATTCTGTGCTGGAAATTCCACCATTATTCAGGTTGCTAATTCTGAGGTGGGAGTCAACTATCAATTAAGAAATGACCTTGATGACAGTAATGTCTTAAGTTCTGTAGCCGGCACAGGAGGAACGATTGACTTGCCTACCGGAAATTTGGTAACCACCACCACATTTAATGTTTTTGCATCAAATGTAACGTGCGCAGCAGAATTAACTACGACTGTTTCGGTTACTGTCAATCCTTCACCCTCACCAAGTTTAATGGTGTCGGCATTAAGTAATACAATCTGTTTTGCAAATTCTACCGCTATTCAGGTTGCTAATTCAGAAGTAGGAGTGAACTATCAATTGCGTGATAATTCTGGAAATACCCTGATTGGGAGCGCAGTTGCCGGAACCGGATCGACACTAAGTTTGCCAACCGGTTCTCTTGTTGCCAATACATCTTTTAATGTGCTTGCCGTAATTGGGCCATGTTCTGTTCAGTTAACAACGGTTGTTTCGGTTAATGTGTTGCCTAATGGTGACCCTTCCTGTACACCACCCAACAATTGTGCAACGGTTATTATTACACCCAATACTACACTTGCAACCTGTGGTGCTGCGGTGCCCGATGGAACGGTAACGTTTGATATTAATCCTGCGACTCCAGCAGTGAATATTATTGGTGTGATAATAGAAATCAATGGTCCTAAGTCGGCCACACAATTTAATAATTTTCAATTTCTTGGATTACCAACGGGTCTATACACGTACATAGTTACCTATGGGGATGCTGGCAATCCTGCTTGTATCAAGAATGGTTTCTTTACTATCAATCCAACGGGCGCGCCAGACCTTGTTAATTTTACGATTAACCAAACAACTTATAATTGCTTAGACGGAAAGGGATCCATTATACTCACCAATATTATTGGTACTGCAAACACTGACTTCACCTATACTGTTTTCAAGAGTGGAAATGTGGAACAACAAGGTAACATAGCCAAAGATGTAGCCGCATCGCCAGCAGGCTTTACCATTAATAATATAGACCTGGGTGATTATGAGATTCAACTTTCACAGGACCAGTCTTTAACGAATGGATGTGTAGGGTTTGTTAATTCGGTATTTAAAAACGCAGTCATTGCAGAGCCCGCAGTGGGCTGCGGATTGATTATACCTAACATCTTTACACCTAATGGAGATGGATTCAACGACTTGTTGGTCATCCTGAACTTACCAGCAAGTTCGAAATTATCAATAACCAATCGCTGGGGGAAGGAAGTCTATTCAGCAACCGACTATCAGAATAATTGGAATGGTGGCGATGTAGTAGATGGCCTTTATTATTACCGATTGGTAGTTAATGGGGAGGCGGTAACCGGCTGGATTGAAATTTTAAGAGGTCAGTAATCTTAGAGTGAAGTGAGGAAACTCATTGTATCCACCTGATCGGCATAATCAGTTACTTCGGGCATCTGTGCTTTTCCAAACGGAATGCTTCCTTCGTACCATCCATGGGCAGAAACGATGCATTGAATTTTAGCTGAGTGGATTCTAATCTTTTCTTTTAAGTCAGTAAGATCCGTATACGGTTCATAAAAGATAACCGAAATAGGAGAGACTAACTTTTCACTTTCGGTGAGCATGACAAAACCATTATCATAAAACGGAGTGCTGTTCACCAGCATGATTGATTTTTGGTAATCGTAGTTATTGGCATACTTATGGTGATGAGTGATTGGTTGATAGATTTCCCAGTTGTCCAACAAGTTCGGAAAGTTATAATCATCGGGCACGTAAATCTTGGCGACATTTCGGCATCCCAACCCAAAGTAGGTAAACACATCTTTTCCGAGTTCTGTCAGCAGCGATGCATCCTCTTCTCCCATCAACACAGCACAGGACGATCTGTTCTTTCGAATGATGTGTGGAATCTTACGAAAGTAATATTCAAAATAGCGTGACGAATTATCGCTGCCCGTTGCGATCACTGCATCCACATGATTAAGTCTTTCTTCAAATTTTATTTTCGAATTAAATCCCGAATTCAACTCAATCAGCCAATCGCACAATAAATTGATAAGATAGGGATCTTGTGAACTTTTTTTGGCGGCTATCTGATGCCCGGCAATTAGAATGCAAAGCAGATCATGAAATCCAACCAACGGAATATTTCCGGCCATGGCCACACCTACTACCCTCTCTTGTTCGGGCAGTTTGTAGTGAGAAGTCCAGTTTATCAAAACTTCTTTATAAAGAAATCGCCTGATGCCCGTTAGGGATAATAGAACCGACTCGGGAGTGAACCAGGCATTGAGTTGCCCGGCTCGATCCACAATTAGTAGTTTCTCCGCTTCCGTAAGGTGATCAATTTTATTTCCTAATTCAGCGAAGGTTTCAATTCTCTCGTCTAATTTCATTCGATTTCAAACTTTTACCCCGACATCGCTGTTTTGACAGTTGGCTTTGGTGACGTATTTTTGTGGCAAAAGTACAGGTAGAAACTTGAATTTTAGAGTAGTATGGCAATAAAGATAACCGATGAATGCATAAACTGTGGGGCGTGTGAACCGGAATGTCCGAATACTGCTATTTATGAAGGTGGTCGCGAATGGAATTGGGCTGGTGGTACCGCGCTTAGTGAAGTGGAAATGGAAGATGGATCTAAAATAGATGCCAAGTCATCACAGGCTCCGGTCTCAGATGAATTTTATTATATCGTTTCGGGCAAGTGTACGGAATGCACAGGGTTTCATGAAGAACCACAATGTGCAGCTGTGTGCCCGGTAGATTGCTGCGTGCCCGATCCGGACATGGTGGAAGCAAAAGAAGAATTGATGGCTAAAAAATCATGGCTCCATAATGAGGAGCTTCAATCCTAGTTATAAGGCCTTAAATAACTAATCAGATTTTCATTTAGGATTAAAAATTGAGAAAGTCACCCTTCTCCATGGGAGAAGGGTGGGGATGAGGTTACTTCATCTTCGATCGTTTGATCATATACGCTTGTAACACCTCAAAGTATCCGTTTTGAATGTTGGCCGAGATAAAATCGATTTTAAGTTGATTGCATTTCATCTTCAATACCTGATGATACTCCCTTAAATGTTTTTCAAACTGATCTTTTATTTCGTGCGGATTAAGCGTCAGCTTTGATCCGCTCTCCAAGTCAACAAATTCATACGGACGCTCATCAAAGTTAAAGGCGAGTTCCGTGTTATGATCGGTTACATGAAATAGAATTACCTCATGCTTGTTGTGTTTTAAATGCTGCAGGGCTTTGAAAATCTCCTCTTCGTTTTCCCTACCTTCAAACATATCGCTAAAAAGAATAACTAAAGAGCGCTTGTGTGTTTTTTCAGCAATTTCGTGCAGCACGCTGGCCACTTGTGTGGTTTTGTTTGCTTCCACTTTGGTATTTAACCTCCTGTCGAGCAACGTGAAGAGTTTATCGAGGTGTGTGGGTGTGGATCTTATGGGTGTGAGTTCTTCAATCTTATCGGAAAACAAACATAACCCTACGGCATCGCGCTGCTTACTGAGCAAATAGGCAAGAGCCGAAGCTGAGTAGATGCTGAATTTTAATTTTTGATGTGTGTCCTGAGGATAATACATAGACGAAGAACAGTCAATCGCGATCACACACCGTAAATTAGTCTCCTCTTCATATTGCTTGGTATAAAGCCGATCGGTGCGGGCAAATACTTTCCAATCTATATGGCGCGTACTCTGTCCTTCATTATAGAGCCGATGTTCGGCAAACTCAACGGAGAAACCATGGTAAGGTGATTTGTGGAGGCCGGTGATAAAACCTTCCACCAGTTGTTTGGCGAGTAATTCTATACTCCCCGAAAGCCTGATGTCTTCAATTCGTATGCTCACAGTTCAATAATTAACACTTTCCCCTAAATTACGGTATAAATCCGCTCAAAAAGGGTCAGACTTTTTGCATTAGAAAGATTAAATATTACCTTCGATTTACCCATTTTTACCCAAAAACCTAACCAAAACTTACAATCTGTGGAAGAGAACAAGACCAACGGCCGAGAAGAGATTTTCTCAGAGAAAGTAAAGGCTGGAAAACGTACTTATTTCTTTGACGTGAAGTCAACGCGATCGAACGATTTTTACCTTACCATTACCGAAAGCAAAAAACGCTATAACAAGGATGATGAGGGATTTACCTATGAAAAGCATAAAATTTTTCTGTATAAGGAGGATTTTAACAAGTTCATGGAAGCTTTGAACAACACCGTTAACCATGTAAAAACAGAATTATTGCCAGACGTTGATTTTGATTCTTTCGATCACATGCGTGAGAAGGATGATACAGAAGTAAAATCTACGGAGGTGAACTCTGAATTGAAGTGGGATTAAGACTTTACCTAAACCTAAATTGAGATTGGCTCTGGTGAAAACCGGGGCTTTTCTTTTTTACAGGCTGTCCAAGCCATCTGATTTGCCTTGATCTCTTATCTTTGCGCCCTGATTTAATGAAATGAAGTAATCATGGGTTTAAAGTGTGGTATCGTAGGCTTGCCAAATGTTGGAAAGTCAACGCTTTTCAATGCAATTTCAAACAACAAGGCCGAGGCCGCCAATTTTCCTTTTTGTACGATTGAGCCCAATGTGGGTGTGATCTCTGTGCCCGATGAACGACTCACTATTCTGAAAGGATTGGTAAACCCCCAAAAGGTGCTGCCCACCTCGTTTGAGTTTGTAGATATTGCCGGCCTTGTAAAAGGCGCCAGCAAAGGCGAAGGATTAGGGAATCAGTTTTTGGCCAACATCCGCGAAGTGGATGCTATTGCCCATGTGATCCGCTGTTTCGAAAACGAAAACATCATTCACGTATCGGGCAAAGTTGATCCGGTAGGTGATAAAGAAGTAATCGATATTGAACTTCAGTTACGTGATCTGGATTCCATCGAAAAGAAGATTTCGAAAGTAGAGCGCACCGCTAAAAGTGGGGATGCCAAAGCCAAGAAAGAACTAGCTACGCTAGTTGCTTATAAAGAAACTCTTCAGTCAGGAAAAAATGCCCGCAGTCTGGTGGTTGAGGCTGAAGAAAAAAAGGCCATCGAAGATTTACAGTTGCTCACAGACAAGCCGGTGATCTATGTGGCGAATGTGGATGAGTCGGCTATCCATACCGGGAATAAATTTGTTGATGCCCTGAAGGAATTGGTTAAGCAGGAGGGAGCAGAGGTAGTAATGGTTTGTGCGGCTATTGAGGCTCAGATTGCAGAACTGGAAAGCGCGGAGGACAGAGTGGTATTTCTGGAAGAGTACGGACTAAAAGAATCCGGACTAAGTCGCTTGATTCGTGCCGCCTATGACCTCCTGAATTTGATCACATATTTTACTGCAGGTGAAAAAGAGGTCCGGGCCTGGACAATTCACAAGGGTTGGCGTGCACCGCAGGCGGCTGGGGTAATCCACACCGACTTTGAAAAAGGATTTATTCGGGCAGAGGTGATTAAGATCCCTGATTATCAGAAGTTTAAGACCGAAGTGGGTTGTCGCGAAGCGGGTAAATTGGCCGTGGAGGGCAAGGATTATGTGGTTCAGGATGGCGATGTGATGCACTTTAGGTTTAACGTGTAAGGTTTTCTTACATATCACTTAAACTTTTTGTACATACATTTAATTTATTTGACTGATTTGTAATACCTTAGCTGTCCGCAGATTTTTTAAGGCGGGGTTAGTAATAACATTTTTTACCCCTAAATTGGCTTTTACCGTGAGAATACGGATTGTGTTTGCTCTAAAAAATAGAGGAGCGTATGTGCCCTTTCACCATCAATTTTTATTGGCTCAAACCATTAAGGGGTTGGTCATGCTGGGCAAAGACGAGAAGTTTTTTCCGTACACCCAATACAATTTTTCGGGATTAAAAGGCCAGATAAAAATCAGCCGTAAGGGACTTCATTTTTTCTCCTCGAAAGTGACGCTCGTATTTTCTGCTTCTGATAAGGACTTCCTCGACTACTTTATTAAAGTCCTGTTTGAACAAAAAGAACTTCTGATTGGAAGCTTGCAACTCATACCCGAATCGGTGGAAAACGAAGAGCCGGTTTCTATTAATGACTCCGTAAAGTTCTTATGCCTGTCACCCATTGTGCTGGTGCCGGCATCGTTCAATGACGAAAGCGGAAAACGTTTTATCAGTCCGGAGGTAGACGAGTTTTCTGACTTACTCTATGACAGCACCATTACCCGCATGGAGGCAAGTGGCAAATACACAGCTACCCAGTTGGCCGACTTCTATAAATTTCAATTGGTGGCCGATAAGGAATACATCAGTCGCATTCAGGCTTCTCATAAGAAATTCGCCCGCATTTATCCGCTCTACGATCATGATGTGAAGTACGAGGTGCGTGGGTATACCTTTCCGTTCACCCTTTATGCGCCCCAACCCGTGCAGCAATATGTGTATGAAAACGGCTTAGGCCACTTTTCGCATAAAGGCTTTGGGATGTTGGATGTTGCCAACGCGAACACTGTCCGCAATGAGAATGAGGCCGACCTGGAAGTGAACTATGCGTAGAACATTATAGGGCTATTACTTGTGATCCTTCTGATAGTGTTCCCTTAAAATATCTTCCGCGAAGTCATTGGTCAAATCGCGCACAATGGTGTGAACATGGTTCGCATTATTCTGGGTGTTATCGTACTCGATTAACAACATGGGGCCTTGGATTCGGTAATAATGACCCTTGCCCGGAGCCATGCTTCCCGCCCAGCTAAAGGACAAATTATTGATACCCGCCCTTACTATTTTATCGTTCAGCGTTTTCGAAAACCCCAATTCATAATTACTGAGATACACATCCAGCAGGCTTAGAAAGATTTTCTTTTGCGGGTCTGTGAGTTCATTAAAGGAAATACCCCGGGGTTCTATGTTTTCCACTTTTAGTTTATTTCCGGTAATGATTTCGGAGGGAGCCGTATCCGAAAATTTAGCTTTTGGTAGTTGACCAGGTGTTAATGAATTAACAAGACTGAATCCCAATTCAGTTTCCATTTTCAAGACTTCCTGCTTGTCGAAACCAGCTATGTTAACAATAGCCGGATTGGACCCAAAGAAGGAAGGCGTTGAAGACACAATCGTATTGTTTATCGAACTAAAGTTTAACGATACATGATGGCCTTCAAACCGCCAGCCCCAGAAGCCATCTCCGGGTTCACCGAAAATACAGAAATGATAGTTTAGTGGATCGCGCATTGGACTCCCATCAGCCATCTTCATTTTGTTATCCTCAATCTTTATTAACACTTTGTCCAGTTTGGTAATTTCAGAGGCTTTTCGGTAGCCTTCTTCACTCAGGCACGCTTTTAATAAATCGAGGGCAAACTTTGTTTGCTTTTCAGAGAAGTCATTAAACGTTGGACCTTTTCGGCTGATGGGCACATAGTTCATATTGAAGCGCTCCGAATCCGTGACCGTAAATTGAGTTTTTATTTTCAACTCTGGTGTCAACGAATTTAAGAAATCTGTTGCACGTTGAACTACACTTTGAGCGTGAAGCGGACAACACAGTAAAAGGCTACTGGCGAAGATGATTATAGACTTTAAAGACATGGAGGAAGGATTTAAATAAAGAGAACCTTTAAAGCACCACTAAATCTACTTCTGCAGTAAGTTCGTTTTCGGGGTTGTTCTTATCCCAAATGCGCATTTTCATATGATAGGTATTACCCGACTTCATGGGGTCTCCCACGGTAACAGTTCCGCGCAAAATGGCTGCATCTTCGGGAGAGTAGCCATCACTTTCTGCAAATAAATCTGCTTCATTCAGGATCACTTCACCTTGCTGGCCTGTTACGCTAAGCATTAGCCCCGGAAAAGCTTTGCCATCCTTCAATTCATAGTTGGCAATGCCTTGTGCTACGATGGCAATTTTTGAATCAAGCGCTACTTCATTGCTGGTGACAACGGTATTGTCGGGACCTACCAGTAAAACTTCCTCTACCGAAAATCCATGATAACTGTGTGACAAGCCGGTGATTAAATCTTTATTCGTGCCTGCGCTGAAGCTACACGACCACACTAGAAGGATACTTCCAAAGAACACAAACGCATTGAGGTTTTTCATAAGGGTTAGGTTTTAGGTGATATTACAAGATTCTGAAACTTAATGGTTCCACAATTTAACGAATCACCCAGACTTTATTCACATGTGGGCTGCGCCCCAAACCTCCATTGGCCACGCGTGTGACACCGCTTCCATTTAACGGACTGAATTGTTACCCCACTTTGGTGAAAAGTTGGTTGATGGATTGACGTGTACGCCAGTTTGAGACGGTAATACGCTTTCTATTTTTTAGTGATTGTAAATTCAACTCTGCGGTTAAGTCTGCGCGTTTCTTCCTTGCTATTGTCGGCAATCGGTTTTGAACTTCCATATCCCTTACCGGCTATTCTTTTTTCACCAATCCCCTTGGATACCAGATACTGCTTCACTGACAATACCCGTTGTTCTGATAAGTTCAGATTTAATTTTTGATCGCCCTGATTATCGGTATGCCCAGCCAGTGCAATTTCCAGGGTAGTGTTCTCTTTCATAATCTCATACAACCGGTCGAGTTCCGGATACGAATCTGTAAGCAGCTGGGGTTTGCCACGCACAAAAAAAACATTGTTCAGTTTTATGGTTTGGCCCACTTCCAGGGGTACCAAATACAAATCATAATTAATCTCCTGATGGGGTTGGGTCATCGTAAGATCCAGGTTTTCGTTTACCGAGATATAGCCACTCGCCTTTGCATGAAAACCATAGTTTTTTCCATACGGCAGCACAATTTTGTAAACACCATTCGCTGGATTTGAAGTGGCAATACCAACCTCTTCGCCCGAAGACAATGCTTCATACGAAATTTTTGCTACCACTGGTTGAAGAGTTTTTGCATTCAGCACTTTACCGTGGATAAATGCAATGGGATCGGGGAGGGCAACAGGTGCTTTCTGTTTAACAACAACGGCAGCCGTTTCTGTTTTAATGTTGTCGGTTAGTTGGGTAGCAACTGGAAGCGGGTCTCGTAACCGAATGATATAAATGTCAGACTTCGTTTCTGGATTATAGGAAGTCATCACCGCATACTCGCCTGAACCCACAATGCGAAACAGGCCTTCGAAATTGGGTGTGTTAATGGCAGGCCCGAGATTGAGCGGTGTTGACCATCGGGTCCAGGTGTCATCCAATCGCTTGCTCACAAAAAGATCGCGGTTGCCATAGCCCGGCCAGCTTGAAGAAGCAAAGTACAATGTCTTTCCATCGGCCGCCAGAAAAGGTCCTGATTCATCGGAAAAAGAATTGACATCTATACCCAGGTTCAATGGACTTGACCAGGAGTCATCATTCTGCAAAAAGCAGGCATATAAATCGCGACCACCACGAGAATCTTTTCTGTTCACTGAAAAGATCAGTACTTTATTATTAGCCGAAAGGCACGCTTCTCCAAAGGGATCATCATTATAATAATCCGGAATCAAAATTGGTTCGGGATCGCTCCATCCAGTGGCGGTTCGTGTGGCGAATGAAAAGCCAGTGCTTGCTTTGCGACTGCCGGAAGGATAAATGTTGTTGAGTAACAGCGTATTGTTATCTGCTGTAATTGAAAATACATCATTATTCATATCGCCCGAATTGAGCGGAGCCCCGGCATTGCGAGCTGCCGACCAGGTATCCGAATTCAATTCGGAAAACCAGATATCATCCAATGATTTGTTTGTGCCCGTATTGCCGGGATGTTGCTGCCGGGTGAGGAATAGAATTTTACCATCAGGCGAAATAAGTGGATTCATATCTTCATGGACGCTGTTTATTTGATCGCCCATTTTCTCTTTTACCAACGTGGCAGGAAACTCGGACGCAGTCTGTATCGGCTCCGCCTTCTGTAACACCTTAAAATAATCAATGGCTATTTGACCCGAACCAGTTATTCTAAAGCCGTTGGAACAATAGTTGTGAATAAAGTCCCCAGTAAACACCAACGTATTGTTGATATAAAAATTCATCTTCCCTTTGGTACGGACAATGCGCAGTACATTGCGAGCACCCACACCTGTGGTGATAGCCATAGTGTTACCTTCCTGAAAAGTTTGTGTGGTGTTGTAATGTTTATTGATGGTAAAACTGCCTTGCTCGTTGATGCCAAAAAAACAACCATTGCCATATTTATCCCCCCAAAAGATACCATAGTTTAATGTGGTAGTTGAAGCGAGTACCTCAAACGAAGACTCGATCACAAAATCATTATACCCATTAATGCAGTGCGTTGGCTCAACATAGTTGTAGTTGTTATTATTGCCCGTAAGTTTATAAACACCGTTTTCAATTACGGCCATGGTAGAAGTGGGCCAGTTGGCTGCGTTATCGGTAAACGTTTCATCTTGAAGCACAGGTAATTTTGTTTGGGCAAGCACCATATTGGTGAACAAGATCAATGTGAGAAAAATAGATCGGGTCATACTAAAATAGAATACCTAAAGATATTCATTCGATGTGTTTCAGTCCATCAGGCTTGCTGGGTATTTATGTATCCGTGCTACTACGGAGCGTGGTTGAGTAGGGGTGAGTTTGCTGGCCAGCTATTAACTTGATTTAAAGGAGCATTGGCGTAGTGGCGGGTGTTATTCTCTACGGAGTCTCCTGCAAGGGACGTTTTTCAGTGATTGAAAACTGCCAACGATTATTTAATCAAACGGAATCAAGTCTGGTTCTAAAAATTCTGCTTTGGCTTTGGGCGAATGATAGATGTCAAACCCATAATGGCACGTCATTAACTCTTTGAAATTGTATTTCAAGCGGGGAAATTCTGCGATAAAGTCTTTGAATGTAGGGGACTTCGATTTTAGTACGAAATGATGCACCGCTTTGATGGCAGCAATTGTTAACGTCAGATTAAATTTATCCTGTGCGCCTGCAAACGCTACAAAATTTTGCAGTTGGGTGGTGATGTTTTTTTCAGCTTGCTCGATTCCATATCGGTTAATATGTATCCAGGCTAATCTAAGGTGCGCCTCGTGTGTAAATTCCGTGGGACTTAATTCACAATTTTTAAACCGTTGTTCAAATTCACTATCAATAAAGTCAAAAAGTTTTTCCATACTAGTTTGGAGGTTGGGAGAAAATAACTTTCTACTTTAAGTTATTCAACGGTTAGCCAAGCATGTTACGCAACACGCAAAATCTTCTCCATCTTCCGGCCTTTCGCCAATTCATCTACTAACTTATCTAAGTACCGTACTTGTTGTGTTAATGGGTTTTCGATTTCTTCTATGCGATAGCCGCAGATTACACCCGTGATGAGGTGCGCATTAGGGTTTAATTTAGCCTGCTGAAAGAATTTCTCAAAGGTTACTTTTTGTTCAATCAGTTCGTGTTGCTTTTTTTTAGTGTAGCCCGTTAACCACTCAATTACCTGATGCAATTCGTCTGTAGTTCTGGCTTTCTTCTCCACTTTTGTAACATAATGTGGATATATCGAGGCGAAGGTCATTTTTGCTATCCGCTCATCATGGTGGGCTGTGGTGTTCATGTCTGATACCTTAAGGCTTACAATTTATTTAAACCTTTTTAAATGTCCTTTATATTACGAAGTTTTTGTTGTGCTATCAATATTAGTTTCTCCATAGCTCAGAGTCCCTGAAAGCGGGAGACATTGCGAAGAAGTGATTTATTTAAACCTTTTTATTGCATATTACTTTTGTGAGGTTTTGTAAAGACACTGGTTTGGAATTGCTTTTCCTAGAGGAATGAAGTTGTTGGTCAGCAATCGAAAAGAATTAAGGGTATAAATACTATGTTGTGCGCTGCTTACTTCGCTGTAAAGTCATAATGTATCCCATATTCCTTTTTTGTTTTGTAGTCCTCCCATGAAAGTGAGTTTGATTCAGGTTTGTCTGTTCCTTTAATGTCGTCAATCTTGTTAGTTGAAGTGTAAATCCAGTCCCATTGACCCAAGTCATCCTTTTTGTAAAAACTAATTTCAAGTATCATTCGTTTTTCCCATTCCGGGTTGTCCCCCGGTTTTGAAATATTAGTCAAAGAGTAGTGATAAATAAGTCTTGTCGCGAAGCTTTCATCGTCAATGGTTTTTAACTCTTCTATTTCCGAAGAAGAATTTTCAATAATTCTTTCTTCTCGCGTCAAGGGAGGGTCAAATTCAAATTGCTTGTCCCCGATATAGACGCGAGGTACTGTCAAGGTAATCTTTATGGATGGGTTTGAAGTCTTAGTTAGGTAATGAAATTGGCGGTCGTAATAAAATGGATTTCTTAGTCCAAAGTATATCAGTCCTCCTAGAATAAGAATAATTAATAAATTGCTTTGCTTACTCATTCACTGTCCAAGTAATGTTGGTCACAACTATGGATATATGGCATAAGTTCTTAAATAACTTTATTGAATGGCTTTATCCACCAAAACAAACAAAATAACTCAACCTGTGAAAGGGAATTTTCCCCTTTGTGCACCTGGGGATTTCCCTTTTTTTTACGGGGATTTATCCGCAAAGTGGGAATGCAAACTGTAAATAATGATTTTGTAAAAAAGGTTAGGCAAACTTTAACTCGCGGGGTTTTACGCTGGGAGCCAGGTAGGCATCAATCTCTATATAAAAGGGCTCGTTGGTAAGATGGGTAACTGCACGCGCCAGCACCTGGTTAGTCACGGTTTTGTATTGGTCTAAGTCAACGGCATCATGTTTTAAGTCTACCAACAGTTGTTTTACGGTTTCGTGCAGTTGCTTGGTAGTTTTTACATTGAACTTATAATCCAAATAGGTGGGCAGGTCTTTGATTAACCGGTTAATGATTAACCCGCGGTGCTCTTTCAGCAAGTCTTTCAGTTCGGCAAGCAGTACCTCTTCGGTGGTGTCGGTTAGAGTTTTGGCGCCCAGGAGCGCAGATTTAATTGTCTTCATAGTTTACCCAATAAAAGTTGATCGATCTCTTTGTAAAAAACCTGGTTGTCGAGTTTCACGCGCGGGCGTCTTTTTATTTCTTCTACAATAGAAGCGTAGTCCAGCAGGTTGATATCTTTTTTTTGCAGGGTAGTGAGCTTGGTTTTTATTTCTTCCACCTCGGTGGGGGTAGCACTTGCGTGATACTTAAACGCGAGGTAGTAGGGGATATCCTTTATCAGTTTATCGATGAGTAGATCACGGTGCTGGTTAAGTACTTGCTTTACTTGAAAGAGTCGAACGTTCTTGTCGCGGGCGGTAATAAATTTTTCGCCACATAATGGGGAGACGATGGTTTTCATTGGGCTTCCTGGTTAACAGGATAAAAATACTAAATATATTAGTATTTTAATACTAAATATATTAGTTAATTTAAGTGTGTTGATAATCAGTATGTTAGAATGTGTTTGATGGATTATTTAAGGGAAGGGCCCTTGTTAAGCGCATGAATTGTCAATTAAAGATTGAAGTATGAGAGAACAGTTTGATTTCACTTCTTACTTTTCTTTTGCATGCCTCTCGTTAGACAAAAAGAACAAAGCATATTGTATCGATGAGCTTTGCTAACTGATGAGTTAAGTTAGGGCAACAGCTAAAGCAAAAAAAACAAAGAGTGATAAGCCGATGAATTGTCAAATAAGGAATTGAGGTGTGTGAAAGGAGTTATTGAATTTCACTTCTTATTAGTGGTTTGTGAGGACATGAACCACGGAATAGGGGCATGAAGTCTCGTGCCTCGCCCGCGAAGACAACTTCGAGGAGAGTGTGTATGCAGTAATAACTTATTGCTTTAAGATTTTCAAAAACTCAATCCATGGCCCTACCTGTTCTTTATATTGTTTCGCCATGACGCGCGAAACTTGAGCGATATGATCAAGGTCGTGCACAACCCACGTGGACAGCAGGTGAGATAAGGTAACTTCTCCAAAGGTCGGATGGAAACCTGTTTTGTTAAAATCGTTGTCGGTGATGTTGAGTGCGCGTAACCGCTGCAGGTTAGCTGTTCGCAACGTTTCGAATTCCTGTAAGAGATGCGCCAGTGTTTTTCCTTTGCTGTTTTCAAATTGAGCGAATCGATCGAAAGACACGAAGCGCTTTTCAGGGTGGTCAGACAAGATTAATTCTATGCGAGGTATCCAATCAGTTTGCTCACCAAAAATTAAGTGCCCGATTACATCGTAAGGGGCCCAGGTGCCTGCGCCTTCGTTGGTTGAATACCAATCAGAAGAAATATCGTAAAGCAAGCGCGTAAGAACATGAGGTGTTCGTTCGAGCACTTCAAGGGAGTGGAGGAGAGAGAATTGCATGGCATTACTTTTTTGATGTTGTCAGGGTATACTCTAAAATCAAACTCTTCCCTCCAACAACTTCAAATGATGTTCGATATGGTAGCCAGAAAAGAAAAGCATTTCGCGCACGGTAAGTTTGCCGAGTAGCGGGTGAGGCAGCAGGTAATTATCAAGTTGAGCTTCACTCCAGGAATTTACTCGCTTGTTCATGATATCTGTTTGATGCACGAAGGCCGCAAGCTTCTTTTCTTTCTCATTCCACAAAACGGGTGGGGGAACAAATCGGGCTGACGCACGGCCTCCGGCTTGCAATTTTTCGTGGTAGCGGTTTACAAGTTCTGTATAGGTGCGCGGTTGTCGGTTGGGCTTGCCAAATTGAAAACGCAACACAAAGCCTGGAAGCAGGAGTGCCAGGTTTACAGGGGATAAACTTCTGATCAGGTGTTCCACATTTTGCCCGATCGACCACTTGTCATTAGGCGTTGCTATAAATTGAGTTTCGGATTGTTTGTTTACGAATTGGACAAACGCAGTAGAGTTGGTGGCGAGAAGAGTGGAGATAAATGCTATGTCTTCCATAGGGATTATTCATTAAAAGTAAAAGTACTTTAAAAAGAGATCGCGGCTCTAAGGCCGCGATGACTGAATAGCGTTAATACACTTCTCTACTACAAACTCCAACCTTGGCGATATTCTCTTTTCACAAACTGATTGGCTTCATCAAAGTTTGTAATCTTCATATTCCTGGCATCCCACAAAAGTTTTTTCCTTCCTGGGAATCCTTTCTCCGTCCTCATGCCATAGCTGCGAATGGCAAGGTTGCCCATCAGTACAGCTTCGGTGAAGGGACCTGCATATTCGAAGGGAGAGCTTAATTTCATTTTTCCATATCCGGCAAGACAAGCATCTACCCATTGTGTATAATGCCCCGCTTCACCACCGGCAATACGGGGTATTGTTTGCGTTGGAAGTGCTACTTCTTTCATACGCGAGGAAGGAAGCAAGACAGGTGGGCGATCGTAATTGCCAATAAGTTTGCCTTTGGTTCCTTCAAAAATATACCCATTGCCGCCATCTCCCATAATTTCATCGGGCAGCATTTCATCTGGCCGTTTTGGCAGCAGTCCGCCATCCATCCAGGTGAAATTAATAACCCCTTTACCATCTGTGCGTGGAAACTTTAAATGGATAATAGATGAGGCCGGGCAACTGTCTTTATAATCAGCCATTTCAAAAAATCCAGACCACGCAGTGGATGTGCTGCATTCCACTTCTGTGGGAAAATCGATTGGTAAAATGCGGAAGGCCGCATCCATAATATGGCAAGCCATATCGCCTAAGGCACCGGTTCCGAAATTCCACCAGCCACGCCAGTTGAACGGTAAGTAAGCTGGATTGTAATCCATTTGCTTAACAGGACCTAACCATAAATCCCAATCAAGCTCTTTGGGAATTTCATGCTTGCCTGTTGGTGTAGGAATTCCTTGCGGCCACACGGGGCGATTACTCCAACATTGCACCGTATGCACCTCGCCAATCAATCCCGCATCTACCCACTCTTTGCAGGTTCTTACGTGATCGGCAGAAGCATACTGGTTACCCATTTGGGTTACTACCTGATATTTTTTGGCAGCTTCGGTGAGCATGCGCGCTTCATGGATATCATGGGTTAAGGGCTTTTGCACATACACATGTTTCTTGCGTTGCATGGCAGCCATAGCGGCTACAGCATGTGTGTGATCGGCTGTAGAAACAGAAACAGCATCGATGTTCTTTGCTTCTTTATCCAACATCACACGAAAGTCTTTATACAGTTTTGCTGTTGGAAAATTTGTTTTCGATTCGCCCATCATGCGCTCATCCACATCGCACAAGAATGCAACTTTTGCTTTTGGATTTTTAGCAAAGCCCGTTAAGTCACTGGTGCCTTTGCCTCCCACACCGATACCGGCAATGTAAAGGGTGTCGCTGGGCGCACGATAGCCATTCCCTCCCAGCACAAAACGTGGAACAATGGTAAATGCTGCTGCTGCTAAGCCTGCTTGTTTAATAAAACCTCGTCTTGTAGTCATATTTTATCTATCTACTTTTTACTTACTTCTAATTTACCAGCCCGTTCTATACTCACGTTTCACAAATTGATTGGCGTCATCAAAATTGGTTACTTTCATATTCGGTCCATCCCACAACAATTTTATGTAACGTCCCGGATAATCGAACTGATCCGGTCTTCCTCCCGGTCTTTGCTTGCGTATATCGTAGCTGCGAATCGCAAGATTACCCATCAACAATCCTTCAGTCAGGGGCCCGGCTAAATCAAACGAAGATGACAATTCAGTTTTTCCATAGCCGGCAATACAGCCCTCCACCCATTGTGCATAATGGCCATCGGCTCCACCCATAACCCGTTTATAGGTTTGTGGCGTACTCACTTCTTTTGTGCGCGAGGTGGGCAACAGTTGTGGATTGATTCCATAGGTGCTGCACATCATCTTTCCCTTCGTGCCTACCATGATTACGCCATTACCGCCATCACCCATCATTTCATTAGGGCCTAATTCTTCCGGCCGCTCGGGTTGAATACCACCATCCATCCAATGGAATTTAACACTTGGCTTTCCTGCTTTTCCGGGATAGGTCATGATTGCGTGTGAAGAAGGAGGACAACTTTCAGGAAAATAGCCACGCTTGAATTCATCCACATAGACACTCCCAACACTGCATTCCACTTCTGTGGGATAACCAAGACCAAGGACCCGGAAGGGAGGTTCAATAATATGACACGCCATATCACCTAACGCACCCGTACCATAATCCCACCAGCCACGCCAGTTGAAGGGAACAATTTTTTCTACATAATCTTTAGCCGGTGCAGTGCCCAGCCATAAGTTCCAATCCAATTCTTTTGGGATCTCTGCTTTTTGATCAGACCATGGAATACCCTGTGGCCAAACCGGTCGGTTTGTCCAGCAGTATACGGTATGTACATCACCTATCAGGCCGGCATCATACCATTCGCGCATTTGACGCACGCCATCACCGGAGGCACCCTGATTACCCATTTGAGTAACTACTTTGTACTTCTTTGCGGCTTCGGTAAGCATGCGCGCTTCAGCAATATCATGTGTTAAAGGTTTTTGCACATACACATGCTTGCCTAATTGCATAGCAGCAATGGCCTGTATCGAGTGCATGTGATCAGGAGTAGAAACAGAAACCGCATCAAAGCTTTTATGATTTTCATCCAGCATTTTGCGATAGTCTTTGTAATATTTTGCTTTCGGAAAATTGGCTACCGATGTTGCCGCTCTTCGATCATCCACATCACACAAAAAACCAATCTCGGCTTTGCCACTCTTGGCAAATTGTGCAATGTCGCTTTGGCCTTTTCCACCAACACCAATGCCGGCTACAACAATTTTATCGCTGGGTGCAATAAATCCATTTCCACCGAGCACGTGCCGTGGAACAATGGTAACGGCCGCGGCTGCAAGGCCAGCGCTCTTAATAAAACTTCTTCGGGTTGTCATGTCAGTCTAAGTTGAATAAAAAAATTATTTAATGATGCTGGATACCCGATGCTGGAAAGTTCAACTCGATATCTTATCAAGCATCCAGTATCGTGTATCCAGGTTAGGCATCAAATTTCACACTCTCTGCTAATGTTCTCTCATCATACGCCACACCAAATTGATCCAGTACCTCTTGCGGAACGCCATCCCATTGATTTGGTTTGTTACCTCGGTAGTCAAGATCTTTAATTCCGATTTCGCTGGTAAAGAATCCGCACGCGGTAAGGTCACGCATCAAATTAAAGAAGGCAACCCCTTGCTGCAACTCGGGTTTAGCCTTTTCAGGATAGGCAATCTCATCCACCATTTCAATTTGTTGGCTGGCCGTACACGATGCGAAGTCTGCATTGAATCGTTTCAGGCATTGAATATCCAACCACTTCAAACCACCTCTCAAGGGAGTTTGATGACGGGGCATATCTTTCACGATAAATTCAATAAAGGCCGGAACGCCTGCATCGCTGGCCGAGCCTGATGTTCCATCCTTAGGAATGATAATATCTGAGAGAATAGTAATCGTCTTCATCTCATGCTCATCAAAGAATGTTTCGCTGGCAAGTTTTAGTTCGCGCGCGAGTTCATCGGGTGTTCGATCAAGGGTAAATGTTTTGGGTGCTTCAACAACCGGCTTGTCAGTATCGCACGACTGCATTAATAAACCCGCTCCCAGTGAGCCAACCGTGAGTGTCTTTAAATATTTTCTTCTGTCCATAAACCTCACCCCAGGCCCCTTTCCAGAGGAGAGGGGTAAGAGGATTTATTTTAAATTAAGTATTTATTCTTTTGACCGTAACCAAAGTCCCTCTCTTTTGGAGAAGGATTCAGGGTGAGGTCAGATATTCTGTTTTTTCAATTCATCAATAATATATTCACTGGCGCGCATCGATAAGGCAAGGATTGTCCACGTTGGATTTTTATCAGCTTGCGAAACGAACGGCCCACCATCAACAACAAACAGGTTTTTAACATCATGCGCCTGGTTGTTTTTATTCACTACTGATTTTTTAGGATCGCTTCCCATGCGCGTGGTTCCCACTTCGTGAATGATACGACCCGGTGCGGCAAGTCCGTACTCATTTTCCGGGCCATCTGTATTTCCATATGTAATTACGCCACCCATTTTATCAATGATCTCAGTAAAAGTTTGCTTCATGTGTTTGGCTTGATTCACTTCTTGCTGACTCCATTTATAATGGAAGCGCAGCACAGGGATTCCAAACTTATCCACGGTAGTCGGATCGATCTCACAATAGTTGTCTTCTCTGGCAATGGCTTCACCGCGCCCCGACATCCCAAAGGAAGCACCATAGAAGTAGCGATAATCATCTTTTAAGGAAGCCCCATACCCACCAGCTGCTTTTTGTTTTCCATCCCTACCTGGATATTTTCCATTCATACCTTGCATTCCAAAACCGAAACCATAACCTGGCATTCCCATGCCACCATAGTATTCAATATGATAACCACGGGCAAAGTCAAGTTTCTTATTATCAAGCCACCAAGGTGTATACACGTGCATACCACCTACACCATCTTCATTATAACGCTTGCGGTCAACCAACTTAGGAAGAAATCCACCCATAGAAGCACCGGTTGAGTCGTGGAGATATTTACCTACGACTCCGCTTGAGTTTGCCAGGCCATTCGGGAATAAACTGGATTTACTGTTGAGAAGGAGTCGCGCAGATTCACACGCACTGGCAGCAAGAATCACCACTTTGGCATTTACTGTATATTCCTGCTTGTCATCTTTGTTTACAAAGGAAATACCCGTTGCCTTGCCTGCGCTGTTGGTGATCACCTCACGCGCCATGGCATTAGGAATTACATCGACATTACCAGTTTTAAGGGCGGGTTTAACTAATACAGAGGAAGAGGAGAAGTCACCGTACACGGTACATCCGCGATTACATTGTGAACAGAAGAAGCAAGCACCTCGCTCATTGTTAATAGGTTTGGTAAGAATGGATAATCGCGAAGGAATTACCGGAATGTTTAGTTTACCTCCGGCATCTTTAATAAAGAGTTCGTGCAATCTTGGTTTTGGTGGTGGCAGATAAATGCTATCGGGATCGTTCGGTAAATTTTCTTTTGACCCAAACACCCCAATCAGTTTGTCAATTCTGTCATAGTAAGGGGCAACATCATCATAACTGATTGGCCAATCATCGCCCAAGCCATCAATACTTCTTCTCTTAAAATCTTTTGGACCAAATCGAAGTGAAATGCGACCCCAATGATTGGTGCGACCGCCCAGCATGCGCGAACGGAACCAATCAAATTTAGTATTGTCTTTATGGGTATATGGTTCGCCTTCTAATTCCCACCCACCATAGGCTGCATCAAAGTCACCAAAATGTCTATATGGCGTGCTGGCACCTCTTCGGGGAGATTCCCACGGCCATTTTAGTTGCGTTACATTTTTGGCCGGGTCGTAAAGGGGTCCTGCTTCTAACAGCACGACTTTGATTCCTGCGTTTGCTAAGATATAAGCAGCCATTCCGCCACCAGCGCCTGAACCTACAATACAAACATCATAATCTTTGGGAGTTTTCTTAATTTGAAAGTCAGGCATATAAAACTTTTCTTAGTTAGAACGAAGAAGTAATATCCCTGAAAGGTTTCAAAAATCAAAATTCAGTTTTGTGATCGGCAGAATGCGTGTTTAAGTCTCCTATTTTAAATCTTTTTTTGGAACAGGATCATATCCACTTGTTCCCCACGGGTGGCATCTTCCGATTCGTTTCATGCCTAACCATAAACCTTTAAATGCCCCCCATTCCAGTATTGCTTCGATTGCGTATTGAGAACAGGAGGGAGTATGACGGCAATGAGCCCCTAACATGGGCGACAAGATTGTCTGATACATGCGGATGAGAAAAATAAAAAATCTTTTAAAGATCATAAAGAACAGGTAACTTATGATGTTATTGGAAAGTTCAGTATTAACATATTAACCTTCAATTCACAAAGTTAACTCCATGAAAACAATTACCGGAATTTTAGTAATGAGTTGTTTATCAATCCTGAGCCTGGCTCAAACACCTGTTGGCATCTTTGAGAATCAGGCGGATGTTGGAAATCCAAAGAATCAAGGTAAGACAACCTACGATGAAAATACGCAAGAGTATCACTTAAAGGGAAGCGGCTACAACATTTGGTTTGGACGCGATGAGTTTCATTATGCGTTTAAAAAGATTACAGGAGATTTCATTGCCACCGCAAATTTTGAATTTGTAGGTAAGGGGACAGATCCACATCGTAAATTTGGATGGATGGCGCGCAGTTCCCAGCAGGAAGATGCTCCGCACATGACTGCCACCTTACATGGTGATGGGCTTATTGCTTTGCAGTGGCGACAGTTGCGTGGAGCTCACATGCGCGATCCGGAAGATGAAATCATATTCCCTAAGAAGAAAGCACAGGTAATACAACTAGAGCGTGCTGGCTCGGAATATATTATGCGCGTGGCCAATACAGGAGAACCTTTACAAGAAGTAGGTCGATACACGTTAAACGCATTGCCGAATGACGTTTTGATTGGAATATTTATTTCATCGCATAACGAAAATGTACTTGAAGAAGCCATCGCATGGAATGTGCGGATTGATAAACCATTGCCTGATGCCTATGACCCTTACACGCAAGGGTTTATGGGCTGCCGACTGGAAACAATGAACGTGTTTGACGGAAAACGAAAAGTGATTCATGAATCAAAAGATCGTTTTGAAGCACCCAACTGGATGCCTGATGGAAAGAAATTATTGTTCAATGAAAATGGTTTGTTGTATACCATTCCGATTGAAGGCGGAGCTAAAGTAAAAATAAATACAGACTTTGCCGATCATAATAATAATGATCATATGATTTCCTTTGATGGAAAAACCATTGCATTAAGTCATCAGCGCACCGGCTTGCCGGGGGGCGGGTCAACCGTGTACACCGTTCCTATTACAGGGGGAACTCCCAAACAAATTACTGAGTTAACACCTTCCTACTTACATGGATGGAATCCTAACAATAGGGAAGTTGTATTTGTGGGGCAACGTGATGGAAAGAATTATGACATCTATAAGATTTCTGTGACTGGCGGAAAAGAAATCAAATTGACATCCAACACCAGTTATCATGTAGATGGCTGTGAATATTCACCGGATGGAAAGTTTATTTATTTCAATTCCAGCGAAAGCGGAACGATGCAACTGTGGCGAATGAAACCGGATGGCTCATCGCAGGAACAAATTACGTTTGATGAATACAACGATTGGTTTCCACATATTTCTCCTGACGGAAAGTGGATTGCATTTATTTCGTTCCCAACTACGATTAACCCAAATGATCATCCTTCGTTTAAGCGCGTGATGTTGCGCTTAATGCCAGCGAGTGGGGGAGCACCAAAAGTAATTGCGTATTTATATGGTGGCCAAGGAACCATTAATGTTCCCTCATGGTCGCCAGACAGCAAGCAAATTGCCTTTGTAAGTAATTCTGAGAAGTTTGAAAAGTGAAGTGAATTAATAAACTAAGAGAGCTGGTCGTCTGACCGCTCTAAGCGGTTAGATGAATAATAACTAGTCGATGGTGTAAGTCATTTCACCATCTTTACCATCTTTAATTTGAATGCCTATTTTCTTTAAGTCATCTCTTATTTTATCCGAGAGTGAAAAGTTTTTATCGGTTCTTGCTTTCTTTCGAAGCTCAATTAATAAACGAACGGTTCCATCCAGCAATTCGTCATGTTGACCTTTTTCTTCTTCCAGCCCGAGCACAGATTCCATGAATCCAATATACGTTTTCTTGAAGTCGTTGAAGACTACTGGATCCAACGCTGTTAGTTGCAGATTCCCTGATTTCATATCATTGATGCGCCCAGCCATTTCAAACAACACAGCCAATGTTTTAGCCGTATTGAAATCATCACTCATGTTTTGGTAACAAGCACGTGTCAATGTGGTAAGTTCTTTGTTGGTAATTTCTTTACCCGTATTGTTTGTCGTGTGTTCAATGTTCTTAATCAAATTAAGCGCGTTTGCTAATTTTTTAAATCCTTTTTCTGCTGCTTGTAAGGCTTCATTCGAAAAATCCAGCGTGCTTGAATAATGAGACTGAAGCATAAAGAACCGAACGGTCATAGCCCCGTAGCCTCTATCCAGCAAGGAATGACTACCTTCAAAAAGTTCGCTTGGCAAAAATGAGTTTCCTAGCGACTTACTCATTTTTTGTCCGTTAACGGTAAGCATGTTTGAGTGAAGCCAGTAGTTAACAGGTGTTTTTCCGGTTGCTGCAGTTCCTTGTGCTATTTCACATTCATGATGCGGGAATTTTAAGTCCATTCCGCCCCCATGGATATCAAATGTTTCACCCAGGTATTTGGTACTCATCACGGTACATTCAATATGCCAACCCGGAAAACCATCACCCCAGGGTGAAGGCCAGCGCATAATGTGATGCGGTGATGCTTTTTTCCACAATGCAAAGTCAATTTTCTCGCGCTTCTCATCCTGATTATCTAACTCGCGGCCACTTTCCATCAACTCTTCAATGTTGCGGCCTGATAGAATTCCGTAATGATGATCGTTATTGTATTTCCTTACGTTGAAATAAACTGATCCATTTGATTCGTAGGCAAGTCCTTTATTAATCAGTTCTTTTGTAATCTCAATTTGTTCTAAGATGTGACCGGTGGCACTGGGCTCAATACTAGGTGGCAGAATGTTGAATTGACGCATCACCTGGTGAAAGTCTTCGGTGTATTGTTTCACCACTTCCATGGGCTCAATTTTCTCCAGCCTAGCCTTCTTGGCAATTTTGTCTTCCCCTTCATCCGCATCATTTTCAAGATGACCAACATCTGTTATGTTTCGAACATAGCGTACTTTGTATCCAAGAAATCGAAAGTATCGGGAGATAATATCAAAACTTAAAAACGTGCGCACATTTCCAAGATGCACATGGCTATACACGGTAGGTCCGCACACATACATGCCAACGAAGCCTGAATTGATCGGGGTGAAGAGTTCCTTTTTTCCTGATAAAGAATTGGTTAACGAAACCGGGTATTTTTCAAACTGCTCCATAGATAGAATATGGTGGCGAAAATACAACTAAATGCTCAAACGACTATGCCTGCCAGGTTGCCTGGATGCGCCAAATAAGACGTGACATTTTCGGGTGTAATGACCTCCAGGGGAAATAAATATGTGGATGGAATTTGTTTGCTGAAAATGAGATAGTTTGCTAAAGACTGGATACCCAGTTTTGCCTGACGCATGGGATTTTGATTGATTATAAAATCAATGTGGCCCTCCTGAAGCCCGGATACATTTTCTTTGATAAGATCATACCCAATAATACGAACACCAGGATTTCTCTTTTTCAGATACTGAGCTATCAAATAAACTTTAGAGGTGCTGACGTAAACACCTGATAAATCCGGCATTTGTAAAATGGATTCGAGTTGATTTTGAAAGGCTGATGACTTGAGATTATTTAAAATGAATGTGCCTATACGTTGAGCATCTCCGCGTTTTTCAAAATAATCTCTAAAGCCGTGCTCTTTCTCCACCAGATGAACCGAGTTGCTTAAGTCTTCATTTACATGCACGATGGCATATGATGAATTAGGCTGTTGACCAATATTCATTAGCTCACCGGCCAGTCTGCCGCTCTTAAATAAATCTTGGCCTATAAAGCTTAATGCATTCGCTTCTACCAGGTGGGTATTGAAAAGTATAAACGGAATTTTGGTTTCTGAAAGTTTTTTAAAGAATGGGAGTGAGGCATAATAAAAAAGAGGCGCTACTAAAACTCCATCGGGATGGGAATGAAATATCTTTAGCGCTGATTCTTGAAAGGATTCCTTTTTGTGCGGATCATAATATTTGTATTCCAGTATAAAGTGAATACCAAATTGCCCCAACTGTTCTTCTCCTGACTTAAGTCCATCAAAAGATTGTTTCCAATAGGGATCGAGCGCAGGATTGGGAATTAATGCAACGATTCGGTAGTTCTTGTTTTTGCCAAGTGTTTGCGCAATAAGATTTGGTTTATAATTAATCTTATTGAGCACTTTTTCTATCCTTCTGGCAGCATCCCTGGATACTTTCCCACGATTGTGCAGCACTCGATCAACGGTTCCTACCGAAACACCGGCCATCGAGGCAATATCCTTGATCCGAATATTATTTGGTTTCATGGTTCAAGAAGAATACCCTCATTCAATGATCTGATTCATCGATAAAGTAACAAAATAGGAATAATATTTTATTATTATGTGTGCGCGCACAATTATGCGTGTGCGCGGAAACAAGAAAACAGCCAGCTAATGAATGTTAGGTCAGGTTTTCACATTGGAGCATACAATTATAAAACGTTTCAGAAATCGATCTCGCAATCGATTGCAAAATTATTTATTGCCATTTTAGGTGATAAAGAGAGATATATATTTTAATTTGTTTCGAATTTAGATTTACAGAATAATGTTTTATCAATTCACCTAATAACCCTTTAATATTTTCACCTAACAATTAAACCCAACTAAACCGATTATGAAAAAACTGTACAGCAAAGCAAAGCACATGATGCTCCTGTTTTTGTGGTTGGCCGGCTCCTATGTCGTGCAAGCTCAGGATAGGACAGTATCGGGAACCGTAACCGATGAGACTGGTTCTACCATGCCTGGTGTGAACGTAATTGTAAGCGGCACCTCAACAGGTACCGTTACAGACACTTCAGGGAAGTATTCTGTTTCTGTAGGATCTGCAACCAAACTTTTGTTTTCTTTCATTGGCTACACTTCGCAGGAAGTAGAAATTGGTTCAAATTCAGTTATTAATGTTAGCATGAAAGTAGACATAACTGAGCTTTCAGAGATTGTAGTTACTGGATATGCTTCTCAGGAAAAGAAGGATTTAACAGGTGCCGTTGGAACAGTTAAGATGAAAGACCTGGTACAAATACCAAGCAGTAACGTCACGAATCAATTGCAAGGACGTGTAGCTGGGGTAACGGTTAGTGGAGACGGTCGCCCAGGCCAGCCCGCCAAAGTCAGAATCAGAGGGTTCAGTTCATTTAACAATAACGACCCTTTATATGTGGTTGATGGAGTCCCCACATTTGATGTGTCGACCATTAACCCTAATGATGTGGAATCGATGTCCGTGTTGAAGGATGCTGGTGCTGCTTCTATTTATGGCTCTCGGGCTGCAAATGGGGTAATTGTAGTTACAACCAAGAAAGGCACTAAAGGCGGAACAAAGGTTACCTATGACATGTATTACGGCACCCAGGATCCTGGGAAGAAGCCTGATTTCCTCTTAAATACACAAGAGATGGCTAATTTGCAGTGGCTTGTATATAAAAATGATGGAACAAATGAAACCCATCCTTTTTATGGCCCTTCAACTAATGCCACTCCAACATTACCCAGTTGGGCTGCTGATACGGATTGGTTTGATTTATTAACCCGGAAGGCGTTGATTATGAACCATGACATTTCGATGTCTGGAGGAAATGAAAATTCAAAATTTTATGCCGGGGTAAACTATTTTAACCAACAGGGTATTGTAATTACAAACTTTGCGAAACGGTTTTCGGCCAGGATTAATTCAGAGTTTAAAATAAAAGATCGGGTTACCATTGGTGAAAACTTGACGGTAACCGGTCGCACCGGACTTGGTCTGGCAGGTAACAGAAGCGAAGGTAGCCCCTTTGCCGGTATTTATAATACGCAACCTATAATACCAGCAAGGATTACACAAACTACCCCGGGTATCTCAAGAACATTTCAACCTGGCGACTACGGTGGAAATGGAATCGCACCCAGATTAGGAAACACGCGAAACAGGCTTGCTGAATTAGAGCGAAATGCCGACAACCGTGATCAAGATGTTAGAATTTTGGGAAGTATGTTCATGGATGTTAAAATTCTGGAGTCATTAAGTTTTAAAACTTCGTTTGGAGGTACTTTCCAGAATGGATACAATACCATATGGACTGGCGTAACCTATGAGAATGCTGAAAACATAGCTACGGCCACGTACAACGAAAATGCTTATTTTAATAGTGATTGGGTTTGGACAAATACCTTAACGTTCAACAAGTCTTTTGGAAATCATAAAGTATTAGCCGTTGCAGGTTATGAGGCAGTCAAATACCAAATAGGCAGGGGTTTAAGTGCCACTCGCGCAGGATATTTCTCAGAAGCTTTCGCATTTAGAACGTTAAATAATGGAGCCACTATTCAATCAGCATCATCTGGTTTTAATACACCGAGTACGTTGGTTTCTCAGTTTGTTAGAGCAGATTATAGTTTTAGCGACAAGTACTTGCTTAGTGCAACGGTAAGAAGGGATGGATCTTCACGCTTTGGAGAAAATAACCGATATGGTGTATTCCCTTCAGTGTCTGCCGGATGGAGAATTAGTGAGGAAAGTTTTATGTCGGGTGTTGACTTCATTTCAGATCTAAAAATCCGAGGTGGATATGGAACACAAGGCAATCAAATTGCAATTTTACCCTCCAATAACTTCTTCTTGTTTGGTGGTTCGGTATCTGACTCGAATTACGATTTAAATGGAACAGGTTCTTCTTCGCTGCAAGGCTTTAGACCTACGCAAAAAGGAAACGTTGATGGTAAGTGGGAGACATCAATAACTACTAACATTGGTTTTGATGCTGGTCTCTTTGATAACAAGTTGCAGTTAACGGTTGACTGGTATAGCAAGCAAAGCAAAGACCTGTTATTTCAGCGACCTTTAGCCGGAACCGAAGGTGGTTTAGTTGCCCCTTTTGTAAACATTGCTGAAATGAAGAATACGGGAATCGATATTCAGCTAGGCTACAAGAAGGTAATTACATCAGACTTAACGATTGATGGAACGCTAACTTTCACTACGTACAAAAATCAAATTGTTGATTTAGCACCAAACGTAAAGTTTTTTGATGACGGAGGATCCAGGATCGGATCGTTTAACAGAAATCAGATTGGGCAATCCGTTTCAGCATTTTATGGATATAAGGTGTTAGGGTTATTTCAAACCAGTGCAGAAGTGACTGGAGCTCCAACTCAAGATGGCGCTGAGCCGGGCTTTTTCCGCTATGCTAATATTGATGCCTCTGATAATGTGATTAATGCAAATGATAGAACATTTATCGGAGACCCTAACCCAGACTTTACGTATGGATTGAATTTAGCGGTGACCTATAAGAATTTTGATGTTTCAGGTTTCTTTTATGGATCACAGGGAAATGATATCTTCAATTATAACAAGTGGTGGATTGATTTCTGGCCTTCTTTTCAAAACCAAAAGAGCCCGGATTTGTTATATCGTAGTTGGACGACAACCAATACAGGAGCCACAACACCAAAAGCTTCTAACAAATCAAACTTCTCTACGAATACCCAGTCTTCCAGTTATTATGTAGAAGATGGTTCCTTCTTACGATTAAAGAATCTTCAGGTTGGATATAATATTCCTAGTTCCATTATCGGAAAAATCGGTATGACAAGAGCCCGGATATATCTGCAAGGAGTTAATTTGTTTACCATGACAAAGTATAGCGGTCTTGATCCGGATCTGAATAGCAATGGCGATACTATTTTTGGCGTGGATGAAGGCAATTATCCATTGGTAAAACAGTATATCGTAGGGGTTAATATTGGTTTTTAATTAATTATAATAAACGAGAAGATGAAAAAGATAAATCTTAAAATAGGATTAGTATTGGCCGTCTTAGTCGGCATGACTAATTCGTGCAAAGAAGATTTCCTGAATGTAACTCCCAATGGATCATTGGATGCACAAGTGTTAGGAACAGCTGATGGGGTTGATGCCTTATTAATCAGTGCCTACTCATTGTTAGACGGAATAGCAAGTAATGGATTTGGCTGGGAAGCCGCTTCTTCAAATTGGGTATATGGAAGTATCCGTGGGATTGAAGCCAATAAGGGAACCGATTCAGGAGATCAACCTGATATCAATCCGATTCAAACGTATAGTGAATCAGCAACGAATCCATATTTAAATGTTAAATGGAGATCCATATATGATGGAGTGGCAAGATCAAACGCTGCCTTAAGAGTTTTAGCAACTGCAGTTTCCAATGGAAAAGTAACGACTGCGCAAGCGGATTCATTTACAAAGCAAGCGCGTACATTACGAGGCTATTACCATTTAGAGGCTTACAGAATATGGGCCAAAGCGGATGGAACAGGAATCCCTTATGTAGACGAAAATACGGATCAGGCAACGTTGACGAATGATATTGATGTGAAGGATTTAATCTTGGCTGACCTTCAGGCAGGAACTACCCTTCCAGATAATATGGGTCAAATAGGACGATTCAATGGAACAGTAGCAAAAGTGCTTCATGCAAAGGCTCTCATGCAACTCAAGAAAGATTATGCTGCGGCAAAGCCAATCCTCGAATCAGTTAAGACATCGGGCAAGCGGCCGAATGGGGGAGCAATTGGTCTCGAACCAAAATATGGCGATATCTTCGACATTGCGAATAGAAACGGAGTTGAAGCAATTTATACCGTTCAATATTCGGTAAATGATGGATCTGGAGGGTGGAATGCAGGATGGGGTGAGGTACTTAATTTCCCATATAAGAGTGGGGCATCTCCCGGTGGTTGCTGTGGGTTCTTTCAACCTTCACATGATTTTGTTAACACGTTCCGTACAACTGCTGGTGGGCTCCCTTTATTAGATGATAGTTATAACACCCAGCCTGTGGTTAATGATCAAGGGTTGACTCCTGCCCAACCGTTTACTGAGGACGCTGGTCCTTTGGATCCTAGATTGGATTGGTCGGTTGGAAGACGTGGAATCCCCTATTTGGATTGGGGACCGGTTACGGGTTCCGACTGGATTCGTGATCAGTCTTATGCTGGACCTTATGTTCCTAAAAAACAAGTTTACAGAAAGAGTCAGGAGGGTACTAATACTGAAGTTGGAAACTGGACTTCAGGTTATACAGCAAATGGCTATCGCTTGATTCGCTATGCTGATGTACTCTTGTTGCTCGCTGAATGTCAGATTGAAACTAACGATTTGGCAGGAGCGAGAACTAATATTAACTTGGTTCGGGCACGGGCTGCTAACCCGGCAGGGTTTGTGAAAGAGTCTGATGGAACAACTAATGCTGCTAATTACGTAATATCTGAATATCCTTTAGCGGGTGCCCCGTTTGATTCTCAGGCCAACGCGAGAAAGGCGCTTCAGTACGAAAGAAAATTGGAGTTAGGTATGGAAGGTCATCGTTATTTTGACCTCCAGCGCTGGGGAAATGTAGTTACAGAACTGAACCGAGTACTCACCTATGAGAAAACTCAACGTTCTACACTTTACGGATCGGCTACAGTTGGAGCTGAAGATGTTAATTTTCCAGTTCCTCAAAACCAAATAGATATTTCTAATGGTAAGTTAAAGCAGAACCGATAGTCTTTTACTATTAAATTTATAAGCCGCTATTTTTGAAATAGCGGCTTTTTTTTAGTTGTTATATTAGTTATTTAGGATTTATAATGATCGCTCCATCCTACTTTATGCATACACTCCGAAATCTGCTCTTTCTGATTTTCTTTTCGATTCTTTTTTCTTCATGTATAAAGAATAATCGTTTTGAATTGATGCCAGCAGAAGCTACCGGAATCAATTTTAATAATGTAGTGCTTGATAAAGATAGTTTTAATATCCTCCACTATGAATACATGTATAACGGGGGTGGGGTGGGCATTGGTGACTTAAACAATGACGGGTTACAAGACATAATTTTTACGGGTAACAGGACTCTTTCCAAAATTTATTTAAACAAAGGAAACTTTTCCTTTTCCGAGATCACCGCTCAATTTGATGGTCTTACTGACAGTCAATGGTTGAGTGGTGTTTGTGTAGTTGACATAAATGCAGACGGATGGAATGATGTGTATCTCACTTCAACGATGAACAAAGATAGTGTGAAGCGCAAAAACCAACTGTGGATAAATAATGGATTAGGAAATGATGGACTTCCATCGTTCACCGAACGCGCAGCCGAGTATGGGATCGCTGACACCGGTTATTCCATGAGTGCTGCTTTTTTTGATTACGATCTCGATGGTGATCTTGACCTGTATGTATTAAACAATGTAATCACGAAAGGGGTACCCACTAACTACCATCCTAAGATTCTTGATGGAAGTTCCGAAAACAATGATCATTTATACGAGAATCTTGGGAATGGGAAGTTCAGCGATGTTACTATCAAAGCTGGAATCACCTACGAAGGATATGGGTTAGGGCTGGCTATAGCGGATATTAATAAAGATGGATATCCGGATATTTATGTTTCCAATGATTATATCTCTAACGATTTGCTGTATATCAATCAGCGAAACGGAACTTTTAAAAATGAAGCACCCTTCTATTTATCCTACCAATCCAGGTTTTCAATGGGCAATGATGTAGCCGATATGAATAATGATGGTAACCCTGACATTATTACCATGGATATGATGCCCGAGCAATATGCACGCAAGAAGCAAACCATTAATGGCAATAGTTATTATGTATATATAAACAATGAGAAGTACGGATATGAGCCGCAATTTGTTCGCAACATGTTACAAATTCATAATGGCTTTAACGACACCACCATGCTACCTTTTAGCGAAGTGGGCCAGTTAGCCGGAATCTATCAAACCGAATGGAGTTGGTCGCCCTTATTCGCTGACTTTGATAATGATGGGGATAAAGATTTATTTGTAACCAATGGGTTTCCGAAAGACCTGACCGACAAAGATTTTACTAACTACAAGGCACAGGTTTATGGTTCTATTGCGGATGACAATCACATGCTAAGCCGGATTCCGATCGTGAAAGTCTCAAACTATGCGTACGAAAACAAAGGTGACTACACCTTCTCAGATCAAACTGATAATTGGGGGTTAAAAATTCCTTCTTTTTCAAATGGGGCCTCCTTTGCGGATTTAGACAATGATGGTGATCTTGATTATGTAGTTAATAATATCAATGACCTCGCCTTTGTATATAGAAATAACTCCTCAAAAAAGGAAAGCAACAAGTATTTACGGATCGAACTGAAAGGTGAAGGCCTAAACACCATGGCTATGGGTGCTAAGGTAGAGGTATGGAGCAATGGGAATTATCAATATTCAGAAAAGTTTCTTGCGCGTGGATACTTATCGTCTGTGGATCCCATTCTTCATTTTGGAATTGGTAAAAGTACGGTTGTTGATTCTGTTAAGATTATCTGGCCATTGGGCACGCGAAAAACCGTTTCTAAAAATATCGCAGCCAATCAAGTACTGATTCTGCACGAGAAAGAGGCAGTGGTAAATAGCCCTCGGCATGTAAAAGAATCTAATAATAAACTTTTTAGTGTAGCCCCTAATCTGATTAACTACCAGCATAGTGAGAAAGATCTAATTGATTTTTTCTTTGGTCAAAGTATCATTCAACATAAATATTCTCAAATAGGGCCCTGCATAAAGCCAGGCGATTTAGATGGGGATGGACGAGAAGATATTTTGATTGGTGCATCCAATACGAAACCTACCCAAGCTTTTCTGCGTAAAGGCGCTGGATTTATTGAGGCTGAATTGAAAGGGCTTACAGGAATAAAGCTTGGGCAGGAATCTGACTTACTGATTGTGGATATCGATAATGATGGCGATAACGATGTGATTTCATTGGGTGGCGATTACCTGTCAGAAAGTAAAGAAGGAAGAAAGCATTTTCTTTATCGAAAAGTAAAAGGTGAATTTATCAAGGAAGAGCTTCCATTACCTCCGTTTCAAGCGGAAGTAGCAAAAGCGTTTGATTTTGATAAAGATGGAGACCTTGATTTATTTATTGGAAGCAGGGTCAAGGAATTTGGGTTTCCGTTAAGTCAATCTTCGTATTTGCTAATCAATGACAAAGGTAATCTGCACGTGGATACTAATTTTATTTTTGATCTAGGAATGGTTACCGATGCTGTTTGGACAGATTATGATAATGATGGCTGGCAGGATTTGCTGCTATCTCGCGAATGGAATTCGCTTGTCTTTTTACGAAATGAAGCAGGCAGAGGATTCACGACAGTTTCAAACGCTGAATTGGAAGGCAAACATGGATTATGGTCGTGTCTTGCAGTGGGTGATTTTGATAACGATGGCGATGAAGATTATATCGCAGGAAATCTTGGGCTAAACAATCGGTTTACCATCTCCGAAAAGTATCCCATGCGGGCTTATGCAATTGATCTTGATAAAAATGGATTTATAGATCCTGTTACAACTGCTTATTGGAAAAATGAAAAAGGAGTGATGCAGGAATATCCAATTAATTATTTAGATGAATTGGCGGCTCAATCTCCATTTTTTAGAAAAATGTTTACCAACTATACCCTGTTTAGTTACTCCACAGCCAAAGAGATTATTAATCCGGATACGATCCGGCAAGATCATGTGTTTTATGTGAACACCGCATCAAGTTATGTGGTATGGAATAATAAGGGAAAATTTACGTTTCAAGAACTGCCCCGATCGGTTCAGGTCGCTCCTATAAAGAAAATACTTGTTCAGGATTTTAATAACGATAAAATATCGGATGCCCTGATAGCGGGTAACGATCATTCTTATGATGTTTCCACGGGCTATTATGATGCGAATAAGGGAATTATCATGTTAGGCCAGCAAACAAAATCCCTTAAAATTTTGTCGCCTTCGCAAAGTGGACTTTTTCTGAATGGCCAGGTTGAATCATTGGTTTACCTAAAGGGGGATACGTCTTATTTGATAAGCGGAAGTAATCGCGAAAAATTATCGATATTCCGTCACAAGATTTTCTAAATTCATCTAAGTATGTTCTTAAGAAGAAGAATGGACGTGCGTTTTTCTTCCCAATGTTGAAATAAGGGATCTGGCACTTTGGAATTAAAATCCAAAGCGCCTAATAGAATGTCCTGATCGCCATCGCCTTCAATATCGGCCACTTCCATCACGATCCATCTCCCTGACGTTGCATCCGGAAGTGAGCGTGCTGTAAATTTCCCATTTGAGTTTTGAAAATAAATAAAACTTTCCTCTGCATGATTCTCAAAATCAGGAAAGAAGGAAATGGAAGCAATGTCTAGATCTCCGTCTAAATCAAAATCGGTTGTGATTGCTTTTGATGCACCATGCATAGGGTAGAACCAGGTTTCTTTAAACACAAAATCTGATTGTTGAGTAAAAATCCGTACTCCATGATAGGGTTTTAGTATCTGAGAATAATCTGAATTATCTCCGTTGGTATAAAGGATGTCAAACTTGCCATCATGATTGAAGTCGGCAATATCAAAATAAGTGGATCCATATACCGGTGGAAATCGCAGTAAAGTTTTTTGTTTGAAATTAAAATTTCCTTCGTTCATGAATAAGATAATTTGTTCGTCACCTTGCGTGAATAGAGCAATAATGTCAGGCAACCCATCACCATTAAAATCTTTAATCAAGGTTCTTCTTGTGCCTGGCAGCGGTGAGATGAGATGCTTTCGATACCCTATTAATTCATCGCTTTCAAAGGCAACTAAAGCGCCCGTATAGTTCCCAAACATGCATACGATGTAGTCTTTACTACCGTCTCCATTTAGATCAGCCTTTTCAAAATACACTGGACGTTTAAGGGAATCAAGTATTAAGTCACGGTTGGCGTTTTCTGATTTTAATTGGATTAACTCACCTTTCAATTGATCATTGGGATCCATGATTCCCATAAGGGATATTAAATATCCGTCTTCCTGATCATACATAAGGTGAGATGCCGGACTGCTAAATTGGAATGTTTTCTCTGTTTTAAATGTATTGGTTAACTGAGTTATTTTTCCATTCCGATTTCCAACGAAAAGTTTGTGATGGATTGTATCAGCATAAACAAGCGTAACCAATGGAATCGTTTCTTCTGAATCTGCGTAATGGAAGCTTTGAAAAATTTCAAGGTTTCTTATTTTTTCTTTCTGTGCGAATACCAAGGTATCAGGGGCGTTGCTTACAAAATAATTCACAATGGATTGCCATTCATCCTGGGTTACCATAGGGGATCCCGGAAGAGTGCTCGCCACGGTAACAAGATCTTGAAGAGGAGCATATTTCGCTCCTTCCATTAAATTCAAGAGCCCCATTCTAAAGGCCATGTTTGGGAGTACTTCATTTTTCCAAATTGATTTGGTTAGCAATCCGGGTTCTGGAAACAGATGACAACTTCCACAATGCTGTTTGGCTAGTTGCTCGTCTGATTTTCTTTTTGGATCGCAGCAGAATAGAAACACACAAGTCGATCCAATGAATAGACAACAATAAATGATGGTTGGAATTCGAAACCAAACAAAATTTTTGATAGAATGAGATACCTGCTTAATTAACAATTTGAGTATATTTATTGACTTAAAAATACATCTCAAACTTACTAATAAACCATACCATTTTATGACTAGCTTAAAATCTTCACGCAGAAGCTTTATTAAAAAAGTAGCCGGTACGGCACTCGTATCATCGCTTGCACCTGCTGTCTTGGCTGGACCCGGCAAATCATTTTATCTGGATGCTCCAAAAGTTGAGGTTACGAGTTATGGAGCTAATGACCAGGTTAATGTGGCGATTATAGGCATGGGTATTATGGGTTTTAATAATGCACATTGGACGCTTCAAGTACCGGGTGTGAAGTTAGTGGGGGTTTGTGATCTGTATACAGGAAGGTTGGATCATGCGAAGGAAGTGTATGGCAAGGATTTGTTCGTGACAAAAAACTATAAAGAAATTCTCGATCGCAAAGAGGTTGATGCCGTGATCATTGCTACTTCCGATCATTGGCACGATCGGATTTCCATTGAAGCTATGAATAAGGGAAAGCATGTGTATTGCGAAAAGCCCATGGTGCATAGGTTAGAAGAGGGAGCAGAAGTAATTGCTACGCAAAAGAAAACGGGAAAGGTATTTCAGGTTGGAAGTCAACGCGTTAGTTCAATCGTAACGGAAAAGACACGTGAACTCTTTGAGTCGAAAACGATTGGAGACTTGGTAATGGTAGAAACATGGATGGATCGGCATAGTGCTAACGGTGCCTGGCAGTATTCAATTCCAACAGATGCCAATGCCGGTACAGTTGACTGGGATAACTTTATTGGGGATGCACCCAAGCGCCCTTATGATCCGGTTCGTTTTTTTAGATGGAGAAATTATCAGGATTATGGAACGGGAGTGGCGGGTGATCTTTTCGTTCACTTATTCTCTGCCCTTCATGCGGTAACAAGTTCGCATGGGCCTAATCGCATTTTAGCCACGGGTGGATTGCGCTATTGGAAGGATGGCCGGGATGTACCTGATGTTATTTTAGGTGTTTATGATTATGCGGCATCTGCTAGACATGCTGCCTTTAATTTGCAGATGCGCGTAAATTTTGTTGATGGAAGTGAGCGGGGTGAAGGACTTCGATTAATTGGAACCGATGGATACATTGACATGGGTTGGGATGCCGTAAAAGTGGTTCACCACAAAATGCAGGATGAGCCGGGGTATGGAGGCTGGGATTCTTTTGAAACATTTTCTGAGAGCCAGCAAAAAGAATACGAGAAATGGTATAAGGCAAAATATCCCCAAAGTGCACCTACTATGGGTGCCTCCGATCTTGAATACAAAGCACCCAAAGGCTACAATGCCAACCTCGATCATCATGTAAATTTTTACAAAGGCATTCGGGAAAAAGCTGCAATCAAAGAAGATGCGATCTTTAGTATGCGTGCCGCAGGCCCTGCCTTAGCAACAAACAAGAGCTACTTCGATAAAAGTATTATTAACTGGGATCCTGAATCGGCAAAAGTAGTTTGAGCTACTTACGTTGATTATTGCTTTATTAAATTCAATGTCATGAAGGGATACCATTGATTGCCCTGGGATGAAAATTCGCCCTGTTCAAACCAGGTCCTGTCTTTGGGAGATAAGGTTATTGTATATTTAATCTTTCCTCTGTTGTCTTTTAGATCAAAACCCCATTCGAATTTATTTTCGGATACAACTGTAAAGTAAGCATCGGTTTGTTGTCCTTCATGAGTGAAGGATTTCATTCCTAACTGTTTGGTATCTGGATTATAAAACACCAAGGCAAAGGCATGGAAACTTTGCTTGTTTGTAACAGGGTCTTTTCCAATCCCTTCAAAGTTGAGGAGCAAGCTATCCAATTGCCAGGTTATTTTTTCCTCTTGATTTACTGTGATGGTGGATCCATCTTGTTTTCGGATAGTAGCAGTTCCTTTCCAATTGCCAATGAAATAATTCAAGGGCCTCAATTGTTCACGATTTAAATGGCTTTGGTTTTGAGCTAATGTGGTCGTAATCTGGATAAGAATAAGGGTAACTGAGATGTATAGTTTCATATCAATTATTATTTATGGTTGGTGAAATTATTTTCCAATGTATTCTTTCAATGCATTAACATATTCTTCGAATGCTTTGATTCCCTTTTTTGTGATAGAACAAGTTGTTAAGGGTCGTTTGCCTCTAAAACTTTTTTTTATTTCTATATAGTTTGCTTCTGCAAGTTTATCCAACTGTACACTAATGTTTCCTGCGGTAGCATTTGTTTTTTCTTTCAGATAAGTAAATTCTGCAGAGTCCATACTAATCAGAAGAGACATTATACCTAACCTGAGCTGAGAATGTAATAAGGGATCGAGGTCTTTTAACATGTTACTATTTTTTACCGGATCGCAACATATAGCCCGGAATCAGGTATCCAAAAATCATGGCGAATGCACCCACAAGATGTTGATCGATTGGTGAAACGATAAAACAGAGCGTTCCAGCGATCCAAAATATAATGCCGCCCAGAACCAATGGCTTGAATCGGAGAATGATTCCGGACACAAATGTGCAAAGACCAACCGGTAGCAGAATGATTGCATTGATTAACCAGTTAACCTGATTACCAAATACCAACACAGGGCAAATTGTAATGGCCAGCGCGATCCAAAGCCACATATTTATTTTATCCAGATGGGTTCGGTTTGGAGATGAACCACCCTGACGTTTTGCATAGAGAATCGTAACCACCCAGGTTGGAATGGTAATAAGCCAAATAGCATAGGGGTGTTGTAAGTCGGTGAATTTTATTAGGGCATACATACCCGCATTGCAGAACGCAATTACCCAACCCCATAATAGAAAGTAGAAACTACTTTGAGTCAAGTTACTTTGAGTTTGACGGATCATACGTGTGATTAGGTCAAGACTTTCCTGAGGCGTAAGATTTTCTGTATTTGTTTCCATATTCCAAATAACGATAATATTATAAATAAGTTTATAAAATAAACTAAATATTTTTGAAATCCTAATTTTTTACCATTTAAACAAGTATTTCTGCATACATATAAGGTTCTTGGATCACATTGGCTAATGGTTAAATTGCGATATCCCAAACTAATATCCATGAAGAAAAGAATCTTATTTCTGTTGAGCCTGGTTTTCTTAAGTGCTTCACTTGTTGCGCAAACTGAAGTACAACAAATTGAAAAGCTCAAGGCGGATGCTGCTGCCGAGGTAGAAAAAAATGCTGTGCTTGGTCAACAGATCAATGACATGCTATTCAGTTTTTCTGAGCTGGGGTTTCAGGAGTGGGAGACTTTTAACTATCTCACAAATCTGTTAGAGAAGCAGGGATTTAAAGTCGAAAAGGGAATAGCCGGTGTACCTACTGCATGGATTGCAACCTGGGGTTCAGGGAAACCTGTAATTGCTCTTGGATCCGATGTTGATTGTATTCCTAAAGCATCACAAAAGCCGGGTGTTGCTTATCAGGATCCTATTGTCATAGGTGCACCGGGTCATGGCGAAGGTCATAATTCAGGACAAGCGCTGAATATCATTTCCGCATTAGCCTTAAAAAAAATTATGGAGCGTGAAAAAATCAAGGGTACCATTATGCTTTGGCCGGGTATTGCTGAAGAGCTGGTGGGTACAAAGGCTTACTATGTGCGTGCTGGCTATTTTAAAAATGTGGATGCCTGCATCTTCACCCACGTGGCAAACAATTTAGGCGTTGGCTATGGCGACTCGGGAGGTAATGGATTGGTATCTGTTCGATTTAACTTTGAAGGCGCTGCTGCGCACGCTGCTGGTGCCCCCTGGCGGGGAAGGAGTGCACTGGATGCCGTTGAACTCATGAACATTGGTTGGAACTTTAGAAGAGAGCATTTGGAATTAACGCAGCGTTCGCATTATGTGATTTCTGATGGCGGAGATCAACCCAACGTGGTTCCTTCAAAAGCTTCTGTGTGGTATTATTTTAGAGAACGTACGTATCCGGATATTAAAAAGTTATTTGATAAAGGAATTAAGACCGCAGAAGGAGCAGCGTTAATGACTGATACAAAATTTACCTACGAAGTTTTAGGCTCAGCCTGGCCTGGTCATTTCAATAAACCGATGGCAGAAGCGATGTATGAGAACATCAGAAAAGTGGGCTTACCAAAATGGACTGAAGATGATCAATTGTTGGCGAAGGCTACACAGATTGAATTAAAAGCTCCTAAAATAGAGGGGCTGGCAGTTAAATTGGATACGATCAGTCTTCCAAGTCCTACCGGCCCTGTCAATGTAATGGGCAGACAGCTAATGGCGATGGGGGGTGGTTCTGATGACATTGCGGATATCAGTTGGACCGTACCCACCATAGTGCTTCGCTACCCCTCTAACATTCCCGGATTACCAGGTCACCATTGGAGCAATGCAATCTCTATGGCAACGCCCATTGCTCACAAAGGAATTGTGTATGGAGCTAAAGCAGAAGTAATGACCTTGCTTGATTTATTGTTGAAGCCTGAGATTCTTAAGAATTCATGGGAGTATTATCGCACGGAGCAAACAAAGGACCTGCAGTATACGCCTTTGGTAGGTGAAAAAGATGAGCCCGCCATTACGCTGAACAAGAAAATTATGGAAGAGTATGCGCCTAAGTTAAAGCCCTTCTATTATAACCCTGCTAAATACAAAACATATTTAGATCAGTTGGGTATTAAATATCCAACTGTAAGGCCGGATCAAAAGGAAGAGGTTCAAAAGTTATCAGAGAAAAAATAGTCAATGTTTACAGGCATCATTGAAGCATTAGGTATAATAAAGGAGGTAACGCCTGATCGTTCCAACAAAACGTTTTGTATTGAAAGTAAAATTAGCAGCGAATTAAAAGTGGATCAAAGTGTTTCGCATAATGGCGTATGCCTTACAGTGATACAGGTGAACGGAGATTTACATTGGGTTACTGCAATTAACGAAACCTTAAAAAAATCAAACCTTGATACCTTGCTACCAGGAGATATCGTCAATCTTGAACGTTGCATGATTGCCAATGGTCGGTTTGACGGTCACGTAGTGCAAGGACATGTGGATCAAATTGGAATGTGTATTTCCATTAAAGATGAAGTAGGAAGTTGGTTGTTTGAATTTGAATATGATCCTGCCTTGGGAAACGTAACCGTAGAAAAAGGATCGATAGCTATTAATGGTGTAAGTCTTACTTGTTTTAATAGCAAGACCAATGGCTTTGCGGTGGCGATAATTCCATATACCTATGAAAACACCAATTTTCAATCCATTAAGATTGGTGATTCAGCCAACCTAGAGTTTGATATAATCGGTAAGTATGTAAAGCGATTGTTAAATAAGTGATTCAATTCCAAGGGATACCTAGCGGGTTTGTTTATCTTTAATCAAATCAAAAAATAAATATTATGCTCGATCAATTAACGAAACTCGTTGAACAACTTGCTGGCGATGCGATTGTCAAAAACGGTGCGATCCCGGATCAATTTAAAAACGAGGCCATTCAGGAAGTTTCAGGATCAATTTTTAATTCATTAAAAGGACAGGTTTCTCAGGGTAACATACCACAAGTGGTTTCTATGTTTCAAGGCGGAGCCTCAACTAGCAGTCTAACCAGCAATCCCATAGTTAAACAGATTATCTCTTCAGTGGCGGGAACATTTGCCTCAAAATTTGGCATGCAGAGTGCTCAGGCTCAAAGTATTGTTTCCAGTTTAGTGCCAACCGTCATGAGTCAATTGATCAGTAAAACAAATGATGAAAAGGACAACTCGTTCGATCTTACAGATATGATGAAGTCGATGAGTGGCAATAGCAGTTTAGATTTAGGAAGCTTGATGGGAAGTGTTACGGGGGATAGCAGTACATCAAATTCTTTAGGGGATTTGGGTGGACTTGCTGGAAAACTTTTTGGTAAGTAGATAGATTAACATTACAGTAACTCCATCAATCAATTGATGGAGTTTTTTTTCGTCTTTTCAGTAAATAACTTGATACCTTAAACCCAATCCAGCCGCACCCAAGACCTATTGTTGCACCAACAATAATATCACCTGGAAAATGCACACCCAGATAGATGCGCGTATAGGTCATTAAAGCGGCCCAAATAAAAATTATCCAAATCCACTTGTAAACGGGTTTCAAGGTTAGCCAAACAAATAGGGCAACGCCAAACGTGTTGGCTGCATGCCCCGAAGCAAAACCGTACAAGCCGCCTTTATAATTATCAACATGATGGAGTAATCCTGCCATGGAAGGATCTTGTGATGGGCGCAAGCGTGCGAAGAAAGGCTTCATAAAGGTGGAGGTAATCTGATCGCAGAGTAAAATGGTAATACCAGCCCCGATTAAGATAAACCAGGCTTCCTTTTTGAAGGTTCGAAACATGAGATAAATCAAAAAGGCATAAAGGGGTAGCCAGAAAATGGTTTTGGTTATGAGGAGTATTACCGGATCAAGCCAGGGAGTATGAAAACTGTTTAGGAAAATCAGAAATTCTTTATCCCATTCTATTACTTGTTCAATCATAAAACCTGTGCTGAATTTAAAATGCTTTAGTACCTGAAATTTAAAATATTTTATTCATTAATCATCTTATTCAGTATCATCACAGCTAAATAAAGCATTGATTCATTAACGGGAAATTGTACCTTGTAAAGTAGTTTAGGCTTTACTTTATATATGGAAAAATTTGATCTTGTTATTATTGGGGCAGGCCCCTCTGGCTACGCAGCAGCCATGCGCGCCATTGATTTCAGAAAGAAGACTCTATTAATTGAGAGAAATCAGGTGGGCGGTGCGGGAGTCACCAATGGTGCACTTTCATCCAAGACCTGGTGGGAACTTTCCCGCGAGGCATCAGCCTTTCGAAAAAATTTGAAGCGGTATAATATAGAGGAGCCTTCCATCAGTTTCAAAGAAATTCAAAGTGAAGTTAGGAAAGCAGTTCAAGAGCGGAAGAGTCTTCTGGAAGAACATCTTGTACAATTGAATTCATCTACTTACAAAAATCTGTTGACATTTAGAAAAGGTGAAGCAAAAGTTATCAGTAAACATGAAGTAAAGATTGTAGCATCAGGAAATACAGAAATTGTTTATGCCGAAAATATTATTCTGGCCACCGGTAGCAGACCAAGGCATTTGCCTGAAATTCCTATTGATGAAAAGATTATTCTTACCAGCGAAGGCATAGAGGATCTCGATGATTTTCCGGAGAGCATGGTGATTGTAGGAGCCGGGGTAATTGGTTGCGAGTATGCAACCATATTCAGTGGATTTGGCAAAACAAAAGTTCATCTGATTGATAAGGGAGACCGAATACTTCCTTTTGAGGATGAGGATGTAGTGAAGATTGTGGAACGAAACATGGAGAACAAGGGTGTTTTAATCCATAGAAACTCACGACTTGTAAGCATGAAAATTGTAAACGGGCGGGTTGAATATGAGTTGGAATATACGGATGGCAGTAAGCAGACTTTTAATGTTGAGAAGGCCTTGGTTTCTGTGGGTCGGGTAGCCAATATTGAAAATCTTGTGAATGATGAAGTTGGTATTCATATTACTAAGCGAGGTATTGAAAATAATGAAACTCAAACGAATATCACCAATATTTATGCGGTTGGCGATTTAACGGCTGATATTTCTCTGGTAAATGTAGGTGAATTAGAAGCTCGGCATGCCGTTGAAAGAATTTTTAGCAAACCCGATCGTAAATTGGTGTATGAAAACATAAGTACCATCATGTTTTTGAGCCCGGAGGTAGCAGGGGTTGGGATGAACGAAACTCAGGCAAAAGAGAGTGGGGTAGATTATAAAGTGGTAACCCTTGAGTACAGTACGATAACCAGAGCAATAGCCAAACGAAACACACAAGGGTTTATTAAGTTGCTGGTCACCTGCGATGACCATATGAAGATTTTGGGTATGAAGGTGGTTGGGAATCATGCGAGTAGTGCCATACAGGCTGTCGCGGTTCTTATTTCAATGGATAAAGGAATTGAGGAATTGGCTGAATGCGTTCACCCGCACCCAAGCATCACAGAGGGTATTCAAGAGTGCGTGCGTATGTTAATGGGAAAGTCGTTGTTTAAGCCAACGGCCCTTAAAGGACGGCTTTCATGCCGCTCCTGTGCAAAGGGTGAGTACATGGATATAGTTTTTTGATGGTAATTCATTAATCCTGAGGTATGAAAAAGGTTATGTTTTATTCCGTGCTTCTCTTACTCGTGGCTTCATGCTCTATGGAGAAGCTTTATCAAATGAAACAGAATCGAAAGGTATATCCGTTTGAGCAAGTAGACTTTCAAGAGTTGATGCAACGCTACATGAATAAAGAGGCCTCGAGTGGAAAGACAATAGAAGGAATTTATTCTGTTTCTGTAGTAGTGACAAAAAAAGGAAAGGGCATGCTTGATTCTTCAGAACGCGAACGAATTGTGGTGCGGAAGGAGAACTATTCCAAGGTAGCAATCTTGCGCGATCATAGCAGCACGGGGCGTGAATTTTTGGAAATCTCCCTTGATAAAGATCGTTTGCCTTCTTATTCAGTGCGTGGAGAATATACGGGAATGTCGGAGGCAAACATTTTAGTGTATTCACACTTTGAACCTCGTGGACAGATTCTGACCTATACTTTTACCTATGATCAATCGAAGGATATCTTAGAAGGTGTGAGAACGGAAATGAGTGGTCAGTCTGAAATTACTTACAAGCTTACTTATTTGAAATTGAATCCTGATCGAGGATTAGTTACTCATAAATAAGGATCGTACTTGGCCATCACCTGATCGAGTGATTTTCTTTCTAGTTTTGGAACATAAGTTTTAGGATGAGGGTACCCAACCGGGATAACTAAAAATGGACGCTCATTCTCAGGACGCTTTAATATTGTCATGAGGAAATTCATGGGGCTGGGTGTATGGGTAAGGGCTACCAACCCTGCGTGATGAATCGCTGTCAACAGAAATCCGCAGGCAAGCCCAACCGATTCATTTACGTAATAATTCGTTCGCCTGGTGCCATCAGGTTGTAAGTCATATGCTTTCTTGAAAACAATAATCAAATACGGTGCAATTTCAAGAAATGGTTTTTGCCAATCTGTTTGTAAATGTTTTAAATCGTGCAGCCATTCCTCACTCATCCTTTTGTCATAGCTTTCTTTCTCTTCTTTTTCGGCTGCTTTCCGAATCTCTTTTTTGATAGCAGGATCAGTAACCACACAAAATGTCCACGGTTGTTTATGAGCACCCGATGGAGCAGAAGAAGCTGCTTTAATGATATTTTCGATTACAGAATAGGGGAGTTCTTTGTCAGAGAAATCACGGACCGTTCTTCTCGTGTTAATCCATTGAAAAAACTCTTCACTTCGCGTAGTCATTTCTTCGGGAGAATATGTTTCTCGTGTATAAGAAACAAATGGATACCCATTAATGAGGTGTGTTTCGGAAGCCATATCTTTTGATTCTAAAAAGTAAAAATCATGTTTGCTTGTAAATGCAAGGTAGCCGACAACTTTGAATTACTTTTTGAGGTGCCTGTTTCTCAAAACAGCTACAACATCTTGTAATTTAAATCCTTTGGCAGCCAACAAAACATGGTAATGATAGATAAGGTCAGCGGCTTCGCCCAGAAAAAGTTCTTTGTTGTTGTCCTTGGCTTCAATCACAAGTTCTACAGCTTCTTCACCTACTTTTTGTGCAACCTTGTTTATTCCGGCATTTAATAATTGATTGGTGTATGATCCTTCTTTCGGATTATTTTTTCGTTCCTGAATAATGGCTTCTAAAAAGTTCAACCCTGATTCTTCATTGTTTTCGTTGAAACAAGTATCGGCTCCGGTATGACAGGTTGGGCCAGAAGGATTTACTTTAAAAAGCAGGGTGTCGTTATCGCAGTCTGCCGTTACATCAATGAGGTTCAGGTAATTTTTTGATGTTTCGCCTTTCGTCCACAAACGTTTTTTTGTTCGGCTAAAAAAAGTCAGGCGTTTTTCATTCAATGTCTTATTGAGCGCTTCTTCATTCATGTAGCCCAACATTAGTACCACTCGGGTGTTTGCGTCCTGCACGATGCAGGGGATAATCCCATCCGATTTTTTAAAATCTAGTTTTGTAATGTCAATCATATCTTGTTTTTAAAGTCGGACAGTTACTTGATTTGTGTTCAAATAGTTTTTTAGATCAGGAATAGTCAACTCTCCAAAGTGAAAGAGGGAGGCGGCTAATGTAGCATCTGCCTTACCTAAAACAAACGCTTCTAAAAAGTGTTGTTTATTGCCGGCACCACCCGAAGCAATCACAGGAATTTTTAAGAGCTCATGTAATTTGAAAAGCGGATCGTTGGCAAATCCTTGCCTGGTGCCATCGTGATCCATACTTGTGAAGAGTATTTCACCGGCTCCGCGTTCCTGACCTTCTTTAGTCCATGAGAATAGTTTCTTTTCTGTTGCCATACTTCCCCCGTGAGTATGAATGATCCATTGATTTTGAATCTTACGAGCATCAACCGCCAATACCACGAATTGCGAGCCAAATGCTTTTGCTAATTCATCAATAAGGTGTGGATTACGTACGGCAGCAGAGTTTATACTTACCTTATCGGCACCGGCTTCTAGCAAAGGAGCAACATCCGCTACGCTGCTGATTCCGCCACCTACTGTGAATGGTATATTAACATGAGCTGCAATTTGTTTCACTAATTCGACAAAAGTTTTTCGGTTTTCATTCGTTGCAGAAATGTCTAGGAATACTAATTCATCTGCACCCTGGGCAGCATAAGAGGCGCCTAATTCAACCGGATCACCGGCATCACGAATATTAATAAAGTTTACACCTTTAACAGTGCGGCCGTCTTTAATGTCCAAACATGGAATAATGCGTTTCGTTAACACCTTTATTGATTAGAATTATGAAACGCCTTTAACTCTTCTAATTTTATGTGCCCTTCGTAAATGGCTTTACCAATAATTGCTCCGTAGACTTTTGAATATTTTAACTCATGCAAATCGTCAATCGAACTTACGCCACCACTGGCCACTATCTTAATATTGGGAAATCGCTTCACCAGCTTTTTGTATAAACCAATATTAGGGCCTTGCATCATCCCATCCGTGCCGATATCAGTGCATGTAAGAAACTCTAATCCCAACTCTTCAAATTTTTCGACCAGATCGAACAGCCGAAGCGAAGTATCTTCCAGCCAACCGTTAATCGAAATGTAGTCACCCTTTACATCAGCACTCAATACAAAATTTTCGGCCCCATACTTCTTGAGCCAATCAGAAAATACATCTGGTTCTTTAACGGCCAAACTACCAATGTTAATCTGATGAACCCCTAATTCCAACAGTTGCTCAACTTCAGATTCAGTTTTCACACCACCTCCGAAATCTACGCTAAGGGCAGTCTTTTCTTGTATTTCGGAAATAACTTTCCAATTTACAACTTTGCCTTTTTTTGCACCGTCTAAATCCACTAAGTGTAAGCAATCCAAATCGGCATCTTGAAATTCCAAGGCTACTTCAACAGGATCTTCTCGATACACTTTCTTCTTGCCGTAATCTCCTTGGGTTAGCCTTACACACTTGCCATCAATAATATCAATTGCAGGAATAATTCGCATTGTCATTATATAGTTAAGAAACTCTGCAACACCTTTTCACCCACTTTTGCCGATTTCTCCGGGTGGAATTGTACCGCATAAAAATTATCTTTTTTCATGGCCGAGCTAAATGGTTGAATGTAATCGGTAATGGCTGAAGTATGCAAATTTAGGGGCACATAGTAGCTATGCACGAAGTAAACAAATTGCTCATTAAGGGTAGAATCTAACCAGCTATTTTTTAGGGCCAATGAATTCCATCCCATATGTGGCACTTTTTCATTTGCCTTCGGGGTGAATCGCTTCACTGTTTCATCAAAGATTCCCAGACAAGCCGTATCATTTTCTTCGGAATGTGCGCACATCAACTGCATCCCGAGGCAAATCCCAAGTACTGGCTGTTTTAATTCTCTTATTACCTTATCAAGGTTCTTTTGTTTAAGATAGTTCATAGTAGACTTTGCTTCTCCAACCCCGGGAAAAATAACTTTGTCGGCCGATTGAATTTGATCGATATCATCTGTAAGATTAAATTCTATTCCTAATCTTTCCAAGGCGAAAGCAACTGAACGAATATTACCAGCATTATATTTAATTACGACCACTTTCATCTTCATTTCTACAGTGTTCCTTTGGTACTGGGTAATTGATCATTCAAGGGATCTTTTCGAACGGCTAGTTTAATTGCTTTCGCGAAGGCTTTAAAGATGGCTTCAATTTTATGATGCTCGTTATCGCCTGCTGCTTTTATGTTGAGATTGCATTTAGCTGTATCGGAAAATGATTTGAAGAAATGTAAAAACATTTCCGTAGGCATTTCACCAATCTTCTCCCGTTTAAATTCAGCTTCCCATACTAGCCAGGGGCGACCGCCAAAATCTATTGCTACCTGAGCCAGGCAATCATCCATCGGCAAACAGAAACCATACCGTTCAATGCCGCGTTTATCGCCTAAGGCTTTATGAAATGCTTCACCCAAGGCAAGCGCTGTATCTTCAATGGTGTGATGCTCGTCAATATGAAGATCACCTTTAACGTTTATAATAAGATCAATTAACCCATGACGAGCCAATTGATCAAGCATATGATCAAAAAAACCAAGTCCTGTCTTTATGGATGATTGCCCGGTGCCAGTTAGATTGATGGAAATTGTTATATCCGTTTCCTTGGTTGTACGTTGCACGTCCGCTCTTCGTTTTGGAAGTAAAGTTTCGTAAATACTTCTCCAATCAGAGGCTATTAATGCGCATACTTCAGAGAGATTTTTTTCGGTCAATTTTTCTTTCAGACTTCCATTATTTAATAGAATTCCTTTAGCACCAAGATTTTTAGCTAATTCAATATCTGTTATCCGATCACCAATCACAAATGAATTTTTTAAGTCATAGGCTTCGGTAAGAAATTCTGTAAGCATTCCAATTCCTGGTTTGCGGGTAGGTTTGTTTTCATGAGGCATGGATCGATCAACATGAATCGACTTAAAAACAATTCCCTCACTCGCCAAGGTATTAATCACCATATTTTGTACGGGCCAAAAACTTTCTTCGGGAAAACTTTCTGTGCCCAATCCGTCCTGATTCGTTACCATTACTAACTCGTAATCTGTTTCACGGGTAATTTTCCCTAGCCAGGTAAATACACCAGGGATGAAAACCAATTTATCCAAACTGTCAATCTGCGGATCTTCTGCCGGCTCTACAATCATTGTCCCATCGCGATCTATAAACAATACTTTCTTCATAACAGATTCAATTGATTGATGAGTGCTTTATTTTCAGCAGGTGTGCCGACAGTTATCCGTAAGCAATCTTCGCATAGAATTACATTCGAACGATCCCGAACAATTATTCCACCTTCTACAAGCTTCTTGTAAACACTTTTTGCGTTGTCTATTTTAACTAATAGAAAATTGGCATCGGAGGGATATACCTTTTTTACTGAGCGGATCGTAGCGAGTTGGTATGTCAATTCATTTCGCTCTCGCAGAATTTCGGCAACCCACTTATTTTTTCTTTCCTCTTGTTGCAAACCAACCTCCGCTGCCTGTTGGGCAAGCAGGCTAATATTGTAAGGCGGTTTAATTTTATTCAGCACAGCAATAATCTCCTTGTTCGAGAAACACATCCCTAATCGAATGGCGGCCAATCCCCAGGCTTTTGAGAGTGTTTGCAGTACAACAAGGTTTGGATGTTGGTCTAGCAGAGGAATGAATCCTGCCTGACTCGTGAAATCGATATAAGCTTCATCTACAACTACCAGACCTTTAAATGATGTAATAACTTCTTTTACTTTTTCAAACGAGAGCAAATTGCCGGACGGATTATTCGGACTACAGAGAAAAATCAATTTTGTCTGAGCGTTAATGCTCTTATTTATACTAGCCACATCAAGATCAAAATCAGGTGTAAGCTTAACCGTTTTTATTTCAACATTATTTATTTCTGCACTTACCGTGTACATTCCATAGGTAGGCTGGGGGATGAGTACATTGTCAACACAGGGCTCACAAAATGCACGCATCAGTAAATCGATTGGCTCATCACTTCCATTACCTAGAAAAATCTGACTCACCGGTACTTTCTTAATTTCAGAAATCTTCTGTTTTAATGTTACTTGGTGTGGATCAGGGTAGCGATTATACTCAGATGGGTATGGATTTTCGTTGGCATCTAAATAGACAGAAGCAGTTCCTTGAAAGTCATCGCGTGCCGAAGAATAAGGCTTAAGCTTCAGTACATTTTTACGAATCAATTTTTCTAACTCGATCATATACCTATCGTCTAACCCGAACAGCCATTGCGTGTCCTTTCAATTGTTCAGCCTCGGCCATCTCTTCAATGATAGGTCCCAATAACTCAAGCCCTGATTTTGAGATTTGTTGTACCGTAATGTATTTGGTAAAACTTTCTAAAGACACACCCCCAAATGCCTTGGCAAAACCATTAGTAGGGAGTGTATGATTCGTGCCCGATGCATAATCGCCTGCTGCTTCCGGTGTATAAGGGCCAAGAAAGATAGAACCCGCATTTATAATCTTATCCACTAATTGATTGCAATCAGTGGTGTTAATAATAAGATGCTCGGGCGCAAATTCATTTACAAATTCAATCAAGTCAGTTTGATTGTTGAATTGTAATGAAAGACTATTTTTCAATGCTTCCTGAGCAAGCTCCTTCCTGGGTAGCTCTGTTATTTGCTTTTCAATTTCTTCTGCAACCTTATCTCCTAGGTTACCATCCGTGGTAGCAAGTACAACCTGACTATCAACTCCATGCTCAGCCTGAGATAGCAGATCGGCAGCCACAAATGTTGGATTCGCTTCCTTATCAGCAATTATAAGCACCTCAGAGGGGCCAGCGGGCATATCGATGGCAATGCCTTCCTGACTAATTAGTTGCTTTGCTTTGGTTACATACTGATTGCCGGGCCCAAATATTTTGCTCACCGAAGGTATGCTTTCGGTACCAAACGCCATAGCCGCGATTGCCTGGGCACCACCCACTTTATAGATCTTTTTGATTCCCGTAAGATGAGCAGCAAACAAGATAGCAGGATTAATTTTTCCACTTTTATCGGGGGGTGTGCATAAGATAATTTCTTCACAGCCAGCTAATCTTGCAGGCACTCCTAGCATGAGCACAGTGGAAAATAAAGGAGCTGATCCACCTGGAATGTAAATGCCTACTTTTTGAATAGGCGTTGGTTTACGCCAACAGGTTACACCCGGCATGGTCTCAATTTTTTCAACACTTCGCTTTTGAGCGGCATGGAAAACTTCAATATTTTTTACAGCGGATAGAATCGCTGATTTTAATGATGCAGAAACTTCTGTAATGGCTTCTTCAATTTCATTTGGGGTTACTTGAAGGTTAATTATTTGAACCTTATCAAATTGCAGGGTAAGTTCTCTTATCGCTTCGTCACCTGATTTGCGAACCCGGTTTAGAATATTTTTTACGGAGCCATCTAAAAAATCGAGTTCAATTTGAGGGCGAAGGCACAGTGAAGGCCATTGCGATTTAGGTGGGTTAATTATGACTTTCATCAGCGTGTAAAATTAGGCAATCATTTTTTCAATTGGTATCACTAAAATACCCTCAGCTCCAAATGATTTTAGTTGATCGATCTTCTCCCAAAAATCATTTTCATCAACAACAGAATGTAATGAGGACCAACCTGGCCTGCTCAAAGGCATAATAGTAGGGCTCTTCATGCCAGGAATTATACTGGTGATTTTTTCAATGGCTTCATTAGGGCAATTCAATAATATGTACTTATTATTCTTGGCAGATTGTACAGCTTGGATACGGAATAACAACTGATCCAACAGTTTCTTCTTTTCAGTTTCAAGCTTTGGGGTAGCTATCATTACGGCTTCAGATTGAAGTACGACTTCAACTTCCTTCAGCCCATTACTTAGTAAGGTACTACCTGTACTAACCAAATCACAAATGGCATCGGCCAAACCAATACCTGGTGCTATTTCAACCGAGCCGCTGATTTCATGAATGCCGGCTTCAATGTTATTCTTCTTTAAAAACTGTTTTACGATGACCGGGTAGGAGGTGGCAATATTTTTACCAGAAAGGAAGGAAAGTCCGGTATAATTTTCGGACCGTGGAATGGCAATGGACATGCGACATTTGGCAAAGTCAAGTCGCTTGATCAGCTCATTGTCTTTTTGTTTTTCGATCCACACATTCTCGCCAACAATCCCCACATCAGCAACTTTATCCTCTACATATTGCGGAATATCGTCATCGCGAAGAAAGAGTATTTCAATTGGAAAATTGCGTGCCTGGGCTTTCAATTGGTCTCGGCCATTACTAAAGTGAAGCCCACTTTCTTTCAATAATTTAAGGGAGTCTTCCTGAAGTCTTCCGGATTTTTGAATGGCAATTCTAAGTACTGTGTTCATTATTTATTCATTAGTATAAAAAACAAAAAAGGCCTACCAGTTGTTTGGCAAGCCTTTTAATTCCTTTGAAATATTGTTTAAATCAAAACAAAGACGAGCCACAGGGGGTCCTGTAATGATGGTGGCCGTGGATGTTTTGAGTGTTATTCATAATTAGGACTCAAAGAAAAAGATTACTTCTTAATATTCAAAATTTAAATCGGCAATTTAATTGGTTTAGAAGTTAGCTTTGTGACATGAAGAAGTGGATTTTACTGTTGCTGCTGGCAAGCTGTGCTGATTCGAAAGAGGCAAAACTTCAACAGTTTTTGTTGAAAGGCAACCTTGCCTTGAAGGAAAGGAATTTTGATCAGGCCAGTTACTATTATGGCGAAGCTATTAAGGTTGATAATTGTTTTGCAGATGCGTGGAACAATTTAGGCACAGTTTATTTTGAGCAACAACGGTTTGATCTAGCCATTCTGAATTATGACAAGGCACTTGGGTGTAACCCTGATTTTCTGCCTGCCATCTTTAACCATGCCAATACAAGTTATGTACTAAAAGAGTATTATAAAGCACTGGATGGTCTGGATAAGATAATAAAGGTAAAACCTGACACCGCGCTGGTCTATTTCACGCAGGGATTGGTTTATACCAAGATGCGTGAGTTTGATAAAGCATTGGCTTCCTTTGATAAGGCAATTGCCATAGATAAAACCAACATGGATTATCATGTAAACCACGCTACCGTTCAATACTATCGCAGGAATTATGAGGTAGCACAAGCCGAGTTAACCAAAGCCAGTTTGCAAAAGCCAGAAGAGCCTAATATTTACAATACGCTGGCGATGATTGAAACGGAACGCTCAAATTATCCCGAGGCACTCAAATTGGTTCAAAAGTCTTTGAGTCTTTCACCAAGGCAACCCTATTTTCTTAATAACCGAGGCTTTATTTATTTAAGCATGAACGAATTAGAAAAAGCTGAGCAGGATATAAACGACAGTATTGGAATGGATCCTTATAATGCCTGGGCCTATCGCAATAAAGGCGTACTCTACTTAATTCGAAAGGATTACAAAGCTGCCGAAAGGTTATTAAAACAAGCGTTGGACATGGATCCCTTCGTTGATAAAATATACTTCTACCTGGGATTGGCATATTTAAATGGGGGCAACGTGGGTCTTGCTTGTGTATCATTCAAAAAGTCAGAAGAGCGTGGAGATCGCATGCTTACAGCTGAACAAATTAAACAATGCAATAAGAAGTAGCCTTATCGATTAAGGTATTTTGTAATTCCGGGATGCATCATCAATTACCAATTCACTGGCTTTTCAGAGATTGACTTACCAGTTCTGGGATCAAACCAGATAATCATCTTATTATCGCCCGAAAGTTTACTGAGATCAATCGATATGGGTTTGTTTTGCGGAAGATAGACGAAAGCATAGGTACCCTGTTCATCTCGGGTGGCAATTATTGCATCTTTATAATTGCTGCCAGGTTCTGACACAATCAGACTCTGATCAGCAATTCGTGAAAAGTAGGGTCGTGATAACATTAACTTTTTTAAGTGTTGCATCTGATTGGCACCCTCGGCTTTGGCCGCCTTTTGCCAGCCAATTAATGTATCGCCAACATTAACCGGTGGATTCAATTCAGTATTCAGAAACTGCCAGATTTGATGATGCCCATACGTAACGCCACAAGCACCGGCAAATACAGATCTATAGACACGAGAGCGAACATCATATGCATTGAAGTAGCCTCGCTCACGAGTCCATTTGCCATCCCACGGATTTACAGGATGATCTTCGTAACATGGCTCCATGTCTAGCGTAGGCTTTTGAGGCTTCATGGCTAAGTCACGTTTTACCCAATTCCAGGCATCCGCTTCACGCGAGCCATGTCCAGATTGAAAGGTATTTAGATCCAACCAGGGTTCATCATGGATAAAAGAAGTGGTTGAAAATGATCCACCCGCAGGATGATAGGTGATAAATGCCTCGCTACCTAAAACGGATTCTAAACCCTTGGCCATGGCGCGCCAAATAGCCCGGTCATCAAACTCTTTTTCTTCATTATTAAACTTGCCTTTATAGGTTGCTGGGCGATCGCCACCTAAAATCCAGATAATGTTCCAGTTGTTTGCATAACGTTTAGCCAGGGTAGCAGCGTATACTTCCGCATTAGCTTCATTAAAGATGATCGGGCCCTCGCCCCATAAATGAGCAACCTTATCACCCCAGGTTGGCAACAAACCTATGTACATTCCTTTATCAGCAATCCGGTTAATTATAAAATCAACATGATCCCAATAATCATATTCATGATCATTGGCCGTATTAGCACCGGGAGTCACAGCCAATCGGGCAGGATCTTCATCTATTAATGGTAAATCTCCATACCGATTCGGTTGCCGAATCCCATTAAATTCGGCAAGGGCCACGGCCTGTATTACATTAAATCCTTGTTGCTTTCTGATCTCTAATAACTCTTCTGCTTCCTCACGTGTCATACGATGGAATAATTCCCAATCAGTATCTCCAAGCCAAAAGAACGGCTTGCCTTCTGTGGTCATTAGATAACGTTGATCTATGCTTACCCTAATTTGCCCAAACGATTTTACGGCAAACAATAGAAGAATGATTGTCAAGGATTGCGTAAATTTCATTTTTAATTTTCTCGTATTACCCAAAGTACAAAAATCTAGCGTTCTTAGTGGATTAATTCGATGACGTATTTCAATGAAGCTTGATTATCAGTTACTTTCCAATAGATTAAAGAACCCGTTGCCTGGATCGGCTGCTCACGAACCGCTCAGGGCCATCCCTAATGGATTGATAAAACCACGATTTGAGCATCGCTCACCAGCCAAACCAGGTAGCGTGCTCATTTTATTATATGAAGAAAAGGGCCATATTATGTTTCCATTAACCAAACGGCCAGACTATATGGGTACTCATGGTGGGCAAATTAGTTTACCGGGGGGAAAGGCTGAACCAGGGGAAAGTAGAATTGAAACAGCCTTACGGGAAGCCGAGGAGGAGATAGGTATTCGGGCCTCGCAGGTTGAGGTGTTGGGTACTTTGTCTGAATTTTTTGTGATCCCCAGTAATTTTCAAGTAACCCCCGTAGTGGGGTATTTAAAGTCAAGGCCTGATTTTAAACCAGACTCAAAAGAAGTTAAGAAGATATTAATAGCCTCGATAGATGACTTGTTACATGCTGATGCTGTGCGAACTAAAGAAATAATGGCGGCCAATATGTTTCCGATGTTGGCACCGCATTTTGAAATTGAAAACGAAATTGTTTGGGGGGCAACAGCTATGATGTTGAATGAATTCAGAATAGTGATCCAGGAAGTAGTAACTTGATGCCGGGTCCTTGATCCTAGATTCTTGCGAGAATCTAGGATCAAGGATCTAGCTTCCAGTATCAACCCTTTAGCTTCATCTGAATAAAATCGGTAAATCGATATTTTCTAATACTTGCCACCGATAAATACTTAGCACCTTTAATAAGTCCTATGCATTCCTCGCTCCCACACGTGCAATCAAAGGGCTGATCCATGTCCCACTCAGCGGAAGGATAGAAAAATGTAAACTCTTCGCCTTCAGCAACATCTTTTATGCATACAAACTGCATGCGGGTGGTATCAAAAAAGCAATTAGGATCGCAGCTGTGATTGGCACAGGCCAAACAATCAGGGAATAATTCAATATGTTCAGACTCACCAACCTGAACTGTTAAATACGTAGGTGTTGGCTGAACCGATTTAGCCAGAAAATCCATAATCACTTCATCTTTTTGGAAGAACTTTCTGGAGAAAAGAGACCGGCTTCCCGTGATAGGATCTATGCGAATTTCTGCGCTTTCGGTTTGATCGATGTCAATAAGGGCTTCGATGGAACTCATGGTTGTAGTGGTTATAGTGGTTAACGTTGTAAGAGATTAAAAAATAATGAACAAGGTATTAATTAATTATTACTTCAATAGAATCCATGTTATTAATTCTTATATTTTTTAAAAGGCTAACGTAGCGGTTAGAAATGGATCAGTTAGTATCGTTTGAGGTAGGAGAAAAGTATCTAGTAGCTTTGGGACATGGAAAGATAGATAGCTTCGCATCTATACTTATACTTATTGAAACAAAGGATCAATATCTATCCTACAAAAAGATACAAATCAATGTTAATCTTACCGAAGCTTTTAAGGTTGTAAAACGATACGAGACGGCCAGCCCGCACTAAAAAATATAATTATAGCGGCAGTCTTTGATGGCCGGGGTTGGGCCTTTGCTAAATATTGGAAGGAGATAGGAGAGAAAAGGGGTTTTTCTATTACTATTTTCGTACACTTAGATAGTGCCGAACGTTGACTAATAAGTCATATAATCAAATAGGATTTAATTAGGATATCTTGAACCGGGTGTTGATAGTTTAATTCAACAGGATAAGATTATATTGATTAACGGGTTACGGATTGTCGATCAACCTCAAACAGGCCGGTTTAGGAACCGATATTTTAACGGGTGTCTCCGTTAGTAATCCTGTTTGTTGATCGCGTTTAAATACAATGATGTCATTAGAGAGCATGTTGGCAACGAATAGAAAGTTTCCGGTTTGGTCAAGTGTAAAATTTCTTGGATGAATTCCTAGTGTTGATTGATTGGCAACGAATGTAAGAATTCCGGTTGTTGGATTAATCGAAAAAATAGAGATTGTATTCTCATTACCTCTATTGGATGCATATAGAAATTTCCCGTCAGGCGAAATATGAATGTCTGCACTTCCATAAGGACCTTTCACAGAAGCATCGTGGGTTGCAATGCGTTGAATAGAGGATAGTTTCCCATTGTTATATGAGTAGCCGGAAACAGTTCCACTTAGTTCTTCAATGCAGTAAGCAAACTTTTTCGTGGAATGAAACACAAGATGGCGTGGTCCACTTCCTGGTTCAGTGATTACATCACCGGCAGGGTATCTTTTAAAATTTAGTTTTTTTCCAATGGCATAACTCCAAATCCTATCGGAGCCTAAATCTGTTAGGAAAACAAAATCATGATTTGGTGAAAACACAGCAGCGTGAATGTGTGGTGAATCTTGTCTGCCTGCAATGATGCTTTTTCCGGTAAACTGAAATGTGGTATCCGGCTCCAGCGAGCCATCTTTCTTTATTCGAATAACAGATGCACTGCCACTTGAATAGTTTGCAATGACTAATACTTTCCCAGATTTATGCAATGCAAGATAGGCAGGATTATCCCCTCCGCTGGATGTTTTGTTGATGAAGGTTAGCGTTCCATCATTGAACCTAAAGGCACTAATGTTGCCACTATTGGGCATTTGCGTTTCGCTACACGCATAAACGAATTTTCCATTAGCAGAGAGAATGAGAAAGGAAGGATTTGTAATATTCTCTCCATGGCTTACAAAGGCGAGTTCACCGGAAACTTTATTAAAGCTATACACATAAATCCCTTTATCAGGCTTTGCTTCAGTATAGGTGCCTATAACAAGGTAGCTTTCCTGAGCATTGGTAGATGATAGTGTGAGAGTCACTAGTGCGAGAGTAAAAAATTTGCTTATCAAGATGTTGGGTAATATTTATTTTTTATAAGTAAGTTTCTGTGCATTCTTCTGAGCTTTGAGTGCAAGTTCTGTTGCGAGAAAGCAGTGATCTTGAGTCATGGCGGTCTCTGTTCTGTTCACAATATCATTTACCAGTTGTTCCCCATAGGGGAGGTCTACGTTAGAGCTGTCGATATACCGAGTCTCTTTATTGTCAACCAAAAATAAATGACTGCCCCCTTCTCTACCTCCAATGTCTGTATTCTTTCTGATTTCAATAAATCCTTCGGTCCCAAGGATTGTCAAACGACCGTCACCCCAGGTATTAAGTCCATCGGGAGTAAACCAATCTACCCGAATGTAACCGGTACCGTTATTTCCACGTACGGTGGCATCCCCAAAATCTTCGAACAGAGGATAGTTTGGGTAATGAACGTTTCCAACTTGGGAAGAAATCACTTCCGCTTGTGTAGAGCCTGTGAAGTATAAAAATTGATCAAACTGGTGCGAAGCGATGTCGCAAATGATGCCTCCAAATTTGGCTTTATCGAAGAACCATTCCGGCCGCGACTTAATATTCATACGGTGGGGACCAAGGCCAATGGTTTGAATAACGTTCCCGATGGCTCCAGCTTTTACTAATTCACCAGCTTTTATAGTCGCGCGATTTTCAAAACGCTCGCTATACATAATGGAGTAGATTTGCTTGGTTTCCTTTTGAACCTTTCGAACTTCAGCCAATTGCTTTAATGTAATAATACCAGGCTTGTCACTCATATAATCTTTTCCATGACGCATAGCTTCGATACCAATGGGAGCGCGATCGATTGGAATAGCGGCACTCACAATTAATTGAATCGAGGTATCCTCAAATATTTCCTTATCGCTTTTTGCCTGCTTAGCATCCGGGTATCGTTTTGCAAATGCTTCAGCCAGCTCTTGCTCTTTTGCATAAAATGCTACCAGTACACCACCCCCTCGAATGAGTGCTCCCACCTGACTATATATATGACCATGATTAAGCCCAATTACTGAAAAACGGATGGAAACTTTAATACCCGATTTCGTAGGCCTGCTCTTTGTTTTGTAGGAATCCGTTCTCATTGATCCAAAACTTTCCGGTATAGTCGCTGCCGCTAATCCTGCAGTAGTTGCGAGCGAATATTTAAGGAAGTTGCGTCTGTCGTTACTTTTCATAATAGATCGAATTGATATCAATAATAAGACGATAATTATCAGCTATTCCCCCACAGGGCATAAAAAAGAAAAGCGCTAAAAGCGCTTTTCTAAATGTAAATAAAGAAAGACTTATCTTCTGCGTTTAGCAGGCTTCTTAGCTACTTTCTTTTTGGTTGCTTTTTTCTTGATCCCCTGCTTTTTTGAAACTGCTTTCTTTACACTCTTTTTCTTAGCTGCTTGTTTAGCAACCTTCTTTGCCTTCTTAGTTACTTTTTTAGCACTGTTCTTTTTTACAGATCTTGATTTTTTAACAGCACTTTTCTTGGCTGTCTTTTTTACAACCTTTTTCGTTGATTTTTTGGTAGCAGGCCTAGCTACTTTCTTCCCTGCTTTTTTTGCTGCAACAGATTTCTCCTTAGGAGGAGAAGAAGGCGCCTTGGCGGCAGCTTTATTAGCTGCTATTTGTTTTGCCATCAGATTTAGTGCTGATCCTGCTTTAAACCATCCAATTTGGCCGGCATTGTAGGTATGATTAACCTTAATCGTGTCTTTTGTTCCATCGCGGTGATTTAACACTAGCGTCAATTGTTTATCGGGTGCAAAGGAAGTCAAGTCAACAAAGTCAATATTGTCATCCTCCTGAAATTTGTTGTAGTCAGCTTCGTTGGCAAACGTAATGGCTAGCATGCCTTGCTTCTTTAAATTTGTTTCGTGGATGCGAGCAAAAGATTTTACCAGAATAGCCTTAATGCCTAAGTGTCTCGGCTGCATCGCTGCATGTTCTCGTGAAGAACCTTCGCCATAATTATGATCGCCCACAACAATGGAAGAGATACCTGCAGCTTTGTATGCGCGCTGTGTGGCTGGAACAGGCCCATGAACTCCGGTTAATTGATTCTTAACACTGTCAGTCTTATCGTTAAAGAAATTAGTTGCACCCGTTAATGTATTGTCTGAAATATTGTCAAGATGTCCTCGGAAGCGCAACCAAGGGCCAGCCATTGAAATATGGTCGGTCGTACATTTTCCTTTTGCCTTTATTAAAAGCTTCAGGCCCGTCCAATTCTTTCCATCCCATGGGGCAAACGGACTCAGCGCCTGCAAGCGTTTAGAGTTTGGATCAATGCTCACTTGAACTTTGCTTCCGTCTTTAGCCGGAGCGAGATAGCCTGGATCTTTTACATCAAATCCATTGGGAGGAAACTCAACACCCATGGGCTCATCGAGCTTAACAGCTTGACCTGCTTCGTTGACAAGTGTATCCGTCAGCGGATTAAACGTAAGATCCCCTGCAATGGCAAAAGCAGTAGTTATTTCCGGAGAAGCAACAAAAGCATGTGTGTTTGGATTGCCATCATTGCGCTTGGCAAAGTTTCTATTAAAGGATGTGATGATTGAATTTTTCCGAGTAGGATCGTTGGTATGTCGTGACCATTGTCCTATGCAAGGACCACATGCATTCGCCAATACAACACCACCCATTTTCTCAAAAATACCAAGGTATCCATCCCGGTCTACCGTGTATCTTACTTTTTCAGAACCTGGTGTGATGGTAAATTCTGCTTTTGCTTTTAGATTTTTATCTACAGCCTGCTTAGCCAGTGAAGCGGACCGGGTGATGTCTTCATAGCTTGAGTTTGTGCAGGAGCCAATCAATCCAACTTCCAAACGTTGTGGCCAGTTGTTGGCGCGTACTTCAGAAGCAAATTTTGAAATTGGGATGGCCCGATCTGGAGTGAATGGTCCATTCACATGTGGTTCAAGAGTAGAAAGGTCAATTTCAATTACCTGATCAAAATATTTTTCGGGGTTGGCGTATACTTCCGCATCACCAGTAAGATGTTCTTTTATCTTATCAGCCAGATCAGCTACTTCAGCGCGGTCAGTGCCCCGCAGGTATTGTGCCATTTTTTCGTCATACCCGAATGTTGAAGTAGTAGCACCAATCTCAGCACCCATGTTGCAGATGGTTCCTTTGCCTGTGCATGAAAGCGTTTTTGCACCGGAACCAAAATATTCAACGATAGCACCCGTTCCACCCTTAACAGTCAGGATACCAGCCACTTTTAAGATTACATCTTTTGAGGAAGTCCAGCCACTTAGTTTTCCGGTTAGCTTCACGCCAATAAGTTTTGGCCATTTCAGTTCCCACGGCATACCCGACATAACGTCTACCGCATCGGCTCCACCTACTCCAATGGCAATCATTCCTAAGCCTCCTGCATTGACAGTATGTGAATCAGTTCCAATCATCATGGCGCCAGGGAATGCATAATTCTCCAATACCACCTGGTGAATAATACCGGCACCTGGTTTCCAGAATCCGATTCCATATTTATTTGATACCGACTCGAGGAAGTTGAACACTTCGCCACTTGCTGCAATTGAATCTTTTAAGTCTTTCTTGGCACCATCTTTTGCTAAAATGAGGTGATCGCAATGCACCGTAGAAGGAACCAACACTTTTGGAATTCCTCCAGACATAAATTGCAACAAGGCCATTTGAGCAGTTGCATCCTGCATGGCTACACGATCGGGAGCAAAATCCACATACGACTTTCCGCGACCAAAACTTTCAATTTTTTGGTCTGCATGAAGATGTGTATACAAAATTTTCTCAGAAAGCGTCAGCGGTTTACCAACCACCTTTCTTGCTTTGGCAATACGGCCGGGCATAGCTGCATACAAGGCCTTAATCATGTCTAAGTCGAATACCATAATCCGTTAATTTTCGATGTTTGTGAGGGGCTAAGCTACTAAAATTTTGTTTTGATTGTTGATCAATTTTTACGGTTTAGGGAAGCTTTTTTAAAAACAAAACCCCGCTTGCGGGCGGGGCTATTGTTATTTGCTGTTTATGTAGTTGAGAAACTCTCGTTTTGTATTTTCATCTGCAAACCTGCCTCCGAAAAAGGCAGTACCGGTCTTGCTGTTGGTATCTCCAACCCCGCGCGAAGCAACGCACATATGGTTGGCGTCCATTACTACTCCCACATGCTCTGTCCCTAAAATACGCTGCAGCTCTTTACCAATCTGAACCGTTAGTCGCTCCTGCACTTGTGGTCTTTTAGCAAAGTATTGAACAATGCGGTTTATTTTTGAAAGACCAATGACTTTGCCGCTTGAAAAGTAGGAAACATGAGCTTTGCCATAAATGGGTACGAAGTGATGTTCGCAATGTGAGTAAAAAGTAATATCCTTTTCCACCAACATTTGATCATACTTGTACTTGTTCTCGAACAGACGAGCAACAGGACGGTTTTTTGGGTTTAGTCCACTGAATACTTCCTTCACATACATTTTGGCTACTCTTCGTGGTGTACCCTGAAGACTATCATCCGTCAAATCCAGACCCAATATTTCCATGATCTCGCGAAAGCGTTTTTCAATTTGCTCTACCTTTTCATCATCACTCAAAGCGAAGGCATCTTCACGCATGGGTGTATTCCAGGAGGTGAGTACATGGTCCTCATCAAACTCCTCCTCCAATGGTTTAATGGGCCGGATATTCAACGAAATTTCTTTCTGTCTCATACAATTTTACTTTAAGGTCGTACGCGTTATCAATATGCTGCCTCAATATCCGCCAGATCACGACCGCAATGTTTTCTGCTGTAGGATTCAGGTTTTTAAAGTAGGGAGTATCTAAATTCAGATTTTTGTGATCAAATTTATTAAGAATATGTTCTTTGATTAAGTCACTAAGAACCTTCATATCATATACATAACCCGTTTCGGGGTCTGGTGTTCCTACTACCGAAACAATTATTTCGTAATTGTGCCCATGATAATTAGGGTTGCTACATTTACCAAATACAGCATCATTCTTTTCGTTGGTCCAGGCGGGATTGAACAAACGATGGGCAGCATTAAAATGTTCCTTGCGGGAAACGGCTATTTTCATAAATTACTTCTATAAACCATTTAAATGACAAATGGTTCAAAACAGGTGATTACCAAACTAAAATATCAGAACGTTGAAATGGATCGGTCATGGAAATCAAAGGTAGGCAAGGTTATTCCCAAGAATAATTCGGTGGTAAAGAATTTGTCGCGAAATTTGTCGCCACTGGTAACCGAATTACCAATTGGTAGTTCGAACGTGGAACCCAGCTTTAGTTTGTCGCCAAGTTTGGTTTGTACTTGCACTCCGTAAGCATTAAAGTTTCGGATAAATGCTCCAGCTGTATATTTTTCGTTAAAATTTACATTGAAATTAAAGTCAACCGATAGGGGCGAACCCTTTACAGCCCTTAATAGGATGGCTGGCTTAAACCTGATATTTTCATTCAAAAAATATACATAGGATCCGAAAAGATATAAGTGTCGATTGTACAGTTGAAAATCCTGTGCATTTGTTCCATTACTAACACTAATGGATGTGCTTAACAATCGGGGAATTGAGGCGCCCAACATGAAACGATCACTCTTTAGTATGACCCCTACCCCAAGATTTGGTTTAGTTATGTTTTCACCCTGGATAAAAGCCTCATCAGTTTTATCATCCAAATTCAAATTGTTATAATTATTTCTAAAATTTATAAAACCCGTCTGCATACCAAAACTAAAGGTCTTCTTTTCATCGAGCGCTAACTTGTAAGAGAACGCGGCTTGCATCTCCGTATTTATGGTGCTGCCTATCTGATCATTAATAAACAGTAACCCAACTCCTACTTTGTTATCAATCAACGAAACATGGCTGTTAAAATTGAACGTCTTGGGATGGCCGTCAAACCCAGCCCATTGATTGCGGTAGGTTACAGAAGCATTGAAATTATCGTTCAGCCCCGTATAAGCAGGGTTAAGAACCATGGGGTTATTAATGTATTGCGAATAAAGAGGATCCTGTTGAGCAACGGCACTGATTCCCGTAAGGAAGAATAGCAGCGATTGAATAATTCTCATCATGTTCTTGTCATTAAATGAATAGCCAATTTTGATCAGGTATCTGCATTTAAAAATACTATAATTTTGTAAGAAGTACGATATGGGCATGAACTGAAATTTCTACTGGTAGCGAAATCTTCTCCAAAGAGATGAATTTACAAACTTTTTAAGCTGATAGAGGGTAATTGCCCTACGATTTCGATCAAATGGTTATAATTGTATTCACTCAATCCGACCGATGGATTATCTCTCTCTCATAATTTTATTGTTGGCTGTAGTAACGGCTCTTGCGCAGGTTACGGACAGGATTAAGGTTCCTTATGTAGTTATGCTTGTGTTAGCAGGGATCATTATTGGACTCATACCAGGCTTGCCATCAGTAACTTTAAATCCTGATATTGTCTTTCTTGTTTTTCTACCACCCGTATTATATGCCGCAGCCTGGGGCACCTCCTGGCCAGACTTTAAGAAATCAATCCGACCCATATCTCTTTTGGCAGTCGGAGCTGTATTATTTACAACCATTCTTGTAGCCTGTGCCGCCCATTATTTTATTCCCAATTTTGGTTGGCCGGAAGCCTTTGTATTGGGGGCAATAGTCTCACCTCCTGATGCAGTTGCAGCCACCACCGCCACCAAAGGGCTAAAATTGCCCAAACGGATTTTAACTATTTTGGAGGGAGAAAGCCTGGTAAACGATGCTACCGGTCTGATTGCCTATCGCTATGCAATTGCAGCGACAGCATCGGGTTCATTTATATTTTGGTTGGCAGGAATTAACTTTTTTTATGTGGCCGGATTAGGGATTCTCATTGGGCTGGCCATTGGATTTGTGTTTCTGTGGATACATAAAATCACTCCAAACAATGCGACTACAGACACAACCTTCACACTGCTTACACCTTACACCGCCTACCTCCTGGCGGAAGAGTTTCATGCTTCAGGAGTACTGGCTGTGGTGGCTGCTGGGCTTTTTCTAAGTCCACGGGCATCTGAAGTTTTTTCAAATAGAACCCGCTTGCAAGCCAATGCTGTTTGGGATACAATGATTTTTATATTGAATGGAATTATCTTTATTCTTATCGGACTTCAGCTTCCTATGATTCTTAAAAACATTGGAGGCCATTCGATTGGGTCTTTAATTTTTTATGGTTCATTGATTAGTGTTGTTACAGTTGTGGCCCGAATTATCTGGGTTTTCCCGGGTGCGTTTATTCCGCGTTGGTTGAGTAAACAAATCCGCGAAAGCGAGCCGGAAACAACTGTGAAAGGCGTGAGCATCGTTGCTTGGTCTGGGATGCGCGGAATCGTTTCATTAGCCGCTGCGCTGGCACTTCCCATCATGATTGATCAGAAGCATGCCTTTCCTCACAGGGATATGATCATCTTTTTAACGTTCTGTGTAATTTTTGTGACGCTGGTGTTGCAAGGAATGACATTGCGAAAACTTATTCGATGGTTAGGTGTGCGTGCTGGCAATGAATCGGTTTTAGAAGAGGAGAAAACTCGACTTCAGGTGGCTGCTTCCATTATTGAACACATTGAAGAAAACTATTCGTTGGGGTTAAGTGATGCAGTGCTGAGTCAGATAAAAACTAAATATGAGATCCGTATTCAACGAATGCGAAAAGATCAGTCAAAACAAGCAATGACTCAGGAACAAATCGATGAATACCACAACATCCAACAAAAACTCTTAGTACGTGAACGGGATTTTATCTTGCGGCTTCGCAAAGAAGAGAAAGCCAGCGATGAAGTGATTCGTAAAATGGAATTTGAACTTGACCTGGAAGAAGCAAGGTTAGAATTAGAGAACGGTTAATCGGTCGGATACTAAAATCTTGCCAAAGCCAATTTTGAGACAGTTTCACCAATTGCCAATGAGGAAGTTGCCGCAGGAGAGGGAGCATTGCAAACATTGATTACACTTTTCTCTTCCAGGATCAGAAAGTCATCAACCAACCCGCCCTGACGGTCGCAGGCTTGCGCACGAACTCCGGCACCGCCCGGTTCCAAATCACTTTCAACAAGTTCGGGGATTAATTTTTGAAGGGCTTTAGTAAAGGCGCTCTTGGAGAACGAACGATACATTTCGCCAAAGCCGGTTCGCCAATATTTTGCAGCCACCTTCTGAAATCCTGGCCAGGCCAAGGTTTCCCCAAGTTCACTAAGGTTGATATCGGACTTTTTATAACCTTCCCGTTTAAAAGCAAGAACTGCGTTCGGTCCAGCTTCCACGCCACCTTTGGCCATCCGAGTAAAGTGAACACCCAGAAACGGAAAGTTGGGATCGGGAACAGGGTAAATCAGATTCTTTACCAGATACTCTTTCTCTTTTTTTAACTTATAATATTCTCCCCGAAAGGGAATGATTTTAATATTGAGATTAGGCACCGTCATGCGTGCAACTTTATCGGAGTAAAGGCCTGCACAGTTGATTACCAGTTTGGTGGTATAGCTTGTTTTTTGTGTTACCACAACACACTTGTCTTCAGCACTTTGAATGTCTAACACCTTTTCGCCCAAGACTATGCTTCCACCTTTTTGTTGAATAAGCTCTCCATATTTTTGGGCAACTAATTTATAATCGACAATTCCGGTTTGTGGAACAAAAATTCCCGCAAGACCGGCAACGTGTGGTTCGTATTCTAATAGCTCTTCTCGGGTAAGTTTCTTTAAATTTTGGAGACCATTTTGTTGACCTCTGACAAAAAGATTTTCCAGTAAAGGGAGTTCGATATCTTCAGTGGCAACAACAATTTTCCCGCACAGTTCAAACGGAATTTCATGTTGACGACAAAATTCAACCAGCAAATTATACCCATGAATACAGTTGGTTGCCTTTAAACTTCCTGGCTTATAATATAATCCTGAATGGATGACTCCACTATTATTGCCGGTTTGATGTTTGGCTAATTCATTTTCTTTTTCAATTAGAATAATGGTTAAAGCCGGGTTTGAGTTTTTAAGCATTAGCGCGGTGGCAAGACCAACTATACCTCCGCCAATGATGGTGATATCGTACACGAGGATTCTGTTTGTGCGAAGCTACATCATTCAACAATAAAACTACAAAGCCAAGTTGGTTAATCTTTAATTGGTCGGATACGTACATTCAACGATTGCTCAACGATCACAAAATGATTCGGTGGAATCATGGTCCAATTATCACCTTCGGTCAACTTTTCAGAGACGACTAAAACTGCATGATCATTGTCCTCGGGCGCTTCTAATCGGGTAATTCCATCTTCCACTACATACCGACTTCCTTCCGAATGATACAGCGTAAGAGGCTCTTCTTGTGGGTCACTTACGTAGCGAGTGGCAACAATAAACAATCCATTGGTAACAACGATATTCAAATAGGCGGGTTCGTTGATGCCATGTTGAGTCATCATTTTTTTTATATCACGAAAGGTTTTTTCAAAGGCATCCATTACCGACTCGGGGTTAATAGGCTGGCCAGATCTTAGCAAGTGGTTAAGCAGGTAGGCAAAAATATGCTCGGAATCTGTTTGACCTTGTATCCAATTATAGAGTTCGTCACTTAAAGGTTCTCTGAGGTGTCTTTTTACTTTATAAAACTCTTCAATGCCTCCATTATGCGCCATCAATAAATTCTTGTATTGAAAAGGATGACAGTTTGATTCAGCAACGACTCCTTCTGTGGCAGCCCTTACGTGAGCTAACATGCACTCTACCTTTATTTTAGGTGCCAGGTTTTTTAAGTTCCTGTTGTTCCAGGCTGGATTCACCGAAACATAAGTGATTGGCTCATAGTTTATCTCTGGTGCATACCAACCCACTCCAAATCCATCGCCATTTAATGGTTCTTCAATTTCACTCGCATGAATACTCTGATTGATTAAGGAGTTTTTGGGTTTATAAAGCAGGTCATCCATAATTAGTGGAGTACCCTTGTACGCAATTAATCTGCACATAGGTAGTTTGTTTTGGAAAAGGTAATAAAAAAAGGCCGATGATTTTTCATCGGCCTAAGTCTCCAGATTTGGAAATATTATTTTTGGACTTCTTTCTTCTCAAATTTTAGGGAGGCCGAGTTAAGGCAATATCTCAATCCAGTCGGCTTTGGACCGTCCTCAAATACGTGTCCCAGATGACCACCGCATCGGCTGCATACAACCTCATCGCGTACCATCCCGTAGCTTGTATCCGTACCAATTTCAATTAATTCTTGGCGGATGGGTTTATAAAAACTTGGCCAGCCAGTGCCCGACTCGAATTTAGTTCGGGACGTAAATAATTCCTGATGACAACCTGCGCAGTAGTAAATCCCCTCTTCATGGTTATCCCAATATTTTCCCGTAAAGGCTATCTCAGTTCCCTTTTCACGGAGAATATTATATTCCTCAGAAGTGAGTTGCTGCTTCCATTCAGCTTCGGTTTTTTTAATCTTTACCGTTGGGGCTGAATCATTTTTAGATTTTTGCTGCCCACACGCGAGAAGCGTTATGAAAAGCAAGAGAGAAGTAAATTTCATGGTCTTCATATTAATATTCAGGTAATTATTGACGTATACAAAATACAAAAGCCCCTTCCGTCTGAGGGGGCTTTTGATACCTAAACCTAAACCTATGAGAAGATTTTCTCTGCTCGTTGCTATTAAAACGAAAGGGTAGGTATAATGTTACACGGTTCATTAAAAAATATGACTTTATAATCTTCATACATTCAGTTTGGCTTCGAATTGTTTTCTGAACTTCTCAACCTTGGGTCGTATCACATACGCACAATACCCTTGATTTGGATTTAGCTCAAAGTAATTTTGGTGATAATTCTCTGCTGGATAAAACACAGTGATTGGGCTTATTTCAGTGACGATTGGATTTTTATAAACATCCGATTGATTGAGCTGCATTTTATAGTCCTCAGCAATTTTCTTTTGCTCATTGGAGTGATAATAAATAACCGATCGATATTGTGTTCCCTCATCAGCCCCCTGTTTGTTTAGGGTAGTAGGATCGTGCGTATTCCAAAATATTTCAAGAACTTCTGTGTAGGAGATGATGGTTGGATCAAATGTCACTTGAATTACTTCCGCATGACCTGTAAGTCCAGAGCATACTTCCCGATAGGTTGGATTCTTAATTTTTCCCCCAGAATAGCCTGAAACAACTGATTTAATGCCCTTAACGGGGATAAAACATGCTTCGGTACACCAAAAACACCCAGCACCGAGGGTTGCAATTTCTAAATTATTCATAATGTTTTATTTTCCAGTATTGCAATCAGACAGAAACGCACTCATGAACACAAGATCCGTTTATAAAACTCGTTTAGTGCCAAAATGGTTTATACAAATGAGGATACGTCTTGTATCCGACATTAATAATTGGAGTAGAACGCTGTTAACGCATTTGCCAACTTATTGTCGAGATCTTTTTTGGTTTCTGAAATTAGAAAGTCACGCGCCATATAGGGTTCCCTGACTCCACAAAGTTTCCGGGTTGTTTCGGGAATGGCTCGCTGATCGCCTGTACAAGTAGCCCATCGGTCGCTCCATCGTTCCTCCCCAATTATCTCAGAGTTTCTCAGCTCAGCATTGCTAGTAGCATCTTTAATAAAAAGAGTAATTGAACCCCGTGAAGTAATTGACTTATCATAAATGGTCATAGATGCTTTTACTTTTTCATACGTTGGAACTTTCACATTATTTACGGTCTTCTCACCAACCTTAACGCTGTCTTTATATTCCTCGGTACGTTTGTTTATTACTGGCCGAGCTTCTGAATATCCATTTACAACCAATCTTACAAAATGATCAACTTGTTGCAGATTGGCGTCTTGAGCTTCCTGTGGCGAATAGAACTTTACAAACAGGCTGGGTCTTACGCCAAAAATCACGGGCTCAAAATTCCAATCGTTATAATTACGCAAAGGTCTCTCTACGATTACTTTAATCGTAGCATTAAATTTGGATTGCTCCATCATCTCAATGGATTCGCGATACCCGGGCGATAAGGTGTTGGCATCGGCAAAGGCGAAATAGGCGCGCTTGGCGTCTTCGCGGGTATTCTTAAGCATGGATTGAATGCCTAATTCATAAGACTCTTCCGCAGCTTTCTCTTTTACTTCTGACAACTCTTTGTATTTATTAATAGGATTAGGAATGACTTTAAGAGCGCCCGGTGAAGTGCGAATTTGTTCGTACAAATAGTTAATCCGATCATAATTTTGAACGGCATTTTTCCATTTATAGTTGGCGTTGGAAGCAATTTGATTTTGTGCGTCCGATTCCAGATACTCGATTGCCAATTTATAGCTTGTTTTAAGAACTTCCTTAGATTTTTTATGATCCGGTTTTTGCCTCAATCGATTTACTGCCTGTGAAACTGCATCATAGTAATCGCCTTTTTTTAAAGCAGATTTTCCCGAACTACAGGAGTATAATACTAAGGAAGCGAGGAGGATAATAAACGGTAATCGTATTTTCATATACAAGCTTAAAACAAAATCAATGCCTTTTTTAGTAAATATCAAAAATGACCCTAATTTTTCAAACTTCGAATGAAAACTTAAGGTTGATAAGGAAACAGATCAATCAAAATATCATCAATTAACCTACGCCAATTACCCCATGAGTGCCCTTCATTTACTTCCCGGTAATGATATTCGCAACTGCTTGCTTCGAGCAACTCTTTCATCTTTCTGCTATCGGCACTGGTATCGTTAATTATACCGGCTGTCATAGATACTTTCATTTTAGGGTCGGCCGGATTTGAGCACAAAGAATAAATTTGGGGTCGTGTATAAAAGGCGGGAGATTGAATTCCGGCCAGGGCAAACACATCGGGCCTTGTAAATGCAAAATAAGTGGCAGTAAGTCCGCCCATGGAGGTTCCCATGATGGCCCTGCTTTGCGCATCTGAAATGACGGGGTAGGTTGATTCGATGTTAGGGATCAGTTCATCTACAAAGAAATTCAAATACTTTACGTTCATGGCCAACTCATTCATGCGCCTGTTATTTGCCCGGTTAACAGGTTCTCGATTATCAACAAAAATGGCTATGACTGGTTTTATCTTTTTATCATGGATGAGGTTATCCAATGCCACCTTCATGTTCCCAAGTTGAGGATGCAGGTATTCATATCCGTCTGTTAAATAAATTGTTGGAAGCTTACCCATCTTTTCATACTGATAGGGGAGATAGATTGAATAGGTAATTTGATATCCCAGCGAATTGCTATTTAGTAAGAGGTCGGTAACTATTTTTCCCTTCGGGACCGCAGGTCGTTCTATGAGGGACGAATCTTCATGCCAATCGGGCATTCTCAATTCGGAGTTGGGACTACCACCCCCCACACCCGACCATTGTTGATTTTTATTTTCAGGATCAAGAATCCAGTTGGTGTCATCAATTAAAATTTTGTAATCGAGGCGGGCATCTTTTGGAAATGCGCATTTGAGATACCAGATATTAGTGCCTGATATTTTCTTTCCCTTATTGTCAAATTCTTTTTGATATCCCCAGCCATTGAAGTCACCCATCCATTGCACGGTTTTGGCTTCGCCACGGTAGAAAAAATAGACTGAGTCTTCAACTATTAGTGGCACTTTTTCATCCTTCAAAAGAGAAAACCATATATTGTCTTGTTCTGAACTTGATGTGGAATTTTTGAAGCCAATCATTACTTCTTTCAGTACATGATAATCTTGACTAAAGGCATTTAGACTAAAAGGAAGTAACAAAAGTGTAATTAGAACCCGCATGGTATTAAGTGGATTTAATGACAACTTCATCACGGTCATCAACACGTAAACTTAACAACGCAGCTATACCCATGGAAATGCCACCACTTACCAGAATAAAAATTGATTGACCATGGAAGAGGTGAGTAAGCATTGCACCTAATAAGGTTCCGGCAACAATTTGAGGGATCACAATAAAGAAATTGAATACTCCCATAAAATAGCCCATTTTTTCGGCAGGGAGCGAGCCGGATAACATGGCATATGGCATGGATAAAATACTTGCCCACGCAATACCAACACCAATTATGGAGAACCAAAGCCAAAACGGATCGGAGATGAAATAAATAGACACTAATCCAATACCACCGCAAAGCAATGCAATGAAATGAGTCATTCTTCGGCTTGTATATTTTGCTATGATAGGCAAGAACAAAGCTGCTAAGGCTGCGATGCCGTTATAGACACCAAATAAATTGCTAACCAGGTCTGCTCCGTCATTGTATGCCTGAGACGTTGGGTCAGTCGATTTGAATATATAACTGGTAACAGCACTGTTGGTATAAATCCACATGGCAAAAAGGGCAAACCACGTAAAAAACTGAACGTACGCCAATTGAATCATTGTCTTTGGCATTGTGTTAAAATCTTTAACAATGTGAACGATACCTAAATATGCCTTTCCAATTTTAATATATTGTGCGGCAAGGGCGTGAACGACACCAAAAATCATCAATCCAAAACCTAACACATACAACTCCTTCTCCGAATTGGTACCATAAACGACCAGTACGAATACTATTCCAATGGCCGTGAATAGTCCTGACTTCTTGAAGAAAGACGATTGATAAATCCTTTCGTTTTCTATTTTTTTATGTTCCCGGTTTCTGAGTTTCTCTTCACCGAGATCAGTAGGTGGATATTCTTTGGTTGAGAAAACTGTCCACATGACAGTAACAAACAACATGAAAGCTCCGATGTAATAGCTATACCGAATTGTGTCTGGCAGTGTGCCAGCAACAGATGGAACATTTGAAATGCCAATCCAATTGGTAAAAATGCTTGGTAGGAAAGATGCGACAACTCCTCCAATACCAATAAAAAAGCTTTGCATGGCAAAGCCTGCAGTACGTTGTGAAGGTGGTAGCAGATCACCCACAAAAGCGCGGAATGGCTCCATGCTAATGTTGATGGATGCATCCATAATCCAAAGAACTCCAACAGCCATCCATAGAGTTGGAGAGTTTGGCATAAGGCATAATGTAATCGAAGCGAGGACAGCTCCTACTGCAAAGAAAGGTCTTCTGCGACCCCACGTGGCATGCCAGGTTCTATCACTGTAATAACCAACCAAGGGTTGAACAATTAAACCCGTAAGGGGAGCTGCAAGCCAGTATAAAGCAAGACTTGCTGTATCTGCACCAAGCGTTTCAAAGATGCGACTTGTGTTGGCATTCTGTAACGCAAAGCCAAATTGGATTCCTAAAAACCCGAAACTCATATTCCAGATTTGCCAGAAACTTAAGCGCGGTTTATGTTGAGTCATGCAGGGTGATAGTTAATCAGGTTACTAATGCAAGATAGCAGAAATTGGATACTCGATTCTTGAGGCTGGAAATAGGTTCCATCCGTCCAGTATCTAGTGTCTAGTATCTAGTATCTAGTATCTAGTATATTCGCTCAACTCCAACTCAATTCAATCTTTTCTGAAGTGTATTCAGCGAAAGCGATTTTAACATTTTCTTCACCCATTGAGTCAGGCTCGTTTATGGGATCGTATTTCTCTAACGGAGCAAAGAAGGAATGAACCTGGTGAGATAATACGAGTGTTTTTCCATTGAACGAAATTTTTTCCGCACTGGAACCATGAAGAACAATCTTGATTTTCTTATAAGAAGATGTGAAGTCACCTTCACTTGCTGAAATAGTTACTTTATTTTCAACGCCATTCATTTGAATCAATCGTTTTGAACTTTTCCCGGATTGATAATCGAATGTATCACCATCATCCTGATAAAGCAGAAACTCACTTGAATTATTTCCGCAATAGATATGCAGTGCAAGTTCTTCCTGTTTAATACTTGTGTTGGCTGCTGAAGCTTGCATTGGCAACACACTTCCAGACCTTATAAACACAGGTAGTTTATGGATAGGCGACTCAACAATTGTTTCCTGATTGCCTGCCCAGATTTTTCCTGTATACACATCAACCCATTCCCCTTCCGGGAAGAATATTTTGAGAAGTTCTTTATTGCTTTCAACCGGGGCTACTAAAATGCTGGGTCCAAATAAATATTGATTGTAATACTTGCCATCGTAGATTCGGTAATCGTGTGCATGGTTTATGGCAAGTGATCGTTGCACGGGCATTCCCGTTTGTGAAGCATCATAAAAAAGGGAATAGATGTAAGGCATTAACTGATAGCGAAACTTGATATAGTTTCTGCAGATGCTTTCAACCTCTTCGCCATACGACCATGGCTCGCTATCCCGAGTATTTATCATGGTATGCGCGCGAAAGAATGGCGACAGAGAGGCAATGGAAATCCAACGGGCAAAAAGTTTGGTGTTCGCATCGCCTACAAAACCCCCGGCATCATACCCGGCAAACGCAATACCGGTTAGCCCCATGCTATTAACCAAACGAACACCCAATAACATGTGCTCATCATACGAAACGTTGTCTCCGGTCCACACAGCCGAGTATCTCTGGATGCCTGAGAAACCTGAGCGGGTTAAGTTGAAAGGACGTTTTCCTTTTAATAATTTCTTGGTGCCTTCATAGGTGCTGCGTGCCATTTGAAATCCAAACAGGTTGCGGCCTCTGCGAGTAGTTGCTTTATTACCTTCAAAATCAAATTCAAGATTTTCAGGTAATGAATGACCCCATGTAGCAATTTCATTCATGTCATTCCAAAACCCATCTATGCCAAGGTTTACATAGTCTTTAAATTTGGTTGCCCACCACTCCCGTGTTGTTGGGTTTGTAAAGTCGGGGAAGTGGCACCAGCCCGGCCACACCTGCCCTTGATAATTTTCTCCATCGGGATATTTTATAAAAACATTTTGCTTAACACCATCATCGTAGGCATCATATCCCGGCTCTACTTTGATACCCGGATCGCACATGACAACCACATGAAAGCCTTGTTCCCGTAAGGAAGAAATCAACTCTTTTGGATTTGGAAAGTTTTTTGGATCCCACGTAAAGATTTTATACTTGTCCATATAATGGATATCCAATACAATCACATCGGCAGGAATATCCTTTTCTCTAAATGTGTTGGCTAGTGTGTAGATTTCCTTATCGGGATAATAACTATAGCGGCATTGTTGGTACCCAATACTCCATACGGGTGGCATTTCCATGCGACCGGTGAGGTGTGTATAGTCTTTAATTATTTCAGCTACTGAATTTCCGTGAATGAAATAGTAATTCATTTCTCCGGCATCGGCTGAGAAACTCGAGTACCTATTATTGGAGGCTCCGAAGTTGAAAAATGTTTTGTACGAGTTATCAAAATATATTCCGTACTGCAATTGATTGTGAACGCCAATATAGAAAGGGGTGGAGCAGTATAGCGGATCGGCACCATTTCCATATCCATAGGCATCGGTAGTCCAATTTTGATAGGCAGAACCTTTTCGATCAAGGCCACCCGTTTTTTCACCCAGACCAATAAATCGTTCGTTGGGTTGTAATTTTTTATAAGTCGTTACCTGATCGCCAATCCAGGAAGTGCCGAAAGAATCATCTTCATTAATAATCTTTCCATCCAATGTTTGAAATGAAAACCGCACGTGATTTTTTGAAATCAAAAGCTGAGTGGACGCTGTCTTGATTAGAATGGATTTTTCATTGTCAATTACTTCGAATATTATTGTTGAAGGTTTTGCAATTACAGCGTACGAGAAATTCTCGAATTGATCATCTCGCGTAATGCTGATTTGAAAAATGGAATCTGTGAAGAGACATATTTTGAATTTTCCCAAAGAAGTGGACCCGTAAATTCCGTTGGTCGTTTTCTCAAAGTGGATAAGGGTACCCAGACTTTTGCTGGTGACCGAGTTAATTGTAGCTGCCATTAGATCAATTGATAAGTTAAACGCTTAAAGTAAAACTAATTCAACTGATTTCACATACTAAAAGTGCTCCAAAAGAATTGGAATCGTTTGCTACTTTTTCTTTAGGTCTTTTTTAAGGGACGAATTCCGGATTATCAATCTGGTCTTCAGAATTTTTGTTTCCGGTTGAGGATCAAAATCCTCTTTGTCCTTCATTTCGATTTGTCGGATGAGCAGCCTGGCAGCTTCTTGCCCCATTTCGAAACCCGGTTGATCAACGGTAGTCAGCGAAGGATCCATCAATTCACCAAAGAACCAATTACTGAAACCAACAATGGCAACGTCTTGAGGGATCTTTAATCCTTTCTCCTTGATGGCCATCATGGCGCCCATGGCCATGGGATCATTCCCCGCAAAAATTGCATCAGGAATATTTTTTTGAGAAAGTAGTTTGTTTGTTGCGCGCTTGCCTTCTTCAAAGGTGCCTGATTGACAATTCACAATAAGATCTTCGTCATGCTCAATTTTGTTTTCCGCCAGCGCATCAGTATATCCGCGAAATCGATCGATACTGATAATCAAATTGGGCGATCCATTTATATGTGCAATCTTTTTACATCCTTGTTGAATTAAGTGATTTACGGCTTCTTTAGCGCCTGCATAGTCATCTACAATTACCTTGCTACTGTTAGGACTATTGTACATCCGGTCATAAAACACGATGGGAACACCTTTAGAAATGATCGATTCGATGTGGTCGAAATTTATGGTCTCTCTGGAAATGGAAAGCAACATCCCATCCACGCGGCTATTAAACAACGCCTTCATATCAGTGATTTCTCGTTGATACGATTCGTTGGACTGGGCAAGAATAACATTATATCCCGCTGTATAGGCAACATCTTCAATTCCGCTGATCACGGTTGAGAAGAAGAAGTGAACAATCTCAGGAATAATAACGCCTATGGTATTAGTCTTTTTTTGGCGTAAGTTCAGGGCAACAATGTTAGGCTGATAATTAAGCTTTTCTGCTAATTCATTGACGGCCTTTTTGGTGGATACACTAATATCAGGATGATCTTTGAGTGCTCTTGAAACGGTAGAGGGGGAGATGCCTAATTCTCGGGCAATGTCTTTAATCGTAACTTGATTAAACTTCATAAGTTGAGTCGAAATTAGTATAAAAAGGTAAAAATATACTATTCGCAAACGGTTGCGACACCGTTTCCGTAGATTTTAAGCAATAAAATAGAACAGGGGAGTGGTTTAGTTGCAAAAACACGGTAATATTGGGATTAGAAATCATGGTTTTAATTCATTGCAATTAACAAATTGATTTCCAAAGTATACTTAATAACAACAATTAAAACCCTAAACAATTACGTATGACCAATTTTTATCTGTTTGTTCGCAGGTATCTGGCGGTGCTTCTGGTTTTTGGAACTCTTGTGAGTTTCGCCCAGCAGTCTGTTTCAGGTAAGGTGACGGATGCCGGTGACGGCTCAGGAATTCCTGGTGTTAACATTCTCGAAAAAGGCACAGCCAATGGAACGGTGTCTGACGCGGATGGAAACTACCGAATTAGTGTTGGAGCCAACGCAACCCTTGTCTTTTCTTTTGTGGGCTATACAGCTCAGGAAGTTAGCGTAGGTTCTCAAAGCGTGATCAACACTTCCATGCAATCCGATGTTACTGCTTTAAGTGAAGTGGTGGTAGTAGGTTACGGTACGCAGGAAAAGAAGGAGTTGACTAGTGCAGTAACTAGTATCAAGTCCGAAGACTTTAACAAAGGTACCGTTAATGATCCTGTTCAATTACTTCAGGGTAAAGTAGCCGGTTTGAACATTACCCGCGCAGGGGGTGACCCAAATGGTGGGTTTAACATTCGCCTTCGTGGAGTAGGTACGATTGGTGCCAACGCAGAACCTTTGGTAGTAATAGATGGTATTATTGGTGGCTCACTAAGTACGGTTGATCCTAATGATATACTTTCTATCGATGTTCTAAAAGATGGATCTGCAGCAGCTATTTATGGTAGCCGGGGAGGAAGTGGGGTAATTTTAGTAACCACTAAATCAGGTAAGAAGGGCTCAGCGCAAGTAAGCTACAACGGCTCATATGCAATAGAGAATGTTAATAATAGCATCGATGTAATGAGTGCCGCTGAATATCGTCAGGTACCTGGTCATATTGATTTGGGTGCAAGTACGGATTGGCTAAAAGTAATAACTCGTCAGGGCAATGCTCAAGTTCATAACATTGCATTATCGGGAGGCACATCCCAGACTACATACCGCGCTTCAATAAACGTGCGTAACCAAAATGGAGTTGGTTTAAAATCAGGATTCGAACAACTAAACGGTCGCTTAACGGTAACGCAAAAAGCACTTAAAGACAGAGCCTCCTTTACAATGAGCTTATCATCGACCACTAAGGATGCTCAGTTAGGAAATGCCGCTTCTTTCAATTATGGTATTTTGGCAAATCCGACAATGCCTGTTTATGACAATACTACGACAAGCCCTACCGCTGGAGCTAATTATGGCGGGTATGCTGAGCGCGATATTTTTGACTTCTTCAATCCGCTTTCGATTGTTGAACAAAACGAGCGGGATAAGAAAGAGACTCGCCAATTGGCCAGCCTTCGAGCGGAGTATGATTTTAGTGATTTAGTAGAAGGATTGCGGTTTTCGATGTTCTATTCAGCACAACGTGAATCTGACTTCTATGGTTTTTACAATAAAAAGTCGGCAAAGTTTGGTGGTAGAAACGGGCTTGGATTTGCTGGAAGGTCTACAGACCAACGAGTTAACGAGCTTTTTGAAACCACGGTGAACTATGATAAGACGTTTGGTAATGCTAATCTTGCCTTGTTAGGAGGTTACTCTTATCAGGATTTCTTTAATGAAGGTTTTGGTATGAGTGGTGGTAATTTCCTTACCGATGCATTCACTTATAATAACATGGGAGCAGCGCTTGACTTTGCCAATGGATTAGGGAATGTATTTAGTTATGCAAATTCAAATAAATTGGTTGCTTTCTTTGGTCGGGCAAATGTAAATATTGGTGGGAATTATTTTGTTTCTGCCAGCGCCCGGTATGAAGGATCTTCTCGGTTTGGAGCCAATAATAAGTGGGGTCTTTTCCCAGCGGTAAGCGCAGGTGTTACCCTAAGTAACCTAATAGATATTCCGTCTGTAAATAGCTTGAAGGTACGAGCCAGTTATGGAGTAACCGGCAATCAACCAGCCTCTTCATATATCTCGCTCCAAACATTTAATAGAGTCGGTAATTTCTTTTACAATGGCGCTTACGGACCAAGTTATGGACCTAGCACGAATCCAAATCCTGATTTAAAGTGGGAAACTAAAGCTGAGATCGACTTTGGTTTCGATTTTGCCATGTTGAATAACAAACTTACCGGTACGTTTGATTATTATAACAGAACTACCAGCGATTTGATTCTTCCTGTAAACGTGCCAGTGCCACCCAATTTTGTAGGACAAACTCAGGTGAACATTGGTGAACTTAAGAACTCAGGTTTTGAATTGGCCCTAAATTATGCAGCCATCACGAAGGCTGATTTTTCTTGGACAGTAGGTGGTAACATCGGTACTTACAAGACAGAAGTGGTTAGCCTAAAGAATGACCAATATAACTTTGCTGAAACTGGCGTGTTATACCGTTCTTCCATGGGTGCACCGGGTCAAAGTGCAGTGCAATTGGTTCGCGTGAAAGAAGGTGATCCATTGGGTCAACTCTGGGGCGCAGTGTATGATGGGGTAAATGCAAATGGTACTTACAAATTCAAAGACATTAACGGAGATGGAACCATTGATCCAACCAGTGATAACGATCGCGCGGTTATTGGAAATGGTTTGCCTGCTGCCACCTTTGGATTTAACAACAGCTTCACATATAAAAATTTCGATATGAACATTTTTATGAATGGAGCCATTGGCCATGAATTGTTAAACAGTTACCGTGCGTTTTATGAGAACAATGAAACGACCACCATTAACAACTGGAACATTGTAAACACGAAATTTTATGATCCAAAAGTGACTAAGGCCAATGTGAATAGCGTTCACGTTGAGAAAGCTGATTTCATTCGCTTGAATAATATGTCAATTGGATATAATGTTCCTTTGAAGAGTGGTGCTGCAGTGCGAAACTTCAGAGTTTATCTTGCCGGACAAAATCTGTTCACAATTACAAATTATACTGGGGTTGATCCTGAGGTTCGGTATAAGGATACTGACAGTGATGATGGCTTGGCGCCAGGTATTGAAAGAAGGTCAACGTATTTCACTACCCGTACCTTTACATTTGGTGTAAACCTTGGATTTTAAATAAATCATAGTTATGAAAAGAAATTTTTTAAGAAAAATAGGAATGATTGGTGTGAGTGTGACTTTCTTCACATTCTCATGTACCAATCTGGATGAAGAATTATTTGATCAGGTAACGGCCGATAACTTCTTTCAGACAGATCAAGAATTGATCGCTGGTTTGGGCGCTGCCTATTCAAGTTTTGGTGGTTTGGGTAATCATTCAAACCTCTGGTCGACCAACGAATTAGTTTCAGACGAATTGATCATTACCACAAAAGGGGGTGACTGGTTTGATGGAGGCGTGCTCCAACAATTGCACTTACATACTTTCACGCCTGACAACGGATTTTTCAATAACACATGGGGTCAGCTTTACGGTGGTATAAGCACAGCTAATCGTTTGCTTGCACAGTTTCAAGAACTGAAAGCTCAAGGCAATACGAGTGCTGACGCATACATCGCTGAATTGCGAGCGGTTCGCGCACTCTGGTACTATTGGATTATGGACGGATTTGGAAGAGGTCCGCTTGTTACCGACTTCAATGATACAGAGGTAAAAGGTGCCTCATCGCGTCAGGAATTATACAATTTCATAGAGTCAGAACTCAATGCGGTTATACCGGTGCTTCCAACTGCTAAAGATGCAACTACTTACGGAAGAATGACAAGATGGGCTGCATTGACGATCCGGGCAAAACTTTACTTGAATGCACAGATTTATACCGGAACAGCACAGTATCAGAAGGCAGCTGATGATGCAAAAGCGATTATCGATGGGGGCAAATACAATTTGGAAGCCACCTATAAAGATAACTTTGCTGTGAACAATGCAGGATCGAACGAAAACATCTTTGTATATCCTTATGATAAGGTTTTTGCAGGTGGTTTTAACTGGCCTATGATGACGTTGCACTATGCAAGTCAGACGGTATATAATCTGACTGACCAACCATGGAATGGATACTCTGTGGTTGAAGAGTTTTACAACTCGTATTCCAATCCGGTAACAAATCCAGGGCCTCAAGGTCCGGTTTGGTTGGGTTTAGCAATTGACGCAAACAACGATCGTGTTCCTGATGATGTGGGTACGCAAGATTCCCGTCTTTCTAACTTTGTTGTTGGTCCTCAATACAAGCCAAGTGGAGATAAAGCAGTAGATCCTGCTTTTGAGGGACCCGGATCGGCTCAGCCAGATCCGGATGGAATTAACCTTAATTTTACTCCTCGCATAAATGAACTCGGACCTAACGCATGGCGACAGGGTGGAGCACGCATAGGAAAATATGCATTTGAAATTGGCGGAACTGCAAACATGAGCAACGACTTTGTTGTGTTTCGCTATGCCGATGTTTTATTGATTCGTGCCGAAGCACTGGCAAGATTGAATGGGTACGGAAATGCCGAAGCACTTACCCTGGTGAATCAAATCCGAACCAGAGCTAAAGTGGATCCATTTGTTACCTTAGATGCAGATAAATTATATGCTGAACGAGGCCGTGAAATGTTTGCAGAAATGACCCGCAGACAGGACATGCTCCGTTTCGGAAAATTTGGAGCCGCTTATGGATTTAAGGGCGTTGATGCTTCAACCAAGTATCAATTGTTTCCTATTCCTAAGCAACAGCTTGACGCAAACGCTAAGTTGACTCAGAATCCTGGGTACTAAGGGTTGATCATCAAATAATAAAAAAGGCAAGCAATACTGCTTGCCTTTTTTCATTTTGATAAAGAATGAAAACAGAACTGTTTTATCATTTTGTCAATTGGTATTAGAGCATACCCTTCTTAATTTTACGGGATTATAATGCAAGAACGTAATGTTTTAAATGTGGGTAAGGTTTCCATTTTTCTTTACTTGGCCATTACCTTGCTACTCCTTGCTGCTTGTAGCAATCATGAAAATCTTTCAGCTAACTTGCTTTTTAAAGCTCATCAGGCTTCAGAAACCGGTATTGATTTTATTAATCAACTGGATTACACAGAAGAATTGAATCCTTATACTTTCAGAAGTTTTTATAATGGTGGTGGCGTTGGGCTTGGAGATTTTAATAACGATGGCTTGCTGGATGTTTTTTTTGCAGGCAATCTTGTTTCTAATAAACTTTATCTAAACTCGGGGAATTTTAAATTCAAAGATATTACAGCAGCTGCAGGTCTCGAAACCGAGGGAGTATGGACTACCGGAGTAAGTGTGGTAGATATTAATGCAGATGGGTATTTAGATATCTATCTATGCAAATCTGGTCCGCCCGGAGGAGCGAAAAGGAAAAACGAGCTTCTTATTAACCAGGGGAACCTGACCTTTGTTGAACAAGCGGCCAAGTACGGTCTTGATTTTGAAGGCTTGTCAATCCATGCCGCATTTTTTGATTATGACAGAGATGGCGATTTAGATTGCTATTTGTTAAACAATTCATTGCGTTCGGTAGGGGGATTTGATCTTAGAAGGGATCAACGAAAAACACCAGATCCAGAGGGTGGCAATCGATTGCTTAGGAATGACAATAGTTTTTTTGTTGATGTAAGTCAACCGGCTGGTATTTATTCAAGCAAAATTGGATTTGGCCTGGGAGTAACGATTGGCGATATAAATAAAGATGGCTGGCCGGATATCTACGTATCCAACGATTTTTTTGAACGAGACTATTTCTACATCAATAATCAGGATGGAACTTTTAGTGAGCGGTTAGAAGACTTGGTGAGGGAAATAAGCCTGGGCTCTATGGGGGCCGATCTGGCTGATATCAACAATGATGGATTGCCGGAGCTATTTGTTACGGAAATGCTTCCGGCAGATGACGCACGCTTAAAAACGACTTCTCAATTTGAAACCTGGGATAAGTATCAGTCAGCGGTTGATCAGGGATATTATCATCAGTTCAGTCGCAATGTGTTGCAGCTTAATAATGGAAATGGAACGTTTTCAGAAATCTCGAGATTGAGCGGTACAGCGGCAACAGATTGGAGTTGGGGGGCGTTGATTTTTGATATGAATAATGATGGCACAAAGGATATTTTTGTGGCCAATGGTATTTATAAGGATTTAATCAATCAGGATTATGTAAATTTTATTGCCAATGCAACGGCCGTAAGAGAGATTCTGCGAAAAGAGAAAAAAGTTATTCAGCGATTGGTTGATTCTATTCCATCAAATCAATTGCCGAACTATGCGTTCCGGAACAATGGAGATTTAACATTCACGAACATGGCCTCCGAATGGGGATTAGGCCTGCCTACACATTCTAACGGATCAGCGTATGGAGATCTGGATAATGATGGTGACCTGGATTTGGTGCTGAACAACGTGAACATGCCAATTGGCCTGTATGAAAATCAATCAGAAAAATTACTTCCTGAGAACAAAACAATTTCCTTTTTCCTTCATGGTGAAGGCTTAAATACTTTTGCTATTGGCGCCAATGTTGCTGTGTATGCTGATGACAAAGTGTTTTATCAGGAAGTATCACCCATGCGAGGATTTATGTCTTCGGTGGATCCCATCATTCATATTGGGGTTGGAGCTGTTGCGATTGTTGATTCGGTAAAAATCAATTGGCCGAATGACCAGCAAACCAAATTGTCAAATGTGGCGGTCGGTCAGCTTCATACTTTATTTCAGAAGGATGCCACCTCCAAAATAGATTTTGCCAGAGTAGATCAACCAACTGTTTTTTCAACCCACCCAAATTTTACGATTGATTTTACACATGAAGAAAACGATTTTGTTGACTTTGACAGAGACCGCCTTCTTTTTAATATGATTTCGAATGAAGGACCTTGCCTATGCACAGGGGATATCAATGGCGATGGGTTTGATGATTTTTATATAGGAGGAGCTAAAGGACAAGCGGGGGCAATGTATATTCAAAGTAAATCCAATGGATTTAGCAAAATTGATTTAACGAATCTAACTAAGGATAAGGATTCAGAAGATACAGATTGTGTTTTCTTTGATGCCAATGGTGATGGTAAACCAGATCTTTATGTAGCGAGTGGTGGCAATGAGTTTTCATCAAGCTCAGCTGCGTTACTGGATAGATTATACATGAATGAAGGTAATAACCATTTTAAAAAATCGGATCAGGCCTTTCCTGTGAGTACTGCATTTGAAAGCACCGGTACCGTTTCTGCAGCCGACTTTGATAATGACGGAGATGTAGATTTGTTTGTTGGCGTTCGGGTGATACCGTTCTTGTATGGCTTACCGGGCAACGGGTATATTTTAACAAATGATGGGAACGGAAATTTTACAAATATTACCAGTCAAATAGCTCCACAACTTGAAAAAGTGGGTATGATTACCGATAGCCAATGGGTAGATTTAAATCAGGATAAAAAATTAGATTTGGTATTGGTGGGAGAATGGATGCCCATCAGAATATTTCTTCAAGAAGAAGGAAAGTTTTTAGATAAGACAGAAGCGTGGGGATTGAAGGACACACATGGGTGGTATCATTCATTATCAATGGGTGATTTTGACAAGGATGGACTTTTAGATATCGTAGCGGGCAATCACGGACTTAATTCAAGATTCAAAGCCACGGCTAGTGAGCCCGTCTCTTTGTATTTGAATGATTTCGATCAAAATGGAACAATGGAACAAATTACGACCCGTTTTGATAACGGAGTTTCGTATCCGCTAGTATTAAGGCATGATTTGATTTCACAAATTCCAATGTTGAAGAAAAAGTATCTTCATTTTTCTGATTATAAGGGAAAGACAATTGAAGACATTTTTTCTCCCGATCAGATTTCGCAATCCATTAAGTTAAATGCTTACACGTTTGAAACTGCCGTTTGGTTAAATAGAGAGGGAACATTTGTAAAAGCTAACTTGCCAATCGAAGCACAATTTGCTCCTGTTTATTCCATACTGACTGATGATTTTAATCAGGATGGAAATCTGGATCTAATTCTTGGCGGTAATTTGTACAGAGCAAAACCTGAAACAGGAATCTATGACGGCAGCTATGGATTGTTATTAACAGGGGATGGCCATGGTACATTTAAATATGAACCAGCTACTAGATCAGGCCTCTTAATTAAGGGAGAAGTACGATCTTTGAAACAGATTAAACACAAGGATATAAAATTAGTACTTGTAGGAAAGAATAATGATAAATTGGAATTATTAAAGTATAGATAAAATGTGCATGATACGAAACTGGGTTTTAGTATTTATAATAGGATTGAGTGTACTTATGCTTTCCTGTAATGAAAGATCAAGAGGCCCTAAAATGGAGTATGATAGTTTGTTTTTAGGCTTTACATTAGGTATGGAACGACAGGCATTCTTTGACCATTGCTGGGATTATAATAAAAAGGAAATCCTGATACACGGGTCAGCGAATCAAACCGTGCAGTATCAATTGAATGAAGTGGTGAGTAGTCCGGTTAGTATGAATTTTTATCCAAGTTTTTATGACGATAAAATTTTTGAAATGCCAGTTACTTTTAGCTATGAAGCCTGGGCCCCCTGGAATAGACAGTATTATGCTGATTCTCTTTTTGTCGACATGATAAAGGTTTTTAAGAAATGGTATGGAGAGGATTTTAAGGAATTGAATCACCCCGAAATGGGTAAAGTTTATTATAAGTTGGATGGGCGAAGAAGAATTAATCTCTATATACGAGATGAACGATTTGTTCAAGCTGTTTTTACCGATATGAAAATTGAAAAAGAGTTAGAGGAACTGGCGAAGAAAGAGGCAACCAAAAATTAATACTATTAATGAGGTCGCTAAATTATTTTTTACTACTGGTCGCGCTCTTTTCTATGCTGTCGTGTAATAAGGAGCAATTAAATAATACACTGTTTACCGAAATAAAGGAAGCTCATTCAGGTATAGATTTTGAGAATCGATTAGTCTTTGATCAGCAATTTAATATCTATACCTATCGTAATTTCTACAATGGGGGCGGGGTGGCACTGGGTGATATTAACAATGATGGACTCATAGATATTTACTTCACCGCAAATCAAGGCCCTAACAGATTATATCTTAACAAAGGAAAATTTTCATTTGAGGATATTACTCAAAAGGCTGGAGTAGCCGGTACGAAAGCCTGGTCGACAGGCGTAAGCATGGCGGATGTGAATGGAGATGGTTGGTTAGATATTTATGTTTGTAATTCTGGTGACGTAAAGGGAGATAATAAAGAGAATGAATTATTCATCAATAATAAAGACAATACGTTTACAGAACAAGCAAAAAGGTATGGGGTTGCTGATGGTGGCTTTACCACACATGCTGCATTTCTCGATTATGATAATGACAACGATCTTGACCTTTATATCCTTAACAATTCCTATCAGGCCATTGGCAGTTTCAATCTTATGAAAAATGAACGCCCAAAACGAGACTCCTTGGGTGGTGATAAATTATTACGAAATGATGACGGGCATTTTACTGATGTTAGCGCGGAAGCAGGAATTTATGGAAGTGTAATTGGATTTGGACTTGGAGTTACAGTAGGTGATATTAATAAGGATGGTCGCTCGGACATTTACATTTCAAATGATTTTTTTGAAAGAGATTACCTATATATAAATAACGGAGATGGAACGTTTACCGAATCGTTAACAGAACAAATTAAATCTATCAGTGGAGCTTCTATGGGTGCTGATCTGGCTGATATTAACAATGACGGACTTCCGGATATCTTCGTAACGGAAATGCTGCCTGCAGACAATGGGAGGATTAAAACAGTTACTACGTTTGAGAATTGGGATCGTCATAAGTATGCTGTCAACAATGGTTACTATGAGCAGTTTACCCGAAACATGCTTCAGTTGAATAATGGCAACGATAGTTTTAGTGAAATTGGTAGATTGAGCAAAGTAGAAGCAACGGATTGGAGCTGGGGTGCACTTATGTTTGATATGGATAATGATGGGCTGAAAGATATTTTTGTCGCCAATGGAATATATCAAGACCTTACTAATCAAGACTACCTTCAGTATGTATCCAACGAGGAAGTGGTAAGATCTATAGTCAGTAGCAAGAATGTGGATTATAAAAAATTAGTTGAGTTAATTCCTTCCACACCCATTTCAAATTTTGCATTTCAAAATCAAGGAAATTTATCGTTTAGTAATAAAGCCCATGAATGGGGATTAGGGAAGCCTGGGTTCTCAAATGGATCGGCCTATGGTGACTTAGACAATGACGGTGACCTTGACCTTGTAATCAATAACGTGAATGGACCGGCATCGCTTATGCGAAATGAAACAAATAATCAATTGAATAATAAGTATCTCAAATTTGAATTATCAGGAATAGGTAGAAATACGTTCGCGTGGGGAACTACACTAACGATTTCTAAAAACGAACAGGTATTTTACCTGGAGCAAATGCCTAATCGAGGATTTGAATCATCGATGGATCCAAGGCCAAATATTGGATTAGGTAAAATTGACACCGTTGATCAGGTTTTAGTTTTATGGCCAAATGGTACCGAAACTCGTTTGACGAAAATTGCGACTAACCAGACATTAAAATTAAGGCAGCAGGATGGCAAACCTGCAATGCCACAGCAAGCATCGTTACATAAAATCTTTGAATCAATAAATCACTTCGGAATTGACTATGTGCATCAGGAAAGCAACTTTGTGGATTTTGACAGGGATAAACTTTTATTTCACATGTTAAGTACGGAAGGACCAAGAATGGCGAAAGCGGATGTTAATAGCGATGGGTTGGACGATTTATTCGTAGGAGGTGCAAAGAATTCTTCTGGATCATTGTTTATTCAGACCAAGAGTGGAAAATTTAAAAGAGCAAATCAAGAAGTGTTTGACGCAGATAAAGATTCTGAAGATATAATGAGTGTTTTTTTCGATGCTGACAATGATGGCGACATGGATTTATATGTGTGTAGCGGGAGCAATGAGTTTTCGACAAGTTCAATTGCCCTGGCAGATCGATTGTATCTAAATGACAGCAAAGGTAATTTCACGAAGTCTAAGCAAATCTTACCAACATTTAACTTTGAGAGTACTTCAACGGTTAAACCATTTGATTACGATAAGGATGGAGATATGGATTTGTTTGTTGGAATCCGAAGTCATTCTTTTTTATATGGAATACCAGTTAATGGATACATTTTAAACAATGACGGGAAGGGAAATTTTAAGAATGTAACCCGAGATGTTGCTCCCGGTTTGGAGGGTATTGGTATGATAACCGATGCAGCATGGAGTGATATCAATGCAGATGGAAAAGTAGATTTGATCGTGGTGGGTGAATATATGCCTGTTACAATTTTCGTAAATGAATCGGGAAAGTTTGTTGACAAAACGGAACCATGGGGACTTAGTAAAACCAATGGATGGTGGAATACAATTGAATCTGCAGATTTAGATGGGGACGGTGATATGGATTTTGTTTTGGGTAACCACGGGTTGAATTCACGGTTTAGAGCTTCCGTTGATAAACCTGTTTGCATGTATGTAAACGATTTTGATAAAAATGGTACGGTAGAACAAATCATTTGTAGTTATAATGGGGATAAATCGTATCCCTTAGCATTGCGGCACGATCTGATGGCTCAAATACCTACCCTCAAAAAAAAATACCTGAAATACGAAAGCTTTAAAGATCAAATGATTACAGATATTTTTACAAAAGAAGAATTATCTACCGCAATCAAACATAATGTTTATGAGTTGTCAAGCAGTTTATTGATCAATGAAGGATCTAAGGGATTTGCTCTAAGGCACCTTCCTGTAGAGGCTCAGTTTTCTGTCACGTATGCAATTCATATTGATGACTTCGATCAGGACGGGAATAAGGATATTATTGTAGCAGGCAATCTTTACAATGTAAAGCCTGAAGTGGGCCAGTATGATGCCAATTATGGAACTTTCCTTAAAGGAGATGGGAAGGGAAACTTTGTTGCCTTACCAATTTCCAAATCGGGTCTAATGTTGGACGGTGAAATTCGTGATTTGGAAACAATCACCATAGCCGGTAAAAAGTACTTATTAGCAGCCCGCAATAATAGTTCGATCTTAACTAATAGGATCAATTAAGTGATCACGCCATCCACCATAGCTATCCGATCTCTTGGGCTGTGGCTATTTTGGTTTGCAATATGCTCATGCAATAAGCAAGAGAATCCAAAAACACTTTTTGAGGAACTTAGTCCTAAGAAAACCGGAATTGATTTTATAAATCACCTTCGAGAAGATGACGAGTTCAATATCATAGAATATTTATATTTCTACAATGGGGGCGGAGTAGCCGTAGGTGATATTAACAACGATGGACTGATTGATTTGTATTTTTCATCTAATCAGGAACCAAATAAACTTTTTCTCAACAAAGGCAATTTCAAATTTGAAGATATTTCCTTGTTATCAAATGTTTCAGGCCTGGGTAATTGGAAAACAGGAGTTACCATGGCGGATGTTAATGGTGATGGCTATTTGGATATTTTCAGTTGTGGCGTGGGAGGATACAAAGGATTTACCGGACAAAATCAATTACTAATTAACAAGGGTGATTTAACATTTGAAGATAAGACGGAGGAATATAAATTATCTTTTCAGGGATTTTCTACTCAGGCAACTTTTTTTGATTATGATAAGGATGGGGATTTGGATATGTTCCTGCTAAATCATTCGGTGCATTCAATTCGATCGTATGGGGATGTAATGCTGCGGCAACAGAGTGATCCGAAAGCTGGGGATAGGCTTTATCGAAATGATTTAATTCCATCCGGGAAGGTTGGATTTACTGAAGTAACTTCACGGGCAAACATTAACAGCAGTCAGATTGGCTATGGGTTAGGCGTAGGAATTTCTGATCTTAACAACGATGGATATCTGGATATCTATGTCTCTAACGACTTTCATGAAAATGATTACCTGTATATAAATCAGCAAGATGGAAGTTTTAAGCAAGAGCTCGAGAGGAGCATGGCGCATTCAAGTCGTTTCTCCATGGGCAATGATATTGGCGATATTAATAATGATGGTTGGCAGGATATCGTAACATTGGATATGCTACCAAAGGATGAGTCGATCCTAAAAGCATCAGGTGGTGAAGATCCTTATGATATTTTTACATTTAAACTCAACTTTGGCTATCATTATCAGGTTGCTCGCAATTCCCTTCAGTTGAACAGAGGGGTTAATTCAATCGGAGATTTGTCATTTTCTGACATTGCTCCATTTGCTGGTGTTGAAGCAACCGATTGGAGCTGGGGCCCCTTGTTGGCAGATTTTGACAATGATGGCTTTCTCGACTTTTTTGTTGCCAACGGAATTGTTAGACGGCCTAATGATCTTGATTACATAAATTATATTTCATCCGATTCGGCTCAACGATTTTTGTCCAATCGGCAAATGATTGATAAGATGCCATCGGGTAAAGTGTCAAACTTTATTTTTAGAAATACCGGAAAACTAACCTTTGAAGACGTCTCGGAAACATGGATGAAGTCAAGACCATCTCTATCGAATGGAGCGGCCTATGCAGACCTGGATAATGATGGGGATCTTGATTTAATCCTCAACCATATTGATGAGCCAGCATCGGTCTATCGAAATAACGTAGATATCACTGCTAACTATCTTACCGTGATGTTAGAAGGTAATTCACCTAATAATTTTGGAATAGGAACCAAAGTAATACTCCATTCAAAAGGGTTGCAAAGTGCACAAGAACTAATGCCAACCAGAGGCTGGCTTTCATCCAGCAGTTATCAACTCCATTTTGGACTAGGAAAGGAGAGTAACATTGACTCTTTAGTAGTAATCTGGCCTGACGGTTATTATGAAAAGTTAGAAACGCTAAAAGCCAATCAGACCATAACACTAAAGCAAATAAATGCTAAAACCAGATGGAGTTATAAGAAGGATAGCCAGAAAAAATTATTGACGCCTGTTGATGTATTGCAGTACAGACATGTTGAAAACCCCTATTCTGATTTTGAATCAGAGCGATTGATTCCTCATTCGTTATCTTCTCAAGGACCGAAGATGTCAATCGGTGATGTGAATGGGGATAGACTAGATGATGTTTTTATTGGTGGGCCACAGGGCAAGCCATGCAGTTTGTTCATTCAATCTAACGATGGATTTTTTTTGTTGTCTTCGCAAAAGATGATAGAGTCTGATTCTCTGTTGGAAGATACCGCGTCAGCTTTTTTTGATGCGGATGGAGATAAGGATCTGGATCTGGTTGTGGTAAGCAGCGGACAAGTTGGATCAGCCATGGATGCACAACCCCGACTTTACGTTAACGATGGAAAAGGAAATTTTAAGAGATCAGTACATGCCTTTGGGGATTTTTCTATTAGTTCAACCTGCATTGTGCCCTGTGATTTTGACCAGGATGGAGACATGGATATATTTATTGGAGCGCGATCGGTTGTTGGTGACTATGGAATTTCACCTAAAAGTTATTTGTTCACCAACGATGGAACAGGAAAATTTACAGACGAGTCAAATAGACTACCACAATCAAGACTGGGCATGATAACTAGTGCTGTGTGGACTAATATGGATGGCAATGAAAGACCTGATTTGATAGTTGTAGGGGAATGGATGCCTGTTACCATTTTACTTCAGGAGCCAACGGGAAATTTCAGCGATCAAACAAAAAGGTTTGGGTTTGATACTACTCATGGCTGGTGGAACATTATCATAGAAGCGGATGTAGATGGTGATGGTGATATGGATTTTTTAGTTGGGAATGCCGGTTTGAACAGTCGCTTCAAAGTTTCCATGAATGAACCCCTAGAATTGTGGGTGGGAGATATAGATGGAAATGGAAGTTCGGATCCAATCATGACTTATTATAACAATCATAATCGGTATCCGTTCCTCTCGAAGGATCAGTTAATTAAGCAAGTTCCTACTTTAAAAAAGAAATTTCTGAAATACGAGAACTTTAGAAATGTCAAATTAGAAGACATTATTGCTGAAAAGGAAAACTCTCAATTTGTTAAGAAAAGAGCTGAAACGTTTGCTTCCGTTTGGATTGAGAATAAAGGCAATGGTGGGTATGAGATTCATAAACTTCCGATAGAGGCTCAGCTTTTTCCAATTTTCGCATTTTCAGTTGACGATCTTAATGGAGATCAAATTCCCGATATTATAGCGGTAGGTAACTGGTATGAGGTTCAACCAGAACTAGGTAGGCAAGATGCTGGGTATGGCTTGGTTCTTTTGGGGCAACCGAATCGAAATTTCACTTCACTTACTCAGCAGCAAACTGATTTTTTTGTCAAGGGCCAAGGGCGGGATATAAAGATTGTTGTTAACGGACAGGGAGATAAGTTGTACCTGGTTAGCCTGAATAACGATAAACTTTTAAGTTTTAAGTAATGGGTTCAAAACACAGATGAATCAGATTTCAAGCAAATTTTTGAATTCAATTAAGTATTTTTACTTCATATTTTATTTTCTGATAATGAACAGATTTTTAATGTTATTGGCGCTCGCCTTCATTGTTGCCTCTTGCTCCTCAAATAATACTGAATGGAAGCAAAAGTCTCAAAATCCTGCATATTTGCACAGATCACTCAAGCAAATTACTGACGTAATTGTCCATGATATTTTTTCGCCTCCGGTCGCGTCTCGCATTTATGCTTATTCAAGTATTGCAGGATATGAGGCTGCGATTCATGGAAATCCGAACTATCAAACTCTGGCAGGTCAGTTAAAAGGATTAGAGGCATTTCCTCAACCTGAATCAGGGGCTGAATATTGTTTTCCATTGGCGGCTGTTCAAGCCACCTTGCGTGTGGGGCGCACGCTTGTTTTTTCAGAAGATAAAATGGATGTTTTTTATGCTGGGATCATGAATGAATATCAAGAAATGGAGATACCCAATGATGTTTTTGATCGGTCCATTGAGTTTGGAAATCAGGTGGCAGATCATGTTTTAGCATGGTCATCAAAAGATAATTATAAGCAATCGCGATCATTTCCAAAATATTCAATACAAGATGACCCTGCCACCTGGAAGCCTACCCCTCCAGCCTATATGGATGCTGTGGAACCTCATTGGAATAAGATCCGGACGTTTGCGATTGATTCGGCTCAACAATTTAAACCGGTTCCGCCCACGGCATTTTCAATAGACAAGAAAAGTAAATTTTATAAGGAGGCGCTGGAAGTATATGAAACAGGAAATAATTTAACGGAAGAGCAGCGGCAGATTGCTTTCTTTTGGGACTGCAACCCCTTTATGATGAATGTGAAGGGTCATGTCATGTTTGCTACCAAGAAGATTTCTCCCGGAGGGCATTGGATTAACATTACAAACGTGGTATGTAAGCAGGTTCAAGCAGATTTTGTTCAAAGTGCTGAAGCTTACACGCGTGTTTCGATCGCTTTAATTGACGCATTTATTTCGTGTTGGGATGAGAAGTACAGAAGTAATCTGATTCGGCCGGAAACGTATATCAATCAATACGTAGATGAGGATTGGGTGCCTGTGTTACAAACACCTCCTTTTCCTGAATACACGAGTGGCCACAGCGTAATTTCAGCAGCTTCGGCAACCACCCTCACGAATTTATTCGGAGATAACTTTGCGTTTACCGACTCTACGGAAGTTGAATTTGGGTTAACGGCCCGAAGTTTCAAATCCTTTTATGATGCCTCTGCCGAAGCGGCCATCAGCAGAATGTATGGTGGTATTCACTATAGACCCGCGTGCGAGGTTGGTGTAAAAGAGGGGAAGGAGATCGGGAGTTTTATTCTAGCTAAGATTAAGACACGGAAAGAGGCTCTGGCAAAAAATGATTAAAACCAATCGGGCCGGCTATAGCTACTATTTCGAACCGATAGGCAATTGATACATCTGGGGGGATAGTCTAACGAGTTGAAGCTTCCGGTAAAATCACATTTTCTTACCTGAATTTTAATGGGAAGTAAATAAGGGAGCGTAAAGAACCGATCGTAGCTTTCATTGACGGCCTGAAAATAACCCAAAACCTCTTCCTTGCCATTGGATACATTAATTATATTTCCTTTGATTTTAGCAGGAGGTGTATCGAAAATAGAGCCTACCTGGTTAGCCAAAATGTTTACCTTACTCCAATACTCAAACGCGTTATTGCTCAGGGCCGTTTGATAACTGGTAAAATAATGTCGCTCCAAAAAAGAGAAATCAACTATGCGTGAGGCTATTAACTTTTGATTTACCTGGGTGATTGCAGTCGTGGTTAGATCAAGCAGAGTTACCCGTTGTGGATCTGCATTTTGGGATATAAAACAGGGCGGAGGAATGCTACCAAACGGATCGGGAAAATCTGTGGGAGACAGTAGATAAGTTTCTTCAACACTCCATCGAAAATGACTCATGGAAGAGCCAACAGGAAATTGAGAGTTTGCAAATATTTTAATGAAATCAAGTTGACTCAGAGTACCTTCTGCATCAATAAACTCTTCAGCTACAACGTCAAAGTTTGTTGATAGGGTTCCGACTGAGATGGGCATTGTTTCAGGTATGGATGTATACACCGATCCGGTAGGTAGGGTAACTTCAATATGATATGTTCTACCGGGTACAGCAGTTGTATTTTCAAGAGTATAGGTTCCTTCAAAAGATGAATTTTCTATATAGTAATACCGATTTCCATCACTATCCAACAACTTTACTTCAGCCCCTGAAATTGGAACGGGCAACCTTTCATCTTCAGACGCAGACCCGATCTGAATGCTGCTGCGGTCTTTTAATGGACTTACCTGGCCCGCAATAACTATGGTGCCGCCAACATTAAGAGTATTAATCTCAATGGGGGTGAGGCAACTACCTGTGCAGAGGATGAGAAATAATTGAAAAATAATTTTCTTCATGGACTACTTCTGAATGACTTCATTAAAAGCTATTTTAAAACCAGACAGGTCTGTCGTAAGTACTATTACGAACGCGTAAACAATCATAACACCGTGTTGGATAATCCAGGGGATTAAAATTCCCTGTGAAATCACACTTTTGAAATTCAAGCGGTACTTCTAACATAGAAGGGAATATAACAATGCGGTCAACATTTTCGTTTACTGCCTGAAAATATCCAAGTACTTCCTCTGAATAATTTTTTATGTTTTTTATATTCCCTTCGATCCTGGCTGGCGGGGTATCGAAAATAGACCCTACCTGATTTGCCAAAATATTAATTTTTCTCCAGTACTCGTATGCGTTAGCTGTTAAGGCAGTTTGATAACTTGAAAAATAATGTTTTTCCAAAAAGGAATAGTCAATAATCCTACGCCCTAAAAATTGATTCTGGATTGACGTTCCAGATGAAATTGTTTTATCAAACAACACAATTCGTTGCGGATCTATCGTTTCTGTAATGAAACAAGGAGGTGGTATGGAACCGGAAATATCGGGATAATCAGTAGGTGAAATAATAAATGTCTCCTCCACACTCCAACGCAGATAACTTTTGGCGGGAAGTTCAATAAGATTGCTGCTATGATAAATACTGATAAAATCCTGATTGCTGGGAGTGCCTTCCCCATCAATATACGCTTCATTGGCTACAACAAATGAAGTGTTAATGGTACCAACTGCTTCAGGCATTTTTTCCGGATCCGATTCATAAATAGTGCCATCCGGAAGAGTAACCCTGAGAGAATATGGAACACCAGGCACGCCTGAAAAATTTTCAAGTTTATATATTCCAGGTAGTGATTCCGAGTAATAGAAATCATTACCCATCCCGTCAAACAATTGCACCATGGCACCAGAAAGTGGGAATGGAAGTCTTGCATCTTGTGATGCTGTCCCTATTTGCACAATATTACGATCATTCAATGAACTCACTTGTCCTGAGATAACGATGGAACCACCGACCTTATCAGTTTCAATGGTTATGGGAGTGAGGCATCCTACCAATAACAGGAAAGGAATGATTTGTAAGCTCACTTTCACAACCAATTTCTTAACCCGTGAACGAATCATTCTCAAAATTTAAAATTGTAGGTTAGGGAGGGCATGGCTGCGCCAAGTACCGCTAACTTATAAGCTTTTGGAATAAAGTAATTGGACGCAGGACGCTGATAAAATACAGAGTATGCGTTATCCCGACCAAAAAGGTTATATACAGAAATCACTAACGAGTCATCCAACTTTTTAAGAACGTTTCCGATTGTAAAGGAGACATCGAATCTCAAATAATTAGGGATTTTATATTGGTTCCGTTGGGAGTAAACAGGCACCACTGTTCCGCCTACTATGTAACTTGTTTCAACTGCCGTAAAAGGTCTACCCGTATTGTAGGAAACCAGAAAGGAAAATGCACCTCCTTTTCGCGATCCTCTGTTCATCACCAAATTAAAAGTGTGAGGCTTGTTGTAGTTGGATGGGTACCATTCGCCATTATTTATGGTTTCCGCATCATGCGCAGATTTAACCTGAAGTTCAGTTTGAGAGTAGGTATAAGAAGCCCAGCCTGTCCAATAACCTTTTAATTTTCTAATGTAAAATTCAGCTCCATAGGCTCTGCCTTTACCAACCAGTAACTCGGTTTCTATATGATTATTTAGATAAAGAGTTGGGAAATTTTTGTATTCAACAAGATTTTGCATGTTTTTATAGAATGCTTCGGCTGATGTTTCCCAAACATTGTCTCCTAAATTCCAGAAGTATCCTAGCGAAAAATTGTCTGCTATCTGAGGGGGAATATACTCATTGCTTACCTGCCAAAGATCAACTGGGGTTGGTGCTGTGGTATTTGAAATCAGATGGATGTATTGACGCATTCGGTTGTAGCCCACTTTAATTGATTGCTTCTTAGTAACACTAAATCGTGCGGAGAAGCGTGGTTCAAAACCTCCATTGGTATAAGCTTTTTCAACCTTTCCATAATAAGAGGTATCAGCTATTGTGTTCACTGTTTTTGGAACTCCTGGTTGGTAGTTAAATACAGTGTCTGTTCCGATATGAGCATACCAGGAATAACGAATGCCGGCTGAGATTGAGATTTTATCGGATACCTGATAGTCATCATGTAAAAAAAGTGAGGCCTCTATACCATGATTTTTATCTACCTGCTTATTGATGATTGCAGTATTTCCTTTATAAGGATTAAGGGTTTCTGGTTTAGGTAAATAGGCTGTCCCTTCAAAACCACCCACTACATTATGTTTTTCGTTGGGAATATAATTGACTATTTCTTTTACTTGCCAATAATCCAGTTTGTTATCTAGTTGTGAGGCATCTACACCTGAAGGATCGATCAGACTACTATTATAACGACCATTAACAACGGATAGCACAGGTGATACTTTTCGGTTTGCCAGACTTCGCCACTCTACGTTGGTAAGATAATTATCCCAACCATAAGCAAACTGCTGAGAAAATTGAAAGAAGTCTCGGCTGGAGTAATAAGAAACACGAAGCGAACTATTTTCAGAAAACCGATGTGATAAATTGAGATTGGCATCGTAGAAAAACAAAGAGCTATTCTTAACATCGGGATTTTGAACTTTACGGAGTAACCAGTCTGAGTGCGAAATGCGAGCGCCAACTAATAGCGAGGTTTTTTCTTTAACGATGGGTCCTTCCGCTAAAAATCGACTCGATGCTAATCCAATACCTGCCTGAAATTGCCATTTTTCAAAATTACCATGGCGGGTATTTATTTCAAGTACAGAAGATGCTCGGCCACCCAGATTCGCTGGGACATTTCCTTTGTAAAGGGTGAAGTTATTTAATACATCTTGATTGAAGGCCGAAACAAAACCGAGGGCGTGTGAAGCATTGAAGATGGGAGCTCCATTCAATAAAACCAAATTCTGATCAACACGCCCACCTCTCACATTAAATCCCGATGAGCCTTCACCCACACTACTTACCCCTGGCAATGTTTGTATACTTTTTAAAATATCGACCTCGCCCATAAACGTAGGAAGGCTTTTTATTTCTTGTAATTCAAGTTGGGCAATTCCGGTAAGGGCTTGTTTAATGTTACTATCAATAGGGCGGGAGGTAATGATTAATTCGGCCAGATCAATAATACCTTCTTCCAATTCAACATTAAAAACGCCTTTTGATTTTACTTTTATACGATAGTAACCGGGCTTAACGCCAAGATGACGAACAATGATCCGGTAGTTTCCTGGAGGCAACTCAAGTATGTATCTGCCTTCCGTATCCGAGTAGTTAAAGAATTTATGTTGATCGGCAGAGATCGATGCTCCCACAATAGGCTCCATAGAATTTTTCAACCTTATGGTACCCGTAATAATCACCATTGATTCTTTGGACACTGAATCTTTGCCAATAGTTACTGTTGGAATAGCTTGCCAATCGGTTTGTCCAAAACTAATACAGGGGATCAGACAAAAAATGAATAGCCAGCACCTTCGATTCATGAACCTTCTGAGCAATGTAAGTCTTAAAAGTACTTAAACTTTAGGGTTTAATCCGGATTTTTCTCTTTTGTAAATCGCTCTTTTTATTAATGGTATTTGCCAGTAATTAGCTTCTTCATAAGACCCTTCTTCCCTTGCAATTTTGTTTTACTTTCTTCATCTTCCACACTATTTGAACTGAATTCATGTCTACCTTCAAACCTCACCTTTCTTTCTGGCAAATCATTAATATGAATGTTGGATTCTTTGGGATCCAATATAGTTTTGGACTTCAACAAAGTGCGGTTAACCCTATCTATGACATGTTGGGAGCGCAGCCCGACCAAATTCCATTATTAAACTTGGCCGGCCCGGTTACAGGATTAGTTGTGCAGCCAATCATTGGTGCATTAAGCGATAAGACCTGGCATCCTACATTTGGAAGGCGTAAACCTTTCTTTTTTATAGGGGCGCTACTTTGCAGTATTGCATTATTTTTTTATCCCTTTAGTAGTTCATTATGGATGGCCGTTGGATTGCTTTGGATTTTAGACGTGGGCAACAACACTGCCATGGAACCCTATCGCGCTTTTGTTGCAGATAAATTGGATGAACAGCAGCGGCCCATGGGCTTTCAAGCCCAAAGTTTTTTTACCGGTTTTGGCCAAACACTAGCGAATGTTTCTCTTTTTATTTTTCCAATACTCATCATCGGAAAAACAGGCTCGCTTCCCAATTGGGTGTATGCCTCATTCTTTCTGGGGGCTGTATGTTCAATCGGTTCCATTTTATGGAGCATGAAAACTACTTCAGAAATTCCGCCTACTGAAGAAGAATTGCATGAGATGAAGCATGCTCCTAAAAATATATTTGGGCCCTTTATAGAAATCTCGAAAGCCATTGGAAGCATGCCAAAAGTAATGTGGCAGCTTGCAGTGGTTTATTTGTTTCAGTGGTATGGCCTATTCTGTTATTGGCAAAACTCCTCAAAGAGTGTTGCCCTTTCTGTTTGGAAGACTACTCCGGCTAACGAAGAGTTGTATGAAAAAGCAGTGAGTTGGACAGGACTGGTGAATGGGTGGTACAACATCATTACTTTTTTAAGTGCATTTGCACTTGTTTGGTTTGTGCGTAAGTCTTCCCCAAAGATTGTTCATTTTGGCGCGCTGATCGTGGCTGCCATTGGACTGCTCTTTTTTCCATTCATTGAAAATAAATACATGTTGTTTCCTGCGATAACAGGTTTTGGTATAGGGTGGGCAAGCATGATGGGGATTCCCTATTTAATGGTAGTCAATAACATTCCAAAAGAACGATATGGAGTTTACATGGGAATTGTGAATATGATGATTGTTATTCCTATGATCTTACAAAACCTGACCTTTGGTTATATTCTTAGAGAATTTTTGAATAACAATGCGGGCTATGCAGTTGCGTTTGCGGGTGTGTTGTTAATTCTGGCAGCATTTGCCACACTACTTATTGAAACTGATAAAAAAACAACGGCAGAAAATATTAGCTTTAGTTCCCCCCATTAAAAACTTATATCTTATGAATCCCTACCTCGCTGAATTTTTAGGAACCATGCTTCTCATTCTAATTGGAGAAGGAGTAGTGGCCGGTGTTTTGTTGAAAGGAAGTAAAGCTGAAAACGCGGGATGGCTAACTATCTGTATCGCATGGGGTTTAGCAGTTACTTTTGCTATATATGCGGTTGGCAATTTTAGTGGTGCGCATTTGAATCCTGCCGTAACTATTGGCCTTGCGGTTAATGGGGATTTTGAATGGAGTATGGCTATTGGCTATATAGGAGCTCAGTTTATAGGAGCATTTGCGGGTGCCGTGCTTGTATGGCTTCATTATTTTCCGCACTGGAAAGGAACCAGCGATGGCGCAACAAAGCTGGCTGTATTTTCAACGGCACCGGCTATCCGGAATTCGGTATCAAACTTGTTTAGTGAAGTAGTCGCTACGGCTGTGTTAGTCTTTGGAATATTATTTATAGGAGTGAATGAATTTACACAAGGATTAAAACCCTTGGTAGTAGGGGGACTCATAACCACAATTGGTTTGGGATTAGGCGGTACAACAGGCTTTGCCATCAACCCCGCACGCGATTTAGGGCCCCGCATTGCCCATGCAATTTTACCAATACATGGAAAGGGTGGCTCTGATTGGGGGTATGCCTGGATTCCTGTCATAGGACCAACGATCGGAGGAGCGCTTGGAGCTATATTGTACGGATTAATTTTTTAAAAATGAGCCAATCAAAATACATCATCGCTCTCGATCAAGGGACAACCAGCTCAAGAGCAGTACTGTTTAATAATAAAGGTGAAATTGAAGGGATAGCTCAACAGGAGTTTCAGCAAATATTTCCAAACTCAGGTTGGGTAGAGCATGACCCTGAAGAAATCTGGAGTTCCCAACTGGGTGTACTTCACAAAGTAATTTTGGAAAATAAGATTGATCCTAAATCAATTGCTGCAATTGGTATTACCAATCAACGAGAGACTACTGTTCTCTGGGATCGCAAAACAGGGGAACCAGTCTATAATGCAATCGTTTGGCAAGACAAGCGAACAGCATCTATCTGCGAAGAACTGAAAGCAAAAGGCTTAACTGATTATGTGCGAGAGAATACAGGACTTGTAATTGATTCCTATTTCTCGGGAACAAAAATAAAATGGATTTTAGATAAGATAGACGGAGCCAGAGCGAGAGCCGAAAAGGGTGAGTTGGCTTTCGGAACCATTGACTCGTGGTTGATCTGGAAACTTACCAATGGAAAATCACATGTAACGGATTACTCCAATGCATCACGAACCATGGTGTATAATATCAGGGATTTGAAATGGGATGATACCCTGCTTAAAGAATTGCAAATTCCTAAATCAATCTTACCAGAAGTAAAACCTTCGGCTTCCTTGTTTGGAAATTGGAATGTGAACGGGATGGAGATTCCTATTTCAGGCGTAGCAGGAGATCAGCAAGCTGCGTTATTTGGTCAGGCATGTTTTGAACCGGGGATGGCAAAGAATACATACGGAACCGGTTGCTTTATGTTGATGAACACCGGCTCAACCATTCAGCAATCAAAAAATGGTTTGATCACAACCATAGCCTGGGGACTTGACGGGAAAGTAGAGTATGCCTTGGAAGGTAGTGTTTTTATTGCCGGGGCTGCTGTGCAATGGCTTCGTGATAGTTTGCATCTGATCGATCAATCAAAAGATTCTGAATATTTTGCCATGAAGGCATTGGGCTCCAATGAAGTATATGTAGTGCCGGCCTTTGCGGGATTGGGGGCACCGTATTGGGATATGTATGCTCGTGGAGCTATTTTTGGTTTAACACGCGATACGGGTAAAGATCATCTTATTAAAGCAACACTCGAATCATTAGCCTATCAAACAAAAGACATTCTAAACGCTATGCAGGAAGATGCCGGATTGAAGTTAGCTAGTTTAAAAGTCGATGGCGGTGCGTGTGCGAATAATATCCTCATGCAATTTCAAGCTGATATTTTGGGCACAGAAGTAGAACGTCCTGAAGTGATTGAATCAACAGCCTTGGGTGCCGCTTACCTTGCCGGGATTCAAATTGGCCTTTGGAAAAAAGAAAGCATTATGAAGAATCGGAAAATTGAAAAGCAATTTGTTCCAACCATGAATGAGGAAACAAGAGTGCGTTTGTATAAAGGTTGGCAGAAAGCTGTGAAGCGGACCATGGGATGGATTGATAATTAATTCAATATCCGAAATGGATGAATACTTTTTTAAATCTCGAATTTTGAATAGAGCATCAAATATTTCGCAACTCAAAAGTGAATCTTTCGACCTACTAATAATTGGTGGAGGTATAACCGGTGCCGGCATTGCTTTAGATGCTGCCTCTCGCGGACTGAATGTTGCATTAGTTGAGAAAAATGATTTTGCTTTCGGTACCAGCAGCCGTTCCACAAAATTAATTCACGGTGGCTTGCGTTATTTAAAACAATTGGAATTTGGATTAGTAAAAGAGGTAGGAAGTGAACGCGCTGTGGTTCATAAACTTGCACCGCATCTTGTGGTACCTGAAAAAATGTTGCTCCCGCTTTATGAGACAAGAGGCTTTGGAAGCCTACTTACTTCCATCGGGCTAAAATTGTATGATTGGTTGGCCGGAGTGAAGCCTGAAGATCAGCGGAGGATGCTAACCCGAAACCAAACGTTAAAGCAAGAGCCCTTGTTAAAGCCCGAGGATGTTAAGGGCGGAGCAATTTATGCCGAGTATAGAACAGATGATGCCCGACTTACCATTGAATTAATAAAAACGGCTGCGCAATATGGCGCGTGTGTTGCCAATTATTCCGAAGTAGAAGATTTCATCTATCAGGATGAAAAAATAACGGGAGCAAAAGTGAAGGATCTTATTTCTGATTTCTTGTTTCAGATAAAAGCGAAGGTAGTTGTAAGTGCCACTGGGCCATGGGTAGATGAGTTACGAACCATCAATCATTCCAAGAAAGGAAAGCGACTTCATTTAACAAAGGGGGTTCACCTTGTAATACCCCGAACTAAATTTCCTGTAAAGCAAGCAATCTATTTTGATGTGGAGGACGGGCGAATGATTTTTGCGATTCCACGGGGTGAAATTACATATGTAGGTACCACGGATACCGATTATCAAGGCAGTATTGATGAAGTACATACTTCAAAAGAAGATGCAGAATATTTGATTCGAGCCGTTAATCGAACGTTCCCTGAAGTAAATCTTGGACTAGAGGATATTGAATCTAGTTGGGCCGGATTGCGCCCCCTCATTCATGAAGAGGGTAAATCGGCCTCAGAACTTTCACGTAAGGATGAAATTTTTGAATCTGATACCGGGCTCATTTCAATAGCGGGTGGTAAACTTACCGGATATCGAAAGATGGCTGAACGAGTGGTTGATCTCGTCATTGAAAAATATTTTGATGAAGTGGAAAGTCCATGCCAAACAGAAAACATTCCATTTATAGGTTCCGATTTTAAGAATGACAATCAGGTAAAAGAATACCTGGTTTCGGTTGCTGAGAAGCTTCAAAAAATTGGGTTATCCCATCGTGCAGCGTACTTAGTTCATAATTATGGGCGGCAGACTGATTTGATTTTATCACACCTTCTTAAAAGTCTTGCGAATAACAATGAATTGGAATTAGTAAAAGCTGAACTTTGGTTTTGTTTAACACATGAAATGGTGGTTAACCCTTCAGATTTCTTTATTCGGAGAACCGGATTACTCTATTTTAACAGGCCCTTGCTGGAATCTGTTTTTAATAAAGTGCTTGAAGAATTTGGCGTGCATTTTAATTGGTCAAGTCAGAAGTTTCAAAAGGAAAAATCAGAACTGGAGATGTCAATTAAATTAGTTCATAATTTTTAGATCGCAGCCTGTATATGAAGTTCTTATTGTTCCTGCTGGGAATAACTTTTTTAATAGTTATTGAAATTGCCCGCGTATATTATATCATGCCGTTTCCGGGAAGTCAGGAAACAAGCACCATTGAACTTGCTTACTTCCTCAGTCAATACATCGTGTGGTTTCGCCTGATCGGAATATTCCTGATTGCGTATCCTGCTTTCAAGTTGCTAACCCACCCAAAAGACACTATTAAATGGACTTCAATCATGTTGCTTGCTTTTTGGCTAATGGTTGTTTATGCTTTTAATTTTCGCTTTCTGGCGGATAAAATGTTTTATCAACCTGAGAATAAAATTCTTACTTCAGCTGCTAACAATAAAGTTTCTGATAGCAGTCTTGTGTTAGGAGTTGTTATTAATGGCGAAGCAAAGGCATATCCCATCGAAATAATTGGCTATCATCATCAGGTGCGCGATACACTTGGAGGTGAGCAAGTGATGGTTACGTATTGCACTGTTTGCAGAACAGGCCGGGTGTTTAAACCGGAAGTGGATGGTGAACCGGAAACGTTTCGGTTGGTAGGTATGGATCATTTCAATGCCATGTTCGAAGATAGTCGTACAAAAAGCTGGTGGCGGCAAGCTAATGGGGAGGCAATTATAGGATTAAAGAAAGGTACCATGTTACCCGAAATTCCATCCGAGCAAATGACGCTAGCAGCCTGGCTCAATCGCTATCCTCACTCATTAATCCTTCAACCTGATGTAAAATTTACCGATCAGTATGCGGAATTAGAGAAGTATGATGAAGGCAAAATGGAGGGTTCCTTAGAAAAAACAGATTCACTTTCATGGCAAAATAAATCATGGGTTGTGGGTGTGTCGATTGACAAAAGTTCACGAGCATATGACTGGAATGATCTGAAAAGTATGCGCGTGATTAATGATAATTTGGGTGGGGTGCCCGTGATGGTCGTGTTGGAAAATGATTCTGCATCATTTCATGTTTGGGAACGGGTAGTGGATAGTGATACATTGAGTTTTTCATTCGATGCTAGTTTGAATGCTATCATAGATACCCAAACAAGATCCATTTGGAACTGGGAGGGAAAGTGTATTGAAGGTTCGTATAAGAACTCTTCGTTAACTTTAATTCAATCCTACCAGGAGTTCTGGCATTCCTGGAGAACGTTTCAGCCAAACACCACCCAATATTATGGACAGGAAAACTGATCGGGTGTGGTGGAAAGAAGCGGTGGTGTATCAAATCTACCCTCGCAGTTTTAAAGATGGAAATGGCGATGGAGTGGGTGACCTTCGCGGCATCATTGATAATCTGGATTACATACAAAGTTTAGGGGTAGATGCCGTTTGGTTAAATCCGATTTTCAAATCGCCTAATGATGATGGAGGATATGATATTAGCGATTACTATTCCATACAACCTGAATTTGGAACCATGCAAGAGTTTGATGAACTGCTGGCGGGTCTACATCAGCGTAAGCTAAAGTTGATTATGGATTTAGTGCTCAATCATTCTTCGGATGAGCACGTCTGGTTTCAAGCGTCAAGAAAATCGAAGGACAATCCTTATCGGGATTATTATTTTTGGAGGCCGGGTAAAGCAGGTTCACCGCCAAATAATTGGCCCTCTTTTTTTGGCGGCAGTGCGTGGCAATTAGATGAAGCAACCGGTGAATACTACTTGCATTTATTTTCAAAGAAACAACCTGATTTAAATTGGGAGAATCCAGCATTGAGAAATGAACTATATCAACTTATGAAGTTTTGGCTTGAGAAAGGCGTTGATGGCCTTCGGCTTGATGTTATTTCTGCCATCTCAAAGCGAATTGATTTCTCGGATACAACCACCTCTGACTTCAATGAAACGATCAGACTTAAATATGCGAATGGACCACGCTTGAAGGAATTTATCAAAGAGGCGAAAGATCAAGTATGGAACAATTATGATGTGTTAACGGTGGGTGAAGGTCCAGGGATTACGCCACTAAATGCCCTCGATTATCTACATGAAAAGGAAGGGCTCGATATGATTTTTCATTTTGGTCATATGTTTCTGGATCAAGGGAAAGGTGGCCGTTTTGATCCAGTGCCCTGGTCACTCAAAGATTTTAAGGCAATCTTTAAAACATGGGACGATACTTTTAAAGATCATGGCTGGGGTAGTGTATTTCTTGGCAACCATGATTTTCCTCGGATGGTTTCGAGATGGGGGAACGATACTCGTTATTGGAGTGAGTCATCAAAACTTCTCCTTACTTTATTGCTCACGATGCGTGGCACTCCATTTATTTTTATGGGTGATGAAATTGGAATGACGAACATTTCATTGAAATCGGTCAGTGAATCACAAGATATTGAGACCAAAACGGGTTGGTTGGAGGCGAAGAAAATAGGAATTGCCGAACGGGATTTTTTAAAAGCAGCAAATTACGCGGGTCGTGATAATGCCCGTACTCCCTTTCAATGGTCGGGGTTACAAAAAGCCGGGTTTACAGTGGGCACCCCCTGGATGAAGATTAACCCTAATCACGCTCGAATTAATGCAGGATTTCAAGATTATGACCCGAATTCCGTACTAAATTACTTTAGAAGGATGGTAAAGACTCGGAAAGCACATCCACTGCTGACCTATGGAAGTTATAAACCGTTGGAGGGAGTGGTCGATAATCTCTTCATTTTTTTACGGGAGAAGGGGCAAGAAAAATTGATGATTCTCCTTAATTTTTCTAATGACGTTACTATCTTACCCAAAGAAGTGAGTGTTCAATTAAACACACTTTTAATCGGTAATTATCCTGACCAACATGTTCAAGGAGAATTACGGCCTTGGGAGGCTTGTGTTTATCAATGTTGAATTTGAAATTGAAATTATAGAATGGACAATCTTTGGGGAATTGATTTAGGCGGAACAAAAATTGAAGGCGCTGTATTAAAATCAGCTGGTAATCCGGAGGTTCTTTTCAGAGATAGGCTACCCACCGAAGGTCATAAAGGCTACGAACATATTCTTGGCCAGATAAAAAAGGTGGTCGAAAAAATGGAGTCCACTTTGGGCTACAAACCATCAAAAATTGGCATCGCAACACCAGGCACGTTGGATCCTGGATTGGGATTAATGAAAAATAGTAACTCAACCAATTTGAATGGCAAACCTTTAAAAAGAGATCTTGAAAGTCTTTTGGGTGTCGAAATGTTTATGGCTAATGATGCAAATTGTTTTGCGTTGGCAGAGGCGAACATGGGTGCAGCAAAAGAGAATTTTCCCAAAGCAAAAGTTGTGTTTGGAGTAATCTTGGGGACCGGTGTAGGTGGAGGTGTTGTTGTAAATGGAAAAGTGATTAACGGGTTGCAAGGAATAGGAGGCGAGTGGGGTCATAATTTTTTAGATGAATCAGGAGGAGCGTGTTATTGTGGGAAGAGTGGCTGCGTTGAAAAGATTTTGGCCGGCCCGGCTCTTGAAAAGTATTACGCTTCTATTAGTGGTCAATCCAAAAATATGAAAGAGGTGTATGAGTTGTATAAGGGCGGAGATCCTTATGCGACACAAACGATGGAACGTCTGATACATTTTTTCGGACTCGCATTAAGCGTAGTGGTAAACATTCTCGATCCCGATGTAATTGTGATTGGTGGCGGAGTGGGCAATATTGATAGTATTTATTCAGCGGGCCGGGAATCGTTAAAGAAATATGTATTTAATAATAAATTAGATACGGCTGTAATTAAACCAAAACTAGGTGACAGCGCAGGTGTATTTGGAGCAGCTTTTCTTGGAAATTAATGTATATGTTTTAAACAGTTAGCACATGAAGCGAATTGCAGTTGTAGGCCCTATTCCGCGCGATCATATTGTGACGCACACCGGAGACTTAATTCAAAAATGGGGTTGTGTAACCCATCCTGTTATTGCCCTGTCTATGTTAGGTGATGATGAAATCGAAATCATTCCCGTTTGCCATCTCCGTAAAGTTGATCATGATAATGTGGAAGAAGTTTTTAGAGATTATAAACGCATAAACCTAAAACATCTCACTACGGAAAAAGATCAAGGCGATATTATAAGCTTGCGTTTTCTTGATCAGAATAACCGGGTAGAGCGTCAAACTGGTTTTATGGATCCGATTCTCCCGGAAGATATGGTCAATTTGATTCACTGCGATGTATTTGTTTTTATTCCCATCAGTGATTATGAAATCTCTTTAGACACACTGAAATTTCTAAAAGCGAAGAGCAAAGGAACAATCATCTTTGATGCGCATGGTCCTACGACCGCCTGTCTTGTTAATGGCGAACGTCAACGAAAATTCTGGATCGACCGAGATCAATGGCTTCCGTATATTGATGTGCTAAAAATGAATCTTGAAGAAGCACACGCTTCCTGGTACAAAAAAGAGTACGAAAGTGAAGATTTTTCCTCGGAGGAGTTGGAAAGAAAAGAGATTCGCGAGTTTGCCGAACATTGCTTGACAATGGGCGTAAAATGTGTTTACGTAACACTCGACTCAAGAGGCTGCCTCACCTATTTTAAGAATAAAGGTAAAATCGTAGAAGAACTTGTACCTTCTATTAAAGTAGATAAAGTGATTGATACTACGGGTTGTGGAGATTCATTTGCCGGAGGTCTTTCCTTTGGTCTGGTCAAGGATTCCACTAATTATAGTAAGGCAGCGAGTTACGGAAATGCCTTTGGAGCTTTGAGAACACAAGGCAAAACATTTGAAGTATTTAAAACCCTTAAAGAAACTGATCAGATTATAGCGCAAGGTCATGTTTGATATCTTTGCAATCTAAATTTTCATAAATGATTAAAGCTGTAATTTTTGATCTTGATGGAGTTATTATTGACACCGCTCATTATCATTACATTGCCTGGAAGCGATTGGCAAGTGAATTTGGCATCACACTTACTCCGGCTCATAACGAATTATTGAAAGGTGTTAGCAGAATGCACTCCCTTGACATTATTCTATCCTTAGGTAATATTGAATTGCCGTTGGAACAGCGCGAGCAACTTGCTGAAAAAAAGAATAGCTGGTTTATAGAATACATTGAATCCATTCGCCCGGAAGAGATATTTCCTGGGGTAGTTGAGCTGATTATGAATTTAAGAGCCAAAAATATTAGGGTCGGGTTAGCCTCCAGCAGCAAAAATGCTCCTCGTGTAATTGAGCTTTTGGGAATTGCCACACAGTTTGATACGCTTATTGACGGCACCATGATTACGCGCTCAAAACCAGATCCTGAAATTTTTTTACTCGCTGCGCATAAGCTTGGAGTTGGTCCTTCGGATTGTTTGGTCTTTGAGGATGCGGAAGCGGGAGTTGAAGCAGCCTTGGCTGCCGGGATGAAATGCGTAGGGGTAGGTTCAAAAGATCAACTTGGTAAAGCAAATCTGATAATAAAGAACACCGGTGATTTTAACATTCAATCAATAAATACTATTTAGGCTGGAATTAACATATCGTATTTCGTACTACTAAAATTGTAAATATTAATTCTTCTCTTATGAAGCAATACCTAAAACATCACGAATGGCATATTATTGAGGAAGGCCTGAATCCTCATTATAACCAGGTTTCAGAAAGTGTCTTTAGTTTGGGGAATGGGCGTATGGGGCAACGTGCCAATTTTGAGGAAGATTATTCTGGCGAAACGTTGCAGGGAAGTTATGTTGCTGGCGTGTACTACCCAGATAAGACACGCGTAGGCTGGTGGAAGAATGGATATCCTGAATATTTTGCTAAGGTATTAAATGCGCCAAGCTGGATTGAAATCAAAATTAAAATTGGAGATCTGGTGCTAGATCTTGCGAAATGCAAAGTAGAAAGTTTTAAACGTGTGCTGGATATGAAGCAAGGACTGCTTCAGCGCATATTCACCGCAACCTTGTCCGATGGCAAGAAAGTGAGCGTAGATGCCAAGCGGTTTTGTTCTATGGCTGATGGTGAGATAGGAGCCATTCGCTATGAGATCACGGCTCTTAATTTCTCTGCACCCATCACCCTCACATTGCCGATCAATGCAGATGTAGTAAACAAAGATTCGAACTATGATGAGAAATTTTGGGAAGAAGTAACAAAAGCTGCGGAACCTGGTTGGGCTATCGTAAACGCAGCCACAAAAAAGACCAATTTCCATGTGTGCACAGGAATGCAATATGACATTCAGAGTGCTGGAAAAAGTATTAAAGGCAAAGTATCAACTCATGTGCGCGAGAAATATGCCGACAACGTTATAGAGACTGACTTAAAAGAAAATATACCGCTCACAATTTATAAGTATGTTGCAATTCTTTCTTCAGAAAATCATGCGAAGGATAAACTGGTTGCTACTTGTAAATCAAAATTAAAGGAAGCTGTAACCAGTGGCTTTGAAAAGTTATTTTCAGATCATGCTAAGATTTGGGCTCATAAGTGGGAAGAGTGCGACATAACGATTGATGGGGATGTCGCTGCCCAGCAAGGCATTCGCTTCAATATTTTTCAACTAACTCAAACGTACACAGGCGAAGACGAGCGATTAAATATTGGTCCCAAAGGATTTACAGGTGAGAAGTATGGGGGTAGCACGTATTGGGATACTGAAGCTTATTGTCTCCCATTTTTTCTAAGTACCGCAGAGCCAAAAGTGGCGCGTAACCTGCTTGTGTATCGCTATAAACATTTAGGTAAGGCTATTGAGAATGCCAAGAAACTTGGATTTAAAGAGGGTGCCGCTTTTTATCCATTTGTTACCATGAATGGGGAAGAGTGTCATAACGAATGGGAAATTACCTTCGAAGAAATCCATCGCACGAGCGCCATGGCGTATGCCATGCGGGATTATATTGATTATACCGGTGATCGTGAATATTTGAGTGAGTTCGGTCTTGAAGTCTTAATTGGAATAGCACGGTTCTGGAATCAACGTGTTAACTGGTCGGATAACAAAAAGAAGTATGTGATTTTAGGAGTTACGGGGCCTAACGAATACGAGAATAACGTAAATAACAACTGGTATACTAACTATCTGGGTGCATGGACGTTGCGGTTTGCCATGGAATCAGCAGACTATGTGAAACAATCCAATCCTACTCGGTATAACGAAATTATAACAAAAACAAACTTTAAGGATACGGAAGAAACAGAGCGGTGGAAACACATAGTTGAGAATATGTATTATCCATACGATGCAGACCGGAAAGTAATTTTACAGCAAGATGGATTTTTAGATAAAGAATTGATTCCCGTTAAAGATCTTAATCCGGCTGATCGCCCTTTAAATCAAAAATGGTCGTGGGATCGCATTCTTCGTTCCTGCTACATCAAACAAGCAGATGTGTTGCAGGGTATCTTTTTGTTTGAAGATGATTTTGATTTGGAAACAATTCGCAGGAACTTCGACTTTTATGAGCCCCTCACGGTGCATGAGTCTTCCTTATCACCGTGTGTACATGTCATCCTTGCCAGTAAAATTGGCTATAAGGAACAAGCCTATGAATTTTACTTGCGCACCGCGCGTCTTGATTTGGATGATTACAATAATGACACGGAAGAAGGTTGTCATATAACTTCCATGGCAGGCACGTGGATGAGTTTGGTGAAAGGCTTTGGTGGCATGCGAGTTCGGAATGGACAGTTACATTTTAATCCCTTTATCCCTGATCAGTGGAAATCATATTCATTTCGACTGGAGTTTAGAGATCGTGTGATTATAGTAAAAGTAAGTAAGGATAAAATAGATACTGTGCTTGAACATGGTGAACCTTTAGAGGTAATCATGAATGGCAAGCCTGTGATGTTGAAAAGTAAATGAATACCAATGTATCTGGTTGAGAAGGTAAGTTCATCGGAAGCATCTGCATTAATATCAAAAGCAGTGGAACTCGCTAACAAAATTAGCAAGCCAATTGCCGTTGCAGTTACCGGGCCGGAGGGCGAGCTGATTTGTTTCTTACGAATGGATGGTGCTAATCCGGCTTCCGCACGTATTGCGCAAAGTAAAGCGTATACAAGTGCTATTGATTGTAAATCAACTCGGGCTCAAGGTGAGTATATGCGTAACGATCAGCGAGAACAAGGGAATTGGACTGACAGCCGAATTACAGGTTTTGGTGGTGGGCTACCAATCATACAAAAAGGAAAAGTGATTGGAGGTATGGGAGTAAGTGGGTTGTCCGAGGAGGAGGATGAACGAATTGCCAGGGAATCTATGCAAGCAGTTTTTAGTTAAAAATCTAAATTTCAGAACTTTTTTAAAAATAATCTATCGCCAATGAAACTGACTTCATTTTTATTTTTTCTATGCCTCTCACTTTGTGGTTTTGCTCAAACACGGGAGATTTATGTTAATCCAAATTTTAATGCCTTATCAGCAGATCACCAAAAGTTGGCGATCTTACCTTTTAAAGCAATTATTAAATTAAGGCCAAAGCAGATGGAGAAAATGTCGGAAGATCAATTGTATCAACTTCAACAAGACGAAGGTAAGGCGGTGCAAAGTGCTATGCAATCCTATTTCTTGAAAAGAAAGGAGCAACATAATTTTAAAATTACTTTTCTGGATTTACTTACGACCAATGCAATTCTTGCAAAGAATAATATCGATGGATCAAATATCGAGCGATTCACTCCAAAGGAATTGTGTGAATTACTGGAGGTAGATGGCATCATTACCGGGATCTTATCAACCGATAAACCTATGTCTGAGGGTGCCTCCCTGGCATTGGGTGTGCTTGTAGGATTTTATGGGGCAACCAATTCAGGCAAATGTACAATCAACATTAATGATGGAGCTACCAATGAGCTTATGTGGAAATATGAAAAGACGCTATCGAGAAGTTTAGGGAGTGATACCAACACGATAATCAATACCATCATGAGGAAAGCTTCAAGGCAACTTCCTTATATTTCGGACAAGTAGCCAGCTCATTTTTTGATACTGACATGAGAAACATACCCTTAATTCTTGGACTCTGGCTATGCCTGATCCCAGCCTTTAGCCAGAGGAACAAATCAGGAGTCGATAAGCGTCTTGCAAGTCTTGATGCTGAACTTCAAAAAGTGTTGGATACGTGGCAAGCGCCAGGTTTCGCAGTAGCGGTTATCGAAAAGAGTAAAATCGTGTATGTCAAAGGATTTGGATACCGCGATTTGGAGCATAAACTTCCCGTAACACCCAATACGCTGTTTGCTATTGGATCGTGCACAAAAGCATTTACCTCTTCTGTTCTTGGTTTGTTGAGAGAGGAGAAGAAGATGGATTTTAATGAAAGTCCACGAAGGTATTATCCCGAATTAAAATTTTTCAATAGCGAAATGAATGAATCAATCATCATGAAAGACTTGATGAGTCATCGAACAGGTTTGCCTCGTCATGATTACTCATGGTATTTGTTTCCAACTGAATCGACCGACAGTTTGGTGCAACGCATAGCACATCAGGAACCTTTCGCGGGAGTGCGAGAGAAATGGTATTACAATAATTTTATGTTTTTGATGCAAGGAGTTATTACTGAAAAAATTACAGGCAAATCATGGGCGGAAAATATTGAAGATCGAATTTTTAAACCCCTTGGAATGACTCGGTCTAATTTCACCCTTGCAGACTGGAAGAAGAGTGAAGATGCAGCCTTTGGATATCAGCTAGAGAAACAAACAACCATCAAAAAGATGGATTACTACAATATTGCAGCTATGAGTCCTGCGGGTAGTATTAACAGCAGTGTGAATGAAATGTCGAATTGGGTAATCACCTGGATCAATGGTGGAAAGTTTAAGGGAAAGGCAGTGCTACCTGCCTCCTATGTTACGGAAGCGATGAGTTCACAAATGGTAGTAGCTCCTGGGTTGCCCGACAAAGAAATTTCAGATGTCCATCTTGCGAACTACGGGTATGGATGGTTTCTGGCAAGTTACAAAGGTCATTATCGCGTGGAACATGGCGGTAATATCGATGGCTTTTCGGCAAGTACGGCATTCTTTCCAAGTGATAGTGTAGGGATTGTTGTGTTAGTAAATCAAAATGGATCTACCGTACCGAGTGTGGTGAGGAATATAATCGCAGACAGGATGTTAAATGTTGCACGAACGGACTGGAATAAAGATTTAAAAGCAAAACAAGACAAGGCGCTTAAGGATCAAAAAGAAGCTGAAAAGACTAAAACTTCCAGTAAAGTTAAAGGAACCCGACCTTCTCATAGTAAACAGGAGTTTTCGGGTAGATACGCTCATCCGGGTTACGGATCATTCGATCTTGTGGTTGAACGTGATTCCCTATTCGCGAAATTTAAATTAACTAAGCTTTGGTTGCGCCATTATCATTATGATGTATTTGAAGCCTTTGAAGCGAAGACGAAAGTAGACACCACAGCCTCTCAATTGCTTTTTAATTTCGCCACAAATGATGGGGGCGATATAAGTTTGGTTTCTCTTAAAATAGAACCTGAATTAGAACCCATTCAATTTAAGCGCACCCCAATTAAACTGGATGTAGATAAAGCTACGCTGGAAAAGTATGCTGGCGAATATGAGTTGGGTGGTATGGTTGCAAAGTTTTATCTAAAAGCAGGAGAGACTCTTTTCCTGACAGTACCCGGTCAGCCCGAGTATGAATTGATCGCTACAGGTAAAGATAAATTTTCAATCAAATCACTGGATGGATTTAAAATTGAGTTTACCACGTTAGAAGGGAAAGTAACGGAGGCAATTTTTATTCAGCCAAATGGCACGTTTAAGGGGAAGAGGAAGTAGGGATAAGTCTTCGGTATTATGAAGAGTTATTTTTTTCCATTCATCACCGTGTTCTATGTTTTACTTGGTTGTAACAATCATAAATCAAATGGAATCGAAAATTCTGAAGCTACTATCAAAGTAGAAGACGATTCTTCTACACTAATTCTAAAAGCTCATCTTCTTTACTCAAATAATAAGTATCAAGAGGCTCTTGAATATTACACCAAGCTGTTGGAAATAGACAGTACACATGGAAAATTTTATTACCGCAAGGCATATTGCTTAGTTCAATTGTATCGACATTCTGAGTCAATTAAGTTTTATCAAAAAGCGTCTGACCTTAATTATAGTAAATTTGATTGTTATAAAAGCATTGGACTTACATACACATTTGCGTTAAAAAACGACTCATTGGCCTGTGTTTACTTTAGGATGTGTTTGCAGTTAGAACCAGGTAATGAAGAAATTATTGAGCTTATGAAGGCTGTCGATAAAAGTGCGAAACTAAATAATTTATAATTCTTAGTACACCTAGCTATTTCAATCCTTTCCTAAATTATAGAGATTGTTTCATGTATTCCGTCCGTAAGAGGTATTAGTTATAATTAAGCAACGATCACCTTCTCCATTTCCCATTCCTCAAACCTCTCAAGTTCATCCGCAGCAATTCGATACACCCACGTAAGCACCGCCAAATCATCAGTAAGGCCTAACCCCGGAATGAAATCTGGGATAAGATCTATCGGGTTGATAAAATAGATGACAGCGGCTAATAGAATGATAGTTACCCGAACCGGTAGTTTGTATTTACCAGTAGCCTGCGCTTTTAATAACCTGCCGATTAAAAAGAACGTATTACTTATCTCTGAACCTTTTACTCCACTCCAGTTTACTTGCCGGATCTTGGGGCCAAGCTGAACAAGTAACTTCAGAATACGCGCAGGTTTGCCACTAAGGGTTGTAGCCAGTTTTAAAGCACGGTTAAAAAACGAGTTTTTTAAAGATATCATAGTTACACCGCAAAGGTTTAAAGGTAATGAGTTTAATCATTTATGAGTCAGTTCGAGTGTTATCTAACGCGATTTGGGTTAAAAAATATGAGAATTATATGTTGATTGTGTTGAAATAGTACGAAATTACCCTCTGAAGTAACTTAACTAGCTTTTATTATATGGAAAATCCAGTATCTCTATTCGCAACCATTGACCATTATTTATTCATCGGTTCCTACTGTTTTTTCGGCCTTACCTTGCTGATTTTATTGTTGCATGAATTAAAAGTAATGTCGATTTCAGATCAAAAGGAGAAATATGACTACGTGAATCTTCATGAAATTAAATATTTCCGATTTGGAGTAATTACTTTATTGGTTGCCATTGGATTTTACCTGGTTGCAACGGTAACTCCAACCCTTCCGGTTAGTGATTCCCTTAAAATGTTTATCAGTGCCTTTTTTCTTATTGTTTTAGGAACGATTGCCTATGTAACACTTACGAGCATTGTAGGTATTATTTATCCTAGGTTATTAGAACGCAGGTTAAAACGAATTCGCAATAAGCCACGAAGATCGTCAGCAGGTAATATGATGCGCAAGTTGTCCGAAGAAGAGGGATCGGTTCATTTACAACCTGATCAATTGTCAATGCATAAAAGTGAAATCCATTCCGAAGAATATGATGTATGGCTGGATGATAAGACAGGTGAAAAGAAGATTGATAAATATATGGCCTATCAACATGCTGAGAAATGTGGTGAATGCGGCTATTATACGATGAAGATCGACTCTGAGGAAATCAAAAAACAGCCTACTCAACAGGAGAGTGGCATACTGTTAGAGCATTATAAGTGTAGCTATTGCAAGCATCGCGAAGCGCGCGAAGTGGTTATTTCGTCATTAGGAACTAATTCTTAATTGCTAAGCGGTTTTACCATCACATATCGATAGTAGAACCGTGTTTCATCTTTCAAGTTGTTGTAAAACTTAGAGCCCACTACACCGGCAAATTCGGAGAACAATTTTTGCCATTTGGCAGGAATGAGCCGCTGTATGCGTTCCTTCTTTTTATCATCTTCCAACTCGATGGCTTTGATCACATGGGGTGTAATGTTTTCCTCTTCCAGCATAGTTAACCCACAATTAGCCAGTTGATTTTTTAACCTGGGCATATCAACCGCATATCTGAAATCAACCATCAGAAAATGACCCCCGGGTTTAAGTACGCGCATCACCTCTTTTAAAAACTGATCAACAGAGCCATAAGCGTGGCATGATTCAACGTTAATGACAACATCTATACTCTCAGTTTCAATAGGTATCTGTTCGGCACTTCCTTGTATAAATTTTAGATTTGGTAGTTTGTGTAACTGATTGGCAAGATTTACTGCATGATGCGCCAGATCCATTCCTGTATAAAACAAAGGCTTGAAATAGCTGGCAATATGAAAAGCGCCACCACCGCGACCGCTCCCAACTTCAAGAATGGTTTGGTTTTCAATATTTGTCTTTGCTGCCAGATAGTGATACATCTGCAAGGGATACTGTTGTAGTGGAACCTTCTCTAAATGCAACGGGCCTTCTGCTTCAGTGGGGTTATACCCGTAATTCATAAAATGCCATTCTTCCGCGGGTATGTGCTTGGCTAATAATTCATAGGTTATTTTTGCGTTGAGTCGTTTAAACCAGGCGAATTTTTTAAAAGGATATAGTAATGTCTTGATCATGAGATCGGGTTGTGGTAGGCTCGAAAGTTAATGGAAAAACCCCTTAATTTGTTGTTTATTGAAGTTTAATCTTATTCTCAAGTTTATCAAAAATACACCAATGAGGAAAGTTTCTCTTATTTTGACACTACTCTTGCACCATGGGATGAGTTATTTGATTTACAGATTCTCAAACAAGGAATTGAGGGAAATGGAGTCCGCACCAATAATATGAAGCAGCAACTTGCTCTTCTAGCTCTTGTCATTGAAGATTATGATGACGCGATTGACTTCTATATACAGAAGTTGAACTTTACGCTAGTGGAAGATACCGTGCTGAGTGAAACTAAACGATGGGTAATTATCGCTCCACCCGGTGCATCGGGAGGCTGTAATTTGTTGCTAGCCAAAGCTACCAATGAAGAGCAACAGCGTCACATTGGAAATCAAACCGGAGGTCGGGTATTTCTCTTTCTGTATACCGATGATTTTTGGCGCGACTATACATCCATGCAACAAAAAGGAATTGAGTTTGTGCGTGAGCCAATGGAAGAAAGTTATGGAACCGTAGCTGTTTTTAAAGATTTGTATGGAAACTTGTGGGATCTGATCGAACCGAAAAAGAAAACCACAGATTCATAGATTATCAATCAGTGAATCTGTGGCAAATATTATTTTCTTTTTTTTAAGCGGTCGCAGGTTTCTTCCTCATCCAGAAGAACAGAATCGTAAAGAGCACAATCAATATCGCTGGAAACATAATCATGGTTTGTAGGGTAGATTGACCAGCCGCCAATTCCAATGCATCTCCCTCAAGACCGGCAGCACTTGCTTTCTCTTTAGCGCTATCAATCCAGCCACCAATGATAGGCTGCCAGATAGAAGTTGAAAACATGCCTAAGGCACCGATAACTGACATACCAATGGCACCCGTAAGCGGCATCTTTTCCGCAGCAAACCCAATCATGTTAGGCCAGAAATAACACACACCCATCGCAAAAAATACGGCTGCCACATAAGCCATTGGCCCTGTTTGGGTGCTGAATAAAAAGATTCCTATCGTTGTGAAAACTGCGGAACCCAATAGCACACCGGTTTGATCAAACTTATGAACGAATTCCCCACCAAAGTATCTGCCCACGGCCATTAATCCTGTGACTAACGCAAGGATTACCATGGGTTCAGCACCACTTTTTGCCATAATGATTCCGGTCCATTGTTGCGGGCCAAACTCTGAGATCGCGGTAAGGGTCATGCAAATACCAATGAAAATAAAGAGTGGCGTAGCCATCGCCTTCAGGTTCTCGGACAATGACGCAATTTCCTTTTTTGGTTCTGGGAATGCTTGTCCGTAAAAAACATAAGCGTAAATTACTGTAGGAATAAGAATAATCCAGATCTGTGCCTCCCAACCTAAGTTCATCTTAGTCATGGCAAATGAGATTAAACTTCCCAAAACAATACCTCCGGGAAACCACATATGAAAGCGATTGAGCAGCGTATTCATTTGCTTGCCGGTGTAACTGGCAGCAATCATAGGGTTACAAGCGGCTTCGGTGCATCCGTTGCCAAGTCCAATAAATAAAGTTGAGATTAACAGACCGATATATCCACCCGAGAAAACGGTTAGAATGATACCTAATGTGTGTGAGATAAATGCGAATATCATAATCTTTTTTGGACCCAAGCTTCCATAGAATATGCCACCCAACACCATCGAGATTGGAAAGCCAACAAACCACATGGAGTTAATGAATCCAAGCTGTTCAGCCGTAAGATTAAACGTTGTTCCTAGTTCGGGAAGAATTCCTGCCCGGATACTGAATGAGAAGGCGGTTGTTATTAACGCAAAACAACTGCCGTAAAAGAGTCTGATATTAGGTTGGTCACTCATATGTATATGTGCTTTTAGGTTTGATTTTTAGGTTATGAAATATGAAAGGAAAATCGATTTATTGCAAACGTTTGATGTAAAAAGCAAAAAAATAAGTTGTTATAATTCAAAAGCAATTCCATCTCTTTTCAGTTGATCATACACCTGTTTGTCGAATCGGAACAGAGCTGCCGCCCGGTGGGATACATCCTTTTGCTTTTCGTGGCACTCCTTCAACAACTTCATCTTCGAAAGCTTTCTCCGGAAGTTGGATTTATCCAATTGGGTTTCCAGGATAGCTTCATATAACTCTTGAAGCCGAAGCAGGGTAAATTTTTCAGGGAGTAGGTTAAATCCAATCGGTTCGTGTCGCACTTTATGTTTTAGATGATTGAACCCATAGGTCAAAATACTTGCGTGGTCATAGGGAAGTTTAGGAACCTCATGAATATTAAACCACTGTGCATCGGATGCGGTGAACCCTGGAATGAGTGAGTAGTGCTCCTCATTAACAAGTGCAAAATAGGCGATCGTTATTACACGTTTGGTTGGATACCGATCGGGCTCACCAAAGGTTTTTAATTGCTCCAGGTAAATGTTACTGATCCCTGTGAGGGATTTTAAGATCCGGTTGGCAGCAGAATCCACACTTTCTCCATAGGTAATCCATCCACCCGGTAAAGCCCATTTGCCTTTACTTATTCCAGTGGCATGTTTCACCAATAAGATGTCCAGCCGGCCATTCTTAAACCCAAATATCAGGCAGTCAATGGACAATGCATCGATTATTGAATCTGCACGCGGTTTACCCATAAAAGAATGTTGGCTAATATATGGTCATTTTGACTATAAGTAAATACTTTTGAAACAATTTAATCCCATGCAGAGATTTCTATTAGGGCTGGATATTGGAAGTTCGTCCGTAAAAGCAACGCTGGTTGCGGTGGATACAGGGAAAGCAATTGCTTCTGCTCAGTCTCCCAAAGAAGAGATGGAAATGCTGGCACCACAAGCAGGGTGGGCTGAGCAACATCCTGAGGGTTGGTGGGAGCACGTGGTGAAAAGTATCCATTTATGTTTGAGCAAATCAGGAGTTAATGCAGAGACCATAAAAGCAATTGGTATTGCTTACCAAATGCATGGCTTGGTGGCTATTGATAAGGACGGTAAGCCAGTGCGACCTTCTATTATCTGGTGCGATAGTAGGGCAGTAGGCGAAGGTGAAAAAGCACTTAAGGCATTAGGTGAGAAGCACTGCCTTACTCATTTTTTGAATTCACCCGGAAATTTCACAGCCTCCAAATTAAAATGGGTTAAAGAAAACGAGCCTGAAGTTTATGCACGCATCTACAAGATTATGTTGCCCGGAGATTACATCGCATACAAACTCTCGGGCGAAATTGTAACAACGGATACCGGGCTTTCGGAAGGTATTTTTTGGGACTATAAAGAAGGCGGCATTGCAGACTCATTACTCAAGCAATACGGCATCGATAAGTCGTTATTGGCTGAGGTAAAACCTGTGTTCTCAGAACAAGGAAAACTGACCGCAAAGGCAGCTGAAGAGACCGGACTAAAAGCTGGAACAGTCATTTCTTATCGTGCTGGAGATCAGCCTAATAATGCCTTTTCACTTAATGTGATAAATAAAGATGAAACAGCTGCTACGGCTGGTACCAGCGGTGTGATTTATGGTGTAACAGATAGCAACTCGTATGATGTTAAATCGAGGGTAAACACCTTTATTCATGTGAGTAATAAGCCAACCGAAAAGCGAAATGGCGTGTTACTTTGCGTGAACGGGACGGGCATCTTAAACAGTTGGCTACGCAAGATTTTACGAAGCAGTAACCAACTGTTAGATTACCAACAAATGAATGACTTTGCTGAAAAGGTTCCGGTGGGTGCAGAAGGTCTTTTGATGTTGCCTTTTGGCAACGGAGCAGAGCGTATTCTTGAGAATAAGATTATTAACGCTTCGTGGCATGGGTTGGATTTTAATCAACACAATCAGGCTCACATTTTAAGAGCAGCTCAGGAAGGAATTGTATTTGCCTTAAAGTACGGGTTTGAGATTTTACAAGCGATGGGTCTCACCTCAAAAGTGATACGGGCGGGCCATGCCAATATGTTTTTAAGTCCGGTGTTCAGAAGAGCATTTGTGAATACCATTGGGGTACCGTTGGAATTATATGACACCGATGGTTCGAAAGGAGCTGCCCTGGGTGCCGGAGTAGGTGCTGGTATTTATTCTTCTTTTGAAGAAGCTTTTAAGGGATTGAACAGACTTTATGAGGAATCACCTGACAAAATATTGTCAGCCCAATATGATGAGACGTATCTGAAATGGAAGGAAATATTAACCAAACAGCTTCACGAGTAATCAGTGAATCTGTGGCTGTAATTTTATAAATTTTAATTCACTGCGTATGAAAATCACGAAAGGAAAAAAGGAATACTTTAAAGGTATTCGTGCTATCAGGTTTGAAGGCAAAGAATCAGACAATCCGTTAGCCTTTAAGTTCTACAATCCAAAAAAAAAAGTAGGCAAGAAAACCATGGAGGAACACCTTCGTTTTGCCATTGCCTATTGGCATACCTTCTGTGGTAATGGAGGCGATCCTTTCGGAGCCGGAACAAAAAACTTCCCATGGTCAACCAGTAGTGACCCCATGCAACGTGCCTATGATAAAATGGATGCGGCATTTGAATTCATCACCAAGATTGGTGCGCCTTACTATTGTTTCCATGACTACGATTTAGTTGAAGAAGCACCTACATTAAAGGAAAGTGAAACCAGGTTAAGGAAAATTGTTGCGTACGCGAAGGAAAAGCAAAAAGCTTCCGGGGTGAAATTATTATGGGGAACAGCTAACCTGTTTTCCAATCCGCGCTATATGAATGGAGCAGCAACCAATCCCGACTTTAATGTTGTGTGTCATGCTGGACTTCAAGTAAAAAATGCAATCGATGCGACCATCGAATTGGGTGGTAGCGGCTATACCTTCTGGGGTGGAAGAGAAGGCTACCTGTCGCTATTAAATACGAACATGAAACGTGAGCAAGAACACCTCGCTCAGTTCCTGCATACTGCCCGTGATTACGGAAGAAGAAATGGTTTTAAAGGTTCATTCTATATCGAGCCGAAACCAATGGAGCCAACCAAACATCAATACGATTTTGATGCAGCAACCTGTCTTTCATTTTTGCGGCAATATGATTTGATGGATGATTTCAAATTGAACATTGAAGTAAACCATGCTACGTTAGCAAGTCACACCTTCGATCATGAGTTACAAGTTGCTGCGGATGCCGGTGTGTTGGGCAGCATTGATGCAAATAGAGGCGACAACCAAAATGGATGGGATACCGATCAGTTTCCAAACAACGTGTATGAAATTACTGAAGCCATGTTGGTGATTTTGCAGGCGGGTGGTCTTAAAACGGGCGGAGTAAACTTTGATGCCAAAACAAGAAGAACCTCCACTGACTTAGCCGATATTTTCTATGCGCACATTGGTGGCATGGATGTATTTGCTAAAGCCTTGTTGGCTGCTCAGGCCATATTAGAGGATGGGGAGTTTCTTGAGATGAGGAAAGAGCGGTATGCTTCTTTTAATTCCGGAAATGGAAGAAAGTTTGAGCGGGGAGGCCTGAGTTTAGATGCCTTGCGAAAACTTGCTATAAAGAATGGTGAGCCTGAGCAAATAAGTGGCAAGCAGGAGTATTTCGAAAACCTGCTTAACAAGTTTATTTAACACCATTTAAAATTAACGCAATCGTTTCCGCTAAAGAAATTTGATTATTTTACGATCTACATTCTAACCTTACAAAACAACCCTTAAAAGCATGAACAGAAAATTACGCATGGGCATGGTTGGTGGTGGTAAAGATGCCTTTATAGGATCAATACACCGACTTGCTGCCAACATGGACGGACTCATTGAAATAGTGGCCGGAGCTCTTAGTATTAATCCAGAAGTTGCCAGGGAAAGTGGCAAGATGTTGTTCTTTGAGGAAGATCGCATCTACACTACCTATGAGGAAATGATTGAGAAGGAGAGTAAACTTCCTGCCGACCGAAGAATTGATTTTGTAACCATCGTTACTCCAAACTTTGCACACTATGCACCGGCCATGTTGGCCCTTGAAAAAGGATTCCATGTGGTGATTGAAAAGCCAATCACTTTTACATTAGATGAGGCTCAACAATTAAAGAAGAAAGTTCAGGAGACTGGTTTATTGTTGCTGCTTACACATACCTATTCAGGTTACCCGATGGTACGTCAGGCACGTACCATGGTGAAAGAAGGCGTGTTCGGGAAAATTCGCAAAATATATGTGGAATATCCGCAAGGCTGGCTAAGTAAAATGAGTGAGCGGGAAGGCAATGCGCAGGCAGCGTGGCGAACGGATCCTAAAAAATCAGGGAAGGCTGGTGCAATGGGCGACATCGGTACCCATGCCGCTCATCTTGCGGAATTTATCACAGGGTTAAAAATTACCCATCTCTGTGCCGACTTGAATGCAATTGTTCCAGGCCGTGCATTAGACGATGATGGCAATGTGCTTTTGAAATTTGATAATGGTGCAGCCGGTGTGTTGATGGCTTCGCAAGTGGCAGCCGGAGAAGAAAATGCCCTTAAGGTTAGAGTATATGGTGAGAACGGTGGGTTGGAATGGGCACAACAAGAACCCAATACGTTGCTGGTGAAATGGCTTGATAAGCCTACTCAGATATTGCGGGCTGGAACCAACGGATTTGTGGGTGCTGAGTCAGCATTTAATGCGCGTACTCCGGCCGGTCACCCGGAAGGATATCTCGAAGCATTTGCAAACCTCTATCGCAATTTTGCCTTTGCATTATCTGCTCGAATTGATGGAAAGAAAGTGCCTGAGTTGGTTGACTTCCCATCGGTGGAAGATGGAATTCGGGGAATGGCCTTCATTGATAATGTGGTGAAGAGCGGACAGAGTAAAGAAAAATGGACTCCCTTTACAATATAAGCTATGCAGACACTAAAAGGACCCGGAATTTTTTTGGCTCAGTTCATGGGTGATGAGCCACCGTTCAATAATCTTAAATCGATATGTAAATGGGCAGCATCACTTGGTTATGTAGGTGTGCAGATTCCCACCTGGGATAGTCGGTGCATTGATTTGAAGAAAACAGCGGAGAGTAAAGACTATGCTGCGGAGTTGAAAGAAACGGTGGAATCGTGCGGACTGCAAATCACAGAATTATCAACTCACTTGCAAGGTCAGTTGGTAGCCGTGCATCCAGCGTATGATGTAATGTTTGATGGCTTTGCACCTAAGTCGGTGCATGGTAAACCAAAAGAACGTACTGCCTGGGCCGTTGATCAATTGAAGTTAGCCGCAAGGGCAAGTAAGAATTTAGGATTGAATGCACATGCTACTTTTTCAGGAGCGTTGATGTGGCATACCGTTTATCCGTGGCCACAACGACCTGCGGGTTTAGTGGAAGATGGATTTAAAGAATTAGCAAAACGTTGGCTTCCGATCTTAAATGCTTTTGACAAAGTAGGCGTGGATGTGTGTTATGAAATTCATCCAGGGGAAGACTTGCATGATGGAATTACATTCGAACGATTCTGGGAAGCAACAGGTAAGCATACTCGTGCGAATATTTTATATGATCCAAGTCACTTTGTGTTACAACAACTTGACTACTTGCAGTACATAGATTTCTATCATTCCTTTATCAAAATGTTTCATGTGAAGGATGCTGAGTTTAATCCTACCGGAAAGAGCGGGGTATATGGTGGCTTTCAGGATTGGGTTGATCGTCCCGGTCGTTTCCGTTCTTTAGGGGATGGTCAGGTTGATTTTCAATCAATCTTTTCAAAGCTGGCGCAGTACAACTATAAAGGGTGGGCTGTGTTGGAGTGGGAGTGCTGCATTAAACATCCCGAACAAGGAGCTGAAGAAGGGGCACCGTTTATTAAAGATCATATCATTCGGGTAACTGAAAAAGCATTTGATGATTTTGCATCCACAGGGAAAAACCCAACCCTCAATAAAAAAGTACTAGGCTTAACTAAATGAAATAATAAAAGAATACTATGAAAAAGTTACAATCAATTGGTTTAATCACTGCTTTTGCCCTAACGCTGGCAGCTTGCGGATCTAAAAAAAATGAGACGGTTACGGAAGATTATGGCACACCTGATGAAAGTGGGCAGGCAATAGCTTCTGTGGATGTAATCACACAAGGTGAGTCGTTGGTGAAAGCAAGTGATTGCAAAACATGTCATCATGCGACCAATAAATTAATTGGTCCATCCCATACCGATGTTGCTAAGAAGTATGACTTCACACAAGCCACCGTCACGTTGCTTGCCGGAAAGATCATCAATGGTGGTAGTGGTGTATGGGGCGAAATTCCAATGAGTCCCCATCCTGATATTTCTCAAGCGGATGCTGAAAAAATGGCTCGCTATGTATTGTCATTGGATGGTGAAAAAGAACATTAAGATGAAACGATACTTGGTAGTATTCGCGTTGTCATTTTTTGCGGTAGCAACCTTTGGCCAAAAAGAAAATACATTAACCGCGCAGGAAAAGAAAGACGGTTGGAAGTTGCTTTTCGATGGAACGTCAACGAAAGGCTGGCGCAATTTCAATAGCGATAAAATCAATCCTGGATGGAAAGTGGCTAATGGATCACTCTACCTTGATACAACCAAAGTGAATGGAAAGCGACTTCCTGCTGGTGATATTGTTACCGTTGGTGAATACGAAAACTATGAGCTTTCCATTGATTGGAAAATTCAAGCGTGTGGTAATAGCGGAATAATTTTTAATGTTCAGGAAGGTAAGGCCTATACAGCCAGCTACCAGACTGGTCCAGAAATGCAGGTATTGGATAATGCCTGTCACCCGGATGCAAAAATAAGTAAGCATCGCGCGGGTGATTTATACGACTTGATTTCCTGCTCTACTGAAACTGTAAAACCAGCAGGTGAATGGAATCAGGCAAAATTAATTGCGAATAAAGGGCATTATACATTTTGGCTCAATGGAATTAAAACTGTTGAGTTTGAAATGGGTACCCCTGCCTGGAGTGAAATGGTAGCAGGAAGTAAATTCAAAACGATGCCAGACTTTGGAAAATTTACAAAAGGACGAATTGATTTACAGGATCATGGCGACATGGTTTCCTATCGAAACATCAAGATCAAAGAATTAAAATAATTGTTATACCTCAACGAGGTTCCTACGCGTCATGAAAAAATTACTGCTAGTTATTGCCGCATTCATAATGTTGGTTTCCTGTTCGCAGGATAAACCACGCATTCTGGTTTTTACAGAAACCAAAGGCTATCATCATCAATCTATTAAAGTTGGAACTGAAGCTTTTCTAAAAATGGGACAAGAGAAAGGATTTGAAGTAGACACCTCTTCTGTTTCGGATGTGTTTAACGAAGACAATCTAAAAAAATACAATGCAGTAGTTTTCTTAAGTACCACAGGCGATGCCTTGAATCAGACAGAGCAAAATGAATTCATGCGTTTTATTCAGGCCGGTGGCGGCTATGTAGGGATTCATGCAGCTGCCGATACGGAGTACGATTGGTGGTGGTATGGAAAATTAGTGGGTGCTTATTTCTTAAGTCACCCCGAACAACAAGAAGCGAAATTTATAAAGGTGGCACCTTTTGGAAATGGCACCGAGTTGCCAGCGGAATGGGTTCGCAAAGACGAGTTATACAACTACAAGAAGATTTCTCCGGATATCAATGTACTCTATAAGCTGGATGAAACTTCATACAAAGGGGGAGAAAATGGAGATTACCATCCGATCGCCTGGTATCATGATTTTGATGGCGGACGTTCGTTCTATACAGGTATGGGGCATACGGATGAGTCGTTTGTCGATCCATTATATTTAGATCATGTATATCAAGGATTAGTGTACGCCATGGGAAAATCAAAACCTGATTTTTCAAAAGCGCACGCTAAGAAAGTACCCGAAACAAATCGGTTCACGAAGGTAGTACTCGGTTATAATTTTGATGAACCTACTGAGATGACCATGCTAAGCGATGGCCGCATCATTTTTATTGAGCGAAAAGGGGCTGTTAAACTATACGATCCGAAAACAGATTCGATTAGTTTGATTAACACCTTCAATGTCTGGACTAAATTTGAAGATGGTATGTTGGGGATCACAACCGATCCTGACTTTGACACCAACCAATGGGTTTATATTTACTACTCACATCCAGAAAAATCAGCCAACGTGTTATCACGTTTTGTATTCGATGGAAATAAGATTGATCAGTCTTCTGAAAAAATAATGCTGGAAGTTAATACTCAGCGCGATCAATGCTGCCATACAGGAGGTTCATTAACATTTGGTCCAGGAAAGAATCTCTTCCTTTCTACGGGCGACAACACAAGCCCTTTTGAATCAGATGGATATAGTCCTGCTGACGAACGAGCAGGACGTTCCCCGTTTGATGCGCTTAAGTCTTCAGGCAATACCAATGACTTGCGTGGAAAAATTTTACGCATTCATCCAGAGGCTGACGCTACCTATACAATCCCGGAAGGAAATCTTTTCCCGAAAGGGGAGGAGAAAACCCGTCCTGAAATTTATGTAATGGGTAATCGAAATCCATATCGTATCTCCGTAGATCAAAAGACCGGGTTTCTGTATTGGGGTGAAGTGGGTCCTGATGCAGCAAATGACGATCCTGATCGCGGTCCTCGTGGGTATGATGAAGTGAATCAGGCACAGAAAGCCGGTAACTTTGGATGGCCTTTGTTTGTTGGTGGCAATTATGCGTATGGCAAGCATGATTTCGAAAATAAGACTACGGGCGCTAAACACGATGTTAATAACCCGATAAACTCGTCACCCAATAACACGGGGAAAACTATATTGCCTGCCGTTAGCGCACCCTTTATATGGTATCCCTATGCGGAGTCGCCTGATTTCCCTTTAATGAAAACAGGTGGGCGTAATGCAATGGCTGGTCCGGTTTATTATTCTGAAAATTACAAAGGCATTGCCACTGCATATCCTGATTACTTTGATGGGAAATTAATTGCTTACGATTGGATGCGGAACTGGATGCGCTTAATCACTATGAATGAAAAGGGTGCGATCATGGATATTGAACCGTTCCTCGATGGCATTCAATTCAACAACACGATCGATATGGCTTTTGGCCCTGATGGAAAGTTATACACGTTGGAGTATGGTACCAAATGGTTTGCTAGAAATATGGATGCCCGCTTGTCGCGAATTGATTTCAATGGGGGCAACCGCCCGCCAGTGGCTTCCTTAACAGCAAACAAAGTATCAGGAGCACTTCCACTTCAAGTAAATTTCTCGGCTTCCGAAAGTACAGATCCGGATGGCGATGCGGTTACCTATGGTCTTGAAATAAGTGGTGCTGCTGTTGCCTCTACAAATAATACAGATTTTTCATTTACCTTCGACAAGCCCGGTATCTATCATCCAACATTAACAGTAACAGATTCTAATGGCACAACGTCACGCACAGAAATAACTATCATAGCAGGGAATGAACCGCCTGCCATTGATATTGCGATCACAGGAAACTCAACGTATTTTATTCCAGGCAGCTCTGCAGATTATAAAATTACAGTAACTGATAACGAAGATGGAAGTACTACGGATGGCAAGATTGCTGCGGGTCGTGTATTAGCTACACTCGATTTTCATCCGCAAGGTTATGATATGACCAAGGTTGCCCAAGGACACCAACGTTCTGAGTTGCCGGGTAAATTATTGATGGCTGAAAGTGATTGTAAATCATGTCACCTCATCGATCAAAAGTCAGCCGGACCAAGCTACCGGGATGTAGCTATAAAATATGCAAAAGATGTTAAAGCGATTGATTTGCTAAGTGATAAAATATTGAATGGCGGCTCGGGCGTGTGGGGCGAAGTAGCGATGGCTGCCCATCCGCAGTTAACGAAAGCACAGACTACCCAAATGGTGGAATACATTTTATCCTTAGCAAAAGAAGAAAAAGTAAAGAGTTTACCGCTTTCGGGTAAGGCAAACTTTGCTCAGGTATTACCGCCAGGACCTGCCCCTACCGCTGCCTATGTTCTTACCGTAACGTATGAAGATACAGGTGCGAATGGAATGCCATCTCTTGCTACCACCAAACAGTTTGTGTTTAAATCCCCGGTTATTAGTATGGCTGATGCGACCGACCTAAAAGGCGGTTTAATAAAATCGAGTGCCGCTGGTTTTAACTTTTTGGATAATGTGAAGCATAACTCGTCAGCAACATTTAAAGATGTAGACCTGACAGGAGTTACCAGGCTTAACCTTACCACTACCGAAATGGGCTCTGCTATGGGTGGCGAAATTGAAGTTTGGCTTGATTCAACAGAAGGAACAAAGATGGGCACTGTAAGCTTTGCCAATGCTCCTAAAATAGAAGTGCAGAGTGGAATTTTTGCGAAACCATCCGGTATTTCTATTAAACCAGTTTCAGGAAAACATAATTTGATCTTGGTATTTAAGAATGATAAGGCGGGTGATCAGAACTTGTTCATCTTTGGTCAATTGTCACTAAGCAAATAATTTAAACTATCTAGACTATGGATCGCAGAAAATTTATACAAACCTCGGCTGTTGCAACTGCCGGTATGCTCACGGTACCTTCCCTCTTTGCGGAGTCAAAAGGGAAAAAAGACATTGGCTTACAGTTATACACGCTGCGCGATGTGATTATGAAAGATGTGAAGGGTACACTGGATGCAGTGGCATCATGGGGGTACACGCAAGTGGAAACCTACGGCTATGGAGCCGGTAAATTATTTGGGATGCCGGTTGCTGAGTTTGGGGCGCATATGAAAGGCCTTGGGGTTAAAGTTGTTAGTGGTCATTATGGAATTAATTTATTAGAAAAGGACTGGGATAAAGCCTGTGCCGATGCGCAGTCGATGGGCCAAAGTTATGTAGTGGTGCCCTGGTTGGATAAAAAATATTATAGCTCATTAGACGAATTAAAAAAGACGTGCGAAGCAATTAATAAAGCAGCGGAAGTGGCAACGAAATACAAACTTCGGATGGGCTACCACAATCATGCGTTCGAATTTGAAAGCATAGAGGGGAAGATAATGTTTGATGTAATGCTTGAGCAACTCGATCCAAAATTAGTGGCCATGGAAATGGACCTCTATTGGGTGGTGCGTGCGAATCAAAATCCATTTGCCTATTTCGAAAAGTATCCGAAACGTTTTGAGCTATGGCATATTAAAGACATGGATAAGGCTAATCGCGAGCACAATACCGATGTTGGCACAGGTTCTATTGATTTTGTGAAATTACTGGCTGCAGGTAAACAGGCCGGCTTGAAAACGTTCTTTGTGGAGCAGGAAACATATCCTGATAATCCGATGCTAAGCGCTGAAAATAGCGCAAAGTATATGAAGTCCATTCTTTAGTATTAAATTAAAGTCGGCAGTATTCAGTCGACAGTTTGCCAGTGATAGCATCTTGAGACTGAATACTGCTTACTGCCTTACTGCCTTACTGCCTTACAGCCTACTTCAAAGCATGAACCGATATTTTTTTTTATTCTTATTCTTATTCTTTCTTTTTTTCATTTCTCAAGCTCAGGAGATTACTCAATCCGTTGCCGGTAAAGTAAAGGATGCAACAACGGGTGATGCTTTACCGGGTGCTAATGTTTCAGTGTTTCAAAATGAAAAGCTTATTACAGGAACCTCTGCAGAGGCAAATGGTAAATTTGCGCTTACCTTAATCACTGGTCGGTATCGGGTTGAAATTTCTTTCACGGGATATCAAGCCATAGAGCAGGAGTTATTGGTGATTGCCGGTAAGTCGGGTATGTTAGAGATTGCATTGCATGAATTACCAACCATACTCGAAGAAGTAACCGTAAAGCCTCAAGCGTACTCCGAGCCGGGAGTTACGATCCTATCTATTGAGAAAACTTTGCGTGCTCCAGCGAACTTCTTTGATCCTGTGCGCATGCTTACCTCATATCCAGGAATAGTAACCACCAACGATCAAGCTAATTCGATTTCAGTTAAGGGGTATTCACCTAACGGTGTACTGTGGCGATTGCAAGGCCTTGATATTGTAAATCCCAATCATACTGCCAACGCAGGAACATTAAGTGACAAACCCACCGCAAGTGGAGGTGGAGTAAATATTCTCAGCGCCCAGTTGCTCGATAAAACAAATTTTTATTCAGGAAACTTACCCCCAGGCTATGGCAATGCATTGGCAGGTATTGTGGATATGTCATTGCGAACTGGGTCAACAGAAAAAATACAATACACGGCACAGGCAAGTTTGATTGGTATCGACCTTGCCGCTGAAGGACCTATAAACAAAGAAAAGCAAAGCTCGTTTCTGGTTAATTACCGATACTCAACAATCGGTTTGCTTTCACAAATGGGTGTAGACTTGGGTGATGAAACGATCAACTTTCAGGATGTGTCTTTCAATTTAATTTTCCCTTCGAACAAAGGAGGAAATCTTTCCATATTTGGTTTTGCCGGGTGGAGCAAGAATCTTTTCGATGCAAAGCCAGAGGATGAATGGGAAGAAGAAAAAGATCGCTATACGATTGATTATAATGGCACCGCATACGGGGCAGGTTTTGTGAATCAGTTTAAACCGGGATGGGCTTCCGTTAGTTTAGGGGCTTCCGTTTCAGGTCAGGAGCAAACCCGGACTTCACAAAGCTATGTGGTTCCCTACCCACATGTGTATAAAGAAAATTATCTGTCCGACCGAACCATTATTTCTTCATTCCTGAAAGGCGTTCATAAAATATCAAGAGGGTCTATTGAGCTAGGAGTTAACACCAGTTACTTAACTAACGACATGGATGTTTCCACGGTCACACAGTTATACATAGATCCCTATACACCCAATGTGAAAGGCACTGTTAATGGATTTCTGATGCAACCATATTTGGCTTGGCAGCAATATATAGGCAAGTTCAATCTAAATGCAGGCATCCGATATGTAACCTTCAGCTACAACCAAAGCGATTCGTTTGAACCACGACTAAGCGTCTCGCGACATGTACGCAATAATCTGTTTACACTTTCTTATGGTCTCACCAGTCAATGGCAACAGATACAAACGTATTTGACAGCCGGAAATGATCAGTTGCCTTTTTCAAAGAGTAACCAGTTTGTATTGGAGTGGAGAAAGAAATTCAATACCGATTTAAATATTGTCTCTTCAGTATATTATCATCAGTTGTTTAATGTTCCTGTTGCACCTGGCATCCCGCATTATTCTTTGATCAATCAATGGGAAGATTTTCCGAAATCAAACCTTACTTCAGATGGAAAGGGAAAAAACTATGGCATCGATAGTTATGTTGAACAAAGATTTTATGGTAATGTTTATTTTATGATCTCAGGGTCATACTATCAATCACAATTTACTGATATGGGTGGCGCATATGAAAATACGCGCTTCAATGGAAATTTTACCAGCAGCTTGTTGGCAGGCAAAGAGTGGAAATCAACTAACAAGGCATTTGGTGTTCATGCTCGGATGTTGTACTCAGGGGGTTTACGACAAGCTCCTATTGATCAAACAACTTCTGAATTTGTTGGAACTACCCTATATGATTATAGCGAGGGGTACAGGATAAAATATCCTAATTATTTCCGTACAGATTTGCGCGTGAGTTGGCGTAAAAACAAACCGGGGTATACACGCACATGGTCTATTGATATTCAAAACCTAACGGGTCAGTCAAACGTGGCGTATCAATACTACGATACTTTCTTAAAGCAAGTAACAACCAAATACCAATTGGGCATTATTCCGGTGATTGCTTATCGCGTTGATTTCTGATAATAGGTTTGTAATCGGGATTGCGGGTCTCCGTTCCTACGCCCGCAATGACAGCTCTGAGGAAAGTGTGGCGACTAACTCTAAACTCTTTTCAATCTTGTCATAGTGGGCGAGGGGATGATCTACATCGTAACTTTTTTTTACCGAGACCCGGAAGGAAATGTGTAGCAACTAATTCTATTCTCCTCTCTCTCTTTTCAATCTTGTCGGCCCTATGGGACACGTCTAATTCCCTTAGATTCTTTACCAACATTTCGACCCCACGGTACTTAGCTTTGAGACCGTGATCTTAGTCCCGTAAGGGAACACATGTCGGTAATAGCTAATCAATTCGTTTCATCAAATCCCTTAGGGATGGCATACTTTTCCCTTTGCAATATGCCGCAACTGCGCAATCGATAACACACAGGTACGGATGATCATTTAACCCCAATCTGACAAAAATCACCATTTCAATCGTTTGAAATCCTTCTTTTTACCAAAAGCCTGCGTACTTTTGAGCCTTCTAACTACTACCCATGATGACCCAAGAAGATAAAAGCTATGCGGTTGCGCATTCCGAATTAGTAAACTGGATCAACGAAGTAGCTGCCCTCTGCACACCCGATCATATCCGCTGGTGTGATGGCTCGACTGAAGAGTATAACGAACTCTGTGAATCACTCGTAACCAAAGGCACGTTCATAAAATTGAATCCAAAAAAGCGACCCAATAGTTTTGCCTGCTTCTCTGACCCCAGTGATGTAGCGCGTGTGGAAGACCGCACCTACATATGCTGTAAGCGAAAAGAAGATGCCGGACCCACCAACAATTGGGTAGAGCCTAAACAGATGACTCAAACATTGCATCCGCTGCTAAGTGGTTGTATGAAAGGACGCACCATGTATGTGATTCCATTTAGCATGGGGCCAGTGGGTTCGGATATTTCACAAATAGGCATTGAAATTACTGACTCCGAATATGTAGTCGTAAACATGCATATCATGACGCGCGTAGGGAAGCGTGTAATTGATGCGCTGGGAGAAGGTGGTTCCTTTGTAAAATGTTTACACACTGTGGGCGCTCCGCTTGCTCCTGGACAACAAGATGCCAAGTGGCCCACAAACGCTGCCACAAAATACATTGTGCATTTTCCTGAAGATCGTTCTATCATTTCGTATGGCTCAGGGTATGGGGGTAATGCATTGTTAGGTAAAAAATGTTTTGCTTTGCGCATTGCATCCGTAATGGCCAAAGATGAAAACTGGTTGGCGGAACACATGTTGCTGCTGGGTGTTGAAAGCCCGGATGGACGAAAGGATTATGTAGCTGCAGCCTTTCCAAGTGCATGTGGTAAAACAAACTTTGCCATGATGATACCACCCGCATCATTCAATGGTTGGAAAATTACTACAGTGGGTGATGACATTGCGTGGATAAAACCCGGCAAGGATGGAAAGATGTATGCTATTAATCCCGAAGCGGGTTACTTTGGTGTTGCACCCGGTACCAACGAAAAAACAAATCCCAATGCAATGGCTACCATTGCGAAGAATACCATCTTTACCAACGTAGCCATTACCGAGGACAAGGATATTTGGTGGGAAGGCATGACTAAAGAACCGCCCAAGAATTTGACCGACTGGCGCGGACAAAAATGGGACGCCTCTTCAGGCAAACCCGCAGCACATCCTAACGCACGCTTCACTACACCGGCTCATCAATGTCCATCAATTGACTCGGATTGGGAGAACCCCGAAGGAGTATTAGTGAGTGCATTTATTTTTGGTGGTCGCAGAAGTACAACCATTCCATTAGTATATCAATCCAGCAACTGGGCGTATGGAGTTTACTTAGCATCCACCATGGGTTCGGAAACCACCGCAGCTGCATTTGGAGAAGTAGGGAAGGTACGCAGAGACCCTTTTGCCATGTTGCCCTTCTGTGGCTATCACATGGGTGACTACTTCAATCACTGGTTGCAGTTTGGCCGCAATTTGCAAGCGCCCCCGCGCGTGTTTGGTGTAAACTGGTTTCGTAAAGATGCCGAAGGCAAATTTATCTGGCCGGGCTTTAGCGACAACATGCGCATTTTAAAATGGATCGTACAAAAGATCCGGGGCGAATCCAATGCAGTGGAAAGCCCGATAGGATGGATGCCTACTTATGATGACATTGACTGGACTGGGTTGGATTTTACACCCGAACAGTTTGAAGCCATTATGGATATTGACCGCGAAGAATGGAAGGCCGAGTTGCTTCAACATGCCGAGTTGTTTGAGCGCATGTATGACAAGCTGCCGAAGGAGTTCATCTTCATGCGCGAGTTGCTACTCTCCAGTTTATGGCGTTCGCCTGCCAAGTGGCGATTGGAGCCCGAGCGGTATTGATTTGAATAGCCTCTTACGGGGGGTAATTAATTTTAGAGGTGAGACATGAGGGAATGGATTTTGAAACATACCCCTCATAATTGTATATTCAATTGGTTCAACTTATTCTTAGCAACTGTTAATTCCTTTTGTAATTCTGCAATCTGATTGATCAGGTTTGAGATCACATCAATTCCTTCCATATTGATACCTAAGTCATAGTGAAGGCGCATCAATCGTTCAATTTCTCCTAAATCCTCATTTGATAAATATTTACAGTCGTCAATAACAACAACATTGATTAACCCATAGGCTTCCAGAGAATCGATAAAAGAGAATTCAATCTTGTAGTACAAGCAGAGCTGCTCGACAAGCACTAAGTTGTCAGTTACCATCTTTTCTTATTTTTTTTAATTCCTCAAATAACTCTTTTTCTCTTTTCGAAAGATTAGTAGGTAGTATTACCTGATAGGTAATATACAAATCACCAAATTCATTTTCTTTCTTATAAACAGGAAATCCTTTGCCCTTCAGTTTTATCTGGGCTCCAGATTGAGTTTCAGGGGAAACTTTTAATTTAACTTTCCCATCAAATGTGTCGGCTAAAATTTCGCCCCCTAATAAGGCTGTATATAAATCCAGGTCAAGGGTAGTATATAAGTTGTTCCCATCTCTTTTAAACTTAGTGGTGTTCGCAATGGAAAAAGTAATGAATAAATCACCAGGCGGGCCTCCATTAACACCGGGTGCTCCATACCCGGTAATTTTTATGGTCTGACCATTTTCAACACCGGCCGGAATGGTTAAACGAATATTTTTACCATTGACATTCAGGGTTTGCTTATGTTTAGCAAAGACATCCTTCAGTGTAAGCTGCAGTTCAGCATTAAAATCCTGGCCTCTGAATTTTGGTTGCCTGCTTCTGCTTCCGGGATGATCGCCAAACATCGACTCGAAGAAATCGGAAAAATCACCAGTGTATCCGCTGGATTGATATTGTCCACCTGACGCTCGCTGTGATTGACTTTGCCTTTTTTTGGCCTCTTCAAATGCTTCCGCATTTTTCCAGTCCTTGCCATAGGTGTCGTATTTCTTTCTCTTTGCCGGATCGCTTAATACTTCATTGGCTTCATTGAGTTCTTTGAATTTCTTTTCAGCGTCTTTATTATTTGGATTTACATCCGGATGGTATTTGCGAGCAAGTTTCCTATATGCTCTTTTTATATCCGCTTCACTGGCTGTTTTGGGAAGCCCTAGTATTTTATAATAATCGATGAATTCCATTTTTTGTAGTTCCTTTGAATAAGCAGATTACGATAAAGAACAACCGTTTGTTGTGATGTCCGTCATGCAAGGGCATGATTCTCATCATTCCTATCCAAAATTTTCTTTGATTCCCGATATGCTGCTTGGCCGATGAGATTTCATTTTTTTTAAATCCGATTCTTCATTCTGATAGTGGCTGATAAAACCTACGAACCAAGCAATACTACCTGCGATGAACTCCACCACGTATTCCTACAAGGGAGATGTCTACTGACATTGTCCATAAAGAGAAATTTTGTTACTTTAGTAAGATGTTAACTGCACGTTCTTACATTCTATTCGTGCTTTTGTTACCACTAAGCATAGCCTCCGTATTCGCACAGAAAATCCCTAATATAACCGGGTATTGGAACGGAGTGGCTGAAGTTCCTTTTAGCCAGGATATTATCATTGAATATTTTTTTACACAGAAAGGCGCTATTCTGGAAGGATATTCTACCAGCATGAGCCTGAATCATAAAGATTCTGCACGGACTATTTTTTCAGGGACTGCGAAAACAAAATCAATTGAGATCAGACAAACTGAATATGTGTATAAGACGAGTGCAGGTTGCCTTTCCACCATTAGACTCGAATATTCCAATGCTAATGGTCAGGAAAAGTTAATTGGAAAATGGTCCGGAAGTTTTGGCAAGAATACCTGTCCGCCCGGCACCGGAGGAAAAGTTGAACTGCTTAAAGTATCTTCTCCGGTACTCGGTACAACGCGGACCTCTGACTCAGATGTCATTAGTCAACCAACGAATACTTATGGCACCTTGCTTTATGAAGAGCTGCAAAAAAGAAACTATTATGCATTGCTCATTGGAATTGATACGTATGAGGATGACGGGATTCAAGACCTGGATGAACCAGTTTCGGATGTCAAGAAATTCAATTCGATACTTCAAACGAGCTATACCTTTGCACCGGAAAACACCATCGTATTACAGAACCCAACCCGAGACCAGATCATTGATGCCTTTGATGTACTCGCGAATAAAGTGACGCCCACCGATCAGTTATTGGTATTTTATGCAGGCCACGGAATTTGGGATGAGAACATGAAACAAGGTTTTTGGCTTCCCACAGATGCTAAACGAGATTCAAAGTCAAGGTGGCTCTCAAACAGTACCATTCGCGATTATATTGGGGGCATTAATTCAAAACATACTTTGTTGATAACCGATGCTTGTTTTAGTGGGAGCATTTTCAAGGAAAGGGCCGTGACTTTTGAAAACAGTCGTGCGGTACTTGAACAGTATAAGTTGGCAAGCAGAAAGGCAATGACCAGTGGCACGCTAAAAACGGTTCCTGATAGAAGTGTGTTTGTAAACTACCTGATTAAAAATTTAGCTGACAATAATCAACCTATGATCTCAGCAGAAGATTTGTTCCGCACCTTTAAGACAGCCGTCATAAATAATAGCCCGAACGGACAAGTACCTCAGTATGGAGCCATCGGTCAGGTAGGCGATGAAGGGGGCGATTTTATCTTTCTAAAAAAGCCAGGTCATTAATGCAAATATGATAACGTAGTCTTGTTAGCTTCCGCATGATTTAACTAAATTGATTTCATATTTTTCTGCGACTGGAAAAACAGAAATGATGTTGCCATTCCAAGGATTGAAAAGATCATCAAAACAAAAAAAACAAACTGATGGCCTTGTACACCAGGGAACTGATCGAGAAGATATCCGGCCAACGGACTCATAAAAATATCGGGGGTAAAGCCAATGAAAGAAATAATGCCTACCACCGTGCCTGTGGTGAATAATGGAATTCGCGCTTCCTCTAACACAGCAAAGTATAAAACCCGTACTCCGTACACTCCAATTAAGATCGAAGTAAACGTGATACCCACAAACCAGAATGAGGTGGTTAAAAATCCTAATCCAATCGCCAAACTACCTAAAGTATTCAAGGCAAAGCAGACTATAATAATTTTCACGCCACTGAATCGATCTGCAAAATAGCCTGCAATAAGCGCAACAATCATCCGCATCCAAAGTGCCAAGGTACCCACGGTGGCTGCTTGAGTTTCCGTAACGCCTAGTACATCTTTTACATAAAGCGAAAAGTTATCGGTAATTTTATATCCAACATAGGCGCACACAATTATTACTGCCAGCATCCACACGGTTGGAGTGAGCAACAGTTTCAGAAAAGTGGATCGTGTAATTACAGGTTCGTTAGAATGTGATGTTGATGTTTTGGGGACAAAGATCCAAACAAGGACTCCGCTTAAGAAGGTAATACCCGAAGCCATTAAAATTACATCTTGAAAAGATTCTCTTCTGCTTTGTGAAAAAGTTTGAGCAGCTTCTTCAGGATTAAAATAAGAGAAAATCAATACGGAGACAGAACCTAGTAATGCAGCGGTGGCGCCTCTTCCAGCTTCCAACAATCCAAAAGCACGCCCTTGAAAATCAGAACCGCCCCATTCGCGGGTGGCTCGGATAAGGGCAGCCCAAAATAGCAGAATAGTCGTTATGCCCCAGAAGGCATAGAGCGCATATACAATTTGATGAGACGGAACGGTTGCAAAGATGAACCCACTCATACCTGTTAACCACAAAGCGATTGCCATCAGGTTTCTGGTGGAAAACCGATCGGCTAGCGGCCCACCAAAAAAATAAGATACCATGGCGATGATTCCATACACAGAAAAGAATGCGCCTAATTGTGTGTTAGTGATTTCGAATACAGCCAACAGGGTAGGGCGAAAAATTCTGGCTATCACAAAGGGGAGAAAGAAGATGGCTTCACCTGCCAGGATAAGAGCAAAAAGAGTGAATCCCCGTTTTTTATTTTTCTTTACCGAAGAGGTTTTATCTCTGCCTGAGTTCTCAATCTGATTTGATTGATTGAACTCCATTAAGCAAGTTCTGACTTCAACTGTAGCTTATCAAGATAATCCCACACTAAACTACTGGCGCCTAAAATGGGTGCAGCCTGATTTTGCATGGCAGAAGGGAGTACTTTTATTTTCCCACGGAACAAGGGCATCAGGTTAGCTTCCATGTGTTTGATAGTGGGCCGGAAGATTAAATCACCCGCCATGGCTAAACCGCCAAACAAAAAGATTGCTTCCGGGTCTGTATGAACAGCGGTTTCAGCTAGTTTCATTCCTAAAATCCTTCCAGTATATTCAAACGCTTCACAAGCCACCACATCACCCCGATTTGCAGCTTCCGAAATCATTTTGGTATTCAAATCTTCAAAGCTGATTCCTCTTAATTCACTAGGCTCTAAATGATCAGCCAATAATTTATAAACGGTTCTTTTTATGCCGGTTGCCGAAACATACGTTTCAAGACATCCTCGCTTTCCACAGTTACAATATCTTCCATTCGGGTTCACGGAAGTATGGCCCACTTCGCCTGCAATTCCATGATGCCCATTTAGCAGCACACCACCACACACAAAACCACTTCCTAATCCGGTACCGAGGGTAATCACGACAAAGTCTTTCATGTTCTTGGCATTGCCGTAGATCATTTCTCCTACAGCTGCCGCATTCGCATCATTGGTAAGAATGCAAGGCACGTCAAATTCTTCTTTGAACATACTTGCCAAAGGAAGTACCCCTTTCCACTTTAAGTTAGTGGCACGTTCAATATTGCCCGTATAATAATTCCCGTTAGCCGCCCCAATTCCAATCCCAACTATGCGTGAGTCCGAAGGCAAATCCTGGATTCCAATCCGCAGGGCATCTGCCATTCCATCAAAGTACGCTTGAAATTCATCATACTCCGTGGTAGGAATATTTCCTTGATGTAGCACATTTCCCTTGCGGTCAACAATACCATACTTTGTATTTGTTCCGCCAATGTCGATGCCAACCGTTAGATCTTTCATACACTAATTAGATGGAAAGAATTTTTGCTATTCGTAAAGATTCACTATCAATTTCATGATGCTTGTCGATGATATCGGCAAAGCTGTTGTAAACAACTTTGTTATTAAGGACTCCTACCATACAGTCCTTTTCACCGGCCAGTAATCCTTCCACCGCGGCAACACCCATTTTGCTGGCGAGTACCCGATCAAAATAAGTGGGGCTGCCACCCCGCTGAAGATGCCCCAGGATAGTTACTTTGATATCGAAGTAATTATTGCGTTCAGAGAATTTTTTAGCGAGTTCCATGGCACCTCCTAATTTACTGCCTTCAGCAACTACAACTAAACTTGATTTCTTATTTGTCTTACCCCCTTCATCCAATTTAGCAAATAACTCATCCAAGGTCATTGACTCTTCCGGAATAATGGTGGCAACCGCTCCACCGGCAATGCCACAGTTGATAGCAATGTAACCCGAGTTGCGCCCCATTACCTCAATGAAGAAAAGCCGGTTGTGAGAAATAGCCGTGTCTCTGATTTTATCAATGGCTTCAACCGCTGTATTGGTAGCGGTATCGAATCCAATGGTATAATCGGTTCCTGTTAAATCATTATCGATTGTACCTGGCATACAGATAGAAGGGATGGCATATTCTTCGTAGAGTTTATGCAGCCCTGTAAACGTTCCATCGCCTCCAATGGCAACTAACGCATCAATGCCATGTTTCTTTAAATTTTGATAAGCCTTTGCGCGGCCTTCGGGGGTTCTAAACTCTTTGCTACGCGCAGATTTAAGAATCGTTCCACCCCGTTGAATGATGTTGCCTACCGAGCGCGCTCCAAGCTTCACAATGTCTCCACTGATCATGCCCTCATACCCTTGCATAATGCCATGTACTTCTTTTTTGTAGAAAATAGAAGCCCGCACCACAGCACGCAACGCAGCGTTCATTCCGGGTGCATCACCACCCGAAGTAAATACCCCAATTTTTGAAATTTTTGAATCCATTCCCGATTTATAAGAAGCTCAAAAATAGGGGTTGAAAGGGGTTTTACAAGGATTCGGGTTTTATTCGGATTTCAATCGTTTGAAATAATTGATCAGTCCGTTCGTAGAGGAATCGTGAGTGGTAATAGGTTGAGTTGATGTTAGTTCGGGCAATATTTTTTTAGCGAGTACTTTTCCCAATTCAACACCCCATTGATCGAAACTAAAGATGTTCCAGATTACTCCTTGAACGAAGATCTTATGCTCATACATGGCAATCAAGACACCCAATGTATAGGGGTTTAATTTTTTGAACAGGATTGAGTTAGTAGGTCTGTTACCGCTAAATACCCGATAAGGCAAATGGAAATTAATTTCCTCTTTGCTCATGCCTGCAGCACGTAATTCTTTCTCAACCACCTCGGCAGTTTTCCCAATCATCAAGGCTTCTGTTTGCGCAAAAAAGTTAGAAAGTAACTTTACATGATGATCACCAATAGGGTTCTGTGATTCGATAGGGGCAATAAAATCACAGGGAATAATTTTGGTCCCCTGATGAATCAATTGATAAAATGCATGCTGCCCATTGGTGCCAGGCTCACCCCAGATAATAGGACCAGTTTGATAGAGCACCGGATTGCCATCTCGATCTACTGACTTTCCATTGCTTTCCATATTTCCTTGTTGAAAGTAGGCAGCAAAACGATGTAAGTATTGATCATAAGGAAGAATGGCTTCAGAGTGCGCATCAAAAAAGTTTGTGTACCAGATTCCGAGTAGCGCAAGAATAACAGGAATATTTTTTTCGAAAGGTTGATCTTTAAAATGATTGTCGATGTCATGCGCCCCTTCTAGCAACTTTGTAAAATTTTCAAATCCAATAGTACAGGCAATTGACAAACCAATTGACGACCACAATGAATAACGTCCACCTACCCAATCCCAAAACACAAACATGTTTTCGGGAGCAATACCAAAGTCGCTTACTGACTTTGAGTTTGTGGACACAGCAACAAAATGTTTGGCCACTTCACCTTTACCATCCGTCTTTTCAATAAACCAATTTTTGGATGTCTCCGCATTGGTCATCGTCTCTTGTGTGGTAAATGTTTTAGAGGCAATGATGAACAACGTGGTTTCAGGATTAAGATTTTTAAGAGTTTCGGTAATGTGTGTTCCATCCACATTCGAAACAAAGTGAGGTTTAATGGATGTGTGATAAGGCTTTAATGCTTCAGTAACCATCAAGGGTCCTAAATCAGAACCTCCAATTCCTATGTTCACGATATCGGTAATCGCTTTTCCTGTAAAGCCTTTCCAACTTCCCTTTAATAATTTTTCGGAGAAGGTTTTTATCTGATCAAGCACTTGATTGATTTGAGGCATTACATCCTCACCGCCTACATATATAGGCGTATTAGCCCGATTGCGTAGCGCAACGTGCAGAACAGCGCGGTGTTCGGTTTGATTGATCTTATCTCCCTTAAACATGGCCTCGATAGATTCCTTCAATCCAACTTCCTCAGCAAGTTCAATTAATAACTCGATAGTTTCAGCGGTTATAATATTTTTAGAATAGTCGATGAGGATGTCGTCAAACTTCAAATTGAATTTTTCAAATCGCTGCGCATCTTCCTGAAATAATTCGCGCATATGCGTTGCCTGCATTTCAATAAAGTGTGAAGTCAGTTTTTGCCAGGCAATTGTTTCGGCAGGATTAATCTTTGATAACATAGGAATGAATTTTTGGAGTGTTAAATTAACACTACAAAAATAGGAGAAGTTGCGGAGTGACTCACCGCATGTGAATAATATAGTTTATAAATCTTGTGAGACCTTGAGAATTCAGCCTCCCACTACTCCTCTCAGGTTTTCAACCAAACCCTCCCATAAGTCATTGAGTTCGTTGAGATCTTCAAAATCAGAATAGTCAATTACTTTTAAAAAAGTAGTTTGTGTGAGCTCATTTACTTCTAGTCTAAGTTCGAAATAGGAGGGATCCTTTTCGTCCTCTTTGTTCTCTGGAAGGTATTCAAACTTTACAAAGTGATTAACCCGATGCGAAGTCATTATTGCTTTGTGCTCTTCATTATCCCAAACAAATGTATAAACCTTTTCAGGACTGATCGTCACATTGTCAGCAAACCATTCGGAAAGCCCACTGGGTGTTTGAAGGTAGGGATAAAGCATTTTGATGGAAGCATGCACTTCAAAGTCATTTGTATAGAGTTGTTTAGAAGTTGTCATGAGAAAATGCTGCCCTCGCCTTTGTTTCGATTTTAATTTAGAGAAAATCTAGCTAACGACAAATTATATTCGAATTAGTTAATGACTTGGAAGAGAATAGACAAATTTTAAGAAGAAAGTAGCGCGGGGGGGAGTTGAACCCCCGTCCGCCAGTTGGCGGATATGAATCCAACTATGCGTTTTTTGTTTTGTCCACCATACTCCATGCGAACGCTCTACCTTTCGCTGATTTCAACTGTTTTTCTCTCTTCAAAGCTTC
>JAEUUA010000021.1 GCA_016787755.1 Cyclobacteriaceae bacterium | reverse complement strand
TTGAAGGTTATGGTAGAAGAAGATACAAAGCTGATTTTATTAAGTATCTTGTGTATTCTCAAGCTGAATGCGATGAAACAATTCTTCATCTTGAGTTCTTGTTTGAAACTGAGTCGTTAAAAGACAAAAATAATTTCGAACAATTAAAAGATGCATATGAATTGCTGAGTAGAAAAGTTAACAAATTTATTCAATGGGCAGAACAAAATTTAAATGATTATTCGAAGTAAAAATTCTTGCAACAAGTAACCGGAAACATGTAACCAAAAATGAAACTCTGGACTAAAGATAAAGATTCATTAAAAGTTGTAACTGATTTCACGACAGGACAAGATCAGGAATTAGATTTGCACCTGGCTCCGTTTGATGTGCTCGGTTCCATGGCACACATCACCATGCTGGAATCTATTGGGCTGCTAACAAAAGATGAACTCAATACACTTCTCTCAGAACTCAAAAATATTTATTCTCAAATAACAGCGGGCACATTCAAAATAGAAGCCGATGTGGAAGACATTCACTCTCAGGTTGAATTGTTACTTACCAAAAAGTTGGGAGAAGTTGGAAAGAAAATTCATAGCGGTCGTTCGCGCAATGATCAAGTGTTGGTAGATATTAAATTATTTCTTCGCAACGAAATTCAAGAACTTACAGCATCTATTCAACCACTCTTTGAACTGCTTATTAGTAAAAGTGAAGAACATAAAAACAAATTGTTACCAGGCTATACACATTTGCAATTAGCCATGCCCTCTTCCTTTGGGTTATGGTTTGGCGCTTATGCAGAAGGTTTGGTTGATGATTTAATCATGTTGCAGGCAGCTTATCAGGTAGTAAATAAAAATCCTTTAGGTTCTGCAGCCGGGTATGGATCTTCCTTTCCGCTCAACCGAACATTCACCACTCAATTACTTGGATTTAATGATTTGAATTACAATGTGGTATACGCTCAAATGGGGCGCGGTAAAACCGAACGCATTCTTGCGCAAGCGATGAGCAATGTGGCATCAACTATTGGCAAACTGGCTATGGATGCAACTCTGTTCTTAAATCAGAACTTTGCTTTCATCTCTTTTCCGGAGGAATTAACTACGGGTTCCAGCATTATGCCGCACAAGAAAAATCCGGATGTATTTGAATTGATCCGCGCAAAGTGCAATGCATTACAGGCGCTACCCAATGAGCTTACTTTGTTAACCTCAAATTTACCATCGGGGTATCACCGAGACTTACAACTTCTCAAGGAAAAATTATTCCCCGCCATTACTACGTTAAAGGAATGCCTTCAAATGACTCACCTTATGCTTGCTTCTATTGTGGTGAAAGAAAATATCCTGGAAGATGAAAAGTATAAGTTCCTGTTTAGCGTTGAAGAAGTAAATAAATTAGTGCTTTCAGGGGTTCCTTTCCGGGATGCGTACAAACAAATTGGCAACGATATTGAGCAGGGAAAATTCAGCTACTCAACAAAAGTAAACCATACACACGAAGGCAGTATAGGAAATCTTAATAACGACAAGATCAAAGAAAATTTTGATCAAACGCTTAAGGGATTTCATTTTTCCAAAACAGCCGAGGCTTTTAGTAAACTACTTAAGGTCTAGATTAATTTTACACTAGTATTTTATTATGACTCCAGAAGTAATTCTTTATATAATCCTAAGCATATCCCTGGTTAGTTACCTATTTGACCAAACGCTTGATTTCTTAAATTTAAAAGCATTAAAGTCAGAAATTCCAGCAGAAATTCAGGATTTTTACGATCCTGAGAAATATCAAAAGTCTCTTGCCTATCAAAAAGAACAATCACGCTTCTCATTCATTTCATCCGCCTTTAGTTTTATTCTTTCATTTGGCATGCTGTTACTTGGCGGCTTTGGCTTTGTTGACTCCTGGCTTCGTCCATTAATAGAAAATCAGATTGTGCTAGCCCTTGTTTTTTTTGGAGTAATCATGATTGTTTCAGATATCATCTCAATCCCTTTTCAATGGTACTCCACCTTTGTGATTGAAGAGAAATATGGTTTCAACAAAACAACCGCAAAAACATTTATCCTTGATAAACTGAAAGGATATGTTTTGGGTGCAGTAATCGGAGGTGCGTTGGTTTCCATTCTGATTTATCTGGTTAATTCCATCGGTCCTGATTTTTGGATTTGGTTTGGTTTGATTGCAGCAACCTTCATTCTTTTTGTAAATATGTTTTATACCAGTTTGTTGTTACCCTTATTTAACAAACTTACACCGCTTGGTGATGGAGAACTAAAAACCGCTATAGAACAATTCTCTTTAAAGGTAAATTTTCCGCTCGATAATATTTTTGTAATGGACGGTTCCAAGCGTTCCGCGAAAGCGAATGCCTTCTTTTCAGGAATCGGAAAAAAGAAAAAGATCGTACTCTATGATACATTAATATCCAATCATTCAACCGAAGAACTGGTAGCCGTTCTTGCACATGAAGTAGGACACTTCAAAAAGAAACACATTGTCTGGAGTTATCTAATTTCCATCCTTCAGATTTTCTTTGTGTTGTTCGTGCTTTCCCACATGATTTTTAATGAAAATCTTTCTCTTGCCTTAGGCGGCAGCCAACAAGCTATCCATTTAAACTTAATTGCCTTTGGAATTCTCTTCTCTCCGATCTCTGGCATAACAGGATTATTTGTGAGTTTACTAAGCCGCAAAAATGAATTTGAAGCTGATGCGTATGCGAAAGAAACTTATGATGGCAATGCCTTATCAAATGCATTGAAAAGACTTTCCGTTGATTCACTAAGCAATTTGTACCCGCATCCGGCTTATGTGTTTTTCCATTACTCGCATCCGCCCCTTCTGCATAGATTGGCTGCATTAAAATAATTATCGACTTGTAAGAGATTTAAAATCAAACCACTGGTTTATGTTTAAGGGTAATTTCACTGGGAAAGAATATTTTTAAACTGTAATTGATTACGTTTACAGACTTTATGAGATTGTTTCAAATACAAATAAGCCAACGGATCTTACTCTATGTATCATTTTTCACGCTCATCACTTACATCAGTATCCTAATTCCACCAGAATTTTTTTGGCCAGCTGCTTTCTTGAGTCAATTGATACCTCTATTATTAGTCACTCACATTGTTAGCTTGATCATACTAATCATTCAAAGAAAAAAAATAGCCTTACTTTCTCTATTTACACTTTTGGTTGGGTGGCCATTTTTACAAAGCGCATTAACTTTTAATAAAGAATTTCCTAAAAATAATTCAATACGGGTTCTCAGTTTTAACACAAAATTTTTCAAGCAATCTGGAACCTATAGTAAGTTCTCAATCGAAATGATTCAATGGGTAACCAACGATACTTCTGATATTAAATGCCTTCAAGAATACAGCACAAATCCCCTTCAAGAACCTCTTGATGTAACGGGGCAGATGACACAAAAAGGTTATACCGGTTTTACTTATCTGGCAAAAGTGGGAGATTGGGATAACAATCCCGGCATGGCCATATTTAGTAAGTTTAGCATACTTGATTCGGGAATTGTTTTTAACGACAAGAGAACACACAATGCTGCCATCTTTGCAGACCTTGATATACATGGAGAAAAAATCAGAGTGTATAATGTTCACCTAGCCTCAATGAGTCTAGATCTTTATGAAAACCCAGGCCTTGCTAAATTCCTTTTCATTATAAAAAAAATAAAATATGGTGCACTAAAAAGAAGCGATCAGATAAAAGAACTCATTGCACATACCCGAACCTCACCGTATCCCTACATAATTTGTGGCGATTTTAATGAAACTCCCTATTCATACGCTTATCAACAATTAAAAAAGGAATATGAGAACACGTTTGAGCAAACTGGTAATGGCTTTGGATTTACTTTCAATGATTTGCCTTACTTACTAAGAATTGATCATCAATTTCACAGTTTTGATGTACACGCAATTGGGCACAAAGTTAATCGAAGGATGAATATCTCAGATCACTTCCCCACGTACGGCTATTATGTAAAACCCTAAAACAAATGAACTCAGAAATCCTTCTACGCTACATCCACTTCATCAGCATTTTTGCAATAGTGGGTTCATTGGTATCCGAACACTTACTTTTAAAAAAAGAAATGACCCGACTTGAAATTAGTCGGTTGGCTCGTATTGATGCTATGTATGGAATTGCTGCTCTTAGTTTGTTAGCCGCAGGACTCACATTATGGCTAGGCAGTATAGGTAAGCCTGCAATCGTCTATACTAAGAACTGGATCTTTCATACCAAATTAACTTGCTTCATTCTGATTGGGCTTTTATCCATTTGCCCAACCATGTTCTTTATTACGAATCGTAAAGGAAATCCAGACGAGATTATCAAAACGCCTCCACTTATCTTTTGGATGTTGCGGATTGAATTGGTTTTACTTTTCATTATTCCGCTGCTTGCTGGACTGATGGCTAAAGGAGTTGGTCTTTCTACGGCTAATTGAAACGGAAATAAGTCATAACAATTTGTAATTATACATTGAGTAAGTACATTTATCGAAAAGCGGGAGTAGCTCAGTTGGTAGAGCATCAGCTTCCCAAGCTGAGGGTCGCGAGTTCGAGCCTCGTTTCCCGCTCAACCACAACACAAAAAAAAATGACTTCAAAAACCAACATGGTCTTTGAAGCCATTTTCAGTTAGAAGGCTCTACTTCTTTCTTATAATGATATTACCATTATAATTGCGCATCGAAATTTCAGCTCCACCTCCATTTACTTCACCTTGTACCCATTTATCAACAACAACTTTGTACGTACCCGTTTTTGTGTCTTCTTTACGCACCGGGTTGGTAGTGATCATTTTCATATCGAAGCCGCTTAATATTTCTCCACGCTCTGTCTTCATTTTGAAGGATGCTTTTGTCGTGGCCGGAAATGTTAAGTCCACATTACCATTGTACGTTGAGTATGACATCGGTGCACCTTCTTTTACTTTATCAAAGGTTACCGTTATTGGGCCATTGTATGTGCTCGCCACCATTGATCCTGAAACCTGACTCGCATCAATCTTCCCATTGTAACTTTCTATCTCCAGTTCACCCTGAATGTTTTCAATCAGAATGTCACCCGAATTGTAGGTGCTTACTTTCAAATCAAATCCAGAAGGAACTTCAATCACAAGGTTCAGGCGCGTATTCCAAGAACCGGATTCCACCTTCACATTATTCCCATTTTCTGATACCTCCAAATCAAGGGTACCCCCACCTACCCGGGTGAGGCCGTCTGGGGCGGGTTTTTTACTTTTTTCATTTCCCCCCTGAGCAGCATACTTCACCAACACGTCCTTGCGCGCTGTACCTCGTATGGTGATTGATCCAAACTTCAATTCGGCTTTCAACTTTCCACGCTTAGCGGGATCGCTGAGTGGCACCGCAAATTCGCCTGAGTCTTGTGCTGCCAGGACAGTCGCCATACTAATAAATATTCCTATTGCTATTAACTTTTTCATCGTGTTCTTAGTTTGTCTTTTCTTTTAAATAAACATTTCCATTGAAGGTCTCGAAATCAAGTTGCACACCTCCGTTGCCAATTTTAAATCGATTCCCATTTACTTTATACTTAATTCCCTTATCTGTTTGTTTCTTTTCAACTTTAACCGGTAGTGATTCAAGGCGTGCTACGTTTGTAAAAAAATCACCATTAAAACTTTCAAAACTTAAATCAGCTGCAAGCCCTTTTTGAAACCAGGCATTGATATCACCATTTAAGGTGTAATAACGACAAGGCTTCTCCGGGTTTTTTGTGTAGGTGATGTCCACATTACCATTGATGGTGTGAGCAAATGTTTCGCGCTCCACTCCTTCAAGTTTAATGCTACCGTTCACATTGTTGGTCTTTACACTACCCAGCATGTTTTGGACTTCAATATTACCGTTGTTTACAGTACTGATTATTAAGTTGGTAGTACGGGGCACACGAATAACATAATCGAATGCGTAGTCACATAACTCATTACAACTTTTTTGACCGTCAATCCATTGATATCCCCAACCATTTTGGGTATGGTTCCAGTTTCTGTTTTTACCAGAGCGACCAAAGTTGCTACAGAGTCCTTCTGTAAAAAGAATTAATGTATCGGCCAGATCCATAACTCCCAGTTGGATTTCACTTTTTCCCTTTTCAAGCCTCTCTTCCGTATTAGCTTTAACCGTGCGGGTAACTTCAACTAATACATTGTCGCCATCGTACCCGGTTATTTTTATAGAGCCATTAATATTGGCCACCATCAGGGCATTTGCGCCTTTCTTTTCAAAACCTAGATCTTTGTTAATCTTCTCAGTAAACGTCTGTGCAAAAGCAACCGATTGGATACAGAATGTCAAGCTTATTAGGATTGATTTCATTATTATTTTTTTACTTCCCTTTCGGGATTAGATTAATACATCGATACTCTCCGATATTTTTGTTTTCACTTCCTTTGGCATGGATTCATTCTCAAGCAATTGTCTCAATGCATTCACGGATTTTTTCTCATGAATAGAAACCATCAACTCAGCCAACGCTATCTGCACTAAGGGTGAATACTGCGCCTCTATTGATTCAATCAGTTTCATCCGCACCGAACTCTTACCCACATAAGGCTTCAATGCTTCAAGCGCAGCCAGCCGCACATTTACATTATCGTCCTGATTGAGCGCCACAAACAACGCATTGGTTACTTTTTCGCTTGCCTGACTCATCTCAGAAGTAAGACTCACCGCTTTCAATCGCTGGGTTGCCGATTCCTTTTCCAAAAGGGAAAGCATCATCATCTCTTTAAGGTCATTCACCTCTTGCGATAATTCACTCACTTCACTTTTTTGAGCCGGTGATTGCAGAAAATATCCAACACCAAAACCTGACAGAATTAAAGCAGCAGCCATCGCTAAACGGGGTAAAAGAAAACTCAGCGATGGCATTGAGAAGGAAGTTCCTTTTTTGATCTGCTTCTCTTCATTTGCCAGAGCCGCATAAAACCGATCATCTAAGTTTAGAGAAGGAGACAGCACTTCCATTTTTTGGATCTGCTCATCAAGGCCAGACAGTTCGCGCAGCTGAGTAAGGTCAATTTCACCCGATTCAATCAACTGCTCAATCCACTTGATTTCCTTTGGGTCTGCCACTCCTTCGTTATATTTTGCTACCAACTCCTCAATCTGTGTCTTTTCCATTTTATCTCAATTTAATTTCCATGATCCGGCTCAATGACTCTTCTCTAACTGTTTATAAATAACCTTTAACTCTTGCAGCGCTCTAAATACTTTTACTTTCACGGCTCCTTCTGTGCAACCAAGCACTTCACCAATCTCACTATACTTTTTCTCCTCAAACTTGCTAAGCAAAAGAACCTCTCGTTTATCTTCCGGCAGTCGATCCATGGCCATGGAAAGCATGTTGTGCTCTTCGTTGTGTTGCATCTCGTTAGATTGGTTTTCATGATGACCAATCCGTTCCTGCCAGTTGTCTAAATCTTCCGTTGCTTTAACCCGCTTCTTTCGGTGATGGTCGTTGTTCACATTACGCGCAATGTGAAACATCCAGGCCCGAAAATCGCCCTCTCCGTGAAAGAGGTGGCGATATTTGAGAATCCTCAAGAAGGTGTTTTGAACAAGATCTTCACTAAGTTCCTGCTCTTTATTGAGGCCATAGAAAAAACCATACAACGGTCTTTTATAGCGGTCAAAAAGCAGGCTCATTTTGCCCAGGTCATCCTCCTTGACCTTCATCATCAATGCATTGTCCGAAAGCGCTTCCAAATCCAATGGTTATTAACAGGGAAACTTAAGATACCAAAATTGGTTACAGGATTTATTCTAATTTTATAAAAAAGAAGAATATGAAATATCTGTTTACAGCATCTATCCTGATTATCCTTTTTTCAGCTTGCGAGAAAAAGCCGATATGGTCAGATGAATTTAATTACGTGGGTTCACCGGATTCTACTAAATGGAATTATGATTTGGGTGATGGCTGCCCCAATGTATGTGGCTGGGGAAACAATGAAGCCGAATACTATACCAAGGATTTAAAAAATGTTCGCGTTGAGAATGATTTACTAATTATAGAGGCCCATAAGGATTCGTTGGGTGGAAAAGCGTATACATCTACCCGCATGGTTAGCAAAGGAAAGGGAGATTGGCTCTATGGCCGCATTGAAGTAAAGGCCAGACTACCTAAAGGCAAGGGCACGTGGCCTGCTATCTGGATGTTATCGACCGATTGGAAATATGGCGGTTGGCCTGTGAGTGGTGAGATTGATATTATGGAACATGTTGGATATGACCCTGGTGTAGTTCATGGAACTATTCATACAGAATCTTATAACCATCTAAAAGGAACTCAAAAAGAAGGAAAGCTAACCGTACAAGATGCCATGGATACGTTTCATGTGTATGCCATTGATTGGCGTGAAAATAAAATGGACTTCTATATTGATGATACCTTGTATCATACCGTTGCACGCGATCCCAACGATGATTTTAGAGGTTGGCCATTTGATCAGCGCTTTCATCTAATCTTAAACCTGGCGGTAGGCGGCAACTGGGGCGGAAAGGAAGGCATAGATGATTCGATCTGGCCTCAGCGAATGGAAGTGGATTATGTGCGGGTTTATCAATAACGCTTTTACTTTAAAACAAAGTCACTACTCATTTATCATTTCAACTAATAATAAGCATGAAAAAGATAATCCTAATAACTCTCGTTTTTATTTCAATTAACTCATTCAGTCAATCGAAAGAAGCCGAAGCAGTCAATCAACTCCATAAAAAAAAGTTTGAATGGTTGATTAACAAAAATTATGATTCTTTAAATTGGCTGATGCATGATCAGTTAACTTATATACACTCCAATGGTTGGATTCAAACCAAACAAGAAGTTGTGGATGATCTTAAATCTGGTAAATCCGACTATTCTTCCGTGCTTGTTGAGGAATCAACCGTTTCCCTTTTCAATCAAAGTGCTGTGGTAATGGGTAAGGGAATCTATAAAGGATTAATGCCCGATCAATCTGAATTTAATGTTCGCCTCCTTTACACTGAAGTGTACATAAAATACAAAAAACAATGGAAGTTAGTTTCGCGGCAGGCGACAAAAATCTAACCTACATTTTTCTGGCTGCGCATGTCCAAAAGTTTGTTGCGTTCGTTCTGAAGTTCGCGCGATAATTTAGTTTGTTTATCAAGTGCCTTATGTTTGTATTCTTCAAACTCCTGAGTAATAGTATGTACGATTAGGGCTTTCTCCTTCATACCTGCATTAACAATTTTCATTTTGGTAAAGGCAAACACAACAGACAGAGCCAAACCAGCTATAGCAAGTGCGGTTATTATCAAGAAAATACCTTTTTTGAATGGAATGCCGATTACCGAAATATGTTTGCTATCAAAAACAATCTCCGCTACTGAAGCCTGCTGTGCTTTCAAATCATTTTGAGTGCTAAGCAGCTCAGTTTTTAACGCAGCTATTTGACTATTCGATTCTTTAAGCAAAGCACGCTGCTTGGCAATGGAGTCCCCATTTAATTTCCAAAAACCATCTAAAATAAATTCCTTAATTACTTTATATTCTCCATAGGTTTGTGAGTTTTCCTTCATAACCTGATACCGTTCTTTCAAATCCAGGTTAGGATCTTCTATGGCTTTGGCTGCTGATTGTGCAAAGGTTTGACTTACAAACGCAGTTAGAATCAGATAGAATAGAATTTTCATAGGACAGACGTTAATTAAAAAGCTAAGCTAAACGATATGCCAGTTAAACAGAATTGAAATAAGATTACCGGTCGATAAAGCCGTTCAGAACTCCATTTTGAAGATTAATGTAAAGAATTACTTCTTCTTAAGTACTATTTGAGATTGTTGAATATTTACAATTCTGTTGAATAGCTCCTTTAATGCATGATATTCATTCGAGGTATAAACAACTTTTGAAAGATTGATAATACTTGTCATCAAAATCTTATTTTCCGGGTTAGTAATATTCACAAGGAACTTACCGCCATTTTGTGGAAGAGCCATGGCTGCACTTGAAGGCATTTCATCTACGAAATATGAATCCGGGTAATCTAAATTCAATATAAAGGTTGATTCCATAGGGGCTCCAAAATCAACAGGGTATAATCTTTGGGTCGCTTTAAATGGATTGTGTTCCCACCGTTCAATAAAAAAAGGATTTAGGTATAAAATATTTGGGTTGGATGAATCCAATAAAGACTCCACTTCTACCTTTTCCATTAAAGGCTTTGAGAGATCGTTAAAATTCTCAAGGCTGTAACTAACTATCTGAAAACTATGAGAATTTTGCTGCATCTTATTTTTATATACCTCTATACTTTCTTCTGAATTAATTGCCTTGCGTTTGTTATAGGCTTCATATCCAGATGAAACAATCAACAAATCGCCTTTAAATTTATTCCCATTGAAAGAAATCGTTAATGTAATCTGTTGCTTTTTCTTTTCTCGTGGCTTAATATCAACCCACCCGCTTTCTGCTTCTGTTTTACTGATGATTCTTCCGCTCCCATTTAAGCAACGCTCGGGCAGCAATCCAAAAGGTAAAAAATGATCTGAAGCATCTAATAAATATTTTTCGCCCAGTATATCAACGCTCACAATCACATAATTAAAATCTGAAATAACCGGATACAATTGATTAGGCAACCCTACCTGACGGGTAGCTAATATCACGGGGTGAGCTGAAAGGCCCGCTTCCTGCAAAGCAGCAACCAAAGACAAATTGATATCTCCAATATTTCCCTTACGGGATTCGAAGGCTTTTTTCAGACCCTCATCCGTATACTTTCCATAAGTACCATTCCATACAAACCAATCACGAATCATTTCATAAATCGATAATGCTTTTTTTAGAGGATCACTTTCCGTTTTTGATATTCCCGCAATCTTATCAGCCCAAATATTCTTACCCTTGCGTATCTGAATACCAAAGTTCTCATCGGTATTTAATTCCTTATCAACATCACGCCAGGTTCTAGTATACTTTACAATTCTTCCATCGAAATGCTTTATCTCCGATAATTCGAAATTGATCCCGGAAATAAAATTACTCCTTGCCGTCATGTAGTCTTCATCTACGAATGCTGGAACATCAATCATACTGTATTTATAAAGCGCACAGTCGGCTTTGTTAGCTCCGGGGGTAAAGCAATCTTTAATCAATGCAGATTCATTCATATGTAATTTAAGGAAACCCTGCAATGACATGTTGTAAATGTAGTTACCCGGGATACGAGCCCAGAATTCACTTTTCAGTTTTGGGATATCTGATTGAAACTTCCATGGCCAAAAATTGAAGATAAAAGGAGACTCAAGTGTATATCGAACTTCAATTATACTTCCTACTGCAGCGGCTGGCATCGTAAACTTATAAACATCCTGATATTGATGAAGGTTAGTCGTAAAAACCTGCTTCGTATCAAATCTTGTTGTGGTTATGGAATTATTAACAAGGTTGTAGGTGATGCCTTCAATTGACCGAATAGTTTCCTTACTGCGCTCGCTCTTGCGCAAGGGAATTTCAAAGTTTGCCTTATCCAATCCCTGCTTGCTTACGATCTTAATCTTCACATGATACTCGAGTAGTAAATTATTTTCGCCATCATCATCAATATAAGCTTCGCCAAATTCATTTAAAATGATGGCAGAAGCACTTGTGTCCTGATTGATTAACCTTTTGGTAAACTCCTCATAGGTTATTTTTCCATACGGAAACCCGTTCACATATTGAGCATATACATAGCTTGAACTGCAAACAAGCATGAAAATTAAGAATCTTAGTTTCATTGGTGAATATTATTATTTAGTGTAAAGCCGAAGTCATAAAATTTGTGTACTGATTTGTCTAATCGAAAATACAGAATTCGGTCAGTGGTTGGGAAGTTTTTTAAACAGGTAATTATTAAAATGTTTCAAAGTTAGAGAGTTGCTTATAAGTTAATAATATTGGATCTTTACTATCTTTTCCCCAAACTTATTTTTCGATCAAATCAGTGATGGTTACAACAAAATTTAGAAGTTATGTAACGCGCTGGCAGGCCTGATCCTTACTTTTACTAAGTTAATAACAGCCAGTTAAGATATCAGAAAAAAAAATTCTCAATGAGACTGGTGTGAAGGTTGTAAAGAGTTAAGCAATGGATTGCATTGAAATTGTGATCCAAATCATTGGACTAAAAAAAACAATTGACTAAGTTGCCTATCCGGTTGTATTTAAAGCCATTTGAACTCCAACAATATGGCTATACTTGCAATTAGGTACGAATCACTTTCATTTTATAAGTTGATTTAGAAGGTTTGGAGGGTTTTAGGCTTTAATCTAATGGATATGAAAAAGGTATTGGTAATAGAGGACGATGAGCCTCTTTGCTGGCTTTTAGAGAAGATTTTGACAGGTAAATACGATCCCATTATCATGAGAAACGGATTGGAAGCGCTCTCATGGATATCGGAAGGTAACCTCCCTAACCTAATTATTTCAGATGTTCGGATGCCGTCTTTAGACGGCATTGAGTTGTTGGAAAATGTTCGCTCCAGTGGAATATTAAGGGATATTCCAGTAATTATTTTATCGGCATCTGACGAACCTGAACAACGTAAACGATGCCTGGACCTCGGAGCAAGCAATTATCTGATAAAACCATTTGAACCGAAGTTACTTATTGAGGAGATTGAGAATACATTTAAAAGGTTGGAAAATCCCCTTTCAATTGATCGATGAGAATAGAACTTGATACTCCTGTGAAAAACTTTCAAAAAGCAACGCTACCGGGCGTTACCACACACATTGTATTTATAAAAATAGCTGACAAAGGTCGTCAGTTCGAATACACACAGGAAAACTGGCACTTCTCTTTTATGTCTGTTGAAGACATTTCGCATTCAATTCTTGACGGGAACTTTAATGCCGATGCCGTCTTTATTGAATCCGATATCAATCAAGAGCCGTTGAAGAAGCTTGCAGCACTGCTAAAGAAGTTTGAAATCCCCTTCATCTTATACTCAGATAAATTTGAAATTTCTAATAAGGAAAAAGCATTAACCTTAAAGGTTGATGACTACTTATTTGGATCCTTTAACAGCGCTATGCTAAAGCGGATAATGTTTATAAAAAAGATAAACTCATACAAAACAAAAAGACAAGATAAACCCTACGAAACAACCAAGATTCAACCTATGCAGTCCATTAAAATATGGCGATTAAAAAGGGCTTCAGACATCATTATTTCTTGTGTTGCTATCATCGTATTGTTCCCAATTTTAATACTTATCGCACTGATTATAAAACTAGAATCAAGAGGACCCATTCTTTATATTTCGAAAAGGGCAGGTTCCGGCTATAAAATTTTTAACTTTTATAAATTCCGTTCCATGAGAACGGGTGCTGATACAGAGTTAAAAAGCCTATCTCACCTGAATCAATACAATGAAAGCGGTGAGTCTGTATTTTTTAAAATCAAGAATGATCCCCGGGTAAGTCCTTTTGGTCAATTTCTCAGAAATACAAGTTTAGATGAGTTGCCTCAACTTTTGAATGTACTAAAAGGAGATATGTCCATTGTAGGCAATAGGCCGCTACCACTTTATGAAGCCGAGCGATTAACGAAAGATCAAATTGCCTGGCGATTTTTGGCTCCAGCTGGTATTACCGGTCTTTGGCAAGTAACAAAACGGGGTAATTCTGAAATGTCTTTGGAAGAACGGATCCACCTGGATGTGCAGTACGCCATGAAAAATTCTTTCTCGATGGATATGAAAATTATTTTTTCAACTTTTCCTGCGTTGTTTCAGAAAGAGAAGGTTTGAGGTTATTATGGTAGTTTTTGAAACGTTTGTTTTCTATTATTTTTTTGGTTCTGTTTTATATGTTCTGATCCTTGCTATTGCTGGCTGTACCTATAAGCGGAAGATTTATACAAAGTCAGCATTTAAAAAAATAGCAGTATTTGTTCCAGGGTATAAAGAAGACGGAGTTATTTGTTTTGTTGCCGAACAACTTTCACAACTTCAATATCCTCAAGATTTATTTGACATAATTGTTATTGCGGATTCCTTCAAACCGGATACCCTCCAAAAACTATCTCATTTACCCATTACACTGATGCCTGTGAAATTTGAGAAAAGTTCAAAGGCTAAATCTCTTAATTACGCTCTTGAAACCTTGGCGGAACCATACGATATTGCTGTAATCCTAGATGCGGATAATATCACACAACCCGATTTTTTGGTAAGAATTAATGATGCCATTAATTCTGGAATTAGAGTTGTGCAAGCACAACGAGTTGCAAAAAATACTAATACCTCCTTTGCAATTTTGGATGCCTGCAGCGAAGCGATAAACAATCATATATTTAGAAAGGGACCCAATGCGCTAGGCTTATCTTCAAGCCTCATTGGATCAGGCATGGCATTTGATTTTGCTCTCCTAAAGGACATTTTACCTAAAATAGAATCAGTTTATGAAGACCGAGAGTTACAATTTGAACTTGCGAAACGAGGACACAAAATAACTTACCTCGATGGCGTTTTAGTATATGATGAGAAAATAGACAACTCATCCTCATTTCAAAATCAACGAAGAAGATGGTTGTTTGCACAAGCAGAAACCCTCATTCATAATTTTATTCCTGGACATGTCATGTTGGCTAAAGGAAATTTTAATTTTTATAACTTTTCCGTTTTAAATAATTTATTTCCACCCCGAATAATGACACTTGTACTACTTTTTTTAATCAGCATCACAACCGCTATTCTTCAAACAAATCTGTTCATCTACTGGAGTGGTCTTTTTTTAATTTTCTGCACAGCATTAGCCATTTCCATACCGGTTCAATTATACAACAAGAATCTTTTAATCGCGATATTCTCCATTCCTAAAGCTTTTACAAAAATGTTTTCTGCCCTTTTTAAATTGAAGGGTGCTCGAACCTTTATCCATACAACTCACACCAAAGTTGATATCGATAGTGTTTTCAAAAGTAAATGACGTCTGTTGAGAATCCCCTTGTTTCAATAATAACAGTCAATTATAATGGCTTAGAAGTTACTTCAGCTTTTTTGAAGTCCCTTAAGTCCCTGACGTATCCAAATTTCGAAGTTATAATTGTTGATAATGCCTCATCTGTTAACCCTACCTCTGACCTTCTGGAAATTTACCCCCAAGCAAAAGTAATCATGAGTAAAGAGAATTTGGGTTTTGCAGGAGGCAACAATCTAGGTATTAAAAATGCTAAAGGTGATTTTCTTTTCTTTGTTAATAATGACACTGAACTCACTGCCAATATAATTGAGACTCTAATGGAAACGACTCAAAACCTAAAAAACGTAGGCATTGTATGTCCAAAATTTCATTATTTCTTCCATCCTGGCATCATTGAATATGCAGGTTATCACAAAATGAATTTTCTTACCGCCCGCAATAAAATGGTAGGCAATAAAGAAAAAGATTTAGGTCAACATAATGAACCAAAGGAAACCAATTATGCCCATGGTGGAGCGATGTTGGTTGCCAGGCAGGTAATAAATAAGGTTGGGCCACTACCTGAATGCTACTTTCTATATTATGAAGAGTTTGATTGGTGCGAGCAAATTAAGAGGAAAGGATTAAAAATATATTACCAACCTAACGCATTAATTTATCACAAAGAATCAATGACAACAGGAAAGGAAAGTCTCTTAAAGACCTATTACCTAACCCGAAACAGACTTCTGTTTATGAGACGTAATGCAACAACCAGTCAGTTCTTCATATTTCTGATTTTTTTTACTCTTTTTACAATCCCCAAAAACATACTTTCATTTTTAGTTAGAGGAAAAATCAACCATCTTAAGGCTTTTACCAAAGGGATTAGCTGGCATTTAACTGCCAATAAAAATTTAGTGTATAATTAATAATGAATAACCCTGTTCGCTATAAAATTCTGTTTTGTATTCGACAAGGTACAGTTGGCGGTGGTGAGAGTCATCTTATTGATCTTGTCGAATTCCTAGACAAAGAAAAATTTGAACCCATCATTTTATCGTTTTCGGATGGAGCCATGATCAAACATTTTCAAGAGAAGAACGTAGCTGCATTTGTGATTCCTTCTGAAAAACCTTTTGACATGAAGGTACGATCCAAAGTTGGCTCACTGTTAGATTCAGTAAACCCTGATCTAATTCATATTCACGGTACGCGAGCATTTTCTAATTTGTACCTGCCTTCCCTAAGAAGTAGAATACCTATCGTGTACACCGTTCATGGCTGGTCTTTCAATTCAAATCAATCCTGGCATCGAAAATTTCTTGCTATTCAATCGGAACGCCTCTTTGCTAAACGCGCCAATAGAATAATTAATGTCTCTTTCAATAATCAAAAAACAGGCAAAGAGCATATTAAAAAATTTAAATCTGAAGTAATCCACAATGGTGTCAACCTTAAAGTTTTTGACAAGAACAAATCCTACCCTTCAATTCGTACAGAATTAGGAATTCCTGAAGATGCCTTTTTGATTGGCTTTATTGCCAGACTTACCATTCAAAAAGATCCTATTACCCTCATTCATGCATTCTCAGACTTTTTAAAAGTAACATCAACAGCCCATCTGTTGCTTGTTGGTGATGGAGATTTAAAGACAGATTGCATTAATCTGGTTAGTAAGCTTCAAATAAATGATCGCGTTACATTTCAGCCATTTCGAAAAGATATCCCTGCTATTCTCAAAAGTATTGATGTATTTTGCCTTCCCTCTCTTTGGGAGGGATTCTCCATTGGTTTATTAGAGGCGATGGCAATGAGTAAGGCCGTTGTAGCAACCGGTGTTGATGGAACACTTGAAATTTTAGAGAACTCAAAAAATGGTCTGCTTATTGCAAAAAAAAATACCAATGACGTTATGAATAAATTAAGTTTGCTGAATTCAAATTCTGATTTTAAAAAAAAACTAGAGGAAAATGCATACCAAACAATCACAAGCGAATTCAGCGCACAACAAGTTTCCAAGCGTACCGAAAAAATCTATAGCGATTTACTAACAGATAATTTAAAATGACAAGTCCCTTGCCCGTTTATACTCGAATTGCCGATCAAAAAAGATTACAATTTATTCTTAAGAATATTTCTTTGCGGCTAACAGCAGGCGCAAAAATTCTTGATATCGGTTGTGGAAATGGAGTGATCAGTATGCACCTGGGATCGCTTGGGTTTCAGGTGTTGGGCATTGACGTCAGTGATAAAACTATTAAAACAGCCATTCAGCAAAACAGCCAACCCAATGTCTCCTTTCAACAAAAAAGCGCTGAGGCTTTATCTAAAGAAGGTCAATCATTTGATGCCATAATTTGTAGTGAGGTGCTGGAGCATCTTGAAGATCCGGGCGAGTTGTTAAAAAAAATATATACCATTCTTAATAAGGATGGCATCTTGATTGCTACAGTACCAAATGGCAAAGGACCGAGGGAACAATTTGTTACTAAGCCAATGCTTTATCTAGAACGAAAAAATAATGTTGTCACAAAATTAGTTAAGGGAATAAAAAGACTTTTTGGATACAGCGGAAAAACAACCCAATCAAGTGCAGATAATCTTGATCACATTCAGTTTTTCAGTTATTCTCAGTTGAAAGCATTACTGTCGACTCATCGGTTTACTATAATTCAATTTGGGAAAGCCAACTTTATAGATGACGTGTTTCCCTTTTCTTTTTTCGCCAACCGGATTACTATCTTGCAACGTATGGATTGTTGGATAGTTGATTTTCTTCCGAGATGGGCAACCGGTGGATTTTTTACAGTTTCGACAAAGCAACATGACTAGCGCAAAATATCTTCTTTATTTACCATTATTAGTATTATCCACACAAGGCTTTTCTCAAGTCGTATCTCCTGAAATAAAAAAAATTTCGATTGGAAAAGATAAGGTTCAAATAGTTGCAGCACTTCCGAAAATCCTTAAAGAGGCTTCTGGACTTTATATTGATAGAAATAAGAATTTCTGGAGTCATAATGATGATCGATACTCATTTCTGTATTGTTTTGATTCAACAGGTAAAATAATAAAAACAGTTTACATCAATCATAAAAACAAGGGCTGGGAAGACTTGGCGTATGATGAAGACAATAATGTTTACATAGGAAGTTTTGGCAATAATACCAACGATCGTACGGATCTCACGATTTATAAAATTGGATCACCGGATACCATTAACTCACAAGTAACTTTAGGGGAAACAATAAATTATCGGTATGGTGACCAGAAAATTTTTCCGGCACCGCCTTCACAAAGAAATTATGATGCGGATGCCCTCATTGCATTTAAGGGCTCTTTATACATTTTTACTAAAAACAGAACTAACCCTTTTACAGGTTATACTCGCGTGTATCAGCTCCCACAAACCCCAGGCAACTACCAGGCGCAATTGATGGATAGCATTTTTGTTGGCACAGGCCCCATGATGGAATATTGGGTTACCGGGGCTGACTTAAGCCCTGATCAGAATACATTAGCGCTTCAGGGACATGAAAAGATTTGGCTAATCAGTGATTTCGAGGGCGATAAGTTTTCGACAGGAAAAGTTACGGAAATCACCCTGCCTGATTTTACTCATAAAGCCGGAATCTCATTTAGCGGAAATGAAACACTTTATATAGTGGATGAACTCGAATTTGAAATATTGGGTGGCCATCTTTATAAAATTGACATCTCAGGCCTAAAGAAATAAATTTTCTTTTTTTATTTCTGATGTTACGGAAATCTCCTATTTCTATCAGATTGAGCCAACGCTTGCCGAAAGTGGCTACTCTCAGTCATACCTCGAAATCGACAAATCCAGATAAAATTGGCTTCGACTCACTCAACTTGACATTCATAAAATCAGTTTTACCTAAGTCAGTTAAAAAATTTCAACGAAAAAAAGTCTTTAATCATAAAAAGACTTGAATTGTCTAGATTCTCTTATTTATCTGCCTCAGAGGTTGTAATGTCACAATTCTTAGCAGGAATCAATAGATTTCATTCGATGCTTGTATACCAAATACCTTAATTTTGTGGTAATCGGCTAATTGAAATTGCTTACCTAATCGCAAAATATTAGATTTAACGTTTGTATCATAACAAGGAGAGACAAAAAGTTTGCTATGCACTGCGAACTTAAAATCTTATTTGAACCATGAAAGATAAAATGCTCCCTAACCGGCATGTTATTATTACATTGCTAATTCTATTTTGCGCCAGCTCATTACTTTGGGCTCAAAATCAAACCGCAAAATTAACTCCCGTTAGCCAGATCGGCTATTTAGAATATCTTCCTCCTGATTATAACTCCAATTCAGATAAATACCCAATTGTTATTTTCTTTCATGGAATTGGTGAACGAGGCAATGGAACCACCGAAATTGGCAAAGTTTGGGCAAATGGACCGCCAAAGCATGTTCAAGCCGGTTATAAATTTCCATTTATATTGATTTCCCCGCAGCTCAAAACTGCATACGGAAATTGGCCAGCATGGTACATGGACGAAGTGGTGGAACATGTTCGCACCTATTTAAGGGTCGATCCCGCTAGGATTTATGTATGTGGTCTCAGCCTTGGTGGTGGTGGAGCGTGGGAATATGGCTATACCTTTCCTCAAAAAGTAGCCGCACTGGTTCCCGTTTGTGGTGGATACAATGCCATGTCAAAGGCATGCGTTTTGGCAACCAATAACATTCCTATTTGGGCTTCCCATGGCGATAAAGACACAGTTGTTCCCATGTCAAGAACTGTAAACTTTGTAAATGCTATCAATGCATGTACTCCTGCCATTAATCCACCTCCGATTTTAACAATTTATCCAAATGTAGCTCACAACGCCTGGGACTATGCCTTTAGAACTGACAATTCTCTTCATACCCCAAACGTTTATCAATGGATGATGGGGTTTACGAAAGGTGGCATTTCTGTAGGTGCCGGTCCCGATATCACATTGAGTCTTCCTACAAATTCAACTAATATAACAGGAACTGCTTCAACATCCACCGGAACAATAACCTCTTATTCATGGACTAAACTAAGTGGCCCTGCAGTAACAATTGCCAATGCATCATCAACCACTGTTTCTTTAAGTGGAATGGTGCTGGGTATCTATACATTTAGACTGACAGTAACTAACAGCTTAGGGCAAACCGGAACGGATGATGTTAATGTGACCGTTGTTGGTACCAATCAAAATCCCACAGCGAATGCCGGGGTTGACAAAACCATAACCCTTCCCACTAATTCGCTCAACCTTACTGGAAGCGGTTCGGATCCTGATGGAAGTATAGTATCCTATTTTTGGTCAAAGGTAAGCGGCCCTCCAGTCTCTATTTCCGGACAAACCAATGCAACCGTTAGCTTGAGCGGAATGGTTCAGGGAACCTATGTATTCTCTCTAACAGTAACTGATAACAATGGAGCCACCGCAACAGATAACGTAACGGTGTTAGTAAACGCGGCTGTCTCTAACCAGGCACCAATCGCCAATGCTGGGCCCGATAAAACCATTAATTTACCGACCAACTCAACAACCTTATCCGGCTCGGGGAGTAGTGATCCGGATGGTTCTATTACTGCCTATCTTTGGGAAAAATTAAGTGGCCCAACGGCTACGTTAACCAACGCGAACGCAGCCACGGTTTCAGTATCTGCTTTAGTTGCAGGAACATATGTTTTCAGACTTACGGTAACAGATAATCTGGGAGCTACTGCCAATGATCAGGCTACTGTTACAGTTGTCGGATCAAATCAGCCCCCAGTGGCCAATGCAGGAAGTGCCATTACCCTTACACTTCCTACTAATTCCACAACAATTTCGGGATCTGGAACAGACGCAGACGGTTCAGTTGTTTCATACGCCTGGTCACAAGTTAGCGGGCCAAATACTGCAAGTCTTACAAATGCAACAAATCCAACGTTAACCGTTAATAACCTTATTCAAGGAGCTTACATTTTTAGGCTAATAGTAACCGATAATTTAGGGGCTACCGGCTTACATGAGGTTACTGTGACGGTAAATACAGCATCCGTAAATAAAGCCCCATTTGCTAACGCAGGACTGGATAAGACTATAACGCTGCCTGTAAATTCAGTTGTTATTGTTGGCTCTGGGAATGATTTGGATGGAACCATCGTTTCCTATAGTTGGACAAAGTTTAGTGGTCCAACGGCTTCTCTAACTAATGAAAATACGAACACGCTTACAGCCTCGGCACTGGTTGCCGGAACCTACATGTTTAGGCTCACCGTAACTGATAATTTAGGAGCAACGGGAGCCGACAATATTATGGTTACCGTACAACCTGCCGCTGTGAACCAATCTCCTTTGGTTGACATTGGCCCTGACTTTACACTTACTCTGCCTACCAATAGCACGACCATTCCTTCAACTGCAATTGATCCGGATGGTACTATAGCAACTTACTTATGGGAAAAGATTAGTGGTTCAACGGCTACGTTAAGCGGAATAACCACGTCAACACTTGGCCTTACAAATCTGGTGGTAGGAACCTATGTGTTCAGGCTTACCGTAACTGATAACCTGGGAGCCAATGCAAGCGATGACGTGACCGTGACCGTGGCTACTGGGAATCAACCTCCTGTGGTGGTCGCTTCTAATGATGAAACGATAACCTTGCCAACATCATCAACAAACTTAATTGCAGTAGCTTCTGACCCGGATGGAAGTATTGCAAGTTATTTATGGACTAACCCCTCAGGGCCAGCTGCGCCTACGATGGGTGGAGCAACCACGGCTTCACTTTCAGTAAGTGGACTTGTGGTGGGTACGTATATATTTAGAATAACGGTTACTGATAATAATGGGGCAACAGCCTTCGATGAAGTAAACATAACGGTGCAAAGCGCTGCAAATATTTCTCCCATTGCTTCTGCAGGTGCCGACAAGTCTATCACGTTGCCAACCAACAGTACTAACTTCACAGGCTCGGGTTCAGATGCGGATGGAACCATTGCTTCCTATGCCTGGACGCAAGTAAATGGAACAGCAGTGACTTTGACCAACGCCAATACTCAAACTGTTTCAGTTACGGTTGTCACGAATGGAAGTTATACGTTCCGACTTACCGTAACCGATAATTTAGGGGCTAAGGGGTTTGACGATGTTGTGTTGTTGGTAAACCCAGCTGCAGCAAATCAGCCTCCTGTAGCAAATGCTGGACCTAACAGAACAATCACACTGCCCTCAAATTCATTGAATCTTGCCGGCTCTGGCTCTGATGCGGATGGATCTATTACTGCTTACCAATGGACTAAGGTAAGCGGCCCGACCGCTACGCTTACTAACGCTACAACTCCCACTCTTTCATTAAGTAATCTGGTACAAGGAAGTTATGTCTTCCGGCTAACCGTTACCGATAATGGTGGACTTACAAATTTTGCGAATGTAAATGTTTCCGTTCTTCCTGCTTCTGTTAATCTTCAACCTGCCGCCAATGCAGGAAGCGATATGACTCTGACTTTGCCAATAAACAGTGCAACATTGTTTGGAAATGGTAGCGACCCTGACGGATCTATTGTATCATACAGTTGGTCTAAAGTAAGTGGCCCCGCTGCCACCCTCGCTGGTAATTCAACTCAAACACTGTCACTTTCTGGACTTGTTCAAGGTGTCTATGTATTCAGATTGATGGTAACAGATAATGGGGGGGCTACCGCTAGTGATGACGCAACCGTAACTGTAAATCCAGTTGCCACTAACCAGGCTCCGATTGCTAATGCCGGTGCTGATAAAGTGATCACGTTGCCAACAAATTCAACTAATTTAGTGGGATCAGGAAGCGATGCAGATGGCTCCATTTCAACCTACGGATGGATTAAAGTATCAGGCCCCACAGTGACATTAGGGGCAACTAATGCGCCCACTCTATCACTGACAAATTTAGTGGAGGGTATTTACACTTTCAGACTTCAGGTTACTGACAACAATGGCGCAACGGCATCAGATGATGTGCTTGTTACGGTAAATCCTGCAGCCTTAAATCAATCTCCCGTTGTCAGTGCAGGTTCTGATAAAACTATCTTTCTACCAACAAATTCGTCACAACTTTCCGGTTCAGCGAGCGATCCTGACGGAACTATAGCTAGTCAAATCTGGACTCAAGTAAGTGGCCCTTCCACGGCAACTTTAACCAATGCTTCGACCACCTTACTAACGACAAGCAATCTTGTGGTTGGTGTTTATAAATTCAGGTTCACTGCAACCGATGATAAATCAGCCTCTGCATTTGCCGAAGTATTAGTTACCGTTAATGCAGCAGCTGTCAATCAACCCCCTGCAGCCAATGCGGGTAGCGATCAAACAATTAAATTACCAGCAAATAATATCACGCTCGCAGGACTCGGGATTGATCCGGATGGAACAATTGCTTCTTATAGCTGGATAAAAGTTAGTGGACCCCCCGCAACGCTTACCAATGCAAATACCGCTACGCTCTCCGTATCCGGAATGCTGGAAGGAAGTTATTTGTTTAGACTTACCGTCACTGACAATCTAGGAGCTACGGGAACCGATGATGTGAGTGTGATCGTATTGGCAGCCGCAACCAATACGCCTCCGCAGGTTAATGCCGGGCCGGACGTGAACGTAGTATTGCCAGCAAACACAGCGACCTTGATAGGAACTGTCACCGATGATGGTACTATTGCCACTACGGTTTGGACCAAGGTTTCAGGACCTCCGGGTTTCATGGCAGGGAGTAATTCAACCACCTTATCAGTTAGTAACCTCACAGCAGGAACGTATGTCTTTAGATTAACCGTAACCGATGGTGGTGGATTAACGGGCACAGACGATGCGACTGTGACCGTGTTTCCAGCTACAGTCACAAATCTCCCTCCTAGTGTTGATGCTGGGCCTGATCAATTGATTCAATTACCCGTTAACTCAATCCAAATCTCAGCGATTGCTAGTGATCCGGATGGAATTATTGCTTCCTATAAATGGACACAATCTTCTGGCAAGGCGGTAACCATTTCACCGGACAATACAAATGTGCTTGCGTTAACAAATCTAGTCCCCGGCACTTACTCATTCATAATTACCGTAAAGGATGGTGATAACTTACCTGCTTCGGATGAAGTTACGATAGTGGTACGCGAACAAGATCCAATAGTAAAGGCTTTCAATATGTTCTCACCAGATGGAAGAGGCGAGGTTAAAACTGAAACCTGGCATATTGTAAATGCAGATTTGATTACTGATTGTGATGTAACGGTTTATAACCGACAGGGTATAAGGGTTTTTGAATCACGAGGCTACAGCACCGAATGGGACGGAACCTATAATGGTAAGTTGCTTCCGAGTGGGGTTTACTTCTATCTGATCAGCTGTGCCGGAAAGGCAACTATTAACGGAACGGTAACTTTAATTCGATAACATTCATGAGATTCTTCAAAGCCACTCTTATTGTTTTTTTATTTGCAGGTAACGTATCATTGGCTCAACAGAATTTGGTTTACAACCTTTATTCCATGAATCCTTATTTGTATAACCCCTCCTATATTGCACCAAGGGGTCATACGGAATTGTTTATGAATTATCGGAAACAGTGGGCACAATTTTCTGGCGCGCCTACTACAACTACCTTAAATCTTCAAGTTCCCATCAATTATCGGATGGGGTTTGGAGTAAATCTGTATAACGATCAAGCGGGCATTCTTCAAACCAACACTGGTGTGATATCATTTGCCTATCAGATCTATCTTGGCAAAAGCACTAAGGATTTACATCGGTTGGGTTTTGGACTTGCTGCGGGAGTCACTATGAACAGAATAAATCTTAACAAGGTGGACGATCCTAATGACCCTTCTATAGTGAATAACAACTCATCAAATATGGATGGGCAGTTTGGTATAAATTACCAATTCAATAACTTGAAAATTGGATTTTCGCTACCCAGGCTTTTCTTGTCACGGCTGATTTCCGAAGGTGGATTCAGTACACCTAAGCTTGATCAGTTAAACTATACCATCACCACAGTGAGCTATAATTTTGTGTTGGGTCCACGGCTTGCGCTTGAGCCCTACTTTCTTTACCGCACCAGCGAAATTGTTGATCCTCAATTTGAAATAATGGGTGTATTAAAAATGGATGACCTGCTATGGGGGGGCGCTTCGTACCGGCAAAATTATGGAGCCATTGCATTTCTGGGCTTTAATCTAAAAGAAAAATTTAGAGTGGGGTATGCCTATGAGTTTGCGCCCTCGCAAGTAACCGGCTTTGGAAATGGAACCCATGAAGTACAGGTTTCTGTGCGCCTTGGTAAAAAAAAACGTTCTGAACGACCCGTTGCTCAAAGCGAAGCGCCTATTCAACCTGTTGTTATAGCCAAGCAGCCAAACGTTGAAGAACCAAAACCTGTCGTTGAAGAGAAGAAAGAAGAGCCTATCAAAGAGGAAAAAAAAGAAGAACCTATTATTATTACTGAACAAAAGCCAATTGTAGTAGAGCCAGCAGCTGAGCAACCAAAAGAAAAATTAATTACACTAAGTGGTCGGGGTCTTAAACCAGGATATTATGTGGTGGTGGGTGCCTTCCGTTCGAATCGAAATGCCCTTGCATACATGAACAACTTGAATAAAGAAGGCTATCCGGCTACAGTTTCATTCTCGCCTGCTAAAGAGTATTACTACGTGCACATGGGCAACCATAGCTCCCATGAGGAGGCTGCAAAACTGCGCGATGATTATAGAAAGGAAAACAAGTTTACCCTGAAGGATACCTGGATTCTTACTGTGGAGGAATAAAACTTAAGGAAGCAAAATCATGATTACATGAAACAGGCAACAACGAGTCGCCTGTTTTTTTTGGGGGCCTACTTACAACGGATCTGGCTCAATCGTCCACCGATAAGTGTCTCTAAGATTACGCAGTTTTAAAAAATTACAATGCAGTCGAACCTTGAAAATAAAGTGCAAGTTCTTCATACGCCTTAGGAAGGTAAAAGACGGTATAGCCTAAAATCTTACATTCATTTCAAAGGGTGGAAATTCAATAAATTTGCCCGTTCGCAACAGAATAGCGGTTTGCAACTTTAATCACCGCCTTTTTGTTTATAATTTAATCTAAAAAAGTACGTCATAAAGCAGTCACTTTTGCGACCTTTAGCGGATATTAGTAAGTACGCTTTAATCTTTCCATGAAAACTATCCTTAGGTTCTCTCTATTCCTCCTTATGTTGGCTCCTGCAGGCAATTTATTTGCTCAGGTGGACTCTTTGAACTGGTTGTTTTACACCTACTTACCCGATGGAAGTAAGGTACAAGGGCAACAGGCTGGAGGCATTACCATTGATATCCGGTTAGCCAATCCGGTTGGGAATGAGAGTTTTTATTTGGAAGAAAATAAAACCTTCAGTTTCAGGAAGGCTAATGGAGTTCTTACTAATAGCTACTATCCTATGGCCGGGTTTACCTCCACCCAGTATACAGAAGGAAACCTTCGGCATATTCGTTTTGGAAATAACACGTCCGATATGAACTACCGGTTGATGTTCCCAAAGAATTATGCCACTAACCCAACCTATCCCAATGGGTATCCATTGATCATTATGATTCACGGGTTTGGGGAACGAGGCAATTGCTGGGGAACCAATTGTTATTGGCCAAACCAGAACTGGAATCCAAATGTGAACAATACTGTTTCTGTAAATATTATCTCTGTTGCTAAAGACGCTACAACACAGCACGCTGTATTTACAACCAGCGGAAATCACGGATTCTCAGATGGAAACGTTGTCTTTATAACGAGCACGAGTGGAGCTACCAATTACAATGGCCTGAAACGCCTGCGAACCATCGCTGGCTCACCTGACAAATTCAAAATCTCGAACAATCTGACGAACATAGCCGACAACACATATGTCAACTTCCCAACATCAGGTGGAACTTCTATGACAGGAACGGTTGATCGAAATACCGCATCTACGTATCGCATTACCTCAGTAGTTAATGATGGCTCAAACCGGGCTCTCTTCACAACGGATGCACCGCATCAATTCATAAATGGTCATACGGTTATTGTAACAAATTCAACAGTGGCTGGCTACAATGGAACCCGGATAATTAATTCCGTAACCCCAACAACGTTTAAGTTATATACTAGCGGAACCACATTCCTTAACTATAGTGCCGATGCACAAGCTGATATTGCCCGAAGCACGGTTTATAATCTGTTAAACAATGACCACAGTATGACCCATGGTGGGTTGGTACATCAAAACGCGGTAAACCTAGTTCCCGATGGTATGACCCCCGATGATCCGGCCATGCCCTCGCGTGCCTTCCCGGGCTTTATGTTTTATCCTCAGAACTTAAATGGCTGGGCTACAACGGGCGACTTCAGCAATGCTATCCGGATTATTCGATTGCTCGTAAAAAAATACAACATTGATCCCAATCGCATCTACGTTCACGGCCTTTCGGATGGCGGTGCCGGAGCCTATAAACTGATGCGCAGTGCACCCTGGCTTATTGCCGCTGCGTTACCGATGTCGGCAGTGGATAATGCTCAGATCACCAGCTCAAATTTATTTCGCTACGTGGCCAATGTACCGATCTGGACTTTTCAAGGAGGAAAGGACGGAAATCCAACCCCAACTGAAACGAATGGCTACGTACAATCTTACCTGAATAATGGTATGAATGTAAGGTATACCCTCTACCCTACCCTGGGGCATGGAACCTGGAACGCGGCCTTTGCCGAACCTGATTTTTTTACCTGGATGCGTTCGAAGAACAAAGCGAATATTCAGGTTATGTATGGAAAGCCTCAGGTGTGCGGAACGTCCGGTGCGGGTGTGGAGCTCGTTTTATCGCAAGGCTTCTTTGCCTATCAATGGGAAAAAGATGGGGCGGTTATCCCCGGGGCTACCGATTGGAATTATGTGGCTACACTGCCGGGTACCTACCGGGCTCGGTTTAGTCGCAAACCGAATCCGGCTGAATCAGATTGGAACCGATGGTCTGATCCGGTCCAAATCACGGAAAGTGCGCCTGTCAAACCCAGTATTACCGCACTCGGCTCAACGGTGTTTCATACCATTAATGGCGGGGGCGTAAATTTTGGTGTTGTTCTAAAAGCCAAGGAAAAAGCCGATCGTTATTCCTGGTACAAGGATGGGGTGTTGTTAACCGGTTTGCAAGGATATAACAGCGCCACCGGCCTGTATAATCTGTATGTACCCCCAGAATTTCAGGATACCTTGTCCATGATTTTCCGCTCCTATTCTGCCAGTGCCGGTGCGTATACGCTTAAAACAGCTGACTTTGGGTATTGTCAAAGTCCGGCTTCCGATCCCGTTTATTATGTTTGGGATGGAAATAACAGCTTAATTAATATAACAGCACCCAGTAATTTTGCAGGGGTTGGAGTTTCCTCATCGAGTATCTTTTTGAGTTGGAATGATAACTCAGCCAATGAAAAAGGATTTGAGATCTGGCGGAGAATATCCGGGGCTACCGTGTACAGCTTTGTAACCCGTACTGCAGAAGATGCTATTTCCTATTTGGATACAGGACTGGAACCTGGTACCACCTACGAATACAAAATCCGCGGGGTGAGCAATGGCGGACGCTCGAATAATGTACCCAATAATAATATTGGTCCCGGTCTGCCCAATAATCTTATCGCAAGTACCTTTGGGGATGATGTGCCCCCCACGCCACCCCAAAATCTGCAGTTCACATTCAATACCATAAATTCAATTACCGTCACGTGGCAACCCTCCACGGATGCCACGGGTATTAAGCAATATTGGGTGCATTACGGAAGTGACTCGGTAGCAACCGGTAACACGCAAACAACTTATGTCATAACGGGTTTAGCTCTTAATGAATCGTATCCCATCACTGTGCGCGCAGAAGACAATGGCTATAATATTTCTGACCCCAGCAATCAGGTAATTGGAACCACCTATATTGATGGTCTTTACTACGATCACTCCACAGGTGCCTGGACTTCTTTAAATCCAGCCACGTCTGCAGCCAATGGGGACTCCCCACCCATTAACTGGACTACGGCAGAATTCACGGGTAAGATTGCCAATTTTAATGTCGATCCTATTAGTTTAAATACTGGTGGAGTTGCGACTCAAAATGATTTTTACAAGTTTAAGTTTGATGGGTACTTGAATATAACGACAAGTGGAAGTTACCGATTCCGAACAACTTCTGATGATGGCAGTATGCTTTTTTTAAATGACTTTAATCCTCTTGATGTAACGCAATTCAGGTATGTTAACAATGACGGACTGCATGGAAATACAACGGTCACAAGTAGCTCTGTTTCCCTCACCGCTGGGGTACCAGTTCGGATTGTTGTACTGTTTTTTGAATATACTGGAGGGCAATCGCTTACTGTTCAATATAGCCTAAATTCGGGTTCATGGATAACAATTCCTAATTCCATGCTAAAATCCGGAACGTATACCCCGCCAACTCCGCCTGTTGCACCCAACACCTTGGCTGCCCTCGCTAGTGGGATGGCGAGTATTGATCTCAGCTGGCTTTATGGTGGTGCGCCCGAAGATGAGTTTGAAGTGTATCGTTCAGGTTCGTTAAATGGAACCTATACATTACTGGGTCGGGCAACCGGGCTTGCTTACACAGACACAGGTTTGCTGCCTGGCACTGCCTATTATTATAAACTTAAAACGGTGAATGAGAATGGAACTTCCGGTTTCAGTAATGCTGCCAATGCGACCACCGATGCAGATACAGAGGCTCCTACAGTTCCAACCGTACCCGTGTTAGTTAGTAAAACGTATACCAATGTTGCTATTAGCTGGGCTGCCTCAACAGACAATGTGGCCGTAACCGGCTATGAGATTTTAGCCAATGACATTGTGATTGGAACTTCACAGGTAACGAGCTACATGGCTACTAACCTTACACCCGCTACGGTGTATAATTTCACCGTAAAGGCCTATGATGCTACAGCAAACAAGTCTGCAGCGTCACCAGCCCTCGCGGTCACTACCAACTCAGGGGCCATGTATTACTCTAAAGCTGCTGGCGCACTCAATGTAAACACCAACTGGGGTACAGCTCCGGATGGCAGTGGTGCTAACCCTGTATTTACCAACAATGGTCAAATTTATACGATTGCAAATCGCACAAGCACGGGCTTGGGAGGTTCATTGACTATTGGAGGTAGCATCTCTAAAATTATTGTACCGGCAGGCACTACCCTGGATGTTGACAATAGCCTCTCAGCCAAAATTGAAGTGCAAGGGGATGGCGTTGTTAATTTAAATAACAGCACCGCTCCCGAATTTGTGAGCATCTCCCCTACCAGTACGATTAACTTTAATACCTACACGGCTATTCCTGTTGGTACGTATGGAAATGTGATACTCAGTGGTGCTGCCGGAAACAAAAATTTTGCACCCGGTGAAACGGTGATCATGGGTAACCTAACTGCTGCTACGGGCATCGCCCTTAAGGGCACACCCGGCAATGGCAGTCATGTTACTGTGTATGGTGACATTACTTTAGCAGGCACACCGGGTGTGGTGGCTTCCGACAATGCACTAAGCGTATCATTTGCGAAAGCCGGAACACAAACTTTTGCCTTAAGCGGACCACTCGATTTATTCAAAGCCACCACTACAGCGGCCACAACCTTGAGTTTCGTAAATGGGGGAAGCCCGGTAATGATTAACGTAGGTAGTCCGAATGGTGGCGGGTTGGTGCTGGCCAATGGCTCTTCCTTAAACTTGGGTACCAATCACTTAGTACTTAAGAATGCGGCAACCATAAACCCTGGTGGCGAAACCGGAAAATTGTTAATCAATGGTAGTGATTTGAACCTCACCTCAAGCGCTGCACAAAACTCAAATTTGTATTTTGATGCTACCCTGAAAACTGCGGGGATGGTTACGGCTAACTTCAGTGGCTCAGGCAAGTTGATGATTCAATCGCCAGTAATAATTACTGATGGATTAAAAATAAAATCAGGTGAAGTAAGTGCAGCTGGAAATGTAACGTTGCAATCCAATAGCACCAAGACTGCCTACTTGCAGGAAATTGAAGGCAATGGTTCAATTACGGGAAACGTAAACGTGCAACGGTGGGTGAGCATTGGGCGCAAATACCGCTACATGTCATCTGTAGTGGCCAACATGAAAGTAGCCGATTGGCAATTGTCCATGCCTATAACCGGACCATTCACAGGTGCCAACAACAACGCTACATCAGCCTCCATGTTTTACTACGTGGAAAACAATGGTGGGTATAAACAATATCCTGCTTCGGGAAGTGACAATCAGGTAACGTTGGCCAAAGGGGTGGGCTATTCTATTTTTAACTTTAATGGCAACGCACCGCTTACCTTAACCATGCCGGGTAATCCTTATCAAGGCAATGTTACTTATACCTTAACTCCGGGAACCGGTGGAAATGATGGGTGGAATTTAATAGGTAATCCGTATGCCTCGGCTATCCAGTGGAATAATTTAGCCACCGATTGGACACGAAGTAATCTATCCACTAGTATCTCTGTACCCGACAACACAAGCGGAACTTTAGTTTATAAAACCTATGATGCTACTACCGGGCTAGGCACATTAACGGGCGGAATAATAGCACCCGGGCAAGCTTTTTGGGTACAAGCTGCTAATGGTGCCCCTGCACTGACTATTAAAGAGAAGGCTAAGCGGACCAATGCCTCCACGTTCTATCGGGAGGGCGATTCACCTGTCAATAGTTTTACAGTAAAACTTTCTAACGGCACTGCACAAGATAACGCGTATGTGATTTTAGGTAATGAGTATGTGGATGCCTACGAACCTGAATTAGATGGAATGAAATATAAAAATACAGTTCTCAACTTAAGTTCACGTTCCACCGATCAGGTAAAACTCGTCTTTAATAAACTGCTCGATAGCTTCTGCGAAAAAACGGTTTCGTTAACGATTGAAGATGTAACCCCGGGTAGCTATTCACTTTCATTTGCTAATGTATCAAACCTGGTAGGCGTTGGTGCTATTGAGCTTACCGATCATTTTACAAACACAAAAGAATTGATCAACGATTCTGATGCATACAATTTCACGGTTACCTCAGCAGCCGGCAGCTACGGTTCAGGCCGATTCGATCTAACCCTTAAGCGCCCTGCACTTGAGAAGAATGCGATCGCATCTACGCAAAGTATTTGTGGAGGTACCTTAGCAACCGTTCAATTGGCAAACACACAAAAGGGTGCGTTCTATTATGTTTCTAAATCAAATGAGACAACCGCTTTATCAGCTGAATATTTTGGTGATGGTGGCGCCATTACCTTGGATGTACCCGTAGGTGCGTTGCAAACCGGATCGAATAACTTAGTTGTGCGCACTGGATTTAAAGGGTGTAGCAATGAATTGCTGACTGAAACTCCCTTGAACTTTACGTACACACTAAAACCTGAGGTATTTGTTTCTGAACAATACTTTTCAATCTGCGAAGGTACTGCTGTTACCTTGCGTGCCGAAACCAATGCAAGCAATACCTATCGCTGGTATCAGGATGGTAATTTGATTGAAGGCAAAACCGGATCAACCCTGTTCACGGACATGCTTAAAAAATCCACCACGTATGAGGTTGCTGCGGTAACAGCCAAAGGGTGCGAAGGATTACGTTCTGTTATTTCGGTAGAGGCGGAAAATGTTGCCTTCCCATTTGTTGAGTTTGATGGCGAAGCGCTAACCATTGTAGACGGCACTCCTGAAGATGTATTCATTCAGTGGTATAAAGGTCAGGACGCATTGGAAGTATATACACCTTCTATGCAGCCTACTGAAGAAGGCCAGTACTCTGTATTAGTTTCAAAAAATGGATGCTCTAAAATTTCAGATCCATTTGGCTACACCAACGTGGTAACTGCTGTTGAGCCCGTGATCAATGTGTTTACTGCTTATGTGTATCCAAACCCGGCTACCAGTGAAAACTTGTATATCAAGATTGAAACTCCTTCGCAGCAAGAGGCGGAAATTTCGATGATTGATTTGGCCGGAAGAAAAGCATTTGGTGTTCGAATAAACGGTACGCAAGTAGCCGGAGTGCATAAGATAAACTTCCCGCAGGATACCCCGCCCGGGATGTATATCGTTATGATCCAACAAGGTGATTTAATCATCCAGCGGAAGTTGGTAGTAACCTTTCGGTAGGTTGTAATAAAATAATTAACACGAGAGCCCCCGCTAAAGCGGGGGCTCATGTGCTTTTAATGACTTCAACTTGAATCCCCTCACAAGTTTCGGTAACTTAAATACAAAAAATAAATGCCGTTGTGGGCTTTTTCTTTACGATGAGTAATAAAACAATACATGTCACAATGTTGCTGCTGCTTCTGGCAGTAGCAGGTACGTCTGTTGCGCAAACTCACGTAGCATTAACCAGCCCAGAAGGCACAAATTTTTGGCTTTACACTCCGGCTAGTTACTCTACTGGAACACCCGCACCCATGCTTGTGAGCTTACATGGCATAGGGCAAATTGGTACTGACATAAATACTCTGGTAAATCAACCATTGGATGCTACTCCGGCTTATCTCATTGCTCGTAGTCAATGGCAAGCATCCCGCCCGTTTATTGTAGTGTCTCCACAATTAAAGCCAGATGGGACTGGAACGGAACAAGATTGGTCGGCTTCGGTAATTGATGAAGTGATTGAATACGTAAAAACATTAAAGACCATTGACCCAAACCGAATTTATCTCACCGGGCTCAGTTTAGGGGGACAAGGTTGTATGATTTATGGAATCGCCCATCCTGATAAAGTTGCAGCCATGATTGCAATTAGTGGGCGGACCAACGAAATTTTAGATCAAGCGTGCACCTTGGTAAATATTCCAATATGGATGTTTCATGGCCGATCAGATGGCACAGTGGCCGCTTCAAACTCGATTGATATGTATGATGCAATCAATTCTTGCACAAATCCCGGAACATTGCGTCCACACCTTACCCTATTAGATGGTATACGTCATACCACACCTGAACCGATCTGGAATACTATCTACGATTTAAGGAACGGGTATTTGATTTATGATTGGTTAATTCAGTTTACAAAAAATGATGCTACCAATAAGGCCCCTTATGTAAATGCTGGAGCAGATAAAAAGTTTCTGGCTCAGGATAGTCCCATCTATATTTATGGCAACTACTTTGACTCAGACGGTACAATAACAAACGTTCTTTGGACAAAGTTTTCAGGTCCATCAGTAACACTTGAAAATACTAATGACAATATTCTAAAGATTATAAATCCAGCTGCAGGCACGTATATTTTGGAATTGACAGTTACCGATAATCTCGGTATTCAAAAAAGTGACCAAATTCAGATTATAGTTTATAATACTCTCCCTGCCGGCAATACTCCTTTGATTACAGGCTTTAGATTAATGAATGGAACAACCAATTCAGAAATAGGAACTTTAGTCAATGAACAAATAATCAATAAGAATGTACTGGGGGTTGATGATTATAATGTTCGTGCAATAACACAAAACACAAATAGCTTTCAATTCAGAGTCAACAGCAATCAGAATACACGCGTTGGGTCAGCTTTTAATCCGGCAAATGTATTACTCACAAATCAGCCTGTTGGAGCATCAACAGAGAAAGAGTGGCAAATCCCTGTTGGTGATCATGTAATTTGTACTACGCCTTACCCAGCTTCTAATGCAACAGGAACAGATGGCATTACCAAATGCATAAAAATTTCCGTCTTTGACCAACCTATTGTGCAGTACTATCCAAAACCTGGCGAAGACCTTAGTATGCTAAGTTCGTGGGGTGCCAATACGGATGGAACTGGCAGTGCACCGGTTTCATTTACTGGAAATTTTCAAGAATTTATTGTGAACTCATTAGCTCCACAAAACGGATCGTGGACTGTGGGGGGTATTCAGTCTTTCCTGTATGTGCGTGGAGGGGGCGAACTAACTATAAACAATACTTTCAACGGAGTGATAAATGTAGAAGGCAATGGCATTGTGAATATCAATACCAACCAGCCCGTTATGTTTGGGAGTGTTTCTCCTACCTCCACCATTCGCTTTGGTACCAACGCTACTACTATACCTGCCATCAACTACGGGAATGTTGTCATACAGGCTGGCAATACTAAACTATTACCTGCGGGAACGATCACTCTTGCCGGAAATTTAACAATTGAAAATGATGCCATACTTCAGGGTGCTGCGGATAACACAAGTGTTATTAGTCTCGCAGGTAATCTAACCCTGCTGGAAGAAAGTATTTTTGCACCGGGCACAAAGTTTAGTCTTACCCTAAGTGGAACCAGTCCTCAAACGTTAACTCTCAGTGGGACAAAAGTTTCTTTTAACCAAGTAACCGTTGCCAACAATACGACCGTGATAAGCGGAGCTGTTCCGGTTACGCTTGAAGTAGGAAGTAGTACCGGAGGTGGGTTGATTGTTGAAAACGGAAAAGAATTATTGCTCAATAAAAATCACTTGAACATAGTGGGCACAGGCACTATCAATTCATTAAATCAAACCGGAGAAATTGGGTTTCAACAAAGTCGGTTATCGATTCAGACAACAAGCACCTCAACCTCTTTCTTGCATCCAAAAATTGGAAAAGACACGGTGAGCGTTTTGCTTTCTGACGTAACGAGCAGTTCGCTTTCTCTTCAAGGAACATTGTATGTTTCTGATTCTGTTAAAACGCAGAATGGCACCCTCTTAACGAATGGGTACCTCGCCTTGGTCTCTACATCATTTAAGACGGCTCGCATTGCACGCAAAGAAGGTACAGGCTCTATTTCCGGTAACGTTCAGTTTCAACGCTATTTAGAAAAGGGAAGACAGTACCGATATTTAAGTTTTCCTGTTAGAGGCGTAACCGTCAGTAATCTTCAAGACTTCATCCCGGTTACAGGAACCTTTACCGGAGCTTCAACGGGTGCCGGGCTTTCCAACAATCCTTCACTGTTTACCTATCAGGAGCCTGCCGGCTGGCTGGCATTTCCAGTTGCTTCCAATACTGAAGAATTTTCAATTGGAACTGGCTATTCAGCCTTCGTGCGCGATTCGGTCACCGATACCAAGCTGGTAGTTTCAGGCCCAATTCATGAAGGAGACTTCGTCTATGATCTTCAGCCTGGAACAGCCGATGACATGGTTGGATGGAACTTATTAGGTAACCCGTATGCAGCCCCTATCCAATGGGGTGATTGGCCAGCCACTGGTATTGGCTCTTCTGTTTATGTGCGTGATAACACGGTCGGAGCCGAGCGCTTTCTGCTTTGGGATGGTGATACAGGTGACGAAGAATTTGCAGGTAACATTGCTCAGGGTCAATCTTTTTGGGTAAAAGCCATTGCTGCCGATCCCACCTTAACCCTACAGGAAACCTCAAAACGATCAGACCAGGCTACTCTCTATAGAACACAAGACCAATCAGGCGTAATAGCTTTAACAACCACCCTTCAACGGGGCAACTTATTGGATAGAGCCTATCTAAAATTCAATGACAAGAGCGGCCTTGAATTTGATGCACGATATGACGCCCTCAAGAAAAAGAATGGGTATTTTAATTTATCGGTACTATCCTCCGATTCCGTTTCACTTGCCATTAAAAATCTTCCAGAAGCATCTTGTTTGACTACCGCCTCCCTCTCTATAGAAGACGCTTCACCCGGATCCTATTCACTTACTTTCTCAGGAACCTATTTCGATCAATCAGAAAAGGAGATTTTTCTTTCCGATACCTTTTTGGATTCTCTCCTCCGTATTCAGCAAAATGATACCTACGGGTTTACAATTTCTGATGATTCAGAAAGTTATGGCAACAAGAGATTTGAATTAAAATTTATAACGCCCGGTGCACAACCTTTAATTTCAGTTCAGGGAAACGAGCTTCTTTCAAACGTGGTAACGGGAAACCAATGGCTATTGAATGGGGAAGAAATTGATGGAGCCACTATGCAAACCTATACTCCTTTGGTAAGTGGCGCGTATCAGGTACGAACTGGTCAAGAAGCATGTGTGGCCACATCACCGACCATATTATTTATTGTAACCGGCATTGAACCGGCTAGTGGTATCAACGTTTTTCCCAATCCAACCAGAGGCCAAATCACGATCAAAGGCATAACTACCCCTACGCGATATACGGTACATACTTTGTTAGGTGTAGAACTGCAACGCGGAACCATCCTATCCGACACTCAAATCGATCTTAATGCAAAAGCAGGAGTTTACCTGCTTACGCTGGAAAATGATTTCATACCACAGCACATCAGGCTGATTGTACAGTAAATCTTATTTTCGTTACTACCTTTAATAGTAAAAACAACCTTAGCTAGATGAATAAATTCATTTCTTATTTGAAAAGCATTTCTATCAGCGTTTTTGTGTTCCTGATTTTAGTTGCCATAACAAATTGGATGTGTGGCATCTATATGACCCGACAGGGCAGTGAAAAACGAAATGAGCTTCCCAATTATTCTGATAATCCCACGTATGCAAAAGAAATTTTTAACGACTACCATCGGGTAGCGCATCGTTATAAACCTTTTGCTGAGTGGCAGATGCTGCCTTATGAAGGAAAGACAGTTCATGTTAACAAGGAAGGCTTGCGGTTTCATAATCCAACGACCAATGCTTCACCTTCCCCAGTCATTCGATTTTTTGGAGGATCTACCCTGTGGGGAGAAGGATCGGATGATAATCATACTATTCCAGCTCTTTTTCATCAACAGATTGATACCGGCACGGTTATCAACCAGGGTCAACTTGCCTATAATTCAAGACAAAATTTAGAGGCACTCATTTCTTCCTACGCGAAGGGCGAACGTACGGATCTTGTAATTTTTTATGATGGTGTAAACGATGCTGCATTTCTTTGTCCGCTCGAAATTCAGGAACTACCTGGGCATCGGCTTATCCCTATGTTTCAAACAAAAATATATGGTGGCAAAAAACAATTGATCTTAACTGTGCTCACTAATTTATTTACTGAAAATATCTTACTGGTAATTAGACACAACCAAAATACAGGCAACAATAAACCTACACTCTATGATTGCTTCAATACTGAAAAAGGGAGGCAAGTAGCATCTATGATGATAAAAAACTGGGAGATGGCGCATGATCTGGTGACAGCACAGGGTGGAAAGTTTATTGCTGTTTTACAACCCACTTCGTATATAGGTAGCCCTCGCTTAGATCATCTACAATTGAATGAAGAACTGGGCACCAATTTTCAGTTTGTGTACTCCGAAATAAAAAAAATCCTAGCGGAAAAGAAACATCCGTGGATTGTTGATCTTACGGATGCGTTTGATGGCAACGAATACATTTACATAGACTTTTGCCATGTGTCAGAAAATGGAAATAAAATAATAGCTGAAAAAATTGCCAGTCTGGGTGTCTATTAAAGTTTCAAGCGTTTAAAAACAGGCTCCGGAATACTTTTGATCACGAGCATTACCCATTTCCAGATAGGAAAAACGTAAGCAGTATTTTTTTTCTTGTCGATTGCTCGTTTTATGAGAATAGCTGCTTCTCTTGGTTGAGCCGTTAAAAATTTTGGTGTTTTCATTCCTTCCAACATCCTGGTTTGCATAAAACCGGGCTTTACGGTTAATACGTGCACGTTGCTTTTAAAGAGTCGGTTTCGAAGCCCCGATAAGTAGGCTGTAAAGCCGGCCTTTGAACTCCCATACAAATAATTACTTTGGCGACCTCGCTCTCCGGCTACCGAACTTATACCTACTATTGTCCCTTGTCTCTTTGCTTCAAATTCATTGGCAAAAATGTTCAGGATTGAAATTGCCCCCGTATAGTTCGTTGATAAAATTTTATAACACTCATCCCAGTCAGCAAGCGCTTTAGTATGTTCACCCATGTACCCTAAAAAGCAAATAACCGTATCAGGCATAGGCACCAATTGTTTAAAAAACTGAGGGTGCATTGCGCAGTGAAGTGCATCAAACTCAGCCAGCGTAACGGAGGCGTTAAACCGAATTGCTAAATCACTTTTAACCGGTTCTAGCCGATTAACATTCCGTGCTGCCAGAATTAATTCACACGATTGTTCGGCTAATACATCTGCCAACGCCAACGCTACTTCAGAGGTAGCACCTAAAATCAGGACTCGTTTCATATTTTATTTAATAGAAAGACGCTTTGCAAGTGAAGACATAAATATTTTATTGGGATCAATTTTGAAAGAAAGGCTGTGAACTTATCAGCATTTGGGTATGTGCTGTGGTAAATTTCCGCTTTCATGCGGGCATCTTTTGTTAAATAGATTCGTCCACCATAATCTCTCACCACTTTATCCAGCTCATCCAAAAAGTCAAAAAGTTTTGAATCTATAGGAATGTCCAGAGCAAGCGTATACCCCTCCCTATGAAATGAAATAATACCTTCTTGCTTACCGAAAAGTTTTAATACAGCCAGGAATGAACCCAAGCCTTTGTCATTAATTCTTTTTAGAATATCTCGAATTCCGGACCGGCCATTTTCAAGTGGTACCACAAATTGATATTGAACAAATCCTCTGCTTCCATAAATTCTATTCCAATGTAAGATAGAATCTAACGGGTAAAAGAAACCTTGATAGGATGTTATAGAGTGCATTTCATTTTTATAATTTTTTGCATAATACAAAGCATTAAACGCTCTAACCGACCAGCTATTGAGAACAAAGGATGGGAAGTCGAAAGGAACTGAAAGGGTTGGTATCTTTTTGGGAAACAGTTTCTTTTCATCTTTTAAATCTGAAATCGATGCATGCTCACCGGCAATCAAAATACTTCTACCAAAGTGCTTTCCGGTTTTCAGGCAATCAATCCATGCCATTGAATAGGTATAGTGCGAATATTCTTCAAATAAATTGAGTGCCGCATCAAGATCGAGTGCTTTGATTTGCACCTGTTTAATATACCCCGTTTCAATTTTTTTGAGGGTAAAGGCAACCTCAAGGATAAGACCCGTTAACCCCATCCCACCACACGTGAATTCAAAAAATTCAGTATTCTCAGAAGAGCTGCACATGATGATCTCGCCCTTTGGTGTAAGGACTTTTAAGTAAAGAACATGCTGCGAAAACGAGCCCTCGCTATGATGATTTTTTCCATGGACGTCAGAAGCAACTGCACCCCCCACCGTGATGAATTTTGTACCCGGAGTGACAGGTAAAAACCATCCCCTTGGCATTATAAATTCTAAAATATCGGATAACAATAATCCGCTCTGGCATACAAAAACTCCCGTTACCTCATTTAATGACAAAATTCTATTAAATTTTAGCGTGCTAACAATGGATGGGGCTAAGGAAGCATCTCCGTAACAACGACCATTTCCTCTTGGAATGAAAGGCGCCCAAGTATTCAATATCAGATCAAAATCTGAGGAAAAGACTGGAAACTGGATAGAAGATTTTTCTAGCGGGTAATTATTCCAATTAGTTACAAAATCAACAGCCATTAGGTCAAAATCACATATCTTTAATCCCTATAGTTACGCTTTAATTCTAAGTTATGAAGAAATTTCTTGGTGAAATTTTACGGCTCGAAAATATTACCTGGAGGCACTGGATTGTTATTTTTATCGCTTTTTTATTTTTTCATATCCCGGTGGTACTAAAGAGTTCTTACCATAGCAATCTAGCCGTGCATCAGGCGGAAGCATTTCTACATAAAAAGCTAGACATCGATAAGTATTTTTGGGATGCATCAGTCTTTGAAGGAAAATATTACGTTTGTTTTCCCCCAGTTCCGGCCTTAATTATGGTGCCCTTTGTGGCCATTTTTGGAATCACCGTTAATACGGTGATAATAAGCTTATTAATAACTTGTTTGAGTATGTTCCTATTATATCGGCTTTTGTGCAGGTGGATGACAAACATATCCGGAAGAAAGTGGGTATTTGGCGCATTCTTTTTAGGGAGTGGGTATTGGCTAGTGCTGGTAACAAGCGATCACATTAATGGTTTTGCTCATGTTGTTTGCACCGCCTTGCTTTTTTTTCTGCTATTAGAACTAACTGGAAAAAAAAGACCCATTTGGATAGGTTGCTTTTGGGCACTTGCTTTCCTAACCAGGCAAATGGCAGTATTCTATGCCTTCCTTATCTTTTATTTTCTTTATTTTGAAAATCCTGATAAAAAGGCTGCTATAAAAAACCTGGTAACAACTGGTCTAACATTCGGTTTTTTTTCGACTATATATTTAATGTTCAACTACTTTCGTTTTCATGATTTTTTTGAAACGGGCTATCAGTATTTAGTTTATCAATCATCCATTCGTAACCGAGTAGATCAATATGGTATTTTTAGTTTTCACTATTTCTTTTACAACTTATACCATATGTTCATTAAGGGGCACAATATATTCTTCTCCGGATCAAACCTGCTGAGCATAAAAGGGATGGATTTATTTGGAACCTCCATTATTGCTGCCTCACCATTTGTAATTTTTTCAGTTAAGGCTGACGCAAAGAAAAACTTTTTGATCTCTTTCTGGGTCACCATTATTTCTATTTTGATTGGGGTTTTATTGTATCATAATAATGGTTGGATGCAAGTTAACGCACAAAGGTTCTCGTTGGATTTTTTCCCCGCTCTCATTGTGCTGGTCGCTTTAAGTTACAATAAAGTACCCTTTTGGTTATTTCGATTATTTACACTTTACGCGATTGCTTTAAATGTATTTAGCTTCCTCATCCATAGCGTTAGATCATGAAAAAATGGAAGGAATTGGTTTTAGAATTTTTACCTATTGTTGGATGCGCATTGCTTCCATTATTTTTTAGTCTCTCCTATCAAATTAATCTATACTTAACCTGGGAAGGCGCCTATCGACTTTATTCTGGAGAAATTCCTTTTAAGGATTTCGGAATCCCCATGGGTTTTTGCTTCTGGTTAATCCCTGCGTTTTTCTTTAAGATTTTTGGGCCTACACTTTTCACATTAGCTAAGGCACAAGCCTTTATCAACATTTTGTCTGGCATTTCATTTCGCTGGATCCTTGTGAACGTAACAGCTTCTTTCCACACACGCTTCTTAAGCATTTTAGTATTTTCACTCACCTTCATACTTGGATTATACTGGCCGCAATACAACCATTCAGTCATTGTTTTTCAACTTGTAGCATTGGGCTTCTTATTTCAATACTTTAAAGAAAGCTCGTGGCGCTATCAATGGCTATTTTTAGTTGCAAGCTGCTTTTTTTTAACTTTTACTTTTTTTACTAAACAAGACGGTGGTGGACTCAGTATTCTGATTGGCGGAATTTTAATTTTAGTGTATAGCTACAAAATCAAAGACTTTAAACCAGTTATGATTAGCGCCTTGTCCATGATCATTTTCTTTTCAATAGCAATCATACCCTTTTTAAAGTATGATTTTTCCTATTGGTTTAATTATGGGCAAGAGCCTCATTATGCTCGCATTTCAATGAGAGATATCTTAACGATTCTACTAGAAGAATCTCGGTGGGAAAAATTCTATCTCGCATTAATCCTTGGGATTTATTTCATAAGAAGGCATAAAAGCACTATTGAAGTATCAGAATTACTGTTGACTCTGCTGGTTATCGGGATTCTTGTTGAGGCTATGATATTTCAAGTTACCAGTTATGTGCCTAAGGATAATAATATTTTCTTCCATGCATTTGCGTGCTCGTACATTTTCTATCAAGTGCAAAAACTAGAAGTTTTTAATATTCAATTTGTGTTCACAGTGTTTATTTTTATAATCTCCATTTGGTGGTCCGAAAAATACTGGAAATATGCAGATCGCATAGTTTCAAAGGTGATGCCAACTCAAATTAATAAGAGTGTTGTTTCCATTAATACTTACATTTTGGAGCCTGAAGCATGTGATTATTATGTTGATTTATCTACCTGGCAAGAATCCCCCGTTCATTCGTTTAGGCATGTAAAGATGCCAGCCTCAACTGTCTCGGGCATAGATCGTTTCCTTCAATTAAGAAATCAATCTAAAAAAATATCCAAGGTTCTAAATATGTCTGAGTTGACTCCCTTGGCAAAAGAGTTTCCATTTTCGACAGAACAAGGACCACTTTGGTATCACTTAGGAGTAGGCATGTTTGACCGAGAACTTAATGAATACATACAGCGAATTGAGCAGGATTATTACGACATCGTTATTTTTGAAAATATTCCTCTCCTCAATAACTTCTATCCTTTTAAAATTAGGGAACACCTTAAAACCCACTATCGCCTGATAGATTCCTTCGAGGCTCCTCGTATCGTATATCCTGGAACTATTGAGGTTTACTCCCGAATAGATTGAGTCTTTTAAAATTTGGGGCTTCAAATAGAAAGTGAAGTTTTAATCGTATGCATAGCCTATAAATAACAATTGGCATAAAAACTCCAATTATAATAATGATAAGCAGCATAGCTAACGGAGGCAACTCGGGCAATACTTTAATAAGCACGACTCTGCTCGCTGCGGTGAAGATTAAATGCATGATATAGATGTACAACGACTGGCTGCCGATATACTTTAAAAAAGGTATGCTCCCCCACTTATCAAGCTGATAGGAAATTAAGAATAAAATTAGAGCTCCAACCGTAGTAATTGGAATAAAAAGTAAGTAGCCTAAAAAATCAATTTGATTAAGATACATGATATCCGAGTAATGCGTCCACCAAAATAGTTGAATAATGATGAAGAACGGAATTGCGTACCACAACCATTTACCGTTAAAAAATTTACTAGTTACAGGAAGAATTATTTCAGAAAGCAAAAACCCAAAAACTAAAAACAAGTAATAAAGCAATACATCGGTTATAGAAAACCATAGGGAAGAGACAAAGAAAGAAGCTACAAAAAAAGAAATTGCTACTAGTATATTTGGAAGCCATTTAAATTTTAAGAAAGTAAGATTCAAACTTGAAAATATGATCATTACCATAAACAAGGCATACAAATACCAAAACTGGTCTATTGCCCGTGGGGCAATAAGCAAATACAGATAATAGGAACTGTCTTTATGTGAGTTTGAATATTGATTAAATAAAATCTGAATTGATAGGTGTATGAATCCCCAGATAAAATAGGGATAGAGCAGGCTATTAAATTTGAACTTAACAAATTCGCTCAGGCCTCGCTTTGCTGTGCTCGTACCTATAAATATTCCTGAAACAATGAAGAAAACTGGCATACTTGCCTCTTGCACTAAATAAATAGCATTCTTCAAATGAATACCGGAACTTATCAACCCAATCATTGCGTGCCGATACACTACATAAATGATCACAAAACCCCTGGCGTAGTCAATCCAGCCTCTCCGATGAACATTCTTATTAGCTAAATCCTCATTGTTTACACCCATTTATTTTACATCCTCAAGCTTAACTCCAATAAACTCCTCGAGTGCAAGTTTAGAGTTAAGATATGTAGTTTGAGCTTCTACGCGATCAATTTTAACACGGTTTAGCAAAGTTAATCCCTGATTATACTTTTCATATTGTTCTTCACCTGCTTTGAACCGTTGTTCCAGCAATACAAAACTTGCTGTTGCCTGCTCCAACTCTTGAGATCTTAGTGTAAAAATCTCTTTGTACATTAAAAATTCATTATATGTCTTTAGTACATTGGCCCGAACTGCTAATTTTTGGCTGTTAATATTGTGCATTGCCACTTGTTCTAATTCGCGATTGTGTTTCACCTGGTTTGGAGTTGATTTAAATATGCCAAGTGGAATCAACGCTCCTATGTTATATCGGGGGAAAAATTGAGATCTTCCATTCGCATCACTTGCTCCTGGAATGTTAAACTCATTTAGGTTACCCGATAGTCGAATTGTATTTAACCATTCGGCCGAAGCAATTTTTGTCTCATATTGCGAAGCTGATAATTGATTATATAGTTGTTTGTTTGCCGGGTGATTTTTCCATGCGAGCTGAACTAATTTTTCTTCAAATTCAATATTACCCGCATTGTCTGGTAAGATGATTTTGTTGTAGTCAATAGCTTGACAAAAAATAGCATTGGAGATCATTACAAATCCTATTGCAATAATTAATTGTTTCATATTTTGATTTTATTTTTTTCTAAACTTTGAATGTGAATAAGTACCGCATACGTTATGATTACAAACAAAAATAAGGGCTTATATAAGATGGCATTTTGAGTAAAATTTGCAATGGATACAGCAAAAAATGGGATAAGAAAGCTAAGGTTTATGGACTGCATCATTGGATCTCGCAAATTAAAATAATTATCGATTCCTTTTATCATTACCATAAGAAAGAATATCATAACGAGTGCTAACCCAATCCAACCTTGCTCAAGCGCTATTTTTAAATAGCCACTATCCGGATCCCAGCCTCCTGCCAGTTCATGGCCTGCTGAAAATTTCAAACCCGGAGATCCTGTCGTATTTAAGCCACCGCCTATTGGGTGATCCCAAATATAGGGTTGCCAACGAATGCGCTTAACATCCCGAACCTCCATCGAAGCATCCTCTGATGGACGAAATGCTGACCTCAATCGATTTACATATCGGTTATAGAAGGGCCCAAACATGATCAAAACAAAAGCAAATACTAGTAAAAATGTGGCTACAAAAGTTGCCTTCTTTCGTATCGATATTAGAATAAAGAAAACAATGCCGATAAAAACCATTGCATAAGCAGTGCGGGTACCCGAGTAAAGCATTGACATGAACATGAGAATAAAACTGATACCCAGCAACAACCGCTTACTCGTTGATAAGGGTGCAAACATGAGACTGAAAGACGCTAAAGCTGAATAGGCCATAAATACTCCAAAGGCTGATGGATCAGATAGAAATGAAAATTTTCTCATATGACCTATGATAAAGTAAAGGCCATACCGGATTGGATCTGATGAAACCCACCTCATCTCAAAACCCGTAAGCCCAAATATTTCTTGATAGATGGCATAGGATGCTGCCAAGGTGGCGATGGCAAGCCAAACGCTTATTAACATTTTAATTCCCTTTGTACTGGCAACTATCCCAAAAGCAGTAAGCAAAATTAAGGGAAAGATTAAGGATCGTAACGATGCCAACCAACCCAACAAAGAAACTGAGTTGGGGTTAAAAACCTGAAAAATTTGATATACAAACAAAAGAAAGTAACCCACTGTAATGGGGTGCGTACTATATTCGATCCATGTTCTTTGCTTCTTATCAAGCACCATCGCTACGAAGGCAACCAAAAATAAAAGATCACAAAATACGCCATAAGGAACACTGAAAGGAACCACTCGCTCAAAATAAAACATTATTGAGGTGAGGATTAGTCCGCCATAAAAACCCCACCTAAAATCATAAAACACAAGCGACACAACAGCCGAACCAATTGTAAATAGAATGATTAACGGACTGATTATGATGTTAATTTTTGCTACCAGAAATGCAATTCCAACGCACGCAACAAGGAGAAGACACGGTAAAACCCAACTATCTTTTAATAATACGGCAATATTAGTTTTAGGCTTATTCACTGCTAATTTAAAAACACAACCTTCATAAAAATATATAAGTAGGCCATCAAAGTAAATATAATAACACCCCATTTAACGAGATGCTTAACCGAAATTTTTGAGTAATCCGGATTGTCTTCCTCTTCAATCATTATTTAGTCATTGATTTTAACAGCGCAAACCCTTTACCATAGAAATCTATAGAGCAATTAAATACGCGCAGCGTTGAAATTCCAAGTAATTTATTCAATACAATTTGTTGCACTACAAACCTCATAAAATAAGTTATCAGTGTACCGTAAGCTGCTCCGGCAATTCCCCATTGCATAATGAAGTAATACGTGATTACGATATTCAAAATAGCAGTACCAAGGATGAAATAAAAATTTATCTCAGGCTTTCTCACGGCATCTAATAACACTCCAAACTGTCTTCCAAAAGGAATAAACAGGGTATAAAAAGCTGTTATTTGCAAGAGATAACCTGACTCTGCATAATTCTTTCCAGCTACTATCCACACAATCCAGTCAGAAAAGAGGAACATACTGATCGATACTGGGATCATAATGGCCAACAAAAGCCCTACGGAACGTTCATACAATTCACTTGCATACGAATGATCTGAACCTCCAAAGCCTTGAGCCATTTTGGGAAAAACAAGATTAGCAACCGTGAGTGTAGGTATCTCCACAAGGTTTGAGATACGGATCGCTGGATTATATAGCGCCACAGATTCTGTCGATAGCATTTTACCTAACATCCAACTATCCATATTCCTAATTGACAAGGAGGCTAAATTAGTACCAAATGAGAACCTCCCAAACTTTACCATGTCCATAATATTCCTCATCGGCATTTTCTTAAACACATGTTTCCACTGCCATCCCCAGATCATACTAATAGTGGCACCGATAATATTGCCTACAAGACTAACCCAGGCTAATGATAGAAGGCTTATTTCTTTATTAAAAAGGTAAGAGCCAACAACGAATATGGTAAGAGTTAGAGAGCGTACAAAATGACTTAAGAAGATTCCCTTAAAATCAAGTTTCGATTGCTGTAAATATTCAAAGTGAGAAAAAGGAATAAAAACAAGATTCGATATCGCATAAATTTTTAGAATAAGTCCCAATTGCGATGCAGCCCAGAAATTCTCCAAAGGATATGCTACGGCTAGTATTCCCAAAGAAATAACCACCGAGTAAAGTGTATTTAATAAAAAAGCGGCAGATCCAATATTGTTTCGATCGTCACCGTTTGCAGATCCCAAAAAAGCAATAAATGGTTGTTTAATAAATCCTTCACGTAAAGTCTCAAGTATGGAGACAATGCTGGTAAACAAAATCCAGACTCCAAATTCATTTTTAGTTAACACTCTGGCCAAGATGAAAAAATTTACAAAACCAAGGAGAACAACCGAAAACTTATCAAAAGTTGTATACAAACCGGGCTTAATCCATTTATTTGATTTAAATTGAATCATTCGAATGCTAGAAACTATGAGTAAAAAATTGCGATTGGGGCTTATGGCTGTAACAACATTAGCAGTAACAGCCATCCTTATCTATAAATTATTTTTGCCCTATTATTTGGCTGAATTAATTATGCAAGATGAGCCTCCTTCCTATATCCCCGAAAAATACAAAATTCAATTGGAAAGGATTCATAAGCCAATGAATAAGTATGCCGGCCAGCTATTTAAAGTAACTGATTCATTGGATCTCAGTCTCGACCTGATTCTAGAAATAATTGACTCAGTAAACCCGGATCAGGTTATGGATGTGTACTACAAGGTTGAGAATAAACACATAGAGAATAGTGAGGAAGTATTTAATCTTATTAAAGAAAATATTGAAATAAAGCAAATTGACATTTCCCTCTACAAAAAAGTATTCTTAAGCCACGCTACACCAGCAAAGATCAATCGAATTCTGAGGTATGCCGAAACGCATGATCTCATTGCTAATCTGGCACCTGCCACCGCTAAGAGGATAGCCAAACAACTAGTAAAAAAACATTATGCCCAACGAAATATTCAAAAAGAATCAAGAACTATGTGAAATCTCATTTTAAATTTTTTAGTTCTACCTTGTTTAAGATTGCCCCTGCTAACTTACCCTTTAATGATTTAAGAAACGCAATTGATTCACTGTCTAATTGACCAATCGAGGTATCGGCACCGAAAATTGGCACTACCTTTTCCACGTATTTTATAAGTTCTTTTGAGTCAGAATAATCGTTTAGCGATGCTCCTTCTAAAAAAATATAATCATACTCGGTAGAAAATAAATCAATAAGCTGATTAAAATCCCGACCTGTTAGGATTTCATCCGGAGACTCAGACCCTCCACTATTTCCAATTAAGAAAATATTAGTAAAATTAGTTGGCGACACCAGATCATTTAAACTTTTCTCATCAGGCTTTTTACCAAAAGCACCGTTAGCATCCCCTTTTGTCAATAATTTAAGTTCATAATCTTGCTTCCTTTCTAAAAGTTTGACTTCCCCTTTTTTAACGGTGAGCCATTTCGTTAAAGCATTATTCTTGAAATTGGTGTCGATTATTAAAACCTTTTTATTAACCAAACTCATTACATAAGCTAACGTAAATGTGACAAACGTTTTTCCTTCGCCTTTCTTGCAACTGGTTACAAGGAAAATTCTGGATTTTGTACTCTCAATTTGAAATCTCAATTTTCGTACAAACTCTTTAAAAATTTCCAGTTCGGGCGTGTTGTTACGCGAATCAAAGAGGGTATTAAAATTAAGAGATTGTGTATTTATTCGAATAAGTTGTGCAGCCAAATCAATTCTTACTATTCTCTTAAAGTGCTCGGGTGTTTTTAATGTATTGTCTAAAAATTCTAATAAGACGAAAACAAATACACAAAAAAAGAATGAGGCAAATCCGGCTCCTCCAATAATTAGAAGGCGTTTGTTACTTACCGGGCTAGCTGGTGCTGTTGCTTTAAACAATTGACGAACTGTACCCGTAGACGCTAGTAATTTATTGTTAGCTTCATTATATCTGTTAACTGCCTCTAAATACTCTTTGGAGGCAACTTCAACTTCAGATGCAAGACCTGCAACAACTGCCTCCTTCGAAACATACCCCGAGATGCTTCCTTGAAGATTTCTCAATTTTGTTGTGATAGAGTTCAATTTTGATTGTTCTATCGCAATTTCAATTTGAAGATCATTTATCTTTGAGGATAATTCATTTTTGGTAAGGCCTGAACCTTGACTTGAACCTGAGCTAATTTTTGAGGTTTCGTTTTTAAGATGATTCCTAAGAAGATTCAATGAGTCCAATAAGGTTGAATTGCTCGATCCTGAAGTAATGTATCGTTCATTCAATCTGTTTATTTGCTCCCTTAATTGAAGAACCTTTGCGTTTGATTGTCCTGGGCTACTTCCACCTCCCTCCATATTTTCCAATTCCTTTTTAAATCTATCCAGAGATAAGTTTAAGCCATAGATATTGCTTTGATAATTATCACGCTGCCTCTCAAACTCAGAGATTTGAAGAATTCTTGAGGAACTTCCCTCTTCATTAAGATTCACAAAACTATTTGTAGCCTTAAAGGTCTTCAGAGTCTCAGCCTTCTCATCCATTTCTCTTTTCTTTTGCTCTACCAATTGCTTAAAAAAAGTAACTGAAATACTCGATCCCTCTTCACGCTGTCCGCGATAATATTTTAAAAATTCTTCACAAAACGCGTTAACAGCAAAGGCAGAAAGCGCAGGATTCTCGGAAATAAATTCAACCTGAATGAAGTCTGTATTGGGTACCCGATAGGTTCGCAAGCTTCCTTTAACAAACTGATAACCATATCCATATACATCTAACGCTTTTAATAAAATGGAAGCATTTTCATCATCTAAAGTTAGCAGTTCCAATCTGTTTAATTTTCTCTTAAATGTTTCGATAGAAATTGCCTCCTCTTCAGGTGTCAGTCTCAGTTTCTCATCAGATGATCTTTCTCTAAAAGAATCTTCAGTTGAATCCAAATCATGTAAAATCAAGCGATACGAAACCAGGTTACTACATATCCCAGAATTCATAGACGTGAGCATATTATTAAAACTCAACTCCGTATCACGTGGAGATGCTCTTTCGTCAGAAACACGAATTGCCTCATTGGTCGTAAATCCCGTTGCAATTTGTGCAGAGGCCCGATATTGGTTAACCAGTGTAAGTGAGAAAAAATAAGCACCAATTGCTGATACAATTGGAATGAACAATAACCACCACTTCTTTTGCCAGAGAACCTTGAGAATATAAATGATATCCATGCTTTAGAATGTTGACACATTAAAACTGAAATAACAATAATTTACTAGGGTGATAACTAAACCCGCATTTCCTTAAAAAACCAATAAAGATAACAATTTTATGACGATTGGAAGGTCCTTATTCGCTCCCAAAATTGATTCGCCCTAACTGACCAACTGTTTCCTTTCGCGATTTCAAACCGTTTTTGCTTTAGTGAAGGATCATTCTCAATTAGGGCTCTTTCAACATTTGAAATAAAATCCTCATGAGTATCACTGATATGGACTACTTCTGCAAAGGATTCAATATCAGGGGAAAATGAAGTAGTCACTACAGGTTTACCGGCCGCCAGATATTCATTTATTTTTAGGGGGTAGATGCTTCGGGTAAGCGCATTCTTCTTAAATGGCATTATGGCACAGTCCATCAAAGACAAATAGGCTGGTAGTTCACCTATTTTCTTTGACCCCGTAAATAAAACATTTTCTAACTCATCAAAATTATACGGATTGTAGTCGCCATCATTCCTTGGGCCAACCATTAATAGCGTGTGATTAATAAAATGCTTAGCTAACTTATACACTAGGTCATAATCAATCCTCAAACAAATATTTCCTATATAACCGATAACTGGCTTACTTAACTTCAATGAATCTTTAAGATCATCATCAATTTGTTGAGCCTTGCTAAAAAGATCAACGTCAGCAGCATTTGGAAAAAAGAAAAATGGATGATTTTTTGTCGATAATTGGTTAACAAGATCTGTTGAAGTAGCCAATCTGATATCTACTGTTTGAGCAATTAAACGCTCTAGGGAAGGCCCATGCTTATTTACATATTCAGATTCCTTAATGTTGTCTCTTGATTGATAGATTTTTATTGAAGGATTTATGTCAGGTGGAAGTTTATATCCATAAAAAGGATTATAAGAATTAAAATAAATAAAGTCCTTCAACGAATAGTCTCGAATAACTCGTCTAATTGTCCTGAAAAATATTTTGTTGTTAAGCTTCAAAAAGAAAGTATATATGGATCCAACCGGCAACCAATTTATTGGCATTACTATCATTGGTGTAACCGCTATCCAGTTTTTGTTTCCCGGTTCAATCTGAGTATAGATACCTCGACCAACCAACAAGGCTGACATTCTTCTTTTAATTTGTCTGGTTTTCCATCCAACAAAAACGTCTTTAAGTGTAAAGGGGTTGTCTATAAAAAAAACAAGGTTTGTCTTTGAAAGCTCTTTAGCCAGTGATATAGAAGCGGAAGAGTAATCTTGATCCCATCGGGAACCCGTAACCAATATTATCACGTCATTATTATCTGCCTTATTCATAAAAAAATTACTTACAGTTCTTATCTTTAGGCTCTTTACCCTTTAGTCTATAATGAGCAGTAACAATAAGCATAAAAATACTATCATTTTCATTTTCTATAATCTTATAGTTGTTTTAATTTTCTTGGCACTCATTGAAATATTACTTGGGGTTGCATATAGAAATCCATTAAAAATTCCATCTTTTGCTAAGAATGCATTTGCACAGTATTATAGCCAACTAGCCCGAAATACCATTCAGGTTGAATCAGCATGTGCCCAATACAATCCAGAGTTATTTTACCTATTGAAACCAGGCGTATGTACTTTTTCGAACGTTGAATTCACAACGCGCGTAGAGGTTAATCAAGGTGGAATGAGAGATACGGAGGATGCGATGATCAATCCTAGCATTGTCTTTCTAGGAGATTCCTTTACGATGGGTTGGGGAGTCAATCAAAGCCAGGCTTTTCCCCAAGTTATAGGACAAGCTGGAAAAAAAACCTTAAATGCCGGCATTTCATCTTACGGAACAGTTAGAGAATTACTTTTACTGAAATCGATTGCAATTGACTCCACTCAAACAATCGTTATTCAATATCACTCAAATGATGCTCCTGAAAATTTAGAATTTATTGCAAAGGGTAACCATTTGCCTGTTTCAACTCATGAGCGGTATGACAGCCTCTGCAAAGCGTATATCAAAGGGAAAAAATATTACCCTGGAAAACTTGTCAGTAGAATTGGTAGATTCTTATTAAAGGACCTGATCGTTTCTGAAAAGCTAGAAACACGTAACTATCAAAAAGAAGCTACGATTTTTCTCCAGGTTTTGAAGAGTTTTAGCTCGTTAGAATTAAAAAAAATAGTCATCTTTGAGGTTGGTAGTCGCAATATGAATAAAAATGATTTTGTCAATGCTTTAGAAAAAGAGATTACCTCAGGGACGTATCCTGAATATATAGAACGAGCTACCCTAGTTAAACTCGAACATGCATTTTCTGAAAACGACTATTATATTTTAGATGACCACCTTAACTCAAAGGGTCATCAAAAACTTGCCCAAATCCTATCAAAGTTTCTTTAAACTATTTCAATGAAAATTCTTGGTATTTCTGCATTCTATCACGACTCAGCCGCTGTAATCATTGAAGATGGTGTTATTGTAGCAGCTGCTCAAGAGGAACGTTTTACACGAAAAAAACATGACCCTGGATTTCCAACCAATGCGGTAAAATTTTGTCTGCAATATGGAGGAGTTAAAATCGATCAATTAGATGCCATCGCATTCTATGACAAACCCTTATTAAAGTTCGAACGCTTGCTGGAAACATATTATGCTTTTGTCCCGAAAGGGTTATCCTCGTTTATAACCGCTATTCCAGTTTGGTTAAAAGAGAAAATGTTTCTTAAGAGATTAATTCATGAAGAATTAACTAAAATTGAAAGTTATGACAAAAAGAAAGTGAAGCTTCTATTTCCGGAGCACCACCTTTCTCATGCTGCCAGTGCATTTTACTCGTCTCCTTATCAAGAAGCCGCGATCTTGACTATCGATGGCGTTGGTGAATGGGCAACAGCTTCCATTTGTCATGGGAAGGGAAAAGATATAACTATTCTTAAGGAGCTACGATTCCCCCATTCTTTAGGATTGTTGTATTCAGCCTTTACTTATTTTTTAGGCTTTAAAGTTAATTCAGGTGAGTATAAGTTAATGGGTCTTGCCCCATATGGAGTTCCTGATAGCCCTGACATAAAAAAATATGTTGAGATTATTAAAAATAATCTTATCCAAATAAAACCAGATGGCTCTATTTGGCTAAATCAGGAATACTTTAATTATGCTGCAGGACTTCGCATGGTTCATGAAGATAAATGGGAAAAACTTTTTGGATTTCCATATCGAAAACCAGAGGCAGAACTGGAGCAGCATCATTGCAACTTAGGATTAGCAATACAGGAAATAACTGAAGAAGTGGTTATCCTGATGGCACAAGAAGCCAAAAGACTCACCAATACAGACTACTTATGCATGGCAGGTGGTGTAGCGCTAAATTGTGTGGCGAATGGTAAAGTCTTAAACACAAAAATTTTTAAGGATATCTTTATTCAACCTGCTGCGGGAGATGCAGGCGGTGCCCTGGGGGCAGCTCAGGCTGCATACTTCATCCATTTTGGAAAGGAACGGATACTTCCAACTGGACTGGATGGAATGAAGGGATCCTATTTAGGGCCAGAGTATTCAGATTTGGATGTTGAACTAACCCTTAGAAAGTACAACGCTGTCTTTACCCGATTCGAAAATTTCACCGAACTTTGTAAGCATACTGCCCTAAAATTATCAGAAGGTAATGTTATTGGTTGGATGCAGGGTCGTATGGAATTTGGGCCACGTGCACTTGGGGGGCGCTCGATTTTAGGTGATCCAAGAAATGAGGAGATGCAGCGAAAGTTGAATGTAAAAATAAAATATCGGGAATCTTTTCGTCCATTTGCTCCATCTGTTTTAGCGGAAGATTGTTCAGAATACTTTGAGCATGACTCAACATCCCCGTACATGTTGTTAGTTCAACCTGTGAAAAAAGAACGCACAAAAACTTTACCCGCTGATTTCAATTCTTTACCCTTGCGAGAAAAGTTATATCATTTAAGATCTGATATGCCCGCAATAACGCACATCGATTTTTCTGCCCGGATTCAAACCGTGCATAAAGAAACGAATCCCAGGTACTATGACTTAATAACGGAATTCAAAAAATTAACAGGGTACGGGGTAGTGGTTAATACTAGTTTTAACGTTCGGGGAGAGCCAATTATATGCACCCCAGAGGATGCCTATCGCTGCTTTATGCGGACAGAAATGGATTTTCTGGTTGTTGGCAATTATGTTTTTGATAAAAAACTTCAGCCCGAATGGTTAGAGAAAGATAATTGGAAAGGAGAATTTACCTTGGACTAATTGCTTTGTTTTAAAATACAAACCCATCATTAAATAGATAGTATGGAATTTATTAAGGATTTATTAAAATTTATGAAGGAGAGAAAAAAATGGTGGTTAACACCCATTATTCTACTTCTGATATTTATTGGAGTGCTCATTGTTATAGGTGGCGGATCTGCCGTTGCTCCATTCATTTATACTTTATTTTAAATAACCCAAATTGTGAAAGATCAAGACCGTTATAAAACAATTCTTGTAATTGTTACTGGATTTTTAGTAATAGCATGGATTTTTAAGATTCCTATTTTAACAAAAATTTCAGCCGGAATTGCTGTACTCTGTATCTTCTTTCCCTTTGTAGCAAAATGGATAGAATGGGCCTGGCTTAAATTAGCGATAGCGCTTGGCTGGATCAATTCAAGGATTTTACTTTCCATCATTTATTTTATTTTCCTTCTTCCTATTGCATGGCTATCGCGTCTCTTCACAAAAGATCCGCTAAAACTTAAGGCTATAAATGAACCTTCATTATATCTTACAAGAGATCATTTGTACAAAAAAGAAGATCTTGAAAATATCTGGTAAAGATCAACGCTAAATGAAACCTATTTTTGATCTATTAAGAGTTAAGCAATGGGTCAAAAATTTATTCCTATTGATACCAGCATTTTTTGCGGGAACGTTATTTGATTTTGAGAACGCGAAAGTGCTCCTTTTAGGGGTTGTGTGTTTTAGTTTCATTGCATCTTCCGTATATATCATAAATGATTATCGAGACAGACATCATGACCTAATACATCCTTTAAAAAAGAACCGCCCCATAGCATCCGGCAAAGTATCTCTTCAAACTGCCATTTTTGTTTTTGCTTTTCTTGCCATCACGGGTTTAACTTTTGCCTTTTACATAGATCGTATTTTCTTCTTCCTGGTACTCTTCTACCTTATCCTTAATATGGGTTATTCGTTTGGCCTTAAGAATGTTCCAATTCTTGACTTATTTATTGTAGCCTCTGGTTTTTTGATTCGTGTACACAGTGGTGGTATTCTATCAAACGTACCCGTTTCACAGTGGTTATCTATAATGATTCTCCTTCTTGCACTTTTTATTATAATTGCCAAAAGGCGAGATGACCTTGTACTACAAGATAAAATCGGAGTGGATTTACGAAAAGTTTCAAAATCATATAATCTTGAATTTACCAATTCATGTATGACGTTGCTTTCCGCCATTATTCTTGTAGCTTATATCATGTATACCGTTTCGCCCGAAGTAACTGATCGATTTAATAATCAATACTTATATACCACAACAATTTTTGTAATGGCCGGTATTATGAGATATCTGCAAATCACTTTCGTTGAAAAGAAAAGCGGGTCACCTACCGAGATTTTATTAAAAGATAAATTCATTTTAATAACAATCCTCGGCTGGATTATCACCTTCTATTTTCTTATCTATTTCTAATGTGAAAACCTTGTTACTCTTTGATTTTGATGGCACTCTTACCAAAGAGGATACTCTGTTTACCTTTACAAAATACTATCATGGCGCTTTCAAATTTGCTTTAGGGATAATGATTCTATCCCCAATTTTGATACTTCATATATTTAAAATCATTCCTAATCAAAAAGCTAAGGAATTCTTTCTGACATTTTTTTTTAAGAATGTAGACATCGAACTATTCAATAAACGAGGTGGCAACTTTTCTAGCGTAATTGAAACAATCATCAGACCCAAAGCTCAGATCGAATTATCAAAGCATAAGGCGTTGGGTGATCAAATTACAATAGTGACTGCCTCACCTGAAAACTGGGTAAAGCCATGGTGCGATTTAAATGGATTTCATTGTATTGGAACTAAACTTGAAGTGATTGACGGAAGAATAACCGGAAAAATAGCTGGGTTAAATTGTTTCGGAGCCGAAAAAAAAAATCGTATTAAATCAGAATTTGATCTTTCACTGTTTGACGAAATAGTGGCATTCGGAGATTCAGTAGGAGACCTAGAAATGCTCAACCTTGCACATAGAAAATTTTACAAACCATTTAGAAAATAGGTTCATCGGAAGAAACTAATTTCGATAGTGTTCGGTTCAACCTTTCCATCTAGAGCTTGAGCAACTAATCGCACCCGATAACTGTCAATACCTACAGAAGTTAATTGTTCAATTATTGAATTCAATCGATCCCTCATTAAAATGCTTTCTTCTCCTAAGCCAGTTAATTGAAATTTTATTTCGGTCTTAGTCAAAAGTTTATTAGCTATGTAATATAATAATTCCTTTTGCCCAGAATTTAATACTGAAGAACCTCCTTCAAATATTATTTTTCTCGATACTGAATTACCAATAAGTTCTCCAACTTCCTTCGGTGTTAAATATTGCCTATCGAAACTTATTGTATTCCTATTCTTATTAACATCTGTTTTATAAATTTCAGACTGATTATTTATTCTGCTGCTTGAAAAATATCCAATACTGTCGTACAAAGAAAAATAGGCATCAAAGAATTTTGAATTAATCTTATCCCCTAAATTCTTGGGTACACTCCAAGTCTCCCACGAATCAAATAGTCGATCGCAATAGAAAATATCTGCATCGCCAAACCCTGGATGGCCATTGCTTGCAAAGAAAAGTCGCTTTTTGTCCTCCGTTAAAAAAGGTGAAATCTCAAATCCTTTCGTGTTGATTGTTGCTCCTAAATTTTTCGGTTCTGTCCAATTTCCAAAAGAATCCTTCAAACTGACATATAAATCTTCTTCTCCAAAACTATCTTTTCCCTTCATGGAAATCAGAATAACATCAAACTTTGGGTTAGCATAAAATCCTACAAAATCACTCCGATTGATATCTGGGATGGGAATGAATTCAGGTGATCTCCACTCACCGCTATAAAATTTAGAAAAGGAAATTCCACTTTTATTGGAGTACGCATTTAATAAATAAACAATTGAATGATCCTGATTTATTCCAATTACTGAATTTGATAGTTTATTATTCCATTTATTATTCATGTTTACGGCAGGCAACCATTGGCCTTGCTCATTCTTTTTTGAAACCCAAATATCTGTTCCCGCATATTTGCCACCTGTATTTCGATCATAAAACGCTCGTGAGAAATAGAGGGTTTTACCATCCCCAGACATTAATGGGCCTAATTCTTCGGCCTCAGAATTTACAGTTGATCCAAGTTTTATAGGTACACTAAATGTTAATTCTTGTGAAAGCAGAATTCCGGTCCCGAAAAATATCAAAAATAGCAACGCTAAAATCTTCATGTGCCTACCAAAAATTTGGTCTTATCTTAAACTTATTAAACAAGACCAGCCCCATAACAATCTCATGGGTATTCACATTAAAGTTATTCAACGCTGAAGTGTACATATCGTAAGAATAGTTAAATGTTAAACTTGGGGTAACCACTCCAAATAGCATTGAAATTTTTGAATCAGCTTCATACGCTGAGCCTAAATAGATAAACTCCTTATACCGAAGTCTGACGTTCAAGGACCATCGTAAATCATATCCTTCCTGATACGTTACGATACCGCCAGGTGAAAGTTCAAACTCAGGGCTAATTCCAAAAGAACCTCCCGTTTGCAACCGATAACGCACTCCATCATTCATGTTGAACAACTGATCGCCATTCATTTTCTTTGCTACTAGACTCTGAGACGACACCCCCAGAAAAAATTTTCTTGAATACAAAACTGTTCCAAAGTCAGCAATCACGGTGTTCTGTGTGCCTTGGGCTGATTGAATTAAACTTTGATAAAATTGATCATTCACGTCATCCCGCACGGTTAGGCCTGAAAAGTCAATTCGTTGATTTGAATATCCTACCTTGGCTCCAAGAGAAATATTTAATTTACCGGAAAGGGGTACATGGTAAGCGTAGTTCACGCTGGCACCAATGGATTTATAAGGATCCAGTGTTCGACTGGTCACCATTCCGCCAATGCCATGCCTGCGTCTGAATTTTTTATCATGCTGGATTTCATTAAATAACGTAGGATTCGAAATTCTGAGAGAGTTGTTCCTTTTGCCCGCTCGACTTTTACTATTCAAGGTTCCGTACGCACTCAAAAAAAGATTACTATCCTTGATACCAAAACTATTCCAGCCTTCACGCACTCCCATCCGCAAATCAAAATAATCTTCCATGCCTGTAAACCCGGCATTTACGGCAGGCATATTTGCATAGTATTGCGTATAGTCATTTTCCTGGGCAACTAAGGAATGTGAAAGGATGCCGCAGCAAAGGACAATCAATATTTTTACTTGGCTATTCATTTCAATATCGTAACCGTTCCTTGATATTTTCTCTTTCCACCATTAAGATAAATTGAGTAGAAGTAAGGCCCCGATGGCAAAACTCTGCCATTTAATTTCCCGTCCCATGCACAATCCTTACTCTCACATTTAAAAACCAAGGCCCCATTTCTATCAAACACTGAAATTACAATGGAAGAATAAAAGTCCAGGTTGACAAAGTCCCACAGATCATTAACACCATCATCATTGGGTGTAAAGGCTGAAACAATGCTCAATTCAGGAAATACTTCAGTTATGGAGACAACACGTGATGCGCTATTACTTACGTCAACACTATCCTTTACAAGGAAACTAATTTTCTTATCAGAAATGGTAGCCTCACCTGAAACAGGACTGCTAAATACAACTTTTTTAAGTGCAGCTTCATAGTTTGCCCGCGAGTCCTTGCCCGTGAGTTCTAATTCACCGCTATTGGGATTGTAGGAAGAAAGAATAATGGAGCCAGTGCCCAAAATAACAGACAAGACATCTCCCTTTGCAAAATTTTCAGATATAGAAATTTTTGCAGAATAAATTGAATTATCATCCACATCGTTGATGACAATACTTTCGGTGATGGTAATGGCCGGATCACCTAAACTATATAGCAAGGGCTGAGTTTCAATATTATTGAGGGAAGGTGGATCATTCACCTTTTGTATTTTTATTGAAACCGTAGCACTTTCTGTGGACAGAAAGGATCCATCCGAAGCATTCCACTTAAATGAATCGGAACCTGAAAAATCAAGATTAGAGAGATAATTAAAGTTCTCAATCAATCCATTCATAACCAAAACTTCTGTTCCTGGTGCAACCGGACTTCCATTCCAAGATAGTATTCCATTTACCGGTAATGAGACAATTTTTATGAATGTAATTGGACTACCAGAAAAACTTGTGAAGTTGTTGCTGAAGTGAGTGTATGTAAAATTAAATTGCAGGTCCTCAGTGGCGATTATCTCAAAGTTTTTCAGCACTGGAGGGAAATTAGGATTGATTGTTAAAGTGCCCGAAACATAATTAAATGTGTAATTATTATCATTCCCTCCTGCAACCGTAATAGGATAACCACCCACAGGGGAAGATATTGTTGCTGTGGTAGTAGCGATGGGCAGGATGTCAATATCGGACACTCCATCCCCATTGGCAAATCCGTTATAACTTATCGTCAATGATGGATTGGGTGTTGCTAATAATCTTGATTTATTATCAGCAGTTGCGGTTAAAGTCGCCTTTGTTATGGAAAAGACTCCCGGGGTATAAGTAAAATTATAATTATTATCATTTCCTCCTGCAATCACAATGGCATAATCCCCCACCGGGGTTGATGCATTGGCAACCGTACTGATTGTTGGTTTGGTATCAAGCACATTCTCTATTTCTCCATTAACAAATCCTGCATATGAAATTGTTAAGGGAGGATTAGCCAATCCATAAATTCGGGTTTTATTTTCAGCCTTTGCAGTGAGATTTACCTTTTTTACCGTTAACTGTGCCGTGACTCCACTTACAGTGTTATAGTTTGCCGTATTAGTGGGGGTAAAATTAACCGATAAGGTTTGGTTTGTTCCCGCATTAAGCAGAGTTCCAAGTGCTGGAGTGTAAGTGAATGTACCTGGCACGTTCGCAGTTGCATTCAGCTGCGATGAACTAAGTACTACTCCATAGGAAATATCTGCAGGATTTGCCCACGTTATTAAGGGGGTTGCCTTAATCACATTTATCAATGTGGTAACTCCTGTAACTAAATTAAAATTTGTAAGATTGGTTGGAGTGAAATTCACCGATAGTACTTGATTGGTGCCTGCATTCAATAGGGTTCCACTGGCTGGTGAATAAGTAAACGTACCCGTTGTATTGGCTGTTGCATTTAGCTGTGTGGCACTTAGCGCTGTTCCATATGTAATGGCTGCTGGGGGAGCCCAGGTAATGACTGGAGTAGCTTTATTAACCGTAATTTGAGTTGTCGTGTTGTTAACTACATTGTAATTGGAAGTATTGGAAGGAGTAAAGTTAACTGACAAGGTTTGATTGACTCCGGCATTCAAAACAGTTCCTAAGGCAGGTGTATAGGTAAATGAGCCTGGAACATTTGCTGATGCATTGAGTTGAGTACTACCCAATGCAGTTCCAAATGTGATTGGAGCAGGTGTTGACCAGGTGATTTCTGGCGTTGCCTTAATAACTGTAATTTGAACGGTTGTGCCATTTACCGTATTATAGTTACTGGAATTGGTAGGAGTAAAACTTACAGACAAGATTTGATTCGGTCCTGCATCCAAAATAGTGCCACCGGGAGGAGTGTAATTGAAAGTTCCTGGCACACTAGCTGTGGCATTTAATTGTGTTGCTGATAAACTGGTACCATAAACTATGGAAGCCGGTGATGACCAGGAAACAACAGGAGTTGCCTTATTTACCGTAATCAGAACTGATGTACCATTGATAGGATTGTAATTCGCTCCATCGGTTGGCACGAAGTTAACAGATAACACTTGATTTGCTCCAGCATTTAATAAAGTTCCCGCTGCCGGAGTATAGGTAAATGTGCCCGCCACACTAGCTGTTGCATTCAATTGGACTGCACTTAATGCAGTTCCAAAAGTTATTGCTGCTGGGTTATTCCACGTTATTACGGGGTTTGATTTACCAACGGATAAAACTCCATTCACGTAAGTGAATGAATAATTATTGTCGGCACCTCCTGATACAATAATTGGATAGTTGCCAATAGGACTGGTTATGATGGCAGTAGTTGATGCGGTGGGTTGCGTACTTAGTACTGAAACTGTTTCTCCATTAACAAAACCAGCATATCCAATCACAAATGTCGGGTTAGGTACACCATAAGGCCGGCTTGCATCCAAAGCAGTGGCCACCAAGGGTGCCTTTGTTATTGTTAACGTTCCAGCCACATAGGCAAAAGAATAATTGTTATCTATGCCTCCGCTAGCAGTTATCGGATAAGATCCAACATTACTTGAAACAGTAGCAGTGCTAGTTGAAACCGGGGGTAAATCAATTACCGAAGAATTCTCACCGTTAACAAAGCCAGCATAATTAATAGAAAATACTGGGTTTGGTGAGCCATAAATTTTTGATGCGTTTGCAACTGAGGCTGTAAGGGTTACTTTGGTTATAGTAAGTGTCCCGTTCGTATAGTTTAAATTATAATTATTATCAGACCCTCCAGAAATGTTAATAGGATATGATCCTACCGGGCTTACTAATGTGGCCGGAGTGGAAATGATGGGAGCACTGTCTATTACAGTTTGGTTTTCTCCATTTACAAACCCTGAATAACTTAAGGTTAATGAAGGATTAGCAGAACCATACAAGCGAGTTTGGTTATTAGCCGAGACATTCAATTGGGCTTTACTTACAGTCAGCGTTCCTGGTTGCAGGATTAACCCATAGTTTACCGCTGAGCCGCCACTAAGATTAATTGGATAGGATCCCACATCACTCGCTGTGCCAGCCGTTGTACTAATGGTTGGTGGAGTTATTGAAGTGACATTATCTCCATTTAAAAAACCAGTGTAAACTATTGTTAATGTTGGATTTACCTGGCCATAGATTTTTGATAGATCAGATGCTTTTGCAATTAAGGGTGAGATATTTACAGTAAGCGTTCCACTCTGAAGCGTTATAGTATAGTTTATAGAAGATCCTCCACTTAATGTTATGGGATAGCTGCCTACATTGCTGGCTGGCGTTGCGATGGTACTTGCGGTAGGTACTGTTATCTCACTTTGTGTATCTCCATTTACAAATCCTGTGTAGCTAATGGAAAAGATCGGGTTCGATAATCCATAAGATCTTGATTTATCGTCTGCACGGGCTGTTAATGGAGCTTTATTAATTGTTAACGATCCATTTACATAAGAGAAGGAATAATTATTATCCACGCCCCCTGCCGGAATAATTGGAAACACCCCTCCTGCATTATCGCCTGCTATGGCAGAACATGTCGCTGTAGGTGCTGTGTCAATAACACTCGCATTTTCACCATTCACAAATCCGGAATACGTAATCACAAAAGAAGGATTGGCTGCACCATAAATTCGGCTCGTACTGCTGGCTGTTGCTGATAACACAGCTTTAGTAACTGTAATTTGAACACTTCTGTTTACAGAGTTATAATTCACTCCATCAGAGGGAATAAAATTTACGGATAAGGTTTGATTGGCACCTGAATTCAGTAGCGTCCCGGCAGCAGGTGTGTAAACAAAGGTACCCGGTACATTCGAAGTGGCGTTTAGTTGCGCGCCACTTAAGACCGTTCCATAAACAATAGTTGCGGGGTTAGTCCAGGTTATCACTGGGTTATCCTTGCTGTTGACGGCTATTTGTACTTGAGTATTGGGTACAGAATTAAAGTTTGCACCATCCGTTGGTGTAAATGATACCGATAGAGGATACGTGCCTGCAGTGGCAAAGGTTGTTCCGCTTGGTGGGGAATACGTAAATGTGCCCGGAACGTTAGCCGTTGCATTCAGATGAATTCCAGTTAAAGGTTCATTCACTTTTAGCGGAAGGGGGGTACTCCAGGAAACAATAGGGGTAGCCTTATTTACTGTTATTAACACTGTTCGCCCCACAATTGAGTTGTAGTTAGCGGCATCCGTGGGAGTAAAATTCAAAGACAAAGTTTGATTAGACCCAACATTCAATATTGTTCCGCTTGGCGGAGTATAAACAAAAACGCCAGGCACGTTAGATGTCGCATTCAATTGGGTGGCGCTTAATTGAGTTCCATAGATAATAGGGGTTGGATTGGCCCAGGTGATTACGGGAGTAGCCTTGTTTACGGTAATCAATCGCTGAACTCCATTGACTGCATTATAATTACTCGCATCAGTAGGTGTAAAGTCAACCGATAAAGTTTGATTCACTCCGGCATTTAATAATGTTCCAAGAGTTGGTGTGTAAGTGAAAGTTCCCGCCACACTCGATGTTGCATTTAATTGGGTTGCGCTAAGCGCTGTGCCATATATTATCGAAGCAGGATTCGGCCAGGTAATTACAGGGGTTCCTTTATTTACTGTGATCAAAACAGTTGTTCCGTTCACTGAATTATAGTTTGCACTATTAGTAGGTGTGAAATTTACGGATAAAACCTGCCCGACACCGGAGTTCAAAATGGTTCCAGCAGGGGGTGTATAAACAAACGTTCCGGGGACACTAGCAGTTGCATTCAAGTGAGAGGCCCCCAAAGCCGTGCCGTACGTTATATCAGCTGGCGTAGTCCAACTAACTGTAGGCGTAGCCTTATTCACCGTAATAAGTACGGTGGTTCCATTTACGGAATTATAATTTGCCGCATCCGTTGGAGTAAAGTTAACAGACAAGGATTGATTCGATCCTGCATTTAAGATGGTGCCAAGCCCGGGAGCATAAACAAATGAACCGGGTATATTAGCTGTGGCATTTAACTGAGTTGAACTAAGTGCTGTACCGTATATGATCGGCAAGGGATTTAACCAGGTTACAGTGGGTGTTGCCTTATTTACTGTTATTAGAACCGTAGTTCCATTGATTACATTGTAGTTAGCAAAATCGGTGGGAGTGAAATTAACAGAGAGTGTTTGTGCTGCCCCCGCATTTAAAATTGTTCCCGAGGAGGGAGTATAAACAAACGTTCCTGACACACTTGAAGAAGCATTCAGTTGTGAAGCACCCAGGGCTGTCCCGTAAGTAATTGAAGCTGGAGTAGGCCATGTGATTATCGGGTTAGCCTTTACCACTGTGAGCGTAACCGTAGTTCCATTAACTGGATTATAATTGGCAATGTCAGTAGGTGTAAAGTTTACAGAAAGTACTTGTCCAACCCCTGCATTCAATATCGTTCCGGCCGCAGGCGTATATGCAAACGTTCCGGCTACAGTGGCTGTGGCATTGAGTTGTGTGGCGCTTAGTGCTGTGCCATAAGTAATAGAAGCGGGATTTGACCAACTAACAACCGGGGTTGCTTTTGTTATAGTAAGGGTGCCATTTACATATGTAAACGTGTAGTTATTGTCCGATGCCCCCGATGGTATGATAGGATATGTACCTACACTGCTGGTTAGGGTAGCTGTAGTAGTTGCTGTTGCCGGTGCATCAATGACGGCCGAGGTCTCTCCGTTTACAAAGCCCGAATAGGTAATAACAAAAGTTGGATTAGCTGCATTATATATCCTACTCGCATCTTGAGCTGTCGCTGTCACAGTTGCTTTTGTTATCGTCAAAGTGCCTGACGTATATAAAAGCGTATAGTTATTATCAATACCTCCTGACACAGTGATCGGATAGGTACCTGCATTGCTTAGTGCTGTGGCCACCGTGCTTGCTGTGGGAGGGGTATCGATTACCGAAGAGTTCTCGCCATTCAACAAGCCCGTATAGGTAATTGTGAAGGAAGGATTAGCTGCACCATAAATCCGATTGGCATCTAATGCGATCGCGGTAACGCTGGCTTTCGTTACCGTCAGAGTTCCCGATACATAGGTAAAATCATAATTGGTTGCAACACCCCCTGAAACGGTTATAGGATAGGTGCCTACCGGAGTGGTACCTATCGCAGCAGTAGCCGCAGCAGGCGCAGTATTTAATACCGATGTATTCTCACTATTTACAAAACCAGAATAACTTATCGTGAGTGCGGGGTTAGCTGCACCATAGGTTCGGCTTTGATTGTTAGCCGTTACTGTTAACATGGCTTTAGTTACACTGATTAAAACGGTGGTACCATTGACAACATTATAATTGGTACCATCTGATGGTGTAAAGTTTACAGACAACACCTGGCTTGTTCCTACATTTAGTATTGTTCCCGAGGGTGGTGTGTATGCAAAATTACCGGCTACACTAGCCGTGGCATTCAGTTGCGTGGCACTCAATGGAGTTCCATAGGTAATTGAGGCCGGGGGTGTCCAGCTAACTATTGGAGTTGCTTTCGTAATGGTAAGGGTACCGTTTACGTAGTTAAATGTATAATTATTATCCACTCCACCAGAAACCATTATCGCATAGGTTCCAACTGGGCTCCCAATTCCTGCACCGGTGGAAGCAGTGGGAGCCGTACCCAAAATCGTTGAATTTTCGCCATTTAAAAACCCGGTGTAAGTAATAGTAAATACAGGATTAGCAATACCATAGACACGACTGGTATTATCGGCTGTAGCTGTTAGAGTTGCCTTGGTAATGGCTAGCGTTCCTTGCAAATAAACAAAATCATAATTATTATCTAAGCCGCCAGAAACTGTGATGGGATAATTACCAACCGGTGATGCACCAGTGGCAGTAGTGGAAATTGAGGGAGCAACATCAATAACCGTAGAACTCTCAGAGTTTACAAAACCAGAATAACTAATTGTCAAGGGCGGGTTAGCAGTTCCATATATTCTGGTTTGATTTGCAGCCGTTACAGTAAGTACTGCTTTATTTACAGTAATAAGAACGGTTGTACCATTAATCACATTATAGTTAGCGCCATCGGAGGGTGTGAAATTAACAAATAGAGTTTGACCGGTACCCACATTCAATATAGTACCTAAAGCGGGGGTGTAGTTAAAGCTTCCCGCTACAGAGGCCGTGGCATTCAACTGCGTAGCACTCAGTGCAGTTCCATAAGTAATTGAAGCGGGATTGGCCCATGTGATTATGGGGTTAGCTTTTAATACGGTGATGGTGACGGTAGTTCCATTAACACTGTTGTAATTAGTAATGTCGGTTGGTGTAAAGTTTACAGAAAGCACCTGCCCTGCTCCCGCATTCAATATCGTGCCTGAAGCGGGTGTGTATGCAAAGCTTCCCGCTACAGAGGCCGTGGCATTCAACTGCGTAGCACTCAGTGCAGTTCCATAAGTAATTGAAGCGGGATTAGACCACGTGATTATGGGGTT
>JAEUUA010000018.1 GCA_016787755.1 Cyclobacteriaceae bacterium | reverse complement strand
CCTCTTCCCATTCCGAACAGAGAAGTTAAGTCCACCCGCGCTGATGGTACTAGGGTAAAACCCGGGAGAGTAAGTCGTTGCCTATTTTTTATTATCCTTAGACCCCTTCATAAACTGATCGGGTCTTTTTTTTTGGAGTCGAAACAAAAAGTGGGATTAGCAGGGACACTTAGATAGGCTATCCAACACTAGCCTCGAAGAGTGACTCTACATCGAGGTATGATTTGGCAACATGTTGTATCATCTCAGAATTTGAGGACATAATATTATTGTACAAGGTGCTATAAAAATCTGGCTTGAGTTGGTTTAATCTAATTGTTTTAATTTTTTCGGCAATCGAAAAGGGGTTGGCAGTTTCTAACTGAATACTTCCTAATAAATGATTCTTAGTAATTTCAAGTTCATTTAATCCGACAAGATTTTCTTGTAGTTTAATTATCTCAGCTTTTATTTCCGATATAGCTAACTTCTGATTTTCTTTATTTACATCAGTACTAATTATAAATAGCGCATCATTTTTCAATGCGTTTATGGAAGAATGTATCCCATAGGTTAATCCTTTTTCTTCACGAATATTTTTCATTAACCGTGACCCAAAATATCCGCCAAGGATATGATTTAATAAAACAAATGTTGGATAATCAGCATGGGCTCTGTTAATGGTTCTCTTTCCTAAACGCAAAGAGGATTGAACACTGTCAGGCATTTCAATTATCTGTGAAAAACTCTTTCTATTGGTTGGGAATTCAATTTTATCCATAGCGGGATATCCAGCTTTGAGATGGCCAAGATCATGAAGTATTGCCTGCCTCGCTGATCCTGGTAATGAGCCCGTGATGTATATTTGATGAAGGGAAAAATGGGTATTAAAAAATAGAACAAGATCCTCACGAGTTAGATTATCAACATCTAATTCTTCGATGGAGTTTCCATAGGGATGGAGACTACTAAAAATATTTTTCCTTATTGCTTTGCCGGCCAAATAGCTATTTTTTTTGTTATTTATTTTTAGATTTTGCCTGAACACATTTTTCATTAAAGTAAGTTCTAACTCTGGGAAGGAGGGCGTTGAGATTAGCTCGCAAAAGAGAGGTAGTACTCTGGAAATATTCCGTGAAAGCGTGTAAAGTGATAATGAAGTGAAATCAAATCCTGCATTAATCTCAATGGAGCAGCCAAACTGATCAAAGGCTTCAGCAATCTGATAGGAACTTCGGCTTGATGTTCCTCTTTCAAGCATTTGAGCGGTGAAGTGTGAAACACCAGGCCTAGGTTCAAACCATTTACCGGCCTTAAAAACAACCTCTAACTTGAGAATCTCTTGTTTAACGTCACCAAACAGGACTAATTGAGCACCATTTGATAACGGAATTATTTCTGGAGTTGGAAGTTGAAAATCCCTAATCTCAGCGTGTTGCGGAGCAGACTTTCTGTCGAGCATGATTAATTATCGGTAACAGAATCGTTTTCACGCACTTTGCTTTCAAAGTTCAGCATAAGCGTGAACCTAATAGTTTCTGCTAACGCGTTTTCTCTTTTATTAGTAGGAACAAGATAAGCTACATCGATTCCAAAGGTCTTATGTCTAAATCCAACGCCAGCCGTTAAATATTTCCGATTGCCTTTGTCAGTTGCTTCATGAAAATAACCTAATCTACCTGCGAATGTATTGTCATACCAGTACTCGGTTCCAATTGAAGTCATAAACTCGCGCATCTCTTCTTTGAAGCCACCACCTGCATCGGAAAAAGAACCAAAGATTCCACTCAACAAAGGTGTTGAATTGTCTCTTGGAGGGCTGGGAACTAAAAGTTTATTAAAATCTAATGCGAACGTTAGTTTATTCTTAGGATCTAGTTCTAATGTATAAGCTCCACCCATGCGCAAGTTGGTGGGAATGAAATCACGATTATTTGCATCGGAATAAGAAATTTTTGCCCCCAGATTTGTAATGGCCGCACCTAATGAAAGGGTATTGTTATTCGACACAAAAGGTTTGGTGTAATAAATACCCAAATCAACGGCTACAGAATTACCAGGACGGGCATCAATGTTTCCTGTGGTTAGGGCACCCGTTAAGTTAGAATGAATATAACGAAGTGCACCGCCAATTGACAATTGTTCTGTTAGTAATCTTGAGTAAGTAACATCGAATGCAAATTCCCGAGGATTAAAACGACCCAGATCTTCGTTGTTTATACCTTTAAATTGAATCTCTCCCAAATCAAAATATTTCATGGAGGCAGCTACTGTTTGCTCACGACCAATTTTATAGAAACCAGAAAGATAGAACACATACATGTCGTTGATTATTTTTCCTAACCAAGGTGTGTATGATCCTGAAATCCCATATCCAAGTCCGTTATCAATAAATGCCAACTTAGCCGAATTCCAATAGGCGGAGTTTACATCAGCCGAAGTTGCCACACCGGCATCGCCCATGCCTGCAGCACGAGCATCAGGTGTTATCGTTAAAAAGGGTACGGCTGTTGTTATTACCCGGTTGGTTGAATCTTGACCAATTAAGGTTGCAGTTGATGACACTTGCGACCACACGCAAAAGGGAACGGTTAAAAGAATGAATGCCATTGGAATACTTAACCTCTTCATAGTCAAAGTTCTAAACAGTAAAGGTAATTTAATTCAGGATAATTAGCTTAGTAAATTGTTCATTTTTGGAACCATCCAGTAATGAACGAATAGAAACCTTACCCACGTATACTCCGCTCCCTAATTTTGTTCCATTCGCTGATTTCCCATCCCATTCTCCCAAGGTTACCCGGTACTGACTTGTAGTGATCTCATAGGTCTTTTTCAAAATTAGATTGCCAGTTAAGTCATAGATCGTGATGAAAGCTTCTAAATCCTCGCCTGGTCTTGTGTGAGTAAACTCGAGTGTGGTTGACTCACTAAATGGGTTTGGATAATTGCTAAACTCCTCCACTTGGATTTGCACGCCATCAGTAACAATAAAATCTACACGAGTAATTTTCCGATTGTTATATGTGTCCGAGGCCGATAAGGTAAGCGCATGTTTCCCTTTTTGGAGGCCATCCAAGGGAAAATCTACCCATCCTTTTTTATAGGTATTGATGTCCGCAGAATAGTAATCATTAAGAATTATAGTTTCCTCATCATCAATAGTAGCCGTGAGTTCGTTCCCTGTAGGTACAGACGAAATATTGACTCCACTTTCATCATATAAGCGAGCAACTATTCGAGTGCTGGGGCCCACAATACCACCTGCGATAAAAGTGGTGTCGCCCATAAATAATTGCACTGAAGGTGGCGTGGTATCACCGTTCGGATTTGATTCAACGTCACCGATCATGTTGTTCAGTGAGTTGCCACTTGCCAGGATACCGGTTTTTGTGGATGCGAAGGCCGAGAACTTTCCTGTAAAAAGATCTTGTGAAATGTTTATAGGCATTATGAATTGCATGTTGAATGCACCTTGACTAACCGATGACTTGCCTCTAAATAACATATTCGATCTTTCTGAATAATTGAAGGGTGAATTTTGATCTCCTTTCGTTGTCTGATTTTCTACTTTATCAAAAAGTGTGAGTGATAATTCTCCTGTAAAATTGGTTTGAGGTACTGCTTCTTTTTCAATGTGACCTGATACCAGAACAGTTGACAATCCTTTTAATTCCAAAGAACCAGCACTGGTTTTTATTTCATCAAACACAATTTCGTTATCTGCAAGTGCCAACACCATGGATGGATCCCCCAGCAAAGAAAAGTTTCTATTCGCTACTCCGCTTATACTGTTATTTTTTGTATTGCGAAAAACAACTCCTAATGATCTGTACTTATTGTTTTCTTTTGTGAAGAGGGATTCATAAAATGCTTTATTCAATGTAAAATTTGTACTTGAATTTACTGGCCTCGTACTTGAGACAAGGCCAATACTTCCGCCTTTTTTTTGAAGGACGGTTAATTCACCACTTGTAATTTGAAAGGGGTCGTCATGGCGGCCAAACTCGCACGTGGCCGTTACGAACAAAGGATACCGGGGGGCATTCTTCCATGTTTGGATGACAGTTTCGTCAAGGATCCGCTCATCCATCCAAACGCGTTCCGAACCATGCCCTGTAAAATTTATGATGAGAGCTCCCTTTTTCACGGCAAGGTCCAGTGCTTTGCTTGCCGATGGACTTGATTGACCACTGGGTTTTGTGATCTGATCGAATGAATCAAGAAAAAATTTACGGGTTGAATAATTCGAGTTCAACAGTTCTATGGAATTAGCAAGTTGATCAGCTTGAGAATTATGAATATTAAAATCGCCATCATCGGCAACAAACATAATTTCATTCTGCCAGGCGCCAAATGCAGCTGGATTTATTTGATAGTCAATCAGTTTATCAACTATTATTTTTGCTTCTTCCAATTTTTTGATAGGAAGCCTTCCAATGCCAACATCCATCGTGTGATATTGGGCCGGACTTTCCGTCCACTCACCTTCACCAGGTTCGAGGAAAGTCAGATAATCATCTGATCCATACGTTTCCAGTGGGCTTAGTGAATTTCGCGACTCGTAAATGGGTACATAGTTGGTATTGCCTAATACCCGATTTTTGTAATCGTAGGAACCTCTGCCAAAGAGCAACACATTTTTTAATTGAGAGTTGGGCTGAATGTAAAGGTCTCGGATAAAATCCCGCAAAGCGGTAACATCCTGTTTGCCACCACTGTACTCATTATAAATTTGATTTATCGTAACAACGGTTGTGCTGATGCCCGATTTTGTTTGTTTGAAATTAGCTAAGCGTTGTGCTTCAGTCTGAAAGTTTGGATGAGTTATGATGAGTAATTCTGGCGCAATGGTAGCATACAAATTTTGATTGGGAACAACCTCTTCAAAAATAGGAGATTTAAGATTAGCTGAATGAAAGACTGTAAATGTTTTTAAAGCTTCTGTGTTTGCAGAAAATCTAATTTTGTCTGTTGCAGGTGTGGCTTGTTGATTAAGTGCACTAAAGGGATCAGTAACATCCCAGACAATCGAATTTGGTTTAGACAGGGTGATTTCAAAGGTGGAGACTGCATTGGATAAACTGGATGCTGATCTGAAGATAGTTTGATCTCCATACTGGGCCAACTTTCTCTTAATGGCGAAGCTGACGAAATCAAGATAGCCTACCGACAAACCAACACTGCCTTTTGTAAATTGATATTTAATATCTTGATTGTCGCGGCCGATTGCACCTACAGTATTGGAATTAAAAGTTATGGTATCAGCCCTCACAACACCTTTAATGCCATAGCGAGTGTTTGGTATTTGTGAAATGGGTTGAGTTAAAACCGGATTATTGTTAAACGAAACCTGAAATGAAGAAACTTCAATGGATTGAGCCATTACGTGTGAGATCATCCGGATTTCAGAGTTCTCAACCACGCCTGAAACATCAAATCGAATAGTGGCTTCCTTGCTCGCATCAAACTGCTCGCCAAACCAGTGGCGGCCCGACTTTAATATGTTATACTTTTCTGTTTCGTAATAACCAAGGTCTTCATACTCTGCTATGATAGGAAAAGATCCAGCTATATTTTCGCTATTAGCTATTCGCAGACCGGGTTCGCTCCCTACGGTTAGGAAGTAAAAATTTTTATCCGAGTATAAATTGTTCTCATAGTCAAAAACTTTGCGTTGAATGTTATAATGATATTTATCAGGTCCCTGACCAAAGAAAAGAATCTGGTCGCCTGTATTGAATTTACCATCCGCCTCACCGGTAACTTGAATAGCGATCTGAGTTAATTCTACCACCCTTGGTTTGTTGATTGCTTGTGGCAACATGCCCTGTTGGCCAGCGAAAATTTTTATATTGCGCGGATCAATTTGATCTGGATTTACACCTGAACTCTTCAATAAGTTGTAATCTATTTTAACCACACCATCGTTGGTCACAGAAAATTTATACCATATTCCTTGACTAAGCACAGAGTTAGTTTTTTGCGCAAAGCAAAGTGCTATACTCAAAAAGCACAACACACCCAATACACCTATTTTTTTGATTGAAATCACACTCTATTTTTTCTTTGCGCCTAAAGCGCCACTTACCAACGAGATAACTATATAAGATAGTATAATAAAGGGAATAGCCCCTGCTTGTAAAAATCCTAATAGGAATACAGATATGATCAGAAAGGTAAACTTCGTCTCATTTCCGAACCAGCCAAAGTTTTTAAATTTTAAAGCAATGAGCTTTACTGGAGCAACCATAAGCAGTGAAAAGGCAATTGTAATTATTAGTAATGAAGTCCCGTCAAAAACCAAAGATCGTATGGGCTCTGGCAGAAAAACCAATGACGTAATAAACAACGCGTTTGCGGGTGTTGGTATTCCAATAAATGAATCGGATTGATTTTCGTCTACATTAAACTTTGCAAGACGCAGCGCAGAAAACAGCGTGATTATTATTGCCCCATAAGACATCCAACTTTCCGTTTCACTTGACTCCAACCACATGTACATAGTCATAGCCGGGAGAACACCAAAACTTACCATGTCGGCTAGTGAATCAAGTTGTTTGCCAATTGGTGATGATTGTTTTAAAAAACGTGCAGCAAATCCATCAAGGAAATCAAAAAAGCAAGCGGCCCAAACAAAATAGGCAGCTTCCACCGGATAGTTGAAAACACTAATGATACCCAAGCAGCCACAAATCAGGTTAGCACTGGTGAGTGCATTCGGTAAATGTTTCAATACCTTCATTTTTTTGATAGACTTAAAGCACAATATGGATTTGAGATTTTTTCTTCACCAACTGTGGTTGAGTTTCCGTGGCCGGGATAAACAACCACATCATCTGGAAGGGTAAATACTTTCTTGCGAATACTTTCGATTAATGTTTTATGATCGCCACCGGGTAAATCCGTTCGACCTATACTCCCTTCAAAAAGAACATCGCCACTTAGTAGTGATCGTGATTCACCATGATAAAAGCCAACATGTCCTGGAGCATGACCTGGAAGGAATAGCACTTTTAGGGTTATTGATCCGAATGAAATCTCATCTCCTTCTTCCATATATTGGTCTGGCAGTACTTCATGATACTGAGCAAAACCGTAGGATGGCGCATAGGCTTTCACGGCTTTTAGCACGGCTTCTTCCTTGGCATGAATTAAGAAAGGCACTTTATAGGTGGACTTTACAAAATCGTTCCCCAACACATGATCGATGTGGCAATGTGTGTTTAGCAGGTATTTTACCTTAATACTCTTGCTATCAATAAATTTGGTCAACGTTTTTTTTTCATCCGGTTCGTAACAGCCAGGATCGATAATGACACCTTCTTTGGTTTCATCATAGACCACATAGGTATTTTCACTAAAAGGATTAAACTCAAAAGTTTGTATTTGGATCATAATTAGCGTGTAAAGGTACGGCTTTGTTTTTGGCACACAAAGATGCAAGGCTTGCAAAGAATAATTTGTAGCTAACGTACAATTATCCTGTGTCGCTGAAAGTAATAGTGTTGTAATTTTGGACGATTAAACCTAAGTCATTATTCAAACAGTTGATTACATATTTGTAGGACAAGGGTTGGCTGGTTCTTGTTTAGCCCTTCGAGTCTTAGAAGAGGGGAAGAGAATTGTTGTGTTCGATGAGCCTGATCAAAACAGGAGTTCATCAATAGCGGCTGGTTTATTTAATCCAATAACGGGTAAGTTAATGACACGCACCTGGATGGCCGATCAAATTTTTCCGGAACTTTTCAAGTTTTATCAATTCGCGGAAGAAAAATTAAAGACCAAGTTTTTTTATCCTCAACCGCTCTATCGGCCATTTTTATCTGCTGAAGAGCAAAATGAATGGATGGGGTTAAGTTCAAATACGACTATCAAGCCTTATATCGAGAAGATTTTGACAACGAGTGCTCATGGTGATCAGGTATATGATCCATTTGGTGGAATAGTTTTAAATCAATGTGGGTTTCTGGACGTGAACGGATTTTTGGCCGGGATACAAAATTATTTACAGGACAAACAATCCATCAAATTTGAACATTTTGATGATGGGCTGATGGAGGTTGATACAGAAGGTATTGTCTATAAGAACTATCGAGCCGCGAAAATAATCTTTTGTAACGGTATCGGCTCTTTAAATTCATCTCGCTTCGAAAAATTACCTATCCGATTGCTGAAAGGAGAAACATTAACGATTGAATTGGAAGAAGTTCCGGAACTGATTTATAATCGAGGTGTTTATCTGGTACCACTGGCAAACAACCGATATCGGGTGGGGGCTACCTATGAAACTAAAAACTTAGCAAGAGGCACAACGGAAATGGGACGAATCGAGCTAGATCAGAAATTAAAGGCATTGATAAAAATTCCATATCAGGTAGTTTCGCAGGATTGGGGTTTTAGGCCGACCACACCGGATCGCAGACCCATATTGGGTGAGTACCCGGAATCAAAAAATGTTATTATTTTTAACGGGTTGGGTACTAAAGGTGTGAGTTTAGCGCCTTATTTTTCGGCCCAATTAGTTAATTGGCTTTTGGGAAGAGGCGAAATCCAATCAGAGGTCAATATTAAACGGTTTAAATCGTTATCTTCGAAATCCCGTGAGGTAGTATGAGAGGTATGTTTCGGTTTTCAGTAATCACCCTATTAATAATTCTGGTCTGTACGAATATCCATGCCCAGCATGCCGATGATTCGTTTGGTAAAAACAGGATTCAATACAAGCAATTTCGTTGGAACTATCTCAGTTCGGAGAATTTTGATGTTTATTATTATGATAATCGCAAGCAAGTTGCTCAGGAGTCACTTGAATATCTGGAAGGTGAATTCGATCGAATAACAGATTTGATCGGATTTTATCCGTATCAAAAGACAAAAGTGTTTTTATATAATTCGGTAACTGATCTGCAACAAAGTAATATTGGTCTTAACCATACACAGTTTAGTTCGGGGGGTGAAACGGAATTCATTAAGCCGTATGTAGAAATTGCTCACCCAGGCACCTTGCAAGAATTTAAAGAGGAGCTAATCTTTAAATTCTCAGACCTCATGCTTAATGAAATGATGTTTGGTGGGAACCTGAAAGACATGTTTCAGAATGCTGTATTCTTAAACTTGCCCGATTGGTTCGTTGATGGTGCCTCCTTGTATGTTGCTAAAGGGTGGAGCGAAGAGATGGATGATTTCACACGCCAGTTAGTGAGCAGCAAAAAGGTTAATAAAGCATTTAAATTAACCGGGCATGAAGCGGGGTTAATGGGACAGTCTGTTTGGAACTTTGTGGTTGAGAAATACGGAAAGAGTAGCATTAACAACATCTTAAACTACACACGCATTATTCGAAATGAAGAAAAAAGCGTTCTGATAACATTAGGCATTCCTTTTAAACAATTAGTTGCAGAATGGAAAAATTTTTATTCAACCATGGAAACGCGGGTGGCGCAAAGTTATGTCTCTCCGTCCGACTCCTCACTGTTTAGTCCAAAGCACAGGAAAACGGTAGTTTATACAACAGTAAAAATTAGTCCGGATGGCAAAAAAGTTGCTTATGCAGAAAATGATAGAGGTAAGTTTACAGTGCGGGTGAAGTCACTTGAAAATGGAAAGGAAACGGTAATACTCAACGGAGGTAATAAAGTGATTAAGCAGAGTGTGGATTATAGCATTCCGTTGTTAAGTTGGTCGGATGCAAATAAGCTAGGGGTAATTGGAGTAAAAGATGGCCAATATGTTTTTTGGTTATATGATCTGGTTACTAAAAGCAAGCTCCCTCGTGAGCTTGATCGTTTCAGTAATATTCGCAGTTTTAATTTTTCCGGTAACGGCCGATTGGCTGTCCTCAGTGCTGATATGGCAGGCCAAAATGATTTGTTTCTGATTAGCAGCCTAAGAGATCGTACCCGTAGATTAACGAATGACTTGTATGACGATCTCGATCCAAGCTTTATTCCTAATTCAAATACCATTGTCTTTAGTTCAAACCGTACTACAGACTCCATAGCGACTGTGGTATCCATGTATTCCAAACTGCCCGATACCTATAATCTATTTCTATTTAATCTCGACACAACCACTACCGAAGTAGCGCGCCTTACAAATACCTTAAGTAAAGATTTCCACCCTAAGGCAATGGATGAGAATAATTTTTATTACTTGAGTGATCAGCGGGGCATTGTTAACTTATTTAAGTTCAATCGCCCTACTGGAATCTATTCACAGATTACCAATTTCAATTCTAGTATAAAAGATTTTGATCTTGATTTTTATAACCATTCACTTGCCATGGTAACAACAAAAAATTTGAGTGAAGATATTTTTATAGTAGACAAGTTTAATTTCGATCGTCAGATTTTCACACCTGCTTCCCGCAGAAAGGAAGTGCAGCAAGCTAAGAGTGTTTCACAAAAAAGAAAACAAGAGCCTGTGAAAAACATGTCGATCAAAGATTTGATTAACTCGCGATTAAAGGAAAAGCAAGACACAACCCAGCAAAAACCAAATCCACCTGTGGCTCCTCAGGTTAAAGATTCTACTGCTGTTAAATCTGATATTATTAATACGGATGATTATCAATTTGATACGCCTTCTGTGGTGGACACTTTGAAGCCAATTACCCAAGCCTCTAAGCCCTTGAATACGGATGATTATGTCTTTGACGATGAAGTTGTTAAAGCAAAACAACCAAGCGAAACATTCTTAACCCGGTATGCTAAGGCACGTGAATCAAGTCGGGTAACCGGTCCATTTCCCTATCAACCCAAATTTAGCTACGAGAATGTAGTAACTACGTTTGTAATAGATCCCTTGCGTAATTTCAGTATGAAGGTGGAAACCCAGATGAACGACATCTTAGAGAATTATCGGATTTTAGGGGGTGTACAAACAGCTTTTGATTTCAAGAGTGGTGATGTATGGGGAGAAATACAATACCTGCCAGGCAGGATAGATTACAGTATCCGGTTTGATAGAAAGGTAATTTTTTGGAAAACGCCTCAAGAGAGCCGAACACAAGTTGAAGAACAAAAGTACTCATTTCAGAAAATTGAGTTTGGAGCTTCTCTTCCTTTATCAGTGCGTACACGGGTTTCTTTAAAACCGTTTGCAGGTTACACACAGTTTGTCGATCGCGGAAAAGTGCTTCCGCAGGCTGGTGCACCTGTATTTCTCGCCTCACAGCAGCAAGTGTATGCCGGAGCTAAAGCGGAATTGGTGTACGACAATTCTTTATCCACAGGAATGAACTTGATAGAAGGAACACGGGGGAAGCTGAGTGCCATTCATTATGAAGCACTGGGAAATAATCAAAAGAGCTTTTCACAAATCTCTATCGATATACGGCATTATCAGAAAATCTATCGGGAGATTGTTTTTGCGGTGCGTGGATTTACAGGAACATTTTTAGGCAATTCGCAAAAGAAATATTTATTGGGCGGGATAGACAACTGGTTTGGCAACCGGTTGAATTATGAAGGACTTCAAAATCCGCTTGTAACTAAACCGGGAACATTTAATGAGAATCTCCTTTTTTCAGAATTTGCAACCAGCTTGCGCGGATTTGATTATGCAACTCTGTATGGGAGCAGTGTGGCCATGGCCAATGCCGAATTGCGAGTACCCTTAATCAGAGCGTTATCAAATGGCCCCATCACTTCAAATTTTTTCCGTAATCTTCAATTTACTGCTTTCTATGATATAGGTACTAGTTGGACAGGCCCCATTCCTTTCAATACGAAGAATAGCGTACGCAAACGCATCGTACCGGAGAACACGTCAGGCAGTCCATTCATAATTGAAATTAATGACTACTTAAATCCCTGGTTATTCAGTTATGGATTAGGCTTACGAACTATGATGCTCGGCTACTATGCTAAGTTTGATCTTGCCTGGCCTGTTGAAAACTATTCAGTTAAAGAGCCAAAGTTATCATTTACAATAGGCTTTGACTTTTAAACTCCTTCGTTTAGATAAAATTGGATACCTTGGTAACAGTTTTTCTATACGCTAATAAACATCATGATTAAATCAATGACTGGCTATGGCCAGATAGCATCCAGGTTGGGTGATAGCACCCTTTCTGTTGAAGTAAAAACCCTAAACTCAAAATTTCTTGACGTAAGTCTGCGCCTTCCTAAAAAATATTCTGAAAAGGAACTTGAGTTGCGAAATTTAATTGCCGATAAACTGGAGCGGGGAAAAGTTTCTCTCAGCATCGAATTTCAGGGTGGGATAAAACAAGAAATCAGACATCAGTATAATGAAGAGTTGTTTGTTTCTTATTTTAATGAGTTGAAAAAACTAGCCGATAAAGTGAGTGCTGGGCATGATGCACTTTTTCAAATGGCACTTAATTCTCCCGATGTTGTTCAGGCGAATGGAAAAGAGGAGTTAGATCCAGCCGAGTGGGAACAGGTGCAAGCCATGTTGAGTGAAGCTATTAAAAAATGTGATCAATTCAGAAGCGAAGAAGGCAAATCGTTGGAGGATAAACTCAAGGGGTATATTGAAAACATTCACCAAGGATTGATGGGAGTTGAAAGGATAGATCCCAAACGAATCGAAAAAATTCGTAGTCGTATTAAGGGTAATATAACCGAATTTTTTGGGAGTGAAGGATTTGATGCAAACAGACTTGAACAGGAAATCATTTTCTACATCGAAAAACTGGACATTCATGAAGAGCGTGTGCGCCTGAAAACCCACCTTGATTACTTTATTAAAGGAATGAGTGAAAAGCAATCGAGTGGCAAAAAGTTGGGTTTTATTTCGCAGGAAATTGGCCGCGAAATTAATACCATTGGAAGCAAGGCGAACGATGCGGAAATGCAAAAATATGTAGTGATGATGAAAGAGGAACTAGAGAAGGTCAAGGAGCAATTAAGTAATGTATTATGATTTCACTCTTTGTTAGGGCAATTGATATATAAGCCAAACGATCGTACTTTTATGGGAACCAACTCAATACTACCTATGAAAAAAACTTTCTTTCAATTTCTTTTACCGGCCATTGTGGCCGCGACATTACTTGGCGCATGCAAGAAACAAGATTCAAATCAGGAGACTCCAGGGGCAAGCACAGCCAATATGTTAACTGATGCTGAAAAGTCTGCTGGATGGGAACTCCTATTTGATGGCAGCACCTTTAATGGATGGAAACGTTATAATCATGATACGATCGGTCCGTTATGGACAATACAGCAGGGAGAAATTGTGTGTGATGGAACAGGTTTTGGTGAAGGCTCTGGAGAGCATGGAGGATCGTTAATGACAACTCGAACATTTGGAAATTTTGAACTTAGTATAGAATGGAAGATTACTGCTGGTGGCAATAGCGGAATCTTGTATCATGTGGTGGAAAGCCCAGAATATCACAATGACTATGAAACTGGTCCTGAATTTCAAGTAATGGACGACTCAGGTTGGAAGGGTGAATTGACCCCAGCTCAAAAGGCAGGATCAAATTATGATATGTTTGAAGCACCTACAACAAAAAAACTAATGCCGGTGGGTGAGTGGAATACATCAAAGATTATCTATAACAATGGACATGTGGAGCATTGGCTAAATGGAGAAAAGACAGTTGAGTTTGAAGAGGGAAGTGAGGAATACAATCAGCGTTATCAAAAAAGTAAATGGGTTGGGTACCCCGCCTGGAACAAATCAAAAACGGGAGCCATCTCATTACAAGATCATGGTGCACCGGTTTATTATCGTTCAATAAAAATAAAGCCACTTTAAATCAACTGGCGGCAATCTCATTCAACGGTGGCTCTTGGGCCACCGTTTTTATTTAATGGACGTCACTAACAACTTGACAAATCCGTCAAGTGAATCATTTTCAACCCAACGGACAACAGCCACAAGATCATTCTCACGATCTACATACACCATGTTGGTGCCATTGCCAATGTGTGCAAAAGCAGATGCCGGGGCACTTGGTAAAAATTTCTTATCGGTGTTTAAAAACCAATTCATAAAACCATAAGTGGGTTGAGCAGGTGTGGGTGTGTAGGACCATGCCATCCATTGTTGGGATAGCAATTGTTTGTTGTTCCACTTGCCTTCACGAAGAGTAAGGTAGCCATACCGCGCCATATCATAGGCATGAATAATCATTCCGCCACCCCAATGGCCACCACCACTTACAGACTGCATACTATTTCCATCTATCACAATCCATGAATTATCATAGCCATACCAACGCCAGGTGTCTGATGCATATATCTCGTCCATGATATTTTCTTTAAGTACTTGCGGAAGCGGTTTACGCCAAATGTTTAAAGCAGCCAAGGCCAGTACATTTACGCGCGTATCATTGTATTCATAGACTGAACCTGGAGCATTTCTTTTTAGGGTAAGCCATTCAGATGGTTTACTACTAGGGCGGTCGGCCCAATCGGGTTTGCCCCAAAGTGTACCTTCCCAATCACTGGTTTGGCGAAGCAGGTCATTCCAGGTAATGGTTTTGTTATGAGGTGTATCAAACAATTCAATCATTTGCGGAACACCAAACTGATCTGCTTTATTAGCGACTTTCAATGGTGCGTACACTTCAATAGGTGCCATGTATTTATAAACAGTATCTGAAATGCTTTTAATCTTCGCTCGATCATAAGCCAATCCCACCGTAGCTGACAAAAAACTTTTGGTTACACTGTGCGTCATGTCCGGTCGTAAAGGCTCACCCCATTCCGCAATTACATATCCGTTTTTGATTATGATTCCCGTGCATGGCCCTCGATCTTTCATTGGGCCAATAGCATCGCCAAAGGGTTCACGACCAAAAGTTTGATAGTGATTCTGTTCCATACTTCGCGGGTTCTTTGTTTCATGCTCAACCGCAAAATCAATAGCCGCTTTTAACTTTTGTGCATCAACCCCTACTTCCTCAGGTTTTTTGTGTATCCATTCTTTGCTGGGAAAATAAGGCATAAAGCCTTCTGTTTTTTTCTTCTGACAGAAAGTGATAATTGATGTACTTAAAAAGAGGAAGGTGAAGGTTAATTGCTTCATGGAGGCAATTTATTAAATCCGACAATTCATTACTGACAAATTGTATATTTGTTTTATATAATCTTCAATCTCAAAAGGTTCGGCTTATTTTAAGTCTCAGAGTTCCAAGCAAGGACTAGAAATTGCAGTTGATCGCTAAAGAATTATAACAGAATAGGGTGTGCTTTTTCGATGAATCTCCCAATCACAGAAGTGCATAAAAATTCGTAAAATATTCACTCGCGGTTTTTTATTACTCTTCAAACTAATTTAATTCGCGTTCACAAGTTATTTTCATGGATAAGAATATTATTAAAATTGCTCGCGAATTAAGTCTAAAACCGGAGCAGGTACTATGTGTGGTGGATTTACTAACCGAAAGTGCTACCATTCCTTTTATTGCGCGATATCGAAAGGAGTTAACAGGTAGCTTAGATGAAGTGGCACTGGCGGCCATACGCGATCGATATGACCAACTAGCAGAATTGGATAAGCGTAAGGAGGCAATTCTTAAATCCATTGAAAAACAAGAAAAACTTACTCCTGCGTTGGCGAATGCAATAGAGATCGCTGAAACGCTTAATGAGCTAGAGGATATTTACTTACCCTACAAACCCAGGCGTAAAACACGCGCTAGTATTGCGAAAGAGAAAGGACTTGAGCCATTGGCACATACACTCTTCGAACAAGGCAAAATTGATTTGGAGAAAACGGCTTCTGGGTTTATTGATTTGGAAAAAGGAGTTGCCAACATGCAAGAAGCATTAGAGGGCGCGCGCGATATTATTGCAGAATGGGTAAATGAAAATCAAGAGGCTCGTCAAAAAGTACGTGAATTATTTTGGCAGGAAGGAGTTATCAAAGCTTCGGTAATTAAATCAAAAGCAGAAAACGAAGAGGCTCAGAAGTTTAAAGATTACTTTGATTGGAAAGAGCCGTTGAAGAGAACTCCTTCGCATCGGTTGCTTGCTATGCGCAGAGCAGAGAAGGAAGGATTTATTACATTGGACATTGAGCCTGAAGAAGAGCAAGCTATTCAAATTCTGGATAAGCAATTTATTAAATCCTCATCGGCTGGAGCTGAACAGGTGAGTCTGGCTATCAAAGATTCCTATAAACGGTTATTAAAACCTTCGCTCGAAACGGAAGTTCGGGTTGAATCTAAATTGAAAGCAGATAATGATGCCATTCATGTATTTGCATCTAATCTTAAAAAATTATTACTCTCATCACCTTTGGGTCAAAAGCGCGTACTGGCACTTGATCCGGGTTTTCGTTCGGGTACCAAGTTGGTGTGTTTAGATGAACAAGGAGCGTTGCTTTTCAACACCGTAATCTATCCACACGAGCCACAACGCGAAATTACCAAGTCGGCCACTATTGTGATGGGCTTGTGCGATCGTTTTAAAATTGAGGCGATTGCAATTGGTAATGGAACTGCAAGCCGCGAAACGGAAGCATTTGTAAAGGGAATCGGACTGCCAAAAGAGATTCTGGTGGTGATGGTAAATGAAAGTGGAGCCTCTGTGTATTCCGCCTCAGATGTAGCACGCGAAGAATTTCCAGATCATGATATTACGGTGCGCGGTGCGGTTTCCATTGGTCGAAGATTAACGGATCCTCTTGCCGAATTAGTTAAGATTGACCCTAAGTCGATTGGTGTTGGTCAGTATCAACATGATGTGGATCAAACTAAATTAAAAGCCGGACTTGATGACGTGGTGATGAGTTGCGTAAACTCAGTGGGTGTGGAAGTGAATACGGCTAGTAAAGAATTATTATCCTATGTATCGGGACTTGGACCGGTGTTGGCGAAAAGTATTGTTGAGTACCGCAATCAACATGGAGCTTTCTCTACGCGTGATTCGCTTCGTAAGGTTCCAAGATTAGGGGACAAGGCATTTGAACAGTGTGCAGGATTTCTTCGGATCCGCGATTCTAAAAATCCTTTAGACACCAGTGCGGTGCATCCCGAACGCTATGAACTGGTTGAAAAGTTTGCCAAAGACTTAGGGTGTACACTTAAAGATTTAATGACCAGTGCCGAGCTGAGAAAAAAGTTGGATCTTAAGAAGTATGTAACGGAGACTGTAGGACTGCCCACTCTAACAGACATCCTATTTGAACTTGAAAAGCCTGGTCGCGATCCGCGCGAAAAGTTTGAAGTGTTTTCTTTTGAAGAAGGTGTTCACGAAATAAAAGATTTGAAAATCGGAATGTCGTTGCCCGGTATTATAACCAACGTTACCAACTTCGGAGCATTTGTAGATATTGGGGTGCATCAGGACGGGCTCGTTCACATTAGTCACTTGAGCGATCGTTTTGTGAAAGATCCCAACGAAGAGGTGGCTGTTCAACAAAAAGTAAAAGTAACTGTGTTAGAAGTTGATGTTGCTCGCAAACGGATAGCCCTTTCACTGAAAAGTGATCCGTTTGGAAATGCGCCTGCACCGCAGCAAACAAACCGTCAAGAAAGAGCTCCTAAACCAAAGGCTCCTGTTAAAGCTGTTGAAACCATGGAAGATAAGCTGGCTCAACTGCGTGATAAGTTCAAGCGCTAACTGTTCTAATTGATAATTTCGAACACACTGCTGTTCGGAATGGAACAACTTATTCTGTTGAATTGGTCGTTCTGAATCTTATTCGACCATTCGGTAAATGGCATTCAACTTGTTGCGTGATTGATTATACTAACCTTTAATCTTGTTGCGTTACAGTGCTATGGAAAAAATCAAACACTTCTTCTGGCTTTGTTCTGGAGTTCATATAGAAATCTTAAGAAAATGCGAATCGGAATCCAGTAAGTATGCGGGCATTGGAGCCACTGTATTTTTTACGGGAGTGTTTGCAGCGATTGCTGCGTCCTATGCACTGTTTACTGTGTTTGATAATGGTTGGATTGCTATTACCCTTGGGATTGTTTGGGGGTTAATGATTTTTAATCTTGACCGTTACATTGTTTCAAGTATGCGAAAAGAAGGCAATACGAAGCGTGATATTATAATTGCGTTACCACGAATAATGTTAGCCGTGATCATTTCATTAGTGATTGCTAAACCTCTTGAATTGAAAATTTTTGAAAAGGAAATTCGAGGAGAGTTGGTAATCATGGAGCAACAAAAACTAGCGGCACAGGAAGCAGTAACAAAGTTAAGGTTTGAGCCTGACCTACGTAAACTGAATGAAGAGATCGCTCAATTGAAAAGTGAGATTGTTTCCAAAACTGATTCGCGCGATCAGTTAGACCGATTAGCGCGCGAAGAAGCCGATGGAACCGGTGGTAGTAAACAACGCAATGCAGGACCGATTTATAAATTAAAAAAAGCGGATGCCGATCGTGCCGAACAAGAGCTAACACAGCTCGTTGAAAAGTATGATCACTGGATTCAAGAGAAACTAACTGCCTTGTCAGAAACAGATTCTTTACAACGGACTGAATTAACCATGTTGGATCGAGCCAAGTTAGATGGGCCTGCCAGTCGCATGGAAGCGCTAAGTCGATTGAGTGGGGAAAGCAGCGCAATTGCCTGGGCTAACTGGTTTATCCTGTTGCTTTTTATTGCCATTGAAACAGCTCCTGTATTTGTTAAACTGATTTCACCGCAAGGTCCCTACGATCACTTGTTGAAAGTTGAGGAACATGGTTTTGAAACGCAGCGAATAGAAAATCTTGCCCGAACAAATGCGGAAGTAAAAAGTAGAGCACAGGATTTACCACAGACAGAGTCAGGGTTTGTAAATGACCGATTGAATGTGATTCTGAATAAGTCTTAGCAGTTACTTGCTTCTCTTAAACAAAAAGAAGTTGAATGGCATCCATTCAACTTCTTTGTAGTGGTGTTTTTTTAAATGACCTTAGCCTGCTTCTTCTACAGCTACCCCATTATCTTTGGCCATTTCTTCCATCAGGGCATCATACTTTGCTTTTAATGCAGCATCGGAGGCTAGTGCCTTTTTTACTTTGTTATAAGCGGCACCTCCCAAATTATCCTTGACCAAGCTTTGGAAGGCTTTATTAATCTTAGCCGTTTCAGTCTTCTTTTTTTCAGCCACTTCATTTATAAATGCAATCTCTTCAGGGGTAGCTTCAGCTTCCTTCAATTTAGCCTTATCGTTAATGATCTTAGAAAGCTCATTGTAACGAGCATTATTTACCACCTCTGAACTTGCCACCATATCTGATAAAATAGTTTTAACTGCAATACTCATTTCATCAATGGAATCCATCACTGTGGCATATTTTGTTAACTCTTCGTCAGTGACAGCGCTCTTTGCTTGTGAAAAGGATGTGATGGTAATAAAACTAAGGACTGCAATAAATAAAAACTTTGCTCTCATGTGATTTTAAATTGGTTAAAAATATTTTGATCTAAAATATAAGACTTTTCAGGCTTATATCCAAGAAAAACCTTATCTTCTTTGAAAAGAAATTAATATTTTCTTTCTAGTTCAGCCTGAAATTTTAGCAGCACATTTTTCCCTTGCATCAAAGAGAGTTGATGTTCATGAATACGATACTCATTGATTTTATTGACTGCTTCTATAAAATCATCTTCCGTTTTCATTTCATCTTCACAATACATTCGTGTGGTTACAGTCTTAAAAATTAATTTCCGTCCATCCAAAACATAGTCACCAGAAAGTTGATTACATCCCGCAAACCCCGTTACTCGTTTTGATTTCGAATCCAGCTGAATGAAAATTAGTTTTGTATCATTTCGAACGATTGTAGTTCCATTTACTTCAACCAACACCCAGTAGGTGTTCTCAAGCGGTCTTTCTTTTGGCACACCCACTAACTCTCCAATTTTATTGGATGGCTTACAAGCCGAAAACACAATCAAAAGGAGCAAGATCTTTTTCATATTCTAATTATTTTATCCAAACAACTCAATAAACTCTTTCTTCCGGGTAGGAGAAATTTCCAATTCCTGATTATTTTTCATCGTAACATACCCGCCCTTCCCTTTCGTATAGCGAAGCACAAAATCAGGATTAATCAAGTACGAACGATGGATGCGCAGAAAACGATGTGTGCTTAGTACATCTTCGAAATATTTTAAAGTTCTACAGATTAATAACGACTGACCCTGCTCAAAGTAAAACTTTGTAAAGTTATCAGCTGCCTCGCAATACAAAATAGAATTGATATCTACTATTTCAAATCCTTCCATCGTGGGTAACATAACTTTTTGATGGGCTCCTGCCTTTTTGTTTTCAATCAGCACTTTAGCATGTTGAACATAATTATTCTCCGTTTGCTCTTTGCGAATTTTATCAACTGCCTTAATCAATTCATCAATATCGATTGGCTTTAATAAGTAGTAGGCCGCGCTTTGATTCAGCGCCTGAATTGCATAATTGTCGTAGGCAGTAACAAAGATGGTTTCAAAGGTGACATTTTCAATTTTATCTAACAGGTCAAATCCATTCCCGTACGGCATTTCAATATCAAGGAAGACAAGATCAGGCGTGTGTTTTTTAATTTCTATCAGCCCAGTAGCTACCGATTCGCCAAATCCACACACGGTTACATCCGGACAATATTTTTTCAAATAGTTGGCCAGAATCTCACGGCTGTCCTTTTCATCGTCTATTATTACGGCCTTCATTCGACTTCATTTTTAATGGGTATCCTAATAGTTACTGAAGTTCCTGAATCTAAAGGCAAATCTTTCACCTGCACCTGATAGTTTGTTTTATACACCGTATTCAAAATCAATAATCGTTCCTCAATATTTTTCAGCCCCGTTGAATTATGCTTCTTCTGATTCTCTGTTTTTAACTCAGTCGATTTCTTACGACCAATACCATTGTCCGTAATTTCAACTTTTAACCCCTGACTACTTTTCCCAATGTGAATATCCAATTGTCCTTTCCCTTCCTTATATCGCAACCCATGCCAAACCGCATTTTCAATATACGGTTGAATAAGCATGGGTGGTAGTTCCATGTTTTCTTTGTTGATATCATCATCGATGCTTATCGTGTAATCAAATTTATCGCGGAAACGGTAATGCTCCAGTTTCACGTAAAGCGAAATGATCTCCTCTTCTTTCTGTAAGGAAATAAAATCTTCCTGCGAATTCTCCAACACCAGGCGCATCAATCGTGAAAACTCGGATAAAAACTTATTCGCTGCGCGCTCATCATTTTGCGAGATGAATTGATTGACCGAATTAAGGGCATTGAAAATAAAGTGTGGATTCATTTGCCCGCGCAGGGATTTTAAAGCCAGCAGTTGATTGGCGCGTTTGCTTTCCTGCGCATTCTTAAAAATGAAATACGATGTCACCACGACAATCACAATAATTAAAAGCAATCCATAAATCAGCAACCGTTGTCGTTGCAAGGTGGTTTGTTCCTGCTGTTGGCCCATGGCAATCAGACTGCTTTGCTCTTCAATTTCGCTTTGCTTCTTAATTAATTGTGCGCGCTCCTCTTGCAGGGTTTGGTTTTGAATTTCGCTTTGCGCGACAGCGGTGCTAAATTTTTTGTACGTTGAAATTGCTTTGTCGGGTTGGTTATTCTTTTCATATAAATCGGCTAGATTCAAATAGGCATTGGCTTGCTCTTTCGGATTATTGATTGTGTCGGCAATAATGGCTGCTTCTTCCAGTTCACGAATAGCATTGGAGGTTTCACCTTTGGCTGCCAATGATTTACTTAGTTCGATTTTATCTTTCGACACTCCACTTAGATTATTTGACTCCAGATTAAAATCGATGGATTGATTACGTAACGTGATGTCGTCATCATAGCGCTTTTGTTCGCGCAAGGAACTTGATATTTCTTCCTTGGTATCTTGTAATGCCTGTTCAGCTTCTTTTTTAGGAGCTGCGTTCCCGGCAGCCCTTAGGTTACGTTGTGATGATTGATAAAAATCATTGGCTCTATCTACTTCGTTGGTGCGCGCATAAATTTTTGCCTTTTGGTTTTGAATTTTCCCTTCCAAAGACTCATTCCGAACTTTTGAGTTAATTTTAATTCCTTCTACTGCTTTAAGTGCTTCCGTGTAATTACCCATTTGATAATACACTTCCGAAATATCGAGTTGGCGCTCTGCTGTTTCGGTGTTACTCAATGGCAACTTTAAAGTCTCTTGTATGTAATAGAGCGCTTGCTGATGATTGCCCAACTTCACATACATGGCACTCAATCCCCGTAAGGTATTTTTGTATTCTGTCGTTTTTGAATAATTGTTCGAGAGTTTTTGATAAGCCTTTTCATAATTGTTTAACGCAAGATTCCATTCTGAAATCCCTTCGTTGATTTCACCGAGCAACAAATAGCACTTTGATTCATTGAGGACATCCTTTTGCGCGAGACTCATCCCCAACGCCTCCTGCACATTCGCCAATGCCTGAGTGGGGTTAGCGATCTTAAGCTTATCTGCTTCACTGAGTAAGTGTTCGATGCTTGCTATTGATGATCGACTCTTTAAACTTTTGTACGATTCCTTTTTATCATCTTTCTGGGCATAGCTATTCCCGGCAAGGAAAAGTGTGAATAGGCACATGAGGAAGATTCGATTCATAATAAAATTTCTTTACCGCAAAGAACGCGAAGAAGCAAAGTCTCTGCGAATCTCAGCGTTCTCTGCGGTAAAGTCGAAAGTTAATACAATAAATAATACGGTTTTTGAACCGAAATGACTGGATTTCGATGTTCACCCATTAAGAAGGTCGTTTCACCCACTCAACGTTTTGCTCTACTAAGTTCAGGTACCCTCGGCTGTTTTTTCGCGTAAACTTTACCAAAAACAAAAACTATGAAAACACCTCTCACACCCGTAAGCAAGATTAAGAATCGCATGCTTACACTCCTATTAATACTATTTGTGTGGCACCTAAGTGCATTCACCACCGTGCCCACTCCCGCGAAAGATCAAAGCATTCAACTTGCCATTTTACTGGACACCAGCAATAGCATGGATGGGTTGATTGACCAGGCAAAATCACAGTTGTGGAAAATTGTAAACGAATTGGCGGTCGCAAAATGTGCCGATGGTCAAAAGCCTGCTATTAAAATTGCGCTCTATGAATATGGTAACGACAATCTCTCTTCAGCGGAAGGGTACATCCGGCAAGTAAGCGGCCTGACCGATGATCTTGATTTGATCTCTCAAAAATTGTTCTCGCTTTCTACGCGTGGTGGCAATGAGTTTTGCGGTCAGGTGATTAATAATTCGTTAAACCAATTGTTGTGGAGTCCGTCCGTCAATGATTTAAAAATGATTTTCATTGCTGGCAACGAACCCTTCACGCAAGGAAGTTTCTCGTATCGCACCGCCTGCTCGCTGGCTCGTGAAAAAGGAGTGGTAGTAAACTCCATTTTTTGTGGGGGTTACGAGGAAGGTATTCGTACCAACTGGAAAGATGGTGCTGACATTACAGGCGGAACCTACATGAGTATAGAGCAAGATCGCAAAACAGTTTACATTCCTTCTCCGTATGATGAGCGCATCAGTGCACTGAATGATAAGTTAAACAGCACCTATGTTTATTACGGAGCCAGCGGTGCCTCGAAAAAAGAAATGCAAGCTGTACAAGACAGCAATGCTGAGTCATATGGCCAATCTAATAAAGTAGAGCGCGCTATCTCAAAAAGCACACATGCTTATAAAAACTCAAGTTGGGATTTAGTAGATGCTTCCAAAGAAAATGAAAAAGTAATTATGGAAGCTAAGGACGAAGACTTGCCAAAAGAAATGAAAGGCATGACAATAATACAGCGGCAGGCCTATGTAAAACAAAAAGCTGACGAGCGCATAAAAGTGCAGGAAGAAATTCAAACCTTAAACAAAAAACGCAGTGAGTACATTGCTGCCAACACACCTAAGGGTGAGGAAAATTCATTGGATGCATCGATGATGAAGGCGGTGAAAGAAAAAGCTAAGCAAAAGAATTTAAGTTTTTAGGGTTGTGTTAGGTGAAGAGTAAACCCCGGTGCAAGCCGGGGTTTTGTTTCTTACAGAATGATTTAACGGAATTATCTCAAAAAAACACTTTTAACATTAGAATTATGAACAAGATAGCGTTGACCATTCTATGTGAACTAATAATTTTTAATACTGGCTTTTGCCAAAAAGGTCCCTCAAGATATTTTGGTGATCCAATGCTGACCGACACGCTTTCGACACTGTTTATTCCAACACGGTACAATGAGGATCTTTTATCATCCAACAAGATCACTCTTGGAGGTGACTATTACGCAAACATTATTGCTTACAACTACAAAACTGACACGTATAAAAAAGTTTTTGAAAAAGATACATTCATTGAATCATTTCGAGGAGCCTATTTTTCCTACGCTTCGCGGACTGATGTTAAAATCAAGAATATAACAACAAATTGGGTTTTTCTTCTGGTTAAGTATAAAGACACTAATAACAATGGACGAATCGATGAGAAGGATCCATCTATTTTATTTGCTGTTTCAACAAATGGAGAGATTCTAAAGCAACTGACTAACGAAACTGAAAATGTAGTTTCGTTTGATAATCTTAACGAGCAGGGATTCCTTTTATTAAAGATTCAAAAGGATTCAAATAGGGACAAATCATTTAAACCTGATGATGGGGAATTTACTTTTAGAAAAGTAAGCTTTGCTGATTTAACTCTGGGAAAAGAAATTGAGATAAAATAACTGATAGTATATTTTTTAAAGTAAACTTACAATTTCGCTAAAGCTTTTTTCAAAAGCGAACTGTACAAATCAAATAATTCGCTGGCTTCCATTTGATCATCCTGGATGTCGTTTTCATCCACCCCAAAATCGATGCAGCATGAGTCTTTCTTTTTATGATACCACACCCGCTCGCCTGTATTTGTAAACATGGCAATTTTTAGGCGTAGCACATGCCGTTTGCTTTTTTTAATAATTCCCCCCAGCACGGCATTGTAGCGATGTTCCACTTCTACCTTCAGCAGCACTACTTCCGTGTTGCTGGTAAGTTGTTCCAACTCCTTTTTTGTCAGTTTCTTAAACTTGTTAAATGCGTTCTCATTGCGCCATACAATCGATTGATCGGGCGCCATAGCTGTTTCGGTAAACCTGAAAATGCGACTAAGCTCACTGGCAATGGGATTGATAAGCACGGCATCTTCAATGCCTGGGTTTATGGCCTCTACCCGAAACGAGATTATTTTGCAGACCTTGTTTTGAGCATCTGATTGCGCAAGCAGGCCAATGGGTAGCAAGCATACAATAAGGAAAAGTAATTTCATGAGCAAGAATTGAGTTATTAAATGTAGTGTTTTCTGGAATTTGAAAGAAGTACGCGAAACGAACGACAAAAAGTGCAATTGGGTCTCTTTTTTCTGGTAATGGCGTTTCCTATATTCGGATAGTAGAAATAGTGTTTTATAGAATAAGTCAATAATAAGTCTATTTTGAAGAAATGGGACTCAACGAGAAAATCTCCGAGCGTTTTGAAATCAAGCTGGATGCTAGTAAACAGCAAATTGTTGATGCTATTGCTATTGGAAAGAAAAATCAAAAAAACAGTATTACTGCTGACGCATTCGACCGCACTAATTATAAAGCGATAAAGATTGATTGCAACAGAATTGAGACTTTACGCATGCCGACAATACTCAATCCATTTAGACCTTATGGTCGCATAACTATTAACATCAATGAAGATGAAATCAAGCAAAGTATTTTATCATGTGTGATCTTACCTAGCGATGGGATTTTTTCAATAGCGGTATTACTTCTTGTTGGCTTCCTTGTCTTTTGGACTACATTTTTGTTAATACTGTCGATGGGAAATTTGAAAGTATTATTAGTTATTATTCCTGGTTGGCTAGGCGTGGGAATAACAGTTTATCTTGGACTACTTTACACCAAGTCAAGACTACGGGAGTATACCAAAAGATTAATCAAGGACATCGAGGTGAAGCGAAGACTTCTCTAAAAAATAAAAACCCTATTAAATCAAACGATCAACCATGAAGAGCACTCCCCGAATAGATTGTGTTAAAATTAAATCCTATTTGACAAGGAATGATTTTGACTTGAAGTTCATAGCCACAAAATCTGACTTCCCCATCTCCTCATATCATGCTCATCGTGGGTAATGAGAACAAGTGTAGTTTCATTATTCAAATGAAGTTGAAGGTATTGATTCAATTTTTCTTTTTTGTTGAGATCTAAAAACCGAAAGGGTTCATCGAGCAGCAATAATTCCCTTGGCACCAACAGGCTCTTTATAATAAACACAAGCTGAACTTCTCCGGATGACAATTGGCGTAGTGGTTTATCGATAAATGAATCTGCTTCAAAAAATTGAATAAGTGTAACGAGATTTCCTTTATCTGGATTTTTAATACCCTTTGTACAATAAGCACGTCCCGTTAACGCTTTATCTTTTGGGTCAATAAAATTCATTTGCTCAGGCCCGACATATGAGATTCTGTTTTTTATATCCCAAATCGATTCGCCAGAGCCCCTTCGTTTGCCAAACAGAAATACCTGTTGGCTATAGGCCAATGGGTGGTCGGCATAAATCAGACTAAACAGCGTTGTTTTCCCCGAACCATTCTTCCCCGCAAGAGCCCAACGCTCGCCTTTATTAATGGTCCAATCAAGATTGTTAATAATGGTTGTATCGCCATATCGAATGGTAAGCTTTCTAAATTCTACAACCGGGCAAGTGGGCGGTAAAGAATCATTTCGCGATTTTACTTCCTCCAACTTTAAGCGAGCTGTTGGGTTAAAGTTGGACTGCTCGTGTAGTTGAAATTTTTTGAGTACGACTTTACGATTGAGTACCGAAGGTAATTCAGAATCATGATCCGTGAGGATCAATTGAACGTCATGTTGTGTTGAAAGTACTTCGAGAAAATCAATAAGATCGTTTCGGCTCTTGCGATCCAGGGATTCAAAAGGATAATCGAGCACTAATACTTTTGGAATTTGTTTGGCTAGATTCTGTAGCATCCTCACTCGCTTTTGTTGGCCATTGGAAAGCTTGGTGAGCTTGAGGTGCAACAGATGATTAATCGCAAGAGAAGAGGGAAATTCCATCTTCTGAATTTGCTCCACCATTTCATCACCCAAAAATTCTTTTACAGAAGGGACAAACTCATCGCCTAAGGAATAATATCGTTGCTGATAAAATAAATCGTGTTGATGAATTCGCGTGAGCGCTGCTTCAGCAGATAGAAAATGAATGGCTTGCTTGCGTTGCTGATAGCGCTCTTCCCAATTCGTTCCTGTAACAAAGTCATAATGCACTTCTCCGTTTGTTACCGGAATTACCCCAGCTATAATTTCCAGCAGCGTTGTTTTACCACTTCCATTATCTCCACGTATCATAACATTCTCACCCGCTTCAATGTTGAAATTGAAATCGTTGAACAGTATTTGCCCTGATTTGCGTATCGAGATATTCCGAAGATCAATCATGCAAGGATTTTTAAACCTCAGTTATCCCGTAAAAATAGCTTTAGTATGCAGAAATCAATATTTTCAGGTTTGGATTTATCCTTTGAGAATAATGGAGCACAAAGCAAAATCAATTCGACCGTTTATAGGCGCAAAGCATTTTAATGTATCACGCAAGTTTTATCATGATCTTGGGTTTGAAGAAGTTGTGTTGTTTCCCAACATGTCACTCTTTAAAACGGATGGCATAAGTTTTTATCTTCAAGATGCCTATGTAAAAGATTGGGTAGATAACTCGATGATTTTTTTAGAAGTAGATGATCTTGATCGCTATTGGAAAGAACTGGTTGCTTTAAATCTTACCGATAAATATGAACAGGTAAGGCTTGTTCCCATTCGCGATTATGATTGGGGTCGCGAGTGTTTTTTACATGACCCTTCCGGGATTCTCTGGCACTTTGGGGAGTTTAAAAAATAGTGCTGCATTTACACCAGTTACGGATATCACTTATTAGTCACAAAGTACATTTTCATCATGCCTCCATTCTTAACCTCTACCTCACCACGATACTCGCAATTAAAATGGTCTTTTATTAATTCATAGGTTGACTCTGATATGTTTATCCTACCCGCAATAGAGCTGGATTCCATACGTGACGCAACATTTACAGTATTTCCCCAGATGTCATAAGAGAATTTCTTGGTTCCTACTACTCCTGCAATTACAGGTCCAGTGTTTATTCCTATGCGAATAGAAAATCGAGGATGATCATTTGATTTATTGCTTTTTGTTTCTTCAACAAAAGCAAGTATGTCGAAGGCAGCGAGTATCATTCTATGAGCGTGATCATTTTTGGTTATATGTAAGCCACCGGCACACATATAGGAATCACCTACTGTTTTAATTTTTTCCAAGTCGTACTTTTCCATTATCTCGTCAAATTTTGAATAATAGAAGTCGACACTATCCACCAATTTTTCCGGTGGAAGATTCTCGGCATATTGAGTGAATTCTTTGAAATCTGTAAACAAAACAGTTACCGATTCAAATTTTTTAGCCTGAACCTTTCCATTCTCTTTTAATTCTTTAGCGGTTTCATCAGGCAAAATATTTAGCAATAAATTTTCTGATCGTTCCCGTTCTTTCTCAATCACTTTGCTAGTCTTTCGAATGTATTGGTTACGTTTATAGAGGCCGATCGCCAGCAGAGCAATTAATATCAAAGCAATGACAACAGAGATAACAATAATTTTTTGAGTTTGTTTTTGTTGATTGAGTAAATCAACCTCTGCTTGCTTTTGAGAAATTTCAAAATCGGCACGTAAGCTAGCCATTTGCTGAACAGCAACAATATTATTCACGCTATCTTTATAGATAGTATAGTTTTTATAGTACTTGAAAGATTCTGCGATGTTACCCGTCTGCTCATAAAGTTTTGATAATTGAAGATTAGCGTCACTAATCTGATCCTTCAAGTGATATTTTTGAGCCAGTTCAAGACTTCTTTTTGCATAGGTCAATGCAGTAGACCATTCATTTTGATTACTATATATGTCGGAGATATAGTTTAAATAAACTGAAATCGGATAATAGGCATTTATCTTTTCGAGGATAGAAATAGCTTCATTTAAATTTATTTTTGCTAAGTCATCCTTTCCTTGCTGTGCATAGGCCATACCGATATTCCCTTGATTATAGGCCATTGCCATTTCATCGTTCAGGGCTTCAAATATTTCTCCCGACTCTTTTAAGAAAATAAGTGCTGAATCAGGTTTTGTATAATTTATAAATTCATCACCCAGGTTAAGTAATGCAGATGCCAAGCCAATGGAGTCTTTTTCTGTTCGAAAAACCTTAACACCCAGTTGATAATAATTCACAGCTTTGTTATGGTTTCCCATGATTGAATACACATCGGCAATGGCGATATTTACTCTGGCTATGTCGCGATTTATTTTTCTTTGGCCAGCAATGCGAGCCGCTTCAAAATAACTCTCTAGAGCTTGAGAAAGGTCACTTTTAAGTCTTAGCGCATTCCCTTTAGATAGAAATCCTTTATATAGATATTGAATTGAGTCTTGCGTCTGAGCCAACTGAATAAGTTGAATACTATAGGTCAATTTTTTTTCTGGATTTTCAAGATCAGCCGAAAGCTTACTTAGAATACCCAATTGATTTTGGGTATTAAAGTTTCCTGATGTGTAAACTTGTTCAAGGCTATCGGCAGGCGTTTGATTCTGACCCAAAAGAGTAAGGTGAATCAAAAATAAAAAGCCTAGCATTCGATAGGCTTTTTTGAAGGTTAAAGAAGTGATTAAAAGGAGCCTCACGCCAAATACTAGTTGGCTATGGTTTAATAATTATTTTAGGATCGATTGAAAAGGTACCATTCCGATTTGTGCCATTGTTCTTAACTTTAAAAGAGATTTTATATTTTTCTTCATTGCCTTTTTTTCCATCCGTAACAGTGCCTACAACAACACCCTTGGTCCCATTTAGTACATTCTTACCAAAAACCCTGGCACCTCCTTCATGGTTGATGCTCGTGATTTCAACCTGATCTGTGTTGGGAGAACTTGACGAAACACCAATCCACTTGACGATATCCCCCACTTCTACAACTATGCTATAGTTTCGATTTGAAATAGAAGCATCTTGTCCAAAATTGCAGACTTGATCTACGTTCGAATTTTGAATTACTCCCGTGTCAACATGGAGAATAATAGTATGTGTAACTTGGCCATATGATAGAAAGTTGAATGCAACTAATGCACTAACCATCAAAAGAATAGATTTTGCTTTCATAAGGGTGGGTTTTTGATTCTTTGAATATAGAGAATGTTTGGAACTTATGAAATTTTTGAATCATAACATGGCTCAATACACAGCGGACAATTCATTTTTATGGAGTAGATTTAATTTACTTTACCCGGATTAAACTTCTTTTAATCACATTTTTTATGAATATTCAAGACAAAAGATCCTTCATTGAAGACTTCTGATAAAATTTCAAGTGTAATACTCTGGTCAGTAATTTCAGCAGCCTTTATTGGGCCAGGAACAATTACTTCGGCTATCACAGCGGGTTCACTTTTTCAAATTCAACTACTCTGGGCGGTTTTGTTTGCCACTATTGCCTGTATCTTCTTACAAGAAGTTTCGGCCCGCATTACCATTGCCAATGGTCTCACCTTCGGGCAAACACTTGCTCAAAAGTACGGAGGCAATAGCCGATGGATTAAATGGATGGTAGCGATGCCTGTGTTATTAGGTTGTGCAGCCTATGAAGCGGGAAACATTTTAGGCGCGGTTTCGGGTATTTCTTTGCTCGTGCCCGGGGATGGGAAATGGTTTACGGTTGGGATTACATTTTTTGCAGGCGTTATGTTGTGGAATGGAGGAAGCCGAATACTTTCCCTTTTGATGACTGGTTTGGTAGCCATCATGGGTTTTGCATTTTTAACCCTAGCCTTTCAAACTGATTTTTCTTTTATCGAAATCATGAAGTCAGCGGTTGTTCCAATTATTCCAAAAGATGGCGAATGGTTAGCCTTGGCACTTATCGGCACCACCATAGTGCCCTATAGTATTTTTATTGGCTCGGCCATTAGTAAAGGGAATACGGTTCCACTTATGCGGATTGGATTGTCCATCTCGGTAATCATCGGTGGACTAATCACCGCCTGGATAATGATTGCCGGGTCTTTGACGGGAAGTTTTTCTTCGTTTGCAGAATTGGCTGCCAATCTTCAAGGTAAAATGGGTATGCTTGGAAGTGGAGCATTGGGTCTCGGTTTATTTGCGGCTGGTCTTTCTTCAGCGATCACATCGCCCTATGCCGCTTCCTTAATCGCATCGACTGTGTTGGGCGCAGAAAATAAAAAGACAGTTCGGGCAGTTTGGATGAGTGTACTGTTAACGGGTTTTCTTTTTGGGATCAGTGGTATAAAACCAATTCCGGTTATTCTTGCCGTGCAGGCATTAAACGGATTTGTATTACCACTGCTCGCTTACTTTTTAATTCTGATTATAAATGATGGTAATTTAATTCCTTCTGTATATAGGCATGCCATTTGGTTTGATTGTATTTTGATTTGCATTTTTGGTGTGACCTTACTGATCGGGTTAAACAATGTTGACAAAGCGATTACCACCGGATTTCAGTTGGCTGCTAATCACTTCGAAGTGGTGCTTGTGGTAACGGGGTTAGCATTGGTGGTTGTGATTGTACAACTTATTAATGCGAAGAAGATTAACCGCTAAGACGCAAGGGCGCAATGAAAAACTTTGCTGTGCGTCTCAGCGGCTTAAAAAATTATTTTACTTGAATATTCTCAAGTTCAATCTTGCTCAGCTCTTTCAACTTACCTGCTTTATAAAGCCCTTCAAGGGTGGTAATCTTAGTCTCACCGTTAGGTTGATAATTAATGTAATCTAAGAAAAGAATGCCGTTTACTCGTCTTGGGTTATAGGCTTTCCGAAAACGATACTCAAGTCCTTTTCCTTCATCATAGGAGTAGGCCAGGTAATCAATAACAAAATCTTTCTTATTGATCCAATAGATAAACACATCTTCAAAATCCTCGCCACCCCCTTCCTCTCCAAAAGAAATTTCAACCACGTACTGCTCTTTACCTTCCAGTTGTGTTTCCCCCAGGAATTTTTTCTTCACGGAAGCATCGTTCAATCCATAAGGGAGTAAAGCAAAATAAACAACTGAATTAACAGACGAAGTATATTTGATTTTCATAGAATCAGGGACTTCCACGACAGTGCCATTTATTTCCCTTTTAAATCCGTCATTAGAAAGAAAGTCGTGGATTGTGTTAATGGAGTCTTTCGTTATTCGTTCGTACGTATACATTCCTCCTTTTCGGGTAGAGACGTAATGACGATCGCGAAAATCGAATGCTATCATTGCATCCAAATATTTATCACCGCCCGATGCCGCAATCGCCTTATCAATAATTTTTTGTGGATCAGTGAGGTTGCTGTTACATGACGTTATCAAAATTGCTACTAAGCAAATAAAAATGTTGTTCTTCATAGTTAAGTAAAAAAATAAAAATCTGCAGGTGTCTGACTGCTTAAAGCAATCTTGACAACATTTTCCATTAAATCAATTTCGCCAACGTGCTGATATACCGTTCAGGTATCTCGCCTTTAGTGGCCGTTTGGTAATCCGTATAACTACAAGGGATAATACTATTTCGTTGATAGCGTGCACCGGGTTGGTGATAGGCTACTTCCAGCCACCATTTTTCAGTTACTTTACTTTTGTAGAACGTAAGAGTTTCAGGCTCCACTGGCATCGAGACAACATATTTCAAAAAATCATTGCTCTTAAAGCTGTGTTCATTTTTGCGATGGTAAAATCCTTCAATAAAATACCAGATCATGGTGGCAACTACGGAAGCCGTTTTCTTATTGCCATCATCATGATTTGGATTGTATTCGTAAAAACCGGCTGAGCTGAGCTTCTCATTCATACCTGCATACCAGCAAAGTTGACACGCTTCTTCGCCTGTTAAGCCAAAGGGTTGAGAATTTCCATTACCGGGGGCATCGCTTGAACGAATCGCAGTAATATCAAACGAAAGTAAATCGGCATTGCGAATAGCGGGTTCCATCTCAGCCAGGTTCGTGCGCATCTGCCCAACACGGAATGCCTCAAAATATAGCTTTTCTAAAATCGCAACCGAGGAAGAATCAATCAGATAAAGTTGATGCGCCAGGTGGGTGTAGCTAAGCAGATAGTTAGGCTCATGCAACAAGATTTTATGAATGTGTTGGTTTGCTTTAGGAGCTTCTTTGTTATCATCCAAATCAAGAAACGCATCAATGTTTAAAAGACTAATCAACTTCTCCATTTCTTCATAGCCCCGATACTGTCCGTAATCAAGATCGTGCGTTCCCCCTAAGATCAAAGGCATTACATTGTTCTCCAATAAAATTCTACATACTTCGCTTATGCGAACATAGGTTTCGTCTAAGTCAACACCAGGATTTAGATTACCCAGATCGACAATACGATACGAGCCATTTCCCTTCTTAAGGTTATATAATTTTTTGCGGATTTCATCCGGTCCTTTAGCACAGCCTTTATTTGTTTCGGTTCCACGTTCTTCCTTTACGCCAAATACAGCAATGTGCATGTTCCTGAAGTCAGGTATTTTATCACCATACACCTTTATGCTTTTGAATAACGAATTAGCCGCATACGACTTGGTGTAAATTGATTCATCAATAGGTGAGAAGAGAATGGTTAAATCCATCAGGCTATAGTGTAAATTCAATCAACGAAATTAAACAAAAAGCCCTGCATTTGCAGGGCTTGAAATATTTCGATTAATTGGATTATCCACCAAAGTCGTCAAAACGAACGTTTTCTTTCGGGATCCCCATATCATCCAACATCTTCAGCACAGCGGCATTCATCAAAGGAGGTCCGCACAAGTAAAACTCTACATCTTCTGGCGATTTATGCTTTCCCAAATAATTATCGTATAAACATTTATGGATAAAGCCCACGTAGCCATCACCTTCCGCATCATCTAAACTCTTGTTTACTTTCCAGTTGTCTTCAGGGAGGGGTTCAGACAAACCAATGTAGAATTTAAAATTCGGAAAATCCTTTTCAATTTTTCTAAAATGCTCGGTGTAGAATAATTCTTTCTTCGAACGACCCCCATACCAATAAGAAACTTTGCGATGGGTCTTTTCTGTATGGAACAAGTGAAAGATTTGTGCACGCAACGGAGCCATTCCGGCACCACCCCCTACATAAATCATTTCGCGTTGTGTTTTATTGATATGGAATTCTCCGTAAGGACCAGAGATCGTTACTTTATCACCCGGCTTGCGCGAGAATACATAGGAAGAACAGATTCCCGGATTTACATCCATCCATTTGTTGTTGGCTCGATCCCACGGGGGAGTTGCAATACGAATGTTTAGCATCACAATGTTTCCTTCGGCAGGGTGATTAGCCATCGAGTAGGCGCGGAAGATGGGCTCATCGTTCTTCATCTTCAATCCCCACAATTTGAATTTATCCCAATCCGATTGAAATACATCTTGCTTGTGACCCAATTCAGGATGTGGTGTGATGTCCATCGTTTGGAAATCAACTTGCACTTGCGGAACATCTATTTGAATGTAGCCTCCAGCTTCAAACTTTAGCGTTTCTCCGGGAGGAAGTTTTACGACAAACTCTTTAATAAAGGTAGATACGTTGTAGTTACTCACTACTTCGCATTCCCATTTCTTGATTCCAAAAATTTCTTCTGGAATACGGATGTTAAGGTCTTGCTTAACTTTTACCTGGCAGCCTAAGCGTACATGATCTTTCTGTTCCTGACGGCTCAAGTGACCTACTTCCGTGGGCAACACATCTCCACCACCCGATTCAACAACGCACTTGCACATGGCACAGGTACCACCACCACCACAGGCAGAAGGAAGAAATATCTTTTCGTTGGCAAGCGTAGTCAGGAGAGTACTTCCGGCCGATACGGTAATCGTTTTTTCGCCATTGATTACCACAGTAACCGGACCCGTCTGAACCAACTTTTTCTGGGCAAAAATCAATAATGCTACCAACAGCATGATAACTGCGGTAAAAGCGACAATAGAAGACAATATCAACATGGATAAATAGAATTAATCTTGGGCTACAAATATAGGAATCCGGGCTAAAAGACCCATTTAACAGCCTCTAAAATTCCTTAGTTTCCTATCAATAACAAAAAGGCAACCCTAAGGTTGCTGTCGAACTTGTTTAAATCTGATCAAATATTCCTCAGGCCGATAAACGCTCTTCTTTTTCAGTAGCATTGGCAGGAGTCAAATTGGCCTGTGGTGCAAGAATTACACTAACACTGTCCCATTTCGACCATTCTTTTAGTTTCTCGAGTCGCACGGTTCCTTGCAAATACTGCAATCCATTGCCTTGATAACCCCCTTTGAAATTCTCAAAGTCTTTGTTAGAGATCAGCGATCCTTCCGGGAAACTGACAATTGCATCCAAAAGCACATCATTAGAGAAAGGTAGCCCCTCGCCTTGTGTATATTTTTTATACTCGTAACGGTAATCGAAAGTTAAAGCTGAGATGTCAGACAGAACTGCACTTCCCGTTGGATAACTGCCTGCCCCCTTTCCAATAAAGACTTGCTTTTCAGCGAAAGCCCCTTCTACCAAAACTGCATTGTACTCGTTACGCACGGATGCCAGCATATGATCAAGCGGAATAAATTGAGGGGCTACAAAGGCATAAATGTTACCATCTCTTTTGCTGGCGTGAGCGACCAGTTTGATAGTCAAATTATTTTCGCGGGCATACTTTAAATCAACAGGTGAAATATTTTGAATGCCGATGTTGGTAATGTTTTCAGGGTTTACAAAAACACCAAAGGTATGAGCAATAGCAACGGTAAGTTTATATTTGGCATCAAATCCCTTTACGTCAAGAGCCGGATCGCTTTCAGCAAAACCCAAATCTTGTGCAGCCCTCAAAGCTTCTAAATAACTTTTCCTTTCTTCAAAAACTTTGGTAAGAATGTAGTTGGTTGACCCGTTAAAAATTCCTTCAATACTCGTGATTAAATCGTTGTCATAATATTCTTCCAGATTGCGAAGAATAGGAATACTTCCACATACAGAACCCTCGTATAGAATCGATTTATCATACTGCTGTTGCAGATCATAAATTTCCTTTAGGTGTTCAGCTAACATTTTCTTGTTAGCTGTTACCACATGCTTGCCATTGATCACCGCATTCTTTACAATTTCGAATGCAGCATTGGCATCGTCAATCAATTCAACCACTACATCAATTTCAGGATCATTCAGGATATCGTTAGCATCATAGGTAAAGTAGGTAGCATCAATAATCCTCGACTTTGTTTTATTCTTCACGCAGATTTTTTTGATCTCTGCTTTTACGCCATGAGTTTCATTCAGTACGTGATGGAGCCCTTGCCCAACACAACCAAAACCAAACAGGCCAAGCTTCAAATTCTTCTTCATACTATTGTTTCTTTCTTTAATTCTCTTAAAAATTTTCTAACGCTATTCTTGAATTGATCAAACTCCACCAAAAATCCATCATGCCCATGAAGACTGGTAAGGATATCCAACTTGGCCCCCTCAATGTTTTGGGCCAGGTATTTTTGCTCGCGAATCGGAAATAACAGATCCGTATCAATTCCAATTACTAACGTGTTTGCTTTTATTTTCTTCAATGCTTCTTCTAAACTATTTCGGTCACGACCGACATGATGTGCGTCCATTGCTTTCGTTAGCACCCAATAAGTAAAGGCATTAAATCGGTTTGATAGTTTTTGCCCTTGGTACTTTTGATATGAAGATGCTCGATAATCATCTACTTTTTCTGCAGTCTTTTCACGCTGGGTGTTCAAAAAAGTATCATACGTGCGAAATGAAATCATGCCCATTGCACGGGCAGCTTTCATGCCTTCAATACCGGCTCTTGCATCAGCTTCTTTCCAGGTAGCATCAGCTTCGATGGCCATTCTTTGTGCTTCATTAAAAGCTATGCCCCAGGGTGAATGAAATGCATTAGTGGCGATGGGCATAATGTTCTCAAACAAATCAGGTTGTTCAATTGCCCATTCCAACACTTGTTGCCCACCCAGTGATCCGCCAAGCAGTGTATGAATTTTTGAAATGTTCAGATGTTGTCTCAATAAATCAAAACTGCGTATGATATCACGGTTCGTGAGGAAGGGAAATGTATGATAGTAAGGGGTACCCGTTTTTGGATTAATGGAAAGTGATCCGGTAGACCCATAGCAACCACCCAGTGTGTTTGCACAGATTATAAAGAAGTCACGGGGATCAAACGGACTTCCTTCGGTAAACAAGCCTTTCCACCAATCCGTAAAATCTGAACTCCCCGTAAGGGCATGACAAATCCATATCACATTACTTTTGTCTCTATTGAGTTGACCCAGTGTTGTGTATTTAAGTTGGAAGCCCGGGAGAACTCCCCCGGACTCCAACTCGAATTCATCAGCGTGATGAAATATGGATTCTGATTTTGACATAACCTCACCCCCGGCCCCTCTCCAAAGGAGAGGGGTGGGTTTATTTTAGTAAATAATTTATTTTCGAAATACCCTAATCACTTTTTTGTATTTTAACTACGGGATTAACTTACCAATTCTTTTTCAAACACTTTTTCTATCGCTTGCTGGAAGTCAGCCTTGATGTCATCGATATGCTCAATGCCAACCGATACGCGCAACAAGGTAGGTAACACCCCCGATGCAATTTGCTCTTCGTCCGACAATTGCTGATGTGTTGTTGCTGATGGCTGAATGATAAGAGTTTTCGCATCACCCACATTCGCCAAATGACTCACTAACTTCAGGCTATCCACTAGCTGTGTGGTGTGCTCTTTGGTTCCTTTTAAAGTAAATGATAATACCCCGCCAAAACCATTTCGCAAATATTTTTTTGCTAGCTTATGATAGGTGCTTGAAGCAAGACCTGGATAATTTACACTTTCCACATTTGGATGCTGTTCTAACCATTGGGCAAGTGCAAGTGCATTATCCACTGAACGTTGAACACGCAGCGATAATGTTTCCAGTCCTTGAATGAATAAGAACGAATTGAACGGGCTGATCGCAGAGCCGAAATCGCGAAGACCTTCCACGCGAGCACGAATAATGAACGCAATGTTAGGCAAGCCAAGTGGGTTATTCACACCAAACACTTCTCCGAATTTCAATCCATGATATCCCTCTGACGGCTCGCTGAATTGCGAGAACTTGCCATTGTTCCAATTATAATTTCCGCCATCTACAATTACACCACCAATGGAAGTACCATGGCCTCCAATCCATTTTGTTGCCGAAGCAACTACAACATGGGCACCATGTTCCAAGGGGCGAAACAAATAACCGCCAGCGCCAAATGTATTATCAACAATCAAGGGAAGGTCATGTTTCTTGGCTATTGCCGCAATGCCTTCAAAATCAGGAATGTTAAAACCCGGGTTTCCGATTGTTTCTAGGTACAACGCTTTTGTTTTTTTGTCGATTAATTTTTCGAAGGCTTCGGGCTTATCACTTTCAGTAAAGCGCGCTTCGATACCCAATCTTTTAAAGGCAACTTTAAATTGGTTATAGGTTCCCCCATAGAGAAATGAAGTGGACACAAAATTATCTCCAGCCTGAAGAATATTATTAAGGGCAATAAATTGTGCCGCCTGTCCTGATGCAACAGCAAGTGCAGCTACTCCGCCTTCCAGGGCAGCAATGCGTTTTTCAAACACATCCGTGGTGGGGTTCATAATGCGTGTATAGATATTTCCGAATTCCTTAAGGGCAAAAAGATTTGCTCCATGTTCAGAATTCTTGAACACAAAAGAAGTTGTTTGATAAAGAGGCACTGCGCGTGATCCTGTTGTAGGGTCTACTTCCTGGCCTGCATGCAATTGAAGACTTTCGAAACGTAGGGTTGACATAGTTTTAATATTTAATCGGATAAAATCATTTAATAATTGTGTAATGAACATAACCGTAACTGTACCTGTCACCTGGCAGAGTCGTAGGTTAGTGAGTTGCCGGAAGCGCTGTGCTTAACTCAACGGCAACTAACAACAACACATACAACAAGGCTCAGCCTGTGCATGAGAGTTTCTAATTCGAGCAAAATTTTGAGGAAGAGATTCGGTTGAGTGAGTCGAACGTTTTAGCGTTGACCGTTTTTTGAGTGAATTGAAATTTGTTTTCATACTGCATTACCGGTTTATAGTCCTCCTTGGCACCTTGCCAGGAGCAGGATTTAGCACCGTTTCCCTTTCGATTTCTCGAAAGATTGGTTGCTAGCGCTTCAAAGAGCCTGTACTCTCCACGCTTCTTTATAAATCGGGTTAGCAAAATGCCTCACCGACTATGATGACACAAACGTATACCAGTTTGGTAGAGTTTCCAAACGATGATTAAAAAATTTGTTAAAAAAGTATACTCACGTCTGTTAGGTATTGGTTCATGACGATTCTTTCTTAAGAATTCTTATTCTTCAAAGCGAAACCACTTTACGGCATTATTATGATAAATATGCTCGATCACTCTTTTAGGAAGTTTTAGACCCTGAAATTCTCCATCAACTTCCTCTGCCATCATTATTTCATCGGTTGCAAAATATTTCCAATCATTAATCCATCGATCATGCAACTGTTTCTTTATCTCGGACGAATTGGAATCTGTTTCAATGCCAGTATCAGAACCATAAATAAGTCGGTCATAATATTTAATCATAAAATTGCGCACTTTCTCACGGTCTTTTTTTGATTGATATTGCAGATGTGAAATTCGAGCCGCCATATCAGCTGCCATGTTTGGAAATTTATCTAAACGCTTCGCTAGCGAGTCTACATTATATTCTAAGCTTCCTAAATGAGCTCCTACAAAACGCAGATCAGGATGGCGTGCTAAAAAATTATCGCGCGCATTAATCTGCTCCTCATAGGAGGGATATTCAGGATGAAGAAACATATGATACTCAGGATTATTTTTGAAATAGTTTTTATCGTTGTTAACCGTCATTTGCTCAATGGGTAACCAACAGTTTTTTGGTTCTCCTAAATGACCCATCACGGTTTTATTTTGTTGGATAATGTATTGGATGATGGGATCAAAGCGCGGATTGTCTATCATAATAAATCGATCGGATGAATCTTTATAAACCATTCCAATGTTTTTCCAAATTTTTATTCCCAAGGCACCTTTGGCAAAAGAAGATTTTAAGTGTGCAATTGTCTCATTCACCCAGCTCGCTGAATCCCAATGAGTAAGTGTGAAAGCCGTAAGATATTTCACACGATCCGGAAATGCCTGTACTTGATCTAACGCGAATTGTTCCTGATCTTCGATCGGTGGATAATCAGGAACATCCACCATAACGTCCAGTAAACTAAAATTATCCTCCTTTGCCAGCTCGGACAGCACTGTGTTTTTTGAATGGAGATGCATGTGGGTGTCAATCTTCTTGATAGATTTATAATCACTCTCGGTATAATACTCAGAGGTACAACCCATAAACAGAAACAGGAGTGAGGCGATTGTTAGGACTAATTTAATCATATCGACTGGGTTTGAATTTTAGTTTAATGAAACACTGTGTGAAATTCCTTTGTTGTTAAAGATTTTGAGGGAAACAACATTAGAAGGAATAAGTAGTTGTCTGGATGATTGGGAAAGATAAGTGGATCCAAAGTAAAATTCCTGTTTAAAAATGCTTCCATCTTGCAGGGTAAGCAGTGCGTAAACATCATCATTATTAACCATCACTTTTTTCCGGTGCTGTTTGTAAACAAATGTTTTAATAGCTGAGGAATTATTTCCGTTAAGTAAAATTCCGTTACCCGTTGCATCGCTTAAGGCAGCGAGACCTTTTGCATCGCCATCGATGTAAATCCCACTTTCGATAGCGCTTAATGGGTTAAACTTTCCAGCGCCATTACCTTGAAGGTATACCCCGACAGAGGCATCATATCGCCCGGTAGTCCCTTCGGGTGCATAAGAATTTCCTGTGAGCAAGGCATCTAAAAAACCATCCTCATTAAAATCATTTACAACCATTCCGAATACAGGAGCGAACTGACATTCAATGGGAAGTGCTTCAATCTCAAAATTTCCACCCCCCATATTCTTGATATAGGACGTTTCGAAACGCTCCGCGCACGTTACGTATGCACCATCAATTTCAGATTTTAAAAATGAATTTTCAAAATTCGCTTCTGCATAATCCTTGTAATTATTAAATCGTAATTTCATTACACTAATTTGACTAATCAGTTCGTCTCGCGAGTGGATGATGTGTTTATTTCCTTCCAGATAATACGTCATTACGGGATCGATAGATCCATTTTTGTCATAATCTTTAGCATACACGCAAACAGGTTCTTCGGCTGTACCTTGATATCTGGAATTTAATCCAAGATTTCCAGCGATGTAATCCATATCCCCATCACGATCAAAGTCACCAGCAGTAATACTGTTCCACCACCCGCTTGTTCTGGCAAGAGATTGGCTTTCTTGCTTTTCGAAAGTTTTCCCATTGATGTTTTTGAAAAAAGTGATTGGCATAAATTCTCCAACCAACATTAAATCCATCCATCCATCATTATCAACATCAGTCCATAAACCTCCTGTTACCATGCCCAACGAAAGTAATTTGGGTGCAACGGATAAGGTTATATTTATAAACTTACACCCTGTATGATCTGAATCATTTCTCAGTAAGTAGCTATTGGCTGGGAGTGGATATTCTCCTGGCACCAACCTTCCCCCAACAAAAAGATCAAGGTCTCCATCATGATCATAGTCGGCAGCGATGACGCAGGAACCGCTTTGTATCAAAGGGGGGAGGGCATCAACTGATTCGGTAAATATTCCTTGTCCATTATTTAAATATAAATGATCCTGGTAAGACCTTGATTCTTTGATTTCTTCAGACCCACCTGAGACAACATATAAATCATCATCACCGTCTCCATCGGCATCAAAGAAGAGAACTCCCATATCATCAGCAAGATTGCTTTGTGACAGGGTAGACCAATTTTCAAATGTTCCATCTGGTTTTTGAATGAAGAGAGCACCAGGGCCCGCTGTTGTCCCACCAACAAAAAAATCTTCCAATCCATCTTTATTCAAATCACTCACGGCAATACCGGGTCCGTTTTTAGAATGAGTATGCGGAAGTAGTGGCTGTACCTTAAAATCCACAAATGTATTTTCTTTATGCTCATAGGTTATTCCTGCATTGGATAGGGATGAAAAAAGTTTCGGCATAGCCTTCAAATAGCTAACTTGTTTTGTTGCCTCTTTATAGTGTACCTGAAGTAGTTGATTGGACTCTATGTGCTTTAGTGTTTGTTGATTTCCATCAGGCCAGGTAACCTCTAATGAATCAATGATGGTAGCCGTATCCAAACCAATGTGAAGCACATCATCCATACCGGATTCAAAACCACGACTCTTGTAATTCTCTAAGAATTGTTTTTTTGTGTGGGTATAGATTGTCATCGAAGCACCAATGCCATTCCTGTTTTTGTCACTTCCTATTAATTTTATTCGGATAAAATTTCTGGCAAAGAGCTGATTGCTATTATTGCGATAGATGGATGCTTCTGCATTCATATTATTTATAACAATATCCAGATCACCGTCATTATCCAAATCTGCGTAAGTAGCTCCATGCGAAAAGCCTGCTTGGTGGATACCCCATGCTTCCGAACGGTCAATAAATTGAAGGTGACCATTATTTTCATAAAAGTAATTTCGCAATGAAGCGCCCTCTAATTCCTTAATTGAGTTGAGTTTTTTGTCGGATTTGGATTGTGCGGTTCCGAGTGGTGTATTATATATATTTTGATAACTAATAAAGTCCATATTTCCGAGGTCACGTAAAAAACCATTTGTAACAAATAAATCTTTGTCGCCATCATTATCGTAATCAGCTAATAAAGGACTCCAACTCCAGTCTGTACTGCTTACTCCAGCGAGGAAAGCGATTTCACTAAACTTATTATTCCCTTGGTTCAATTGAAGCGTGTTGCGTGTGTATTGCGGTTCGTATCCCATCTTGAGCGACAATTGGAATTTGTCATAACCTGTTGGAGGAATAATTAATTTCTGCCTTTTATTGTCCTCGGGTCGCATATCCAACTCAACAATATCAACAAGCCCATCATTATTAATATCGGCCACATCATTGCCCATGCCAGCAAAACTGGTATGCTTAAAATACCGGGCAGCCTCATTTATGAATGTACCATCTCTGTTATTAACATACAGAATATCATTACCAACAAAATCATTAGAGATAAAAATATCGGGCCACTGATCGTTGTTGATGTCTGTAATGGCAAGTCCAAGACTGTACCCTTCTACTAAAATGCCTGCTTCCAGCGACACATCAGTAAATGTATTATTACCGTTATTACGATAAAGAAGATCTGTACTCTCGCTTTCTCCATGCAGTTTCCTGGGTTGAAGATGATTGACCTTATTTTCATAGGAGGCGGGATTAGTAATAATAAAAAGATCAAGATCTCCATCTCTATCATAATCAAAAAAGGAAGCATGCATGGCCTGACGCTTATCCGTTAAGCCATATTGTTTACTTGATTCTTTAAAAGTATTGTCCTTGTTATTGATAAATATTAGATTGTTGTTATCCATTGAATTGCCAGAGACACACATAAAAACATCAAGCCATCCATCTTGATTTACATCTACCATTACCGCCCCCGTACCCCAACGGGTGTTCAATACTCCAGCGGACTCCGTTATGTCTTCGAATGTGAGATTTCCTTTGTTTAAATACAACCTGCTTGTTACTTGATTCCCGCTAAAGAACAAATCGGTAAGTCCATCATTATTGATATCTCCTGCGGCCACCCCGGCTCCTGTATAGATATTCATGTAGGTGTTTACATTCACATCTTCAGTTTCGACTAATAAATTATTGAAATGGATATTTGTCTGGGAGGAAGGAACCAATGAAAAGAGTGAACTTTTTTTTGGTTGGCATTTAGTAAGGATCCATGAAGCCATGAGGAGGGCTACAAATATAGTGGAACGCTTCATGGCTTAACGGTTGTCTTCTTCCCCGCAGTGTGATGGATCGTTAGTTCAGTCATGTCGTCCATCCATCTGAATTTACGACTGCTGTTTGAAAGGTACGATGACCCGTAATAAAATTCATGGCGATAGCTGCCACCCCCTTTCAATTTCACATCTGCATATTCTGCATCTGATGAGGGTATGAAATAATTACCCATGCTATTCGAACGGTGCACTTTTAACATCCCATTATTAATTCCAGCAAGAATTAGTTCGCGTCCATCCGCGGCAACCAACTTTGCCAGACTTTTTGAGTCTTGATCTACCATAAAGCCGGAATTCACTGAGGCAACTACTGAAAATCCTCCTTTTCCATTCCCTTTTAAGTAGTATCCTATTGAAGCATCATATCTTCCGGTTGAGACTTCTGTAGAATAGGAATTACCTATAAGCAATGCATCCAGATTACCATCACGATCGTAATCTTCAACAACAACTCCGTGAACCGGGGAGATTTGAATTTGAATAGGGAGTGGTGTAACAGAAAAATTTCCATTACCTTCATTTTCTATATAACTTGTTTCAAACCACTCAGAACAGACTTTATAAGCGTTGGAAATTTCTTCCGGCAAAAACGATTTTTCGAAATTAGCTTTGGCATAAGGCTCATACGTTCTAAAGCGGGCTCTTATGGGAGGAATTTGCTTTACTAAATCATCCCATGTATGGGCTATTTGTTTTTCTCCGTTAATGTATAAGCTCATTACGGGATCAATCGAACCATTCTTATCATAATCATTGGCATAAATGCAGAGGGGCTCTTTGGTTGATCCTTTATATCGGGAGTTTAACCCTAAATTTCCAGCGATGTAATCCATGTCCCCATCGTGATCAAAATCACCGGCCGTTAAACTGTTCCACCATCCATGGGTGTGAGCCAAACTTGGGCTAGCGATTTTCTCGAAGCTCTTTCCCTCATTATTTTTGAAGTAGGTGATGGGCATAAACTCACCCACCAAAAGAAGGTCTTTCCAGCCATCGTTGTTTACATCCGTCCACAACCCAGCCGTAACCAATCCAAAGTTTAAGAGATCAGGACAACAGATTTTTGTGATATCTGTAAAAAGCACTTTTCCATTTCCAGAATCGTTGCGCAACAGATGACTGTTTGCCGGCATTGGGTATTCACCTGGAATAATTCTTCCACCAACGAATAAATCAAGGTCTCCATCATGGTCATAATCGGTGGCGATTACACACGAACCACTTTGGTAAATGGCGGGAAGCGAATTCACAGCTTCGGAAAATTTTCCTCTTCCATCGTTTATGTAAAGGTGATCGCCATATGCCATTGACTCTTTTTTTTCTTCTGTGCCACCAGACACCACATACAAATCTTTATCTCCATCATTATCCGCATCAAAAAACAATACCCCCATTTGGTCTGCCAGGTTATTATTTTTTGTTAAAGAGCTGTTTATAAATTTTCCATTTCGTTGTTGAACAAATAGAGTGCCCTGATCACCCAAAGCACCTCCGATAAAAAAATCATCGAGGCCATCGTTATTAATATCGCTAATGGCAATACCGGGTCCATTTCTGGAATGCATATGAGGGAGCAACGGTTGAACTTTAAAATCCACAAAATCATTTTCAGAATGTACATAAGAAAGACCCATTATTTCAGTTGCTTCTTCAAATAGAGTAGGGATCTTTATTTTAGCCTTCGGTTGCTGAGGGTTAGCTTCAGAATATTTCAACGTCAACGTTTGATTACTCTTTACATTCATAAGTACCTGTAAATTTCCATCAGGCCAGATTACTTTTACGGAATCGAGCTTCGAAATTTGTCTTAATCCAAAATGGAGAAAGGGCTCAACGGAAGATAGGAATCCTCGAAAAGGGGTGAAGTAAAGGTATTGTAAAGTGCCCTTATTCCACACATAGACTTTAGTGCCAAACCCTTCCCGATTGAATAGGGGACCTTCAAATCCAATTCGTAGAAAATTAAGTGAGTCAGTACTCGTATTATTTATCGAGTTTTTGAAAATGGAGGCTGCTTCGTCAAGGTTATTTGTTACCAGGTCCAAATCGCCATCGTTATCTAAATCGGCATAGGCGGCTCCGTTGGAATAGGCCAATGACGAAAGTCCCCATGCTTCTGATCGATCGGTGAATGTAAGATTACCGTTATTCTGAAATAAATATTTGGGCACTTGAATGCCCGGGATACTTGCAAGCATCTCTAGCCGCTCTTTCTTATTTGCTTCGGCTGTACCCATACGTAAAGTTCGTTCGCTGAATTTTATAAAGTCAAGATTTGTAATATCCTGCCGATACCCATTGGTAATAAAAAGATCTTTTAACCCGTCATTATCATAATCTGCGATCAATGGACTCCAACTCCAATCGGTCGCTTCAATTCCCGCGAGGTATCCGATTTCACTAAATGTTCCATTGCCATTATTGAGTTGCAGGGTGTTGCGTATGTATTGCGGTTCATAGCCAAAGCGCAATCCGTTTTCAAACTCATCAAACGTATTGCCCATAATCGTGACCTTCCATCTATAGTTATCAGCAGGAAGCATATCCACTTCAACTAAATCAACAAATCCATCATTATTAATATCCGCAATATCGTTGCCCATGGCATTGTAGGTAGCATGTTTAAAGTACTTGCCTGCCAGATTGGTGAACGTACCATTTTGATTATTGATATAAAGTAGGTCGTTGGTTATAAAATCATTTGAAACATAGATATCTGGCCAACCGTCATCATTGATATCACAGGATTGTACACCAAGACCAAATCCTTCAATTAAGATACCTGCCTGCTCTGATACATCGGTGAACGTATTATCGCCATTATTTCGATACAACTGGTCGGTAGTTGACGATTCTCCTTTTACCGATTTGGGTCGGGCCCGATTACGACTATATTCAACAAATGCATTCCTTAAAAAATAGACGTCCAAGTCTCCATCTTTATCGTAATCAAAAAATGTAGTTTGAATATTATGTCCCGTCCCTTGAAGGCCATACGCTTTGGCTGATTCCAGAAAGGTGTTGTTACCGGTATTAACAAATAACAAATTATTTTTTTCATTGTCTGCAGTGTTGCGAGTTCCAGCAACGGATATAAAAATATCTTTATACCCATCCTGATTAATATCCACCATAGTTACCCCATTGCACCAAACTGACGTGCTCATGCCCGCCTTTTCAGTAATGTCTTCAAATTTCAGGTTGCCCAGATTCAGGTATAATTTCCCGGATGTCATATTACCGGTGAAGTATATATCCTGTAGACCATCATTGTTGATATCACCGATCGCTACACCACCACCATTAAATAAATATTCAAAATCCAAAATGCTCAAGGTATCTGAGTAACTAAGATTGTTGGCAAAATAGATTCCAGTCTGCTCAGGAGTCAGTTTTTCGTATAAAGCATTTGGCGTATTGCGGCATGAGCCTACAACCAGCATAAGAGCAAAGCTTGGTATGATAACAAAGCGTGTACGGATTTTTATCACATGAAAGTAATTAGGTGTTGGTAAATCAATTATTACCAAACATGAAGGTATAAATTCTAACAACTCTTTCTTAAAATAAAAACAGCGACCCCGATTACTATCAGGATCGCTGCATCCTTGGGTTAAAAAGAAAAGGATCTGTTCTTAGTAGCCAGGGTTTTGTTTAATTTCTCCATCAGTTCCTTTTGTTCTGTCAATTTCGGTTTGAGGGAATGGAAATACAACATATTTATTATCCCACTTTGCTCCAAAGATTGTAGGTCCAAGATTCCAACGAACAATATCAAACCATCTATGAGCTTCGAAGCAAAGCTCAACGCGCTTTTCCTTCTGCAAATCAGCTAAAGTAGCAGTTCCAGCAAGATTGGGAAGACCCGCTCTATTGCGGATATCATTTATCTGAGTAGTCGCTTCAGCTGCTCTGCCCTTTGCGAGCAATGCTTCTGCATAAAGTAACTTAAGTTCAGCAAACCTAAAGGTGCGTTCATTGTTAAAATTACCCTGGTTGTTTCCAGAGAAATCGCCACCCGTTGAATTGCGTTCGCCAGCATACTTTTTTACTACGTAACCTGACGGTGACCAGGCTGGATTAAAGGGAAGGCTTACTACTGCACTATTCCAAACATAGTATGTATCTCCAGCCTGATAGATGAATGAATTCAAGCGCTGATCACCGACTTCAAAAGAATTTACAATATCTTGGGTAGGCAAAAAATATCCAAGTTTACCGCCCGGGGCACCCTGACTGGCATTAAAATTACCTGCATCCCAAAACCAAGAACGACCTGTTCCTTGAGATGCCTTGAAGCTTTCAGAATGGGTGTCGTCAAATACCCAAATGTTATCATCGGAATGAGGGCCACCAAACTGCACTTCAAAAATGGATTCTTTGTTATTTTCATTATCAAAAGCAAAAACATCTTCGAGGTCTTGCGCTGGATTATTAGTGTCAATCAGCCCATACTTACCTGCAGGGCCTACTCCGTTAGTGATCACATCTTCAAAAGCAACGATAGCTGCATCCATATCATTTTTCCAAACATTTACCTTGCCGATATAGGCTTTTGCAGCCCACTTAGTTGCACGTCCGGTATTGCCTCCATCCCATGCCGCAGGAAGATTAGTAAAGGCAACTCCAAAATCTGCTAAAATCTGTGTGTACAATGCATCTTTTGTTGCATTAGGGACAGAAAGATTGGAAAGACTTTTAAAAGTTTCAATTACTAGTGGAGGGGTGCCCCAGAGTTTTAACGCCTCGAAATGAAAGAAGGCACGTAAAAATTTGGCTTCGCCTTCAAATAACTTTTTTTCGTTGGCAGTAAGTTCATTTTCCAATTCAAGATGTTCTAATACGGTATTACACCTGTAAATCCCTTCATAAATCTGAGTATAAATGGCACCATATGGCTTATCACTTGCACGAATGTTCAAATTATCTGCATTCCTGGTTGCCTGATCCGTATTATTTGGATTGAATTCCACATCATCATTAATAACATCTGTTATTTTCCAGTATTCACCAAACTCACCTAAAGTTTCTGTGCTTGTTCCCCAGAAATCCTGAATGGATGAATAAGCAGCAAACATTCCTCCATCAAATTCAGCAGCTGTTTTATAATATTGATCAGCCGGTAGCTTATCGAGAGGCACCAAATCCAGATTGTTACACGAGTTGAACATCAGGAAGATAACCACTATCGCTAATATTTTTTTCATAGTATTTTTAGTTTAGTAGTTTCGGTTAAAAAGTTACTTGCCATCCAAATTGAAGTATGCGAGGCTGTGGTGAGCTACCTCCGTCCTGTCCATTCGACAGTGGTGTTTCTCCTTTTTGGAAACTTTGTCCACGCGTCACCTCAGGATCGAACCCAGTATATTTAGTAAAGGTAAATAGATTTTGAGCGGCTACGTAAATTCTAAATTTACTAATCATTCCTTTCGTCAAATTTTCCAACTGTTTAGCAGGAACAGAGTATGCCAATTGGATGTTTCGGATACGCATAAAGCTTGCGTTCTCAATCCATCGATCTGAATAGCGATTGTTTCCATTATCATCACTTTGTGTAAGGCGAGGCATACTGTTACTTGTGCCTTCACCTTTCCAGTACCCCAACGTGGAAGTCAAGAAGTTCTGTGCACCCGCTAAGTCTTCCATGGCAGCTCTATTTTGATTGTAAACTTTTTGCCCACTCACTCCCTGAAGCAGCAAAGTAATGTCAAAGTTTTTGTATGAGGCAGATCCATTTATTCCATAATAAAATTTAGGAATTGAGCTGCCCAGATTGGTTCTATCAAAAGCATCAACAACGCCATCAGGCACTCCATTGGGGCCACTTACATCCTTAAATCGTATATCACCAGGAACCGGTCCTGATGAATTGGCATCTGGCAAAGCAGCATCTACTTCGGCTTGGTTCTGATAAATGCCATCGGTTTTATAGCCATAGAAATTACCAATTGATTCACCAACCCGAGTTCTGTGTGTTCCTGCCCCGCCTACGCCTGAAATAATTTCATTAATATCGCCAAGGTCAAGTACTTCGTTGTATACGGTTGTAATGTTACCACCCAAACTATACCTGAAATCACCCATTCGATTGTTATAGTTGATAGCCAACTCAATACCTCGGTTCAAAATTTTCCCTATGTTAGCATCTGTTGGTAAAAAGAAGCCAGATGTATAGGGCAGCGGTTTTCCTATAAGAATGTCTTGAGAGACTTTGTTGTAGAAATCAAACGTGGCGGTAACTTTTCCTTGCCACAAACTAACATCCGCACCAATATCAAACTGAGTGTTCGTTTCCCACTTCAAATCTGGATTTACAAAGTTTATGGGTGCAGGACCCCTTACCACCGTCTGAGATCCACCCCCTACTACATAGAAAATTGTTGGTTGCAAGGTGGAGACAAAAGCAAAGTTGGTTCCCGAAAATTGATTTCCCGTTTGACCCCAACCGGCTCTCAACTTAACATCATCGAGAATTGAATTTTTTGGGAAAAATGATTCTTCACTAAGGCGCCAGCCAGCAGATAATGACGGAAACACCTGAGCTCTGTTTTCTTTTGAAAAGCGAGAGGAAAGATCATTGCGTACATTAAAAGTAAGCAAATACTTATCGTTATATGAATAATTTACTCTTCCTAGAAATCCGCGCAGTGCCCAATGATCTGCTTCATTAGCTGCGCCCACCTGAACTCCTGTGGAGGCAAATTTAATGTTGGGATTAAAAAGATCGTTGCCCTGTATACGAACCTTATCATACTGGAAGTTGGTTTCTTCATGACCTGCTAAAAAGGTCAAGTTATGCTTACCAAAACTTTTAATATAGGTTAAGGTTTGGTTAAAATTCGTTGTTAATTCAATAGGTCTTTCTTGCACTAAAAACGAAGCCTTCGGAAATCCATCAAAGCCAAGATCGCCAGCGAAGTAATCTCCCACCCCTACATTATAGTCAATACCACCTGAGATTCTATATTTTAAACCATCCAGTATTTCCAATTCACCATATACATTACCAAGCGCTTTCCGGCTGGTTACTGTAGTATAAACAAAATTTGGATCGGTGCGCATAACAAAGTTGCTACTACCACCTGCCGAGCCGCGATTTGCAACATTTTCCGCAGCATATCCGCCCGGCCCATTAGGATCATATACTTTAAAGAATGGCTGGTTGCGTGCCGATCCTGCAGCGGCAAAAATTGCTTCTTCAGCTTGCACCGATCTATCCACTGAGCTTATCAAAAGTGATTCGCCAATTTTAATTCGTTTGCCTACTTTAATATCTGAGTTTGCTTTCAATGAATAGCGTTTAAAGCTCTGACCAAGCTCAAGACCTTCTTGATCCATATAGCCAACGCCCACAAAGTAATTTGCATTGGCTGTGCCTCCATTAACTCCAATATTGTGACTTTGTACTTTGGAAGTTCGAAATACCTGATCCTGCCAGTTTACATCAGGTTGCCCGGCAAATTGACTAAAGTCTCTACCGAGTTTGCTTTGGATATCAATGTATTGGGCAGTATTTAATACATCTAATTTTTTCCAGGCTGTACCTGCCCCCACGTAGCCATCATAGGTTAGTTGTGCTTTGCCGTCCTTCCCTCTTTTAGTGGTTACAAGGATTACTCCATTTGCAGCACGGGCTCCATAAATTGCACCGGCAGAGGCATCTTTCAAAACATCAATCGATTCAATATCTGCAGGATTGATGCCAGCAAGCGGATTCGACTCCGTAGTGGACGAAGTGTTAACTGTTATGTTTGATGTTTGCACAATAGGCACTCCATCAATAACCCATAATGGTGAATTAACTCCTGCAGTTCCAACACCACGAATTCGAACGTCTATAGGCGCTCCCGGATCTCCACTGCGATTGGTTATTTGAACTCCTGCTACCCGACCCGCAAGTAATTGATCAGGGCTGGTAATTGGTTTAGATCCAATATCAATGTCAGATGCCCGCAAAGAACCTACAGAACCTGTAAGATCGATTTTACGCTGTGTACCATATCCAACTACAACTACTTCTTCCAATGCTTTCGTATCAGAAACTAATGAAATGTTCATTGTAGTCTGATTAGTAATTGTAGCTTCCAAAGTCTCATATCCAATGAAGCTAAAAACCAATGTGTTGTTTTCAGCGGGAACAGAAAGCCTGAATTCACCATTGGCATCCGTTGTAGTGCCACGTGTTGTACCTTTTACAAGAATATTGACACCCGGAATATTTTCACCGGTTTCTCTATCCGTAACCTTCCCGCTTAAATCTCTATCCTGGGCATGGGCAAGAAAAGTGATTGAGCAAAGAAAAAGGGCACACGCAATCTTAATTGTAAATTTTACCATAGTATGCATGTTTTAAATTTGATAAGTTTATGTTAATGTAATCATATTCAATAGGGTTGTGAGAATATTTAGTCTGATTTTTATCCACAATAATCAATGCAAACGTTTCGCCAGATATTCGATAACTTGTAAAGCAGTTCTTTTACCATTATCATTATCATTATTATTAGGATGCCCAGCCGCGCATAGCATGACTAAAAACTTTTTCAACATCCTTTAGCGATATGTCTATTCAACCCAACCAACGCCTGCTTTCTCTCGATTTTATGAGAGGCCTTATCATGGTTTTACTGATGTTAGAAAGTACACGGCTCTATGATAATCTTTTTGAGATAACCGAAGGATCGTGGATAGATTCTTTTGTTATTCAGTTTTTCCACCATCCGTGGAACGGATTGCGTTTTTGGGACCTTGTGCAACCGGGGTTCATGTTTATGGCTGGTACAGCCATGGCTTATTCCTTGCATCGTCAACAAGTAAATGGCGTAACCTGGAGCGCATCATTCCGCAAGATATTAAAGCGTTCGGCCTGGCTGTTTTTCTTTGGCGTATTGGATTATGCGGTGAGGCCTAATGGTTTATCATTTGAATTATGGGATGTATTAACGCAATTATCATTTACCACATTGGTGGCTTTTCTAATCTTCAGATGGTCATTTTCAAATCAATTGATTTTTAGTTTGGGGCTATTGCTACTAACAGAAATTCTTTATCGCTTTATTAATATTCCGGGATTTGATCAACCCTTTACAGACCAACAGAATTTTGGAAATTATGTTGATTTGCTGTTGATGAATAAAATAAATAGTGGTGGCTGGGTGGCTATTAATTGCCTACCCACAGCGGCTCACACGATTTGGGGCGTGTTAGCCGGAAAGTTATTATTGTCAGGTAAACCTGAATTCGAAAAAGTAAAATGGCTTGCGATCGCTGGCCTAGCTGGTTTGATTATTGGCTTTGGAATGGATGTTACCACAACCCCAATTATAAAAAGAATTGCCACAAGCTCATTTGTACTTGCCTCCGGGGGTTGGTGTTTGTTGGGCTTAGGTTTATTTTATTGGTGGATTGACATTAGAGATCATAAACAGCATTTGAAATTTTTTACGATTGTTGGGATGAATTCTCTATTTATTTATATTTTTTTTGAAATTGTAGGCAACCGATGGTTTAATGAATATGTAGGCGCTATTAGTAATGGCTTAATGAAACTGATTTCCGTCCCACATTCCCTGATGATCATTATTACTTCGCTCCTTATTTTTACGTTGGAATGGAGTATGTGTCATTTTCTTTATAAGAAAGGAATCTTCTTTAAGGTGTAAATTAGGGATGCAAGATTTTCCGAGCGTTGCCTGAATAGATTTTCTTTAATACAGAATCCTTCAATCCAAATCCATAAAGCGGCCAATGATAGCCAAATAATTCAATCTCGTAAAAATGTTCATCTGTCGTTTCTAAAATTCGAAATGTGGTAGCGTACATGGCTGGATCAAATCCCATATCGGTTCCATATAATAGCCTGTCTTGGTATCGTTCGCAAAAAGCATTCATATATCTGGGAATAGGAGCGGTTTCTCCAAACCGCGCACCCAAGTCAGCGTACAAGTTTGAGTACTTTCGAAACATGGCGCCAAGTATTTCTAAGTCGTATTCGCAATTCGCAAGATGGCACGCGATGAAGGTGGTTTTGGGATTATTGCTTACTACGTTCTCAAGAGTTTTAATTAATTGCGCGTGATTTAGGATTCCCTGCTTTGTTAGATCAACTTGCCAGGCGTATGCATTCATCAATCCGTCATTCGTTGAGTCCATGGGCTGATACATCCAATACGGTTCGGCCACATGAATATTTACGGGCATCCTCAAAGCTGCGCATTTTTCAAATAATGGTTTTAGCAAAACATCATCTACGTGTAATCCATATCCGGGAGTTGGTTCAGAGTTTACTTCGCCCAACCCTTTGTCGCCCAATTCTCCAACCCCTTTGGCTCCCACTTTAAAACAGCGTTCCAATTCTTGCACAGCATGATTAACCCAGCCAGGATTAGGATATCCTGTATAATCAAATCCACACCAAACCTCAAAACGATCGCCATACTTCGAATACTTTGCATAGACACTATCGAATTTGTACCCCGTAAACTGAGTCATTATTATAGTCTTCTCAATACCCGAAGCATCCATCGTTTTAACCCATTGGGCCAGATCAGCATCATGGGTTGCATAGGTATGCGAGTGCATATCAATGACAGGAAATTTGGCTTTTGAAATCTTAGTGATAGGAATTTTATAGATCGACTTTGGCCGATAATCCTTAAGCTTGATACCAGAAGGACTTTGTGCAATACTTTTTACCTGCACAAAAAATAGCATAGCGAGGGAAAATAATAAAAGGTAATTTTTCATATCGATTGCTTTGAGACCTGAGGGTTCGGTCGTGTTATTAAAAAATGAAATTTCCGGCTCTTGCGGTAACCTTCATTTTGAATGTTTACCGAAGAAAAAATGAGAATGAGTTTTTAATTCTTCTTTAATATAATTCTCTAACTCAATTTTTTTCTCTTCCAGTTTTTTTAGCAAAGTAAGCTGATTGGTAGCTCGCACCAAATTATTTTCTTCATACGATACGCCATAATACGTATCATCATTAAAATAGTCTGCCAGAAACCGAATGGCTTGCATGAAGATAATGAACTGGCCTGAGTATAAGATCAACCTTTGCTCAACTTCTGTTAGTTCGTTTTCCATACTGCTTATATATCCATTAACGATCGCTTTAAAAAAATCGTCCCGTATTTCTATTCTCGAAAAATCCTTTTCTTCTTCATTCGCTGGCGAAAGATAGGTGCGCATCATGTCACCCACATCACTGATAAAATAGCCAGGCATTACGGTATCTAAGTCAATAATAGCTATTCCTTTTCCGGCATCATTGAATAACACATTGCTGATTTTTGTGTCGTGATGCATTACCCGTTTTTTAACCTGATCGTTGCGTTGGAGTTTTTCGAACGTGTCAAGGATGCTTTTGTGTTGTTCCAAATCATGAATCAATTTCTCCGCTTGATGCATTCGACTTTTATTTCCATGAGCCAAAGAATCTCTGTATTGGCTGTATCGAAGCGAAAGATTGTGGAAATTGGGGATGGTAGTATGCAACTTTGATGCATTAAAACCAGATAGGTGCTTTGTGAATTTTCCAAACTGCAATGCTGCCTCATAGGCCTGATCGGCTGAAGAAACGACATTAATTGTATGTGAGCCCTGAATGAATGGGAATAGTCTAAAATAGCCAAACTCGGAATCGTAAGTCATTTCTTTTGATTCCAAATTTTGAATGGGACATACAAAAAGATAGTCTGGACTATTTGCCTTCAGGTACTCGTCAAGCAATCGCAGGTTATCGGCAATCTTTTGTGGCATTTTGAAGACGTGGTCATTTATACGCTGCAATATGAAAGCTTTATGGCCATGGGTTATTTTCCATGTTTTGTTAATCAGCCCGCTCACCAGGGGCTCAACCAGACACTGTTCGTGGGTAATACCATAGCAATTTAAGATACGTGAAAGCATAGGAATAATTAATTCGATCTAGTGTGGATGACAAGGCGAGGTTCTAATATTATTTTCCTGATCACTTCCTGCTCTCGTTTATTTTTAGGGATGGACAAAATCTGCAATAATAATTCAGTTGCTCGTTGGCCTTGCCGATAGGGAAATTGTTCAACGGAAGCAAGAGGTGGATTTTCCATATAATTGTTAATAGGCAGGTTAGCAAAACTTACAAAGCTAATATCCTGATTTATTTGTATATTCATTTTTCGAGCATACTGCATGGCATCGAGTGCTACATAATCATTAAAAGCAATTACCGCTGTGGGCTTTGGGTTTAAGGTAATCAATTGTTGCATGGCGCGATGTGTTGATTCGGATGACAAATCTGAATGCACAACATATTCAGCATTATTTATCAAATGTAACGCCTTCAAAGACGATTCATAACCCATCTGCCGTTCCCGCGTGGCTAACAAATCGCGCGGGCCATTCATAAAAGCGATACGTGTGTGTCCTTTTTTAGCTAAAAAATCTACGGCTTCAAACATCCCCGTTTCCATTTTGCAAGTAACGGTATTAAACTCTGCCCTCTCAGGAACCCGATCGAAGAATACAACTGGAATTTCATATTTCTGAAGAATTTCAAAATGATTAAAATCTTTTGAGTTTTTAGCAATGGAAACAAGGATTCCATCAACCCGATGGTTTTTCATTGCACCTACAATTTTTTTTTCACGATCCACACTATCATGCGACTGCCCCATTAATACATTATAATTATGTTCACTTGCATAATCCTCAATGCCACTAATTGCTTCAGAAAAAAATGCCTCAGATAAATGTGGAATGATTACGCCCAGCGTAAAGGTCTTTCCTGATTGAAGAAACATAGCCATTTGATTGGGCTCATACTCCAATTCTTCGGCCACTTCTTTTACACGCTTAATTGTAGCAGGACTAATGTGGGTGTTGTCGTGCAGAGCACGCGAAACTGTAGATACTGATAAGTTCAGCATCTTTGCAATTTCTTTAATGGTAGGAGCCCTTTTTTTCACATTGGTTAGTTGAAAGGTTTTATAACAATGGAATGTTGGCCTTGCCTCTTTGCAGATTGGTTATTTCCAAACCCTTGATCAAGATAACTAGCGGTAAGAACAAATACACCCCTTTGATTCTCTCTTTTATATTGTTCTTCCTTTAGTACGAACGTTCCCGTTAAACCTCGTTGATAAAACACGTTAGGATCGTTACCAGTCTCTAATAACCATTTGATAATAGTTTGAATTTCGTCTGTGCTCAAGTCGGTATTCGAAGGCATAGGCACATCACCCCATATGCCCACTGATCCATTTATAACTTTGCCTACCAATGTGGATATCGATTCTTTACTATTCCCGTACTTATCAGCGATTTGACTAAAAGAAGGTCCAATTAGTTTATTTTTATTCGAATGGCAATTAAAGCATGTGGACGTTTTAATTAAGGTGATTGCTTTTGGTTCCTCTTCCATTTTAGTATCGCTGTACTCGAACACATGTGAACTATCTTGTAAATACAATACTCGCAGTAAAACTTCATTAGTATTTATTTCATCGTACCTTGAGTCTCCGTCTTCTTTATCAGTCACCTGAATGGCATATCGTATGGGTGAGTTCCAACGAAAGGCGCTATTGGCACTTGGAGAAATAATGAGAACTTCCGGAGGACTGTTCTGTGATTGATGGTTCACAAACGCCATTGTAGAGAATACTAATAAGGTAATACCTGGCATGAACAGAAGGCAAACTTTAATCTTTCGAAGGATCATGCTTTATCTATCGCATTTGCAACTCGATTTGCTGAGCGCGTGGCGGCTTCTGTTCCCCAATTTAAATTGTCCGCATAAGCACCTGCAAAATGAATTCGTCCAACAGGGTTCATTAGATTAGGCCAGAATTTATTCAACTGTCCTATTGGAAAAGGTCTTCTCTCACATGTTGGGGAGAATGAGTCTTTTGTCCAATCCTTTCCCAATGCTTGTTCAATAGTATCCTTCCCTGGATACATTTCACGAAAAGCTGCAAGTGCGCGCTGCGGAGAAATGCCCCCCGAACCCGTCCCCAAAACAATAACCCGGTGGGTATCAACTTCTTCCGCGGATTGCCAAACGTTCCAGAGATCAGTACTATCCAGCTCCATATTGATGCTAAGATTATCAGCTTCCCAAAATTTTGAGCTGGCTTGAAATACAAACCGCTGGTACGAATCGTATTCAATAGTATCGCAGAGGTATTGCTTTTCAGGAGGCAACTCAGGAATAAACTGAATATTTTTTAAGGCGGGTAAGGGTATACAATTGACAAAATAATCGGAAGTCAATTTTTTCACCTCGTTGTTTTGCTTGAAAGAAACAGTCACTCCTTTTTCACTATAGCTAATTTCCTGAATAACACTGTTTAACTTCACCCGTGTTCCTAACCGTTTAGCAAAGGCATTTGGCAACATTTGATTGCCACCTTTAAGTCTGAAAACTTCTGGTGGAGATTCGGGTACATTCCTGATTTTAAGGATAGCAGACATCCATAGATCAAATAACGCTGAGGAGGTATTGCCTCCTAACAGACTAAGCGCCATGTCAGAGGCTCCGGCCTTTTTGTAAAGGTCAGCCATAGGGATGTTATCTAACTCATCGTATCCAATGCCGAATGGTTGATATTCGTCTTTGAATTTACTCAGATAGGGTTCCACATAAAGCGATTTGATGTTCCACCACGGATTGACAGAAAGGAATTTTATTTCATGCGCATTAAATCCGAAATTTTTAAGAACAAGCGGGTCATTCAACATTTTTTCTGAATAGAATTTTCCATTGATTCTTCGCATCAGGTTTTTTCTTCGCGGATACGGAAGGGCTGTTAGTCCAAATTCTTTTATATAACTCCAGTACAAATCATACCCTGGCTTTGAGATATGTTCCTGCCCAAAATCACCATAGAGTCCGTCAGAAAGTCCATCATGCACAGTAAATACATGTCCACCATGGCGTCCTGAAGCCTCCAGTATTATTACCTCGTGTCCTTTTTTCATTAATTCATACCCGGTGCACAATCCACCAATACCGCCCCCTCCTATTATTATTTTTTTAGGTGGCCCCAGGGCGCGTTGAACTTCAGTAAATTCTTTTTGCTCTGTTTTTGCAAAGGCCTCTGAATTAATAAGACTTGCACCCATGCTGGCAATTACTGAATGTTTAAGAAAATCTCTTCTTTTCAATGAGCTCATAGCAGCGGAGTTTAAGTCAGTTTTTTTTACGTAAACAATGATACGTGTTTGAATGGAGATGTTATCAACAAAAAGAGGAACGAAACGTTTGCATTATTTTGATCCTGTCTATTTAGGTCTGAAATTGTGGATTGACACTTATAAATAGTTATAAAACTTATTAACCCATATTTCGATGAAGCAAAACAGAAGGAATTTTTTAAAGGTTTCCAGCCTGGCAGGATTAAGTTTTGCGGGCTCGGGTATATTTAATACACGGGCTCATGCAGAGGAGCATAGAAAGAACTCAAACGTATCACCCCAGAAATTTAACATGTGCGGGTATGCGGCTCCCAAACTTGAAACCGTAAGAATAGGATTTGTTGGACTTGGAAACCGGGGTCCAGGCGCTGTAAATCGAATGAGTAAAATTGATGGAGTAAGTATTAAGGCGTTGTGTGATATTAGACCTGATAAAGTGAACTCGGTTAAGAAATCACTCGAAGGATCTGAACACAATCCTCAGATTTACACCGGCAAAGAAGAAGAGTGGAAGCGCATGTGTGATCGTGCCGATATCGATCTGATTTATATTGCCACCCCGTGGAGCCTGCATGCGCCTATGGCACTGTATGCTATGGAACAGGGTAAACATGTATGTATTGAGGTGCCTGCAGCAAAAACTATTGAAGAGTGCTGGCAATTAGTCGAAACTTCAGAACGCACGCGCAAACATTGCATGATTCTTGAGAATTGTTGTTATGATTTTTTTGAATTACTGACACTCAATATGGCTCGTCAGGGAATGTTTGGCGAAATTATTCACACGGAAGGAGCCTACAATCATGATTTATTAAATGCCAATTTTAGAAAAGAGACCTACTATGACATGTGGAGGCTAAAAGAGAATTTCAGAAATGGCAATTTGTATCCCACCCATGGGTTAGGGCCCATTGCTCAAGTTCTTGATATCAATCGCGGTGATAAGATGGATTATTTGGTATCCACCTCGACAAACGATTTTAGCATGCATGCGAAAGCAACTGAGTTGGCGGCAAAAGATTCTTTTTATCAGCAATTTTCGACCAAGACGTTTCGTGGAAATATGAATATTACCACTATTAAAACTGAAAAAGGCAAAACAATCATGCTGCAACATGACGTATCGTCTCCAAATATTTATTCGCGCATCTTTAAAGTCAGTGGAACCAAAGGATCCGTAATTAAGTATCCGGATCCTCCCCGGATTTCATTTGGTGATGAAGGCTGGATCGATTCATCTGAATTCTCAATAATGGAGAAAAAATTTCAACCCCCTATTGTCGCTCGGGTTGGGGAATTGGCAAAACAAGTTGGAGGGCACGGAGGTATGGACTTCCTGATGGACTGGCGAACCATTGATTGCTTACGGAATGGGTTGCCGCTTGATCTGGATGTTTATGATGCCGCGCTTTGGAGTTCCATAGCTCCCCTCAGTGAGCAGTCCGTGGCAAGCCGATCTAAATCAATTGATGTCCCTGACTTCACAGGCGGTAGTTGGAAAACAAATAAACCGATTGACATCTCATTGAAAATGGGCGGTACAACCAAAGTGAAAATGTAAAAAAAAAGCGTGGAGATTACTCCACGCTTTTTTGGATTAAATCCAAGCAAATTATTTCAATTTCACGCGGGCAAACCAAAGTTCTTTACCTGGTTTGTCCGCACCGAAGAAGACAACAGTTTCGTTTTTATCTGTTTCAAGAAACGGATATTTAGGGTCAAGATAGAAGCCTTCGCCTTTACCGAAAGTTTTTAGATCAGTCAACGTGGAGTTTTTCATATTGATTTTTCCAATACGAGGATACGTTAACAATTTATCACGGCCTTGTCCTTTTATCTCTTGTAAAATCCAGTATTGATCTCCATCACTACCTTCAATGATTGTTTGAGGACAAGCATACACAGTAGTTATTTTGGTGACAGTCGTGTAGCCTATTCCATTCAAATAATTATAATCAACCGTAATTCCTTTCTCTTTTGTGTCCAGTCCGTACTGTGCCTTTAATATTCCATTCACATCAAAGTGAAAGCCTAATACATCTTCGTATTTGGTAATCAGGCCTTCTTTTGTCTTGTCATAATTCTGACCCAATACAATTAAATCTCCACCCGATGTAAAAAAGTAAGATCGTACGCCAAACTCGCGCCCGTTGTAATCAGGCGTTTTTCGTTGGCTAGGGGGAAATTGCTGTTTCGCTTTAAATTCTTCAAGATTAGTTTCCGTGAGATAAGTCATTTTACCACCGGATACTTTTAATAATTGTACAGCTTTATATTTTACTTCGCCTCCGCCAAAGCGTGTACCCGCACCTTCATTAAAGTATTTATCGCGACCGGCCATCGCTGGACCGTAAAAGTAAAGTTCATTATTATTTACCAACATGTCATCGATTCTCCAGTAACTGGCTGGGCTCTTAAAGCTAAAGCGTTCTACCACATTACACTGATCATCCACCCGCACATATGTGTAGTTATTATTATCTGGGTCGGCTAACTTTTTACCCATGGCATTCGATGGAGCAAAAATGAGAATCATACCAGATACACCAGGGCTTTCCGGATCCTCTGGGTTTTCCCGCTCTAACGCCCTAACAAACGCAAGAGTTTGCAAATGTGGAAATTCAAAATCTGTACTCCTTAGCATATTAAGATCGTTGTCAAACTTCATCAATCGAATAGCACCCACATCTTCATTTCCTTTTGCACTGATTTTAGCTTTGACTGAAGCAAGTATGTATAAGTCCCCTGTCATGTCATCTTCTGCATGTGTCATGCCTGTAAATTTGTTGCCATCATCTGTTTTAGGCTTTACTTTTTCAAGGATTTCTACTTTGCGATTATAGCCACCTAACAGGAATTGATACTTGTATGTGATTTTCTTTTTACGAAGTACCAGGGTTCCCATCATGTTATTTTCAACCGTGTTTCCCATCACGGTATATTCTTCTCCTTTAAAGCGAAACCACTTCAACTTCTTCTTCATCTTTTCAGCATCCTCCGTAAACTCATCATCCTTTATAAAGTTGAAGTCGTTGTCAAACACGTACTGCTCGTACTTAAAGGTGTTTTTCTTCTGATCGGTGAAATACGTGAGTGTGTAAGTCTTGGCTGTTTTATCATAGTCAAGACCAGCTAAAAATCCACGTTTCGAGGCGCGCGATATTTTATACGTCTTTTCTAAATCTAATTGCTGCGCCATTATTACAGGTGCCGCAAAAAGAAGTGCTAGGGCAAGCACTACAAGTTTCTTTTTCATGGGTTTGGTGTTTGGTTCGATGTAATAAAAATTGAACCGAAAGGTGTGGGGAAGAAAAAAAAACCACAATACCAGCGAGTGGGTATTGTAGCTCAGTACTGGTACGGATTAAAAAGAAAGTCTGCTCGGGGCAGACTTAAAAAATGGAATTTAAAAATTTATCGCTAGGTAAGCATACCTCCATCTACCTGTAACACCTGGCCGGTGATGTAAGTAGAAAGATCAGAACCTAAAAACACACACGCATCGGCAACATCTTGAGGCTGACCACCACGCTTAAGCGGAATAGCATCGCGCCAGCTTTGTACTGTTTTAGGATCAAGCACAGCAGTCATTTCAGTTTCAATAAAACCCGGAGCGATTGCGTTGGAACGGATACCGCGCGAGCCTAACTCAAGCGCTACCGATTTTGTAAAACCGATGATACCGGCCTTCGAGGCAGCATAATTTGCCTGGCCTGCATTGCCCTTCAACCCCACAACGGAAGTCATATTAATGATAGAGCCGCCTTTCTGTTTCATCATCGGTTTTGTTACCGCCTTCACTGTGTTGAAGCAGGATTTAAGATTGACGTTGATTACTTTGTCCCACATTTCCTCGGTCATGCGCAGCAACAAGTTATCCTGAGTAATACCCGCGTTGTTCACTAAAATATCAAGCGACCCAAATTCTGTTACTACATCATTGATCAATTTATCCGCCTGAGCAAAATCGGAAGCATCCGAACGAAAGCCTTTTGCTTTTACACCTTTTGCGGCTAGCTCAGCTTCCAATGCCTGGCCTTGTTCGACACTCGATAAATACGTGAATGCTACATTAGAGCCTTGTTCGGCATACCGAATCGCAATAGCCCGCCCTATTCCTTTTGAAGCACCTGTTACGAGTGCATTTTTACCTTGTAGTAATTTCATTTTTCTTCTTTACTAATTTTGGAAAAACATTAAAACAGAATACAATCATCAATCCTAAACCCAATCCCCGGAAAAATTCTCCACCATCCGTATGTGTAATTTTTAAAAACACGCCAATGATTCCAGCAACTGAGCCCGCGACTAACAAAAGAGAATTCTTTAATTCCATAGATCCGACAAAGATAATTCCAATGCTAAACTAACTTTTTTTACCGTTAATAAATGGGTTAATTTGCCCTTCAAAAGTAGTTAAGAACAATTTAATAGAAGATAGATATGGCAAATTATGATCTTATCGTGATCGGCTCCGGCCCAGGCGGATATGTAGCGGCAATTCGTGCTTCTCAATTAGGCATGAAGGTAGGCGTGGTAGAAAAAGCAGAATTGGGTGGCATTTGTTTGAACTGGGGTTGTATCCCTACCAAAGCGCTGTTAAAGAGTGCTAATGTTTTTGAATACATGCAACATGCTGCTGATTATGGCATAAAAATAAAAGGGGCAGAAGCGGATTTTACCGGAATTGTAAAACGCAGTCGCGATGTAGCTGCGGGCATGAGTAAGGGAATTCAATTTCTGTTTAAGAAAAATAAGATCGATCACATTGTAGGACATGGCAAATTGAAAAAAGGCGGCAAAGTGGAAGTGACTGATGCGGCAGGAAAGAAAACGGATTACGATGCTAAGAACATCATCCTGGCAACCGGTGGCCGCTCACGCGAACTGCCTAATTTAACGATTGATGGAAAAAAAATAATTGGTTATCGGGATGCCATGGTACTTCCTCAGCAACCTAAAAAAATGGTGGTAGTAGGCTCAGGTGCCATTGGTGTTGAGTTTGCTTATTTCTATAATACGCTGGGTACAGAAGTTACCATTGTTGAGTTTCTACCGCGCATTGTTCCGGTGGAAGATGAAGAAGTTTCAAAAGCCTTGGATAAGAGTTTCAAGAAATCAGGGATTAAAATCTTCACCAATTCTGAAGTAACCAAAGTAGATACGAAAGGAAAGGGTTGTGTCGTGACTGTAAAAACTCCGGATGGTGAAATAAAGATTGAAACAGACATCGTGCTTTCAGCAGTAGGTATTGCCACGAACTTGGAAAACCTCGGGTTGGAAGAAGCAGGAGTAAAGACAGAGAAAGGAAAAGTGTTGGTTGACGATTTTTATAAAACCAATGTTGCAGGCGTGTATGCCATTGGTGATATTGTGAAAGGACAAGCGCTGGCTCACGTGGCCTCCGCAGAAGGCATTATTTGCGTGGAGAAAATCAAAGGTCATAATCCACAGCCGTTGGATTACAACAATATTCCGGGGTGCACGTACTGTTCACCAGAAATTGCTTCCGTTGGTTATACCGAGGAGGCCGCGAAGAAAGCAGGCTACCAGATTAAAGTGGGTAAGTTTCCGTTCACCGCATCGGGCAAGGCAAAGGCTGCCGGTGCGCCTGATGGTTTTGTGAAATTAATTTTTGATGCCAAGTACGGTGAATTCTTAGGTGCTCACATGATTGGAGCCAACGTAACGGAAATGATAGCAGAAGTGGTTACAGCGCGTAAGTTAGAAACTACAGGCCATGAAATAATTAAGTCAGTACACCCACATCCTACGATGAGTGAAGCAGTGATGGAAGCGGCTGCTGCTGCGTATGATGAGGTGATTCATCTTTAGGATTATCTCCATTACAATACTAAAATAGTTGCTGGTTTTACTGGCAACTATTTTTTTTGAGCAAGCAACAACTTTTTTAGGATTACTCCTCGCATGATACTTTAAGTCTTTTGCCTTGTTTAGCAAACGATAAGTGCCAGCAATTTTAATGATTGATAGCCGGTTATTTTATCCTTCTCCCTTGTGTTGTAAAGGAAAGCCCTTGTTGCCCGGAGGTTGAAATCATAACACTTTCAAACAACGGTTCACCGGAGGCTGGTTTAATTCTCCATGTAAATAAGAAATTAGCGCCTGTGCCTCCTTCTTGATCCATTTCATCAATTACAATTTCTACGGTTTCCATAGGGGCAATAAAAATTGGATGGTCAAAATACGTTCTGATAGACTTTCCTTTTGTGTCAAAGTATTCGGCCTTTTCTATGAACAAAGTGTCACCCGGGTTAGTGTTTCTCATGCTTACGGTTACCGTCAAATCATGGGTTTTATGCTCCGATTGACTATAGATTTGAGAATACACAGAAAGATAGGTAGTGCCACGGGTAAGGGAGTCAGTTAAGGTATGGTGAATCATCCTTTTGCTCCAGTTTATAGGATTAATGGAACTTGCCTCTTTTTTGTTCTGACACGATTGCGCAAGTAATGTCAACAGCACTATTCCAAGTATATTCTTCATAATTTAATTTGATTTTTTGGTCAGCTCCTAGGGGAAATTACTTCTATTGTTAAAAGTAGCGCCAGATAATCTGTTAAACAACCTGAAGCTATTAACTTAAAAGGATGATGCTAGTGCTGGTTGTTGTTGTTCAGCGAACAACAACAACTTAGGAGATGAATAGCTGTGCGGTGTTTGTTTATTCATATTTTTTGCAAAATTCATGGTATAATTTTTCAGCTTGTTTTTGACCTAATTTATCACTTAATAAATACCAATCTCTGCATGCTTCAATTTGCCTTCCTTTAAATTGATTTATTGAAGCTCTATTATAATAAGCATCAATAAATAATGAATCAAATGCAATGCAGCTTGTAAATGAGCTAACGGCACTATCTAAATAATTAAGTTTATGATAATTGATACCATCTTGAAAGTACTTGTTAGAAAGATTAATTTCTGTCTTTGTTAGTTGTTTTGGTTTATCAATTTTTAAATCGTATTCCGGATTACTTACAAATAATTTAACACCTACGTTTTGACTGCCTTCTTTTGAATTGAAATGAACAGATATATTGATTTTGTAATAATCATTTCTTTTAAGGGACCATAACATCCAAGTATTACTTTTTTTAATTGTTTCGATAACCTTATCTCTTATGCTTTCTGAAATATTATTGTTTTCAATTACATTTATTTTTTTAGTGATTCCGACTGAATCCATTATTACTTCCAGAACAACATGTCCCTCTATTTTGGTATGCCTAAATTTGTTACTAATTGCAGTCTGCCAATATCTACCATAATAGGGGGAAAAGTATCTCGTTAATTCAACAGTTGAATCATTAATATATTTTATGTGGTTTTTATTTATGATTGAATCTCCAAAATATTTTAATTTTATAAATACTACTTTATTGATTTTATCATCCGAAATTCTAACGTCATCATTAACAAGTAAAACTAAACTTGTATCATTCAGTTCAGTTATTTTATAAGTATCCCTTCTTCTTTTAATTAAGGTATCCCCAACTAAAGTATAAGAAATCCCATGCGGGATTGCTTCATTGGATGAGATATATAAATAGCTCTTAGTAATTTCAAAGACTGTTATATTTTTATCCAGACCATCCCTTTCAACATACCTACTACCATCTTTTTTCTCAACATTTAACATAACCCAACTATCAATAAGTTGAATTTGTTTTGGAGTCACACAACTGCTTAATACAAAGAAAAAAAGAATCACTGGTAATAATTTCTTGTATAAAGCATCGTCTCTCAAGGAGGACGATGCGTAGGGCGAGCTTATTTTTTTCTCTTTGCAATTTAAATTATGATTGCTTGAGCTACTCATGGAATTTTATTTGAATAATTCTAATTAGGTGCATGACTAATATGTATTACCCCGTGTAAAATCCATTACTGTTTTTTTTGGCCGCAAAAACCAGATTAGCTTCCGCTAATCAAACCCCCACTTCAAAACTCTCTGCGGAAGCTCGTTTCATGTAATCTTCATAGTCAAACGGAACATCGCCACCGTCCAGCAAACACCCATCGGGGATGGTAGGATAAATTTCTTCGTAGGTTTTCACCAAATTCATAAACACTCTGCGGTACACATGCGTGCGGTTAAGCTTATCGGGGTGATCGATACCACTTGCGCCAATTAATTCAACAAAACTTTCAACCGTGTTTTTATGGTAGTTGGCAACGCGAATGGTTTTATCTTCCACGACCAACCCTTTCATAAAGTACGGATCTTGCGTGGCCACACCGGTGGGGCAGGTGTTCTTGTTACACTCTAAGGCTTGTATACAACCTAACGCCATCATCATCGCGCGGGCACTGTTGCAAACATCCGCGCCAAGCGCCATCGCACGCACTAAATGAAATCCCGTAAGGATGCGACCCGAAGCCATTAACTTCATTTCGTTGCGAATGCCAAAACCACGTAACGCATTGTCGACAAACGCAAGTGCATCCAACATCGGCATGCCCACGGAGTTTGTAAACTCAGGGGGTGCTGCACCGGTACCCCCTTCGCCACCATCTACGGTAATAAAATCAGGATAGGTGTTTAGTTGCACCATGGCTTTGCAGATGGAAAGGAACTCACCTTTTCGGCCCACACATAATTTAAAACCCACCGGCTTACCGCCTGATAATTCGCGCAGGCGTTTTATAAAAAGAACTAATTCTACCGGTGTGCTAAACGCACTATGAAACGGAGGTGAGAAAACAGTAGTGCCCGGTTCCACTAACCGGATGGCCGCAATTTCGGGCGTATTTTTTTTGCCGGGTAAAATTCCACCGTGCCCTGGTTTAGCCCCTTGCGAAAGTTTGATTTCAATCATCTTCACATTCGGCTTGATGGCATTTGCTGTAAATGCATCATCTGAAAATTTTCCGTCCGGGGTACGTGCTCCAAAGTAACCCGTACCAATTTGCCACACAATATCCCCACCGGGTTCTAAGTGATAAGGGCTTAATCCGCCTTCACCCGTGTTGTGGGCAAAGCCACCTATCTTGGCACCACCGTTTAACGCGAGCACTGCATTTTTGCTGAGTGACCCAAAACTCATTGCACTCACATTTAGTACGCTCATGCTATAGGGTTGCGTACAATCTTTTCCACCCATTTTCACTCGAGGGCTGTGATCCATCTTATGAAAATCTTTGGGCACGATGGAGTGTGTCATCCACTCGTAGCCTTCGGCATATACGTTCAATTGGGTGCCAAATGGAATGGTATCCGTTTGTTTTTTTGCGCGCTGATAAATTACGGAGCGTTCATTGCGATTGATAGGTGCACCATCCGTATCGCTTTCTACAAAGTATTGTTGAATTTTTGGTCGAAGGTCTTCAAACACATAACGCAACCTACCCAGCACCGGAAAGTTTTTGCGAATCGATTGTTTATCTTGTATAACATCTTGAATACCTATGAAGATGATGGGCCCAACGATGATAAAGAGGAACAGGACATCAATCCAGAAATAGGACCACACTACGATGAGAATGACAGAAACAATTGAAAGGAGGTAGAATAAGGTGCGCTTCATAGAGTCTTTAGATTTAAAGGTCGGATAAATTAGTAATTCATTTGGAGGTATCAAAAGAATTGAACCCTGTGGCGCTAAGTTTCGTAAAATCAAAAGAAATTAAACAGCAGAGAGAGCTAAGTTCCTCAATAGGAAATAGCCTGAGTGTTTCTCCGCGTTCTTTGCGGTTAAGCCTTTCAAGCAACCTTCATTTGTACAATGCCCCGGCTCTTATGAATCTTAACCTCAAAATGTTTGAGGGCGAAGTGATTCATGCGGTTTTCAGCCAGATCTGCTTTTCTGTTTTCGGGCAGGAACACGGTTAGATCCAGCACAGCCTGAATAAACAATTCGTGTTTACAAAACTCATCCGTCCAGGTGGCAAAGGCTACGCTCCATTCTTCTTTGTATTTCTCACTATGATCGCGACCATCCCACGCAAACTCAAGTTGGTTTTCGCCATACTTATAGCGATACACACCGGCCAGGTTCTGGTAGAAGTTATATAGCGGTTTAAGATTTCTGGACTCATACTTCTTTAGTCGCTGACTAAAAGCATCATCTAAGCCTAATGGGTTATGAATTTGCTGATGACAAATTTTTACGTGCACAACCAGTTGAGTGAGTAGGGTATCCTGAAGGGAGAGTTGGGCTTCTTCGAGGAGGTAATTTTTGTCTAGCGGAAAAAATTTTCGGATCACGCTGGGACTGAAGGTTTTGCAAAGCTAATAGTTTTTCACTCAACCTTGTTAAATATCCTGAGTAAAAAGTTGGCAGTAACCAGTTGGCTGTAACTTACTGCCTTACTGATTACTGCAAACTGCCAAACTATTAATTTACCTGCTTGCCTGCGAACTAATCATAGGCCCCAGGAAGATTGCATTCATTAAGATTTTATTGGTACCAAACCAAAATGCACGGAAAGCCAGGTTCTCGGTAAATCCAATCACACGGCCACCTCCCATTGCTGCAGTGCCTACCACAGAAGAATTTTTGAGCTTATCTAAATTCGGCTTTGTGATATAGCCGCTTAATAACGGAGTATTTCCATACACCAACGGATTTGAATACGCTCCATTGGCTTTTTGAATAAAGATATTGTTTCCTTTAAACATAGCGATCTTCGATGAAGTATATCCATAAAACAAAGGATGCGTAAGATCAGCTTCGGCTTCAAAGATGGCGCCACTGGTTTGTTGCGCTCTGTATGCATTACCCATATCGGCATACGGTTTTGCTTTGGCAGGACTTTTATCCTTTGCCTCCTCATCTTTCTTTACATCAAACTTGCCAAAGTTGTTTGCTGTAAACCAATTCAAGGCGCGTTCAAATCCAATCAACACACCACCTTCTTGTACCCAACCTTTTAATTTCTCCTTAGCCTTGTCGCTAATATCAGAATGACTTCCTTCCGGGAAAATGATAGTATTATATTTTTCGAGTGAGGTACGATTGAAAATGTTAATTGGGATTAAGGTAACGGGAATTTGAAAACGCGTATCCAATAAATGCCAAAGCTCACCGGCATCCGTTGGTGAAATTCCGTCATCCACTAGTATGGCAATTACAGGTTTACGTGCTGCTTCAAAGGAACTGCTACCAAGGCTCACACCCGTGTAATCGAGCCCGGTACCAACCGCATACACATCAAGGCCATCTTTTTCGGTGATCTCCTTGATAAGTACTTGTATTTGATCGGGTGTCAATAATTGATTGTCTATGGGAATCATAAGCGAACCACGATCAAACGTTTTGCCATTAGCATGAAAGACTTCAGTGGCAACTTTAACGCGTACTTTTTTATCGAGCAATTTGTACATGGCCCGTGAGGTGTAGTATCCATAAGGTTCAATTGCGTAAGCATAGTCCCCCGTACCAATAATTTTTCCGGTCGGTAATTTGGCTTCTGTAATTTTTTCACCTAACGAAGGGGTTGCTTTTATTTCTTCATAGTCGAGACCATAAGCAAGGGGCAGTGTCCAACTTGAGATGTCGTAAAAAATACTGTCCTTAAACTTTAGTTGCCGATCAAACATTCCGCGAATCAGTTTGTACTGCGTTTGATTCATCGGAATTAAGAAGCTGGATTCTTTATCAAATGTTTTTCCATTGATAGTTTGATTGGATGTGGTTTTATAAACGTCCACTTTTTGGCGCAACGCCATTTCAGCAAATTCATAAACACGGGCTTTGTCTTTCGATCCAATCAAATATGCTTTCACAGGATCTTTAGCCGCTTCCACGGAAGCGGTTTTAAAGAAGTCGCGCTGATAGGTTAATACTTCTTCGCGCATTTCATTAATTGCTTTCAATGAACTAAGCATGGTAACAAAATGATTGCGCACGGTGAATGGAAATCTCAATACACCGTTATCACTTTCTTGCGCATGACCGCGCGAACTGGCTTGTTCAAATAAAATTCCGATAGAACCTTGTACATCCGGAAACGTGGAACCCTTTCCATAATAGAAATCATCATATCCTTCTTGTGTAAAATACAAGGAGCCAATCTGATCCAATGCTTTGGCATGATACTCGCCCATCTTCTTGGTTAGCTCTTGATTTTTATCAGGTGTAAGCGGATTGACACGCGAAGGGACTCCGGGCATGAAAAAGAAAGTTGCATTAGTGCCCTGTTCATGATGATCGGTCAGTAGGTTTGGTCTCCAGGCTTGAAATTGTTTGGCGCGCGCTTGCGACTCAGGATGTTGAGCGACCAGCCAATCACGATTCAAATCAAACCAATAGTGATTGAATCGACCCCCTGGCCAGGCTTCATTATGTTCAGTATCGTTAGGATCAGCCGAAACCAATTTGCTTTTGCGCGAGTTTACCCACGCTGAAAAACGTTGCAATCCATCAGGGTTGAAACTTGGATCAAAAAGTATGATGGTGTTTTCAAGATACTTTTCTATTTCAGATCCTTGAGCGGCAGCCAAATGATAGGCCATAACAAGTCCTGCATTAGCACCACTGGCCTCATTGCCATGTATGCTGCAGCCTAAATAAAATACAGCAGGCATGCTTTTAACATCTAATGATGCTGACTTGGAAGGATCTCCTAATTGTAAATGTTGTGTACGAATGGCTTCAATGTTTTGATGATGTTTTGGAGCGGTGATTGTAAGAAGCAACAGCGGTCTTGCTTCATGGGTATACCCTGTTACTTCCAGCGTAATGCGATCCGAAGCTTTATCGAGCGCCATCATATAACTCACCAATTTATCGTGGGTCACATGCCATTCGCCTACCTCATGCCCAATCACAGATTGTGGTGTGGGGATAGTTGGATCATATTTTACTTGCGGTGGCAGGTAGTAGGAGAGTTCAGTTTGAGCCTTTACGGTAATTACACCAGCGAGAGCTAATAGCGCAGAAACAACGTATTTTTTCATTTATGGGATTTAAAAGGCGGAATTAATCTGTTTTTTAAACAACCTGCAACCGATAAAGTATGAGTGGTTTTTTGGTTTATTAAATTGTTAATAAAATGTTGGAAAGATTTAAAATATGCGATGGTCATTTAATGGGTCAAAAGGATATTTTTGCCCCTTGAAACAGAAACATTAAACCAATTATCATGAGGAAAATTTTACTAGTGTTATTCTTTGCATCAATGGCCTCAGTGGCGGTTTTTGCACAAGGTGTAACCACTGCTACTGTTAGTGGTGAGGTTACTGATGCAGCAGGTTCCGGACTTCCCGGTGCAAATATCGTTGCATTGCATGTTCCATCGGGAACAACTTATGGCTCCTCGAGCCGAGCAGATGGAAGATATACATTGCCTGGGTTACGCATTGGTGGACCCTATAAGATCACAGTAACCTTTGTAGGCTATCAGGATTATGCAATTGAAGGCCTGAACCTTTCATTGGGTCAGAATTTTGTTTTGAATCCTACACTTGTTGAAACAGGCACGGAACTGCAGGAAGTTACCGTTACTACAAACAGGTTACTCAATGATGAACGTACGGGAGCCAGCACAAATATTGGTATTCGGGAGATCAACTCGATGCCAACCATCGGGAGAAGTATTTCAGACTTCACACGATTTACTCCGCAAGCAAATGGTCGCTCATTTAGCGGTGCCGATTCTCGTTTTAACAATCTCACTATTGATGGATCAATTTTCAATAATAGTTTTGGTTTATCGGATGTCCCAGGAGGCCAGACAAACTCAACTCCAATTTCATTGGATGCAATTCAGGAAGTTCAAGTTAATATTGCGCCTTTTGACGTGCGCCAAGGTGGATTTACTGGCGCTGGTGTAAACGCAGTAACGCGCAGTGGAACAAATGAGTTTTCTGGTTCCGTTTTTTTTAACACACGAAGTGAAAAACTAGTTGGGGATAAGGCAAAGGGTCAAAATGTTGTTACCCAAAACTTTGACGTTAAGCAGCAAGGATTCCGCGCAGGGGGAGCAATTATTAAAGACAAATTATTTTTCTTTATTAATGGGGAACAGGAACGGAGAGAAGATCCTGCTACAAATTATGTTGCCTTACGACCAGGCATAAACGATAATGCTGCAAACGTTTCGCGCGTTTTAGCCTCCGATCTTGATGCATTAAGCGCCTATTTATTTAATAACTTCGGATATAGTACAGGAGCCTATGAGAATTATACCCTGGCCACAAAAAGTGACAAAGCATTGATTCGTCTGGACTACAATATGAGTCCGAAAAGTAAATTCAGTATTCGATATAATTACCTAAAGTCGTCACGCGATGTGCCTACCAGTAACAGTGGGTCTTTTAATAATCGAAGAGACAATGGATTTGCCCTGAATTTTCAGAATGCAAATTATGTAATCAACAATGATATCAATTCGGTTATTGCTGAGCATAATTATTTAGGCAACCGGTTTTCAAATAATGTAATTGCAGGATTTACGGCTAATCGCGATTATAGGAGCAGCCTAGGGGGAATTTTTCCGCTGGTAGATATTTTGGAGGGAGGTAGGAACTACACAAACTTTGGGTATGAACCTTTCACACCAAATAACATTTTGAATACTGATACCTGGCAGTTTCAAGATAACTTTACCTATTATGCAGGAAAGAATACGCTTACGGCTGGAATAAACTTCGAAGCGTTTAAGTTTGATAATACCTTTACGCCAACTTACTACGGTCAATTTATTTATAACTCACTTCAGGATTTTTATAACGACACAGACGCAGATCCAAACAACAATCCAACCTTAAGAAGGTATGCATTAACCTACTCGAATCTTGCTAATAGCGCGCTGCCTACAGCGACAACCCAGGCTCGTCAGATTGGTTTCTATCTCCAGGACGAAATTCAAGTAAATTCGAACTTTAAGTTAACAGGGGGAATCCGGATTGACGTGCCATCTTTTAAACAAACTGCCTTAGCTAATTCACAGGTCGAAGGGTTTAGTTTTAAGGACGAAAATGGGAATCCCATTAAGCTTAGCACCTCTCAACTACCTAAAACACAAGCCCTTATTTCTCCCCGCGTTGGGTTTAACTGGGATGTAATGGGTGATCGTTCCTTGCAAATCCGCGGTGGGTCTGGCGTGTTCTCGGGAAGACCTGCTTTCGTATGGATTTCTAATCAAATGAGCAACAATGGTATTTTGACAGGTTCGCTAAGATCAGATAACACTACAGGTGTTTATCCATTCAGTCCGGATGTTACAAAATATAATTTGCCTCCAAATCCAGGACAACCGGCAGCTTCATACAATATTGCTGTTACTGATTCAAACTTTAAGTATCCACAAACCTGGAAGACGAACCTTGCTGTAGATAAGCAATTACCGTATGGCATTATTGGAACACTTGAATTCATCTACAACAAGGAGATTAATAATGTTACTTATATTAATGCAAACCTGGAGCCAGCTAATGGTACATTAAGTGGTGCAGACAAACGCCCAACATATCCTGGCCTTGGATTGTCGGGTACTGCCCAGAATAATGCGTTGCGGGTAAATGACAATATTACGGATGCAATTCTATTAAAGAATACAAATAAGGGAAGTGGATATTCTTCAACCATCAAGTTAGAACGTCCAACTACAAACGGGTTCAGTTCAATGGTTGCCTATAATTATAGCAACACAAAAGATTTGATGAGTGCTGGGTCAATCGCCTTTTCATCATGGCGAGATAACTTTTCTGTAGGGGGTAATAACTTGCCAGTTTCCGCATTTTCGAACAATGATTTACGTCATCGCGTTATTGCAGCTTTATCTTATCGTAAGGAGTATGCAAATCATTTTGCTTCACAATTATCTTTCTTCTATCAAGCACAAAATCAAGGAAGATTCTCATATCGCGTAAACGGTGATTTGAATGGAGACCAACTTACTAGCAATGATTTGATGTATGTACCTAAAGATGTGAGCGAAATGAATTTTCAAGCCTACGATCCAGATGGCGCAGGTCCATTGCCAACGCTTTCGTCAGCAGAACAAGCTGCTGCATTTGATGCGTATATTAATCAAGATGATTACCTAAGTGGAAGAAGAGGTCAATATGCAGAACGAAATGGCGTATTAATGCCTTGGGTAAAAACAATTGATATGACCTTCATTCAGGAATTTTTTGTCGATGTTAAAGGAAAGCGGAATACAATTCAATTGCGTGCAGATATCTTCAATGTTGGAAATCTAATTAATAACAAATGGGGTGTTGGCGATAGAATTATTAATTCTAGTCCCCTTCAACTTGTTAATGTTACGGCAGGCGTGCCTTTATATAGATTTAGCACGGTTAATGGCCAGCTTCCTACCTCTACCTATGGAACAAGTACAACCATTGGAGATGTATGGCAAATGCAGTTGGGCATTCGTTACATTTTTAATTAATTGATTTAATTTTTTATTGTTTTAAGAGGAGGCCTTCGGGCCTCTTTTTATTTTAACACATAAGGTGTACCTTCATTTTCATGACCATAAGGTGCGGATGGCTTTTTTCGTTTCTTTTTGTTGGCGTTTGTCTCATTAGCTGTCATACAACAACTGAGCAAGACGAGTTTGCAAAAGAACCGCAGGTAGAAATAGATCTGGATGCTATTCGGAAACGGGGTAACTTGATTGCCCTCATAGACAACAATTCCATCAGCTATTTTATTTACAAAGGTCGTCCCATGGGCTTTGAATATGAGCTACTTCAGCGGCTTGCCAAAAATCTAAAGGTAGATTTAAAAATTAAATTGGTGAGCGGCATTGAGCAGGCTATTGACATGTTGAATAAAGGCGAAGGTGATGTGCTGGCATTCCCCCTTACGATCACTCAGGAGCGCACCAACTATTTATCTTTTACGGATACGCACTTTAACACTCATCAGGTTCTTGTGCAAAAAAAACCTGCCAATTGGCGGATGGTGCCACCCCAACTTGTGGAGAAAAAATTGATTCGTAATCCGGTAAAACTAATTGGCAAGGAAGTGCACGTAATGAGGGGATCTTCCTTTAAAGAGCGCATGATCAATTTATCCAGTGAGATTGGCGGGCCTATTATTATTATTGAAGATAGCGCTAGGGCAGAAACGGAATCCTTGATTCGGGATGTAGCCACCGGTGAAATTAAATATACAGTTACGGATCAAACTATTGCCATGGTTAACTCGCTGTACTATCCCAACCTGGATATCAATACAGTAGTGAGTTTGCCTCAGCAAATTGCCTGGGGAATTCGAAAAAATTCTCCTGAATTATTAACCGCAACAAATGGTTGGTTAAAGGATACGAAGCGCAGCGGGATTTTTAACGTCATTTATAATAAATACTTTGATAGTCCTCGACTTTCCTTGGCTCATATTAAAAGTGAATATTCATCCTTAGCGAGTAATCAATTATCCCCCTTCGATGATCAATTAAAAAAGGGAGCGGAACAAATAGGGTGGGATTGGCGATTAATAGCCTCGGTGGCGTATCAGGAATCAAACTTTGATCCCAACGTAAAATCATGGGCAGGAGCCATCGGACTAATGCAGATTATGCCTGAAACCGGAGAATACTTTGGAGTTAAGAACCTGTGGGACCCGAATCAGAATATTACGGTAGGGATAAAGTTCTTAAAGTTTCTTGACAAGCAGTGGGCTAAAACAGTGACGAATCCAGAGGAACGAATGAAATTTGTACTTGCCTCGTATAATGTTGGACTCACCCATGTTTCGGATGCACAAAAATTAACGAAAAAGTATGGGAAGGACCCTACCGTGTGGAACGACAATGTTGAATACTACTTGCAACAAAAATCTGATCCAAAATATTTTAGAGATCCGGTAACGGTAGTGGGGTATTGCCGATGTGATGGACCGATCAGATATGTGAAAGAAGTGCTTCAACGATACGAAGAGTATAAGTTGCACATTGTGGTATAAGCCCAATGATTTCGAACAAAAAAGCAATTGACCGGACTGTGTCAATTGCTTTTTTTGCTGGTCGACAACTCAGTTGTTAATCCTTAGGATTCTGAGTCTTCTTTTCTGACCCCGAAACGGATTGCCTCATATCGGTATCAGCTTGAATGTTTTGCATTTTATAATAATCCATTACGCCCAAATTACCCTTCACAAACGCTTCAGCGATTGCTTTAGGAATCTCTGCTTCAGCCTGGATTACATTGGCTCTTGCCTCCTGAGCTTTGGCAATCATTTCCTGTTCAAGGGCAACCGCCATCGCTCTTCGTTCTTCAGCCCGAGCTTCCGCTACTTTCAAATCAGCAGCCGCCTGATCAGTTTGTAACTTGGCACCAATGTTTGCGCCTACGTCTACATCGGCAATATCAATAGAAAGAATTTCGAAGGCGGTACCTGCATCCAATCCACGGGATAAAACCAGTTTTGAAATCTTATCAGGATTGGCAAGCACTTCTTTGTGGGATTTAGCGGAACCAATAGAAGTTACAATACCTTCCCCAACACGGGCGAGGATCGTATCTTCACCCGCACCTCCTACTAACTGAGCAATGCTAGCGCGTACCGTTACCCGAGCAATAGCAATCAATTGGATGCCATCAGCAGCAACAGCAGCTACCTTCGGGGTTGTAATTACTTTGGGATTTACTGAAATCTGTACGGCTTCAAACACATCGCGACCGGCCAGGTTGATGGCAGTAGCCTGTTTAAAACTCAAGCTAATATTTGCCTTTTCTGCTGAGATTAGAGCTCGAATTACATTAGGCACATCGCCACCAGCTAAATAATGTGTTTCTAGTTCGTTGGTTGTCACTTTCAAACCAGCCTTGGTTGCAGTAATGAGGGAGTTAACAATGACCCCCGGTGGAACTTTTCTGATCCGCATTCCGATGAGTTCACCGATGGTAACTTTCACGTTTGCAAATACAGCGGTGATCCAGAGGCCTACCGGCACGAAATACAAGAACATGAAGAATCCGATGATTGCAATGAAGATGATAAAAATAAATGCTAAGCCTTCCATAGTTTTAAATTATTGGTTCTACGATTATTTGGTTCATTATTATGTTAACAACGCGCACTTTACTGCCGCTGTCTAAGTATTCACCTTTTGTTTTCACTTCAAAGACTTTATCACCGAGGGTCGCTTTGCCAATGGGGCGTAATGCAGAGATAGTTTTGCCTTCAGCTCCTATCAACAATAACTCCAGGTCGCCTTCATTTACTTTACTTTGAATGGAAGACTTTAACGAAAAGCGACTCCATACATTAGATTTGAATGAGTAGTACAAAATTAATCCCGAGAGTGTAGCAGAAACGCCTACGGTTATCCATCCTGCTTCGCTGCCAAAATAACTGAAGCAAAACCCAATGCCAACAATCAAAAACAAGAATCCGAAAACCCCAACTAGGGTAGTTCCAGGCACAAAAATAACTTCTGCAATGATCAAGACGAGACCAAACAAAATCAACGAAATAACAGTTACCCACTCAATCACTAGCCAGCTATTTTAGATAATCGGAATCCTAAAAGTAATCAATTTTTAGTATGGTTTTAGGAAGGTAAGAAATATTCCACATTGAGTTTCTGAAGGAGTTGAAGTGATCTTTTTTCTTAGCCTCTGTGGTGAATAATTTAATACGCCCTGGCAAATAAAACCCGTTTTGTTGAAGGTTTGCCTGAATAAACACAAACTCCGGTTTCTGCTTTTGCATCTAACGGAATGCACCGAATGGTAGCTTTCGTTGCTTCTTTGATGGCGACTTCCGTTTCCGGAGTGCCATCCCAGTGGGCAAGAACAAAACCACCCTTAGTATCTAAAACTTTCTTAAAGTCTTCAAAAGTATCTACCGGAGTCATCATGGATTCGCGAAACTTCAAAGCCTTTTGATAAATACTTTCCTGAATATTTTCGAGTAATGAAGGAATGGAAGCGGCTACTGTTTCTATAGACATTACTTGTTTTTCTTTTGTATCTCTGCGCGCCACTTCTACGGTTCTGTTTTCCAAATCGCGCGGCCCAATGGCAATGCGCACGGGCACCCCTTTCAATTCATATTCAGCAAACTTAAACCCAGGCTTGTGGGTATCCCGATTATCAAACTTCACGGAATATCCTTGTTTGCGCAATGCACCTGCAATGCGTTCTGCTTCTTCCGAAATTTTCGAAAGCTCTTCTTCAGTTCGGAAGATGGGGACGATGACTACGTGAATTGGAGCCAACCTTGGAGGAATTATCAATCCATCATCATCTGAGTGTGCCATTATTAAGGCCCCAATCAATCGGGTACTTACCCCCCACGAGGTACCCCATACCTTTTCTAACTTTCCTTCTTTATTGGTGAACTGTACATCAAAGGCATTGGCAAAATTCTGGCCCAAAAAATGGGAGGTACCTGCTTGTAACGCTTTTCCATCTTGCATCATCGCTTCGATGCAATAGGTTTCTACCGCACCGGGGAATCGTTCACTCTCAGATTTTATTCCTTTGATTACCGGCATGGCCATAAACGATTCGGCAAACTCTGCATACACATCCAGCATTTGTTCTGATTCTTTTAGTGCTTCCTGTTTTGTCGCATGAGCAGAATGACCTTCCTGCCAAAGAAATTCAGCTGTGCGCAAGAATAATCGCGTGCGCATTTCCCACCTAACAACGTTAGCCCATTGGTTAATCAACAGTGGCAGGTCACGATATGATTGAACCCATCGCTTATACGTACTCCAGATAATAGCTTCGCTGGTAGGTCGCACAACAAGTTCTTCTTCCAGTTTTGCGGCCGGATCAACGATTAGTTTTCCTTTCTTATCAGGATCGGCTTTTAATCGATAATGTGTTACGATAGCGCATTCCTTCGCAAAGCCTTCGGCATTTTTCTCTTCTGCTTCAAACATGCTCTTGGGCACAAAAAGCGGAAAATATGCATTTACATGCCCAGTATCCTTAAACATTTTATCCAGCGCCTGCTGCATGTTCTCCCAAATGCTGTATCCATAGGGCTTAATAACCATGCAGCCGCGTACATCCGAATTTTCGGCTAAATCAGCTTTTTTCACTAAATCATTATACCATTGCGAGTAATCCTCCGTTCGGCTTGTAATCTCTTTTCCCATTAGAAATCGGTCGTATTTTTTTGTAAATTTGATTAATTGGGCAAATATAGAGCAGGAACCGTAGCATGAGGTTATTCCAAACTAAATTTTGAAATGGAAATTGGCATAACTACCAAACAAAAAAAGCTGGTTTTCGCACGTTTTTAGAGCTAAACTTGTTGTGTTATTGTACCTAAAGGAGCAAAAGTTTCGTTAGTAATCGAGAAGTTGAACCAAAATAAAAAGTTATGAAATCGAGAATCACATTCTTAAGCGTTCTGTCAATGATGATAGCCTTTGCTGCATCATCTCAGAATGTAGAACAAGATGATATGTATTTCAGATCGAAAGACCGCAAAGTATTGGCTGCATCAAAACCACTCACTATGAATGTTTCATCAAGAGCATCAGAGGTGAATTCACCAATCAACCCTACCGATAGTTACTCAGCCAGAAATGTTAACCCGGAGTATATCTCTCAGGCAAAAGTAAATCCATCAAAAGCCACACAAACCGGAACAACCTATTTTGTTCCAAATTATACGCCTACATCTGTCAATCAAAATATTTATAACAATCCTGCTAACTGGAATTATTATGGTGGTGGCTACCGACCTTCTTACTATGGCATGAACTCCATGATGGGATACGGAATGAACCCGATGATGATGATGGGTAATGGAATGTCTTCATTTGGGAATCCATATTATTCGCCTATGGGCTATTATGATCCCTTTGGATATAATGCATATGGTTACAATGGATTTTACAACTATGGAGGGGGCTTCGGGTATTCTCCAGGCTTATCCTTTTCCATGGGCATGGGTTACGGTGGTTTTAACAACTATTGGGGTAATTCATTTTATAACAATTATGGATGGGGTGGAGGATATAATTCGTTTTATGGGGGCGGATGGAATCGGCCCACTGTTATTATTGTGGCCAATGGAGATTCGAATGGCCAAGTTGTTTATGGCAAGCGCACTTCGCGAAGCAGCGATCTGGACAATACTGCAACGAGCCGCAATCGCTCAGTTTCAATAAATTCTTCACAGACGGGCAATCGGAGTTCATCGAATGGTCGTGTAACCTCAGCAAGTGATAATAATGCGGGAAGTTATTATCAACGAGGTTGGAGAACTAACCCGGAGACAAATACCCGCGCTTCGTGGAGTAATTCAGGCAATACTTCGAACAACTCAAATTCTTTCAATAACAACAACGGTAATAGTCGAAGCGGTTCGAATTCGGATTTCTTCAACAACCATACACGAAGTTCATGGTCGGGTGGTAACAACAACAATGTTTCTATAGGAGGAAGCAGAAGCAGTGTTGGCCCAACAGGCGGTGGTTCATCCTCTTCGGGTGGTGGTGCAAAAAGAGGGAGAGATTAAGGGTAGACAAATCAAAAAACTTAATGTATGAAAACTTGGGGCAAATGGCTCATAGGAATTACTATGCTCGCACCCATTGCAGCTGGGGCGCAAAGTTTTACAGAAACTGCCTTACTCTTTAGCAGAACGCAACCCGCAGGAAGCGCACGCATTATGGGCATGAGTGGAGCGCAAACAAGTTTAGGAGGCGATTATAGCTCGGCACTTTCAAATCCTGCCGGGCTTGGAATGTTCAACAAATCTGAGTTTTCCATTTCACCTGGTTTTAATTCATCAAACATTAATTCAACTTATTTGGGGAACACCGTTTCAGACTCAAAATCCAATTTGCACATCCCTGGTTTTGGTTTAGTTTTTCAAACAGAACAAGATGGTCGCAATGGATTTTTAAGTGGAACCTTTGGAGTGAGTTATAGCCGAATCAATAACTTTAATCAAAGTTTTAGCTATGAGGGACTAAATAACAAAAACTCGATAATCGACTATTTCATACAAGACGCAACGGGGCAACAACCCAGTACCTTTTTATCTAATGGAAGTAATTTTAATACTCCAACAGGATTAGCGTATAGTAATTATCTAATTGGAGAAAGCACGCTGCTGGATCCCAACAATGATCCAACAGAATATTTTTCGGATGTGCCTATCAACAATTACCCCTTTCAATCAGAAAATATTCAAGCGAAAGGTGCTCAGAATCAATGGAGTTTTTCATATGGTGCCAACTTCAATGATAAATTTTTTATTGGTGGTGGAGTCGGCTTTACCTCATTAAGGTACCAAACTACCAAAACCTATAAAGAGGCATTTACTCGAATTGATACCCTCCGCGATCTTGCTTTACAAGAAAATTTAAGAATAAACGGTTCGGGAATTAATGCGACCATTGGATTCATTTATAGGCCGATTGAAATATTTCAAGTAGGCCTCTCGTACGCAACTCCAACTCTATATAAATTGACTGACACATACAATGCTACGATGGCAACAAATTGGAACTCTTTTGATTATTATGGGGACGGATCAAAAATTCTTACTAATGAAAGTGAATATACCGATGATGTTATTTCAGAATATGATCTACGTACTCCAAGCCGGCTAAACATTGGTGCGTCTCTTTTCTTTCAAAAATATGGGTTCCTTTCAGCCGATGTTCAGTTGGTGAATTATTCAGGCGCAAAATATTCATCAAGCATTTCGGGCATTTCGTATACCTCAGACAACGATAAGATCAAGTCACTTTACCAACCAACAATTAATTATAGAGTGGGAGGTGAGTTCCGCTATAACAGCTACCGGGTGCGTGGAGGCTTTTCCTATATGCCCGATCCTTTTCGCTCAGAACAAAATGGAGTAAGCCGACAAATAACCTCTGTATCGGGCGGGTTGGGGTATCGCGCCAATAAATTTTATCTCGATATGGCGCTTGTTTTCACGCAAGGTCAATCCACGTATCGACCATATCGCATAAACTCACCAGATAGTCCGCTTATGAAGTTGGACAACAAAACAACCTTTGGAATGATTACGTTAGGATTTCCTTTTTAAATTTTTAGGTGCAATGCCAGAGTGCTTTGCGGAGAATGCAAAGATTATTTTTTTAGATTGACGAATGGGTGACTTGACTCAGCATTTCTAGTCACCTTTGAGGTCAAGTTTTTTCAGCAAATCTGAAAGCTCAAGGGCATTACCTGATAAACAAATTTTAGATTGCTTATAAATGGTAATCCGCTGGGAGCGCATAAACTCTATCTGATCTTTTAATTCATCGGGATGGGCACCTGCCAACAGTGGCCGCTCTTCAATTTTTGTTTTTAAAATCCGCTTTGTGATTTCGCGGGCTGAAACATCTAAAAAGATAGTATGTCCCTGCTGATTCATGTAAGTCATATTGTCAAAGAACACGGGCGCACCGCCACCGGTGGCCATAACAAAATCTGTTGAATGTTCGCTGAGTTGATGAAGCAGTTTTTTTTCGGTCTCGCGAAATAATTCCTGCCCGTGCTTTTTAAAAATATCTTTTATAGGCAAGTTCATCATTCGCTCAATTTCTTTATCGAGATCAATAAAAGGTAATTTTAATTTGCTAGCCAGTTGTTTACCTAACGTTGTTTTTCCGCTTCCCGGTAAACCGATGAGAAAGATTTTCATTTTAACAAACTAATAATTTCGCTTGCTGTTGGGGTGTCATTATGATGCCAGTTTCCCAACACAGTGCCATTGTTCCATAAGGCAATACCCGGATTGGAACGAATAATGGTTTTGAGCACGGTTGCATCAGCGTTGTAATAAGGAACAGCCAACTGATGTTCGTGGCGAAATGTTTCCATTGCTTCAGAACCCGAAGAGGTGAGCACAAAACAATCCACTTTGCCTTCCAATTGAGTTGTCAGTTCTTTAATAGCGGCTATGTTCTTAACAGAAGCTTGGCTTACATCAAAAATCACGATTAATAATTTTGAACCCTGAAAGGTGTACTGGGTCATATCTTCTCCGTCCGGACTGCTTACAGAATAATCGGTGATATTTGGTTTTGTCTTATCCTTATTCAAAATATGAGAAGAAAGATATTTATATCCATCAGCCTCGGATAAGAATTTTTTGTCGCGTACTTCTTTGCCTTCCTTCTCAAAAATGTATTCAATGATGGGTTGTTCAGGAGGGATCATCTGTCGAGGAATGTTGTTTCCGATCCGATAGGCTCTGAAATCAATAAAAGGTAAGTGAAGAATGGCATACACACCCAATGAAAAACAAATAACTGCAGTAGCGATAACCACCGCATTGCCTTGCCGTATTCTCAATATTGACTTATACGTTTTGCGATACCAAAAGAGATGTAACACAAATACCATTAGAATGATGTCTTTGATAAACGATTCCCACGGTGTAAGCTTAATAGCATCACCAAAGCATCCGCAATCTGTCACTTTATTGAAGTAAGCAGAGTAAAAAGTGAGGAAGGTAAAAAAGACCATCAACCCGAGCAGCACCCATGTGGTTAAATTCATGCGCCAATAAATCAGGATCGCTATTCCTAAAGCCAGTTCCAAAATGATCATGATCATCCCAATCTCTAATGACCATGAGATGAAATAATGAAAGAATGATCCAAAGTCTTCGGAAAACACTTCGAAGTACTCTTCCATTTTAATTTTAGTGCCTATGGGGTCATTCAACTTTATAAGCCCTGAAAAAATAAACAGGCCGCCTACAAAGAAACGTGAGAATTGGTCGATGGATTTTTTAATCATAATTAGGTTACAGTCAAAGGACGACAGTCCGCAGTTAGTTATCTTAAATTGATTTTCTTAGGGCTTGAATTCTCATAATTAAGTGCTCCACTGAAATGATGCCTCTTCTCTTTGCGATATAGATGCAACCAACTACTTCAATCCCAGATCGTATGGAATAACCCAGAAATCGCTTGAACTCTGCATTGCTTTGGTCTGTTGATCCTTCCTCTATATTTAGTGAAATAGAATCAGCGGCACGTTTTATTTGTGATGTTAAGATATATGTCTCCTCTTTGGGAAATGTCCTCGAAACTTCATCAATCAGACCAGTAAGTTCGACAGATTCTTTCCAAACCTCCAATTTTTCAAATTTGAATGGCATAGTTCAGTTTAATTTGATGTTGTCCTTTGTCTGTTGTCTGTGGACAGTTTAATCAAACAAAACACAGAATAATTTATCATATCCTGATAGTTTGCTTTTACGCCTTCGCTGGATAGCGTTTTCCCTTTATTATCTTCAATCTGCTTTACGCGAAGCAATTTCATCAAGATAAGATCGGTCATGGAGCTTACACGCATGTCGCGCCAGGCTTCGTCATAGTCATGATTTTTATTTTGCAACAATTCAAAAGTTTCGTCAACGGCTTCCGAATAAAGCGGTTTTATTTCAGCAACCGTCAAATCCATTTTTTCTGAATCTTGTAGTTTAAGCTGAATCATGGCAATGAGGCAATAATTAATAATGCCCACAAAGTCGTCTTTTATGTCATCCTCAACTTTTTGAACGCCTTTCTCCTGAATGCTTCTGATTCGTTGGGCTTTGATATAAATTTGGTCGGTAATAGAAGAAAGGCGAAGTACGCGCCAGGCGGTTCCGTAGTCGTGAGTTTTGCGTTCAAATAAGGCTTGGCAAGAGGCAATCACCTCTTTATATTCGTGTACAGTTTTTTCATTCATAATGGTGACGCAAAGTAAATTATTTTCACCCAACAAAACACTTTTAATAGCGGGTAAGGTTGTTGATTTATCAACTCAGAAAGTGATGGGTATTTTAAACGTAACACCCGACAGTTTTTATGATGGGGGGCGATATACCCGTGAAAATACTTATTTGCAGCAGGCTGAGAAAATGATTGTTGAAGGAGCAGACTTCATTGACGTAGGGGGATACTCAACTCGGCCTGGAGCTTCTGAGGTTTCGGTAAATGAAGAATTAGCGCGAGTGATTCCTGTAATAAACAGCATAAAGAAGGAATTCCCGTTCGCTGTTATTTCAATTGATACGTTTCGTGCATCCGTAGCAAAAGCTGCTGTGGAGGAGGGTGCCGGGATGATTAATGATATTTCCGCAGGCGAACTGGATGCAGCCATGTATGAAACCGTTTCTGCATTGCAGGTGCCTTATGTTACTATGCATTTGCGAGGCACCCCACAAACCATGACACAATTTACGACCTATGAATATTTGTTAAAGGAAGTGCTGGAGTATTTCCATCGTAAATTATATCAATTAAATACATTAGGAATAAAGGATGTTATAATTGATCCCGGGTTTGGGTTTGCAAAAATGGTAGATCAGAATTTTGAACTTCTTAATAATCTTGAACGGCTTCATATTTTAGAAAAACCGATTTTAGTGGGGCTTTCCAGAAAATCGATGATCTGGCGCACATTAAAAATAACACCTGAGGCTGCGCTCAATGGTACAACCGCATTAAATACGCTGGCATTATTAAAAGGTGCTTCGATTTTACGCGTGCATGATGTAAAGGAAGCAAAGGAGGTTATTCAGTTGATGAGTAATTTATAAGTCTGAATAGACAAACAGTTTCATTACCTTTGCTACAATGATTTTTGCATTCAAAATAGGTTTTCTGGAAGTTAGTTGGGTCGATTTAATCGACATTAGTTTGGTGGCGGTGTTGCTCTATCAGGTTTACAAGCTCATCCGCGGAAGTCTTGCTGTAAATATCTTTCTTGGCATCCTCTCTCTTTATTTGGTGTACCTGATTGTGCGCGCAGCACAAATGGAATTGTTAGCTACCATACTCGGTCAATTCATGGGCGTAGGTGTGTTGGCCATGATTATCTTATTTCAACCAGAAATCAGAAAGTTTCTTTTGCTCATCGGACGGACCACAGAAATTAACCGCGATAATATTTTCAGAAGTATCACGAACTGGCATCCGGAACCTCATGATGATTTTAATGTACATGAATTAATAGAAGCTGTTAAGACGTTGAAGGCAACTCGCACGGGGGCTTTGATTGTGTTTTCGCGCGATATCGAATTAAAATTTTATGCGGAGACGGGCGATCCGCTTGATGCAAAAGTGAATAAACGACTCTTGCTTTCTATTTTCAATAAAAATAGTCCATTGCATGATGGTGCTATCATAATCTATAAAGGACGTATTAAAGCCGCGAGATGCGTGTTGCCGGTAAGCGAAAATGATCACTTACCTCCCCATTTTGGGTTGCGTCACCGCTCTGCTCTGGGCATGACAGAAACTACAGATACATTGGTGCTGGTGGTGTCTGAGGAAACAGGGCGATTGATTCTTTCTCGCAACGGAAAATATATTCGGGGTCTGCGGTTGAAACAAGTGGAACAAAAAATTCTTGAATACTTGCACAATGAAGAACCTAAAGATTGGGAAGCTATTCCCCTAGAAAGTGAATTAGAAGCACACGAGACAAAAGCAGATTAAAAACAACCCACACAATTTTATGAAGCACTTCTTAACGCTCTTCGTGCTTTTTTGTGTAGTCATAGCCTCAGGTCAATCCATAGAAACTATAATTCAAAAAGGGCATGAACTTGCTGTGATTTCTGTGGCAGTAAGTCCGGACAGTAACTATGTAGCCACAGGAAGCAGAGACAAGTCAGCCAAGTTGTGGGAACTATCGACCGGTCGTGAGGTAAGAAGTTTTCTTGGACATCAATTTTCTGTAAACAGCCTTGACTTTAGCAGCGATGGAAGATACTTGATCACTGGAAATGGAGATCAAACTGCAAAAATATGGGAAGTGACAACCGGAAAAGAAATACTTTCTGTACACCCCGATAAAGAACGGTTGACCGATGTTGTGTTTGATCCGAAAGGAAAATATTTTGTTACGGTTGGATTTGGTCAAAAAGCAATTGTATGGGAGTTCCCTTCCAAAAAGAAGGTACATGAATTTTCTGCAGATGGGTATGCTGGTTCCGGAGGGTCTATCAATTTAGCGATTAGCCCCAATGGGGAATGGTTTGCAATTGGTGAAGACAATAGCGTGGCGAACGTGTACAAAACGTCTGATTGGAAGAAATGGTACACTTTTAATTTCTCTGAGTACTCCAGTTGTGGCGGATGTTTTACCGATGTTGATTTTTCGCCTGATAGTCGATACTTGTTAAAAACAACAAACCGCGGTGAAGCGGCAAAGTATGATTTAAGAAACGGTCAACTCGCAATTCGATATCGGAAACGTGTTGAGGATTTGAGTACGGGAAAATTTAGTCGCGATGGCAAACAGTTGGCGGTCTGCACAAAAAAAGAAGTTTCGATTTACAATGCACAGACAGGTGATTCTATTAAAAGTATAAGCCCAGGCATTGCAGCTGAAATTAATCAAGCCGTATTTACAGCCAATGGTAAGCAGTTGCTGTTGGCGTGCGATAATAATGTTGTGTTGATTTGGGACATCGCGAAAAACAAAAAGGCGGGCGAACTTACCGGATTTTTAAATAAGCGGGATAGAGGAGGGCTAACCTACGATCCAAATTCTTATTGGGATTCGCACATTGCGAAATACCTACACGTAAAAAATGATTTGTTATTAAGCCGCGATAACAAAACCTTACTCAAGGGTAAGTTTGGTTCAAAAGTTAAGAAGTGGGATGTTGCCAGCGGCAAAACTGAAATGGAATATGTGGGACATGAAAAGGCTGCCGTGTGTTATCAATACAGTCGTGATGGGAAAAGATTAGTAACAGGTGGTGGCGATGGAAAAATAATTGTTTGGAATTCGCAAAGCGGAGATACGATATTCACTGTTCGCCCTTATCGTGAACCTGTTTTTTCAGTAAACTTCAACAGTGACGAGACTAAGATTGTAAGTAGTAGTTGGGATGGCTCAGTGAAGATTCATGATGCCGCCACGGGTCAGCGTCTTTTTTATTATGAGTCGAAAAACGGTTCAAGTTACAATGTTCGGTTCGCTCAAAATGATTTGTACCTCATCACTGCCAACTTGCCTACTGGATTGCAGATGTTGGAAATTGATACACAAACTATCATCCGGGATTTTATCGGCCACACTCAAACTATTTCAGTAATCCAACTCACACAAGACGGAAAGAAATTTTTGAGCGCCAGTTGGGATGGCACTATGCGCCTATGGGATATTGCTACGGGTTTGGCGGATAGAAAATATTCCGGGCATGTAGGTGAAATCTATTCAGCCATCTTTAATAAAGCTGAAAACACAATTTATAGCGCAGGTTCGGATCGCCTAATCAGACAGTGGGATACTGCAACAGGCAGGGTGATTGCAACTTTTGCAGGGCATCAGAGTGAAATAACAAGTCTGCAACTTACCACAGATGAAAAAATGTTGATCAGTCATAGTGTAGATGGTGTTACTAAATTTTGGAACCTTGCTGCTGGTAAAGAATTTTTTGAGCACATTCACTTTGGTGAGAAGGAATGGATGGTAAAAAATCCGGAAGGATATTTTAATGGCACGCAAGACGCGCGGCAATACATTCATTTTGTGGATGGAATGAAAACGTATAGTGTGGATCAGTTTTTTCATGAATTTTATCGCCCTGATTTGTTGCCTAAGATTTTTCAAAACAGAGGTGCTGGCGATGAATATAAAGGCATTCAGGGAAAATTAAGTACATCACCGCCACCAAGTATAAGAATTGCCACTGTTCCTCAAGCGGATGAAACACAAGCCGAAGTACTCATAAAAATGACGGACATGGGTGCAGGTATCGAATCGGTTAAACTTTTTCACAATGGGAAAAACATTCCACTCGATAAGCAGACATTGAAACTTCCATCCCGTAAAGGAGAGAGTACTACCTACCGACATATTTTAAACCTGGTTGGCGGAACCAATACGATTACTGCATCGGCCAGTAATAAAGATAAAATTGAATCCGACCCACAGTCAGTAGAAGTGGTTTCTGATCGCGCGGGGAAGACAAGTGTCTGTTATGTGCTTTCGGTGGGGATCAATGAATATAAAAATCCAAAGATGACGCTGAACTATGCGCGTCCCGATGCGGAGTCGTTTGGTAAAATAGTAGATGAAAAGAGTTCGCTCTTTAAGAATATCGAGTTGCACAGTTTGTTTGATGCGGATGCCACAAAAGATAATATTCTGAAAAAGCTAGAAGAGTTATCTACGAAAGTACATCAGGAAGATGTGTTCATTTTTTATTATGCCGGTCACGGCAGCATGGTGGACAATCAATTTTTCTTTATTCCCACAGGGAGCAGCCGACTTTATGATTTATCTTCTTTGCAGAAGGACGCGATTGAAGCGGGTGTCTTACAAGATCGATTAAAAAACATTAAAGCCTTAAAGCAACTGATTATCATGGATGCATGTCAGTCAGGTGGATCGGTTGAATTACTGGCTACGCGGGGTGCCGCTGAAGAAAAAGCGATTGCGCAATTATCGCGCAGTGCGGGCATTCATGTGATGGCCTCTGCGGGCAGCGAACAGTTTGCCACTGAGTTTGCTGAGTTAGGTCATGGGTTATTCACGTATCTTCTTATTAAAGCATTACAAGGGGACGCGGATGGCGCACCAAAAGACGGTAAGGTTACGATCTATGAACTAAAATCATACCTCGATGATCAAGTTCCCGAGATGACTCAAAAGATGAAAGGGAAGCCGCAGTATCCGTATACATTTTCGCGTGGCCAAGATTTTCCGATCGTGATTGAGAATTAGGCGGAACCAATATTCTTGAGTCAATGAACTAATAGTTTGAGCAGGTCATTCTTGTCAGTTCCTTAAGTTACTTCAATACCCCTAACTCTTTCCCCACCTCTGTAAAGGCTTGGATCGCTTTGTCTAAATGATGTTGTTCATGCGCAGCTGAAATTTGTACCCGAATGCGAGCCTTTCCTTTCGCTACCACAGGAAAGAAGAACCCAATCACATAAATTCCTTTTTCAAGCAAACGCTCAGCAAATTTTTGCGCTAGCGGAGCTTCATATAACATAATAGGCACGATGGGGTGAATGCCGGGCTTGATGTCAAAACCTGCAGCCGTCATTTTTTCACGAAAGTATTTGGTGCTCTTCTCTAACTTATCGCGCAAGACTGTAGTTTCCGAAAGCATGTTAAACACTTCTATCGATGCACCGGTAATAGAAGGGGCTAAGGTGTTTGAAAATAAATAAGGTCTTGAACGCTGACGAAGCAACTCAATGATTTCTTTGCGCCCTGATGTAAATCCACCGGAAGCTCCACCCAATGCTTTACCCAATGTTCCGGTAACAATATCAACGCGATCCATCACCCCACAATGTTCCGGCACACCACGCCCGGTCTTACCAATAAAACCAGACGAGTGACATTCGTCTGTCATCACCAATGCTTCAAACTCATCAGCTAAATCACAGATTTTATCTAACTGCGCAATTGTCCCGTCCATAGAAAACGCACCATCGGTCACAACAATAATTTGATTGGCTCCCGCTTTGCGCGCATCTTCCAATTGTACTTTCAAGTCGGCCATGTCGTTGTGCTTATACCGGTAGCGCATTGCTTTGCATAAGCGAACCCCATCAATAATCGAAGCGTGATTTAATTCATCTGATATAATAGCATCCTTCTCGCCAAGCAAAGGTTCAAACACCCCGCCATTTGCATCAAAGGCAGCAGCATATAATATAGTGTCTTCTGTGCCCAGAAAATCTGAAATCTTTTTTTCCAGTTCTTTGTGAATATTCTGGGTTCCGCAAATAAACCGAACGGATGACATCCCGAACCCATGCGTATCTATCGCGCGTTTGGCGGCTTCAATCACACGTGGATGAGATGACAACCCCAGATAGTTATTCGCACAAAAGTTTATCACCTCTCTTCCATCTTGTGTTTTGATTTCGGCACCTTGCGGAGTAGTAATTATTCTTTCTTTTTTGAAGAGACCTGCTTCACGGATGGAATCAAGTTCTTTTTGCAGCACGGGTTTTAGTCTCTTATACATAGCTAGTTCATTTTCGGTTTAGGTCGCATTACAGGTTTTGCAACAGAAGGATCAGGTTTTGGTTTTTCAGTCAGCTCCTCTTTTAACAAATATTTTCTTCGGGTAGGATTGATCAGGTAAAGTTTTTGTGCGGTAAAACTTACTTCACTCATGGATTCAAAGAGTACATTCCATTCTTGCCATTGTGCAGGTTCAGCCAGTTTAAACGCTGTTGAATCTATTTTCTTTTTGACCAGATATTCTTCAAAAGTCATGGCACAAATCTACAAATCGGATTTCGCAAATCGTACATCATAAATTTTAATAACTTGCCCCGAATTCTTAAGACTTGCATGAAGAAAACAAAGATTCTATTAATTGGCGCGGGTGGTCAGCTGGGTTCTGAACTTACGCAAGGCCTTTGGAAAATTTATGGTCAGGATAATGTAGTTGCCTCGGATATAAAAGATGCACAAGGCATTTTAAAAGAAGGTCCGTACGAGAAATTTGATGTGATGCAGCGCGACAAACTTTTTGAGTTGCTGCGCAAACATGAGATTACTCAAATCTATCACCTTGCAGCTTTGCTTTCAGCAACCGGAGAAAAAGATCCCCGTTGGGCCTGGAAGTTGAACATGGAAAGTTTGCTCTTTGTGTTGGAAGCAGCACAAGAACTTAAACTCGATAAAATCTATTGGCCTAGTTCCATCGCTGCGTTTGGTCCTACAACGCCAAAACAAAATACCCCACAGGATACCATCATGGATCCTACTACGGTATATGGAATCACTAAGCTAGCAGGTGAACTGTGGTGCGAATATTATTTTAGAAGATACGGAGTAGATGTGCGCAGCCTCCGTTATCCGGGATTGATCGGGTATAAAACTCCACCGGGTGGCGGCACAACAGATTACGCGGTTGATATTTATTTTAAAGCATTGAATGAGAAGAAGTACGAATCGTTTCTTGCGGCAGATACCTATTTGCCTATGATGTATATGGACGATGCAGTCAAGGCAACACTTGATTTAATGGAGGCACCTGCTGAGAAAGTAAAGATTCGCTCGAGTTATAATATTAGCGCCATGAGTTTTTGTCCGGCACAAGTTGCTTCAACTATCAAAAAGCATATTCCCGATTTTACGATTACCTATAAACCAGATTTTCGTCAAGCCATTGCAGACTCCTGGCCAAAATCGATTGATGATTCACCAGCCCGCCACGATTGGGGTTGGAAGCATCAATTCGGATTGGAGGAAATGACGAATGATATTTTAACGAATCTTCAAGCGCATCCGGAGTTACTCCAACTCACTTGACAAATCCAGGATTTAGCGAACGATTACCCGCAATACCTTGCTAATACCAAAAGTTGAGATTTTCGCCAGGTAAGTTCCTGAACTTAAGTCGATTTGAAAGGTAGCCTGACGTTCTTTCATTTTATAGCTTCCTTTTTCAACCCCGTTCAAATCCGTTAAAATAAATATTAACTCTTCTGTGGGGGTGAACGTCAATTCAACCGTGAGTTTGCCATCGACTACCGGATTAGGAAATACCCGTACTAATTTTTCGCCACTATAATTAACTGCAAGAATATTAAAGGTTTCCGTGTAACCATCAAAGTCAACTGTGGTGATTCTATAATATGATTTGCCTGTATAAGGAAAACTATCCTCGTATAAATAATCGTGACGCTCATTGGATGTTCCATGTCCTTTAACCTGAGCCAGTTCATTGAAACTAAAACCATCTTCCGATCTTTCAATTGAAAAATAATCAAAGTTAAGTTCAGATCCAGTGGCCCAATTTAGTATCACCTTGTCTGAGGTGGTACGCACAGTAAACGAAATTAATGTGACCGGCAAAACACCACATTGTGCGGAGCATCCTGAGCAAGAACAACTAGAGGCTGTAATAACACCCCCACCAGAGGTTTGTAGTTGACCTCCGTTGCCGAGTGAAATAGAACCACTAACATTAAATGTACTCCCTGATCCAGAAACTTGGATCTGGGCATTATTTCCGCCAGAAACATTTCCACCCACCGTTACATTACCCCCTCCTGAAACCTGGATCTGAGCATTGTTGTTCATCACAATATTACCGTGTACAATCAGCGTACCGGTAATCTGCATGTCAAGATTATTATTCACTATCAAATCGCCCCAAATTTCTAAAACACCTTTGGGGCTACCGTTATTTACTCGAAGTGTTCCATTATTACTAAATGTTATGCTCTTTTTGGTTCCAACCCCAAAAAGGGCCGATGATCCAAGCGTGAGTTTTCCATTTCCATTCACGGTAATTTGAACATTATTACCCGCTGTTATATTTCCTATAATATTGTTTGATCCCGAATTGAGGGAGGGATCAGCATTGAGTGTAACGTTGGTGCCGGTACCACTGGGCACCGCAGACGGGCTCCAATTACCAGCAGTATTCCAGTTTCCGTTTGTCTGAAACGTCTGGGAAACTGATCTGAAAGAGATCAATAGTAGAAGTGAAAAAATAAGGGTTCTCATAATTATTTGAGTCGTGATTCTACTTGCATGTACATAGTTTATTCCAATTCAAGTACACATGTACCTTTATTTACCTTTTAAGGTTAAAAAGTGCACAAAATAGACAAATAAGTCTGATTGCAGAGAATAAATTAACATTGCAGTCTAAAAATCGATGTAATAATTTACCTATGCTATAATTAAAATGGGACAAAAAATCTCAAATTGGGTCAACTTCAGATGTTATTCTGGAACATTAAATCTTAAAGCCCTTGAGCGTTGTGAAAAAAGCGATATCGAAACTTCTTTGTTTCATGAAACAAGGAAGTTCCACTCTTTATATTGAACAGAGTCGGATGCTTAGTGGAGTCGGGATGCTACTTTACTATAAATTTACTCAAGCTTGAGTATTCGGGTGAAGAAACCCTAAGTATATACATTCCTTGAATTAGCTGAATTGGGAGTGCCTCTACATCACCTTTCATAATAAACTGATCAATGCGTCTTCCGGAGAGATCGCACAGCGAAACTTCGAAGGGATATTGAGGAACGAAATTTAATTCTATCGTAAGATTTTGACCGTTATCAACAGGGTTTGGATAAACTGAGGTGAAGCGTAAACCGTTAAATTCTACCAAGCGAATTGGAAATACAGTTATCTTTCCATCAAAATCTATCTCCTTCAATCGATAATACGCTTTTCCAATCGTAGGTTTTTCATCACTTGTTTCATAATTAATAATAACCATTGACGTTCCTTGTGCATTCACTTTAGAAAGTGTTTTAAAGGTGAGACCATCTTCAGATTTCTCAACAATAAAATAATCAGAATTGACTTCAGAAGAAGTTGCCCAAGCCAGGTTTACCGAATTGGTTGTTGCTGTCGCTTTGAAAAACAAGAGTTCAACGGGCAACACTCCGCCACTGCAAAAATTACTACCTCCACCCTCACTACATCCACCTGCGGTAAAGCTCCCGGGAGGCCCCGTTAGATTGCCGTTCATACCTACAGTAACAGTGCCATCTACGTTAATATGGCCACCACCTGAAATTGAAACGTTTGCATTATTCCCTGCAACAAAATTCCCATCCACTTGCACAGATCCTGTTACCGATATGGAAGCCCCATTATTCATTTGGATGTTCCCTTTTATAATTAATGTTCCCGAAACGTTTAGCGACAAATTATTATCAACAATTAAATCTCCCCAGATTATTAAAGTTCCAGTAACTGTAATTGTAGAACCATTGCCAGCCAAAAAGTCTTTAGGAGTACCAGAAGCACCTACATTTAATATTCCTGTCGAATTAATTGTTAAGCCATCCGAATTTCCAAAGGTTAAATTTCCGATCGTATAAGTTGAACCATTATTAATTAATGCTGATTTATTATTACTGAATGTAACATCCTCAGTAATTACATCACCAATATTACTTCCCAACCAATTGCCGGCAGTCTCCCAATTGCCTGTATTGTTAAAAACGGCTTGACCCACGACCATTTGGGTCGAACAAACTACCATCAGAAAGCAGAAGAAAAATGATTTCATGATAAGTGTTTTATGTCTCTACAATTTAGAATAAATACTAAATATAGAATTAATACGATGAAATGCTAATAAGGTAAGCTTTCAAATTTGATCCCTTGAAGTGTGATTTGTTAGAAAAACTCATTGTATTGGCTAATTTGCTACATATTTTATATGCCCAATGAAAAACCTAGCAGTTGTTTTTGCTCCAATTTGCACCCTAACCATTAATCGCCCACAGGCTTTAAATGCACTTAATCAGGAAACGTTAGCTGAACTTAAAGCGGTAATTCAAGAATGTTCTGAACGACCGGACGTAAAAGGAATCATTATAACCGGTGCAGGGGAAAAAGCATTTGTGGCTGGTGCGGACATCAAAGAACTTACCCAACTCTCAAAAGCTGATGCATTTACCTTAGCGCAAAGTGGACAGCAAATTTTTAAAATGATTGAGGATTGCACCAAGCCTGTAATAGCGGCCATCAATGGGTTTGCGCTGGGAGGTGGATGTGAACTTGCCATGGCCTGCCACATCAGGCTGGCATCCGATAATGCAAAATTTGGATTGCCGGAAGTGAATCTCGGTATACTTCCCGGCTACGGAGGCACTCAACGATTAGCGCAATTAGTAGGAAGAGGCAAAGCATTGGAGTTGGCCATGACAGGTGATATGATTAGTGCACAGGAAGCCAAAGAAATCGGCTTAGTAAATCAGGTAACACCTGGCCAGGCAGAACTACTGGAATTGGCACATAAAATCATGACTAAGATGTTAAGTAAAGGACCCTTGGCAATTGCCAGTGTGATTAAAAGCATTAATATGGGATACGAATTTGCGAAGGATGGCTATCGAGTTGAATCAGAGAATTTCGCAAACCTAACAACCACTAAAGATTTTGCGGAAGGTACCTCCGCTTTCATAGAGAAACGAACTCCAAACTTTAAAGGCGAGTGAGTAAACTCAAACAACTTGCTGGCGAAACAGTGTTGTATGGAATAGGGAGCATGCTGCCCCGGGTTCTTAACTTTTTTCTTGTTATCCTTCATACCAAAAATATGTTTAGTCAGGCTGAGTATGGGGATATTACCAAACTCTATGCCTGGGTGGGCGTGATTAACATGGTATATATGTTTGGGATGGAAACGGCTTTCTTCCGCTTCGCTACTAAACCCAATACTGATCCAAACCGAATCTTCAATCTTGCACAAACCAGTGTGCTGGTAACAAGTATAACCCTCACTCTTATTTTTATTGTCTTCGCCAATCCTATTGGTTCATCACTTCAAATTTCGAACCCGAAATTCATAACCTGGCTTGCGCTTACCATGTTGATCGATGCCGCTGTTGCTATACCATTTGCGCGCTTGCGGCTTGAAAAAAAAGCCATGCAGTTTGCATCGGCAAAAATTGTTAACGTATTAATATTGATTGGCCTCAATTATTATTTCTTAAAACTTACTTACAATCCTGAAATTGGTATTGGCTATGTGTTTATGGCAAACCTGATGGCCAACTCTATTTTTATTTTATTTTTCATTAAAACACTCGTCTCATGGAGACCTGTCTGGGATAAATCCATCTCGCCACAAATGCTTAGCTATGCCTATCCGGTAATGATTACCGGAGTGGCAGGTATGATTAACGAAATGTTTTCGCGTACGATGCTCGATTGGTGGCTGCCTGAAAATTTCTATCAGGGACTTACCAGCAAAGAGGCCGGAGGAGTGTTTGGAGCCTGTTATAAATTTGCTGTATTCATGAATTTAGGGATTCAAGCATTTCGCTATGCTGCCGAGCCCTTCTTTTTTTCTAATGCAAGTGACAAAAAATCACCGGAGCTTTTCTCAAAGATTAATCACTACTTCGTAATCACCTGTTGTATTGTGCTGCTGGGCGTGAGTATAAATGTTGATCTTCTTAAACACCTTATTGGTGAAGAGTTTTGGGGAGGCCTTTCCATTGTGCCTGTGTTATTACTAGCGTATTTGTTTTTAGGCATCTATTATAACTTAAGCATTTGGTTCAAGCTCACCGATAAAACACATTATGGAACAGTTATTACAGTTTTAGGTGCGGCACTAACCATTGGCGGCAATCTTTTACTTATTCCAATCTTTGGATTTATGGGAAGTGCATTGGCCGCTTTGCTTTGTTATGCAACAATGGCTGTAGTTTGTTATTGGCTAGGTCAACGTTATTATCCAATACCATACACCGTAACACGGGACATAGGCTATGTGATTTTTACATATTTAGCTCTAGTACTTGTTAATCAGATGCAAATCAAAGATCAATGGGTAGCAACAAGCTTTCATGCGCTTGTTATCATTCTTTTCGCAGGGTTTGTATATCTCGTTGAACGGAAAAACTTTACTGAGTCTGTCCGTTAGAATGTGTAGTTTTACTACACACAAAATCTTGAATCGATGAACATAATTATTCCCATGGCTGGCCTTGGCAAGCGCCTTCGCCCACACACCTTAACAACGGCAAAACCATTGCTTCCTATTGCAGGTAAACCAATTGTGCATCGATTAGTAGAAGATATTGCGCGTGTGTGTCCTGAAAAGATAGAAAACATTGGATTTATTGTTCATCCCAAATTTGGCAAACAAGTTGAGGAAGATTTGAAGGCGGTAGCAAAATCGGTGGGTGCAGAAGGAAAAATTTATTATCAGCAAGAAGCAAAAGGCATTTCGCATGCATTGTTGTTTGCCAAAGAATTGTTTACAGGCAATGTGATTGTCGCTTTCGCGGATACGTTGTTTCGAGCCGACTTCACCCTGGATACAAAACGTGATGGTACTATTTGGGTACAGAAGGTAGAGAACCCTTCGCAATTTGGGGTAGTAAAATTGAACGCTTCCGGTGAGATTACTGAGCTTGTTGAAAAACCAACAACCTTTGTTTCTGATTTAGCCATCATTGGCATTTACTTTTTTAAACAGGGCGAAAAATTGTGTGCTGAAATGCAATACTTACTTGATAATGACATTAAAGAAAAAGGGGAGTACCAGTTTACTACCGCGCTCGAAAACATGAAAAAGAAAGGCGCTGTGTTTGTACCCGGTGAAGTGCAGGAATGGTTGGACTGTGGAAATAAAGACAATATGATTCAAACCAACCAACGCTACCTTGAAATCATCAAAAACCAAAAACTTGTTTCTGCTAAAGCCAGAGTTATTAATTGCGTAATTCTGCCGCCAGTATTTTTGGACGATGATGTAATTGTAGAGAATTCAATCATAGGACCTCATGTATCCATTGGTGCGGGCACTAAGGTTTTTAATAGCAGAATCTCAAACTCCATTATTCAAAGGAGTTGTACCCTTTCTGAGGCAACCTTGAAAAACAGTCTTTTAGGAAATTTCGTTAAATTTGAGGGAAAATCTGCCGATTTTGATTTGGGAGATTTCAGCACGATTTGAACCCCTGCCGTTGACAAATAGAAAATTCCATTTATACATCTTTATCGCCTTCATTCCTGTGCTGGTAGCTGCTCCTGCGTTTTCACAAAAACGTAAAAGTACAACAGACGTAAAAAGCAATGATGGTCGTTTACGCGAAGCTGAATTCTTTTTTACGGAAGCTGAGAAATATTTTATCCTGGAAGATTATGCAAAGGCTCTGGTTTATTTTCAGCGGGTAGCAGAGCTAAATCCAACTAATGGAACAGTCCATTATAAAATTGCTGAAATACTTGCTAAAGGAACAAAAAATGAGGATATCCTGAAGGCAAGTCAGAGTATTGAACTTGCTTTGAAATATGAAAAGAAGAACAAATATTTTTATGTATTAGCGTCTACCATCTATGCTAGCTTAGGCGCTTTTGATAAAGCCACCGATGCACTTGAGACCATGATGAAAGAGGTGAAGGGAACGGAGGAGTATTTGTTCGAGCTCGCTGCCTTATATCTATATGATAAAAAGGAGGATGCGGCTTTAAAAATCTATAATCGGGCGGAAGATATCATGGGCGTAAATGAAGTTTCTTCCTTGCAGAAGCAACGGATTTATTTGGAACGGGGGAAGGTAACTGAGGCAATTGCCGAGGGAGAGAAGCTATTGCAAGCATTTCCGGATGAAGAACGATATGCTCTTGGATTTGCTGAAGCACTTGCTGGCAATGAGCAGCGCAGCAAGGCCATTCAATTGCTAGAAGATTTTATTAAGGACCATCCGGATGCAGGAAATTCAAAAATGGTGTTGGCAGGTCTTTATAAAGATGTAGGTCAGGAACAGAAATCGAGAAACTATGTGATGGAAGTGTTTGATGATCCACAGGTCGATATTAGTAGTAAAGTTTTGATGATGGGCACCTATAATGCCACACTCTCACAAAACAGAACCAGGAAAATTAGTGACCCGGAATTAGAGAAATTTGTGATAGGTCTTTTTGAAAAATTAGAATCAAATTATCCGACCGAATCGAATGTGCACTTGATTGGTGGTGACTTGTATATGACTTTGGAAAAAGATGATGCAGCAAAGCGTGAATATCTAAGAGCGGTGAGAGGGGGTACTTCAAATTTTGAAGCCTGGCAAAATTTATTATACTTAGAAACGCAATCCGATCAAATCGATAGCTTGATCGTTCATTCTGAGGAGGCACTTGAAATGTTTCCCAATCAGGCCATGATTTACTACTTCAATGGGTTTGGTCACTTACGCAAGCGCAACTATAAGGAAGCAGCCTATTCATTGGAACAATCAAAAAAGCTTTCAGCGACCAATCCAACATTTATGAGTGAATTAAATGGAATATTAGGTGATTGCTACAATGGCTCAAAAGAATATGCTAAATCTGATCAGGCCTATGAAGAAGCACTGAAGTTTAATCCTAACAATGATTTGGTGCTTAATAACTACAGCTATTACTTATCCTTGCGAAAAGAAAATCTGGACAAAGCAGAAAAAATGTCTTCCCAATTGATTAAAAACTTTCCAGACAATGCCAGCTATTTAGACACGCATGCCTGGGTTTTATACGCTCGGGAAAAATACAAAGAGGCAAAAAAAATAATAGAGAGGGCGATACAAAATGGGCAAGCTACCGCTACGCATTATGAGCATTATGGAGATATTCTTTTTCAGTTAGGGGATATAGATAATGCAGTAAAGCAATGGCAAAAGGCAAAGCAACGCGATGGTGGTAATGCCAGTCTGGATAAAAAAATCAACAGTCGAAAACTAAACTAATTCAAATCCGGTGACCTTACCCAATTTTTATTTGCCCGTCCAAAAGTGGAATTTTTATTTTCTGATTATGGCTGCGGTCATGTTTCAATCGTGTAGCCGAAAAGCTATACCTGCATTACCGAATACACCTACCACATTGGATATTGAGGAAATTGATTTCGGATACCTTCATGGAAAGGCCCGAATGGTTTTTAAAGACGAAAAAAAGGAACGCGATGTAAAAGCAAATATTCGTATCCGCAAGGACAGTGTAATTTGGATGAACTTCTCAGTGATTGGTGTCCAAGGTGGGAAAGCGTTAATTAATAAAGATTCCATTACGATTGTAAGCACGGTAGATAAGGAGTATTACGTTTTTGACTATGTAGAACTTTCCAAACGATTCAATTTCAAAATCGATTATTCGGTGCTAGAGGCGGCTATGTTGGGAAACCTGATACGGGCAAAGGCGCTGAGCGATCAGATAACCCGTGAAGGAGAGTTTGAAAAACTTGTTCAAGTAGAAGGGTCAGTAACGATACGGAGCCTGATTAGCCCTGCCCTTAGAAAAATTGAACATGTTGATTTAATAGAAGCCAATACCAGCAATACCTTAAAATTAGACTACTCAAACTTCCAGCCTCTTGGCAGTAAAAATTTTCCGTATAACGGCCTGGTAAATATTTTCTATAAAACAGCAGCAGGCATCATTAGTAATACCATTACCTTTGAGTACAACAAAGTTGAAGTAGGTGATAAGGAATTGAAATTCCCTTTCAATATTCCGAAGCGATATGACCGCAGGTAAGTCCTATTTATTCGTACTCTTTCTTCTAATCTCATTTTTTGCTTACCCCCAAAAAAGTAAAACCCAATTACAAAAGGAGAAGCAGCAAAATCTTGAAAAGATTAAGGAGACTGAAAAAATTCTTGTCGAAACAGGCGAGAAGAAGGAAAACTCTATGGGTGAGCTGGCGGCTATTAACCAGCGGATTCTTCAACAAGAGTCTCTTATGAAATCAATCAAAAGTGAAATCTCGTTGTTGGATTATGATATTAGCGAAAACAACCAACTTATTGACGCGTTGGAACGTGATGTAAAAAAATTGAAAGAAGAGTATTCAGCCATGTTACTGGCTGCTCAAAAGTCAAGTGGCAAAGTTGATAAACTCACTTTTCTTTTTTCAGCTCAAACCTTCGAGCAATTAATGATGCGGCTTAAATACATGGAACAATATGGTAAAGCCCGACAAGATCAAGCAGAGGCCATTGAAAAAGTACAAGTGGTATTAAAAGAACAAGTGCGGGTAACGCAAGTAAAGCGAGGCGAAAAGAATAATCTTTTGAGTGATGAGATAAAAGAGAATAATAAGCTAACCAATTTAAAAACTAAGCAACGAACCATAGTGCGTTCGTTGGAGAAACAGGAAAAGCAACTTAGAAAAGATCTTGAAGTGACCCGCAAAGCAGTGGCTGAGTTAGATAATCTAATTGCAAAAATCATTAAGGAAGAATTGGAGCGAGCAGCTCGTGAAGCGCGTGAAAGCAAAACAAACACACGCGATGCGAGTGTAGCCCTATCTGCTTCTTTTGAGGAAAATAAAAATAAGTTTCCGTGGCCGGTGTCTGGGTTTGTGTCGCAGAAATTTGGTCGACAAAACCACCCGGTGTTAAAGGGCATTGTTATTCAGAATGATGGAGTTAACATTCAAACAAAGCAGGGCGAAGAGGTTCATTCAATTTTTAATGGCGAGGTTAGCCGGGTTGCCTTTACCCCAGGAATTGGAAATACAGTCATTATCAAGCATGGTGATTTCTTTACGGTATATACTGGACTAAAAGATATTGCGGTGAAACAAGGTCAACGGGTGACAACCAATCAGGAAATTGGCAATGTGCTCTCTAATGCAGAGGGTATTTCTGAGCTTCGATTTCAAATCCGGAAAAATTTTGATGCACTTGATCCACAGGAGTGGTTGAGAAACTAGGCTGAACGGTAAAAACCTCGAATCTGGCTTATTTTAAAGCCAAACAAAACAGCTTTCGCTACTCATTTTATTATAATTCTCTATCTTTACAACTCTTAAATTCTTCTATTATGAGCGCAATACTTTTGATTGGAATGCCCGGAATGGGCGAGTGGGTGGTAATCGGTTTGTTCGTTCTGGTTTTCTTTGGAGCTAAGAAAATTCCTGAGTTTGCTAAAGGTCTTGGTAAAGGCTTTCGTGAATTTAAGGATGCTGTTAAAGATGTGAAGTCTGAAGTAGACGAAGCTGGAAAAACCGTTCCTAAGATTGACGATAAGTAAACATTGAATACGGATTCGAACGTAAAAGACTTACAGAACGATCTTTTTAGCGGAACCTTTCATCAGTTACTGTTTATTTATAGGTCAGGTGGGATGCCCTTGAAAACATTTCTTCATAAGAATCTTTGAAAATGGGCATATCATGTGTTGATCGGGTTTCCGCTTTTCTTACGAATATCGATACCAAAAAACACCTCAACGTTTTTTTGAGTGTTTACGGGCAGGAGGCTCTTACCCGGGCTGCTGAAGTTGATTCAAGGATCAGAAGCAAAACAGCTGGAAAACTGGCAGGGTTAGTTATTGGCTTGAAAGATGTACTTTGTTTTCAAGATCATCCACTGCAGGCAGGAAGCAAAATTCTGGATGGTTTCATTTCTCAATTTAATGCTACAGCTGTTCAGCGCTTGCTGGACGAAGATGCGATCATAATCGGAAGGCAAAATTGCGATGAGTTTGCCATGGGTTCATCCAATGAGAACTCTGCCTTTGGTCCTGTGCTCAATGATATTGATAACACCCGTGTTCCGGGTGGATCGTCAGGTGGTTCGGCTGTTGCTGTAATGGCCGATTTGTGTGATGTTTCGATTGGATCGGATACCGGAGGTTCTGTGCGTCAGCCTGCTGCCTTCTGTGGCATCTTGGGATTGAAACCCACCTACTCGCGTATTTCACGCTATGGATTAATTGCGTACGGTTCTTCTTTTGATTGCATCGGAATCTTTGGAAAAAAAATTGAACAAATAGCGTTGGTACTTGAAGTGATGGCGGGTGCCGATGAGTTCGATAGCACGGTTTCGCGCAAGCCGGTGCCATCGTATACTTCAGAACTTAACGCAGATCCAAACAAAAAATATAAAGTAGCCTACATAAGGGAAACTGTGGATACAGAAGTGTTGCAACCTGAAATCAAAAAGTTGATTGTCGAGAAAATAAAGCAACTTAAAAATGCAGGGCATGTGGTTGAACCGATTGAGTTTCCGTTAACCGAATACATTTTACCAACCTATTATATTTTGGCTACAGCCGAAGCAAGTTCAAACTTGTCGCGTTATGATGGAGTACGGTATGGGTTTAGAAGCAAGCAGGTAACGGACCTGGAGTCACTTTACAAAAAAACACGCAGCGAAGGTTTTGGTAAAGAAGTGCAGCGAAGAATTTTATTAGGAACTTTTGTCCTAAGTGCCAGTTATTATGATGCGTATTACACCAAGGCACAGAAAGTACGAAGACTTATTCGTGAAAAAACGAAGGCAATTTTTTCTAATTACGATTTCATATTATCACCCACTACACCGTCTACTGCCTTTAAACTCGGATCGCATACAAGTAATCCTTTGGAAATGTACTTGGCGGATTTATTTTCCGTTCAGGCAAATGTAGCGGGTGTGCCTGCTCTTTCGGTACCCTGTGGGTTTGATAATGAAGGATTGCCCATTGGCCTTCAAGTAACGGCCGATGATTTTGAAGAAAGTAAACTCTTTCAGTTCTCGCAGGTAATTCCGAACTTAGTGTAATAAATAGCCTAAATAGCCTTAAGATTCGTTAAAAGAATAAAATGAAGTATTGTGTAGTTATATTTTTTCTCTTTGTTTCAATGCTTGCCATAGCACAGGAGGATCCTTTGCCTGATACGCTTTCGCTTCCTGTGCCAGCGGAGGGCTTAATTCTTGAAGATTCCATTATAAATGCAGAGTTGATTTTTCCTACTAACCTGGAATACGTTCCTGGTAATGATACTCCTGAATTATTAGCCGATCGACTCAGCTGTATTCAGCAACAAATTCCTCTTACTTATAATAATACCGTGCACGGATTTATTGATTATTTCACGGTACGTAATCGAGATTATACACGTATGATGCAACGCAGAAAAGATATTTTCTTTCCGGTGTTTGAACAATACTTAAAGAAATATAATCTACCGGAGGAACTGAAATACTTGTCTATAATAGAATCAGGATTGAATCCACGAGCTGTATCAAGAGCTCGTGCAGTTGGTTTATGGCAATTTATGTCGGGTACGGGCAGGTATTTTGATTTGAAAACGGATTGGTATATAGATGACAGAATGGATCCGGATAAATCAACCGATGCAGCCTGCAGGTATTTGACTCAACTTTACAGAATGTTTGGCAATTGGGAATTAGCCTTGGCAGCCTATAACTCCGGACCTGGCACGGTTCGAAAGGCTGTTCGCAAATCAGGATATAAAAATTCTTTCTGGGAAGTTTATCCGCATCTGCCAAGGGAAACACGTGCTTATGTGCCACAATTCATTGCCATTATTTATGCATTGAATTATACTGAGCAACACAATTTAGTCGAAACTGCCCGTGAGGTAGTGCCTCCTTATGATACACTAGCGGTTAATCAGTTTTTGCATTTTGAAACATTAGCAAAACTTACCGGAACCTGTTTGGAAGATTTACAAAAACTAAATCCATCGGTACTTAGAAATGTGCTTCCGGCCAAGGGAAGAGTTTCCGTTATAAAAATACCGGTGCACGCAAAACTTGCACTTGATTTGAATCGTACGAGCATTCTAGATTCTGCTTCCAAAGTAGGAAGAAGGGAAAATGAACAATACGCAGCCCTTCCGTCAGCCATTATCGATGGCCGTGAACGGGTAAGTTATAAAGTTGTATCGGGTGATGTGCTGGGCTCAATTGCGATTAGACACGGAGTACGTATTGAAGACATTAAGAGCTGGAATAACCTTTCAAGTAATACCATTCGGTCGGGACAACAGTTAACCATTTGGACAAATCAAAACAGGCTCGTTCCCTCAAGGATCAGTGCTGTATCCAAAGAAGCCAGCATATTATCTCCTGATACAAAAACCTATATTGTTCAACCCGGTGATACGTTGTGGGACATTTCAAAAAAAGTGCCTGGGTTGACCGTTGAGAAAATTAAGACCCTCAATAATCTGAAAAGCAATAGCTTGCAACCCGGTCAAAAATTAATTGTGGGTTAGTTCGGTTATCTCAGTGACTATTCAGATTAACTGGAATTATATAACGTGACCATATTACTTCTATTCCTCTCATGAAATACGCTTCCTTTCTTTTTGTTTCTATACTCCTATTTTCTGCTTCTTGTTCTGATAAGAAAAGTCTGCCACAAGCTACGGGCAGGCCAGGCGATATTTTCTTGATTATGGATTCATTGCAATGGAAGGGTCCGTTGGGGAAAGTAATAGATTCTTTGTTTAGTGCTGAGATGCAGGGGATCCCGAGAAAGGAATCAATTTTTCATATGCGTTGGATTGATCCGCGCAAGCTCAATTATGTACTCAAGCAACGAAGAAATTTGATTTACGCGGTTACGCTTGATCAGCGATCGGTAGGTGCCTCTCAAATAAAAAGAACGTTTACAGCGGAATCTCTTCAAAAGATTAAGGCCGATTCAAATTTATTTAGTCAAAACATACAAGATCTTTTTGCAAAAAATCAAGAGGTACTTTTTCTGTTTGGAAATACCGAACATGATTTGGTGAAAAAAATCAGAACCTATGGGGCAAAGTTGGTTAATCATTTTGATACCCGTGAGCGTGAGCGACTCACTGAAGCATTGTTCAAATCAAAGCAATCAAAAGGGATTCCTGATATTCTGAGAAAGAAATTTAACAGTGAAATAAAAGTTCCTTTTGGGTATCAGTTGGTTGCCAATGATTCCAATTTCTTTTGGCTTCGTCAGATCAACCCTTACACGGATAAAGACATATTCATCACCCGGAAAAAATATACATCTCCCGATCAATTTAAGCCAGATAGTTTAATTGCGTGGCGCAATGAAATTTGTCGCTATAATATTTTTGAAGATCCCGAACGGTTTGAGACCTATCTGGTAACTGAAACTTCCATTCCTTATAAACCAGTTCTAACAAAAGAGATAACCTTCAATGGGAAATTTGCGATGGAAATGCGTGGACTTTGGCGTACCAATAATTTAACGATGGGGGGTCCATTTGTTTCTTATGCTTTTGTTGATGAACCGCTGGGAATGCTTTATTACGTGGAAGGCTTTACGTTTAGCCCCAGTAAAGATCAACGCGAAATCATTCGTGAATTGGAAACAATTATCTATACATTCAAGACCAGCAGCGAACTTGCGCCAGCCAAGCAGTAATTTGCTTTATAATTTAGGGGCCAGTAGATCGATAATTTCTAACCAGATTATGTAATTCCTATTTCTTAGCGTGTAAATTGCCTATTCATATTTTTCTAACCCGCTATGTCAATCAAAATCCGCAAACAAGACGCCCTTAACTATCATACTCAAGGTCAGCCAGGAAAATTAGAAGTGGTGCCCACTAAAATGTTAAGCACACAGCTTGATCTTGCATTAGCCTATTCTCCGGGTGTGGCTGAACCCTGTAAAGAGATTGCAGCAAACAAAGATGATGTATATAAATATACAGCGAAGGGAAATTTAGTGGCAGTAATTTCAAATGGTACAGCGGTACTGGGTTTGGGTAATATCGGTCCTGAAGCTTCAAAGCCGGTCATGGAGGGAAAGGCTGTGTTGTTCAAAAAATATGCAGGCATTGATAGCTTTGATATTGAAATTGATGAAGAAGATCCGGATGAGTTTATAAAAATAGTGAAATCATTGGAGCCAACTTTTGGTGGTATTAATCTGGAGGACATCAAAGCACCCGAATGCTTTAAGATAGAAACCGTATTGCGCGAAAAGATGAACATTCCAATCATGCACGATGATCAGCATGGTACGGCTATCATTTCAAGTGCTGCGTTGCTTAATGCGCTTGAAATCATTGGAAAAAAAATTGGCGATATCATTTTAGTAGTAAATGGTGCCGGTGCAGCGGCAGTTTCCTGTACTAAACTCTACTTTGCTCTTGGGCTGAAGAAGGAGAACTTGATCATGTGCGATAGCAAGGGAGTGATTCATAATAAGAGAGAGGGACTTGATGAAAGTAAAAAACAATTCGCCACTAGCAGAAAAATAACTACCCTTCAGGAAGCACTAAAAGGTGCCGATGTCTTTGTGGGTCTTTCGATTGCTGATATCTTAAAGCCAGAAGATGTTTTGTCAATGGCCAAAGATCCCATTGTTTTTGCATTGGCCAACCCCAATCCCGAAATTGATTATGACCTTGCCAAGAAAACACGTCCTGATTTAATTATGGGTACAGGACGCTCGGATCATCCTAATCAAGTGAATAATGTACTTGGCTTCCCGTACATTTTCAGAGGAGCGCTGGATGTGCGTGCAACGGAAATCAATGAAGAGATGAAACTCGCAGCTGTGTATGCATTAGCCAACCTGGCAAAAGAACCTGTACCGGACATTGTGTTCCAGGCATACGGCATTGATCGCATTCAGTTTGGCCGCGAGTACCTGATTCCAAAACCACTCGACCCAAGGCTCATCACAACGGTATCCCCTGCTGTTGCCAAAGCTGCTATGGATTCGGGCATGGCGAGGGTACCCATTACCGATTGGGGAAAGTATCATCAGGAGTTATTGAAACGCGTGGGTATTGATCCTAAACTTACTTCGCGCATCATTGATTTGGCTAAGAAAAAACCCAAGCACATTGTGTTTGCGGAGGCCGATCATCCTAAAATTTTAAAGGCTGCTCAAATCCTTCAGGACGAAAAAATTGCGTATCCGATTTTGTTGGGTAACAGGCAAGACATTGAACGCCTCATTCAAGAACACGGTCTTGATATTGGCGAGTGTAAAATTATTGATCCGCGTGAAGAGCCGGAACGTTCTGAAAAATATGCGCAGGCCTATCATGCCAAACGTGCACGCAAAGGCATTACGATAAAAGACGCGCATCGGCAAATGCGCGACCGCAATGCATTTGGTGCGATGATGGTTGAGTTTGGGGAAGCCGATGCCTTGGTATCAGGACTCACCAAAGACTATCCAAAAACAATTTTGCCATCCCTTCAAATAATTGGCATGGCCGAAGGCGTGAATCGGGTGGCCGGTATGTACATCATCATGAATAAAAAAGGCACCTTCTTTTTTGCGGATTGTACAGTAAATGTTGATCCTAATGTGGATGAGTTGGTTGAGATCATTGGATTGGCCGCGCGTGGTGTAAAATTCTTTGATGTGGAGCCTCGCGTTGCCGTGTTATCCTATTCAAACTTTGGCTCAAGCAAAGGAGTGGTTCCTGAAAAAACAATGAAAGCAGTAAAGTTGGCGAAAGCAAAATATCCGGAATTGATTTTGGATGGAGATATACAAGCGAACGTAGCATTTGATACAGACATACAGCGTGAGATATACCCATTTAGTGCCCTGGCAAAAGAAGGCGCCAACACGTTGATATTTCCAAATCTTACTTCAGGTAATATTGCTTATAAGTTGCTGATTGAAATTGGCGGAGCCGAAGCCATAGGACCCATTTTATTGGGAATGAAAAAACCAGTACACGTGCTTCAATTAGGAAGTTCCATCCGTGATATTGTGAATATGGCTGCTATTGCAGTAGTGGATGCACAGTTGCACGAAATGGATGGTCATTTGTAGTTCACTCACCCTTAACCCCTCTCGAATGGAGAGGGGTACGACCGCTTAATTTTTTAACTTCGTTTGATACGTGTTGAATGCAGATGTTTTATTTTCCACAGTTTTCTTTCTTTAACTAGAACTACTGTCTCCAGCCATTGCATTGTTGTCTGTTTCCCATCTCTGGTTATTGAAGACTGAAGACGATAAGTAACCCATGCCATAGTTTTATCTAGGGTGGTATTAATGAAATCAAAACTATTGGTACGTTCAAAATCTGATGACGGATTCAATGTAATTGCTTTCAGAATAAGTGTATCTATGTTCCACACCTGTCCATATTCGTATAGTGTTAAATCAGATGTACAAGCGGCTTTGAGGCTGATAGAATCACGGCTGGATAAAGCGTTAAATAGTTTGATGACCGTTTGCTGCACAGCCTGCTGATTGGCTGTTAATTGCCTTTGCCCATATAATTGTACTGATAATACAGTCGTAATTAATAAGATTATTATTTTTCTCATTTCTAGAATTTAAATGTTAACAACATCGCTTTTGGTGGTTTTTCGCGGAGCAGTCAGAAGGGGCGGCATCTTCGCCTAGCATTACTATAACCTTAATGAAAGAGGACATCATTTACAGAGGAAAGAAAGAAGGTCAAACCAATACCGACCTGTGTTTTTGCGGGGCACCCAGAATCTGAGAGATTCCTTTGCTAACAGAAAGTAGGGGTTGCGGATCAATGTGAACTGGCAACTGAAATGTTTTAGAAAGGCGCTCTTTGATTCCTTTTAGCTTTGCATTTCCACCTGTTACATAAATTCCTGAACGATAAATGTCAGAGGCTAATTCGGGCGGGCAAATTTGTAACGATTGACGAATACACTCTTCTATTTTTTGAAAGGGTTTTTCTAACACAGACGTTAATTCTGCTTGACTCACTTTTCTGCTTACCGGAATTCCTTCCATCAAATCTTTTCCTTTCGCAATGAAAAATTCTTCTTCGTTGGCAACATAAGAAAAGACACACCCAATTTCTTTCTTCATTTGCTCGGCTGTCTTAATGCCAACCGAAAAGTTGTAAGTCCGTCTAAAGTAATCTTGAATTTCTTCGTCCAGTGTATCACCCGCAGTACGCGTTGATTGGAAAGCTGCAATTCCCGACAAGGAGATGATTACTACTTCGGTGATTCCGCCACCCATATCAACCACTAATTTTCCTTCCGGCTTTTGAATATTTAATCCAAGTCCTAATGCTGCGGCTAAGGGCTCGTAAACAAGATGCGTATTTCGTGAAGAAAATTGATCTAAGGCATCGCGCAAAGCACGCTTCTCAACAGGGGTTGTATCATACGGTACACCCGAGATCAGGTAATTAAAACCAGAAGGAAATAAAGATGGTTTCTGAATTTTACCGATCATCTCCTTAAGCATCTTCTTGGCTGATTCACCATCGGAAATAACACCACCTTTCAAAGGTTTTATAGGCTTTAGATTGGAATGCATCTTCTCCCACATGCTATATGCCAGATCGCCCACAGCCTCAACTTTGTTATTATGTTCGTTAACTACCATGTAGGATGGCTGCGAGAATAAAAGTGCTGATTGATCGGTTAATAACGTGTTATTATTTCCAAGATCAATGGCCAGATTTTTTGTGGAGGAGAATTGAAACATAGTGCAAAGGTACTTCGATCTTTTAACGTTTTTGAGGAACGCAACAACAAAAAAAAACGACTCACTTTTGAATTGGTTTACCCCTTGTTTCCCTGCCCAAATCCTCGTAAACTGCATTCATTTTTTAACCTTTTATGATTGCATATCTTAAAGGCAAGCTCGTTCACAAAGAGCCCACATTTATAATACTTGATGTGAACGGAATTGGCTATCAGGTGAGCATTTCGCTCAACACATTTTCTGAAATTAAAGATCGCGAAGACTTAAAACTCGTGACCTATCTGCACGTGCGTGAAGATGCTCATATTTTATATGGATTCGTCAATGAAACTGAAAAGCAAATGTTTCAACACTTGATTTCTGTAAATGGAGTTGGGCCCAATACCGCATTGGTGGTGCTTTCTTATCTACCTCCTAATGAGCTTCGGTCGGCTATTGTACGCGAGGATGCAGCAGCTTTGCAGGCCGTGAAGGGAATAGGAGGAAAAACAGCGCAACGGGTGATCCTTGAGTTGAAAGATAAGTTGAGGAAGGATCCGATAGAGGAGGGGCCGGGAAAACCCGGATTAATACACAATACCATGCGCCACGAGGCGTTAACAGCCTTAATGACGCTCGGTATTACGAAATCAGCAGCCGAAAAAAGCGTTGATTCCGTCCTGAAGTTGTCAGGAAATACCATTAGTTTAGAAGCCCTGGTAAAGCAAGCATTAAAAAACGCCTGAACCACGATTGATTGTAGCTACCCGGAAGATTCAGTTCATCCTCGGACTGGGCATTTGTCTCGCACTATGCTGGTCTGCTCCCATGGCTTACGGCCAACAGCAGAATAGTGCCGATACTGTACGTTTAGAGCCCATTAATCCTTATCGCCCGCAATTCAGAACACGCGATCGCTATGGCGATCCCTTCTCCAACTTCACTACCTTCTCGCCACTTTTTCTTAAGAACCCCAAGAGTTTCAATACAGAAATAGAAATCGATACGGGGCGGCATTATAACATTTCAGAAAAAGCAGGGTCTTTAAATTACCGCCCACCTTCTACCATGTCCTTTGAAGAATTCAAAAAGCAGCAAGATCAAATTCTGAAAAGAAATTACTGGCAATCGAAAAGCAGGGCCTTGGATGGCGAAAGTGCTGTCAGTAGCCGCAACCTGATCCCTAAAATTTATGTGAGCCCTGTGCTCGATCGGATTTTTGGAGGAAGTTATGTGGAGTTGATTCCACGTGGTTTTGTAAACCTGGACTTTGGAGCTCAGTTTCAAAAAATAGAAAACCCCTCTATTCCCATCCGCCAACAGCGCAATGGTGGCTTTGAATTTGACCAACAAATAAATTTAAGTGTAACCGGCAAGGTGGGCGAAAAACTTGCGGTAACTACCAACTTCGATAACAATAACTCCTTCGACTTTCAGAATAATATGAAAGTGGAATATACCGGTTTTAAAGAGGACATTCTTAAAAAGCTGGAGATAGGAAATGTGAGTTTGCCGCTTAACAATAGTTTGATCACCGGTTCACAAAATTTATTTGGTGTAAAAGCCCAATTGCAGTTTGGTAAACTATTCGTAACGGCTTTGGCAACCACACAACGTGGTAAGCAATCGTCCATTAAAGTACAGGGTAGCACCAATGGGGCAGCGCAAGGAAGACCCTTTGAAATTGTTGGCTCGAACTACGATGAAAACCGCCACTTCTTTTTAGGACAATTCTTCCGAGACAATTTTGAAGACTGGTTAGGCACGCTTCCGCAGATTACTTCGGGCGTGAATATTACTCGGGTGGAAGTGTATTTATTAAACCGGCAAAATGATACGCAAACCACCCGCAATGTGGTAGGTCTTATGGATTTGGGGGAGGCAGACAAGCGTTATAGAAAGGATATCATTTCGTCAGCCGCTCCGTCTGGGTTTCCAACATCCAATACATCCAATGATCTGTTCAATAAATTGCGCAATATCTCAGCCGAATCAGATGGCATTAATCAACAGCTTGAAGGATTGGGATTAGTAAACGGTACCGACTTCGAAAAAATTAATAGCGCCCGAAGATTAGCGATTAGTGAGTATACGTTTAATAAAGAGCTTGGCTATTTAACCTTGCAACGAAAATTGCAAAATGATGAGGTCCTTGCGGTTGCGTTTGAATATACGTACAACGGTCGCGTGTATAAAGTGGGTGAACTTACTGAAGACTATGGCAATAAACCTGAAAGTCAGGTAGCTTTTTTAAAACTGTTACGCCCACGTAAAATCAGCATTAAAGATTCGAAAGGAATAATTATTCCTACCTGGAATCTGATGATGAAAAACATTTACAATCTGAATGTAACTCAACTTACCCGCGATGGATTTCAGTTGCGTGTAATTTATCGCGATGACCGAACAGGTATTGATAATCCTCAATTGCAGGAAGGTGATTATGCCCGCACCCAGCAATTAATTCAAGTTTTTGGCCTCGATCGATTGAATCCCTATAACGATCCGCAACCCGATGGCAACTTTGATTTTGTTGAAAAGATTACGGTCAATACGGAAACGGGCGCAATTATTTTTCCTTACCTGGAGCCTTTCAATAAACCCCTGTTGAAACTTTTTGCCAAAGAAACCAATGTAGCGCTTCGTGATCAGCTGATTAACAAGTATGTGTACGATACCTTGTATCGCACCACAAAAGCAGAAGCGGAATTATTCGCAACAAAAAATAAATTCTATTTGGTAGGGTCATTTAAGGCAGGCTCTGGAAAAGAAATAATCATTCAGGGATTTAATATTTCACCTGGTTCAGTAAAAGTTTATGCTGGTGGTTCACCCTTGCGGGAAGGAACTGACTATACCGTGGATTATACATTTGGAAAAGTTACCATTCTGAATGAGGGTATTCTTAGTTCAGGAAAGGATTTGGACATCACCTATGAACAACAAGATCCCTTTGCGTTTCAAACACGCTCGTTGTTGGGCACACGATTCGATTATAAACTAAGTGACGATATTAACATTGGATCTACGGTTTTATATTATAACGAACGCCCGCTCATCAGTCGCAACCTGATTGGCAGTGAACCCGCCCGCAACCTTCAATATGGGGTGGATTTTAACATGCGAAAAAACTCGCGGATGTTAACCAAGTTGGTAGACTACTTACCATTTTTGCAAACGAAGGAGCAATCCACGATAACACTTAATGCTGAGTTTGCTCAACTCCTTCCCGGTACATCCAATGTGGTACAGGGCGATGGTACTTCATTCATTGATGATTTTGAAAACACCGCCACACCCTATAGCCTATTAACTCCGCAGTCGTGGAAATTAGCTGCAACTCCTAAGGACTTTGATGATGCACTGGGTGCGCCAAATGATGTGCGGGCCGGATATAGACGTGCCAAGATAGCGTGGTATCAGGTTGATAATGTTTTTTACCGATCAGGAGGTAGATTTAAACCTACCAATATTGACGAAAAAGAATTGGAGAACCATTATGTAAGACCAGTACCCCCAAAAGAGATTTTTCCATTTTTCGATGCACAGGTTGGAAACTTTTTTGAACCCATTTTTGATATCGCTTATTTTCCTTCAGAACGTGGACCTTACAATTACAACAGCAGCAATCTAAACTCACAAGGATTCCTAAATAACCCCAGAGATAATTGGGGCGGCATTACCACCGCCATACGTACAGAGGTGGACTTTGATAAAGCCAATGTAGAATATATTGAGTTTTGGTTGTTGGATCCTTTTATTAATAATGAAAAGGGTAGAATCAACGATGGAATTAATCCACCTGCATCCAACACAACAGGTGGAACAGTAGTGTTTCACCTCGGCAGTATCTCCGAAGATGTTATTCGTGATGGGAAGCATGCGTTTGAAAATGGCCTACCTGTGGATGGTGATCTTTCTGCGCTTAATGTTACTGAGAATGAATGGGGCTATGTAACGAATAAACAATATTTAAATAACGCGTTTGATAACAATCCTGCAGGCCGCCCTTTTCAAGATGTTGGTTTGGATGGAGCCAATAATACGATTGAGAATAATAAGTTCTCTGATTTTTTAAATTCAATCACTAACCCTACCCTCCGTCAGCAAATTTCCCGAGATCCATCGGCAGATGATTTTAAATACTTTTTAGGCGCTGAGTTGGATGCGAAAAACGCAAAGATTTTAGAACGTTATAAAAATTTTAACGGCCAGGAGAATAATACACCCGTCCTTACCAATTCTGATCTGGTCCCACAATCCAGTACCACGATTCCGGATAATGAAGATTTAAATCAGGATAATACGCTTAGTGATTTGGAAGAATACTATTCCTACACTATTGACTTGAAACCTAATTCTCTTAGAGTAGGTAATAAGTTTATTGTTGATGCGGTAACGTCCACTCAAAATCCAGATGCGACATGGTACTTATTTCGAATTCCTGTAAGGCAATTTGATGAGAAGGTGGGAAATCTGGAAGGTTTTAAATCAATACGCTATGCAAGGATGTATTTGACTGGCTTTGACAAACCGGTGGTGTTGAGGATGGCAAAGTTCAGAACGGTGGGTAATCGGTGGAGACGCTATACGGGCAACCTGGAAGAGTCGCGGTTTGGTGAACCGATTGAACCGAACCTGGATAATTTTTCTGTATCGGTTGTGAACATTGAAGAAAATGCTTCGCCTAATAATGTTAAACCTGGCTATATAGAACCACTAAGGCGCGATCGCGACAATACTTCCTCAGTTCAGCGCAGGTTAAATGAACAGTCGGTGCAAATGTGTGTGACTGATCTTCCGGATGGAGATGCGCGTTCTATTTATAAAAATGTTACGATGGATTTTTTCAATTATGGTCGCATTAAAATGTTTATCAGTGCCCATAGCAATGCAGCTAATAAACCCATACAGGACAATGAACTTGTTGCCTTTTTGAGACTTGGAACAGACTTTGATGAAAACTATTATGAGATAGAGCTGCCCTTGAAAATAACAAAGCCTGAGGATGGAAGAACTATAGAGGTGGTTTGGCCAGAAGATAATCAAATTGATCTCGACTTAAATGAACTCTATGCGTTAAAAGCATCGCGTGATCGGGAGGGATTTAACCTTGGTATTTTATATCCGCAAGCCGGCCCACAACAAACGGGTAAGCACGGCATCCGTATTTTAGGAAGACCTGATCTTAGTCAGGTTAAGATGATGATGATTGGGGTGCGTAATCCACGGAGCAGCGATGCCAAAGCGTTTGATGTTTGTATTTGGGCGAATGAACTTCGACTGACTGATTTTGATCGTACGGCTGGCTGGGCAACCAACGTGGTGCTCAATACAAAACTTGCTGACTTAGGTACGGTAACGGGTTCGTTGCGTCACATCAGTTTTGGCTATGGAAATGTGCAATCAAAAATTTCGGAACGAGCCCGTGGTGAAACAACTTCCTATGATGTTTCTGCCAACTTGAACGTAGATAAATTATTACCGCAATGGACCGGTTTGAAAATACCCATGTTTATCAGTTACGAGAATACAACGATTAACCCCAACTTTGACCCGGCCAACCCGGACTTGCGGCTGGAGGCCGCGTTGAAATCATTCAACTCAGACGGAGAACGGGAAGCGTATCGCAAGTTGATTCAGGATCAGTCGGTGAGGCGAAGTTTGAATTTTACGAATGTGCGGAAAGTAAAAACAAAAAAAGAGGCAACCCCTCATCTCTATGATATTGAAAATTTTTCATTCACATATGCATACAGCGAGGCCACACAAACCAATTTCAACTTACAGGAAAATACAAGGCGTAATTATAAAGGGGCTGTAGTGTGGCAGTATGCGCCAAAGTTTAAAGGGTTTGAACCGTTTAAGGAAGCTAAGTTTTTATCGTCCCCTTTTTTACAATTAATTAAGGATTTCAATTTCAATCCAATGCCATCCAATCTTTCGGTACGGGGTGAGTTAGATCGATCGTTTAGTAAAATTATTTATCGAAACTCCAATAAGGACGACCTTAGTTCTATTCCTAACTTTCAAAAGTTTTTTGTCTTCAATCGGTTTTATAATGTGCGCTGGAGTTTGACTAAATCGTTAACCCTTGATTACTCATCGCGCGTGAACGCGATTATTGATGAACCGAATGGCGATTTGGATAATAAAGATTCTCTCGATATAGTGATAAAAAATCTGAAGAATTTTGGACGAACAAAAAATTTCGATCAGAATATTACCGCTAACTACACCTTACCGTTCGATAAATTGCCTCTCACAAATTGGTTGGGTACCGAGTATCGATACAATGTTGGCTACAACTGGCGTGCAGGACCTTTGGAAAAGATAGATAGTTTGAAGCTAGGAAACATTATCCAAAACACACAGGAGCAAGCTCTTACCGGGCGGATTGATATGATTAAACTGTATAACAAGATAGGATATCTAAAAACCATCAACACCCCTAAGCGACCCACACCGCAGACTCCTCAAAATAAACCGACACAACCGGATACTGTACGCAGGCCACCGGATTTGAAATTGATTAAAGGTGTTTTACGGCTTATTATGTCGCTTCGAAATATAACGGGAACTTATACGGTTACTCAAGGTACAATACTCCCCGGATTTACACCTGACCCATATTTATTTGGGTTGGATAAAGGATGGAGCGCACCGGGTTGGGGTTTTGTATTAGGGCAACAGAAATCAGATTTTCAAGTTGAGGCTGGCAGAAATGGTTGGCTTTCATCTAGTAAAAAATTAACCACACCGTATACCCAAAATCAGATGAAGGATCTTGGGCTTCGGGCTTCTCTCGAACCTTCTAATGATCTCAAAATTCAGTTAGACATTAAAAAGACTTCTACCACCTCGTTTCAGGAAATATATCGAATTGACTCAACGGGTTCATTCTATGAATCACTCAGTCCAAGTCGGGTGGGTTCCTACAAAATATCAACGCTTACTATCAATACAGCCTTTAAAAATAATGAGAGCTTAAACTCAACCGTGTTTAAACAGTTTGAAGATAATATTAGCATTTTACAAGATCGATTTACCCGGGTTACCGGAAATTCGTATGAAACTAAATCGCAGGATGTTTTGATACCGGCATTCATTGCTGCTTACACAGGCAAATCGGCAGAGACCGTTAACCTCTCCCCATTTCCTCAAATTCCAATTCCTAACTGGCGACTGGATTATTCAGGACTTGGAAAGATTGAGGCACTTAAAGATATTTTTCAATCCATCACCATCAACCACGCTTACAATTCGTCATACTCCGTTGTGAATTATTCCAATTCACTCGAGTATAACAACGTGGGGATTAGCAACCCCATTGAGAATTATAACAATGGACAATTCGCATCTCAGACAAATTCAAGTGGAGAATTAATTCCGGTATATGTGATCAGTCAGGTAATGATAAGCGAACAATTTGCTCCCTTAGTGGGTGTAAATTTCAGAACACGAAAGAAACTTAATTTCAGATTTGAATATAAAACCAAGCGCGATCTGGCGTTGAACATTTCAAATTCACAAATCACAGAATTGAATAGTAAAGACTGGTCGGTCGATTTAGGCTATACCAAAAACAATATGAAGTTACCGTTCAAGACTCAGGGGCGTGTGATTACCTTAAAGAACGACATCACGTTTCAATTAAACATGAGTATAACAAACAATCGAACCATACAGCGAAAAATTGAGGAGGTAAATACAGTAACCAATGGAAATATAAACTTTCAATTACGCCCCAATGTGAGTTATCTGGTGAATCAGAAATTGCGTGTGCAAGCCTATGTTGAACGAAGTGTAAATGAGCCACTGGTTACTAACTCGTTCCGCAGGTCAACGACCCGAGGCGGTGTTAAGATCTTGTTTAATTTGGCTCAGAATTAATAAAGTAGAACAGAAGGTAGATACCGGTAACTCAGGACTAATGACTCAAGACTGTTGACTTACTACTAAACTAAATTATTAACATCGCCCTACTTTCCTTATTTTTGGGGCAACTTATTAAGCGATAATTATGAGCATTCCTGCAGGACTTAAGTACACCAAAGACCACGAGTGGATTAAAATGGAAGGCGATCTGGCAACGATCGGTATTACTGATTTCGCGCAAGGCGAATTAGGGGATATTGTTTATGTTGATATCTCGTCTGTTGGTCAAACCATCAAACAACATGATGTATTTGGAACCGTAGAGGCGGTTAAAACCGTTTCTGATTTATTTATGCCTATTAGTGGCACCGTTTCAGAGTTTAACAAAGGACTTGAATCAGGCCCTGAGAAAGTAAACAGCGATCCGTATGGTGAAGGCTGGATGGTAAAAGTGAAAATATCTAATCCCGCAGAAGCGGATGGTTTGCTTAGCGCAGATCAATACAAGGAACTTATTGGTAAGTAAATAGTTTATAGTAAATAGTCCTGAGTCCTTAGTATATAATCCTTAGTAGGAGTGTGCTACTTAATACTAATGACTCTGGACTCACGACTACCAGCTAAAGAATGATTGAATTACCTGTTATATCAGCCCCAGAACCAAAGAAACGCAAGCCGGATTGGTTGCGTGTAAAATTGCCCATTGGCCCTGAGTATGCCAAGGTGCGCAAGCTGGTGGATGAACATAAACTGCATACGATTTGCGAAAGTGGCAATTGCCCAAATATGGGCGAGTGTTGGGGAGCAGGCACCGCTACCTTTATGATTTTAGGGAATGTGTGTACCCGCAGTTGCACGTTTTGTGCCGTTGCCACGGGAAGGCCACCTGAATATGATACCAATGAACCCACACGTGTTGCAGAAGCCATCAAACTGATGGGTGTAAAACATGCTGTAATCACTTCAGTGAATCGCGATGAGTTAAAAGATCGTGGGGCAGAGGTTTGGTATCAAACAGTGGTTCAAACAAAGGCATTAAGTCCGGAGACTACTATTGAGACCTTAATTCCTGATACAAAAGGAAATTGGGAAGCATTATATCATATGATTGATGGCGGACAAGAAGTAGTATCGCACAATATGGAAACTGTTGGACGACTATATAGAATGGTGCGACCACAGGCAAGATATGAGCGCAGCCTTGAGCAAATAAAACGAACTCGCGAAGCAGGCAAAAGAACTAAGTCAGGGATTATGCTTGGCGTTGGCGAAACGCATGAAGAAGTTTTTAAAGCCATGGATGACCTGGCTGAAAATGGATTAATGATTCTTACGCTGGGTCAATACCTTCAACCCACTAAAATGCATTTGGAAGTTGCTGAGTTTATCCATCCGGATACCTTTGCGATGTACAAAGAAGAGGGTTTAAAACGCGGTTTGAAATATGTAGAGTCTGGGCCGTTGGTGCGTTCAAGCTACCATGCCGAGCGACATGTGAACGTTCCTTTTTAATTTTAGAACATAGCCACTGATTCACAGATTATTTGTTTTCGATTAGTCGACTATTCTGAAAAAAAGTAATGAGACAAATTCTTATTCTTGCTATTGGCTTTATTATTTCGGTGGGACTTCTATTTTATTTTCAGATACAAGCCAACGTAAATTTCTTTCGGCTTGAAGTGAAAGGGATAGTAACTAATATTGAACATGGAGAAAGGAATTTTCCTAACATCTGGGTTGATAATAAATTGATTGACTTTGGAACGACCGGATACACAATTGAGAACGAGATTCAAATTGGGGATTCAATTGTTAAATTGAAAGATAATAGGGAAATGCTCATCTTTAAAAAGACAGACAATCAAACACCTGTTATAGTAAAAATTTAGAAATAATTCAGGTCGTCACTTCAGCCTTTGAATCCTTTAGAGAGTTGTTGCAAACAAATAATTTAAGCCACAGATTCACTGATTATAACTCGTGAATCTGTGGCCTCTTCATTTACTTCTTATCCACTACTAATCTATTCTCACGATTAGCAATTTCCCATGCCGTATGAAATACGTTCTTCGTTCGAAGGGCTAACAGATCGAATTCGATTTTGTCAACTTCATCGCTTGGGCGGTGATAATCTTCATGCACCCCATCAAAATAAAAAATGATCGGAATATTTTTCTTGGCAAAATTCCAATGATCAGAACGATAGTAGATTCTGTCCGGATGATCTTCTGCATTGTACAGGTAATCGAACACAAGGTTTGAATAGGTTTTGTTCGTTGTTTCACTCAAGGTATGCAACTCACTTGAAAGTCGATCAGAGCCAATTACATATACATAAGGAGCGCTGTCTTTATGAGCGGGATCTCTGCGGCCAATCATATCAATGTTTAAATCAACAACGGTTTTATCTAATGGGAAAATAGGATGTTCCGAATAATACTCAGATCCGAGCAATCCTTTTTCTTCTCCGGTAACGGTCATAAACAAAATACTTCTGCGTGGTCCTTTACCTTCTTTCTTTGCTTGCACAAATGCCTTGGCAATAGCAAGCACACCTACTGTTCCAGAACCATCATCATCGGCACCGTTATTAATTTTATCACCCTCCCCACGCGCAGAGATACCGATGTGATCGTAATGAGCAGTTATTACTACCACCTCATCTTTCTTGTCGGTGCCTTCTAAAAATCCAAGTATGTTTTCTGAACGTACTTCTGAAACAGTTTGATTAATAGAATAGCTAATAGAAGTTGGTTTTACTTTATCTGCCTTTTTGGATTCGGCTGCTTTCTTCAATTTGTCGGCAGTACTATTAAAAAACTTGCCCGCTGTTTCAGCCGTTATCACAATTGCGCCAGAAATATTTCCACTTTCGGGTTTTTTCAGCCCCAGGCGTTCGCCCATAAATCTCCTTGCCATTCCTGACAACCGGGTATACTCTTCTTTTTTCTCAACGGCTCCAAAAATAAGTTTGGCACCCTTCTCACGTAATTTTGTGAGTACCGGGTTGTTCATGATTGAGGCGTTGGCTTCCAGTAAAACCAGTACGGCTTTTCCATTCACATCTAATTTTTCCAGTTCAGCCTCAGAACCTTTGCCACCAAAAACCAAAGGAAGGGTCATTTCACCGACTGTTTGGCCTGAGCCCAAAAAAATGAATTCGTCCGTAGTCAATGCTGTTGTGCCAACTTTCAATGTTACTATAGATGCACCCGTTGAAAATAAAGGAACAGGCTGATAATAACTTCCTGATACTGGACCTTTTAAACCGAGGTCTTCAAAATAAGCAGCGAGAAAAGCGGCTGCCATTTTCTGTCCACGTTTACCCGTCTCGCGACCTTCCATGGCATCAGAAGCAATGATGGTTAGATTTTCTTTTAAATCTTGCTGAGTAATGGTTGCAGCATACTTTTGAGCATCGGGATTGGGTTGACCAAAACTGATGGTGCAAAGAATGAGCGCATGGATACCGATAAAAATTCTTTTCATATAGATTGGATAATAATTCGGATTGAAAGATGGAAAAAAAATTGACCCCCTAAAGCGAGGAATATTTAAACGGTAAATTAATTTGACCAAAGTTTCGAAGGATAAACACCTTGTGTTACAAGGTCTTTGATCTGTTGTGAAACTTCTACTTTATCCTCTTTGTACGTTACGCCAAACCAGGTTTTTCCACCTGGCAAAATATGAACTTTACCTAAGCCTCGGGTGATAAGCTCACTCACCATCAAGGCGATATAAAATTCTGCGCTCGGATTATCACGATTCTTGGCGACAAATTCTATAAACATTTTTTCAGTCAGGTCAAATGCACCCGGTTGAAAGCCCCAGCAGTTCATAGAAACCTGAACATTTTCGCTCAGCTCCTCATCGCCTTCTTTCCATTTCGAAATTATTTTATTGCCTTCGCGCAAAATGGTGGTGTGTTCTTTCATACTTTTCAAAAAACCCTCCGCATCGGGGGTAGCCACTCCGCGCGACACACTTCCATGCGCTGACATTACATTTTTTAAGGTGTACCCCACCATAGCGTGATGGTCGGCAGGAGCGTTTTTAAAGAAATGGATTAATGACTCAAAGGCTTCACGTCCATAAAAATCATCGGCATTGATTACCGCAAAGGGGCCATCAATCACTTCTTTGCCACATAACATGGCATGGGTGGTTCCCCAGGGTTTTTTTCGTTCTATCGGTTGAAATTCAGAGGGTACATATTTGTCTAACGACTGAACGATGAAGTGAGCTTCGGCTCTGCCTTGCAGTTTTGGAAGAAAGATTTCTTCTACGGTTTCCTTTATCTCTTCGCGAACAATAAATACCACTTGATTAAAGCCTGCCCGGATGGCATCGTATAAGGAATAATCCATGATGGTTTCGCCATTGGGGCCAAAGCCATCAATTTGTTTAATTCCGCCATACCGGCTACCCATGCCGGCAGCCATTACCAGTAAAGAAATTTTTTGGTCCGTTTTCAATTTGGTTGAATTAATTAAAAGATGGTAATTACCGTTGTTTCTAACTCTACAAAAATAGAAGTTTACCAGTGAATGCCTAAATCTCTACCCATGACCCAAACCAAATCCTCCAATTATTTAATGTCCATCACCATCATTGGAATCTTGTTTTTCATTTTTGGTTTTGTGACTTGGCTTAATAGCGTGCTTATACCATTTTTAAAACAAGCATGTGAGCTTTCTAATTTCCAAGCCTATTTTGTAACACTTGCGTTCTATATTTCTTATTTCGTGATGGCTATCCCCTCATCTTACATACTGAAGAAAACAGGCTTTACCAAAGGCATGTCTGTGGGTTTAGCTATAATGGGTATAGGCTCACTTGTTTTTATACCGGCCGCTCAAATGCGCTCTTATCCACTCTTTCTTTTAGGTTTATTTACGCAGGGTACTGGTATGACTCTCCTTCAAACAGCGTCAAATCCTTATGCAACAATTCTTGGACCTATAGAGAGTGCTGCTAAGCGAATAAGTATTATGGGGATTTGCAATAAGGTTGCAGGTATGATAGGAATATTTGTTTTGGTTGAACTACTTTTTAGTGATGCAACTGTGCTCTCGGAAAAAATTCAATCATTGAGTGGAGGTGAATTGGCTGCAGAATTAGATGCCTTATCCTCAAGAGTAATTGCTCCATATTCTGTAATGGCGATCGTTCTTTTTGGTCTGGCTCTCATGATTCTGAAGGCACCGCTTCCAGAAATTAACCCTGAAGATACAGTCAGTGATTCTAGCGAGGCGAGTCAAAAGAAACAGTCAATATTTGATTTTCCGCATTTGATCCTTGGGGTGATCTGTATCTTTACTTACGTTGGAGTTGAGGTAATTGCAATTGATACGATTGGTTTATATGGCCAGTATCAAGGCTTTGATATCAGTACGTCAAGTAAATTTGGGATTTACAGTTTAATCGCCCTCGTGGTGTGCTATATATTAGGGATCGCAGTGATGCCTAAATACATCTCCCAAAAGAATGCTTTGATCTCAGCTACAATTTTAGGAATCGCATTTACATCTTGCGCGCTGATTTCGAGCGGTGGCATCTCTATAACTTTCGTTGTTTTGTTGAGTTTTGCCAATGCACTGATGTGGCCATGCATTTGGCCACTAGCGCTCGATAAATTGGGAAAATTTACAAAAACAGGATCTGCCTTAATGATTATGGGTGTTGCTGGTGGAGCAATCCTGCCGCTTGCTTATGGAGCCATTAGTGACATGACCAACCGGCAATTTGCATATCTTATAATGATTCCTTTGTACTTATACATACTTTATTTCGCCACCAAAGGCCACAAGGTTGGAAAATCAGCATGAGAAAATTCATATTCTTTCCTGTATTAATGCTCCTCTTTGGTTGTAAAGAACAACCCTATGTGGCAAAAGATTTAACTGCTGAAAATCTTTTTTCTGGAAATATTGAAGGACCCAACTATAAAGAGGGTATTCTGTATGTTGTAAACTATCAGAAAGATGGAACCATTGGTGCCGTTAAGCCTACGGGTGAAGTGGAGCTCTTTGTTACCCTTCCCGAGGGAAGTATTGCCAATGCTATTCAGTTTGATGCTAACGGAAATATGTTGTTGGCAGATTTCAAGGCCCACAATATCCTTAAAGTAGATATGAAAACGAAAGAAGTTTCGGTGTTTAGTCATTCCGATCGATTTAATCAGCCCAACGACATCTGTATTAGCAAGAAAGGATATCTGTTTGCCTCTGATCCTAATTGGAAAGAAAGTACCGGACAACTCTGGCGCATTGAAACCACTGGCGAAGCCGTGTTAGTAAAAGATAGTATGGGAACGACCAATGGAATTGAGTTAAGTCCAGATGAAAAAATATTGTATGTAAACGAAAGTGTGCAGCGTAAAATCTGGAAGTTTGACGTGGATGATCAAGGAAACATTAGCAACCAACAACTTTTTGGCGAAGTAGCTGATTTTGGTTTTGATGGCATGAAGTGCGACAAGGAGGGCAATTTATATGTTACGCGGTACGGTAAAGGGACCATCGCCATTTTCTCACCGGATGGAGAGTTGCTACGTGAAGTGGAAATGAACGGTAAGAATACCAGCAATATTACGTTTGGTGGACCAAACGGAAAAACCTGTTACGTTACGCTGCAAGATAGAAAGTGTGTGGAGGTGTTTGAGAGTGAGGTTGGGGGGAAGGGATATTAGAAAAGTAGGTTAGGGCAAGTTCAGTTGGCAGTTGACATGGATATAGGTCATCCCTCAGAGGGAATGAGGTAACATAGAATCAACATGCTCTTTCAATATCTTTTCACGTTCATCATAGTTACCGCGTACTTCAATAAAGCGTATTCCTCTATTTAGTAATTCGTTTTTAAAAATATTGTGCATCTCTTGTCTTCTGGTTCCCAAATCCCTCATCCCATCGGCCACCCAGGGGACATCTATATCGAATAGAAAATATTGATCGTACGTGATTTTCTTCTCCAACTCATATAGGATTTGGGGAACTTCTCCCAAATAATGCCAACTATAGATTTGCGTGGTGATTAAATCGGTATCGCAGAAAAGGATTTTATTAGCAGCTTTAGTTTTATCCAGTACCCGTTCCGTCTGGGTGTGCCCAATTTTAATAATATCTTCAACCGTAAATTCATTCGAGCTTACAATCTCACGCGCTACTTCGGGAACAAAATCAGTTTGATAATAGCTGGCGAGTTGTTTTGCCATTACTGATTTACCTGTACTCTCCGGACCGTAGAAACAAATCTTCTTTACAAAGAATGGCCTTACCCCCTTCGGTATGTATTTCCAATGTGCAAAAGGATTTTCTCTGATGAGAGTAGCCGAAACCGGAAATAGGTTTCGCTTGAGATCAAAATTTTTGTGCTTAGCTCCTAGATTTTTTGCAAAGGGAACTCCATATCCTTCTGAACTGAAAACAATATCAATGGGAGGATATACTTTCCGCATTCGATCGGCCCAAATTTTAGTTCGTTCTGCGAAGGGCAAGTCTTCTCTATCGAAGTCATCGACAATACTGAATGCCTTAATCGTTGATTGATCTTTAAAAGTCTCATTAATCCAGGAAAGACGAAGTTCAACGGAAATAACATCCGTTGCATTGTAACTCATCGATACAATCAGTTCATCGCAATGGGCTGCAGCAAATTCAATGAGTGCAATATGCCCATAATGAAGTGGCATAAACTTGCCGATTACTAGCCCGCGCTTCATGCTGATTGTTTATTGTAACTTTTATACTCTTTGATCCAGTTCCATAAAGCGAAGATGGCAATTAAAGTAAATATCAGATATTCGACACCAAAAAATTTGGCACCTTTTAGGAAATACAAGTAAGTGGCGACTATATCAATCAGAATCCAGATAATCCAACATTCAATTTTCTTTTGAATCATCAGAAAGGTAGTAATCACACTCATCACCAAAATAAAAGAATCTACAAAAGGATAAGCACTCGGTAAATTGAAAAGCAAGGGAAGCCATTCGTGTAATCTTGACGCAAGCGTTCCTATGAGAAAAGTACCAACACCACCCACCACCATCCAGCCAATAAATTGCTGGCCTTTCATAAAACTTACTTTCAACTCTTTCTTTCGGTCTTCCTCTTCCGGTTTGGGGTTAGCCCAGCGCCACCATCCCAGTAAATTGGTGATAAAGAAAAATACCATCAGGAACATATCCGGATAAAGTTGGATCTGGTAGTAGAAGAATGCCGAAAGAAAAACATTAATAATGCCGATGGGCCAACTCCAGATATTGGCTTTGGCCGATAATCCCACGGCAATGAGTCCTGCGATTACCGCAAAAAACTCGAGGTAGCTTAGTGAATAACCAAGAACCGTAAAGAAGATGTTATGAATGTCGAAAAAACTCATCGGCTGGGTTTATCTCGCAAAATAAATCTATTCTTTGAATGAATAGACCACGGTATTATATCTATCTTGAAATCAAGTCAGATTTCCTTTATGGCCTATGAATACTTCACAACCTAACGAAAACTCAATTCGAATAAAATCCTACCCCGAAAAACTTTCAGGACTTGTTCCATTACCCGGTTGGCTAACATGGGTAATTGGTTGGCAACTACTCTTTTTGATAGATTACCTATTAAGTTGGAGATTGAGTTCGCCTGCCTTTGGAGGTGCGTTTGCTTGCCTTTGTTTGTTCTTTACTTCAGTGTGTGTGGTTGTTGTTTATTGTTCCAAAGTATTAATACGTCTGTTTCCACACATGCTACAATTTATTGAAGAAGAAAAGAGCATCCTCAACGAATGGTATACCAGTAAGTTAAAGTCTGCTTATGAGGGTTCATGGCCTTTGATTAGCGGCCTTATCATTTCTATTTCATCGATTGTTTCGATCTACCCATTGATACAACAACTTACTCCGACAGCTGATTTTTTATTTTATTACCGAGTAGGGTATGTATTTCTTGGTTTTTTCTTTTTGGGGATTTCACTTTGGGCACTTATTAAAGTAAGTATTTTCCCGATGGAACTTACCCGGATGAAAGTAAAAGTAAGTGTAAGTCAATTTTCGGGTAATGGCCTGCAAGCCTTAGGTGCCTCATTTCTGAAAATGTCGTTAGCCATTTGTATAAGTTTTCTGTTGATTGTAATAACAACAATCGTGGCACCCTTTCAAAACAACTTGATTGTTCTCATTTGGTTAGGCCTTGCAGCCATACTCATTTTTGGGTTTTTCATATTACCTCAAGTGGGCATTCATCGTATCATGCGAAATGAGAAAACACATCGCATGTACAGTTTCACGCGACATCTTGAGGCAGCACTCGATAAAACCTTACTTGATCCTTCGGCAGAAAACATGCAACACCTGAAAGAATTATTCGAAGTACAAAATCATTTAAAGAGTATGCATGAATGGCCATTTGATTTTAACTCGGTTTGGCAATTGCTTACGGCTTTGATCATCCCCATCTTACTAGCCGCGCTGGAAATTTTATATAAATCGTAAGAATCACAATTTCACACACACATTCTTCGATTCAGTAAAAAACGTTAACGCTTCCCAACCGCCTTCGCGGCCAACACCGGATTGCTTCATACCACCAAAGGGAGTCCGGAGGTCTCGCAGCAACCAACAGTTAATCCAGATAATGCCGCTCTTTATTTGATGGGCAACCCGATGTGCCCTTTTCAAATTTTCTGTCCAGATAGTGGCACTTAAGCCATAGGCATTGGAGTTCGCATAACCGATCACTTCATCTTCTGAATCAAAGGGCATAATCGTTACGACTGGGCCAAATATTTCTTCCTGATTAGTTCGGCAGTATTGATCCAATCCTACAATTACCGTTGGGGCTACAAAATAACCCTTAGCGCAGCGACCAGAAACAGTAATCCTTTTCCCACCACATAAAATTTGTCCACCCTCTTGTTTCGCCAACTCGATATAGGAAAGAACTTTATTCATGTGTAGTTCAGAAACTAATGCTCCCAATCGAGTATTTTCTTCCAACGGATCTCCAACAATCAATTCTTTTGTGCGATTTACAAATTCATTTACAAATTTTTCATAAAGACTTCGCTCAACTAAAATTCGTGATCCGCATAAGCAAATTTCACCTTGATTTGAAAACGATGAATTAATAGACGTAGTTACTGCTTGCTCGAAATCACAATCAGCAAAAATGATGTTCGGATTTTTACCGCCCAGTTCAAGAGAGAGTTTTTTAAACATGGGAGCTGCTGTTGCGGCAATTGTTTTTCCGGTTACTGTACCTCCCGTAAACGAAATAGCCGACACATTTGGATGTGCAACAATCGCTTGTCCTACCTTGTTACCTAATCCGTGAACAATGTTTAAAACACCGGCTGGCAACCCTGCTTCAATACATAGCTTGGAAAATAAAAAAGCAGTCATGGGGGTAAGCTCGGAAGGCTTGGCAACTACCGTACAACCGGCTGCTAGCGCAGGAGCAATTTTCCAGGTAAATAAGTATAACGGAAGATTCCACGGGGAGATGCACCCTGCAACTCCAATAGGAGTTCGTGTGGTGTAGTTAATTGCTTCGCCTTCCATTACATGCGATTCGGAAGACATGTGCATAGAGGCGGTGGCATAAAACCGCATGTTTGCTGAAGCGCGCGGAATATCAACCGTGCGAGCAAGTTTAAGGGGCTTACCCTGATCAACACTTTCCGCTAAAGCAAGTAGGTCTGCATCACGATCAATCAAATCGGCAATCGCCAACAAGACTGATGCACGCTTTGAAAGAGGCATAGTCGACCATAATGGGTATGCGGCTTGAGCTGACTGAACAGCCTTTTGAACATCACCAGAATCACTATCCGGTAACGAGCCATACACACTACCAATAGCTGGATTTACATTCTCCAAATATTTACCCGAAGTTGGTTCAACGAGTTGACCGTTTATATAATTCAGAATTTTTTCCATTTGCTTTTCAAATTGTATTCGGCCGCAGTTTGCTGTGGACTGTGGACCTTTGTTGGCTGTTCACCCAACCTTTGTTATCTTAACTTCAACCCTGCGATTGCGTTGCCTGTTTTCGTTTGTATCGTTAGGAGCAATTGGTTTTGTAGGGCCGTACCCTCTCCCTGAAATTCTACCTTTCTTAATTCCTTTTTCTTCCAAATACGCTTTTACAGCCAGCACTCTTTCTTCGGATAGTTTCATCAAAGCATTTTTATTTCCGTTGTTATCTGTATGGCCGCTCAATTCAATTTTTATGGAGGGATCATCGTTCATTATTTCAACAAGCCGATCTAATTCAGGAAACGATTCAGGTTTTAATGTGGGCCTGCCAATTATAAAAAATACGTTATTCAATGCAATGCTTTCGCCCTCTTCGATTGGAAGTAAAAGTAAATCTTTTTCTACCTCTGTGTATTTAGCAACGGAAGCAAGTTCAAGATTTTCGTTCACTGAAATGAAGCCTTTTGCCTGTGCGCGGATTCCATAATTTTTCCCTTTCGTTAATGCAATGCGATACGATCCTGTATTAGGATCGGAGATGGCTTCCCCAATTTCTTTTTGAGTAGATAAGTCTTCAAAAAGAATATCGGCTTTGATGGGCTCTTTAGTTTTGGCATTTAACGTATGACCTATTAACAAAACAACAGGATCGGGTTTAACGGCTTCAGGTAATTTTATGCGCACCAAATCTGAAAGCCCAATTGAATTCCGGTCACTGACCATGTAGGCATAATCGGCTGCAGCCGACACCGTATAGTAGGCATCAAACCCAGTTGTATTTATCTCAGGTCCAAGATTTACGGGTTCACTCCAATCAGTCCATGAATCTCCTTTGCGTCTACTTAAAAATATATCGTAACCCCCATAGCCTGGCCGGCCATTAGTAGCGAAGTATAAGGAACGACCATCTGCAGCAAGAAAAGGTGAAATCTCATCACCCGCTGTATTAATTTGTTTTCCCAGGTTTATAGGATCAGACCAATTGTTATTTTTATCCCGAATAGTAACATACACATCTTTTTCTTTGTTCTCTGCGGATGCATCGTAGAATAAATTCTCTTTTAGTTTAGCAGTGAATAGAATTGCTTTTCCATCAGGCGATAGATTGCCCTCCATATTTTTTGATTCATTCTTAAACTTCACATTTAAATACTCGGATGCCGACCAACCGTTTTGTTCTTTCTTGCGCACTTGAAACCCATCCAATCGACAAAATAAAAGCGTATTGTTATCGGCACTTATTGCAGCCAGGTTATTTGCTTGTTTGTCATTGATGGCAGTACCCATATTCTCACTCTTAGACCAGGTGATTCCATCTTTAGTGGTGGTCATCCAAATATCCTCACCGTCTTCTTTTCCGCCAATATTATCAGGTGAAAGTTCCCGGCCAAAGAGAATCATTTTTCCATCTGTGGTGATGTGGGGACCCAAGTCATCGTAAATGGAATTGACGTTTGGACCAAGATTTTCTTTCTTTATCCCAGTCGTAAGATTATCTGGTAAATTAATTTTTACATCGTGCCTGAAAATGAAATTATCTATCTCCAACTCCATGTTCGTATAGTTAATAATTCCCATTCGATTTCCATACAAAGGCAGCGCAGGTATGCTTGCAACAACTTCGCCATTGATAGAATAGAACCATGTGCCTTTTCGCTGTTCCACTTTAAGAACATTCTCCTGCCCAAACGGTTTCACTTTTTTATACTCCACCCACTCGTTAATCTTTTCAGCTTTCTCAGGACTTTTTATTTTATAGTATCCATTTGTGGTGATGATAAATTCCTGATGTTTTCCGTCCCCGTTATTACCCCACAGGAGGCCCATGCCATTATTATCACTTCCAGACTTTTGTTTAAAACTTGCCTCAATTGAAAAGTCTTTTTTCATATCCATATAAGGCTGAATGGTAACAAACCGGCCTTTGTCTTTTTGGGTGGTTGTGATTGTGTACTTACCATTTTCCAGCTTCATAGTATAGGTATCACTGGTTCCAACCCACCAGCCATTGACATTTGAACTAAAATCGTCTTTAATAAAAATGGGCGGCTGCGCCAGGGTTTCGATAGCGAAACCTAAAAATAGAATAGATAAAAGCCGAGACATAGACTGAATTCGAAAAAAATATAGGGTTAAAGTTACAAACTTCCAGTCCTTCTTCCATTGTTGAGTGCTATTGGGGAAGAGAGAAACACCTAATTTTTGGCAAAAGAATAGCCTATTAAAGTGGTATTTTTGGTGAGATTTATCCGCCTTTGAAAAAGGAGAGTTATTTAAAGCGTATTTTAATGAGGATAATTACTTCATGAAAGTAAATCCAACAAGGATTTCAATGTGTCGTTCAGTTAATTTTCCAGTAGCCTTGTGATTAATCATATAGGTTGAACGATCCGGAGGTATTTTCCAATTTCCATCTAATCCGGAGAAGTACATGTCTTGCAATGATTTTTTTTGACGGAAAATAATTTTGAAGCGTTTAATCATCATGCCAATTTCTAACACGGAAAACAGATAGTACTTTTCCCCATAATTCTTGATATTCTTATTGTCGGAATAGGTCTTTACTCCAGAACCAAACGTTTCCTCAACGGTAAGTTCATTAAGTGAGGCATCCAATAATAGATTGGCAGAAACTCCTCCTCCAATAAAGATTGTCCAGCTTTCAATTAAAGGCAATGGCTGCAAGTATAACCGACCTTGCAATGGCACCATTAAATAGCTGGTTTCAAGTGATGAGTAAATGGGTTTTTTATCACCACCAAAAAAGGTGTAATAATAGCTCTCTTCAAATCCATTCTTTAAGTAGAAAGCTCCCGTGTTTAGAGATAGATAGGCAGATCGGAGATGTTTTCCACGCAAAAGAGTTTCAATTTCTAAACCTCCCGTTAGCTGGCGACTGGTAGGTAGTTTAATGGTAGCTGAACTTCCAATGGAGGTGTTGTTAAGGCCTAAAATGGCGGTAGCTCTGAATTGACTAATGGCTTTAGACGCCAGAAGCACACATAATAATAAAACAAATATTTTTTTCATATCAATTCCCTAACATGATAAACGCTCCCCAAAAATATGGGTGAGGGTATTTTTTACGCACAGCCAATTGAGCTTGTTTGAAAGCTTCTCTGGCAGAGGTCTGCGAATTCCAACGCTGGTAAAAAGTACCCATCAGTTCACTAGTGGCAGTATCATCTACTTTCCATAAGGACATTAAGAGATTTTTCGTACCCGCTGAGATCATGGATCGCTGAAGTCCATATACACCTTCACCATTGCGTACTTCACCCAGTCCTGTTTCACAAGCTGAGAGCACAACTAGCTCAGTATCCTGCAGATTAAGCATCGACCCCTCGTATGCGGTCAGGATACCATCTTGACTTTGAGGAACGTTTTTATAACTAACACCTGCCAATAATAAACCTGATCTAATCATAGGATTAATCACTCCTGTGGAATCTTCAATAAAAAACCCATGGGTGGCTATGTGCAACACGCCTGGACTTTTTACTTGTTTTAAATTCTGCTCAGTCGCTTGATCACCCTTGAACATAGTAACCTTCCACCCTGATTTATTTAAAATTGATTCCGCCTTTAGAATTTCTTGTTCAGTGCCTGGTAAATCCGCAAAATCCTGTTCTTTTAAAGACATTAGCTCGTAGTTATTAAGACTTCGCATTGATACTTTTTCATTGGTGGAAACTTGCGCAGAATAACTTGGCCTTCCAACTAACGTGGCTGTCAGTATTGAAGATTGTTTTCTTGGAGTGAGGAGATCAGAAGTATTAGTAAGGTAAATAATATCCGCTTCGTCCAATACGAATTTATGGGTTTCAGGATTTCTTAAAATGTTAAGATTGATTTGACTGTATACACCATCCGGAGAAAGGTAGATATGGTCGGCAGATTTAATGTATTGCCTAATGGGTTTCCAAAATATATCATATGAAAAATCATCATCGGTTTGTGAAATGATTGAATTTCGATGATACTTGATGGATCGTGATTCTAGTTCATGACCATTTGGAATAGTGAACCCAAAGAGGTTTACGGCTGATGAGTTTACCACGAATAGATAATTAATTTTTCCATCTTTTGGAATGGCTTTAGCTGGATCCATGTTGCGGATTCGAACCACTTCTACAGCTAGGTCACCGTTTCCTAAGGTGCTACTTACTTGTTTCCAACTGCTACTACTTATTTCATTAAAATTGGTGCGTCTATTAAGTTCCTTATCAAGCTTTTCAACTTCTTTTGTTAGTAGGTCAATCTCATTTGTTGCGTCTTTAGTATAATAAGATGCAGATAATTGCGATCGAGTTTCTTCTAATTTATTTTGAAGATTTATAAGTTCCGGATTTTCACTATTTAGAATTAAATTTTTCCTTTTGTTGAGACTTCCCAGAAGCAGAGCTTTTAAATTTAGTTGATTGTCATAAACCGTTTCGTAAAGATTTAGGCTAGCAGCCAAATTTTTTTCATGACAAACGATTACAAACGAGTTGAATAGTTCTAGATCATCCTTGAGAGTATAATAGAATTTTTCTTTTTCATATTCACTCAACATAGAAAAATTACTGGCAATATAATCTCGATAACTTTTCATTAATGACTTAAAACTGGCAGCAGCTTGTGTTAGGTCATTGGTTAGCCAATAAATACGCGCTTGTGTTAGTTGAAGCTTAAAATTAATTAAGCTGGCTGTTTGATTTTTGTTAGTAAAATCCGAAGCGCGATCAATATATTGTTGGGCTTTGCGGAAGTCTCCATTGATTAACTTATTTCTGGCATATAAATCAAAAATTCTTGTTGTCTCCGTATTTCTAGCAACTCTGGATCCATAGGAAGAAATGCTGGAAGAGGATAGTGCCAATAGCTCTAAATATTCTTGCGCTTCCTTAGTTTTACCTGTCGCTAAACAAATCTCAACAAGGTCATTGTAAATATGGCGGTATACTAAATCAAAATTATATCCTGTTGTTGAAGTTTTTTTAAGTATTTCAAGAGCCTGTGAAAAATACTCATAAGCTTCTAGAAAATTTTTCTTTTTATAAGCAACACCGCCCAATCCTGCCAGGGGCATGGCTCTATGAACATTATTCTTACTAAAGTAGGCTTCCCGCAGCGACTTGGATTCTTTAAATAATTCCTCAGATTTGGTGAGATTACCCATGGCCAAATAAAAAAATCCCATATTATCAAATGCATCAAAATAGGTTTTCTGACTTTGCTGACGATCCAGATAATAATGATTATTTGTTAATGGCAAAGAAGCTCTAGATTCTTCGAGGGCGTTGTTAAACGCTTTTTCAGCATCAACAAAATAACCATTGCGTTGATAATTTTCACCTAGCAGTAGTTGAAACCAGATAAAGATTTCCTTTTTACCTGCTGACTTAGCTTTTTGCGAAGCGGACTGCAATATTTGTTCGGTCTTTGTAAAAGAATTACTCAAGAAAATCTTATTCGCGTTTTTTCTCAATTTTGAAGTCTGAGCGTTTCCAGCTGTCAAAGAAAAGAGCGCCAGAAAAATAATAATCAGTTTTCTCATTTTATTCTAAATCCTAAGTTTAAACCATATGTTGCCCATATTGGCTTTGAATTATAGGACATGAAAATGGAGGAATTCACTTTCCAATTTTGTGGTAAATCACCATTGCCTACATTCGCTAAATTGACTGCCACATAATACCCTACAACAAATCTATTTATGGCAACAGAAGATGCGATTTTGTACATGATGCCAAAGCGAGGTATGAAGCTGCTTACATTTCCTTCATCTTTAATTATTTTACCTGTATTAGTGGGATCGAATGAATCAGATTCTTTAAGGTTCGCTTTTGTTAGGTATGTTGGCATTACGCCAAAATCAAGATAGACAATATTTCTATTTTGGGCATTGAACCTTAGTAAAAGGGGAAATGAAAGAAATGATTGACTTACCTGACTTTGTAAACTAATTCCTGCTTCGTTGTAGGCTGATTCATATTGCGCATAATTTACGCCCATATAGGCGTACATACTCCCGGCTATTCTTTTCTCCCAGGCAATTTCAATCCCAGGTTTCCCAAACTTAGTAAGATAGCCTATTCGTTTCCCGTTGTCATCATAATACCAAGCTCCAAGTTCTTCGGTGCCACCATTAAAGGTTGCTAATAAATACATTCTAGACTGACTGACTGATGGTATTGCTGCAGAAAGGATGAAAATTCCAATGATAGTTATTTTATTATTTAGCATTTTAAAGGTTCTAAATTTTGATAAATAGCCACCGTTTATATAAAAAATCTTTCTTAAACGAACAGGTATTTCTGTAAAAAGAATCAAAAGGCACCCTATAAAAAATACCCGATATCGGGTATTTTTTATAGTATTGAAGTATTGAGTAATTCTTTGTGAAGAAGAGAGTTTTAGTTTGTGAAGATCACGCACTGATTATTAAGGGATTGGAACTATTGTTCAATGATCACCCAATCTTTACGCTGGTTGGTACAACAGAGTTGGGAGCTGAACTGTCATCGCTCATCGATCAACTTCACCCAGATATCCTTTTATTGGATTTAAATCTTAAAGATAGGGATGGATTAATCTTGCTAGAGGAGATAAGGAAGAAGGACAAGTGGCTGAAGGTAATTATCCTCACTATGTATCAGGATGATTTTTTAATTCAAAAAGCAAAAAGATTAGGTGCGAATGGATATTTAGAAAAAAATGTAAGTAATGAGGAACTCTTGTTAGCTCTAGAGTATGTAAATCTTTATCCATTTTACTTATCAAAAAGCCTTCAAAAACAAGCTGAGGATAAGCAGTTTTTTCAAGATCACTATGCCAATAAAATGAAACTGACCAGGCGAGAGCTAGAATTAATTCAGCATTTTGCCAAAGGAAAATTATCGCAGCAAATAGCCGATGAACTTTTTCTTAGTGCGCACACCGTGGATACACATCGTAAAAATATTTTAAGGAAACTTAAATTAAGCAGCTTGGTGGAGCTTGTGAATTTCGCGCATGAGAACAAGTTGGTATAATTTACTTTTTATATTTTTTTCCTTACCAGGTATATCTAAGCCTTTGGATACCCTAGATATTATGAGTGTAAATGGTTCTTTTTCACTTCTTAATCATGCATACTTTATTTCTACAACATCCACCACAACAATTGACTCAATAGTAAATTCAATCCGTTCTGGTAAGGAATTTACTATGCTCAATAAATTCAATTTTGGTTACAACGATACTACCTACTGGATCATAGTGCGGGTTAAAAATATTAAATTAAGTCATGAGAGAATACTTCTTGAAATTCAAAATCCTCATATAGATCGACTACAGGCTTATTGTGTTGAAGGTACAAGAATTAAAAAGCTTGGACTTGAAACAGGAGATATGAATCTGTTTAATACGCGAAGCATTCCTCATCGTAACTATGTTTGGTCTTTGAATGAATGTGGAGTCAATGATTTTGATCTAGTTTTACGAATTGAAAAAAGAAAAAGTTCTCTAAATATTCCAGCTTTTTTATGGACAGAAAGTGCTCATCGAATCAGTTCTATGCGCGCCACTTTATTTTTTGGAATATGTTTCGGTATGATGTTCGTGGTGCTGATTTATAGTTTAATAGCGGGTATCTTTTTGGGTGCCCGTGTGTATTTTTTTTATGCGTTTTTCATCTTTACTTCTATATTTTTTTTGGCAACCTATGAAGGGTTAAGTTTTCAGCTGTTATATCCTTTACTAAAGAATTTTAATAGTCTTTTTCGAATGTTAATTAATGGCTTTGTTACCCTTGCATTCGTCATCTTTTCAATAGAATTCTTAAATATTAAATCGTATGCCATCCTGCTTTATAGGATGCTTTTAGTGATTATTATTATTTTCAGTGCTCTTTTAATTGCCACTCCGTTTTTTAAAACAGTTTTTATAACTCATGGCCTCTTTCTTATACCATTTATACTTACTCTTTCAGGCATTGCTAATTTGCTATTGTTTGTTTCTGCATTAAAATTGTTTTCAAGACAAAGGCTAGTCAGTTTATTTTATCTGGTAGCTTATTTTTCAATAGTGATTGCCGTAATTATTTCAATAATGGAAGATTTCGGCTGGTTTGAAGTGGTCCCCTTCAACCCATTGTTTATAGGAGCTTTAATCGAGATGCTAGTATTTGCATTTGGAATTAGTTATAAGATTAAAAAAGTTTACGATAAAAAAAATCTACTAATGAGAAATCTCCACAACCATCAAAAGGAAATGATGCAGTCTTATTTGCAAGGCGTTGAAAAAGAACGTATGCGAATTGCTGGCGAACTTCATGATGGCGTGGGTAGTCGGTTAAGTAATTTAAGCCGGGTTATTTCAGTTTTAAAATCAGAGGCTGTCGATTTTGTGGAGAGTGAAATAGTTTCTCTTTCGGATGAAATTCGAAATCTGTCTCATCAAATGATGCCTGCAGTTATGAATTACAAAGTTCTTACTGAACTCGTGGCTGAATTAATTGTTCAGGCCAAAAAAATATCCTCCATAGAGTTTACATTTCAATGCTATTATTTTCCTGAAAAACTTCCCGAAAATCAAACGCATGAGCTTTACCGTATCATCCAAGAAGCATTGAATAATATAATTAAGCATTCTCGTGCCACTGAAACAGATATTCAGTTGTTTGCACATCATCAAGAATTGGTAGTTTCTATTGAAGATAACGGGATTGGATTCGACCAAACTATACCTGGAGGCCTAGGCTTAATCCAAATGAAGAGGCGAGCGGAAGCACTTGGTGGAAAATTCGAAATCAACTCCTTCAAGAGTTATGGTACCGCTATATTAATTACGATACCCATTCTGAATATAGCTACTACTTCCGAGCCAGCTACTTAAACGTACTATAAGCAAATTTAAATTTAACCTACAAACTTCCAGTCCTTCCACCATCAACTGGCATGTTGATTCCGGTAATATAGCCCGCTGCAGGGCTTGCTAAAAAAGCAACGGCAGCTGCAACTTCATAGGGTTCAGATATTCTACCTACGGGTACCTCTGCAATCATTTCATTTTTTACTTCTTCGTATGTTCTTTTTGATTTTTCGGCTTTGGTTCTGATAATCGAATCCAATCGCCCCGTCATCGTTGTGCCGGGTAACACATTATTAACGGTAATCCCAAAAGCAGCTAACTCTGTGGCAATTGTCTTAGCCCAATTGGCAACCGCTCCGCGGGTAGTATTCGATACGCCTAATCCTTTGATCGGAATTTTTACAGAAGTTGAAATAATATTTATTATTCTTCCATAGCCCGATTGCTTCATGCCATCTACAACTACTTGCGCTAAAATCTGATTACAGATTAAGTGAGCTGTAAATGCTTTAATAAATTCTTCGGGAGTTGCATCAATTGCTTGCCCGGCAGGTGGACCTCCTGTATTATTAATCAGAATGTGGATTGTATTGGTTTTCACAAAATGTTCAACAACGCTTTTCAGTTGATCAGGGGAATTAAAATCGGCTACTAAGTAATTATGAACCTGACCGACTGGAGTAGGTAGCTCATTTAATGTTTCTTTAAGAGATTGTTCATTTCGAGCGAGCAAGGTAACGGTTGCGCCTAAATGAGCTAATTCAATAGCCGATGCCTTTCCAATTCCTTGCGTACTGCCGCCTATCAGGGCTCTTTTGCCTTGTAAATCCAGATTCATGAGTTTGATTTTTGGTAAAGATAAAAGAACCTTAACTTTCCTATCTAAATAGAAGCAATTTATGGAAGCTAGCTACAAAAACTGTCAAAGTTGCGGCATGCCCTTAAAGCGCGATGCATTGGGTGGCGGCACGGAAGCCGATGGTACTAAATCAACATTATATTGCAGTCATTGTTATAAGGAGGGGAGATTTACCCAGCCTGATATTACAATGGATGAAATGAAGTTGCTGGTAAAAGGAAAGCTTAAAGAGATGAAAATTCCTGGCATTCTGAGCGGTATCTTTACACGCAACATTCCTAAACTTGTCCGCTGGAAATCACATTCGCATTAATAAAATTATACTATGTCTATTCGCAAACCGTTCAACTTAAAAAGCTGGATTACTGAAAATCGCGACTTATTAAAACCTCCGGTAGGGAATAAAAATTTGTATACCGATGCGGGGGATTACATCGTAATGATTGTGGGTGGCCCCAATGCACGGAAGGATTATCACTTTAATGAAACCGAAGAATTATTCTACCAATTAGAGGGCGATATCAATGTGCGCATTCAGGAAAATGATAAAGCGGTGGATATTCCGATTAAAGAAGGGGAGATGTTTTTGTTGCCCGCAAGAGTTCCTCATCGGCCGGAACGACCTGCTGGTTCGGTTGGGTTGGTGATTGAGTGCAAACGGCCTGAACAAGAGACCTTGGATGGGTTGATTTGGTTTTGTGACAGCTGCAATAACAAACTTCATGAATATCGATTTCATTTAGATAACATTGAAAAAGATTTTCTTCCTCGCTTTCGCGAATTTTATGGCTCAAAAGAATTCCGAACCTGTAAGAAATGTGGAACGGTAATGGAGGCCGATAAGAGATTTGTTTAATCTATGTAGATCAACGCTTAATGAAATTTGAAAACTCGCTAACCTTCGCCAGGCAACTTGATCGCCAGAATTCTCTAAAATCATTTCGAAAACAATTTCATCTTCCTAAAGTAAAAGGCAAGACAGCCATATATTTTACTGGCAACTCGCTTGGGTTGCAACCAAAGTCTGTTAAAAATTCAATTGCTCAAGAGCTAAATGATTGGGCTGCTTTGGGAGTGGAGGGTCATACCTATGCTAAACGACCGTGGCTATATTATCACAAGTTTAGCAAAAAGGCATTGGCTCGGTTGGTAGGAGCGAAGCCAATAGAAGTGGTTGGCATGAACCAACTTACGGTGAACCTTCATTTAATGATGGCTACCTTTTATCAGCCCACTAAGAAGAGATTTAAAATTATTACGGAAGCAGGTGCGTTTTCTTCCGATCAATATGCATTTGAATCTCAATTAAAGTTTCATGGTATTGATCCTTCAGAGGGTTTAATCGAACTCAAGCCCAGGGCCGGGGAGTTTACGTTGCGCACTGAAGATATTTCACAATCAATTCACGATCATCGTAATGAGTTGGCACTTGTTATTTTTGGCGCAGTTCAATATTACTCTGGCCAATTTTTCAACCTAAAAGAAATAACTAAAGCCGGGCATGCTGCTGGCGGGTATGTTGGGTTTGACTTAGCGCACGCCATGGGTAATGTGTCTATGTCACTGCATGCCCATGGGGTTGACTTTGCGGTGTGGTGTGGATATAAATATCTTAATTCTGGCCCGGGTGGAATTGCAGGAGCATTCGTTCATGAAAAACACGCAACAAACTTTGCGTTGCCGCGATTGGCAGGTTGGTGGGGGCACGATGAGAAGGCACGCTTTCAAATGAAGAAAGGGTTTAATCCCATGCATGGTGTCGATGGCTGGCAGCTTTCTAATTTCCCGGTGTTATCAGGTGCAGCTCAACTGGCTTCGCTGGAATTATTTGAAAAAGCAGGGATTAAGAATTTGAGAAAGAAAAGTGTTCAGCTTACCAACTATTTTGAGTATCTCTTAACATCGATTGATGGCCATGCTGAATATTTCTCTATCATCACGCCAAATAATGCAAAAGACAGAGGCTGCCAGCTTTCTATTTTGATGAAAAAGAATGGCAGGAAAGTCTTTAATCAACTTACTAAAAATGGAGTGATTGCAGATTGGCGTGAGCCTGATGTTATACGAGTGGCTCCTGTGCCCATGTATAATACCTTTGAAGAAGTATTTATATTCTGTGAGATTTTTAGAAAAGCAATGAAATGAGTGAGAAGAAGGTTGCCATTGTTGGAGCGGGTTTAGTTGGATCCTTGTTAGCTATTTATTTTTCTAAGCGGAGCTATCAGGTTTCTGTATTCGAACGCAGGGGCGATATGCGTGCGGTTGGTTATGAAGGAGGCCGATCGATTAACCTTGCACTAAGTAACCGGGGTATTCGTGCATTGAAAGAAGTTGGTCTCGCTGAGGAGATAAAATCTATTGCTATCCCCATGCACGGCAGGGTGATGCATGATCGGGAGTCGAAACTCACGTATCAGCCGTATGGAAAAGAAGGGGAGTTTATTAATTCAGTTTCGCGCAGTGCGTTGAATGTAGTGTTGATGAATAAGGCGGAGGGGCTAGGGTCACAATTTTATTTTGATAGAAGGATTACCCATGTCGATTTAGTAAAGACTACTCTTGAAGTCGGTAGTCAGTCGTCAGTCGACAGTCGACAGTTGACCACGGAGAAGAAACAGTTTGATTTAATCATTGGAGCCGATGGTGCCTTCTCAGCAGTGAGAGGTGCGCTTATGTTTACCGATCGGTTTGATTATTCGCAAGACTATACCGATCATGGATATAAGGAGCTTCATATTCCACCAGGCGCAGCTGGTTCATTTAAACTTGAAAAAAACGCATTACACATTTGGCCGCGCGAAAGTTTTATGATGATCGCGCTCCCAAATCCCGATGGAAGTTTTACGTGTACGCTTTTCTTTCCATTCTCTGGCACACCTTCCTTCGAACAACTTAAAACTGATGCTGAAGTGAGTATGTTTTTTGAAAACACATTTCCGGATGCGGTTGAGTTAATGCCAGCTTTGTTGGAAGATTATAATTCAAATCCAACTTCGTCACTCGTTACAATTAAATGTTATCCGTGGGTACGAAATAAAACATTGCTGATTGGAGATGCAGCACACGCCTTGGTTCCTTTTTACGGGCAAGGAATGAATGCCGGATTTGAAGATTGCAGAATCTTAAATGAAATGCTTGACAAACATAATGATGATTGGCTAACGGTTCTTCCTCTGTTTGAACAAACCCGGAAGAAAGATGCAGATGCGATTGCCCAACTGGCACTGGATAATTTTATAGAAATGCGCGACCTAGTAGCAGATGCTGATTTCTTGCTACGAAAGAAAATTGAAGCCCGGCTGCATCAACTTTATCCAACCCAATGGATACCGCTTTATTCGATGGTCACGTTTCATGATGAGATGCCTTATTCAATGGCCTACGAAACTGGACAGAAACAAAAAAAGATTATGGATGAAGTAATGAAGATCCAAGGCATTGAGAAAAATTGGGAATCGCTAAATTTTGAAGAGATAACGAAGAAGCTAAAATAGCTTATTGATTGTTTAGTTTAATCTCTTTCCACTCCGCTTTTTTGAGCGCCAGATATTGATTGTTATCCGAATCAAATGAAAGTGAATCATAAGTAATAGGAATGGCACTGAGTCCATTGACATGGATTAAACCAAATTTATTATCGCGACCTGCAATAGCGTAACCATTGTTTAGATCTTCGAGAAAATCAAATCGAGGCTCAATCAAAATGCTGCCATCCAGATTTGCCAACCCTATCAAATTTTTATCAAACAAGCGAAACTTTCCATCGGTTTGCCTTTTTATTGAATCATACTGAAAGTTTAGGATCAATGTTCCTGCTTTATCAATTACTGCGGCTTTGTTGTTTTTGCGAACAATGCAAAGACCGTTCTTAAAGGATTCTACCGATTGAAAGTTTGGATTAATTACAATGTGATCTTCTTTATCCAGAAAACCCCATTTTCCAAGGAGTTTAAAAGCCGCAAGTCCTTCATGAAAATCTCCGATACCATCGTATCGGTTGGCAATTCTTAGGCGGTTACGCGAATCAACAAATCCATATTTGCCATCGCGCTTGATGCCCCGCATACCTTCATGTTCCTGATATACTTCCTCCAGCTTATCGAGCGGTGGTGGTGTCACCCGACTCAACAAACGACCTTGGTAATCCAATGTTTTGATGGTTCCATCCGGTAAATATTCCATCCAGGTATCTTTTTTGAATTCGACCTTGTTATCCGTAAAGTAGATTACATCACCGGAGAATTTTGTAAGAAAAATGTTTTGAGCTTGAATTTGTAAGTAGCACGAATCATTTACTAACCGCAATGGCAAGGACTGAGGTAAAACCAACCATTTTTCCTCGGTGGAAATAATTCCATATTGATTTTTAAATTTTACAACGAGTTGTTCATCAGAAATTTCAACCAGGGAGTCGTATACACAATGAATGGTTTCCAAACCTGTTGTATTTACCGCGCCCCAATACCCAAAATTCTTTACCGGATAAATCTCCTTTTGCTTCGCGCCAAGCCAATCGTATTGCTTTTGAGTTTTTGGTTTGTTCAGCAGATCTACTAACGCCCAACCTTCGTCCTTTTTGTATGCTCGAAAACTATCCGCTTTTCCTAAAAGAGAATCGTAGACAATAGGAATTGAGAACGAATTGTCGAGCCGAACAATACCTGATTTACCTTTTTGTTTCACAATAAAGTGACCGCTTCCCAATGGGAACAAGCAATCGTATTGAGCGGAAAGAGTTACATTCATTGCGGCATCGAGTAAGCCATACTTAGTTGAGTATCTGTATATAATACCTTCATCTTTTGCTGTCAGTAATTCATCGGCTAGTACTTTCCGATGAACTTCATTTTTGTCATTAAGAACAATCCATTCATGATGACTAAGAACTTTGGCTTGATCTTCCATGATTTTTATGTGCTGAAAAAGAGGCTCAGCCACAATGACTCCATCCTGATCAATTAAGCCCTGATTTAAATTTTTATGTATGATGGCATGGCCATTTTGAAAAGCCGATATGCTGTCGATTTTAAAATCTGTTTTAACTTTTCCTTCGCTGTCAAAAAAAGCAATCTTTCCTCTTTCATTCTCAACCGCAAAATGGAGACCCATTGGTATTATTTTTTGATACTTTAATGGAACGAGTACTGTGTTCTGCAGATCAATCAGTCCATACGAATAATGTCCGAGGTACAAATTAAAGACGATGGCCCGTAACCCATGAATGCTGATGCCATCATATTGAAAAGGGATTTTAATTTCTCCTTTTAGATTTAAACAACCTGATTTGGTTTGTACTGGGTTAATTTTTTTACGGGCAATGAAATAGTCACCCCTGGCATGAACCAGATTTTCATACTCAGCTTTGGTAACAAATTCTTTTTTGAGATTAAGGATGCCCCATTGGTTATGCGAGCGATATCCCGTTACTCCACTAATTACCGAAAAGCTACCATCCGACCAGCCCAGCGCTTCAAACGAGGCAGGAAGAACAACCTTTCCTTGTTCGTTTTTGATCCCTACTTTTCCATTTTCCTCAAAAATCTGAAATGATTCTGCGCGGCACAGAGTGGTGGATAGAATAAACAGAAGAAGGATCGTGCCTCGCATCCGTCAAAGGTAGAGGGTTATTAATAATTTATGAATTTTAATCTTTGTTATTAGTCAGATAATTTAGGTCATCAGGCGTGTCAATATCAATCTCACCGTTTTCAAAGGGAACTAACTCAATAGTTCCCGCTTGTGGTCTGATGATTTTTCTGGCACCTTCGTCATCTTTTAACTCCAGAAGTTTTTGGAAAAGAGATTTATCAAATAGGGCAGGAACTCCGTGGATGCCATTATAATGAGAGGCCACAACTTGGGATGAGGTATGGATATATACCGTGATGAGTTTTTTAAGATGTTCGGCTGTCAGGTACGGTTGGTCACATACAGTAACAATAACCGCTTCTGTTTCAGGATGGTCGTTAAGTAGTTTTTGTAAACCCGCTTTTAAGGATGAACCCATTCCAAGAATCCAGTATTTGTGTGTTACAACAGTAACAGAAAGTGTTTGAATAATTTTTGATAGAATTTCAGCTTGATTTCCTAACACAACAATAATGGGATTAGCTCCCGAATCGAGGGCAGCGTATGTAGTTTTTTCTAATAATGTTTTGCCCCCATTGACTTTAAGCAGTTGCTTGGGCTTGCCAAGTCGGGAAGAGGAGCCGGCTGCCAGTATGATAATGCCAACTCGCACTATTTTGACGAAATTGAACGACTCGAATTGCCAATATCAAAATAAACCTGCTTAAATACCTGATCGCTTTTTGCATCGCGCTGATGGATTGGGCCGTTGTGGTATTTTAAAAATCCACCAGATCGATTCGCAAACTTACTTTGGATTTCAGAAACAATGGAAAGCGCAATTTCGTCAGGAGCTTCAGCGCCAATGTCAAGCCCTATCGGAGAATGGACCCGTTGCAAATCAAAATCACTCAACGTAATTCCAGATGCACTAAACTCCTCCAGTATTTTTTCAAAGCGCTTGCGCGGACCTAAGATTCCTATGTAAGGTGAGTTAGTACTCAACAATTTTTTCAGCACATCACGATCGTATTCATAATTGTGCGACATCAGCACGCATGCTGTATAAGGTGTGATATCAAAATCGCGATCAATAAAATCACGTTGGCAAAGTGAAAGTTTATCGGCTGTAGGAAAAAAGATGGGTGCAATGTGGGCTACACATTCATCTGTAACGGAAACATTCCAGCCTAATGATTTGGCCAGCTCACTTACAGGGCGCGCATCAAACCCCCCACCAAAAATGATTAATGATAATGAGGGTTGAATAAGTTCGATGAAGACCTCAAACGCCTGGCCACTGACCGTATATACTTTCGCTTCCGATCGTTTTGTGATGGTAAGCTTTTCTAAATCAATTCTGATCAGCTTAGTAAGCTCCTCATTTGAAAACTGATTACTTACATCTCCTGAACTGGTCAGCAACATTTTTTCTCCCACATACGGCCCATTAAAAATTGTTGCCAACGCTATAGGTTCCTGTGTATTGAGTAATGAACTGAATTGCGTGATTGAGTTTTTTTGATCCATCTGATCAATCGGTTCAATCAACACATCAATCACGCCATTGCACCCCAATCCAATTCCAAGGTTTTGATTACTTTCTTCCCGAGTGTCATATGTTACTGTCATAGGAATTTTATCAGACATTACATTGCGTGCTTTCCGTAATGCATCGCCCTCTAAACAACCCCCACTGATCGAACCTACCCACTTGCCATCATCAGTAATCAGCATGCGCGCCCCAGGACTTCGATAGGATGAGCCCCGAACTTTAACCACGGTTGCCAATGCGGCCTTTCGCTGACTGAAGTCAATTTGCTGGTACGCAGCTATTATGGCTTTAAAATCTTTCACCTAACTATAACTTTATAAATCCTTTTCGAGTTCCATGTCTTCTTCATTATGAGAGAAGTAATCGATACCCAACGTTTCACCGGTATACTCCTTGAAGTGAAGCGTATCACCAACCTGTTTTATGTTGTAATGATTAGAGTGACAATTCACTTTTAAAACCTTTCCATCATCCACTTTCACGAAAGCAATCCATTGATCATGTTTTTCTGTAGTAACCGTATAATCGTAGCTTCGGTATTTCCCATAAGGAAGCACATGAGGACCGGTTGCGTTCTTGCTGGGCACATAAATCTTTTCAACAATAACACCTTTTAATATATGAGGTTTGGAAAAAAGTACGTCATAAGATACAAACCCAATTAATCCCAAAGCAGCAATAATGCCGATGAAAATAATCCCAGATTTTATGTTGGATGAGTTCATATGCTTTACATTTTATTTTCTCACAGCATTAACTTCTTCAGGAGTAACGGCAGCGCTTTTGCCGTTAAATGAATTGCGGACATAGTTTAGCACATCACTCACTTCTTGGTCAGAGAGATCGAATCCCATCATGTCAGTATTATACACTTTGCCATTTACAGTTATTGCTCCTGTTACACCATACAAAGTTTGTATGATTGAACGCCCTTTATCAGCCATCAGGTAATCTGATTTAGCCAACGGAGGATAAATATCTTCAATGCCGGTACCTTGATCCTGATGACAACTCATGCAATAGGTATTATAGACCTCTTTTCCACGGGCGATACTGGCTTCTATGTTAAATTTTTGTTTTTGTTGGAAGCTAAAGAAAGAGATGCTTGAAAAGCAGATAAGACCGTAAAGGTAAAATTTGATCATAAAGTGTAGTACTAAAGCTTACTAAGTTAAACAGGTTTGTGCCAAACTAAAAATGAAATGAATAAAACAAACGATTGCAATAAGCCATTTTGCTCCAACCTGATATTTACAGAACTGTTTTGCCCTTCATTTGTTATTTTAGCGACCTAAAATTTGAAAAACGTACCTAAGCCGCATGATTAAGCCCTCCGAACTCTTCCCTTATAAAATTGATAAAAAGTACTCTAAATCCGTTGCTTATTTCTCTATGGAATTTGCAATCGATCAACCGTTAAAAATTTATAGTGGTGGCCTTGGCTTTTTGGCCGGCTCGCACATGCGTAGTGCCTATGAATTGAAACAAAACATGATCGGTATTGGCATTCTTTGGAAGAAAGGCTATTACGATCAGGAACGCAATCAGGATCAAACACTAAAAGTTAGCTTTCGCGATAAGGATTATTCCTTTCTTACGGATACTAAAATAGTTTTCCCAATAACCATTCACGGGGCTAAGGTTTTTGTAAAGGCTTATTTACTAAAGCCTGAAGTATTTAATACGTGTCCAATGTTTTTGCTTTCTACGGACATCCCTGAAAATGATTTTCTTGCACAGACAATTAGCCACCGGTTGTATGACCCCAATCAAACTACGCGCATTGCACAATCCATTTTGTTGGGTATTGGTGGGGCTAAGCTGTTAGATGAGCTCAAACGAGAGACAGAAATCTATCACATGAATGAAGGACATGCACTTCCGTTGTGTTTTTATTTGATGGATAAGTATAAGAATTTAGATGAAGTAAAGAAACGTGTTGTTTTCACTACGCATACGCCCGAGTTGGCAGGTAATGAAGAACACAGTCTGCCTATTTTAAATGAGATGAGTTTCTTTAATGGCTTAACTCAGAAAGCAGTGGAAGACCTGGTTCATCCAGAAAACGGAATGCTAAACTATACTCTCACAGCTCTCCGAATGGCAAAACATGCCAATGGAGTTTCACAACTGCATGGGGAGGTTGCACGAAAGATGTGGGGTGGATACAAAGGTATTTGTGATATTACTGCAATTACAAATGCACAGAATAGAACCTACTGGCATGACGATGAACTTGATAAGGCCCTCAGCATGAGCAATGATAGTGCGCTGGTGGCCAGAAAGAAGGAATTAAAGAAAAAAATGTTTCGTGTGGTAGCTAATCAAACAGGGAAACTGTTCGATGAGAATGTATTGACCATTGTTTGGGCTCGCAGATTTGCCAGCTACAAAAGAGCTAATCTAATCTTGTCCGACTTTGATCGGTTTATAAAGATGGCATCAAACAAAGAAATGCCGGTGCAGTTCATTTGGGCAGGGAAGCCCTACCCTGAGGACTACGGAGCTATTAATATTTTCAATGAAATTTATTGGAAGACCAAAGCATTGCCTAACTGTACCGTGGTTACCGGGTACGAACTTTGGATTTCAGGACATCTTAAGAAGGGATCTGACCTTTGGTTAAATAATCCAAGAATGTATCGGGAAGCATCAGGAACTTCCGGGATGACGGCCGCTATGAATGGTTCCATTAATCTTTCCATCCCCGATGGTTGGGTGCCCGAGTTTGCTAAACACGGGAAAAATTCTTTTGTAATAGATCGGGCTTCTGATTCCCTAACACATGAAGAGCAGGATAAAGAAGAAGCAAAGAATCTTCTTGATTTGCTTGAGAACGAAATTATACCAATGTATTATGAATCACCAGCACAATGGTTGAACATTGTTAAGGCAAGCATGACGGATGTACTCCCATTCTTTGACTCAGGCCGCATGGCCGATGAATATTACGAACGGATGTATAAGTCGTAAAACATCTTAGTATAAGCACTGATTTAAAACTTTCCTTTTGCCTTGGGAGTCTTTGTCAATTGATTGACAAATTAATTCTTGATTGAAAGTGTATCTTTACCAAGGATGACTCACGTGGTTATAATTGGGAATGGTATTTCAGGCATCACAGCTGCACGTAATATTCGAAAGCAAAGTGATTATAAAATTACCGTAATCTCCTCCGAAACAGAGTATTTCTTTTCGCGCACTGCGATTATGTACATCTACATGGGGCATATGAAGTATGAACACACCAAACCTTATGAGGATTGGTTTTGGAAGAAAAATAAAATTGATCTCCTTCGTGATCACGTGATGAAGGTGAATGTTCAAAAAAAATCACTAACCCTTCAATCAGGCGAGACGGTAAGCTATGATAAGCTGATAATTGCCACAGGTTCTAAATCAAATAAGTTTGGTTGGCCGGGGCAGGATTTGCAAGGCGTGCAAAGCCTTTATGGATATCCTGATCTTGAACTCATGGAGAAAAATACTAAAGGCATTAAACATGCCGTGATAGTAGGGGGCGGTTTGATAGGGATTGAAATGGCCGAGATGTTGTTAAGCAGAAAAATTGAGGTAACTTTTTTAGTCCGTGAAAAAGAGTTTTGGGATAATGTACTTCCAAAACAAGAAGCCAGCTTGATTAGTCGCCATGTTCGTTCACATCATGTAGATTTAAAATTAACTACTGAACTGAAAAAAATTAAAGGTGATGGGGGTCGTGTAACCTCTATAGAAACCCGTGCAGGTGAAACTATCGAATGCCAATTCGTAGGCCTGACTGCTGGCGTTTCTCCCAACATCGAGTTTTTAAATGACTCCGGCATTGAAACAAAGCGTGGGGTTCTGGTCAATGAGTATCTCGAAACCAATGTTTCCGATGTATTTGCATTGGGCGATTGTGTTGAACGTACCTATGAATTACCGGGCCGAAGAACGGTTGAGCAAGTTTGGTATACGGGTCGAATGATGGGTGAAGTAGTGGCACAAACTATTTGCGGAGCTAAGACTAAGTACGAGCCAGGCCCTTGGTTTAATTCAGCCAAGTTTTTTGATGTTGAGTATCAGACCTATGGCCACGTAGGCAATACACTAAAAGAAAATGAAAGTGATTTTTATTGGGAACATAGCAGTGGATTGAAATGTGTACATTTAGTTTGGGACAAGACGAATGATCAATTTATGGGCATCAATACATTTGGTATTCGGATGCGCCACGAGTGTTTCGATAGATGGCTCCGAGAAAAGAGAAGTATTGATTTTGTAATGAGTCATTTAGCTGAGGCAAATTTTGATCCTGAATTTTTTGATCGTCACGAGGCGGAAATACAAGCAAAGTTTAGAGAACAGTTAGTTAGCCACTCAATATGAAAGCAGTTAAAACATTTGGATTAATCTTGTTTGTTGCAGGCTTCTTCATTTTTAATATTTCCTTCTTTTGGTCGAGCTATGAACTTACTCCAGCCATAATAAAAAGTCAGTTTTCAAATTCTGACAAAACGGAATTATTCATTAAACAAAGTGAAGCAATTCAAAATCAACTTATTAAATCGAATTTTGAATTCGTTTCAAAGCTGGATGAGCTGTTCGCCTCCGTAAATCATTATTACCTGAAGCTATATGGAGTTACGGAAAAAGAAATTGATGCGCTTGTAAAACACAGTGCGGATAATATCTTTTCAATAGCAGCAATTGATTTGACATTCTCAGTTGATCATAATATCACAAAGCAAAAAAATAAGTTGTTTAAGGATTATGGAGGCTGGCTGGCTGGTCAACAGTTTTCTTCAGCAGAAGAACTAAAGACTCAACTTCTTTCTGTTTCAGGTAAGCTAAATGAATATGCCATTGTAAGCCAGTTTGGGTTTGATCGATATGCAGTGAGGGATTTAAAATATTCGCTAACAAAAGCATCGGCTCTTGGACCGGTAAAGAGTAATCCACTTCTATTTCTCTTGGTAACAATTGGATTAAGTGTGCTCGGAAGCCTTTTGTATATTTTCCCAAAGCTTCAATTACCTTCTGGAATAAAAAATAACGGTATCTTTTTTAATGTGATGAAGAACGTGCAATGGCTCGGTATCCTTACGGGTACCTGGCTAATAGCTTTTTATGTAATTCTTTATTTCTATCCTGAGTATATGACTAACTGGGTACTGATGGTTGACCCGGTAAGTGAACTTATAAGCGGCAATGAAGCGAGTCGATTTTTTTTATATGGATTTATCTATACACTCTGCATTTTGGTGATGGGGGTACGTATGATTATACATTACCGTCACAGTAAGTATCAAATCTTGCGTACGTATTCTGTGATGTTTTTTCAAACTGCTTTTGCGTTTCTCATTCCTGAAATTCTAATTCGGTTGAATCAACCTTATTTCGATTTTAAAAATATTTGGCCACTCGATTACTCATTCTTTTTTGACAATCGGTTGGATACGTTACTGGCCAATGGAGGAGTAGGGATTTTTATGTTGGTGTGGGGTATCGCCCTAATCATTATCGCAGTACCGGTGTTGGTTTATTTTTTTGGCAAGCGCTGGTATTGTAGCTGGGTATGTGGGTGTGGTGGCTTGGCTGAAACTCTTGGTGATCCATACCGGCAGCTATCCAATAAAACTTTAAAGTTTTGGAAGGTGGAGCGTTGGATGATTCATGCCGTATTAGTCTTTGCCGTAGTGATGACGGGAGGAGTGCTTTATACATATTTCACGGATGCTTCGTGGTTTTTATTTTTTGATACCTATAAACTCCGGGAAATATACGGTGCTTTTATAGGAGCAGGTTTTGCCGGAGTGGTAGGTACAGGTTTTTATCCGTTGATGGGAAATAGAACGTGGTGCCGCTTTGGGTGTCCGCTTGCAGCCTACTTGGGAATTGTGCAGCGCTTCAAGTCGCGATTTAGAATTACCACCAATGGTGGGCAATGCATTTCATGTGGCAATTGTTCAACCTATTGCGAAATGGGTATTGACGTACGCTGGTATGCGCAACGGGGGCAAAATATTGTACGATCATCCTGTGTTGGTTGTGGGGTTTGCTCCTCGGTTTGTCCGCGAGGCGTTTTAAACCTGGAAGTGAAAGGTGAAGCAGGGAGATTTGGAACCCCTATTTTGATTGGTAACAATCATGTTAAAATAATGGATTAAATAATTTAACGCCATAAACGAAACGATAGGGTAATGCTTGAATAGGTTCGTTTCATTCTACCCTCTTTATGCGATAGTTGGTAAAACGAATATTCTGAAGGAATATTCCAGGCTTTATCGGCACGATTTGAATATAAATCGCCTACTGAAATAATATCCATACGGAAGCTCAAGTAAAATCTGTTGACATACACAAACGCACCACCAACTGCCTTGCAATTAAGTTTATCTCCAAATCCATCCACCAGGTTTCTCCGGTCTTGATAGATGGTTTCACCAATCACATTACCATCCACATCCAAAGACTTAATTGATGCAATCTCATTTAAATCATAATTAATCCAAGCGGTTGTAACCACCCCAAGCTCAATGCCCATTCGGTTGTTGTCGATCAATTCACTTATTTTAACAGATCCTCTTGCAAAAAGAGGAATGTTAATCACGTTAGTTTTAATTTCAGAGACTAATTGGTTCTGGTTATAATTTCCATAAACTCCAATAAAATCAGAGTTAGCATAATAAAAGCCGAGACAATAGTGGAGTTTAAGGTCAGCTGTTTCACGAGGCAATAAATTATCCAATTCGATTCCGGGTGAAATAAAATTTCTTTGACTACTATATTCGTACAATTGATAGGCTTTCAAAAACTTTCCATTGAAAACGGCTTCATTGATCGGTGGGGTTTGCATGGATAGATTTATTTTAATCTGTCCATTAACTGAAAAAGCAAGACTGCAAGCAAGAAGACTAATGACATGTTTCATAAGCAAGTTAGTTTCCGATCAAAATAAATGCTCCCCAATAAAAGGGACTTTGATATTCCTTTCTTAACTCCAATTGTGCTTTTTTAAATGCGTTGTGAATAGGTTGTCCGTTAACCCAATTCTTATAAAAATTAATCATGAGATCTGCCGTTGCCCGATCATCTACTTTCCAAAAAGACATCAATAGGTTTTTTGCACCAGCCACTTTCAATCCTCGCTGAAGCCCATAAACCCCTTCTCCATTTTTGATTTCTCCAAGTCCAGTTTCGCAGGCCGAAAGCACCACTAGATTTGTATTTTCAAGAGTAAGGTTAGTGGCCTCATAGGCGGTAAGAATTCCATCTTGTGCTTCTTGACCGGAACGATTTTTAATACCACTCAGCAAGACTCCAGAGCGTATCATCGAGTTAATGTGGCGACCATCGTCTTCTAAAAAAAAACCGTGGGTGGCGATGTGAAGAACCGAGGGTGATTGCAATGTCTTAATATTATCCTCTGTTGCATTTGCATTTAAGAATATTTGAACCTGCCATTGCTTGGAGTTTAAGATATCTTTTATTGATTCAACTTCCGTCTCTGTTCCAGGCAGGTCAATAAACTCCTGATCGGTAAAATTCAGCATCTCCCGATCACCAAGCGCTCTCAGGCTATTGTTTGCCATGTGTTTTTCAGACTTTGAAGTTATGTTTCCTGAATAATCCGGCCTTCCAAAGAGACTGGCCGTTTGCATCGTTGTTCCTTCAGCACTTTGCAAAATATCTTTTGTATTAGTGACGGATAGAACAGTAAGTTCATCTAGTACGTATTTACCGGTAACAGGATTTTGCAATACGTTTGGATTTAGTTGATTATAAACACCATCCGAAGAAAGAAAAAAAGTATTACACTGGGGAAGGTGATTCAAAATCGGTTTCCAATATAAGTTGTACGAAAGTGTATCGGGAAGTTGTTGAAGGATACAATTTCTGTAGTTAAAAATATATTTGGTTTCCAGACCAGCGCTCTCAGGTAAAATAAAACCATCAGGGGCTAAACTTTTTGATTGAATAGATAGAGCTATGTATTGAACTTCATTTGAAAATTGAATTCCTTTTTGCTGAATAGAATCGATATAAAATTTTTTTGTTCTAATAATTTCCACGGCAGCTTCCTTTTCTTTTAGGTGGTTTTGGATTTGCTGCCACTGAACATCTTTTCCAATTTTAGTTAAAAAGGTTGTTTTTTGGTTTATTTCCTTTTCAATAGTGTTAATTTGTTCTCCGAGTTGACTGATTGCAGTAGACGCTTTTCGATCAGTGTAATATAGCTTAGCTACTTGCTCTTTTAAATTTTGCCAGGTTACCACGTTAGCCATTAGCTCCGGATCATGACTTCCATCAATCACTCTTTTCAATTTGGTAATTTCGTTTAGTAAAAGCGCTTTGGTAAAAAGTTGAGTATTATACAGTAAGGTCATCATGGCAGGAGAAGCACGCCCTGCGTGCATGAAATCAGCCACAAACGAGTTGAACAAATCGAAATCCTTTTTTAAAGTCACATAAAATTGCTCACGCTCGTATTCGCTCAGTGCGGAGAAATGCTTTTCAATATTTGTTTTGTACACATGAAGAAGCTTTTCAAATGTGGATAAAGCAGAATCATAGTGGTGATGATACCAATGGTATAAACTTTTGGTTCTCAAAAATCGAACTTCAGCAATGGAAAATGTGACATAATTTTTTGGAATAAAATTCTCTGCACGATGAAGATAATAATCAGTCTGTACTGTATTTCCAGTCTGCAGATAGTATCGAGCCTTCATTTCAAAGGCTGTGGCAATTTGTTCGTTTGTAGGGTGGATGGTATTAAGTGCATAAAAATAACGGTGAAGAAAACGAAGCGCCTCATTAGTTTTTCCTTTTTTGAGATACGTTTCGAATTGAAATCCGTAAAGTTGGTAGCGAAGCACATCGTAATTAAAATTAGTAGTACTAGCCCGGTCAAGTAATTGACCACCCTGATTGAAATACACCAATGCTTTATCAAAATCTTCGGCTTGAAAATAAAGTTGACCCAATCCCAGATAAGGAGAAATTCTATACACACTTCGCTCACTAAATAGAATCTGCTTTTGTTTAATCGCTTTCGTGAAAAGCTCATCAGATTTTTTAAGATTTCCAGCCATCTGATAGAGCTGCGCTAGTTTTTCATATGCATGTACATAGTGTTGAATTTTCTTTCGAGTAAAAGAATAATGCAAACTTCTATGCCCGGAGACTAAGAAAATGAGAGTGTCAGTATATTGACATGCCTCTATAAAATATTTTTCAGCGAGTAAAAAATTATTGGTTCGCATCGAACTATCGCCTCGGTCAAGGATTGTCAAGATCTGCTGATTCAGGTTAATGGGCGGCTGGTTGCTCACATTGTTTTGAGCAAAGCTTTTCAAAGATAGGCTAGCAACCAAAACAAGAAATTGAGTCAACTTCCTCATTAACGAAAGCGATAGGTTAACAACATACCATTGCTATTAAAGGAGTAGTTCTGATAATATAAAAGAAATAAAGATCTATTTCTATCAAGCCCCCAACTGCTTGAAAAATCTGTTGATGCCCCAAATGCTTTCGATTGAATAAACATATGTATGCCTATTCTACCAAAAGCTATACCTAATTCGAAATATAAGCATGTGGATAATCGAGACAGATGGGAACTAATATTTTGATTTTCAACAGATTGTTGAAAGCTTTCTTTTAATTGGGCATGTGCTAAGTAATTTTGAAGAATCCCTATATCTAAGTAAACTGAATTTGCATTACTCAAGTTAATCCGCGCTAAAAGTGGGATCGACACATTGATGTTTCGAAGAGAACTTGTATAAACTGACTCTTTATAATCATAACCTGTTTGGTTTATCTTTAATCCGGTAAGCCAATAGTACGGCCCAAAAAATCTTTTTTCAACCGTAAAGTCAAAGCGAAGATATTTCCCCCAATTGTATTCAGCAGTATAAGATCCTGTTGAAATTGAATTGTTTAAAACCCCAAGGTTCAGATTTGGACGCGCAGTAAATTCGGTATTTACATTGGTTCCAACAGAAAAAAACATTCTAGTCTGGCCTGCTGTGCAAAAGCATGCAAGACTCAGGATAAACACACACAGGAGATTGGAAATATACCTGACGCGCATTAATAAGTAATTAATACAAAATTTAGAACTTAATCTGTCTATTCCAATTCAATAGTTGATAATATTTTGGTTGGATAAGAGTGTATTGAAACCAAGAGATGGAATGAGAGGTATGGAATTTGAAATAATTTTCACATTCGTAGTAAGAAGTGAGTAATGTCTTTGTCAAGACAAATCGTTCAGTTTTCGAAGGACTATACTCAAATTGCAGTTTGGTGATTTAATTTAACCGGCAGTCGAGGTATAGGTACCGATTATTAATAAACTGAGCAGTACCATTTTTTTAAACTATTTTCGACTTTTAAATGCATGTCTTTGAGATCACTTAGGTCAGTTGTAATTATTCCCGCCTTCAATGAAGAGAATGCAATTGGTAGAGTGATTCGTGAAGTCCCCAAAAACATGGTTTCAGAGATAATAGTGGTAAACAATGCTTCAACTGATAATACAGAACAAATAGCGAGAGAAGCCGGTGCGACAGTTTTGAGAGAACCCATTGCAGGATATGGTCGCGCCTGTTTAAAGGGAATAGAGTATGCTAGGCAACTTCACCCACTGCCAGAGGTTATTATTTTCTTAGATGCTGACTACTCAGACTATCCAGAAGAGATAGCTTTATTACTTAACCCAATAGAAGAAGGTATCGCTGATCTGGTCATAGGATCGCGTGCGTTGGGAGTAAAGGAAAAGGGATCGATGACTCCACAACAAATATTTGGTAATTGGCTCGCCACACGACTGTTAAAATTGTTTTATGGAGTAAAATTTACAGATCTCGGACCTTTCAGGGCTATCCGCTTTAGCACATTGATAAAAATTGCCATGCAGGATAAAACCTACGGGTGGACAGTAGAGATGCAACTGAAAGCTGCAAAAAATGGTTTTCGATGTACTGAGGTGCCTGTTCGTTATCGCAAAAGAATTGGTTTTTCTAAAATCAGCGGAACCGTGAAAGGAACATTATCAGCCGGCTACAAGATATTGACTATTATCTTTAAATATTTATAAGTGTGCAGAAGCCAAATGCAGGTTAAAAAATGATCCTATTTATCACAATACTATACAGTCTTTCTCTGTTTTACATTTTCTTGTTTAGTCTTGGGCAATTACACCTTACCTGGGTGTATGTACGAAATAAGAAAAGTAAAAATGTTGAGCCGCAAAAACTTCGAGCCTACCCCATGGTAACAGTTCAGTTGCCGGTGTTCAATGAAAAATACGTGATTGAACGTTTGTTGTCAGCTGTTAGTAGATTTGACTATCCGAAAGATAAACTGGAGATTCAAGTGTTGGACGATTCTACTGACGAAACCATCGAACTTATTGAAAGTAAAATCAAGACTTTGCGTACAACCGGACTTGATATAGGGCGAATTCATCGAATAGACAGAAAGGATTTTAAAGCAGGCGCACTGGCTGCGGGATTACAAAAAGCAAAAGGCGAATTCATCGCTATTTTTGATTCAGATTTTATACCTGAACCCGAGTTCTTACTTAAAACATTGCCCCATTTTTCGAATGATAAAGTAGGCGTAGTACAAACTCGCTGGGGTCATATTAATAAGAACTACTCATTGCTTACTCAACTTCAAGCATTTGGGTTGGACGCACATTTCTCTATTGAACAAAGTGCACGAAAGGCATCGGGTAGTTTTATTAATTTTAACGGCACCTGTGGCGTGTGGCGAAAGGCTTGTATTGAAGATGCGGGCGGCTGGAGTGCAGATACGCTAACCGAAGATCTTGATTTAAGTTATCGGGCGCAATTGAAAGGCTGGGAATTTAAGTATCTGGAGGACGTAGCTACTCCGGGTGAACTTCCGGTGATTATGTCGGCTATTAAATCGCAACAATATCGTTGGAACAAAGGTGCAGCAGAAACAGCACGCAAAAATTTTGGCAACGTATTAATGAGCAACCTGCCCATTAAGAACAAAATCCACGCATTTTTCCACTTGTTCAATAGCTCTGTCTTTGTGTTTTTACTGATTGCCTCTGTACTCAGTATTCCTATGTTATGGATTAAGAGTACGCACCCGGAAATGGGCTGGCTGTTCAGAGTGGGAATTATATTTTTGATTGGATTTTTTTCTATTACCTTATTTTATTGGATTGCCACTAAACAATTTTATGCAGACTCTCCAGCGAAAACTTTCTGGTCGTTGTACCCGAGGTTCCTGATCGTATCAATGGGACTGTCGCTGCATAATGGATTAGCAGTGTTTGAAGGATTAGTTGGGCGTAAGACTCCGTTTATCCGAACTCCAAAATTTAATGTAACAAATAAGCACGACTCATGGCTCGGAAATAGTTATGTGAAGTCGCGGATTACCTTCAATGTTTTATTAGAGGCGTTGCTTTGTATTTATTTTATCTTTGGAATTGTAGTAGGCATTTGGCTCAACGATGCAGGATTGATTTTCTTTCATGGGATGTTAGCCCTTGGCTTCGGAAGCGTGTTTTATTATTCGCTTAAAGCATCCTTACATGGATAGGCAAAAGCCTATATACTATGCGTTAATTCTTTTTGCAGCAATCGGGTATGGATTGATTAGTTATGTTATTCAGCGACATGAAACAACTTATTTAATTTCTCTTTATGTGATTTTGTTTTGGATTTACATATGGGTCATCAAACAAGATAAACCCCAAATTTTATTTTGGGTAATAGCAGGATTTCTTTTCAGGATTATTTTTATGTTTTCACTGCCATCACTCTCCGATGATTTTTATCGGTTCATTTGGGACGGAAGATTATGGAGTGCGGGCTATCATCCGTTTACTGAATTGCCATCAATCTATTTACAACAAAATATTGCGGGGATTAATCATGATCTTTTTACTCACTTGAACAGTTCCGCTTATTTTACGGTTTATCCGCCTGTTGCACAGTTCATATTTTTATTTTCAGTAAAAATTTCTCCCAACTCTGTTTTAGGAAGTGTAATCGTGATGCGTGTCGTTTTACTTTTAGCAGAAGCAGGTACTTTAGTTTTAATTCATAGAGTATTGAGGCGATTTTCTTTACCGGCTAAGAATATTTTGATTTATGCGCTTAACCCTCTTGTTATTATTGAGCTTGTTGGAAATTTGCATTTTGAGGGATTGATAATTTTCTTCCTTCTCATGGCTGTCTATCTGATGATTATTAATAAATGGATTGTGTCAGCAATGAATATTACCCTTGCGGTGGGTACAAAACTGTTGCCGCTGATTTTTATTCCAAGTTTACTGCGTTCACTTGGCGTCAAGCGATCTATTCAATATGGAGCGATCGTAATTCTATCGGGTGTATTGATATTTTTCCCTATGTATGATCAATCTGCTTTTCAATCGATGATGAACAGTGTGAGCTTGTATTTCAACAAATTTGAATTCAATGCGAGTTTATACTATCTGATTCGCGAATATGGATTTTGGCAGTATGGATACAACACCATTCAAACAACCGGTTGGAAGTTGGGATTGATTGCTGCAATCTTGATTTTGATTTTTTCCTTTCGAAAAGGATTAGCATGGAGTTTCGATAACATGATGGATTCAATCAAAATACTGATGAACGATTGGATGTGGATTTTGGCAATTTACTTTCTCTTTGTCACAATCCTCCATCCCTGGTATATTACAACATTACTGGCGCTTTCTGTATTCACTTCCTATCGGTTTCCTATAGTATGGACAGGCCTAATTTTCTTAACCTATGTGGGCTATACAGCCACTGGCTTCATCGAGAATTTGTGGCTTACTGCTTTTGAGTACATCGTAGTTATTGGATATTTTGTTTTTGAGATTATTTCGCGAAGACATACGTTGACAAATTATGAAGCCTGATCTGCTAATTATCTTTTATCGAAATCCGGAACTTGGAAAAGTGAAAACAAGACTGGCCGCGACCGTGGGAGATGGACGCGCATTGGCAATTTATTTAAAGTTAGCTGCTCACACGCGATCTATTGCTTCTGAAGTTAATTGTGATCGTGTGGTTTGGTATTCAGACTTTGTAGATACGGAGGACAACTGGCCGAATGACCTATTCCTTAAGGATCGCCAGGTAGGAGATACACTTGGTGATAGAATGCATTTAGCATTTGATTGTGCTTTTCAAAAAGGGTACCAGCGTGTTTGTATCATTGGCACGGATTGTCTGGAGTTAACAGGTGAAATATTGAATGAGTCATTCAATAAATTAATTACCCATGATGCGGTGATAGGCCCGGCCCTTGATGGTGGCTATTATCTGTTGGGAATGAAACAATTGCACACCGAACTTTTTAGTAATAAAGTTTGGGGTAATAACACCGTTTATAAAAATACAGTTAAAGATTTTGAAGGACTCAACATAACCTTTGGTCAATTGCCATGCCTTACAGACATAGATGAAGAGAAGGATTTACCCGCCCGCGGTATTTAGATTTGGTTTTACGATTGTAAAAACACGTGATATCGTGAATCCAAATCGAATGTCACCTTTAAAGAAATCTCCGGTTGTTTCTGCTATAAAGGATCGTTCAGTCATACCAGAGGAGTTGGTAACATATAACTGAAACACATGGCCACCGGTTTCAATATCAAAACCAACAGATAGTGAGTTAGTTGTTCCGGGCAATTTAAAGTTCGGGAGTTGGTAATAGTATTCAATATTTATACTAACGCGTTTGCTTAACTTCATTCTGCTACCAGCTCCAATTGAAAAAACATCATTGGGATCATTGACGCCTTCAACAAGATTATAATGTATAACCGTAGGCATAAATTGAAGAGAGAAACTTTCACTGAATTTTCTCCCCAGCAAGATTTGGCCAGAATAGTATAGTTTTGATGTTAAAAAATTTACCCGATCAGGATTATCAAATTTTAATGACTTGTACATTACTCCACCAACTGCACTCATCGTAATGGGCATTTTATTGGATTGACGTAAAAATTTAAACTTAGTAAATCCGTCAAACTGCTTTTGATACGTGCTTCGTCCAACACCAATCATCCAGCGTTTTGACAAGCCATAATCAAAGGCCATCCTCATGGTAGCATTATCCAATCCAAATAATTCGTAGGCTCCGCCACTCAAAAACCCAAATCGATGAGAGATTCTAAAATCCAGCACACCCGGTGCAACGTTTTCTATCGAATGCCCATTGATGAGTCGCGTAGTTTTAAAGGTAGCAGTTGTATAGTCCTTTTTTCTTAAGGTTACTGTTTCATCTTCCAGCATTTTCATCAGATCATCCTGAGAAAAAACAGAAGATGAAAGGAGTGTTAAGAACGAAATGAGGTAGGCGCGTAACATATTAAGATTTTGGTTCGTATTGACAGCTTACCTTGATTTCAACTGTCTTAGAAATTTTTTCTACTACAAGCGATGGAATTTCAACATGGTAATCTGCGAGTTTGACAATGAATGTAGAAGTGGCAGCTATTTTACCGGCTTTAATAGTAATGGTTCCTGCTGCTGTCTGTCTTTGTTTTACTCCATGAATAGTCAGGTCACCTTCCACTAAGGCTTCATAGGTGCCATCTTTTGTAAAATCAATTTTTGAGGTATTTGTGATCTTCCCCTGAAATGTAGCTTTAGGGAACTTGGTTGACTCCATATAATTTTCATTGAAGTGCTCTTCCATAAGCGCACGATCAAAATGAAAACCCTTAATCAAAACAGCAAAAACAATTTCACCTTTACCCATATCTAATAGACTTGTTACCTCATTATTAACGGCTTCGATATTCTCCATAGGAGTTTTGGAAAAAAAAGATATTTGTCCGCTACGGGTCATTTGTAACGTTTGGGAAAAACCAACAGTTATTAAGCAACCCAAAATGAGAATTAGAATTATACGTTTCATAATAATAAAAATTACTATTAATTATTTAATGCTCCCGCGTCTATCCAGGATTGAATTTTTCTGATCTCACAAGCGGACATTTTTCCGGAGTTTTTAGGCATTGGTGAATAACCGGATTGGAAGTTGATGCTTCCCATCAGGCTACCCTTGTTTACATATGTTAATACATTATCATAGGTATCCAGCGCAATTCCACCCGAAGGAGATGAGCCTCCGTGGCAACTATTGCAACGTGAATTTAAAAGAGGTAATACATTTACACTAAAAAAGGAAGTTGTAATTTCGGTGCAGTGTGTTGAGCCAGGGTATAGCACTTCCACCTTATCGTAGTAACACCCAAAAAATGAAAGTCCTAGTATCAATAATATATAATTATTCCGTTTCATTATTCTTAGTTATTAATAGCTCCTGCATTTATCCAATTTGTTATTTGCCGGATTTGACAGTTACTAAGTTTTGATCCGGGTGGCATTGATGTAAAGCCTGCCGAATGGCTGACCGTACCTAGCAATTTGCCATTTGCAACCTGGGTATTCACAAATGTGTACGTAGAGAGATCAACATTTCCGCTTAGCGAACCAGGCTTATGACATCCTACGCATTGAGTGGCGAGCAGTGGTTTAATTGTTACTGTGTAAGTGAATTGATTGGGGTCACAAGAACAATTGCAGTTCACAGTATTTTTTGCGCCCTGATTGATCCATGCCTTTATAGAATCTTTTTGGGCTTGGGTTAACGATCCATCAGGGGGCATTCGATCTTCTCCAGACCCAAACAATACTTTATATAATTTACTCTCATTCGCATTTCCTGGCACAATCCCTTTTCTAACAATATTTGTATAGTTCGTTAATACAAAACCTCCTTCATGAGTTGCAGCATCATGACATTTGCTTTGTGTACAGGAGGAAATAAAAATTGGAAGCACACTACTTTCAAAGCACACCTCGCCACTGTATACACACCCTGGTGTGTTAAACTCGCCTTCGTTGAGTGAGTAGGGATCTAGCAATGGATCATGAACGCATGAATGGATAATAAAGAAAGAACTCACCAGAAACCCTAGCGATATTAATTGATTATTAGTAATAAGTGACTGCTTTTGCTTATTCATTCAATTTTTTCTTTTAAAAAAGCATTTGTAATAATTACATCGGACAAGTAACCTGTACATATCCCTTGTACGATTACCAAATCAGATGGACTAATTTCAGTAGTTGAACTCATCGAGCATCGAATACCAAATATTGGATCGTTAGTTTCCAATACGATCACAGTCATTTGATCTTGATTGGCAGTTACCTCTAAAACCTTCCCTTTTACTTCCAATACGTTGTCTAGAAATAATGCATTTGCGCTCATTTCATCGGCATTAAACTTATCGAACAGGTCTTTTGAGGTGATTTGGATTGATGTCTCGTCTGCAGGATTCCGGTGTGGTTTGTTATAGAGCATATAGAGCATATAGAGCATATAGAATGCTACCATACCAACGATTCCTGCGAGAAAGAGAAAGCCAAAAATTTTCTTCATATTTATTTGGCTAGGAAGGTAAAATACTGATCTTTTAATGAGTTTAACATGCGATTATCTAACGGAAGGGGGATTAAATTATTTCTTCTATGTGAAATAGAAAAGTGATTCTGAATTCATTCTGAATTAACATGAGAGGTTGAATATTTAAAGAAAACTAACAGTGGAAGGATAATCGAATAGGTCATTAATTTTTAAAACTCATGTCCTGCATGGATCAAGGCCAGCATACAGATCATTACCTCAATATAGCACTGCAGGTACTGGTTAGTTCTTTGCCCGTAACTCATAAGATTTGGGATGACTCCCTCAATTTAACTTGACTGCCATCAAAATTGTACTTGGAAAGAGTGCGCTGAATTGAAAGAGTATACAATTTCAAATCCTTCCGCATCACAAATTTCTTTTACAATGGCTAGCCCAAGTCCATGCCCCTGAACAACTCTTGACTCGCGATTAAAGCGTTGAAAGATTTTTTCTGGATTCTTAAAGGGTTCGCCCGGGTTGATTAGGTGTAGTGATTTATTATCTATACTTATCGAAACCTCACTATGTTCAGGAGAATATTTTAGGGAATTGGAAATAAGATTGCTTAATAAAATTTCCAGTAGGGTAGGATTAGCCGCGACAACCCCCTCATTATCGACCGACAAAGAAACTTTTATCTTTCGTTCAGAAATAGTTCCCTGATAAAGTTCGATTGTTTTTTCAACAGCCTTACTTATCAGTAGTTTTTGTTTTGAAGGAAACTGATTGTTCTCAATTTTAGAAAGAAGAAGCAGATTTTTATTTAACCGTGCAATCCGATCAGTAGCAGTTAGCAAATCACTTATTAACTCTGCTTGTTCACTCGTAATATTTTCAGATTGCATTAATAATTCAAGTTTTGAACGGAAAACCGCAAGCGGTGTTTGTAATTCATGCGATGCGTTTTCTGTAAACTCTTTCTGACTCACATAGGCTTCTCTATTTTTAATAAGTAGCTGCTCAATCGCGATTCGTAAATCTTCAAATTCAGTTATATTAGATTTTGGGAGGCTGATTGATAAGTCTTTATCAATTTGATATTGCTTTAGTTTTTCAAGAATTGTATAGAATGGTTTCCATATCACCTTTGAAAGATTCCGGTTAATAAGTATGAATCCCAACAGGAGAAGAAATAGCAGGCTGGCTTGTATAGCTACAATGGCTTTTATTAAATCTTGGCTACCAACAACCGACTCGCTGATGATTACTTCATAATTTCTATTTTGTAGGGTAATACCGGTTCGCAGTACTCTGAAAGGAATTACTTCCTGTTCAAGAGAATCATAAAGCTCGATTGTGAAAATCGAATCAGCAATTGGCCATCGGGTTGCTTCTTTTAACCGGAACTCCTCATTTATACTTTCATAAAGGTGAAGATCATTTTCTGTAGTTATTTTCGGGACAATTTTTTCAAAATTTTCTTTATGATGGAGAAGTTCTTCCTCCATTTCTTCTACAAAGAGTTGTTGAATGGCGAGATAATATAAAGGTGTACACACAAATAAAAGAAGTGCAGCATATACAATGAAATTTCTAACAGTACGCCTCAGTAATCTCATGCTTCAAATTTATATCCAAGCCCGTACACGGTCTTTATTGAATCTTGTGAGCCTGCTTCGCAGAGTTTCTTTTTTAAGTTTTTCATGTGGGCGTATATGAAATCAAAATTATCAAACACATCAGCGGCATCTCCTGAGAGATGTTCAGCAATCGCGTTCTTTGAAACTACGCGGTTTTTGTTTGAAATTAAAAAAAGTAATAGATCATATTCTTTGCGGGTAAGATCAACTAACTTATTTTTCACCGTTGTCACTTTTCCAATTAGATCAATGGTTAAGTCATCAAATGAAATCGTATTATTTCCATCAAAGCGCTTTCGCCTGATAATTGCTGAGATTCGTGCACCCATTTCCGATAAATGGAAAGGCTTTGCCAGATAATCATCGGCACCAAGATTAAGACCTTGTATTTTATCGTCCAATGAATTTTTTGCCGAGATTATAATAACACCTTCTGATTTATCCTCTTTCTTAAGTCGATCTAAAATTTCCAACCCATTGCCATCAGGCAAGGTTATGTCCAGTAAGATGCAATCATATTCATGAAGCAGAATTTTTTCAAGTGCTTCCTGAGCTGTGTAGGCCATTTCGCACACATAACTTTCCTGCCGCAAATAAATCATCATGCTCTTGGCAAGTTCTCGCTCATCTTCAATAATTAGTATCTTCATGATTGTGCCAGAAAAGTAACGATTTTAATAAATCAGTTGTGCATTTGATTGTGCTTAAAGGCAAAACTAGCTGACTGATACCATGTAATAGCTTCATTCACAATGGGTAGTTTTACCTGATGTCCTACAACTTCAGATTTTAACTTATGATCTTTATCAACCAGGAACACTTCGGGTTGTTTTTTAGGAGCCATTACAACAAGACTATCGTTTTTTAAGTAACCAAGTAACTGATAGGTGCTTATGAACACCCGTTCTTTGCCACTTGGTAAAGTATTGAGATCATATCCAAAGAATTTAGTTTCATACGATATGTTGAGCATACCCAACAAGGTTGGAGCAATATCAATCTGACTCATAAGCCTGCTTTGAATACCCGAACCAATGTGTGTAGGTGAAAAGATTAGCATAGGAATTTTATATTTGTTGATGGGCAAATCTGTTGTGCCAGCACTCGAGGCGCAATGATCGGCTGTAATGATGAACAATGTATTTGAAAACCAATCTGTTTTACGGGCCTCTTTGATAAACTTACCAATAGCATAGTCCGTATATTTTACAGCGCCTTCCCGATTAGTATGCGAGGGTATATCAATTCTTCCATCTGGATATGTAAAGGGCCGATGATTTGATGTAGTCATTATGTGTGTAAACGAGGGTTGGTTGCCAGAAACGGTCTTATCTATTTCCCGCAAGGCAAGTGTAAAGAGATTCTCATCGGCTACCCCCCAAATGTTTTCATAATCAATTTCAGTGTCGGCTAGTGAACTTCGGTCAACCACTTCGTAGCCGTTGCTTCCGAAGAAATTTCCCATATTATCAAAGTAGCTGTAACCGCCATAAATGTATTTGCTTTTATATCCTTTTTTGTTGAAAACAGTTGCTAAGGTAAAGAGATCTTCATTGTGTGGTCTTCGCACAATGGATTGCCCCGGTGTAGGTGGAATAGCCAATGACAGTGCTTCAAGGCCTCGAACGGTGCGGGTTCCCGTGGCATATAAATTTGTGAAGCTTAAACTATGCTGCGCCAAGGAATCAAGAAAGGGGGTGTTACCCCCTTTGTTTCCAAAAATGCCCATAAACTCAGCACTGAAACTTTCAATGCTTATAAGAACGACATTCAGTTTTTGTTCAGGCTTATTGCTGGTGATATTCCGCGCCAGTGAGAATTCTTCGCTGGCAATGAGATGAGGCTGCAGGAGGGTAGTGATATTTTCATTGGCTTCCTGATCTGAAAGATGTGGATAAAACTGGGCATAGTTTAATTCGTTGTTTCTGTAGGCTGCAAATAGCTCATAAAGTCCATTGCCGGCAAGCTCATTAGCAATTGTGTTTGAACTGAAATCATGAAGTGTGGTATTGATAAAGGCAAAACTTAAAACAGGAAAAACGAATACCATGGCTGTCCACAATGATCGGGTCTTAAACCGAATGGGGTGTAGTTTACTTTGATTAATGAAAGGTTTTAGTACAAAAAGAGCGCCACCTGAAATGATAATAAGTATGAGAATTATCCAGATAATTGGATATGATTGTTGAATATTGCCGATAACTTCTGTGGTGTAAACCAAGTAATCTACTGCAATGAAATTAAACCGGGTGGTAAACTCATCCCAAAAGAGCCATTCGGATACAGCATTGAATAAAAGAAGAAAAGTTTGGACAAAGTAGAACGCATACAAAAGAGACACATGCCATTTTCTTTGAAAAATCGTTTCGGGAAGTAGCCAGATATAAAGTAATAGCGGAATAATTAAATAACTAGCTTCCACAAGATCAAACAACATCCCTAAAGCAAACGCACCTGCCATCTGAAGTGCTGATAGTTCGGCAATTGAACTTGATTTGATTAGCAGGGCAATTCGGGTAAGAAAGGAAATCCCGGTCGCTAATAAGGTTAATAATAAAAGAAGATCAAATCGGTTTGATTTGAAGGGAAAGCGGGTAGAATTCATCGTTACAAACAAACGGTTTAATTCTAAAGAAATTCTGAATGCAGTGTTCTGACCAGTTAATTTAGGATTTAACTTACCTTGCTTCTAAATCCAGGGTATGAGTGAAAAGGTGAATTGTGTGATTTCCGGTAAGGAATATTCTCTTGAGAAAGCCACCCCACTATCTGCGTTGGATAGAAATATGCTGTTTTATTTGCGGGAACGCTATCCAAATGTACCTGATCACGGTTATTTAGGAGATGATCAATTATTGCGCATTAAAAAGGAATATTTAAATCAAATGTTGGCCAGTGAATTTGGGGAGTTGGATGAATTGGAGAAAGAGGTAATTACAAGCATTTCCGAAAACAAAATTCTTTCGGAGCAAGTTGAACTGGCCATTGAGGATACACTTAGCGTTGGCGATAGAATTTCCGACCGTATTGCTGAGTTTGGCGGAAGCTGGACATTTATTATTTCCTTCTTCGGGTTTATCCTCGTTTGGATAGTAGCCAATATTTGGTGGTTAAGTAATAGAAGTTTTGATCCTTACCCATTTATTCTGCTCAATCTTATTCTATCCTGTTTGGCTGCCATTCAGGCTCCTATTATTATGATGAGCCAAAACCGTCAGGAAACTAAAGATCGAGCCCGGTCAGAACATGATTATAAAATCAATTTAAAAGCTGAATTGGAAATTCAACTACTTCACAAAAAAATGGATCATCTCTTAATTCATCAAAATAAAAGGTTACTTGAAATCCAGCGAATACAAACGGAGATGATGGAATCAATACTAGGGAGATTACCGGAAAAAGATCAATAGTTATTTTAAACTATCCAGATCACGGATTAAGATTTTTTTTCGATCAAAATTGATCAGGTTTTTTTCTTTCAGATCATTAAGAATGGTAGTAACGGTTTGGCGCGAAGTGCCGGTAAGAGCAGCTATATCTTTATGAGTAAGCCGCGTTGGGATCATCGTTTCGAAGCCTACTCTTTTTCCTTTCCATGATGCGGTGTCTTTCAAGAATTCTACAACCCGGGTTCGGGCGTCTTTAAACACCAGCAACTCCAGTTTGCGCTCTAGCTTCATTAGCCGAAGCCCAATTAGCTTAAGAATTTTGAAACTCAATTCCCGATCTTCTTTCATAAGGTCCTTGAGTTCTTCAATGCCAAGCGGGCATATGGTTGTGTCCGAATCCATGGCTTGCGCAAAGTCTTTTCGGGTTTCTTCGCCTGCCATAGCCAGTTCACCAAATATTTCTCCCGTGGATAAAATTGCAGTTATTGTTTCTTTGCCATCCTCTTGGTAATGACCCAGGCGAACCCGGCCAGAAACAATCATATAGATATGTGTGGCCGTTTCCTCAGGAAAATAAATAAAATCATCTTTTTTATAGAGATCAAATGCATGCTTCTCGGACATAGCCTTTGTTCGGTGAGGACAAAGTATTTTATAGAGATTTACGCTTTCGAAGTACCAAAGTGAAGAAGTATTACTCATTTCTTATAATTCAGTATTAAGTTAGCAAAAAATTAGCAAGAAAAGTTCATGGCCAAGTTAACCCTTACCGAGATTTGGATCTATCCGATCAAGTCGTTAGCCGGAATACGAGTACAACAGGCAACTGTTAAACAAAAGGGACTTGAGCACGATAGAAGGTTTATGCTTGTTGATGAAGGAGGAAGATTTTTCACTCAACGGGAACATCCGCACATGGCACTTTTTAGCGTGTCTATTGCAAACGATCAAATGACCATCGAGTCAAAAACTTCCAAGCGAAACCTTACTATTGAACTAAAACCAAATGGGGGTAAGCCGTTGTCGGTGCAAATTTGGGATGACAAAGTTGATGCAAGGGAGGTAGATCCTGTTTATAGCAATTGGTTTTCTCAAGAATTAAAAATCACGTGTAAACTGATTTATTTTCCTGAAAGCAATCTAAGAGATGTTGATCCTCGGTACGCTGGCGCGAATGAACAGGTATCTTTAGCCGATGGGTATCCCTGCTTGATTATAGGACAAAGTTCATTGGATGATTTGAATAACCGATTAGAAGTTCCCATTCCTATGAAACGATTTCGTCCTAACTTTGTATTTGCAGGTGGAGCACCTTTTGAAGAGGATGATTGGAAAAATTTTAAAATTGGGAAAAATAGATTTGCAGCTGTAAAGCTATGTGCACGGTGCGTGTTGACAACTGTAGATCCTGACACTGGGATAAAAGGCAAAGAACCACTGGTTACTTTGGCTACCTTTAGAAAGAAAGAGAATAAAATACTATTTGGACAAAATTTATTACCCATTGATTATGATGAAGTACGTGAAGGAGATGAAATTGAATTGTGTTAGCCGGCTGAATACTGGTTTTTGGATGCTTAGAATTCCAAAGCTGAGTTTGTTCACCAATCACAGAACCCCAATCTCCAATCTCAAGCCTCTCGCCTCTGGTATCCAGTATCTGGTGCTAATTGCAAGTAGCGTTCTACTCCTGGGTTCCTGTCAGGTAAAAGAAACAAGACTTCCAATATTTGGTGAACGTGAAGTGGTGGGCACCGATACAATCTATCATACCATTGCACCATTTGCATTTGTTGATCAGGATAGCAGTAGGGTTACCAATGCAACCTTTGATGGCGATATCTATGTAGCCGATTTTTTCTTTACTACCTGTCGTTCTATTTGCCCCATTATGAAAACGCAAATGCTGCGTGTGTATAAAGCAACTGCGGATATGCCCGATGTTAAACTACTGTCGCACACGATTGATCCGGAATATGACACGATTGCCTTGTTGCATGACTTTGCGGCACGTCTCGGTGTGAAAAGTTCACGCTGGCATTTTGTAACCGGTGTTAAAGATTCTATTTATAAAATTGCTCAAACAAGTTATTTCGCCACCGCCATGGAAGACAAAGCCGAACCCGATGGGTTTATTCATAGTGGCGCTTTTCTGTTGATAGATAAGAAGCAACGCATTCGCGGAAAGTATGATGGCACGAAAGAGGAAGAGGTTAACCGATTGATAGGAGACATTAAAAAACTCCGGTTAGAAAAATGATGGTGAAAATAACCGCAGCTAGGTATTTTATTTTTTTTGTTATCCTTTTAGGCATTGCATTGACGACTTGCACCTCAGGAAATAATAGTTCTTATCCTGATTCTGTCAAATATCAGCAGTATTACGTTCAGGGTGGAGAGCTTTATAAAAATTATTGTGCCAATTGTCATCAGCCCGATGGCTCTGGTTTAGGAAGGGTTTATCCTCCTTTAAACAAATCTGATTTTATGGAACAAAATTTTGAGGAGGTAGTATGCCTTATAAAGTTTGGACGAAGCGGTGAACTATGGGTGAATGGGACTATGTACAACCAGCCTATGAAAAGTAATCCTTCGCTTACGGAGCTTGAAATTGCAGAGATCGCTACATTTATCTATAACTCCTGGGATATAAAAAATGGCATAGTTGAGGTGGGGCAGGTAACACAAGCATTGACAAGTTGCGCAGTACGCTAGTCGATTGCGGCCTACTTTTACTTTTGATATTTTTAGCTTAAATATGTATGCTTTATAAGCTGTGAAAAAGCCCGACTACAAAAAACTTCTTTATTCTCTTCTTGGTGTTTCAATTTTCTTTGGGACAATTATTCTACTACTACATTCAATTGAGTCTGATGCAGCAGGCACTAAAATGCCAACCTGGCAAGATGCCTTGTGGTATGTAGTAGCAACGATTACGACCGTTGGTTATGGAGATGTGATCCCCATTACTTATTGGGGGCGTACAATCGGTTTTATAGTCATGCTATCCAGTTTAGGTGTTTATGGTTTAATTATTAGTCAGATTGCAAACTTTATGAGTACACTAAAAGAACAACGGGAGTTAGGGCTTAATGGCACAGACTTCAAGAATCATGTGGTGATTATCGGGTGGAATGATTTTGGCCGATCGGTAATTGGCCATCTGGTAGCCGCAGGAAAACAGGTGGCTGTGATTACAAATGAACGATCATCCATTGATACTATTCGGGAGTATTACGATTCGGATAATATTTTCACACTCTATTCAGATTATGCCAATTTTGATATGCTGGAGAAAGCTAATATTAAACTTGCCTCTATTGTATTTGTCAATTTGAATGATGACACTGAAAAATTAGTTTATGTAATCAATCTAAAAAAACATTATGCTGACCTTAATTACGTGGTAACACTGGATAATGGAAACCTTAAAAACACTTTTCAAAATGCGGGTGTTACCTATACAATTTGTAAAAATGAAATTTCGGCCAAGCTAATGGCGAGCTATATTTTTGAACCCGATGTTGCGTTGTTTAGTGAAGAAATTTTGGCCTATGCGCATCATGATCATGAGTATGACATCAAGCAAGTTAAAATCGAACCGAACAATGCCTTTGTCGATACATTTTATGAAAAGGCTTTTTTTGATTTAAAGAAGAATTGCAATGTGATTTTGATCGGGATTGTAAAAATGGGAAAGGGCAAGAAACTGTTAAAGAATCCGGAAAGCAGCGTGAAGATTGAAATGGGAGATCAACTCGTGATTATGATGGATGGCAAAGGAAGAGAAGCCTTGAAAAAACAATATCGAATTACTGAATAAAAGAAGAGCGGGCCCCTCAGCCCGCTCTAACCCCAAAAACCAAACCCCTCACACTTACCCGGAGAACCCGGGACCTCACTATCTTTAATGTCGTTATTCTACAGTTTCTAATTCGTCCAGGTTGATAAACTTAAATTCAACCTCGTCTACTAGATCAACAAAAATTACCGAGTCCTTGTTCACTTTTCCGGATAATATTTGTTTAGAAAGTTCATTTAGAATTTCCCGCTGAATTACCCGCTTTAGCGGTCTTGCACCATATTGCGGGTCGAATCCTAATTTACCAAGTCGATCTAGCGCACTTTCAGAGATATCCAGTTTTACCCCACTCTCCTCTAAACGTATTTGGATCCGCTTAAATTGTATTTCTACAATTTTTCTAATATCCGCTTTAGTTAATGGGCGGAACATGATGATTTCATCAATCCGGTTGATAAATTCTGGTCTCACAGACTTTTTAAGTAAAGCCAAAACATCTTCTTTGGTGGCTTCTATAACCTCAAAGTAATTTTCATCTGTTATTTTTTCAAAATTTTCCTGAATGATATGAGAACCAATATTGGTAGTCATAATAATGATCGTGTTTTTGAAATTAGCCACCCGACCTTTATTATCAGTTAAACGGCCTTCATCTAATACCTGTAACAAGATGTTAAAGACGTCCGGATGCGCCTTCTCAATCTCATCCAATAGAATTACAGAGTACGGTTTGCGTCTTACGGCTTCCGTTAATTGTCCCCCTTCATCATACCCCACATATCCGGGAGGTGCACCAATCAACCGACTTACACTGTGCCGTTCCTGATACTCACTCATATCAATACGCACCATGGCATTATCATCATTGAAAAGGTAATCAGCGAGTGCTTTTGATAATTCTGTTTTACCCACTCCCGTGGTTCCCATAAATATAAAGGAACCAATAGGGCGTTTTGGATCTTGTAAACCGGCTCGGCTTCTACGCACCGCATCACTCAATGCACGAATCGCTTCTTCCTGACCCGCTACTCGTTTGCCTAATTCTTCCTCCAGGTTCAACAACTTTTCGCGTTCGCTTTGCAACATTCTGGAAACTGGTATGCCTGTCCATTTTGCCACCACCTCAGCGATGTCTTCACTGTCTACCACTTCTTTAAGTAAAGAATGGCCTCCTTGCATCTCTTTCATTTTGAGTTGCGACTCGCTAAGCCTTTTCTCGGCTTCGGTAATTTTTCCATATCGGATTTCAGCAACTTTCCCGTAGTCACCGGCTTTTTCGGCTTGCTCCGCTTCAAACTTTAACTTATCAATAGTTTCTTTTTCCTGTCGGAGACTTTGGACTATTGCTTTTTCGTTTTCCCATTGAGCCTTCAACGTGTTTCGCTCACTGGTAAGTTCAGCAATCTCTTTTGTAAGGATTACTTCCTTGTCTTTATTTTTTTCTCTCCGCATGGCTTCACGCTCAATTTCCAATTGCATGATTTTGCGATTAAGCTCATCAAGTTCTTCAGGAAGCGAATCCATTTCTAATCTTAACTTGGCCGCGGCTTCATCCATCAAGTCAATCGCCTTGTCTGGTAAAAACCGATCGGAGATATAACGACTGGATAATTCTACGGCAGCAATCACTGCATCATCCTTGATCCGGACCCCATGGTGCAATTCGTATTTGTCTTTAATCCCACGAAGGATTGAAACAGAATCCTCTATGGAAGGTTCATCCACCAGAACAGATTGAAACCTGCGTTCAAGCGCTTTATCTTTCTCAATGTATTTCTGATACTCTTTTAGAGTCGTTGCGCCAATGGCATGTAGTTCACCACGGGCCAATGCAGGCTTTAATAAGTTAGCTGCATCCATCGCACCTTCGCCACCACCGGCACCAATAAGTGTGTGTATTTCATCGATGAATAGAATAATCTCACCATCCGAGTCAGTCACTTCTTTAATGACTGCTTTCAAACGTTCTTCAAACTCACCTTTATATTTTGCACCGGCTACGAGCAATCCCATATCCAGCGACACAAGAATTTTACTTTTCAGATTTTCAGGCACGTCACCATCTACTATGCGTTGCGCCATCCCTTCTACAATTGCCGTTTTACCAACGCCTGGTTCGCCAATTAGGATCGGATTATTTTTTGTTCTTCGAGAAAGAATTTGAAGCACGCGCCTGATTTCCTCATCACGTCCAATCACCGGATCAATCTTACCTTTCTTTGCGAGTTCGTTTAAATTTTTGGAATACCGTTCAAGGGACTTATACTTCGCTTCAGCATTTTGATCTGTCACTTTGGCTCCACCACGCAATTCTTTGATGGCTTTAATAAGTCTAGATTTTTCAAATCCCACATCCTTCATTAAAGCAGAGACTTTATCTTTTGTAGAAAGCAGTGCTAACAACAGATGTTCAATGGCCACATACTCATCCTTGAATTCGCGTAACTCTTTCTCGGCATGTTGTAATACGGAATTCGTGGTAGTTGATAAATATGGTTGCGAACCCGAAACTTTAGGATATGAGTTGACGATCTCTTCTAACTTTTCATTTAGAACAGTTTCGTTGATGGTAAGTTTCTTGAATAAATAGTTTGAAACATTTTCATCGGTTTCCAAAATTGCTTTTAACACATGGCCAGGCTCAATAGCTTGTTGTTGCCGTGCCGTTGCAATCTCAGCTGATTTCTGTAAGGCCTCCTGTGATTTTATAGTGAATTTATCGAAGTTCATAGTTGAATAATTTATTGACCTTCAAACAAATTCGAATCCATTCGTTAAGATTTATCTTTTTAAGAAATATTGTCATTAAATTGTTTCTAATTCGGTAGTTTTCAGACACTTTGACTTGTGTTATGACAAAAAAAATTACACATTCATCAGATTTAGAATCCTCAATCCTTGTAGAGGTTGCCTGGGAAGTCTGTAATCAGGTTGGTGGTATCTATACGGTAATCCGATCGAAGGCACCTACGATGAAGCAAAATTGGGGCGATCATTTTTGCATGATTGGCCCCTATATCAATAAAAATATTCAGGCTGAACTTGAGCCACTAATCGATTCATCAGATTTATTTGGACGTGCGGCTGCTAATCTGAAAAAGAAGGGATATGATGTAGTGTATGCTGAGTGGTTAATTACCGGAAGGCCCAGAGTGGTCTTACTCAATCCAAATGCAATTGAGGAGAAAGCTTTGCAAGTTGTTAAATATTTACTATGGAAGAATCATTCCATTAGCATCCCGGATAAAAATGAATTGATTGATCAGGTCGTAGGGTTCGCTTACCTCACAAAATTATTTTTTGACGAACTGGTGAAGCTCAATGGAAGCGATAAAAAAATTCTTGCGCACTTCCATGAGTGGATGGCTGGTTTACCGATTCTCGATATGAAGCGTGAGAATATTCCAGTGAAAACTATTTTCACCACACATGCAACACAGTTAGGTCGACATTTGGCAATCAACTCTCCTTTATTTTATGCACACCTTCCTTTTTTTAAATGGGAAGATGAAGCTGGAAAGTTTGGCGTGCAGACAGAGGCCTCCATTGAATATGGCTGTGCTCAACAATGCGATGTGATGACAACCGTGAGTGACGTAACTGCCCGCGAGTGCAAACATTTGCTGAGGCGAAATCCTGATTTTATTTTACCCAACGGGTTGAATATTGAACGTTTTGAAGCACTCCACGAATTTCAAAACCTGCATTCCACCTATAAAGATCAAATTCATCAATTTGTGATGGGGCATTTTTTTTCATCCTATTCTTTTGATCTCGATAAGACGCTTTACTTTTTTACTTCGGGACGGTATGAGTATAAAAACAAGGGCTTTGATCTAACCCTTGAGGCGCTCGTTCATCTCAATCAAAAATTGAAGGAAGAAAAATCTGATCTTACCGTGGTGATGTTTTTTGTGACCAGGCGTGAATTCTATAGCATTAAACCGGAGGTGCTACAATCGCGTGCGGTAATGGAGGAAATACGTCAAACGTGCGAAGCCATTCAGCAACAAGTGGGCAAGCGTTTGTTCTTTGAAAGTACGATGCGGCAAGATAATCGCCTGCCAGAATTAAATGAATTTGTAGATGAGTATTGGAAACTGCGCTATCGTAGAACAATCCAATCCTGGAAAAGCACCAGGATGCCATTACCGGTTACGCATAAACTAGTGAATGAAGAACAAGATGAAATCCTTCAATTTTTAGTGCGAAGAAATTTTCTTAATCGAAAAGAAGATAAAGTAAAAATTGTATATCATCCAGATTTCATTACTTCAACCAATCCACTTTTTGGGATGGACTACGGACAGTTTGTTCGTGGGTGTCACCTGGGTATTTTTCCAAGCTATTACGAGCCTTGGGGCTATACTCCCCTCGAGTGTATGGCAAGCGGTGTACCTGCTGTTACAAGCGATCTAAGTGGCTTTGGAGACTATCTCCTTAGCAATATGCCTGATTACGAAAAGGGCGGAATGTTTGTGGTAGAACGGGGCAAGCGCACCTTTGATTGGAGCGCGCGACAGCTTGCGTCTTTCTTATACAAGTTTGTTATTCAAGATCGCAGGAGCAGAATTATGCAACGGAATAATGTGGAGAACTATTCTGCTGCCTTTGATTGGGATAATCTGATTAGGCATTATCAGGCAGCCTATCATTCAGTGATGTAAGTCCTGAGTGGGTCAAAGCACCACTCAAGGAAAAAAATTATTTTAATTAGCACTTTTTCGAGATATTCACCTGCCTAAACTATTTCACCATGAAAACTACCCGCAGAGATTTTATTAAAACCAGTACTATGGCCATAGCCGGAAGCGCCTTCCTGTCTTCCTGCAATTTTTCAGGCCCTGTTAAAAAAGAATTGATGGGCTTGCAATTGTATTGTGTGCGAGACGAAATGAAAGCTGACCCCTTAACAACGCTTAAAGAACTTGCCAAAATCGGTTATCAACATGTTGAACATGCCAATTATGTGGATCGTAAATTTTATGGCTGGAGTGCAACAGAATTTAGAAAGATATTGAACGATTTGGGTATGACCATGCCTAGCGGGCATACGGTGTTCGGTAGCCAGCATTGGGATGCAGCTAAAAATGATTTTACTGATAGTTGGAAGTATACGATAGAGGATGCAGCAACCATGGGACAACAGTTTGTAATTAGCCCCTGGCTGGACGAGAAGTTGCGCACAACTTATGACGATTTGCTTCGTCAGATGGAAATCTTTAATAAAAATGGTGAGCTGTGTAAAAAATCAGGAATGAAGTTTGGCTATCATAATCATGATTTTGAATTTAGTGTGAAACTGAATGACGAAACCTTGTATGATATAATGTTACAGCATACTGACCCTGATTTGGTGATGCAACAATTGGATATCGGCAACCTATACAATGGCGGAGCAAAAGCGATTGATATCGTACAAAAATACCCGGGTCGTTTTCAATCCATGCACGTGAAGGATGAAATTTTGAGTGATGGTGGGCATGAAAAATATGAGAGCACTATTTTAGGAGCGGGAGTTGTGAATACCAAAGAAGTAATAGATCTTGGGCGTAAGTCAGGAGGAACCATTCATTTTATTGTTGAGCAGGAATCCTATCAGGGAAAAACACCGCTTGAGTGTATGAAAGAGGATTATGAAATTATGAAGAAATGGGGATACTAATTTATACGTAACTAACTAGGTATGTTGGGACATTTAGACACTGAGGAAATTGAAACATTACTTCGCACAAGCGTAGTGGGAAGGATTGGCTGTACATTCGAATCCAAAGTCTATGTTGTTCCTGTTACCTATGTATATGAAGATGGATATGTAATTGGGCATACGATACATGGATTGAAAATAGACATCTTAAGAAAAAATCCAGAGTGCTGTTTCGAAGTAGACGAAATGAGTAATATTTCAAATTGGAAAAGTGTGATAGCCTGGGGAACTTTTGAAGAATTATCCGGAGCTGAAGCCGAGCGGGCGTCCGAAAAGCTACATGCTAAACTGGCACCGCTCATCCCGAGCGAAACCAGTTATGTATCACGCATGGGACCGATTTCCGACACCAGAACAGCAACACAAACCAATAACCCTATCGTGTATAGGATTAATCTTCGCGAGAAAACAGGGCGTTATGAGAAGCAATAACGGATTTAGGTGCTTAACGAATTATTTCTTTAGCATGGGGAATAACCTCTTGATATCGTCTTCATTGGGCTGACTACCATATTCACAAATCTCAAAAGCCTCGGCATGTTTTACGGTCGAGGCTTTTTCTTTTCCGTACCATTTTTCCAACGAGGCTCTGACCTCAGGTGAAATCTTTACAGCCCACTGGATGGCTAACCATTTTTCCCGTTCGCTGGGATTTTTTGGAACTTCCTTTTCGTAACCACCAATCCAGGGAAGCCATTCATACACTTGTGATTCATGAGCAGCTAGTGCGTGCATCTTTTGTTCAAAAACAGAAGTGATATCCACAGCGATATCCGGACGGAAAGGATTTGGGCGCTTAAATAAATCATAGGTATAAAGAAACACAGGATTCTTTTTCAAGGGTGGCGTGTCAGGAGCTACATTCGGTACCGCCACCATGTAGGCCGCATCTTGAACTAAAACACCCGTATAACGATGATCTGGATGATAATCATTAGGGCGCGGAGCAATAACTACATCCGCATTCCACTCCCTTATCTTTCGAACTATTTGTAATCGAATCGCCAGGGTTGGCAGCAACTCACCATCATGATTATCAAGCACATCATACGTCACCCCAAAACGTTTGCCCGCTTCCTGCGCTTCTGCCATTCTTCGCTTGGCCAAAGCTCCACCGCCTTCGCTTTGGTGACCTGCATCCCCATTCGTGACTGAAACAAATTTCACTGCATAGCCCATTTTAGAAAATAATGCGGCCGTACCACCACTATCGTTATCACAATCATCGGGATGGGCTCCAATGACAATTATGCGTGGTCCGGATGTTTGGGCCGAGACCCCCAATGAACTTAAACAGGCAAGGAGTAGGAGTAGGAGTATCTTTTGCATGAGATTTTATGTTGAATTATTGAGCCATTACAGATATGTCTACAATTTATTAAATTGATGGGAAGAATAATACTAAAACACGCCACGGATGGTAACTAACCCAATTTTGATCATTTTTTTCATTACAGGATTTAGTTGGGGGCAACCCGAACCCGCTATTTTAAGGATTAAGGAATGCAAGGACTTTGAATTATCAGGAGATGGAATGGCAAAAGAATGGGCTGACGCGGAGTGGACTGTGTTACCACATCGGTCAGGGGAAAGAAAATACGAAACAAAGATTAAGCTCTTATATTCTGCCAAAGGAATTTACGGACTGTTTTATTGTGAAGACGAGGTTATAACTTCTACATTAAGAAATGACAATGCAGATTTGTATAACGAGGATGTAGTTGAAATTTTCTTTTGGCCCGATGAGTCAAAACCGCTCTATTTTGAATATGAGCTTTCGCCCCATAATTATGAGTTACCAATTTTGGTGCCTAACGATCGTGGAGATTTTTTTGGGTGGCTTCCCTGGCATTATGAGGGCGATCGCAAGACACGCCATGCCACTCACATTACAGAAAAATCATGGTCGGCAGAATTTTTTATTCCCTATGCGTTACTAAAACCCTTGGGAAATGTTCCGCCCCGAAAGGGAATGAAATGGAGGTGTAACTTTTATAGAATCGATTATGATGCGGGTAGCTCAGCATGGTCATGGCAAAAAACGGGAGGCAATTTTCACGAGTATAAAAGATTTGGAACCATCCAGTTTGATTAAACTTACTTACCGATCTTTTTTATCCATGTCTGGATTTCTGTTGCTAATGATGGAATTAAATTTTTCTTGCCTGTCTTAAAGCTGTGATCTGCGCCTTCTAACTTTGTTAACGTGGCTGTTGGTAAGGACTCGGTTACCGCAGTGATTAAACTCCATTCGGCTAACGCATCACGTGTGCCTTGTAAGAATAGCATGGGAGTTGAAATAGCCTTTAGATGATCAGCCCGCTCAACAGAAGGCTTACCGGCCGGGTGTAGAGGAAATCCAACAAACACAATTCCTTTCACAAAATCTGATGAATGCTTTGAAAGATATTGTGAGGTCATTCTTCCACCAAACGATTTGCCCCCCGCAAACACCGGTAATGTGGGATACAGCTCATGTGCTTTCAATAATGCAGCAGCCACCGCCTGATGTGCAACCGCTGGAAAGTCGGGTCGCTTTTTCTTTTGCTCCATATATAGAAAATTGTATCGGAGCGTAGCGATGTTAAGACTAGCAAGTTCTTGAGAAATCGATTTCATAAAGACGTGATTCATGCCCGCTCCTGCGCCATGCGCTAGCACAATTATAGCAAGTGCGTCTTTTGGAAAACAGACTTCAGCAGAGACTGTATCGCCAGAAGTAAGGGTTATGTAAAATAAGTTTGTTGAGATGGGTATTGTTATCATACTATTTCTTAAACAACAATTGTCGAGAATAATAAAGTAATGGCAATCCATACACAGCAATCATCGCATAGGCCATGATTGTATACCCTTTGGCTACTAAATCGATAATACCTACTTGAGCTAATAATAAAGCTGCTATTAATGCTGTAGCAGAAATGATTGCTTTGGTAGTTTTTTTAAGGGGCACCTTCTTGCGTTCTATCACCTCTGTCTCCACACGACTGATAAATGCGTGAATCATTCCCGTTGCTGTTTCTACTAACGTCCAACCAACTACAATTCCAAACGTAACAATCAATGCTTGGTGAAAAGGTTCTAACATTTTTAACCAGGGCACTGTGGCAGCCAAGACATTTACATCGGGATAATATGCAAGGATAGCGAAGTAGGTCAAGAACCAGGGCACTGTCATCAATAACCCTGAAGAAAAGCCTGCTAAAATACTTTCGCGCTTGGATTGAATTCCTTTATAGGTAAAAAATGATGCCGGATAAACGGCTAAGTTATAACCTACATACAAAACACCTGTCCAGAGCAGCCAACCGATACTGGGTGCATCGGGGAGATAACTGGTATCCCATCGACTAAAAGTGGCTACTATTTCTGAGCCTTTATTGGAAAAAACAGTGAACGCAAAAATTGCATAGGCAGCAAAAAGTGCGATTGTTCCAATCGTTTCTAATTTGGCAATCACCTCGTCTCCTTTGTAATTAAGAAAGCCAACGAGTATAATAATTAAGATCACACCGATCCATCGCGGAAAGCCTAGGGTACTATTAAGAATTTCTCCGGCTGCGGAAGCCATTACCGCAATGATAAGGATAGCCAACAAGAGGTAAACAATTTCGTAAGCAATCCACCCGGGGCCAATTAATTTTTTGAGTAAGGATTTATAATCATACACGCGCCATTGACGACACGCTTCTATGGATAAGGTGGTGATGATTGAGAAGCCAAGAAAAATAGCAAGACCACAGATCCAACCACTGGCTCCAAATTTTCCTCCATACTCAACAATCTCGCGCCCTGTAGCATAGCCGCCACCGATTAGAACAGACTGAAGAATGATGCCGGGTAGTAATATTCGTTTGAGGGCGGATGGAGTTTTAGGTTTGATCAAGATGGTGGCTTTATAATTTGTGCATCAATATAGAAAGAATAGGATTCGGAATGCTGAACAGCGATTGGATTTAACCACAAAATTTCTGAAACATTTTAGTAGCTTTAGCTAAGATAAAACCTTGAGACATGAACTTGAACATTGACGCGGAAAAGCAAAACACCTATGATGCAATTGTTGTAGGCACCGGAATTAGTGGTGGGTGGGCAGCAAAAGAACTCACCGAGAAAGGATTGAAAACGTTGGTGCTGGAGCGTGGCCGGGCCGTAAAGCATGTGGTCGATTATCCCACCATGACAAAGGATCCCTGGCAACTTCCGCTGGCAAATAAATTACCCGCTGAGGAAATGAAATTTTATCCTGTGCAGTCGCGCACGAATTGGGTGAATCAAGCAAACAAACACTGGTGGGTAAAGGATACTGAAAATCCGTACACAGAAGTAAAACCCTTTGATTGGATTCGTGGCTACCATGAAGGTGGCCGTTCGATAATGTGGGGCAAGCAAACCTATCGGTTGTCCGATTTGGATTTTGAAGCAAATGCAAAAGAGGGGATAGGCGTTGACTGGCCGATTCGATATAAAGACCTGGCTCCGTGGTATGATTATGTAGAATCTTATATTGGCGTAAGTGGCAGAAGTGAGGGTCTTGCTCATCTTCCCGATGGAAAATTTCTCCCACCCATGGAATTGAATTGTGTGGAAGAAGTTTTTCGCGATAAGCTGGCGGAAAAACTTGGCCGTAAACTTACCATTGGCCGGGTAGCGCACCTCACGGCTGCATTGCCCCATGATCCAAGTCGAGGAATTTGTCAATCCCGAAATATGTGTGATCGGGGTTGTCCGTATGGCGCCTACTTTAGCAGCAACTCTTCCACCTTGCCCGCAGCTTCACGAACTGGTAACATGACGTTGCGCCCGCATTCTATTGTACATTCTGTTATTTATGATGAAGCAAAAGGTAAAGCCGTTGGAGTAAGGGTACTGGATGCTGAAACAAAAAAAGAGATTGATTTTTTTGCAAAAATTATTTTTCTGAATGCATCAACGCTGGGTAGTACATACATTCTTCTCAACTCTACCTCCAATCGATTCCCCAATGGAATGGGGAATAGCAGCGATCAACTTGGTCATAACCTGATGGATCATCAATACAGAACGGGTGCCGAAGCAAAAGTGGAGGGCTTTGAAGATAAGTATTACATCGGGCGCAGGCCTAACGGAATTTATATCCCACGCTTCAGAAATGTCGGTGACAACAAGCGCACCGATTATATCCGTGGCTTTGGTTATCAGGGCTCGGCAAGTCGTGAAGGGTGGGCACGGGGTGTAAAAGAACTTGCGTATGGCGAGGAGTTGAAGAATTCATTGACCGAACCCGGTGGCTGGAGCATTGGCATTACAGGTTTTGGGGAGTGCCTTCCCTATCATGAAAATAAAGTGAGTATCAATCATGATCGAAAAGATATGTATGGATTGCCAACACTGAGTATTGATGCAGAATGGAAGGCAAACGAAAAAGCAATGCGGATAGACATGCGCGAGAGTGCTGCTGAAATGTTAGAGGCGGCCGGGTTCAAACATGTAAACACGTATGATAATCCGGATAACATTGGGTTGGGTATTCATGAGATGGGCACAGCCCGCATGGGGAATGATGCGAAGACCTCCGTATTGAATAAGTGGAACCAGGTGCATGAAGCAAAAAATGTTTTTGTAACAGATGGTGCAGCCATGACTTCATCGGCTTGTCAAAATCCATCGCTCACTTACATGGCACTTACCGCACGCGCGGTCGATCATGCCGTAGGTGAATTGAAAAAAGGAAATTTATAAGCGAATTCTCAAATACAACAATATGAACAGAAGAGAAGCCATTCAACGAACAGCCCTTGTGTTGGGTTATACCATAACAGGCTCAGCCTTAACGGGAGTATTAAATGGATGCAAGGCATCGCCCGAGCTTAACTTTCAACCTGTTTTTTTTACAAACGATCAGGCAAGTTTGGTGGGTGAGATAGCAGAAATCATTTTGCCAAAAACCACAACACCCGGAGCCAAAGATGTAGGCGTGCCGGGTTTCATTGACAGCCTGCTGAAAGAGGTGTATCAAAAAAATGAGCAAGATGCTTTCTTGTTAGGACTTGCCGAGTTTGATGCAGATGCCAAAAAGACTTATGGAAGTAAATTTATGGACTGCAGTGCAGACGAGCAGAAGGCGCATTTTAAAAAACACCACGATGCTGCATTAACACAATCAACGGGTAATGATTCTTCCGGTTGGTGGAATACAGGCGGAGGCAAGGATAAACCCTTTGTGTTGAAAGTGAAAGAACTTACGCTGCTCGGGTTCTTTACTTCCGAAGCCGGGGCTACTCAGGTGTTGCAATACAATCAGGTGCCGGGTCCGTTTCAGGGTTGCGTGCCATTGGAAACTGTAGGCAAAACGTGGGCTACTTAATAAAGTCAATATGAGAACTCCATCATTAACTAATATTTTTATGAAGTACATACTGTTAACAAGTATTCTCTTTGTAAGTCTTGCATCGTTCGGGCAGGGCAACATGGACACGGTAAGAATTCAACCGATAAAAGTTACCGAACAGATTTACATGTTGAAAGGCTCAGGTGGAAACATCGGTGTGTTGTTAGGAAAAGAAGGAACGCTGATGATTGATAACCAGTTTGCTCCGCTCTCCAACAAAATTAATGGCGCTATTAAAACACTCGATCCGGGTGAAATTCGCTTTGCAATTAACACGCACGTACATGGCGACCATAGTGGGGGTAATGAAAATTTTTATAAGATGGGTGCCACACTCGTGGCGCATGATAATGTGCGCACGCGCATGATGAAAGAAACCGTAAACGCACGTACCAATAAGACTACACCCCCACGCGACAAAGAGGCATGGCCGGTAGTTACGTTTGCCGACAAATTGAATTTTCATTTGAATGGCGAAGATGTAATCCTGCATCATTTCGATCGTGGCCACACCGATGGCGATGTGATCGTTCAATTTAAAAATGCCAACGTGGTGCATACAGGCGATGCCTTTGTGCGCTATGGCTATCCCTACATTGATTTAACCAATGGGGGTGGAATCAATGGATTCATTAACACACTTGATAAAATTTTATTGCTGTTAGATGACAATACCAAAGTAATACCCGGCCATGGTGAGGTGGCTACCAAAGCCGATGTAAAAAAAGTACGTGACGGTGTTGCCGACATCCGCGATCAGGTAGCGGCTGCGTTAAAGAAAGGCAAGAAGGTAGAAGACATTGCCGCGTTGGGTATTACCGATAAATATGAAGCCGAGTGGGGCAAGGGTTTTGTGAAAGGAAAAGATTTTGTGTTGATGGTGGCGGAGAATTTGAAAATAAGTAAATAGAATACTGCTTTTTGTAGCAGATGATAAACATTGATGATGAAAGTATTAAAATTTTTACTTTTTAATCCTTTAAGCAATGCTTACTTAACTAACGAGACAATTTTAAACCTGAGTTTCAACAAAAGATTAAAGGCGATGGGATTAGAATTTCTCTATGTACTTTCATTTTGTATTCCTCTTCTATTACCTTTTTTTATTTTAAGTCAAATGCTAATGGACGATGTTTACATAGGGCAGAGAGTGAGAACTGATTTTAAGCTTTCGGACTTATTTATTTCTATTCCTTTTACCTTAATCTATATAGTCCTTTTTAACAAGGACTTCTACAATGGGCAAAGTATTGTGCACAGATTACTTGGTTATCAAATTGTAAATAGTAGAACTTTAAGACCTGCAGATAGACTAAGGTGCATTCTGAGAAATATTACTGCACCTCTTTGGATAGTAGAGGGAATCATTGTTCTATTCAACCCACAAAGACGACTTGGTGATTTCCTTGCTGGAACAAAAATTATAGAAGTGAATAAGGCTGACCCAGAATTTATTCTAAATGAGATTCGAGAAGCTAATTATGACTTCTTAGCAATATTGACTTTAATATTACCGATGCTATTCTTCTTAATAGGAATCATGTTGAACAATCAAATATATTGGTAAAGCTAAGGGCACTAAACAAGCATATAAACTCAACAATTACGGCTTTTTCACCCTCAAAGAAGCAATATTCACTGCTTCTTTTTTATAACGGCTTCGTTACTTCCAACAAGTTCTCAACATCTTCATCGCCTTCCAAATTTCGCATCTGATTTAAAATCCACGGATAGCGCCTGTTAATATAATTGGAGGGTGGTTGTACGCTATACTTCTTGGGGTTAGGTAAACAGGCGGCAATCATTGCGGCCTCTATACGGGTAAGTTTTTTGGCGGACTTCTTAAAATTCCTTTGAGCCGCTGCTTCAATCCCAAAAATTCCTTTGCCCATCTCAGAAACGTTTAAATACATTTCTAGAATCCGTTGCTTGCTCCACACCAATTCGATCATAAAAGTAAAATACACTTCAAGACCCTTACGCAGCCAACTACGGCCTTGCCATAGAAATACATTCTTTGCTACTTGTTGACTAATGGTGGAGGCACCTCGCACACGTTTCTTCTTGCTCTCGAGTGCCTTTTGAATACTCTTTAAATCAAAGCCATTGTGATCGGGAAAGAGTTGATCTTCGGAAGCCATTACCGCCAACCGAATGTTGGGTGACATGTCTTCAAAGGGTATGTAGTCGCGTTTTAATCCATTGCCTTCTATCCAACTGCTAAGTTGCGTTATGGTAATGGGTGGATCGATCCAGCGGAGAATAATGATATAAACGAGCTGCGCAACGAACAAGATGATAAGCAGCTTGCGCAGTTTTCGGTACAACCGTTTAAAGAAATTGCTCACAAACCAAAGATAGTTTTCCGTGATCCTCTTTGCCCTCTGTGGCGAATAATTATTTCAACGATTTAAGAAATACAAGACTCTGCGGAATTTGTTCAACGGCATGCGAAGATTCGTCTTCAATGAAAAAATGTTTTACTCCGGCTTTACGGGCTTCCTTCATTATGGCTTTGATACCTACATCACCGGTTCCCAACACAACATTGGTTTCGTCATCCGCATGACCCGACTGACTGTTGGGGGTCCCGGGCTTCCGATCTTTTAAATGCATCAATGGAAAGCGTCCGGGATATTTTTTCAGCAATGCCACGGGATCTTGCCCGGGATGCTTTACCCAGAAAACATCCATTTCGAAATTAACATAGGTTTTGTCAAGTTTTTTAACCATCAAGTCAAACAACGTACCACCTTCATAATCCCTAAACTCGTAGCCATGGATGTGGTAACACAACGACAAACCTTGCGCCTTCAATACTTTGCCCGCCTTACTAAAAACAGCAATTGCTTTTTCAGTATCGGCCAACGTAAAATCATCTCCTGTATGTGGAATCCAAGCGCACATGACATAGGTGGCTCCAAATTGTTTTGCTTTAGCCGCAACAGCAGCAGGATCTTTTTCTAATTCCTCAAACCCGGCTCCGATGCTAACCATTTTTAAGTTATTCTTTTTGCAAAGTGCATTGAATTCTTCCTGGGTCATTCCATAGGTGCCACCACCTTCAATTTCTTTGATGCCCCATTTGTTGATGAGTGCAAGGGATCCTGCTACATCCTTAGGGATTTCATTGCGAAGGCTATATAACTGCAAGCCTATTTCCTGTGCCGTTAATTGCCAGGAAGCCAAAGTCAAGAGCATAATAATAATTGAACGGAGGTCTTTCATAGGAAATTATTTTGCACGCAAAGACGCAAAGAACGCCAAGAAATGCAACTTAATTTTTAGTCGTCCGGCTGCTTTCCATTGAATAGTCTTAGCGATTTCCCTTGCGCCTTCGCCCTAAGCGGTAAAGAGAAAATCTCAGTTTTCTCTGTGGTTAGAAATGGTCTACTTTACTAAAATGGGCAAGTTGGTAGCCAGCATAATCAAGTCGGCATCATTCACCTCTTTCTTCTCATCGGCCACAATCAGGAAGTTTTCATACAGCGTGTTTAAATCATCGCCTTCATACGAATAGCCTAAAAGCTCAGCCCGATGCTTCAGCGCTGCACGACCGCTGCGTGCAGTTAACACAATAGAAGAGGAGGGAACGCCTACATCAGCAGGATTAATGATTTCATAGTTCTCGGCATGTTTCAAAAATCCATCCTGATGGATACCCGAGCTATGCGCAAATGCATTCTTACCTACAATGGCTTTATTCGCTTGCACCGGCATACGCATCATCCCCGATACCAGATTACTTAATTTATAAATTCGTTCCGCCTTAATGTCGGTGTACAAACCAAGATCTTTGTGCGTTTGCAAAATCAGGGCTATTTCTTCCAAGGAAGTATTTCCGGCACGCTCGCCAATTCCATTAATCGTAACTTCCGCTTGTCGCGCACCGTTTGTTAATCCGGCCAACGTATTGGCAGTAGCTAATCCTAAATCGTTATGACAATGCACGGAGATAATAGCCTTTTCAATATTCTTTACATTTTCAACTAAGTATTGAATACGCTTTCCGTATAAATGCGGTAAGCAATAACCCGTTGTGTCGGGAATGTTTACAACATCCGCACCAGCGGCAATAACCGCTTCAATCAATTTGGCTAAGAAGACTAAGTCGGCACGACCCGCATCTTCAGCAAAGAATTCAACTTCATAGCCTTTAGATTTTGCGTATTTCACCGCCCATACACCTTGTTCCAACACTTGTTCGCGACTTGATTTGAATTTGTGTTTGATATGAACATCCGATGAGCCAATGCCGGTATGAATCCTTCCACGCTTGGCGTGATGAAGCGCCTCTGCAGCAACATCGATATCGTCTTTCTTTGAACGGGTAAGTCCACATACAACCGGTTCTTTTACTGCTTTAGAAATTTCTACTACAGAAAGAAAATCTCCGGGGCTTGAGATGGGGAACCCGGCTTCAATCACATCCACACCAATTAACTCGAGTTCTTTAGCAATGATAACTTTTTCTTCAGTTTTTAACTGACAGCCCGGTACTTGTTCGCCATCGCGAAGGGTTGTGTCGAAGATTTGAATTTTCTGTGCCATAGTTTTCTGATTACTAGTTATTGGATACGGGTTCATGAATGCTTGCAATATGATTTACAATGATTGCACCCATCTGTTGAGTATCTAAAATTTTATCTTTTGAAGTTTTATCGTTTGCAATGTCGGTAGTGCGATAGCCTTGTTTTAATGTTTGCTCTACCGCTTTAATCACTAAGTCTGATTCTTCTTTCAGTCCGAAGGAAATATCTAGCAGAAGTGCAACGGATAAAATGGAAGCCAATGGATTGGCAATTCCCTTTCCCGTAATATCGTGCGCACTGCCGTGGATGGGTTCATACAATCCAACTGTATCACCAACCGATGCCGAAGCAAGCATACCCATTGAGCCCGCAATCTGCGAAGCTTCATCGGTAAGAATATCACCAAATAAATTTCCGGTAACAACTACATCAAAGCTTCGTGGATTTTGAATAAGCTTCATAGCTGCAGAATCAATAAACTGATGCTCCAATTCTACATCAGGATATTGTTTGCCAATTTCCTGAACCACTTCGCGCCACAAGCGTGAGCTTTCCAGTACGTTAGCTTTATCTACGGAAGTAACTTTCTTTTTGCGTGTACGTGCAGCTTGAAAAGCCTTATGTGCAATGCGCTCAACCTCATAGCGCTGATAAATCATAAGATCGTATGCAGTATTACCATCATCCTTTCTTCCCTTCTCGCCAAAGTACACATCGCCCGTTAATTCGCGGAAGAACAAAATATCGGAACCTTTTAAGATTTCAGGTTTGATGCTGGAGGCTTCAAGCAATTCATCAAATAATTTAATCGGACGAAGGTTTGCATACAAGCCTAACTCCTTACGCATTTTTAACAAACCTTGTTCGGGTCTTACTTTTAAAGTAGGATCGTTGTCATATTTAGGATGACCCACTGCTCCGAATAAAATGGCGTCACAGTTTTTAAGTTTAGCAAGCGTTTCATCTGGTAAAGGATTACCCGTGGCTTCAATGGCATCATGACCAATGCTGGCTTCATCAAATTCAAATTCATGATCAAATACCTCGGCAATTTTTTCCAACACGCGCTTTCCTTCGGTAGTAACTTCTTTACCAATTCCATCGCCAGGGAGTATGACTATTTTTCTTTTCATTCGTTGTTCATTCTTTGTTGTTTTTTCATCGTTTTGTTTGGCTCATTTGTAAACCAATAACGATCAACCAATAACCATTTTAATGTGCTAAATCAAATTCTCGAATCTCTTTATCCAAACTCAACAGGTAATCGATGTCGTCATACCCGTTGGTTAAACATATCTTTTTATAAGCGTTGATATCAAAATTCTCTGAGTGACTATCAAAACTTATATTCTGATTCTCTAAATCAACTGTTACTTGTGTCTCGGGGTTTGATTGGATTGTATCCAATAGTCTTTTCAAAAACGAATCCGAAACTACTACTGGCAACACCGCGTTATTCAATGCATTGTTTTTAAAGATGTCGGCAAAGAAACTAGACACGACTACACGAAATCCATAATCATAAAGTGCCCAGGCTGCATGTTCGCGACTGCTTCCACACCCAAAGTTTTTGCCGGCCACTAAAATCTTCCCTGAGTACGCTGGATTATTTAATGCAAAATCGTGTACAGGGTTATTATTGCTGTCATAGCGCCAGTCGCGAAATAAATTGTCACCAAAGCCTTCGCGCGTAGTTGATTTTAAAAACCGTGCTGGGATAATCTGATCCGTGTCAATATTCTCATTAGGCAATGGAACAGCCTTTGATTTTAATAATGTAAACTTTTCCTTACTCATATCAATTCTCTAACATCTGTAACCTTACCTGTTATTGCAGCTGCAGCCGCACTTAAAGGACTCGCTAAAAATGTACGCGACTTAGGACCTTGCCTTCCTTCAAAGTTTCTATTGGACGTACTGATGCAATATTTTCCTGCCGGGATTTTATCTTCGTTCATGCCCAGGCACGCAGAACATCCGGGGTCGCGTAATTCAAAACCAGCAGCTTCAAAAATTTTATCAAGTCCTTCTTTTTTGGCTTGCTCTTGAACTTGCTTGGAACCGGGGACAACCCATACTTCTACATTGGCCGCCTTTTGCTTTCCCTTCACCATAGAGGCAACTGCGCGTAAGTCTTCAATGCGTGCATTGGTACAACTTCCGATAAATACATAGTCAATTGATTTCCCAAGTAGCAGTGAACCTTGTTCCAACCCCATGTACTCCAATGATTTCTTAAACGAAGTTTGTTCACTTATTTCTTTTAGCTCTTCAGCGGTAGGAATGCGATCTGTAACTTTCATGCCCATGCCGGGATTGGTTCCATAGGTTATCATAGGAGTGATGTCTGCACCATTAAAAGAAAGAATCTGATCATAGGTAGCACCTTCATCAGTTGCTAATGCTTTCCATTCAATGACAGCTTTATCAAACGCGTCACCTTGAGGGGCAAACTTCCTCCCTTTGATATAATTAAAAGTTATTTCATCAGGAGCAATCAAACCACCACGTGCGCCCATCTCAATACTCATGTTGCAAATAGTCATGCGAGCTTCCATGGATAAACTCTTGATCGCTTCGCCTGCGTACTCAACAAAAAAGCCAGTGGCTCCACTGGCTGATATTTTTGAAATGATGTATAAAATAATATCCTTGCTGACCACACCTTTACCCACCTTACCTGTGATCTCAATCTTCATGGTCTTGGGTTTGTATTGCAAAATGCACTGCGTTGCTAATACTTGCTCTACTTCAGATGTACCAATGCCAAAGGCAATGTTTCCAAAGGCACCATGTGTAGAGGTATGACTGTCTCCACACACAATAGTCATTCCTGGTAAAGTTAATCCTAACTCTGGTCCGATAATATGAACGATACCCTGAAAAGGATGACCCAAATCATATAATTCAACACCAAATTCTGAACAATTATTTCTAAGTGTTTCTACCTGATGTCTTGACAAGGCTTCTTTGATAGGAAGGTGCTGATCTTTCGTAGGAACATTGTGATCTGCCGTAGCGGTTGTGCGTTGGGTATTAAAAACTTTGATGCCTCTCTTTCGCAATCCATCAAAAGCCTGGGGACTTGTAACTTCATGAATAAAATGACGATCGATAAAGACAGCATCTGGGTAGCCGTCTGCATGTTTTACCACATGCTTGTCCCAGATTTTTTCAAAAATTGTTTTTGGTTTTTTATTGCTCACAACAATCGTTAGTTTGTTCAAAACTCTATAAAATGAAACTGTCCCGCTGGTGGGCGGGACAGTTCACAGGTTTAGGTTAGGTTATTGGGTAATCATTTTTTGACTTCGCAAATAACACACTAATATGTTAAATCATTACGTATTACTCAAATGTATTAAGAAAAATTTAAGTTTTACACTTACAAGTGTTTGGTATGTATTAGCTAATTAGGGTGGCTTCTGATGTAATAGGTATACTCAATGCTTTTGAAATGATACAATTCTTTTCAGCCCCTTTTGCAATCTCTTTAAATTTGGCAGGTTCGATGCCAGACACTTTACCGGTAATAACAAGGTGAACATCTTTGATATCTACACCTTCCAAAGTTACGGTTGCTACTGTATCCAAGGAATCAGCCTTGAACCCTGCCTGTCCTAAGGCAGCACCTACTGCCATCGTAAAACAACCCGCATGAGCTGCAGCTAATAGTTCTTCGGGATTGGTGCCAACACCATTTTCAAAGCGAGTGTTAAATGAGTATTGAGTTTTACTTAATACTGTACTTGCCGTTGACAGATTTCCTTTTCCAGTTTTGAGGTCTCCTTCCCAATGGGCTGATGCATTACGTTTCATAAATTTATATTCTTAGTTAAACATTTATTTTAGAATCTTTCTTACCACCAGGGTAAGGGAAATTTTATTTCTTTGACAGAATCGACCACCATGTCAGGTTTGTAGGCATAGCGAATCAGATGTTCCTTTTTAGTAATTCCACTGAGTACAAGAATAGTTTTATAACCCATTTGCACACCCCCTCGAATGTCGGTATCCATCGTATCGCCAATAATGGTGGTCTCGGCAGTTTCAAGTCCCAGTTCTTTTCTTGCAGCGCGCATCATTACAGGCCCCGGCTTACCAACCACAAATGCTTTTATGCCGGTTGCTTCTTCAATCATGGCGCTTGTTGCAGCAATGCCCAGATTATCCCACCCTTTTTTCTTGGGGGATGGATCACGATTCGTGATGACAAATTTTGCTCCTGCTAAAATCATATCAACAGCACGTTGCACCATCTCAAGCGTAAAGTTTCTTCCTTCCCCTAATACCACAAAATCAGGGTCCGTGTTCACCAACGAGATTCCGTTTTCATGAAGAGAGGAAAGCAATCCGCCTTCTCCTAACACATACGCTGTTCCGTTGGGTATTTGACTGGATAAAAATTTTCCCGTAGCCAATGCACTCGTATAGATATGACTTTCCTTAACTGAAATTCCAAGCCTTGCTAGTTTACGCACGGCTTCCAACCTTGTGCGCTGACTATTGTTAGTCATGAACAGGAACGGAATGTTCTCTTTTAATAATCGAGCGATAAAAACATCAGCACCGGGAATCATGGTATCACCGCCATACACAACACCATCCATATCAATCAGTAATCCTTGCGCCATAAGAATTTTATTAACTTAATCTTTGCCATTAAGATAGCCTTTTAAAATAGTAAGTTGAAGGCTTGTTCTCTATTTAATGAAAATATTCTTTAGATAACGTTTGCGAACATCCCGATAAATATAAAAATCAGAATCTATAGTTGCTATTTCCTTAATGTTATGTTCTTCAGCGGCAACAATTAGGGTGGCATCGGCTAGATCCATAGGCACATCTCCAAATTTATTGCACAACTCGATTAATCGGGAGACCGATGAAAATTCAATTTCGGCAAGATGAAGACCGCCTCGGTTTATCCACTGCAATAAAGCAATTTGTGTGCGGACGCTGAAACCCAGCATATGTGATGTTTCCGTTATCACTGGCCACGTTGTTAGTAACGAACCTTTGTAGTTTTTTAAGAATTCAACAGATTGATTATGGTAGGAATCACTCTTATCAAAGAGTGCAATCAACGGCCCCGCATCAATGAGAATGCTTTTCATTGAGCAACTCTTTTACACGTTTTTTATAAGTAGTTGATTTATCTTTTATTCCACTTCCTTCCTGGCCAAAAAGATCGGCTCCAACATCATAAGGTTTTGAGTTTTTACGATGATGCACCAAATACAATTCAATAGCCTCTTTAACGACCTGCGATTTGGGTAGCCCTTTAATTTCGCAGTACTCGTTTAGTGCTTTTTCTTCGGATGATGTTAGCCTAACAGTGAGCATATTTTGTGATTGTAATACAAATGTATTACAATCTGTCGAACTAAGCAAATTATCCCTTAAATGAACTAAATTCGAATTAAAAAGTGATTTTAAATAAGCACCTACACTAAATACTCAAACAAATTCTCGTTTTGATTTACGAGTGTGTAATTGAGTTTGTGGCTGTCCATTCGAAAAATTAATGAATTGAAATCTTCCTGCGATTTAACTTCTATACCAATCAAGGCTGGGCCCGTTTCTTTGTTATGTTTTTGAATAAATTCAAACCGAACGATGTCATCGTTTGGACCTAAAATGTGATTTACAAATTCTTTTAAGGCGCCTGGTCGTTGTGCAAACCGAACAATGAAATAATGCTTCAGCCCTTCGAATAATAATGACCGTTCTTTTATTTCCTGCATGCGGTCGATGTCGTTATTTCCACCGCTCAAAACGCAAACAACTTTTTTTCCTTTTAGTTGATCAGCATAGTAATCCAAGGCTGCTATCGATAACGCTCCTGCAGGCTCGGCCACAATTGCATCTTCATTATATAATTGAAGTATGGCTGAACTGACTTTCCCTTCCGGTACAAGAATCATATCGGAAATAAAATCCTTACAGATACTAAAGGTAAGGTCGCCTACCTTTTTTACAGAAGCACCATCTACAAAGCGTTGGATTTTATCGAGTACTACAGGGTGCCCGTGCTTCAAGGCTTCCTTCATGGAAGGTGCACCTTGTGGCTCCACTCCAATAATTTTTGTGTTGGGTGAATATAGTTGAAAATAACTTCCAACGCCTGCACATAAACCGCCACCTCCAATCGGTAAAAAAGCAAAATCAAAATTGGACTGCTCCTCGAGAATTTCTTTTCCTACGGTCCCTTGCCCTTCAATAACCTTTATGTGATCAAAAGGTGGAATGAACTCCATCTTATTGGTTCGGGTGTATTCTAAAGCATGATCCTGACACTCATCGAACGTATCGCCAATTAAAACGATTTCGATATTTTGACCGCCAAACATTTTCACTTGCGTGATTTTTTGTTTTGGAGTAATGGCAGGCATGTAGATTACGCCTTGGATGTTCAATAGTTTACACGACAAGGCGACCCCTTGCGCATGATTGCCCGCGCTGGCACACACCACCCCTCGCTTTCGTTGGGTTTCGCTTAGGCTGTTAATAAGATTGTAAGCTCCCCGAAGTTTATAGGAACGCACAACCTGCAAATCTTCACGCTTCAAATATATTTCTGCTTGAAATTTCTCAGAAAGTTTTTTATGAAATTGCAAAGGAGTCTTTAACACTACGGATTTAAGAACTTCGGCAGCTGCGTTTATGTCAATATGTTGTTTCTGAATCGTTGTCATTTTTTATATACGTCAAAGCGAGAATAAGCAGTTGACAATTGTAATAACTGCCAACTGCTTGTTGTCATTTGCCGACTAATTTATCATGCTTGCTTCCGCTTTCTCTTTCTCCGGACGAAGCGCACGAACCGCTGCGCCTGCTTGCCATAATTCACTTTCGCGAACTTCTTTCAATTCTTCGGCAAGCTTTTCGCGATAGTCTGGTTTGCTACAGGTTTCAATTGTGCGTTTTGCTTCTGCTCCGCTTGCTACACTTTCATAAAGTTCTTTGAATACAGGAAGCGTGGCTGCTTTGAATTTCTTTTTCCAATCAAGCGCACCACGTTGTGCAGTAGTAGAACAGTTGGCATACATCCAATCCATTCCATTTTCTGCCACTAATGGCATAAGCGATTGAGTGAGTTCTTCAACGGTTTCGTTAAAAGCTTCTGAAGGGGAATGACCTTTGGAACGAAGTACTTCATACTGTGCTTCAAAAATTCCGGCAATCGCTCCCATTAACGTTCCGCGTTCACCAGTAAGGTCAGAGTAAACTTCTTTTTTGAAATCAGTCTCGAACAAATAGCCAGCCCCAACACCAATACCTAATGCAATCGCTTTTGTCTTAGCATTTCCGGTTGCGTCTTGAAACACCGCATAACTTGCATTGATACCTTTGCCCTGCAAGAACAATCTGCGAACAGAAGTACCTGATCCTTTTGGTGCTGCTAAGATCACATCAATATCTGCTGAAGGGATAATTCCAGTTTGCTCTTTGAAGGTAATACCAAATCCATGAGAGAAATATAAGGTCTTACCTTTTGTAATATAGGGTTTGATGGTTGGCCACAATGCAATCTGACCCGCATCTGAAAGAAGAAACTGAATGATGGTTCCTTTTTTTACAGCTTCTTCAATTTCAAATAAAGTTTCGCCAGGAACCCAACCATGTTGAACGGCTTTGTCCCAGGTCTTGGAACCTTTGCGTTGTCCAACAATTACGTTAAATCCATTATCGCGTAAGTTCAAAGCCTGCGCGGGGCCTTGCACGCCATATCCAATAATTGCGATCGTTTCTTTCTTCATGATCTCCAATGCTTTTTCCATTGGAAACTCTTCGCGGGTTACGACTTCTTCTACGGTTCCTCCAAAATTGATTTTTGCCATTTTATTTAATTTTTAGTCTTTGTTTAATTTATATAATAGTGTTAGTCGATATCAACAATTTTCTCGCTTTGTTCAAGATAGTGCTCACTGCCGCTATAATAGTTAGCGTATTCTACCTCTATAAGTTTTTCCAATTGATGTTTTACTTTTTCCATTAAATCGGGAGTGGTGTGTAATAGGAGTACAGCTCCGCCTTTACGAAAGTCATCTTCGTTTTCGTGCGCCATTAATTTTTTTATCCGCACACGCCTGCGATTCAATACATTCACAATCCTGTTTAGGATGGAGAAATTATTGTCAGCCAATATCTCTAATGTAAAATCTTGCTTCATAGTTTGGTTCTTAGTCGTTAGTCCATAGTCTTGAGAAACCCCCTTAGTTAGAACTATTAACTAAGGACATTTACTTTTTACCTCTTCGGTATTTCCAAAATTACTTCTGCTACTCCCGCTCCGGCAGGCACCATAGGAAACACATTATCCTCTTTTCCAACAACTACTTCTAAGAAGTAAGGAGTTTCAGCGTCCAACATTTCTTGTAGTGCTGCAGATAAGTCTTCACGCTGATCTACTTTGCGAGCTGGTATTGAATAGGCCTCGGCAATCTTTACAAAATTGGGGTTAGTCATTTCGGTAAACGAATATCGTTTTGCATGAAACAATTGTTGCCACTGCCGTACCATGCCAAGAAAATTATTATTCAACACAAGAATCTTTACTGGAATGTTGTATTGCATGATAGTTCCTAGTTCTTGCACCGTCATTTGATAACCGCCATCACCAATTACAGCAACTACTTGCTTGTGTGGGATAGCAAGTTTGGCTCCCATGGCAGCTGGCAGTGCAAAGCCCATAGTTCCGGCACCTCCTGAGGTTACATTGGTTCTTGGATTTTTAAATTGATAATAGCGTGAAGCTACCATTTGGTGTTGACCTACATCCGTAACCAAGATTGCTTCACCATTAGTTTTTTGTGAAAGTTGATTAATGGCTTCAGCCATTTTCAATTCACCGGAGGAATGAAATTCAGCGTGAACAACTTTATCGTACTCTTGTTGGTTTAGATCACGAAAGTTTTGAATCCAATCTTTATGAGAAGATGGCTCTACCATCGTTGTTAACAATGTTAATGCTTCTTTTGCATCGGCATGCACCGCAACTTCTGCCTTAATAATTTTGTTGATTTCGGCCTTGTCAATTTCAATGTGAATAACTCTAGCCTGTTTTGCATACTTACTTACATTTCCGGTTACACGATCATCGAAACGCATGCCCACTGCAATCAGTACATCACATTCGTTGGTGTTAATGTTAGGAGCATAGTTACCATGCATGCCTAAGAACCCAACATAGTTTGGATGATCCGTTGGGAATGCACCTAATCCCAAGAGAGTGCTTGCCACTGGTATTCCAGTTTTTTCTGAAAAAGCAAGTAGTTCTTCCGATGCATTGGATAGCAAAATTCCCTGACCCGCAAGAATGTATGGCTTCTTTGCAACATTGATCAATTCAGCGGCAGCTTCAACTTCAGTAACTTTTAATGTTGGCTTTGGCCGATAGGTGCGAATGCTTGTACATTTTTTATATTCCGCGAATTCAAACAATTCATTTTGCGCATTCTTGGTAATATCGATAAGCACCGGTCCTGGTCTTCCCGTGGTAGCAATATGAAATGCTTTGGCGACTGCTCCGGCAATATCTTTTGCTTCGGTTACCTGAACATTCCACTTAGTGACAGGGATGGTAGTATTGATAACATCAATTTCTTGAAATGCATCGGTACCTAAAAGGTGAGCGAATACCTGACCTGTGATGCAAACTAACGGAGTTGAATCAATCAGTGCATCCGCTAATCCTGTAACTAAATTGGTTGCACCCGGCCCCGAAGTGGCAAATACAATTCCCGGCCTACCGGAAACCCGAGCGAAACCTTGTGCAGCATGTATTGCGCCTTGCTCATGACGAACTAAGATATGATTCAGTTGATCGGCAAAATCATAGAGCGCATCATACACGGGCATGATGGCGCCCCCTGGATAACCAAAAATAGTCTTTACATTTTCGGCAACAAGGCATCTCAACAACGCTTCAGATCCAGAGATCTTTTCTGTTATCGGCCATGCTTCCTTTTTCTCACTCTTCGTCAGTAACGCATCCATCAGCAGCTGTTTTTACGTGTTGTGCATATTTATATAAAACTCCGCTTGTAGCACGCGGCTTAGGAGCTTTATAGTGCGACCGTCTGATCGCCAAAGTCTTTTCGTCCACCAATAAAGTTATCTGGTGTTTCTTAATATCAATTTCTATCCAATCGTTGTCCTCTACCAAGCCAATTAAACCACCCTCAAATGCTTCGGGTGTGATGTGACCAATAACAAAACCATGTGAGCCACCACTAAATCGTCCATCCGTAATGAGCGCAACACTTTTACCAAGGCCAGAACCCATGATTAGACTGGTTGGCTTTAACATCTCAGGCATGCCCGGTGCCCCTTTAGGACCCACATAGCGAATGACAACAACATCGCCTTCTTTTATTTTTCCGGATTTAATTCCGTCTACTAATTCAAACTCTCCATTGAAGACACGTGCAGTACCTTTAAATCGTTCACCTTCTTTGCCAGTAATTTTTGCAACCGATCCTTTTTCGGCAAGGTTGCCGTACAGAATTTGTAAATGTCCTGTCTTCTTAATTGGCTTTTCAATGGGAACAATGACATCTTGCTTTTCGAAATCAAGATCGTTAGCAGAAGCAACATTCTCGGCAATAGTTTTTCCGGTAACTGTAATACAATCCCCTTGCAGATAGCCTTTTTGCACTAAATATTTCATAACCGAAGGAACACCCCCAATTTTGTGAAGTGCTTCCATTAAATATTTTCCGCTAGGTTTCAGATCGGCAATTAGTGGAGTCTTATCTGAAATGCGTTGAAAATCGGCTTGTGTGATTTTTACACCCACACTTTTCGCCATAGCAATAAGATGCAACACGGCATTCGTTGATCCGCCCAAAATCATCACGATGGTGATTGCATTTTCAAATGCTTTCAAGGTCATGATATCACGTGGCTTCAAATCTTTTTCAAGTAAGAGCCGAATGGCTTTACCTGCTTCGGCACACTCCGCAGACTTCTCTTTGCTTAGCGCTGGATTAGAAGACGAATAGGGTAATGACATGCCTAATGCTTCAATAGCTGAGGCCATCGTGTTGGCTGTGTACATGCCACCACATGCACCGGCACCTGGGCAGGAGTTTTGAATAATACCTTTAAAATCTTCTTCAGAAAGTTTGCCTTGAATTTTTTCACCCAAAGCTTCAAAAGAAGAAATGATATTTAACTCGCGTCCTTTATAATGGCCACCAGCAATCGTACCGCCATAAACCATGATGGCTGGTCGGTTGAGTCGCCCCATTGCCATCAACGATCCGGGCATGTTTTTATCACATCCCACTACGGCAATTAATCCATCATAATATTGAGCGCCACATACGGTTTCAATAGAGTCGGCAATAACTTCGCGGCTTACCAGCGAATAGCGCATGCCATCAGTACCATTACTAATACCATCGCTCACGCCAATGGTGTGAAAAATCAATCCTACTAGTTCCTGATCCCACACCGCTAGTTTTACTTCACTGGCTAATGCATTCAAATGCATGTTACAGGTATTGCCATCAAAGCCAGTACTAACAATTCCTACTTGTGCTTTTTTTAAATCTTGTTCTGTTAAGCCAATTCCATACAACATGGCTTGAGAGGCTGGCAGCGTCATGTCTTGGGTAATGGTCTTGCTATATTTATTTAGTTCCATTTGTTTCGTTCTTTGTTATTCGCTCTTCGTTGCTAGGTTCGAATAACCAACAACGATTGACTAACAACTATTTTATACAATTACATATGAATAACTCTTATCTAATACAATACACTTATAGGCTTCTTGCACAATGGCACCCATTGATTGTTTCCAAGGCTTGCTAAATGCTTGTCCTTCTACTGAATCGATATTAATGACTTCGGCTGCTGTCCCGCAGAAGAAAGCACTGTCGGCTTCAAATAATTCTTCAGGACGGAAAAACTTTTCTTGAACCGGTAGATCCATCTCTCTACAAATTTCTAAAACAGTTTGGCGGGTAATGCCAGGCAAAATGTTTCCAAGTGGAGGTGTGTAAAGCACACCCTCTCTTTCAAAAAAGAAATTGGCACCAGGACCTTCAGCAACAAAACCATTCATATCCAGCATCAACGCTTCATCGAAGCCCCGTTGCTTGGCTTCATTCGTTGCCATAATGGAGTTTACGTAATGACCGCAGGCTTTGGCCTCCATTCTTACCGACTTAGGATTAGGGCGCTGAAATGTAGAGATACATACTTTCAGAGATTGATCTCCAAAATAATTTCCCCAGTCCCAGGCAGCAATCATAAGAGATACACTTGTTGGAGCCGACAAAGACATGTTAGGGCCGCAAGAAACAAGTGGCCGGATGTAGGCGTCTTTCAACTTGTTTCTTTTAAGAATCTGATATGAAATTTGAGTTAGCTCTTCTACATCGTACTGAAAGGGAATACCTATTAGATCGCAACTTCTTTTTAGTCGCTCAAAGTGTTCGTAAGCTTTAAAAATTTTTACTCCATTCACAGTTTGATAAGCCCGGATGCCTTCAAAGGCTCCATACCCATAGTGCATGGTTTGACCGAACATATCCGTAGTTGCATCTTTTGCTTTTACAAATTTTCCGTCAAGGTAGAGAATCGTGTTTTCGTTGTAGTACATATTAAAAGTTAGAACAATCGTTAGTTTGCAGGTATTACTATAAAACAAAACCGCCCCGGGTTATCGGGGCGGTTCACAATTTTTTTCACAAAATCGTCACAGCCCCGGTTTTCGGAGAATAATGACGTTAACGAGCACAAGCGCACTGATCGATTGGATCAGGTTGCTATTGATTATGACTGACTTCACTTGGTTCATACTTTTATAATCTCGTGCTACGCTACAAGTTTGGAGAATTTTGTCATGACATTCAACGAAAACGAAGAAAAAAGTTTTTAAGTAGCTCATTTAACGAATGTTAGGTAAATCAATTCGATGAAAGATACTCTTGTATGCCATCGCGGATAGCAGTAAAAGTTTTAATCAAACTCGCTTCATTTTCTTCAAGCAGTGTAACCCGAAAGCCGTGCAACTCTGAACAGAAAGATGAGATAGGAACTACACAAACTCCTTTTGAACCTAGGAGATAATATACAAACCGTTTATCATAGGGTATCTCTTGATCAACCCACTTCTCAACAAGGGCACTGATGCGCGCATCTTCAATTTTTATTTTCTGATTTCCATTTAATGTACCCTCGCGAAAGATGATGGTATTATAAAAGGCACCAAATGTTTCATTAAAGGTAAGTTGAGGAACGGTGCGCAAAATATCGGCAATAAGTTTACTGCGCCTTCCAATGCTCTGATTGGTTTCTTCCCGATAGGTTTTGAATCGCGAGTCACCTAAAATTTTTGGAATGGCAAGTTGTGGAAGTTTGGTAGAACACACTTCAATCATTTTTGCATTATCCAATGCCTGGCAAAACCGGTTGAAGTCTTCATCCTTATTACGATTGTAATATTCCATCCAGCCACAGCGCGCACCCGGCCACGGAAGTTCCTTTGAAATTCCTTTCATAGAAATTCCCGGAACATCGTCAATGACTTCGGCTAATGAATAGGCGCGTGCTCCGTTATAAGTTATGTTGATATAAATTTCATCACAGATCAAGAAGAGTTTAAACTCTTTTGCGATTTCAACGATGCGCTTGAGTGTTTCATACGGATACACCATTCCTGTTGGGTTATCCGGATTAATAATCAAGATACCTACCACATTGGGGTTATACTTTACCTTATTATAAAGATCATCGAGGTCAGGATACCATTTATTGTTGGGATCCAGTTTGTAGGTAAGCGGCTCGTGGCCGGCATGTGCTGCTTCGGCACTGGAATGTGTAGAGTATGCAGGCGATGGGCCAATCACTCTTGAAGTAAGCGTGATGTACTGATACACTTTGGCAATTGCATCGCCCAGGCCGTTGAAGAAACAAATATCATCGGGGGTGATTTGTGCTCCGTTTAATTGGTTGGTTTGTTCGGCCAGAAATTTTCGAGTATCTAAAATTCCTTTGCTTGGACAATAACTATAGGTCTCGTTTTGCAATGATAGATCGGCAATGATTTTTTTTATCCATTCCGGGAGTTTGTGATTTTTTTGGATAGGGTCGCCAATATTTTCCCAATAGATTTCTTTTCCAAGATTTTTTATTTGCTCGGCCTTCTTTACGATCTCGCGAATTTCGTAACTAAGTTCGTTGGCTCCTTCGTTTAGTAATTGCTGGCGCATGAATTAAGTTGAAAGTTTAAAGACGAAAGCAGAAAGCTTACCTATCTGCATTCAATTTCAACTCGAAAGTAGAATTTAGTTAAGGAGGAACAAAAAAAAATCGCTAAGAGAATTCTTTTAACCTAAGATTATCAGTGTTAGACTTGAGTATGACTTGCTGTTACAACCTCCGCGAAAGCATCATCGGCACGTTTGCTAACCATCGGTAGTTTGTTCATCCCATGTACATCGATGGAGTACACACCAAAGTCTTCAATCACTTTTCCTTTCAGATCATAAAACCCACGACCACGAAATGGAAACTGCCGCGCAGAGTTTGGAAAGTGCACCGTATCGAATACCTCACCGTGCACATCGTAAAACGTGCCAAAGGCCATGTGCTGTTTTGTTTTCATGGTGGAGGCATCTTTGGTGGTAACAAGATAACCTACGATGTGAACTTGCTGATCTTTCTTTTTAGAAAGTTCTTTTGCTGTGGTGTCACCAAAATCAGAGGTAGCCAGCAGATCAAACGGATTGCAAAGTGGGAACCCAAGCAACTCGATTTCATCAAAAGCATCTTCTAATACATTTCGTTTTAATTTGGGTAATGGATATTCTTTGGGTTCCGTATCAAACAGTTCTACGGTAGTAGTCGGTTTAGTTCTTGAATTGCTAAGAAATAACATCGACTCCCATAAAAGTTGTTGCTTTGTTTTTCCGGTAAAGCGAAAGGAACCGAGGCGAATAAGAATGCGAAGTTGTTCCAGCCCGATGCCTGGAGTACGCCTGAGAAAATTATCTAAACTTTTATAGGTACCACTCTTCTGTCGCTCAAGCGGAATGCATTGTGCTATTTTTGTTTCCAGACTTTTTAGGTGAATGAACCCGATATAGATGGTATCATCATAAATCGTGGTGAGATGCTCGCTGTTATTGACACATGGAGCTTCGATTCGGGCGCCATTCATTCGGGCTTCGTGAAAGTAAAATTCGGTTCGATAAAATCCTCCAAAGTTGTTGATCACGCCTACCATAAACTCCAGTGGGTAGTGTGCCTTTAAGAATAAACTTTGATAACTTTCCACTGCATAACTGGCAGAGTGTCCTTTGGCAAACGAATAGCCGGCAAAACTTTCAATCTCAAACCAAACACGATCGGTAATGTGTTGAGGATATTTTTTCTTTGCACAGTTTTCAAAAAACTTATCACGCACACGTTGAAATTCTTCGCGTGATCGATACTTTCCTGACATGCCTCTACGCAGCACATCGGCTTCAGTAAGTGAAAGTCCGCCAAAATGATGTGCTATTTTAATTACATCTTCCTGATACACCATCACGCCATAGGTATCAGCCATTAACTCATCCATAATGGGATGAATGGATTCGTATTTAATATTATTACGTGTCATGTGAAACCGTTCGATGTATGCCTTCATCATCCCTGAACTGGCTACCCCCGGGCGGATAATAGAACTGGCAGCGACTAGTGTCAAGTAATCATCGCACCGTAATTTTTGCAACAACATGCGCATGGCAGGCGACTCCACATAAAAGCAACCCATTGCTTTACTGTTGCGCATGAGGTCTTTAATTTTTTTATCCTCTTTGAATTTTTTGAATTGATACACATTAATGTCAATTCCTTTATTTCGTTTTACATGGGTAACGGTTTCTTTGATGTGACCTAACCCACGCTGACTAAGAATATCAAATTTGTAAATACCAAAATCTTCAGCAGCATGCATTTCAAATTGTGATACAGGCAAACTTTTGGGCGGAAACTCAGTAGCCGTGTACGCGTAAATAGGTTTTTCTGTGATGAGTACTCCTCCGGCATGAATGGAAATGTTAGCAGGAAGTTCTTTACTCACTATATAATTGGCATACCCCATTACTTTTTTTGCAATGTGGTCGCGCTCAATTCCTTCTTTCCTATTTTCAACAAGGGCGTCAATTTCTTCTTTGGGCAACCCAAATACTTTTGCCAATTCGCGAATGATGGATTTACCTTTATAGGTTACATGCGTTCCCAATAAGCAAACATGATCGTATCCGTACTTAGTAAAGAGGTAGTCATAAATGGCATCGCGGTTGTCCCACGAAAAATCAATATCGAAGTCGGGTGGAGTAACACGCTCTTCATTAAGAAAGCGTTCAAAATATAAATCAAGCTCAATCGGATCTACATTGGTGATGCCAAGGCAATAAGCTACCGTGCTATTAGCGCCACTCCCGCGACCTACAAAATCATAATTATGTTTCTTGGCAAAGCGAATTAAATCATAAGCAATCAAATAATAGGCAGTAAATCCTTTTTGGGCGATTATGCGAAGTTCTTTTTCAATGTGCGATTGCCAAATGGTTTTATTATCACCGTAACGTTTTGCATATCCGCTGGCTGTAATGGTTCGCAAGTACTTCATATCTTCGGCCGGGCCGGAGGTAAAAAACTTCTTGTTTTTGTCTTCTCCCAGTTTGCACTCTGTGAAACATTGATTCAGTATGGATTCTGCATTGCGGATCAGTTCAGGAAACTTTTCGAATGCTTTCCACAACTCTTCTTCAGGCAGCATAAACTCTTCTTTGCGGGCCTGATGCTGTTCGGCAAGTTTGCTTAGTAATGTGTTGTTAGCAATGCATCTAAGAAGTCTGTGTGTGTTATGATCCCGATAAATGAGTTTACCCTTTTTATTTTCTTCGGGGGGCAAAAGCGTGATCGGATGGAGTGCCACGAATTTATATTCGTATTCTTCACGCAGCGGATGAATAGTAAACGATACTAAATCGGGTTTACTTACCCCAATGTATTCATACGCTTTTAAGTGATCAGGTTCTATTGCACCGAACGGATAAATGATGAATACCTGATCAAATTCAGGTGCCCGTTTTGGGAATTTTTTTCCTTCGCGGTTATGATGCGATAAAAAACGATTGACCGCTTCAAACCCGCGATTGTTTCTGGCGATAACGATGTATAAAAAATCATGATCATTTCTGAACTCAATGCCTACGGCAATGTCAAGCTGATAAGGAGTTTTTCCGTATTTAGTTAATCCATCCTTGCCGGGTTTATTTTCATCACAGATGCGCAGCATGTCCAGGTAAGAAGACACATTATTAATTTCTGTAAGCGCGAGTTTATGAATCCCACAGCGCTTTGCTTCTTCAAAAAGCGTTTTGATAGGCAGCGTGCCATATTTGAAACTGAAGCTGGTGTGGCAGTTGAGGTACATAAGTGGATGTATCGATGGTCAATTTTTGAAATGGACTAATGACTACAAATCAAGGTATCAGCCTCGAAGGGTTGATCTGATTTATCCAATGGCAATTCCAACGATCTATTCCAGCGATTGGGTTCTTTTTTTAAAACGGTTACAGTGGTACATCGGAAGTAATTGTAGTGTGGAACATTTTGCAAATGTTCCCATGCCTTGGTGAAATCGTCAGACTCGAGATTTCTGGCGATTATGATGTGAGGAGTTATAGGCTCTCCACCTAAAGCGTTTGCTAATTCTGAGTTAGGAGTTTTGTATTCCAGGTGGAGATAGATTGTTTTATTACCTCCATGCTTAAATGCACCTAAGCCATTTACATGTATCTCGAACGGCAGTAAGGCAGAAGTAAGCCAGTCGGCATCATATAAAAAACTTTCTGTTTTAAAGTCGGTGTATTTAAATAGCGGGATGTATGCTGGATACAATTCATCTTGAAATCCGTGTCCAAGGACTTCGCGTACGTGCTTTTTTAAATCCGAAACAAAAATCTGCACGGGTTGTGAAGGAGTTATGGTAAAGAAGAACCTGTTAACGCAAAACTTTTCCATGGTTGAGATATTCATACCAGTTAATTCATCAAATTTTTTGTCACCTTACCTTTAAACATATTCATTTCCATGCGCACGCGCTTGTTTACATCCAACGTAGTAGCGCGAATTAATTTTTCTACACCATGTTTGTGTTTAATAAAATCCATGGCTTCGTAGAGATTGATGTCTTCCACGGTATCATCAAACAAACTGATTTGGTGATTACCATGAACCAGATTGCTCAGGCGCACACCCACCAGGCGAATTAACATTCTTCGATTATAGAGTTTATCAAATAGCTCTTGCACCACGCGCAGAATTGTATAATCGGAAGACGTATAGGGAATATGAATCTGTTTGCTCTCGGTATCGAAATTTGAATACCGGATTTTTACAGCGATGCATGAAGTAAGTTTTTTTTGTTCGCGCAGTTGAAAGGCAACTTTTTCTACCATGGCAATTAGTATAGACTTCAGTCGTTTTACATCAATCGTATCCTGATCGAATGTAGATTCCGTAGAAATGGATTTTTGTTCACTGTACGAAGCCACAGGAGAATCATCAATGCCATGCGCTTTATTCCACAAACTGATTCCGTTTTTGCCAAATGCACTGATCAGAAATTGTTGGGGCATCTCCCGTAAGGTAGCCACCGTGCGCACGCCCATATCATAGAGAAAGGAGGCGGTTTGTTTACCGACCATCGGAATTTTGTCGATGGCGAGTGGGCCGAGAAAACTCTTTTCGTCACCGGCCACAATTTGCTTCTGTGCATTAGGTTTAAATTCGGCCGTTGCTACTTTCGAAACGAGTTTATTTACTGATAAGGCCATGGAGATGGGAAGCCTGCTTTCTTTCTCTATTTTTTTCTGTAGTTCAATAGCCCATTTATAACTACCAAAGAAGCGATCCATGCCCGTAGCATCGATATAAAACTCATCGATGGAAGCTTTTTCGAAAGCCGGAGCTTTGTCGGCAATAATTTCAGTAACCAGCTGTGAAAATTGACTGTAGGCCTCCATGTCGCCCGAGATCACTTTGGCATCGGGACAAAGCTGCATGGCCAGGTACATGGGCATGGCGGAGTGGACTCCAAATTTGCGGGCTTCGTAGCTGCAGGCGGCCACCACCCCGCGTCTGCTGCTGCCCCCTATTATTAGCGGAATGCCAATAAGTTTCGTGCTTTTTGTACGTTCTACCGATACAAAAAACGCATCCAAGTCCATATGTATAATGCTCCTGTTGATCACAAAAGCAATAATACTAAATATATTAGTATATAAAAGCTAAAATATTTAGTTTAATTAAGTTATTATTTGCGCCCTGGATATTATCTCAAATCCAACCGCGCTACATTCTCCACATGGGTAGTTTGTGGAAACATATCAACTGCTTGAACGGCTGTGATGTCATACTTCTCTGCAAGTATTTTTAAATCGCGCGCCTGGGTAGCAGCATTGCAACTCACATACACAATTCGTTTGGGTGCCACTTTTAACAACATATTGGTCACATCTTCGTGCATGCCGGCCCGAGGTGGGTCAGTAATTATGGTGTCGGGCTTTCCATGCTGTGATAGAAAATCATCGGTTAGTAAATCTTTCATGTCGCCTGCATAAAACTCCGTGTTGGTAATGCCGTTGAGTTTTGAGTTTGCTTTCGCATCTTCAATCGCGGCAGCTACATACTCCAACCCAATTACTTTTTTTGCCTCACCCGCTATAAAATTGGCAATGGTTCCTGTGCCGGTATAAAGATCATACACATGTTCGTCACCTTTTAGCTCAGCCATTTGCCAGGCTACTTTATAAAGTTCGTAGGCCTGGTCGGAATTGGTTTGATAAAATGATTTAGGACTCACGCGAAACTGAAGCGTACCACTTCCATCGGGTTTGTTCATTTGCTCGGTGATATACGGATTCCCTTTCCAGCAGATTACATCCAGATCAGCAAAGGTGTCGTTCTTTTTATTGTTGATGATGTAGTTGGCCGAAGTAATTTGTGGAAATGCATCGGTTAATGTTTTCATCATCTTTTCGATCCAGTGCTTTTCATCAACTGTCACTTGTAGGATGATCATCACCTCACCTATGTTGGAAGATCGGATTGTGAGTGTGCGCAGAAATCCGGTTTGTCTTCGCAAATCAAAAAAGGGAATTTGATTTTCAACAGCTGTTTTTTTCGCCAGCAGGCGAATGGCGTTGGAAGGCTCTGGTTGCAGGTAGCAGTTGGCCACATCAAATACACGATCAAACATTTTTGGGATGTGATATCCCAACCCCACCTCAAAGCGACTTTCTTCAATGGCTCTGTTAAGCTCTTCTTTCGTGAGCCAGCGGTTAGAGGTAAAGGTGTAGTCGAGCTTATTGCGATAATAGTTTATTTTCTTGGATGCGAGAATGGGAGTGATTGCCGGTAATTGTAATCCCCCCAGGCGCTCGAGATTATCAATAACTTGTTGCTGCTTATACTTTAATTGAGTTTCGTAATTAATATGTTGCCACGAGCAGCCCCCGCACGTACCGAAGTGCTCACAAAAAGGTTCGGTGCGGAGAAGAGAGCGTTTTTGAATAGCCGTGACTTTACCTTCCAAAAAATTACTTTTGATTTTGGTCAATTGCACTTGCACCGTATCACCCGGGGCACCACCTTGAAGAAATAACACAAGTCCATCCACTTTGGCAATGCATTTGCCTTCAGCGGCCATTGTTTCAATTTCGATATTTTCCAATAAGTCTCCTTTTTTCATTAAAACGCAGTCTAAGGTGGCGAAATTACTGAAATATGGGGGGTTTTAAGCAGTGGTTTGAAATGGTTATCTTTCGTGATTGGTTGATAGTGATGAAACGATTTCTCTTAACGCTGTTGTTGCTTATTTCTTTTCCGCTCGTAGCCTCGCATATTGTTGGAGGCGAGTTTGAGTTAATTCATCTTTCGGGGAGCACCTACCGCCTTAACCTTATTCTTTATTTTGATCAGATCAATGGCGCCCCGGGAGCGAAAGACCCCAACGTTACAGTAACTATCTATCGAAAAAAAGACAACGTGCTTATGGGTACTGTTCTTATGCCGTTAAGCAATGAATCAAACGTGCCTTATACCCAACCCGAATGCTCCAGTGGTGAATTAATTACTACTAAACTAATATATACCTCAACGCTTACTCTTTCATCACAAAATTATAATGATCCTGAAGGATATTTTGTAGTGTGGGAACGCTGCTGTCGCAATTACAATATCACGAACATCTATAGCCAGCAACCAAGTGCTACTAATACTTCTGCAGGACAAACTTTTTATCTTGAGTTTCCACCGGTAGTAAAAAACGGACAGCCTTTTGTAAATTCGTCACCCAGACTTTTTCCACCCCTCAATGATTTTGCTTGTCCGTATCGTCCCTACTATGTTGACTTTGCGGGTGTAGATGATGACGAAGATTCATTAGTTTACACGCTGGTAACTCCGCTAAATACAACTTCTCAAGTGGCACTTCCTAATCCATCTCCCGGGCCGTATCCGCAAGTAACCTGGCGGCCAGGGTATGGGCTCTCAAAAATCATAAATGGCAGTCCGGATTTAAGAATAAGTAAAGAGGGACTGCTCACCGCGACACCAAGAACGCAAGGTCTTTTCGTTTTTGCCGTTAAGATTGATGAATATAGGGCGGGTGAAAAAATTGGGGAAAGCAGGCGCGATTTTCAAATGCTGGTAGTAGATGCATGTCCTCAGGCAGAACCTCCCAAAATCACCGGAAAGAAATTGACAGATGCTTCATTTACGTATAGTAAAAACATGAGTATCAGCTTTTCCAATACCATAGCGGATGCTGATCGGTGCATTCAAGTTCGGGTTTCGGATCCTGATGCCAGTAAGATAGAAGATAACTATAGAGAGAAGATTTCTATTCGTGCGGTGGCTCTCAACTTTAAGAAGAATATTAGTGAAATTCTTCCTGCTGTTACTACTACCACGCTTTTGAATGGAAGTACAAAAGATTTTACAATTTGCTTTCCGCGATGCCCCTATATTGAAGGTGGCCCGTACCAAATTGGCATTATAGCCTTTGATGATGCCTGTAGCCTGCCATTAACGGATACACTTAAGATCGCGGTAAATGTAGAGCCTCCTATAAACACCAATCCTTATTATGTTAATCCGGTTGATCATGTGACACCTTTGATAGTAAATGAAACAATCATCTTGCAAGAAGGTGGGTTTTATGAAAAAGCTTTTGAAATTCACGATGACGATTTTAATGAGTTGTATGTTTCGATAGTTACCAATGGATTTATACTGGCTGATGCCGGAATTAAAATTGATTTTGAAAGTCCTCCCGTTAAAGGAATTATAAAAGGTAAAATCAGGTGGGATGCTTATTGCGATATCTATAATTTCACTAACCGAACGGGTTTCCAGGTAAAAATAATTGCGAACGATAGAGATCTTTGTGACTTTGGTGATCCTGCAACAGCTACTTTTAATTTTGCTGTTATCCTTCCGGGAAATGCCAGCCCAACCATTGATACCGATTTAACCAGCGATCCGCAAGAGCGAAAAGTAGTAAACCTGCAACGCAGAGTAAACGAAACCCTTGCCTTTCATGTAACGGGCACCGACTTAGTTGATAATGATTTACTTACGCTTGATGTAAAACAGCGTGACTCATTGGATTTGTTTGGTATTTCATTTCCGGTTGCATCGGGGGTGGGTACTGTTACTTCCCGTTTTCAGTGGGACATTACCTGCGCCAAAATTGATTTGAAAAAGAAAAGCAAATTTACCTTTCAATTTATTGTGGTTGACAACGCAAACAAATGCCGCTTTTATAAGGCCGATACGGTTGATGTGCAGGTTACCGTTCTCCCTCCTCTTAATTCCCAGCCACAGCTTACCATTCAACAAGGCAATGAGATTGTAAATAATAAAGCGGTAGAGTTTGTAGTGGGTGAACCTATTCAGTTTTTATTAAAAGGTGTAGATGGCGATGTTTATCCTGCGCAGGATTTGATTTCGCTTACCTTGCTAGAGGCAACGGGCACTGAGAAACCTGAGAATTATGTATTCACTCCGGTGGAGGGCAGAGGTAAAGTAGAAACTCCATTTGCATGGACACCCGATTGTTCTATTTTCAAGAATGGCATTTATGAAAACACTTATACTTTTAAATTTAAGCTGAAAGACGATCGCTGCTTTGTTAATAAAGCCGATACAGTTTCTGTTACGATAAAGATACGCGATGTAAAAAGTGTGGAGAATGAATTTCTTCCCCCCAATGTGTTTACCCCCAATGGAGACGGCTGCAATGATTACTTTGCACTGGAAGGTATAACTCCTTGCGATCCTGCTACCAATCCCGATTTGCAAATTTCCCTTCCCCCTGATAATTGTGTGAGCCGGTTTGAATCGGTGTATGTGTATAATCGATGGGGTAGTCAGGTTTTTATGAGTGGTGAACGAAATTTTAGATGGTACGCAACGGATCAGGCGGCCGGAGTTTATTTCTATGTAATTAAATATACCAACAAAGAATATAAGGGATCGTTATCACTTCGTTTTTAAAGCATGACGGGTAACACGTTTTGTTCTTTTATAAAAACATCTTTATCGCCCCACTCTACTTTTAACCACACATCTTTTTTGTCTTTGATTTTCAGTTTATGACCTTCATTTATAAGGCTCACAACATTGGCTCCTGCCGATGGACCGCTCATCAAGTACGTATTTGAGTTTGTTACAATGGCCATAGGAGACTCATAGGAAATATTAACGTGAAGAGCAAGCAGCATGATCGCCAATGCAATAGGAATTATAAAGGGCTTTGCGCTTAATTCATTTCTTTTTCGCTTGTATTGAAGAGTTACTAACAAGACAACCAGAGCCGCTAATGCTGCTGAGAAATAATAACTATACTTTTTAATCAAGAAGAAGATGCGGGCAGTCTCCGTATTCTCGTATCCCTGCAATCTATTTTTTTCGGCAAGTTCTTCCATCTTGCTTAATGCTTGCTCATCGCCACTGGCCAGGTAATAAAGATTTAAATAATAGAGTGATAGGCTAATACTCCCAAGACCTTCCTGAATGTATGCCATTTTAAGGAGCATGGCAGGTGAGTATCGGCCACTTTGCAGCAGACTTTGATAGAGTTCAAAGGATTGAGTGTATTGTTTTTTTGCGAATAAAGAATCGCCTCGGCTTAGTTGTGCGGGCACATAATCAGCATGAGCAAATTGGTACGAAAAAATAGCACCACTTAAGATAAGAATTTTTAAAAACGGGGTTTGTATATTTTTCATATCCTGCTACCTTTGCGACCTCAATTACGGAAAAGACCGCAATTTAGACAAGATTTAATGATTCCGTAGCTCAGCTGGTAGAGCAATACACTTTTAATGTATGGGTCCTGGGTTCGAATCCCAGCGGGATCACTTTTATTAAAGTAATTGAAACTAAAACCGCTCAAAGATAATTTTTGTGCGGTTTTTCGTTTTTTAGCCACCCAATTAATAACAATCAAAATCAACTCCTAGGGTACCTATTCGGGTACCTAGTCAGAATTTGTTACTTGGTACCCTCGGACAAGTTTGTGCTCCACTGAGTATCACACTAACTGATCTCATTTTGAATCCTTGCAACAAGAAATGAACGAGTTCTAACACTTAAAAATGTTAAGCTATGAACTTCAATCAATCATTCTCAGTACTCTTTGTTCTGAAGAAATCTAAGATGAACAAACAAGGCCTTGCACCCATTTGGACAAGGATAACCGTTGGTGGTCAACGTGCAGAATTTTCAACCGGTAAACAAATCTTCCCAAAACATTGGGACACCGACAGTAATCTTGCTCTCCCGAACTCTTCCGATGCGCGATCGATAAATGATTTTCTTACTCTTGCTAAGGCTGACATCTTGAAACATTACAACATCTTGTTGTCAACAAGGGAACATGTTTCAGCAGAGGATGTTAAGAATTGCTATAAAGGGAACAAGGAGATCAAGAAAACTTTCCTCCAGCTTTTTGATCAGTACCTACAACACCTTTCAGAGAAAAAAGAAATAGAAGATATTTCAGAGGGGCGTTATAAGCGATTTCAAATTCTAAGAGGAAAGTGCATAAATTTCTTAAAGCATAAAATCAAAAAGTCAGACATCTTACTGGAGGAAACCAAACTGAGTTTTATCGCAGAGTTTCAACATTATCTCAGAACAGTGGAAAAAATTGGTCACAATACTGCTATGAAATATGCAAAAGATCTAAAGCAGGTAATGAAGTATGCAGTTACACTGGAATACGTGGTAGTTAGTCCGTTTACAAATTTTAAATGCTCTTATAAAAATGTAAAACGCGATTTTCTAGATCAAGAGGAATTGAAGAGGATGTGTGAAAAAGATTTATTCATTGAACGGTTGATGGAAGTGCGTGATTGCTATATCTTCAGCTGTTATACGGGATACGCCTACGGAGATGCCGAAGAGCTTAGTCCTGATGATGTTACAATTGGAATAGATGGCAATAAATGGATTATCCGGGATCGTCAAAAAACTGACAATATGGAAAACATTCCTTTGCTCCCTATTCCTTTGAAAATTATTGAAAAGTATAAAAATCATCCTTATTGCAAAATCAATAATAGGCTCTTGCCCATGAATAGCAACCAACGTTACAATGGGTATTTAAAAGAAATTGCTGATTTGTGCGGCATCAAAAAGAAACTAACTACCCACACTGCTAGACATACGTTCGCCACCACTGTCCTGTTATTGAATGATGTACCCATGGAAACGACTATGGAGCTATTGGGTCATTCTGATATTAGAACTACCCAGATTTACGGAAAAATTGTCCAGAAAAAAGTAAGTAATGATATGTGTAAACTCAAGGACAAGCTTGCTTTAGGTGTAATTTAATGGCAAATCAAACTATTCAATAAATTTATTGAATAGTTTGAACTATCCTGCTTCCTTTGTTGTCTTAATGCTTTACACGATAAGACCATGAACAAAAGAGAATTCAAGGATAGAGTATATGGTGAACTGGCCAGGATCACCAAGTCACTAGCCAATCCACATCGTCTGGAAATCATTGAATTGCTTGCGCAGGGAGATTTTTCAGTCGAGCAGATTGCTGAACAAACCAGCTTGCCGATTGCTAATGCTTCTCAACATTTACAAGTATTAAAGCAAGCGCAACTCGTTGACGTCAATCGTCAGGGAAATTTTATCTATTACAGGTTAGCGAACAGTAATGTATTCAAGGCATGGAAAGCGTTACGCGAATTGGGTGTTGAACGTATTGCTACTATTGAAAAACTGGTTAAGGATTTCAGGCAATCCAAATTCAAATTTGAGTCCGTCACTATCGAAGGACTTTTACAAAAATTAGAATCGGGAAAGATTACCATCCTTGATGTTCGTCCTACCACAGAATTCAACAAAGGTCGTATTGCAAACGCTATCTCAATTCCCATTGATGAATTGAAACAACGAATAAATGAACTTCCTAAACGCTCTGAGATTATAGCATACTGCCGTGGACCTTTCTGTGTTTATGCAGATGAAGCAGTGGCGGTATTAAATAAAGCAGGATACAAGGCAACACGCCTTGAAGAAGGTTTTCCTGATTGGTCTCTGATGGGATTACCTATTGAAATGAACTGAAATAATTGACAAGCATGGACGATAAGAAAATATCTGTTACTGAACTTCAGGAACAGCTGAACAAAAAACAAAAGGTATTTATTCTGGATGTTAGACCAATTGATCAACGTAAAGAATGGCAAATAGCAGAAAGCACTCACTTGGATGCATACATGAGATTGAATAGCGGTAACACCACCGTGTTAGATGAAATCACCATTCCTGAAAATACAACTGTCGTTACAGTTTGTGCAGCAGGAAAAACAAGTCTCATCGCTTCTGAAGCTCTGGGCAAAAAGGGGATTAAAGCTTATTCCTTAGAAGGTGGTATGAAGGCTTGGAACTACGCATGGAATAAAGCTGAAATTACTTTTGCATCAGGTCTTAAAATCATTCAGGTGCGCAGACCAGCGAAAGGAGTATTATCTTATCTGATTGGTTCAGTAAATGAAGCTATCGTTATTGATGCAGCACTGGAACCGAAAATCTATCAACAATTTGCAAAAGAAAATGGTTGGACAATCAAGTTTGTAACCGACACACATATTCATGCAGACTATGTTTCGCGAACAAAAGAACTGGCGATGGCCAGCGGAGCAAAACATCTTCTCATTGACAAGGCTGTTGTAGAATATTCTTTTACTCCTATATCAGATAAAGAAGTAATCTCTGTTGGAAATTCTAAGCTTCAATTTTTACATACTCCGGGACATACATTGGAGAGCACAACTATAAAGGTTGATGATGATGCTCTTATTACGGGAGATACATTATTCATCGATGGCGTAGGAAGGCCTGACCTTAAAGCCAATGAAGGAGAGACTATTATTAAATCTAAGCAACTTCATCATTCACTAAGCATGTTATTCTCACTAACAAACTCTTTGTTGGTATTGCCTGCACACACTTCCAAAGCAGTTTATTTTGATGACACATTAATTGGTGAGACATTATCCGCAGTAAAGGAGAAACTTGATCTTCTGAAATTAAGCGAGAAAGAGTTTATAAAATTTACACTGTCACGAATTCCGCCAACACCACCTAACTACCTCTTGATAGCTTCACTTAATAAGAAAGGCTCGCATGAAGAAGATGTAGTGCTTAGCGATCTTGAAGCCGGGGGAAATCATTGCGCCATTAGCTGAACGATTTTATGAATACATCCATTGAACTGGGCTTGAAAGAAAACTGGAAGCAATTCACTTTGCTTGTGATCGTCAACGCATTTGTTGGTGGCATGATTGGTTTAGAACGAACCATTATTCCACAAATTGCTGAAGTTGATTTCGGGATGGCTGCCAAAACTGCAATCCTTTCTTTCATTGTTGTCTTTGGTATAACGAAAGCAATCACCAACTACTACACAGGTATTTTAGCTAATCGCTATGGTAGAAAAAATTTGTTAATCATTGGTTGGTTGTTCGCGCTGCCTGTACCCATTCTTCTTATCTATGCACCTAACTGGAACTGGATCATCGCGGCTAATATTTTACTTGGTATTAGTCAAGGACTAACTTGGTCAAGCACGGTTGTAATGAAGATTGATTTGGTTGGAGAAAAAAATCGCGGCTTTGCAATGGGATTGAATGAGTTCGCAGGATATGTCGCACTTGCCTTTATTGCTTTCTTAACAGGATGGATCGCTAACAATTATGGATTACGTCCTTATCCGTTTTACATAGGAATAGCTATGGCCATAATTGGCTTGTTAATGAGTTGGTTATTTATTAAAGACACAATCAAACACGTACAACTCGAAGCCACCTCAAGCAATATTCCGAAGCTGAAGAATCTGTTTTGGGAAATCACATGGCATCACAAAAATCTTGGCTCCATTACACAAGCAGGGCTCGTCAATAATCTGAATGATGGAATGGTTTGGGGACTTTTTCCGCTGCTTCTTATTTCAAAAGGATTTGATCTTCACGAAACCGGAATCATTGTAGCCACGTATCCGGCTGTGTGGGGACTTGGCCAATTGTACACAGGGAAATTGGCCGATAGATATTGTAAGAAGACATTGTTATTCATCGGCATGTTGATTCAAGGAATGGCTTTGCTTGGAATGGTTAATGCTAATTCCTTTTCATGGTTTATCATATTGTCTTCTTTACTCGGTATCGGAACAGCCATCGTTTATCCAACATTTCTAGCCGCCATATCAGACTACACACATCCGGATCAACGCCCAAAAAGCATTGGTATTTTCAGATTATGGAGAGACCTCGGTTATGCTATTGGCGCAATACTTACTGGTTTAATTGCCGATCGTTTCGGACTTGTTGCTCCGATCCTAACTATTGGAGTACTAACTGTTACATCATCTCTGATCGTCAAGTTCAGAATGAGTTGTGCGAAAAAGCAAACGACCATACCTGAATTTAAATTTCAACTCACGCATTAAAATACTAATACTCTATGAAAATACTTTTCCTGTTGAATGATGCGCACCACTATACAATTGCAAAAACAGGATCAGGGTATCCCAATTTGGACACATTATATGATCTGACAAATTGGATTGTAGAGTCGGATACATTGACCTCTAAAAAATGAAAGACGCACCTATTCTCAACCATAAGTATGCTTATAAACCTTCGGTATTTCAACCTGAAAATCTTTTACGTGAAGCGCGAAGACAAAAAGGAATAACAGAGTTGGTTATTCCAGAAATATGTATTCTTGATCCCGATGGGGATATTGAAGAGTATGTCATTCAGAAATACAATGCAAAACTGAATAAGGCTTGGGCTTGCTATCATACCAAGCTGTTTGAGTTTACTCACAATGATATTAAAGTGGGTATTATTGGAAGAGCAGTCGGTGCATCCTTTGCAGTGTTACTTGCAGAGCAACTCTTTGCCTCTGGTTGCAAACTTCTATTAAGCATGACGTCATCAGGTCAACTGGCGCAGCCAATGGAACCTCCCTATTTTATTCTTATTGAAAAAGCGGTTAGGGATGAAGGCACAAGTTACCATTACCTACCAGCGTCTCAATTTAGTTTCTTGAATAACGGTCTGAAAAAAAAATTAAATGGTGCTTTTGATAACCTCGGATTGAAGATATTTACAGGCTCTACATGGACTACCGATGCTCCTTATCGTGAAACAGAGGAAGCCATCAATCACTATAAAAGCATTGGTATTCACGCTGTGGAAATGGAAGCTTCAGCATTATATGCTTTTGCGGAAGCACAAAATAAAAGTGTGATTTGTTTTGCACACGTTACAAATCAAATGGCAAGTATTGATGGAGATTTTGAAAAGGGTGAGCACAACGGAAGTACTGACGCTCTTAAAGTACTATGTCGAGTGATTGACCAAATCGGTGTAAAGTAATTCACTTCGCACAACAAGATTTCTGCAATTGCATCGGAGGACATTTGACAGTTCCGTACGAACAAAAAACACAGCAATCTCCTTGAACCGGCTTAAGGAGGGTTCTGCAATTTTCGCACTCATAGAAGTATTGACAAGCATCTGTTGGCATAGTTTCTTCTTTTTTGAAACTACAGCTTGGACACGTAATTGTAGAAAGCAGTGTTACACCTGCGCTCATTGTCGAACTGTTACTCATCATTTTATTTCGTTAGAACTCATCTCACAATAGAAGGGTCAACAACCCCATGCATTTTTCATTCCAAGCCTTCTCCAATCTTGCATTTTAATCCTCCCTCAAATATTTTATTGGATTAGCCCTGGAAGCTCGCAGAGTTTGAAATCCGGTGGATAGAAATAAAATACAGGTCATGACCAGTGGCGGTAAAATAAAATAGACAATGCTCAATTCAATCTGATAACTGAATTCATTGAGCCATCGGGTCATGAAATAATAGCTGGATAGTCCTGCCAATACCGAAGCGATGATTATGATAAAGACATAACTGGAGTACATCCATTTAATAATTTGAATGGTACTGCCACCAAATACTTTGCGGATGCTGATCTCTTTTAGTTTTCGGTTCAAGAAATAAGTAGTAAGGCCAATTAAGCCAACACCAGCAATCAATATCGCGATCAAAGAAAACGAAGTGTAAGCTTCCTTCAGCTGGAACTCAGCACTATATAACTGTTTGATTTGATCATTTAGAAAGTCATACTCCAACGGGTAACCATGATAGAGTTCTGGCCACTTTTTGCTGAGTGCCTCAATTCCCGTTTGGTTATCCTTTAGTTTTATCGAAACAAACCTGAAGGTAGGTGTAAAAGTATACATGATGACAGGCTGTATAGCTTCATGCAAAGAGGTGTGATTAAAGTTCTTTACGATGCCCACTACTTTTCCCTTCACTTTGCCTGTTACCTGTTGGCCTATAGGATCTTTTAGTTGAAGTATTCGTACTGCAGCTTCGTTGAGCAGTACATCGGCAAGGGTATCGATGTTGTTGGGATTAAGAAATCTTCCTTCCTTCAGTTGAATGTGATAAAGATCAAAAAACTTGTCATCTACAAGGAAGGTAGCAAGAGCTTGCTCACCTGATTCTGATCCTACCATTGTGTAGGTGTAGGTGAGCGAATTATTGGCACCGGGTGTGCTTGAAGAAAAGCTGGCTTTTTCTATGCCTGGCAATTGTTCAATTTCATTCGTCAACGTTTGAAAGCGAGCGTTTTGTGACCGATCTTTTACAGGAACAACAATCACATTTTCACTATTGAATCCAAACTGACTTGATGCTAAAAAATTAAGTTGCTTGAAGACGATCCAGGTGGCGATGATTAGAAAGATAGAAATGCTGAATTGGAAAATGACTAAACTGGTTCTCAGGCTTGATCTACTGCCACTGGTCTGTTGCTTGCCAATCAACGATGCGGTAAGTTTTCCTGATTGCCAGGACGGAAATAATCCAGTAAACAAAGCGATGAAGGCGACTATCCCTAGAGCTGGAGTGAGCAACCAGAGGTTTTGCTCCAGAATAATTTGTTTGCCAGTACTCATATTAAAGTAGGGCAAGGCAAGTTGCGTCACCAAGAGTGAGAGCACAAAAGCTATCAGGCAAATGACTAATGATTCTACAAAAAAATAAAGCGAAAGGTTTCCTGCATTGGCACCCAAGGCTTTTTGTATGGCAACCTCTTTTGATCTGGATAGCTGAGTGGCGGTAGATAAGTTGATGAAATTGGCGCACGCCATTAGCAAAATAAACAACGCAATCGTGCCCAATATGTAAGAAAACTTTTCGCTGCTGTTGGAGGAAATTTCATCCTTACGATCAGAGTGGAGATGAATGGAAGTGAGTGGTTGAAGAAATAAAGATTCCTTTTCCTGCACCCATTCTGGTGCGTTGCGCTTTAGCAAATCCGGAAGTTTGGATTCAAGCTGAGCCGATGAAGCACCTGGGGATACTAATAAATAAGTATAGTGATCAAACTGGCCCCAATGTGCGAGCCGTTTTTCACCAAACAAATCGCGTAATGTCGAGAAAGTAACAAAGGCATCGGCAATGAAGTGAGAGTTTGGGTGCATAGACTCCATTACTCCAGTAACTTTAAGATCAATGCTATTGTCGTAGAGAATGGTTTTTCCAATCACATCCGTGTTACCAAAATACTTAAGGGCAAGTGCCTCCGTAAGTACAATATTGTTTTTATCAGCCAGCGCCAAGTCACGGTTCCCTTTTTGGAATGGGATGTCGAAGATTTGGAAAAACGTACTATCCGCGAAAAATAGTTGAGGCTCGTAAAATTGTTTTTCGCCAACAGATAATAAATCGGTGCCTGGATTTTTTCTGATTCTGGTTACTTGCTCTATTTCAGGAAAGGCTCCTTGTAAGTATTGCCCAATGGGTGCGCTGGTTTTTGCCCAGGATGTTACCGTGCCATCACTGGTGAAGTCCAGGATCACTCGATAGATATTATCCGTTTTGCTGTAGTGGCGGTCGAAAGTATATTCATCATAAATAAACAACGATACCAGCCACAGCGAAGCCAGCCCGACAGCAAGCCCGATGATATTTACGAATGTATATACTCTGTTTTTGTTAAAGAGATTACGAAGACCCAGAATTAGAAACGAACGCAACATTTAATACGAGTTGTCTTAATGACTATTCAATGATTTCAAAAGGTATTGACACCTCTAATTTCTCCTGCATTTTCACCTTCAGCCTCTATTACATAACGAAGTCTCTCCTGATGTTTCTCTTCTGTTTCAGGAACTACACTAAGACGCACTACATCTTCTGCTTGAGCATAATCATCAGCCAGGTGTTGATTCCAGTTTTTATTGAGAATGATGGTCCACTGTGATTTCCCTGGAATAGTAAAGAAGGCGTACTTACCTGCTGTTACCACTGTCTCACCAATTTTAATATCGTGATCAAATTCAATGCTCGTGGATTTGTGTGCACCTGTTACCCACACATTGTCGTAAGCCACCAAACCACCCCAAATCATTCTGCCTCGGGTGGCAGGGGAGTAGTAGTTAATGGTAAAAGTTGCAGTGCCGATTTTACCGACTGCATAAGCTTTGGGACTTCCCTTTAAAGTATCTAGCTCACTTTGTGCGTTAATAATAATCCCACCTGGTGTTGGCACTTCGGTTACCTTGGGTTCATTAATTACATTGGCAGCTTCGTCTTTTTTTACATTGCCGCAGGCTGCGAGAACGATAAAGCTTAGGATAGAAAGAGTACGTGCTATCATGTTTTTGAATTTTAGTTGATAAAGTTACAGCTATTTGTTTTCAAGGCGTTTAATCATCGCCTTCATTTCTTCGATCTCCTTCTTCTGTGCTTCGATAATACTTTCTGCTAATTTTTTCACTTCAGGATCATGAATGTCGGCACGTTCGCTTGTTAAAATAGCAATGGAGTGATGGGGTATCATGGCCTTCATCCAAAGAACATCTTTAATGATTGGACTTTGTGCCCTGACAAGACCGAGTGCACTTAAAAAAATTAAGATGCTGCCGGCAATAATGGCTATGTTCTTCGTTTTATTTTTATACATGTGCCGCATGAAACGAACATAATGATCGCCATTGCAGCAATGCCTAAGCAACTCATGTAAAAGCGGGTGAGGCTAAAATATACATGATCCATGCTATAGGTATTGAGATACATGGTGATGTACATGGCCGTGAAGGATGCTGCTAACATCAGCGCAAATTTTGTATAGGCGTTTTCATTCATGTTGTTGTGCATATTTTCTTGTGAGTCCATAGTTCTTACCTTTTAAAGTTTAATAATAATTCGTTTTCTCATTTATTAGTTTAGCGTGCAATGTTTTAAAATCTTACGGACAAACCTCCACCCGCACCAAATCGATTGTCATAGCTTCCCATTAGTGAAAAATTTCTATTTAAGAAATATTCAATTCCTGCTGACCATGTTGCTTCACCTATAAAATTAGAATTGCCTTCTTTGCTTAAATCATTGACTGCACCAAAATCCATTTGGTACTCATAGTTTCCAAAAATAGAAGTCCGTGGAAAAATCATGATTGATCTGCTTATTCTTATCTCTGGTCGCAATTGATTATCTACCCGAACGTCAAGATTAAACATGTAGGGAGTGAAGAACCGAATACCTGCTATGGCTGTAGTGGAAATTAAATCGAGATCATCTCGTCTGTCATTCTCCGTATTCACACCAACAAATACACGCAGATAATCATAGAGATAACGCTCGTAACTTACCTCTGCTTCAATATTCTTATTCCAACCATATTCTACATTAACATTGAACTGGTTTCGGATATTGGAGGATACCGCATTAAAGCTGGTCATGTGTGATGCAACATCAGCCAAAGCCCATGTGTAATAGCGATTGGTTTCATGGATAAGCTTTGACACGGGCACATTTTTCATACGCGGATCGCGTGGGGTATCATAACTAAAAACTCGTGCCATGCCGCCCATCATATGATAGAGTACATGGCAATGAAAAAACCAGTCGCCATACTCGGTGCCTTCAAATTCAATTGTGACTTGCTGCATGGGCGGAACATTCACGGTGTGTTTTAAAGGTGAATAGTCTCCGTTCTTATTCAGCACGCGAAAGAAATGACCATGTAAATGCATGGGGTGATGCATCATGGTAAGATTGTTCAGCGTGATGCGCGTAACACTTCCTTTCTCAATTTTAATATTATCGGTTTCGGATAAGGCCAATCCATTCATACTCCAGATATAACGCTGCATATTACCTGTCAGGTTGAGCAAAATTTCTTTTATGGGTAAATCTTTAGAGTAGGTTGTTTTATCAGGAGATTTTAAGAAGTCATAATTGTATTCTGCAAACATATTCATCCCGTCCATCTTGTCCATGGAATCCATATTCATTTCCTCCATACCTTCATCGGACTTCATGTTCATGCCTTCCATTCCATCCATACTATTTTTATTTGGCATGGTATGATTCATACCTTCATGCTTTGTTGTATCCATCATCATGTCTGAATGTTTCGAATGATCCATCCCTTGCATAGGACTTTCGTCTTTAGGATGATCCATGTTTTTCATTTCTTTCATATCTCCTTCCTTCATCTTCATTCCCCAATTTTTCTTCATGGCATACGGATCGTCTTTCTTTGGATGAAATTTTAATGAAGGTGCTCCCATACGCATGTCCATCTTTGCCATTTGTTTCATCATCTCAATTTTATTTGGCCGCGGTAAAACTTTAGCTAGAAGCGGTTCGCCTGCTCCAATAAAAATTGAAGTAGTGCCAGAGCCATCTTGTGCCATACTTCTAACTTCTATTTTTTTTCCTTCGGGAATGGTGAGAATAAAATCGTATGTCTCTGCAATGGCAATAAACGTTTTGTTGTGTTTCACTGGAATAACATCCTTTCCATCAGCAGAAACTAAAAGAGGATCTTCGCCTCCGAACGTCATCCAGAATTGTGAAGAAGCAGAACCATTAATAATGCGAAGTCTTACTTTTTCACCAGCTTTAAAATCAGGATATTCTTGTACTCGCTTGCCATTGCTAAGAAAGGCATTGTAATATATATCGGCAATGTCGGCACTCTCCATACGCTGTCTCCAGAAATTAAGCTGTGCGCCAAAACCTCCCTGTGCAATTACCCGATTGAGCGGTGTAGCCGTTCCCTTCTTAATGTTGTACCATTCGTTTCCTCGCTTTAAGTTTCGCAGCACATTGAGAGGCTTTTGATTTGTCCAATCAGAAAGCATGAGCACCAATTCTTTATCATATTCAAGTGTCCTTTCTTTCGGCTCAATTACAATAGAGCCAAACACACCGCTTTGTTCCTGAAGCATGGTGTGTGAATGATACCAATAGGTTCCGGATTGCCTGAGTTCAAATTCATACTTCAACGTTTCTCCTGGCTTGATCGGTGGCGTTGTCAAGTACGGTACGCCATCAAAAAAATTCGGTAACAAGATGCCATGCCAATGCACAGAAGTTTCTACATCCATTTCATTCTTCACATAGATCACCGCATAACCTCCTTCTTTGAAATGAAGTGTCGGACCTGGTATACTTCCATTGAGGGTCATTCCCATTACGGATTTACCAGCATTGTTCACCATCTCTTTTTTGATGGTAAGATGATACGTTGCCGTATCGAGTTGCGCCCATGCAGGCAAGCATAGAATTATAAAAGCGAAAAGTAGAAGGTGTGATTTTAGACTAGGTAGCTCCATAAGTATTTCAGTTCAACTGTAAGCAAAATAAAAAAGCAATATCTATACCCTTTAAGGTTTCTTGTTAGAGGAATCAATTGCATTGATTCAATGAAAATGTTGTGGCATTTAATCCACACTAGCGTGTAAATGCAATAGAAAAATTGCCAACTATTACACTTAACAGCTTTGGGCATAACCTTACTTAACCTGAAAGGGTATGATAACACGTATTTTCTCCCAGGCTATTGTCAACTGACCATTAGAAGGGGTTTCTGAAAACAAAGTGTAACTTAATCGTTCCTGGTGGTTACTGATTTCAGGTGTCACCCTTATGCGTGCCACATCATCTTTTATATCGTAATCATCTGCAAGGTGTTGGGTTTTGGTTAGGACTTCTAGTGATTATGCATTATGTTGTGCTTTGGAGAAGGTAGTGTCTACCAGCATTGGCGGGCACTACCTCAACCAAAATCTAATACCTTTAATTACACTACTAATGCTCATGCATCTCTGTACTATCTGCATCCTTTACAAGTTCTAATTTCATTCCACATTTCGAACATGAATCACCTTCTTTACCCGTTACATCCGGATGCATAGGGCAGGCGTACGTCATTGCCATTTCATCATGATGACCTGTGCTATCACTGCCCATGTGATGATGATCTTCCTCTGTTACTTGTTCCTTCTTGGTACCGCAACTTGTAACCAACAATGTGGATACAAATAATCCGGATAAAAGAATGGCAATTGTTAAAATTGATTTTTTCATAGTTTTTGAGTTTAATTGTTATAGAGTAAAAGAATTAATGATGATATTTTTATTTGAAGATATTCATGGTTGAATCCATCGGAGCCTTAGTTGAATCTTTACTGTGTTTTTCCCTCCGTGGGCAACTGCAAATACGACAGGCAGGAAAATAAATAAATGACGAATTGCTTTTTCATAGTTTGGTGTAGTTTAATTTGTTAAATCCCCTTGGCAATCTTTTCTAAAATTTTATGACTCTCTCCGAATTTGCAAAGTGCGTCACAATGCTCTCGTAAATCTGAAAATAAGATATACTTTATATCTAAGCTGTTGTTCTTTATTGCAGGTCTGCTAAGTTGCAGCACAACATCCTTTTCGCGACTGTTTGGGATGATAATAAAAAGGGAAGTGTTGTGATTTGCAAATGAAATGGCCAGATCGGTAAGTCTCAATATACCTGAATATATTGAGGTGCTTTTTTCAACTTCAAATGCGCACACAGCTTTGTTACCATTTTTCTCAAACCAAATTATGTCGATGAGTTGGATCGTGTTGAGCGTATCCTTGTCCACATTGAGTTCAGGAAATTTATTGAGACTAATAAAAGAGAAATTGATTTCACCATGACACTTACCTCTGTCATTTGTTGCAGCAATCGGATCATACCCTAATGCTTTACCAATTTTTAGTAGATGATATTGCATTTCAGTATGCAAATCTTCTTCGTGTTTTTCACCCAGCACTTCCTTATGTCTCTTATCGTATTGTTTTAATAGTTTGATTTTGTCTTCGTCCGAAATTATCTGGCCTTCTATGATTATGTTTCTTGAACCAATTTCAAAAAGCAGACCTGCGATAGCCCCAAGGTCTTTTGACAATTGATCTTTATTGTCAGCATTTGTTTTCATAATTACTTCCCTCATTTTGAGATACTCCTGCCAACTGCCCAGTTTTTTCTTATCTCGAAATAGATAATTAAATCCATTGACAATGGCTGTATTGAATGGCGGAAGCATGGTGGGGTGTAAGAAGTAGAGAATACTTGCCACAGCAGGACCTAATCCCTTTATTTTCAAACTGTCCAGTTTTATAATCTCACGAATCAGTTGATCTTCATTGCTGGCATAGTAACAATTTTCCAAAAACTGACCGAAGGCTTTTTTGTTAGTCTGATTTTCATAGATATCGGGAATACGCATTTTAGGTTTCCAATAAAAAGGATGGGCAGCTCCTTCAAATACTTGCTTCTGTTCTGTGATGGCAGTAAGTACAAATTCCAGAGAAGAACCTTTAAAATCATTTCCAAACTTTTCATTCTTGATATCCTCAATTACCTGGGATACGCCCCGCTTTATTGCGCGAAAAGCTTTTAGCCTTTCCTCGCTTCCTATGAACCACGTATTGTAAACTGAGGTTGGATCAAGTTTGTACTTTTTTATTATTTCGTTAAAGAACTGTTGTTGATCCATCGTTTTTGGGTTTGATGCCTTTATATAAAGATAATGTTCCAAGAATTGTTGCAAACGATTTTGTTTCTGTCACATCTTCAAATCCTGCCTGATTAATATATTCTGGTAACAAGCCTTTTACATTGTCGGTTGTGGTTTTAAATCCATCAAGCATCTGAACTAAATAAAAAGCTCCCTTCATGAACGCGTTCTTAGCCTTTCCCCAGTCTGCAATGTGTAATTCGCCAGTTGGTTTTAGCACTCTGAATATCTCAGTTAATGCCTGGTGTTTTTGTTCCTTCGTTAAGTGATGAAACACAAGGCTTGATACTACCCTGTCAAAATAGCTGTTGGAAAATGGAAGCATCTTGCCATCGTAGTGAACTATGGATACCTCTGTACCTGATTTTTTTAGTTTTTTTTCAGCAATAGATAATATCTGTTTATCCACGTCAATAGCATGAAACGTGGTGGCAGGATGTTTTTCTTTTGCGAGGAGCGTAAGCGTGAGGGAGCCACAACCAAAATCCAAAACCCTTTTCCCTGGCTCTAAAGCAGACTGTTCTATTAGCGTATTTTTAAATTCGCTTTCAGGCATTAATGTGCTGATTAAAGGATCATATAACTTTGTCAGCCACTCATACTTGAGCACAGGGATATAGGTTTTGGTATTCATAAATCAAATTCCTTTTGAATCACTTTATGGTTTGCGTGATGAGTTGTGCATGTTGACAATTTTCCACATTCCGTTCTCCTTCTTCAAAAAAGAGGTAGCCACTCCTTTTCTTTTGACTTCCTTATCATCCTTTTTCAAAACAATGGTATAATGATACGTTTCCATGGCAAAAGCATAGTCGCCCGTGATGGTTACATCCACTTTATAGTTTTCAAATTGAAATGATTTGAAATCATCCAGTTCCGGCCCTATGTGATGCGCGAGGTACTCTTGATACGTTCCCTCCACACTGCCCGACTCGATCACCACAGATTTTTCAGTAAACAGTTTCTCTGTACCTTTAACATCAAGTCGTTCCAATGCCTTATTATAGCCATCCAGAGTTTTTGCCACGGCTTCTTTATCCCCAATAGCGTTCTGACCAAAGGATAAGGTGAAGGCGAATACAAAAATTGACATTACGAAGTATTTCATGATTTGTGTTTTCATTACCTAAAAATTTATATGTGTATTAAGTTTGTTTTAGCAAATCGATTGACTTTACTATTCGGTGAGTTTCATTACCTCCATCATTCTAAGCATCACCTTTCCTTTTCCACTCAGCAATACACCCACTTGTCCGGCAGCCCGAGTTTCGCCATGCCCGTGGTTGACCAGTTCTTCGTTGAGTAATCCTTTGTAGTGCTCACCGGCTGAGGATACCGTTAGTGTAGCCCAATCAGCAGGCATTTTTATTTCCTTATTGTCCATCACTTTGTCTTTTCCATTTTCTACTCGTCCTAATTTCATAGCGGAATTTGTAAGCGTCACATAGTCGTAATTCGAGGCGTCTTTATAGTGATGAACAAGTGCTACTTGGCCTTGAAAGCCATCGGTTTTAAACTGAAGATTGGCGCCTACATTTTCCAACGCACCGTCAAAAAGTAGAATTACTTTACTCCCCGTAAGTGTAAGGTTAAGCGTTTTGGTGCCATCACTCTCCGTTGAAACAGTCGGAGCAAGTTGTTGCTTATCGCCTTGCGCCAGTTTGAGCATACCAGTAAAAGGCTGATCGCCAGGCATCCACATCATGGTCTCTGAGTTGCTTTCATCTGCGCCTTCATCGCGGTGGTGTTCTTCACCTTCCTGTTCATGATCGCCCTCATCGTTTTCATCATGATGTCCGGCTTCTTCATTGTGCTCCTCCGATTCTTTTTGTGACTTCGTGCCACAAGAGTTCATAGTACCAGCAAGGAATAGGAAAACAACAAGGATTGTTATTAATAGATAAATATTATTTCAGTCATGGCTATTACTTTACTTTCTGAACACCAACACCATATTTGTAAACCAGTTTGCCACCCTTGTCCGCGGTATAGCCGAGCATACCCGCCCCACCAATACCCAGGATGATGAGGGTTGCAAGAATTATCTTTTTCTTATCGTGCTGTTTCCAAAACAAAAACCATCGAAGTACTGTCAATATCCCAAAGTAGATCAACGTATATAAGGCCCAATCAGCATGGGATGAAGCTGTCAGCTCAGCTTGCAGCGGCAGCATTAAAGTATCTATCGCCTGTTTTCCACTAAAGTAGGTTGCCAAAGCAGCCAAAGTGCTTAGCGTAAACAAGGCAACCGCGGCATTCCTCAACCAGTCTTTTGCGAATATCAAAAGCGAGACATCTGCCAGAATAGCAATCAGGAAAAGAACAATAGGAAAATGAATTAACAAAGGGTGAATATTCGGAGCCCAATCCGGCAGTAATTGGTTCATATCTATTTATTATTTAATTAGTGTGTTAAAAACTGAAGGAACAAAACGAATAGGATCAATCCAGCAATGACTAGATAGAAAACCCATTTTAAGATTTTTCCCATTTGGGTTTTGGGTTTCTCACTTTCTGTTTTACAACAGTCTTTCATTTTTTTTGAGTTCTAAATATCTAGCCAATTAGATAATAGGCAATGCTAACAAAGCATTGTCCGTAATAACTCTGATCAGAGTTATTTTTTTGTAAAGTCCGTTCAAAGACTCTTTAGGAAACTAAAGGAGGTGCGCGTAAACTACAGGAGGAGAGTTTGGGATGATCAGGGGTGCGAAGATCAATAGGGACATGATAGGCTTCGCAGAGGAACCATTCACTAGGTAAGATCACTTCATCTGCAAGGACAAAATGAAGGTTAGCTTGGTTTTTAAACACATGATCAGTTGAAGACTTACTTAGCTCAACATCGGTATTTGAATTATGAACTGGGAATGCTAAATCTCCATTCGATTCATCATGATGATGCTTGCTTTCATGCTCATGATGTTCACGTGATTCCTGATGTGAATTGTAATGACTGTGCGGAAGAATGCTATGGGCAAGCGAAGCTGAATAAGCCAGAAGTGCTAAACCCAATATGAATCGCCTTAACATCATATGGTTCAAAGGTACTTAAAAAACATACCATTTTCACATAATCGCTGGCAAACGCCATACTCAATATTCTAAATAACAGGCAAATTCATATCAACACCAGATTATTTAATCTTCGCCTTACAGAAAGTCATGCCTTCTATGATCATATAGATCGTCAAAAACTTGGCGTATACAACCCGTTCGTGGAGCCTACCTTTTTGAAGGAAGGTCAGTTTGGTAAAAATGCATTCGGTTTTTTTGGCAGTAGAATAAGGAGTGAACCTGTGCTTTTCACCTTCCTAGAGTAAGCATGACCAGAATACAAAGGAACATGTGATATCGAAATGAAATTCTTTGCCATAAGCCTGATCAGGGAATAGTTGGTTGCGGGAAATCTAGAAAGTAGAATGAAGATCAGTCCGCAAAAATGTAAACCGCGAGTAAGTATAGATTGAAAGGAAATTCCCACTTGGAAAATATCTTGGGGCAAAGCAAATGGAATGAGTGCTATAGTTGCCCCTCACAAGCACACCTAAGAAACCATTTAATTCGATCATTATGAGAATATGCCGGATGAAACAATGGGTTCATCATAAACCTAATTTGTGACAGAATCGCCATAGGAGTTACTCCTACGTGAAATGGTAAATTAAGAAACAAACCTGTACACTTGAGGATCGTAGAAAGAATTAATTATGAAGAATGTCCTACTGGTTGACGATGATTCAATTTTCAATCTTCTAAATACTAAGGCTATTCAGCAGACAGGTATTCCCGTTGCAATCCACACGACCTTGAATGGGCAGGAGGCCATCTCACTTATAAATGAATATTTTCAGTTCTCACGAAGTCTTCCAGAAATTATCCTTCTTGATATTAACGTGCCTGGCATGGATGGGTTTAGTTTTATTCAAGCTTTTCAGCATCTTCCTCTTCCGGGGATAAAAGATGTAAAGATTGTGATGATAACGAGTTCAGATAATCCCAAGGACGTAGCTCGTGCCAGGGAGTTAGGTATTACTACGTTTCTAACTAAGACTATTAATGAAGCCGCCATTCGGGGAGTATTAAATTAAAGTCATATGTCTTCATCAAGAAAAATAATTGCCCTAGTAGTAAAGATTAAAAAATGGCTATTCGGTCCCACTACAAAATTCAAAGTCGGTGATACAGTACAATTAAAAAGTGGTGGTTACTTAATGGTGATTGTGGAGGTGTGCAAAAATCGAAATATGAAACGATGCTTATTGCATTGCCAATGGTATGAATCCGAATTTCATCGAACCCGATGGAATCTATTTCCAGAAAGCTCACTTATGTATTTTGATTGGTACGCAGCCAAGTAGAGAGAATACTCACGCTGACAATTCCAGTAAGTGATTCTGGTAAGCATATTTCACCAATCCCACATTGCCCCGGGCTCCTATCTTACCCAGAATATTCGATCTATGATTGAAGAAAGTTTTTTCACTGATTTGTAAGCGAGTGCTAACTTCATGAGGTGTAAGCTCCTTACAGATGAGCAGAAGGATTTCAAGTTCTCTCGGGCTTAGTTTGGCTGAGGATGCCTCTGTACTTCTTCGCACCCCACTTCTCAGGGCATGGTTAACGATTTCATTCCGATAGAAGTCGTTGTCAGCAACAGCATAGAGGGCGCGTTCCACTTCTTCCGGTTCTGCACTTTTGTTTAAGAAACCATGGACTCCCAATTCAATTAAATTAAGAATAAACACTTCTTCTGTGTGCATAGTAAGAATTAGAATTCCGACTTCTGGATAGTGATCGATCAGATGCTTGGATGTATCGAATCCATTTTTTTCAGGCATTTCGAGATCCAGCACCACTAGATCAGGGATTGTTTTTTTGACCAGCGCGATGAGTTCATTTCCGTTGGCGGCTTCCTTTACTTCACCGATGCGGTCAAAGGTATTCAACAAGCGAATCATCCCTTTGCGTACGAAGGTATGATCATCGGCAATGTATACCTTCAGTTTATTCATGATGACAAAGGCACCGTTAATTCGATGGCCGATCCTTGTTGATGATTTTGCTTTACCTCAATTGCCGCATCAATCATTTTTGAGCGATGCATAATATTCCACCACCCCACTCCGTTTCGAATTTTATCATTGAGGGTGAAACCTATTCCATCATCTTGTACTTCAATTAATAGCCTATTCGAATTCCAGTTAAGATTTACCAAAATGCTATTGGCCTTCGCATGTTTCACGGCATTGTTGAGTAGTTCCTGAACGATTCTAAATGCCATTAATGCACGGTCATCCTTCCAAAACAATTGATTGCCTTTTTCCTTGAATACTATTACCTGGCCTTTCCCATTGAGGCGTGAACATAATTCCATAATGGATGAGGAAAGTCCGGTATTGTGAAACGCTTCCGGGGTAAGTTCCCATGAGATTCTTTTGACCGAGTCGATTGATTGGTCTAGTATCTTCATTGTTTCGAGATACGAATCTTTCATTTCGCCATTAAAATTTGACAATCTTCCTAGGTAAGCGATGTTGAGTTTCGCTGCCCAGAGAAGCGATCCGATAGAGTCATGAAGATCCGCAGCAATCCGCTTGCGCTCGGTTTCCTGTGAATCAATTTGTGACTGAATCATCTGCTGCTGATAATCCAGTTCGATGATTCTTCTTTTTTCCTGTTCTTGTAGCATACGTTTTTGATACATGGATATAAATACTGCAAATCCTGCTATGAACAAGAACATCCCTAGGGAGCCAAGGACGATAATGTAGATGACCTCACCTTGCGATAACCCTTCCATAGACCGATAGCAAAAAGTATATTTTTAACGATGTTTAGCAAGTTATGTAAAATCCACATGGTCTTGTGTGAGCCAGTTTCTCCATAGGTGAGATAATTTTTCACCAGAAACAAAAAGAAATTTCCACCATAATATGTCAATACACCAAATGAAATCCATAACATGGGTAGATGCTGGATATGGATGGTCGGGAGGTCGTTTAATAAGTGGTAAAAATAATACAAGCAAAAGCTGATTAGGATCAGGCAAGCTATTACATTCGATAAGGAGTTAAATACAAATGGCCCTTGAATGAATCCAACGTTTAATAGGCAAAATAATATAGATGTCAATAAGATTGAATTAATTACGTTATGATACTGCAATTGACTTCTGAAAAGTATAATCAATAAAGCCAATTGGGCAATCATGAAAATATTCCCGATCCAATAGGTATTAAGAGAGTACGTGATAAGTACCAAACTAAGTAAATCGGATAGTAACGATATTATTAGAAGAGTCCTTAATATCTTTAATTCATCTGTCATTCTTTTCCATTGCAGCATGGCAATAAAAAGTGGGATCACAATTGATCCGAATGAAAAATATGCAATATAAAATTCAAACTGCATTTAGAATACGCTAATCTGGACAGTAAATATACAAAAGGCTATAGTGACTTGGGTGGACAGTAATCTGGACAAGGAAATGAAAAATCAGCAACGATATTTCCCCCAACGCCCAAGGTTACTCCTTCAACCGGGCGTAAATCTTCACCCGATGCATCGACACCAACTAACAACAGTTTTTTAATCCCATTATCATCAAGTGCATAATACATTCGGATTCCGACACAACCGGATTCATTGAGTAACAGTTGAAGGATTTCAGTTCCAAAAAAATGTGCTCGGATATCATTAGGATTTTCCAACGTAGCTTTATAATTGGCTGCCCATCGGGTAGCTGTATTAATATCTATGGGATCCCCTTCTGAACCATCAAACAATAGATCTCCGCTCCGTGCCCGACTTGAACTTTTATTTTGTCCATCTGAGATCGTACCTGAAGAAAATGTATTATTCGGATTTACCGTCACCTCTTGTTCATTGCAAGAAAGTGTGAGTGAAAACAGGATGATAAATGTTGCTGCGTTTGTAAGAGAACTTTTCATGATGTGTGGGTTTAAAAATTTATTACAGGAATTGCTTAAACATCAATGCTAGTTATTGCCTCTGTCTGGACATACTCTTTTTACATGGGAGTAACTCCCATTTTTTTTATCCCTTCATTGGTGTAATGGAACGTAAATGAGTTGTCACTGGAGCGTGCAAAGCTTGCCCGTTCCTTTGATATCATGTCAGCTTACCATCAAAAGGAATAGGAGTTACTCCTACCATATGAAGACCCTACTATTTGAATCAGTCTATATTGTCTAGCTCAAGAAACTTGTTTTCCCACATGATAGACAACCAGGAAGTAGAAATTTTAATTGTCGAAGACAATCTAGCGGACGCAGAATTAACCATTCGCACCCTTAAGAAACAGAAGCTGGCAAATAACCTTATTCATTTAGAGGATGGCGCCAAAGCTTTGGATTTTATTTTTGGGCGCGGAGAATTTTCCGGTCGAAATATTAATCAAATACCCAAGGTCATTTTGTTGGATTTGAAGATGCCAAAAGTCAACGGTCTAGAAGTACTTGAAAAACTAAAACTTGATCCACAAATGAAAAGTATCCCGGTCGTAATTCTGACTTCCTCAGCTGAGCATCCAGATGTTCAGAAGGCTTATGATTTGGGTGCCAATAGTTACATCGTGAAGCCCGTTAATTTTAATGATTTTTCAAAAACGATAAATGGATTGGGGATGTATTGGATGGTGGTCAATAAAGCAATTAAATGATTGAAAGAACGCCATGATAGATGCTCTTTCCAGATTGTGTGTTCAAGCCAAACGCACGCGTTACTCAAGATCATTTTCTGGCCTTCTTATTTTTCTTTTGCTGACCTTGAATTCAGAATTACTGTTTAGCCAGACAATGCAGAGTCTCCTGACACCGGACACCTTGAAAAAACTCAGCATGGAAGAATTGTTAAATGTTGAGGTGATGTCAGTTTCGAGGCGCGCAGAGAAGCTAACGGAAGCGGCTTCGGCAATTCAAGTGATTACCCAGGACGACATCAGGCGCGCAGGAGCTACAAGCATACCAGAGGCATTGCGGCTGGCAACCAATCTTCACATTGCTCAAAAAAATTCACACGATTGGGCGATTAGTGCGCGCGGGTTCAATACTGATCTAGCCAATAAACTTCTAGTTCTTATTGATGGGAGAACGGTTTATACACCGCTTTTCTCAGGAGTATTCTGGGATCGGCAAGACTATTTATTAGCAGATGTTGAGCGCATTGAAGTGATCAGTGGTACTGGTGGAACATTATGGGGCGCTAATGCAGTCAATGGAGTGATTAACATAATCACTAAAAAAGCGTATGACACGCAGGGATTTTACGGGGAGGCCGGTGGTGGCTCTCAATTGCGGGGATCTACAGGGATACGGTATGGAACGAGGCTTGGGGAAAAAACTTTTCTTCGGATGTATGGTAAATACTTCAATCGTGATGAAGCAGTTTATCCGGATGGAGAAGAAGCGTCAGATGTCTGGTGGATGGGACAAGGGGGATTTCGGCTAGATTCAAAATCCTCTGAGAAAAATGAATTCACGTTTCAAGGAGATTATTATAATGGTCAGGCAAACCTTTCTGCTGGAGGTAAGAGTGATCAGCAAGGAGGAAATATTCTTGGCAGATGGTCGCATGTTTTTTCTGAACGTTCAGAGATACGCCTTCAACTCTATTATGACAAAACATTTTTTATACAAGATGTTTCTGAGTCAAGAACAGAAGACAATTCTATTGTGTTGGCGCCAGCCGGTACGTTAAAAGATAATCTGGATACCTATGATCTCGATTTTCAGCACACATTAAGTTTGGGAACGCGCCATCATTTCGTTTGGGGTTTAGGTTACCGATATACGCATGATGAAGTAAAAAATGCCCCCGGTCTTGCATTCATTCCAGAAGTTTTAGACCGAAACTTATTCAGCGTCTTTGTCCAGGATGAAATTTCGGTGTTCGATAATCTTTCCTTCACGGTGGGCACCAAGGTAGAGCATAATGACTATACGGGATTTGAGTATGAGCCAAGTATGAGGCTACAATGGAATCTTACCTCGAAGCAACTTTTATGGACTGCGGTTTCACGGGCTGTGAGGATGCCTTCCCGAATTGACAGGCACATCCGGATCCCTACACCGGGTTTCGCACCCATTGTGGAGAATCTTCTCATTGGTGGAGCAAACTTTCGGTCTGAGACTTTGATTGCCTATGAACTTGGGCACCGGATTCAGTTTGGTACAAAAGTCACAAGTTCCTTTTCGACATTCTATAATATATATGATCGGATCAGGAGTACAAGTCAAAGTCCAGCGGATCAGTATGGACTTACCTTTCCATTTTTCTATGAAAATAATCTTGAAGGCGAAACGTATGGATTTGAGTGGCGGCTTACGTATCAGGTTGCTGACTGGTGGCGGATTAATGGTGGATATACCTTGCTGCGGGACGACATCAGAATAAAATCGGGTAAGGAAGATTTCAATCAAGCGCTTAATGAAACTGCCGATCCGAGGCATCGATTTTCTGTTCGCTCCTTCATCAATCTAACAAAGAATTTTGAAGTGTATGGTGGGCTTCGATTTGTGGACTCTTTTAAATACAATAATGGAGGCGTACCCGGTACTGTTCCAAAATATTCTGAGTTAGATCTCAAGCTAGCCTGGTTACCAAAAAAAAATTTAGAGGTTTCGGTTACTGGTCAAAATCTTTTGAACGCTCAACATTCCGAGTATGTCATCTCGAGTCCAAATCCAAGAGAAGATGTTGAGCGGAGTTTTTATGTTAAGATGGCCTTCCAACTATGAAATTTCTCACTTCAATATTCTGGCTAGGGTTTTCTTTTTTTCTTTTTTCATACCGACAGCCCCAACCTGAACCCTCCAACGAGTATAAAGTTAAGGCGGTTTTCCTTTTCAATTTCTCTCACTATGTGGAATGGCCCTTAGATGTGCTTCCTGAAGATGACAGTCCCTTTGTGATTGGCATTTTGGGTAAAGATCCTTTTGGGTCCTACCTGGATGAGACTGTTAAGAATGAGCAAGTAAAAAAACATCCCTTGGTCATTCAACGGTTTAATAGAGCAGATGAAATCACGGCTTGTCATATTCTCTATATTATTCCCACTGATAAAGACGAAATGAAAGGCATTCTGGATCGTCTTAAGTCAAAAAACATTCTTACTGTTAGCGATGCTTCCAACTTTGCGAGGCTTGGGGGTATGATTCGGCTCTATACGGAGGCAAACAAAACTCGAATTCGAATCAACCTAAGTGCGGTTAAGAAAGAAGAACTAGTTTGTAGTTCGAAATTACTGAGGCTGGCCGACATTGTTGAATCCCAAACTCATTGAGTATGGCACTAAACGGTTCAAGCATACAACAAAAGTTAATGCACGTTATTCTATTAACCTGCACCGCTGTATTGCTGCTTACCTGTTCTGCACTTTTCATAAATGAGTTTATCACTTCTCGCAGAACCAGTATCAGGGAGCTGTCCATCCTGGGAGAGATCATTGCTGCAAATAGCACGGCCGTGCTAACCTTCGATGACTCCGAGGCTGCTAGGGAAATATTACTCGCCCTTAAAGCGGAACCTCAAATTAAGGTGGCGGGTATATATACTAAAGAAGGAAATCTTTTTTCACACTATCCTCTGGATATCTCAGAAGATGCATTGCCTGCCGCATTAAGTGAGGACGGATTTCGGTTTGATGAATCTCATCTGCATGGATTTGTATCGATTGACCATGAAGGTAAGCGGATAGGAACCTTATATTTATTATCCGATATGAGTTTTATGTATGAGCGCTTCCGTCTTTATGGAGGCATTACTCTATTAGTAATTGTAGTTGCCTTGTTGCTTGCGTTTTTGCTTTCCCGGAATTTACAGCGACAAATTTCGGCTCCTATTTTAGCGTTGGCTGGTACTGCAAAAGCTATTTCAGACAAACAAGATTATTCTGTGCGGGCTCAAAAGTATGATGATGACGAGATCGGATTATTGACCGAAGCGTTCAATCATATGTTGATGCGCATCGAAGAACAAACCCATGCGCTTAGTGAAAGCAGTGCCAAACTACATGCGGTGGTCAATTCGGCCATGAGTGCTGTGATTGTCATGAATGCCAAAGGAATTATTACGGATTGGAATAAGCGAGCTGAAGAAATGTTTGGATGGATGCGCTCAGAGGCCATAGGAAAAGAATTAGCTTCTACTATTATTCCCGAAAATTTTCGAATTGCTCACAGCAAGGGGCTTGAACATTTTTTCCGTACGGGGGAAGGCCCTGCTATTGACAAGCTCCTTGAACTTACTGCGTTGCGTAAAGAAGGTAGTGAATTTCCTATTGAGTTATCGATTAGTGTATTGAAAACCGGAGCGGAAATATCTTTTTGCGGATTCATAACCGATGTTACAGAAAGGAAACGAGCAGAAACTGAAATAAAATTATTTAATCAAAAACTTTCAGACATGGTTGCCGAACGGACGCATGAGTTGGAGGTTGTCAACCAGGAATTAGAATCATTTTCCTATTCTGTTTCCCATGATTTACGGGCTCCCCTTCGCTCTGTCCACGGGTATATGAATATTCTTGTTGAAGAATATGAAAGTTTGTTTGATGATGAAGCAAAACGAATAATAAATATTATTTTAAAGAACGGAGAGAAAATGGGGCAACTTATTGATGACTTGTTAGCCTTTTCGCGGATGGGAAGAAAAGCATTGACAAAATCATCGGTATCGATGGATCATATTGTTCAAACCATTGTTGAGGAACATCAAAACCAAGACTCCCTTTCTATTACTGTATTGCCTTTACCTTCTGCTTATGGCGATCATGGTACAATCCAGCAGATTTGGGTAAACCTAATTTCCAATGCCATTAAGTATTCCCGACACAAAGAAAAAATTGTGATTGAAATCGGGAGTATGAAATCCGATGATGTTGTTTATTATGTAAAAGATAATGGCGCTGGCTTTGATATGGATTATTATGATAAACTTTTTGGTGTCTTCCAACGTCTCCATTCTGAAGTTGATTTTGAGGGAACAGGTGTAGGATTAGCCATTGTTAATCGTATTGTGACTAAACATGGTGGAAAGATTTGGGCTGACGCCAAAGTTAATGAAGGAGCCACCTTCTTTTTTTCGCTGGGAAAAGATCGACTTGACGAGTTACCATCATCGATGTAACGATTTTCAAAAATGCTTCTTGTTGCAGGTTCATAAAAAAAGGCTGGGTTACCCCAGCCAAGACATAAACGAATCAAAACAAATTTCTATAGTGTATTCAATGTATGACGTTCTTTCTTAATCGTCTTGTTGAAAGAACTAGTGACACGAGGATCGGTTGTCGTATTGTTGTTGAACAAGTCCTCTACTGATATCTTATACAAGTCTTCATTGTGGATACCCATCTTCTTAGTGAAGATCGCATATCGGCCACAGTGTGTGATGCTGAAAAATTCTTCATCCATTTGACCATTCACTGCAGGGCCTAAGTTTACAGGGACTGTCCAGTTGGTCCACGAGTCATCTAACCGCGTTGTCATAAAAATATCATAGCCTCCGTACCCATTGTGTCCTTTCGAAGCGAAGTAAAGCGTCTTGTTATCAGAGGCCAGGTAGGGAGATGATTCCTCCAGGGTTGAGTTGATCACACCGCCCATGTTCACAGGCTCGGTAGCATATTTTCCGTTCCAGAAACTTACATACAAGTCGCGGTGGCCTACACTTTCCGAACGTTCTACTGCTGAGATGATCACCCCCGACTTCAGGGATACAAAGTGGTTGCCATGTTGTGACATATTATAATCATTGAGGATCGTGATTGGTTTAGGGAATGACCATTCTCCGTTGATGTTTACACTGTAAGAAACACCATCTCTCATTTTGCCTTTCTTTAAATATTGGTTGCCTAGAATCAGCGTGTCACCCGTTACGCTCACGTTTTGTATAAAGTTAGGACCGCTGTTGTTGAGGTGCCCTGACATGCGGATTGGTTCGGACCAGTCCTTGGTTAAGGTATCATAGTTAGAATACCAAACGTCTTCCTGATCATCTACTCCATTCGTATTGTTAGGATGGGCTACTCTACTGAAGTACAATTTGTCTCCTTTAGGAGAAAACGCTGGCTTCAATTCTGCAAACGGGCTGTTGATTGAGCTGCGCATCGGTACTGCCTTCGCCTCCAAATTAACTTCTTTCGACACATTGATAATGTTACCGGCCGTTTTTACCGTATTGCCGGGCAAATGCGGGTCAAGCTGTTGCCCCTGTGCTACACACGAGTAGATACTCATGATGAAAAATAAAACGAGAACCATAATCGCGTTGATCCCTCTTTCTTTGATTCTGCTTTTGAGTGTCATGTTGTTGTTGTTTAAAATGTTTTTGTCTTTGTCGTTTTGATACATCAAAGGTGAGGGATCCCAAAGGCGAATCCTTCAGGGCAATTCTGATTTCAAAAAAATAAGGAGCAAGCAGAGAAATAACCTTCCTGCGGGATGGCAGAGGATTTTTGCAAGGCCTCTACAGCGAAAACTATTTTTTTTTTCACGGAGCTGCATAGGTGTTGACCCTTAGATGCAAAGATGGTCTTACCTGACGAGTCGGGGTAAACCCTGAGAAATTTAAAGACTGTCTATTGAAATGATGTTATTTTTTATCGCGTATCTGACCAATTCGGTTGTGTTTTTGAGACCTAGTTTTTCCAGGATATTGGTTTTGTGGGTTTCTACTGTTTTGATGCTGATGAAGAGAGATTCAGCTAGTTCTTTATTGGATTTACCAGAGGCCACCAAGTTTAATATTTCATGTTCACGTTTGGTGAGGTCATTGGGCAGCTTCTTATCTGAGCTTTTTAATTTTTCATGGGAATAAAAATCTTCGAATACCAGTTTCATAATAGCATCATTAAAGAAACGACCACCACCTTGTACAGTTCTGACTGCGTCTATGAGTGTGTCCTTGTCAATATCTTTGGGCAAATATCCATCGACACCTGACTTAATGCCCGCTGAAACATATTCTTTACTGATTTCCATTGTTACGAGGACAACTTTAACAGCCGGGTCAAATTCTTTCACCCACCGCGTTGCCTCCACCCCTGTCATACCGCCCATCATGATGTCCATCAAAATTACATCGGGTTTGTTTTGACGTACTTCGTTAATTGCTTCTTCTCCTGATGAAACGGAAGCAATGATTTCAATGTCCTTGGTGTTCAGGAGCATGGCTTCAATTCCATCCCGAATCAACTTATGGTCATCGACCAATAGTACTCTAATTTTTTCGTTACTCATGGTATGGGATTGTTACTGTAAAGATCGTTCCCTTATTTAATTGGCTTTTTACTTGAATCTGACCTCCTAATAACTCTATAGCTTTCTTTACAATGGAAAGACCCAAGCCTGTTCCCTGAATGGCCGCAGTATTTTTTCCACGCACAAAAGCTTCAAATATTCTATTCAGTTCATTTTCGGGGATTCCAATTCCCTCATCTCTTATCGTCATTTGCAATTGATTTCCTTCGTTCGTGACTGTGAGATGTATTTCTGGTTTACCTGGTGAAAATTTTATTGCGTTGGTCAATAAATTGATCAGCACATTACGCAGCAATTTTTCATCGGTGGCAATTTTCTCTGGTAATTGTTCAACTTCATAGTTTATTTTGTGAGTATCCTTGGTGTTGTGGCATACATCTTCGATGACCGTATTTAAAAATTCAGTCAAGGATATATCAGTAATAATTAATTGAATTTTGCCAGCTTCACTTTTATCGTAGGTCAACACATCATCTAATAATGCCATCATGTGTTTAATTTGCTTGTCAATACTACTGAGTCTGATCGCGCGTTCGTTTTCATCCCCTGCTTGGGTAGGATTTCGGATAGCATTGACAGCATATTCAATAGAGGATAAGGGAGTGCGAAATTCATGGGAGGCTATAGATACGAACCGCGTTTTCATTTCTACCACTTCTTTTTCTTTTCGCAACGCTTGTTGCAATTCCTTGGTTCGTTCCTGAACTTTTTTTTCCAATGAGGCGCGATAATGGGACAATTCTGTGATATCCTGCCCCACGAAAAGTACTCCGGTAACTTCTAGTGTGGGGGTTGTTCGATGGGTTCCGTTTAAGAGAAAGATGGCTTTCTTTTTCGACTTCGTTCGAACTGGCATTTCGTAGTTGATCACAGATTCATTAAGTAATACTTTGTTGAGCAAGTCATCGAAATAGAGCTCCTCTTTTGTCAACAAGATATCGGAAAATTTTTGAGCATACACTTCGTCCTTTTCAAATCCAGTTACTTTGCTGCAATACAGATTCCATTCGGTAATGTATCCACTGGTATCTACACCAATGATGATGGCATTTGCTTTGTCGATCAGGTTGCCGATGTTTGCCGACTGCGTGGTCAGCTTCATCTCAAAGATCTTTTGTGGAGTGATGTCGCGAATAAATGTATGTATGAAAGCGACTTCGTTATGTACATCGGTTAACGGCACATAGTTACATTCAAGGTGAAGTGTCGTTCCCTGAAGGTTGGTGTACTGTGCAACAGATTTTTCTGCCTGCTTGCTGAGTTTGATGGTTTGGATGATTTCCCTTACAATCTCTTTGCGATCTGGACTTACTAACCTGATGAAGTCGTCCCCTTCCTGAATGGGTTTCTCAAGAATATCCTTACTGAGTGTTCGTGCAGCTTCATTAAAAAAAAGAACTCTTCCATTCGAATCCGTTACAATAAGAGCCTCAATCATATTACTCAGGATGGAGTTCAAAAAGTCCAACTATCGTAGGATTATGTTGACAACAATTTATTTGGAATCGTAATCGAGATCAATGTCTCTTGTCCATACTCCGAGTTAATAACAATTGTTCCGCTTAGCTTCTCCACCATCTCTTTTACAATGTAAAGGCCCAACCCTGCACCTTGACTTCGGTCTGTAGCGCGATAGAACATATTGAATACATTTCGAAGATAATCTGCATGAATTCCGATTCCGTTATCACGGATAATGAGCATGAGGTAGGTAGGGGTAATGTTGGCAGTGATTTCAATGAATTGATTTGGTTTATGCTCATCCCTATACTTGATAGAATTAGAAATCAGGTTGGCAAGTATTACCGATAGCCGATAGGTATCAGAATATAAAGCTGCGTGACCATTGAGATTAGTGTGTATTTTAATTTCATTATATCCTTGTAAATACTTTAGTTGCTCAGATGAGTGATGGATCAGATAGCTGAGGTCTACTTCGCTGATTGTTAATTCTCCCCTTGCATTGCGGGAGTAGTCCAGTATTTTCCGAAGCGTTTCGTCTAATTTTAGAACGCTCTTTTCAATCAGTTCAAAATAGTTTTGGGTTGCCTCCCGGTCCGAAATTTGATCCATTTTAGCAACAATCACCAATCCTAAAATGGAAGTTAGGGGAGAACGCAGATCATGTGAAACGCTGTATACGAATGAGTCCAATTCTTGATTGATCTTCGTAAGTTCCGTATTCTTTTTTAATAACATTTCCTCATGAATCTGTCTATTGCTTTCGTAGCGATGTTGGCGCAAAGCATATCTGATGGCAAGCGGCAGTCGGGATAGATTCGATTTTAATACATAGTCATCGGCTCCACGTTTTAAGCAGTTGACAGCAAACTCTTCAGAGACTGCGCCCGTGACCAGAATAAAGGGTGCGCTATTTTTTTTTAATTGACATACCTTTAATGCTTCGATGGAATTGAATTGGGGAAGGGAATGATCGGAAAGAATCACATCAGGGTTAAAAGAATCCAGTGCGTGTGTAAATTCTTCCCGTGTATCTACACGAAGGCGTGAAAAGAGAATCTTCTCTTTTTTTAATGCACGATCCACTAATCCTGCATCCTCTTCCCGGTCTTCCAGCATTAAAATTTTCAGTTCGCCCTCCATATAATCTTCTTTTAAAACATTCCTATTGTAAGTCTTTTTTTAAAGGCGTCATCTATTGGATAGGAGTTACTCCTATAAAAGGATTATTATCCAGATAGAAACCGAGAATTTATAACGTAATAGCAGAATAAGATATGGGAAAAACAAGATCTGGTATGAAATGGACGAATTTGCTCAGGTGTATCTTATTTTCAAAGCGAATGGGTTTCATACATCTCCACAAAGAAGGTGTAGTGGTGCTTCAAATTTTTGAATGACTTTCTCGTTCTTGTGTGCTCCCTGAAATATCACAAGTAGAGTAAATGAGATCAATAAGGTAGAGGCGCCATTTTCATCCTTGATCAAAATCACCGCAAAGAAGATTTATACTTTATTGGTTTTCTTTTACATAATTTGATAAATGTTTGGGAATTATTATTTATCTCCTTTTCATCACGACTACCTCAGAATCCTTTAGAAGCAAAGCAATTTCTAATGATCCAACGAATTCATTTTTGAGGTTTTAATTCTAATGTTAAAATTCTGCATAATGATGGGGGTGGAGAGCGGTTGCGAGGTTGGACAATCAAGCAACAAATAACTTGCTTGAACCCAGCTTTACAATAAAAGGCAATAAACTATTGATCCCATAGCGTGAACAAAATGGCTTATTCCCGTAATATAGGATTGCAATGCCCGAGGGTTTCATTTTTACCTCAGTAAGTCTTAAATTAATGAAGCTATTTTAATAGCACGATCGTTTTTTGTGGTAATGTGAACTAATTAAATACCAACGAGCGGGCTTGGGTTTACCACCATAGTCTGCGAGATTGGAAATCTTATTTTGGATGCCTGACCATGTCAACAACCATGAGATTCGAAAGTTGCTGCTTTCCTTTCCAAAGAGAGCAATTAAAATTCTGTTCGATCAGTATTACAAAAGTCTTTTGAAAATAGCCTTCAACATGACTCACGATAGGGACGCGTCAAAAGATATCGTGCAAGATACTTTTACTTATGTATGGCAAAATTCGAGGAAACTTGGTAATTACCACGAACGATCAATTCAACACTATTTGGTAAGGATAGTCAGGAATAAGTCCATTACTTATTATTATGACAATCTTGCTTTGAGCGAAAAAAAAATACACTTAATGAATGAGCAACACGTTGGCATTACAGAACAGTCAGCGGAAACTCGGATTATTCAGGCAGAGGTCAAAGAGAGAATCCTTGACATTATTGCGGGATTCCCGAAAAGAGAGCGTGAATGCCTGATGATGAAGATTAACGAAGAACTGCATAATGATGAAATCTCATTGCGGCTTGGGGTTGGTGTCAAAGCAGTGGAAAAAAGCCTCACGAGCGCAAAAAAAAGACTCCGTAGGCATCTGCAAACCAAATTTTGAAAATATTTCGGAACTAAAGTAGGAATTCATACCTGCTTTCAGAGTAATAATGTAGAAAGTCACAACTATGGACAGAGTATCCTCTATTTACAAAGTTCTTTCGGGTGAAGCCAGTACCCTAGAAAAGGATGAACTAGACGAATGGGTTGCCAAAAGTCAGGCTAACCGTGAAGAGTTTGAAGACATTAAGCTGCTATGGGAATGCGCTGCCCAGGGAGCGCATAACATTGAAGAGGATACAGGATTTGAAAAGATCAAACTGCGGATGCAAAAACAACTCCGTAAGAAGAGACAAATTCGGTATATCGTCTTTTTCATTGCACTTGCGATAATAGCTACTGCGATCGTTTTAATTTTTCGATCTACTGGGACTGCAAAATCAAATGGTGTGCAGTTTAAGGCTACGGGAATGGTGGATGCTATTAGGATCTTGGAAAGGCAATACTCTATCAAAGTGGATGTTCGCAATTCTGAATTATTGAAATGTGAATTCTCAGCAACATTCTACAAGGTAGACAGGCACACAGCCCTGAAATCAATTGAGAATGCGATGAACGTTGAGTTTATAGACGTGCGCAAAAACACATACAGTCTGACCGGGAATAACTGCACAAGTTTGTAAGGAGTGAATTGACTGTATAAGCAATAGTGAATATCAATGAATGAATTGCCGGCTCGTTCAGCCGGCCTCATAGGCTATGCACCCAGGGGTTAAATATGAATTGCAGGAGTTGGAAAAACTCATTTCATCAGGAGATCAGACGATCCGTGATGAGAAGCAACGTATTGTCCTAAGAGATGCGGTAAAGCAGGAAGTAGAAAGAATAAAACAAACTTTCATTCATGAAGTTTTTTCATTCGAAGACGAACGGCATCTGGAACGTTATATTCAATATCACCAACAAGCATTGATCCGGTTGATGGACAAAGCTGCCCTATTCATCAATAGCGAGAACCTGACTGATCAACAACGAAAACAATTTTATGGATTATGCTATTCCGGACTGGAGGGACTATTGTTGTTTGTTGAACGTCACTTCGCAAAATACTTTGACCAAGATGCAAAAGCCCCGATGGGTTACATTGATATCGCGCGCAAAGAGGCAAGAACGAATATCAGGAAGCTTCAAAAAGCCTGTGCTACTAAGGAAATTGATCAACGTTTGGTAGATCTGTTTCTGTATATCCTCAAGAAGATCGTTGACAGCAAACCGGATCAGGGGATTACTTACCGTAAAGTGATGTATGCAAAGGAGGTGCAAAAAGAATTGTTCCGATTAATTGAAAGAGAGGCACAAGTTCAGGATTGGAATGAAGAACTGCGGCAGATCATGTATTATATGAACTACAATTCGGTGAAGGTGCTCACTTATCATGCCCACTATATATCATCCCTCTTGGATCAGTCTGAGACAAGGGCGGAGAAGATTGAAAAACTTTCTTTTGTCTTGAAGAAAATTAATCAGTCGCAAGTAAAGCCTGGAATACGGTACAATCAAAATGGAATCCCGCTAAAAGATCAACTGAACGTCTATATCATCGAAGAAATTGATTATCAGGAACGCCTTCAACAACTAAACAGTGGCTCTTCGGATAAGTCCTCTGATTCATTTCTACCTGGCTTTAAACTCAAATTTGAAGCTTCAGTTTCACAGTTGGCTTATCTTCTCCGTGTATTTGTGGAAACAAAATTTATACTCAATAACAATCTGAGTCAGGTACTCCATTTCCTGGTTCGGTATGTCATCACCAAGCGTTCGGAAGCAATTTCTTATGGAAGTTTTCGATCTAAATTCTACAGTGTTGAAACTGGCACAAAGGCATCAGTTCGGAGCATGCTGGTTTCCATGATACAACACATAGATCGAGCTTAAATTAAGTCACGGTGTGGCGACTTAAAGAATCGCCTTCGTGCGTTCCAGGCGTTGATACGTGTTAAGCCATCGGGCATCCTTGTACCATTGTAAAAAGCATAGGTTGTAGTGATTATCGATGCGCGAGTTTATCGTCTCAAGAGTTCGGTTACTCTCTTCAGATTGACGGAGAAGCATTTTCAGTTCAACAATCTTTTGCATGTAATAGGATTGGTTCACATGTTGGTGAATAGTCAGATCATTTCTGTGATCAAGGTAAGTGACAAGGTGCTGCATTCGCTCAATCAACTTAGGCAGCTTTTCGTAGGAGGTCATTCGCAAGGCAATACTTTTTAAAGATAGCAAACAAACAGGAACCGGACTTCTTCCTGCAACCTAAACGTATGAAGAAAATTTTGCCGAATTTTAGGAGTGTCCGGTCCTGAATGCTCTGCAAATAATAAGTGACCTAAAGAGTAAAAACATATAGTCAGGTTCTGATAGAAGCAAATTTTTTTAACGAAGAAATAATAAATGTCAAGAACTCGGAGATGAGGTGGAATATTTACTAATTGATAAAGATTATGCTAAACTTCGAATTTGATATAGCCATCTCTCTTTGTAAACAGGATGTTGATTTTGCGAAAAAATTAGTAAGCAACATTAACCCAGGATTGAAAGTATTTTTCTATGAGAATAATCAAGAGCACATCATCTCAAAATCCGGCCCGGAAGTATTTGGTAAAATATTTAAAGAAAAAAGCCGCGTGGTCGTAATCCTTTCAAGAGATGAATGGAGCGACTCTTATTATACCGACATAGAACGAAACGCCATAATCGACAGAACTTCTGTTAAGAATCAAGGCTACAATTTCTTAATGGTAATTCCGATGATTCCCGGACAAATACCAAGTTGGTATCCAAGTACACGGATTTACACCGACCCTAGAAAATTTTCAATAGAACAAATAGCCAGGTTTATTGAATTCAAAGTTACAGACGAAGGGGGGGAGGTTAAGCCGGTCACGTTGGAGGAACGATATGAGCAACTCAATAAAAACTATCTTGAGAAAGAAAGAATAGTCTTACTGCAGGTAAAGCCTGAAGCAATTGAAGCCGGAAAGGTGGAGATTGCAAATCTCAAGTCCATCTTCAATGCAAAAATTAAAGTGTTGGAGCAGCCCTTATTAGGAGAGACATCCCATTTTCTGTTTAGCGGTCACAGATCAAACGCTAAATTTTCGATCAATGACTTTCAATTGACCTGTTCTATTGAAAACCCAGAGAACGAAGGAGTAAGGGTTGTCACTACACAAGACTTTTTCGTGATCATCAAATTGCGCCAACTTTTTGGACAGGATAATTCAGAGAAAGTATTAAGCGAAAGAAAATTATTATTTTACTACACGGAATATCTCCAAGGATGGGCAACGCCATTCACACATAACCAAACCACTCAGCATGAAATTCCGGTCTTATTTAAAAGCAGGGATAGCCAAATGAGGTATGAACTTACGAAACCCATTAGCTCGGCTGAGCTTGTGGATGCTCATTTTCAACTACTCCTCAAATACGCGTCTGAGAGGATTTCGAAGTGTCTGTGAATAGGCCTACTTGTAATATTTGAAGTACAAGTTGAACACGTGGTTGATTTAAACCTTATGCTAAAACCAGTTGATTCTGGTTGTAGTCATTCAGATGTGAGATGGCTGTAGCAATATATTTTTCCTGGAATAATTTGCGTTTTCTGTCTGACCAACGTTGCACGGTTTGAATAACCTCTTCACTTTTTATCCCAGGATTCTCCTTCTTAACAAAATCAACGGTAGCCAGAATTTCTAATGACATGGCTGATTGAAACCCGCTGATGAGATCAGTAAGGTTTTTCAATCGTTGCTTATGTTCAGTGGTTAATTCTTTGTCAATGTATTCTTTAATTTCATCAAAGCTTGAATAGATGAGTTCTAATGGCTCAAATGCTTTCGCATTCATTTGCTCCAGTCCTTTAAGGTACTTGCCATTCAAAGCGTGAAGCACATGCTCCACCTGCACACTATAAGGGCCGTAATGACTGGCTTCAAAATTTAGTTTGCTTAGACTCTTTTCACCAAGCCTTTGTAGGAAATAGGCAAGCTTATTGGCTACAAACAAACTGCTGCTTTCCCCCAGTCCTTCATAAAAGAACATGGCGTATAACAGCATGGCGCGGGCAGGTGTAAGTTTAATTTCCTTTTTCGTATCCTGTTGCTTTAATAACTCCTTAACGGCCTCACTAGGTTCAAACACCTGTATTTCTACATCGGTTAGATCACCAAGATATTTTTCCATCATGGGCCGTACTTTCTCCCACTTCAAACCTCCGTTTCCGCAGCCTAAGGGCGGAATAGCAATGCTTTTTATGTTATGATCGGTGATAACCTTTACTAGCTCCTTCAACCCTTCCTCCACATATTCATATTTGGATTTAAATTGCCAGGCTGTTTTTGTGGGAAAATTTATGATAATCCTTTCCCCTTGAAGGGTATCTTCTTTTACAACCAATAGCTTACCCGGTTGCAATTCCTTCTTTTTACAGGCATCCACATATATTTTATAATTATTGGGGAATGCTTCTTTAAACTGAAGAGCAATACCTTTTCCCATAACACCCACCGTGTTTACGGTATTGACTAATGCCTGAACTTTTGATTCTAATAAATTTCCTTTAACAAACTGCATCAGTAATAGAATTTACCATTAGGATTTACATGTACTGTAATTTTGCCTTTCAGGCGACTGATTATTTTCTCCACTAAATTACCGCTTTCTGTATTATAAACCACAATGCGATCGATGCATTTGGCAGCAACATTTCCCTTAACTAAAAATTCAGCCTGTTTCCTTCTCATCATATCAAAATCCTCCTCCGTATTATTCCAGTAACGCTTCGCAACAACATCCCAGTCAATTTTGTCCAAATCATCGATGGAATTATAAAACTCTGTGAAGTTGTTTTTTGCATGACCATCCGTGAAGCACCATTTTTTACAATGCCGAATAACATCTTGTAGGGTGCAGCAAACATATACAATATCGGCTTGTGATCTTTGAGTTATACCACGATGTCCGGTTTTGATATTCAGCAGCATAGGCGATAATGGGCCGAAGTAAAAAGGTATGTAATCACCCAGTGTACCGTTGGGATCTATCGGAACATTAAAATCATTTCGCTGGAAGATCAATCCGCTGTCTCCGATGTTAATATAATCAGGGTCAGCGTTTTTATGATTCTTGGTAAATAACCCGTTAGTTAAAATATATTCCAGATTATCAACATGCACAATCCTGTAAAGCCAAATGGGGTTGGGTAATGTGCCTGGCATATAAACAATGATACCTTTTAAAAACAGAATAAATAAACATAACCTTCTCTAATTTTCCAATCTGACTGTGTAACATGAATTTACAAACGATTAAAGCGATTAGCCATTTTAATTATTTAAATAAAGTAAACCAGCTAACAAGTTTTGCAACTCGTTTAAATATAAAAAAGACTGTCTTTCTAATTCTCGTTTCAACGACATGCGATACCAAACTAGTCCCTTCTCATTAGTGGAAGCTATGGCAAGAGGTGCATTTGAGCCGGCCGATTTGAAAGGGTTTTAGGTACCTTTTCTGAGGGACATATTCCATATAAATGTACCATGATGCATATATTCGCTAGTTGATAGTAAAAGTGCTCAGGACAATTCTGTCATCCAACGGGTGACCCTCTATTAGCAAGATTTCCCACGGAGACAAGTGAACAGCTTTATGACAGCTTAGACTTGAAAAAGATACGAACGACATCTTACCTTGAAAGGATCTTACCATTAGAGATTATTTTTAACGAAATCGTGATAAATTCTTTGGCCGTATCTTGAACAGGAAATAATGTTGACGGGGGAAATCCCCACAATAAAAGGGGAAAATCCCCGGTATAAAAAGGGGTAGTGAATGAGATAATATTATTTGTTAGAATGAAAATACAAAAGGCAACATTATTAAACTAGATGTCTTTGTAATTATTAAAGCGATAGAACCGAAATCATAAGTGTGATAATCCGCAGTTAAGTTTAATTCACAAAACGCTTTTCTGATAATATATTCTATATAAGAAACTTGTGTATTCATTCATTGATTAGCGGTAATTTGAACCAACTTTAACTAATGTAATTGGCTTTGTGATAAAACAATTATTGAAAAGAAATATGTACAAACTTGAAACGACCTTAATGAATTTTAGATTCAATACAATCCAACAACTTGGGCCTTATAAAGTAAATTGGTATAGACTTCATGAAGAAGATGGAGAAGCCGAAGGTGTATGTTTAACTAAAGATGAGTTAGATCGCCTAACTGATTTTGTGATAAACAATAAAACAAATTTTAGCGATTCGAATTATTTCCAATGCAACGAAGCTGAGATGCCTGGCTGTAGCATCTATGATTTATTACCCTCTAAGTCCAGAACTCCGATAAATTTGATACTGAGAAAGGTACCTAAACTGGCTAAGAGAGGTGGCGAAATTCATCCGTGCATGGATATTGAATTATTAAAGCAAAATGGAGTCTTGGGTCATACATACAATCTTGATTTTGATTTGATAGGTGAGGTTATATCGGATTAATAAGGTTGAAAGAAATCCATCAACGTTGATTCTCTTCGAAAGCCGCCAATCACAAGTCTTCAACCGTAAACGTGATCGCCCTGATCGGATTCAAATTATTTCCGTCTTTCCGCTTAAAATAGAGTGACAACCTCTTCTCAAGTTGCGAACCAGTTCGAATTACGTTCTTCACCAACACTTCCTCAGGTCTCATCTTCGAATATTCTTCTTCGCACTTAGCTAATACAGTAGTCCCGCCAATCGGGTCGAACGCAGTAGAGGCGCCAGCAAATGTTCCCTGTAACACCTCAGGACTTTCGCGCGTCCCGATTTTGTACACATGATAAAAAGTTTTTCCCCCTTTAGCGCGCATCAATATGAAAAGACAACCATTAGCAAGGTGCATCTCTCCAACATAAGTCCACTTCGGCCCTCTTAATTCAAAGATCACTTTTCTGTCGCTTACAGAGATACGCACCGGTGACTTCAACAAGGCCGACTCTTCCGTATTTCTCCTCACATAACTATAATAAGTCCCTACACAACTCAGTAGTTGTGAATCAATGGGGTGATCTACGAACAATACAAATTCGTTGAAGTTTTTATAACCCAGGTAGTTTGATAGTATATTCAGCTGGTTGATCCCAAGACCAATAAGATCAGTAGGATTTTTTTTCTTAATACGATCAAGAAAACTTTTATAGAGGTAATCTTCTTTGAACGAACGATCTATCTGAGTGGCAATCGCTTTCAATCCCGGGTAATCTTTGGTCAGGCCGGTCTTTTCACACACAGCATCCAACAGCGCATCGGCATATTTCACTTTTATTTTCATGCCTATCAAGGTCTTGAATAAAAAGGAAAAACAAAAGAAGATAAAAGGAAAACAACGGAACAACCTAGATATGGCAGGGATGTTTGTTCGCGCACCTTTACATCGTTGTTAGACAACACAACAGATCACCGTTTGACGGGACTTCACAATAGACTGATCATGGGACGCAGCCTAAACGAAATCTCATCAGACCCAACCCATGGTCAAAGTAATGTCTTAGGCACCTGACGCAGGAGTACACCGAATCAAAATGTGAGTGATGTTAAATCCACTCACCCGGGACTTCTATGTCTTCAGCTCAGGCTCCCTAAGCGCTTTTCGAAAATCAAAAAACGATGTTTTTATGAAAAAGATTGCGTACCTGTTAGTGATGATCTTCGGCTTGATGGCGGCTAGCTGCACGGAAGAAGTGGTTAGCCCACATGAGGATGATGATCCGATTATTATTCCACCGACTCCCCCCAAGTAACACCGGGGATCATGTATACGGTGATGGGCTTGAACCCCATCACCGTTTTTTTTACCTTTCGCATGCCCCAACCCTCAGGCATGAAAAATGCAATCGTACTTGTTATCTTCCTGATCCCTTTTATACGCTGTAATAGTCAGCCTAAGATCGATAGCCTAAAGCAAAAATGGAGTAGCCTCCAACCGACTAGTGAGGAATCAAATGGCTATTATGCGTCCCTTATCGGAAATGAGTTTCTCACCAAATCGTCTTACGACAGTGCGTTACCATATTTATACAAGGCAGCCAATTATTATGTGTCTGACAAAAAGAATAGAGCCGCAGCACTGAACAGCATCGGCATTGTTTTTAATTACAAAGGTGTTCCAGATAGTAGCATACACTATTATGCGCAGGCATTGAAGATATTTCAGCAGCTTGACGACACCGTAAGAGTGGTTATCACACAACTCAACCTCAGCATTATCTACAAGAACCGCGGCTGGTATGATGAAGCATTGGAAACTGCCTTCGATGCGTTAGCCCGCCAGGAAACAACACCACCAGATCGAACGCTCGCATCGCTATATAATACGGTTGGATCTGTCTATACGCTCATTAAGGATTACTCGAATGCCATAGTCTTTCATAAAAAGGCCTTAGCCATCCGCGAGACAATCGGCAACATGAAAGGAGTACGACAGTCACACAATAACCTGGGTGATGTATTTATAAGAATCAAATCCTACGACAGCGCCCTTTCTCACCTTTCAAAAGCAGAGCAAATCAATCAAGGGGGTGATGATGCTAGTACCTTAGGGAGCACATTTAATTTTATGGGTGTTACATACTTGAAGAAGACTAATTTTCAGAAAGCTGAATTCTATCTGCTCAAGGCGTTGACAATAAAGAAAGAGCTTGGAGAACGATCCTATGAAGCCACAGCCCTAAACAATTTGGGTGAGCTAAAATTAGCGACCGGGAATTATAAACAAGCTGAGTTATATCTAAACGAAGCGGAGGCACTTACAGGAAATTCCTCGCTCGCGGACCTCAAGCGAAATCTTGAATTAAAAGTTCAACTCTATAAGAGCATACAAAATCCCACTTCCGCCCTGAAGTATGCAGAGGAATTATTAATGGTCAACGACAGCCTGCTCAACAAAGAAAAGGCCGAAAGCCTGATCGCCATGCAACTGCAATACGAAACGGAAAAGAAAGAACAGCAAATTCAATTGCTGGAAAACAATCAGCGAATTCAGGAAATCGAAATCGAAACAAAGAAAACATGGATAACAGGATTAATAATCGTCACGGTTGTCATTTTGATCGCCATCATGATTATCTATTATCAGTATCGACTGGTTCGCCTCAATAAGGATAGGGTAGAAAACTTACTTAAAGAGGTACATCACCGCGTCAAAAACAATCTTCAGATCCTGGCGAGTTTGTTTAGTCTGCAATCACACAACCTGAAGGACGAGACCGCAATCCAACTAATCAAAAGCAGCGAGAGTCGAGTGAATGCCATGGCCATCATTCACAAAAAGTTATATCGCGAGTCGGCAGAACGTACCATCAACATGAATGAGTATGTATCGGAGCTTATTCTATACCTTACCCATACCTACAGTTTTGACTCAGAAAAAAATCAGCTCAATATAGTGTGTGAAAACGTGATGCTGGATGTCGATAAAGCAATTCCTGTCGGGTTAATCGTAAACGAACTCGCGAGCAATGCTATGAAGTATGCATTCATAAACCAACCAAATCCTATATTGACAATACAACTGCAACAGAAGGAGGACCAATTTAATATTAAAATTGCAGACAATGGGCAAGGTATTCAAATACCAATGGAAGATCTTTCAACAAACTCATTTGGATTGAAGATGGTGAACACACTGGTAAATGAATTAAAAGGAACTCTTAAAACGCAAACGGAAAATGGAACTATCTTTATAATTCAATTTCCAAACCCGTAAGCCCATGGAAAAAATAAAAGTTCTGGTCGTTGAGGACAAAGCACTTATTGCCGAAGACATCGCCATGCGGTTAAAAAAACATGCGATGGAAATCGTAGGCATCTGTTCCTCAGGAGAGGAAGCGATTGAATTACTTCAAACTAAAAAGCCAGATCTTATCTTGATGGACATTCAACTGGCTGGAAAAATGGATGGCATCGCAACAGCAGAGACGATCTTGCAAAATCATGACGTCTCCATTATCTACCTGAGCGATAGTGCGGATCCAAAAACGTTGGAGCGAGCAAAGCGAACGCTGCCTGCAAGCTACCTTACAAAACCGTTCAATGAGCCTGACTTGGTCCGCGCCATCGACCTGGCATTCAGTAATGCCAACGAAAGAAGAAAGTTAAATCGTCAGCCAGTGAGCGAAAGTATTTTTTTGCGCACAGACAACCAGGTATTCATAAAACTGCATACCGATGATATTTTATATTTGGAGGCGGATCGTGCGTATAGCACCTTGGTCACGATCTCGAAGAAATTCAAACAGGCGACCAGCATGAACCACATTCATGAGCAACTCAATAGCAATGACTTCATTCGCGTCCATCGCTCTCATATTATCAATGTGAATCGCATCACAGGGCTAGAGGGAAATATGATTAAATTAGGAGCTTACAAAATACAAATGGGTAAGGAGTACCGTGAAAATCTCATGAATGTGCTGAAAATTGTAAAGTAGGGTTAGGAAATAAATCCAACACATTGGGAAAAAAGTATTGAACCAACGAAAACTTATTCCCATCATTAAATTTCTTTTAAGCTATGCCCCCGACCTATTCGTATCATGCCTTCCTCTCTCACTCAGTGGATGATAAAATTGGAATTGCCACAGAATTGGATGCTGCCTTAAAAGAAAAAGGGTTGAAAATTTGGTACTCCAGCCGTGATCTGTCAGTAGGAGATTCAATAACAGAACGTATTAATAGCGGACTTAAACAATGTCGGTTTGGAATCGTCATTATCAGCCCCTCCTTCCTGGATAAATTTTGGGGCCCCTATGAACTTACTATGTTGCTAAACAAAACGGAAGGCGAAAAGAAAATTCTTCCCATACTCTACAACATCTCTAAAGACGAGCTTGCAGTACGAGCACCCATGATTGCGGACATCTTTGCCATCGAGGCCCGACATGGAATTCCTTATGTAGTAGAGAAATTATATCACGTCATTCAGGAGGCGAACATACTCATTAAAGAAAAACCCTCTAAATCTAAAACCCCCGGACTCATAGCAGTTGGCGCTCTCTTACTGACAGCTGTACTGGCGCTCTCTTACTTTTATTTCGGACGACAACAACACCTGTCAGACAATCTTATCCAACAGACCATCGAAAAGAGAATCAGCGAGCTCCAACAGGTTGCTGATGCAGAAAAGGAGCGCCTCATTCATACAGTCGGTTCCAAAGAAGTCGAAGCAACAGCGATAAAAAAATTATTTACGGATTTTCAGAATGCACATTCACATTATCGCAATGAGTATGAATTAAATAGTGGCCTGCAAAGTATTCATTCACGTAAAAATGTAGAACGAATAGCAGCCATAGACTTGGAATCTATATCACCACTCAATGATTACAACTTAACCACGCCTATCATATTCGGATTTGAATCTTCTACAGCGTCTGCCAATCGGCAAGAGAAATATGCGTATTACAATACCCAGCCCATAACGTATACCATCACCTCATCAGATCATGAAGAGCAACAACACACAGTCACCGTGACGTACAAAAATCCAATCAGGTTGATTCAAACCACACTCATCTTTCCATCGAAATCTCAGGACACGAAACGTCATCAGATGATCATTACAGCAGTCCCGGTTTCTGAAACATATTCATTTAGTTTTAATGAGAAGGATTGGCAAATGACTAAAATCGAATAGGAGTTAAGGACTCGTGTCATCGGGAAAGAAATTAACGGCCCTTGGAAATTTTATTTAAGAATCAATCAGGAGTGAATTAAATTCGGAGATGGTATTAAAACTTTTGAAACTGCAACGGTGGATCCTTTTACTTACGCTGATACTTGCAGCATGCACGTCAGAGGCACAGACAGTCTATGTCACCCGCACCGGTGCCAAGTACCACAATGGCAGTTGCAGCTATCTACGTCAAAGTAAAATTTCAATCGATCTAAAGAAGGCAAAGGAACAGGGCTACACCGCGTGCAGCGTCTGTAAACCTAGCACCAAGGAGTCTTCAAAGAACGAACCCACAGGACTTAAAACTCAGACTCCCGTTCGACAACAGAATCAAACGACTCAGACGCCTGCACCACAAAAGAAATCAGAGGCCACGGCACAATGTTCCGCTATTACAAAAGCCGGCACGAGGTGCAAACGTACTGCCAGCAGCGGGGGTAAATGCTGGCAGCATCAATAGAAGGAAACAACCCATACTCCTTCGGAAATGAAAACGATAGGTTAGGAAAGTAGGTTATAGAACTACTTAAAAAAAAAGCTACTTGGTGTCATCAAGGTAGCATGAAATACAAATCGATAACAATTCTCCTGCTTGTCTTAGCACAATGCAGCAATTCAAAAGATAATCCATGCCCTTCGAAGAAATGCAGCGACTATGCTAGCCAGCAGGCGGCACAAGATGATTTCGACAACGATAAAAAATGCTTAAGCAACCTGGATGCCGACAAAGACGGATTGGCATGTGAAGAACTCAATAGCGGTGTAGGGGGTGGAATAATTGGATGCCCCACAACAGCAAACTGCGGCTGCTCGAATAAATCACAGGCACAGTGCGCAAGCAGTTGTTGCAAATGGGTAGTGGGTTCGGGATGTAAGTGTAAGTAAATACAAGTGATACTAAACAATTAATACAATGCAAACTTTAATCGATGCAATTAAAAACCGCCTTCTTTTGCAGATGGAATATGATGGAGGGACTCGGATTGTAGAGCCACATTGCTATGGTATAACAACTAAAGGAAACCCAGCACTCAGAGCATACCAAATTGATGGATTCAGTTCAACGTCTCAAATGGGATGGAAAATGTTCGATATGTCCAATGCTTCCAATGTGGTTCTCTTGGATAAAAAATTTAGTGGCTCAAGACAAGGCTACAAAAGAAACGATAAGGGAATGAGTAAGATTTTTGCACAATTATAATTTGAATGATCTATGGAAACTCCAACAACTGAGAAAGTATTTTATCAAGATTCCAAAGTAACAATCACGCAATCACGATTTGTATCGCAATCCAAAACGTATGCAATGCGTAACATTTCTTCAGTTACGAATTATCAAATAAAAAAAAGTAGACTATTACAAGTCTTGTTGATTCTGATAGGAGTGTTGTGTCTGCTGGCTGAAAGCGCTCGAGTCTTCGGTGTTTTCTTGCTTGCACTGGGAATACTTTTACTGTACCTGACGAAAGATGAATACTCGGTTCGGATAAATAGCAACTCAGGAGAAGCGGATGGTTATATTTCCAAAGACCAACAGCTCATTCAAAGAATGGTTGATGCCGTCAACGAAGCAATGATCTACCGAGGCTAGTCATGAAAAGCCTGTTCATAGTTATTGCTTTTTTCTATACGCTTGCTGCCTTTGCTCAGGAGGATGCAGTACTACTCGTGATCCCAAACCAGGATGCGGTAATTATTCTGGATGGGGTGGAACAGGGCTCAACGAAAGCGGGTGCTGCCTACAGAATGGTTGTCAAAGTTGGTGAACATTATGTCGAAGCTAGAAATTCCCAAAGTCAAACAAGTGGTGAGCTGATCCAGACTGAAGCAGGCAAACAAAAAATCCTGCGCATTGAATTTAGCGTTAACAGTGAACCTGTTCATATCGATAAAATTCTTATTGCTGATATAAACTTCAATGTACCCGGAATAACAACAGTAATGGCATGGCAGTCGAACAATCCAGGCTTAGCCTATCCCAACCCTGAATTTTATTATGCCTTCGAAAAAGGAGACGAAATTTTCCTGGATGTTTCTATGTCTAATGCAAAAGGTACTAACAGCATCAGGATTGCATCATACCCAAACGATGTAGTCCGATATACAAACAATGCATTCACATCGTTGACTAATGTGAGTATAAAAATTCCTGAGCGGTCGATTTATAAATTTACGGTAGCAACAAACCATGCGTTCGATCGTAATTGTTTTATCAAGGTGAGAAGGATGCCAGGCTCGCCTGAGACAGTACATTTCAATTCAACCGTTTCAAGACAGACAATACTTACACCAATTGTTGTAACAGAACCGCAAAGCTACTTCATAAACAGCGGCTCAAATGCCACATTTATGGGCGGCAAATCGCGCGTTTTGTTGCCCATTCAGCTCCCGCAAAATACAATTGAGTGGGTATACCGATTTTCTGCATCTCGCTCCAAAGACGACATAGATAATGTAAAGAACAATTTTAAATTATTCTCAGAATTGAGCACACTGGCGTTAAGCTTAACGGGACCTATGGCCAAGGCGGGCACACTTGCCGTAGATAAACTCACCCAACCACCCGGAGCCAACTACTGCGATATCTATTTACTTCCACGAGAATCAGCACAATTATTTGAAGCCAAACAGGACGCTGCGTGGAAACATTATCAAGATGCCTCACGGGTAAATTTTATGTCAGGAAATGTAAAAGTGACTTGTTGTAATACCGGCTCTTTTGTGATCGGAATTAAAAATCCAGACCCTTCTTATGGGATTCATGCTGTGCTCGAAGTGGTGGCAATTACTGCGAAGGAAGAATATGTAATGGAGAATAATCAATGATCAATTCGTATTCGAATGATGTTTGAAGCAGAATTAAAAGGGTAACGGATAGATGTTAAATTAAAATAAGATAGGATGGACTACTACTATGTCAACGACCACCCACAAAACAATGGCGACCATGAAGTGCACACCGAACAATGCCAATTCATCCCAACAAACAAAACCTACCTGGGATTTTTTTCTACGTGCAAAGAGGCCGTGACCGAAGCAAAGAATAAATACCCCCAGTCAAACGGATGTAAATTTTGTAGTCCCGATTGCCACACCAGCTAACCATGGGCTGGTCGTTCAGAAAATCAAAGTCGTTCGGACCTTTCCAACTCAACTTTTCCAAGTCTGGAATAGGACTGTCTACAGGCATCAAAGGCGCACGCATCAGCACAAACAGCAGAGGTACCTATGTCAACCTGGGTATGAATGGGATGTATTACCGAAAACGTATCTCGCAGAAATCTTCTAACTACACACCTTCATTTGTCCAACAACCTTCCCGCGAAAGTTCCAATGAGGCCATGGACAACGAGCTGATGAATAGTCTCACAGACACCGACTCACAAGCATTCATCAACGAACTGGAATCGAAAGACAAAAAAGTATCCTTCCTGAAAATCTTTGCAACTTCTACAATCTTCGGTTATTTCATTTTTATCACAACAAAGTCTCATGTTATTGTCGCGCAACCAGTGTGGGCAGTCATCGCAGTGACCGTACTAGCCTTGATTATTGCAGGTAGTATGTATCTCAGCAAGGTTGACAAGCAGCGCATGACGATGCACCTCCATTACACCATGGATGGTGAACTGAAATCGCTCTACGACAAATTTCTCCTCTACTTTGAAAAGTTTGCTGAGTCAGAGAAAATATGGCAACAACTTTCAGCACAGGAAGTAACGGACACCCGCAGAAACGCAGGCGCAAGCCTCACCATCACAAGAAATCCAATAAAAGCATGGAGCAATAATCGACTACCTTCTCCTCACTTAATAACGAATGTGTCCGTGCCTTTCATTCAACTGCACGACCGACAACTTTATTTTTTTCCTGAACGCATCATTTTTAAAAAAGGAACTCAGCTAGGTGGGGTGCACTATAAACATATCAACATTATTTATGCAGACACGAAATTTATTGAAAACGAAACCCCGGCCCAGGACGCACAAATTGTAGATCACACCTGGGAATATGTAAACAAAAAAGGCGACCCCGATCGCAGATTCACTGCAAACCGTAGGCTACCCATCTGCCTGTATTCCCAATATACATTCACCTCTACCCAAGGCTGGAAGGAAGTACTCCTCACCTCTAAATTGGGAGCGATGGATCAACTCGCTGAATTTATTAACGTGATTGCCGAACACCAACGCAACCTAAAACAATGAACTTAATAGCACCCATACCTGCAACACAACCTCGCTTTCATATCGGGGAAGGAAGGTATGAGTCCATGGTAAACTCGCGCTTTAATGATTATGATTTCAAAGAGGAAATTGCCACCAGCATCGATATCGAATTGCCGGAGAAAGGCCACGGTACGTATGGTCAACTCCTGTTTGACGTCCGCTGGCGGAACAGACGTGAAGAGATTCTTATTCGTGACAACAGATGTTGTGTCATCTGCTCTAATTCCGAAAGCCTGCAGGTTCATCACCGTCAATATCATTTTATCCTCGCACTGCGACAATTCAAATCTCCCTGGGATTATGAAGACTATCTCATGATCTCTCTGTGCGAACGATGTCACGCAAAAGGACATGCCCGATTTCGGGTTCCAATCATATATCTATAAAACTATGGGGCTATTCAATTTTAAAAACAACGGGAGTACAAATCCACCAATGGTTTCAGAAAAGAAAACGCTGGAAGTAACTAACGACATCCAACCGGTGGAGGAGCCGCAAAAAACAGCAGCACCCGAAATTCCGGAACACATATTCATCGAGCAAGAAAAACCTAAACCCACCAAAATGTCAGAACAACCGTCATCTCCTTCAGTGAACGACTTGCACACACTCTATCGCTACCTCGAACAAAACCTCGAAAAGAAAGGGTATGAAGATGCGCTTATCAATCCGGATACCAGTTACATGCAGGAAAATGTTGCGTTTATTATCAACGAGCTTAACCTCCTGATTTCAAAAATCAAAACCTATTACAACAGTCATCTGCGAACAATCGACTTCCACATTGATACGCGCAAACGAAGTGGCATGCTCGAAACGGTGGACGAACTGATTTCTCATAAAGCAACTATAGAAGAAGAAATAACAATTGTGACCTCCATAGAAAGTGATGCCAGCCAAAATAAAGGACTGAGTCAAAACTTAATCTTAGGCTACAAAAAAGGATTTCGTAATGGCTTTGCTGCTATCACATACAGCACGGTCTTAGGACGCAAAAACGCATAGCTGATGAGAAACAAATGGATAGGGTTTGGATGTTTCCTCACCGGCATAAATTATCAGATCCTCGATTCATGCAGTGAACTCTCAAAAAAAAGAGTCGTAAGGTATGCTTCGGCATTATTGATTCTAAGTGTCATGTGGGCATTCACAGGATACCAGTTTATCAACCATTATTTTGAAGGAAAATGGTATCACTGCGTGATAGGGTCGGCAATCATGATCATAATGATTATTCAAATTGAACGACAGATTATTCTGTCATCGAAAAAAGAAATTCTGCTCCATGGTTTTCGATTTATAATGGCGTTGGCAATGGCGGTTATTGGATCTGTCATTATCGACCAAATCATTTTTCAAAAGGACATCGATAGAGGTAAAATGATGACGATGGATTCCGAGGTCGATAGAATTCTTCCCGGCAAAGCAAAAGAGCTAAACAATCAAATCACCGATCGAAAGCTATCCATTTCTTCAAAGGAAAATGAACGTAGGGAAATAGCAGAGGATTTAGCAAAACACCCATTCATTTGGATGGTTAAAGTCGATGAACTCATCGATAGCCTTGGAAACAAAACAAAAAATATTATCAGAGAGCAGGTTCCTAACCCAAAAAGTAGTTGGATTGCACCCATCGACAGGGATATTGAGATGCTTCGAAATGAAGTAAATACAAAAGACAGTCTTTCCCTTCAGTTACGACCTCAGATAGAAGCAGACCTCAAGGCAAATGTGGGGTTTCTCGATGAACTAAAAGTAATGGTTTCGTTACTGCAGGAATCGAAGGTCGCGTTCATCGCATGGTCTGTTTGGTTCATATTCCTCTTGTGCCTGGAGTTATTCATCGTGGTCAGCAAATGGGGCGAGATTGAAACCGATTATGACAAAAGAATGACGCAACAAATGGAACTTCATTTCAGAAGAATATAATTGCTGGCAAGACAATCAATGCAAGTGAGTGTTCGCGATGACGGCTAAACAATCCACAGCAAATTTTGATCTCTTGAATTTGACAGCGTTGGCCTTATCAATATATGTATTAGGTGCTTTGCTGATCGATACGCTGTTCAACCTTCCGGTAGAGGTTTCGAAAGTACTCGACTTGGTGGACAACGGCATCTGCATCTTTTTTCTGATTGAATTTGTCATTCGATTGAGCCGCGCAGAAAATAAAGCGCAGTTCATGAAGTGGGGGTGGATTGATTTAATTTCAAGTATCCCAACGCTGGACATGCTGCGGGCCGGTCGCGCACTGCGATTGATTCGCATCCTGAGAATCCTTCGCGCCTTCAGATCTACAAAACACTTGCTATCGCATGTGTACCAAAACAAATCAAGAGGCGCATTCACGACCGTTTCAATCTTATCGGTGATCCTGATTATTTTTTCTTCCATCAGTATTCTTCAATTCGAGATGTCAAATCCAGACGCCAATATAAAAACAGCCGAGGATGCCCTGTGGTGGTCGTATGTCACCATCACCACGGTAGGATATGGAGATCGATTTCCAGTGACTACCGGAGGAAGAATAATCGGAACGTTGTTGATGACCGCGGGGGTAGGGCTGTTTGGCACCTTTACAGCATTTGTTTCATCATGGTTTTTAAAAGGGCAGGTGCTTACTACTTCAGACAATAATACAAACTGATGAACAAGCTCAAAATGTCAGGAAATCAAAACGATAAGTACGGAAACTGCATGCCATGATTGGGAAAGTTTAGTTTATTATCAGACAACGTAGGACTACTTTCATAGAAAAAAACTCATGGCAAAAGTATCTCCATTCCACAGCATCAAACAGAATGTGCATCACGATAACTCCTCCTGCACTGAAGGCAACAACATCGAAAAGGAAAATCTTCGACAAGGCACAGGTGGCAAACCACTATGCAATCATTGCTCGAAGTTGAAGTAAGATGAGAGTAATCTTTTGGGTTATCTGCATCCTCGCGTGTTTGATCGCGGGGGTTGTCTTGTTTGTTACAATCACAATTTCAGCGGGAGCGCCTCAGGAAGCTGCGGGCGCAGCGATTGCATGTGCGATTGTAATAATACCGTATGTGCTAGCTCGGGCAGTTGAAGGATTGTCTAATAAAACTTAAGGGTTGTTGGGTTTGAGAAATCAGCAGTTTTACCTTTTGATAGATGTTTAAACTATAAAAAAACAAACATTGAAAACACTTATTCTACTTTGCGCTCTTACTGTATTCGAAATGCCAATTGATTCAGAATCATATTTGGAAGCTAATATGGATTCTGACTGTTACTCTAAAGAAGGGTACATTGCCGCGACAAGTGAAAAGTATTTAGATGATGTTGTAAGATACTCGGTTGATAAAGATTACGTGGCAATAGAAAAACTATTAAAGGCCGGTGTTATTGTTGAAATGAAAAAAGAAATTAAAGTATACTTAGTAAAAACGCATTTACTATCAGGGAAAGTTGAATTTAGAATCTCTGGATATACTGAAATCTTTTGGACTGTGACGGAAGGAATCAAATGCTAATCAAAGAATTGTATTTTCAAAAATATTTATAGCGTTAGAACTTAATAAAATCCTGGGGTGGATGAGCACGATCCCGTTTGGAGTGCCCTCCCGCACGAAGTAGAACGTAGCCGGAGTTCGTTTTTGCGCGGAGCCGGTCCGGTAAGGCAGGTCAAGGCAAAAATGAACAAGAAGAATTGATGCATTTAGCTGCCCAATTTGGAGGGATAAATGCGCCAAGTGCATATATTAGTTAGTTAGCCCCAATAAAGAAAGTATACAGTAATGGAAGGATTAATTGATCAAATGGTTGAAGAGCTCAAAGACTATCGAACTGATGAAAATCATAAAGTTGAAAGTGAACGTGTTCAAAACTGGATAAATCAATTTAATGAGGATGACAGAACTTTCATTCTTGAAGAAATGCTTAATATTTTTAAAAAAAGGTATTGTTCTAAAGAAGATGGTATTTTATTTTTAAAGCAGACCATAGAGTTTTTTGGTAAAACATTTTAAATATGAAAATGCTGAATCCTTAATTAAGGAAACGGAATTTCTTTCATTACAACAATCTGGTAAAAGTCAATCAGTCTTTCTTGGGCTACTAAAAGAAGTGTTAAAACAGGAATACGGTTATGATTTTGAAAATCACAACCCTAAATCAATTAAGAATTACTTGTATATTGATGATATCTTATGTACAGGTAACACATTGTACCAAGATATGTTTGAATGGCTTAGTGAAACCGTTAACGATAAAAAGAGAATTGCAAACATCCAAGAAAAAGGTCAAAGAATTATCTTTTCATATATTTTCTTGCACAGCAAGAATTTTCATAAGAAAGTTGCGCAAATGAAATATAGTATCAGTGACAAAATCAAGGATTCTATAACGATGGCTAGATGGGTTGAAATTGATAATAACTCCAACAAATCTTTTTCAAAATGTGAAATAGCAAAACCTCTTGATAGCGAATTGTCTGAAAGAGTAAATACTTATAAGCAAGAAATATGTAAGTCAGTAGATGAACATTCTGATGGCAAATATTCTGTTGCAGAAGATTTTTTTAGAACCAATAATATCCCTGCAAAAGAAGATTTTTTCACATCAGCAGAAAATCGCAATCGACTTGAAAGGATTTTTTTTGGAAAAAGGTATTGAAATATTGGACAATACAGAAAGCAAAGCAAAACAACAAATGAGAGCCTTAGGCTATTCTTTACCCTCCTATAAAGATTTTGGATTTGGTGCACTATGCTTTACTTGGAGAAATGTACCTAATAATACTCCACTTGTGTTCTGGTATGCTGGAGGTGGATTTTATCCTTTATTTGAGAAACATACAGTAGAATTAGATATAAATGCTTTAATCGCTTCTTGGTTTAAATAGAAAATGAAGAAATATAGTAATCGCGAATATAAAAAGGATGAGTGTTGCATCTTTAGTTCCACAAAGAAAGATTATGGTGGTCTTTCAAATATGTGTTCTGGATTTAATCTAAATGTGAATCAGATAGATATATTAACTTCAGAAGCTCTATATCAAGCATTAAGATTTCCAGATTTTCCAGACATTCAAAGTCAAATTATCCAAGAAAAAAGTCCTATGACTGCAAAGATGGTCAGTAAAAAGCATATTGATAAAACAAGAAGTGACTGGGATAATGTAAAAGTGGATATAATGCGCTGGTGCTTAAAAGCCAAGTTAGCACAGAATTTTTTGAAATTTGGTTTGCTTCTCGAATCTACAAATTCAAAGCCAATAGTAGAATACTCAAAAAAGGACGGTTTTTGGGGAGCAATACCTGCAAAAAACAACAAAACTTTGACAGGTATTAATGCGTTGGGACGCTTGTTAATGGAATTAAGAGCTGATTATAATACAGAGGACAGATTCGCAATGTTAATAGTTGAACCCTTATCAATAGAGAGTTTTAATTTGATATCAAATCAAATTGGAATAATTGATGAAAGAAATCGATTTATAGAACAAATTATGAGGGCTCACAATGTATTAGAATAATAGCTGATCTAGTAGTAAAAAAATCAAGGGTTGTATCCCGTTTCAACTTTCTTCTAATTTGACAGAAAAGTACCACGCAGTCGGCTACAATTCTTATACGAACCGTTCTTACCTAAGATGCTTCTTTGAACCAAAACTCAAAGTATATCGAAACGTTTAACTTCTCCTCGTTGATGGTTAGATAAATGCAACCTTTTTTGAGGATATATTCCATATAAATCCACCAAGTGCATATATTCGTTAGTTAGGCTCAAGATTAAAAATGCCTTCAAATAAATGTAAATTGGACAAATAATGGCACTCATCAATCAAACAATTAACGGCTACACTTTTACTAATTTTATCGGTGCCGGTGGTTTTGGATCTGTTTACAAAGCAATCAAAGAAGGAAACACTTTTGCAATAAAGGTTTTTAGGGAAGACTACATACTTCTGGAATACAAGCAGAGCGGAGAAAACAACCGCATTCAAAGAGAGATTGACATCATGAAAACAGTCAATCATCCTTTTTTGGTAAAATACATTGATGATTTTAAAGGTAGCGATTTGAATGTGCCATCGTATTTTCTTGTGATGGAGTATGCAGATGGTGAAACTCTACAGAAAATTATCAAAAGAAATGGGTTTGTAAGTCAAATACAGGTAGCCGGTATTTTTAGAAATATATTAGAAGGAATTAAAGGATTGCATCAAGTAAGAGGTGTTGACGAAACAAAAGGAATAATTCACAGAGATTTAAAACCTGAAAACATTATTGTGAATGGAGATTCCGTCAAGATTTTAGACTATGGAATTTCAAAAGTAATTGATTACACGACTTTAACAAGTACCGGAAATTTCTTGGGGTCGCCATTGTATTCATCACCAGAACAGATTACCGACAGTAAAAACATTGATAAAAGAAGTGACCTGTATACTTTGGGAGTAATTTTTTATGAAATGCTTACAGGAAAAGTCCCTTACGAATACACCAATTTACCAGAACTCATTGATAAGATAAAGAATGATAGCCCTATTCCCCCAAGAAAATATTTTCCTGACATTACTAACAAATTTGAGAATATCGTATTCCGTTTGTTAGAAAAGAATCCATATCAACGATATCTTAGTATAGACGAACTCATTACCGTATTCAACTCTACCGAGCCAACAATCGTAAGACAATATGATATCACACCAAGATTTGTCTTACGACTTTGGAATGATGGTTCTGCATTAGAGGAATATTTGAAAGATTCTACTGCTACTACTATCCATGTTGATTTCCCCGCAATCCATCAGTTTCAACAAAAGAATCTTTTAAAATTAATTCAAACTTCACGATTCGTTAGGATCATAGATCCCGAGACGGTGCGCTTTGCTTACGATACTTATACTGACCGAGAAGGTCTGAAAAAACTCCCTTACTGTCCGGAAAATTATCAAGTGATAACTCCAGCTTACCTTAATTCATACCGAAAGCAACAGGACTATGTAAAACTTGTGATTGATGAAGAGGCAAAACTGGGCGCTGATATTTTTGTTTCGCCATATCATTATACTCATAATACCACTGTGCTACCAACGTATAAGCAAAACCCGGTGGAGCAGTGGTTTGACCTCGATATCAAGTTGCTGAAGGAAAGCATAGATTATAAGAATTCAGTTCCACAATATGCAAGTAAAAAGCTCTTTGCGGGGATATGTATTAATAGCGGCAGCTTAACAGATACTCAATACAAGAACGATCTTCTTAATTATTATTCGGCACATGAATGTGATGGCTATGTCTTCTATGCCGATGGAATAGATAAAAATTCCAGTGCTATTGTCTTGTTCCATTACATAGACACAATAAGAAAACTTCAAACCTACACTGGTCGTCCTGTAATAGCCGGGAGGTTAAATAGTCTTGGTCTTGGCTTGATCTCGCTTGGACTGAGCGGATTTTCTTCGGGTGCTGCAAGATTTGAAAGCTTCTCGGAGGAATTACATAAGGACGCTAGTGCGGGTTACAATCTTTATGAACGTTACTATTTTCCTGAATTGTTAGGAACTGTTTCCATCGAAAAGAAAAGACCGACTAGATTGAATCAAATATCGAGTATCTTAGGTGAGTGTCAATGTAAATATTGTAAAGGAAAAGCCCCTGAGGATGTTATTAAAGCTCAAAACAATAAATTGCACTATCTTTTGTCAATACATAATGAAGTGGAGGCAATTGGTAAGGAGACTAACAAACGCTTATATTTTTTGAATAGAATTGACCAGGCCATAAAGAATTACCAAAGATTAACGGCTGTTTATAAGCGAGATGATTATAGGCATCTGCTTGTTTGGAAGGAAGTCTTTGAAAATATTAACTAGTGTACCCAATGTTCAGATACGAAAGTGAAATGATACCAGTGTTGGTGGATAGCCTCTCAAAGTTTTACAACACAAAATATATAACAACAGAGTTTGGGACAGGCAATGGTGTTGCGGACTTAGTGTTTACGACCGAGATGAGTGAGGAAAATCTTTTTTTAAATGACTATGGCCAAATGGCACTTTTTATTAATTTGTTTGATCAAAACAAGACCATTACAACCGACTATCTTGAAGAAAAGCAATATGATAAAACAAGATTAAAACGCTTACTCAAGCAACTTGAATTTGAGGACTACATTTGTATTAAAGATTTAAAAATTAGAAGAAACAGAAAATACAAAGGACATACACAAAACTTAATTTCAGTTGAAGCAAAACTCCAGGATTGGAAATCTGGCTTTTATCAGGCGTTGCGATACAAATTTTTTTCGCATAAATCATACTTAGCTTATCCAAAACAGAATATTCACAGAGTAGATATTGATTTATTAAGAGAACATAATATTGGATTGATTTCAGTTGATGTTGAGACAATTGAATTCGTTTTCAAACCGAAAGTAGAAAAACCATTGGACAAAGTTTCATATTTCTTTTTGTCAGAAATGTTTGCTCAACAGTTTAAGAAAACCGGATCAAAGGTTGAGGTTAATTGCTAAATCGCACACACATTGTCTGGCCCCACTTGCAACCCACGTCCAAAGCCAGTCAATAAGTGTGCTCCGTTTAGTGTAATCCGACAATGAATTCAATGAAAAATGCCCACCGCGCGACTGACAAAAAAGATTAGTGTTGATTAACAGGTCATAAAAGACAAGGGTATGGACACCACCTACTGCACTAATGGATTTAATTTGTGCAGCCATCCACTGTTTTATCACTATCTATGATCAAAACAAGCTCTTCATAAGTTATTTTTAATTTGTAATTCATAATCACGCTCACTTCTTGGCGACATAAAAAATAAAATGCTTTCCTCAGTCTGCGGAATAATCAGAGGACGCTTGGCCCACAAAATTCATTAGCCCGAGTGTTACCAGATAAATTGATTCTGCCTCTACTCTGGTGAAATCCTTTTTAAGACCACCATGATGAGTTTTGGATGCAATTGCAGACAAAGATTTATTTACCGTATCGATCCATGTTAAAGTAATAGTGTCAATTTCTTGTAACCAATTGAATGCCGTTTTAGATTCAATTCCATTTTTCAGGTTTTTCAAGTTTTCTTTAAGCGTGTCCATAGTGTTTCTGCAATGTGCAATACAAGCGTTGTAATCTCCTTTGTTAAAATAGCTTTCAGCTTTATTGAATTCCGAAATTATATTGTCGTATGCTTCATTTAGCAACAAATGTGTTAAGGGTATTTCAATAAGTTTAAAACCCGGATAGCCAAGCGCTGGAAGCAGTTTTTCAACCCAATAAGACTTAGGCACTACAAGTTGCACTTCTCCTGTAAAATTTTCAACTCGCTCAATTCCCCATAGAGTTTCGTTGTCGTTAAGGTTCAAGACTTTTTTACGCAGCGCAGTAAATGTAAGGTCTATCCTTAGTTTTAAATCTCCGCCATCCCGATACTTTTGAGCCGCGAAAATGGAACGATCATCCATATAGAATTTTACCCAGATACCAGTTTCAACTTCTTTATCAAATAGCTTGATCGCACAAGGCGTGGTGGTTGACGACAATTGAATATTTCCATTTAGAAGCAAGAGTGTGGTATGAATATTAATGAAGTCGAAACTCGTGATTTTTGTGCCTTCGTTCAGTTTGAGTTTAAGGCGAAGAAAAACTTTAATAAATGACCTAAGACCATCATGCTCCGTTGTGATATCCTCAGGCAGAACTGTTATGTCTTGTGATCGAGCGCCAATTGTAAAATTTCCGTTTGCCATGTTTTTGATAGTATAGAGAAAGTTATATCCAAGATACCTCTTTGAATTCAATCAAGAACTATTCAAATACCGTCCTATTTTAATTAATTTTAAGCACGTTTAAGTCATTTATGAAAACTTCTCTTTCTCATCTCCCTGAAAACAATCAGCATGAAATACTTCGTATTGTGGAGATAATTAAAGAGGAGACAGATCCAGAGAAAATTATTCTATTTGGAAGTTATGCCAAAGGCACGTTTACCGCACATTCTTATTTTGGTCGTGATGGAATAAGATACGAGTACATGAGTGATTATGATTTGCTCGTGGTCACCAATGAAGCGCAAGAAAAATCGTACGAACTGGAAGACAGGGTAACCAATCGATCTCGCATGTATCGGTCTTCGGTAAACATGGAGATACACGACATTGGGTATATCAATGAAGGACTTGAGTTCGGCCAGTACTTCTTTGCTGACATTGTAAAGGAAGGTGTGCTGCTCTATGATAAGGGCACAATGCAATTTTCAGTTCCGAGACAGCTTACGCCATTAGAAGAAAGAGAAATAGCCCAAAAGTATTTTGATAAATGGCTTAAACGCGGAGTTGAGTTTCTTATTGATGCTACAAATGCTTTCAACCGCGATAGCTTAGCAAAGAGTGCTTTTGAATTGCATCAGAGTACAGAAAGTTTTTATTACACTACTTTGTTGGTATTTACTGGTTACAAACCAAAGACGCATAATCTTGGTAAGCTACGCAAACAGGCCAAAGTTTTGTCGGAAGAACTGTACCTTATTTTTCCTGCGGAAAGCAATAAAAAAGAGAAACACTTATTTGAACTACTTAAACGCGGCTATGTAGATGCCCGCTATCGTGACGATTACTTTATTACAAAAGAAGAATTATCTACGCTTATTGAACGCATTAAGGAAATGCATAACACTGTTAAACGCATCTGCGAAGAGAAAATTAATTCCATTGTTCAATAAGCAGATTAAGGATAGTGTTTATTAAATGCAACTTTCACTCTCACCGTTGAAAAGATAGGGGTCTAGTTGTGAAACATTCTTAAACACTCGCATTGCTTCGATACAGTTTTTTTCTACACTGTATTTCAACTCCACATAAAAATTACGGCAGGCATAAAGGTTAAATTTCGTTTGCCCGACTTCGCGCGAAAGCAAAAAAATGCCATGTCTCCACAAGAAGTCATATCGTTTTTGCTCAGGCAAAATCATAAAATCATAAATGCCCTGTACCATAAAGCAAAATCTTAAGAAGATTGCTGCGCTTTTTCTATCGGTGGGTTCCCAAGTTCAAGCCACTCCTGTTTTTCTACTTCCCTTCCTAGCCGGAAGCCTGACCAAAAGCTAACGGCAATACAAAACAGAGTGAATACAATATATAACCAGAACCTTCTCTTTCGCTGTGCTACGGGTGAAGTATCCATAGATAAATTGATTAAGGTCTAATTAAATCAAAAGTAAACGCTTACATCCTTTTCTTCGACAGGTGGCCACATAAAAAAGTTACCTTTGAATTCCTCTGCCAACAGATTTGGTTTTCTTCACCAACAAAAAAAGTACTCACTTTATTTTAACGTCCGTTTTTAATAATTCGTACGGTTGCCTGCCTAAAACCTTGGCGATTCCAACAATAATGGAAAGTGTAGCAGAATGCTCAGCACTTTCTATTCTTTGTATTTGCTTTCTTTCCAAGTTTGCTTCATCAGCGAGTTTCTGTTGAGACCATCCAAGTTCCTTTCGAAACTCCTTTATTTTTGTCCCTACCGACTTTTCAAACTTAATGTCTCTTGTTAACACTGTGTAAGATCAAGAGCATGATCGAATTATACTGAGTCAAATTTGACTCAGTATGATTTTTTAATTACATTTGAAATAAGAACCTATTCGTCTCGACTGATGCGTGAGAAACAGAAGAAATGAGACATTATGGGATATCCTTCCAAAATATTCACCACATTACGTGCGGGTGCTTTCTTATTTTCTTACCCGGGCATTTTCTCACGCCTCAGTAATGATGGTAAGCAAAGCCCCGCACTAATTTTTATTCATCCTTTGTCCTCGGGTTCATGAATCCGTACCACAACCATCTGGATACGGAGTTAGTGGACTTACTCAGAAGGGGAGACCGTCAGGCGTTCGAGGTGATCTACCGCAGGTATGTAAAAGAGTTGTTTGGCTATGCGCTTAGAAAGATTAAAGCGCGGGAAGATTGTGAGGAAATGATTCACGATGTATTTGAATCACTGTGGAAACGGAAAGAGGAATTGTTAATCACTTCGCTCAGGCACTACCTGTTTACATCAGTGCGATATAGTGTAATCCGCTATTTCAGTCATCGTGAAGTCAAGCGCAAATTTGCCGAGCACTACCATCTGTTCGAAGCCGTATACGATTCGATGCAAGAAGCACCTGAGCGCGATCCTCAAACCATTCATGCCAGACTTTTACAACACCTGCAACAGTTGCCCGAGCGCTGCCAGGAAGCCATCCGCTTGCGGATCACCGAAAACTTGTCCAACGGTGAAATTGCCACCCGCATGAGCATCAGTAAAGGCACCGTGCAACTCTACATCTCTACAGCTTTTGCACACCTACGTGGTTCCTACGACAAGATTTTTAAGCCTGCGGAATAACATTTTTTCAATTTCTTTCCTAAATGAGTCCGTTCAACTATAAGAACAGGTGCGTTCCGTCACTTTATAATGGAAAGAGGCAATTCCTTTTCTTAAATTAGTAGATACGTTACAAACCACGGTTGCCATGGAAAAAACAGATTTTGACCTGCTCATGGAGCGCTATGTGTCGGGTAAAGTATCCGAACACGAGCGCGTGAAGATAGATGCCTGGCTTGATGCCATGGGCGCAGATGACAATACGGATTTAGAACTTAGCAAGGAAGAAGAAGACAGGATCTTTCAGGAATTGACGAGCAGCCTCACCAGTGTGGAAGATATGATAAAGCTGAAACCAAAAAGAAAACTTCGTCTTGACCAATGGGTGATTAGGATTGCGGCCACCCTCGCCATCATAGCGATGTCGTATGTAGTTTGGCAGTATACGATTCCATCTGAGAATCAACTTGAAGTAGTTTCTAATAATGGGGTGGACAAGATTATCCTCAATGATGGGTCGCTGGTGTGGTTGAGGGATAAGGAAAGCAAAGTGGCCTACTACGAAAAGAAATCAGAAGGTGTGCGCTATGCAAAGTTTGAAGGGGAAGCACTATTTGAAATTGCAAAAGATGAGAACCACCCCTTTATTATAGAGTGTGGCGATGCGAAGGTCAGGGTGTTGGGGACAAGTTTTAGCCTCAAGACAAACGCGGATCAGGTAGAGCTAACCGTGCTGACGGGGAAAGTAAATTTTTCTTCGTCCATCAACACAGAAGGAATGGAAGTACTGCCACTAGAAAAAGCCATTTATAAAAGTAATGGCACAATGGAAAAGCTCACTGCAAATCAACAAGACATCAACGCAGTCACAATAAATACGGACTACAACATGCAGTTCTCCAACACCCTGATGAATGAAGTGGTCGCCTATCTGGAAAGAAAATTCAATGTCTCCATAAAACTTTCTGATAAGAATATTCGCAACTGTATGATCACAATGGATTTCACAGACCAATCACTTGAGAAATCCTTGCAGTTAATCACCGATGTACTGGAGGTCACTTATGCAGTGCAGGGTAAGACGGTGACAATTACGGGTACAGGATGTAAGTAAGAAACCTAATCGAATTAAACCATGACACCCACCAAAATTCTTTTTGATTCCACATAAAATAAAACAGGAGTGATGCGCTCACTCCTGTTTACCAGACTAAGGTCTTGCTCACCCTAGTCAGGAGGTACCCTCTGCCAGTTAACCTTTGCGGATTGACTTTCCATCCATGTATGGAAGCGGGGGAGCTTTGTCTTATTTCAATTAAGAAACAGAACAAAACCAATGAAAGGTATGAAAAAAAGTTTTACCACAAAACTTTGGAAAGGTATGAGAGTATGCGCAGTTCAGGGAATGATAGCCATCGCCTTATGCGGAGTGACGCTCGCTCATAATAACTACGCGCAACTGATGGACAAGGAAGTATCTTTCCGCGTCATCGACATGCCGTTCGAAAATGTACTGAAAGAAATTGAACAAGTAGCTGCAATAAAATTTGCCTATAGTTTCAATCAGTTACAGGACGAACCAAATATTTCTCTTTCCATAGAGAAGAAAACACTACGTGACGTACTCGAAGAATTGCTTACCCCGCGTAACATCTACTACAAGGTGTATGAAAAGGATGCAACCATCACACTGAAGAAATTGGGAGAAAGTGGGAAAGAACCTTCGATGCATGGCACGAATAAAGTTAAGCAGGAACGCGCGCTAATTCAGATAACTGGTACCGTGATAGATGCCTCCATGCAAACTCCGATGGCAGGGGTAAATGTGATTGTAAAAGGATCCACGAATGGAACCACCACAGACGTGGAGGGAAAGTATGCTCTCTATGCAGAGGATAAAGACGTGATTGTTTTTTCTTTCATCGGCTATGCATCAATAGAACTAACTGTCAACGGCCAGAGTGTGATTGACATAGCTCTGAAGGAAGATAGCAAAAGCCTGAATGAAGTGGTGGTGAATGCGGGCTATTGGCAAGTGAAGGAGAAAGAACAAACAGGTAATATTAGTAGGTTGACTGCCGAGACCATTCAGAAGCAACCAGTTAGTAACCCGCTCCAGGCAATGCAAGGCAGAATGGCGGGAGTTTATATTCAACAAAACACAGGAATGCCCGGAGGATCGCTGAAGATTCAGATCCGCGGACAAAATAGTTTGCGTGACGGTGCTGACGGTTTGGTAAATGGTAATCTTCCGCTGTACTTGATTGACGGAGTTCCTTTCACGTCAACATCCCTTACGTCATCAGCGATCAGCGGTAGTATTGGTGGCGGCAACCCACTCAGCGCCATCAACCCGAATGATATTGAAAGTATTGAAGTATTAAAAGATGCAGACGCAACAGCGATCTATGGATCGCGCGGTGCAAATGGTGTGGTGTTGATTACCACCAAGCAAGCAAAAGCAGGAAAGCCCAAACTTGATCTGGACTTTTATCAGGGAGTTGGAAAAGTTGCCCACCGCATGGACATGCTTTCGACATCCGAATATGTGATGATGAGGAAAGAGGGCTTTCAAAATGATGGGGTAACTCCAAGTATTTCCAACGCAACAGATTTGCTCGTATGGGACACAACACGATATACCAACTGGCAAAAAGAATTTATCGGAGGCGCTGCCAATGTAACAAACGGGAACATGGCTTTTTCGGGGGGAGATAATAACACGCGGTTTGTTTTAGCAGGTGGTTATTATCGGGAGAGCACCGTCTTCCCTGGAGATCATAGTTTTCAACGGGGAACAGCGCGGCTAAATCTTCACCATAACTCCTCGGATAATAGGTTGCAGATCAATACAACAGTAAACTATACACTCAGCAACAGTAATATTCCTTCCAACGATTTTACGAACCTCGCAGTTACCTTATCGCCCAATGCACCCGCCCTGTATGATCCACAGGGTAACCTGTATTGGGCGGATGGAACATGGACGAATCCACTGGCAACACTGGAAAGAAAGTACTTCAACCGAACGGATAATCTTGTCACGAACGTCTCTTTCGGATATGAAGTTGTTAAAGGACTTCGGATCAAAAACAGTTTCGGATATACAACAATGACCGTGGAAGAGATCACAACCAACCCGATAAGTTCCACTGATCCGCAATACGCAGCAACGACAACAGGCTTTTCAAATTTTGGAGATGGCAATGTCCGTACCTGGATTCTAGAGCCGATGATCGATTATAATAAAACAATTGGGCGAGGTGAATTTTCGACCCTGATCGGCAGCACGTTCCAACAGTCCGTGCAGGAAAATCAAGCATTAGCAGCCTATGGCTATACCAACGATGCATTGCTGGAGAACCTGAGTGCCGCATCAACCATTTTGATACGCTCCAATGATGCGTCTGTTTATAAATACGCAGCAGCCTTTGCCCGTATCAACTACAACTGGAGAGAGAAGTATATCATCAACCTCACCGGCAGACGGGATGGATCAAGTCGGTTTGGACCCGGAAACCAATTTGCCAACTTCGGTGCAATAGGGGCAGCATGGATATTCAGCAGCGAATCTTTTCTGAACAGACTGAAATGGCTTTCACTCGGAAAACTGCGAATGAGTTATGGTGCTACCGGAAGTGATGCCATAGCAAACTATCAGTATCTCGAATCCTTTTCCGCTACGCGATATCCATACGCTGGTTCAAGCGGGCTTGCGCTTACCCGATTGGCTAACCCTGAATATTCTTGGGAGACCAACAAGAAAGGTGAAGTAGGCCTTGAACTGGTTCTCTGGAAAAATCGGCTGAATGTCAGTGCTTCCTATTACCTCAACCGATCGGGAAATCAATTGGTGGGCTTGCCGTTGCCGCTGATGACAGGTCAGTCCTCCGTTCAGTTTAACCTTCCGGCCGTGGTTGAAAACAGAGGGTTTGAAGTCGTGATCAATACAACGAATATTCTCAAAGACAAATTTGAGTGGACTACATCGGCTAACATAACACTTCCTCAAAACAAGTTGCTGGAGTTTCCAAACCTTGAACAATTTCCGGCTTACCAATCAAAGTATGATGTTGGAAATTCCGTATTCATGTATAAAGGCTATCAGTTCGGAGGGGTCAACCCCGAAACCGGATATTATCAAATCATCGACCAAAATGAAGACAACCAGTTCAACTCCCTTGACTATGTGGGGCTGAAGCAGAAAATCCAAAAGTACTATGGCGGGATTTCAAACACGTTTCGGTTTGGAAGCGTAGAGATTGATTTCTTGTTTCAATATGTCAAACAAAACGGGTTCGGGTACCAGCAGGCTTTTGGATATCCCGGCACTATTTCTAATCAACCAGCGATTGTACTAAACCGTTGGCAAAAAGCGGGCGATGTCACCGACATTCAACGATTCGCAGCCACCGATCCAACTGCTGCAGCAATAATTGCATATTATAGTCAGGTAGCTTCAGACAATAGCATTCAGGATGCTTCATTTATCCGACTTAAGAATGCATCGATATCATGGACACTTCCAAAAACTTGGTTGAGTAAAATCAAACTTCAACAAGCAAGGATTTTTATTCAGGGACAAAACCTGCTCACGTTCACGAATTACATTGGCTTGGATCCGGAAACACAGAACTCAGTTGTTCTGCCACCGCTGCGAATGATCACGGGGGGAATACATGTATCACTTTAAAATGAAAACAACATGAGAAACAACTACAATAATATAGATGGTAAAATCAAATCCTTCATACTCGTGCTGGCACTAACACTCGCAGGTGCCTGTAGTGAATTCATTAAGCTTGATCCGCCCAAAACTCAAATCGTACCGCAAGCAGTATTTCAAACAGCTGGATCAGCGTCATCGACTTTGCTAGGCATCTATTCATTGATGATGACCAATACAAGTTTTACAAGAGGGGCTATCGAAGAGTACCTGGGTACCTCGTCCGATGAATTGATAAATTATGCCACAAATGCAAACCGTCTTCAGTTTTATCAAAATTCATTAACCGCTATTAATGGTGATGTACTCAGTGTGTTCTGGGCGGAAGCGTACAAGTACATCAGCAACACTAATATGATTTTGGAAGGATTAATGAGTTCACCAATTCCAGCACCGGAAAGGAATCCGTTAATGGGTGAAGCCTTGATCGTTAGGACGTTCTGCTATTTCTATTTGGTTAATCTCTATGGGGATGTGCCATATCTTACAACCTCAAGCTATCAGGTAAATTCGCAAGCACCTCGTACATCATCAAAGGAGATTCTCATCAATATGGTGAATGATTTGATAACCGCGCGTGGTCTGATGCCAAATAGCGTTGCGGCTGCGGGTAAGCGCGTGCGCCCGGGTCGAGATGTGGCAACCGCGTTGCTTGCCCGTATCTACCTGCAACAACAGGAATGGGAAAAGGCAGAAGAAATGACGACCGAGCTGATCACCAAGAGTAACGAGTATTCATTATCGAGTGATTTAACCAAAGTCTTTCTGGCCAACAGTAAGGAAGCAATCTGGCAACTTATGCCGGTAACTCCAAGCTCAGGCACACCCCAAGCTTCTCTCTTTATATTGACAAATACCCCCAACAGCAGTTCAAGACGGGTATCATTGAGGCCTGAGTTGATGGCAGCCTTTGAAACTGGAGATGGTCGCAAAACAGCCTGGACAAAAACATTCACCAATGCAAATGGGAGTTGGAATTACTCCTACAAATACACGACCACCAATGCACCAGTGGAGTATTCAATGATCTTCCGATTTGCTGAGCAATACCTCATCCGTGCGGAGGCGCGTGTGCAATTGGGTCTCTATGAAGAGGCTAAGCAAGACATCAACATCATCCGAAGCCGTGCAGGGTTAAATAGTATTGTAACTACTGATCAAACGATGTTACTGAAGGCAATCTTGCAAGAGCGAAGGATTGAATTTATGACTGAATTTGGACACCGTTGGCTAGACCTCAAAAGAATGGGGGTCATAGATGATGTTCTCCCTCTTGTAAAAGCCAACTGGCAAACAACAGACGCTTGGTTCCCCATTCCAGAAGCAGAACGTCTGATTAATACAAACCTCTCACAAAATCCAGGCTACTAAAACTAAAAGCTGGCACAACTAGGAAGCGTTGATCATTCAACTAAATGATCATCGCTCACCCGCATGCACAACGCAGGCTGGGTTGTTACACCCTTTATTCAACCTTAAAATGAAAACAACAATTTTATCAACAATAATAATAGTGTGCTTCGCAGCACAAAGTGTCGCACAAACAGCAACCCTAAAAGAGGGTGATCTTGCACCTGAACTACTTCCCTTTAAGTGGCTAAGAGGAAAAGAGTCTCTGAATTGGGGATCACCATCTTTTCACATGATTGAATTTGGAGCAACATGGTGCAAACCATGTGCAGCAGCAATTCCGGAATTGATTACCCTACAGAAAGATTTTCAGGATCAACTCACCATCGTAAGTGTGTTCGTAATGGAAGGTGACGCAAAGAAGCCGGAATACATTCCCCGTGTTCAGCGATACATCAGCAAAAGGGGAGCCCAGGTGAATTACACGATGGTAGCAGATTGGCCAGACGGCCGCATCAAAAAAAACTGGCTGGAGGCTTCTAACCAAAATGGAATCCCAAGTATGTTTATCGTAGATAGGGAAGGTAAAATTGTGTGGATCGGAGCAAGTCCAGAAAAGGCAAGAGCCATTATCGAAAAGTTGGTGAAGGGCGAATCGGCACGGACATTAATCGCAGCGGAAAAGCCCCAGTATCCACATGACCTTTCTAAATTATTATTGATTGATGACAATGGGGGGGCACAAGAAAGTTTTTTATTCCGTTCGCTTTTAACAAAATACAACGGTGGCATGAGAGGGAACGGCCTTCAATTTATAACCAGCCATCGGACCTTACCGGATGAATTGGCAGCCAACAGACGGGACAAATTGGAAATCATTGGATTTCCAATAGAAAGGATGTACTACATGGCGTATGGGGACACCTTAGCATTGATACCTCGTGAACGCTTGATGGGGGACGGTGAATATCCCGATACCGTTCGGATGCCGCATACCCGCAGAGCCTATGGCAGGTATTGGCATAACGCTATTCTGGAAGTAAGCGATTCCAGGCCTTTTGAATATTCTTGGAAATACACAGGACACCGCTATAACTATAGCCTCAAAGTCCCGAAAGGAATGGGATCAGCCGAATTGCTGCAGCAGACACTCCAACGCGATCTGGCCACCTACTTTGGATACGATGCGGAAGTGCAGGTCAAAAAAATGCCCTACTGGAAAATCTCCGTGGCCGATGACAAACTAGTCAGGTCAAAATTGATTTCACTAGATCAATCGATGACGTTTTCTATGGAAAATGAAGAATCATCCTTGATATTCAAACATGGTATTATGTTGGATGTGGTCAATAGGTTGGGAAGCACCTATGGCTTTGGTCCATTTGATTATGGAAAAATGCCCGTGGAGGAACAAGCAGCATTTACAGATGAAACAGGAATTCAAGAGAAAATAGATTTCAACTTTAACCGCGATTGGACCTTTGAAGAATGTCAGAAGTACTTTCTTACAATCGGATTAAATATTACGAAAGCATATAGGAACATGAACGTAGTGGTGATCAAAGACGCATCGAATTAAGCTTCGATTGGATGGAGTGATCGAATTTGTAAGTAACTAAGGCATCTGGATAGAGCGCATAGAGACCGTCTTCAAAGAGGGTGAAGCGGGTGATGCGATCATCAGAAAGTCGGGGCAGATAAAAACTAAACCCATACGCGCCTGACGTCAAATTATAGACATCAATCACATCCGCACGTGAAAAATCAGCAGGTTGTTCGTTGTCCGCAATCAAATTGGAATTGACGAACAACTTGCCCTGATAAGCAGTTGCCAGGCGATTAACTAAATGCGGGGGCGAAGACAGTGTGTGATACCCACCATGACTCCCTACTGATATACGCGCCCGACTGGTAGTGTCAATAGTATGTCCCCGGTAGAGGAGTGTTAGCATGGTGCCTGCACAAATAAATTCGTTGCGATAAAAGTAAATATAGACTACCTGATCTGTTTCTTCATCAAAGCGCAACATACCATCAGTGCAGAACAACCCGTCCAGTTGCTTTTCTAATAAACCGACACCTTCAATCGTGTCTGCGTGTGTGTGTTTGGCGAGTTGGTATAAATCCTTTTCGGGGTTGAGCGGTCGATATAAAACACCTGACGGGGTGGGTAAATATTCAGCATAGAAGGTGGGATGGGGAAATTCCTCAGTAAGATTCCAGTGGGTAATGGATCCTGTGTAAACCCGGTAACGGGATAGGTCACTCCAATAAAAAAATGGAAAGGCTATTTTTATTTCAGCTGCACGGGATTGATCAAAGGGATTGTGAATAAAAAGAGTATCAGTCAGATTGCCATCATAAATTTCAAGTAGGCGATCTGGTTTAGCAACCTGATAAAGATAACAGCGCTCTCCAATCACACCAGCAAAATCATACAGTCCACGACCCAATGGAATAGAATGCGCAGGCTGCACAGTAGCATGAATCATTCGGGTGAAACCATTTTTTAGATTTCGGTTGGGAAGCGTGACCCAATATAAAATGATCACTACTAAACAACTTACAGTGATTAAAACAAGGATGATTTGGTTTCGTCTTATCATAAAAGGAAAATGAGGTGCATTACTGTGCACCTCATTTTTAGGATTAAGGATTGTACTTTAAGAGATCTACTGTGTCTTGATTTTTAGCACCAATTTCACTGGCATAAGCATTTTTGCCGGCAATCGTGCACTGAACAACACCACCTAAGATGCAGTTCTTCGTTGTCTGATCAATGACTCCTTCCTCAGCAGAACTAGAGGAGACGTGGAACCAGCCCATTTGTGAGACAGGCTTGGTAGCAAATGCACTGGCCAGCGCAAACACTACAGCCAGTAAGGGTAACAACAATTTGTTCTTCATAATTAGATCAGCTTTTATAAATCAAAAAACTGATGAAAAACTTTAAGGTTTAACATAACGACACATACCCCGCTGCAACCTGGGGTATTCACTTCAACTGATTGATAGTTGCAGTACCAGTCAGTATTTTTTTAATCAACATCTTTTGTTGAAGAATATTAATTCGTTTCATCATCATCGGGCAATTGCGTTTGACTTTACCGGCATTCGTGGATGTACCATAAGGGCCGTGCACCCTAATAGGACAAAGACAACATTGAAGATGAGATGATGAGTCCAACTCATTCCTTCAAGCACACCCCCGCACGAACACGGAACATAATCACTAAATCGGGAAGCCAGCATAATGTAGGTGGTGAACATCACCATCAAACTGAAAGCTGCATACATCGCGAGTAATCGTGTGTACGGAATGATCAGTAACAAAGCGATGAGTAATTCAAGAAAAGGTATTCCCCAAGCAAGGTAAGTTGAATACTGGGTAAGTATGGGTGACTGTCCAAGTTGTATGACAAACTTTTGGTAGTCCAGCAACTTGGTAGTCGCAGCATATACAAATAGTAAGATGTATAAGAAAAAAGTAATATCGATAAACTTCGTGCGCATCTTTTTGTGTGCTGAATGATAGAATAAAAGTAAGGGAGTCTTCAAAAAGAATCCATTGATCAGGGTTCATACGTGTAGCAACATAGGTTCACTTTTGACGGAACAAATGTTAACGTCTGGTTCTTCGCTTTTTTATCCGGTTAAATGATTGCGGTGCAATGCCCAGATAGGAGGCGATGTGTTTCTGGGTTACGTGTTGTTCTATGGTAGGAAAGTGTTCTTTCAGGTTCTCGAATCGCTCACCAGCAGTGAGATGTTGAAGTTCACGCGTGCGCTCACGACTGTATTCATAATAGCGGTTCATGATCACACGATAAATGAAATGCGCTTCAGGAAAAGTTTTAAATAAAGTATGAACGCTGTCATGTGTGATACACAATAGTTCTGTGTTAGTGCGCAATTGAATAAACTCTTGGGAAGGTACTTGTTCAAAGAAACTTCTGGCAGACACCATGATCTGCCCCGATTTCCAAAATCCATCAACCTGTTGTTCTCCTTTCACGAATGTATACGACATAGCAAATCCTTCTTCAAGGAAGTAAGCACATGTGGCCACCTCAGTGGCCTTCAGGAGCAGGTGATACTGGGGAAGAGACAGTGGAGTGAGCGTGCGCTCAACTGCCTTTTTGAATTCAGAACTGATGGGGTGAATGGAAGACAAAACGGAAAACAGATTTTCGGTATTCATAAAATAGAGTCGATGCATTAATGTCCAATCGCGTTGCCCATCATCAACAGGGTTATATTGATATACTCTGAATGGGAGTTAGTTTTCCTACGTGGGTGGTAATAAAAATTAGTGTGATGCTAATTAATAGTGTCATGCTTCCAGGGAGTAAAAATTTTTTCTTCCTGAGAATGAAGACGTTAGCAAGGGTACTGGTACCCTTGTCACTGTTTTTAAAAGTGAATCGTTAATTCTTTCGTGTCATAATCACTTCTGATATGGCAGCAAACATCATCACACTCGAAGACCTGCAAGATTTTAAACAGGAACTTCTAACTGAATTTCAAAAACTCCTTACACAACGACAAACGACACCAACTCGCAAGTGGCTAAAGTCGCATGAAATCAGAAAACTCTTAGGCGTTTCACCGGGTACCTTACAAACGCTCAGGGTGAATGGCACCTTGCCCTTTACAAAAATTGGAGGAATCATTTTCTATGAGTATGACGACATCCAAAAGATGATTGAAGAGAACAAAAACAATCGGGATTTTCCAAGTCGTAAAAATAATCCCTGGCGCAAAGTCTAATCACGTTGCTACGAAACTCACAATGACCTACAACTTTTCACTTTTCACTTTCTACTAACGACTAACTACTTTTTACTAATGACTAACTACTATCGACTAATGACTATCAACCAACATCTCGATGCCTGCTTTCCAGCATCAGCAAGATGTATTTTTGTTAACAAAAATGATCTTGCCTGCCTGCCGCAGTACCGCAGGCAGGCCTGCCCACCGAAACGGCTGTGCAGGTGGCCTACTCATTCCCGCTGGTCATGCGTAGGCGGTTCGGCTGCGGAACTTGCCTCTCCTGGACACTTCAATACCCATTGACATGGCAAGGAAAAAATCATCCGACCAAGCTGAGTTACTGACCAAGTTAGTAGGAGTCCGACTCTCTGCCAACGTGTATAATCGTCTGGAGAAATTCAGACAACAAACAGACTGCCAGTCGATGGGTGAACTCGGAAGGAGAATTCTTTCTAAAGAACGGATTACCTATTTCCTGAAAGATGCCACTATGGATGCCCCTTTAGAAGAACTCACCCGCATCCGGAAGGAACTCCACGCGATCGGTGTAAACATCAACCAGATCACCCACAGTTTTCACATCACGGATCTGGCCAATCAAAAAACAATTCATGCACTGAAGATCGCAGAACAATACAAACAAGTAGGTGATAAAGTAGATCAACTCTTGTTGATCGTTTCTCAATTGGCTAAAAAATGGTTGCAAAAGTGATTAGTGGAAAAACGATTCGTGGTGCGCTCAGCTATAATGAGAACAAAGTGAAGCTAGGCGTGGCTACCTGCATCATGGCCAACCAATTTGGCTGCGATCCCTATGAGTTAGCATTCCATGCAAAACTCAACCGATTTGAGAAACTGATCACCCGTAATCAGAAAACCAAAACAAATACGCTTCATATCTCACTCAACTTTGATGTAACCGAAAACCTTCACCCAGAGAGACTATGTCAAATTGCTTCCGTCTATATGGACAAAATCGGGTTTGGGAATCAACCCTACCTGGTCTATCAACATCATGATGCCGCACACCCACACATTCATATTTTGACAACCAACATTCAGGAGGATTCCAAACGGATTGACATTCACAACATCGGAAGAAACGAATCAGAAAAAGCAAGAAAGGAAATTGAAGGAACTTTTAATTTGGTAAGAGCTGAAAGCAAAACAAAAAAACACGGACTGATCAATCCCATTGATGTAAAGCGGACGGTCTATGGAAAGTCAGAAACCAAACGAAGCATCTCTAACGCAGTCCGGCTAGTCGCACAATCCTATAAATACACTTCGCTCCCTGAATTTAATGCCGCACTTCGCCAATTCAATATCGTGGCCGACCGTGGCAGTGAAGGTTCACAAATGAACCTCAAAAAAGGATTGCTGTATTGTTTGCTTGACACGCACGGAAATAAAGTGGGTATTCCTATCAAAGCAAGTTCGATTTATACCAAACCCACACTCCCTTACCTGGAAAAACAATTCAAACTAAATGACGCACTGAGGCAACCTCACAAAGCCCGAGTGAAAAGTTGCATAGACAGATGCTTCACGCGCAAGGGTGTAATTACCCAAGCTGTCTTTGGTCAAGCGCTGCAACAAGAAGGCATTTATGTACTGATTCGGCAAGGGAAAGAGGGCAGAGTGTTCGGAATCACATTCGTGGATAATAAAACAAAGTGTGTTTTTAATGGAAGTGACCTAGGCAAGGCCTATAGCGCCAAGTCAATGCTGGATCGAATTTCAGATACTCCCACGACCAACAACCCACGCTCAATAGCAGACAATGAAAATGAGTCTTCGGGAAAATTAACCGAATTAAATCTTGGCGCATTCGAAGTGATCAATGATTTGATCATTGCAAAACAAGTTGACTTCTCTTCACCGGATGCAGCGATGAGAAGACGGAAAAAGAAAAAGAAAGGTCGTTCACATTAACTACAAAACACAATGGCAGCAAACACAGAAAATGAACAGGCGTTGCAGAAGATCATTGACTTTATCAGGTTGCTCAGTATTGCCATCCTGATCGTTCACTTTTATTTCTTCGGCTACTCCTTCTGGCAGGAAGAGGGATATACACTAGTAGTCACCGACCAGATCATTCGCTCGCTTTCAGCAACAGGCTTATTCAGGGAAATTTATATCTCCAAACTTTTCTCCCTGGGTCTGCTGCTAACATCCCTGATCGGAGTGAAGGGCAAGAAAGACGCAGACGCGAATGCTTCCAGTGCACTTTATTTTATAATCATCGGTCTGCCCCTGTTTTTACTAAGTCATTTCCTTTTTAAAATTCAGGGAGCAGAAGGAATCCGAATAGCGGGCTACATCGGACTTACCTCGCTAGGGTATATATTTATTCTAACGGGTGGAACTCGAATTTCTCGCCTTCTCCAGCTCACCCTTCGAAACGATATCTTCAATAAGCTAAATGAATCTTTTCCGCAAGAAGAACGATTGCTTGAAAATGAATACTCCATAAACCTCCCGGCTGCCTACACGATTAAAGGCAAACGAAGATCAAGCTGGATTAATATTATAAACCCGTTTCGCTCTTCGCTCGTGATCGGTACTCCAGGTGCTGGTAAATCTTATTTTGTAATCCGACACATCATCACACAACACATCCGAAAAGGTTTTACCATGTTCATCTACGATTTTAAGTATGATGACCTGTCCCGGATCACGTATAACTCACTCCGAAAAAATTATCACCACTACAAAACGAAACCAAAATTCTTTGTAATCAACTTCGAGGACCTGTCCCGATCACACCGTTGTAATCCCTTGGATCCTACCACCATGGTGGATATTACCGATGCCACAGAATCCTCACGCACAATTATGCTGGGGCTCAATCGTGACTGGATCAAAAAACAAGGCGACTTCTTTGTTGAATCACCCATCAACTTCGTAACGGCCATCATTTGGTTTCTACGGAAATATGAGGACGGTAAATTTTGTACCCTGCCTCATGTAATCGAATTGATGCAGTTGGATTATCCAAACTTATTTAATCTTCTTAGAACCGAACGAGAGATCGAAGTCTTGATAAACCCGTTTGAGTCTGCTTTCCGAAACAATGCCATGGAGCAATTGGAAGGCCAGATCGCAAGTGCAAAAATTGGAATGGCAAGACTCTCTTCCCCACAACTCTATTATGTATTATCAGGGAATGATTTTACCCTCGATATCAACAACCCGGATGATCCGAAAATTGTGTGTATGGGTAACAATCCACAGAAACAACAAATCTATGGTGCCGTGCTATCCCTTTACATCTCAAGGGTAATCAAGCTGGTTAATAAAAAGAAACAACAGAAGTGCAGCCTCGTCTTCGATGAGTTTCCAACCATCTATTTCAATGGCATTGACAGCCTGATCGCCACAGCGAGAGCAAACAGGGTAGCAACTACCTTAGCCGTTCAGGATTATAGTCAACTCAAGAAAGACTATGGACGCGATCAGGCCGAAGTGATCATGAATATTGTTGGCAACGTAATTAGTGGACAGGTAGTGGGGGAAACGGCCAAGCTCTTATCAGAACGATTTGGAAAAATTGTTCAGGAGCGGGAAAGCATTTCTATCAATGCGGCCGATACCTCTGTGAGTCGTTCAACACAATTAGATTCAGCAATCCCTCCATCGAAGATCGCCTCGCTCTCCTCAGGTGAATTTGTAGGAACTGTTTCAGATGACCCCGATCAAAAGATCGAACTCAAAGTATTTCATGCGGAAATTTTAAATGATCATGATGCGATCAAAAAGGAAGAAGAGGGGTACAAACCAATTCCTGCCATCAGAAAAATTAGTCATTATGAAATTCAGGAAAATTATTTCCGAATCAAGGAAGACATCAAACAAATTACACAATCCAAATTAGGTAAGTCATGAAAACACGGGATCTAAAAACCTTTTCTGTGAAACTCCAGGAAATGCTAAAAACGAACTTGGAAACTATCAGAATGGAAACTACCGACCCGGTAGGGGTCGCATGTAAATCATTCGAACAGGTGAAGACGAGTCTAATGGAGTTGAAGAAATTTATTCACAATTATTCTTTTACTACAAGGGAAGAGGAGATCTCTTTTTTTAAAGAGATCAAACCATTGTTCATGAGCCAATATTATTACTATGAGCACATGCTCGGGTTGAAAATTAATGAACCCATCGGAGGAAAGGAATCTGTGCTTAGATTTTACAATCAGAAACTAAAACACATTCGTAAACAAATAAAAAAACAAGCGGAATTACACACCTATTGTCTCACGAATTCAACGCACCTGGATGATAAATTCTTCATCCGCGGAACGAACGCCAACAATCCAAATGAGGATGAAAATTTCACATCATGGCATGACAGCACGTTGGCGCGTTTGATAGCCAATCAAATGATGAGGGATTATCTGCAATCAATTATAATCAAGACTGATACTCCCGTGAACACCGAAGAAAAAACTTTACTCACCTGGACAGGCCCTAAAACCCACCTCATCGAATTAATCTATGCACTTCATCTTACCGAAGCTCTTAACAAAGGCAACACAGACCTCAAACAAATAGCATCTACGTTTGAGCGCGTCTTTAATATAAACCTGGGTAATTTTTATAGGATACTTCAAGAAATAAAATTCCGGAAAAATGACCAGGCTTTTTTCTTAACTCAATTAAAAGAAAAATTCGTCCAACGAATAGACGAACTCGATCAAAACTAAACTCACATGGAAGAAAGTAAGGAACTATCAAACCTTGAATTTCCTATTAGTAGCGTCATACACGAAGCTCTCAAGGTGTTAACAAAACAAGAACGGCAAGAAATTTTGGAGGGTATGACTTCCGATGAGTTTATCAGCCATCGTGTCGACATCTACTTGCAAGAAATCGAAACGGCCATGCACAATGGCTTCGATGAATTAGGAGCGAAGGAAATCGCACTCAAAGAATGTTTGGCCGGAATCAGAGAAGACAATGGCTAAATTCTCCAAACGTGAATCTTATAAAAGTACGCTCGGGGTATTAGAAGAACTCCTGAAGGATAATCCCTCGCATGAAAAATTGGATCAATACAAGTTCAATGGCTTTGGTGCCTTGAAGGAACTTCTCCTTCCAATTGACAACAAGTCTGCATGGAACGCAGAAGATTTGCGATACGAAAAGGAGATTCTCGATTTTCACCGCCTGCTGAAAAATCATTTTGGAGACCAATACAAAACTGCTATTGCCAGCATAAAAAACAGCATCCTCTCCTCGTTCTATACACCGGACTTTATTATTCAACCCATACTCAAATCAGTTAAACGAAATAATGTAAGGAGTGATTCAATTCTTGAACCCGCAGCGGGTACTGGCAATTTTGTCAGAGCTATCAAACAGCATTTTCCCGATGCTTCCATAACAGCCATTGAAAAAGATGATATGACCTACAAAATCTTAAAGGCCAATCACCCAAATGTAGAAACGATTCATACTGGCTTTGAGAATTTCAAGAACAGGAATTTTGATTTAGTAATCAGCAACATTCCGTTTGGAAATGTAAGCGTCTATGATGATCATATTTTTAGAGAAGCGATTCCTGTAAAGATCAAAGCAACCACCCGAATTCATAATTACTATTTCGTAAAATCTCTAGACAACCTGAAACAGGGTGGAACACTGGCCTTCATTACAACGAATGGATTGATGGATAGTCCGGGAAATAAGGAGGTGCGCAAGTACCTAATGGAAAATTCAGACTTAATCACCGCTGTACGACTTCCCAACAATGTATTCGAACAAGCCGGAACGTTTCCGGTAACAGACATTATCCTTCTCAGAAAGAATACAACCAAGCGGAATGTTTCAACAACAGAGAAACTATTTGTTGAGTCTGCGAAGCATACCATCCCTGATGACAAAGGGGAATCGATAGCCATTGATTTGAGTACCTACTATCAGAAGAATCCTGAGAACGCGCTGGGAAGATTTGTTCCAGGAGGCCAATACCGGGGTGACTCTCTTGACATGGTTCCAAAAGATGGGACAACAGAAAATGAAACGGGGCAAGCAATTGCTTCCCTGATCGACAAAGGATACCAACAGGTAGAACACACTCTTAGCAATGACCCACGTCCTCTGCATACCAATGTCAGCGATGTCAACAAACTGCCGATCGATCATCCTGATTTTGAAATAGTTAAAAGAGGAAATCTCATTGTTCATCAAGGGAAGGTAGGAGTGATCGAGTACGATGGAACAGACAAAATTGTTCGACCGGAAACAATTATCAAAGATGTAGATCGAGTCCACGAGTTTACGGCTCTGAGAAATTCACTTGTAAAGTTGGTGCAATCAGAACTGGATGGGGACATAACTAAAATGAAAGTAGGTAGGCAGGAACTAAATGCTAATTACGATTCATTCATCTTTCGCTATGGAAACCTAAATCTCGCTACTAATAAGAAATTGCTTTTAATGGACGCGGAAGGATTTAAAGTCCTTTCGTTAGAACGCCTCGAAGGAAATCAATATGCAAAGGCAGATATTTTCTCACGCCAGATTAACAATGTAAGCCGAACCTATGCTAAACCTGAATCATTAAAAGATGCCGTCTTACTTTCGTTGAATGCAACCAATAGCGTAGACATTGATTTTATTGCTGCGCTCCTTCAAAAGGAAAGACGTGAAATTATCCGCGAAGGACTTGATCAGCAAATCCTGTTCAGGGATATAGAACAAAATGAGAAAGGAAAATATGTTTCAAAGGATGAATTTCTCAGTGGCAATGTGGTAAAGAAAATCGAAGCATGGGAAAACCTTAAAAATTCAGATAAAGCGTTAGATAAATTTCAAGAGTTAACCGAAAGAGATCTTGACATTCACCTGCAGCGATTAAAAGAGATTCGTCCAGTTTATCTGAAACGGGAACTTATCGATCTCAACATCGGGGAGCGATGGATTCCTATCGATATTTATGAAAGCTTCGCCAAACATATCTTCAAGGAAGACACGGAGATAAAGTACCTCGAATCGACAGACCTTTTCCTTGTCAATATGAAGGGGTACAGTAACCAGGAGAGCATCACATATGCAGCTTCAACATACAGTGGAAAAATATCTGGAAGTAAAATTATGGAGTATGCCATGGCCGATACGCAACCGTATCTTCAGATACGAATTCCAGACTCAGATCCTCCCCAATATAAGCCTGACGTAGACGGAATGAAAAATGTGGAAATGAAAACGAAAGAGATTAAAGAGGAGTTCGAGAATTTTTTGAACACCCGGGAAGATGTTGCCCACCGCATTGAAGAATTATATAACCGGAATATCAACAACACGGTGAAACGTAATTTTGACGGATCACACCTTCAGCTAGAAGGACTAAAACATTTTTCACCCCGCACGCATCAGAAGGATGCTATTTGGATGCTGCTCCAACAAGATGGAGGAATCGCTGATCATAAGGTCGGAGCAGGAAAAACATTAATTATGGTGGCGGGTGCCATGGAAATGCGAAGGCTTGGCATCGCACAAAAACCATTGATCATTTGTATGAAAGCGAATGTGGCCGATGTTGCTCATGACTTTTTAAAGTCATACCCAAATGCAAAAGTATTGGCACCTGATCCACAAAAAGATTTCACAAAACAAAAGCGCCAACAAATCTTTGCCAGCATCGCAGCCAATGATTGGGATGCTGTAATTATAACACATGATATGTTCATGGCGATACCCCAAAGCCCACAAATAAAAAAGGAAATTTTGGAACAGGAATTAAATAATCTGGAAGATGATCTTCAGGCAGTATCTGAAAATCGTTCACTGTCAAAACGTATTCTCAAAGGCTTAGAGAGTAGGAAACAAAACATAAGCGTGAAAATCATGATGGCAGATGCCGCCATTGAACGAGATGAAAATATCCTCGACTTTGATAAAATAGGCTTCGATCATATTTTTATTGATGAAAGTCAAGAATTCAAAAACCTTCATTTCACAACACGCCATCAACAGGTAGCCGGGCTGGGCGATCCTTCAGGCAGTCAACGAGCACTCAATCTTGAATTTGCAATCCGAACCATCCAAAAGAAAAAAGGTGCTGATAAAGGAGCTACGTTTTTATCAGGCACAACCATCAGCAATAGCCTGGTGGAATTGTACCTATTGTTCAAGTATCTCCGTCCTGATAAATTAAAAGAACTTACTATAAATTCCTTTGATGCGTGGGCAAAAATGTATGCACGAAAGAGTTCAACGTACGAGTTTTCCGTAACGAATGAATTGAAGATGAAAGAACGTTACCGGGAATTTATTAAAGTACCCGAGTTGGCAAGATTTTATGCAGAGATCACCCATGTAGTGAACGATCATAACCTACTCATTGAAAAACCTAAAGTAGATAACCTGATTGTAAATATTGAGCCGACAGAAAGTCAAAATCATTATACCCAGAAACTTATCAACTTCACAAAAACAAAAGATCCTTCACATGTTGACCTTACCTTGAACGACAAAGAAATGAATGCCTTTATGCTCATCGCAACCAACCTCGCGAAAAAAATGAGCATAGACATGAGGCTTATTAATAGAGATCAATACTCCTTCGAGCCTGATGGCAAAGTGGCGAAGTTATGTCAGACAGTGGCAGACGAATATAAAGACAGTGACTCCTATAAAGGAACTCAACTCATCTTTAGCGATATAGGAACACCTACCGGAAATAGTTTCAACCTGTATCAGGAGATTAAACGCATATTAGTACATCACCATGATCTGGCTCCCGATGACATCCAGTTCATTCATGATCATGATTCAAAAAAGAAAAAGGAAATCCTATTCAAAGCAGTAAACAGTGGCGAGGTCCGCGTATTGATCGGTAGTACAAAAAAATTAGGGACAGGGGTGAATGTTCAGGAACGTGTCATCGCCATGCATCACCTGGATATACCATGGAGACCCAGTGATTTAGAACAACGGACCGGGAGAGGTGGCAGGCAAGGTAATTTGATGGCAAAGGAATTTAGGGGAAACACAGTTCGTAATTATATCTATGCGGTGAACAGAACACTGGATGCCTATCAGTTCAACATCCTTTCCAATAAACAAAAGTTTATCAGCCAAATAAAAAATAGCTCCATCGATCAGCGCAAGATTGACGAAGGAGCATTCGACCAGGAGGGAGGCATGAACTTCGGAGAGTATGTAGCCCTGTTAAGTGGTAATACGGATTTGCTCGAGAAAGTAAAGTTGGAGAAGAAGCTGTATGACTTGGAACGCAGCTATCAGGTGTTTCTCAAGCGGAAGTCCGAGTCTGAATTTTATATCGACCTCAATACAAGAGACCTCAAAACCAAAGAGACAACACTATCTAAACTTGAAGCTGACTGGAATCCGATCCAATCTATTGATCTCGAAAGGATCCCAATCACTATTAATGGGAAAACAATTCAAGATAAAAAGATAGCAGGTGAATTACTCCATGCTGAAATAGCCTACTTAAGGAAACAAGGCGGTAAAGGAGAATTCACCATCGCAGAGGTGTTGGATTTTAAACTCAACTATCACACCATTCAATCAAAAGTGTATGTGGTGAGCAACAGTGGGACAATCTATAATTATGCAGACGGAAAGCTGAATGAAAATCCTGCACTGGCAGGACGGTATATGATTGACTCCATTAAGCGTTTGCCAAAAGTAATTGAGAACACAAAAGAGTCTGTTAAAAACTGCCAGAAGAAAATCGAAACCTACAAGCATGAACTAAGCTTGGACTTCAAAGAGAAATCGGCTATCAATGAGTTGAAGCATCAAATTGAGGAACTGACGGCACGACTGGAAAAATCCTTTTCAACAAAAGATGAATTGCAGCCCGCTAGTGTGGAAGATTCTCCAACTGAATATAAGACTCTTGAAAAAGGAGGTAAACATAAAATTAGGCTCTAGGTATTCCAGCCTCCACTCTATGATTTATGATTATGTATGAATCTATAAATCACATTCCTTTCTTTAAAATAATGGGTGTATGCGTATTTTGACTACCTATAATGGAGTATAAATAAATTATTAAGCATCAAGCTTTTAATTAAAAAAAGTATAATATTGGTATCATGAATACCCAGAAAGAATCAAAATTAAAGAAAATGCTTGATTTTCATAAGCAAGGGGCAGTTGTCTTGCCTAAGTGGCTTGAAGGACTGGGCATCTCGCGCGAACTTCAAAAGAGCTATCTCAAAAACGGCTGGCTAGAATCTATTGGGTATGGAGCATTCAAACGATCCAGAGAAAATGTTGTTTGGCAAGGAGCCGTATATTCGATGCAACAGCAAAAATTACTGATACATGTAGGTGCTTTAACAGCCCTTTCTATGCAAGGTTTAGCACATTATTTCAGGATGTCAAAGGAGACCGTTTTCTTGTTCTCACCACAGCAAACAATATTGCCCCGTTGGTTTATAAATTATAGTTGGGGTCATCCGATTAAACATATAAAAACATCATTACTCCCAAGCGATTTAGCACTAACACCCCATGAGGAAAGAAATTTCTCAATAAACATCTCCACCCCTGAACGAGCCATGATAGAATGCTTATTCCTGGCTCCCAATAAATTGGATTTGATGGAATGTTATCATGTGATGGAAGGCCTTTCAAATCTACGCCCCAAACTTGTCCAGGAATTGTTGGAACAGTGTACTTCTGTTAAAGTGAAAAGACTGTTTCTTTATATGGCAAGTAAAGCGCAACACCAGTGGCTTACGTTTGTGGATCAGAGTAAAATTGATTTGGGCAAAGGAGGTAGGAGCATCGTAAAAGGGGGTTTGTATAATTCAGACTTTCTCATCACCATTCCCAAAGAACTGACAGAGTCATGATACGCCCGCACTATCATGCTCAAGTAAATCTCTTGCTTACTCTATTGCCACAAGTAGCAAAGGAAGAAAGTTTTGCCCTGAAAGGGGGCACAGCAATCAATCTCTTTGGGCGCGATATGCCAAGACTCTCGGTAGACATTGACCTTACCTATGTAAATTGGCAAGATGATCGCACAACGGCTTTGCGAAATATCTCCGAAGCACTCAGCCGCATAGAGGGACGTTTGAAAGCGACCATCCCCGGGATAGCAGTAACCAGGGTTCCACGAGGGCAAGGCGAGGATGTAAAACTAAATTGCCAAACGCCTCAAGCGACTGTCAAAATTGAAGTGAATACCACAACGCGAGGAACTATTTTTCCGGTTCGATTAATGCCGGTTTCAGAAGCTGTTCAAAATGAATTCCAAAAGTTTGCAGCTATTCAGGTCGTGTCGCAGGGAGAATTGTTTGGCGGTAAAATATGTGCAGCACTGGATCGCCAGCATCCACGGGACTTCTTTGATGTATACCATCTCTTCCTGAACGAAGGAATTACAGAAGAAATCAAACTCGGCTTTATCACCTTCCTGATTAGCCATGCAAGGCCGATGAGTGAACTCATCAAACCTCACTATCTCGATCAACGAGCAGCTTTTGAAAATCAGTTTACAGGAATGACAGCTACACCATTTTTTTATAGGACGTTTGAAGCGGTAAGGGAAAGACTACTGGTTGAAGTCAATGACTTACTCACAGTCGATGACCGGAAGTTTCTATTGAGTTTTAAAAAAGGAACGCCACAATGGAATCTTGTTCCAATTGAAAACCTTCAGCGTCTACCCGCAGTGAAATGGAAGCTTTTGAACATACAAACTCTAATATCAACAAACCCTATTAAGCATAAAGCCATGCTAAAGACATTGGAAGAAGCGGTATCGTAAATTTTCACAAATCAAAGTATCCCTTACTACCATTCTTTAAAGCTTAGGAAAGAAAATCGTCCCCATCTTCGCCCCATCTTCTGAATATCATTTATAGGTAGCACGCACCTTAGCATTCGTAATCAAACACGAAGGCTATGTTCGAAACAATTTCCTGGCAACAATTTATGACCGTAATCATAGGCGTAGTCATTTGTTACTACACAATTTCAACGCTGCTCCTCTACAGCTCCGAAATCATCCACATCTTCAAACAAAAACAATCAAAAAAAATTACACCAGAGACCAAAGAAGACCAGAACGATTCATCTGAATCCAATGAATTGATGGGCAAGGTTAAATACGAATCGGAAACTTCTTCCTCCCGTGAAAAAAGTATCTCCTCGGAAGAGCTACAAATTCAATCTACAGACGTAACGGAAGAAGTAATAGAAGTGTCATCAGTCAAACCATCGGATGCCATACTGCTGGGAACCATCGCAGATTTTTTGCAAGAAATTAAAACCCTCACAGAAGTTGTAAAAGATAGTAGCAAAGAAGAAGCAACTGCGTTGTTCAAATCTTTGATATCCCGCTATCAACAAGTTGGAGACACACACTACAAGGATGCCCTAAATATATTCATCTACGATTCCTGTGAACAACATTGCGCGTTCAATCTCGAACTAAAGGAAATCATTGTATGGTGGCCTGAAGCAGAAAAAATGTCCATACACAATCAATAATTAGTAAACCAAATCAAATTTTATGAAACGAGTAATTCAATTCACAATCGAAAAGGCCAAAGCCCTGATGCTTTCGCTCATCATCTATGCACTCACATTCCTATTACCAGCCAACGCACAAGACGGGAATGCAGGCATCAACGAAGCGACCTTACGGGTACGCAGCTACTTTACTACCGGCACAAGTTTAATGTATGCAATTGGCGCTTTGCTAGGTCTCGTAGGTGCAGTCAAAGTGTATCAAAAATGGAACAGCGGTGACCCTGATACCGGAAAGGTGGCAGCTGCTTGGTTTGGTAGTTGTGTTTTTCTTGTAATCGTAGCCACCGTACTCCGCTCTTTCTTCGGACTCTAATCCCTACTCAATACTCAATACTCAATACTCAATACTAACTACTCACGACTATGTCCAGTGTTTACAAAATCAACAAGGGTATTAACAAACCGATTGAGTTCAAAGGACTAAAGGCGCAATACATCGCATACCTCGCGGCAGGATTAATTGCACTCCTGATTCTGTTTGCAGCACTCTATATAACAGGGGTGAATATGTTTATCTGCCTGGCGCTCATAGCCATCCTCGGTACCATCTTATTCATGTGGGTATACCGAATGAGTGATACGTATGGCCAGCATGGGTTGTTAAAAAAATTGGCGACTCGCAGTATTCCCGAGTTCGTCAAAAGTAGCTCACGAAAACTATTCACTGATCTATTAAAACGCTAAGGCATGGCGCAACCCATTGATCTCTCCAAAGTATTTCCAATCTACAAAGTAGAGCAGGATTGTATTCTCTCTAAGCAAGGAGATGTGACAGTGGCGTATGAAGCAAGGCTCCCTGAAATATTCACCTTATCAGATCAGGAATATGAAGCCTTTCATCAGATTCTCTTAAAAGCAATTAAAGTACTACCGAATCATTCCGTCTTTCATAAACAGGATTGGTTTGTTTCTAAAAAATATAAAGCTGATTTCGAAGGGCTATCAAACGGGGCTTCAAGTAAAACAGACAAAGATAGTTTCCTCTCAAGAGCAAGTGAACGCTTCTTTAATGAACGCCCCTACCTGGATCACTCATGCTACATCATGCTTACCAAAAAACCTGTAAACAGAAAACCATCAAGCTCTGTCTTTTCAAATCTCATCCGAAAAAGCATTGTCCCTGAAGAAACTCTCAACCCTCAACGGATGCAGGAATTTTTAGATAGCGCAGGACAGTTCGAACGGATTTTGAATGACAGTGGTTTTATAAAACTAAAAAGAATCAAGGACGATGAATTAGTAGGAGATAAAAAAAAGCCCGGACTCCTTGAGAAGTATTGTTTCCTCCTTTCTGATTCGGAAACTCCAACAATTAAAGATCTCCACCTTAAAGATGAACTGCGGATCGGAGATCAAAATTGTCAATTGTATTCCTTGGCGGATGTTGAGGACTTGCCATCCTTATGTGGTTCTCGGATTAACTACGACAAGTATTCGACAGACAAAACTAAATTCAGTATTGGCTTCGCCTCTCCCGTAGGACAGTTACTTTCCTGTAACCACATCTTTAATCAATACATATTTATTGAAGACGCCAATAAAACAATTAAGCAATTGGAAAGTAAACGCCTCCGGTTGCAATCGCTTTCTGCGTATTCACGCGAGAACGCCATTAGCCGCGATGCCACCAACGATTTCTTGAATGAAGCCATCGCATCACAACGCCTTCCCATCAAAGCTCACTTCAATATTCTTTTATGGACCGATGACAAACAAGAATTAAAAGAACTTAAAACACAAGTCTCTTCTGCACTGGCTCAAATGGATGCGGTTGCCAAACTAGAAACAGACGGGGCACCACAAATCTTTTGGGCCGGACTTCCCGGCAATGAAGCAGATTTTCCCATGAACGATACCTTTGATACGTTCGCTGAGCAAGCAAGTTGTTTTCTAAACCTGGAAACAAACTATCAATCTTCCATCAGCCCGGTGGGGATTAGAATGGGCGACCGGCTTACCGGAAAGCCTATCCATGTGGATATCTCGGATGAGCCAATAAAAAAGGGAATCTGTACCAACAGAAATAAATTTATTTTGGGCCCCTCGGGAAGTGGAAAATCTTTTTTTACCAATCACATGGTAAGATCGTATTATGAGCAGGGGACTCATATCGTATTGGTGGATGTCGGCCACAGCTATAAAGGCCTATGCGATCTCGTAAAGGGGTACTACTTCACCTACGATGAAACGAATCCGATCAAGTTCAACCCATTCTACATCAGCGAGGGTGATACACTCGACACAGAGAAAAAAGAAAGCATCAAAACACTGCTGCTTGCGCTCTGGAAAAAAGATGATGAAACCTTCAACCGCTCGGAGTATGTGGCGCTATCCATTGCACTTAAACTCTACTACGAGCAACTTGAACAATCTAAACTCCCCTCTCCAAATGGAGAGGGGTCGGGGGTGAGGCTTTTCCCGTGCTTTGACACCTTCTATGAGTTCTTAAAAAATGAATTTGTCGAAATCCTTAAAGCGGACAAAGTCAAGGAGAAAGATTTTGACGTTGAAAATTTCTTGTATGTACTCAGGCCGTATTACAAAGGCGGAGAATTCGACTACCTGCTAAACGCAACACAAAATCTCGACCTGCTCAAAGAGCGATTCATTGTCTTCGAACTCGACAATATTAAAGATCACCCCATTCTGTTTCCGGTCGTCACCATCATTATCATGGAAGTTTTCATTTCCAAGATGAGAAAACTCAAAGGCATCCGAAAAATGATCTTGATCGAGGAAGCCTGGAAAGCAATCGCCAAAGAGGGGATGGCCGAATACATCAAATACCTCTTTAAGACGGTTCGTAAGTTTTATGGCGAAGCGATTGTCGTAACACAAGAAGTGGAAGACATCATTAGCTCGCCCATCGTAAAGCAAGCGATCATCAATAATTCCGACTGCAAAATTCTATTAGACCAGAGTAAGTACCAGAACAAGTTTGACCTGATTCAGGAACTACTCGGGTTAACAGAAAAGGAAAAGGCACTCGTTCTCTCAATCAACAAAAGCAACGATCCCTCCAGAAAGTATAAGGAAGTTTTTATCAGCCTCGGAGGAATGCTTTCAAAGGTATATGCCACCGAAGTTTCTCTCGAAGAATATCTGGCCTATACCACGGAAGAATCTGAAAAAATGAAAGTGCTGGAATATGCAAAAAAATGGAAAGGCGATATTCGAAAAGGGATCGCAGAACTCGCACAAGACATGCGCACTGGAAAAATTTAAACTCATTAACGATGAAATTCATACATAATAAAATCTTCATGTTAATTCCCCTCTCTTTTGGAGAGGGGTCAGGCCTGCCTGCCGGAGTAACAACGAGGGGAGACTCGCCAACCAAAATTTTAACGAAGACAGGCTTGCCAACCGAAGTATTAACGAAGGTTGGGGTGAGGTTTAGAAGGACATTTTTTATCATCCTCTTTGGAACCATTACGCTGACCTTCATGCCCGCACAACAAGCTCATGCTGTAATTCCCATTGCGCAAATAATAAAAGAGGCAATCAAGAAAGTAATTAAGGCAGTTGACTTAATGATTCAACGGATGCAGAATGAAACCATCTGGCTTCAGAATGCTCAAAAGGTGCTGGAGAACAAACTCTCAAAACTCAAGCTCTCAGAAATAGCACAATGGACAGAAAAACAACGACAGCTATACAAAAAATACTACGATGAGTTATGGCAGGTACGCAAAGTCCTGGCAACCTATCATAGAGTATCTCTGATTATTCAACGCCAAAAGCAATTGGTTGAGCAGTACAAATTCACCTGGCAAATGGTTAAACAAGACGGCCATTTTACAACATCCGAACTCGACTATATGTATGTGGTGTACACAGGCATTTTGAACGATAGCATGTATAACCTTGATCAGGTCTTACTGGTGATCAACTCCTTTAAGACTCAAATGTCAGATGCCAAGCGGTTGGAAATAATCAACAAGGCAGGCGATGGCATCGACAAGAATTATCAGGATCTCCAAGAGTTCAATAATCAGAATATCCAACTAAGCCTAAACCGTGCAAAAGACCAACAAGAGATTATCACGCTAAAAAAATTATACGGGCTCCCAATCGAATGACAATGAAGAAAACTCAACTCATATTTTCAGTGGTACTCATTTTTAGTTGCACATGTTCGCAGGCGCAAACATTTAATGAGTGGTTCAAACAGAAGAAGACGCAGCAAAAATACCTCGTCCAACAAATCGCTGCGTTGAAAGTCTATCTCGGTAATCTAAAAAAAGGGGTTGACATCGCACACAAAGGACTGACCACCATCAGCAACATCAAAGACGGAAATTTCAATTTGCACCGCGATTTCTTTAGCTCCCTTAAAAATGTTAAACCAGCCATTAGCAATTTCGCAAAGGTGGCTGACATTATCGCGTTTCAAATTTATGTGATCCGCGACATGAAGAAGGTGTATGCCTTCTGCGAGCGAAATGAAAATTTCACAGCCGAAGAAATTCGATACATCGCAAAAGTTCATACCAACATGCTACTGCTATGCGATGCCTCAATCTCAGAACTCTTAATGATCATTCGTTCAAACGAAACAGAAATGACAGATGATCAACGTCTGCTTCGAATCGATCGAATCTATGATGACATGCAAGACAAGTATGCATTTGTGCAAGTATTTAGTAAGGATGCCCAAATACTTTCCAGGGAGCGTGAGAAGGAGCGGCTTGAACTTGACCTTCTCAAAAAAAATTATCAGGTGCTATAAATCCAACCGACTATGAAAAAAGTATTGACAATCATAATAACCATAAGCCTCCCTCTTTTTTTTAATCCGGTAAAGGCACAGTCACAGGAAGCACAACAACTTCTCTTGAATTGGGAGAAGTTACAAGAATTAGAAAAAATTCTGGATAACATGTACGTTGGATATAAGATCCTCGACAAAGGCTATACCACCATTAAAAATATCTCGCAGGGTAATTACACCCTTCATCAGTTATTTCTGGATGGGTTGATGACGGTAAATCCTTCCATTCGGAATTATAAACGAATCCCTTACATCATCGACTATCAAAAGCTACTGGTAAAAGAGTATAAGAACGCATACAATCGATTTAAGAATGATCCCAACTTCAACCCCGAAGAACTCGCCTACATCGCCAATGTTTATTCATTTCTGTTTCAGGCGAGCGTCCGAAATATCGATGACCTGATAATGATCATCACGGCAACCAAGTTGCGGATGAGCGATGACGAACGAATGCAAGCCATCGACAGAATATTTTATGACCTCGAAGGAAAGCTGTCTTTTCTCAGAGGTTTCAACAATACAACACAATTGGTTGCCATTCAACGCGCACGATCCGCGAACGATGTAAGAACAATAAGAAGCCTTTACGGTCTAAACTGAAAATTAATGACTATGAAAGTATTTAAAAGAACCCTCTATTTGTTCCCCTCTTCTTTCGGAGAGGGGCTAGGCCTGCCAGCCGAAGTTTTGACGAAGGCCGGGGTGAGGCCAACGTTGTTTCTCTTAGTATTTTTTTTACCAGAAGTTTTACACGGACAAACGTTTACAGGAGAAATCCACAGCCTGCAAAGTGTGTTGGATCAATTGTATTATGAAATGCTTCCGCTTTGCAGTAAACTGATCGGGGTGGGGCGAGGGCTGGCTGGCTTTGCAGCACTGTGGTATATTTCTTCCCGGGTGTGGCGTCATCTTGCGAATGCAGAACCCATTGATTTTTATCCCTTACTCAGACCCTTTGCTTTAGGTCTTAGTATCATCCTGTTTCCCTATGTACTCGCGCTCATCAATGGCGTGCTTCGTCCAACTGTAACAGGAACAGCCGCAATGGTTACAGGTTCGAATAATGCCATTGCCTATTTATTAAAGCTAAAAGAAGAAGCCATTAAGAAAACACCCACCTGGCAAATGTATGAAGGTGTGGATGGAAGTGGTGACCGCGATAAATGGTATCGTTACACACATCCGGATGGAACAGCAGAAGGAACACTCGATGGACTCGGCAATGACATCAAGTTCGCGATGGCAAAAGCATCCTACAATTTTCGCAATTCAGTAAAACAATGGATGTCAGAGATACTTCATATCCTGTATGAAGCTGCTTCACTCTGTATCAACACAATCCGAACATTCTATCTCATTGTGCTTTCCATACTTGGTCCAATCATCTTTGGGCTTGCCGTATTTGATGGACTGCAACACACACTTACCGTTTGGATAGCTCGCTATATCAATGTATTCCTCTGGCTCCCAGTCGCAAACATCTTTGGAAGCATCATCGCCAAGGTGCAGGAAAATATGCTTCGCATTGACATTCAGCAAATCGTGAAATATGGAGACACCTTTTTCAGTGCCAACGATACCGCGTATTTAATATTTCTGGTCATGGGAATAGTAGGATACTTCACCGTACCGAGCGTGGCTAATTACATCGTACATGCAGGAGGGGGTAATACACTATTATATAAGGCAAACAACGTATTCACAGGTGGCGCTAGCTCGGTGGTGTCTACGGCCGCAGCAGGCTCAGGTGCTGTGTTAAGCACAGTTGTTCAATCTACCCAAGTCCGCGAAGCCGCTAAAGTATTACTACGAAGTGCTGGATCAACAAGTGGCGGCAGTCCCAGTTCCAACTACATGCATGACAAACTCTCCGGCAAAACATAACGATGCTTTCCACTTTCAGCTTTATACTTTCTTATGACTTACCACTTTTCACTTTAAACTTTCCACTACAGACTATTGACCGACTACTATCGACTAAACCATGTTCCAGCAACTAAAAAATATTGACTCAAGTTTTAAACACATCAAACTTTTCTCCTTGGTGTTAATTCTTGCCTGTGTCGCAATCTGCGGCTATACGCTCTATAAAAGTTTTCAGATGGTAACGCATGTGCAAGAACGCATTTACATTCTGGCCAATGGAAAGGCACTCGAAGCATGGTCTGCAGAACGAAAGGATAACATTCCGGTGGAGGCGCGTGATCATGTGAAAATGTTCCATCATTATTTTTTCTCACTCGATCCGGATAATAAAGTGATTGACGCGAACATCATGAAAGCACTGTATCTGGCCGATGCTTCAGCTAAACGCCAGTATGATAACCTGAAAGAAAATAGGTATTACTCAAATATCATTTCAGGAAACATCAGCCAGGAGTTTGCGACAGACAGCATTAAGATTGATGTAAGCACATACCCGTTTTATTTTAAATGCTATGCTAAGCAAAAATTAGTTCGTACTACATCCATTGTCACCCGAAGCTTGATTACAGAAGGCTTCTTAAGAAGTGTTTCACGATCCGATAATAACCCACATGGTTTCCTGATCGAGAAATGGAACACACTAGAAAACAAAGACCTCAAAACTGAAAACCGATAACTATGAATCTGGAAACAAAATCTAAATCAGCAACGGAAGGCATCTCCGAAATAGGCAAGACCTACTTCAATAAAAAAATGGATCGTTGGAATGCGATTTTTAATTCCCTTTCAATTTCGAATAAGAGAACAAGCCTTGCCGTGTTTGGAATCTTAATGGCATGTCTATGTGCTTCTCTCATTATTCAAGCTATCCAAAATGATTCTGCTCACCTCTTTCAAATCGATTCGATCACGGTACCTAATGACATTCATATGAAACCAGTAGCAGAAACATTAACCCCTATCGGAAAAATGAAAGGCGAGATTGATGGCAAGTTTGAAGCATTCTATCTCGCCATGGATAAGCAAGGTCAACTTTATAAAAACCACAATCCTCCCTTCGCAAAAGACTCCTTAGATAAGTCAGCCGGTTGGGAACTCATTACACGAGAACAACTAAAACATGTTGAAGAACAACTTCATTTCATACCCACTCGAACGAAGGGATTAAAAAGATAAGTCAAGAAATTATTCACGTAACAAAACAAAAACAGTATGAAACATTCACAGAAATTCTTACAGAAAAGGAAGTTTGTTATGGCATTGCCAATACTGGCGTTGCCATTTCTTACAATGATTTTTTGGGCGCTAGGAGGAGGGAAAGGCACACCTGCTCAAGCCATGATAATTGAATCGCCAGGGTTGAACCTCGAACTCCCCAGCGCCCATTTTAATGAAGAGGAAGTAGATAAGCTTTCTCTCTACGAAAAGGCCGAACGAGAACTACGAAAATTTCAGGAGGAACAAGAAAGTGATCCGTACTTTAATCTGACTGCGTTTGAAACAGAAGACGTGCAGGAAGATCGGGAACAACACACCAACCAAAATTCAAGTACGGGTTCTGGACGTCTCAAGAATTACAATCCACTAAAGCAACAACCAAGTATAGACCCCAATGAAGCAAAGGTCAATCAAAAACTGGAACAACTCTATCGTGAATTGAATAAGACACCAGAACTCGTTCAGTCAAACACAAGTCCATACGAAAGCACAAATTCCTCTGACCCGCAATTTTCTTCTGACGTGAAAGAATTGGAGAAAATGATGGAGATGATGAAAAGGGGCAATGAACCTGATCCCGAGATGCAACAACTGGAATCCATGCTCGAAAAAATACTGGACATCCAACATCCTGATCGGGTACGAACAAAAATCAACGCGCAAAATGAACAACAAAAGCAACCAACCTTTTCAGTAACATCACCAACAGACAACACGGTTTCGCAAATCCATTCAACACGACAAGTTGATCAAAATTCATTTTATGGACTGGATGATGGGAATGAAAGCCAGGTAATCGCGAATACGATAGAAGCAGTCGTTCATGATACGCAGGAACTCGTAGACGGATCAACTGTGAAGATGAGATTACTTAATGATGTGTTCATCAATAACACGTTGATTCCAAAAGATCAATTCATGCATGGCACGTGTTCAATCAAGGGAGAACGATTAACCATTGATATAAAATCTGTACGCACCGGAAATTCAATTTTACCTGTTTCGCTGGTAGTATATGATCTGGACGGACTCGAAGGAATTTATATACCGGGAGCCATCGCACGCGATGTGGCTAAACAATCTTCGGAAGAAGCATTACAAGGTATTCAGTTTATGTCTCTTGATCCATCCCTCGGTGCTCAAGCCGCAGGTGCGGGTATTGAAGCTGCAAAGGGACTCTTTAGTAAGAAAGCAAAGTTGATAAAAGTAACCGTGAAAGCTGGCTACCAAATTTTGCTCAAGGACACAAACCCATCAACCAGTAAAGACTTTTAGAAATGTGTGAGTAGCTGATGCTGCCAGGCCACTCATAAATTGAATGGCAGCTTGAGGTCCGGAACTCAATGTGCATCTGGTTGAAGGAAGTAAATAATTTCTTGCAAACAGATGAGATGCCCCGAATAGGGAGAACCTGATTTTTATTTTTAATAACTAAACATGACTACAATGTTGCTATTTCTTGGAGCACTCATTTCACATGCATGGCCGGTGATATTAATCCTGCTATTGCTTTAACATAAAGAAGGGGACGGGCAAACCGTCCCTCTTTCAACGTATTCAATTTTTGAAATCATTTATTAACAATAAACTATGACTTATTTAATGAAACATGATGGTGTAAGGTTGCTAGTAGGATTCATCCTGATGCTGCACCTAACTCAAGCGAACGCTCAACAGGTAACCGATTCAAAAAACATCGAAGTGACCTTTAACAAAACATCTACTCTCATATTCCCTACTGTCATCACAGCGGTGGATCGTGGAAGTAAAGATGTGCTGGCACAAAAAGTGAAAGGTGCAGGAAATGTCCTTCAACTTAAGGCTGCACGCGAGAACTTTCAGGAAACTAACCTGACGGTAATCACCGGAGATGGGAGGATTCACCAATTCACAATAAATTATTGCAAGGAACCTGTCACGCTGGTTGTTGAAACAGAAGAACATCAACGAGATTCATCTCAGCCGGTAGTACTCTTTGAAACAGCTATGACTGAATCCGAGTTGGAAGGCTATTCGGAAAAAGTAGTACATACGAAAAAGACTATTCGTTTTATCAAAGCGGATAATCACAAGATTAGTCTCGCCTTGATGGGAATTTATATCCAACACAACGTGATCTTTTACCACCTCCAAATTGAAAATAAATCCAACATCACGTATGATGTAGAATTCTTACGCTTTTACATCCGCGATAAATCAAACGTGAAGCGTACCGCCTCACAAGAGGTGAATGTAATTCCATCCTTTATATATGGAGATGACAGAACAATTTCAGGAAAATCAACGACTGATGTCGTGTATGCATTGGAGAAGTTCACAATTCCGGATGCCAAGAATCTCGTCATTGAAATGTTTGAGAAGAAAGGCGGACGGCATCTGAATCTTTCAATCAAAAACAAAACTATTGTAAACGCACGTCTTCTTCCTGCGAAAGTAGATTGAGTGTATACACTGTATAAATTAACCTTTAAACGAATTATCAATTATGAATATCAAGAATTTAGAATTTCTGAAAAACGGCCTCAAATACATGGGCTTTGGAGAAAAGTTGAATGCGAACCTGGAAGAAAGCATCAAGGAAAAACCAAAAGAATTTCAACTTGCTATGCAAGGTGAATTCAAAAAAGAAGGTGGTGTAGAAATAGTGGATTACAAGCTGGATTTTAAAAAATCAGATCAATCCGACATGTACTTCTTTAACCGCTATGAAGCCACCTTGAAAAATGATGATCCATCAAAAGAGAAGTCACAAACCTTTTACATTACAAAGAACACGGGCATCACCGCCAAGGAAGCTTTTAATTTGTTGGAAGGTCGTTCCGTAAACAAAGACCTGACGAATAAAGAAGGACAGGAGTTCAACGCGTGGTTGAAATTGGATTTTACCGAAAAGGATAAGAATGACAATTTTAAGGTAAAGCAATTCAGCACTGGGTATGGATACGAACTTGACAAAGTATTGGATAAGTTTCCAATCAAAGAACTGGCAGACGTTGAGCTGAAGGAGAAAATCATGAAATCATTGGCTAAAGGAAATACGGTAACCGTTACGTTTCAAAAAGAAGGAAAGGAAGATAAAATGTTTATTGAGGCGAACCCCCAATTTAAAACCCTTACCGTGTATGATGGTTCTATGAAAAAAATGTTTCAGGAAAATGAAAAGAAAGAAACAAAAGAAGAACCTGGTAAATCACAAGAAAAAAAAGAGTCGGTAAAAAAAGAAACTGACGAAGAAGACCCCACTCAAAAAAAAAGACCTAAAAGAAAGGGTGTAGGTGTCTGAAATTAGTTGATGTCTTCAGTAGACCTGTTTGGACACAGGTCTTTTTTAATACACGCCAAGTAGACTTGCTGAAGAATAACCTCAAAGCGTAAACATATTTAATGTTAACACTGAATCACGTTAACAATTTTTTTAATACTTTCGTTGTCATAAAATATTCCAAAATTGTATATGTCTCAAGATTTTGATTTCCTGATTGGCCAATGGAAAGTTTTTAACACTAGACTCAAAAGTTGGCTATGCGACTGTAACGAATGGATGAGTTTTGAATCTTTTCACACAGAGCAGAGAAGTCATTCTGGGAATGGCAACTTTGCATTACATCAATATGTTAATGGAAATTCACTATGCGAAAGAAGTGTCTCTCGCCACTTCGATGAGTATGCGCAATTTTGGAAAATTGATCGCATGGATAGCATGTCTGGGTTGATGTTGAAATCATTAAAGGGTACATTTTGGAATAATAAGGGATCATTCCTATCCCGCGGGGTACTGGATGGAAACGATGTCTTGGTATGGGTGGAGTGGACGAAAATTTGTAAGACTTATGCGTACTGGGAACAAGCTCTTTCTAATGATGATGGAAAAACATGGGAGACTAATTGGGTTATGGAGTTTTATCGAGAATGAATGTAGAAATTTGTAGGACAACACAACCAGCAAGTGTAGGACTCAATCATCAACAAAGCCATCATTCCATATTTTAGCTATTAAGTGATCCTTAGTCAAATACATCTCTGCTTCTTCTTCTACCATTTTCCATCCCGTAGTAGTAACCCATTCATACGAAGCGCTACTTAGTTTTGTAAAATCATTGTCCCTGCTTACACGGTCCGTTGTGGCCAGCGTGAAAATTTCAATGATACAAGTAGGAAGAACAACCCGAATGGCTTCAATAATTGAACGCAAAGTCGCACCCGTAGTAGTAATATCATCCAGTACGAAGATCTCTTTGAACGACCGCAACGCGGGTATGCTGAAGTTATAGATACCATCTAACGTGTGGATACGTTCTGCAAGTGAAAGAGCAGCAACTTTTCCTGACGCTCTCCGCTTAGAAAGAGCTGAGGGTAGATAATGACATCCAAATGATTTTGCCAGATGTTGCCCTAGAACATCCAAAGACTGAGGGACAGTTTCATCTACTAAAACTTCCTGACTGCCAAGTGCCCGCACAATCGCACATTCTTTCGCATAGTGAATTTTCTTTAACGCATTCACAGCGCACTCAGTCCAGGCTTCAACATGAAGGGGTCTTCCATTTTTAAAATGGATCAGGCTTCTCGATAATTCATCATGCCCTGCCGTTAATGGCTTGTAGTGGCATAGATAATGGTGCGTGAAAGCTTCTTTTCCCCAAATAATCTTTCGACTATGAAGTCCCATATCAGTGTGAATAGTTCATAGATAAAAAGGAAAAATTTAATAAAATTTTTTAATGGCTACTTAAAAGCGACTAAATAGCGTCAACTTTAAACTTTCTACCTTGAACCATTACTATTGAGGCATTTCAATACCGTATTTCTGAAAGACAACCTTCAGCTCATAGCGAAATAACGGATGCTCATTTCTTTTCATGAGGTCTCCTGTTTCTACAATTTCCTTAATGAGAGAAGAATAATGAACAAGATCCAAAGTAGAGTTTCTTAGTTCATTGAGATCTCTCATTAAGAATCTCTTCTTGACTGAACTAATAGCAAGGGTATTATAATGCACCTCCAGGAATGCCATTAAAGAATCATCATTTTGTAATAACTCATTGATTACAGTGTCCCTAATAGATCTCAGTGTATCAATAACAAATTGAGTAGATATTTTTGGAGCTTCTTTGGCTTGAATATTTTTTTTCATTCTCTAAACGATGACCAAAGATAATAGAAATTCTCCTACCTTCGTTTGATTTAAAAGAGCTCTAAGGAGCTGTGCTAAGCAGGGAGGCAAAATATACACGTAGTCAATTTTAGGAATAGAGAAGATCTAATTTTTTTAAATGTTGACGAAATTTATTTTGAAAATAGATTCTAATTATCAAAGAAGTAACACAAATAATTAGAATATGAGGTTAGGAGAAATAAATCGAATCAAGAGTTTTATAAGAATAATCAAATGTTAGCAGTGTGGAGGGTTGCAATAAACCGGGTGCCTTCAAGTTCTTGTGAATCCGCTACCGAAATTTCTCCGTTTATACGTTCTAGACAGGTGCGCGTAATGTAAAGCCCTAGTCCAATTCCAGTGGATTTTTCATGTCCTCTTCTGAACATAGCAAAAAGATCTTTCCGGGTTTCAAGGGCAATACCCTCTCCATTGTCTTCAATACTCAACTTGATTTGTTGATCTACTTTTTCAGCAGTAACAAGAACCTTTAATGGTCTACTAATCTCCAAACTACGATATTGATGACAGTTTTTAAACATCTCAATTAACGAGGTTTTCAGTAAGGCTTTATCTGTTTGAATCTCTATTGTTGGATCAACATTAATTGAAGTTTTGCAAAGTGGGACAATGGCTTGCTCTATTGATTCTATAATGCAATTGCGTAAATTGATACGACTTACAGAAAGGGGTGTAGTTTTGATTTCATGCACCAACTTAATGGTTTTAATTATTCTCTCAAGTTTTGCAATGGTTTCACCCAGTAGTTTTAAATATTGTTTTCCAGTTCCGTCCTTGAGCTCCCGACACGCTAAAATCTGAAGTCCTTTTAAGGTAGCAATCGGTGCCTGAACATCATGAGACGAATGATAAAGAAAATTTGAAAGCTCTAAGTGGGTTGCATTTAATTCTGCAGTTCGTTCCTTTACACGCCTATCCAACTCAAATTTTTGATTTTCTATTAACTCATTCTTTGATTCGATTTCCTCCTTTTGACTTATTAAAATAATTCTATGGGCTGCTTGCTGCGCCAAGGTATTCGATATATAATTATAAAGTAAGAACCCAAATGGAATTACTATCAGTAATGAAATCACTAAATTTTGGAGTAGGGTGGTTTTAGCGCGGGCTAAGAACAATTCAAAATTCTCATCTGCTTCCAATAAAGCCACCACGTTACCTTCACTATTTTTTATTGGTGAAAAGGCCGAAAGCCATTTTCCGTTTTCGTCTTCGTAGCTATCTAATACGCCACCGGTTTCTAAATTAACAAGAAGTTCTCTTGGATAATTTTTGTAGGAGTGTCTAAAGTAGGGAGTTTCAGAAGAGGTAGCAATGAAATGGAACGTACTATCCGGTGGAAAATAGACAATTGTATAGAGGGGTGTTGATAAATGATTCGCAGCGCTTACCATGGTCAGCAAAGATTGAATAGATGCATATAAAGAATCTTGGGTGGTCTTAACGATGGCATCTCTTTCTACGTATTTTATAGATAATCTTTCATGGGCATCACCATCGATGAGAAGGGCGGCAGTATTGGAAATTGCCATAAGTCTATGCAGAACTTCTTCCTTTGACTTTTTAAGAATGGAATAGTAATTATTAACCGTAAAATAGGCTACCAAAAGAATGATGGCGAGCGATACCAGCATTAGAAGTCGAGTATTGATTCTTTTAAATTGCTCTTGTTGATCCCGATCGGCTCGACTCATAATAAAAAACGGTAGAGGTGTAGCCTGTTTTTTTATTGAGAACAAATAAATTAAGATGTCTCTTTTAATTTCTATTTGATTTCATAAAATACCCCGATGGAAAAAGTGGGTGCACTATATAAATTCTTTCGATCGAATATTAAATCTGAATACCCCCATGTTTGTGCTGAAAAACTCCAACCCTTAATAAATTCATAAGCAGCCCCAACTCCAAATGCTGTAAACTCTGTTCCCTCACCTCGGATAAAATCGGTAGCTCCAGCTGGTTCGCCTACTGAAGTTTGCGCACTTAATGTTCCATTAAACCAGACTTTATCAAATAGTTTATACCCAAATTCTAAATTAAATTTGACTTGATCCCGAAATGAGAAGGCTTTATATTTTGTTCTATAATTATATTGAGTAGACAAAGATAGGTAGGCCGGAACGGGATAAAATGAAGCCGAGCCAGCAAGAGTTGTCCAAACATTAAACTCACCATCACCTGTAGGCACGTTGATTTGATCAAAATTGTTTTCCTTACTTTGAGCATAATTATTTTTTGAGCCTGTCGGAAACTCAGGAGCAACCGAAAGAGTAATAGGAATATTTTTTTTGAATAAGGCATACTTTACCTCGACTTTGAGATCACCAATACCTGCCACGGTATTGGTGTTTTCAAAACTATTCAGTTTCAATATGGGAAAATGAACAATAGTAGTAAGCCGATTTGTAATTCCATATTCGGCATATAAGGCTAAAGCTTGTTGCCGAAACCTATTCGTCTTCAATTTTTCACCGCCAGGAGTAAAATAATTATCTGAGCTGAATAGGTTCACTGCAGTCTTAATAAAATAGGTATTCTTCTTTCGCGTCCAACCGCTTTGCGCAACAGTTAACGTTGATAGGGACAAGCAAAGCAAAACAAGTGTTATAGATTTCATTTTTTTTGGGTTAAATAAAGAGCCCTGCTTCTAAAGCAGGGCTCTAATCAACTTCACTATCCTATTAATTAATTTAAAGGTGCATACCCAAACGGAATGCTTGCAGTGCCGCACCATAAAATAACGTGAGTAAATTTAGAAGCAGCAGCGGGATCTAACTTAAAGAATGTTTCGCCTGCCTTTAAAGAGGGTCCAACTAATTTAAGATCCGGATTACCAGATCCAGGATCAGCTTTGAATGTCATCGATGTAGATAAATAAACACTGACTGTGCCTGTTCCAAATTCTGTAGTATAACTGTCGCTAAAACGTAAAAACTGAACTCCTTTTGAATCGGTGCCAAGTTGCGCCATACCGGCAGTAGATGTTGAGCTTTGAGCAACAAAAGTTCCTGCCTTGGCAGCAGTAAAAGTTCCGTCTGGTTTTGAAGAATCAATGGTGATCGTTTGTGCATCTTCACTGCATGATGAGATACCGATTGCTAATACTGCAAATACATAAAATAATTTTTTCATAACGCGTTGATTTTGGTGTGAAGTAAAAATGAGAATCAACTATCACGAAAGTCTCACGTATGTATGCTATTTAGGTAACTATGCAGTATGCATCGGCAAACGAAACGAAAATGCTGTTAACCCGAAACGTTTACTCATTACGTGAATGTCGGTTTGATGGATCTGCAAAATATTTTTTACGATGGCTAAGCCCAGTCCCGTGCTTTCTGCCGGAGTCTCATTTGGAATTTTATAATATCGGTCAAATATTTTTGATACACTTTCTTGAGGGATTCCTTCTCCTGAGTTTTCTATTTTTATCTCAATCTGATCATTTACTTCCGTTAGATAGATCGTAATTTTACCTTGATGAGGCGTAAATTTTAATGCGTTGTCCATCAAATTCTGAAGGACTCTTTCAATCATGGCCATATCTGCATAGACCATCGGAAGCGGTGAACCAATCTTACTTTCTATTTCAATATTTTTGGCATGAGCCAACAGCGCGTATTTTTGAGCAACCTCCAACAAAAGTATAGCCATAATAAAGACCTCACGTTTAGGTTGAACTTGCCGTGCTTCCAGCTTTGAAAGTTCAAATAAATCAGCAACCAGACGTTTAAGCCGATCCGTACTTTTAAGAATTAGTTTCATATACTCCTCCTTTTTTTCTCCATCGAGGGAATTCTCTTTAATGATAAGTGTTTCAATGTATCCCTGAATAACAGCAATAGGAGTTCGAATATCATGCGAAACGTTGGCAATCAGTTCGCGCCTGAGCGTATCAACTTGCTTTAGATCTTCCACATTTCGAAGCAAGGTGCCAGCCATCGTATTGAAAGTATCTCCAACAATACTTAATTCTTTTGTTGATTGACGGGGGATGCGGGCTTGCATATCCCCAGCCTCAAAACGAGTTATCACAGACATAGCTTCTCGAAGACCTTTCATGAGCTTCCAAAAAACAAACAACCCTAATAGGAAGGCTATTATAAGAGTTAGCAGAAAATAGCCAATACCCATTTTCAATAAATAGCTTTCTCGGATCGTTTCTGCAATAGTGTCTACTTTTTCACTTGCTAGCACCATATAGACGTAACCTTGTAACCTGTTCTGATCATCGAAAGAAGCGCTGGCCGAAAAGGTCTTTTGAACACCAGGATTTTTCGGATCATCACCATACACCAAGTGCTGGCCTTCGGTTCTTAAAAATTCCTTTATGGGTTCAAGAGAAACTTGTTCCAGTTTAACCTTCTCTTTTAAGACTACAAATGATAATATTTTTCCATTTGGATCAAGAAGGTAAACTTCTAATCCCGGGTTTACCGCCATCATCGAATGCATAATTTTTCCGATGGCATCATCCTGCACCTTCCCATCGACAAATGGGTTTACCTCAAGCAACATGTGTGCTGCAACAGGGGCGTTAACCCTCTGAGTTGTTTCATCATAATATCGCCTGGCAGTGATAACATCAATGATCAGATAAGCTACGCCTAACAAAAAAAGTGTAACAAAAAAGAAAGCAGCAATGCGTAAATACAAACTCGTGTACCACGGATAAGATTTCGATTCAGTTTCCATGATGCTTCTTGTTAATTGTTAATTCATCATTAAAGCGATACCCTGTTCCCCAGGTAGTAAGAATAAAAACCGGCTTGTTTACATCTGGCTCAATCTTATCACGGAGCCTATTTACGTGTGAGTTTACGGTGTGCTCATATCCTGAAAATTCATATCCCCAAATCAAATCCAATAACTCTTCACGACTATAACTTCGCCCAGGACTTGATGCCAACAAGAGCAGAAGTGCGAATTCTTTGGGGGTTAATTCCAGCCGCTGGTCGTTCAACATCACTTTACGTTTAATTCGATCAATAGTAAGTCCATTGCATTCAAAAACACCCTCCTGACCTATATGCTCTAGTGAGATCTTAGCCCGCCTCAGGATAACTTTTACGCGGGCAATGAACTCACGAATACTGAAAGGCTTTGTCAAATAGTCGTCAGCTCCACTCTCTAACCCTATCACCTTATCGATCTCTTCTGATTTAGCGGTAAGCATAAGAATAGGTGTATAAATATCGGATGCCCGCAAGCGGCCGCATATTTCGATACCGTCCATTGCGGGCAGCATAATGTCCAGCACAATTAAATCATACGCATTAATTTTTGCGTTTTGAAAACCCAGCTTGCCATTATGCTCCACCTCTACTTCGCAACCCAAATCACGTAAGTGAATAAGCAGCAACTGCACAATATCAGCATCATCTTCTATCAGCAAAACCTTATTCATATCTTGAAGTAGTCACTAAATTGAATGAAAAGTATCACAAAGAAATCACAGACTTGGAAATAGGATATTAAAATTCAAAGCTTGTGTCAGGTTAAAGACATAGCATCAGATTAACAGGCGCATGAATCAAATTTTTTCACAGCTTGCTTCCACAAAAAGCATGATACAATGAAAAAATTATCCTTAGTAGTAGCTTTTATTGGTTTTTCCTCAATGGCATACTGCACTGAGCTGGAATCCTTTTTCAAGGTAACGGATGTTTTTTTCAAGAGATATGTCTCCAATAGTAGGGTTGACTACATCGGTATAAAAAAGGCCAGCAGCGATATAGAGAATCTCGTCAAGTTGGTTGGCACGATGAATTTAGAGGAAGCTAGTGTTCTATCCAAAAAAGCTTTTTATGTAAATGCATACAATCTAATTGTAATATATGCAGTCATTAAAAACTACCCAATTAAATCCCCTTTGGATGTATCAGGATTTTTCGATAAAGCAACTTACCGAGTGGCAGGAGAAGAGTTGACGCTCAATAAATTAGAAACTGAAAAACTATTGCGCACTTACTTAGACAGTCGCTTTCACTTTGTATTGGTGTGCGCGGCAAAAAGCTGCCCCCCCTTAGCAAATTTCGCTTATACACCCGATACAATTGAGCAACAACTTACAGAACGCACCAAATTGGCTGTAAATGATTCTAATTGGTTAAGGATTAATCCTTCCAAAGGAATAGTAGGACTTTCGAAAATATTTGATTGGTATTCTTCTGATTTCAAATCAAACGGAAATATTGAACTCGGTTGGATCAATCAATATCGAAATGAGAAAATTCCAAATTCCTATAAAATTGAATTCTACGAATATGATTGGTCACTCAATGAAAAATGACCAGACCATTTTAATCGTAATTGAACTTCGATCCCTCATATTTTTAATTTGAAGAACATATGTCATGCAACGACTCAAGGAAACAATTAATAGAATTGGATTGAAGATAAAATAAGCAAAAGACCTCAAAGACTATGAAAAAAATTATCACGCTAACAAATATCTTTGTATTATTTCTACCGCTTTGCTTACTCGCTCAGCAAAGTGAGGTTTTTTCTAATGAGGAAGGGGCAATAAAAGGGTACGACCCAGTTGCATTCTTTGTAGAGAGCAAAGCGGTTGAAGGCACAAAGGCGTTTACGTACAAATGGAAAAATGCCACATGGCACTTTGCAAGTAAGAAGAATAAAGACTTATTCATAACCAATCCTGAAAAGTATGCACCTCAATATGGGGGATATTGCGCGTATGGCATGGCAGATGGACACAAAGCACCAACTGAGACGAACACGTGGACTATTGTTGATAATAAACTCTATTTCAACTACAACCAACAAGTAAACAAGGAATGGAATAAGGATCAGCCAAACCTAATTAAGAAAGCCGATAAGCAGTGGCCTACTGTTAAAAAGGATTAAATATTTTTAATGTTAGAGTAATTAGATCTTTGATGGGCATCGCCATCAAATATCGGTGTATGCTGACAAAAATAACCTGTTGAACATCAGGTTCATATTATCAATCATAAGGAATTCCTCTTTCAGTAGAAATACTCAATTTATTTTATTAGGTCATGATTAATTAGCCATTCAATTTAAATTCGTTTGAGTTCTCCCGACTTGTGAATCGTTACTTTTCCTGGAAATAGCACTCCTCACGAGCTTAGTACTAGATTAATGTGCATATATTCATTAACACTAAAAATCAAATCATCTGTTAACGCGAGGTTATGAGAAATAAAATATTGGGATTCAAATGACATCGTAAAATTTAGTAAGGGAAGACCATTTCATTGGCAAGCCAAAGGTAGGCCTGTTACAAAAACCTGTAAAGGGCATGGCACGTGTCGATTGTTTCTTAATTTTGCCTTGAAGGAATCTCCACCCTTGACACGTTTTTACAACAGCCTCAACAGGCGGCTTGTCTTTAAGAAATGGTGGAGAATATTTTACTCCTTAACTTTCTTTAATCACTGCACAATTAGGTGCTTTACTAAATCATGAAAATACTTAGTTGACCAAATAGCAAGCCTATTGCCATCTGGAATAAAACGAATAACATCTGCTTTTACTTTTCCGATGTCAACTGCACTGATTTTGGAATCAAGTAATTGACGGAATTCTTTTTCTGTGAGTACATCATCCTTTAAGTCTTCACTGGCTAGGGCACGTGACTTAAAATGATCCAGATCTAACGGTATTTTATTTTTAACATACCACTCCAGATCATACCAATCTCTTTTTGGCTTTCTGAGACTGCAAAAGAAGAAAGCTTACAAATTAACAAGGAAGTTGAAAGAAGGAGGGAGGTTTTTAGAAATCCAGTTACTCGATCACGTCATCGTTACCACAGAAGGATATTATTCTTTTGCTGATGAAGGGCTTGTTTAAGCTTCTTCAGATGCGTAAATAGAAAATTGAATCACGACATTCCAATTTGTAATTTGCTTTGATGGTAAGACTTAGTGTTCAAAGGGTCAGAAATAATCTATAGTCCCCTGGAACATTTTCATTTTATATCAGATCACGGTAAGGTTGCATTACCAACTAAATCAGAAGTAGCTCGCCTCCTAGCAGAAAATAATGAACATGTTTGTATTTACATTAGAAACTTCATCCTTTGTCAAAGAGGGAATTGGATTGTGCGTTTTTGACTCAGTGATCGTACATGAAAATAAGTAATTATCTTGACAGAAGAAATATATCTCCGCTTGTGGGGGAACATCCAAGCTTCAATATATCCTTTCTATCTACTATAACTGGGTTATCACTGGTGAACCATTCAGTAATACACTGTCTGTACAGATTCAAAGACCATTAGCAATAACGACTTATATGGGTATTTTTTTAATACTCTGTTATTTTTAATCCAATTTCTGGTATTCCTATTTCTTACTGAGGTATTTATATTCAGGTACTGTGGGCATCTTGCTGCCAGTTATTTATTAAATGCCCAAGAAATATTTTTTCAACAACCTTGCTTATTGGACTGTCGTAGGCACCAACTACACGGTAGCGGATGCAAAGATCCGTAGCCGGTTTGCAATCACTCAACTAGCAATTGAAAAAATATACGCAAGGGTATATAGCAAGGGTCTTAGAGATTTTCTTGTCCTTTCTACCTGCAACCGGATAGAGTTTTATGGTTGTACATCGGTTGATACTGTGCAGCGACTTGTTCAAGAAGAGCTCAATCTAACAGCCCATGAATGGTGCAGCTATTTTTATTCCAAGTCTGGAGTAGATGCCGCACGGCATTTTTTTAGGGTGACAGCCGGTTTGGATTCACAGATTGTAGGTGACTATGAAATATCGGGTCAGGTAAAGAAGGCTATACAAAATGCAAGGGACTCTGGATTGGTAAGTTCCATAACGGATCGCATTTCAAATTATGCGCTACAGGCTTCAAAAGAAATAAAAAGAAAAACGAATCTAAGCAATGGAAAATATTCCGTGAGTTACGCTGCAGCTGAGTTAATTACTTCTCTGCAGGTTGAAAAGCCGGATAAGAAGATTTTGATTGTAGGTACCGGTTCAATAGGTCGGGCAATGGCTCGTAATTTAATCGAGTACTTTCCTCAGGGAAATCTCACATTAACAAATCGAACATTGGATAAGGCCTGGAGTTTAGCCGAAGAGTTAAATGTTTCTGTTATCCCGTTTGAGAGTTTTATTACCCACCTGCCTGATTTTGATGTGATCATTACGACAGTGGAATCAGATTGCTACCTTATTACCCCTCAACATATCCAAAAAGGAAGAGGTCAGCTATTTTTGGACCTCAGCGTTCCGCAGGTTATCGATCCTCGGATTAAAAATGATCCTTCAACCATCCACTTTTCAGTGGATGAAATTTCTGATTTCCACAACAAGCTGATTCAGCTTAGGAATTTTGAAATACCTAATGCGATACAGATTATAGAAGAGTTCATTGCAGAGCTTTTGGCCTGGCAAATCCTTTTTAAGAACACAGAAGTCGTTCAGAACTATAAAACAAAAGTGGGTCGAATGCTGCTTCATAGAGCTAACAAAGAATCCAAAATCGAAAAAGGGTTCTCTGGATTAATGAAGAAAATTAAATTGGACGGCTATACAGGTTGTTCTGTCATCCAAACAGTGAACGAGCTCATTGAGTCAGAAAAATGAATACATCAAGAATAGTTCGTATTGGCACGCGCGAAAGTGCACTGGCGCTCTTTCAAGCACTTGCAGTGCAGCAAAAATTAAATTCTTTGGGCGTTGAAAGCGAAATCATTGAGATCACTTCCGATGGAGACGTTGACCTGGTGACGCCACTTTATGAGATGGGCATTCAAGGGATTTTTACAAAATCACTTGACGCAGCCTTGCTGCAAAATAGAATCGATATCGCTGTTCATTCCACTAAAGATATTCCAACCAAATTAGCGAATGGCCTTTTACTGAGCGCGGTTTTGGAACGAGCTTCCCCTTACGATTGCTTGGTGTTACGTGCCGACCGGGGCCCCGCGCAATTGCATCTGGACTGCAGGATTGGCACAAGTAGTTTGCGCAGAAAAATGCAATGGCTATCGCGTTATCCTCATCACAGCATTGAAAATTTGCGAGGCAATATTCAAACGAGGTTAGAAAAGTTAAATCGATCCAATTGGCAGGGTGCCATCTTTGCCGAGGCCGCTATGGAAAGACTAGGGATTTCATCACACCCATTTGTGAGGTTGGATTGGATGCTTCCATCCCCGGCACAAGGCGCAATAGGAATCGTGTGCCGTCAAGATGATCATCGTATGGCAGAAATTTGTTCTGCCATAAATCATGCGGAAACCAATATTTGTATTTCAGCCGAGCGTAGTTTTTTGTCTGCATTACATGGTGGATGTGCAGTACCTATTGCCGCATACGCAATGGTGAAAAATGGGACGTTATTTTTCAAGGGTAATATTTTTAGTCTCAATGCGAAAGAAAAATGTGAAGTTGAGTTAACGTTCAACCTGGATCAAGCGCCCAGTGCCGGAGATTTGGCGGCACATGAAATTCTTCGCCAAGGTGGTGATATCATTATTAAAACTTTTCGGCCTTGATCAGATCACCTCATATTGTTTCAACCCGAAGACTTAACTCCCGCAAGTTCAACGAACTTCAGCAAAGTGGGTGGAGGTTCACAGCTCATGATTTTATCCGCAAGGCTATTCGTATTCCAGTCGATATTCGTCCGTCCTCGGTTCATAAAAACGTTGTACTGACAAGTAGTATAGGGGCAAAGGCATTTCTGCAAATGATCAAGCAACTACAACTCGATATTGATAATTATGTTGTGCATTGTATCTCGCCTGGAACAAAAGAATATGTTTTGGCTTCAGGCCTGACTATTAAATCAACCGCCCCGCACGCCTCCGCTTTGGCTGATGAGATTCTACTAGATGTAGAAGCGAAGGAAGTAACACACATTCGTGGCAACCTAAGTCGACCCGAATTATCGGAGAAACTAACCAGGGCAGGTGTGGTGGTACAAGAGGTGATGACCTATCGCACGGAACTAACTCCAATTGTTATAAACCTCCCTTATGAGGCTATTATCTTTTTCAGTCCAAGCGCGATTAATAGTTTTTTGTCTCGTAACGACTTGCAGCAAGTCCCGTGTTTTTGCATCGGGCAAACAACTGCCGATTACGCTAAACAAAAAGGTTATAAACACACTTATATACCGGATGCTCCTTCGGAAGAAATCCTTTTAAAAACTATCGTAACCTATTACACTAAGAATCCCCTCTATGCTAAAGAATGATTTGTTATTAAAGGCCCTTCGCCAGGAAAGAGTTTCACGTCCGCCCGTATGGATGATGCGTCAAGCTGGCCGTTATCTGCCTCAATACATTGAGCTGCGAAAAAAGTATGATTTCTTCACGCGGGTACAAACACCCGAACTAGCTTGTGAAATTACGCTTCAGCCGGTAGACCTCATCGGTGTGGATGCCGCGATTATTTTCTCTGATATCCTGGTGATTCCACAAGCGATGGGATTGACGGTGTTGATGGAAGAAGGAAAAGGGCCTCAGCTTCCTAAGGTGGTAGCCACATCGGAGGATGTCGATCAATTAAATCTGGATGTAGAAGGTGAATTGAAATATATGTTCGATGCGCTATCCTTGACGAAGAAAGAATTGAATAACCGTGTGCCACTAATTGGTTTTGCCGGTGCACCCTTTACACTGCTTTGCTACATGGTCGAAGGAAAGAGTAGCAAAGGTTTTGAGAAGGCGAAAGCATTCTGCTTCACCCAGCCTGAGCTGGCTCACCGCCTGCTCAGTAAAATCACAACGGCAACCATCACTTACCTGAAGGCACAACTAAAAGCAGGGGCCGATGTAGTGCAATTATTTGATAGTTGGAGTGGTTTGCTAAGCCCGGATGACTTCGATCAATTTGCTGGACGATATCTTGTACAGATCGCGGAGGCCGTAGCACCTCATGGCCCTGTCATTCTATTTCCAAAAGGAAGTGCTTATGCGTTAGATTCCTTGTCACAAAATAAATCCGTGTCTGCCATTGGTATAGACTGGAACATTCGTCCGGAGAAAGCACGTACGGAGACGCAGGGTCGAGTGACTTTGCAGGGAAATTTTGATCCCATTAAACTACTTGGGCCAATTCCCGAATTAAAAAAACAAGTACATAAGATGATTAAGGCCTTTGGACCCCAAGCCTATATTGCTAACCTGGGACATGGCATCGTGCCTGGCATTCCGGTAGATCATGCAAAGGCATTTGTTGATGCGGTAAAAGAATATGAAGAATGAGTTTGTCCACCCGGGATTCCTTTATTCAACACATCAAGGCTTTGCAGGAAAAAATTTGTGTAGACCTTGAGGAAGTTGATGGGAAATCAAAATTTATCACGGACACATGGGAACGTAGAGGTGGTGGTGGCGGTACCAGCCGCGTCATCAGCCATGGAAATATTTTTGAGAAAGCTGGTGTGAATATATCCGTTGTTCATGGTGAGCTGCCTCCGTTAGCTGCCCAGCAGTTAAAGGTAGCCGGTACTTCCTTTTTTGCAGCCGGACTCTCTTTGGTTATTCATCCATTCAGTCCTAAGATACCTACCGTTCACGCCAATTGGCGTTATTTTGAAGTGTATGACGAGAATGGAATTGCAAGCGATGCCTGGTTTGGTGGAGGCACTGATCTTACTCCGTATTATTTAGTGGAAGAGGATGCAGTTCATTTTCATGCCACTCAAAAGAAGTGTTGCGATACTTTCGATTCGACTTTGTATCCGCAATTTAAACGGCAGTGTGATAATTATTTCAATAATCATCATCGCGAAGGCGAGCGCAGAGGCGTGGGTGGAATATTTTTTGATCACTGTCGGGGGAATGAAAAATACACGTTGGATTTCTGGAAGAATTTTACAGAAAATAATGGGACAATTTTCCTCGATGGCTACCTGCCCTTGGTGAATCGCCACAAAAGCGAGCCGTTCACGCAGCACAATAAATATTGGCAGGAGATAAGAAGGGGTCGTTATGTGGAATTTAATTTGCTTCACGACCGGGGCACATTGTTTGGAATTAAAACTCATGGCAGAACAGAAAGTATATTGATGAGCTTACCTCCAACAGTTCGCTTTGATTATGATTTCAAACCTGATCCGGGAAGTGAGGAAGAGAAACTGTTAGAGGTACTGAAACACCCGCGTAATTGGGTTCACTCCAACGTAAACATATTATGATCAGACGCAACCGAATTTTAAGACAATCTCCCTCTGTAAGAAGTATGGTTCGTGAAACGAACTTACAACCTTCCGATTTTATTGTTCCCGTTTTCATTACAGAAGGAAAAGGAACTCAGCATGAGATTTCTTCCATGCCTGGATACTTTCGGTTCTCCCTTGATTTGGTTGTGAAAGAATTAGAAGCGTGTTATGCGCTAGGGATTCGAAGTGCTTTACTTTTTGTAAAAGTTCCAGACGAATTAAAAGATAACACGGGCAAAGAAGCGCTCAATGAAAACGGTTTAATGCAAAGCAGCGTTCGCGCCATTAAAAAAGCGTTGCCGGATATGGTCATCATGACGGATGTTGCACTTGATCCGTATTCTTCATTTGGTCACGATGGCATTGTGGAGAATCAACAAATTGAAAATGATAAAACGGTGGAGGTACTGGCGAAGATGAGTGTAAGTCACGCGAAAGCAGGTGCTGATTTTGTTGCACCCAGCGACATGATGGATGGAAGAATTTTAGCCATTCGCGAGGCCCTGGAAAAAGCAGGAAACCACCAAACCGGTGTCATGAGTTATGCAGCCAAGTATGCCTCGTGTTTCTACGGCCCGTTCCGCGATGCATTGGACAGTGCACCGGGTTTTGGCGATAAGAAAACATATCAGATGGATCCAGCCAATCGTCTTGAGGCAATAAAAGAAGCGCAAATGGATGTAGCGGAAGGAGCCGACATTATTATGGTGAAACCGGCACATGCTTACCTGGATATTATCAGAGAAGTAAAAAATGAGGTGAAAATACCGGTGAGTGCTTATCACGTGAGTGGTGAGTACGCCATGATTAAAGCCGCAGCAAAAGCAGGTTATTTAAATGAGGAGCAAGCAGTTGCGGAGGTGCTTACAGCGATTAAGCGTGCCGGTGCCGATTTGATTGCCACCTATTTTGCTAAACAGATGGCACAAACTCTCAAGAAATAAGAATGGAAAAAATAAGGTATACCAAAAGTCAACAGCTTTTTGAGCGAGCGCAACAGCACATTCCTGGAGGGGTAAACTCACCGGTTCGTGCCTTTAGGAGTGTAGGCGGTTCGCCTGTATTCATAAAGAAAGCGAAAGGTGCTTACCTGTTTGATGAAGATGGTAATCGTTACATCGATTACATCAATTCGTGGGGCCCAATGATTTTGGGTCATGCGTACCAGCCTGTTGTGGATGCAATTTGTGCGAAGGTTGCCGACTCTACCTCCTTTGGTGCACCTACGGAATTGGAAATTCAGATGGCCGAGTTGATTAAGTCCATGGTACCGAATGTTGATCTCATTCGCATGGTGAACAGCGGCACCGAGGCGTGCATGAGTGCGGTGCGACTGGCACGCGGGTATACCGGTAGAAATAAAATCATCATGTTTGAAGGATGCTATCACGGACATGCAGATTCTTTTTTGGTGAAAGCGGGAAGTGGTATAGCAACACTTGGCATTCAATCCGTGCCAGGCGTTTCAAAAGCACTTGCGAACGATACATTAACTGCTCCTTATAATAATCTCAATGCAGTCGAGTCATTGATTGCTCAACATCCCGATGAGATCGCAGCCATCATCATAGAACCCGTAGCCGGTAACATGGGGTGTATTATTCCAATGAAAGGCTATCTCGATGGGTTGCGTGGATTGTGTGATAAGCATAACATCGTCCTGATTTTTGATGAAGTGATGACGGGCTTTCGATTAGCCCCGGGTGGTGCCCAACAACTTTACAACATCAGAGCAGACCTTGTTACCTATGGAAAAATAATTGGTGGTGGTTTGCCGGTAGGCGCTTTCGCTGGAAGAAAAGAAATTATGCAGCACATTGCTCCGATGGGAAGTGTTTATCAGGCGGGAACTTTGAGTGGAAATCCCATTGCGATGATAGCAGGCTATACGTTGTTAAAAGAATTGAAGGAGAATTCCTTCCATTACAAAGAGTTGGAGGCAAAAACAAAAAAGCTATCGGGCGCAATTCGCAAACTTCTGGCTGAAAAAGGAATTGCCCATACCATAAATCAATTGGGTAGCATGATGAGTGTTCATTTTGGTTCTCATCCGGTAACTGATTTTGAAAGCGCAAAGGCCTGTAACAAAGATCTTTTCAATAAATTTTTCCATCACATGCTGAACCATGGTGTTTATTTACCCCCCTCTGCATTCGAAAGTTGGTTTATCAGTTCAACTCTTTCAGAGGAAGACATAGACCAAACATTATCGGCTATAGAAAATTTTCCTTCGTAACCTAATCAAATCAATGTCAAAAAAAGCAATCCTATTGGCAAATCTCGGTTCGCCCGACTCCTATCAGGTGAAAGACGTTCGGACATACCTTACCCAATTTTTGATGGATGAGCGGGTGATTGATATTCCTCATCTTGTTCGAACTTTGTTGGTGAGGGGCATTATCGTTCCGTTTCGCTCTCCAAAAAGCGCGGCCAAATACAAAACGATTTGGACGGAAAACGGCTCTCCGCTTATTCACATCTCACGTCAGGTTCAAAAAAAGCTGGCCGATGTCATGCAACTTCCGGTGGAGTTGTGTATGCGTTATGCCAATCCTTCAACTGACATGGCATTTAATAAATTGCATCTCGAAAATCCTGACCTGGATGAGGTGGTATTGGTTCCGCTCTATCCACATTACGCCATGAGCAGTTATGAAACGGCCGTAGCGCACGTAAAGCAAGCCCACAAAAAAGGAAACTATTCGTTTGCATTGAAAATAGTTCCTCCCTTTTACAATCATCCCGATTATATTCAATCCCTTGCAAATAGTATTAAACCTTTTTTAGAAAGGGAGTTTGATCATTTATTATTTAGTTATCATGGCATCCCTAAGCGGCACGTTTTAAAGACAGACTGTACGAAATCACATTGCTTTTCCAGCGAAAGTTGTTGTTCAATTCCCTCCGATGCGCATCAGTTTTGTTACCGGCATCAGGTTACTATGACCACCAATTTAGTGGCCGGAAAGTTGGGCTTGCCGAAAGAGAAATTCAGCTTTTCATTTCAATCTCGCCTCGGTGCAGATGCATGGTTGCAACCTTACTCCATAGACCATTTCAAAGACTTTCCACAATTGGGTATTAAAAAGCTCCTTGTCGTTTGCCCCGCTTTTGTGAGTGATTGCCTCGAAACATTAGAAGAAATAGAAAAAGAAGGAAGGGAAGATTTTATGAAATACGGAGGAAAGGAATTCTCTGTCATTCCTTGTCTGAATGACCGAGAAGACTGGATTAAAACCGTTGAACGTTTGGTCATCGAGCAGATATAAGCACCTTACTAATTTGACATCCTATGATGTATGTTTATGTAAAGGCTCTCCATATTATTTTTGTCGTCACATGGTTTGCTGGACTGTTTTATATCGTGCGCCTTTTCATATATAATCGGGAAGCACAAGATAAACCGGAGCCGGAACGCAAAATTCTTCAGGACCAATTTGGTATTATGATTAATCGCCTATGGTGGGGTATCACATGGCCCTCGTGTATTCTTACCCTCATTTTTGGTACCTGGCTATTATTCACTTATCAGGTCATTCCAACTTGGTTATGGATAAAAATCGGGTTTGTTTTAGGCCTCCTTCTTTATCACTTTTCCCTTCAGGTGATATTCCAGCAGCACAAAAAAAAGATATTTAAATACTCTAGTGGACAGCTTCGCATTTGGAATGAAGTAGCCACTGTATTTCTGGTGGCAATTGTCATGTTAGTGGTGGTGCGTAGTGGCATCGGTTTAGTTTGGAGCCTATCAGGGCTTGTGGCATTTGTAGCAATTTTAATGGCGGCTATCAAAGTCTACAAATACCTTCGAAATAGGCAGTAACGCTTAGTATTTCGTTTTTTGACTGAATCAGATCACTTTATTGGATATTATTTGGAATAATTCTAAACAATAGTACATTTGCGACTGTTTATAATCATTCTAAATAATACTCAAATGAGACGCACATTCTCCTTTTTAACTCTTTTATTTCCTTTCATCGTTGGCGCGCAAAATGGAAGTTTATCCGTACACCTGCCAGATACTTTAGCTACCAAAATTCTTGAAGAAATTACTATCGTTGGCAAGGGTAGCAAGTCTGACATACATCAATTGCCTCAAATTGTCGGCACCAATATTTATGCAGGAAAGAAAAGTGCGTTGATCGTCATGGATAATGTGAAGGGAAATGTGGTGAGCAACACTATGCGTCAGGTGATGTCGAAGGTGCCGGGAATTTTTGTTTGGGAAAGTGAAAGCAGTGGTATACAGATCGGAATTGCTTCGCGGGGTCTGAGTCCTAATCGAAGTTGGGAATTCAATGTTCGACAGAATGGTTATGATATCGCGGCCGATCCTTACGGCTACCCCGAAGCTTACTACAATCCTCAACTTCAGTCGGTGCAGCGCATCGAGATTGTGCGCGGGCATGGTGCAATACAATATGGTCCACAGATTGGAGGGATGATAAATTACATTCTGAAAAATGGAAGTGAGTTTTCCAAACCATTTCAATTTGAAACATTTCAAACAATTGGCAGCAACCGTTTATTCAATTCCTATAATGCGGTGGGTGGGAAAACGAAGAAGGTGAATTATTATGCTTTTTTTGATCACCGAAGTGGAGATGGCTGGCGGGAGAACAATCAATTCAAAAGCAATACGGGGTCTGGAACCATCACCTATAAAGTTTCAGAACGCTTTTCTATTACTTCAGAAGTTAGCCGTTGGGAAACACTCAGTCAACAACCGGGTGGACTAACGGATGATCAGTTTGCTCAAAACCCACAGCAGAGTTTACGGTCACGCAATTGGTTTAATCTGGTATGGCTGACTTCAGCCGTTACTGCCGATTACAAAATCCGTGATGATCAACGGCTCAATGTCAAGCTATTTGGCATTAACGCCACCCGCAATAGTATTGGGTTTAATCCATCAGGCGGTATTCTAGTACCCGATGCCATTAGTCCATCCACAGGTGAGTACAACCCAAGAACCATTGACGTAGATCGATATCAGAATTTTGGAATGGAGGCCAGATATTTAATAAGCTACAATTTGGGAAACCAGCAGAGTAATCTAAGCACAGGCATGCGCTTATATAGTGGGAATACATTTCGATACCGTGGGGGTGTTGGATCTCGTGGAACCGATTTCGATATAAATCGTGAAAGTGGAACTTCCTGGACTAGTGACATTGATTACCAAAGCGGTAATGCTGCCTTATTTGCCGAAAACTTGTTTCAGTTGACCGACAAGCTGATTGTGGTTCCCGGCATCCGATATGAATACCTCACTGCCGAGGCAAGCGGTTATAGCGGAGTGTCTAACGGAAACCCGATTAACCTTCAACCGCAAATCAGGAGTCATGGATTTGTGATAGGAGGTTTGGGGGTGGAGTATGCCATTACTCAAACAACCTCTTTTTATGCGAACGCCACGCAATCTTATCGGCCTGTACAATTTGCAGATCTCACTACACCTCCCACAACGGATGTTATAGATCCTAATTTGACAGACGCCAGGGGACTTAATGCAGATCTTGGTTATCGGGGCACAGTTAAGAATTTTCTTAAATTCGATGTAAGTGGATTTTACCTCGATTATAGCAACCGGGTAGGTACCATCCGACAGCAAAATCCAGATGGATCATTTTATAATTTCCGTACTAACGTAGGAGGTAGTCGATCGCAGGGCTTGGAACTTTTTGCCGAGTACAATCTTTTCAGGTCTCTGGCAATCAATACACGCTTTGGTGAATTAGAATTTTTTGCTTCGTATGCCTATAATGACGCCCGTTATAATAATTTCAAAGTGGTAACAGTCGTCAACAATGCGCTCCAGGAAACTAACTATAAAGATAAAAAAGTGGAGTACGCACCCGAACAGATTTTCAGAACTGGAGTTACCTATTCCTGGAAAATGGTTTCTGCCACCTTGCAGCAGAGTTATACCGATAAAGTATTTACTGATGCTAACAATACAGAAACACCAACAGCAAATGGTCAAAACGGATTGATTCCTGCTTATACTATTTATGATATAACGCTAGCCTATCAGGGAAAAACAGGATTCAGCGTAAAGTCAGGTATCAATAATTTATCCGACTCCAACTATTTTACGCGAAGAGCGGGCGGCTATCCAGGCCCAGGAGTGTTGCCGAGTGATGGAAGAACCTATTTTCTAACCGTGGGATATGTTTTCAAGTGAGTTGTTGACACTTTAGATTTTCAATTTAATAAAGGCGTGATTCAACTTGTTTAGAACTAATACTTTTAGGAAGGAATTCGGATAAAATAAATCTAATAGACAAATTTTGCCGCAAATTAAAATGCGATGTTAACTTTTACTTGGAAAGCCAGATGATACAAACGGAAGCTCCCTTTCAAAATTCAGGGACTACCATTTATATTCTAAAAGGAGTTCTTCCAGGATCCGGCATATGCCCTTCTGACAGAAGAACATTTTCTGCAACTCTTTCTATTAAAATATAATGGCTTTGATAATAATGCTACAAATAGCACACACGTTGGCTTGCCATAAGGCCAACCCGCATCCAAGTCAGCATTCAAAGAGGCGTTGGTTGTGAGCCCATAAAGTTTGGATCCACCATTTCTAAAAGTGTAAATGGGCTGTATTATTTTTTAGCTGATCTCGGAGAAGTCTAATAGTTGTAATTCCTAACCTTGAGGGTGGCAACACCAAAACATATTGACAGACCCAACGTAGACCCCAGATGATTTTTGCATTTTGATTTTGGTAAACAGTTAGATTGGAGGATATTAGACGAAGGCCACAGTTAGTAGATAGCCTAGACAGTAAGAAGAATTTTAAGTTTGAAGTCACCATATAAAAAGATGAAGTCACGTCATTTAGCTACTTACTACTTACCAGGATGTAGTAGATATCCTAAAAAAAAAGTTTATTTGAGTACAAAATTGACTCTGTTGATAGAAGTGATGATTAACAATAAAATAACACGGCCATGAAACTCGCAGTGAGATGCCTCTTTAATTTTAGGGATTAATTAGTTATGGATTAAGTTCAACTAGTAATTGTTTGATATTTACTAAATGGGGAAGAATAAAAAGCGCCCGGTAGACATTCTTGTTCTTTCTGATATTCACTTAGGTACATACGGCTGTCATGCAGACGAACTCCTTCGATATCTGAAATCCATCGAACCAGCTAAGGTTATTTTGAATGGCGATATCATTGACATGTGGCAGTTCTCAACACGATACTGGCCCAAAACGCACATGCAGGTCGTCAAACATCTTACAGGCTTGATGACCCACAGCACAAAAGTGATTTACCTGACAGGAAATCATGATGAGATGCTAAGAAAATTTTCCGGGTTCCGTCTCGGTTCTTTTCAGATAGAAAATAAGCTGTTGTTAAAAATCAATTCAAAGAAAGCATGGATATTCCATGGTGATGTTTTTGACGTAACCATGCGCAATGCAAAATGGCTTGCCAAATTAGGAGCTGTGGGTTATGATTCACTCATTCATATCAACACCTTTGTAAACTTTGTTTTACAGAAATTGGGTCGCGAAAAAATCTCACTTTCCAAACGAATTAAAGACAGTGTGAAAAAGGCGGTGCAATTTATTGATAACTTTGAATTGACCGCTGCCGGAATAGCCATTGACAATGGCTACGATTTTGTGGTATGTGGTCACATTCATAAACCCGCCATAAAAACGATCACGACAGAAAAAGGAAGTGTAGTCTATCTCAATTCAGGCGATTGGGTTGAAAATCTCACCGCACTGGAATGTCATGAAGGAATCTGGAGGATTTATAATTATCGAGATGATAAGATGGCACAGGCCATCAAACTTCCTCGAAGATTTAAGGGTTCTGATAACAAAGAGTTATTTAACGAAATGCTGGAGCAGTTACTTAAACCAAAAAAGTGAAAATACTATACGCCATACAGGGAACAGGCAATGGGCATATAGCCCGAGCAGAAGAAATTATTCCGATCCTTTCGACTTATGGAAAGTTGGATCTATTTGTGAGTGGCTCACAGGCAGATATTAAATTATCAATGCCAGTAAAGTATAAATCAAAAGGACTTAGTTTTTTCTTTGGCAAAAAGGGGGGAATAGATTTCATCAAGACGTTTAAGAACAACAACTCTAAAAGAGTGGTGCGCGAGATCAAAGAATTTCCGGTTGAAAAATATGATTTGGTTATCAATGACTTTGAAGCGATTACGGCATGGGCGTGTCATAAGCGTGACATACCGTGTATTGCACTGAGTCACCAATATGCATTGTTATCATCCAAAGTGCCCAAGCCAAAGCACTTTGATCCTATTGGCACCTGGTTTTTGAATAACTATGCCCCAATACGCGAAGGTGTAGGATTCCATTTTGCATCCTATGATCAAAATATTTTTACCCCAGTTATTCGTGAGCGGATTCGTAAAACTAAAACTACTGATCAAGGTCACTACACTGTCTATTTACCTGCGTATGATGATAAGAAGCTGCTAAAGCTGTTCTTGAAATTTCCTAGAATCGAATGGCACATTTTCTCAAAGCATGTCACAATACCTTACCATATCGGAAAAATTTCGGTTTTCCCGGTAGATAATGAAGCATTCACGATAAGCCTGGCTTCTTCACATGGTGTATTGTGTGGTGCTGGATTTGAAACACCTGCCGAAACGCTTTACCTCCAAAAGAAATTAATGGTCGTGCCAATGAAAAATCAGTACGAACAGCATTTCAACGCGACATCCTTAAAACAATTGGGCGTGCCGGCCATTAAGAAGGTGAGCAAAAAGAATCTTTCAAAGATTGAAAAGTGGATTGAAACTCAAAATATCATTGAGATTGATTATAAGGAAACAGCACTCCCTGCTATTGAACGAGTTTTTAAAATTTACGCTGATCGCAAGTAAATAAGCTAAGATGACGTGATGATGGATAACAGGCTATAATTCCTAGTAGTTCTAAAATTAAAATCAATATAGCAATCCGATAGGGGAATTTTAAGGATGAATCATATGCTTGTTAATGAATAGGAGTGAAAGCTAAGGTGATCGGACTCCATATTTTCTGTAAGAATTTGACTAATTTATGGATTCTTCAGATACGGGATCACCAACTTTCTTGAATGCGCTAGCGATGAGTAAACATCGGCACTTGGCCGTTTAACGCGCACTTTCGTACGCGGATCGCAAGAATACAAACCAAAACGATACGAAGGCCCGAGGTTCCATTCAAAATTATCCCATGTACTCCAGTGGTAATAACCACGAATGTCAATTCCTTTTTCGATACGATCATGAATGATGTTCAGGTAATTGTAAATTGATTTTATTCGTTGACTGTCATCATTTGTGCTCATTCCATTTTCTGTGATAATAATGGGCTTTCGAAATCTTTTCCAGTAACGATCAATACAGGTCCCTAATCCTTCTGGATAATATTCCCAAATGTCATCATGCAGCTTGCCTTTTTTTATAATCTTTTCGGGTGTGTTTAAAAACGTAACCGGAAACGGATCATAACCGATACGTGAATAATAACTTAATCCAAAAAAATCACAATGCTCAAACCAACCCGGTATAAAATGCATGTACCACCAGTCAGTAATTTTTGCGGGTAAGATGCCCAATAGGTTATCTCCTTCAAGTATAGAAGCATTATGTGAAATACCTACTGGTTTTCCGGGCGAGAGGGCATTAAGTATTTCATAAGCTCTCTGATGTGCATCGCTGATATTATTCAATACACGCCACGCATAAATGGGATTTGCTTTTTGTGGAGGAAATAATCCTGCTAAAGAACTGAGACTGATGTAAAGATTCGGCTCGTTAAATGTATTCCAGAGTGTAACGAATTCTCCAAATTCATGAATTACTTTTTTCACATAGTCCAACCACCAATCAACACTTTGTTTATTTGCCCAGCCTCCTCGGTCGCTAAACCAAACCGGGTTTGCAAAATGATGCAATACGAGCATGATGTCTACACCTCGTTGCTTGAGTTGTATCAGCAAACTTCGATAATGATTTACAGAATCAGGATCAAGTGAAACTAATGGTGCCCGTTGCAATCGACTCCACATGAAACTCATGCGATAGTTGGGAGCCAGTGATGAAATAATTTCTACATCCTTTTCCCAACACAATTCATGATCAGTGGTTCTTGCAAAAATAAAATTATCGCGGGCAGTAAATCCTTGCCAGTCGTGATCGATAGCCGTTTCAATTTGCACGGCTGAGGTGCTAGTACCGAAGCGAAAATGTTTGGGGAATTGTAACTTCATTGGAGAAGGAAAGGAAATGACTGATTAGATTCAGCCATTTACAAAAGTAAACACGAACAGGAAATTACAGGGCACGTACAAGATAAATATTGTATCGAGGGTTGCAATTGAAAAAGTTGATTTCAGAGTGAATGCGATAACACGACTCTGCATTTTTCTTTGAGTAGTTCCATTCCAATAAGAGGAACATGTGTTTTTTTCGCTTTCTCATCCCATTTTCTAAGTAGAATGCTTAAGTCAAACAATGTGTCATACTCAAAGGCTTCTGCTTCTTGCTTACTCATGACACCTCCTTGAAATTCCAGAGTTTTTCTGCTTGCTTCAGAAAGTTGTTCAAAGTAAGAGGGAAACTTATGGGTAAGATATCGTTTTGCCTGAACATGATTCTCCACCAACTTAGCGACACGCTCCGGAAATCCTTTTGTGCGAAGAAAATCAGCGCCAATTTTTTCATGACTTTTTACACCAAAGTCAGCCATGCTTTGTTCATTTGTAGCTTGAACACAAATATGGCCAATATCATGAAAGAATGCGGCTAACACCACCTCATCATCATAACCACCTTCTATGGCCAACTGGGCTGATTGCGACATGTGCTCAATTTGCGATACCGGTTCACCAATATAGTCCGCTTTCCCATATCGCTCATACAGGTCAAAAATTTCATCAATCACAGCTTGTGTAGAGTCCATATTTTTGGTTAAGTAAAAGTTGCAAACTAAGCCCTAATAGTAATACCAAAGTGAAGTTTAAATGTTATGCTTTTGTAAACAAAAAAAGTAAAAACATAAAGATAGAGTCACATCAAATTTTTGATCCTGGAATTCAATCTTTTCAATTTCGCAATATGATTAAGCCGAAGGTGATTGTCTTTGATCTGGCCGGAACAACTGTTAATGACAATAAAGATGTGCCCCGCATATTGCAGAGTATTTTTAAGAAAATACACAACCGCATCAGCATCCAGGAAGCCTGCGAAGTGATGGGTATTCCAAAACCGATAGCGATCAGGAGGTTGCTGGAGCGTCACAAATACCCTTACATCAGTGAAATGCTGGTGTTGGAGATGCATGCTCACTTTGTTTTTAGAATGTCAAAGTTCTATAAGGAGCACCACTCGGTGATGGAAAAGCCTGGAGCCAGTGATGTTTTTAAAATTTGTAAGCACAATGGAATAAAGGTAGTGGTCGATACTGGTTTTGATCGTGCCATTGTAGTGCCATTACTGGAAAGAATGGGTTGGGAAAAGAATGGGTTAATAGATGCCAGCGTTACCAGCGATGAAGTAGTAAATGGCAGACCATATCCGGATATGATTTACAGAGCGATGGAGTTAACCAAAGTTACCGACATAGCATCGGTGGCTAAAGTGGGGGACACCATGTCTGATTTACAACAAGGAGCGGCTGCTGGTTGCCCGTGGGTGATTGGTATAACCACCGGTGCTTACACTCGTGATGAATTACAGAAAGGGCCACATACGCATCTGGTGCAAAATCTTGTTGAGATATTACCGATTTTAGGGATTAAGCAGTAACCATGATCGATGCTTGCGGTGAAAGTAAAACATTGAGCCACCAATTAAAAGTGATCCTAAAAGTGAGACCACATATCCACCTGAGATAAAGAAACTCAGCCAACTCAAGTTGGCATAGCCAAACTCTTTGAATAACAGCACACCCACGCTGCCGAGGTATCCAAACGAATCGGATATGTACATGATAAAACCCACTGTTCCCGCGTAGCGAAAGGCCGCAAGCAAACGATCAAATAAAATACTATTGAAAGGAACATAGCCTAGGTAAAGTCCGGTGCCGATCAGCACCATCCAAACCGATGCATTGATGAGTAATTGTTCAAACAGAAAATTGGCTATACCAATAAGCAGAAGCCCAAAGATGATAATCGCATGATTGATCATGAGTGCCAGCTTATTGTTTTTGATTAACATTAAACTTCCCATGCAAATCAAAACAAAAATCGAAACTGGTATTTCTGTGGAGGTATAAATGGAGGGGTCATTCACTACACCCAATGATGTCCATATTTCTGATGAGAAATTATCTCTGAAATCCCGGAAGGCAGTGAGTAAGGTATAGGCGATCACAAACAAAACAATACCAGGAAAAAATGTTGTGAGGAACCTCTTTCTCTCTTCCCTATTCATCGGGTTTCGTTTGGTGCGTAGTTCTTCATCCTGCAATGATGGTGGAGGAAGCTGATCTAACAATAAAAGAAAGAAAAGAAAGGGAAGTGCGAAGAGGCAACAGGTTACAAAGGGCATCCAATATTCGGACGTTCCTAAAAATTGCATCGTTAAGGCTCCCACCGACCGGCAAAGACCGGCAGAGAAAATAAAACTTACGGAGAGTGCAGCGCCTAATACCTCGGTCATTCTTCTGCCTTCGAGGTAACTGAACACCATACCCCACACCATGCCAAGCGGTAATCCGTTCATGAAAAGAAAAATGATGTTATATGGAGCAGGGACAAAAGCAAATAACAGCCAGGCGATTCCAGCAATTAACACCATGATGAAAATTCCGATCATCCGCCATTGAACCTTCAGCTCGGCTACTACCGTGATGCCTATAAATTTTGAGAGCGCATAACCCATAACCTGAGACGTAACGAGCCATACTTTATAACTCATTCCGACAAATTCTACTCCTTCAAATGTAGCCACTGCAAATGTTTTGCGAAAAGCATACACGCAGGTGTATAAACAGAACGCAACTGCAGATGCGTAAATGGTAAACCATATTGGATTAGCATTGCTAAGCAAATAGTTGATCGAATGCCGTATTTTTTTTGGCATGATTAATCCATGGGTCGTATGGAGAATAATTTCTGAATACTTTTTTCAGCATAGCCCGCGGATGAAGTCATTCCCTTTCCTCCAATGGCGGTTCGTATGTGAATCTTATTTTCTATGTCGATCTCAACAATATCTTTTTCAGGATGCTGAGCATAAAATCCGACCCACGTTCTGGTGATGGCAGTAACATCGAACGAAACAATCTTCTGGGCCTCCTTGAATATGAGCTGATTAATGTGTTGGTTGAGCTCAAAGCCCAGATCATCCATATCGTTTACTCCTGCATATTCATGCGAATCGCCAATAATGATAGATCCATCAGCTGCTTTCTTGAATAAGATATGAATGCCCCATCTCTTTAACTCCCTGAGATATTCTGGCGTTTGTAAAGTTGGAAAAGAAGGACATTCAGAAAATGATTCATACCTGCGAATGGTCAAGCCAGTAAGAATATTCCCTTCCAATCCCACATCAGGCATAGGTATCGTTCGCAACATTTGGAGTTTGCTGATTTCAATTCCGCTATCGCGAAAGAGATCTGGAAAAAGAATTTTAAACTCTCCTCCATTGCAGATGATTACCTTTTCTGCAATGAACACCTCATTCTTATGGGTCACAACCCGCACCTCATCTCCGGATATATGGCAATTAATAATCGTGGTTGATGGTTTATAAGTAAGGTTGGGGAATTTGATGCGGCAATATTCAATCAGACGATGGATCATGGAGGTTGGTTCTACGCTTACTTCTTGTGGAAAGAATAGACCTTCGCGACAGTAGCTTGCCTTTAAAGTCGGCCACTTCTCAAGACATTGTTGATGCGTGAGGAGATTCGCTTCGTAGCAACGATCATCCATGATTTCTTTTAATTCATGAATAAGTCGTTGCTCTTCTTCATCTGAAGCGATGTACAGACTTCCATTTTTTCTGACAGAGATATTAAACTCAGACTGAATCTGTGTATAGAGTTGAGTACTGTATACTCCAAATTGAAACCAATCAGCTGGCATACCAGAAGGAACCACCTGACCAAAGTTGCGCACTGTTGCATTCACTGGATATTGATCTTTCTCTATGTGCAATACTCTTTTTCCTAATGCGGCAGCGTGATACGTATGGGATGTTCCTAACACTCCGGCACCGATAACGATTAAATCAAATTTTCTGTGTGGCATCGTAAATACATTTTTCGAACAGCGAAATATGCAATACGCGCATCATCAAATCAGGTCATGATGGTTTATCTTCTTGTTAAGAATTATGGACGTGTGTTAATAAATTTTGAAATCAGCAAGTCGCTAATCTGATTTTTGTTTTGCCTTATTGATTGATGTTAACACTTTGTTAATCGGAATGGCGCTGCTATTCGACTATCAGATCCATCACAGTTTCGAAAATTTACCCATACATTATGTTTTTAATCTTTTGTGCACAATCAATTAACCGATCATTAACCTGCCACTAAACGTATCGTCAATTGAAATTTTAAGTTTTGCGTTGGCTATTAACCAAACCACTAATAATTATGAAAAAACTTCTACTCCTTTTAAAGAGAAGAAACTCAGTAAAGCAAATTCGAACTGCTTTGTTGTTGATGACCGGGCTATTCGTTGCGCAGGTAGCGATGACTCAATCACAGGTTTCCGGAAAAGTACTTTCCGGAGAAGATCAAAGTCCTATACCGGGAGTTAACATTCTGGTGAAAGGATCAAGCAACGGAACCATTACGGATGTAAATGGAGATTATTCGGTTTCTGTTAGTTCATCAAATAATGTTATTGTATTCTCGTTCGTTGGGTTTGTAACTCAAGAAGTAAATGTATCAGGCAGATCAACTGTTAACATTACATTAGCCACTGATGCAACTCAACTTTCAGAGGTTGTAGTTACTGCCTTGGGGGTTCAAAAGGATAAATCCAAGGTTGGCTATGCAACGCAGGAAGTTAAAGGAAGCCAACTTTTGATGGCTCGCGAGCCAAATCCAATCAGTTCCCTGGCTGGTAAAGTAGCCGGACTTAATGTTGGAACTTCTGGAGAGTTGCTTGGCGCACCGGTTATTTCCTTAAGAGGGAGAACAGATGTGTTATATGTTGTTGATGGAGTTCCTATTAATTCTGATACCTGGAATATAAGTCCGAATGATATCGACACTTATACAGTACTAAAAGGTCCAACCGCAGCCGCTGTTTATGGAACTCGCGGAATAAATGGAGCGATTATTATTACTACTAAGCGTGGCTCGCAAGATACCCGTGGTTTTAGCGTTGATGTTAATTCTTCAAATATGTGGGACAATACCTTCCTCACAATTCCAAAAGTGCAAGATGAGTATGGCCCAGGAGATCATGGTCGCTATGCATTTGGTGATGGAAAGGGTAGTGGTTTATATGATTCCGATTATGATGTTTGGGGTCCCCAGTTTAATGGTCAGCTTTTACCTCAGTATGATGGAGTGGTAGATCCCAATAATACTTATACAACAACATTTCCAAGTGGTACAACCTATACGGGAAATATTATTCCAACTCCGTGGACTGCTCGTGGTAAAAATAACTTGCAGCGTTTTTTACGACCTGGTTTTCTTTCAACCAATAATATTGCAATAGCTGCAAGTGGCGAAAAATACGACCTACGCTTTTCGTATTCACATAATTATCAGCAAGGTCAGGTGCCTAATACAGGATTGAACAGCGACAACTTCAATGTAACTACTGGTTTTGATTTTTCTGAGAAACTTCGTTTCGAATCAAATATCAATTACAACAGACAATACAGCGATAATTTTCCTGATGTTCAATATGGCCCAAATAGTATGATTTATAATATTATTATTTGGGGTGGTGCTGATTGGAATATTGATGATATGAAAAATTATTGGCAACCAGGTAAAGAAGGAGTTCAGCAAAAGTATGAGGAGTATACCCGTTATAACAATCCGTATTTCTTAACCAATGAATGGTTGCGCGGTCACCAGAAGACAGACATCTATGGTTACATGTCGTTAACCTACGATGTAACTGATTACTTGAAAGTATTAGGAAGAACAAGCATTAGCACCTACGAACTCTTCAGAAGTGAAAAATTCCCTTATTCAGGTACTGTGTATGGTCGCGAACAAGCTAAAGGAGATTATCGTGAAGATTATAGAAATCTTTTTGATAGTAACTCTGACTTGTTGGTAAGCTTTAACAAGGACATTACTCCTGGAATTAATTTAAGTGCTTCTGTAGGAGGAAATATTCGTGCGTTTGATTATCGCTCAAGTTATATCACAACCGATTATTTAAACGTACCGGCATCTTCTTTGACTCCGGGTGCTTATACATTCGACAATTCATTGAATCCAATTAAGGCATATAACTACAGAGCTCCAATGTCGGTATACAGTTACTATTATACGTTGGACTTCTCTTACAAAAATTGGCTAACAGTCTCAACCACAGGTCGGGTTGATAATAATTCAACGCTATACCCAACTGCAACCAAGTATTTTTTCCCTTCCGCTTCTACTAGTTTAGTATTATCAGAAGCACTTGAATTACCAAAAGTAATTTCAATGTTAAAGCTAAGAGCAGCATATGCTAAAGTTGGTGCGGGGTTCACCACACCTAATATTGGCGCTACCCCAAGTGCATCGTATCCATTAGGGTATGGATCTTCGTATTCTACTCCTTATGGTGGACCAACCTACGGCAATCAGGCGGTGTACAGCACACCGCTTGTTTATAACAACCAACCAGGTGCTTATTATCCAAACACACTTACCAACCCAAATCTAGAACCGTATTTTACTTCCTCAACAGAATTTGGATTAGATGTAAGAGTGCTTAATGATAAAATCGGCCTTGATGTTACCTATTTTAATAACATAGATGGACCTCAGATTTCAAATCAACCACTTTCTGCAACTACTGGTTATAGCGGCTTTATCGCCAATGGTGCGAAGACGCAGCGAACTGGGTTAGAGGTAGTACTGAATGCTAAACCGATAACGAATCCTGATGGATTAAGTTGGAATGTATTAGTGAATTATGGTTCGTTCAAGGAAACCCTAAAAGAATTGCCCAACGGTGCTGATCGTTTAGGGTTTATTAAAGTAGGAGATCGTGTTGATGCTTATTATGCTGGTTCTTTTTATAAAACTCCAGATGGGCAATTAATTAATGATGCGGGTGGAAGGCCAATACGCACAGCCGTCTCACAATTTTTAGGAAATACAAATCCAGATTGGTCATGGGGTATCACTAACCGTGTGAATTATAAAAACTGGGGGTTGGCATTTCAGTTTGATGGTCGCGTAGGGGGTATTCTTATAGACTATATTCAGCGCCAAACATTCCGTGGCGGTCGCCATATTGAAACTGTTGAAGGTGCAATGGGAGTTGCCAGAGCTCAAGACGCCCAAGGTGTTAAGTCATGGGTTGGTGAAGGCGTAGTTATTTCAAATAATGCTGCTATTGAGTACGATCCTATTACGGGTGCTATTACTAATTATGATGAATTGCAATTTTCGCCAAATACAACAGCAACATATTTGCAAGACTGGATCAGTCGCTATTATGCTGCAGAAGAGGCGAACGTAATCAGTAGGTCATATGCAAAATTGCGTGAAGTAACGCTTACCTATAATTTTCCGTCAGCAACACTCGAGCGTACTTTTATGAAGCGAGCTTCAGTTTCTCTTGTAGGAAGAAACTTGTTGTATTTCGCGGAGAAGAAAGATGTCGATATAGATCAATTTGTAAGTCCAGATTCTTATTCATCGCTGCAGTCACCAACGTTAAGACGTTATGGATTTAACGTAAACATTACTTTTTAAAATTATTAATTATGAAAAAGATATTCATATATATGACACTTACGATTTCAATTTTGATTTCGTATAGCTGTCAGGATTTTAGTGAAATTGGTTTAAATGAGAACAGACCAGCTTCGGTTCCACCGTCATTAGTGCTGCGTGGAGTATTAAGTGATCTTAGTGAACGGCCATGGTCATTGGAGCACCGTCAAAACCAGTTTTGGTCTTGCAACTATAACTATTATGGAACCAATGAATATTGGACCAATGCATCTCTTAGCTACCTAACCTTAAAGAATGTTATAAAAATGGAAGAGGAGGCAGCAAAGTCAGGATCTCAGATAAACCCATATACGGCACTTGGTAAATATTTCCGTGCGGTATTTTATACAAGGATGACCCAACAAGTAGGCGATATACCACTTAGTGAAGCACTTCAGGGTTTGGAAATAAAAGAACCAATATACGATACTCAAAAAGAGGTGTATGTGCAAATACTTGCATGGTTGGATCAGTCGAATAGTGAGTTGAAACAATTAATAGCGGCCAATGATCTATCATTGACTGGAGATTTTTACTATGGTAACAATTTGACCAAGTGGAGAAAAGCTGTTAACACCTTTAAGTTAAGAGTATTAATTAGTCTTAGTAAGCATGATACTGATAGTGACTTGAATATTAAATCAAAGTTCAATGAAGTGATTAGCAATCCTACTGAATTCCCGATAATGACAAGTATTGACGACAATATGAATTATGTTTTCAATGGAACTACTCAGATTTACCCAACAAATCCTAGCAACAGAGGTTTTGATAAAGGGCGTTATAACATGACTGAAACGTATATCAAGGGATTGACTGATCGCAATGATCCGCGTGTTTTTGTTATTGCCAATCCAGCTAAAGCAAAGATTACAGGAGGAACACCGGCCAATGATTTTAGTGCATTCGTAGGCGCACCGGCTGGCGAAAGTCTTGATGACATGACTGTGAAAGCAGGTAACGGTGTTTACTCTTTTGCCAATCAGAAGAGGTATTATACTTCGCTTGCAGGCCCTGAGCCAGGTGTACAATTAGCCTATTGGGAACTTTGTTTCAATGTGGCAGAAGCAATTAATCGCAGTTGGATTAGTGGTGATGCAAAGGCTTACTATGAAAATGGAATCAAAGCTTCAATGACATTCTACGGAATTGCAGAAGGAACTCAAATTCCAATCTATGAGTCTGACAATGATATTCAGATTGGGACTGCAACAGCTTCTCTTACTAATTATTTAGCCCAAGGTTCAGTAGCCTATGCAGGAACTAATAGTACAGGTTTGACTCAAATACTTACTCAGAAGTATTTAGCATTCTTTCAAAACTCAGGTCAGGAAGCATATTTTAATTATCGCAGAACAGGGGTACCAGCTTTTCATTCAGGTGTAGGTACTGGTAATAGCGGTGTAATACCAAAGCGTTGGTTGTATCCTACCAGTGAAACATTTTATAATGATGCTAATTTAAAAACTGCCTTGATGCGACAATTTGGATCAGAAGTTGATGACGTAGATAATGTCCTTTGGATAAATAAATAAGGGGTTTAATTGTGTTAATCCGGGGCCGAAAGGTCTCGGGTTTTTTTAAGTCGGTTATAAGTTGTCTTGTCATTATAAAATTCATTCTATGAAATTAAAATTATTAATTATCTTTTTACTTTCAATCAGTCTCGCGCAAAGTAAGGCTCAACAAAAAACAGAGACTGAGAATATTGTCTTAATCACACTTGATGGGTTTCGCTGGCAGGAAGTTTTTAACGGTGCCGACTCTTCCTTTATGAAGCAACAGGAACGCCTTAAAGACCCTAAGCTCAAAGAAAAGTATTGGCGCGATGATTTAACCGAACGAAGAAAAGTCCTGCTTCCTTTTGTGTGGAGTACCATCGCCACACAAGGGCAGATTTATGGAAATAGAACTCTTAACAGCAAGGTGAATGTTACTAACAATCAATTATTCTCCTATCCGGGTTATAATGAAATTCTTACAGGGAGTGCGGATAATGAACGTATTTATTCCAACGATAAAATTTATAATCCAAATACCAATGTGTTGGAGTTTATAAATAAACTACCTGGGTATAAAGGTAAAGTTGCTGCGTTTTCCTCATGGGATGTTTTTCCATACATCATCAATGACAAACGAAGTGGCGTGTATGTGAGCACGAATGTTGCTGAGGTAAAAGGAAACAACCTCAACGAAAGCGAAAAGATGATGAACAAACTCATTTTAAATTTACCAAATCCATTAGGAGATGTTCGTTTGGATGCATTCACATTTTATTACGGAATGGAGTACATGAAAAAAAATAAACCTAAAGTGATGTATTTTGCTTTTGACGAAACAGATGATTTTGCACACGATGGTGAGTATGCAGCATATTTAAATTCTGCTAACTATACCGATAAATTTCTCTCAGAACTTTGGACTTATCTTCAATCCGATCCGCAGTACAAGAATAGGACAACGATTATTATTACCAGTGATCATGGACGTGGCGACAATACAGAAGACTGGAAACATCACGGACAAAAAATTGCAGTAGCCGATCAAATCTGGCTAGCCATTATGGGGCCGGATACCGCGCCTAATGGTGAAGCGAAAACCGAACAACAACTTTATCAATGCCAGATAGCACCTACAATTGCATCCTTATTGGGTCTTGAATTTGATGGAATCAAAAAGAAAGGTGCCCCACTGTCAACAGCTAAATGAAGGTACTTAGAGTAGTAAACAAGTAGAAGGTCATAGAGGAAGTTCTTATCAAGCAACACAATTTCTCTTATTATGTGAATCAGAGTGCAGCTTCTAACGGGAAAGACAGTTCAGACAGAAGCCCTGCCGTTATAGGATACCTTGAGACCTTACTATTGTGGCATTTCGATGCCGTATTTCTGAAAGAGTACCTTCAGCTCATAGTGAAATAGGGGACGCTCTTTTCTTATCACAAGGCTTCCACTTTCTGCAATTTCCTTAATGAGAGAAGAATAATGAACAAGATCCAAAGAAGAACTTCTTAGTTCATTGAGGTCTCTTTTTAAGAATTCCTTCTTGACGGAACTAATAGCGAGGGTATTAAAATGCGTTTCCAGGAATGCCATTAAGGAGTCATCATTATGTAATAACTCATCGATTGAAGTTTCCCTGATAGACCTTAGTGTATCAATAACAATTTCGGTAGATATCTTTGAAACCTTTTTTGACGCCAGATGTTTTTGCATTTTGCCTAAGTGATTGTCAACGGTAATGATTACTACTTTCAAAAAATATTTTCCAGTTTGATGTATTTAATAAATAATTGGTAGACAATGTATCTCACTAACTCAATCTTGAACAATGCCAGTCTCGGTTAAAAGAATACTCCGTGTTGGCATAGTTCCGCAAAAAACGAGTGTAGATTTGTTAAAACTAAGGAGCAAACCATTTGTTGAACATGAGGTTTATGGCTAATAAAATTTGAGGCCTCACGTTCATCAAAACGTTTGCATGACTCAAAATGTATTTGCGGGAAGACCATTTCACCGCAAGCCAAAGGTAGGCCTGTTGCGAAACCTTTGTAAAGGGGCATGGCAAGTGTCGATTGTTATTTTATTTTTTTTATGGAATCACCACCCTTGATAAAGGCTCCACAACATGCGCAATTGGCGGCTTGTTGTAAACCAATTAGCCGCGTGCTTGCCTACATTTTGAAACCAAAAGAGATATAGAACGATCTTCCATCTCCTGGCAATATTCCCGGACCTGGATACATATTGATCCTTCGGCTGAAGTAGAGAACGTCTGTTAAATTATTGATTCCAGCGGATACATGATACAATTCCAAAAACTTCCAGTCGAATGCCCAATCAAATAAAGTGTAAGCAGGAACATGACCCACAACTCCAGTAATTGAGGAGGGCGTATTATTGGCATCGTTAAATTGATCACTTACGTAACTTGATTGAAAGGTTGTGGAGATTTTCTTGTATCGAAATTCAAGTCCCGCTCTCTCAATCCAGTCAGGGACACCTTCAACACGATTTCCTACAAGTGAAATATTGTCACCATTATTAATAATTGTCCCACTTATGTATCGCGCTTTAGTATAAGCCAGCGAACTAAATATTTTTAGATCAACATTTTTTGTGCCACCTCCAATTGCTTTCCAAAGAGAAAGATTGACGTACGCTTCAAACCCTTTTGCAATAGAATTCCCAATATTGGTTGTTAATTGATAACTTGAATTGTTGCTATCCTTTATCGTAACCTTTCCTATCTTATCACCATAAAATAGATAGAAAGCATTGACGTCAAAACTAAGTAAATCATAAAGTTGGCCGCGATAGCCAAAATCTATGTCATAACCTTTACTATCTTTTAGATTTGGATCGATCACGCCAATTTGATCAGCAGGAGTGACATTCGCATACAGATAAGGTCGATAGGCTTGAGAGATATTTCCATATAGTTGAGTTACTTTTGTTGTCTGAAACTGAAGCCCCAATCCGAATAGTGGAAATGTTCTGTCTCCTTTGTAGGAAACAGGTAATGTTGCGTTATTGATTACTCCGGTAAGATTTGAACCTATAATTTCATAGCGAAAACCAGGAGTTACAGAAAACTTTTCGTTGAGTTTAAAAATATTCTCAACAAACGCAGCATAATTAATTGTATGGAAGCTCAAGTCAATGCCATAAGGTGCTAGCAGACTCATATCGTTATCGCTACCGGTTGTACCTTTGCCTTTCTGCCTTCGCTGAGTCTTTTGATTAAAATATCTGAAACCTCCTGCCAGTGTACTCATCACTTTTCCAATTTGATAACGATGCAAGACACGTGCTTCTGTTGTAAACCCCTTGTAGAAATCACGATCCACTTGACGCGGATTATAAGTACCGAGATTGGTATTGATGGTATCATTTACATTGGGTGTGTTAATGAACTGAACACTGCTTCGTTCCCCAAAAATTCCATTGGTTGTAATTTGAAGATTGGTTCTCTCGGATAACGCATAATTAAAAATAATCGCAGGTACATTAATAATGGGCACAAAATAGTTCCTTGCTCGATTTGATTGTTTTGCATTTTGTTGAAATTGTTCATCCGTAAGTCCCCCTGCTATTTGCTGTTCCGTATCAGTGCGTGAAAATTGAAATGAAATACTTCCCTTTTTCGAAAACATGAATTTGATGTTGGCGTAGTAGGCTTTGTATCGATACGAGCCATTGGGCCGCCATCCATCCGAGTGCCTGTTATCATAGTATGCATAGTAATTTATTTTTCCTTTCGTTCCCCCCACGGCATTAAAGGAATTAAATAAATTAAAAGAGCCAACGGTTTGTTCGCTCTCAAGAGAAAACACTTTTGATGGATCTCCTTCTTTCATTACATAATTCATCATACCACCAAATTGGCTTCCGAATTGCAAAGCGGCTGAGCCTCTCAATAATTGAATCTGACTAATAGCTTGCATAGGTGCAGCATAGTGATTCTCAGGATAGCCAAACATATCTGAATTGGTGTTGTATCCGTTTTGTCTCATATTCATCTCAATAGACCTGTGAGCATCTGTTCCGCGGCTACCGATATTCATTTGGGTGCCTGCACCATCCATATCCCACAAATTAACCCCTGGCATTTTTGCAAAAATCATCCTTCCTAGATTTTGTGGAAGGTTGGCTTCGCCATTATTCAAGTTGATTACATTCGTCTTCTTACCGGAATACACAATCATATCTTTCACGTCAGGCAAATAGGGCTTGTCGAGTTGTCCTATGACCACTACTTGCTCAAGTACTTTTGTTGGTAACGAGTCTGCGTTGATTTGATTTTGCGCATAGATGTAATTGGAAGCTAAGACTAATATGACCAACAATGTTTTGTTTATAGTTGAAGTATAATTCATATTGAAATACTTATTTTATTTTTAGTTTGTTATAGAATGATAAACAAATTCATCTCAGGATTGAAATGAATAATGCCAACCTAATCGATAAAATTAGGATTGTAGTCTGGTTAGACTATAATCTTATAATTTTGGTGGAGGTGAAATCAGCGAACGATCAAAGGCAGTAGAGAATTCTATCAGGACTCCAAAAGAAAATTTCAGGTACCAACCAAAAGAGCTAACTTGTAATTGGCTTAAGTTGGACATAAAATCTTTTTCAAAATGATCTATCAACTTCATCATAGATTTAGATAATGGAGCGGCATGACTAGATTGAACGAAATCAGTCATTGATTTATTTAATTTTGTTTGTTGGCTATCCTTAATCAAGACAACAAACAAAGTGTCATTCACTCTTTTTTGTTTCACAAGTTTGTAATATTCTCCATCGCTTTCAAATTCGCCATCCACACGCTCATAGGCATTAAAATTTATTTGATTTGATAACGGGGAAGGAATTTTAATAATCATAGTTTCACTTCTAGAATATTCATCAGCGTCTAATGTTTTCGTGAGCTCACAATTAAATTGATGGCGCAACAATAGAAAGAGACCGCAATAACCTATTGAGTTAAATAAGAATACGAGCAGTAGTAATATGGAAATGTTTTTTTTCAGAATTTGTTGATCCAATGCCCAGCCAAATGTAGAGAACACAGACTGAATTTAATAAGTATTGAAATAGAATGATAAAAAAATGAGAGATGATTCGTACAGGAAGATATTCAGCGCATTTGCTAAAATTCCTGATTTCCTTACATGAACACGATTTTTACGGAACAATGCCTCAGCGCAAGTGCATATGCACATTTTAATAAAGGACTAGCTTTTCGGCATAGTTCCTTATATTCAACCACAGCCAGCTTATAGTCAGGCAAAGCACTTGCCGAAAGTGCGATGATATTTTTTATTTGCACTTGCGGTATCTCACTTTCGACAAGTGCTTTGCCATGATTGCAGGAGGTTGGTACTGAATAGGAATACGGAAGACCATTTCACCATCAAGCCAAAAGTAGGCCTGTTGCAAAACCTTTGTAAAGGGCAAGGCAAGTGTCGATTGTTATTTTATTTTTTATGGAATCGCCTCCCTTGACAAAGGCTCCACAACATGCGCAATTGGCGGCTTGTCGGTAAGAATGGTGGGGAACAATTCATTCAATGAAGCAGTGTCTGAATTTTAAATGGTCTGGGCACAGTAGTAAAAATTGAATTATCTCAAAGATATGAACGCGGAAACAGTGATCAAATCTATGGGTTGTACGCTGACTCTGGAATGGGCTACAATGCTCTCTTTGAAAACGCTGATAAAATGTATAAAAAAACACCAAACATGCAAATGGTTATAGTTGGGCAGGATATTCAATTAAAAAAGAGTATGATGCTGAACTCTATTGGATTAAAAGAATACAGAGAAAGAAATTCTCCTGGAAATTTCAATCACGTTATGATCGGTAATGTATGCGTGGTTCTCATTTATCAATTATGGGAGGAACATTATCGAGAAAGGATAGCCAGTCTACTTCAAAAAGACAAGAATGATTTGAAAGCAGATAGCATAGGCGACATTAGAAATATGCGAAATGATATTATTCATCATAATTTCAGAGTAAGTGAAAAGACGAAGAATAACAAAGTTTTTACTTTTTTTAAGGATAAAACAATGGTTCAGATTACCAACAGAGAATTTAATATCATAATGACTCGATTAAAAGCTGATATAAAAGCATTTATTCCCGTACCACCCCCAACGAGGAACTAAGTCAAGGGTCATTTCTGGAATGACTCATACAAAAGTTTAGGCTATTTTTTTTATAGTTTATTCTCTCATTAATCATCGGTACAAATGTAGGCTTATGCCAGGAATACGCTTGCAAGGAACTACGGCATAAACGGTTTCCCCCTTCCAGTCGTGCCTCCTTTCCGGATCCCCCATTTATTCCGTTCCTCCTTGCGCCAATTCCTTCATAAACCTGTGGCAGCACCATAATTAAACCAAATGATTATGGAAAACACAAATCAAAACAAACTGTATCAGGTAGCAGAAATTCAGCTAACCTACAAATCAAATGTAAAGCCCTCATTACGCCCAAAGATTAATACATCACGAGACGCTTACAATATCTTACTTGAAAATTGGGATGACTCTAAAATTGAATTCATCGAACAATTCAAAGTCATACTATTGAACCGAGCTAATAAAGTTCTCGGAATAGTAGAGATTTCAACAGGCGGAGTAAGCGGAACAGTAGCGGATCCAAAAGTAATCTTAGGTGCTGCCCTTAAAGCAGCAGCGAGCGGATTTATTATGGCTCATAATCATCCTTCAGGAAATCTTACTCCAAGTCAGACCGATATTGATTTAACACGGAAGTTGAAAGAAGGCGGTAGGTTTTTAGAAATCCAGTTACTCGATCACGTCATCGTTACCACAGAAGGATATTATTCTTTCGCAGATGAAGGGCTTGTTTAAGGCCCTTCAAAAAGTGAAAAATGAATCGACATTATTTATTTAGAGATGACCTCAATTGAGGTCTTTATATCTAGTAGAAATCATTTCTAATTCTTACCTTTAATAAAGGGAATTCGTTCTTAAAATGTTTACGGATCAAATGATAGGATGACCAATTCGGGTACCTAGTGCGTTTTGATTGTTGCATTAATTTGATTTTGAGCTAATTACATAGATTATCACGCTCCCAGCGGGATCACATCGTAGCTTAGAAAGCCCCAAGGAAATATTTCCTTGGGGCTTTTTTTTCCCGGTAATAGTTCCCTTTTGAATTTTTCTTTGATCCTCGCTTCAAATCCGATAGCTTCAATAATCCACAATAACTATCCTCTTACGGCAAAATTATTAATTGAACGCGGATTGAAACGTAAGTCGCATTGTCTTATTCCAACATCAGGCGTGCAGATTCAAGATTTTCACCAGTTGGAAACAATCATGGAGGTGTTCAAACAGCTTTCTAATGAACCAGGAATTGAATCGGTAAACATTAAAAATCTTTGAATCGATTGAGGAAGTCATTCGTGATAAAAAAAAGTAAGCCAAAAAACCCCTCAATGAATATTTTTGACATCATAGTTTTTTTCGGTTACCTCATCGGTATTTCAATCTTTGGAGGATCCTTTTTTAAAAAAGGAAGAACGTCTTCATCATATACAATGGGGGATAGCAACATCCCGGGTTGGGTAGTCACCCTGTCAATCTTTGCCACCTTCGTCAGTAGTATCAGTTATTTGGCCTTGCCGGGCCGTGCATTTCTCTCCAATTGGAATGCCTTTGCTTTTAGTTTATCGCTGCCCATAGCCTCATTGATAGCAGTCAGGTTTTTTGTTCCGCTTTACAGAAAAATTAATAGCCCTTCTGCCTACACCTACATGGAGCAACGATTTGGTTCGTGGGCCCGCATTTATGTTTCGTTGTGTTACCTGCTTACTCAGTTGATGCGCATTGGGACGATATTGTATTTACTGGCATTAACGCTGAATGCCATCACGGGGTGGGATATAGCCATGATAATAGTATTCACTGGTCTTATTGTGGGTGTTTATTCCATGTTGGGCGGCATCTCAGCAGTTATGTGGACAGATGCAATCCAAGGGATTATTTTGATACTGGGTGCCGTGGTTTGTGTTGTTTATATTCTGTTGAGTATGCCAGAAGGACCCAGCCAGATTTTTGACATTGCGAAAGAAAATCAAAAATTTGGTTTTGGAAGTTTTAGTCTGAATGTATCAGAGCCCACTTTCTGGGTGGTCTTGACATATGGAGTGTTTATAAACCTTCAAAATTATGGTGTTGATCAGAATTATGTACAACGGTATATGGCTTCAAAGTCTGATAAGGAAGCAAAGCGTTCCGCGTTAATCGGTGGATTAATGTATGTTCCTATTTCTGCACTCTTTCTTTTTATTGGCACTTCCCTTTTTGCGTATTATCATTCTGGTGCCGAATTACCGATGGATCTTCAGGATATAACTAAAAGCGATCGGGTGTTTCCATATTTCATCGTTAACGTTTTACCCCCGGGATTAAGCGGCCTTTTGGTAGCTTCCATTTTTGCAGCCGGAATGAGCACGATTTCTACAAGCTTTAACAGTTCGGCCACTGTGTTTCTGACTGACTATTATAATAAATATTTTACCAAGAAAGCTTCAGACAAAGAAGCGATGCGTGTGTTGTACATCGCATCAGCTATCATTAGTTTGATTGGAATTGGGATTGGAATTGCCATGATCAATGTTAAAAGTGCTCTGGATGCCTGGTGGAAACTGGCCTCTGTCTTTAGCGGTGGCATGCTTGGTCTTTTCCTTTTAGGCGTAATCTCAAAACATAAAAATGTGATCGGTGCGGTTGCGGGAGTTATTGCAGGGATAATCGTTATTATGTGGTTGAATCTTTCTGATGTCTTCTTAGGTAATAATGCGATCGGAAATTCATTTCATACCTACCTCACCATTGTATTTGGAACGATGGCTATTTTTCTCGTTGGCTTTTTGGTATCTCTCGTTGCAAAATCAAACAACGTTTATGAAGCGAAATAAAGTATACATACTATTTAGATTCGGGTGGGGAAAGGCGTAGTTAAAAAAATGGGTGAAGCACTTTATGAAAAAATCCTTTCTGAATATAAAAAGTGATGACGGATTATAATAACTCAAATTATTTCAACCATTGATCAAACCAGTCAAAGGCTTCCTTCTGCATGGTTGCATCAAACTTATGGGGGCCGGGATGAAATGAGCATTTATATTTATCAGCGGCCTTTGCCTTGGCATACACTTCTCTCATGATGGCATCTGCGCGTTGCATTTCAGGTAAGGTGTATAACCCATCATGCGTATCATTCAATACAAGTGTTGGGAGTGGAGCCCGCATGCCCAGTATTTCAGGAAAGTCAAGTTCATTGGGTGAAACTGGAACATAGGTCATCCAGGTGTGCGTAAATGATTTGTTCAAGATAAAGTCCTTCCAGGTTGTCATGAATCCAACACACACCGCACATTTAATTCGCTCATCCATTCCGCCCATAAAAACCGTACGCATTCCTCCGCCCGATAACCCCGCACAACCGATACGCGCTGTGTCAACATCCCCGCGATCACATAACACATCAAGCGCCCGTTGGTCCTCGGCTAAAAAAACTCCGGGCCATGTAGTGCCCGCACTAAATAATGACTTGGCCATAATGTGTTCATGATCCGAAGCCCATTGATTGTAGGCCTCAATATTTTCAGGTTTCTCCGGCTCCAGATCATTTAACCCGTTACGCAAATGCTCGGGCACATCGGCAAGAAGTACCCTGCGACTTCCAAACGGAAAGGCGTCAGGTACGATCACCACATACCCTCGCTTGGCAATTTCGTTGGCCCAGGCAAAACCACCATAATACTCGCGTTGATAATCCTGTAGTACCGGATGACCGTGATCCGAAGTTCTGGTAATTTTTCTGTTGCCAAAATATTTATTTCCCCCGTGGTCGTGAAAGGCAAGTATCCCAGGAAGTTTCCCTTTCGCATTTTTTGGTTTCAGTATGATTGCCTCGGTCGGGCGGCCATAGGGTAGCTGCCAGCTTACTTCTTCAATGATAAGATCGTCATACTCATATTTTTTATTCACAGTTACTTCGGGATGCGCACCAATATTTGGAGCAGCCAATCGCTCTGCCATTCTCTCCCTAGCTTTTTTGCGCCAGTCATCCACATTAGTAAATTCACTTCTCCGGAAAGAAAGACTTGGAAGTTTCCCTTCCGTTAGAGAAACTGCCCATGGCCCATATAGACCAATGAGGCTCGTGTTTTTATCTTCAGGATTCATATTGGTTTTTTCATGATTTTGATTTGATTCTCCATCGATCAAAGGTTCGGCAAAAGTATGCCACGATCCAGGAGCCAATAATCCTAAGCCAGTCAAGCTGCTAATTTTCAGGAATTCCCTCCGCTTGGATTTATTTTTCATGATCTTAAAATTGAAATGACGGGTTATAAAAGTTTATTATTATTATACAGACTCCTTACTGTCGCTTTTTTTAGAACGATCATTTAAAGTTATGAAAGAAAAATGAGTGTGGCTCTATCACTTATAACCCGCTTTCTTTAACACATCGTCCATCCGTATGGTTGCACCTCCCTTACGTTTGCTCTCATCGGCTGCTTCCATGAATGCATAAATTTCCAATGTCTCCCGGGCATTAATAGGTGAAACTTTTGATTTGAAGAACTCTCCGATTTTTACTGCCAATGCATCATAGCCATCAAATGGACCCAGATTAAGATTGCCTTCAGTGCCATAGGCAGTGCCTCCGTAATCGTGCTTGCCACTGCGGGTTCCGCGAAAAGTTCCTAGTCGACCGTCTTTCCATTTTCCAACAACTACGTCAGTGTCTTCGGTTTGAAAGCGGGTGACTGTTTCACACCCAGCACCCATCACCGCGAACAACACTTCCACTCCGTGGATACCATACCAAAACAAATCAGGATGATGAGGCTCCCGTGTTGCCGGGCTAAATGTATCTGCGCCAAGCACCTTACCAATTTTATTTTCATAACGCACTGCGTTCACGTTTTTCATGTAGCGCAAGGAGGAGGAAGAGAATATAGGTATTTTATTTTCAACAGCTTCTTTGAAAATAGAAACAGCTTCGTTCAGTGAGCCTGCTACGGGTTTATCAATAAAAACTGGTTTACCAGCTTTGAAAACTTCACGGGCTTGCTCCAAATGAGGACGCCCATCATTAGTTTCAAGTAACACCACATCAACCATGTTCAGCATTTTTTTAATAGAGTCCACTACTTCTACGCCATATTGTTGCACTTGCTTAGTGTATTCAGGAATTCGATCAACGCTGCTTTTAATATCCGTGCTGCCGTGAGGATAGGCAGCTACCACGTTAAATCCCTGTAATGCTGAATCGGAATTTTCTGCATTAAATAATTTCGCGAAAGCCGGTGCATGTGATGTATCGAGGCCTATGATTCCGATTCTGATTTTTTCCTTCATGGATTCTGCATAGGTGGAAAATAGTGTGGAGGATAATCCTAATGCCATGCCACTCATGGCCGATTGCTTGATAAATTTTCTTCGGGTTGTATTCATGATTTGATTTGTTCAGAAATAATCTAGATGAAATGTTAACCTTATACTTTGAAAAATATTTTTTGTCTATACAGGAAGTATAATAAAAACCAAACCAGCACCAACGCACCAAAACTTTCGAATACCGAATGCCATTTTTCATCAAGGCCAACATAGAGTCCTTCAAATAAAAGTTTTGAGGTATAGCGAAAGTTCACAAAACGATAAATCATATAAATGGTAAGACTGTTCATTCCGATGACCACAAAAAAGAAAGACCATTTTTTTACATTGAAAATATCAATGATGGCATAAAACGCAGCCATGAAAACAAATGCCATTCCACCCGTAAGTAAGATGTATGAACTGCTCCACAACCGCTTGGCTATTGGGAAATGAAGGCTCCAGACAAGGCCAATGACAATACAAAGGATACCCGTAGTGAGCAATTGCATAAACCTCTTCGTATCAGCGACACCGTATTTTTTTAAAATTTCTCCTGCATAAGAACCCAGCACCGTAAGACAAATGGCCGGAAATTGGGTGATGATGCCTAACTCATCATACGTGCCTTGAAGTAAGCGACCAGGGAGAAAAGTACGATCGATCCAACCCACTAAATTTCCCTCAAACGTCATGTTGCCTGCCCCATACCCTGGCACCGGTATGAACATGACGCACACATAATAAAGTATTAGTGTACCTGCCACAATTAAAAGACGCTTGGTAGAATTGAAATTCAAATAAAGAAAAACGGTGACAAAACAAGCTAATCCAATCCGACCAAGAACACTACCTAATCGAATGTGTGGCCAATCAAAAAATGGAAAGGGTGCATTTTTATCTAGCATACCCAGCGCAATTAAAATGAGCATGCGGATAAATACTTTTTTATAAAGTTCGTTTTTTGAAATTCCCTGATCTATGGCTTTGCTTACAGAAAATGGAATAGAGACACCCGCAATAAATAAAAAGAGAGGAAAAATAAAATCATAAAAGGTGAATCCTATCCAGACAGGATGCTCAAATTGTTTTGCGAGTGAATCTACCCAAATCAAATTGGTCTTGCCTTCAAGTTGATGGAAGAAAGCATCGGCACCACAGATCATGATCATATCAAATCCGCGCAAGGCGTCAATCGATATAAGTCGTTTGTTGGGAGATGATTGTATTTCCATATCAACTATGCATCATAGGGTTGGCTCCCAACCTTTTTCATATTCACGCTTCCAGTATTTCATGGCTTCAGTGTCATTCAGGATATGTCCTGTTTTTTTATCAATAGTAAGTGAGCGGCCTGTGCGATAAGAAATATTACCAAGCTGACACAGCAATACACTCTTTGCAATTTCGGGGTAAGGCGAAAATAATTTCTCTCCCTTGTCAATGCTGCTTATAAAATTGGCAAAATGACCTAGGTCCATATCAAAGCCGGGGCCCTTCTGGTCTACAATAGTATTTGTTGTTGGTTCAACACTTTTTATCAATTTATTCTTGTTGTCATAAATCTTATACGAGTTGTCTAGCAATTCAAGTGTTCCGTTTTCGCCATGGAATGAAACGCCAGAGCCCATATCGTTAATGCCCCTGCGGTTGCAACTGCGCCCTTCCCACAAGATTGTTTTGCCTTCTTCAAAATCGAATGTGGCTACTTGTGTGTCGGGCGTTTGCCAATCATCTTTGTATTGGAAACGACCTCCCGTGGAATACGCTTTGATTGGGTAATTTACATTAAGACCCCAACGAGCCAGATCAACAAAATGAGTTCCATTGTTCAACATCTCACCGGTTCCCCAATTCCAGAACCAATGCCAGTTATAATGAATGAGATTATCCTTATACGCTTTACGCGGAGCCGGCCCTTGCCACAAATCAAAATCAAGCCATGATGGAATGGTAGCGTCTTTACCTATTCCAATAGAGGAACGATCATTGGTGTACCAGGCACGCGCATAATATACATTGCCAATAGTGCCACCATGAAGTTCCGCGATCGCTTCCTGCACGCGCGGCCAGCTTCTGCGTTGGTTACCCATCTGCACTACTTTTCCATATTTTAGTGTTGCCTTCGAAAGCAACTCCGCTTCTGCAGGATTATGACTTCCGGGCTTCTCCACATACACATGCTTGCCCGCTTTCAATGCAAGTAAAGCCGCTGGTGTATGCCAATGATCCGGAGCAGCAATTGAGATTGCATCAATACTCTTATCATCTAATGCCTTGCGGAAATCTGCAAGGCCTTTGGGTTTGGTTTGCACACCGGCTTTCATAGCCAGATTAATTCCATTTTCGATAGCGCGTGAATCAACATCACAGATGTACACGATCTCAGCATTGGGCAACTTGGCGTAGGCTTCAATGTGTTGCGATCCACGTCCGTTAATACCCATGATGGCAACCTTGTACTTGTCTTTAACCGGATAACCGGATAAAATAGTAAAAGAACTGGCAGCGGTTACTGTGCTCAATCCCAAACTTCCGGTGGTTAACGTTTTAATAAATGATCTGCGGTTGATGTCATTTTTCATATCGAGGGTCTTTTATTAAGTAGATGATCAAAGTTCTTCAACAAAAAATATCATTAGGAAGATGATACTTTTTATCTCACTATCCAACGTATTTTATCTGACTGATTCAAAACAATTCAACGAACGGTCAGCAGGAGTAGACTTCCCTACCTTCTTTAATTGTCTTGATCACCTCTATCTGATCCTGCTGGTTTTTTTTCAAGATGACAAGATCCGCCAGCGCACCTTTTTCAAATACTGGAATATCGGGATGCAAAAGCCTTTGTGGACGAACCGAAGCCATCTCCCAGGCTTCTGACAAAGATGCCAGGTTATTCTTCACCAAAAATGAAACACATTCTTTAATGTTGGCAGAGGAGCCAGCAAAGATGGAAGGATTATTTCTCAAATGCAGTTTACCTTCTTTGGTTAATGTTACCTGACCACCAATGTGAAGATCGTAATCACCGGGAGGCATTCCAGCCAAGGAAACACTATCGCTCACTAAAATCATTTTTTCATTCTTAACCTTTTTAAAAACCTGAATCACCTCTACCGGTAAATGAAATCCATCTGATATAATGGAAGCGCCAAGTCTATCATCAGCAAGTTGCGACCACAAATAATTGGGAAATCGGGGAATGATTGGATGCATGCCGTTGCCCAAATGTGTGGATAACCTGGCTCCTGCACTTACGGCATCATGTAATTGCTGATGGGTAGCTTGAGTATGTCCGATCGAAACCAGAATTTTGTTTTTTACACATTGCTCGATGAATGAGTTGGCACTTTCCCATTCAGGCGAAAGCGTAATGATGCTGATCAATCCTTCTGCATCATCCTGCCATCGCTGAACCAGACTCCAATCGGGCGGACACACAAATTCTTTGGGGTGAGCACCCCGTGGTCCATCAGCAGGTGAGATAAAAGGCCCTTCAATATGCAACCCTTCAATACTTAAACGTGCCAGTTCATCGCTCTTTCGCAGTGCAACAACTTGTTTGATCAACTTGCTAATCTGCTCCGCGGAATTAGTAATGATGGTGGGGAAATGTGTGGTTACACCTGCCTTGAATAATAGTCTTGGTATGGAAGAAAGCTTATTCGGATCAGTATACACTTCATTATAATCAACTCCACCATAGCCGTTAACCTGGATATCCGTAAAGCCGGGGCCAATAGAAAAATCATTTGCAGGATGAGAAATCGGAATGATACTTTCAATGCGTTGATCTATGAGGTTGATTTCTATCGGTAAATTATTCTGATATGAGTACCCTTGAAGTTTCATGTTTTACAAGTTCGGCATTATTACTTTAGTGCTATGCAAAGTACCTATTTCAGAATTTTGATAACCTACTTATCACATTTGGACATTAAAACATCCACTTCCTTATTTGATGCCCATATACGGCATAAAATACCAGGTATAGATAGCAAGGGAATAAAACCCAATAAGCAATTCGTACATCATACAAGTCTGCGAAGTACCCGTAGAACAAAGGCATGATCGCGTTGCCGCATAAACCCATGATCATAATGGAGGCACCTAGTTTGGTGAACCTTCCTAAACCATCCAAAGCAAGTGGCCATATGCCAGCCCACACCAACGAGTTGGCGAGTCCTAATAAGACCACAAACCAAATTGAAATATCGGTGGCATGTCCTAAAAAAGTTACTGGCCCATGGGTGAAAATGATAAGTAAGGTAAACATCACACCCAGCAGCGTGCATATTCTCAACACATTCACCTGACTGATGAATTTTGGAATGACTAAAATTCCAATCACATATCCGCAGATGGTAACAAAGAGTGTATAGGACGGAAATACTTTGGCTTCCATTAAATTGATGTGCATATAATTGGCATATCCTATAATTGTGTCAATGGCAATAACCTGTGTGCCCACATGAACAAAAATGGCGAACGCACCCAGAATGAGGTGCGGGAACTGAAAGATGCTTGTCTTCCCCGAATTAGCAATCGCCACATCTGAACTTTCATGTTCCGTGTCAATCTCTGGCAGTGGAGAAAAACGTACCATCAAGCCCAGGCTAAACAAGACAACTCCTACACTCGAATAAGGTATGATTACCCTACGTATCAATTCATCAAGTGCGGCATTTTTTTCAGCTTCACCCATACTGGATAATTGATCGAACAACTCGGTATCACCTACACGCAAAATCACCGCAGCAAAAATCAAGGGTGCCAGGATGCCAGCACCTTTGTTGCAAATACCCATGATGCTGATGCGCTGGGCTGCTCTTTCTTTCGGACCTAACACGGTGATGTAGGGATTGGCGGCTGTTTGCAGAATGGCTAATCCTGTGCCCAACGTAAACAAGCCCAACAAAAACACTTCATAGGTTCTGCTTAGTGCAGCAGGAACGAAAATGAAAGCACCAATGGCCATCACCCAAAAGCCAATCATCATCCCTTTTTTAAATCCTACCGACTTCAGCAAGTAGGATGAAGGCACCGACATCACAAAATAAGAAATGTAAAAGGCAAAGGTTACTAGGTATGACCTGAAATTGCTTAGCTCGCAGGCAATTTTAAAGTAAGGAATCAGGATAGAATTTACCCAGGAAACAAAACCAAAAATAAAAAACAACACGCCAATGATAAAAATTGAAATGTTTGTATCCCGTTTGCTGAGCGTACCAACTTGTATGGATTGAATGGGTTTATTCATTTATATCATGAAGGTTAATCCTTTCTATCAATTTCACAACCCTGCCAATTCAACTTTATTTTTTAATATTCAAGGTGATTATTCATGAAAATTGCGTTTTGTAAACATGAACAAGTTTTAAACAATCTAGTTGGTTTGTGATACTAGTGATGCAGAAGCTTCATCCAGAAAACAAGTACAATGGGTATGCAACTGCATGGCTGTAGCCGGAAACAAATTACTCACAGATTGCTCCATGGTATTTTTCACGGCAACGGCTTTTCGTTGATCGGGAACAGAGCAAATAATATGTTTTGCTTTTAAAATCTGTTTGATCGACATGCTGATTGCTTTACGTGGTACTTCGTCCATGGTGTTAAACCAGCCTTCGCCCAATTGTTGTTTACGGCACGCTTCATCTAACTCCACCACGATATAGGGTACTTCAATTTCAAAATCTGCAGGCGGATCATTGAAGGCGAGATGTCCGTTTTCTCCAATTCCCACAAAAGCAACATCAATCGGATGTTTCAAAATATTTTTTGATAATCGTTCGCACTCGTTTTCTTCATCGGCTTCACCATCTATTAAATTGACTTCTCTTAAGGGTGGAACTTTAGAGATAAACCTTTCCTTGAGATATTTTCTAAAACTTGCCGGATGTGTGATGGACAATCCAATGTATTCATCCAGGTGAAACATCCTTACTTTGCTCCAATCAATGCCTGTCTCAGCAAGCAGTTGATTCAATGTTTCAAATTGACTGGTGCCGGTAGCCAAAATAATGTTGGCAAATCCATTTTGTTCAATCGCCTGCTGAATTAATTCCGCGCCTAACTTTCCAGCAGCTATCCCTAATTCTTTCGGATTACTCTTTATTACTATTTCCATTCAAAACTATTTTTTTACTCGCTTATTTGATTTCAGGAGCCGTTTGTTCCGAAGTAGTTACACCAGAAGGCAACTCAATAATCTTCAAATTGCGAAAATGAATTTCTGCACCTTCGGCCTCCAAACACAAGTATCCTTTCTTTTGTGATGCCTGTCGGATGCCATTCACAAACCTTCCATTTACTGAAAGTTTGATTACACCATCTACACAGACAACATCATACGTATTCCATTCACCTCTTCCTTTGCATAAGTTCTCGATGGACTTACTCCGGTCTCCCCGGGGATTATCAGCTATCGTTTTCACACCGCCCACACCAAAGAGTTCGCCATGAACATAGGCTATAGGCGGAGTTTCACCATTACGCGTATTCAGTTTTACCCAATCCAGTTCAAGCATCTGAACTTCTACTCCATCAGGCAATCGGGTTTCAGGATCAGGGTTCGCGGCACTCCAAACAAATACACCTGAATTACCTCCCGCTTCGATGTGTTGCCACTCCACATGCAGAATAAAATTTTCATATTGTTTTTGCGATCGCATTACCCCTATCGGATTGCCTGTGCTAATCAGTTCGTTGCCCTTTACCTTCCACGTATCCGGACTTGTGTTGACATCCAACCACAATAAAGGAACTTCTTCTTTTTTTGATTTTGAAGTTATTGATTCCAACGAAACCAGATTGCCAAAGGCAATGGGTGTCGGTTGCGAAAAGGATTCGGTGGCAGATAAAAGTATACCGAAACAGATTGCATAAAATATATTTCTTCTCATCAGGTTGGATTAAAACAATTTCAAAATGCTTTCGTGATGCCTGGCCTTGCTACGGGTGCTGTGGCCCATTTCAAATCCCAGCTATATTGATCGATCGCAGGCGAGAGCGCTACGTTGGAATTGAGTGCATCTTCCCACGTAATGGTTTGACCGGTGTAAGCAACCATTCTCCCCAAGACACCCAACATAGAACTGCGTGCCATCACCTCACCATCATTCATAGGCTTACCATTTCGGACGGAAGCAAATAATTCATCATGTTCCGTTTGGTACATGTCATTCTTCTCGCCACTATAATGCCAATTTACTTTACCACTAATTTCATGCTTGCCGCTACCAATGAATGCGTTGCCTTTCGTTCCGGCAACTTCTAGCCGATTGGTAGTACTGCATCCATCCTGTTGCCGGCTAAAATGTATTCCTTTCACTCCCTTGCCATAATCATATTCAACTGCAAAATGATCATATGCATTCCCATAGATGGCATCCACACGGGACTGTCTTCCACCGGTGCCTGTGGCGCTGATCGGGTTTTTATCACCCAATGCCCACGACATCAAATCTAAACTATGCACCATCATCTCGGTGATGAAATCTCCCGACAACCAATCGTAGTATAACCAGTTCCTTAATTGATATTCCATATCCGTCCAGCCGGCCTGCCGCGGCTTCGACCAGAGTTGCTCACCGTTGCGCACGGTATACACATGTTTGATTTCACCGATTTCACCGTTCAGTATTTTTTGAAATAATGCTCGCTTGGGATAATCATACCGAAAGCAAAATCCGGACACAACCGACACCTTTTTTTCTTTCGCTTTTTTTGCTGCTGCCAACACTTTTCTTACCCCGGGGGCATCGATTGCCACAGGCTTTTCACAAAAGGCATGTTTACCGGCTTCGATAGCCGCCATCATATGATCAGGCCTGAAGGCTGGAGGTGTCGCGAGCAGCACAACGTCTACATCCGAATCAATAACTTTTTTATAGGCATCGAAACCAATGAACCGATGGGTCTTGTCCACCTTTACCTTGTCAGGATACATTTCAACAAGCGCATTATACGATTCGTCAAGGCGATCCTGAAATACATCACCCATGGCCGTGAGTACAACATTCGGATCGGCTTGCAAGGCCTGACTTGCTGCCCCTGCACCTCGGCCTCCGCAACCAATCAATCCAACCTTCAATGTATTCGTGCTTCCTACAGGCTGCTTCGCCAAGCCCATGTGAGGAAGTAAGGTGCCTGCCATAACAGCAGCACTCGTGGATTTTAAAAATCCTCTGCGACTAAGCGCATAAAACTTTTCAGCCATTTTCATACGTTCAGGTTTATCGTTTGGGAAGTTAATTACATTCAGGAGTAGTTTCTAATCTAACCAAACATAGTTTTTTAAATGAACACTGGAAACGGGAATTTTACTGGCGGTTACCATGAGTTGAGGAATTACCTTCATCAATATTTGTGATACGACAGTTGGGAATATGCTCCCTCGAAAATTCTGTTAACCCTAAGAATAGAGCAAGGCACAGATTACTCACAAGCCAGTCCTGGTCTCATAGTTAGAAATGTATTAATCAGCTTATTTTTGTAAAAAGATACCCCATGACCGAGCGAGAACTGATTAAATTAGAAAAGACCATCCGATCCAAAATGGAGGAGATTAAAAAACAACGTGTGAGTCTGAAAGATTCGGGTATTGGTGGGTTAATGAATTCTTTAAAGAAAGTAGATGAAGCGCTTTATGAAAAGATTCTTCCTGAGTATAAAAAAATGGCAGCCGAGTACAATATCTTCAAATAGATGATCTAAGTTGAGGATGAGTTTTAAAACGGATGAACCTAAAAAAACAATAATAACCGAGAGACTCGTACTTGGGCAACTTTCAATCGAGAACCATGATTTTATTTTTGAACTCGTTAATACTCAAGGCTGGATAGAATTTATTGGAGATAAAAAAATCTATTCAACAGCTGATGCTACAGCATACATTCAAAAAATTAACGCTACAAAAAATATCTATTGGACTGTAAAACTTAAAGACACTCGAGCCTATATTGGATTAATTACTTTCATTAAGCGTGATTACTTGCCGCATTATGATCTTGGTTTTGCATTTCTACCAAATTTCAATAGCAAGGGGTATGGGTATGAATCTACCAAAGGAGTCTTAACTTATTTGAAAGAGAACAAGGCTATTGAAACTATCCTTGCTATTTCGAAACCTAATAATACACGGTCAATCCACTTGCTTCAAAAACTTGGATTTCAGTATGAAAAGGAAGTAAAGAATGGAAATGTCACATTACATGTTTATGAAGCATCAATTGCAGGATTGAACTCTTTAAAGAAATCCAAATAAGGTTATTTTACCACTGTCTTCTGCTTCCTCATCTCTTCAGCCATTTTCACAGCTTCATAGGCGTTCACTAATCCACCGGAAATACTGAGTTGATTAAAATTTACCCGGCCGCCATCCGGTTTTTGAACTTTCAGGTTATCAAACTTTCGGGCCGAGTTCATTAAAATACTTTTCACCTGCTCGGCACTTAGTTCAGGAAAGTAGGACATGAGAATCGCGGCAACGCCAGCCGTGCTTGGGCTTGCCATGCTGGTGCCGCTTTCATTTTTATACTTACTGCCCGGCACGGTTGAATAAATATCAACCCCAGGTGCAAAAAGGGAAACAGACTTCTTTCCATAGTTCGAGAAGCTGCCTACAAACTCATCATCTGTGCCCCAGGCAGAGGCGCCCACTTCCATCCAGTTTTTAGCTTCCTTTCCATCTGCATACATGCGAGTAGGATAATTCTTTTTTACATCAATATCTTCAGAATCATTTCCAGCTGCATGAATTAATAGCACGCCTTTCTTTTCTGCATAGCGAACCGCCTTATCAACAATCTCTTTTTCCGGTGAGAAGGATTTTCCAAAACTCATGTTGATGATATTCGCACCGTTTTCGACTGCATAATAGATTGCATTGGCGATGTCCTTGTCGCGTTCGTCACCGTTGGGCACCGCACGCACGGGCATAATCTTTACATTGTCGGCAATACCTTTTATTCCTACATCGTTTTTACGATCGGCAGCAATAATACCAGCTACGTGTGTGCCGTGGGTGGCATCCGGACCCGTTACATCATTATTACCATAATATTTTTCAGTAGGATTGTTTATATCGTCTCCAACAATTTTCCGCGAATCAAAAGACTCATTGTAGCCATACTTTACAATCACGCCATAATAGTCAACACCTTCTTTTAGTTCGTCCACATATTCATCCAGACTTCCATCCTCGCCAATGTTCCGATACATATTCAGCAGAAACCCTTTGGCAAAAAGTAAACCCGGTTCGGTTGTCTCAAAACTCTTTAAGGCGTCAGGCGAAAGCGTATCAACACCCAATAACGATTTCATGGTGTCAATGCTATGCACCACATTATTATAGAGCGTTGAATATAATTTATACTGCTGCTCGTTCTTGGCTTTCAGTTTAGTGTACTTGTCTTCAATTTTTTTAAAGCTTTCGAATTCAACTTTTTGCTTTTTGTTTAGCTTACTTTCATGGGCATTTCCATAGATGGCTTTCAGGCGAATGTATTCACGGGTTAGTTCATAGGTATCGGCATCTACATTTCCATTGGCTCCACCAATAAAATTCCAGCCATGCACATCATCCACATAGCCATTTTTATCATCATCTATTCCGTTGCCGGGAATTTCTTTCTCGTTTGTCCAAATCACACGCTTGAGGTCTTCGTGGTCTATATCAACCCCCGAATCTATAACCGCAACAATCACGGTGCGCGAGGGTTTATTTTTTAACAGGGTTTCATAGGCTCGCTCAGCACTCACCCCCTGAAGGCTATCCATTTCAGGGTCGCGTAAAAACCAATCGCTAGGTATGGCTTTGCCAACCTGAGCCTGAGAATAGACTGGAATTGTGATTACCAGGAAAAATAGTACACGTAGCAAATGCGTTGTCATAGAAATTGATTTATAGAAAAATCGCGCCAAAATACCATTTGAAACGATAAGAGGATATTTTTTTTAAAGGAGATCATTTTTCAGCCGCTGAGGCAAAGCAAGATTGTCAAAAAGGCAAAAGAAATTACTTCTGTGGGGAGTTTTCAAACTTGGCTCGGAATGGGTCCTTTGACTTGATCATTTTTGTAAAGCCATTAAACGCAACCACTATGATCTTATTTTGTCTACTATCCGTTTTCGCCTTCTTTGGGGTGTTTTTCTATGCTGTTGTTAAATTACATGAGGAGGCTGAGTTTGGAATTAACGTAGGCTCCAAAAAGCATCAGGTCTCGATCCATTAGGCGTTCCATCGAATTAGAAATTCCAAAAATAAAAAACCCCGAACAATCGGGGTTTTTTTATTAATCTGATTTCAGAGTCCTATGACCCGCAGGCTTCACAGGCATCGGGATTATCCAGCGAGCAAGCCATATCAGCACGCTTCTGATCATAATCTGTTTCCTCGGCTTTTTCGTACGGAATTTCCTTTTGCTTTTCTGCCTTCAACGCATACACAGCAGTAGGTTCAGTTACTTTCGTAAGTGCGGGAGCAGCTTCAACAAAAGGTTGTTGCATGGCTGTTTTATCCAGGGTAAACTTGATCGCATCTGCGGCTGCAGTAGAACGTAAATAGTACATGCCGGTCTTCAAGCCCTTCTTCCAGGCATAGAAATGCATCGAAGTAAGTTTACCGAAGTTTGGATCCGTTAAGTGGATGTTCAAACTTTGCGATTGGCAGATGTACGCGCCCCGATCGGCCGACATATCGATAATCGCCTTCTGCGGAATTTCCCAGACGGTTTTATAAATGTCTTTGATGTTTTGAGGAATCTCGGCAATAGGTTGAACCGAACCATTGGTTGCTATCAACTTCTGGCGCATGTTCTCACTCCACAAGCCCATGCTTATCAAATCTTTCATCAAGTGCTTATTGGCAATGATGAACTCACCCGATAAAGTTCTGCGTGTATAAATGTTAGAAGTATAGGGTTCAAAACATTCGTTGTTCCCTAAGATTTGTGAAGTAGAGGCAGTAGGCATAGGAGCCAACAACAAAGAGTTGCGAACACCATGTTGTTTTACTTCTTTCTTCAACGCATCCCAATCCCAACGACCTGATTTAGGAGTCACACCCCACATATCAAACTGGAAGATTCCTTTTGATACCGGTGAACCTTTGTAGGATTCGTACGTGCCATTTATTTTAGCTAATTCCATGGAAGCTTCCATGGCAGCATAATAAATAGTCTCATGAATGTCGGTATTTAAACCACGCGCCTCTTCTGAATCGAACGGCATACGTAACAAAATGAAAGCATCCGCCAATCCTTGCACACCAATACCAATAGGGCGGTGGCGCATGTTAGAATTACGAGCTTCAATTACCGGATAGTAGTTTACATCAATTACCTTATTCAGGTTGCGCGTAATTACTTTCGTGATGTCATAAAGCTTTTGATGATCGAATGTTCCATTCTCTGTTACAAACTTCGGTAACGCAATAGAAGCCAGGTTACAAACGGCAACTTCATCTGGTGAAGTGTATTCAATAATCTCCGTACATAAGTTACTTGACTTGATTGTACCCAAATGCTTTTGGTTAGACTTGCGGTTAGCCGCGTCTTTGTAAAGCATATAAGGTGTTCCGGTTTCAATCTGAGCTTCCAGAATTTCAAACCAAAGATCTTGAGCTTTTATTTGCTTACGGAACTTACCTTCCTTCTCATACTTTTCGTACAAGCGTTCAAATTCTTCCCCATAGCAATCGCCTAGGCCGGGTGCCTCATTCGGGCAGAACAGAGACCACATTTCGTTGCCCTCAATCCGCTTCATGAATAAATCCGGAATCCACATCGCATAGAACAAGTCGCGCGCACGCATCTCTTCTTTGCCGTGATTCTTCTTCAATTCCAAAAATTCAAACACATCGGCATGCCAGGGTTCCAAGTAAATGGCGAAACTTCCTTTGCGCTTACCACCCCCCTGATCAACATAGCGTGCTGTCATATCAAAATTTCTCAACATCGGTACAATTCCATTGGATGTACCACCTGTTCCTTTAATGTAAGATCCCTTTGCACGCACATTGTGAATGCTTAGACCAATACCTCCGGCAGATTGAGAAATCTTGGCAGTTTGTTTTAGTGTATCATAAATTCCATCAATGCTATCATCCTTCATGGTAAGAAGGAAGCATGAAGAAAGTTGTGGCTTCGGTGTTCCTGCATTGAACAGGGTAGGAGTTGCATGGGTAAACCATTTCTCCGATAGCAAGTGATAGGTTTCAACGGCAGCCGGAATGTCTTCACCGTGAATACCCACCGCTACGCGCATTAACAAATGCTGCGGACGTTCAACCACTTTCCCATCTACCTTCATCAGGTAAGAGCGCTCCAGTGTTTTGAATCCGAAGTAATCGTAACTAAAGTCGCGATCATAGATAATGGCATCATCTAATTCAGCGGCATTCTCTTTAATCACCTTCCACGTCTCTTTCGAGATAAGCGGTGCATTCTGTCCATTCTTAGGATCGACATACGTGTACAGTCGCTTCATGGTGTTAGAGAAGGACTTGCTCGTAACCTTATGCAGGTTAGAAACCGCGATTCGTGCTGCTAACTTAGCAAAGTCAGGATGCTTGGTAGTTAGGGAAGCTGCAATCTCAGCTGCCAGGTTATCAAGCTCTTGCGTGGATACACCATCGTACAATCCGTTAATCACTTTCATGGCCACCTCTACCGGGTTGACAAAATTGGGATCTAAACCATAGCAGAGTTTTTCGATACGGGCCGTGATCTTATCAAACTTTACGGACTCCCGATGTCCGTCACGTTTTAGTACAAGCATTATTTAGTAGGGTTGTGTTGGTAAAAAAATAAGTTTAAAAAATAGTGAGTCGAATATATTAAAAATCTTCGTTTAGTGAAAATTTAGGAGACGAATCTTTGTCCATGCTGTTCATTACTCCAGCTTTTTGGTATTCGGCCACCCGTTTCTCGAAGAAATTAGTTTTGCCGCGTAGCGAAATCATATCCATAAAGTCAAACGGATTGGTGGTGTTGTAAACTTTCTTACCCACCAACTCATTTAACAAACGATCGGCAACAAATTCAATGTACTGACGCATTTGTTCAGCGTTCATGCCAATCAAATTGACAGGAAGGGCATCGGTTACGAACTCTTTCTCAATTTCAACGGCATCTTTTATAATATCAATCACTTTGTCAACCGGCAGTTTGTTAACCACATGCTCCGTATACAGGTGACAAGCGAAATCGCAATGAAGACCTTCGTCTCGGCTGATCAATTCGTTAGAGAAAGTTAAGCCGGGCATAAGACCACGTTTCTTCAACCAGAAAATAGAGCAGAATGAGCCAGAGAAGAAGATTCCCTCCACGGCAGCGAAAGCAATTAATCTTTCCTGAAAACTTCCCTGATCAATCCACCGCAGCGCCCAGTCCGCTTTCTTCTTTACGCAATCCATCGTCTCGATGCCGTGAAACAACTTATCCTTCTCTTTCGCATCTTTTACATAGGTATCAATCAAAAGTGAATACGTCTCGGAGTGAATGTTTTCAATGGCAATCTGAAATCCGTAGAAAAATTTTGCTTCAGTATATTGCACTTCGCCTACAAAGTGCTCGGCCAGGTTTTCATTCACGATTCCATCGCTGGCTGCAAAGAATGCAAGTACATGGGTGATGAAATGTCGCTCCCCATCATTCAGGGCAAGCCAATCTTTCATATCCTGTCCCAGATCAATCTCTTCGGCCGTCCAGAAACTGGCTTCCGCCTGTTTATAATACTTCCAGATGTTATGGTGTTTGATTGGGAAAAGGACAAAGCGGTCTTTGTTTTCTTTCAAAATTGGTTCTTCCTGTAATGATTGACCCATCGTAGAATATTTTTTAAAGGTTAACTTATATGTTTTGGCAAACAAAAGCAGGTTGCTTTGGCTCGCGATTAATACAACATTTTTAGTGAGCTCAGATTGCGGGCAGCGTCCGCAATCCAAACTACACCATCGACAAATATTCGAAATGATGAAGGAAAAACAAAGGGGTGTTTTTTACACAAAATCTCCTTACATCATGTACTTTTCATGTAAGTGTTTGGTAGATAGTTGTTTTAAATTCATTCATCAATTAATAGATGAGATGAAAAAAAATCGATTTTTTTTAGCCGCCATTTTATTAGTTTGAGAGGATAAAAATGTTACCGTTTCTTCATTCAATTTTTTGGGGCCACTCTATATTAGCCTAGACTGAGCCTGGCAGCAACCTTCCCCTTAACCCGGCATGATTCCTAAAATCATCGAATGAATCTCAAAATCGAGTTTTTTTAGTTATCCGCAATGATTTTGTGTTGCTCTTTGCTTTTCATATTGATTGACTTATCTTTGCAGTCCATTTTTAAAAATCAATAACATGTACGCAATAGTTGACGTTGCAGGAAAACAGTTTAAGGTGGCTAAAGACCAATACATATACGCTCCCAAAATGGAAGGCGAGGCTGGTTCAAGCGTTTCGTTTGATAAGGTTCTTCTTTTAGACAATGATGGAAGTGTGGAAGTTGGCGCCCCTACTGTAAAAGGTATAAAAGTATCGGGTAAGATAGTAGAGCATGTGAAAGGGGACAAAGTAATCATCTTCAAAAAGAAACGCAGAAAGGGCTATGCCGTGAAGAATGGTCATCGCCAGCAGTTCACTAAAGTTCAAATTGAAGCAATCGGTTAAATTTTTTGAATTTTTTGAATCTTAAATTTTCAATTAAAGAGTTATGGCACATAAAAAAGGTGAAGGTAAAGTAAAGAACGGCCGCGAATCGGAAAGCAAAAGACTTGGTATTAAGATATTTGGTGGTCAAAAAGTGGTTGCCGGTAATATTATCGTGCGTCAACGTGGCACGAAGCATAACCCCGGTCGTAATGTAGGCATCGGTAAGGATCACACCTTATTTGCCCTTACACCAGGTGTAGTTGTTTTTAAGAAAGGGAAAGAGAATAAATCTTTTGTTTCGGTTCAGGCGGAAGCATAGTTCCTAGTAATTCGTATGCATTGAAAGCACCCTCAAAGGGGTGCTTTTTTTATTTTCTTAAAGTTTTCTCAAGCCATTAATAACTTCTAATGAGTTCTTAATTCCTTCACTGCTTCTGTGACCTACATTGACGGCTTATTAACCTAAACTTAATCTATGAGAAAAATTTTACTACTAAGTTTCTCACTCTTTCTTGCTGTTGGTGCCTGGGCGCAAGACCGAGTGGTTTCTGGTAAAGTGACGTCATCAGAAGATGGGACGACTTTGCCGGGTGTGAATGTGGTTCTGAAGGGAACTACTAATGGAACGGTTACCGATTCAGAAGGTAACTACCGATTAACCATCCCTGCAGGGGGTGGTAGTTTGGTTTTTTCTTTTATAGGCTTAAAAACTGTTGAAGTGTCTTTAGGAGACCGATCAGTTGTGAATGCTTCTCTTGAGTCGGATATAACTCAACTGGGAGAGGTAGTAATTACAAGCCAGGGCATTGCCCGTGAAAAAAAGGCGCTGGGGTATGCTGTTGCCGGAGTTGGTAGTGAGGCAATTTCTGCAAGACCGGTAAATGATATCGGTCGTATCTTGATGGGAAAGATACCAGGGGTGACCATCAATCCTACAGGGGGTACTGCGGGAACAGGTTCTCAAATTAACATTCGCGGGTACTCTACCATTACCGGGAATACTCAACCACTTTGGGTTGTTGATGGAGTTCCTTTTAGCGGTGCCACCAACGATGCTTCCGGTTTTACAACTGGAGGTACAGCCAGTGCAACCAGTCGCTTTCTGGATTTAGATCCAAACTCAATCGAAAGTATTAACGTACTTAAAGGGCTGGCCGCCACAGTACTTTATGGTGACCAGGGTCGCAACGGGGTAATAGTAGTTACCACAAAGTCAGGCAGTAAAAAGAAGCGGGCAGCAGAAATAACATTTCAACAAACAGTTGGCCAAAGCGAAATTGCTTCCCTACCTAATATTCAACAGAACTATGGAAACGGATTCCAGCAATTAACCAATACTACACAGTTTTTCAGTAACTGGGGAGCCAATTATAAAGAGATAGATTCGATCGCCCATCCTTATCAATTCCTGGGCGATCTTAGCCGGAGAGACCCCTTCTTGAGTCAAACCGCTTTCAAAAGAATTCCTTATAGGTATTCAACCGATTTGAATGAATTCTTTCGCAAGGGAATTACCTCCAATACATCAATTTCAGTTTCGGGTGGAACGGATAGGATGGGGGTTACAGGTACTTTGGGATATACCACCGAGCAAGGTTATGCACCCGGTAACGATCTGAAGAAAATTAACATGTCTATTGGTTTTAACACCGCGGTAACAGACAAACTATCAATCAATTCATCATTTTTATATTCCAATACCGATTTTGCTACCCCTCCTCTCAATGGAGCAACGGGTGGTGGTTCTGCGTTTGGAGGAGTTCCTTCGTTATATGCAAACTTTCTGTATTCACCGCCTAATTACAACATAAATGATATCGGATTATTCCCGTTTGAAACTCCATTAGAAAACAAAATGGTGTGGTATCGATCAGGAAGTGATATTCCAAATGCGCGGTGGCTGGCAAAATATGCCAGAGAAACTGATGTTACAGACCGAATCTTTAATAGTACCTCGCTCAATTATGATTTTAACGACAACATGTCATTAACATATCGGGTTGGCTTTGATAATTATACACAGCGCCAGAACAGAACGTTTCAGAAGGGAGTTGGTCCTGCAAACTTCGCAGTTATCGATTTGGGCGTATTACAAACCCAAACTACTTCCAGCACTATCTGGAATCACGACTTAATCTTTGGTTACAACAAGCAATTTAGTCCTGATATTAGTGTAAGCTCGCGCTTTGGTTTGAATGCCAGAAACGACTTTTTCACGCGTGATGGCCTATATTCGGAAGGACAGATCGTATTTGGATTAAACCGTCATAGTAACTTTTCAACATCCGCTTCCCGAAGCATCGCCTTTGGTGGACGGGTATTTCAACGAGAAGAAGAATCGCAACGTTATGGAGCTTATGCGGATATTAATTTTGACTACAAAGGATTTCTCTACCTAAACCTGGCAGGAAGAAAGGATTGGGTTTCATTTTTGGAGAGTAATAACAATTCCTTATTCTATCCGAGTGCCAGCACTTCTGTGGTGTTAACAGATGCCTTTAATGAGCTAAAATCAAAAACACTGAGTTTCCTCAAACTACGTTTTGGTTACGGTACTTCAGCTGGTTATCCCTCTCCATATAATACCCGTACGATCATTAACTCTAACTCCCGTGGTTTTGTAAATGCAGGGGGTGGTGTTTTTGCAGAGCACACAATTTCCAATCAGTTGGGAAATCCTAATTTAAGAGGTGAGTTAATCGGTGAGTTTGAGGCTGGTTTTGAAGCAAAATTATTCCGAGACCGACTTGGTTTTGATTTTACTGTCTATGATCGCAGAACGAAAGATTTGATTACCAATGCTCCAATCGACCCTTCAACTGGTTATACCAACACCTTCCTTAACCTAGGGAAGCTGAGCAACAAGGGAATTGAAATAGCTGTTAATGGTACTCCTTTAAAAATGTCCAATGGACTTCAATGGGATGTAATTTGGAATTTTACAGCAGTAAGACCTGAAGTAATTACATTGGGAGAAGGCATTGATCAAATTGTGTTAGCTGGTTTTTCTGATTTAGGAAATTTTGCCGTACCCAATAGACCAATGAATATGATAAAGGGAACAGTCATTGCCCGTGATCCAAATGGTAATAAAATTGTAGGCGCAGATGGATTTCATGAATTAGATCCCATTATTGGGGAATTAGGAAATCCAAACCCCGATTTTCTTACTACGTTAATCAATTCAGTATCCTTCAAAGGGGTTACACTTTCAGTCCAGTTTGATTACAGAAGGGGCGGCAAGATGTATGCATCAACCCCGTCTGCATTATTGGCGCGTGGAGTTTTGGCTTCAGAGAGTGTGCTGAACCGCGACCTGGCGTTCATAGCTCCCGGTGTAAAACGAATCGATACGGATGGTGATGGTGTAAGCGATGGATTTGCACCAAACGATATTACCTTAACCGCAGCTGATTATGGTTTTAACCTTCAGTTTTTTGGTCGTAATAACAATGCCATGTTTGACGCCACTAATATTCGGATGCGCGAAATTTCCTTAAGCTATATGCTGCCGCGGAAACTACTTAGCAAAACTCCAATAAAGAATGCATCCATCTCATTGAATGGAAATAACCTCTGGTTCTTTGCCTTCGGGGCACCAAAGTATGTCAATTGGGATCCGGAAGTTGCCAGTTTGGGTGTTAACTCAGGATTAGGATTTGACTATCTGACGGGTCCAAGTATGAAGCGGTATGGTGCGGTATTGAGACTTACATTTTAATTCTTAAAAAGGTTAACAGTTATGAATATATATAAGAGACTTGTAATAGTCGCAGCAGTCTTGGTTTCAAGTTCTTGCTCGCTTAATCTGCAAGAGGACCCAAATGCGGTTCAACCTTCGCAAGTGCTGTCAAATTTGCTCCTGAATTCAGTTCAGAGACAATTGCCGGTGGTTTTTAATGCCGCCAATACAACAGGGTCACAGATGACCCGGCTAGTAAATGGGGCCGGATCAATTTACTTAAATTCAAACACTCCTCAGACGTTTGACGGATTGTGGTCTAATGCATACGCAGGTATTTTGGCAGACATTGATCAATTGATCAAAACATCAGATGCATCGGGTTTTGCCCGTCATTCCGGCATTGCTCGTGTCATTCAGGCTTATACACTTTTGTTGCTCACGGATTATTTTGGAGATGTCCCATTCACGGAAGCTTTTAAAGGATCACTTAATTTTAATCCAAAAGCCACGAAGGATAGTGAGATTTATGAACTCGTACTTACTACCCTTGATAAAGCAAAGATTGATTTAACTACCAATGCCACTACGGGAATTCCGGCCGGATACCTGAACCCAGTTGCGCCTGCAGTCCAGGATCAATATTATAGCGGAAATTTCACGCGTTGGGTACGTCTGGCAAATACACTTAAGCTAAAGGCATATCTTAACCTGCGGTTAACTGATCCTAACCGGGCAAGAACAGCAATCAATGCACTTGTAGCAGATGTCTCTCCTACGGGAGGGCTTATCACGAATCAAAATGAGAATTTTGTTTGGCGATATGGTATCATTACATCCGATCCTGACGCACGTCATCCTCGGTTTGTGGGCCAATATCCAGGTGGTGGTGGAGATTACCAATCCAACTGGCTAATCTGGCATATGTTTTATTCCTACAATGCAACCCAAAACGGGCAACCAGGAGACCCGAGGATGCGGTTCTACTTTTACCGTCAGGTAACATCGAATAGTTCAAGCTCTAACGAAATAAGATGTCTCACGGAAAGTCTCCCAGATCATTATCCTTCTGCTACTCCATCGGCTATTATTGACAATCAAAATGCAGGTCGGCCACCCATGGGCGTTGATCCGGCTCACCCTACCAACAATCCGGCCAGTGCCGCCTGGACAAGAACCTTTTGTCAGCCAACGGATAGAGGATATTGGGGACGCGATCACGTTGATCCTCAAGGTATTCCACCCGATGGACTCTTGAGAACGGCTTACGGGGCTTATCCCGTTGGAGGACGCTTTGATAACAACGCAGGTGCTGCTGTAGCCGCCTCGCAAGGAATGCGCGGTGCTGGTATGCAACCTATCATGATGCGTTCGTATGTTCAGTTTATGTTGGCGGAGGCAAGTTTAACACTTTCAATAACAAGCCCGTCAACGACTGTACAGCATTATACAAATGGAATCAATAATTCGTTTACCGATGTACGCGACTGGGCGGTTAATGGAACGTTCAATTCAAACGCGGCTGCCGCATCGCCTACGGAAGCAGCAACAATCAATGCATTTTATCCTGCCGCAACATGGACTTCTGATGTCGCTAATTATGTAGCATCTGCTGTTACAGCTTTCAATACATCATTAGGCATTTCAACGGATGAGGCTTTGAACTATGTAGCCCGCGAGTATTGGGTTGCCCTGGTGGGGAATGGATACGAGGCGTATAACTTGTATAGAAGAACCGGTAAGCCTACAGGGATGCAGCCAGCCGTGAATCCAAGCCCTGGAAATTTTCCAAGAAGTTTTTGGTATCCGGCTAACTATGCAAACTTAAACAGCGAGGCTACTCAAAAACCGAATCTTGACGGTCGTGTGTTTTGGGATAACAGTACGGCTAACTTGAATTTTTAAAAAAGCATCACTATGAAAAAGAAGATTATATATCTATTTGTCACATTTCTTGTAGGGGCCTTTACGGCTTGTGAGCCTAATAAAGATTTGTTTCCATTACCCTATGACAACAGGGAAACGGGCTCGTACTTACGTGTCTATAAAATTACTTCTAATGTGTGGGATATCAACGATCTTACGGGAAGTGGTTTTGAAGCGATTTACGAGTCAGTAGATCGCAATTTCGGTGCTGATTTGGTTCGTGTTGATTTTTTTGCAACACACCGGTCGGGGGCAACGGGGTTTATCACAAATGAGGTGTTGGTAAAAACGCTAACTGCTTCAGCAATGGGGTTTGCAAAAGTGCCAAAGCCCAGCTACAGTGAGTATTTAAGGTCAACTCCTATAAAAATTACGGCAACCGAAACGTTGGCTGCCTTAGCTACTTTAACTACTGATCCCGATGGAACTACTTGCTCAAATATCTTTCCGGATGTTTGTCCTGCAGTGGCTTTTCCTGGGAGTCTATCCATTGGAGATCGGATAATTTTTCGCGTAAAGATCTACGATAAACAGGGACGCACCTTCACGGTTAATAATCCACAGGTGGCTGCCTCTCCTAGGCTTGGAAACTCCAATGAGGCTAACATTACACCCAACTTAACTGGCGGGCAGTTCTATAATAGTCCTATGCTTTATACAACGCTTATCCAACAGGTTACAACAACGGGTAACACAAATGCTTATACCGGTACCTATCGAATGGCACAGGTAGGGCGTTGGGTTCCGGATCTGGCCACCAATGCAAATAACCTGCAAATTTTAAGAACGTTTGCCCAAGGATGGATGCGTCCCTTCGTCTTTGGTAATTCGACTACTGATTCCACACAAACAGTTACCTTATCTCTGGTACCGGGTGGCCTTTCAAGCCAACGACAGCTTACGTGCAACTACCGGGGTCAATCAATTACCATGATTATTAATCTAGAACAGGCAGTATTGAATGTGACAGGAGCAGGCTACCCGGGAGCAACTCCACCAGCGGCATTGGCAACTATGCAGGCTGCAACTACTGCGGGGGGGTTAGGCTTTCCGGCTGGAACTACTAATGCCAACCTCGGAACCGTATTTGTTTCCTTAGCCAACACAGGTATTAACTGTACTTCAGAGCGTCAGTTTTATCAAATGACGGCAGGCGCTGCGGTAGTAACTGCAGGGAATCCAGGCACTTTTTCGGGGGATGCTGGAATGCCTTTGGGGATACCCAGAAGGGCATTTCCTAATCGTGGACACTATCGTACCGATCGTGACGGCCTGACTCCGGGAGATGTCTTTACAATTACTGTTGACGATGATGTAGATGAATACGGTCGAAGAAATGGTTACTGCAATTGGTATACGCGCATTGCGCTTTCGTTAACTAAGCTTTAACTAATTCTATTTTCAGTTTTATAAGGCTACCCCTACCCTCCATCGGTAAGGGGGTAGCCTTATTTTTTAACCTAAAATCCAAATAACTCATCCGATAATTGAAACAAGGTGGTTGGAATTTAGATTTTTTTGTTCCAGGCCTGAATGAATTCTCAAATTCAAAATTTCCCTTTTTTTTGCAGTACAAACGAAGGATGTTCGGAATTAACACAATTGTGCCATACAATATTTTGGATTAATACATAAAAAGTATTTTCTGTTTAGGAATTATCAATTAACTTTCAGGTTCATTTTAAACCTAAATCTAAATCTTAACCTATGAAGAAGATTTTACTAGTATGCTTCTCATTTGTTTTTGTGCTCAGTGCCTGGGCTCAAGATCGAGTGGTTTCGGGTAGAGTAACAGCCGCAGAAGATGGCTCCTCTATACCCGGAGTAAACGTGGTTCTTAAAGGAACCACAAACGGAACGGTTACCGATGCTGATGGTAACTATAGACTAACTGTACCCGCAACCGGAGGTAGTTTGGTGTTCTCTTTCATTGGACTTCAAACAAAAGAAGTTGCCATTGGAGAGCGTTCAACTGTTGACATTGGCCTTGGCCTGGATGTGCAGCAATTAACCGAAGTGGTTGTTACTGCGGTTGGTATTGAGCGCGAAAAGAAGGCTCTTGGCTATTCTGTGGCAGGAGTAAGCGCTGACAAGATTTCCCAACGTTCTGAAGTAGATCCGTTGAGAGCGTTGCAGGGCAAAATGCCTGGCGTAAATATCGTTGGTGGTGGTGGTGCTCCGGGTCAATCTACCAAGATTAATATTCGAGGCGCATCTTCCCTAACCGGTAATACGCAGCCGCTTTTTGTGGTAGATGGTATTCCATTCGATAACTCGGTGAATGCTTCTGGGGGTTCATCAGAAAACACCGTGTTCTCAAACCGGGCATTTGACATTGACCCTAACAACATTGAGTCATTGACTGTGCTGAAAGGTGCTGCTGCTGCTGCGTTGTATGGTTCACGTGCCACCAATGGGGTGGTTGTGATCACAACAAAGGCTGGTAAAAAGAACACTAAAAAGGGAATGGAAATTACCTACAACGGTTCCTTAAACTTTACTGAAATTTCCGGCATTCCAAATTACCAGGATGTTTATACCCAGGGTTCTAACCAGGTGTATAACGGTGGTTTCATTGGAAACTGGGGTGCTCCTTTTCCTGATCATGTTGATCGGTTAAATGCTCAATATGGTACAGCTTATACTAAGAGGTATGGAACATATACCGGAACAGGTATTTACGGAACAGGCACCAAAAATGGTCAACCTTATCCTGATGGATTTGCTCCTAACCCGCTTACGGCTAATGGCTTTCCTGTAGGCTTAGGATCGAGAGCATTATTTCCAGAATTAATGGACGCTGATGGATACCCAGCCCCTTATAAGATTGAGCCGCATGACATAATAGGCGGGTTTTTTAAAACCGGAAAGCAGGTTGAGAACTCTCTGAACATTAGTAGTGGTAATGAAAAATCTTCTATAAATGCCGGTTTCTCGCGCATGAATCAGGAAGGTTTTGTGCCTAATCAGGAAGCAACCCGCACGACTTTGTATTTTGGAGGTAGCTCTACCTTGGAGAATGGATTATTCCTCTCAGGTAACGTGAACTACGTAAAGACATCTCAAAAATCACCTCAGTCTGCTGCGAGTGCATTCAATGATTATTATGGAGGTGAAGGTTCTTCGTCTATCTATGCCCGTCTATTTTATTTGCCTAGAAATTTTGATTTGAATGGTCTGCCATTCGAAAGCCCGGTAGATGGATCAAATATGTTCTATCGTGCGTTAGACAACCCACTTTGGATTGCTAAGTACAATATCTATACAAGTGATTTAAATCGGGTGTATGGAAATATTACCGCTAAATATGATGTTACTCCATGGTTAGAATTGATGGTGAAAGGGGGGGTTAATACCTACTCTGAAGCGAGAAGAAGTATCAATCGTCCGGGGGGGTCATCGGTTCCTTTGGGCAGGGTATGGACGGAAGACTTAACGAATACAGAGATTGACTTCAACTACATCGCAACCGTAAATAAAGAATTCAGTGAAGACTTATCGTTTAGGGCGTTAGTTGGTTTTAATAATAACGAACGTGAACTTTCCCGTAGAAGAGTTACCGGTAACCAAATTATTCAGGCCGGCCTTTATCTAACCAATGCTACTTCTCAACAACAAGTAAATTATGACTTCTCTTCTCTAAGAAGATTGTATGGAGCGTATTTTGATATGTCATTATCATACAAAGATTATTTGTTCTTAAACCTGGTGGGTCGTAACGACTGGTCATCCACATTGCCAAAAGAAAACAATAGCTACTTCTATCCTGGAGCCAGCGTTTCTTTTGTATTTAGTGATGCCCTCTCTATTCCAAATACAGTTTTGAGTTCAGGTAAAGTGCGCTTGGCAGCTACCAAGGTGGGTAATGACGCTGGTCCTTATAGAACAGTTACCAATTACTTCATCAATACTCCTTACACTACACCGGGCGGAACATTCACAAACCGGGCCGGCTTGCAAAACACGTTAGGTAACCCAAACCTAAAACCTGAGTTTACAACAGAGTATGAGGTGGGAACTGATTTGAAATTCCTAAATGGCAAGATCGGATTAGACTTGACTTATTTCCACCGCCAGTCAACTGAGCAAATAGCACAGGCTTCTGTAACTCGCTCAAGTGGTTTCAGCCAGGAGTGGGTAAACGTGGGTCGTCTTGATAATAAAGGTTGGGAAATTGGGTTTGATGCTACTCCTGTTTCTACAGCCAGTGGCTTTACCTGGAACTCGTATGTTGCTTTCTCCCGCATTCGCACAGAGGTGGTAGATGCAGGTCCTACAGGTGAAATTTTCATCGGTGGTGCAGCGTCAACATTTGGTACCATTCATAGAAACGGTCAGCCTTATGGCCAAATTTTTGGAACTGCCCAAGCACGTGATGCAGAAGGAAACATTTTGATTGATAAGGATACGGGTATGCCTTTCAATGCGGCTAAGTCTACCATTATTGGTAATCCAAATCCTGACTTCAACTTAGGTTGGACGAATACCTTATCATGGAAAGGGTTTACTTTGTCTGCATTGATTGACTGGAAGCAAGGTGGTGATTTCTACTCTTTTACAGGAGCCTCGTTAATTCTTCGTGGTCAGTTAGCCTTCTCTGCCGAGCGCGAAGCCTTGCGTGTAGTACCGGGTGTTTATGGCGATCCTGCTACCTATCAGCCTGTACTGGATGATCAAGGAAACAAGATCAAGAACACGACTCCTATTACTGCTTTTGACTCCCACTTCAGCAATGGATGGGGTGCTTACGGAGCGGATGAAGTAAACGTATATGATGGTACAGTAATCCGTCTTCGTGAAGTTAGCTTGGGGTATACCATTCCCAAATCCATACTTTCCAAAACTCCATTTGGTTCAGCTCGTGTTTCGGTTTCTGGCCGTAACCTATGGTGGAAGGCTCCTAACGTGTTGCAAGATTTGAATCTTGATCCTGAGTTCCTAAGTGAAGCTGCTGATTCTAACATTCAGGGCTTTGAGTATGGAGCAACTCCTACAACGAAGCGTTATGGATTTAACCTTTCACTAACGTTCTAAGTGAAAGGGAATGTTTAATTCTATAAATGAGAAAAATATGAAACGTAAAAGTTTAAGTATATTAATGGGGGTTGTGTTCCTCTTTTCCGTATCAAGCTGCGATTTGTTTGATCTGGACATCAACACAGACCCTAATAATCCTTCATCGGTGTCACCTGCCTTATTGTTAAATAACGTTGAGGTGGATGGAATTGCTTCTTTGGTGGGCAATTTCAATGGTACGGGTATGGGCTTTACTGTGCAGACAGATGCCAGTGACAATTTCTTTTTCAATAACCAATCCTGGAATGGATCCTGGAATGGGTTATATGTAGGACCACTCAAGGACTTGGATAAATTGATTCAGGCTGTCGATGTGGATGCTAATGGAGATGGAAAATCAGATCAGCCAAGATACCTTGGTATTGCCCAGGTGTTGAAGGCATATATGTTTAGCGTAATGGTTGATTGGTGGGGTGATATTCCTTACTCCGAAGCGTTTAAGGGCGATGCAAAGCCGCAAATCAAAACTCCGGTGTATGATGACGATGCAGCTATTTATGCTGATTGCATTGCAAATCTAGATAAGGCAATTGCAAACTTGGCCTTGGCAAGTCCAAACATCACAGGGGATGTTATTTATAGTGGTAATGCTACCAAATGGATTAAAGCGGCTAAATCGTTAAAATTAAAGTTGTTGTTGCAGACCCGATTGGTTCAAAACAACACAGTGGCTATTCAGGCTTTAATGAACGATCAGGCTGGGCTTATCACCTCAGCTGCCGATGATTTTTTATTCCAATTCAGTTCTGCCATTTCACCCGATTATCGTCACCCGGATTATGCAATGAGAACTGCTAGCTACGGAGGAGGATATCAGGCACATCAATGGATGTATGAATTGCTGGTAAATAATGATCCACGTCTCCCGTTCTATATTAAGCGACAGACAAAAACAGTATTAGATCCTGCTGATGCTACGCAAAAGCAAACCATTCCTTGCTCACAACGATCAGATTGTATTTACAACTACTTTCCTTTGAGCAATTACGTAAGCCAGGGATTGTATGGAAAAACTCCAGGTGAATTAACCACGGCTCAGAAGGAATATCTAGCAGGGTTTTTTGGGAGGGACAGAGCTGATCCATCTGGTATTCCGAACGATACCGATATTCGTACAGCTCATGGCTTGTATCCTTATGGTGGATTGTATGACGATGCACCAGAACCGGCAAATAATAACAAGGGGCGTGGTGATGGTATTTTCCCAATCGCTACCTCATGGATGGTTAAATTCTGGCAAATTGAGGCCATGTTAACATTGGGTGTTACCCACCCAACCCAGACAGCAACTCAGTTATTTACAGCGGCCATGAACGAGCAATTTGCTAAGGTTAACACCTTTACTACAAAGGATACAGGTGCAACCGCTATGTCGGCTGCAAGTATTAGTACATATGTAACCGGATGGACTACTCAGTTCACAAATGCCACCACTAACTCCGCAAAGTTAGCTGTTGCTTTAAAGCAGGCATGGTTCTGCAACACAGGTAATGGTATGGAACTGTACAATACGTTCCGCAGAACAGGGTTACCTGGAGATTTGCAGGCGCCACTTCAGTTGCCAGGAAATTTTGCCTTGACCATTCCATATGCGCAAGACGAACTTAACCTGAATCCAAATACACCTACCAAGGCGTATGATAATCCTGCAACGGGACCAGTTTTCTGGGATGCTTTAAAATTCCAGTTTGTTAAATAAAAGGAAATACAAATGAAAAAAGTAAATAAGATAATATTGATTTGCGCTGGTCTGCTAATCGGCTTTATTTCCTGTAAGGATGACAGCCTGCAGATAGTGCCAGACTGGGAGACAGGAGTGAACACGTATGCGACAAGACAAACAGGATCTTCTGCAAGTTTTGTAAACGGGTCACCGGCTACTCCACTGAATCTTAACTTCCGTTGGATTTCCATTGATGGAGCAAATACGGTAACAAAGATTGAGTTCTTTTTAACCTTCGATGAAGGGTACGTGGATGTAGATAACAATCCGGCATTGGCTAAGCATGGTGGCTCAGCAGGAAAGTTGTTTAAAACTATTGAAGGCGCTGCAGTACCCGCTAACAGGGCTGATGTGGGCGTTACAATTACGCAAAATGATGTGTACCAGTTGTACAAGAACAACAAGTATAATTATTGCGGAACCGAAGTGGATGTGTTCAGTAACACGTTGAAACCGGCACGAACTCCATCCAGTCCCTTTTTGGCAGGCGATGTGTTTTCGCTAAAGTGGATTGTGTATACAGCGGATGGCCGAAAGTTTGATTCATGGTCTCCCAGTGTTTGTAACGAATTTCCAGGTTCCAATTGTAAGTATGCCTGGGGTGTTGTGTGTGATTCTAATTTAGGAGGAACCTATAACTACTCAACAACCTCTATGTTCCGCGCAGGCGCTCCATTCGCTGGTAACCCAACAGGTTCGGGAACGGCAACTGAAGGTTCTGAGGGCAGTTACACATTAACTGATTTTTCTTTTGGAGTATTCGCGGCTGCCTATGGAGATTCTCCAGCTTTAGGATCGCTCAGATTGAGTGATGCATGTGATTTCTTATCCATTAAGGGAACAGATCAGTATGGAGATTCTTATACAATAACAGTAATGAGTGTAACTTCCACCGTACTTACCATTAAATGGGTAAATACGTATGGTGATGGAGGTACAACAACACTCACAAGATCGGATTCAAAGACATGGCCTACCACTCTAACAACTTCCCCGAGTGGAAGTTGCAACTAATAGGTAGACCCAATCTTTATTAAATTGAAAGGCCCCGATTTTATCGGGGCTTTTTTTTCTTACTTCCTGATCCTAATGTGTTAAAGATAAGGTGGCATTAGATCAACTCTATTAGGGTAGCCATAGCCCATTACAGATGCGCACGCACTGAAGCTGAGAGTAAAATAGTAGTGAGTTGGTTACCAAACCAAACGGGGATACTACAGATTGGGATTTGAAATGAGTGGGCTTTTGTTAACCCTCCTGCATGTCGCGACCGAACCAAATTAGGGTCCGGAAGATTGTCTTCTTTACTGAAGCATCTTCAATAAAGTAGTGAGCCTGTTTTTTAGATTCCTGCGATCGATAATAAAATCAAGAAAGCCATGATCCAACACAAACTCTGAGCTTTGAAATCCTTGTGGTAAATCTTTTCCAATAGTTTCGCGGATGACGCGCGGACCTGCAAAACCAATTAACGCATTGGGTTCTGCAATATTGAAATCGCCAAGCATTGCATACGATGCAGTAACGCCTCCGGTGGTAGGATCGGTAAGCAATGAAATATAGGGGATCTTCGCTTCATCAAGTAATGCAATTTTGGCCGCGGTTTTGGCCATTTGCATCAGCGATAACCCAGCCTCCATCATGCGTGCTCCGCCCGAGCGCGAAATCATGAGCATGGGTTTCCTAGTGTTAAGACTGTGCTCCATTGCACGGGCTATTTTTTCTCCCACTACAGAACCCATGGACCCACCAATAAAGCTAAAGTCCATGCATGCAATGGTTATATCTATGCCACCCATTTTACCATACGCGGTACGCACGGCATCTTTCAGGTTTGTTTTCGCTTGCGATTCTTTTATTCTTTTTGGATACGCCTTGGTATCAGTAAACTTAAGTGGATCGGCCGATTCCATATGGGTGTCCAACTCAGTAAACTCGTTGTTGTCAAATAGAATTTCGAAATATTCTTGCGATCCAATCTTTACGTGATACTCTTCTTCGGGAACTACGAAAGCATTGTTTTTTAATTCACGGGTATGAACAATCTTTCCGGCAGGCGATTTAAACCATAACCCATCGGGCACCTCGCGCTTTGCTTCGGTAGGGGTTAAGATTCCTTTGTCGGTGCGTTTAAACCAGGGCATATTTTAATTGTTGATTTAAGTGATTTGAAAAGGGTAAAAACAGGAAGAGTAATCATCAAATTAACAACATCTTCAAATTCTCAAATTAGTTATGCTATGTCAATGGTCTTATCAAGATATACATCCTGAATAGCTTGTAATATTTCCACACCTTCTTTTATCGGGCGTTGAAATGCTTTACGTCCTGAGATTAATCCCATGCCACCGGCACGTTTGTTAATCACCGCAGTACGAACGGCATCGGCCATATCGCTTGCTCCTTTTGAGTCTCCACCTGAATTAATAAGTCCCGCACGACCCATGTAGCAATTAGCAACCTGATAACGACATAAGTCAATGGGATGGTCGGAGGTTAATTCTGTATAGATTTTTTCATCTAATTTTCCATAACTGCTGCCCCCTGTATTCAACGCTTTATAGCCACCATTATTTTCGGCAAGTTTTTGCTTGATAATATCCGCCTGGATAGTAACACCTAAATGATTGGCCTGACCGGTTAAGTCAGCGGAAACGTGATAATCAATTCCATCTTTTTTGAAGGCAGAATTGCGAGTATAGCACCATAAAATGGTTGCCATTCCTAATTCATGGGCACGTTCAAAAGCAGCTGCTACTTCCTGTATTTGGCGGGTCGAGTTATCCGATCCGAAATATATAGTTGCACCGACTGCAACAGCGCCCAGGTTCCATGCATCTTCCACCGAGCCGAACATAATTTGATCAGCCTTGTTTGGGTATGTTAACAACTCGTTGTGATTAATCTTTACAATGAAGGGAATTTTATGAGCATACTTGCGCGACATCATGGCCAAGCCGCCAAACGTAGTGGCCACTGCATTGCACTCACCTTCAATAGCAAGCTTGATAATATTTTCAGGATCGAAGTAAATCGGATTTTTTGCAAACGAAGCTCCGGCACTGTGTTCAATCCCCTGGTCGATGGGTAGTATGGAAAGGAACCCGGTTCCGCCCAAGCGGCCATGATCGAAAAGTGTTTGAATGCTTCGTATGGTTTGAGTATTTCTGTTTGAAATAGAAAAAACACGATCCACGAAATCGGGACCTGGTAAATGAAGCTGTTCTTTCGAAATAGTTTTGCTTTTGTGTGTAAGGAGCGATTCAGCGTCTTTACCCAGTAATGAACTTACATTGTTTTTAGACATAGTTTCGTTTGAAGTGAGCGCCAAATATAGGGTTATAAGCCCTTTTCTACAATCCAATGTAAGATATAGAGACAATAAAAAACCCGCTCCAAGTAATCAGGAAGCGGGTTTTTGATAATGATTTACTAGAAATCTTAGGCTTGCTTGGTAGTCGCTAATTTTTCCTTAATCCGGGCTGATTTTCCCTGACGACCTTTCAAATAGAATAATTTAGCCCTTCGAACCTTACCAGCTCTCACAAACTCAATTTTTTCAATCGTTGGGCTTAGAATTGGGAAAATACGCTCAACTCCAACGCCATTAGAAACTTTTCTTACCGAAAAGCTCTCGCCATTGGTTCCTTTTCCTCTGCGGTAAAGAACAACTCCCTGGAATTGCTGAATTCTTTCCTTGGCACCCTCACGGATTTTAACATGCACATTTATTGTATCTCCTGACTTGAATTCAGGCATATCTGCTCTTCTTACAGCAAATTCTTTCTCAACTTCTTTTATTAAATCGGCCATGACGCTCGGTTTTTTTAAAATGGACTGCAAATATAGGGGTAAAAGGCAGAATTAAGAGATTCAGCAGGAAGATTTTTTGACTTTACTCTTCAAGGTATCCAGGCCTGCGTTTTTTTGTTCTTTCAACTGATTTTTCGTGTCGCCAATCTGCAATTTTAGCCTCATGTCCAGAAGTCAGCACTTCTGGTATTTTCCATCCCTTGTATTCTGCAGGGCGAGTGTAGACCGGGGGTGCAATCAAGCCATCCTGGAAAGAATCTGTAAGGGCTGAACTTTCATCTGAAAGTACGCCCGGAATGAGGCGAATAATAGCGTCTGAAACTACTGCTGCGGCTAATTCGCCACCCGATAAAACATAATCGCCAATGCTAATTTCGCGTGTGATCAGATGTTCACGCACACGTTCATCCACGCCTTTATAATGTCCGCAAAGTAAAATCAGATTCCCCTTCAAGCTTAGTTCATTGGCCAGGGCCTGGGAGAAAAGCTCGCCATCAGGGCTCATGTAAAGCACCTCATCATAAGACCGCTCCGACTTTAATTGGGTGATGCAGTTATCGATCGGTTCAATCATCATAACCATGCCGGCACCACCCCCAAAGGCATAATCATCAGTTGCACGGTGCTTGTTTGTTGAGTGACTCCTCAAGTCATGAATCTGAACCGTTACAATCCCTTTCTCCTGAGCCCGTTTTAAAATAGAATCAGAAAAAGGACTTTCTAGCAGGCGAGGAAGGCAAGTAATTATATCAATGCGCATAACCAATTAAAATTACGTTTCGATTTGTAGAATAGCTACAGATCAAGAAACCCATCCGGTAAGAGAACGATGATTTTCTTTTTGGTTTTATTTATGGATAGAATGAATGGTCCATTAATGGGGATTAGTACCTCCTTACCCAGGTAATCCAAAGAGAGAAGTCGGTTAGGGCCGGATTGTGCAACTTCTTTGACTGCACCCAAGAGGCCCAAATCTTCGTCTTCAACAGTAAAATCAATTACTTCATCATCATAAAACTCGCCCCGCTTGAGCTTTGGTCTTTGCGATTTATCGAGATAAATACTGGATCCCTTCAGCATCGTGGCTGCCTCCAAGGTGTTGACGTCTTCAAATTTTATGAACGCTTTATCCTTCCGACTGGAAACATGTTCAATGAAGTAAGGAACCAAATCATTCCTTACTTCAATGAATACAGATTTGACGGATTCTAAATTGGCCACATCGGTATACATAATTGTAACTTCACCTTTCAGGCCATGTGTTTTGGCTACATATCCAATTTTAAAACATGTGGATCTTTCCATTTGGCAAGTCGAACTTAGATGAAATAAAAATGCCAATACAACTTGTACTGGCATTTTAAAATAGTGTTTTGAAAGCTTTATGCCTGTGGCTCAGTAGCCTCCGTTTCTGCTGGTGCTTCACCTTCGGCAGGCGCAGCTTCCACAACGGGACCAGCAGCTGCTACTTCTGCCTTCTTACGAAGAGCTTCAGCGCGAGCTTCTTTTACTTTAGTTTCTGCCTCCTTGCGTGCTTTGGCAGCAGATTGTTTTGCAGTTGAAAGGCCTTCAATCTTAGATTGAATTTTGGTTTCCTTTGCTTTTAGCCAATCGGCTAACTTTGAATCAGCCACTTCTTGCGTAATTGCGCCTTTTCCAACACCAATTTGAAGGTGTCTTTTCAGCATTACACCACGATATGATAGCATGGCACGAACAGTATCTGAAGGTTGAGCTCCCTTCATTAACCAATCAAATGCCTTAACATCATCCAAAACGATAGATGCCGGCACGGTGGCAGGGTTATAAGTACCAATTTTTTCAATGAATTTTCCATCACGAGGTGATCTGGCATCAGCAACCACCACATCATAAAGAGCCAATTTCTTGCGGCCTCTTCGGGCCAATCTAATTTTTACAGCCATTTTGTTACGTTTTTAATGTTGGAACACGTCCGTTTTTAAAGGACTGCAAAGGTAGGCTATTTTGTGATTTTACCAATTGGATAACTAAATAAATGCGTAAGTGTCTCACTATCTATTATATTTGAATAAGCGCTTATTAAGTTTTCATATTTTATCATCGCTCTTTACATTTGGTTCCCTTATAAAAAAAACATGGATAAGTTTTCTTACATCTCTCATGCAGACGTTGGGTATTTGGATCAACTATACCAAAATTATAAAAGCGACCCCACTTCGGTAGACGCAACCTGGCAGAAATTCTTTGAAGGTTACGATTTCTCGCAACAACGCTATGGTGAAAATGGAACCTCAGCTCCGGGAAATGATTCACATTCGATTAAAGAAACTCAGGTTCGAAACCTCATTTTTCAATACCGCTCATTTGGGCACTTAAAATCAAAAACGAATCCGGTACGGGAGAGAAGAAACCACAATATCAATCTTGACCATACTAAAGTTGGCCTTACCGATGCCGATTTGGATACTGAGTTTGATGTGGCTGCTGAAATAGGGATGCCAAAATCGAGCTTACGTAAAATTATTGATAAGCTTAAGATGCTCTATCTTGGGCCTATCGGCTTTGAATATAATTTTATTCGAAACGATGATATCCGCGCGTGGTTGCACCATAAAATTGAACGTGAATACTATGAATACAATCCTAACTTAGATGAGAAGAAACGAATTCTCTCAAAGCTCAATGAGGCCGTTGTATTTGAGAATTTTCTTCACACCAAGTTTTTAGGTCAGAAAAGATTTTCGTTAGAAGGTGGCGAGAACACAATTCCGGCATTGGACGCAATCATTAACAAATCAGCTGAGCTGGATGTAAAGGAAGTTGTGATTGGCATGGCACACCGGGGTAGGTTAAATGTGCTTTCAAATATTTTAGGAAAAACATACGAACAAATTTTTACAGAGTTTGAAGGAAATGTAAATCCTGATTTAACGATGGGTGATGGTGATGTTAAATATCACCTGGGATACGCCAGTCATATCAGCACACCTTCAGGAAAAAAAATCTACGTAAAGCTAACGCCAAATCCATCACACCTGGAGGCCGTTGATCCGTTGGTGATTGGATATACACGGGGTCAGATTGACGATGAATATAAAGGAGATCTTAAAAAGGCCATGGCCATTCTCATTCATGGGGATGCTGCCTTGGCTGGCCAAGGTATCGTGTATGAGGTCGTGCAAATGTCAGAATTGCCTGGCTACACAACTGGTGGAACAATTCATTTTGTAATTAACAATCAGGTTGGATTTACTACCGATTTTGATGATGCGCGCTCTGCCATTTATTGTACCGATGTTTCTAAAATTGTAGATGCACCGGTGCTCCATGTAAATGGTGATGATGCCGAGGCCGTAACGTTCTGTGCTAACCTGGCTGTTGAGTATCGTCAAAAATTCAGTAAAGATATTTTCATTGACTTGCTTTGTTATAGAAGGCATGGTCATAACGAAAGTGACGAACCTAAATTCACACAGCCGAAATTATATAACATCATTGCCAAGCATCCGAACCCTCGGGAAATTTATGTGAAGCAATTGGTTGAAAAAGGAGTTGACTCCTCCTTGGCGGATGAGATGGACAAAAACTTCCGAAATCAACTACAAGATCGATTAAATGAAGTGAAACAAAAGCCACTTCCCTACAAGCCGCAGAAGATTGAGGAAGAGTGGGAACAACTGCGAAGGGCAAAGCCGGAAGATTTTGACCAATCTCCAAAAACCGCAATTAGTCAATCGTTGGTTGATAAGGTTGGAAAAGCATTAACTACTATCCCGGAAGGCTTTAAACCATTAAAGCAGATTGAAAAACTTATCAAAGATAGAAAGGCTGCTTTCTTCGATGATAAAGTGTTGGGGTGGGCCGAAGCAGAATTGCTGGCGTATGGTTCATTGGTAGCAGAAAAAGTTCCGGTGCGTATGTCAGGTCAGGATGTGAAGCGAGGTACGTTTTCACACAGGCATGCATATTTCTGGGATGCCAATACAAATGAAGCCTATTCAGGGTTAGCTAATGTTGACAAAGATCAGGCACGCTTTTCAATTTTCAATTCACTGTTATCCGAATTTGGCGTACTTGGTTTTGAGTATGGTTATTCCATGGCTACTCCTTATGCACTTGTATTATGGGAAGCGCAGTTTGGAGATTTTGTTAATGGAGCGCAAACTATTATTGATCAGTTTATCTCCAGTGCCGAGTCGAAATGGCAACGGATGAATGGACTTGTAATGTTGTTGCCCCACGGATATGAAGGACAGGGACCAGAGCATTCAAGCGCGCGACCGGAACGGTTTTTACAACAAGCTGCAGAGTATAATATGGTTGTAGCTAATGTTACGACTGCTTCCAACTTTTTTCATTTGTTGCGCAGACAAGTGGCATGGGAATTCAGGAAGCCGTGTATTGTGTTTTCACCCAAATCGCTTTTGCGAAATCCATTAGTTGCCTCGCCAATCAGTGAATTTACTTCCGGGGCATTTACCGAATTGATTGACGATCCAACAGTTCAGGCAAAAGATGTGAAGCGGATAATTCTTTGTACCGGTAAAATATTCTACGACTTGCAAGAAGTTCAACAAAAGAAAAAAATTAAAGACGCAGCGATTGTTCGAATTGAGCAACTCTATCCTTTCCCGGATAAACAATTAAACAAAATCATTAAGAAATATAAAGGCGCTAAACTCCTTTGGATTCAGGAAGAGCCTAAGAATATGGGTTACTGGTCGTTCATTAAGCGCATGTTGCCCGATGCCGAAATTCAATTGGGCGCTCGCAAGTCAAGCGCGTCACCAGCAACAGGCTATTCGAAGATTCATAAAATAGAACAAGAGAAAATTGTTAATCAGGCTTTTGAAATTTAATTAACCTCAAAAAAAATAGTTACATGGCACAAGTAAAAGTACCTACCGTTGGCGAATCGATAACTGAGGTTACCATTGCTAATTGGCTTAAGAAAGATGGCGATGTTGTAAAAATGGATGAAATAATAGCCGAGCTCGAATCGGATAAGGCGACCTTTGAACTCACTGCTCCACAAGCCGGCAAACTAAAAATAATAAAGCAGGCGGGTGATACGGTTCCTATTGGACAATTGATTTGTGAGATTGATGAGTCTGGAGCCGGAGCTGCCGGTAAAGTTGAAGCACAACCCACTAAACATGAATCAAAACCAGCGGAGTCAAAATCAGAAGCCCCGAAATCAACTGGAGTCGTGAAAGAAATGAAGGTGCCTGCGGTGGGTGAGTCAATAACGGAAGTTACTATTTCAACCTGGTTGAAAAAAGAGGGCGACTTTGTAAAGCTTGATGAGATTATAGCTGAAGTTGAATCAGATAAAGCAACCTTTGAATTACCGGCAGAGGCAAATGGAATTTTACGAATTGTAGCAAAAGAAAAAACAACATTACCAATTGGAGGATTGATTTGTAAAATTGAAGTGATGGAAGGTGGAGCTCCAGCATCTACCAAGCCAACAGAGATGCCTGCTGCAACAGGTGATAAATCCTATGCTTCCGGACATCCCTCACCCGCAGCTGCAAAAATTTTGGATGAAAAAGGAATTTCATCGTCACAAGTTTCTGGATCAGGCGTAGGCGGACGCATTACTAAGGAAGATGCAGAAAAGGCTAAGGCATCTGCAGCAAAATCGGAATCACCAAAATCAGCAAGTGCCTCCACACCTCCTGTTATTACTTCAGGCGGAGGCCGTGAAAAGCATGCTGAAAAGATGAGTTCGTTGCGTAAAACAATAGCGAGACGTTTGGTTTCAGTTAAGAATGAGACAGCGATGCTTACAACCTTTAACGAGGTGGATATGAAACCTGTCATGGATTTACGTTCGCGATACAAAGATAAATTCAAGGAAAAGTACGGGGTCGGACTTGGCTTTATGTCATTCTTTACCAAAGCGGTTTGTGTTGCGTTGAAAGAATTCCCGGCAGTAAATGCACAGTTAAATGGAGATGAAGTTTTGTTCCATGATTATTGTGATGTTTCTATTGCCGTTTCAACTCCCCGTGGATTGGTTGTACCGGTTATTAGAAATGCCGAGTCACTTTCGTTTGATCAAATTGAAGCTGAGGTAGTTCGCTTGGCAACCAAAGGTCGTGATGGAAAACTTTCAATTGATGAAATGCAAGGTGGAACATTTTCAATAACCAATGGCGGTGTGTTTGGCTCCATGCTTTCAACGCCAATTTTAAATCCACCCCAATCTGCCATTCTGGGAATGCACAATATTGTTGAACGTGCGGTTGTACAAAAAGGAGAAATTGTTGTTCGCCCAATCATGTACCTCGCACTTTCATACGATCATCGCATTGTTGATGGTCGCGAGTCAGTGAGCTTCCTTGTAAGAGTGAAGGAATTGTTGGAAGATCCGGGAAGATTGATTTTAGGAGTTTAGTAGAAGTGAAATTTTGAATTTGAAATCATATTAGTATGCAATACAACGTCACAGTAATTGGTTCGGGCCCCGGAGGATATGTAGCCGCAATTCGTTGCGCACAACTTGGCTTTAAAACAGCGCTCATTGAAAAATATGATACGCTGGGCGGTACCTGTTTGAATGTGGGTTGCATTCCATCGAAAGCATTACTCGATTCTTCCGAACATTTTCACAATGCTGCGCATACATTTAAAGAGCATGGTATAGACATTAGCGAACCCAAAGCCAATATCGCACAAATGATCAAGCGGAAGGCAGGCGTTGTTAAATCGAATGTAGATGGGATTGCCTACTTGATGAAGAAAAATAAAATTGAAGTACTTACCGGAGTGGGTTCGTTTGTTGATAAGAACACGATTAAGATTACCAGTAAGGAAGGAAAAGAATCACAGATTACTACGGAGAAAGTGATTATTGCAACCGGTTCAAAACCTACACCTCTTCCTTTTGCCCCCTTCGATAAGAAAAGAATTATTTCAAGTACGGAGGCTCTAGAATTAAAGGAAATTCCAAAACACTTGATTGTTATTGGTGGCGGAGTGATTGGGATGGAACTTGGTTCTGTATATGCGCGCATCGGTTCGAAAGTTACTGTAGTTGAGTTTTTAGATAACCTGATCCCAACCATGGATGGAACAATGGGCAAGGAACTTACCAAAGTGGCAAAGAAACTTGGGATGGAATTATACTTGGGTCATAAAGTAACTTCCGTTGAAGTAAAGGGAAAAGAGGTGCTTTTAAAAGCAGAGCCAAAGGCTGGGGGAAATGCAGTTGATCTTAAAGGCGATTATTGTTTAGTAAGCATCGGCCGCAGGCCATATACGGATGGACTTGGTTTGGAGAAAATTGGTATCGATTTGGATAAAGGAAAAATTCCGGTTGATGATCATTTAAAGACGAAAGTTGATAACATTTATGCAATTGGGGATGTAGTGCGCGGAGCTATGTTGGCGCACAAAGCAGAGGAGGAGGGAGTGTTGGTTGCTGAACAATTAGCAGGACAAAAGCCGCATATTAATTACTTACTGATACCGGGAGTAGTTTATACGTGGCCAGAAGTTGCCAGTGTGGGGTATACGGAAGAACAATTAAAGGAACAGGGTCGTGCCTACAAGACTGGCAGTTTTCCATACAAAGCATTGGGCCGTGCTCGTGCGTCAATGGATTTGGATGGATTAGTAAAAGTGCTTGCCGATAAAGCAACCGATGAAATTTTAGGAATTCATATTATTGGTGCCCGTGCTGCCGATATGATTGCTGCAGGAGTTACTGCGATGGAATTCCGCGCTTCTGCGGAAGATATCGCCAGAATATCACATGCACATCCAACTTATATGGAGGCCGTGAAAGAAGCTTGTCTAGCAGCGACTGCAAACAGGCCCATTCACATGTAATTTATTCAGTTGACTTTTTAAATAGAGTTGAGAACAACACAGCTCTTACTAGTAATGCTACAACTACCGGAATAAGAAACACGTTAAGTTGCTGGGGAATCAGCCACCAAAAAAGTAATGTTGCTCCAAGCATAATACTAGTTACTTTAAAATATTTTGTTAATAAGTGTGGCCGATTCTTTTTAAGGGTAAGAATGGCTGCAAAGAAATGAAATGGGAACGCCCACACCAGATTGAAATTGCGCGCGGCATCATGATGATCGGTAAATAACCAAAGCGTAATCAAGAGCAGCCCGATTAAGCCAATCACTCCAAATAATAATACGTCTAGCCATTTGCTTATTTTTTTTCTTCGCCAATCATACCAGGAAAGAAAAGCAACAATTAAAAGTAATCCACTTCCGGCAATCCATGGATGCACAAAAGAAATCTTAGATTGCTCTTGAGTATCTTGATTAATGATTCTCTTTTCTTTTACCAGCGAGATAATTGCACTATCTGATTTAATAGTTGTGTGATCTACAAATGCTTCTATATAGTCTGGCAAAAACATGTACTCACGAGCGCTCATGGTTCTGTCGATGGGAAGCCCAAGGCAGATATCAATTCCCAAATCACCCCACGGTAATTGGTCAAGATATTCGTCAGTCTTTTGTCTGAATGAATGGGTGGGGGCAAGAAAAGAACTGTCGATTGTTATATCGCTTCCTAATTGTTCAACTAGTACATCTCGGATTTTGGTAGCGCAGTTGTCTTGATAATAGTCGTATCGATAGGTTCTGTTTTCCGGTTTAGCATTCCAGAGAAGAAAGGAAAATACTTTTTCCTTTTGTGATTGAGTTAAGTTCAACACTTGCTCATGCACAAACCGATTATCACGAACGTAAGGCCACTCAAAATTCGCATAATCATATACAGCTAGTAAATAGTAGTTACGCCCTTTGGCAAAGTTTAAATAGAAGTTGGGTTTATCGAAATCAAATACACCATAGTTGAACGCATAATCGAATCCAAATTCAGGATCTACAACGCGAATAGCACTATGCCCAAATGCACTATAAACCTCTTTATAACTTGGCCCGCAGGTTATAATCGAAATTTCTGCCTTTTCAGATAAGTGCATTGGCTGAGAATAACTTTGTGTTCCACAAAACACAAGTAAGGCTATAATCAATCTTTTCATTGGTAAATAAATGTTGCGAAAGATAGACAATCGAACTCGAAACGGTAATTTTGATTTTGACTATGATTGGAAATCTGAACGATACATTGAATCTGATAAAGAAAGCAACTCCTGCACGGATAATCAATGCCTCAAAAGTTTTGTCCAGTTATCATTATTCTCGCTTAATGGGCAAAGCAAATCATTGGGCTATGCCGATGAGCATAGCAATAGAGCCCACAACATCCTGTAACCTTCGCTGTCCTGAATGCCCTTCTGGATTACGTTCCTTTACGCGGCCAACAGGAATGTTGCAAGCAGATTTGTTTAAGAACACAATTGATCAACTGGCTGTAACGCTTTCTTATCTCACTTTTTATTTTCAAGGCGAGCCCTACCTGCACCCTCAGTTTTTGGATTTGGTGACGTATGCTTCTTCCCGAAAAATCTATACAGCTACATCGACAAATGCTCATTATTTAAATGAAGAAATGGCAAAGCGAACCATTGAGTCTGGACTAGATCGTCTCATTATTTCAATCGATGGAACCTCGCAAGAAACGTATGAAGCGTATCGGGTGGGGGGTAAGCTGGATAAAGTAATTGAAGGAGCAAAAAATATTGTTCGGCTTAAGAAGGAATTGAAATCGCTAACTCCCTTTATTGTTTTTCAGTTTTTAGTGGTGAAACCCAATGAGCATCAGATTGATGCTGTTCACAAATTAGCAAAAGAAATTGGGGTTGACCATGTTGCGTTAAAGACGGCTCAGATCTATGATTATAAAAACGGTTCTGATTTGATTCCTACGATTGATAAATATTCGCGATACAAGAAGCAGAAAGATGGATCGTATTCAATTAAGAATGAATTGCTCAGTCATTGTTGGAAGATGTGGCAAAGTTGCGTGATCACATGGGATGGAAAAGTAGTTCCGTGCTGTTTTGATAAAGATGCTCATTATGTAATGGGTGATTTGAAAGAACAATCCTTTAAAGAAATCTGGCAGAGTGAAAATTATAATTCATTTCGGGCTTCTATTTTACGATCGAGGGATGAAATAGAAATGTGCCGCAATTGTACAGAGGGCACTCAGATTTGGGCTTAGCTTAAATCCCTTTTGTTTTTAGCTCTCTTTCAATCTTTTCTAAATCCAGTACTCCACATTTCGAACAGCCTGATTCACAAGCATTTTTTGCAGTAAAGGAACGGTATGCTAATCTTCCAACATAGAAGGCGGCACCCGCAAAAAGTGAAACGATAATAATTTGCTGAACCATAGGTCAAAGGTAAGCATCTTATCTAATTCCTTCAAGGATAGGCATCTAATAACGTCCGAACGCGGACGTTTGCGAGCGTTATTGAACGGAGCCGAATTTGAAAAGCAGCTTAAATTCAAGCAATTCAGTTGTTTTTCGTTGGCATTATACTTGACTTTCCCGCTGTGAATTAATTAGTCCGTCATGATTAAGAACTACTTTATTATTGCATTCCGCAATCTGCTTCGAAATAAGAGTTACACATTTATTAATGTGGCTGGCCTTGCCTTGGGGATCACTACGTGCATTATTATTTTCTTAATTATAAAGCAAGAACTAAGCTTTGATAAAGCATTTGAACAATCAGAAAATATCTATCGGATTGTACGGGAAACTAAGGATGCCTCGGGCATTGAGAAGACTACCATTACCCCTTACCCACTCGGCCAAGCCTTAAAAAATGACTTTCCTGATCTTGTTTCAACTCAGTTTCATTATCAGGAGCAATCATTAATGACCATGGGTGATGAAAAGAGCAGGGTTGAAAACATCGCTTTTGCTGATCCTGCTTTTTTCAATGTCTTTGACATTGAAGTGTTATCAGGAAATCCTAAAAAGGATTTGGCCGATCCTGGAAAGGTTTTTCTTACCGAAGAGTTTGCGCAAAAACTGTTAGATAAGGATGCAAAGACAATCAAACTTGACAACTTGTTGGAACTTGAAATAGCCGGGATTTTACGGATGCCCAAAACGCCTACTCACATAAAAGTGAATATGATTGCATCATGGGCCACGCTAACACCTGATGTAGGTAAAGATTTTCTTGGATTTTCAATGGATCAGTGGGGCTTAAATTCATCAGGGTATACATATATCGTATTGCCCTCTACAGAGACACAGAAGTCCATGGAACAAAAGCTGTTGACATTGGTTAAAAAGTATTACCAACCGGAAGAGGCAGCAAGGCAAACCTATTTGTTGCAACCTCTATCTGAAATTCATTTTGATACAGAGTTCAGCGAAAATCCGGGAACCACTTCCACGTCATCATCCACGTTAATCATACTTGCATTTATTGGAGCTTTCATTTTATTAGTGGCTTGTGTAAACTTCATCAATTTATCAACTGCACTTTCCGTTCATAAATCGAAAGAAGTAGGTGTGAGGAAAACATTAGGCGCGCAGCAGTCTCAACTTACGATTCAATATCTTAGTGAAGCATTCTTGCTTACTTTTTGTGCCGCAATTATTTCTGTGGGAATTGCAGAATGGATAGCACCCCTTATTGGAAATTTTTTGGAACGTGAGGTGCAACTGAATTTACTCAGTAATCCTCAATTAATTCTTTTCCTTATCGGGATTGTATTCTTTACAGCCTTGTTCTCTGGATTTTATCCGGCCTTGGTGCTCTCCAGATTTAATCCGGTAAAGGCTTTGAAGAGCAGACTTACCAACCATGATAACTCGGCAGTATCGTTAAGGAAAGTCTTGGTTGTAACCCAATTTTTTATTGCTCAGGTGTTAATCATTTGTACGCTGGTAGTTTCAAGTCAACTTTCATTTTTTCGAGAGTCTTCTCTTGGGTTTGCGAAAGATGCAGTGATCAATGTAGATATCCCTGATAACGACATTAGTAAGTTATCAGCATTGCGAAGCAAGTTGCAAGCGGATCCTAGTGTGATGGGTGTCTCTTTTTCGTTGGGGGCACCAATCGCTGATAATCAGTTTGGAACGGGGATGTATCTCACGGATAGAGGTGAGATCGACCGATATTCAATAAGCCTAAAACTGGCAGACATAAATTATTTGGAGGTGTATGGCCTTGAACTGCTTGAAGGCCGCTGGTTTTTGGAAAGTGATGAGAAACTTGCTAATCTCAGCAGGCAAGAGCGTCAATGGTCGTATGTAATTAATGAGGAAGTTGTGCACCTGCTCGGTTTTAGTTCTCCCAAGGAAATTATTGGTAAAAATATTACCATTGGATTTAATGACACGTCAGGCCCGGTAATAGGAGTTGTGAAGAATTTCCATACTGCATCACTGAAGTATAACATTGAACCTGTGGTGTTACTTCCCTTTAATTATTATTATGATGCCGGAATTAAAATTAGCACTACGAATACAGCAACAGCAATTAAAAATATTGAAGAAGCCTGGACGCAACTATATCCTGAGTACTTATTTCAATATACTTTTTTAGATGACTATGTGGGCCGTTTGTATCGTGAGCAGGAACGCATGGTTGGATTGTTTGAAGTATTTGCTGGTATCGCCATTTTTATTGGATGTCTTGGATTGTATGGATTAGCCTCCTTTATGGCGCAGCAAAAAACAAAGGAAATTGCTATTCGAAAAACATTGGGAGCTTCGGTTAGTCATATTGTATCCCTTTTCTCCCGCGACTTTGTTTTACTAGTATTGATTGCATTTGTACTAGCCTCACCGGTAGCCTGGTATGCCATGAACCTTTGGCTTGAGGATTTTGCGTTTAAGATTGAAATTACCTGGGTTGTTTTTGCCATTGGAATTTTAAGCACGCTTGGAATTACGCTCTTAACAGTGGGCTATCGATCTTTGCGCGCTGCTATTGCCAATCCGGTTGACGCGCTGAAAAGTGAATGATCATTATAGATTTGAAATATTAGAAATAATTACCTATGCTAAAAAATTATTTTATAACTGCTTGGCGAAACTTATTACGTCAGCGAGGTACAACACTATTAAACGTTGGTGGCCTTACGTTAGGCCTTGGCACTAGTTTGATATTATTTCTGCTTGTTCGATATCACAATAGTTTTGACACCTATCATTCCAATTATCACCGAACGTACCGTGTAAATGTTCAGTCGGATGGAAATGAAGGTAAAAATTATACGGCAGGGGTATATCCTGTTTTTGCCGAAGCCTTTAAAAGTGAATTTCCTGAAGCGGAGGAAGTGACCTTCGTGTCTTACCGGGCCGGTAGTTTCATCGTCATCCCACAAGAGCTTGGGGAGCCGAAGAAATATAATGAAGAGCGAGGGGTTGCCTATGCGCAGCCAAATATTTTCAACGTATTTGACAGAGCGATACTTACAGGAAATCCTGAGAAAGGATTAGACGAGCCCAACGAAATAATTATTTCGCAACGTTCGGCCTTGAAGTATTTTGGAAATGAAGACGCTATTGGGCAAGTTTTAATATATGATGATATGGAGTTTCGGGTAACGGCCATTATGGAAGATTTCCCACCTAACACAGATTTGCCTTTCGATTTGTTAGCTTCATACATCACCATAAAAAAGAAGAAAGATGAAAATGGGTGGAATGGCATCTGGAGTGATGATCAATGTTATTTTACCTTAAAGAAGGGGAGCACGATAGCAGATGTGGAGGCACGTATCCCCGCTTTTGTAACAAAGTATCTGGGTGACGAAACTAAGAATAGGGATCACACCACGTTTGTTATGCAACCCTTTAACGAGATCCATTTCGATGAGCGCTTTGGTAATTACAATTATAACACAGTGAGCAAATCCATGTTGCTATCCTTGAGTATTATCGGTGCCTTTTTATTAATCACAGCGTGTATCAATTTTATTAACCTTGCCACAGCTGAAGCAGTAAAACGATCAAAAGAAGTTGGCATTCGTAAGTCATTAGGCAGCTCGCGTGCTCACCTTGTCGTTCAGTTTTTAGGTGAAACAACGTTGATTACAGCAATCTCGATTATTGGGGCAGTTGTATTAGCCGAGATTGGACTTAGCTTTATAAACCCCTTCCTTGACCTGAGTCTTTCCCTTAATTTTGCCAGTGATCCGGGCCTTTGGCTGTTTCTGATTACTTCCTTGATCGTTGTTTCGCTTGTATCAGGATTTTATCCGGCTCTGGTAGTAAGCAGCTATAATCCCATTCGGGCATTGAAAAACCAAGTGCAAGCATCGCATGTGTCTGGTTTTAATCTACGAAGGTCATTGGTGGTCATGCAATTTGTTATCTCACAACTTTTAATCATTGGCACTGTTGTGTTGGTCAGTCAGATGGATTATATCAGAAACAAAGATCTGGGATTCCAAAAAGATGCTATTATCATCTTGCCCATACCCGAACAGGAAATTCCAGGAGAAGTAAATGGAGTTAGTAAGATGCGTACGTTGCGAAATCAATTAGTATCGGTGGCCGGAGTAGAAATGACCAGCCTGAGTAGTAAGCCACCCTCTTCGGGGAGTGTGTCCTCCACAAACTTTAAAGTGGAAGGAGATGATAAAGACTATAGTACACAAGTAAAAGAAGTAGACGGACACTACCTTGATTTATATGGATTGCAGTTGGTGGCAGGTGAAGGGATTGTTGATGCTGACACAGCGCAATCTTTTTTAGTGAATGAGCGATTAGCCCAGGTGGCAGGTTTTATGGATGGAGAAGAGATCGTTGGAAAACAAATTCAAATGTGGGGGAAAACACTTCCGGTTTCAGGAGTTGTGAAGAATTTTCATACTGTTTCCTTGGAGGATCCACTGGAGGCTACTATCATGCTTAACCGAATTCGCGGATACAGAACCCTTTCAGTTAAATTGAATCCTCAGTCTATTCAACAAACACTTCCTCAAATTCAACAATTATGGGAGAAGGCCTATCCCGAATATATTTTTTCTTATGAATTTTTGGATGAACAGATTCGTGAATTCTATGAAAATGAGAGACAAACATCTATTCTATTAACTGGATTTACTTCCCTGACCATCTTTATTGGTTGCCTTGGTTTATTTGGCCTTACTGTTTTCATGGCAAATCAAAAAACGAAAGAGATCGGAATACGGAAAGTATTAGGTGCTTCCGTTGAAAATATACTGTTTATTTTCTCGCGCGAATTTATAAAACTGATAGTTATTGGTTTTGTTTTAGCGACACCGGTAGCCTGGTATTTTGGAAATGAATACCTTAATCAGTTTGCCTACAAGATATCAATAGGACCTTCTGTGTTCTTGATTGGATTAACAGCAACCCTTTTAATTGCCATTATTACTGTAGCGTATCGATCCCTTCGAGCGGCTACGGCAAATCCGGTGGATGCATTACGAAGTGAGTAAGGATAATAAATGATTTTATAGACTGTGGAATCAAATGTCCGAAAAATATCAGTACCAATGCTTTTGTATGAGATGCAACATCTCACCCTGCACCTTTCCGCCTGCACACAACTCTCCGCCATGAAGAAAATTATCACCCCCTTTAAAATCAGTCACCATTCCACCTGCTTGTTGAACAATGAATGTTCCACCCGCCACATCCCAGGGCGAAAGATTATATTCAAAAAATCCTTCCAGTTTGCCACACGCTACATAGGCCAGGTCCATGGCAGCACTTCCCAACCTACGAATGCCATGGGTTCTTTCTAAAAATATTTTAATGATTTCCAGATAGTTTTCCCTTTTATCCAAGTGATAATAGGGGAATCCCGTAGCCAACAGACTTTCTTCCAGCTTATTGATGGATGAAATTCTAATTTCCTTTTGATTGCAATAGGCTGGATTGTTTTCGATGGCATGGTAGCAGTCCTTTTGACTTACATCATAAACAATACCCAACACCATGTCGTCTTTCCGCTGCAAGCCAATACTAATGGCGTAAATAGGTAAGCCATGTAAGTAGTTGGTGGTTCCATCCAAAGGATCAATAATCCATCGGTAGTCATTGGTTCCCTTTGTTTCGGTTCCCTCTTCTGCTAAAAAACCTGAGCCAGGGAGTAGTTCGCGTAGTCGAGCCACTAATCTTTTTTCAGATTCTTTATCCACATACGAAACCAGGTTGCTGAAACTTCCTTTTTGCTCAATTTTGGAAAGATCAAAATTTTCTGACTCTTTGCTCATGAACTCCCCTACTTCTTCACACAATGAAATCACGTCTTTTTCCAATCCAGCTAAGTTCATTTTCTCTGAGTTTGATAGTTAACAAAAGATAGCAGAACAACTAACACAGAAACCCAGGCCGAAGTTTTTGCTGCCACCTCACCTTGCCTTAAGTTTTGAGCATCTAATATATTTGATTCATGTGTGTATAACGAAATCATTTGTATTCGATTTACACCTGGGGTGTCCATTTGGTAAGAAAGGAGTAGAGGGAGTATGATTAAACCAATGGCAAGAATAAAAAGGTACATCCGAAATGGTTTAGTTTGAAAAAACAATAAATAAAAAACTAGGTTGACTACTAAAATCCAAAGTGAAATCCCAAGATAGCCAATATACTGGGTCCAATTAGTCCAACCAGGGTAGAGTCTTAACGCATCGGCCAGAAAGATAGTTTGTTCTTTCCACGGCAGTGCCAGAAAAAGATACTCCACACCCAACCAGAAAAAGATGATTGTAAACTTGCCTAATCGTGAGCCTAAATTTTGAAAGGCAAAGGAATAGCCAACAAACGTTAAGGTGAGTAAGATGGCTTGCGTCAGAACAAGTACGAGTAAATAAAAATCAAAAAGATTTGCTGCAAACAACGCAACAGCCAGTGTAAGAAGGATTAACTCAAACCGGTTCCACGGATTTTTACTTGTATTCGCATGATCGCTAAGTGCAAAAAGTGGAGCTATTCCCACAAAAATGAGTATAGGAAATGATCTCATCAGCCACCCAGCGACTAATAGCGCCAATGAAAGGGCCACTAAGACCCACGGGTTCCATGTGCCACTATTCCTTTTTGCCATCAATCACGATCACAATTTCACCTTTAACATCTTTCTTTTTAAAGTGCGCTAACACTTCAGTCGCACCTCCGGTCTTAGTTTCCTCGTGAAGTTTGGTCAACTCACGCGATACGGAAACCATCCGCTCGGGACCAAAGAATTCAACAAGCTGTTCAAGTGTTTTAACGAGCCTGTGTGGAGATTCATAAAGAACTATTGTACGAACTTCTTCGCTGAGCTTTTTAAGCATGGTTTGCCTGCCTTTTTTGTGCGGTAAGAAACCTTCGAAAGCAAAACGATCCGTTGGGAATCCCGATTTTACCAATGCGGGAATAAGTGCGGTGGCTCCTGGCAAACAGTCAATCTTTAATCCTTCTTTTAGGGTTTCACGAACTAATAAAAATCCTGGGTCAGAAATACCTGGTGTACCTGCATCACTAATAAGCGCCATGATTTCACCGGCTTGCATACGGGCAATCAATCCTGCCAATGTTTTATGCTCGTTAAAAATATGAAAGCTTTGTAGTGGTTTTGAAATTTCATAATGCTTTAATAAGAAGCCAGACGTGCGGGTGTCTTCTGCTAAGATTGTATCTACCGATTTTAGGACTTCTAATGCCCGTAGCGTAATATCTTGCAGGTTGCCTATCGGAGTGGGCACCAGGTATAATGAAGGTTTTGTTTCTTCCACAGTTACACCAATTGATCAATCGCTTTGGCCAGATCGCGATCTTTATCTGTAACAACATCTCCTGCATCATGGGTGCTTAGTTCAAAGCTAACCGTGTTATAAACGTTTGTCCATAACGGATGATGATCAGCTTTTTCAGCAACCAACGCCACTTTGGTCATAAAACCGAAGGCTTCTGTAAAGTTTTTAAATTTGAAAGTTTTCTTTAACCGATTGTTTTCTTCTTTCCACATAAGCAAACAGTTTGATTGGTGAGATAAAGTTAGAAGAAAGAGCGAAGCTATTGTTAAGTTGAGATCGTTTTAAAGGGCTACGATTCCTTCAATTTTAGTGGCGGCCTTATAAAATTCAACAACAGCTTCGCTGTTTGGGGCCATTACCTCAACAGTTACACTGGTGTAGTTGCCCTTTCGGGAAGGTCTTTCCGTTGCCGTATGGGTGGGGAACAGGGCTTTCAACTCGTTCTCTTTTCCGGTTGGCACAATAAACTTAAATGTATAAAGGGCCGGCCAGGCGTAATACTGATCTAACTGAATCTTAAAATTATCAAACCACTGCTCGTCCATAAATTACATTGTAAAATAAAAAGCGTCCTGAACCCATTGCTCAGGACGCCTGTATTCTCTGGTAATGATTATTAAAAGAACTTGTAACGCTTATCTACAATATTGGCCCCTTCCTTCAGCGCCTCAGAAATTGCGTAAGCTGACTTGCCATTTAACCCTTGAAGTAATTGATTGCGAAAGACGCTGTAATCACCCACTGATGGCGCAATTGTTTTGTTCTGCAACTCTGCCACCAGCACACCATTTTCTCCAGCAAATGGTTCAGATCGTTTACCATTTTCAAGTGAGAAAATTTTACCTACGGCAACAGGGTCTAATCCTACGCTTGGTAATGTATTAGAATTCAATTTCAAATCGCTGGAGGAAGCTAGAATTGCATCCGTACCAAAAAGCTTCGCTAATTCGTCCAACGTGCCTGTCTCGCTTTTTAACTTTTCTATGATTTTTTTTCCTTTAACTTCATTGCGTACGGCAGGCGCAATCTCTTCTTTCACATCTTCAAAGGATCGAATTCCTTCCTTCGTTTCTTCGGTCATAATGGCTACTACATAATCCGAATCTAATGGAAACACATCTGATACCTTACCAATCTTTGCATCGCGGAACAGCCATGTCACCATGGTGCGTGCTTCCCCTAACGTATTGATTCTACGATCGGCTGTTTTTAGATCATTGGCTGTCATCACTATTAAATTTTCCTTTTTAGCACGATCCGTGAAATCATCTAGTCCGGATAAGTCAATAGCAAAATTTTGCGCTTTTAAGAATGCATCATTTTGAGTTTCGTCACTTGGCAAAATTTGTAACTCAATCGTTGCAACTGAATATGAAGTATAATCAACTACTTCAGTTACATCAATAATATGATAGCCAAACTGTGTTTCTACAACATCATTGAGTACACCTGTTTTTTTAGCTGAGAAAACAGCTTGTTCAAAAGGCTTCACCATACCACCTGAAGAAAATGATCCCAGGTCTCCGCCTCGGGTAGCAGTTCCATCTGTACCAAACTCACGCGCTTTCGCAGCAAAGCTGGCACCCCCTTTAATTTCTGCTAGCACTTTTCTAGCTTTTTCCTTGGCAATTTTTTTAGCTGCATCGGTTTCATTATCCCACTTAAATAATATGTGGCTCGCCCTCGCAGTACCAATCGTATCTACTCCTGATTTTACAACCTTAACAACTTTGAACGAATTGCCATCTAAAAACGGGCCCATTACATTACCAATTGTTAATTGATCTTTCTTATCAGCCAAAAATGTTGGTAATGAAGAAGCAGTGTATCTGGTGAAAGGTTCCTTTCCTTCTGTATTTGCAGCTGCAAATAATGAATCTTCTTTTACGGTTTTGAAGTCGTTCGCAATTTTCTCCAATTCCAGACGAATTTCCGCAGAATCGGCTGAAGAGGCTACGATGGGGAAGGTTACATAGCTTAAGCTACGGGTCTGTTCAGCTTTATACTTTGCCTTGTTGCGGTTGTAATAATCTTTCAGATTGCTATCAGAAACAGAAATAGATGAATCACTTACCACAAAATAGGGGACATAGAGATACTTAACTTCAGCAACGTCATTTTGAGTATGGTAATCGCGTTCTGCTTCGGCTACCGTAACATAATTGGTCTTCAGTAACAGGTTTTCATATTTAATGCGCTCACGGCCCAACAACAGTTCATTTTTGTAGGTTACCCAACGAAAATTTCCTTGCTGCCAAGCATTAAGTGCATTTGGTTCAATAGGAGCAGGGCCCTCAACTCCTTCGATGTATCTTAACAAAGCCTTTCGATCAAAATTTCCGGCTGAATCTAAAAATGAATTTTTTATATTTTCATCCATGTTCTTACCCCAGATCATATCTAACGTCTCATCAAGAGTCACTTCTATACCTACCTTTTCAAATTGAGGCTTAATCGCTTTTTTAGCAATCAATAATTCCCATGCTTGCTGTTGCAACAACGGTCTTTCGCGATCGCCAGGCTGACGCCCGAAGTTGAGAGCATAATTATTTTCACGCTCCAGAATTGCGTCCTGGTATTCTTTAAGCGTTATGGTACTGCCTCCAATTTTTCCAACCGTATTCTCATTTCCAAATACCGAGCGAGTTCCGTTACCAAAAAGATCATTTAATACAAAGGCTGCTATTGCAATTGCTACAAAACCTACAACCCACTTGGTCATCTTGTTCCTCAATGTTCCTATCAATGCCATAAGAGAAAATTATATATGTTTTACCTATTAAATTCTTGTTTTGAGGGCTTTCACTAAAACCAGCCTTCTGGTTTGTTTAAAGAACCGCAAATTTAACCCGTTATATCAATTCGACAAAGGAGAGTTTTAATATTCCTTGAAATTGATAGTAGTTGGTAGTCAATTAGTTAGCAGATCCACAGGGAGTTGGTACCCGCAACTATTGGGAATGGTATATGGCCATATTGCTTAGGCTTGCTTTTTTAACTTTCGATAAGTGTAAATGAAAAAGAGCATCACAGCCATCATCACCTCCCAATAGGACTGACCAATACCAACGGTCATCGTTTCATAAATTCCTATGATTACGAAAAATGCGGCTAGCGAAAGAATAATAATATCTAACAATTTCATAATTCAAGAAGCTCTTCCTGATTTCTTATTTTTGAGATTAACCCTCTACTTCAAATTCACCTTCCGGATTTTTGATCCGATAGTTTGACAAATCCTGATCAGCTTCTAACCCGGTGCCATAGATAACTTCATTTTGTAGTTTGATAGTCACAAATTTATCGGTGAATATTTTCTTTGTGTCCCGCTTCCAAAATAATTCCTCGGTGTTTAATTGCTCTTGCTTGTCGATGTTTATTACTTCCACAGCGCCTCGTCCGCGCCATTTGTTTTCGTTTTTGAAAAAATAAGCGCTGTTTGCTTTTAGGGTAGATGTTTTCTTTCCGAACTCGTCATAGAATTCAATGTAGATTCCTTCGGGGAATTCCTGATCCCCATTTTGGAATTCAAAAATTTTCTCGGCCTTCAACATCACCTTCACTATTTCTTTTTCCGTGTAGAACATAGTTACCTCTTCGGCTTCGCTTAACGGCCCTTCATAGATAACCGGCTTGGCAGTTTCAATTTGATTACATCCTGAAAGGAAAGAAACCAAAAGAGACAAGATTAAATAGCTTGATTTAATGCTGAACAATTTTTCTGAATTCATTTTAAAATAAAGAAGGCCGGCCTTGCAGCCAGCCCTCTATAAAGAAATTTGATACTATTATTCTTTACCACGGGTGCGCAACACAACTGTTTCGCCTACCCAGCATGCAAGTGATTTGGTTTCACCTTCTTTCCAGTTTATCTCGAATAATTCTGTTACCGAGGGAAATTGAGCTTTAGCCTGTGCCATTTTCTGGCCATTGCCGGCTTTAGCATACATGTCGTAGGCAGCCAGGTATACCAAACGATCTTCAGCCATGCTTACCCCTTTAGCACAATCTTTACCGGAACCCATATACAAATCGCCAATTTTTTCAAGGCCTTCTTTGCCTGCTTTGCGATAGGCTTCGCGTGCGGCAGATTTACTTCCTTTTTGGGTTAATAAGTCGCCCACAAAGATATTAGAGGTCTCCTTATTGGCAGGAGTTGAAGCTAATCCCACGGCTTCATTTGCCAATGATTCTGCTTTTTCCATGTTACCATTCTTGGCATAAATTTTTGCCATGTTAATCGCGAGACCATAATCTGGGCTTTCCTTATGAATAATTTCTGCTGTTTTTAACCAAAGTGGATCTTCGATGCAACCACCGGTGGTCATGAATTGGAATATTCTCTTCGTTAAGACAAGATCCTTAGGATTTTGATTGAACTTAGGTTCAAGATTATTTTTTACAAATTCACAATCCACCTTTACAATCTTTATCAAGATGTCATCAATGGCACTTTTTGTTTTCTTAAGTCTGTCAACATCGCCCTGCTTCACTTCAGTTTGAGCTTTTTTGATTTTGGCATCGATTACTTCCGATAACTTGTCGTACCGTTGCAAAATTTGATCATCCGTCATGTTTTTCAAAAGCGCATGATTCAATTGAATTACCTGCATGTAGGTCATCAGGTTGTTTTCAAGAACATTATTTCCACTGATTTCAAAAACCTTATCGTAAAGGGCAAGCACGTCAGCAGTTTTAGCTTTGTTTTGGGCATTGTAGGTAGCAGCATAAATTGCTTTTCTGTTTAGCACATTTTCTTCATCGCCACATTGTTTGATGCGCATGTCATACAACATAAGGAGCGAATCAATCAACACTTGTTTCTTTACAGGATCTTTTTCAACGGCAGCAAGATTGTTATAAATATCAGTTCCATCTATGTATAGACGGGTATTCCAATCGGGTGCAGTAGTAAGCATCCATTGAAAGCTTTTAACGGCACCCCGATAATTTTTTTGTTTTAGTGCATCGCCATACAGAGCAACCGCCTCCTCGGCCTTTTCTCTTACTTGTGGATCGGCAGGCCACTTTACTTCTTTGCACTGTGTGAAACCAGAAACAGAAGATAGGATTATAAGTGTTAATCCAAGTAGTGATGCTTTCATTGTTATTTTCATTGTTCAGTTAAATTTAATCAAACCTTCTTCTAATAAACCATTGATCGTTAAAAGTCACACCAAAATAAATCTTAAAATAGTTTTCTTCAATCGTATTATCCTTCAGATTTCCTCTTTTTCCAACCTTAAGGGCAAAATCAAGGCTTGAAAATCTGCCTGCTGGCAGTGAGAACCCAAAATTAATGCCAAAATCTTTAACAGGCATGCCATTAATCAAATATGGAAATTTATCGTAGCTTATCCCTGTTCGATACGTCATCCGTTTCAGATAACTACCCAATGCAGAAGGATCTGGTGTAAATTCTGCACCCCACGCTAATCTCCATCCGGGAGTGGCCCCCTGACTTGAGCCTTTATTATCTCTAAATTGTGAATAATCAAGGTACGTATAATCAATTCCGGTTGTCCATTTTACTCCTTTCCCAAAAGATATCCCACCTGAAATTGCCTGCGGCAATGTAATGGTGCCAGGTTGGTTATTAACTAATGTGGTTGAATCTACGATCCCTGATAATGATCTACGCTCTACACGCATTAAATACTGTGTATTCAACTCTGATTTAAAATCGTAAACCAATCCAACATTAAAATTATAATTCTTTCTAAAGACTGAATCTTTATGGTAGGATACTCCTACTGAAAAATTAAAATCTTTAACATAGGTTCTTTCATAAAGGGTAGGGGAATACGCGATCGGTTGCGAACTTTGAGAAAGAGCATTTGAATATTCAGAAACAATAGAACTAAAAAGATATGTGGCCTTTGCCCCTATGGAAAGATTTTTATGCAACGAAACTCCATTTGACCAAAAGAGTTGATTGATGCCTCCACTTCCAATTTCAGTAACGTTAACAGTACTGGTACTTCCTTCAATATTATCAATATAATTAAGTCGATAATTGACTGCCGAATAAGGAGCCAAACCGATAGAAGTTGACCACTTATTATATAAAACAGGGAAGCCCATAATGAGGTAATTCAGATTACCGTTTGAGTTAGTCTCGGATGCTCCATTTCCTTTGACTGTTCTACGCTCGCCAATAAGTCCGGCTTCAAAAACGGTGGCCCGATTGAAAACAAGCAGTGCCGGGTTCATATTATTAAGATAGTAATATTGAGGATTGCTAACTCCCACTCCTGCCATGCCTTGATTATGAGCTAATGCACTCCCATAGTATTCGCCAATTCCTACATAAGAAAAAGGCGATTTTGCTACCTGGCCTCGTGCTTCTAAAAAAAAGAGCAATGAGAGGCCAACTAGGTGAATGAAAATCTTCTTATAATTCAACATGATAGAGTAAAATCCCGTTTAATCCGTTAAAAACGAGATCAGGGGCTACAAATATGGGGTGTTTAAGATTCTTTTCAAAAAACGAATGGTCTCCACCACTTAAAATCACGTGTATTTCGGGGTATAAATCTTTATATCGTTGAATAATTTCTGTCACTTCCGCAAGTACTCCGTTCATGACTCCACTTTGCATACAGGATTCAGTACTATCACCAATCAGGTTGCTCTCAGAAACTGAGGTGACTAACGGCAACTTGGAGGTAAATGCATGCATGGCTTCAAAGCGCATTGAAATACCCGGTGAGATGGCTCCACCGTGGTATATTTTGTGGCAATCAACGAATTCGTAATTGATGCAGGTTCCAGCATCAATTACAAGGCAATCCCGATTCGGAAATAATAACATTGCACCACACGCGGCAGCTATGCGATCAACACCCAATGTGTATGGGGTTGCGTAGGCTAACTTGATAGGAAGTTGCAGGGATGAAGTAAGTACTATTTTTTTCCCAATGCTTGATGACCAGCTAAGAATTTCCGCTGGATCAAATTTTACTGAACTTACTAAGATATGATCGTACGAATTTTCCTCAATGAATTTTTTAAGGTCCATTTCATGAGTGAAAAATTCTTTCCGAATTAATTGAGTATGGTCAAAGGCACCAACCTTAAAGCGTGTATTACCAGCGTCAACAACAAGATTCATAGATTTCCTTCAGAAACAAAAATAAGCAAAGTAGTTGCATGTGTGTTTTAATATCTTTGGCAGTGTATTAATGGAACCAAGATGAAGCTCCTCCTTGAAAAGTTTGAAACCAAAAGACCAGAAATTGTTTTTGAATGGAAAGACACCGAAACAGAAGCCGAAGGATGGGTAGTCATTAATTCCCTGCGGGGTGGCGCAGCAGGTGGTGGCACGCGCATGCGTGTTGGGCTGGATAAGCGAGAGGTTGAATCTCTTGCAAAAACGATGGAGGTGAAGTTCACGGTTTCGGGGCCCCCGATTGGAGGTGCTAAATCTGGAATTAATTTCGATCCTAACGATCCGCGTAAGGAAGGAGTATTGCAGCGTTGGTATGCAGCTGTAATGCCGTTACTCAAATACTATTATGGCACGGGTGGTGATTTAAATGTGGACGAAATACACGAGGTAATCCCCATTACTGAAGATGTAGGGATATGGCATCCACAGGAAGGAGTTTTTACCGGACACTACAGACCTACCGAGCCCCAGAAAGTAAATCGCATTGGTCAATTGCGTCAAGGGGTGGTTAAACTTATAGAAAATGAAACTTACACGCCCTCTTTGCAAAAGAAATATACGGTTGCAGACATGTGCACAGGATATGGAGTAGCTGAAGCTGTGAGACATTATTATGAGTTGTGGGGCGGAACATTAAAGGGTAAACGGGCTGTGGTTCAAGGCTGGGGTAATGTGGGTGCAGCTGCAGGATTTTATCTTGCTCAAAGAGGGGTAAAAATCGTAGGCATTCTTACCCGCGAAGGGGGGGTAATAAATCAACGGGGCTATTCTACAGAAGAGATAAATAAACTTGTGGTTAACAGGGAAGGAAATCGATTGATAACGGACGACCTATTGTCTTTTGATTTGGTGAATCAAAAGATTTGGGATTTGGAATTTGAAGTTTTTATTCCGGCAGCAGCATCCAGATTAATTACAAAAGATCAGATTGATAGAATGATTAATTCAGGGGTTGAAGTCTTTTCCTGTGGAGCAAATGTTCCCTTTGCTGATAAAGAAATCTTTTTTGGTGCAACAGGATTGTATGCTGACGAGAAAATTTCTGTAATCCCGGATTTTATTGCCAATTGTGGCATGGCGCGCGTGTTCGCTTATTTTATGGAAAAAGAGGTTAGTATGACGGATGATGCAATTTTTATGGATATTTCAAGGACAATTCGAACGGCACTTGAAAAATCTATAAAGAATAGTTCATTGAGAACCCGTTTGGCTCAAACGTCTTTTGAGATTGCATTAAAACAATTAGTATAAACACAATTTCAAAATATTCTGTACTTTAGTAAATGGCTTATCTGCGCACCTTTTTAATAATTGCGTTTCCACTTCTCGTCACCATTTTTTTCATTTCATGTTCCGGCACCAAACCTTCAAGGGTTTTTGAAAGTAGCAAAACTTATTTTGTGGCTGCAGGGCAGGATTTCATTCCTCATGCGCTTAATCCAATTCCGTCATGTGGAACTTCACTGATTAAGGTCGAACAGCGAACTGGTCAATTTTTGTCTTTTCCGGTAAGAGTAATAGTGGCGCAAAAGACAATCGATCGGGTAATACCTAACAATAAGAATGTAATTTCAATTTATCTCACGCTTGGCGTTTTAAGGATTTAGAGACTCTTCATTAAGAGTCTTTCTTATTTTCAATCCAAATCTAAAATCCCATGTTGTTTGCTTTCGTATTATTATTGCTCGGATTTGTCGTTCTGATAAAAGGAGCTGATTTCTTAGTCAACGGATCATCCTCCGTTGCCAAAAAATTTAATATTTCAAACCTTGCTATTGGTCTTACTGTGGTGGCCTTTGGCACATCCACCCCCGAATTGTTGGTAAACATTATGTCTTCCTTTAAAGGATATAATGATGCTGCGTTTGGGAATATTATCGGGAGTAATATTTTTAATCTTTTATTCATTTTGGGTGTATCAGGTCTGATTTACCCATTAGTGGTTCATCGAAATACCATTTCGTTCGAAGTGCCCCTTTCATTAATGGCTGCTTTGGTACTTTTTGTTCTGGTCAATGACGTTTTGATTTGGGGTAGTAGTGAGAATATGCTTAGTCGTGTGGACGCACTGATATTATTAATATTCTTTGGAGCTTTTATGTACTACATCACCCGAACTATGAAAAAGGAATCTGAGACTGAGGATACTATAAAATTATACAGTACCTCTCTTTCCATCCTGTTTATTTTACTTGGCTTAGCAATGCTTGTGGGGGGAGGCAGTCTTGTGGTAGATAATGCTGTTGCTATTGCAAAGCATTATGGATTGAGTGAAAGACTTATAGGATTAACCATATTAGCTGCCGGAACCTCACTTCCGGAACTTGCCACTTCAGCAGTTGCTGCATATCGCAGAAATACAGACATTGCAATAGGAAACGTAATAGGATCAAATATTTTTAATATCTTTTTCATTCTCGGGATTACCGGAGTGATTCATCCAACTCCATTTAATATTTCCATGAACTTTGACCTGTATGTGCTAGTAGGTGCTACGGTGTCATTAATCATATTCATGTTTACCATCAATCACAGAAAGCTCGATCGTTGGGAAGCACTGCTGATGTTAATCGGTTATTTTATATATACAATGGTACTGATCTTGTCATAGCAACAGGGAGCAATGAGTAGGGCCATACCCTTTTCTCATTTAATGAACTGGCGGATGGACTGCGAGGTAAGGTTGAATAAGAAGATAGATGATTGCGCCTGCAAAATACCCAAGCAAGGCCAGTAAGGAGATTCTTTTAACATACCAGATAAAATCAATTTTTTCCATTCCCATAGCAGCCACCCCTGCCGCTGATCCAATGATGAGTATGCTTCCTCCGGTGCCCGCACAATAGGCAAGGTACTCCCACACCATATGATCCTGATAATACATATCCATGTTGTACATACCCATGCTGGCGGCCACTAAGGGCACATTATCTACAACGGCCGATAGCATTCCAATAAGAGTTACAATAATACGTTGGTCACCAAATGTATGATCTAGCCAGGTTGCGAGGTGATGCAGCAGCTGCATAGATTCTAACGCTCCCACTGCCATCAAAATGCCAAGAAAAAAAAGTACACTGGGCACATCAACCCGGGATAATGCACCCGCAGCGGTGTAATTTTTTTTGATAGAGTCATCCAAATCTGGATTAATGAATTCAGAGACTACCCAAAGAACACCTAAACCCAGGAGCATGCCAACATACGGAGGCATGTGTGTAACTGTTTTAAAGATGGGAACAAAAACCAGAGCGCCAACGCCCAGTAAAAGCATAATCCTACCCGATTTAACTACTTCATCTGTATCTCCGGATTTATGATCAGCGTGGCCTAACGTTCCCTTTAATGTAAAATTGAGTACAAGCAGTGGAATTAATAAGCAAGTGACACTGGGTAAGAAAAGAGTGACCATAATATTCCCTGTAGAAATCTGTCCCCCTATCCATAACATTGTAGTAGTAACATCCCCAATCGGGGTCCATGCACCTCCCGCATTAGCAGCAATAACAATGATGCCTACAAAGAACAAACGCATTTGTTTATCAGGAATGAGTTTTCGCAAAAGAGAAACCATTACAATGGTGGTGGTAAGATTATCAAGAATAGAAGATAAGAAAAACGCCACCCAGGCAACAATCCAAAGGAGTACTTTTGGATTTTTTGTATGGATACGATCTGTTATAAAGCGAAAGCCATGATGCGCGTCTACCAGTTCAACAATCGTCATAGCGCCTAGCAAAAAGAACAGGATTTGTGAGATGCCAGCTAAATGTTCATTCAATTGACTTAATACGAATTCTCTGTATAACTCAATTTGAGAAAAGGCTGCATATTTCGTGACTCCTGTTTCTAATTTTAAATGTTCTGAAAATGTTGAAAATGCTGAGCTGGAGAGAATAGAATGGGAAGGATTGGAAAGAATGAAGAATGTCCAGCATAACACTCCCGTTAATAAAGCGGAAGCTGTTTTATTAATTTTTAAAGGGTGCTCCAGCGCGATTGCAAAGTAGCCAATCACAAAAACAACAATAATAAGAGCTTCCATGAAGAGTGGGGGGGTTTATACAACAATATACCACCGCAGAATGATAGGGAGCAAGTAACCTCAGGGAATTAGTTTACTCACCGACTAATCTTACACAGCATGATGAACTGCCAGGTAGGGTTGAATAATCAGGTAAATAATTGCGCCTGCAAAGTATCCTAGCATGGCTAATAAGGAAATTCGTTTGATGTACCAGATGAAATCAATTTTTTCCATCCCCATTACGGCAACTCCGGCAGCCGAACCAATAATTAATATGCTTCCTCCCGTACCCGCGCAATAGGCTAAGTACTCCCATATCAAATGATCCTGAGGGTAAATGTTCATATCGTACATCCCCATGCTGGCAGCAACCAAGGGAACGTTATCAACAATGGATGATAAAATTCCTATTAATGTTATGATGATTCTTTGATCACCAACTGTTTCGTCAAGCCACATGGCGAAATGACCCAGTATTTCCATGGATTGCAAAGCACCCACCGCTAACAGAATCCCTAGAAAGAAAAGTACACTGGGTACGTCTATTCGGGTTAATGCACCTGCGGCCGTGTAAGGACGCTTGTCGGCTTCATCCATGTCAGGATTAATCAATTCAGAAACTACCCAAAGCACACCCAGTGCCAATAACATTCCTAAGTATGGCGGAAGATGCGTTACTGTTTTAAAGATCGGAACAGACACTAGCCCACCAACTCCCATAATCAACATCGTAGTGGAACCTTTTATCGGTGCGCCTCCATGTCCATGGTCATTGCTATGTTCGTGACTTCCTGCATGACCAAGTTCACCCTTTAAAGTAAATTGAAGATAGATTAATGGTACAACCATACACACCAGGCTCGGTAAGAAAAGTGTTAACATGATATTGCCGGAAGAAATTTGCCCACCAATCCATAACATCGTGGTAGTTACATCTCCAATGGGAGACCATGCTCCTCCTGCGTTAGCCGCAACAACGATCATACCTGCAAAAAATAAACGCATCTGTTTATTGGGGACCAACTTTCTGATCAACGAAATCATAACAATCGAAGTAGTCAGGTTGTCAAGAATGGCTGAGAGAAAGAAAGTAAGGGAACAGATAATCCATAAAAGCTTTTTGGGATTTTTGGTATTGATGCGATCTGTTATAATTCGAAAACCCTGGTAGGCATCCACCAACTCGACAATGGTCATTGCGCCCATCAGGAAGAATAGAATGGCTGAGATCTCGGCAAGATGTTCGCCCAATTGTTCACCAATGTGATGAATCGAATCGGGGGATGATAGTGCATATAAGGTCCAGCAGATAACCCCTGTTAAAAGTGCAGAGGCTGTTTTATTTATTTTGATGGGATGTTCAAGGGCGATGGCCAGGTAGCCAACAACAAAAATGATAATTACAATCGCTACCATAATTTATTTTTTGAGGGTAGGTAAATATAAATGAAAAAGAAAGTTTTGCGAAGGAATGAGAATAAATCTTCGAAAGAAGCCACATGGTGTTAGATGATTACATTTTTTGATGAGCGGTTTCGATGACTGTTTTAATTACCTCTCTTCAAGGAAAGTTTTTTTCTCTGCCCCATAAATAGGGCACCTAACACAAGCACAGTTCCAAAAAATGTATACCAGGAAAGAGGCTCTGCTAAAAGAATGGCAGAAAAGATAAGTCCAAAAATAGGGCACAGATATAACCAAAAGGAAGCGCGTATGGCATCTTCCTTTAATAAGATAAGCCAAAGTTGTACGGCCATAATAGACACCGGTACCACTAACCACATCAGGGAAAGCCAAAACCGGAGATCAAGCTGGTTGTGTTGTGAGTGAAACAGAAAAGCAAAAGGCATGATCAGAATTCCTCCAATTAAAACTTGCCAACCATTAATGGTTACCCGATCGAGGTGCCATTTTACAGATGAGTAGTAGACAGATCCAAATGAGTAGGCAACCATGCTTAGTGCTAACAGGAGCAACCCGGCCGTGGTCATTTCCTGTGCATTGAGTAATGGATACGAGGCAATAAAAACTCCTGCAATCCCGAGCGCAATACTCAGCCATACAGCCGCTGATACTTTTGCCTTTGACCAAATAGAAGTCATAAGGCTAATGAATAAGGGATTAAGAGCAATAGCTAAAACGGTTAACCCGGCTGTGATATACTGCAGTGCTATGATAAAAATTCCTAAATAGAGAGCGGTATTAAACGCTCCGAAAATGATAAGGTGTTTCCATTCTTTGCCGCTCGGAATTCTACTTTTTTTAAGCCCGTGCGCATAGAGGAGCATTACAACACCGGCCAGTATAAACCGAACCGTAAACAAGACCAACGGCTCGACAGAAAGTAATCCAAATTTTCCGGCAATAGAGGCAGACGACCAGAGAATTGAAAAAATAATACCGGTAAGAATATAATGCAGAAAGGGTTTATTCATTCTAAAATTTACTGGCTATGATAATAATTGGCAGTAAGATAAAAAAGGGGTTGCATACTTGTGCAACCCCTTTAATTCGATAAATGGCTAGTTAATGTTTAAAATTGAAAAGTAAATTTTGCTAAGAAGGTAGTTCCCATTTGGCTAAAGTGAGATCCATCATAAGAAAGAACCGGATAACGTCCGTTAAATGTAATGTAACTTATTTGTTCCTTTACCTGACCTTCATCATTTAAAATAGCTTGACCTGCAGCATTGAGCGCTTTTAATTCAAACTCCGGCATAATATTTAGGAGATTTTGAACTGTGATCGATAAAGAGGTTTTAGGATTCAAGTCATAAGAAATGCCCAAGTCTGTTAGCACCTTAGGTAAAAATTCAAGTTTCAAATCAGAACTTAGATCAGCATTATTGAATTGTGTAGGTCCGAATAAAGTATTATTCAAATTGATACCTAATTTGCCCTTCATTAAATCACCACCCAATATGTACTTATATTTTGGACGGCTTGTAGTAAGCAGGGACTCGCTGGTTTGGTTATAAATTGGAAGTCCAATTTTATTATTGACAGCTTGCCACCCACCTACTAACTCATTTTTGATACGGTAATTACCAGCCAGGTTAACACTCAATTTTGAAAGACCCATTGTAGTTCTGTAGCTAGCCACTACATCAAGACCCGTTGTCTTAGTTTCAGCCGCATTTACAAAGAATGAAATATTGTCAACAAGCGCATTACTCACTTCACTGCCATACACAATTCGATCGGATATGTTGATCGAATAATAATCTGCAGTTATTGATAAATTCTTGTTTGGATTAAAACCGAAACCAAACGACACGTTTTGAGATTTCTCAGCCTTTAGTCTTGGAACACCTAATAAACTTGCCTCGCGACTATAGTTGTTAGCTAATCCGGTGATTACAATATCACCCCCTGAAAAGGAAGCCTGACTTAACGATAAGTATTGTTGATGCAAGGTTGGCGCTCTGAAGCCTGAAGAAACGGCTCCACGAATGGTAAAGGTTTCACCTACTTTATAGCGAGAGGTAATTTTATACACGTTAGCTGCTCCAAAATCAGAGTATTTTTCTGATCGAATGGTACCACCAATCAAGAAGTTGTCAGTAATATCCCACGTTAAATCTGCATAGACCCCAATATTATAGCGGGTGGCTTTGATAGCATTTCTTTGTTGAAAGCCTGGGAATGAATTGGCGCCATCACCTGAATAGGAAGCAGTGTCGCCTGCGATAAGTTCCCATGATTCAGACCGAAATTCTGATCCAAAAGCAACAAAGAAATTCTCCCGTACGGCTTTAGAAAAATCCATATTTCCAACTAAGTGGTTGAAAGAAAAACCACCCGGTTTAAAGGATATAGGGCTATTAGCTCTAAGTGAACGATTTACCGTATTATTCACAGTGAATAACATTTTGTTACCACCCACTGTAAGACTCATGTCTTGCTTCCAACCGCCTACATCCTGAGAGCGAAATCCGATGGTGCCATTATAATCTGATAAGTCTCCTTCAAAGGAAGGCTGATAGCCAATATAACCTTTGTAAAGCCCGGCAGCTTTGTCTACATCAAATTCGGCTTGTACTCCTCCTCCGTATGTATTGGTGGTATAGTCTGGTTGGCTTGCATCCGTCTTGTGCAATAACCCATGGTCTATTCTCCAATAAGGCTGACGGAAGTTTGCGTTACTAACCGTTTTTCTAAATACGTAGGCCGCGTTAAAATAAACTTCTGAATTTTCACCAACCGGAATCGCCCCGTTTACTAAGAATTTGGAAGATGTATTATCAGGAGTTCCATTCTTATTATTTCCATCCGGAAACTTTTGTAAATAACTCTGTACAATGGCAATGTTAGCGGGGGTGTCGCCATCGCCAGTCAAATCACGTGCATCGCTAACCGCATCAATTTTATCTTTTCGGATAGCCGCTTCTTCTCTGTTAAAAGACATGTGATAATTGATGAATCCCTTGTTGCCAAAGTTCGCTCCGCTATTGTAGTTCAATCCATAACTAAGTCCACCATAATTTAGTGTAGAACCCGTGGTGAGCGAAACAGACGTAGCATCATAGCGGTCTTTAAGAATAATATTCATAACACCTGCAATGGCATCCGATCCATACTGGGCAGATGCACCATCTCTTAGAATTTCAACTCGTTTGATGGCGTCTGTTGGGATAGCTGAAAGATCAGCTCCGGTCTCACCTCGGCCAGGGCCTGTTTGAGTATAGACTAAGGAGGTAAGGTTTTTACGCTTGCCATTAATCAGGATTAGCGTACGGCTGGGGCCTAGATTACGAATTTCATACGGGTCAAAAAGCGAGGTAGCATCGTTCACCGGTGTGTTCACTGTATTAAAGGAAGGAACCCGGTATTGAAGTGCTTTGTCAAACGATACTTGCCCAGAAGTTTTTAATTCCTCTGCCGAGAAATTATCAATGGGAAGCGGGGTGTCGGTAATGGTGCGGTTTGAGCCTCGACCCACCGATACAACAATCTCTGCCAATTCATTGACTTGCTCTTCCATGGCTACTGTAATAACGCCCGAAGCGGGGATTGAAACATCTTGCAATTTGTATCCCACGGAGGAGAACGTGAGGGAATTGATTGAGGAGGGTACGCTTAAACGAAATTGCCCCGAGGCATCTGTTTGAGTTCCCGTTGAGGTACCCTTTACACTTACGTTAACTCCAGGTAGTGGCGACCCGGTAGATTGTTCTGTTACTGTACCGCTAACGATTTTTTCCTGTGCCATAAGGCTGAGGGTCGTTATGAGTAAAATACTTGTAATAAGTAGTCTTTTCTTCATAAGAGTTGGTTTTGGTTTAGGTTGGGGACATAACCACTTAAATAAAGATTATGCCGTTTACCAAATCTAAACTAAAATCTGAAGATTCTAGTTGACCAACTCTCAAATTATTTAAAGGTCAAATAACCCTTCGTTTAAAAGGTTTAGCATTCTATCCTTTTCTTTGGTGTGCACTAATATGGAGATGTTGTTTGGGCTTCCTCCAAACGAAACCATCCTGATATTTACCTTTGATAAAGAATTGAAAATTTCTTTTAAAACGCCTTCTTTTTCTGACAGCATATTCCCCACAATGCAGATAATGGTTTGGTTCTCGTCAATCTCTATAGATCCAAATGTTTTCAGTTCGGCAAGGATGGGTTCCAGGTATTTGGCGTCATCGATGGTGACAGATACAGCCACCTCTGACGTTGAAATCATGTCAATGGGTGTTTTAAATTTTTCAAACACTTCAAACACGCGCCTTAAAAATCCATACGCCAATAACATTCTTGATGATTTAATGCGAATGGCTATAATACCATCTTTTGCTGCAATAGCCTTAAACTGACCACGGCTTCCTTTATCACTAATAATAGTGCCTGGGGCTTTTTCATCCATGGTATTTTTCAGCCGAACCGGAACATGATATTTCTGTGCCGGTACAATGGTAGAGGGGTGCAAAATTTTTGCGCCAAAATAAGCAAGCTCAGAGGCTTCATCGAACGTAAGTTCTGCAATAGGTCTTGTTTTTTTAACGATCCGTGGATCGTTGTTGTGCATACCGTCAATGTCCGTCCAAATCTGAATTTCTTCGGCACGGATGGCAGCACCAATTAATGAGGCAGTATAATCACTTCCACCTCGTTTTAAATTATCAATTTCGTTGCGATGATTGCGGCAAATGTATCCTTGCGTTACCAGAATATCGATTGAATTGAGCGTTTCGAGAATGGGTGTAAGGCGTTCGCTGATTTTTTCAAGTTCAGGTTCATGATTTTCATCAATGGTCATAAAGTGCAAAGCAGGAAGTAGTCGTGCCGATACTTTTTTCTCTTGCAGATGGTGATAAAATAGTTCCGTTGAAATCAATTCACCTTGCGCCAATAATTCGCGATAACTTCTATCGTCAAATTTTCCGGCAGCAAGTAATCGAAACAAACTAAAGTACCTGCTTACTATTTCCTGCCCGATGGCCTGATAGGCCTCGCTTTCATAAAGTTCAAGTATAAATTGCTGATAGTGTTTCTCAAGCTCAGCCATTTCTTGATTAGCCGCTGTATGCTGCTGGGCAATTAAACTTTCGCCAATACGCACTAACGCATTAGTTGTTCCGCTTAGAGCCGATAGAACAACAATCTTCTTTCCGGGCATACTCAGCACAAGATTAGCAATCTTCTTCATGCGCTCAGGCTTGCCTACGGATGTCCCTCCAAACTTTACTACCAGCATATTTGTATTGTTAAAATTTATGGGTGGCAAAGATAGTTTTGATTGCAGCAAAAGCGAATCAAAAAGTCTAAGAAAAAAAGACCCTTTGGAGTTTGCTTCCAAAGGGTCGTTAGCTTTTGCTTGTAAGCTATCTTATTTTACTTCTTCGTACTCAACATCAGTAGCATTGCCACCACCTGTTGCACCGGCTTCGTTTGCAGTTCCGTTATTTTGCTCGGTTGGGTTTGGATTTCCACCCGGCTGTGAGCCGCCTGCATACATTTCCTGTGAAGCTACTTGCCATGCAGCATTAAGGGCAGTCATTGCACCATCAATAGCGGCTAAGTCCTGGCTCTTATGTGCTTCTTTCAATTTTTCCAAAGCTCCATGGATAGCAGTTTTATTTCCCTCAGAAAGTTTTTCACCAAACTCCTTCAACTGCTTTTCAGTTTGGAAGATCAATGAATCGGCCTGATTGATTTTTTCAACACGCTCTTTTTCTTTCTTATCACTATCGGCATTGGCTTGAGCCTCTTCCTTCATTTTCTTTATTTCGGCATCGGTCAAGCCGCTAGAAGCCTCGATTCGAATCTTCTGCTCTTTACCTGTTCCTTTATCTTTTGCCGATACATGCAAGATACCATTCGCATCGATATCAAAAGTTACCTCAATTTGAGGCACACCGCGGGGTGCAGGTGGAATTCCATCTAAATGGAACCGGCCAATCGTACGATTGTATTGTGCCATTTCACGCTCACCCTGCAATACATGTATTTCAACCGAAGGTTGGCTGTCAGATGCGGTTGAAAACACTTCTGATTTCTTTGAAGGAATCGTAGTGTTTGACTCAATCAATTTCGTGAATACTCCGCCCATAGTTTCAATACCCAATGAAAGTGGAGTAACATCCAACAAGAGCACATCTTTTACTTCTCCTGTAAGAACCCCTCCTTGAATGGCAGCCCCTACTGCTACAACTTCGTCAGGGTTTACACCTTTCGATGGCTTCTTTCCGAAAAACTTTTCAACTTCTTCTTGTATTCTTGGTATGCGGGTTGAACCACCCACTAAAATAACTTCGTCAATCTGACCTACAGAATACCCCGAGTCAGCAACTGCTTTGCGGCAAGGCTCTAATGTTCTGCGTATCAAATCATCACACAATTGCTCAAACTTAGAACGAGAAAGTTTTTTTACTAAGTGTTCAGGCACTCCATCTACGGAGGTGATGTAGGGCAAGTTGATTTCAGATTCGGTAGAACTTGAAAGTTCAATCTTGGCTTTCTCAGCAGCCTCTTTCAAGCGCTGCAGTGCCATCGGATCCTTGCGAAGATCAATGTTTTTATCCGCCTTAAACTCATCGGCCAACCAGTTCATGATGCGCATATCGAAGTCATCGCCCCCCAGGTGAACATCCCCATTGGTAGACTTTACTTCAAACACACCATCGCCCAATTCAAGTACAGAAATATCGAATGTACCACCCCCCAGGTCATACACGGCAATCTTCATGTCTTTGTTCTTCTTATCTAAACCGTAAGCCAATGCGGCAGCAGTTGGTTCGTTGATAATACGTTTTACATCCAACCCTGCAATTTGTCCGGCTTCTTTGGTTGCCTGACGTTCGGCATCGTTGAAGTAAGCAGGTACAGTAATAACCGCTTCGGTTACGGTAGTTCCCAAATAATCTTCAGCCGTACTCTTCATTTTTTGAAGAATCATAGCTGAAATTTCTTGTGGAGTATAAAGACGATCGCCAATGCGCACGCGCACGGTATCGTTATTACCACTTTCTACTTCGTAAGAAACCATTTTCTTTTCGCCAGTTACTTCACCAAATTTTTTGCCCATAAAGCGTTTGATGGATGAAACCGTGTTTTTTGGATTGGTGATTGCCTGACGCTTAGCAGGATCACCTACTTTGCGCTCGCCCTTTCCGTTATCCAAAAAGCCCACAATACTTGGGGTAGTTCTGCGGCCCTCGCTATTCGCAATCACCACCGGCTCGTTACCTTCCATTACAGATACGCAAGAGTTTGTGGTTCCTAAGTCAATTCCAATAATTTTTCCCATGATATGTTCAGTTTTTTGATTTTATAGTTCTGATGCAAACACTCTTGAACAAGGGTTATGCCAACAGGGATTTTTAGAGAAAAAGTGACAGAGTGGCAGTTGCAAAGTCGTGCCACCGCTCAAAGCGGTGACACGACTCGAGTGGTGACTAAAAGATATCACTAATTAGGTGACCGGGAATAGCACTATAAGATTCCTTATAAAAGTGATCAGCTTCTTCAGCTATAGTTATGAGAGTGCGGCCTCATCCTGCATTAACAATACCACAGAATTTTTCCATATTCATCGAATGAATGATATGGCCAGTCTTCAATTTTATCTGTCAATAAGGACCTATAAGGATTTTATTGGGCGTACTGAAAGCATGAAGAAAGCATATTAATCATCTGTAAGTTCTTTCACTTTTGTATTCTGCTGGAAAAGAGAGCCTGTGCAGATTATGAACGATGGAACCGCTAAATTACTGACTCCACTCGGTTGGTGTTCTATCCCAACGATGTTTTTTGAGTTCAGCCTCAAGTGCTTTCTCAAGCCTGTTTCCATCGCTTGTGGCAATGTTGGCTTCCACGTGATTCAGCTTTCGCATACCGGGGATAATGGTGTGCACATCGTCATTACAAAGAATAAATCGCAAAGCCATTTCGGCCATGGTCATGTTTTTTGGAATGAGGGGTTTAAGTGCATCGGCATGATCTACACTTGAGTTTAAATTTTCAGGAACGAAATACGTGGTGCGCCAATCACCTTCCGGGAAAACAGTATCTTTTGTGAGCATCCCCGTAAGGGTTCCTTCGTCAAACGGAACTCGGGCAATAACACCAATATCGAGTTTTCGGCAAAGCGGAAATAAGTTGTCAACCGGATTTTGATCGAAGATGTTATAAATCACTTGCACGGAATCTATAAGACCCGTCTTAAGTGTATTCAAAACATTGTCAGGTTCCCATCGATTTACGCTAATGCCGAAGTGCTTTACTTTTCCAGCGACTTTGAGTTTCTCCATGGCATCTTTCCACTCATCGTTGTGTGCCCAACTATCTTCCCACACATGAAATTGTTGCAAGTCAATGCACTCTACTTGCAAATTCTTTAAACTCTTTTCGGTGTATTCAATAATATGCGAAGCCGGAAAACAATCTTCTAGTTTAAAATCTGCTTTGGATGGCCACTTAAAATTTTTAGGTGGAATTTTTGTAGCAAAGTGTAAGTGCTTTGAAGCATGTTGTCGTAAGAGTCTCCCTAAAATTTGTTCACTCACTCCGGCACCATAACCCCAGGCCGTATCAAAAAAATTGCATCCCAGTTCAACAGACTTTGTTAAAGACAAATCAACTTCTTTTACGTCCGTTTCTTTCCAACCGGCCAGGCCCCACATGCCATAACCGATTTCACTTACGTTCCATTCTGTGCGACCAAATCTTCGATGCTCCATAATTCTATCAGTTTGTAAATGTTATTTGTTATTCTGTTTCGCTTTGCCAAAAGACAACGGCAATTTTATCGATTTATCTTTTGTATTATCAATCGAACCCCAGCAATACTCAAAGTATATTGTGCCTCCTTTCGAGGAAGCACATTGACTAAGAATAAAAATACTGGTGATGCCTGAGCCAGCATGCCCGATATACATGAGAAAAATAAACAACCCCAATCCACAAAGAACTAAAAATCAAAATAACTTTTGATAACGACATAAAGTTGATACTGCTTAAAGGAGACAAGATAAATCAAATTAGTTACTTTTGCGCCTCATTTTTATCATGACACAAGAACAGGAAATAGCCAAACGTAGAACTTTCGGTATTATTAGCCACCCGGATGCAGGAAAAACAACCCTAACAGAAAAGTTATTGCTTTTTGGAGGCGCGATTCAAAAGGCGGGTGCCGTTAAATCATCGAAGATAAAAGACCATGCGCGCAGCGACTGGATGGAGATTGAAAAGCAGCGGGGTATTTCCGTGGCCACCTCCGTGATGGGTTTTAACTACAATGATATAAAGATCAATCTACTCGATACACCGGGTCACCAGGATTTTGCTGAAGATACCTACCGTACACTTACTGCAGTAGACAGCGTAATTCTGGTTATTGATTGTGTGAAGGGCGTAGAATCTCAAACGGAAAAGTTGATGGAGGTTTGCCGCATGCGCAACACACCGGTATTATGTTTTATTAACAAACTTGATCGGGAAGGGCGCGATCCTTTTGACTTGCTGGATGAAATTGAAGAAAAATTAGCGATTAAAGTTCGTCCGTTGAGTTGGCCCATAAGTATGGGTAAAACGTTTAAAGGAGTTTATAATCTCTATGAAAAGAGTTTGAATTTATTCACGCCAAGTAAAATCACAGTTCAGGAGAGTGTAAATGTGAAGGATATTCACGATCCGGAATTAGAAGCTCTAGTGGGAGAAAATAATGCAAAACAATTACGAGCGGATGTTGAATTAATTGAAGGAGTTTATTCTGAATTTGAACCAGAAGATTACCTAAGCGGAAATGTAGCTCCGGTTTTTTTTGGGAGTGCAGTCAATAATTTTGGGGTGAAAGAATTGTTGGACACCTTCATTCGGATTGCACCGCCCCCAATCCCTCGGGAAACGTCACTTCGGGTAGTGAAGCCTGAGGAAGAGAAATTTTCTGGGTTTGTTTTTAAGATTCATGCCAACATGGATCCGAAGCACAGAAACCGAATTGCTTTTATTCGGATTTGTTCAGGCAAGTTTGAACGTGGCAGCAATTATTACCACGTGCGTCATGATAAGAGTGTACGCTTTTCAAATGCCACCGCCTTTATGGCACAAGATCGTGAAACTGTGGATGAAGCCTGGCCGGGGGATATTGTTGGTATTTATGATACCGGTAATTTAAAAATTGGAGATACGATTACCGAAGGGGAAAAATTTATATACACAGGCATTCCAAGTTTTTCTCCGGAGATTTTTAAAGAAGTGATCAATAAAGACGCCATGAAAACAAAGCAATTGGAGAAAGGTCTTCTTCAATTGATGGAGGAGGGAGTTGCCCAATTATTCACCTATGAATTGGGAAACAGAAAAGTAGTGGGCGTGGTGGGCGCATTGCAGTTTGAAGTAATTCAGTTTCGGTTGAAAAATGAATACAACGCATCCGCAGATTTTGCGGGCCAAAATATTTACAAAGCTTGTTGGATAAGTAGTAAAGACCCGAAGAAACTTCAGGAGTTTTTGGATTCGAAACAACGGCACATTGCCCGTGATAAAGATGATAAGTTAGTGTTTATGGCTGAGAGTCGTGCATGGTTGCAAATGGTGCAGGACAATTTTCCTGAAATCAATTTTCATTTTACTTCTGAGTTTAAGGATTGAGTTACTACTTTTCTTTTACGTAGTTATAAATGATTTCCGATACAGTGGCCATTGCTTCGATGCTTGCATCCGCATCGTGTAAATCTTTAGAAAGAAGAACTAGAATGTATTTTCTTCCATTGGGTAAAAATACAATTCCTGAATCGTGGCGCATTCCTGTAATGGATCCTGTCTTATGGGCAACCTTTACGTCTTTTGGGAGTTTTGCAGGAATAATGTCATTAAATCGCTGATCCAGTAAAATATCAATCATCGCCATACTTGCTTCGGCATTTACAGTTTCTTCGTTGGCAATGGTTTCGTATAATAACATTAAGTCATACGCTGTTACCTGATTGTTGAGCCCGGCCTCAAATGCTTTCCCATCTTCTACTCCACGCAACACGTGTATGTTCTGAGCTCCCATATCGCGCATCGTTTGTGTTACATTTTTTGCATCTACCAGTTCAACAATCAGATTGGTGGCAAGGTTGCTGCTAATAATGATCATATCGTACAAAAGTGAATAAACCGTACGTTTCTCGCCAATGTGTTTGTAGATTAATGTATCGCTGTCACTGGCAGCACTCAGCGAAAAGGGACTTCCATCTAAAATGCTTTTGAATTCATTTTTGATTAGTAAAGAATCTTTAAGGGAGAATTTACCGGCTGCAGCTTGTTTATACACCTCCACCATCACGGGGGCCTTCATCGTACTGGCGGCATGGAACAGCATATGTTCGTTGATTAAAATTTCTTCGCCTGTGGTAATATCTTTGAAGGCAACTGCAAATTTTCCGGATTGATTAGCCAATTCATTTCCAATGCATTCCTTTATTCCCTCAAGGGTTAGTTTTTTATCGCACGCGATTAACGTAATTACCAGTAAAAGAAAGAGCAGTTGTTTTGCCATGATAGTTTGGTCAGTTCTATATCGGGTTCTAACTTACAAAGTTTTATGAGTATTTACCCAGAGGTTTTATATGAAGACAATCACTTGTTGGTTTTTAACAAACCAGCTGGAATCCTTGTGCAGGGCGATTCCACAGGAGATAAACCGTTGGTTGAAGTAGGCAAAGATTACATTAAAGATAAATATCAAAAACCCGGGGCTGTATTTTTAGGAGTAGTTCATCGGCTAGATCGACCAGTGAGTGGTATAGTTGTATTTGCTCGTACCTCTAAAGCGCTGGAGCGAATGAATGCATTATTCCGTGAACGGGAAACTTTAAAAACCTATTGGGCGTTGGTGGACTCTTTGCCACCCAAACCAGAAGGTACCTTAGTCCATTGGTTGGTGAAAGACGAAAAGAAGAATAAGACTACTGCTTATGTACGAGAAAACGCACAAGGCCAGCGCTCAGAGTTGAGCTATAAAATTATTGAATCCCGTAAAGGAATTTATTTATTGGAAGTAAAGCCGATTACGGGCCGCCCACATCAAATAAGGGTTCAGCTTGCTTCCATGGGTTGCCCCATTGTTGGCGATTTAAAATATGGATATCCAACTCCAACTTCCGATGCCAGCATTGGGCTGCATGCACAACAACTTAAGTTTATCCATCCGGTAAAAAAGGAAGAGGTGTTAATCACTGCCAACCTTCCAAATAATAATCTCTGGAAATCTTACTCCTAAATTTTTTTCGCTTTGTAGTTCCGCAAATTTTGATCTTATTGAGTCCCAAATTTTAAAAGATGCTTAGAAAGATACCTGTATGTCTGCTTTTTTGCCTCGTGGCTTGTACCATAATTCCGGATGATACCCTTGAAGACTTTCCATCGGATGTGCGAGTTAATCAACTTACGCTTCGATTTTTACATGAAGATACGGGGGAGAATAAATACGTAGTCGTTAAACCAGTTCTTACGTCAAATAAAATTGAAATTAACTGGCCGGTGGATATTGAGATATTGTTCTACAATAAGAGTCTGGTTAAAACAATCTACCAGTTGAATACAGCAGGATTTGCGACTAAAATAACTACTTCATTTAGTGACGGGAAGGAAATTATTGATGAAATAGTTTACGATGGGGCTAATCGGGTTATTGAACTTAAAAACTCTTTCTTTAATGATAGTTTTAAATTCTATTATTCCAACAATCAATTAGACAGTATTTCTAAAATCCGAACACTGCCAAACATGACTACGCAAGCCGGTTTTTTTAAGCGGATCGATGATCTTTATATGGTAAGCATTTTTCCATTCAATAAGGCTCAAAGCTATACACTAAACCTAAACTTTCATGGGAGTTGTGCATGCACACCTGGTGCGCCCGTCCCAAACGAATTAAATAAAACTTCCTATTCCTTCTTAAAAACGGTTGAGTCCTATTACACTCAGATTTTCACGGATATGAACTACACGCAATTTTTAGGAAATCAATATTGTAAGCAAGTTTTTTCAAATTCAGTTTTTGAGGGGAATAGAAATTTCTATGGCAAACCAACGTATATGGATAGGTATGCTTCCTTTTGCTACTCGGAAGAGGATAGTTATTTAAACAGTTATTTATTATTTCCAGAAGTTATCCCTGACAGTCCCTCACTCTTCCTGGCCACGGTTGATAGTGAGGTTAGATGGATGAAAAGTAATGCTCCAAAAACATCTAAGTGGAATTTGATGGGAGTTGATTATACGTATGCACCTTTCTCAAAATGATTTATATGGTAAAGTCCAAAATATTGGCAACTTCAATAATGATGTTGCTCGCTACCAAACTGTTTTCCCAAGATCAGCAAATTGAATTGGCTCTTAAAGGAACTATTATTTCCTCTGATTTGGTTTATACCGAATATAATTCCTACCTCGGGGTAGGATATTCCGTTGATGCCCACTATTTCTTTAACCGGAAGTTAGCAGCCGGGCTTTTTTATACTAAATCAATATTTAGTGAAGAAATAAGTGGAGGTTATTTGAGCTCTCCGCAAGCGTATGATGGGAATTACGGTGCCTATGATTTTTTACAATATGGACTATCAGGAAAAATTACAACCAGCCGAGAACGATTTTTTCAAATTTATGCAACGGTAAAGTTTTTCAAAATGGAAGCCGTTTATGATTTCAAAGACGAATTGGGTTTTTCATTGGCTGATAAAGGAATGGGGGGAGCCGCTGGCTTTGGTGTTGTTTTACGGTTTTCCGAGAATGTTGGATTCAACTTATTTGACCTTAATTACAATCATTATTTAACAGGTTTTGAAGTAACTAAATCCAATTTCAGTCCATCAGTCTTTCAGGTTCGTTCGGGCTTAATCATTAATTTTCTGGATAGAAAGTAATTTCTAAAATACTGCCGCTACGTTGGGCGCAGCCCTAGGGGATTAAAAATCCTGCATATCAAAAATTTTATTTGTTTTAGCAGGATAAAAAAATGATCAGAGTAAAACTGTTTTTGTAACTATGGTCTTTACTATCTTCAAGCCCAAAGAAACGGGATGAGTTGGTTGCACAAATTACAGACGCGGTGGAAAGTAAATAGCCTAGGGCAGGTAGTTGTCATATTGGTTGTTTTTGCATGCACTGGATTTACCGTGTTGTTTATTAAACAGCCATTGTTTGCATACTTGTTTCCGGCAGGTGTTAAACCCATGTGGGCAAGTGTACTTTATTGGGTCTTGATTTTGCCAGTTTATAATATTTTTCTTCTGTTTTATGGTTTCGTTTTTGGGCAGTTCAAATTTTTTTGGGCATTTGAGAAACGGTTTTTTAGTAGATTTGGGAATATTTTTAATAATAAAAATTATGAATAAAATTCTCTTTTGTTTAGTAGGCGTAATCTGTTTGTTTTCGTTAAGGGTCAATGCGCAATATGCTCAGGGTGATAAGTTGTTAAATCTGGGTATTGGAGTAAACTCGTACTATAGTGGAGGCATTCCATTTAGTGCTTCTTTTGAATATGGTGTTACGGATGAAATTAGCGTTGGGGCTGGCCTAGATTATTTAAACTATAACTACAAATCATCAGGATATAAATATGGATTTTCAATCCTTTATTTTGGAGCCAGAGGTTCTTATCACTTTAATGAATTATTAAATCTAACTATAGAAGAGTTAGATCTCTATGGCGGTGCGAGTTTGGGGTTTAGAAGTTTTAGTTGGAAGGATGATTTTAATAATTCTGGCCTGGGAAATTCATATGGGAATGGCGTATTCTTTGGTATTCATGCCGGAGCTCGCTATTACTTTGCACCAAGTATTGGAGGCTTTTTGGAAGTGGGTGCGGGGGGGTCTAGCAACGCAAAGCTTGGTGTTGCATTTAGATTCTGAACGGTTTGATTATATCTGAATTTTTAAACAACGATTAATATGAAAAGAATTTACCCTTTAATTCTTGGCGCGCTTGTGGCCGCAGCATGTTCAACACCAAAGTATACGGCAAGTTTTAATTCTTATGAATCACATTCTGCAAAAATGTTGGGTAAGGATTTGAAAACACCACAGCACGCACCTGTTCATACTACAGAGATTATTTTGGCAAGTACTTCTTCGACTCCTCTAGGAATTTCTAATGCTGCAAGACTCGAACCTGAAGGAACGAAAACCTATATTCAAATGACTAAAACCGAGCGCAAAGCACTTAGAAGTCACGTACGCAATGAAATCAGAACGTATGCCAAACAGCAGAAGAGTTTACGAGTTGAATCGGATCAATCAATAAAAGGAGGTATGGATAACGACCTGAAATTGGCCGCTATTTTTGGCGCAGTAGGTATTGTGGCCTTGATTATTAGTGGACAGGTATTCTATATTCTTGGCGGTATCGCACTATTAATTGGGGTTGTGTTCTTTGTGAAATGGCTGATTCGACAATAACCATTGTGGAACAATAAAAAAGCCCGGTTAAGGACAGCCGGGCTTTTTTTGTGCTGGAAATTTTTCTTAATTTTTTATTCCATCAGCCAATAAGATCACTTTATTTTTTAGCACCTCAACAACTCCACCGGTAATGTGAATCTGCTCAGCCAGGTTTTTGGACTTATATTCCACTACTCCTTCTTTTAGTAAACTCACCAGCGGGGCGTGATCATTTAAAATCTGAAACGAGCCGTCTTCCCCGGGAAAAGTAGCTACTGCTACTTCACCCTCAAACACTTTTTTATCAGGGGTAATAATTTCTAAATGCATTTCTTCAATTTGAAATTTAACTGATTTAATAATTTGTAGGCTCGTTAATAAAAGGATTAATTCACTCTCAAATCAAGCGATCTCAAATTTTCAAATTATTCTTTTATGTCGGCCATCATTTTCTCACCCTTGGTAATGGCTTCTTCAATACTTCCTACCAGGTTAAAGGCCATTTCAGGAAGGTGATCAACTTCACCATCCATGATCATGTTAAATCCCTTAATTGTATCCTTTATATCAACAAGTGCTCCTTTCAATCCTGTAAAGGCCTCTGCTACGTGAAATGGCTGTGAAAGGAAACGCTGAACACGTCTTGCCCGGGTTACCGTAAGTTTATCTTCATCCGATAATTCATCCATACCCAAAATGGCGATGATATCTTGCAGTTCTTTGTAGCGTTGTAAAATGTTCTTAACGCGCTGTGCGCAATTGTAATGCTCTTCACCAACCACATCAGCACGGAGAATGCGTGAGGTAGAATCCAATGGATCCACTGCAGGGTAGATACCCAACTCAGCGATTTTACGAGACAATACTGTGGTAGCATCCAAGTGAGCGAACGTGGTTGCTGGAGCGGGATCCGTTAAGTCATCGGCCGGTACGTACACAGCCTGCACCGAGGTAATTGACCCATTCTTGGTGGAAGTGATACGCTCTTGCATGGCACCCATTTCAGAAGCCAAGGTAGGCTGATATCCCACCGCTGAAGGCATACGACCCAATAAAGCCGATACTTCAGAACCAGCTTGCGTAAAACGGAAGATGTTATCAATAAAGAAAAGAATGTCTTTTCCTTTTCCCTGCCCATCCCCATCGCGGAAGTATTCAGCAACCGTTAATCCCGAAAGAGCCACCCGTGCACGAGCACCAGGAGGTTCGTTCATTTGACCAAACACAAAAGTTGCCTTCGAATCTTTTAATTTCTCTGAATCTACTTTAGAAAGATCCCACCCACCTGCATGAAGTGATTTCATAAATTCTGGGCCGTAATCCACAATACCTGCTTCAATCATCTCGCGAAGCAAATCGTTTCCTTCACGCGTACGCTCGCCAACTCCAGCAAACACTGATAAGCCAGCATATGCTTTAGCAATGTTGTTGATCAATTCCTGGATCAATACAGTTTTACCCACACCGGCACCACCAAACAATCCAATCTTACCACCTTTTGAGTAAGGTTCAATCAAATCGATTACTTTAATACCGGTAAAAAGTACTTCTGATGAAGTAGATAGATTTTCATAGCTAGGTGCTGAGCGATGAATTGGAAGAGAGTGTGTTCCCTTGGGTTGAGGGATACCATCAATGGCGTGACCCACCACGTTAAATAAACGGCCTTTTATATCATCTCCAATTGGCATTTCAATAGGAGTTCCGGTATCAGTAACTTTCATTCCACGAACTAATCCTTCCGTTCCATCCATTGCGATGGTGCGAACGCGAGATTCACCTAAGTGTTGTTGCGTTTCAAGTACCACCACAGTACCATCACCTTTGGTCACTTCCAGGGAATCAAGAATGTTTGGGAGTTTGGTGCCGGGCTCGTCAAATGCAACGTCTACTACCGGACCGATCACTTGAGTTATTCTACCAATATTGGTCATTGAGTTATTATTTTTATGATTATTGACTGAAATTGGACCCAACGCCCAACAAAGGCCGAAAAATCCGGCCACAAAAGTAGTTTTTTGTGGGCTTAATACAAACGATGCTACCAGGATTTATTGAAGTTTGACCTGATTCCATATTATTATATAATAGTATGATTATCAGTTAGTTATATTGATAATTACCACTACAAGATTTTTTAGGAACTTTTTAATTCGATTCGAAAAGTTGTGCCTTGGGTTTCGTCTGAAGATTTTACAAAAATCTTGCCTTCGTGATACATTTCAATAATCCGCTTCGCTAATGCAAGCCCTAAGCCCCAGCCTCTTTTTTTGGTGGTAAACCCGGGCTTAAATACGTTGGTGATAATGGGTTTAGGAATTCCTTTTCCTGTATCAGAGATATCAATAAAAACCTTGTGATCGCTTCCGCGAAGGATTTTTATAGCAATGGTACCCGAACTGCCCATGGCATCAACGGCATTTTTGCAGAGGTTTTCAACCACCCATTCAAAGAGCGGAGCATGAACCTTCGCATTAATGGTTTCAGAAAGTGCATATACCTCAAAGTTTATTTTAGACGAAATTCTTGGCTGCAGATAGCTTACTACATTGTTGATCAATTGAAAGACATTTTCATCTTTAAGAACGGGTATAGAACCAATGCTTGAAAAACGTTCGGTTACTACGCGCAGTTTGCGAATGTCTTTATCGAGTTCATCAACAATGCCTTTGTTCTTAATGTCTGGATCATCGCGCAACACTTCAATCCAAGCCATGAGGGAGGAGAGCGGGGTGCCCAGTTGGTGCGCTGTTTCTTTGGCAAGCCCTACCCACACTTGATTTTGTTCTGCGGTGCGCGAGTAGTTGAAAGCGAGGTAGGAAATAAAGCCAAAGATGGCAAGCACCGAAAGTTGAATGTAGGGGAAGGCGATGAGTTGGGTGAGCAAAGCAGAATTCTTATAGTAGACATACTGCTTTTCATACACTTCACCTGTTTCAGGGTCTTTTAAAATTATTTCAATGGGAGCGAAGGTGCTACTCATTTTTTCTGCCTCTCTTTTAAGTATTTCATCTTTTCTTTCTTTTGAAAGAGACTCCTTTATATCAATGTTGGTGGATTGATATCCGTTATCCTTTGTGAACCAAATTACAGGCACGTATTTATTCTTAAAGAGAATCTCATCCGTGATAAAAACAATGTTGCCCTCTGAACTATTGAGTGTGTACTCAAGAGCTTTTGCAAAAAGCTCCACTTGTTGTCGTTCTCGTTCTTTAAGTTGTTCAACAAGTATGTTGGTGTAATAAATTGAACCGGCACTGATCAGTACAGAAACAGCAAGGATGATCCACTTCAACGTAGTGTTGTCTTTGTAGAACTCCATCGAAGCGGGTAACTGTACTTTCTTAGCCATATGAGAATGGAAATTAAATAAAAAAACCGGATGATGAATCGATCCGGTTTCTATATCCCACGCAAATTCTTTTTAGTTTTTCATCATAAACCACTTAGCCAGCACCTTGTAACTCACTTTTGTGCCGCTCGTTAAAATTCCCACCCGATAAATTCTTCCGGCTATCCAGGTAGTAAACAAAAATCCACCAATTAGTAATACCATTGAGAGTGCTAACTCCCAAATGGGTACATCATAAGCAATTCTTCCCACCATGGCTACAGGTGACGTAAACGGAATAATGGAAAGCCAAAAACTAACGGAGCCATGCGGATCGCGTAAAATAAACATGAAGAGCCCCATGTAGCCAATCAGGAGCGGAATGGTTACAGGGAATTGAAATTGTTGTGCCTCCTGTTGCGAATCGACAGCCGAGCCTACTGCTGCAAATAAAGCCCCGTATAATAAATAACCACCCAGAAAATAGAAGACAAAAACAAAAGCGATTTTACCAAACGGAATTTCACTTAAGTTGCCAAGCAATTCAGTCACTTTAGAATTCTGCTGAGCTACGGCTTCCTTCATTTCCGGATCAGTATCCATTTGCTTCGTTACTTGCTCCATCATTTGTTTTTGCGGCATCTTAAGACCAAAGTAAGCAAGAGTTCCTGATGACAAAACAGATATAAGGATTATCCAGATTGTAAACTGAAGCAAGCCCACGGAGGCGATGCCTATGATTTTGCCCAACATTAATTGAAAAGGTTTTACGGAGGAGACAATTACTTCTACCACTTTTGAAGTCTTTTCATCAATCACTCCTTGCATAATTTGAATGCCATAGATAAGCACAAACATATAAATCAAAATGCCGAGCATGAATCCTAAACCATATAAAATGCTTGAGTTGCTTGATTTCTCTTCACCAGTATCACTTAAGTTGTATTGCTTTAAATTGACTTTTGGTCGTAAACTTTTTAGAATAGCTTCATCAATATTGTATTCTTTCAACTTTAAATCATGGATTTGTGTTGCAATGGATGATTCCAGATCACCTACTTTATCAATGCTTGGATTTTCCTTGGTATAGATAGCGACACCTTCAGGTTTGTTAATGTCTATCTTAGGGATATAGAGAAGCGCAAAATCATCAGTCTCAAGATATACTTTCTTGGCCTGCTCAAACGGAACATCCAGGGAAACAAAATTGAAACGTTTATTGCTCTCAAAATTAAATAACTTACTTTCATCAAGTACGTGCACGGTTTCAGCTTTTGCTGATTGGGCGTCTTTAATGGCAATGTAGGCCAGGCCACCTATAATGGCCGGGAAAATAAGGGGTACTAAGATGGTTGCAATCAGAAAAGATTTTTTCTGCACCCTGTTGAGAAACTCGCGTTGTATAATGAGTAGAATTTTATTCATAATGGAAGAGTGGTTTATACTTCTAGTAAATGTTTTTTCAGGGCTTCGTCTCCCTCACCTTTCACCAGGTCAATAAAAATATCGGCCATGCTTGGTACTTTTTCCATAAAGCTGTGCACTTCGGTGATATCAATTAAATCGCGGATTACCTGATTTCCATTGATGCCATCACTAACCTTTAGCGTACTTGAGAATAACCCCTCTTCCAAAGGAACCTGACTTATTAATTCATAACGCTCGGCTGGCAACCTGAAATTATTCCCACGGTGCTCCACCAAAAATGTGTTTGATTTGTATTGCGACTTTACTTGTTTCTTGGCGCCTTCTAAAATTAATTTTGATTTGTTAATCAGCGCAATATGATCGCAGAGTGATTCCACCGTTTCCATGCGATGGGTAGAGAAAATGATGGTACTTCCATTTTCTTTTAACTCTAAAATTTTCTCAGTAATTAATTGAGCGTTTACCGGGTCAAACCCCGAGAAGGGTTCATCCAAAATAATCAATTTAGGTTCGTGCATTACGGTGCTAATGAATTGCACCTTCTGCGCCATCCCTTTCGAAAGATCTTCTACTTTTTTATGCCACCAGTCTTTGATTTCAAATTTTTCAAGCCACACTTTAATGCGATCCTGCGCCTGCTTACGACCCATACCCTTTAGCTGAGCAAAGTATAGGAGTTGCTCGCCTACTTTCATTTTCTTATACAATCCGCGCTCTTCGGGCAAATACCCGATCATGCCCACATGTTTCTCTTGTAATTTTTCGCCAAAGATTTCCACCGAGCCTTCATCCGAATTTATGATTTGATTGATGATGCGGATCAGCGTGGTTTTACCCGCCCCGTTAGGGCCGAGTAAGCCGTAAATCGATTTCTCTGGAATTGTAATGTTTACCGAATCAAGCGCGGTGTGATTTGTATAGCGTTTGGAAACATTTTTAGTAACGAGTGCATTCACAGGCGGAGTGGTTAGTTAAAAAGTTAGTATCAAAAATAGCAATAGAATTACAACGAACCAGATATTTATATCCGAACAAAGATTATAACTTCAATTTTGTTATTGATTGGTTGTTATCGAAAAATGATTTTCCCCATCGATACATCTAAATCGAAAACCAATGCATTTTTGCTGTCTCTCTTATAGGCATCATTTACATACTTGTTAGGGGCTATTTTTTTTAAAGATCGTGATAAGTTAATGCTGCATAACCACGAATCATTTATCGTGACAACTACAGGCACGTCATCATCGGGAAGTTGAATAATCAGGTTGCCTGCACCCACTTTACCTATTATGTGGTTATTTACTTTTGGCTTTTCACTAAAATCAAGATACATGTTTCCAAATCCAACATCAGCCAGCACTACTCTTGAACGTGCCAGATTTAATTGACGAGCATGGAGAGAACCCATATCTACCTTAACTTTAAAGGTGTCCATGTCAATTTTATTCTCCTGGCCGCTATAACTGATATTAACATCAGCGCTTCCGGTATTGATCTTCAATTTATAAATGGAAAGTCCCGAGAGATCAATGTTTGCATTTCCCAATCCATAATCCAAATCTAACGAGTAGGTGGTGGTCTCCGTTAAATATACTTTCCAGAATTTATCGGAGGGACGTTCGCCTGAACCAAAAAGGTTATAAGATATTTTTTGACTTACACCGCGATTGCCATCTTGCTCAAGCGAGAGATTCACCAGGCAGGTTGAACCTTTCAATTCATTGCTGAATGAGTGAGCATATTCATCTGCCTCTTGATTGCTATAAATATTGAGAATATCGTTGTTCTGACTAGGGCGAATAAAACAATTGCCAGTTTTAGCATGCAAACGTAACTCTACTCGATTGCACTGATCTATTTTTTCAACAGAAAATTGCTTCTTGATTTGTCCGCTTACCCCCACGGCCACACTGCTTCCAATAAAAGCTAAAACAACCAATCTCAACATGCCTGTTGTTACGCGTTAGTTAGGTTAATGTTTCTATTATATAAGAAAGGTTAACATTTTGAACCATCCAAAAGGGGAATCGGTAACAAAAAAATAACCCGTAATAGAACGTATACGGGTTAACGCAATTTGGGTTATGAAATCGGCTAAAAATCTTTCAATTAGCCAAAATATTCCTTCATACGCTCAAAAAATCCCTTTTCACTAGCATCGGGTTGTGGTTGAAAATTGGGTGAAGATTTCAGACTTTCGAGTTTTGCCTTTTCTTCACTCGACAATTTTTTGGGTGTCCACACATTAATATAGATTAACTGGTCACCCGCACCATAGCCATTTATATCCTTAAGTCCTTTTCCACGCAAGCGTAAAATCTTGCCGCTTTGAGTACCAGGTTCAATTTTAATTCGTGCTTTGCCGCCTATGGATGGAACTTCTACTTGAGTACCTATTGCAGCATCGATGAAACTAATGTGTAGATCATACACCAAATTGTTCCCATCACGTTTCAAATCTTTGTCTTCAATTTCTTCAATCAGAATCAACAAATCTCCAGGAATGCCGCCTCCGGGGGCTTCATTTCCTTTACCCGACATAGAAAGTTGCATTCCCTCGCTAACGCCCGCAGGAATCTTTACGGTGAGCATGTCTTCTTTAGAAACCAACCCAGAGTTATCGACACCGGGCGGACGCTTATCAATTAATTGACCGGCACCATTACAAGCAGAACAAGTTGTTGTGGATACCATTTGACCCAACATGGTGTTTACCACTTTTCTTAATTGGCCAGTGCCACCGCAGGTTGCACAATTTTTGAAGGTAACTCCTTCAGCCCGAACCAGTCGATTTACTTTTATTTTCTTTTCAACTCCTCCCGAAATTTCTTCTAACGAAAGTTTTAGTTTGATTCTTAGGTTAGAGCCTTTGCGCTGGCGTGTTCTTCCACCTCCACCCCCCCCAAAAAAACTATCAAACGGACTTCCGCCTCCGCCACCAAAAATATCTCCAAACTGGCTAAAGATATCTTCCATGTTCATATCATGGCCACGGAAGCCTCCACCTCCTTTTGAATGGCCAAAGCGATCATATTGGGCTCGCTTCTCTTGGTTGCTAAGGATTTCATATGCCTCGGCAGCTTCTTTAAACTTCTCCTCAGCAGTATGATCACCCTGATTCTTGTCGGGGTGAAATTGGATAGCAACTTTACGGTATGCTTTTTTTATTTCTTCCTGAGTTGCGTTTTTACCTACACCCAGTATTTCGTAATAATCTCTCTTTGTTGACATTGTTTGAGGTTCGAGTTTGGAATTTAGAAATTCGGGATTTGCTAACTACCGACTACCACTTTAGCAAAGCGAATAACTTTGTCGTTAAGCAAGTATCCCTTCTCAACTACATCGATAACCTTTCCTTTTAATTTTTCCTGAGGGGCCGGAACCTGAGTGATGGCTTCGTGAAGATCTGGATTGAAATCTTTTCCCTGCGCATCCATCGGTTTTATATCATACTGATCAAGCACTTTCTTAAACTTATTCTGAATCAGAAAAAAGCCCTCAGCCTCTTTATCGTTCTTCTCCTTAAATGCTTTTTCACCTCGTTCAAAATCATCCAACACGGGGAGTAAAGCCTTTAATAATTGTTCATTAGAGGATTGAATCATTTCAAGTTTCTCTTTTGACGACCTACGTCTGAAATTATCGAACTCTGCATATAAGCGGATGTATTTGTCCTTAGCTTCTGCCAATTCGTCTTGAATTTTTTTAATAGGGTCTATTGAATCCTCTTTGATTTCGGTTTTTTGAGTCTCTACTGGCTGCCCTTCCGGGGATTCAGTACTTGATTCAACTTGTTTTTCTATTTCCTGCTCTTGCGGAGTAGTATTTTCCATAATAATCGATTAACGGAGTGCAAAATGACAAGAATTTTGCCAATAGTGGAATTTTGTCAGAATGTCGGGCGAAATTAATGAAGTGCCTTCCAAATAAGATCTTTCAACTCAACCAAACCCTGATTGGCAAGAGAAGAAATAAATACTGCGGGAATATTCTTCGGAACTTCAAATTGTAGAGCTGTCTTTAGTTCTTCATCCAACATGTCACTTTTTGTAATGGCTAGAATCCTTTTTTTATCCAGCAGTTCGGGGTTGTATTTCTGCAATTCATTTAACAGTATATCATACTCCTGTTGTATGCTTTTCGAATCGGCTGGAATTAAAAAGAGTAATAAGGAATTTCGTTCGATGTGTTTTAAAAACCGAATGCCTAAGCCACGTCCTTCAGCAGCGCCTTCAATAATACCAGGTATATCGGCCATCACAAAAGATAATTCATCACGATACTTGACTACTCCTAGGTTTGGAGTAAGTGTAGTGAAGGCATAGTCGGCAATTTTTGGTTTCGCTGCAGACACAACCGAAAGCAATGTAGACTTTCCAGCATTGGGAAATCCAACAAGACCCACATCGGCCAATAATTTTAATTCAAGCACGATCCAGTCATCCTGCCCGGGTTCTCCGGGTTGTGCATGTTGAGGTGCTTGATTGGTAGAGTTTGCAAAAAACCAATTTCCTTTTCCACCTCGTCCACCTGGTGAAAGAATTATTTCCTCCCCTTCATTATTTATTTCACATATAATTTCATTGGTCTCAGCATTTCGAGCAATCGTACCTAGCGGAACATCTAAAATAATATCCTTACCAAAAGCACCCGTGCGATTCTGAGCTTCGCCAGGTTTACCGTTTTCAGCGACTACATGCTTTCGAAATTTTAAATGGAGTAGTGTCCAGAGTTGTGCATTTCCTTTTAAGATGATATGACCCCCGCGACCTCCATCGCCCCCATCAGGACCACCTTTATCAACAAACTTTTCACGATGAAAATGTCTACAGCCTGCTCCCCCATGCCCTGAACGAGAGTTGAATTTTACGTAGTCGATGAAGTTTGGGGAAGACATGATTTAATTCCGGATTTAAAGTTCAAAATTCAAAAAGTAGTTTGTCATTTTGAACATTGAATCTTGAATTACTTTTTATCAATTATTGTAGCTATGTTATTGAAGATTTCACCGATGTCACCTATGCCATGCACGGTGTTTAATCTTCTCTGGTTTTTGTAATAGGGAAGTACGTGAATGGTTTTAGTAAAATATTCGGTGATGCGTTTGTTGAGTTTTTCTTCCTCATCATCCACTCGATTCTCTATTGTTCTGCGCTTAGCTATCCGGTTGCGCACTTCTTCTTCAGTCACCTCTAACGCAATTACATAATGTATAGCTGTATTGTTGGCTTGCATAAACTTATCAAGTGCTTCCGCCTGAGGGACGGTACGCGGGAACCCATCAAACAAAAATCCTTTGGCCTGTGGATTTTTATCTAACTCTTCCTTCAACATGGCTATGGTAATTTCATCAGGAACCAATGCACCACTGTTCATTATCTCTTTTACTCGTTTGCCGAGTGGGGTATCATTTTTGGTATGCCAACGAAAGAGGTCGCCTGTACTGATGTGAACAAATCCATATTTCTGGATGAGCTTTTCACTTTGCGTACCTTTGCCTGCCCCGGGTGGGCCAAAGAGAACGAGATTGATCATGTAGGTCTGTCGGTTTAGGTAAAACGGTGTGCAAGATAACGATCATACTGACAATTCTCCAACCCATTGGTGGAAGTTGATTCATCTCACTATTCGTTTTCAGGAGGCTGCTTTTTCTAAAGGATCAACAGCTTTGTAAATATCTTTGTAATTGCGGCCTAGTCCATCATAATCAAGACCATAACCGAGGACAAATTCATTTTCAAGATCAAAACCAACATACTTAACATCAACCTTCTTTTCGCGTGCCGGACTTTTTCTTAATAATGAAATGGCCTCTACTGACTTCGCCCCCAACCCTCTAAGTTCTTCGATTATCTTTCCAAGGGTAAGACCGGTATCAACGATATCCTCAACAATTAAAATGTGTTGATTGAACAAACTTTCGTCATGCCCAATTAAAGTTTTCAATTGACCCGTACTTGCCGTGCCTGAATAGGAAGAAGTCTTTACAAATGAAACGCGACAAGGAATCTTTACTTCCTTTAATAAGTCGGAAGCAAACATAAAAGACCCGTTTAATATGGGCAAAAACACGGGCAACTTATCTTTATAATCGTGATTGATATGACTCGCCAGATCGCTTATTTTTTCATCAATCTTAGATGCAGCAATAAATTTTTTGAATTCGAGGTCTTTAATTTTCATATAGCGCTTAAGGCGGAGCGCAAAGATAGTCAATAATGTTCTTTCTTATTCTTTAGGAATGAGACGCTCCACATCACTTCATCTTCAATACCAATGAAGGATCCATTGGATATTGACCAAATGATTTGCCATACACGGCAATGCCACCTTTTCCAACAGTCTTTAGTTTAATTACAAGATCGCCTTTCTCCTGAGCCGCTTTCAGTTGTTTTTTGGTTATAGGCACTTTTGTGAGGTATCCATACGAACCTGCTTCACGCAATTTTCTATCTTTAAATTGATGATGCCATGATAAAACACCGCGATGATCGGCAGGGTCATCTAGTAAAGTTGTTGTGAATGCAACTTCTCCATTAACTGAAACAGTTATTTTGGAAGGAAATAATGTTTCGTCTGTCATGGGGTATGAGTTCGGGTTTCCGCTAGGCGATGCTTTTGCACCTAACATGAAATCTCCACTTTTTTCTTCTTTTTCATCACGATCTTTTACAAATAATTCTTTAGCTGAGATTTCAATTAGGAAGTATGCTTCCTTCACCTTGTTAAGAGCTATTGATTTGTCAACCTTTAGCGTGTACTCAAAATCCCCTTCTCCGGCACCACATACTTTAAGACCATCTAGCACATTCCATTGTTTGCTGCTCCATTGAGCGTGCGTAAAATCTGCAGGAGTTACGGATATGATTTCAGTTTTTGGAAGTTTAGTTTCAGAAATAATTTCGAAGTGCATGAAGTTGTGATGCAAAACTGCTCCTGCTAAAGTTTCTACTTTTAACGTGAGTTTGGCAAGGCCTGCTGTATTCGGCATGGCTAACGTAAGGGACTCAATTTCTTTTTGTATGTAGGGCTGGTAGTCAATCATTTTGGATCCTTGCGTGATTGAAGATGTTTCGCCAATGGAGTTTAGCAGTGTTGCCTGATAGGTAAGTTTCAATTGTTTTCCATAGTCTGTGCCAGTCATGGAAGAAATATAGAGGGGCACAGTCACAGATGATCCACCCGCTACCGTATTACAAATTTCATTCCCCGTTGAAAGATAAACATCAGCATGAAAGTCGTTGATCTTCATACCGGGCATTAGTTGCTCAACACCTGTAAACTTATTGGTGCGATCGAAACGCCAGTAGCCATTCCACTCATTGATAACATCATGATGCTCCGTATATAACCAACCCGCTATTTCAGGATATTTTCTAAACGTGTTAATCATTCGGTGGTAGTCCCAACTCCAATCTACATCACCGGTACTGCCTTCATAGCCCCACACATTTCCACACTCCGAATTAATTTTAGGTTGTTTGCCTTGTTTAAAACCATCTTCAAATTGAAACGTACTACCTTCAAATGAATGCTCTGTTAATTTCTTCAAGTGATCTTCCCATTCCCAGCCTGGAAGGTAATCATGAAATGAGTTGATATCGGTTTGCGTATGACCTGCCCCGCAGCAAATCGAATTATCCTCGACAAGTCTTGTTGGGTCCAGTGATTTGGCTAGATAATACATGGAGGCAACCCACATCTGGGTTTCAGGAAGATACTTCGCCTCTTCTTGGCCATTTACTTTTGTGTGCGTACGCAAACCCCAGGTTTCGTTGAATAAAATCCATGAGAAAATGGAAGGATGATTAAAATCCCGCTTCACCATTTCGCGAAAGGTAGTTTCCGCTTCCTGCTGCATGTTGGCATCAGGGTCGCCCCAACTGTTTGGCAAATCGGCCATGACTAATACGCCTAATTTATCGGCCCAATAAAGTTTTCGTGGAATTTCAGATTTGATGTGCGGACGGATACCATTTAATCCAATCGACTTGGCTAATTCAATTTCTTTGCGCATGAAATCATCGCTGGGGAACGTGTAGAATCCTTCAGGATGATAGGATTGATCCAACGTAAGTTGAAGATAAACGGGCTTATTGTTAATGGCTATGTACGGAAATTCTGTTCCCGGAAGATTAACCACAGAGACCTTGCGCATGCCGAAATAGGTCTTCACTTGATCACTACCAAGCTTTACCTCTGCTTCATATAGGTAGGGATCATTTAGCGACCAAAGATGCGGCTGAGGAATTGGAATTGTAACCGATACTTTGTCTTTGCCTTTTGGAATAATTGCTTCTGCCATGATGGGAGTACCTGAAGTTTTAATGGCGAGATTTACCCGGGTATCGGCAGCAGCATCAGTTGATAAATAAATAGTGGCTGTGGCTTCCTCTTTGTCAATGTCAGGAATAAAATGAATGGCATCCAGAAATTCTTTTCCACGCGCTTCTACATACACTGTTTGCCAGATACCCCGTGCATTGCCATATCCTTGTTTCCCGTAAAGGGTGAAGTCTCTTCGTTTATCATCAACGCGCACAACTAACTTTTGTGAAGCACCGTACTTAAGATGTTTGGTTAATTCAAATGAGAAAGGTGTATATCCCCCCTGATGAGTTCCTAGCAGGTGACCATCTAACCAAATAGTGGTTTCCCAATCGGAAGCTCCAATGGTCAGAAATGTTCGTTTAGTCTTCCATTCCGGCTGTATCACAATCTCTCTGCGATACCAGGCGATATCCGCATTATCTTTTACACCGGATAATTGCGAACCCCATGGAAAGGGTACTGTAATACGATGTGAGAAATTTGAATTTCCATCTTGCCAATTTTTTTGAACTCCTTGGTCTAGCGAATCAAACTCAAATTGCCATAGCCCATTCAAATTTTGCCAAAGCGAACGCTCAAAATCAGGTCTTGGATGCTCAGGAAGTGGAATCGATTGGGCATTTAGTAATTGCAAACCATTGAATAAACAAACTGCCAGCAGGGTAGATATTACATTTCTCATACTCACAATATTGGAATTTTTTTTTTAGGCCGTGGCCTGATTTACACTTGAGGAAGGACCCCAATCGAATCAGAAAATGGGATATTAGAATAATTCAAAAATTATTTTAATATTTACTTGATAATGAGTCAATTGAAATTAAATTTTAAACTACCACTTAAGTATATACCCGACCTTAAAATTGGGCTGGTAGCTGTGCTCTATTATTTGGCCGCACGGTTGGGATATTTTTTGGTTTTTCGACAAACAACAGATTTACCTGCCTGGCCCCCTTCGGGTATTGCCTTTGCATTGATTATTTTATTAGGCCGTTCGGCTTGGCCAGGAGTCACCCTTGGCGCATTGGTAGCAAATATATTGGCGTATTGGAATAATCAAGATCTGGATAAGGAAGCCATTATCGCCATCTCCAGTTTCATCGCCCTTGGGCAAACCCTAGAAGTGATTTTCGGAAACTACCTGGTTAAAGCTTGGATCAAGGATAGCTATCCTTTTAGAAAAGCAAGGGACACATTCCGGTTTTTGTTTGTCACTTTCTTAATGTGCGTTATTGGTGCATCTATTGGCACAATAAGTTTATACGTAAATGGCGCCATTTCCTCAGAAGCAGTTTTGAGAAGTGCATTTACCTGGTGGGTGGGTAGTGTAGTTGGGATTCTTTTGTTTACACCCTTCCTCCTGGCGGCTTCGCAAAAACAAAAATTTGATTTTCTGCTGCCACGTGCCGTGGAGGCTGGGATTTTTATTGTCCTCATGATTGGGATTTGTTTTTTGTTGTTGAACTCTTCCCTTGTTCGCGCGCTCCCATATTTGGCGATTCCTCTAGTATTATGGCTGGCGTTTCGCTTTAATTTGTTGGTGACTATTTCCTTTGCATTAGCTGTATCTTTAGTAGCCATTTTTTTTACTATTCAAAGCAAAGGCCCTTTTATATTAGGAACGGTAGATGACACACTCCTGTTATTACAGATATTCATTGGAGCAATTTGCATCTCTGCAATTGTGTTATCAGCCACAGTGGCTGAACGAACACAGGCTGAAAATGAATTGACCCAATTCAACAGCACCCTGGAGGCAATGGTGATAGAACGAACTAAGGAACTCAGTAAGAGAAATAGTGAGTTAGATAATTTTGTGTATAGCGTTTCACATGATTTAAGGGCACCCATTGCATCCGTACTTGGTTTAATCAATCTGGCTAAATCTGATGCAGATCCAAAAATGACTAAAACATACCTAGATAAAATCTATAGCAGTGCGCTGCAGCAGGATAATTTTATCAGAGAAATTTTAGATCAATCGCGCAACTCAAGGCTAGAGGTTAAGCGAGATAAGATTCAGTTTGAAGAATTAATTGACGAAACATTTAACCAACTTAAATTTGCAACGTCTACAGGAACTGCTGTGGAGAAGATCGTTGACATACATCAATCTGAGCCCTTTCACAGTGATCGTTGGCGATTAAAAGTGATCTTAAATAATCTTATCTCAAATTCCATTCGGTATAGAAATGGCCGCGATCCGGTTATTAAAATAAATGTGAATGTAATCAATCAAAAAGTGCAATTTGAAATAGAAGATAACGGGCGAGGAATTGCTAAAGAACATATTGAAAATGTGTACCGCATGTTTTATCGGGCTACCGATGATGGAGCCGGTTCGGGGCTTGGCCTTTATATAGTTAAGGAAACGGTTGACAAACTCAAGGGCTCCATCAGCATTGAATCGGAAGAAGGCCACGGAACAACTGTAAAATTGGAAATACCCGAATTGGTATAAATTTATCGACCTTCTGTATTGCAATTTCATTGCCTCTACATTTCTTAATTACCGACTAAAGATTTTTCGAGAACGAACTCGTTCAATTGAGTACTTTAGTTGAATGAAATCAACTTATCTTTTCCTAAAAAAACTAATCTATGCCGGGTTGGTATTATTACCATTATTTTTTAACCAGTGTACACCCAAACCCAGCACACCTGTGACCGAATTAAAACTTTCATTGGCACAATGGTCAATTCATCGGGCGCTTGAAGCAGGCACTTTGCTACCTGAGAATTTTGCCGCCATCGCAAAAAATGATTTTGGAATTAATGCGGTTGAATACGTAAACAGTTTTTATAAAGGGCACGCAACCGATGAAGCGTTTTGGAAAAGAATGAGAAGCACAGCCGATTCATTGGGTGTGAAAAGTTTGCTCATCATGGTAGATGAGGAAGGTGATTTGGGTAACCCAAATGTGGAAGAGCGAAAACAGGCCGTTGAAAATCATTTTAAGTGGGTTAATGCTGCGGATATTTTAGGATGCCATTCTATTCGTATTAATGCATTTGGTGAAGGTTCTAGAGAAGAAGTTCAGGCGGCCATGGTGGATGCATTGAAACAACTATGCACCTACGCGCAAAAACACTCAATCAATGTGTTGATTGAAAATCATGGACTGTATAGTTCGGATGGAAAGTGGATTGCAGAGATCATGAAACAAGTAAACATGGAAAACTGTGGTACCCTCCCTGACTTTGGGAATTGGTGTACCGGGGCAAAGTGGGGAAGCACTCAGGACGGAATTTGCAAACCTGTTTATGATCGCTACCAAGGTGTTTCAGAAATGCTTCCTTTTGCACGCGGAGTTAGTGCCAAATCATACCGATTCAATGAGGAAGGTGATGAGGTGGTGATCGATTATAATAAGATGTTAAAAATTGTAAAGGAGTCTGATTTTTCGGGCTATGTGGGTATTGAGTATGAAGGTATGCTGTTATCTGAGCCAGATGGTATTCGGGCAACCAAGAAATTGGTAGAGACAACCTGGCAAAAGATTAGCCAATCTTCTAATTAACGAGTAAGCCTTTTCAAATTTAATCTGTCAGCGTATTACCTGATGCTTTTAAGATAGGCTGCACTTTCTTTTAATGTGGGCATGTCCATCTCGACAAAAATATTTTTTAATCCACCCGTTTTACTGGCTTCAAAAAAATCTTTCCAATCCACCTTTCCGGTTCCCAGCGGCACCTGTACTTCACCTGCCCCTGACCAATCGGAGAGGTGAGCAGAAATAAAACGACCAGGATATTTTCTAAAGTAATCTACAGCCTTGTAGCCCGCAATGATCACCCAAACCTGAAATTGCATTTTAATTAAATCAGGGTCGAGCTGCTGCAAAAGCGCATCGTAAATCAGTTCTCCGTCTAATTTTTCAAATTCAAAATTGTGGTTGTGATAGCAAAGTTGAATTCCATTTTTCCTGGCTAAGATACCTAACTCATTTGTTTCATCTGCGGCTTTTTTCCAATCTGATAACGTTCCATTTTTTGGTAAACCAAAGGCTGCAACTACCATTTGAGTAAGGCCCAATTCATTGGCGAAATCCATTCTTTCCTGACCGTTATCTTTGAGTTCTTTGAATCCATAATGGCAACTCACACAATTCAAGCCTGCATCCTTAATAATATTCTTCATCTCGCTGGCTTTCATGTTTTGCAAGGGACCAAATCCATATTTGGCATACCCTAGTGGTGAACACATCTCTATATGTTGATACCCCAGCCCGGCCATCATTTTCAAGGTGCCTGGAAAATCTTTTACTAGCACATCACGAATTACCCAACTTTGAAATCCTATAGGAAAATTATGCGGGGTATTTGCCTGCAACAAGTGTGGTAAAAAAGAGGCAGCACCAAAACCAGTTGCACTTATATTCATAAACTCTCTTCGGGTAAGGTTAGTCATGGCAGATGTATTTTATTGGGGTATAATTTTTATATTGATGAAGGATCCCAGCCTTTGCGGTATTCACGGGTAAGATATTTATTTGCATCTGCATCATTCGTAATCTCCATTTTTTCCGAATCATAAAATAGTGTTTTACCCGTTCGCAATGCCACAGCATACAGATTGATTACTTCGGTAATGGGCCAGGCATCCCGCAGACTTCCCGCGCATTGTTTTCCTGTAAGGCATCCTTCAATGAAATTTTTAGGAATGTATTGATTTGATCCACCATCAGGTTTTAGGTCGTTTTTTGTTTCCCCGGCCCGTTTTCCCGATATGATCTGTGGATTTCCACCATGAAATCCTGCTAGGATAATACCTTGATCGCCAACGAACATCATTCCTTCGGCAGGCATCTCCTTGTTTTTCTTATAAAGGGCTTCTGTTACAGCGGGTCTCATGCCGCCATCATACCAACATAAATCTATAGCTGCCTGCTTTCCTTTGGCAGGAAACTTAAAACGAACTGAACTTGCTAATGGAAACGAAAAATCGTTCTTGATACGAAAAGGAACTACATCATTAAAGTCACATACATGACTTCGGTTGGGTTCAATTATTGTGGGAGCTTCAAGTTGCAACGCGTTCAACACTGTCCACAAACTATAATGTCCCATATCTGCCATAGAGCCACCTCCGAAATCGTACCATCCACGAAAAACCATATTGGTATAATTGGGGTGATAAGGACGGTCACTTTCGGGACCTAACCATAGGTCCCAATCCATTCCTGTGGGGATGGTTGGCGTATTGGTGGGTAACGATGGGTATTGAGGCCAAACAGGCCGATTCGTCCAGTTGTGTACTTCTTTTAATGTTCCGATCGCTCCACTGTTTATCCATTCCATGATGTTATCCATCGGTTGGTTGGAATCCCATGCAATAAGGTGTGTTGTCGCACTGGTCTTTTTTGCTAAGTCTATCACTTCTTTACCTTCCTTTAACCGATTGGCAATAGGCTTGTGAATGGTAACATGCTTTCCACGCTTTAGCGCTGCCATGGCGATGATACCATGCAAATGATCGGGGGTCATGATCTTCACCGCATCCAAACTTTTTTCTTTCACAAAAAGCTCACGGAAGTCAGCATAGGGTGTACAGGCTTTGAATTTTTCGGCTTTACGCAACGTGCCATAGTAGGAATCGACAATTTCTTTTGCATTGTCACGTCCTCCAGGAATGACATTATCGCCTCCCGGATTCCAGGCTGGATTTTTTAATGTATTGCGGATTTCGTTTCGTAAATATTCCCGGCCCCAATCGCGATAGCCAACGGCTGACTTACACGGATCGCAAACCGCTGTAATTTGAATTTCGGGAGTTGATAACAATGGTAACATTTCACGAAGACCCTGCGTTCCAGTTCCGATGTATGCAAGCGTGATCTTGTCACTGGGCGCAATAAAATTCGCACCACCCAGCACATGACGTGGAACAATGCTGAAGGCAAGCGCTGCTGAAGTTATACCACCCATAAACTTCCTGCGATCGATATTACCCGATTTAGTGCCATTCATAAAAGTAGGGTTAGTTGAAAAGTTTGTCTATTAGCAACTTACAATTTTTGAATGTGAATAAGCCAACCATTTTGATGAGTGAATCAAAGGGTGTTTGGACGGCCTGGAAATTTTAACGAAACTTTAGCCAAATATTAACTATCTTACTCAACGAATTTAAAATGCTAACAGAACCTTAAAGCTAGTTTATGTTAAAAGTACTCAGCCTCATTTTCTTACTACTAATAGTTCAAGTAGGATTCGCGCAATCACAGAAAGCAAGGATCAACCACACAGCAATTTTTGTGAAAGATATTAAGGTCAGTACGGATTTTTATGAACACATTATAGGGCTTACCAAGATTGATGAACCTTTTAAAGATGGGAAGCACACGTGGTTTGAAACAGGACCTAAGATGGCAATGCATATTATTGAAGGAGCAACAGAACGAAAAGAATACTACAGAAATCAACACACGTGTTTCAGTCTTCAATCAGTAGAAGGCTTTACGGAAATCTTAAAAAAGAATAAAATTCAATTTGAAGATATTAGCGGAAAGCAAGGAGCCATCTCATCCCGTCCTGATGGCGTAAAGCAAATTTGGCTACGCGATCCAGATGGATACTGGATTGAAATCAATGACGCGAAGGAATAACTCTACATCAAAGGTATAGCAATGCCAAACATAGATGTTTCAATACATTTATTAATTCCACTTGTTGCCTTTGTAATCATTTTATTTTTTCTTCTATTTAAGAGAAAAAAATTAATCTTAAGAAAGAGTAAATTATTTTTTCACTCAATCTTAATTTTTGTATTAGTTTACTTATACGTAGTTGGAAGTTCTTTTTATTGGGATGTTCAGTATCAATTAGATTTGATGAAATATGATTTAAATGGAGATGGCATATTTACTCCTGATGAAATTAATCCAAATCAAAAACTTGCAATGCAAGGGTTAACAAATGATTTAGGAAGAAACCTATCAGTTTTTACCGGTCTGGTATTTTCTCTTGCTCTCTCCACAATGTTTTATTGGACTTTCAAAGTTGTAGCAATTCATAGAAGTTAGGGACCTGTTTACATTTTCAGATCAACTTTCTTTCCGGTTTTAATAGCCAGGTAGATTGCATCAATAATTTTCAAGTCTTTTAAACCCTCCTCGCCATCCATTGGCACAAGAGGGTTTTTGTTATTCAGAATCATGCCTGCCATTTCATCCATTTGTACCGTTTGATGAGTTACATGGGGATGATTTAATTCGCCTTTGTTGGTGCGGCCTTGTATAGGTCCGTATCCTGTGGAGGGTTGCATTTCGGCAAATCCTTTTTCGCCATTCAAGAAAAACCGATCCAGGTTATTCATTGAGTAGGTAGACAAACAAGAAGCTACTGCACCACCTGGAAAACCAAATTGAAATTGAATAGTTTCATCAACACCTTCTTTAAATTTCGCAAAATCTGTTTTTGTTTCCTGAGCAGTAACATAAGACGGTTCTTCGCCCACCATATAGCGGGCTCCGTTTACTGCATAAATACCAATATCCATCATTGCCCCGCCACCGGCAAGTTGTTTATTCAGTCGCCATTGATTCGGATCACCAATTCTAAACCCACATAAACCCTGAAAGAATAAAATTTTTCCAAACGCTCCCTCATTCCGCATCTGAATAATTTCAAGTGTCTTTGGTTCAAGATGCATGCGATAGCCTACTAATAATTTCACATTAGCTTTCTTACAGGCATCTACCATTTCCTGACCTTCGGCTGCGTTAATGGCCATTGGTTTTTCACAGATAACATGTTTGCCCGCTTTGGCTACACGTATGCATTGCTCACGATGTAATCCATTGGGCGTAATAATGTAGACTGCATCAATATCTGGATTGTTCTTTATGGTATCGAAGTTTTCGTAGTTGTAACAATTTTTTGCAGGTATTGAATACTTAGTTTGCCAATCCTTAACTTTTGACGGGGTGCCGCTGATAACACCCACGAGCTTTGCTCGCTTACAATCTTTCATGGCTTCAGCTACTCGGGTGCCATAACTGCCCAGCCCCATGATGGCAACTCGTAACACAGGTTCTTGATACCCCTCCTCAAATAAAATATTTCCATTGCTGCTTGTGGATAACAATGACAATCCAAAAGCCGAACCCGTAATTTTTTGCAAAAAATCTCTCCGTGAATTCATGTTAATTTTATTTTGGTCAGAATCTGTTTGAGTGTAATTATAATTCAAACCTTAAGGTAACACTATCTGTCGCAAAAAGGCTAAATCGACTTACATTTCGAATTAGAAATAATAAATTATTATTTTGACTGCATGGCGATCTGGCCTAAATGAGAGGCTTTATGTGTTACCCGGCTTAATAGCACATTTAACTTATTACGATGGGGCTCCTTTTTAAACTCTTCTTCAGTCACGGACATGTGTCGTGCAAGCCAGTCGGCTTCAGTCATGTTTTTGAAAACAGTATCAAGTTTGGCAACAATTAAATTCCATTTCTTGTTTAGCTCGGCTTTCGATAAATGTCCGTGTTGGTTGGTGACTCGTTCGTGATGATATATGGTGGATAACTCAGGAAACATTCTCTCACTGATGCCGAAGAGTTCAAGAAGTTTGTCATCTGTATCAGCCAGGTGACCTAAGAGCCAGGAGGGTGAATTGCCAGTAGCAATAATGGCATGATTGAAATTTTCATCGCTAATGGAGTCGATTACTTTTTGCATTCTTTTATTATAGGTATCCCATTGTAGCAAACAAATTTCGAGTGTGGTCATAAAAACAAATTTAGTGTGGAGGAAAGAAGAGCCATTAGGTTTAAACAAAATTAAGTTCTCAAAAGTGCCATTATAAAATTTATTTTCATGACCAATCTTGTTTTAGATAATTAACATAGACTTTTCACGTTTCGAACGTACCTTTGAAAAATTGAAGACTAGAAATAGCATGTCTAAAAAAGTATTAATCACACGAATTATTCCAAGCATAGCCTATGATAGCCTTACTGCTGCGGGTTTTGATGTAACCGTGTGGGAACGGGCTACTCCGATGACCCAAGCCCAACTGATTGAACAAACCAAAAAGGTTGATGCACTTATTTCACTAGGAGCTAATAAACTAAATAAGGAATTTTTTAGTGCATGCAGTCATTTAGATATTATCGCCCAGTTTGCTGTAGGATATGATAATATTGATATAGCGGAAGCAACCCGACTCAAAATTCCTGTTGGTAATACACCTGATGTGTTGAGTGAGGCTACAGCGGATGTTTCTTTTGGTTTAATGATTGCCACTTCACGCAAAATGTTTTATCATCATAAAACAATTGAACGCGGTGAATGGAAACAATTTGAACCGCTAAAAAACTTAGGCATTCAACTTACCGGAAAAACACTTGGTATTTTTGGAATGGGAAGGATAGGGATGGTGATGGCTCAGCGCTGCCAGGGTGCCTATAGCATGAATATTATTTATCATAGTCGCCATCGTAATCTGGAGGCTGAAAAATTATTTAACGCGAAGTGGGTAACGTTTGATGAATTGTTGAAAGAGAGTGATGTACTTTCAGTTCATAGTGTATTAAGTGCAGAAACTCAAGGCCTTTTTAATAAGCCTATTTTTGCTAAAATGAAAAGGAGTTCCATTTTCATCAATACGTCACGTGGAGGTGTTCATAATGAAAAGGATTTAATTGATGCGTTGCGTGAGGGTACCATTTGGGGAGCAGGACTAGATGTTACCAATCCCGAGCCTATGAAAGCAGATAACCCAATGCTAACCATGCCCAACGTTTCCGTGTTACCACACATCGGATCTGCCACGGAAGAGGCTAGAACGGGAATGGCACGGATTGCTTCAGGAAATATTATTCAGTTTTACAAAACTGGTAAAATGCTATACTGCGTAAACCCGGAAGTGCTTCTTAAATAGTCTATTTCAGATCATCTGAACGATTAGCAAGTTTTCTTATTAACCGCTCAAATAATTTATTGTCCACAGGCTTGTCAAGCCCTGTATTGAGCTTAGTTTCGCCAGATTAATTTCTTAACAAAATAGTATGATAAAATCGATACGGTTAATACTCATTTTACTGACTGCACTTTTTGTGACAGACGTTGCTCTCGCGCAAAAGAAGTCGAAACCAAGAGGACAAACGCCTGCTGCCCCAGCTGCAAAGGCTGATACTACGAAACGCAAACCTGGTGGATTGCAACCATACAATCAGGTAATCACGGCAAAGGCCAAAACGCAAAAAGGTTTGTTTACCCTGCACCTAATTAACGAGGACCACTTCTTTGAAATTGACGAATCTGTTTTGGGTCGTGAATTCATTGCTGTCACCAGAATTTCAAAAGCACCAGCAGGAGCTGGGTATGGTGGCGAAGAAAGAAACAGGCAAGTGCTCCGGTGGGAAAAAGGCCCCGGTAATAAATTGTTTTTGAGGGCAGCACTCTATCTCAATGCAAGTGCGGATACTACAAAGGCAATTATGGAAGCGGTTCGCAATTCAAATATGGAACCTATTGTTGCTGCCTTCGACATTAAAGCTCTTGGTCCACAAAAATCATATGTGATCAATGTAACAGAATTTTTTAAGGGGGACCAACCCATCGTTTCGCTCAATCCGGAAATTAAGAGACGCTTTAGTTTAACTGCTTTGCAAAAAGACAGATCGTATATACAAAGTATCAAATCGTTTCCTATTAATACTGAAGTGCGATTGGTAAAGACTTTTGCTTCGGCACTTCCACCACCATCGGCACCCAACACACCATCCCGTGTTATTCAGCTTCCTGCTGGAGAAGATACCGGTTTTGTAACCATGGAGTTAAACTTATCCATGGTTTTGCTACCTGAAAATCCTGCACGTAAACGGCTTTTTGATAATCGGGTAGGATATTTTGCTACCGGATACACAGTGTATGGCGAAGAATCGCAGCGAAGTGAAACAGAAGTGTTCGCGGTGCGATGGAGATTAGAACCAAAGCCTGAGGACGTTGCCAAGATGAAGCGTGGTGAATTAGTGGAACCCATTAAGCCCATTGTTTATTATATTGATCCGGCAACTCCTGCTAAATGGCGCAAGTATTTAATTCAAGGTGTTGAAGATTGGCAAATAGCATTTGAGCAAGCAGGTTTCAAGAATGCAATTCTTGCAAAAGAAATTCCTGCTGGGGACACAACCATCAGTACAGAGGATGCACGTTATTCTTTCATTAGATATTTTGCTTCAGATATTCAAAACGCCTATGGTCCCAATGTTCACGATCCGCGCACAGGTGAAATCATTGAAAGTCACATCGGCTGGTACCATAATGTTATGAACTTGTTAAACAGTTGGTACACCATTCAAACAGCCGCAGTAGACACACGGGCCCGTAAGAAAACTTTTGATGATGATTTAATGGGTGAGTTGATTCGATTTGTTTCATCCCATGAAGTAGGCCATACTCTTGGATTGCGCCACAACTTTGGATCGAGTCATGCCACACCTGTTGAAAAACTTCGTGATAAGGAATTTTTATCAAAATACAGACATACGGCTTCTATCATGGATTATGCTCGTTTTAATTATGTGGCACAGCCGGAAGATGGAATTCCATCAGAACTTTTATTTCCAGGCATTGGTGTGTATGATCGTTGGGCAATTGAGTGGGGGTATAAGCCCGTATTTGACACAAAGGATGCGAAAGAGGATGCAAAGGAACTTAACAAGCGAGTATTGGCTCATGCCAATGATCCTATGTATTGGTTTGGTTCAGAAATAAATTCTTATGATCCTCGCTCTCAAAGTGAAGACATTGGTGACAATTCTATGGTAGCGAGTAACTATGGTATTAAAAATCTAAAACGTATTGTGCCGATGCTACCGGATTGGTATAAAGAGGAGGGTGAAAAATACACCAAACTCAACGAAATGTATAATCAAGCGTTGGGTCAGTTTCGCAGATATATGGGTCATGTAACTAAGAACATTGGTGGCATTTATGAAACTCCGAAAACATACGATCAATCCGGTGCTGTTTATGAGCCTACTCCAAAGAAAATTCAAAAAGATGCAGTTGCTTTTTTAAACAAACAACTTTTTGAAACCCCAACCTGGATGTTGAATGAGCTGGTTATTACTAAAATAAAACCAGGGTCTGGTGTTGAGCAGGTAAGAAGTTTACAGGAATCCACATTGAATAGCATTTACAGCTATGCCCGTATGCAGAGGCTAGTTGAATCAAATGCCGTGGACCCCAATGCATATAGCCTTGATGAGCTGTTCACTGAAATGAGATTAGGCATCTGGTCTGAGCTAAGATCAAGAAAGCCAATTGATGTTTATCGGAGAAACCTACAAAAAGTTTATGTAGAAAAAATGATTTCATTGATGAATCCAAGTGGGACAGATTCTTCAGATGGTGTTGGATTTGCAAGCCCATTCTTCCCAGCGTCTCCGGCTTCTCCGGTGGCCGATCCAAAGAAGAGTGATGTGATTTCCTTAACGCGTGCCCATTTGGTTGCATTAAAGAGTGATATTACCTCGGCAGTTACCAGTGCGTCTGATAACATGACCCGTTACCATTTACAGGATGTTTTGGTTCGTATTAATGAAACACTTGATCCCAGGTAATCGAGATTACTAATTTAAATAAAGGCAGTTGAAACCCAACTGCCTTTTTTATGTCTTCGAAAAATTAAATTAGGTTCAAATAAACAAATCAGCGCTGATATTCCTACCTTTACCTAGCTATGCACAGTATCATAAGAAGTTGGCGCGAACAAAAAATCTTACTCAAACGAAGATTTCCAATACTTTCCGATGACGATTTCGTCTATGAAGAGGGCAGTATTGAAAACATGTACAAAAGGTTAGCTGAAAAATTAAGAATTTCCAAGCCTGAGTTGGAAATGATTTTTGCGGAAATACAACGCTCCTAGGCAACCTTATCATATAAGGTTTGAATTTCACTCAAACAAATTCAAGAAGGTATTATTAGATCCTCTATTATATTTTCAACTAATATGGGCTCAGTACACAGCCAAAAACGGGATCAAACTCTAGGTGAAGAAATTGCAAATAGTGTAAGCCATGGTGTCGGATTTTTAGCAGCAGTCGCTGTAACTCCAATCATGATTAGTAAGGCAATTCCATCAGGTGTTGCAGCGGTTACGGGTGTAAGTATTTTTGGTGCAACCATGATGGTGTTATATCTCGCCTCCACACTGTATCACGCGTTTCCTCAAAGTAAAACAAAACGCATCTTTCAAATTTTTGATCACAGCGCAATTTTTCTTTTGATAGCAGGTACATACACGCCCTTTACCTTAACCGTGTTGCCAGGTTCGTGGGGTTGGTCGTTGTTTGGTATTATCTGGGCGTTGGCTGCGGGAGGAGTTGTATTGAAATCAGTACGGAATGTGAAGACGAGCAAACTTTCCACCGCGCTTTATGTGGGGATGGGTTGGTTAGCCTTGCTTGCAATAAAGCCATTGTATGATCATATGTCCGTATGGGGTTTATTTTGGTTGCTGGCTGGAGGGGTTGTGTATTCGGCTGGCGTTTTATTTTTTGCTTATGATCATAGCCATCGCTACAATCATTTTGTGTGGCACCTTTTTGTTGTAGGTGGAACGGCCTGTCATGTTGTGGCGGTTTTAGGTTACACGCTGTAAATATTCTTGAACTAATAAAGATTTGACAAATCTATCCGATAAACCTAGGTGTGCAGTTGAACCCTAAATATAGTTCGTTCAAATGGGATTGATTCAAACGTTATATCTCCACCTATTTTTTCAACAGCTTTTTTTACTGTATAAAGGCTTAGGCCGGAACCATCTGAGATAATACTTCCTCTAAAAAACATTGTAAAAACCCGTTCGCGAATTTCTTCCTGGATGCCTTGTCCGTTATCAATGATACGAATATCAAGAGTTCCATTTTCAAATGCTGACTCAATTCGTATTGTTGGATTATGCGTGTTCGAATAAGCTATGGCATTATCAACTAGATTCTCAAGTATTATCCGCAACAGATGTGGCGAAGTTTTTATCATATCGGCATTCAGATCTAGTGAAACCTCAATGTTATTTGCTTCAATAATTGATTTTTTCCTTTCCAGAATTACTTTTATTTCTTTTGTCAACGAAATCAATTGGCTGTTAAACTCGCGTGATAATACTTCATCGAGTTGATTGATTTTATCAATCAGGGTCATTTGTTGGTAGGCTGTTTTTTCAACAAGTCCCCATATTTTCTCTATTTCATTTTTGTCTTCAGAAATCTTGCCCAGGGACACCAACCCTAACAAGGTGGTTACGGGTCCACGCATGTCGTGATGTGATTTATAGAAATAAGTTTCTAATTCATGATAGGCATTGGATAGCTGCCGGGTACGTTCATCCACTTTCAATTCAAGATTTTTATTAGCCATCATGAGATTTTTATGATTTTGCTTTCTCATATAAAGAATATAGATAAGCAACAACAGGCTAAAAATTAATAATACTATTAAATAGAAGTATAAAGTCAATGTTTGGTTTTTTCTATCAAGTTCAATAGCCTCCAGTTTAGCCTGGATGCGTAAGGTATTCAACTCGCCTTGCCGGGACTCTAATTCGCGCAACGCAGTAATTTTTAGAATCTTATTACTCTGCTCAAGGATAGTCAGCGTATCGTTAACGCGTTTAAGCTCTTGATGATATTTAGAAATATCAGCATTGCTGCTTACATTTATTTTGTAGTCAAGAATATTTTCTAAACTTGTTTTTAGTTGTGGAAACAGCTTGTATTCTTTTGCTTTTTGGTATGCCAGTAAGGCATATCTTTCTGCTTCCCGAAAGTTTTCTTTCTTCTTGTAAATTCTGGAAATTGTATTATAGCTATAAATCAGGTTGTTAATATCTTTGCTATTTCTTTCTTCTTGGTCAGTAACAATTTTTAATTCTGCCAATGCTTTATCTAATTCCCCATATTGTTCATGGACTTCAGCAATATTGTAAATAGTATTATAATAGTCAGCCTTTGCATCCATAGACTTCCTGATCGCCAATGCCGAATCATAATAAATCATGGCCTCCTCAAAATCTTTGCGGAGGTAATTGATATAGCCGAGTAAGTTCCATGCGAAACTCATTCCTGCCGGATCATGAACTAGGCGCATTTGACTTAACGACCGCTCTGCGTATTGAACTGAGAGAATAATATTATCCGAGTACACCAAAGCCCAGGCTATCCGTGCATTTAACCGAGCAATTTCATGAAGTGAATTAGATTGTTCATAAATATCCATGGCATCTTCATACAGGTCAATCGCTTGCGCATAGTTTCCAAAGGATTCAAACAAATGGCCTAAGTGACTTGCTGCTCGCGCCTGGATTCTTACAAAGTTTCTTTTAATACATAAATCATACGCTTTTTCGTAACATAAAAATGCATTATTGTAGTTGCTACTGGCTTTATATAAATCACCTTTGGCGATCAGGAGTAAGATATAATTGCGGCTTGACAGTGAATCTGGATTATTGCGATGTTCTTCGAAAGCGTTAGTAAGTGATTGGCTGGCCAACTCATACTCTTCCAATGGGATGTAACTTAGCGCTAATAGTAGATTTGATCGGGCATCCATTTTGCCACTGAGTTCCATTTTTAGTTTGGCATTTTCTATGGCATCCTGGTATTTTGAATTTTGATAATCAAGCCAACCTTTGCTTTGATGATATTGAATTTGTGCTGCTGCAGAAACAGTTCCTAATTTTTGTTGAGCGTAGTTTATATAATAATTAGCCGAATCCAATCTGCCCACGTCACGGTAATAATCAGATAGATGAACGTAGGTAATGAAAGGATAGTTGTTGGTAGGATTACCTTCAACGGCTAAAATAGCTTGATGAAAGTGAAGAATTGCTTCCTTATAATTCTGCTGAAGGAAGGAAACATATCCCAAATCTGTTAGTGCTATCGCTTTTGATTCAGGATCGTTTATGTCTTTGGCTATTTTAACTGCCTCTTGCGCATCAATTGATGCCTGATCAATGTTTTGGTCGATGCCGAGAAAAAATAGACGATGCAAAACTTCAACTTTCTTTTTAGACTCTGGCATTTTTTGCAACAAAGATCGCAGCGAATCACTTTGCCCTGCGCTCACCAGGTGCGGTGGATTCCATGTCAACAACATCAGAAATAGCAAATGCTTGGTTTGCATCACGTTAAACGAACCTAATTTATTAAATATTTATTATAAACTTGTATTGCGTACTGGTTTTAGGAATACTCCTGATATTACCAATAGACTAGTTACTCTGATTTGAGTCATTTCCCAAAATAATATTACTATGAGCAACAGCGCAATTAAATCAATAAAACCGCTGGGATTTCCGTGGCAAACCCAGGATCCATTTCTTTTTTGTGTTCATCATGAAGATGATTATCCAAAAGGTAATGATGTAATGGGGCCGGCCGCTTCCTTAGCGGGAAGGCAAATAGGTCAGGACTTTGCACCAAATAAAGAAAATTGGCGTATGTATCATGGAGAACAAGTACCAGGCTTTCCTGCGCATCCGCATCGGGGTTTCGAAACGGTAACAGTAGTAACAAAGGGAGTGGTGGATCATTCCGATTCACTTGGTGCGGCCGGTCGATTTGGATTTGGGGATGCACAATGGATGACGGCCGGAAAAGGTGTGCAGCATTGCGAAATGTTTCCCTTACTAAACAAAGAAAAGGAAAATCCACTCGAGCTTTTTCAAATCTGGCTCAACCTACCTAAGGCAAAGAAATTTGCGCAACCACACTTTGCTATGTTGTGGGCTGAAAATATTCCCACATTTAATCATAAAGACTCTGCGGGTAAGGGAACGCATGTAATAGTGATTGCCGGAAAAATTGAAAACGTGAACGCCCCGGCTCCCGCACCTGATTCATGGGCTGCAGATTCTACTCACGAAGTAGCTATCTGGACAATTAAAATGGAACCGAATGCAGAATGGACTCTACCTAAAGCTTCGGCATTTGTTAATCGATCACTTTATTTTTATGGAGGGCAATCCGTACAAATTGCTGATAAGAATTTTACTTCCCATCAGGCAGTTGAATTATTGGCTGATCAAGATGTGACATTGATCAACGGAAACAACGAAAGTTATTTTCTTCTTTTACAAGGAAAGCCAATTGCAGAGCCAGTCGTGCAACACGGTCCGTTTGTTATGAATAGCCAGGTCGAAATTCAGCAAGCCTTGAATGAATATCGACAAACCCAATTTGGTGGGTGGCCATGGCAAAGTTACGAACGCGTTCACCCCAGGGAGAAAGGTCGATTTGCTTTGTATCCGGACGGTAAAGAAGAAGTGAAACTGTTGTGATTATTCCTTAAAGCGAAGCTTAAAGAATAAAAGGGAAGAGGCAAGCACCAACGTTAACAGGTTTGCCACGATAACAGGGATATCTCTTATGACGATTCCATACACCAGCCAGAGTAAAACGCCAAAGCAAAAAAATGAAAACATCCCTAACGACAAGTCTTTTGCTGAGCCACTCTTCCAGGTTTTAATAACCTGTGGCAAAAAAGCGATCGTTGTGCACGAACCCGCTGCCAATCCTAAAATTTGAATTTCGTTCATAATAAATATAATGATGCAAAGATAACGTAGCGCTTCCTCAAAAGATTGAGTAGTGTAAGATTATTTGCTGTTACTATGAGTTAAATCGATTGCGGAATATTTCTTTGGTGTGGATTGGTGTCTTTCTTTGAAGGAACTAATGAATAAAAGTACTAATTGAGAGAGTGTGAAATACTGTTCTAAGATGGACTGTTCTTGCTAGAAGCTATTTCATGTATGTCTAGGCGTGCAAGAGAGTCTGATTAAATCCAAGAATTATTTTAACACTGGTTACTCATTTTTTCTAAGTACAATTTGTTTGGATTGTAATGCGATTACTGAACTGTAGAATTCCCTTATGTTCGCATACTCTTCTGGATTATAATAAACTTGACTAATTTGAAAACTGCTTGTAACAATAATTCGTTTGTCAATCTGTGATACATTAACATAATATCGCATTCCTTTATTCGACATGCTTAATGCCTTACTTGGAGGTATTTCCTCAACCACAAACCCTAGGGGCAACGAAAGGGTAAGTATCAATGTTCTTTCTTCCGGTAACCCGAAATCAATTGGATATTTTCTGTAGCTCGTTCTAAATGGGTTTGATTCCAATTTATAAAATAGTATTGGATCAATATACATTCTGTCGTTATTCGAGATTATTTGGTTTGAAATTGATACGGATGACTGAATCTTTAGAGGTTCATCAATGTTTTCGATGTTTTGAACTTCTGAATTTTCGGACGTAAATAATTCACCGAGATATTTAGTAAAAAATGCATGATTATCTCTTTGAAAGAGATTTCTGCCTGCCGCGGCTTCATGCCCTGAATGTGATTGAGATATGTTACCAACAAGTGTAGTGTTATCTATAATCATATCTGCCTGCAAAACCTTCTTATTACCAAAATATTTTGGAATCATTACCAACTCATGCGAATCCTTACCTACTTTCAATCCCTTCGTGTTGGTGCATTGTTCAGGAAGTACATCAAACGAAAGATATTTGTTGGTTGCATCCAGGTATAGATCTTTACCATTGATCTTAACATGACAAACAACATAGTTAAATTGCCGGAGCGAAGGCAAATCTTCCAATATAAAGCCATGATCACGTGTACTTAGCAATACCATGGAGACATCAAAACCAGCTTTCCTTAATAATGATCCATAGAATAAATTTATATCACCGCTTGAGCCACTTTTATCTTTCAAAAGTTTGCTTGGAAGTATAGCGTAATAGTCGGAGACATTATTCCATTGAATATTTTTCTTGATGAAAGCAGCGATTGCTCTTATTTTTTCAAGGGGTTCCGCTATCCCATGAATGATTTCTTCAACATCTTTTTTTAGAAAGTAGTGTTTTGTTAACACTTCACCAAAGTCTTCCCGATTCATCAAATGGGTTCGAATGCTTTTCCAGGATTCATAGATTGTCCAGAACTTTATAGCAGCCGGATAGGAATCCCGAAAGGGCATTAAGGGCTCCTCTTGAAAAGCAGGCAGATTTTCTATGACCCATCTGAATTGTCGATCACCTAGTTTCTTCTCTACGTGGGTGAAAGGTATGGTTCCCTGTAAAGTGCTGGTAAATCCATTGGAAACAGGATAAAAAACAGAGTATTCACTTCGCAATGTTGGGATTGAATGCTGGAATTCCCAGGATGGAATAAAAGTTTCTCCAGTTTTTATGGAGTATTTATATTCAATAATAGAACCTTCTTTTAGTTTGGGAAACGCAAAACTGATCTTATCAATATTTTTGTTGTAAGATTCTTTGAATAAAAAGTCTTCTTCGATTTTATACTGATCTATTTTTCCATCTTCTACATTAAAAATACTTCCTTCAATTTTGGAAACATTGGACCGAGGCGCAAAAACAGTAATATTACCCCATTTGTCAAGAGCATCACGTTTTAAAATCTTTATTCTGCGATGATATTTAATCTTGGTTCCTGAGTAGTCAACAATTGTTTCTCCAAAGTCGAAGAGTATTACTGCATTTGCAGAGGAGTCTGATGAAAATGATTCTGTTATTAATTCTTCAAGAGTCACCGGTGCCTGGTTTGAATTGAATTGGGCAGCACTTGTATGAATTAATAAATACGCAATTGCACTGCATATAATTTTGATATAGGACATGAACCTGTTGCTCTATTGAATGTTGCAAAATTTTTCAATAATCATCACCCAACGCAAAATCATTTTTGCGCGACATCCATTTGCCTTGCGTAAAGTCAGGGAACTCAACACTTTCACCCCCTAATTGAATGGAACTTTCGGAAAGCGGTGTAATGGCACTCCAGACAACGGCATCATATACATCTTGTGGTGTATTGGTTTTTCGTTTCACTGCTTCTATAAATGCATTTAGTACAAACCAATCCATGCCCCCATGGCCTGCCCCGCTTGCATCGTTGCCATATTTTTTCCAAAGTGGATGATCATATTTATCTAACCATTCTTTGGCGGCTTCCCACTGATGGGGTTTTTTACTTTGCCCCTCAATGTAGATTGACTGATTAAGATCCATCCAGATGCCTTTAGTGCCCTGTACCCTAAACCCAAGCGAGTATGGTCGCGGTAAGTTAGTGTCGTGCTGTAATAAAATAGTTTCGTCATTGGCCGTGCGAATCATGGTAGTAACCACATCTCCTAACTTGAAATTTATTTTTGCATTGGGATGATTTTCACCGCCTGTTTTCACGATGTATTCATGCAAGCCTCTTGATTTAGATGAGTAAGAAACTAATTGTGTAAATCGGTTACCCCGGTTAATATCAATCATCGTTGCAATCGGACCAATGCCATGGGTAGGATAGAGTTCTCCATTGCGATTAATAGAATGCTGCGCGCGCCATTGTGCTTCTGAAAATCCCTTCGATCCAAATTCAGCACCCACGCCTGGATTGGTTTTGCCATCGTTGAATTTAATTCCTCGAAGGTCATGCTGATAGCCACCTTGCAAATGAACTAGTTCTCCAAAAATATTTTGCCGAACCATATTGAGCACAGCCATTACATCGCGTCTGTAACAAACATTTTCAAGCATCATTAGCGGCATACCAGTGCGTTCAGAAGTATGAACTAATTCCCAACATTCCTCTACGGTCATACCCACATTTACTTCGCAGCCCACGTATTTTTTTGCGTTCATCGAATCCAAGCACATAATGGAGTGCCACTCCCATGGGGTAGAGATAATAACCGCATCTATATCTTTAGACTCTAATAGTTTTCGATATGCCCACGGACCATCGAGAATGACAGTGGGCTTTGGCTTATTCGCCTTGCTTACTAATTGTAAACTCATGTCCATCATGGATTGCTGAATATCACACAGAGCCACCACTTCAACATCGTTCCTTTTTAACGCAAGTTCCAAATGACTTTGCCCCCGAAATCCAACTCCAATAAACCCGAGTTTTACTTTCGAGTCTTTATCTTTTGCGAATAGCCTCCCAGATGGAAGAATAGAAAATCCCAGTCCGGCCATAGCCGTGGTTTTGATAAAGTCTCTGCGATTGCTCATAGTATTTTGGTTATAATTCTTTCATTAGACAAGTATAAAGATCGATCATTGTTTTGATATCGTATTTATGAACTTTTTCGTGCGGTGTGTGGGCGTGTTGCTCGGGTGCGCCAACAAAACACCAGTCAAAGGGCACCGGGCTTTTTTGCAATTCTCCCCCATCACTTGAGCCGGCACCTTCTACCTCCAATTGATAATCGATGTTATTCTTTTCAGCGATTGCAATTATTTTATCTACAAAACTTTTGCGAGGCAAATTTTTATCCCGCATGGAAATGGCAACTCCCTTTCCATGCTCTACACCATCTGATACCCAGGTAATATCTGAAATTAACGCTTGCCGTACATTCCATTGCTTATAGATATAATCGGCTAAATATCCAATCGTGCCCCCACCATGTTCTTCCCAACAAGAAAAAATAATAACTCCATCTTTCAATTGTTCTGCTACTTTAAGCGCAGCATAAATACCAAGCCGATTATCTAAATATGGAGTTTCAATAAAATGATCGCTTTCACGGAAATTGATTTTATAAGTAAGTGTTGTGCCGCGATCAATTGGCCGACCAAATTTGTAGAAGGCATGATTCTCTTTGTCGTATTCAAGTTCACAATCAATTGGTCCAAGCGAGTCTTCACCTACCAAACGGGTTCCGGTTTCTGCATCGGGGCTGCCAATGGAAAGAAGTTGATTAAAATAGCGCACGGTAAACCCCACGGAATCCATATGCGCAAAAATGGCTGTGCGTGGTTTACCAAATTTAAGAATCAGGCAATCCTGAAATTCCTCGCCATGAATCACTTGGGGTTTGTGCTTCCAATTCTTCTTTTGCTTATTGATATATTTTAACAGAAAATTTTTGACGGGAGCCTCATTTCCTGAAGGAGCATGGAGTTCGATTAGTTGCTTCAGAAGTGCGCTATCTATGGATGATCCTTTTCGGGAAGGTGTTGATTTTATTTTTTTCATTCGGGCTCTGTCTTATGCAACTTTATCGTAAATTTTGGTTAGAAAAAAATTTATTCATGAGTCTGATCGTATTAGGTGAACCCCCTTCCCTCGCAAACCAATTCCTTAATGAAATTAGAGGCAAAGATAGCCAGCAGGACAGACTTCGCTTTCGCAGAAATTTGGAACGTATGGGGGAGATTATGGCGTATGAAATCTCGAAACGACTTTCTTACAAAGCGTGCTTGGTTACTTCACCCTTGGCATCGATAAAATCAAGGGAGTTAATATCGCAGCCAATACTTGTAACTGTATTGAGAGCGGGATTGCCATACTTTCAAGGTTTCTTAAATTATTTTGATCAGGCTGATGCCGGATTTATTGGAGCCTACCGAAAGGAAGATGGGGAAGAACTTACCATAAATCTTGAGTACCTGGCGTCTCCTATGGTAGAGGGGCAAGAAGTAATTTTGATAGACCCTATGTTGGCAACCGGTAAATCATTTATTCGTTCAATCAATGCGTTGCTGAGTCATGGTAAACCTGCTCATATTCACCTTGCCTCCTTAATTGCATCCCCGGAGGGCATTCAACACATAAAAGAAAACTTAAAAATTCCATTTACGATTTGGACGTTTTCCGTAGATGAAAAATTAGATAATCGGTTTTATATTGTGCCCGGCCTTGGCGATGCGGGGGATATGAGCTTTGGGACTAAATTATGAGCGTCACATAAAGGCGCAAAGCACGCGAAGAGAAGGTTAGTATTGTTGTTGCGATTTGAATATTGAACTTTAAATCTTGAACTGAGGTGATATGTGGGAAGAGATACTGAAGACACTTTCAGTGTATTTATGGAGTATGGTTAAGTTTTTTTTTGGTCCAATCGGAGGGAAAGCTGCTGGCCTGCACATCATTACTGCCATGATTGTGACCGTAGCTGGAATGATGACTGTGGTAGTGATGTTTACTTATTTTGGCGAGTTCATGAGGAAGAGAATTTTAGATCGAATTTTCAAAAAGAAAGATGAGAACAAACCTCTTAAAATGAAATCTAATTTTCTTACCAAATATGGATTGGTGGGGGTTGCCCTGCTAACCCCGATTCTTCTTTCACCCATTGGAGGCACCTTGATAGCGGTAGGAATAAGCCCAAACCGCGAGAGGATAATTATTTATATGTTTGTCAGTGCCTGCGTGTGGTCAGTCATATTAACCTGCGCGGTATATTTTGGCTATGATGCTGTGATGCTTTATATAAAGAAAGTGCAACCCGTGTAATTACTTCACGTCTTCATCTGGCATAATCTCAATATCGCGGATCAACACTTTTTTAGCGATGGCTTGTCCGGTTTTGGTCGCGGCTAATCCACCCAACGCAGTTTCTTTATACCGCGTTTCCATGCTGGCACCAATTTCGCCCATCGCTTCAATTACTTCATCCACCGGGATAACGCTACTTACGTTGGCTAATGCAATCTGTGCTGAACTATTAGCAATGGCTGCGGCACTTGCATTGCGAACCACGCAGGGTACTTCTACTAATCCTGCAACAGGATCGCACACTAAGCCAAGCATACACTGCACGGTTATCGCAACACCATTAAAAATCTGATCCACATTACCGCCCAAACAATAGACAATTGCGCCCGCACCCATCGCTGCAGCCGTTCCGGTTTCGGCCTGACAGCCACCCACGGCACCGGAAATACTTGCTTTTTGTTCCATGATCAGCGCTATTCCGGCTGCCAACAACATGGCTTCTAAAATTTTTTTATCCTCCGTTTTATGAATCTCCTGAAGCGTAACCAACACACCGGGCATGATCCCCGAAGCCCCCGCGGTAGGCGCAGCCACAATTCTTCCCATGCAGGAATTAACTTCTTTCGCGGCAAGCGCTCGAGAAATTAAATTTTGAAATTCTTTTGAGAGTACGGTAACAGGATGACGATATACTTTTTTAGCTCCGTTGTTAATCATTCCCGATCTCGATGTCATATCTTCTTCGAGACCTGTTTTCACTGCATCCTTCATCACGTCCCAGGCTTTGCCAAGTTGTGTGTAGATATCCTTTTCTGTTCGTCCTTTTTGTTCTTTCTCGTAATCCAACACAGCCTGCACTACGGAAACATTTTTATCTGCACAGTATTTTTTCCAACCCTCGAACGAATCAAATAGAAAGGCCATAATTTTTTTACGAAGTTCGACTGTAAAACCTTGCATTTCAAACGTTTGAAGGTATTTTTTATGAATCGTTCAGAGTCAGAATTAGTTTTACTTAATGATGTTACCTTTTATTAGGTATTTAGCCCTAACCATATTAACTTTTTGTGTAAGCTAAACCACACATTTTTCCCTCTTCCTATTGGCAAAGGGCGATTAAGTTGAGATTAGATAATTAGCTAACATTGGGTGAGGGATGCTTTTTCTGTAGCTGAAATAATGCGTATTTGAATCTTTATGTTGTTAGTTCAAATCTAAATTCACCACCGTGAAAAACTTAGTAAGCCTTATTTGTATTTTCTTTTTATCACTCCTGTCTGTTGAATCTTATTCTCAGTCAGCCGATGAAGCTACCATTAAACAAATTTTTGATGAGGCATTAAGCAATGGTAAGTCGTATGAAATGCTTCACGATTTAACTGTCAACATTGGTCCACGACTTTCAGGATCACCGGGGGCTGCTGCTGCTGTGGAATGGAGTCGTCATGTAATGGAGCAATATGGGTTTGATTCAGTGTGGCTGCAACCTGTTAGGGTACCTCATTGGGTGCGGGGTCAACAAGAACTAGGTAGAATTATTTCCAAAAAGAAAGGAACCGTATCGGTTAATGTGTGTGCATTGGGTGGATCCATTGGAACAGGTCCTTCGGGCATCGCTGCAGGAGTTGTTGAAGTGAAGAGCTTTGAGGAATTAAAACTGTTGGGAACAAAGGGTGTGCAAGGAAAGATTGTATTTTTTAATAGACCAATGGATCCAACAAAAATTGATGCGTTTACAGCCTATGCAGGTGCTGTTGATCAACGAGGCGGAGGTGCTTCTCAGGCCGTAAAGTACGGAGCGGTAGCTGTGTTGGTTCGCTCGATGGGACTTAATCAGGAAGAGTATCCACACACGGGTGGCATGCGCTATGGGGATGGCAATAAAATTCCAGCACTGGCTATTAGTACAAAGCATGCAGATGCATTGAGTAAATTATTGAAAGAGGAAAAGGATTTACAGTTCTATATGGAAAATCATTCCGTTACGTTGGATGATGCTCCTTCCTTTAATGTGATTGGTGAAATGAAAGGCGCGGAGTTTCCGGAACAAATTATTGTAGTGGGTGGTCATTTGGATTCGTGGGATTTAGCACAAGGTGCCCATGATGACGGAGCCGGATGTGTTCAATCTATTGAGGTGCTTCGCCTGTTTAATGCCATGGGCTTTAAACCGAAACACACAGTTCGGGCGGTAATGTTTATGAATGAAGAAAATGGTTTGCGTGGTGGGTTAAAGTATGCTGAGTTAGCGGAGAAGAATAAAGAGAAGCATATTGTAGCGATTGAATCGGATCGTGGCGGCTTTACGCCACGTGGGTTTACGATGACGGTACCAAAAAATGTGAGGGACAAAATAAAAAGTTGGAAGCCTTTATTAGAGCCTTATGGTCTCACCGATTTTGATCAGGAAGGAGGCGGAGCCGATATTGGCCCGCTTCAAAGACAAGGTGTTCCTGTGATGGAATTTCTTCCAGATTCTCAACGGTACTTTGATTATCACCACACACAAGAAGATACTATTGATAAGGTGAGCAAACGCGAATTGGAATTAGGTGCAGCATCGATGGCTGCCTTGGTGTATTTGATCGATAAGTATGGGTTCTAACAATGGAATTACATTTAGACATTAAGTGAAAGGAATTAAAACCGTTGGAAAGCTTATCGGTATTATAATTATATGCTATGGTATTGCGCGCATTGGTTTTTACCTTTTTCAGGATCAGATAGTATTTCAATCAAAGTCGCTTTCTTCCGATTACACGTTCAAATTTGATCAGCCATTTGAAGAACATTCTATTTCAACAGAAGATGGAAGTGTCCTTAATAGCTTATTATTTAGAACACAACCACCCTCTAAAGGATTGATTCTTTACTTCCATGGCAATGCAGATAATTTGCAACGCTGGGGAAATTACGCGAGTGATTTTACTTCATTGGGCTATGATGTGTTGATGATGGACTATCGGGGCTATGGAAAAAGCTCCGGCTCGCCCACCGAAGATATTTTATATGCAGATGCTCTATTCGTTTTTAAATGGGCACAACTAAATGTACCCCATACTAAATTGGTTATCTACGGGAGATCGTTGGGATCAGCGATAGCTTCACACCTGGCGACTGTTGTTGAACCAGATCTACTCATCTTAGAAACTCCATTTGACGAATTAAGCGGGGCGCTTTATACGATGCCTTCTCCCTATCAGTTTTCTAACAAAGCCTTTTTAGCGAATGTGAAATGTAAAACAATCATTGTGCACGGCACCGATGATTGGGTAGTGCCACTTTCATCCGCACAACAGTTAAAGCCATTGTTGAAGGCAGGAGATCAGTTTGTAATCATCGAAGGCGGAGGACATAATGACTTACGGTATTTTGAACTTTATCATAAGACACTTGCCAGTGCGCTTGAATAGTTTTTAGACTAATCAATATTTGATATATTGACGTATGGTCGGACTCCTCATCGTCTTGTTTTTTGTGTATGTCGGATTGTCCCTCTTCATATATTTATTTCAACACATCTTCTTTTTTCGGCCTGAACGTCTTTCCCGCTCGTTTCAATACAAATACCCCTTTCCCTTTGAAGAACTTGATTTCGAAATGGAGGATGGCGGTCGCATCAATGCGATATATTTTAAGGTACCGAACTCGCGGGGCGTGGTGTATTACCTGAAAGGAAATTCAAAAAGCATTAAAGGGTGGGGAAAGTTTGCTAAGGATTTTGTAAGCAACGGCTACGATTTCTTTATGATGGACTATCGAGGTTTTGGCAAGAGCAAGGGGAAACGAAGTCAGGAGCGAGTATTTAATGACAGCCAATTTATTTACAAATGGCTTACACAACTTTATCCTGAGAATAAAATTATTCTTTATGGTCGCTCGTGGGGCAGTGGTATTGCTGCGCGCATTGCCTCGTGGAATAAACCCAGGATGCTTATTCTGGATTCACCCTACTTTAGTTTTTACTACAATACAAATCGCTATTTGTTTTTTCTTCCTCTAAAGTGGATTTTGAGATATGATATTCGCACCAATCAATATTTAAAAGCGGTTGATTGTCCAGTTCATATCATTCATGGAACCAAGGACAAACTCATTTCTTTTTCACAGAGTGAAAAACTGAAAGCGTTGTTTCCTGATAAAATCCAATTGCACAAGATAGAGGGAGGAAGGCACAACAATTTGCCACAATTTCCAGAGTTTTTCGAAATCCTATACGAGATTCTTTATGTGAAACCGAAAACCGAAAATGACTGATGGAGGTTACCCGGAAACAGTCAAGCGACTTCTCACGAATTTTTGATATCCTCGAATATCAACGAGAGAAATATCCTAGTCAACATTCACTTAATGCGTTTGATGGGAACGAATGGCGAGGCTTTAGTATTGAATACATAATTCAGCAAGTCAATTCTTTATCCTGTTGGTTAATTCGGTCGGGCTATCAGAAAGGACAAACTGTTCTTTTGGTTCCTGTTGTGGGTAAACCCGAGTGGATGATGCTGGATTTTGCGTGCCAACAATGTGGTTTAATCGTAGTACCCGTGCATCCAACGTCTTCGGTTCCGGAAATTGAACTGATTGTGCAAGAGACAGAACCAAAATTATGCATTACTGCGAATGTTGAGTTGTATGAAAAATTTCGGAAAATTATTCAAAAGCATGGAGAACCCGTTGAAATTTTTCACCTGGACCAAGAGGGCTCGCAAAAGTTTTCCTTTGATTCTGTAATGGAGCCGAGTGAGACAGAATTGCACTCTTTAGTAGAAATGAAAAATTCAATTAACGAACATGATCTTGTCACGATTCTTTATACATCAGGAAGTTCTGGTGTTCCAAAGGGAGTTATGCTAACGCACCACAACATTGCTCGCAATATAAAGTCGATTTTAACCTTACTGCCCCTCGAACCCCATCATCGGGTGTTAAGTTTCTTGCCGTTTAGTCACATCTTAGAACGGATGGCTTGTTATGGGTATATGGCCTGTGGAGTTTCCCTTTATTTTAGTCAGAACAAAGAAAGTTTTGCCCACGATTTTAAAACAGCGAGACCTTTTTTTTGCACCAGCGTTCCGCGCGTGCTTGAAAAGATGTACGACTTCATGCAAGAACAGTTACTGGGAAAGAATGTAGTAAAGAAAAAATTGATTCGATGGGCGTTAGAAGTTGGCAAGCGGTATAAAAATACCGAGAGACTTAATGTATCCTATTCAATACAATTATTTTTTGCGCGCGTGCTAGTTCTTAGCCGATGGCGCAAAGAGTTGGGTGGAAAGATCAGATACATGGTTGTTGGAGCAGCGTCTTTGCGACCTGAAATAGGAAGATTGTTTTCAGCTGCAGGCATTCAAGTACTGGAAGGATATGGAATGACTGAAACATCACCTTTAATTTCCATGAACCGCTATGAGCCAGGGCTGAGCCGGTTTGGTACGGTGGGTCCGGTGATTCCAGGAGTGGAAGTAAAGATTGACCAACCCAACGAAGAACAGGAGGGAGAGATTTTGGTGAAGGGTGCTAATGTAATGCAAGGCTATTTTAAACGGCCTGAGTTAACACACGAAGTTTTTACGGATGGCTGGCTTCGAACGGGAGACATTGGAAAGTTTATTGATAAACGATTCCTGAAGATTACGGACCGGAAGAAAGATATTTTTAAAACGTCTGCGGGTAAATACATTGCTCCTCAACCGTTGCAAGTTCATTTTACGAAATCGCCTTTTATTCAACGTTGTCATATCATTGGATTCCAATGTCCGTTTATAACAGCCTTGATAGTACCTCATTTTGAAATATTGGAAGCCTGGTGTGGGCAAGAGCATATACATTGGACGTCCCCGCAGTTTATGGTTCATAACATCCGGGTACGGGCAAAATTGCAACGTGAGATTGATCTACTTAATGATGAGCTACCCAATGTAGAGAAGGTAAAGGATTTTGTCTTGTGTGACGCTGATTGGTCAATAGATCGAGGTGAATTAACTACTACCCTGAAACCGATTCGCCAGGTAATTGAAAAAAATTATCAAAAGGAAATTGAGAAAATGTATGCGGTATTGTAATGTTTTTATCGTATTCCGCACAATCCTAGATCATTAAATACTATTTAATAAGATAAATGGACGCACAGATTTACAATGGGTTGAAGTAGCTTAATCAGCTTATTAATTCAGGAACCTCCAAGGTAAAAGTAGTTCCTTTTCCATACTCTGTTTTCAAACTTATTTTAGCGCCAATCTTTTCGGCTGTTTCTTTCGCAATATAAAGACCTAATCCTGATCCTTGCGAATTATCCGAAGCGCGATAAAACATTTCAAAAATTTTAGGACTCAACTCAGATCTGATTCCTTCTCCATTGTCTTCCACATTAATAAATGTGTAGTTCAATTTCTTTATAGATGAGATCTTGATAATAGACTGATGATCTGGGATTCTTTTTTGAAATCGGATGGCATTGGAGATAAGATTACTCAGAATAATCTTCATTCGAGTTTTGTCTTGCTGAATGGTTTTTTGATCTATCTCATTTAAATCTATTTGAATTTTTGAAAAATTATCCATGTACTTAAGATTTTCTATTATATCCTGACAAAGAACTTTAAGTTCTAACTGTTCAGTTGAAATGGAAATACGTTTGTTTTTTGAGTAATCTAAAATTTCAGCAATAAAGGAATCTAACTTTAGAACACTTTTCTCAATCTCATTTAAATATTGATAGCCAGACTCGGGGCTAGTATCCATTTTGCTGATGCTGACAAGTCCTAAAATAGATTTTAAGGGCGCACTAAGATCGTGGGAAGCGCTATAAACGAAGCGGTCGAGTTCCTGATTCGTGATTTCTAGTTCCTTTTTCTGTTTACTTAAATTTTCTTCTACTTGTCTTAGATCTGTAATAACCCGCCCTGTAATAGCAACAAAAAGAGACAAAAGAAGATTGCCTAAAAAAATGTAATATATCTGTGAGCCTGCTTCTGGTGCCAAGTTCCATCCAGTCGGATATAACACAGGAATGACATACGTGATTAGGAAAACATAAAAATTACAAAAGAGTGCATCACCAAAACCAAATCGGATGGCGATGTATAATGAGACCAAGCCATAAGCAAACCAATATTTTTCGAAAGGAATAGTGAGAGAAAGAATGATAAGTGATAAATAAATTAATGTGATTTCTATGTGCCTGTATATAGTTTTAGATTGCTTGATGGGCAACATTGTTTCGGGCGGTTGCAGTAACCAACCCTTTCGTTGAAATACTGGCGTGATAGAGTAAAGCAAAGGTGTGGCAATTCCAAAATTCGCAGTAAACTCACCCAGCCAGTTGTGAAGGAAATTTTCTCCAAATGTGTTAAGAGATTGTTCACCAAAATAAATGAGTGTAAATTGAAGCAGTACTAATTCTACCATGATTGGAATTAGTATTCCAAAAAGGGTAAACAGCAACAAGTCGCGTGTTGATGGGATCCAGTAGTTGGCTTTAACAATTTTTCGAAACAATAAATAGGAGATCATCACCCCAATTACTTCTGAAGCCGAAAACAACGGCCACAATCGCCAATCGGCAATTCCCCAATAGTAGGTGTTTAATGTAGCAACGATAAACATAGCAGGTATTACACGGGCAAATCCCCACCAATTAATCATAACAACAGCAATCGCAGTTGGAATATAAAATGTGCTTACCCCCTGACTATACTTAAACAAAAGTGAAATGTGCCCGGCTGCGTGGAAAAGCACAAAGGGTGCAATCCATGTCCACCATGGGATTTTTGAATCATTGAGTTGGGAGTTTTTCATTGCTCGCTAGCAGCCTACGAAGCTAACGTTAAGTTGAAATCTTGTTTAAAAAAATGGCGACTAATCGGCAATTCAAAATCAATTAAGGAAGCTGTTATGCTGGCACCTCTTGGTTATAAGCTTCTAATGGAAGACAGCTACACACCAAATTACGATCACCATATGCGTTGTCTACGCGACTAACACTTGGCCAAAATTTGGCTTCTTTAACAAAGGGCAACGGATACGCAGCTTTTTGTCGGCTATAAGGGAGCGTCCAGGTGTCTGCTGTAATTACTGCTGCCGTGTGTGGTGCGTGTTTTAAAACGTTCACTTCTTTATCAGCTTTGCCCTCTTCCACATCACGAATTTCATTTCTGATTTCTACCAACGCTTCAATAAAGCGATCCATTTCTTCTTTCGGTTCGCTTTCAGTAGGTTCTATCATCAACGTGCCGGCAACCGGGAATGAAACCGTTGGAGCATGGAATCCATAATCCATCAATCGCTTGGCAATATCTTCTACTTCAATGCCCGACTTTTTAAAATCACGGCAATCAACAATCATTTCGTGCGCACACCTACCTTTCGTTCCTGTGTAAAGAATTTTATAATGACCGTTCAATTTTTCTTTGATGTAGTTCGCATTCAAGATCGCCAACTTAGTTGCGTTGGTTAATCCTTCACTACCCATCATAGCGATGTATGCGTAACTGATTACTAAAATGCTTGCGCTTCCCCATGGAGCGGATGATACTGCGGTAATTGCTTTTTCACCACCAGTTTTTACAACCGCGTGACCCGGTAAAAACGGTTTCAATTTATCATTCACACAGATTGGTCCCATGCCAGGGCCACCGCCACCGTGTGGAATACAAAATGTTTTGTGAAGATTTAGGTGACACACATCCGCACCAATGTTAGCAGGTGAGGTTAACCCCACTTGCGCATTCATGTTTGCACCATCCATATATACCAAGCCACCACACGCATGAATGGTTTCGCAGATTTCTACAATGGATTCTTCAAACACACCATGCGTAGACGGGTATGTAACCATCAAACATGAAAGCTTGTCTTTATAGTGTTCTGCTTTTGCTTTTAAGTCCGATACGTCAATCTTTCCTTCTGCATCGGATTTTACCACCACCACTTCCATACCTGCCATTACTGCACTGGCAGGATTTGTGCCGTGTGCGGATGCCGGGATCAATGCAATATTTCTATGCGGCTCAATTCGGTTTTCATGATAGGCGCGAATAACCAATAAGCCAGCATACTCACCTTGTGCACCGCTGTTTGGTTGTAATGATACTCCTGTGAATCCCGTAATTTCTTTCAACCAATTTTCCAAGTTGGTAATCATTTCCTGATAGCCAAGAGTTTGATCGGCTGGCGCGAAGGGATGCATGTTGCCAAGCTCTGGCCAGGTTACCGGAATCATTTCCGCGGTTGCATTTAATTTCATGGTGCAAGAGCCTAACGAAATCATGGAATGAACCATTGAAAGATCTTTGTTCTCTAATCGCTTAATGTAGCGCAGCATTTCATGTTCTGAATGATGCGTGTTGAAAACAGGATGTGTCAAAAACTTTGAAGTTCGGACTAGGGATTTTGAAAGCCTTATATTTTCTGCACGTCCAAAGTTTACACTTGTTCCTTGTCCAGATTCTCCCCTCTGATTAGAGTGTTTATCCTCGATAAAGATGCTGATGATTGAGCCAAGAGATTCAATATTAGTCGTTTCATCCAACGAAACTCCAATATGGTTATCGGCAAAGTATTTGAAGTTTATTCCGTGCGCTTCTGCTTTTGCTCGAATACTTTTTTTATCAGCTACTTCAATTTTCAGAGTATCAAAATAATTCTTGTTAACCTGTTTAATACCAAGTTCGCGGAAACCATTCTCAAGCAATTGAGCAAGTCCGTGAATTCTTCCGGCAATTTTTTTCAAACCTTCCGGTCCATGATAGACTGCATACATGCTCGCCATTACGGATAGCAATACTTGTGCAGTACAAATGTTGGAAGTTGCCTTTTCCCTGCGTATATGTTGCTCGCGGGTCTGCAAGGCCATGCGATAACCCGGATTTCCACTGGCATCTATTGAAACACCAATAATTCTTCCGGGGATTTGTCTTTTAAATTCCCCTTTGGTTGCAAAGAATGCTGCGTGCGGTCCACCAAAACCCATCGGCACCCCAAACCGTTGCGAACAACCCACCACCACATCGGCACCCATTTCTCCGGGTGACTTCACTAATAACAAACTCATCAGGTCGGCACCAACTACCGCAAAAATTTCTTTTTCATGTGCCGTTTCAATCAACGCTGAATAATCTTTTATCTCTCCATTATTGTCAGGGTTCTGAACATATATGGCAAACAGATCTGGATTTGAAAGATCTAATTTTTCAATACTTCCTATTAGCAACGTAACACCAATTGGTGCTGAGCGGGTTCTCAACAAATCTATTACTTGTGGAAACGTATTCTCATCCACAAAAAAAGTATGAGCTTCCTTTTTGCTCGCTTTGCGCGAAGCATACAGCAAATGCATGGCTTCGGCTGCTGCAGTGGCTTCGTCTAGTAACGAAGCATTTGCAATCTCCATTCCCGTAAGGTCAATGATCAATGTTTGATAATTGATCAATGCCTCCATACGGCCTTGGGCAATCTCAGCCTGATAAGGAGTGTAAGCCGTGTACCAGCCTGGGTTTTCCAACACATTGCGAAGAATAACGCCCGGTGTTATACAGTTGTAATATCCCGTACCGAGATATGATTTGTAAATCTTATTCTTTGAAATCAGTTTTTTGAATCCATTTAGAAACTCGAACTCAGATTGCGCAGCCGGAAGATTCAATGATTTTTTTAACCGGATATTAGCCGGTATAGTTTGATCAATCAATTCATCAATCGAGGCAGCGTTAACCACACGCAACATTTCTTCAATTTGGTGTGAATCAGGCGCATTGTGGCGCGATTCAAATTTTTCTGAGTAGTGTGGATCTAATTGCATGTTGGTTCTGGATTCTTGATTCTGGTTACTGGATTCTTGATTCTGGTTACTGGATTCTTGATACTGGTTACTGGATTCTTGATGTTGGATTCTCGAGATCAAGTATCCAGCATCAAGTATCTAGTTCTTAAAATCGTTCGAACTGCGAGAAGAAAAAATTACCTTCAATGGCTGCATTCTCATCAGAGTCTGAACCGTGAACGGCATTTGCATCTATTGATTTTGCAAATAAGGCGCGAACTGTTCCCGGAGCAGCTTTTTTAGGATCAGTGGCACCAATCAATTTGCGAAAATCTTCTACTGCGTTGTCTTTTTCTAAAATCATAGGCACAATTGAGCCGCTTGACATATAGGCGCAAAGCTCGCCATAGAAAGGTCGCTCTTTGTGAATTTCATAAAACTTACCAGCCATTTCAGCGCTTAGTTTTGTTTTTTTCATCGCCACAATGCGAAAACCTGCGTCTTCAATCATTTTGGTTATCGCACCTGTGTTTCCAGCTCCTGTTGCATCGGGCTTAATCATCGTAAAAGTTCTGTTTCCTGACATTTTATCTCGTTTTTAAGTTGTTTTTCAGAGTCTTTATTTAGGGCGCAAAATTAGCCTTTTAGTCCGTAGCACATAGCCATGCTTCATTGTTTTTTGGCATAAATCAATTTCACGATCGTCCTTCTGTCTCGTGGCTATGCACTCCCAATTAAAATTGCCATTTTTGCCCCTTCGATGAAAAATTTAGAGGCCTTTAAGTCATTAATCAGTCTGCCAAAGAAGGTGGTTATTGTTACGCACTTTAAGCCCGATGCCGATGCATTGGGTTCGTCATTAGGCCTTTCTGGTTTTTTAAAGAAGAACGGTCATGAAGTAACGGTAATTTCGCCAAGCAACTATCCAGACTTTTTGGTGTGGATGCCGGGCAATGAAACAGTACTGGCGCTTTCAAATGACGATCCGAACCCAGAGCAAAAAGCAATCGACCTTATTCAACAAGCAGAAGTTATTTTTTGTTTAGATTTTTCCAGTTTGAGTCGTATTAATAAACTGGCCGATCCGGTAAAAAATGCGAAGGGCATAAAAGTTCTGATCGATCATCACTTAGAACCCGAAGCATTTGCTGATTTTGAAAAATGGAACCCGGCTTCAGCATCTACGGCTGGGCTTATTTATGAGTTGATAGAAGAGTTGGGCGAAACGGATCTTATCGATAAAGACATTGCTACGTGCTTATATTCAGGCTTGATGACCGATACGGGCGGTTTTAGACATAACAATACCCGGCATCAGGAATTTTTGACGGCCTCAGCATTAGTAGCCAAAGGAGCTGATCCGCATGTCATTGCTCTAAATATTTATGACACCAATTCATTAGAGCGCCTTCGTCTTACAGGATTTGTGCTTAGTCAGAAATTGGTTGTGCTACCTGAATACCATACCGCTTACATGACGTTAAGTCAGGAGGAACTAAAAAAATTTGGTGCTCAAACGGGCGATACCGAAGGATTGGTTAATTACGGTCTTTCTATCAAAGGGGTGAAGATGGCGGTGTTAATGTATGACCGTAAGGAAGAAATAAAATTATCGTTCCGGTCGTTAGGAGATTTTTCAGTAAATGAATTAGCACGTAAACACTTTGAAGGAGGTGGTCATAAAAACGCATCCGGGGGATCTTCAAAATTATCATTAGAGAATACTTTGAAGAAATTTTTATCGATCCTGCCCGAGTATCAGCAATTATTAAAAAAGTAACTAAAACAATTCAATCCATAAAATGAAAAATTCAGTTCTGTTGTTTGCCCTTGTGGCCATGTTGTGTTTCTCTTGCTCTGATTCAAAGGAGACTAAGTCGGGTCAAAAATATACAGTAGTTCGTAAGGGCGATGGTGTACTTGCCAAAACAGGTGAGATACGCGTGCTTAGCTTTCTGTTGAAAGACGGAAAGGACTCTGTAATAAATGATAGCAAAAAAAATCCGATGCCTGTTATGCTGCAACATCAGGACTCTGTACCTAAAGGTGATGTGGTTACAGAAGTTATTCAACTTCTCTCCAAAGGAGATAGCGTAACGTTTAGTGTTTCTGCAAAAAGTCTTTTTCAAGGGGGCCCTTATCCACCCGATATTGATTCCGCAAGTTCATTTAAATTTTTCCTGGGAGTAATAGACATTGTTACCGAAGATCAGGCACGGGCATTACAAAGCACGGCTATTGCCAAGCAGAATGAACAAGCTATGTTGGAGGAATCACAGCAATTAGCAAAAGATACCACTGCTATTGCTGCGTATTTAAAAGCCAAATCTATTGTTGCGCAAAAAACTCCATCCGGTTTACGGTATGTAATTACTAAAGCCGGTAAAGGTGAAAATGCCAAAACTGGTCAAACGGTAAAAGTAAACTATTCCGGATTTTTATTGGACGGTACCTGCTTTGATAGCAGTATTGAGTCAGTGGCTCGTGCCAATAATGTGTTTAATGAGCAGAGAATGCCATACGAACCTATGGAAGCTACAATAGGGCAACAGGGAATTGCTGCAGGATGGCAAGAAGCTATTACTTTAATGAATAAAGGATCCAAGCTGACAGCCTATATTCCATCACCTCTTGGTTTTGGTCCACAACGCAGAAGCGAAATAATTGGGGAGAATGCAATTTTGATATTTGATCTTGAGTTGGTAGAAATAAAATAAGATGTGATGAAGAAGGTTTTATTTGGAATTTTATTTTGTAGTGGATTTCTTTTTTTGGAAGGATGTAAGGGTACCGATCCGGTTTGCACGCCTCAGGTTCCCGAAAGCAAACTTACGGGCATCGATCAGGAGCAGTTAACTAAAGACATCGAAAAAATAGATGCGTACCTGATTTCAAAGGGCATAACGGCTCAATCAGAACCAAATGGAACGCGCTACGTAATTACGACTCTTGGTACTGGCGATAAAATTCCGTGCCTCGAAAATAAACTTACGATAGCCTACAATGGAAAAATCATGGGCAGCGGAACAGTCTTTGATTCGTCCACAAACGCTTCATTCAAATTATCCGGTTTAATTCTTGGCTGGCAGTTAGTCCTTCCATTGATACCTGGTGGTTCTAAGGTTACACTTTATATTCCTTCAGGATATGCGTATGGAAATTCGGTAGCAGCCAATGGAAAAATTCCTGCCAATGCAAATTTGGTTTTTGAAATAGAATTGCTGTAAGCTAATGCCAACTATTTGCTTTGCCACGAATAATGATCATAAGCGGACAGAGGTTCAAGCGCTACTAGGAAGTGACTTTACCATTGTAGGCCTCAAGGAAATTGGGTGCGAGGAAGAGTTGGCAGAAGATCAATCAACACTGGAAGGTAATTCTTTACAAAAGGCTGCTTACGTGTTTGATCGTTATAAAGTTCCTTGCTTTGCAGATGATACAGGGCTTGAGGTAGATGCGCTAGGCGGTAAGCCCGGTGTGTACTCCGCTCGGTATGCAGGAATCCAGCGAAATTCTGAAGACAACATGAATTTGCTGCTGGTCAACTTGTCTAAAATCGATAAAAGAAATGCTCAGTTCAGAACGGTTATCACATTAATTACTCAGCATGGAAAAAATCAATTTGAAGGAATTTTGAAAGGTACGATCCTTGCGGAGAAGCGTGGAGTGGGTGGTTTTGGGTACGATCCGATTTTTGTTCCGGAAGGCGAGACAAAGACATTAGCAGAGATGACTTTATCTGAAAAGAATTCACTAAGTCATCGTGCCCGAGCAGTTGAAAAATTAGTTTTGTATTTGAAAAACTTAAACAATTAATCCGCCAAACACGCGGAGGATCGCTGAGTTGATCGTAAATCTGTAAAGAAAATATTTTACGAACCCAGCCTCTCTGCGGTTAAAAAAATCATGCCATGAAGAAACCTTTTACCATAGGCATTACCGGTGGAAGCGGTTCCGGTAAAACGTATTTTCTGGAGGGATTGTCTTCCTGCTTTCAGCCGAATGAAATTTGTCTGATCTCGCAAGATCATTACTATAAGCCCATCCATAAGCAGCTGATTGATGAGAATGGGATTGAGAATTTTGATGTACCGACCTCAATAGATCGCAATGCTTTTCATGCTGATTTGTTGAAGTTAAAGGCTGGCCAAGATGTAGTTAAGAAAGAATACATGTTTAATAAACCGCTGGCTAATGCAAAACTCCTTGAATTTAAATCGGCACCTATCCTTATTGTAGAGGGTTTATTTGTTCAATATTTTGAGGAGATCTCAAAGGAACTTGACTTACGAATTTTTATCGAGGCCAAAGATCATATCAAAATCAGCAGACGAATCAAGCGCGATCAGCTAGAGCGAGGCTATGATATTAATGATGTTTTGTATCGCTATGAAAATCATGTGATGCCAGTATATGAACAGTTAATTGAGCCTCTCAAGCATTGTTCTGATTTGGTCATTCCCAATAACAGTAAATTTGAGCGTGCGTTGGATGTTTTGGTGGGCTATCTCAAATCCCGCCTGGCGGGAGTTGCAAATTAGTTTGTAAACGCTACTTTTGTGGTCTTCAAAATCTAACGCGTGCGGAAAAAGTCAGTATATAGAGGGTTTTTAATAGCTGCTGGGCTGGTGGCCTCGGTCGTTATTATTTTATCTCATGCGTATTCCCTGCCGGTTGATAAGGAAACGAAAGCAGCTACGGAGCAGACAGAGGATTCTTCAAAAACTAAAACTATCAGCGCGGCACCATCTGATGCTATGACTCAAGGAAGCTTAGTTCGCGTAAATGAACAAGTTCCGGTAAGTATTCTTGAAATTCTTGGCGATGAAGTGAGCAGTCAGGAGTTTATCCCACGAACGGAGGCTATTTTAAGTAATCTTTTTAAGGTTCTCTTTCAAGTTGTCATAGCGCCTAACGCGCCATAATCTCACACTTCTTATTCTTTAAATTCACACCTGCTCGTTAAGCCGGGTGTTGATTTCTTCTAACAATAAACAAATCAACTTTATAAAATAAATTTTATGCGTAACAAAGGTGTAGTTGTCGGTCTTGGCATTATTATCACGTTGCTCTGTTTGTACTATCTGTCGTTTACATTCGTATCGAAAGGAGTAGAAAAGGATGCAATTAATTATGCTACCGATAAAAATGGATCATTAAATCTTACTAAAAAACAAAAATATTTAGACTCGCTGTGGAATCAGCCTGTGTATAATTTGTTTGGTGCAGAATATACCTACAAAGAGGTGAAGGAGAACGAATTGAGCCTTGGGCTAGATTTGCAAGGGGGTATGCACGTAGTGTTGGAAATTTCTCCGATTGATATTTTAAAGGGACTAAGTGGAAACTCATCTGATGCTGCCTTCAATGCAGCTCTTTTGAAAGCACGCGAAATGCAAAAAAATAGTACAGATGATTATATCTCGTTATTTAGTAAAGCATTTAAGGAAGCAAACCCGGATAGAACATTGGCTTCTATCTTTACTTCAGCCGCTAATAGGGATCGCGTTAAGCTTTCTGACCCAGACGATGCAGTAATTAAATTTTTAAATGAAGAGGTGGATGGAGCAATTGATCGCTCTTTTACAATTCTTAAGACTCGTATCGATCAGTTTGGAACTTCACAACCAAATATTCAGCGTCTTCAAGACAAGGGAAGGATTCAAATAGAAATTCCAGGTGCTGATAATCCGCAGCGTGTTCGCAAACTATTGCAAGGTGTTGCCAGATTAGAGTTTTGGGAAGTAGTGGAGGCGAATGATCAACAGCTAGGGCAATCTTTGATGGCCATCAATCAATTTTTACTTGATGAGCAAAATCAAAAAAAGTCACTAACTCTTGTCGATACAAAGAAAGAATTAGAAACCGCTGTTAGTTCAGATACTGCCAAGTCGGCTCTTGAAAGACAATTGAGTAATGTGCGTGATAGTTCAGTGAGTTCATTAGATTCACTTCGTCAGGCCACCGCTTCGCCTTTGTTTGCATTGATGAATCAGGCTGCTCCTTTTTTATATGCAGTAAAAGATACTGCTGAGATTAACAGAATCTGGAGAAGACCGGAAGTTAGAAATCTACTACCCAGAACAATTGGTTTTTTCTGGGATGTAAAGCCAGACCCGAAATTGACTCCAGGCATAGACGACATTCAATTAAACTTTGTGAATCTTGGTCGCAATGGAAAACCCTTATTAACGGGTGAAGTGATTAGCGATGCACGATTAGACTATGATCAATTTGCGAGGCCAGCCGTGAGCATGCAGATGAATGCTTCGGGTGCCCGTACTTGGAAAAATATAACGGCAGCTGCTTCATCCAAGCAACCACAAGGCCGAATTGCTATTGTGCTTGATAATTATGTTTACACAGCACCCAATGTAAATGGAGAAATACCAAATGGGAGTTCACAAATCTCTGGAAGTTTTGAGTTGGAAGAAGCAAAAGATTTGGCCAACGTGCTAAAGGCGGGCTCCTTGCCTGCGCCAACACGTATCGTTGAAGAAGCTATAGTGGGGCCAAGTTTAGGGCAGGTTGCTCAAAATCAAGGCTTTATTTCTATGGCGTGTGGATTGGGTATAGTTGTCCTATTCATGGTGGCTTATTATTCTAAAGGGGGCTGGGTTGCTGACATTGCCCTTGTGTTTAATATTTTCTTTATTCTTGGAATCCTAGCACAATTAAATGCGGCCCTCACGTTACCGGGTATTGCTGGCATTGTGTTAACCATGGGTATGGCCGTGGATGCCAATGTGCTGATCTATGAGCGGATAAAAGAAGAGATGCGCATGGGACGTAAGTTACGCGATGCCATAAGCAAAGGGTACAGTCGTGCATTTACAACCATCTTCGATTCGAACTTAACCACGTTTATTACCGCGCTGGCACTTTTCATTTTAGGCCAGGGTCCGTTAAAAGGATTTGCGATTGTTCTTATGATTGGTATTGCAACTTCTTTCTTCTCGGCTGTTTATATTTCACGTGTCATCATAGAATGGATGGTGCGCAAGGGAGATGAGGCAAATGTTTCGTTTGATAGTGCAATGGCTAAAATGGTGAAAAAGCGCAAAGAATACGACTTCATCGGCTTTCGTAAAAAGGCCTATATAATATCCGTTATTATTATAATCATTGGGTTTACTTTGATTGCCGTACAAGGCTTAAATCTAGGTGTCGATTTCAAAGGGGGGCGCTCATATATTGTCAAGTTTAATAAAACAGTAATTCCTTCAGAAATGAAGGTTGCTTTAAGCTCAAGCTTTGAGAATTCAGGTTTGGAGGTAAAGAGTTATGATGGGAACGATGTAATGAAAGTAACAACTTCCTATCTGGTGGATGACGAATCGGATGTAGCTGATGATAAAGTTAAAGCTGCTCTCATAAGCGGGATTGAGAAATTTAAAGGAATAAAATACACGGAGAACGATGCCCAGGTAGATGATGATCACTTTACCATCTCTTCTTCGTCAAAGGTAGGTGCAACCATTGCAGATGATATTAAGGGGTCTGCCTTTGAGGCTGCGCTGGCATCCCTTGTACTAATTTTCTTGTACATCTTAATCCGCTTTAAACGCTGGACTTATAGTGCAGGAGCGATCGTAGCGACTGTGCATGATACTTTTTTCGTCATCTCAGCATTTGCCATCGCACGGGCGTTTGGTGTTTCTTTTGAGATAGATCAGGTGTTTGTTGCCGCGATCTTAACGGTGATCGGATATTCAATAAATGATACGGTGATCATTTTTGATAGAATCCGTGAGTATGTTGGCTTTGGGGCTAATCATGATCGTGCGCAGGTTTTTAACGATGCGATAAACAGCACGCTAGGCCGTACCTTAATCACTTCAGGTACCACATTAGTTGTTGTGGTCGTGCTTTTGATTTTTGGTGGTGAGGTGCTCAGAGGATTTTCATTTGCATTGGTTATTGGCATTGGAGTTGGAACGTTTTCATCTATTTTCATTGCTGCCCCGGTAGTATTGGATTTAGAACGTGAGCCATCAACTAATAAGAAAGCAGTTGGCAAAGCAGCCGCGTAATCACAAAAGTTAATTAAAATTAGGAAAGCAGACTCCAGGGTCTGCTTTCTTTTTTTATACTATTTCATATGATTGGGTTACCTCCTTTGTTCAGTAAATGTGTGGATGAACCACCAAACAATACTACCTTAGCTGAATGAAGATTTTACTGATAGAAGACGAGCGTAAAACCATTCAGTATATAAAGAAAGGATTGGAGGAGCATGGATATGAAGTGGATCCTGCAGAAGATGGAATGTCGGGTAGAAATCTGGCCTTTCGAAATCAATACAACTTGATTATAACGGATGTTATCCTGCCTGAATTAAATGGCCGGGATTTGTGCCGGGAGTTGCGCGATGCTAAAGTGGAAACTCCCATTCTGATGCTCACCGCCCTTGGGGAAACCGATGATGTAGTAGAGGGATTAGACAGCGGTGCAGATGATTATCTCGCAAAACCATTTGAGTTTAAAGAATTGCTGGCTCGCATTCGTTCATTAACCAAGCGTCACTCTAAATTGGTTAACGAAACCCATCTCCGAATTGCTGATCTGCTCCTTGATACAAGCAGCAAGAGTGTAATGCGGGCAGGGAAGAAAATTGATTTAACCTCAAAAGAATTTTCTCTACTGGAATATTTTCTTCGTAATCAAGAACGTGTGATTCCTCGCGCTGAACTTTCCAAACATGTTTGGAATGTTGATTTTGATACCGGGACCAATATGGTTGAGGTGTACGTGAATTACTTGCGTAAGAAAATTGATAAAGATTTTGGCAGCAAGTTGATTCATACCCAATTTGGTATGGGTTATATTTTAAAGGAATCATAACGTGCAAATCAGAACCCGTCTTACCTTACAATTTACAGTGTTGGTGAGCACAATTGTGCTGGTATCTTTTTTTGCAATCTACTTTTTTACAGAGCAATTCACAGAGCAGGATTTCTCCAGACGATTGCGCGAGAAAGCAATCACATCGGCTATTCTGCTTATCAAAGTGCAGCAAATAGATACTACCCTATTAAAAATCATCGATCGTGCCAAGCGCGATAACCTCTATCGCGAAAGCATGCGGGTTTATGACGAGGAGGGAAAAGAAATATACTTTAGTGGTGACACCGTAAAATTAGGAATAAATGCAAAGTTGTTTGACGAAGTAAAAACAGTTGGAGAGAAGAAACTCAAGCACAACGAATACACCGTTACGGGTATTCCATTTAAAGATCGGGGGAAAGAATATGTAATTATCGCTTCCGCTGAAGACGTGAATGGCTTTAACCGATTAGTGGATTTGCGAAGATTATTAATTGGCTTGTTTGTCATCTTAATAGCCATCGTTTCTATTTCAGGTTGGATTTATGCGGGGCGCGCACTAAAACCCATCAAGCGAATCATAACAGATGTACAAAACATTTCGCCTCAAAACTTAAGTCAACGATTGGAAGAAAGTCCTCAATTGGATGAGATGGGAAAGTTGATTTTAATTTTCAATGGCTTATTGGCACGGATTGAAAATGCTTTCCAACTTCAAAAGCTATTTGTATCGAATGTTTCACATGAGCTGAAAAACCCACTCACCAATATTACCTCTCAACTTGAAGTTACATTGTTAAATGAACGTGATAAGGAAGAATACCGCGAAACAATTGAATCAGTTTTAGAGGATATTAAAAGTTTGAATCACTTATCGAATAGCTTGTTGGATTTAGCTCGCTTAACCCGCCAATCCGATTCGTTCACGATGTCAAAAGTTCGGCTTGATGAAGTGCTATGGGAAACCCGCGAGAACGTAATTGCCATCGACCCTCAGTATAAAATTGACGTTGAGATTTTGAATATGCCGGAGGATGAAACTAAGCTGTGTGTAAATGGCAATCCGTATTTATTAAAAACTGCCTTTCAAAACTTAATCGAAAATGCCTGCAAATTTTCGAGTGATGCTAAGGCCGTTATAACGCTCACCTGTCAAAAAGAAGATTTAAGTGTAACAGTGTCCGATAATGGACCTGGTATTGAGAAAAAAGACTTAGAAAATGTGTTTCAGCCTTTTTTTCGCACGGATGCTACATCAAAAGTAAAGGGGTATGGAGTAGGACTGTCCCTGAGCCAACGTATTATTTCTATTCACAAGGGCAAAATTTCAATCGAATCAACACCTGGTAAAGGAACTTCGGTAAGCGTAGTGTTAAGCCCTTCCTAATCTTCTAATTTCTTTCTAATGACTTTTAATGATTGGGTTCTGCGGGTCTCACTACATTTGAGTCGCTAGTTTTTATAAGGTTGTTTTGAATTTAGTTTTGAAGGATGGGGAGTAATATATAAATCAAACGTAAGCCAACTAATGATTTATCTCCTCCAAGAAAGGGGTCTGCAAAGACCCCTTTTTTATTGTACGGTTTCTATTCTAAAACCCACGGCTAATATCCCAGCCAAGGTGTCAAGCCTGTTAAATTGCTCTAATTGCAACGTATAGGCACCTGATTTTCTAAAGTATTGATTTTCTAAAATCAAAAATTGATTGTCATACACATCGCCTAATCCACTTCTCCCCAATGGCTGGCCCGTTTTCTGATCAAACAGGTAATTTGAAAGTAGTTGCTTAGAGAGTTGGATTCCAGTAGAATCTGTCAATGTGTAGTTTACAAAAATTCGCGCAAAGGGATACTGCAATGTGTTACGCACGTTGTAATATAAATTATATTTTTTAGTTGTATCAGAGATTTCAAATTCAAAAACAGCAGGATCATTTACCAGCCACGCTTTAGTGTCGAATTCTTTATAGTCTTCATACACCCGATTGGAATGGCATCCGGCTATAAAGAGAGAAGCCAGGAGCAGAAAAAAAATATACTTCATTCTGTGGGGCCGCCTTTAGAGTTATTAGTAGGATTATTTGGACTTTGATTGGGATTGTTCCTTCGTTGATTGGGATTGTTCCGATTTGGGCTGTTTCTATTCGGGTTGGAATTGTTCTTATTTTGGTTCGGATTACCCCGATTCGGATTTTTATTTTGACTTGGATTGTTTGAGCGATCCTGATTCTTGTTTTTCTTTTTCTTCTTGCCACGCGATTTATCCTGAAACTTTTTATCCATGCTGGCTAAATCACTATTCAGTTTAGCGATTGGCACTTTTACTTCCTGCTCGTTGGCATCTAAACTAGCTGGTTTTTTTCCTTCACGATTCATTTCAAGAATCTCATTGACGCGGTCAATATTTAAAGGATACCAGTTGTTATCTTCCTTAAATCCAAACCACATAATTCTTCTAAAGATATCTGTCTTTTGAAGCCGAGCTTCACCACGTTCAGTAAGCAAAGGTGCTTCTATTTCAGGTATACCTTTCAGGGCATCCATGTAGGTTTCTAACTCATAGTTGAGACAGCATTTTAAGCGACCACATTGCCCCGATAACTTGCTGGGATTAAGTGACAAATTTTGATACCGAGCAGCGCTGGTGGCTACGTTTTTAAAATCACTTAGCCAGGTAGAACAACAAAGCTCACGACCACATACTCCAATACCTCCAATACGCCCCGCCTCTTGTCGCAAGCTTATTTGACGCATTTCCACACGCACTTTAAATTCTGTTGCCAGAAGTTTGATTAGTTCCCTAAAGTCAACGCGATCTTCTGCAGAATAAAAGAACGTGGCTTTAGTATTATCGGCCTGAAATTCTACATCAGAAAGCTTCATGTTTAATTTGAGTTGCTTAATGATTTCGCGCGTGCGATACAGGGTAGGAAGATCTCGTTTTTTTATCTCTTCAAACTTTTCAAAATCTTTTTGATTGGCTAGCCGATAGATCTTTTTGATTTCCGCATCATTAGCAACTTTTTTCTTTTGCATTTGCAAACGCACTAACTCGCCCTGCATAGATACATGGCCCAGATGGTGACCGGTTTGAGCTTCAACAATTACTGCATCGCCAGTTGTCAGGTTTAGGTGATCGGTATTTCGATAGAAATCTTTATGACCATTTTTAAAGCGAACTTCTGCCACATCAAAGCGATCCATCGGGGGCATATCCATGTTGGAAAGCCAGTCGAAGACGTTCATTTTATTGCAGCCGCCAGTTCCACACGCGCCATTGTTTTCGCAGCCGCCTACTTTTTCGCCCTTCTTGGTTCCACACGCACAGCCCATCTTTAATTTTATCTAGTTTAAAACTTAAAGTTAGGCGTTGGCAGGGGATTGACAAACAAGCAATTTCATTGTTTTAGTTTTGTTTCGATTCTTTTCAAATCCTGACCAATGTCCTTTCGATAATAGGCACCCTCCCATTTTATTTTTGAAACTGCCGAATAGGCATTTTCTGACGCTTCCGAGATAGAGTTCCCCTTTCCCGTAACAGCCAGTACCCGACCGCCATTTGTAATCACCTGGTTATCTTTTAGCTTGGTGCCGGCATGAAAAGCCCACGCGTTAGTTGAGTCGGTAAGCCCGGAAATTACTTTTCCTTTTTCGAAATCATTAGGATATCCACCCGAAGCCATAACCACCGTTACTGCATAATCGTTGCCGATAGAAATTTTTTGATTCTCTAAGTTTCCTTTGGCGCACGCAGCTAATAATCCAACCAGATCGCTTTCGATGCGTGTCAATACAGCTTCTGTTTCTGGGTCACCCATGCGGGCATTGTATTCAATCACTATGGGTTCCCCGTGCACATTCATCAGTCCGATAAAGATGAATCCTTTGTAGGGTATGGCTTCTTTTTTCAACCCGACTATTGTTGGCTGGATCACTTGTTCATCCACTTTTTTCATAAATGCCTTATCCGCGAAAGCAACGGGCGACACAGCACCCATGCCTCCGGTATTTGGCCCTGTGTCACCATCCCCAATTCGTTTGTAATCTTTTGCTTCCGGCAGAACCACATAATGCTCTCCATCTGTCAACACAAAAACAGAGAGTTCGATGCCATCCAAAAATTCTTCAATCAAAACTTTTGAACTTGCGGCACCAAATTTTTTATCCTCCAACATTTCTTTGATGGATACCTTTGCTTCATCAATCGACTCCGTAATGATCACCCCCTTACCAGCAGCCAATCCATCCGCTTTAAGAACGATAGGAGGGGTGCATGTTGATAAATAATTGATCGCCTCTGCACTTTCGTGTGCATGGAACGTGCGAGCTTTTGCTGTGGGCACTCCATTACGAATCATAAACTGCTTTGAAAAATCTTTGCTGCCCTCCAACTGTGCCCCCAATTTTCCAGGACCAACAAGTCCTATGTTTTTGAGACCTGGGTGAGCTTCAAAATAATCGCGAATACCTTTTACTAAAGGCACTTCAGGACCAACCACCACCAGGTGTATATCCTTTGCTAAGCATAATTTTCCCAACGCCTCAAAATCATCCACAGCAATTGCAACATTTTCTCCAACTAAGCCAGTGCCCGCATTTCCGGGGGCTATAAATAATTGGCTACATAGCTGACTTTGACGAATCTTCCAGGCAAAAGCATGTTCTCGGCCACCATTACCAACAATAAGTATTTTCATCCTTCCATTTTTTAAGCTGCAAAGAACGCAAAGTCTAGTGAGATATATTTAGTAAGTGGTGAAAATGTCCATGGTCGAGCGACCATGGACAAAGATTAATTTGCGTATTCGCTCAAAAACTTGACGCGCATCAGGCGAAGGTTATCCTCCGTGTAATCGGAATCCTCATCTTTGAGGGCTTCCACAGCATCTTCAATGCTATCGGTTTCCGATTCGAGAAAATAATCATAAATCTGTTGTTGTTTGTCTTCATCCAACACCGAGTCGATATAGTAATCGAGGTTCAGTTTGGTGCCTGAATAACAGATGTTTTCAATTTCAGTTAGCATTTCATCGAAGGTGATATTCTTCGAATCAGCAATTTCATCCAACTCAACCTTACGGTCTATTTGCTGGATGATAAAGATTTTTATTTTTGATTTGTTTACGGATGACTTAACAACAATATCGGACGCGGTCTCAATTTCATTTTCATCCACATAAGTTTGAATAAGATCGAGGAACTCTTTTCCAAACTTATTCACCTTACCCATGCCTACTCCATTTACAGAGGCTAACTCATCTTTCGTGGTTGGGTATGTAGTGGCCATCTCCTCCAAAGAAGGATCTTGAAAAATTACATAAGGGGGTAGATCTTTTTCTTTTGCAACTTTTTTGCGAAGTATCTTCAGCATTTCGAAGAGCTTCTCATCATACGATTTGGAATTAACTACAACCCGCTCTGAGGATTCCTCATCTTCCACATCTGAAGTAAAGTCGTGATCTTTAGCTAACTCAATTGAGTGTGGCTTCTTAAGAAATGCTGCTCCCTTCTTTGAAATCTTTAAAACCCCAATGTTATCAATATCTTTTTCCAAGTATTGATAAATGAGGGCCTGGCGAATTACGGACTTCCAAAAATCAACATCTTGCAAGTCTCCTTTTCCAAACACAGGAAGAGAAAAGTGTCCGTAACTTTTCACATATTCATCTTCAGTGCCCCGAATTACATTTACGAGATGTGCTAAGTTGAACCGTTCATTGGTTTGCTTCACAGCTTCTAATACCATTTTGACAGATTCCATTCCCTCAAAGCGCTCACGTGGGTTCACACAATTATCACAGGCTCCACAATTACTTTCTTTGTACTCTTCTCCGAAGTAGTGTAACAATTGCTTTCTTCTGCATACGGGTGATTCGGCATAGAATTCCATTTCCTGTAAAAGCACGCGCGCATTCTCGCGTTCTTGCACCGGTTTATCTTTATTAAATTTTTCTAATTTACTTAGGTCGTTATGACTGTAGAACATGAGGCACACCCCTTCCAGGCCATCACGGCCGCCACGGCCTGTTTCCTGATAATAGCCTTCCAATGATTTAGGTACATCGTAGTGAACAACAAAGCGAACATCGGGTTTATCGATGCCCATACCAAATGCAATGGTAGCTACAATGATGTCCACTTCTTCGTTGAGAAAGTCATCCTGATTCTTCATGCGAACATCAGGATCTAATCCCGCATGGTAAGGAGCTGCTTTAAATCCATTTACATTAATGAGTTGGGCAATTTCCTCAACCTTTTTTCTGCTTAAGCAATAAATAATACCCGACTTGCCTTTATGTTCTTTTAAAAATCGAATTAATTGCTTCTTGGTTTCCTTCTTGGGTCTTACTTCGTAATATAAATTCTTGCGATTGAAAGAAGAGACGAATACATCAGCTTCCTCCATCTGAAGGTTCTTCTGAATATCTAATTGAACCTTAGGGGTGGCTGTGGCCGTAAGTGCGATTACATTCATGTCGCCCAGTTGTGCGATCATGGTTTTAATCTTTCTATACTCAGGCCTGAAGTCGTGTCCCCATTCTGAAATACAATGAGCTTCGTCAATAGCCACAAAGGACACATTCACCTTTTGCAGGAATTCAATATTCTCTTCTTTGTTCAATGATTCGGGGGCTACATAAAGCAGCTTAACGGCTCCTGTAACGCATTCTTTTTTTAATCGGGTAATTTCTCCTTTGCTAAGGGTTGAATTCAAAAACCTTGCATTAATCCCATATGCATTGAGCTGATCTACCTGGTTTTTCATGAGCGCAATCAGGGGTGAAATCACGATGGCTAGTCCATCTTTTACCATGGCGGGCAACTGGTAACAAAGTGATTTACCCGCCCCGGTAGGCATGATTACAAAAGTATTTTTGCCGCTTAATATGTTTCTGATCACCACTTCCTGACTACCCCGGAATTGACTATATCCGAATATTTCCTTGAGTTTTACCTTCAATTCATCTTTCTCTTCTGCCACTATCATGATATCGACTAATAAAATTTTGATTTACTTATCTTTGTGCTCTCCTTTAAATCTACTAAGGCATTGAATATACTAAAAAATATTAAACAAATCGCTAAAGCTGTGCTAATAAATGAGGCCAGAGCGGTAGAAAATCTTACAAACTTTATTGACAACGATTTCGAAGGTTGTGTTAAAGAAATCCTTAACTCTACAGGCCGGGTAGTCATTACAGGTATCGGAAAAAGTGCCATCATTGCTAATAAAATTGTTGCTACAATGAATTCCACGGGCACCCCCGCGCTATTTATGCACGCGGCAGATGCCATTCATGGAGATTTAGGGATGATACAACGAAACGATCTTGTTATTTGTATCTCTAAAAGTGGAAATACTCCAGAGATAAAAGTACTGGTGCCGCTTCTTAAGCGTAGAGGCTCTAAACTTGTTGCTTTAGTGAGTAATACCAATTCTTATTTAGCAGAGCACGCAGACTTTGTTCTTAATGCTACCATTGGAGAAGAAGCATGCCCTAATAATTTAGCGCCTACTACCAGTACAACGGCCCATTTGGCCATGGGGGATGCATTAGCAGTGTGTCTCTTGGAGTTAAGAAATTTTTCGAGTGAAGATTTTGCCACCTATCACCCGGGTGGTTCCCTCGGCAAGCAACTTTATTTGAAAGTGGAGGACGTAATTTCAAATAACCAACTTCCCCTTGTTAGTCTTGCGACTTCGCTGAAGGATGTAATCCTTGAAATTTCGTCAAAACGTTTAGGGGCTACGGCCGTTGTGGATGAAAACAATAACTTGCTGGGAATTGTAACGGATGGAGATTTGAGACGAATGTTGCAAAAAGAAAGTAATATTGGATCGATAAAGGCTGCCGATATCATGACCCGGACTCCCAAAACAATTGATAAAAGTGAATTTGCAGTAAAAGCTTTGCAGGTAATGCAGGAAAACAATATTTCACAATTGGTAGTAAATGATGGCCAACGGGTAGTTGGGTTTATTCACCTCCATGATTTGCTGAAAGAAGGAATCGTATAATTTTCATTTACTCCCAAACCCGGAGAATTAATCATGAATAAAAATCTTTATGTAGTGCTCATGGCCGGTGGAGTTGGCACCCGCTTTTGGCCATATAGCCGGAACGCCCGCCCGAAGCAATTTTTAGATGTGTTGGGAATTGGCAGAACGTTGTTACAAGCAAGCTACGATCGAATTCTTCCGCTGTGTCCGAAAGAGAACATCTTCATTGTTACCAATGAAGAGCATGTAGCAATCACCCATGCGCAAATTCCAGATATAGATATCAGCCAGATTTTGGGTGAGCCCATGCGGAAGAATACCGCTCCGTGTCTTGCTTTGGCTAGTTTAAAAATTGCCAAACTCAATCCCGATGCGGTAGTAGTGGTTAGCCCGGCCGATCATTTAATTATGAATGAGATTGAGTTTCAGCAAACGATTACCAAATGCTGTGACAAGGCAAAAGATGATGATAAACTTATCACGCTGGGAATTAAACCTACCCGGCCCGAAACCGGGTATGGGTACATACAGTACATTGAAGGAAAACACGCCTTAAAAAAAGTTAAAACGTTTACCGAAAAACCTGAATTGGCGCTGGCCAAAACTTTCATAGAGAGTGGCGAGTTTGTTTGGAATGCCGGAATTTTTGTGTGGCATGTAAAGTCAATTCTTACCGCGCTTCAAAAGCATTTACCTGAAATGATGGAAGTGTTTGAAGAAGCAGCGAGCCGCTTTGATACAGTTGATGAAAAGAAAGCCCTGCAGACAGCTTATTTGCAAACTAAAAGTATTTCCATCGATTATGGCATTATGGAAAAAGCAGATAACGTGCATGTGTGGTTGTGTACATTTCCATGGTCTGATTTGGGTTCGTGGAATTCACTGCATGATAATTCGCAACGCGATGAAAACAATAATGCCGTAGATGCCGATAGTCTTATTTACGAAACACGCAATAGCGTAATTAAAGGACCCAAGGACAAGCTTATTGTTGTGCAAGGTCTTAATGGCTACCTGGTTGGTGCGTTTGATAATGTGGTTATTGTATGCGAAAAGGAGAAGGAAGAATTATTTCGCAGATTGGTAAGTGATTTGAAAAGCAGAGCCAATGGAAATGATTATTTGTAAAATGATTTAATGAAGCAAGGAAACCCAACCTTTAATACTCTTGTTCAACTCGGTTGAGTTGAGTATATAAAAGTACTCACCACCAGGAAGATCTCCACCATCCCAATTATTCAAATAGGTTTTACTTTCATAAACCAGCGAACCCCATCTATTGTAAATCTTTAGTGACCAACTGCGGTTACTGATGTTCTCAATTTCAAAAACCTGGTTGTATTCATCATTGTTGGGTGTTATTACATTGGGTATGAAACCGGGGCACTCAATAAAATCAACTTTTATACTATCCATTGGCATACACAAATTGTTCACCGTAGCCCAATAAGTACCAGACTGAGTAATAAGTTTTGTTGAGTCAGTGGTGCCATCCCACCAAATTAGTTTGCCACTGTGATAATTTTGACTTAGGGTTATGGATTCACCCCTGCAAAGAAGCGTATCGCCTTGTAAAACGACATCGGGTACATACTTCACAGTAAACGTTTGCTCATAGCTACAAACATCAAACTCCATCTTAACAGAATAATCTCGTGAAACTCTCTCAGTTACATTTAATTGAGATTGACTGATTCCATTCTGCCACAGATAACTTAAAGCCCCCGGTGTTGTCGCATCAAGCAAAACCGAATTCTGATTGTAGCAAAGTGTTTTCTCTGCCTGCAGGTGTGCTAAATTATAAGGCGTTTCAACCAAACTAACATCATCCACAAAATAATAGGCACAACCTTCCTGATGATTATTGGTTAAACGCACTGTTTTAGTGATAATACTAGGTTTAAAGTTTCCGATTAAAAGATATCGGTAGGCACTATCGGCATAAATGCATCCGGTAATTCTATGCCACCCCCCGGCTCCTGTTATAATTTCGTTTTCATTCAACTTTGTTGGTAAGTTTAAACTTACAGGACTGTTATCAGATAGATCATGAATTTTCTGGACACTTAAACTAGCTCCTAGGTTGTTTGCTTGCAATAGATCGCAAGGATCTATGGTTTCTTTAGTTATTGAAACGAAAAATTCAAGCTCGTAGAGTTGCCCTTGTTTTAGTGGTTGCAAAAGTTCAACTTCAAGATACTCCCGATACTCACCCATAAAGGCTGGTCTGCCGGTTATGATAGTAAACATACCTGCCATGCCATTGCCGGTGCGAGGCAGTCCATACTTAGCTGTTGCATGAGCGAAACAACTTTCCGGTGCCTTTGTATTCCAATAATCCGTAGTAGTCGTTAGAGGTTGAAACCAATCCTCAAGCAAGTCCTGAATTTTAAATTCACTCAACCTGCATGGAAGTTGCTTATAATTTTCAAAACTTGGATTAGGGACAAGATTTTGCCCGAAACAAGTTGTAAGGGAAATCAGAATAGTAATGATGTAAATTCCAATTTTCAATGGGCTTACCATTTATATTTTCATTATTCATTAAAAATAACGAAAGTAGCCATTGTTTCATTGCTAGCAACTTTGACTAACTGCAGTCTATTTATAACCCTTCTGCCGGATTGCTTCATAAATTGAAATACCAGCTGCTACCGAAACATTAAGAGAACTGATAACTCCACGCATGGGAATTTTTGCGAGATGATCAGCTTCTTTTAATAACTGGGGCGAAATGCCATCTTCTTCCGAACCCACTATAATCGCGAGCGGTACATTTAAGTCTAATTCGAAAATTGTTTTTTCACCCTTTTCGGTTGCTGCAATAATCTGCACCCCACTTTCTTTAAGGTGTTGTATGGTCTTGCGCATATCTTTTACCCGGCAAACGGGCAAATGGTTAAGCGCACCAGCAGAAGTTTTCATGGCATCTCCTGTAAGGGGCGAGTTTCCTGCATCGGCAATAATAATAGCGTCAAGTCCGGCACACTCCACGGTGCGAGCAATGGCTCCAAAATTTCTTACATCGGTTACGCGATCTACAATTAAAAAAAAGGGTTCACGGCCTTCATCAAAAATTTTAGTAATAATATTTTCAAGGTCGGCATATTGTACCGTTGCCATCATGCAAATAACACCCTGATGGTTTTTGGTAGAAAGCCGATTTAGTTTTTCCTGAGGTACAAAGGTGAACGGAACGCTATTGGTTCGAACAACCTTAATCAGTTCCTTAATCAAATCATTGGTTAAGCCAGCCTGAATAAAGACTTTTTCAATCTCGCGCCCCGCTTTGATGGCTTCTATAACGGCACGGGTGCCAAAGATCATTTCCGATTTTTCCATGGAGTAATTTTGGCAAAGATAGAAAAACCCTGCTGGTTAAAACCTGCTTTTTCTAATGAGGTCAACCGTGCTAAACCAGGTTTCCATAAATCGCTTGTCGCGAAGGAGTACGTAATTATCAGGATCATACACACTTCCACTTTTTACGAAAGTAAATCGGGTGCGGGTGGTTTTGTAGTACCACACTTCATTGCCATCATTTACGCTTAGCTCATCGGGTAAACCAAAGATGAGGTAAATCATACCCCGATCCGTTTTCCAGCCGGGTTTGTAAGAGCTAAAATATTGATTGGCCAGTTCAACACGTCTGTAGTAATTGCGCATAAATGTTTTCGCGCGTTCTCTATCACGGGTGATGTCTAAAATCACTTTATCAAACTTAGTTTTATCGCCATTGGAGTTTAATAATTCTTTGTATTCATCTTCTGTAGTTACAAAAATCAATGGCTCAATTAAGTCGGCTATCTTCGAAAATTTGGGATACGTTTCATTTACACATCGAAAGGCAAACCCGGCAGCTGCATTGGTGTCTTGTTGAAAAAGATAGAGCCCCGGCCGCGAAGGAGTAAAAGAACTCCCCGAACTTATTTTAAATGTTGAATCATAAAACATGAATCGATCAGCATTTGCATTTCGATCTGTAAAGGGAGGTGATGCCGCTGAGAAATCGGTTTTGTAATACGAGACAAACAGCATTTCTGCACTGACACTTTTTACCACATACTCTTTATTTTGAGTGATAAATTTTTGAGCAACACGTTCCTTGTTTTGCTCAAGCCAGCCATTCACCGGATAATTAGCTTCAATGGTCTTAAAATAGGTGTAGCTCATCTTGCTGTCTTGGTTTGTAACCATAGCGACTAGCAACCACGATTTTGCTGGAATATCGAATGCCATCATTCCTTGCTGGTACATTCCGATTTGAGAGTTTGTGCTGTCGCGAATGGCAAGGGTAGTGCCTTCCCGTTGAGTAAATGAATCTCTTCTTTCCCACGTAAGGGTGTATTTGTTAAGAGCCAATTGCTTGGCTTCAAATTGGTAATAGGCTCGAAGTTGATTGCCTTCTTTTACAACGTGTATAGAAAAATCAATTTCCCGTTCTGGGTTATACCACTCCCTGAAATTTAAGCTGGTTATTGCCTGAGAATAACTAAGAGAGAAGGATAGTAATGACAGACAAAGTACGAATAGCCGTTCCATAGTTCAATTTTTCAATAGTTAAAGGTAAAACGATAATTCTAATAGATTGAGTTATTTTTGCCGGATAAATTTTTTTTATGGCCTCTGTATATACAACCGAAATAACCTCCGAGTCAATCCCTTCTGATAATCCTATCCATCAACGATTATTGAAGGCGTATGTTGTGGCGACTGATCTGGTAAGAGGAGACTTGTTGGAAGTGGGTTGTGGGGAGGGTAGAGGTATAGACTGGCTTTTGCCAAAAATAAAAAGTTACTCGGCTATTGATAAAATTGCTCCCATAATTGAAAAGCTTAAAACTAAATATCCGGCTGGAAAATTTTTTAGTGGAAACATTCCACCCCTTTCTGTTTTTGAGGATAATAGTTTTGACTCAATCGTCAGTTTTCAGGTGATTGAGCATATTGAAAATGATTCTCTTTTTCTAAAGGAAATTCATCGGGTACTTAAACCGGGTGGAGTGGCTTATTTAACAACCCCTAACCGGCCTTTATCTTTATCGCGCAACCCCTGGCACATTCGCGAGTACACGGCACAAGAACTTACCGACCTGGCAAAACAATTTTTTACTGATGTTACCATGAAGGGGATAACCGGGAATGAAAAAGTGATGCAGTATTATGAGCACAACAAAAAATCAGTAGCAAAGCTTATGCGTTGGGATATTTTTAATCTTCAGTATAAACTACCGGCTTCTGTGTTGCGTGTTCCTTACGAATTTATGAATCGATTAAATCGCAACAAATTGAAAGAAACCTCTGATGAACTGGTCAGGAGTATTAAGCATGGAGATTATTTGCTTTCCGATACGGGTGCTACCTCCCTCGATTTATTTTTGATTGTCAGGAAGTGATAATCTGAGTGTTCCAGAGTCGGATTACTTTTTTCATGTGTTTAGCTATTTTGTAACTTTCCAACCTAAGAAGTTATAAATCCTGAATTTCACGACTATGAGACACGGACCCATTGGCAAGGAGTTATTTGTTAGCAATCGCAAACGGCTTATTAAGAAATTAAAACCCAACTCCCTGGTGGTTTTTAATTCAAACGATATTATGCCCAGCAATGCAGATGGCACCTTGGGCTACATTCAAAATAGCGACTTGTATTATCTGAGTGGCATTCACCAGGAGGAAAGCATGGTGGTAATCTGTCCTGATTTTCCTGATAAGAAATACCGCGAAGTGTTGTTCCTACGCGAACCCAACGAGATGATGGAAAAATGGGAAGGGCATAAGCTCACAAAAAAAGAGGCAACTGAAATTTCAGGTATTGAAACGGTAGTGTGGGTGTCTGGTTTTGAAAAACTCTTTCATCACATGATGGCGATGGGGCGTACAGAATATGTATATCTGAACACGAATGAACATTATCGAAGCGAAGTACGGGTGCAAAGTCGGGATGCGCGATTTATTGAGTGGAGTAAGAAAACGTATCCGTTGCATAAATATGAACGGATAGCGCCCATTATGGGTGAGTTACGAAGGGTAAAGCAGCCTCGCGAGCTTGCGCTCATTCAACAGGCCTGTGATATAACCGAGTGTGGTTTTAGAAGAGTATTGAACTTTGCTCGGCCTGGCGTAATGGAGTATGAAATTGAAGCTGAGTTTATTCATGAGTTTAAGCGATTGGGTTCTAAGGGATTTGCTTACACGCCCATCATTGCCTCAGGAGAAAATAATATCATTCTTCATTATGTTGAAAACAGTCGGCAATGCCATGCCGGGGATTTGATTTTGTTGGATGTGGCTGCGGAGTATGCAAATTATAACTCGGATTTAACCCGCACCATCCCGGTTAGTGGTCAATACACCAAACGTCAAAAGGAAGTATATAATGCCGTGCTTCGCATTCAGCGAGCGGCCTTTAAAATGCTACGACCCAGCGTTGTGTATTTTGATTTTCAAAAGGAGATTGAAAAACTGATGGAAGCTGAATTGCTCAAATTAAAATTGATTGATAAGACCGATATAAAAAATCAGAATCCGGAAAATCCTGCCTTTAAGAAATATTTCTATCACGGCACCTCGCACATGTTGGGGCTGGATGTGCACGATGTGGGCAACATGCACGATAAAGTGCAAGTAGGTTCTGTCTGGACGATTGAACCGGGTATTTACATTAAAGAAGAAAAGTTTGGAGTCCGCTTAGAAAACAATGTGGTAATCGGTCGGAAAGGAAACATTGATCTGATGCGCAATATTCCAATTGAGGCAGAAGAGATTGAAGAGATCATGGGAAGTAGAAAGAGTTGAAAGTTAAAAGTAAATAATAGTCCTATGAAACGATTAAGCGCATTACTTGCTGTGATGGTGATTACCGGTATTGTGGTGGCACATGAGTTTTGGATGCAGCCTAAGAAATTCAGGTACTCGGTAGGCGAGGAGATTAAACTTGATTTTAGAGTGGGCGAAAGCTATGAAGGTGAGTTTTGGGATTTAAAGCGTCATAAAGTTGAGAAGACTGAATTATATCGGGCTAGCGGTTCTCGCGACTTGACAAAAGTGGTTAAACCAACTGCTGGTAATAATTTATTGATAAAAGCAGATCAAATCGGTACGTATTTGTTTTCGCTGCAAAGTAATGCCGCATACATTGAATTGGAGGGTGAAAAATTTAATGACTACCTGAAGGAAGATGGACTTGATTATATTTTGGAGGAACGGACCAAGGCGGGAATTTTAAATCAGCCCTCAAAAGAATTCTATACCCGGTATGCCAAATTATTAGTGCAAGTGGGTGATAGAACGGATGATACCTTTAAAAAGAAGTTAGGATTGCGCTATGAAATCATTCCTGAACAAAATCCCTATCTGTTAAAAGCGGGAGACTACTTGCAATGCCGGGTTTTATTTAACGGCAAACCCTCTCCGCATGCTTTGGTGAAGATTTGGAATAAAGTTAACAATACAACGTTTCTTCAAAATTTATACACGGAAAGTGATGGCACCGTTCGTTTTCCAATCAGTGCTTCAGGGCCGTGGATGGTGAGCAGTGTTCGGATGATCCACGCAGAAAAAGCAGGTGCTGATTATCATAGTTTATGGGCAAGTTTGGTTTTTGGGATATGATTATTCTAAGGTTATCGGTCATTTCAATTCTCATCCTGAGTTCTTGCGCTCTTAATGCTCAAAAATTAAAGAGGATTTATTTTGATTCAAATGGAAAGCAGACCTCGGATAAAAAAAACTATGAGTTTTATAGAGAGGGTAAGTTGGACGAAGCTGGGTATTTTGTGGATACTGTCTTTTTATTTTACCATTCAGAAAAACGCCTTGGAAGGGAAATATATAAGGATACGTTTTTAAATGGCCCCTATATTTATTATCATGAAAATGGTAAGGTTAAAGAAAAAGGTATTTATAGGCTTAATTCAAGAATTGGATATTCAATTAGTTATTATAACTCAGGTAATCCAAAATCAACTTATTACTACCCGGAAGGACAAGGTCAGGTTACGGATTTCTCAGAGTACGATTTTTTGATAATTAATTACTGGGATTCATTAGGTAATCAAGTAGTAAATAATGGCAACGGGTACTGCAACTGCAGAATGACTTATCATACATATGACTTCCTTGATTTGACAAATAACATACCTGGAATAAGTACTGATCAATTAAGTTTTGTTGAGTTAAATAACACAGAAGAAGTTATTACGGTGGGAAAAGTTGTTGATGGCCTAAGAGACTCAATCTGGACAACATATGCTATAGATACTAGACCCCTTTACAAAGAAGTTTTTAGCAAGGGAAAATTTCAATATGGAGAGAGTTATAGAAACAATGAGACATTTAAGTATACAAAATTAATAATGACTCCTGATTCCGGTGGGAAAGGGCTTTCTGAGTTTTATGAAACTATTGGCGACAAAATAAAATATCCAAGCATTGCAAGAAGGATGGGAATAGAGGGTCGGGTTTTTGTTCAATTTTCGGTGGGTGAGGATGGATTGTATGATGACTTAAGAGTGGTCAAAGGTATTGGTGGCGGTTGTGATGAGGAGGCTATCCGCGTAGTAAAGTTGGCTGAAAGAAAATTTATTCCGGTTAAGAAACGAGGACAGCCAATGAAATCTAGAATGGTAGTTCCAATAATATTCAAGTTGGGTTAATTTGAAAAAATGTAATTCCACTATATATGAGCGAAATCATAAACTCTACACAAGCTCCCGAACCCGTTGGTCCATACCCCCATGCCCGCAAAGTGGGCAATTTACTTTTCCTTTCTGGTGTTGGTCCGCGTAAACGAGGCTCAAAAGAAATACCTGGAGTAACGCTGGATGAAAACAGAAACATTGTTTCATATAACATGGAAGAACAATGTCATTCCGTTTTTAAAAATGTGAAGCATATTTTGGAAGCATCTGGGTCAAGGTGGGAAAACCTGATTGATATTACGGTGTATCTCACCCATATGAAAGATGATTTTGCAGTGTTTAATAAAATCTATGCTACCTATTTTCCTGATAAGGACACTCAGCCATGCCGCACCACGGTGGAGGTAAATGCATTGCCTACACCCATTGCGATTGAACTTAAATGTATTGCGATTGTTTAAAAGAAGTTTTTGTATTTTTATCTTATGGATGCGATTATCTTAAAAGATCGGGTTACAGGTAGCATGACGGATGAGGAGTTTCTTTGGTTTTGCCAGGAGAACAAAGACTTGCGTATTGAGCGAAATAGTAATCTTGAAATAATAATTATGTCGCCCGTAACAACACGCTCGAATTATGGAAGTGGAGCAGCTTTTGCCCAATTATATCTTTGGAATTCGCAACAAGGAAAAGGCTTAGTATTTGACTCTTCCACTGGGTTTACCCTTCCCGATCGCTCAGTGTTTTCACCTGATGCTTGTTGGGTTTCAACGTCCGGATGGAATGCTCTTTCGGATGAAGACAAAGATCGATTTGCACCCATCTGTCCTGAGTTTATTATTGAAGTTCGCTCTAAATCAGATTCATTGGAGGATTTACAAAATAAAATGCATGTCTGGATTAAGAATGGTGCGCAATCAGCTTGGTTAATTGATACTCGTGAAAAAGTATCTTACCTCTATCATCCCGAAAAGGAAATAAGAATTGTTAAAGGATTAGATAAGAAATTAATAGGGGAGGGTTTGGTTACAGGATTTGAACTCGATCTTTCGCTACTGAGCATTTGAACCCTACTTCTTCGCTATCAACGCTGATCCTTCTTCCAATTTAGCTTGTGCCAAAAGGTTGTGCGGATAACGTTGAACATGACAAAGTGATCGCTTCGTAACACGATTTGATTCAAATACCCTACCTCAAGAGAACATTTTTTAGTGAGCTTAAAGTCGGCACCTAAGTAGATTCTATTCTGATCAAACAAATCTGCATTGCCTCCAGAGTTAACCATCACTTCATCGGAGAGTCTTAGTGTAATATTTTCTTTTTTATTAAGGGTTGAGGCTGCCTGAATTCTAAATCGGTGCCTCAGATTAAAATTATATCCATGTTCAAGATCACTTCCCGTTGCCCTGCGGATAAAGCGTTCGTCTAATCGATACCGAATACTTAATTTGATTCTGCTTTTTAATTCCGGGGTAAAACTGATTTCCTGCCAAGGTCGCCATTCACTAATTAGTAACCCATTGGTTCGCTTGGTTTGATTAAAATTGAACCCAGCGGCCATGTCGAATTTTTTATTGGGTGTGTAATGGACATGTGTGTGCATGAAAAACTGCGACTGGCGGTCGGGGTTAATCAGCCTCCTTTCATCGATTTCAGTATGCCAACTCCACCGTTGATTTAGTTTAGTCTGATTAAAATATCTAAACCAATAACCAATTTCATGGTCGGTAATAGATTGTGTATAGGAAGGGGTAACAAAAAAAATAAAAGCAATGAAAGCAAGTACTTTTTTAGTAAGACTTGCAAACGAATAGTTTAGAAATCTAAATAGAAAAACTTTCACCACAGCCGCACGTGCGCGATGCGTTTGGATTGATAAACTGAAATCCCTTTCCATTCAATCCATCAGAAAAGTCTAATGTTGTTCCGAGGAGATACAACAAACTCTTTTTGTCCACTAATATTTTCACACCCTTATCTTCAAAGACCTGATCGGCTGGGTTGATTTCCTCATCAAATCCAAGATCATACATTAAGCCTGAGCAACCACCCCCTTTTACAGATACCCGAATATTATGGTCGGTTGTTTTTCCTTCTTCCTGACGGAGGAGGATTATTCTTTCTTTGGCTTTATCTGTTACAGTAATCATAAATTTCTACGATATAGGATTCAATACAACACTAAACACAGTAATAGTGTTCCTGTCGCGGCCATAATATAATTTCTCAAGCGCATCTAAAATATTACTAGCCCTGAAATAAGAAGTATGCAGTTCATTGTCGCTTTTAGCTACCCACTGAATGGTATAGGAGTTTTCTTTTTCCTTATTGGTTTGAACGTAATCCAGAAGCTTTTTTAGCGCATCAATCTTATCGGCTCCGGTTTCTGAATGAAACAGAAAAGACTGATTATGCCGTGGATTGATAGTAATGAGGTCAAGTTTAGTCTTGCCATCCAGGATACTATATTCAAAAATAAGATCGCTGGTGCGCAGACCTAAATGATCTTTGATCTGCTGCTGCACCCGGGCGGCTTCTACATGAACATCGCTACTCGATTCTATCGTAATTTTTGGCATTTCGTTTTTTAAAACTTTCGTAAACCCTTAAAAGTTTCCCAATTTCCAGTCAAAATTAACAAAATCAGTTTAATACACCGATATGAACAAACTTGAACACATTGGCATTGCCGTTAAAAACCTGGAAGCATCAAACAAATTGTTTGCGAAATTATTAGGTAAGGCACATTACAAGATTGAAGAAGTTGAAACTGAGGGTGTAAGAACCTCTTTTTTTGATGTTGGCGGAGTTAAAATTGAACTGCTGGAAGCCACCCGACCTGATTCGGCCATAGCAAAATTTATTGAGAAACGTGGGGAGGGATTGCATCATTTGGCGTTTGATGCCGAGCCTGTGGAAAGCAAAATGGACGAATTGGCTGTTAAAGGGTTTGAGTTGTTATCAAGCAAACCCATGTCTGGGGCGGATCATAAAATGATTGCTTTTATTCATCCAAAAACAACCAATCATGTGCTGATAGAGCTTTGTCAGGAAAAGATAGACTAAAATTTTCTCTTCGGATTCGAATTTCTTCCGAATTGAATATCATTATAAAACTTTTGCTTCCGTTTTCCCTCTTTGGTTTCATAATACGCTTTCGGAGTGGCACATGAAGCCAACATCAATAAAGCTACCCCCATCAGAATAAATTTTTTCATGCGTTTATGATTTTTTTGTTAAGGTCACATGGAATGGCCAAAAGATGGTTATACTTTTTATGAGTGTTATCCAGGGCCATTTGCCTGATTGTTTGGCTGTATATACCCGTGTTATGTAAGTATGCTATAGGTATCGGTGTCAAATAGTACTTTTGCCGGACGAATTAACAAACTGACCGGTTAACGGGACTTACCATGAGTGAAAAACGAACAGAACTCTCGAAACTGGGGGAATTTGGATTGATTGAAAGAATCAAAAGCAAGTTCTCGGTTTCTCAACCCACCACCCTGTTAGGCATTGGAGATGATGCTGCTATTATTGCCGCGAGTGATGATGTAAAGCTACTTTCAACCGATATGCTTCTGGAAGGAGTTCATTTCGATTTGTCCTATATGCCGTTACAGCATTTAGGATATAAGTCGGTAGCGGTGAATGTCTCTGATATCGCTGCGATGAATGGAACTCCTGAGCAGATCACCGTGGCCATCGCGATTAGTAATCGATTCTCCATGGAGGCAGTCGATGCTTTATTTGAAGGCATTCATGCGGCATGCACAAATTATAAAGTGGATTTAGTCGGGGGCGATACAACCTCTTCCGTTTCGGGCTTGGTTATTTCAGTTACGGTACTAGGTCGCGCAAAAAAAGATGAAGTGGTAAAGCGAAGTGGCGCTCAGCTAAATGATATTATTTGTGTAACGGGCGATTTAGGAGCGGCTTATCTCGGCTTGCAGGTGTTGGAGCGCGAGAAGGAAGTTTTTCTTTCTAATCCCGACATGCAACCTGATTTAGAGAAATATGAATACCTGGTGGGTCGTCAATTGCGCCCCGAAGCCCGCATGGACATCATTCATGAATTAAGAGAAAAAGAATGTGTGCCTACTTCTATGATTGATGTTTCGGATGGTCTTGCATCAGAGTTGCTACATCTTGGCAAAGAGTCTAACGTAGGCATAAAAATATTTGAAGACAAAGTGCCTATTGATAATGGTGCGTTTGATACCGCTATCGAATTTAAGTTAGATCCAATCACCTGCGCGTTGAATGGGGGCGAGGATTATGAATTATTATTCACGATTAAGCCTTCCGATTATGAAAAAATAAAAAATCATCCGGATATTCATTTCATTGGTCACATCCACAACGACCCTACTCAGCATGTAATGGTTACTAAGCAAGAGACCATGGTGCCTATTACCGCACAGGGGTGGAATCATTTTAAGGAATAGGTTTGTTTCACGCAAAGGCGCAAGGTTCGCCAAGGTTTATTGTAAATTATTTATTGACTTATAAATTACCGGTCGCTCGTTTTGTCGTTCAACCAAAAGACCTTGTTGAATTAGTTCAAAGTGCAAACACTCCTTCTAGACATACTCAAAAAGTCCGGGGACCAAGCTCAGTATGAATCGGGTAGCAAGAATTGACAACTATTTTGATATTTCATTTTCTGTCATTTTGCTTTTTTTGATTCTCTTTGCGCCCTAGCGTTTTTGCGTGAATAAAATTAATCTTCCGGAAAGGGAATATAAACGAAATTGGCAAAGGCTTCATCGATCACAAACAAACAACAGAACTCATCAGGATCTTTATAGGTTTTCTTAAACTCCTCTTCTTTATCCGGTGCCACCAACTCGCGCTGAACAAACTCGTTCAAAAAAGAAGCATAGTAGTTCCAGGTAAGATCCAATGGAACTTTGGGAATTAACAATTGGCCAATCGGTAACTCTTTTTTTGAAATGGCGAAAATGGGAAAATCAAAGTCTGCTTTGCGGATTTGATAAGACGCCTCTTTTAAGGTGTCGGCTACTTTAATAAAGTCTTGCGAAATCGTACCAAGGTATTTTCCATTTAACTCCGGATCGTTGTTCATGTTATGTTTCTTATGCCGTTAGTATAATTGAGAAGGCAACATTCCCCGCCAAGGTAGGAATTCCCTATTTTAGCCGAAACTATTCCTGCATGAAAAAATTAATGGCACTTGCCTTTCTGTTTTTTACTTTTTCTGTGATGGCTCAACCAAGCAGTACAAGTGAAATTGAAGCATCCTATAAAGCAAGGAAGCTGAAAGAAGAAAATTCCATTCTAAAGGAATATCCGGTGCGCAACATTGGCCCTACCGTGCAAGGAGGAAGAATTGTAGATGTGGAAGTAAACCTAAAAAACCCTAAAGAATTTTATGTAGGGTATGCTTCAGGGGGAATTTTCAAGACCAAGAATAATGGAATAACCTTCGAGCCCGTGTTTGATCAAGTTGATGTGATGGGCATTGGCGACTTTGCTTTATCACAATCTGACCCAAACATATTGTACGTGGGAACAGGTGAAAAAAATGGAAGTCGTTCGAGTTATGCAGGCTCAGGAATGTATAAAACAACCGATGCAGGAAAAACATGGTACCACATCGGGTTAACCGGAACACAACACATCAGCCGCGTGTTGATTGATCTCAAAGATAATAATATTGTATGGGTGGCGTCCTTAGGTGCATTGTACTCTACCAATCCGGATCGTGGTGTTTTTAAATCTACAAATGGTGGAAAGACCTGGAAGAAGACCTTATATATTAACGATAGCACCGGGGTTTCTGATTTGATAATTAATCCGGAAAACCCAAAACAACTATTAGCCGCTTCCTGGGAACGTTCGCGCAAAGCATGGGACTTTAAAGGCAATGGAGCCGGCTCTGCCATTTATCGTTCGGAAGATGGTGGCGAAACCTGGACAGTTTCAACAGCTGGATTCCCGAAAGGAAAATTTGTTGGGCGCATTGGCTTAGATGTTTGCTGGAGCAAACCCAATGTAGTGTACGCGATTTTAGATAATCAGGAGGAAGTTAAAGAAGAAAAGAAACCCGCTGAGAAATCCACCAATGGAAAATTAATACTTTCTGATCTGAAAGAAATGAGTGCTGATAATTTTTTGAAGCTTGACAATAAAAAATTAGATGAACTATTAAAGGCAAGTCGATTTCCTTCAAAATATTCTGCACTGGTTGTAAAGAAAGAAGTGCGCACAGGCAAATACACACCTAAAGCTTTGGCCGAATATTTTGGTACCGATGCCAACTCAGATTTATTCAATACAAAAATCAAAGGAGCAGAAGTGTATCAGTCGGATGATGGCGGTAGATCATGGAAACGTACCCACGCAGCGGATATTGATGGAGTCTATTTTACATACGGCTATTATTTTGGTGAGCTTCGTGTTTCGCCTTCTAATAGTGAAGACATTTTTATTTATGGTGTGCAGATGTTACGGTCAGAAGACGGTGGAAAAAATTGGGAAGAGATTGACACCGTAGGAACCATGCACAGCGATCATCATGCGTTGTGGATCAACCCAACAGATGGCAATCACATGTTAATGGGTAATGATGGAGGCTTGTATCAAACCTATGATAAAGGCGATACCTGGCTACACATCAATAATATGTCGGTAGGTCAGTTCTATTCTGTGAATGTAGATATGGAAACCCCATACAATGTTTATGGTGGACTTCAGGATAACGGTGTTCTTCGTGGATCCTCAAAATCTATTCCCAACGAAACAAAACATTGGGAGGCCATTTTTGGTGGCGATGGAATGTATGTAGCGCCTGATCCACGCAATAGCAAATTGGTTTATACCGGATTTCAGTTTGGAAATTATTTTAAGTTGGAGCTGGATAAATCGAAGACAACACGTATCACTCCTTCGCATGAGATTGGTCAAACACCCAATCGCTGGAACTGGCGCACACCCATTATGTTGAGCAAGCACAATCCGGATATTGTTTATATCGCCTCGCAAAGGTTGTATCGAAGTTTAAACAAAGCCGAAACCTGGGAAGCGATTAGCGATGATCTCACCAAAAACAAACCTCAAGGCAATGTTCCTTTTTCTACCATTTCAGCAATTGCGGAATCTCCCTTACGATTTGGACTGTTGTATGTAGGCACAGACGATGGAAATCTTTGGGTGAGTAAAAATGGGGGTGGCACGTGGGAAAATATTTTTAATGGCTTACCCGCCAATCGGTGGGTGAGTAGTGTAAACGCCTCCCCCCACGAGGAAGCAACTGTGTTTGTTACCCTCAATGGATACCGTAATGATGAGTATAAAACGTATGTGTATGCGAGTTCTGATTTTGGTAAAACCTGGAAAAGCTTGAAAGGTGATTTACCAGAGTCAGTAGCCAATGTTTTAATTCAAGACCCTGTAAATGCAAAGCTGTTGTATACCGGATTGGATTTAGGAACATTTGTTAGTCTTGATTATGGATCATCCTGGTCGTTGCTCAACAAAGCTTTAAATGTTCCAAGCTATGATTTGGTTGTGCATCCGCGTGAGAATGAATTGGTGATTGGTACACATGGCCGTAGCATTTTTATTTCGGATGTTAAGCCACTTCAGGCATTAGCCGATGGCGCAGGTTCAAAAGCTGTAATGGCATTTGCGCCTGAAAGTATCCGCGCAAGCGAATGGTGGGGAAAGAAACAGTATTCATGGTCGAAAGTGAATGAGCCGGAAATCTCCATTCTTTATTATGTTGGAGAATCTGCATCAACTATAAAAGCTGATGTTTATGATGAGAAAAATAATTTAGTTCAAACACTTTCTGGAGTTGGTTCAATGGGATTTCACTCACTCACGTGGGATTTGAAAGTAAATGAAGTGGTAGCACCAGCAAAAGGCAAGACAAAATCCGCTCTAGCACCCCCAGTAGCGAAGTATGTGAGCAAGGGTACGTACAAGATTAAATTTAGCAATGGTGCAGAGAGCAGCGAGGTTACGTTAGAAGTAAACTAACAACGCGGCTCACAAAGCATCACTATGGTGTCTGATGATTGATTATATAATCGCTTGATAATTTTTGAAGCTTAGGAAAGAAAACAGTGAACTCATTTTCAAATAATTCGTAATGTTCTTCCAGGTCATGCGAAGCTTCTTCCATTTTGGAAGCATAGGGCGTGCGTTGTGCCATGCCACTTAAAGCACGATGAATACCTTCAATGCGTGAGTAGTGATAAAGCCAATTTCCTTGAATCATGTAGGGGAGCAGGCGTTTTACCTGATCAGGTACTTTTGTTTCGTATTGATTCAGGGTAGTGTAGGCATGCTGTGCATATTGATCGAGCGGGGTTGTGCTGTACGTGCTCCAGTTCTTTGCCAGAAGGTGATCATAAAACATATCCACAATTACCGGTGAATAGTGCCGATATTTGGGACGAAGTCTCTTTTTACTTTCAAGCACAATCAGATGATTGTCGGTAAACTCATCTATCTCGCGGTGTAATTCAATCCCTAGAGCAATCGATGGAGAATACTGGTCATGAAAGTTTTTCCCGCGAACAAAGTCGCCAATAAAGTTTCCCACCATAATTTCAGCGTTGTCGCCAGATAGAAAAAGATGAGCCAGAAAATTCACACCAAAACATTATTTAGACCGTGTGTAAGATAGTTGATTTTGGTTTACTTTTACCACGGTAACCTTGTTGTTAAATTTTGACTCTGCCATTATGATCTTATTAGAACAACTAAAGCTGTTAGTTAACTTATCACGCATTGATGGCGCGATGATTTCCCGTGAGAGAGCCTACATTATTAATATTGGTAAGGCTCATGGCTTTCCTGAGTCATCCGTGGAGACCCTTTTTTATACAACGCATGATGTTATCATTCCTAACGTTCTTACTCCCGATCAAAAATTCAATTACATTTTCAATCTGGTGCAGTTGATGAAAATCGATGAACGCTTATATGAAGAAGAGATTAAGTTTTGTGCCAACGTAGCGGCCAAACTTGGCTACCAACCTCAGGTTATGTTCGAGTTATTGCTCAAGGTAAAATCGGAAGATATGAGTCAGGGCGAAATTGATTCCTTAAAGGAATTAACTGCCAGTTATTTGATCAACTAACAATCAAACAAGTATCTAATATTAAGTCAATTTACCTATGAAGAAAATTATCTTATTTTTAATTCTGTTAAACGTGGCTTCATTTACGTTTGCTCAACGAACGTTAATTCACAGTGGAACTTTAATTAATGGAAAAGACAAAAACATCCAAACGCAGGTTACGGTTGTTGTAGAGGGGAATAAAATAATCTCTGTTGATAAAGGTTTTACCAAGGCTGGTAAGGATGATAAGGTGATTGATTTAAGTAAGAAGACAGTAATGCCCGGCCTGATTGATATGCACGTGCATATTGAAAGTGAAACAAGCAAAGATAGTCAGGTAAAAAAATATACCCAGAACGAAGCCGATGTTGCTTTTCAATCTACCCTGTATGCACGCAAAAATTTAATGGCTGGTTTCACTACGGTGCGAGATTGTGGTGGCACGGGTGTAAACATTTCTCTTCGCAATGCAATAAATGCCGGAACTATTGTAGGTCCGCGAATTTTTACAGCGGGTAAAGGAATTGCAACAACCGGAGGTCATGGAGATCCCACCAATGGAAGTAGAAGAGATTTAATGGGTGACCCGGGACCGAAGGAAGGCGTGATTAACGGATCAGAAGATGCATACAAAGCCGTACGCCAACGTTATAAAGATGGAGCTGATTTTATTAAGATCACCGCTACCGGAGGCGTGTTGAGTGTGGCTAAAGATGGCAGTGGACCGCAGTTTACGCAAGAAGAAGTTAACGCCATTGTTGCGGCCTCACAAGATTATGGATTGCATACTGCCGCCCATGCACATGGTGCCGAAGGAATGAAGCGCGCGGTACTTGCGGGCATTACCACAATAGAGCATGGAACGTTAATGAGCGATGAGGTGATGGATTTGATGAAGGAAAAGGGAACGTATCATGTGCCAACGATTATTGCGGGCAGATCGGCAGCTGAGTATGCGAAAATACCTGGCTACTATCATCCGCTGGTAGCACCGAAAGCGATTGAGATTGGTTCAAAGATTCAGGAGAACTTTGCGCGTGCCTATCAACGCGGAGTAAAAATGGCGTTTGGTACCGATGCGGGTGTTTATCCGCACGGTGAAAATGCACGCGAGTTTGGTTATATGGTAGAAGGGGGTATGCCCGCGATCGAAGCGTTACTTTGCGCCATGCAGACCAATGCAACCATTCTTGGAGTTGGCGATAAAATTGGTTCGGTGGAGGTTGGTAAATTGGCTGACCTGGTTGCCGTAAATGAAGACCCTACTAAAAACATCAGGACTATGGAGAAAGTGACATTTGTGATGAAAGAGGGTGTGGTGTATAAGCATGAATAAATTATCTTGAATGATAGGTCATTCGCAGGACCTTTTTTCTGCTTAAGAAAAATAGTGTTTAAATGCTCATTTCATCGCATTTAAACACTATGAGGAGAGGCTACTCACCTTGTTTAATTAGGGAGAACTTGCGATTATTGGTTAACCAAAAAATAAATTTATGAAATGGATTTATGGCATACGGCAAAAAGCGCAGGTTGCATTTTTACTTGCTATTATTCTTGTGGGGATTTTGGTAAAAAATATTATGGAGAGAAATAATGTCTCTGAACTGGGTGACTCTTTTTCTTCGGTGTATGAAGATCGTTTGGTAGTGGAAAGCTACATCTATCAACTCTCAGGACACCTGTACCAAAAGAAATTGATTTTTGATAATTGCACGGCAGCGGGAGATGTAATGACCTATAAAAATCAACTTGATACGCACAATAGCGATATAGCTAATTTAATCCACGAGTATGAGAAAACGAAGTTTACTGAAAAGGAGTCAGCGTTTTTTCAGTCCTTTAAAAATTCAATTCGCAAAATAATATTTCTGGAAAATGAATATTGGATGTCTTCCCGGGAGAGATCCAATCCTGAGTTAGATGAACAATTCAAATTGGCGGCAACAGATCTCCAACACCTCTCGGCTATCCAACTCGCGGAAGGAAAAATACTGAGCGATCAATCTAAGAAAATTGTAGCGGGTTCAACCTTACTAACTCAGTTTGAAGCAGGCATGATTGTCGTTATGGGGCTTATTATTCAGGCATTAGTTTTTGCGTCTCGATCGATTGTGCCTAAGGTTGCCCAAAATCATCTTTTGAATTAGCATTTGGTAGCACCGGTTGAAGCTGTAATCATTAACGTGATTCAAATTTTATGACTACTCGTAGAAACGCGATCAAATCAATAAGCTTAGCAGCGTTGGCTTTACCGTCTTTATCCGCGCCAACGAACGATGGTACACCAGCGTTGCCATCAATAAATGATCCACAGTATTGGACAAAAATTCGCAGCCAGTTTATGCTGTCAAAAGACAACGTATTTTTTAATCCGGGTACGGTAGGCGTAATGCCCCGAGTGGTAGTGGATAAAATGACTGAGCATGTTCGATACCTGGCATCGCACGTTGCCGATTGGGCTTACAAGGATGATAACAAAGAAGAATTTATCTCGGGTTATAATAACCTGTTGGGCATTCGCACCAAAGTGGGTAAGTTGATTAATGCCAATACCGGTGAAATTGCTATGATTGATAACGTTACCAATGGCATTAGTTATCTCGCCAATGGGATTACCCTGCAGCCGGGCGATGAAGTGGTGACCACGAATCAGGAACATTCCGGAGGCCGAGGAGGCTGGCTGGTGAAAGAGAAACGATATGGTATTAAATTTAACGAAGTTGTAATTGGTAAGCCAATCAGAAATTCAAATGAAGTCTACCAAGACATTGTAAATGCGTTTACACCTAAGACTAAGGTGCTGATGATCTCGCACATGATTTCAGGAAGTGGTGCAATCCTACCGGTAAAAGAGATTTGTGCGGAGGCATCCAACCGCGGCATCTTCACAATTCTGGATGGCGCCCAGACAATTGGTCATATTAACGTAGATGTGAGAGATATTGGGTGCGATGCGTATGTCGGATGTTTTCACAAATGGGCAGGGGCACCAGCCGGCACAGGTTTTATGTATGTGAAGCAGGAAAGGATGAAAGAAATCTGGACGACAGTAGCGAGTGGACGTTGGGATAATCATGATGATGAAGGATTTCGCTTTACTCAGCGCGGCACGGGTAACTTTTCTGTGTTGAAGGGACTGGATGCGGCACTTGATTTTATTTTCGAAATCGGTCCTGATCGGGTGTATGCGCGCATTAAATTTTTAGGCGATCGCTTGCGTGCCGGATTAAGACAAAATCCTAACGTGAAAATCTATTCACCGGAAGAAGAAGCCATGTGTGCAGGCATTACCGTTTACAAGGTTAATGGCATGACTGGCGCCCAACTGCAGGAGGCTTTTTGGGATCGCGGTAACATGCGGCCACGATCCAGTGGCGAACAATTTGGAGTTCGGCATTGTACGCACATCTTTAACAGTGAAGAAGAAATAGACAAGGCATTGACCATTGTAAGAGATTTGTCGAAAGGGTGAATAAAAGTTACCCTTAATCTTGGCCAGTCTTAACTAGTATGATGAGGTGCAAAATTTTTAACTGATTCACTTTTACAGATCACAACTTCCCCTTTCTGCACCCCTTTTTTGTTACCTTTGCACCCTTAAAATCAAGACCTGAAATGACGGGAATGGAGAACATCCGCAATTTTTGCATAATAGCGCACATCGACCACGGCAAAAGCACTCTGGCAGACAGAATGCTTGAGTTTACCGGCACGCTTAACCAACGCCAAATGGAAAATCAGGTGTTGGACAACATGGATCTGGAGAAGGAGAAAGGCATTACCATTAAGGCGCATGCCATCCAAATGAATTACAAACTGGATGGTGTGGAGTACACTCTGAATTTAATTGACACCCCCGGTCACGTAGATTTTTCGTACGAAGTATCCCGCGCCATTGCAGCCTGTGAAGGGGCGCTCTTGATTGTGGATGCAAGTCAAGGCATTCAGGCTCAAACGATTTCAAACCTCTACTTAGCATTAGAACATGATCTGGAAATTATTCCGGTCATGAATAAAATCGATCTTCCACATGCCAACCCCGAAGTGGTGGCCGATGAAATTATCAATTTAATTGGCTGCAAGCGCGAGGATATTCTTTCGGCCAGTGCCAAAGAAGGCAAAGGTATTGAAGAGATTCTGCACGCCATTATACATCGCGTGAGCGCCCCCAAGGGCGACCCCAAAGCACCTCTTCAGGCTATGATTTTTGATTCGGTGTATAACTCCTTCCGGGGAATTGAAATCTACTTTAGAGTTTTCAATGGCACGATGAAGAAAGGGGAGCAGGTTAAGTTTATCAGTACCGGACAGGAATACGGTGCCGATGAAATTGGTGTCCTGAAACTGGATAAACATCCGCGCAATGAAATCAGTGCCGGAAATGTGGGGTACCTGATTTCAGGTATAAAAGTAGCCAGCGAAGTTCATGTGGGAGACACGATTACCAATGCCATAAATCCGGGTAAGTCGGTAAAAGGCTTTGAAAAAGTGAAGCCCATGGTGTTTGCCGGTATTTACCCGGTAGATACTACTGAGTTTGAAGAGCTTCGATCATCCATGGAGAAACTTCAATTGAATGATGCATCCCTGGTGTGGGAGTTAGAAACATCAGCTGCCTTGGGTTTTGGCTTCCGGTGTGGGTTCCTGGGCATGCTTCACATGGAAATTATTCAGGAGCGATTGGAGCGTGAGTTCGGCATGACCGTGATTACCACCGTTCCTTCCGTTCAATTCAAAGCGCACTTAACAAATGGCGAGGAACTTTTTATCAACGCTCCTTCCGAAATGCCAGATCCTACCCGGATGAAAAGTATTGAAGAGCCATACATAAAAGCGCAAATCATTACGAAGTCGGATTACATTGGTGCGATTATTAATTTGTGTATTGAAAAGCGCGGCCAGATTATCAATCAAAATTATCTAACTACCGATCGGGTAGAGATGTCGTTTGAGATGCCACTGTCTGAAATTGTCTTTGACTTCTTCGATAAACTAAAATCAATTTCGCGTGGCTACGCTTCACTGGATTATCATTTGATTGGCTTGCGCGAATCGGATATGGTGAAGCTGGATGTGATGTTGAATGGTGAAAAGGTAGATGCGCTGAGTGCGATTGTACATCGCTACAAGTCACAGGATTGGGGGCGCAAACTCTGTGAGAAATTAAAAGAGTTGATTCCTCGACAGATGTTTGAGATCGCCATACAAGCTGCCATTGGCCAAAAAATTGTGGCCCGCGAAAACATTAGTGCAATTCGTAAAAACGTGTTGGCAAAATGTTACGGGGGCGATATCTCGCGTAAGCGTAAGTTGTTGGAGAAGCAGAAGAAAGGGAAGAAGCGCATGCGTCAGGTGGGGAATGTTGAAATTCCGCAAGAAGCATTTATGGCAGTATTGAAAATTGATTGATTTGTATTCAAAATACTTTTCCAATTCTTAAAAAGTAGTCTTAACTTTCTATCTAAAATTTTGTGGTATGGCAAGAAGCTATGATGAGGTTATTTCTGAAATGCTGATAGAGCTGGATCAAATCCACCAGCGAGGTGAGAAATTGAACAAACGGCTTGATCTCACCATAAAAAGAATGGTGAAAGCGGAGGATAGAATGGGGGTTTTTGACAAGAAGCTCAATCAATCCATACAGCAATTAGAACAATCGATAAATGATCATCGCAGTCAAAGCCAGCTGCAAACGAAAGCCAACGCATTTTTTCTAAAGCAACTAACTCAACAAGGAAAATTATTAGATACCATTATAAGGAAAAATGGTTTAAAGACTTGATATGGATGTTAATGACTGAAACACAAACTCATACACTTATTGATGGCCGCAAGATCTCAATCGACATAAAGAAGGAGATTGCTGAGAAGGTAGCCTTGCGCAAACAGGCCGATAAAAAACTGCCGCACCTCGCTATTATTTTGGTGGGTGATGATGGAGCTAGCCAAACGTATGTGGATTTTAAAGTAAAAGCGTGTAAGGAAGTAGGCTTTCATTATACCATGATGCGCTTTGCTGATACCATCAGTGAAGATAAGTTGATGAAACACATTGATCAGGTGAACCGCGATGAAGATGTGGATGGCTTTATTGTTCAGTTGCCATTGCCGGAACATATTTCAGTGGAAAAAATTACAGAGAAGATCAGACCCGATAAAGATGTAGATGGGTTTACCAATCGCAACTTTGGCAGCATCGTTTCAAAAAATCCTTTATTGCTTCCGGCTACTCCGTTTGGAGTTATGGAATTATTAAAGCGGTATCAAATCCCAACCGAGGGCAAAAATTGTGTGGTCGTAGGGGCAAGCCGACTAGTAGGTGCTCCTTTAAGTATGATGTTGGTGGAGGAAGGAAGAGCCACCGTTACCATTTGTCATAAGTACACCAAAGATCTGGCAACGTTTACTCGCCAGGCAGATATTTTAGTGGTGGCTGTTGGTAAGCCGGGCATAATTACCGCAGATATGGTAAAAGAAGGTGCCGTGGTTATCGATGTGGGCACCACCCGTGTGGAGGGGGCCCAGTATAAAAATGGGTATACATTAAAGGGTGATGTTGACTTTAAAGAAGTTGCTCCAAAAACTTCGTTCATTACACCTGTTCCAGGTGGCGTTGGTCCCATGACCATTGCTTCGTTATTATTAAATACACTTCGTGCTGCTGAATTAAGAAATCCATAGGCGGATTGCTAAGCATAAAATGCATACGTTCTTTAACTAGTTAGTTTAATCTTAAATTTTAAACCTTGAATTTGAAGTTGCCCCTTATGGAAGATTTTTACACCATTCAGGGTGAAGGTTTTTACCAAGGGCATGCTGCATATTTTATAAGATTAGGCGGATGTGACGTTGGGTGTGTGTGGTGCGATGTTAAAGAATCATGGGATGCAAATGTGCATCCCTTGGTTTCGGTTGACGAGATGGTGGGCAGAGCGAAAGCAAGCAACACACAACTGGTTGTGATTACGGGTGGCGAGCCTGCCATGTATGATCTTACAGCACTTACCCATGCATTGCAAGCCGCAGGATTAAAAACGAATATCGAAACTTCAGGGGCACATCCCTTAACAGGTAATTGGGATTGGGTTTGTTTTTCGCCTAAGAAGTTCATGGCTCCAAAGCCTTCTATATACAATCAGGCTAATGAATTGAAAATCATTATTTATAATAAAAGCGATTTTGGTTGGGCAGAAGAGTTTGCCGGAAAAGTAAGACCTGAATGTGAATTGTTTTTGCAGCCGGAGTGGTCGAGGGAAAAAGAAATGATTCCTCAGATAATTGAGTATGTAAAGACTAATCCCAAATGGAAAGTTTCTTTACAGATTCATAAGTATATGGATATTCCATAGTTACATTACGAGTTACGAAGTCCGAATGATTATGTTCGGAATAAATTAGAAGGATGTCTATCTCAAAATGTATAGATCAGATGAACGAGTGGGGACGCAAGCAAGTCCCTTTTTTGTTTTTGATCGATTTTGAAATGGAGAAACCAAGAGTCTGGCGGTTGGATCAACTTGGATCAGACGAAATCTTGTTTTCCTTAAATGGGTTTTCGAATGCCCGGGAGAATCTTCCGGCATTAACCGATAGTAAGCTGGATTCATTCCCCATCTCCTTTGAAGAGTATAAAGAGAAATTTGATTTTGTGCATGAACGGCTTTTGTATGGCGACTCATTCTTAGTTAATCTGACGGTTAAATCACGCGTTGAATTAACGGCCTCCATGTTAACCTTATTTTATAACAGTGATGCAAAATATAAGTGGTTTCTCAAAAACCGATTTCTTTGTTTCTCGCCCGAAACATTTATTCAGATTAAAGACAGAAAAATATTTTCACATCCTATGAAAGGAACCATAGATGCTTCGTTGCCGGATGCGGAGAAAGAACTATTGGAAAACAAAAAAGAATTGGCTGAACACATTACCATCGTTGATTTAATCAGAAATGATTTGAGCAGGGTAGCAACTAATGTTACCATTAACCGCTTTCGATACATTGATGAAATAAAGACTAAGAATAAAAAAATATTACAAGTAAGTTCAGAAATAGTAGGTGACTTACCTGAAAATTATAATGAGCGATTAGGCAGTATTATTGTTTCTTTGCTGCCTGCAGGATCGATTAGTGGCGCGCCAAAACCAAAAACAATCGAGATTATTCAAGAGGCCGAAAAAGAGAAACGAGGCTATTATACGGGTGTCTTTGGTTACTTTGATGGAAAGAATTTAGACAGTGGGGTGGCTATCCGATATATAGAGCAGGATGGAGGTAATACATTTTATAGAAGTGGAGGTGGAATTACGAGCCAAAGCAAGGTGCAGGATGAGTATGAAGAAATGATTCAAAAGATTTATGTCCCAGTTGCTTGAATCCATATATCTTAAGGATGGTGAGTTTAGAAATCTTCTTTACCATGAAGCAAGGATGCAACTCAGCACAAAAGCTGTATTTAACTCAAATCAAAAAGTTGATCTTTCTGCATTAGAGAATGAGGCTTTTCCATCCACTGGGTTGTATAAAGTTCGGATTGTGTATGACACCCAGATCAGAAATATGGAGTTTGTTCCATATGAAGTTCGTCCGGTTACCTCATTGAAACTTGTTTACGATAATGATATTCATTACCATCATAAATTTTTGGATCGAACTAAGTTAGAGCACTTGTATTCCCTTCGCGGGAAAGCTGATGATATTCTCATTGTAAAGAATGGATTGATAACGGACTCTTTTTATGCCAATGTAATTTTTAAGAAAGGCGGGAATTGGTTTACACCTGCATCTTATTTAATAAATGGCACCATGCGTAAAAGTCTGCTCGATCAGCAGGTTATTAAGGAGGCTGTAATTACACACGAAAATTATAATCACTATCAATCTTGTAAGCTGATTAATTCCATGCTTGGAATGGATGGTCCTGAAATTTCAATTGAATCAATTTTTTAGTCCATACCATTTCATACAGTTCATCGTTAAACGTATTGGAGTTTTTTCTTTTCCATTGAGGCCTTATCTTGCTCTATGAATATTATTAAATCTGTATCACTGATTACCCTGGTAGTGTTTTATTCTGCGGCAGAGGCTCAAACTCTTAGTACAAAGAATAAAAAAGCGATTGACTTATATATTCAGGCTGATAATTATCGGGTGCGAGGGCAATATGATCAAGCAATTTCAATGTTGCAGGAAGCCATTGATAAGGACAAAAAATTTGAAGAAGCCTATAACCGACTTGCTATTGTGTATAGAAGCATGGATAAATTACCCTTGGCAACCGAAAATTTTGAGCAAGGATTGCAGTTAGCAGATGGGGTAAAGAGAAATTCATATTTGTATGAGCTTGCCGATATTTATCTTAGACAAGGTGATTATGTAAAATCGGATAATTATAGCAAACTGTTTCTTGAGAAAGAAAAAATGGACAAGCCCAAGATTGATAAAGTTAAGCTTTGGAGCAGTCAAGCTAACTATGCAATCACGAATGCAAATGTTTTTTCGGATTTTGTCATTGAACCTTTACCGGATGTTGTCAACAAATATCAACGACAATATTTTCCGGTGGTAACCGGAGATGATGCTCAACTCATTTTTACAGCCCGCTTTGGTACCGCCCGAAACGATAATGAAGACATTGTAATTTCTACAAAGCGTAGCGATGGAACCTGGGGCGAGCCGATTTCTATTTCCAACAACATCAATACCATTCAGCGCGAAGGGGCCTGTACGATTTCTGCCGATGGAAGACATTTAATTTTTACCGTGTGCGGTGCGATGGGATGCGATCTGTATGAAAGTAGAAGGACCGGTAAGGATTGGTCGGTGCCTAAAAACTTAGGTGCGGCCATTAATAGTCCTGATTGGGATTCACAACCAACACTATCAGCCGATGGAAGAGAGCTCTATTTTGTTTCTGATCGCAAAGGTGGAGTAGGTGGTTATGATCTTTGGTATTCGAACCTTGAAGAGAGTGGATGGACAAAAGCAAAAAATCTTGGAAAAACGATTAACACTCCGTTTGATGAAATCTCTCCTTATATACATGTCAACAATCAAGACTTATATATGGTATCTAATGGGTACCCGGGATTTGGAGGGTATGACATTTATCGGTCGCAACGAACAAAGGAAGGATGGGGAACACCAACCAATTTAGGGAAACCGCTAAATGATCATCTGGATCAATATTCGTTCATTGTATCGGGCGATGGGGCGATAGGGTATTATTCGCGTGCAGAAAATAAAAGTACAAGTCGGCTATTTAAAATCACGTTACCGGAAAATTTGGTTACTCGAGCAAAAGGAAATGTGGTAAAAGGAATTGTACGGAATGCAAAAACAAATTTTCCTATGGGTGCCTGGGTTGAACTATTTGATTTGAAAGAAAAGAAAATGATTTCAAAAATAAGGGCTGACTCAATGGATGGAGATTATTTAATGATCCTTCCGGGAGGTTCGGAGTACGCACTTTATGTGCGCAAGCCTGGGTTTTTATTTCAAAGTTTGCATTTCAATTATGAGGAATCGAGCAATATAAAACCAGTAGTTAAGAATATTAATCTCATCCCCATTCAAAAAGACGCTTCAGTTGTTCTTAATAATTTGTTTTTTGATGTCAACAAGTATGAATTGAAGCCACAATCAATTACCGAATTGGAAGAGGTGGTTATTTTTCTCAATCAGAATAAAACCTTAAAAGTTGAGATTGGGGGACACACCGATAATTCAGGAACGGAACCTTATAATCAACAACTTTCAGAGAGGCGTGCACATTCCGTGGCAGCATATTTAACGGATCATCAAATAGAAAAACAGCGGATTCTAGTGAAAGGCTATGGCTCTCAAAAGCCAATCGCACCCAACGATACGGAAGAGAACAAGCAATTGAATCGCAGGATTGAGTTTAAGATTATTTCGAATTAGATGTTCAATATTGAACAGGCTTCCAACCATTTGATAGTTTTATTCGAACGGTCAATAATCACCCATGAAGGGTTATAAACGCTTATTATAAAATGCGTTTAAGTAGGAAATCATTTTTCGGTTAAGAACTTTATTTTAAGTTTGCTGCTTATTAAGCAATGATATTTTTAACTTAAACCAAACAGTATGAAGAAAATTTTACTAGTAAAGATTTTCTCCGTGTTAATGCTTTTTAGTAGCATGGCATTGGCGCAAGATCGTACCATAACAGGACGAGTAACTTCTCTTGAGGATGGTTCCGGCTTGCCAGGAGTAAACGTGCTTTTGAAAGGCACAGACACAGGTGCAATAACTGATGTTGATGGAAATTACCGACTTAATATTCCTTCGGGGGGCGGCACGTTAGTTTTCTCATTCATTGGTTTTGTAACCCAGGAGCAAAACATCGGCAACCGCTCGGTAATTGACATTCAAATGGGCACCGATGTAACCCAATTATCAGAAGTGGTGGTAACGGGTTATGGGGTTCAGGAGAAAAGAACCTTAACAGGATCTATCGCTTCGTTGAAGGGTGATGTATTGCAAAACGTACCAATTCAATCGGTGGATCGAGGTATTCAAGGGAGATTGGCGGGTGTTCAGGTTTCTGCTTCTTCGGGTCAGCCTGGTGGAGCACTAAACGTGAGAGTTAGAGGTATTGGATCCATTAACGCATCTAATGATCCACTTTGGATTGTTGATGGCGTGCAGTTAGGTCGTTTCGGCCAATCAACACAAGGCTCATCAAATCCATTGGGATCGATAAATCCAAATGATATTGAGTCAGTAGAGGTATTGAAAGATGCAGCTTCGTCTGCTATTTATGGAGCGCAAGCTGCTAACGGTGTAATCCTGGTTACAACCAAAAAAGGGAAAAAAGGAAAAACCAAGCTGGAAATAAATGCCCAGGCTGGACAAGTACAGCCCTTAAATCTTTACAAGATGTTAAATGGTGTTGAATTTGCTACGCTTAAAGAAGAGGCTTACAGAAATGCAGGATTGTCTGTGACCACTGCACGCAACACATTTGGGGATGCATCTGATGTAAATTTACAAAATCAAGATTGGGTTGATTTAATGTTTCAAAACGGACAATTAGGAACCTATGATATTTCGATGAGTGGTGGGGATGATAAAACCTCTTTCCTATTCTCAGGTTCTTATCAATATCAGCAAGGTCAAATTATCCAAAGTGATTGGAAACGGGGGACGGCACGATTAAACATTACCCACAGACCGAACAGCAAGTTGACCATTGGAGCAAATCTATCGTTGGCCTATCAACGAACATTCGGTTCAATTGCTAATGGAAACTTTGTAAACGGACCTTTCCAGGCTGCTTTTACAGCACAACCTACCTCTCCGGCTTTCACGCCAGAAGGTGGATATGCTTTATATCCTACACGGGCTCCGGGTTCTCACTTGTTTGGATATAACATCAAACAAGGGGTTGACGAGGAAGTAAGACTTGGACGTACCCCGCAAACAGTATCCAGCTTTAATATGGCGTATGAAATAATTCCGGGGTTAACCTTGGCCGGTTTTGCAGGTGTAGATGCTTCTTTTGGTGCGGATAGAAATGAGCGACCAGGCTCAATTCCGGTATTTGCCGGTGGTCAGATTTCTGCCACAAACAGAAGGACAATTTCTTATAACACAAATACAACCCTGAATTACAGTAAGAAAATTGGTGATATCCACCAACTCTCAGGATTGGTCGGTTTTGAATATCGCAAGGAAGAGAGAGGGGGAATTACAGCCTCTCAGTTTACCTACCCTAACCCTGCGCTAAGGCTACTTTCTTCTGGAGCTACTGCTCGTCCTGCTGGTGAATTTTTCTTTGATAATGCCCGTCAAGGGGTGTTTGGTCAAGTTAAATACGCATTAAAGGATAGATACATTGCTGATGCTACAATTCGAAGAGACGGATCTTCCAGATTTGGTTCGAATAGCAAGTATGGTACCTTCTATGCAGGATCGATCGCTTATCGAATTACGGAAGAGAGCTTTATGGATGGTATTACATGGTTAGACGATTTGAAAATAAGAGCTGCTTATGGTAAAGTAGGTAACTCTGAAATCGCTGATTACGATTGGTTTACTGCCTACGGAAGTCCGGGTGGCACTAATGCCGGTTATTTGGGTGGTTCTACCCTTCGTTTGGCTCGATTGGGTAACGATATTATTTCCTGGGAGACTGAATTTCAAACTACCGCAGGGATTGACTTTGCTTTGTTTGGAAGCAGGTTGAATGGTTCCATTGAATATTATAACAACCGCACGCAAAATCTGCTGTTTGATGTTCCTTTAGTGAATGATGCCGGTGTTAACTCAGTGAGAGGGAACAGTGGAGAAGTTGTAAACAAAGGATTTGACATTGAGTTAGGAGGGGTTGTGATGGATAGGGGTTCATTCAAATGGAATGTAACAGCAAACCTAAGTACGCTCCATAATGAAGTGGTTTCTCTTCCAAATAATCAAAAAAGAATTGGAAACAGTATTATCGTGGGGCAGCCAGTATCCTTCCAGTACCTGTTTCAGTTTGCCGGAATCAATCCTGCCAATGGGAAGGCGATGATTTATGATACTCTTGGAAACCTTTCCTATAGTGGTCAGGCTCGCGATGCAGCCGTGAGAGGCTCAAACATCCCAACTTATTTTGGGGGCGTTTCAAACAACTTTTCCTATAAAGGAATAAATCTCGAAGTCTTCTTCCAATATCAGGGAGGGAACAAGGCCTTTAATGGCGATTTATATAATCTTTATGCATCAGGGTCTAGTGCCAATAATCAACTAAGAAGTCAATTGAACCGCTGGCAAAATCCGGGAGATATAACCAATGTTGCACGCCCGTTTCAAGGGGGTGTAATTGATGGATTTGATCAGCAGTTTGGTACGTTTGGTACTACGCAGTTTTTATCGGACGCTTCCTATGTTCGTCTAAAGCAAGTAACCTTGTCATACACCCTTCCTAGCAGTATTATCTCCAGGTTGAAATTGACGAAGGTGAATGTTTTTGTTCAAGGATTAAACCTATGGACATATACTAAATACCAAGGAATAGATCCAGAAGTTGTGAGTAACAACAATGGTACTGGCGTATCTTCTTTTGGTGTTTACCCGGTTGCCAGACAATTTATGGGGGGTATATCAATCGGACTCTAATTGTCAAATCATTTAAAGAATAAATGAAAATGAAAATGAAATTAAGAAATATAGCTATCACCGGTCTGTTCGTACTAGGCTTTAACGCGTGCGACATTGAAACGGTGGATAAATCTGCACTTGCACCCGCACAGGCATTGGATACCACCGCTGGCGTTCAGAGTGCTTTGCTGAGTGCTTACCGTATAGCACATGAATTTCCAATGTTTGGTCAACAAGTGAACCTTCATGGGGATGCATTTGCTGATAACATTGAAATCGTTAACCGCACTGGTCGGTATGAGCAGGAGTGGGTAAATGGCGTGGGTGTTTATGCAAATCGCTGGTTTACTGCGTACAGGGGTATTAATGATGCAAACTATGTGTTGGAATATCTGCCTAAGCTTCAGTTAGCAAAAGTACCTTCATCAGCTACTGTTACTTCGCAACAGGTGTTAGATCACCTCCGTGGCGAGGCATTATTCCTTCGGTCGCTTTATTACATGGAATTATTAAGAGTTTACTCGTATGAGCCCGGAAAGGAAGTTAACGGCTTTAACCTCGGAGTGATTTTGAGAGATTCTCCAACCGAGGTTGTTTCAGATGCTGATAAAAAAGAGCGAAGCACAAATCTCGCCTGTTATCAATTTGTGGAGAAGGATCTGTTAGAAGCAATAACTCTGTTACTTCCTGCATCAGGAATTGGAGCCAATTGGCCATCCACGTTAGGTACGAATACCTTCCCATTCCGTGCCACAAAGGCGGCAGCGCATGCATTAATTGCACGGTTGTATCTATACTGGGGTAAATATCCAGAAGCAGATACCAATGCAACCACAGCGTTAACGCTTGTGCCAACTGCAGCGCCTGTTGCTGCGGCTAGTTACGTTGCCTCCTGGAGTGCTACCACGCATCCTGAATCAATCTTTGAATTAGAGATTCGTGCTACGGATTGGAGTGGGGTTGATGGGCCTAATAATTCAATGAACTCGGTAACAACCAATATGCTTAGTGGCAGCCAATATGTGTTGGCAGCAAGCTCGGAATTGATTTCCGCACACGAGGCTGGTGATGTTAGATTAAATCTTTACCTGAATACCGCAGGAACACTCAATAAACCTCAGACACGCAAGTGGCCAGGAGAAAAAGGAGCTTTTCTTGAAAACATCCCCGTTATCAGAAGATCTGAAATGTATTTAATACAGGCCGAAAGCCGTGCTCGTCAAAATAACGATGCTACCGCTCAAACTGCAGTAAATACAATCAGAACTAACCGTGGGTTGGCTGCCACTTCGTTGACAGGAGCGGCATTGATTTCGGTAATTATGAACGAAAGAAGAGTTGAATTTGCTATGGAAGGACATCGCTTCTTTGACTTAAAAAGATTGGGATTAGATATTCCCAAGCCAGCAGCGGCAGGTGTTCCAACTTTACCTGCCTCTGATTTTCGAATGCTGCAGCAACTTCCTAACGACCAGGTTCAGTTGAATCCCAGCATGAAACAAAATCCTGGTTATTAATAAAACTGAATAGACATGAAAATGAAAACGATTTATAAAATCTTTACGTTCGTGGGCTTGCTAGCTGTGGTATCCGCTTGCTTTGACGACCCAGGAACTGATATTTTGCTGAATAATGCAGCCGTTATAGAAATTAATGAAGCTACAACAGCGGGGGGCTTGGATGTGAGCAAATCTTATAATCGGGTTACCGATGGTAAGAGGATCAAAGACTCAATTCGGGTTAATTTGGTAGGACCACAAAAAAGCCAGGCGATTACGGTTAATTTTACCGTGGAGCCAACCAGCACTGCGGTGGCGGGTACGCACTATGCATTGATTACCACAAATACGGTGAGCATTGCGGCAAATAGCAGTTTTGGTTTCATCTATTTCGAGGTGATTGATGATAACATCCTTCCCGGTGAAATCTGGAAACTAAAAATTAAATTGACAAGCTCAGATGGCAGCACTACGATTAGCTCTAAGTATGGTGAATTTACACGTTCTATCAGAACGCTTTGTTCTTTCAACAGGGCAAATTTTGTAGGCACCTATAGCACGCTTGAACCGGGGTATGGCACCTATGACAATGTTTCTATTGCCGATCCTGCAAATGCGAATGGTATTATTATAAATAATTTCTGGGATTTTGGAGGCGTTGTAAAATATACTTTCAACCCTTCAAGCACAGCGGTAACCCTTCCTACTCAAGATGTGGTAATGGGTGATGGAGTAACGTATGTTGTGGCGGGGTCTTCTCCTGCAACCTATAATTCCTGTACATATTCGTTTGTTGTTCCTTATACAGTTAGAAGAAAATCGGATAATGCACTTTTTGATACTAACACTCACACATTTACTAAAAAATAGAATTTGATATTTTGACTAAAGCCCTGAAATTTTCAGGGCTTTTTTTATTTTCTTGTCTTAATTTTCGTTAATAGAGTTCATGAAATATTTATTCTTTTCATTCCTGATAATTTCAAGCCATCTGTTTGGTCAAACCAGGGAAAATGAGAGGTTTCAGAATCTTGCGCGGATGAAAGTAGAATTTTCCAATTCGTATGATCAGCAACAGAACAGAGCCCTTGAATATGCGAGGAAAAATAATATCCCAATTAAACAATATTTGCCGGAAGGAAACTTGATTGAACTCGTGGATGTGGATCCATTTGGCCAACCTGTTTATAGAGCTACCTCCAACAGTGGATTAGCGATTTCTACGAATGTTACAAAATTAAGAACCGGGGGTGGGTTAGGGTTAAATCTCTTAGGTGAGGGTTTAGAGGTTGGAGTTTGGGATGGCGGCCCGGCATTTGAACACATCGAGTTTATTGACAGAATACTGACAAAAGAAAGTGGAACGGCTTTAGCACATGCAACCCATGTCAGTGGTACAATTCTGGCCTCAGGAATTAATTTAAATGCCATGGGAATGGCTCCCAAGGCTAAACTACATTCGTTTGATTGGAATAATGATCGTGCTGAAATGATTGCCAAAGCAAAACCAGATCAGAGTGGCCTTCTTTTTTCCAATCATTCTTATAGCATAGTGCTAGGATGGAATTGCAGTAATGGAAGTTGCAGTTGGCAAGGGCAGACGAGCATTAGTGATAAAGAGGATTGGCGATTTGGTTTTTATACCACCTTGGCCAAGGATATCGATAACATTGCATTCAATGCGCCTTATTACTCGATTTTTTGGGCAGCAGGAAATAACCGTGGCGAAACCACAACAACAGGGGTGGCATTGTATCCACCAGACGGAAATCAAGGAAGTGGGTATGATTGCATCGTTCAAGAGGGTACTGCTAAAAATATTTTTACAATTGGTGCAGTAAGAAAAGTTCCTTCCTATACGAGCCCGGCTTCTGTTGAGATGAGTAGTTTCAGTGGTTGGGGTCCTACCGATGACGGCCGGATAAAACCAGATTTGGTTGCCCCCGGGGTAAATATTTTTTCAACCGTGGTGGATAATAATTATGCCAGCAACAACGGAACCTCCATGGCTACGCCTGGTGCTCTAGGCTCCTTAAGCTTGTTGCAGGAACTGCATAGCGACTTAAATGGTGGTGAATTTATGCGCTCAGCAACGTTAAAGGCATTAGCTATACATACCGCTAAAGAGGCCGGGCAATATCCAGGGCCTGATTATAGTTTCGGCTGGGGCTTGATCGATGCGGAAGCTGCTGCCAAAGTACTATTGACGAAAGACAACCAAAATATTTTTGTTAAAGAGCTGGAACTAGCGAATGGTAAAACTTTTGAGTTAATGCTAACTCCTAAGGCAAACACGAAGATAACGGCCACCATAGCATGGACGGATCCGGCAGGAAACCCGGTAGGATCATCTCTTGATCCAACTAATTTAATGCTGGTTAATGATTTAGATATGCGCATCCTGGATGATGCAAACAATCAACAGATGCCATGGAAATTGAATCCTGAAGATGCTGCATTGGGTGAGCCAGCTTTTAGAGGAGACAACTTTAGAGATAATATAGAGAAGATTGAATTTGAATCTCCTGAACCCCGTTCCTATACATTACGGGTGAGTCACAAAGGAACATTGTCAGGCGGCAGCCAAAATTTCTCTTTAATAGTAACCTATACGTCTGTAACCGATCCACAAGTGGCTTATTATTGGATTGGTGGTTCGGGCGACTTAAGCGATCCAAACCATTGGTCTCTATCGAGTGGGGGAGTTTCTGCAGGGGCTGTACCGGATGGTAACAACCGGATCATCATTGATGAAAATTCGTCATTAGCGGATGGTGGAGTAATTTCAATGTCGGGAAATACCACAATTGGTTCGTTGACGTGGTTAAATAAATCACAGGCAGGAATCGCATTAAATGGACATACCTTAACAATACGAGGGAGTCTTATTATCAGTTCAGATAAAACTCAAGTATTAACTCCTGGAAAAATCTTGTTTACAGGTTCACTTAATAGTGAGAACACAATATTTACGAGTAATAATAATTTTTCTACCACCGATATAGAAATAGACCTGACTACGAACATGGAGATGAGCGGAAGTTTAAAAGTGCGTTCTATGCGGATATTGTCGGGATTGGTGAATATGACCGGATTTAATTTAGAAGCAAAGTCTTTTGAAGTTGTGACGGAGGCCGGTAAGACTCTTACTATGACGGGGGCTAAGTTGCTTCAACTTGAAAACTTAGCCATCCATTCAAATGCGTTAGAATGGATTAGTAATGGAGCCACCATTTCACCAGCATCAAATTCAATCATTGACTTGGGAGGAAGAATTTTTAACGGGAAACTTGTTGTTGAAAACCAAAACGTGAGGGTATTGGGAGATAATACCTTGAGTGAGATTATTCTAAAGAATGAATTATTACTTGATGGCAATAATTCAATTACAAAATTGACGATACATGGAAATTCAGTTTTGGCGTTAACAGCCGGAACGATTCAACAACTTACCGAATCCACCCTGATATCAGCTACGCCAGCCAATCCAGTTAGCATTCGCTCAACCATGTCCAAAGCTTTTTTAAAGTTTGCAGGTAGGTTTAAACTATGCTTCGATAATTTACTCATCACCAATGTAGATGCTACGGGAGATGGAATTATTAATGCGGGACTTTCCAGTGTACTTGAAAATTCTTCAAATTGGGCAAAAGATGACTGCGAGAATATTTTGTTCCCTGACTTCCAGCTTATTTCGAATTGTGTAGATGGGTTGGTTGAACTAGTCGATAAAAGTGCCGGTGCCATTGAATCTTATAAATGGGAAACCAATGAGACTATGGCTACCTTAATTAATGCCAATGAAAGGAAAGGATCCATAATTTTTTCAAAGACGGGTACGTTTGAGGTTTCATTAACGATAAGCAACAGCAAAGACTCACGAACTTTTAAACAGTTGATCACGATCAATCCAAATGATTTACCTCCAAATCCGATTATTATTAATGGATTTAACTTATTCAGCACCCAACCTAGTCCAACCTATGCATGGTATCGCGATAACACGTTAATTCCAAATTCAAATGGAAGATCGTATCCATTTAATGGTGAGCCGGGCTTGTATTTCGTTCTTACCAAAAGTGACTTATGCAATCGTGTTTCAAATCCTGTTTTGATTACTGGATTATCGGAACCGGGCATCTCTTCGACCTCAATAAATATTTACCCGAACCCAGCTGAGGATATAATTTTCATAGATGGATTGAAAAACAAATCAACCGTAAAAATTCAAAATGCCTTAGGCCTCTTAGTGTATGACAATCAGGCCGAGGAGGATTTAAAAATTACAACGACCACCTGGAGCAGAGGCTTATATTTTATAAGAATTGCAAGGGAGAAGGATATGTATACGTATAAAATTATTTTAAAATGATGAATCTTAACCTTATAATTTTAAGTCTTTTGATAGTTCTGCCAACGTTGAGTGTGAAGGGTCAGATCTCAAATATTCAGGGCCTTGATAATGTGGTGATAAGAACCAGAAAGTATGAAGATGTTCGTGGCTCAGCTTACCTATACCCTGAATGGACCTCAGGTACGTTAACCGATAAGGCTGGTAAGCACTATCCTAATTTACAATTAAAATATGATGCCTACCTGGATCGGGTTGAATTAAATCAAGACGGACAGGTGTTAGAGATTAATGCTTCGGCCTATCCAAAGTTTACTTTAAATTTTGTTGAACCCGGAACAAATAAAATCATTAAACATACATTTTCGACTGGCTATGAAATCAAAGGATTTTCAAAGACTAGTTATTTTGACTTAATCCGAGATGGAAAAATCACTTTATTGAAGAAATATAAAACTTCCTTTGTTGATGAAAATCTGTCCGGGTATGGTACTTCCGATCAGAAGAAAAGCTTTCAAACCAAGATTTTGTATTTTGTCTTATTAGAAGACGGAAGTGCTAAGGAAATAAAGCTGAATAAAAAATCGATTCTAGAAACATTTCCGGAACAGTCTTCAAACATTGAAGGGTTTATCAAGGAGAGAAAAATAAAGGTGAAGACAGAACAAGATCTTATTGATATAATTGAATTTTTGGAAGCGAACTGAGATTCTTTAACTCTCAATAAATACCGCTTCCGGTGAGTGAGACTATATTTTTCAATGCCTGCCAGTTACTGGTGTAGCAGAAGTGTTAATCAAGGAGAAAAAAATAAAGGTAAAATCAGAACAAGACCTTATGGATATAGTTAAATTTTTGGAAGCACACTGAGGTGATTTTTGACATAATCATTTACACCTTCTTCCAGCGTGGAAAACGGCTTTGGGTATCCAATTCTTTTTAATTTCTCCATATTCGCCTCAGTGAAGTACTGATACTTATCGCGGATATCAACGGGTGTATCGATAAATTCGATTTCCTCTTTTTTTCCAAGCGAATTAAATACAGCTTTCGCAAGATCAACGAACGTGCGTGCCTTCCCTGATCCTAAATTGTAAATGCCCGAATTTTTTCGATGATGCATTAAGTAAATACATACCTCAGCGACATCTTTTACATAAACAAAATCACGCATTTGTTCTCCGTCTTTATAGTCGGGGTTGTGCGACTTAAACAATTTCATTTTACCCGTTTTGGTAATTTGATTGTAGGAATGCCAGATTACCGAAGCCATTCTATCTTTATGATGCTCATTGGGGCCATACACGTTAAAGAATTTCAATCCAACCCAGAAGAACGGTTTTTCTTTTTGAGCGAGTGCCCACACATCAAAATCTTGTTTGGATTGTCCGTAGGGATTAAGAGGTTTTAATAGGGCAATTTTCGATTCATCATCGTCATACCCGTTTTCTCCCAGGCCATACGTAGCGGCAGAGGAAGCAAACACCAGTGGAATTTGATAGGTACAACAGCGGCTCCAAATATCTTTGGTGTATTGCGTATTCAGTTTATTGAGTAATGCAACATCCAATTCGGTGGTATCCGTGCGGGCTCCTATATGAAAAATAAATTCAACAGTTTCGTTATTTGTGTCCAGCCAGGTAAGAAAATGATCCCGGTCAATCTTCTCTTGTATCTTTAGTCCTACCAGGTTTTTATTTTTCACCTCATTGTCGAATTTATCGACTGCAATAATGGCGTTGAAATTATCTTGATTGAGTCGTTGAATTAGGTAACTTCCAATAAAACCCGCTGCCCCGGTAACAATAATCATAACGTTTAATTTTTGTGCAATTTACATTAAATCTCCCTTGTGTGAAGGGAGAATGTACTATTGTATATTTGCATATTAGTTTTTTAAAATGGTTTACGTAAGTAGAAAAGAGCATTTTAACGCAGCCCATAAGCTTTACAATCCTGCATGGAGCAAGGAAAAGAATGTGGAGGTATTTGGACCGTGTGCCAATGAAAACTGGCACGGTCATAATTTTGAACTGATTGTTACTGTAAAGGGATTACCCGATCCGGAAACAGGATTTGTTATTGATCTTAAAAAATTGAGCACACTGATTAGGCTTGAAGTAATCGATAAGTTAGATCACAAAAACCTGAATCTCGATGTCGATTTTATGGAAGATAAATTAGCGAGTTGTGAGATGTTGGTGATTGAGATTTGGAAAATAGTAGCCCCTAAAATTTCGTCTATAAGCAAGTATGGTGTTATGCATTCTATCCGGTTGTATGAAACGCCTCGCAACTATGTTGAGTATTTTGGTGAATCAAATCCGCTCTAAGTGAGATACTATATTGTTGCAGGCGAACGATCTGGGGATTTGCATGGCAGTAATCTTGTAAAGGCAATTCGCAAACGTGATGCGCAAGCTATCTTTCAAGGCTTTGGTGGCGATCTCATGGAAGCTTCCGGTGTAAAACTTTCGGTGCATTATCGCGAAATGGCGTTCATGGGTTTTATTTCATTGGCCACCAGCTTGTTTAAAATTTACAAATACATAAAGTTTTGTAAGAATGATATGTTGGAGTTTAAGCCCGATGCAATAATTCTGATCGACTATGGCGGATTTAATTTAAAGATTGCCCAGTTTGCTAAGGCACAAGGTCTTAAAGTACTCTATTACATTCCACCCAAGGTGTGGGCCTGGTATCAAAGTCGGGCCTGGAAGTTGAAGGCTTGTGTAGATAGAATGTTTGTGATACTTCCGTTCGAAAAGGCGTTCTTTAAGAAGTATGATTTTGAGGTTGATTATGTAGGCAACCCGGTGTTGGATGCTATTAAAGAGTTTCAGCCCGCGCCTGATTTTGTTTTAAAGCATAACCTTGATTCAAGTAAAAAAATAGTAGCGTTACTTCCGGGCAGCAGAAAAATTGAATTGAATAAAATTGTTCCACTCATGGCGGCAATCGCGGACTCAAATAAAGATGTTCAGTTTGTGGTTGCAGCTGTCAAGACGTTACCGGCAGATTTATACAAAGCTTTGAATGAGAAACCCAATGTGAAGTTTGTTGAAGAAGAAACCTACGATTTGTTAACCATTGCGCATGCAGCGATCGTAACTTCAGGAACTGCAACATTAGAGACCGGTATTTTTAAGGTTCCGCAAGTAGTCGTTTATAAAACCAACTTCATCGAATACACCATAGCTAATTATCTGGTTCAAGTAGAGTTCATTTCATTGGTTAACCTGATTGCTGGTAAAGAAGTAATACGGGAAATGATTCAAACTCAGGCTACACCCAAATTAGTGGATGCTGAGCTAAAAAAATTACTTCATGATTCTGATTATGTTTCAGCAATGAAGGGAGAGTACGAAAATGTTTATTCTATTTTGGACACAGGCTCTGCATCAGAAAACACAGCGCAACTAATTATTGAATATCTGGAATCCAGATAAGTAGAAGTTAAGCAACCTTCAACTTACTGTAATGCGACTTGTTGAATTTCTCCTCCGCGTACGCGCGATTGATTACAAGACGATCTGTTGTTTTATCGGAGGGCAATTCGAACATGGCATCATTCACAATGGCCTCGCATATCGAACGTAAACCGCGAGCCCCTAATTTAAAATCAACCGCTTTTTCAACAATAAAATCAAGGGCACCCTCTTTAAACTCGATGGTAATTTCCTCCATTTCAAAGAGGCGTTTGTATTGTTTAATAAGCGCATTTTTAGGCTCTGTTAAAATCTTGCGAAGCGCATCGTGATCTAATGGATTTAGGAAAGAGACTACGGGTAATCGGCCAATTAATTCTGGTATCAGGCCAAAGCTTTTTAAATCCTGAGCGGATACAAACTGAAGTAAATTGTCTTTATCAAATTCAGCAGGGCTCAAACTGTTGGCCGAAGCTGTAAATCCTAATGGCTGAGTATTTAATCGCTTTCCAATCAGGCGTGAAATTCCTTCAAAAGCACCCCCACAGATAAACAAAATATTTTCTGTGTTAACAGTAATCATTTTTTGATCGGGATGCTTGCGTCCACCCTGTGGGGGCACGTTTACTGAAGTTCCTTCCAGAAGTTTTAACAAGGCTTGTTGAACACCTTCACCACTCACATCGCGGGTAATAGAAGGATTGTCGGATTTGCGGGCAATTTTATCAATCTCATCGATATATACAATTCCACGCTCAGCGGCTTCAGTATTGTAATCAGCAGCCTGTAATAAGCGGGTTAAAATGCTTTCCACATCTTCGCCAACATAGCCAGCTTCGGTTAGCACGGTAGCATCCGCAATGCAAAACGGGACTTGAAGAATTTTAGCTAACGTCTTTGCCAGGTATGTTTTTCCTGTTCCGGTTTCACCTACCATAATGATATTTGATTTTTCAATCGTAATATCATTCTCGATTTTGCGTTGCATGAGTCTTTTGTAGTGATTGTAAACAGCCACTGACATTACGCGTTTAGCCTCATCCTGGCCAATTACATACTCATCCAAAAATTTCTTGATTTCACGCGGCTTTACCAGTTTGAAATTAGGCAGTGTTCCTGCTTCTACTTTATTTTTCTTCTCTTCCTGCAAAATCTGGTTAGCCTGGGTTACACATTTATCGCAGATATGCGCGTGTATTCCCGAGATCATCAGGTCAACATCTTTCTTGTTTCTACCGCAAAATGAGCATGTAACTTCAGCCATAAATCAATTAGTCGATTGTCAATGTGTTGAAATGCCGATGATTTTAATTAATCACACTTACAAATGTATCGATTAATTGGCACATTGGCCTATCAACAAATTGTCTAATTAGCGCCAATTATTTCTTATTTCGTTCTAATACTTCGTCAATCAAGCCATATTCTTTGGCCTCTTTAGCCCGCATCCAATAGTCGCGATCAGAATCTTTATCAATTTTCTCGAAAGTCTGTCCGCTATGGCTAGCCAAAATGGTATATAAATCCTGACGTAGTTCAAGGGTTTGCTTCAATGAAATTTCCATATCCCGTGAAGTTCCTTGCATGCCTGCCGATGGCTGGTGAATCATAATGCGTGAGTGCGGAAGCGCTGATCTTTTTTTATTGGCACCAGCGGCCAACAAAACAGCACCCATCGAAGCGGCCATGCCTGTGCAAATGGTTGCCACATCCGGATTTACGTATTGCATAGTGTCGTAAATGCCAAGGCCAGCATAAACAGAGCCACCCGGACTATTTACATACATAATAATGTCTTTTTTCGGATCAGAGGATTCCAGAAAAAGAAGTTGAGCCGTGATTACGTTCGCTACATAATCATCAACGGCAGTACCAAAAAAGATAATTCGATCAGCCATCAACCTTGAAAATACATCGATAACGGTTGCTCGCATCTGACGCTCTTCTACTACGTTTGGCGTCATGCCCGTGACGGTGTGGGTCATTTCGTTCATGTACTTTGCGTAGCTGTCTAGTGAATTGCCACTCATGCCTAAATGATTGACAGCATATTTTCTGAATTCGTTTGATTGTGACATAGATATAAATAGTTTACAGTTCTTAATTAAGTCGATTTTGGAGCTCCTTTTATTGTTTTCTTGTCAATGTTACTAAGAAAAAGTCAATAAAAAAGCCCCAGCCCGATAGCTATCGGAGCAGAGTTCCCTATGAACCAGTTTGGTACAATTATAGTTCTTACCTAATGGCGATGCGCTTCAGCTATTTTTTTAAACTGATCCAGTGTAACTTTCTTTTCATCGATTGTGATTGAGTCTTTAATCACCTTCATGATTTTCTCTTCGCGTAACTGATTATAAATTTTCATGAAGTTTTCGCCCTTGCCATCCTGCCCCGACAGAAAGTTATTAGCAATATCATTCAACTTATCGCCTAATTGCGCAGCAATAGCAGCTCCCCCAAATTGTTCAACAATCTGTTGCTTTGCCTTTTCACGCACTTCATCGCCTTCTACTTTTATTTCTTTCTCCTCGGCAATTTTATTTTTGATCAAATCCCATTTAAGGGAATCCCGGTAAGCATTGAATTCTTTCTCCAGAATATCGTCTGTTACCTGCCCATGGCTGCTGTTTTTCAGCCAGTTTTTAAGAAAGGATTCAGGCATGCTGATTTTTGTGTGATCAACATAGTGGTGTTGAATCTCATGACTTAATAAATGATCACTCTCACGATTGTAATTTTCTGAAATGGTTGATTTTACTTTATCTAAAAACTCTGTCTCATCCTTCACTACATCTTTGCCGAATACTTTATCAAAGAACTCCTGATTAATAGCGGCAGGCTCTGTTTGGCTGATGGTAGTCACCTTAAATGAATAGGTGCCCTTGGCCTGCTTTGCTTCTTCTTCTGAAATATTTAAAACTTGAGCAATGGCAGCATCATCAAGAAAAGTTTTTTCAATATCGAATTCAACAATATCGTCCTTCTTAAGACCAATAAATTTCTTTTGTTCCTTCTTTGAAATTTTTTCGAAGGCGATGTAAGAACTCTTTTTCTCCTCCTGACCGGCAAGTGAAATTTCACCATACAGATGATGACCCATTTCACTTACTTCCGGGTAGATGATGGTGCCAAATCTGTTTTTTAAATCCGTTAACGTTTCATCCATCACGGTTTGATCCACTTCAATAGGGTGTGATTTTACTTTCACTTTCGGGGAAAGATCAACTAAAAAATCCTCCACCAAACCAATTTGAAATTCAAACTCAAAATCTTTTTGCGAATCCCAGTCAATGGTATATGCCTTCTCCTGATTTGGCATTGGGTCACCCAAAATGCGAAGTTTCTGATCGCGGATATAATCTGAAACCAAATGAGAAACTAAATGATTCACTTCCTCAACCAAAATGGATTTGCCATACATTTTTTTGATTACCCCCGCTGGCACCTTGCCTTGGCGAAATCCTTTTATGTTTGCCTTGCGGGCAAAGTCTTTTACCTTTTCTTCTACTTTGGGTTGATAATCACTTTCGGTTAGTATAACTTTAATCAAACCGTCAGTTGCGCTCTGTTTGTCTAATGTGATATTCAAGGCTATTGGATTTTATGGTTTTACATTATTTTCACCACTGTAATGGCAAGAATTAATGAACCCTCCTGTCGGCAATTTTTTAATCACCGGCCGGAGGGTTCAAGTTTTTTGTGCGGATGAAGGGACTCGAACCCCCACGCCTTGCGGCACCAGATCCTAAGTCTGGCGCGGCTGCCAATTACGCCACATCCGCATAAATAGCCCTTTGAATTAAAAAATTGGCCTTTTTTGTCAAAGGGAGTGCAAATTTAGGGATTATTCGTTATGATTAAAGCCAAGTTATAAAAATCGATTTTTAAAAGTTTATAGATACGTGGTAATTGATGCTGTTGAAGAGAAAAAAGAGATAATTGGGCGCTACCGAAGGTTGTTACGCCAAGCCAAACCTGTACTTAGGGAGGGCGATGCCAAACTGATAAAGCGGGCTTTTACAATGGCCATGGAAGCGCACAAAGACATGCGCAGAAAATCGGGCGAACCGTATATTTTTCATCCTCTTTCGGTAGCCGAAATCTGTGTTCAGGAAATTGGGCTAGGCACCACGTCAATCATTGCAGCTCTGCTGCATGATGTGGTTGAAGACACAGATATTCAACTTAAAGATATCGAGCGACTCTTTGGAAAGAAGACAACCAAAATTGTAGACGGACTAACTAAAATTAAAGGCGCCTTTGAATATGGGTCATCCGCCCAGGCTGAGAATTTTAGAAAAATGCTTTTCACTCTTTCTGAGGATGTAAGAGTAATACTGATAAAGCTGGCTGATCGGTTGCATAACATGCGGACATTGGAAAGTATGCCACGTCATAAGCAACTTAGGGTATCCTCCGAAACAATTTATTTATATGCACCACTTGCCCATCGATTAGGGCTGAACGCGATTAAAACTGAACTCGAAGATTTATATCTGAGGTTCACCGACCAGCCCGTATACGAAGAGATTTCAGATAAAATTGATGAAAGCCGTGCCTCTCGAAATAAATTCATCAAGCAATTTGTACAGCCTCTGAAAGAGGAGTTAGATAAATTGAATATTGAATACGAAATTAAAAGTCGCCCCAAATCAATATTCTCGATCTACAGCAAAATGCGAAAACAGAATATTCCCTTCGAGGAGGTTTTTGATTTGTTCGCAGTTCGTTTGATATTGGAGACCCCCATTGAACAAGAGAAGTCTTTTTGTTGGCAGGTATATTCAATTGTAACGGATTATTATACGCCAAATCCGGATCGGCTTCGCGATTGGATCAGTACTCCCAAAGGAAACGGATATGAATCACTCCATACAACCGTAATGGCAAAAAATGGGCAATGGGTAGAGGTTCAGATTCGTACCAAGCGAATGGACGAAATTGCTGAAAAAGGGTATGCTGCTCACTGGAAATATAAGGACAGCGTATCGAGCCACGAATCGAATCTCGAAAAATGGTTGGTTAAAGTTCGTGATTTATTGGAGAAACAGGATTTGTCGGCACTGGAATTTGTGGATGACTTTCGTGGAAATTTATTTAACGAAGAGGTATTTGTATTTACTCCTAAAGGGGAATTGAAAACCCTTCCGATAGGAGCTACAGCGCTGGACTTTGCATTTGACATTCATACCGATATAGGAGCAAAGTGCATTGGCGCAAAGGTGAATCAAAAACTTGTTCCAATAAACCATTTATTGAAAAATGGAGATCAGATCGAAATTCTCACATCCTCCAAACAAAAGCCAAAGGAAGATTGGTTGCGCTTCGTAATCAGCCCCAAGGCTAAGTCAAAAATTAAAGAACTTCTAAAAGAGAATAAGAGATTCCTTGTAGATGAGGGTAAATCAGTGCTTAAAAGAAAACTCAAGCAACTGAAGATTGATGGAAATAGTCGGGTGTTTGAACAGATGCGTGCTTACTTTAATGTGCCCTCACAATTTGAATTGCACTTCCGTATCGGGAAAGGGTTAATTACCATTAATGACTTAAAGCGGTTTAAAGACTTTAAGCCATCATCACCACTTAAAAATAGACCGCATTCAGAATCACAAGATGCAAAGGCAATTGAGCAGGAGATTCACAAAACAAAAGGTCGGCATGAAGATACGCTTTTGATTGGAGAGGATATGGATGTGGTTGAATATAAGCTCGCTAAATGTTGTACACCAATTCCTGGCGATGAAGTTTTTGGTTTTGTAACGGTTAATGAGGGTATTAAAATCCATCGTACCACTTGCCCAAATGCCATGGAGCTATTGGCCAATCATGGCAACAGAGTGATCAAAGCAAAATGGACATCGCAGCATGAGGTGGCTTTCCTTACTGGATTAAAAATAATTGGCACAGACAGGGTCGGTTTGATAAATGATGTCTCGAAAGTGATTTCTGAAGAATTGAAGGTTAATATGAGTTCGCTTTCATTTAAAACTGACCAGGGTATTTTTAGTGGTGAAATCATGCTATACGTTAATGACACCCGTCATCTTGAAACTCTGATTAACAAACTGGAAAAAGTAGAAGGAGTGGTAAAAGTTTCAAGATTTGATTCCCGTAGTAACTAGCATTAAATCATAATTTGATTGTTGGTCAACCCTTGAGCGAAATACTATATTTGTCACCTATTCCCAATCATGGTATTGAATCAGAAGGTTTTTGATGAGGTAAAACAAATCTTTACGGCTTATTTGGAAAATAAGGAGCTTAGGAAGACCCCGGAACGCTACGCGATCTTGGAAGAAATATATTCGTTAGCGGGTCATTTCGATGTGGAGTCGCTCTACATTAGCATGAAGAACAAAAATTACCGGGTGAGTCGTGCAACGGTTTATAATACACTGGATTTGTTAGTTGAGTGCGATTTAGTAAGCAAGCATCAATTTGGTAAAAATCTGGCCCAGTACGAAAAATCATATGGTTATAAACAGCATGATCATTTGATTTGCACCGAATGCCATAAGGTAACAGAGTTTTGTGACCCACGCATTCAAACCATTCAAAGTACAGTGGGTGAATTATTACATTTTAATGTGATGCATCATTCCTTAATTTTGTATGCATCATGTACTAAAAAGAATTGTGAAAATAGAAAGTCATGAAATGAGCATAAAGCGAGCTAACCCCTTCAGGGTGCTAATAATTGCGCGAATTCCATGTGGCCAAACTTTAAAAAATTAATTTTAACACATGAATTTTGCTCAGGAAATTAAAGGCAACTCATTGATATTAAGAATATCAGGAGATTTAATAGGAGAAGATAATGGTACTCTATTGATATCAGCGGTGAATGATTCACTCACACATCAAGTGGCTGTATGCATCATCGATATTTCCGAACTTCGATATATCAATAGCAGTGGCATTGGTGTACTCATCACAATTCTAACAAAGTTTAGAAATAAGGGTGGTGAAGTATACCTAATGAATCCTTCCGAAAGCGTAAACAAATTATTAGTGATAACTAAGTTGAATGCCATCTTTCAGATCATCAAGTCCGAAGATGAAATAAGTCAGAAAAAATAGGGTTGCCATTTTTGCGCCATTGCGCGATTTAAATAATACTAAATGAAAGTAGATGTTCTGTTAGGTCTTCAATGGGGCGATGAAGGCAAGGGTAAAATTGTTGATGTGTTAGCGCCTAAGTACGATGTGGTGGCACGATTTCAAGGAGGCCCCAATGCGGGTCATACGCTTGAGTTTGATGGGATCAAACACGTTTTACATCAGATACCTTCTGGTATTTTTAGAGAAAAAACGCGAAACATCATTGGCAACGGGGTAGTATTGGATCCAATCGTTTTCAAAATTGAAATTCAGAAATTGGCTAAGTATAATCTTAATGTTAAAGCCAATTTATTCATTTCAAAAAAAGCTACCCTCATTGTTCCAACGCATCGTTTGCTCGATCAGGCTTATGAAAAAGCAAAGGGCGATGAAAAAATTGGCTCGACATTAAAGGGTATTGGTCCTTCTTATCAGGATAAAATTGGTCGTCAAGGTTTGCGCGTTGGCGATGTGCTATCAAAAAATTTTGAGGCAAAGTTTAAAAAGCTTACCGATATTCATTTTGAGATTCTAAAGAATCATCCGATTGAATTTAATTGGGATGAGTTGCAGACTCAATTTTTTGAGGCCGTTTCATTTTTAAAGGAGTTCAATCTGATTGATAGTGAATATTTTATTAATGACGAATTAAAAAAGAATTCTACAGTGCTGGCAGAAGGCGCACAGGGCTCTCTTCTTGATATTGATTTTGGAAGTTATCCATTTGTCACGAGTTCTAATACAGTAACTGCAGGCGCGTGCACGGGGTTGGGGATTGCTCCAAGTCGCATTGGCGAGGTTTATGGAATTTTTAAGGCCTATAGTACACGGGTGGGCAGCGGGCCATTCCCTACCGAATTAATGGATGATGATGGTGAACGAATGAGAAAAGAAGGAAATGAATTTGGTTCTACTACAGGAAGACCTCGAAGATGTGGCTGGATAGATCTTCCTTCCTTGAAATACTCTATCATGATTAATGGAGTTACTCAGTTGTTAATGATGAAGGCGGATGTGCTGAATACTTTTCCGGTAATAAAGATTTGCACACATTATAAACTCAGCGATGGTACAGTTACAGAAATGATGCCTTACGAGATTGTAAACGAAAAAATCATCCCTGTTTATACAGAGCTGCCAGGTTGGAACATGACTATTTCAGGAACCTCAGAAGACGATGTCCCTGGTGACCTTTTGAATTATATATTTTTCCTCGAAAAGGCTCTTAATGTGCCAATTTCGTTGATTTCTATTGGCCCGGATCGATCTCAGACAATCATAAGATCAAAAAGTAAGGTTTAAAAATATTTTTCAGCCTCACTTGCATTAAGCGATGCTTAGTCCTACATTTGCACTCCCAAAACGAATATGGGACTCTGGGCAGTTGGTTTGGAGAAGATACTTGGAGTAAATCCACACTGAATTTACGTAAGCATTTTTGCTTAGTTAATTCACACGTTCTTTGAATGAATGGAGATTGATAGCGGACCCGGATGTACTCGATAGAGGGTGCATCCGAGTTGATTCTTTAAGAGGCTTTGATTGTGAAATCGGAGAGATAATAAAAAGTTAATGAGGACCGAGGATT
>JAEUUA010000017.1 GCA_016787755.1 Cyclobacteriaceae bacterium | reverse complement strand
TTTGAGTATAGAATCTTAATTTATTAGTAGTCCAACTTTTATTTCGCAAAAACAGTTAGCCATCCGGCCTCGCGATTGGAACTGTTTTTGCGCAACCCAATCTTTATTAAAAAATCCTTCGGCTAGCTTGCACACAACGTTGGGGTATCAACTATTGTTGATATTTCCTATATGTCGAAATTGGATAAAAAGCCCTAAAAAACATATATAATAGCCTAATTTGACTGATATTTTTTTTGTACGTATGAATCTCTCATTCTCCACTTTCTAACTTTTTATTGGTGGGTAAAGTATCCAACGGACTCTTAATCTTGTCCAACGCAAATCGACTTACATGGGCATAAATCTCAGTCGTTTTTGGGGATTCATGACCCAACAATACCTGAATATAGCGGGTAGATGTTCCAGATTCAAGCAGGTGAGTAGCAAAGGAATGGCGAAGCATGTGCAACCTGACACTCTTTTTAATACCCGTACGCTTAACAGCTTGCTTTAATACTTGTTGCAGACTAGTAGCGCTATATTGCTCACCATTTTTGCCTTCAAATAGCCAAAGCAAGGGTTTAAATTCTTTCAAGTATTGCTTCAATAAGGGAACCAGATTCTGAGACATAACGCTTTGTCTATCCTTGTGCCCTTTACCGCTTCTTATCAACACTATGTTGCGGTCTGTGTCTACATCGCCTACACGTAGATTTAATAATTCACTTCTTCTTAGACCTGCAGCATAAATGAGCATCAACATAACCTTGTGTTTTAGATTATCCAATGCTTCAAAAATGCTAATAACTTCTTCCTGGCTTAGTACTTCCGGTAGTTTCTTTTCCTTCATCGGGCGTTCCAGATAATAAACTTTTCGGTCCTGCCTTAAAACCTTTTCATAAAAAAACTTTATGGCATTTACAGCTTGATTTTGTGTGCTCTTGCTAAGCTTTCGTTTTTCAACTAAGTACAAGAGGTAATTTCGAATTTCAATTTCCTCAATGTCAATTGGGTGCGAGTCTTTATAAAAAAGTAAAAACTCTTTAAAATTTTGTTGGTACGTTCTAAGCGTATTTGCGCTGTAGCCACGAAGCGCTAGTTTTTGCGCCATCATTCGGAGCGCTTGTTCCTGTTCACCCGAAAGTTGTGGCTGTAGTGCAGCGGGCTTAGATACTTTAGGTTTATTGAGAATCTGTTCAGGAGCAATTGTATTCCTTTTTAGAGCAGAAAAATCAACCCAAACTTTTCCCTTCAGCGTTTCAATGATTATTGAAAGAGCATTCTTTTCATTAGGTATATACCAACACTTATTACTATTACTATACTTGACTTTCGGTATTTGTTTAACTTCTTTAATTACTTCAAAATCCCTATCAAAGTAAATGCCCAAACAGTTCGCTTCGCGATGGAAGAGTTTTTTAATAATAACAGATTTCTCAGGCATACCTTTACTCCTAAATCTGACTTCGGTTTTGTATAATAAATATAGTAAAAAAGTAATTTTATACCTTAGCTACCGCGCATTTACAGGCAATTGATAATATCCCACCAGCAAATCGGCATTGGGCCTAAAGGGGCGGTTGTAGATAAGCACTTCGTATAAGTTTTCGGTTTCAAAATGACTGCCTTCCAATTGAAAACTGTTTTCACCGGGGCCTTCCACCCAATATTGATAATCGTACCACCCCTGTTTTAGAAAAAGCGTTTTCTCATACAGGTTCTTATTTGGTATAAAAGTCATCTTTGTTTCCGGGGTATGTTCCCAATTTGTTAAGGCTCCCAATAAATGAACATGGCCGGTAATCGTTTGGGTGGGTGCTATCGAAAAGGTAACAAATACATAATCGCCCGAAGTTGCGGCATCCCGGTTATCCAGATTTTCAATCACGTAATTTCCATTTAGATCAGGGTATTGCGCATACACTTGGTCGCGCCTGGATTGATCGGTAAGTACTGAAATATGGAACGGTCTTTTACTGCGATCTAGCCTGCCTGTATTGCGCCCGGGCGAATTCAAGGATCGGAAATCCACAAACCTAAATTCATTACCCGCCATAAATTGATTGTCGGTATCAAAAAATCGAAACTCTAGTTCTTTTCTATCCTCCCGCACAAAACTCGGTTTCACATTAAGACGTGCATTGTCCCAGCGCTGGTTTTGCCTGATTAAAGTTTGAATGGATTGCATGGGGTTAACAACATCTAACCGCGAATAATTGATTTTAAAACTGAGCTGCTGATTGCTGGTTCGTAAATTACCCAGGCCCTGACTTTGGCTATCGGTAACCAAACTCACCTGGTTATCATAAATCATAAATCGTTTGCTAAGCAACAGATCTTTTTCGCTTTCGCGATACGCAAGTAACAGGTAGTTGCCAGGCAATTTTACCTGTGGCAAAGCGAAATAGTAATGCACGTAAGAAACGGACGTACTGGAAGAGAATTCATATTCGTTGATAGGATATTCGTTGTAATCGTGCAGGTAATCAAGATCTTGCAAGGTTGATTTGGTCCAATCGTAGTTGCAATGAATTATTTTTACATAATAGTTGCTGCGCTGCCCTTGCAAATCGTCAAATTCCAGCACAAGATTTTGGGCCTGAAGCGGGGCTACAGACGGGCGCAAGTTATCGCGGTTGCCTTGCAGGTTGGGGTGAAGCATAACCGTTCTGATTTCTTCTTCGTATGACTTATCAGCGTAGATAAGTTTCTTTTGCGCAAATGCTGTTTGTAAGGAAACGAGCGTTACAATGAATAGAAGCCTCATAGTTCAAAACTAAACGAATAAATTAAATCAAATTGCATTCCAACCGATGGTATTTATGGTGGGTCTAAACGACAGAACGGGTTCATGTTAAGCGAAAAAGAGCTTTTAAAGGGCTGTGTAAAAGCAGACAGAGCTGCTCAAAAGGCTTTGTATGACCGTTATTGCCGAAAAATGATGGTTCTATGCCAGCGCTATTCAAGGTCATCGCAAGAAGCTGAAGACTCCCTTCAGGAAGGATTTATTAAAGTATTCTCTTCAATAAAGTCGTTTCGCGAAGAGGCAAAGTTAGAGACCTGGATCACCCGCATTATGATAAACACAGCCCTGAACAATCAACGGCAAAAACTTTACCTGCTCCCTATGGTAGATGTCTCTGAAATAGAACTGAATCAAAGCGAAGAAATTAGTTTAGCTGCTTTTAATTTATCGGAATTAGTTGCCATGATTCAATCTCTGCCGGATGGGTGCCGCATGGTGTTTAACCTTTTTGCGGTAGAAGGATATAGTCATAAAGAAATTGGTGAGCTGCTGGGTATTAGTGAGGGTACGTCCAAATCGCAATACAGCCGCGCTAAAAGTTTATTAAAAGTGAAATTGAATCTTCACGATACGGTTTATGGAAAATATGGAGAGGCAAAAATTTGACGATGCCTGGCAAAATGCCTTATCGGGAGCCGAGCAATCGCCTTCTGAAAATGTATGGACTGCTATAGATAACAAGCTGACAGCAGCCGAAGGCGGAACCATGAAGCGCAGGGTTATCTTTTACCAACGTCTGGCCGCAGCTTCTATTCTGTTTGCCGTTGTGTTGGGATCGCTCACGGCTTACTATATAAATGAAAATAGTCAATCAAATAATCGGTTGGCCGATGGAAAATTGAACCATGAACAATCCGAAAATCAGTTCAGTGAAAATAATTCAGGCAATAACCCGGTAGTGTCTAACGCGCTTACCGACAATGATCAATTGGCCGATGATCGATTAGCCAATGATAAGGTAGTAGAGAAGCCCCTTGCATCTAATCAATTGAATGAGGCGCCCTTAGTCAAGGACATTAAAGGAGTAAGGAATAATTCATCAAGGAGTAATAAACAAGCTGATGTTTCAACCCAGGAAGTGACCAGACCTATGAACCAAATGCAACCCGTTTTACTTGCTGATAATAAGGAAAGGGCTAGCGCTGAAACGAATGTGGTTTCAAATAAGGTGAGGCCTCGCCATCAAAATTTTGCAACTCTTTCCATAAAAGATCTTCCTTCACCAGAAGCCAATGTTTCGAACAACGTGAAAGAAGTTACTATCATTCGAAAGTTACCGGCTATGCCTGCCTCCATGATGGCCGATTCCCGTAAGGATAAAGTTTATAATGAAAATTTTTGGGCCTCCGTTGGTGCCTCAACGGGCAACTATTCTCCGCAGGTTACTTCTACGCCATCAGCGCTAACAGCCACTCCGGCATTTGGTAATTTTTTAAGGAGCCAGTCTACGGCCAACCATGCAAATTCAAAAGGAACTGCCTATTCGGTAGGCTTACATGTGGCCACAAGAATATCCGATCGTTGGCTTTTGTTGGGAGGTGTGAATTATCTTAATCAAACCATTGGCTATACATCCAATTTAGCATCCATCAGTGCCAATAATACCCCTTCGGTGTACGCAGCTGATTATGCCAACAAGCAAAGTAATTCCAACATCGCGCTAACGTCTCCGTACGAAATAAACAGTGTTAATGAATTAGTATCGGTGCCCGTGCAAGCAGGCTATCTGATCATCAATAGAAAAGTAGGTGTTCAAGTTAATTCAGGAGTGGCCACTAATTTCTTTCTTCAAAACACCCTTACCGACAGGAGCGGTCAATTAAGTGAATATTCAGAAGGGGCCGGAGATTCTTCTCCTTATAAAGGTTTAAACTGGTCGGCCATCATGGGCTCTGAAATAAGTTACAAAATTGGGGACCAGTATCGCATATCTTTTGTTCCGGGTTTGCGTTATCCATTAAGCGCAGAACTAAAATCGCCTTCGTCCAGCTATAGTTCAATCGTGTGGGATGTTGGCTTTCGGTTTAGGTATATTTTTAAATAGAAGGAATGTGGTTGGATTAGCCGCATGGGAAGAGAACGTGAACAGTAAATAAATTATGGAATCTTTAAGGGAAGTGTTCAAAAAAAAAATTGTACCGGGCTTGTTTGCAATATTGTTTGTTACTGCCTTGTTATTATTGAGTTTCGGTCTTATGCGATTGAAGGATACGATTTAAATTTATTTTTTGTGTTACAACCTTCTTAAGCCCAAGCGGGTCAAACCCATAGACCTATAAACCCAGCATATGAAAAATAGCTACCTACAGCCCAATTTATTTTTAGCGGTTGTCTTTTCTGCTCTAGCCATTGGTATCACTTCCTGTTCTGATACGTGCGAGCAAACCCGCCAACTGGTTTACTACCAACCGGTGTATTCTACTTCGGCACAAGTCAAAGCGGCTGTTAAATTAGAAGCGCCTAAAGAGATGTCGCAGTTGGGTCGAATCTATTTTAAGGATGGATATCTTTTCATTAACGAAATGGGTGAGGGTATTCACATTATTGATAATCGCATACCAGCCAATCCAAAACTACTTTCCTTTCTTGCAATTCCGGGTAACTACGATTTAGCGATTCAGGGTAACACCTTGTATGCTGATAGCTATATTGATTTAATCGCATTTGACATTTCAACTATTTCGGCCATTAAAGAAGTAAATAGAATAGAAGGCCTGTTTAACAATTACATGGCCATGGGTTATTTGGTCGGCTCAACTAATGGAATTCTTACAGACTGGAAACGGGTGGATGATGTGCAGGTGTATGAAACAGATTGTAGAAATACGTATCAGCCATGGGGCGGAATGTATTATGATGCTGGCTTTGCCTTAACACGATCTTCTGCTGCATCATTTAACAGCAAGGCAGCCTTTGCGCCAACACCCAGTTCGGGAGCCGGCATTGGTGGGTCAATGGCTCGCTTCACCCTGTCGGGCAATCATTTATATGCGCTGGATGGTGTTAATTTGGATGTGGTAGATGTTACTAGCCCCACTAATCCAAAAGCGAAAAAAGAATTTTCAGTAGCCTGGGATGTTGAAACGTTATTTCCCCATACGGATAAACTTTTTGTTGGCTCGCGGTCAGGTATGTATATCCTTGATTTAGCGGAACCGGAAAATCCTACCCTGATCAGCAAGTATGAACACGTGCGCAGTTGCGACCCGGTAGTGGTAGAAGGTGATTATGCATTTGTTACGTTACGCAGCGGCTCAGCTTGCGAAGGATTCACCAATCAACTGGAAGTGATCGATATTAAGGAGTTAACATCCCCAACGATAGTGGCCACCTATGCCATGACGAACCCACACGGGTTGGGAATCGATGACGGAACTCTTTTTATTTGTGATGGCTCGGATGGCTTAAAAGCGTATGATGCTACTAATGTGAAAACAATTTCGCAGAATCAACTGGCACATTTCCCGTCTATTCAGGCGCTGGATATTATTCCTTACCAAAACGTAGCCATGATGATTGGTACGGATGGGTTGTATCAATATGACTATACCAACATTAAAGACATAAAACTGCTCAGCCAGTTGCCGATTGTTAAGAAATGAGAGTACGGATCTTTTGCGGAATGCTATTCTTTGTGGGTGCAGTATCTGCTCAAAGCAACCTTGATTCAGTTGCCCGAGTAAAGAGAGCGGAATACTTTTTTTATTTTCAGTCGGGTACTCTGGTAGGGTGCAATGAATGCGGGCGGGGCAAAGAAATTACGTTTAGCGGTGCTACGGTGCATGGCATTAAGTTAGATAAGCGAGTGAGGTTGGGTGTTGGGCTTGGGTATGATTCGTATTACGGATGGAACACCGTACCTATCTTCGGTAGCGTATCGTGGGACATGTTTGCGAAAAAAAATGCTTTCTTTCTTCAATTCAATTATGGAGGTGCTTTAAAAACCTGGCGGTATGATCAGCATGATCAGTATGGCTATAAAAAATCGGAAGGGGGCAGAATGGTTAACCCCATGGTGGGCTATCGAATTCGCTATCACGATGCCAGCATTGCTCTTATGGTAGGCTATAAATTTCAACAAATTACTTCGTACTATGAGTATGAAAATTATTGGTGGAATCCGGTTACCGAGCGGTACGATCAAGAGCCCATAGTTTCAAATGAAAACCGGAAATTAAATCGTTTTATGATTTCATTAGCCGTAGGCTGGAAGTAGCACACTGGATACTTGTTGCAGGATTCTTGATTCAAGAAAAGAGGAGACTTTATCCTTTTGATAACTGCGACTATATATCTAGCATCTAGTATCCAGTTCTAGTATCTAGCTCCTAACTTCCAACTCATCCACCTCCAACATAATTTTTTCCCACTTCAGGTTTTCCTCATGGAGCGTTGTATGAATGCCTTCAAACTTTTTTTGGAACTCGGTAAGTTTTTGAAAGTCACCATATACCTCAGGCCTGGCCATGGATTCTTCAATTTCTTTTTTCTGAGTTTCTAGTTTCTGAATACCATCCTCAATCTTTTTAAGATCGCGATTAAGTTCTTTGATCCGCTTTTCATTGGGATTAACTACTGCAGGTGGCTTTGTTGCTTTGGGTTCTTCCTTTTTAACAGGGGGTGGGGGCGGAGTAGCTGCCACCTGATTTTGCTTTCGCCAATATTCGTATTCGTCATACGTGCCCGGATATTCTTTTATTTGCTGGTCTTCAATATACCAAATCTTATTTGCCACCTGCGTGACAAAATGCCGGTTGTGGGAAACCACCACAAAACTTCCCTGATATTGCTGCAAGGCCTGGATCAAAATGTTTTCTGAAATGAAATCCAGGTGGTTAGTAGGTTCATCAAGCAGCAAGAAATTAGCTTCTGAGATTAAGGTTTTTGCCAATGCCACGCGCGACTTCTCGCCACCCGATAACACTTTTATTTTTTTGAACACATCTTCATCGGAAAACAAAAAACAGCCCAACACATTTCTCAGCTCTTGTTCAGTCTTGCGACTGCCTGCTTGTTTTAGTTCTTCTAAAATCTCACTTTCAACATGTAACGATTCTAATTGATGCTGTGCATAAAATCCATAAATCACATTATATCCAATGATGCGCTCGCCATCTACCGGCTCTGTGTTTGCCAGCATGCGTAATAAGGTTGACTTACCTTTCCCGTTGGCACCAATCAATGCAATCTTATCTCCGCGCTCAATGGCGGCATTGGTATGTTTTAAGATAACCAAATCGCCATACGCCTTTGAAACATCCTTCATGGTGACTACATGCCGGCCCGAAGGTTGACTAAAAGTAAATTTGAAATTGACCGCTGCGTTGTCGTTAACAACTTCTTCCACCAAATCCATACGATCAAGTGCCTTCACCCTCGACTGTACTAATTTAGATTTAGAAGCTTTGGCTCGAAAGCGTTCAATGAATCGTTCCGCTTGCCGGATTTTCGCTTGTTGATTCTCGTACGCACCCTGCTGAATGTCTTCACGCATTTCTTTTTCCTGGAGATAGAAGGAGTAGTTTCCCTCATAGGTTACCAACTGACCATTGGTAACTTCTACTGTTTTAGATATGACATTGTTCAAAAAGGTACGATCGTGCGATACGATAATCACAGCACCATTATAGTTGCGTAAATAATTTTCAACCCACTCAATAGAAGGTAAGTCCAGGTGGTTGGTAGGCTCATCCAGCATCAAACAGGATGGCTTTTCCAATAATAGTTTGGCAAGCATCACGCGCATGCGCCAGCCTCCTGAAAATTCTTTTAACGGCCTATGTAAATCTTTTGTAGTAAAGCCAATTCCTTCCAGCACTTCTTCGGCTTTTGATTGCATGGTATACCCATCCAATAGCTCAAACTTTTCCTGCAGGTTGGTTAGTTTCTCAACTAAATCATCCGAGTAATCGTGTTCAAGCTTATGTAGAATTTTTTCAATTTGACGTTGGGTATCTACAGCTTCTTTAAAAGCTCCCATGGCAACCGTTAAGATGGCATCATCCGTTTGGTAGGAGAGAAGATCTTGATTCAAAAATCCAATCGTGCAATCTTTGGATTTGCTGATAGAGCCGCTGTTTATACTTAAATCGCCATCAATAATTTTTAGGAGGGTGGACTTTCCGCGGCCATTGAGACCGATCAGCCCAATTTTGTCGTCCGGTTTAATAAACATGGAAGCATCCTCGTAAAGCGCCCGGCCACCGATGTAGTAAGAAATGTTAGAAATCGAGATCATTTATACTAAAAATTCCTGCAAAGGTAGCGTTAAAATGGGCTTGCGCCAACGTTTTGGGCAATCAGGAAAATCTGGTGTAAAATCCGTTCCCTATTTGCGATCACCCTGCGATATTTGAAGCTAAATCAGATCAAAACTAATCATGAATAAATTTAAAGCAGTTGTATTGTTAGTGTGTGTGAGTTGTCTGGCAGCTTGCACTTCGCCCAAGGAAGAGGTGATAACGGATTCATCATTAAGTGGCATTAAACTTCCTCCCGGATTTACAATAAGTGTGTATGCGGATGTGGATAATGCACGGTCCATGGCTTTATCGCCAGCAGGAACTCTGTTCATTGGAAATCGAAATGGAAATAAAGTGTATGCTGTTAAAGATACCGATGGCGATTTTATTGCAGATAAGAAATGGGTACTCGATTCTGGTTTAAACATGCCTAATGGCGTTGCTTTAAAAGATGGTGATTTATATGTAGCTGAGGTGAGTAGGATTTTAAAATTCTCTAATATCGAAAGCAAGCTGGATAATCCGGGTGAACCATCGGTTGTGTATGATAAGTTTCCTACTGAAACGCATCATGGCTGGAAGTACATTGCATTTGGCCCGGACGGAAAATTATATGTACCAGTAGGGGCTCCGTGTAATATTTGCGAATCGGAAGATCCCATCTTTGCGGCCATTCATCGAATGAATTCGGATGGCACCGGCCTTGAACTGTTTGCGAGCGGGGTACGCAACACGGTTGGTTTTACGTGGCATCCTGAAACAAAAAATCTTTGGTTTACGGATAATGGTCGCGATATGTTGGGGGATGATATTCCTCCTTGTGAACTTAACTCTGCACCTACTGCGGGTATGCATTTCGGGTATCCGTATTGCCATGGTGGTACCATAAAAGATCCTGAGTTTGGTGACAAGCGTTCCTGCGATGAGTTTGTAAAGCCCATGCAAAATTTAGGTGCTCACGTAGCTCCACTTGGGCTAAAATTTTATACAGGCGATATGTTTCCGGCTGAGTATAAAAATCAAATCATTTTGGCTGAACATGGTTCCTGGAACCGATCTAAAAAAAGTGGCTATAAACTAAGTATTTTAAAGTTGAAGGATGGAAAGGTCATTGGCTACGAGCCCTTTGTTACCGGTTGGTTGGATGAAGAAGCTCAGAAGGCTTCAGGCCGACCGGTTGACGTGTTGCAAATGCCCGATGGTTCGTTGCTGGTTTCCGATGATCAGGCTGGCAAGATTTACCGGATTGTTTATAAAGGTTAAATTTCAACATAAAGGCACTGAGTTTTTGAATTTTAAAATACTGCTGAATAAAATTTATTCTTAGTGCCTTTGTGCCTCCGTGGTGAAAGAATCAAAAATCATCCGACACGGCTTCAACTTTCTTCCCTTTATCTTCATACATGAGGTTAATAACCGGGCCCGATCTGTACGTAAGTTTCAATACTTTGCGGTGCCCTTTATAAACAAGACTTAAACTTTCGCCCTTCCAATAGTAACTTTCCGTGCGAATGCTATACGTAGCTTTGCCATATAATTTCTCTAATCCACGCATGATGTTAGGATCTTTGGGAGTGGTTATATCAATTTCGTAGATCAATCCTTTGTATGTTTTCAAGGAGATTTTCTTAACAGCAACATCGCCTATCGTCATATACTCTGGATCCTCTGTCTCGTAGATAGTAGCAGGAAACTCCTTTCGCTCGATAATCTCTTTTTTTAACTCAGCTCCCTTAATGCTATCGATGTGTGTACCCAGTTTTATTTCTTTAAATCCATTTCTTCTATCCAGTTCACCAATTTCTTGTGCGTAAATACTTGTTGATAGGATAATTAAAAAGAGGGTAGTTTTTATTTTCATAGCGTCTTGGGCTCATTAAACTGAATAGGAATTGTCACTTTTACTGAATCCCACAGTAAGACAATCTCGGCTTTGCTATTCTTTTGATCAACGGTAATGGTGAATGGCTCGTACACCGCTCCTTGTAAAATTTTTGTAGGAACCGTGAATCGCATGACATCGGTTTTTACATTGTAATTGTAGGCTCCCCACATTCCAAGGTCGCGGTTGATGATAATTGTCCAACTTTCCTTATTGGGAATGGTAAAGAGAGAGTAGGTACCCGCTTTAAGAGTTGTGTTATTGATTTGAATATCCTGAGTAATCGTTATTTCGGTTGCTTCATTGGCACCCGTGCGCCATACTTCACCGTAAGGAACAATTTTACCAAAGATAACCCGCCCGTTTTTATGCGGTTGACTGTAGGTTATCTTTAGATAAGTATCCTTATATCGTGCCGAAACTATGCTGATCGGACTAGGTCTTGGTTTAATGGCTTCCTGCGCGCTGCACAAGAAAGAGAAAAGGAGTAGGGTTATTGTAATTAATCTTCGGTCACTCAACATGAATCTTTTTTTCTTCGCGAATATACTATTTTGAATTCTTATTTTTACCACATGAGCCGTCCTGCCTTCGATGACATTTATATGGAGCTTGCTGTTAACCTGGCCAAGCGATCACATTGTTTAAAACGCCACGTGGGTGCTGTGCTTACAAAAGATACGCGCATTATTTCCATTGGTTATAACGGTCCGCCTTCGGGCACGCATAATTGTGATGAAGAGTGGCCCGAAGCAGGTTGTCCGCGCGATTCGAAAGGAGGCTGTTCATTAGCTATTCATGCTGAACAAAATGCAATCCTGTATGCCGTAAAGAATAAGACTGCCGTGGAAGGGGCAACCTTGTATGTTACCCTGTCGCCCTGTCTGGCCTGTTCAAGAATCATTTTCAGCATGGGAATATCCAGAGTTATTTATCTGAATTCGTATGCAGCCTATAAGGGGTTGAGTTCCGATGAAGGTGTAGACTTCTTAAATAAGTTTGGTGTAGAGTGTCTTCAGTATGAGGGCATGCTTACGAATGTTACCCACATGATATAAGAAAAAGCCTCCCCGCATTTCGCAGGGAGGCTTAGTTTTTATTTTCACAAACGATTAGTTGGTTATTGCTTCGATACTTTTTACAAATGCAGCGGTAACTCCTTTGGTTTTTTTTGCTAATTCTTGTTTAAATACGGCAAGCGCTTCAACAGCTGCTTCCTTAAGGCCCGCAGGATTTTTATCGTAATTATAGCTACCGATGCACCATTCGATATTTGCCTGAAGCTGATGCTCAATATTAAGGGCTTTCAATTTTGCAAGAATAGATTCCGATACTTTATCAATAGAAGCTGTCTTGGATTTTGGAGCAGCTTTTTTTACTGCAACCTTCTTTTCCGCAGTTTTAGCAGGTGATTTTGCCATGGTTTCTTTTCTTTAAGATTAATGTTGTTACAAAGTTAAGGGGCAATGCATGGGTGAAACAAGTCATAACGCAATTTAATTACCGCAATCGAATGTTTAATGCAATGAATCTCAATGCTTTGCATTGGGTTAATGGGGGTATTAAGCCACTTTATTGATTGTAGCATCTATATTAAGAACAATAAGTTGCTGGAAGTAGCTTGGATTGATTTACCTGTTTGGAGAATCAGGTTATGTCTAAATCAAAACATGCATGAGAATTATTCTAATCATTCCGATTAGAATTCTACTTATGAAATAAAATGGAATCAAAAAAAAAGAGAAGTGATCTTGGATCACTTCTCTCGCTAAAGAATCAAGTTAAACTTGATTACTTCTTTTTCTTAGCAGCCTTCTTTGCTTTCTTAGCTGCTTTCTTAGCGGGTTTTTTTGCCATAACGTTTTAATATTTTAAGTAAAACTGTGCGAAAGGTATAATAAAAAGTTAATTCTCAAAAATTTTGCTCAAAAAATTTTTCTTTTAGAAAAAAAAATCAGGTAACGATTTTATATAATTCTATCATAACTGCTTGATCATTTTTTATCAAATGATATTCACTTCCGGTGTTAACGTGATATCAAATTTTTCCTTTACGGATGATATAATATTTTTAGCGAGTTGTAAAATTTCATTTCCTTTTCCGGTTCCATAATTAACTAACACCAATGCTTGTTGTGCATGAACACCAACGTTATCCATACGTTTTCCTTTCCAGCCACACTGCTCAATTAACCATCCTGCAGGCACTTTAACTAATTGATTTACAGATGGATAACCAGGTATTGATGGGTTTGTTTTTTTGAGGTATTCATAGTGCGAAAGTGTAATCGTTGGATTCTTAAAGAAGCTTCCTGCGTTACCTACCGTAGCAGGATCGGGTAATTTAGTTTTACGAATGTGTATGACAGCATCACTAATTGTTTTTATAGAAGGTTCTATCACATGCATGGCTTTCAACGTATCGTGTATCGCTCCATAGCTTGTATTTAATAAATGATTTTTCGTGGTCACAGTTAAAGTAACACTTGAGATAAAATATTTTTCTTTCAGGTCATGTTTAAAGATACTTTCACGGTAACCAAACATACATTCAGCATTTGTAAAACTCCTTCGTGCTCCGGTCGATAGATCTATTGCTTCTACCTTTTTTATAACTTCTTTTATTTCTACCCCATACGCACCAATGTTTTGAATGGGAGCAGCGCCTACCGTACCGGGTATCAACGATAGATTTTCAATACCACCCAGGTTATGTTGCACACAATACAGCACGAGGTTATGCCAACCTTCGCCCGCCTTCACATAAAGGTCTATCGTATCATCGGTTTCCTGTTGTTTTTTAATACCGGTTAGGTCAACCTTTATGATTAAGCCTTCAACGTCTTTTGTAAATAGGATATTACTACCACCGCCAAGGATAAGATGATGCTCGTTCTTATACACTTCACTGGATAAGAGTTCCTCAAGTTGTTCTTCTGCGCTGATTTTGCAGAAGTATCGGGCATGGGCTTCAATACCAAATGTATTGTAAAGCTTCAGATTCACATTTTTTTCAATCTTGATCATATTGGCAACCAAGGACGAAAAAACGAATGAAATAATGAAATGATTATTTGAATGACCCTGATATCTCGTCCTGTGATAATTTGAATAAGCAAATACGTGGGAAGCGACCGGCCACAAAGGTTGTTCCGCAAATGACAAGTCCCCCATCTGCAGTAGGTGCAATTGAAGCTATCTCAAAGGGATTTGAAAAGCCAAGGTAACGGCTTCCCATAAACTCTCCCGAGCTTTCATCATAGCCAAATAATGCAATTTGTTTGCTACGTGTATCGCTTCCGTAGATGGCGACTTTTTTTGAGTTGATTGTAGTGCGAAGAATTTTTACAGATGCATAACCTACTAATTCAGGAAATGGATTTCCGCCCAAATCAGTACTTGAACTAATGCCTGAAGTATTTAGGGTAGCATTTGGAAGAAAATAGTTATCTCCGAAATTAAATCGTGCTAAGGCAAACTTACCGCCATCCAAAGGCATTACCTGGCTTACGCCACCATCATCCTGCTGCCCTTGTATAATTCCTTGCGGATCATCGGCAAGTAGGTTTGTAAAGCATAGTGAAAGCGTATAATTATAGAATCCATTGAAATAAAATTGCGAACCTGCCTTGCCCACCAGAAAGGGTATCTGTTTGCCGGTACGTAAGAAATGATTGATAATAGGTTCTTCTACGGCATCGCCTGCACCAATGCTAAAGCCTTTTGATTGTGTGATCGAACCTGAAGGAGTAACCACAGATACAACGGTGTTTTTGTTGAAGTTATCATAACTCAGTAACATGAAGTTATTTCCATCAGTTGCCGAAGCAGCCGGGTAGGAGCCTCCCACGCTCACGGGATTGCTGATGGTGCCATCTCCATCAAGTTGAAACAATTGTGTTTGTAATCCCACCGAGGTCATACAAAAGAAGAAGTAGTTGCCACCACTTTCCAATAGAGGGCCGATTGGGTTTACATAGTTTTCGTCCACCTCTTGTTCGGAAATAAAACCGCCAAGTTCATCTACTTTCAGGATATAGATGCCGGAGAAATTGGAATCCTGTATTCTTCTACCTCCTAAAATCAGATAACCCCCATCAGGCGTTTGTTTTGCATCGATGGGATAAAAAGAAGCATCATACTTATTGTTATCGTAAATGCGCGTGAAGTTTGCTTTGTCGGCTGCAGGATCAGAGTCGTTAGAACAACCCATAAGAACAAGGGCAATAATTGCCAGGGCTAAAAGACGCATAGATTAACGATCTAATGTTTTGAAACTGTTACTAAGAAAACGCATCGGAAAAAGCACGCCTGCCGAGATGACAATATTATTCAGGTCAAGATCGTCCTGAGCATCACCCACACCTGTTAATCGATCGTTGCTGAACCGGTTTGATGTGTTGGAGATGTTGCTCATGCTTTTCCAATAAGAGGCATCGAGCACGACCTTTACATTTCCCAAATTATAACCCAGCCCTGCACCACCCATTATGCCCCAGTAGTTGTGAAATAAATCTTTTGCGCCCACAATGATTTCCTGATTGCTGAATTGATTGATACCCCCCGAGGCATAGTCGGTGCCCGAGATCTTTATGGATTTATTGGCATTAATTAATAAAGAATAAAATACGCCTACCTGAACATAGGGGCGAAGTTTGCCGCGCAGGATATCATACTTGATGAGTAATGGAAAGTCGGCATAGTTAGCATTTTGTTCCTGGTCATACTTTAATACGAGATGCTCCGCACTGTTTTCAGGGTTTCTCCACTGAAATTGGTTTGTGTAGGAAAACCGACTTTGCCTGTAAGTGGGCTGGGTGCTAAAGGAGAACCCCTTGAAATAAAAAGTAGCCTCGAGTGTAGCCTGACTTCCAGTCTTGCTAAATGAGTCATACACTTTATCATTTAATGCCTGGGCATAATTGGTTGGCGTGGTTACCGTATATCGTTTAATAGGCGAAGGTTGAGAGAAATTAGTGCCTGCTTTAAACCCCAACCACCATTGCTTTTCCAGAAACTTACTTTGTTGACTGGGCTTAGAGGCAATGGCACCCTTATTTTTTTTGAATTGACCTTGCACAGTGAGCGAAACAGAAAGAATAATGAGTAACGGTATAAGTCGTTTCATAGAAGGCATTAACGGGTAACGATAAGTTTTTTAGTATCCTGAAAAAATCCGGTTTTTAAACTATAAAAATAAATGCCCGTTGGCAAGTCAGTAACATCCACACGCACCGAATGCGATCCCTCAGCCCGTTCCTCGTGTAAAATATATTTGAGTGTTCGGCCCTGGTTATCTTTTAGAATCAGATCAACCAGGTTTGTGTTGTTGATTTTAAAATTAATAAAGGTAAACTCGTTGGCCGGATTGGGATGGCAGTTCTCTAAGCTAAAGCGATTATTAATAAAGCCTTCCGAAACCCCGGAGATAACCTGGGTTGCCAACGGAATCGGTTCATAATTTCCAGTTCCATCTTCTTTAGGTCCGTTTAAGAAGTCCTTAAAGAAAATGTCATTGTTTATTTTGTTCTCGTCTACCAGCATCCAATCGCGCAGCAGGTTTGCATACACTTGCCTGTAGTCATACTGCATTTCTACGTTCTGTTTGTTAAGGTCGGGAACAACGCCTACCACTCCGGGTTGAACTCCTTTGCCAAAAATCATGACCGGTGCACCCGTGCCATGATCGGTGCCATAACTTCCATTAGCCCGTACGCGTCTTCCAAACTCAGAAGTAGTTACCGTAAGCACACGATCTTCCAACCCCCGTGCTTTTAAGTCTTCCTGAAATGCTTTCATGGCTGATGCTATGTGATACATCAAAGCCGCATGTTGCCCCATGGTGGGATCATAACTTTCTACCTGTTCGGCATGGGTATCAAATCCGCCCATCTTTACCAGAAATACTTTAGTCTTTACGCCAAGTCCTGTTCCACCGCCATCTAAAAGGCGTGCGATTAATTGTAACTGAGGCGTCAAGCCATTCCGCAAACTTCCTTTAGGGGCATTGAAAGGATAGCGCTCTGGATAGGTTACCGAAGAAGCAGATGCTGCTTTATAGACCTCATAAAGTCGCTCAGCATAATCCTGTGATTTATCTTCCAGGCCTAAAATCCAATTAAGCTCTTTTCCATAGGGAGAATTTTCAAGGGCAGCGGGTGGCTTTCCGCGCGGATCAATTCCCTGATCGGTAAACCCTTCTAACTCTTCCACCAACCTGGCAAAGCTTTGCGGATCATTTAATGAAATAGAGGTAGGGATGTTTCCATCCTGATGAAAAATCAACGACACGTCACTTCCCATCTCAATGGCGAGCGGATCTTTCATTTCCGGATTTGGAAAATCGTCAGGATAAGTTTTAGGTGCAAACTCTTGCTGCAAATAGCGACCTACCCAACCCGAAGAAAAATAATCATCGAAGCCACCGCCCATGAATGAAATATCGCGACCTCTGAAATGTGAACCATTATTATTTTTATAAGACACCCCTTGAACGACTGTCATCCTACCCCGATCGTATAAGTCTTTCATGGCAATCATATCCGGATGAAGACCCACCTGTGCATTAGGTGGCAATGTGCTATCCAATGGAATCATTTTACGAACGCTGTTCTTAGCAGGAATGGCAATGTTTGCCCGCCATCTATAATAAAGGTCGTAGGCTTCCACTGGAATGATGGTGTTCAATCCATCATTGCCGCCATGAAGTTGAAGAATGACCAGCACGCGGTCATTGGTGCTTTGTTCCGCCATCCGCGTAAGCGAATTTTCCGCCATCAGTTTAATCGGAATCCCGCCCAGGGTTATCGGGACTGCAGCGAGGGAAAGTTGCTTTATGAATTTTCTACGTTTCATGTCTGCTCAGTAAAGTTGATACTCAGGGGATTGAAGCATGGCATTGAAAAGACTTTCCAGTTGCTTGCGCACTACTTCCATATCTACAGGGTTGTTCCAACGGAAAGTCCAGGAACCTTCCGGGTCGGCATCAATTTGGGGTGACTTTAAAAATGCGGTGAGGAAATAATTCATTCGTTCTGCGGTTAACCCTGCTGTGGCGTCTAATGCCGGATCAAACGTGAGGTTATCGGATAGGGGAAGAAAATATTTAGCCAATTCAATGATGAGCATCTTGGCATCCGAGGCAATTGTATTACTGATATTAGTTTGTACAAAAGCGACAACATCTACCTTAAATGCTCCAGGCATGGATTGATTGTCGGATACCAGCTTGCGTATGAAATCGTACCTGCGGGTGAGATAGTTAGTTGAAATCCAACTACGATGGTAAATAGGAAATTGATGATAGGCATCATACCCCGCTACATCGAAAGGTTCATAAAAATGCATCCCCATACCTTCCAGGTTGCGAACGAGCTCACCGGTCTTCTCATAGAATAACTCAGCGCTAGTCACCGGATCGGGTAACTGAATTCCGAATATTCTAAAGGTTCCGATCATCAGATCAAGCGGTGATTTTATAATGCCACCAAAGTTGTCATCTCCAACTCCGGCAGCCGCATCGTAAAAATGCTGGCTCTGGAATAAGTCTTCGAGCACGGGTTGAAGTTTATACTGGTTGGCTGCCAGTGTGCTGGCCATTTCGGCAATGATCGTATCGTCAATGGCTTGGGTGATTTCGTGATACACAAAAAACCGGTAAATCCTTCGGCAGAAATTGCGAGCCGTTTCGGGTTTGGAATAGATTAACTCAATTAACTGACTGATCTCGTCCAGTGCACTGGCTTCGGTGGCATTGGTGCCAGATAGAAGAGTTGGGTCGGGTTGAATAATAGCATTATTAAACCGATCACTGAATTGCTTCACCGTATTATCATGGCCGTTGGCATTCGTATCAGAGCCTCTGACTTTTCCACGCGGCAATTTGATTGTTCCTGCCAAGTCAAGATCGACTGTTAGATCCGGGTTTGAGAAGGTGGTATCTAACGTCCAGCCCGATAACACCTGTGCTGCCGCACGAACGTCTTGTTCGGTGTAGTTAAAATAATCGCCCGGTACCGTTACAGGGGGTAGGGTGCCTTCCAATCCTCTCCCTATTGTGTATAGTTCTAACAGCTCGCGACCATAGTTTTCATTCACGCTGCCGTTTACGTTCAAATTGCCATCCAACAATCGCAACATAGCATTATCAACACTTACTTTCTTAATGAGCGTTTTAATATTGTATTCAATTGGAAGTAGTTTGTCAAACGCAAATTTTCGATAGAGTTGATTCTGAAAATAGAGTGACCGACTATTGTCAACCTTTGATTGAATGGTAGTAAAGACACTATGAAGAAAGAACACGACTTTTTCGCGTGTTGCATAGGCGAGGGAGTTAGAAGGCGGAACCCCTAGGCCTAACATTTGACCTATAAACCAACCTTTAAAAAATTCCTGAAGATCGCTATCACCACTATTGGCTGCGGTGGTTCCAGTGATAACCCATTCATTACCGGTTTCCGGATCGATCGGCCATGCAGGATCAGGCAGTGGTTGTTGAAAGAGCAACGCAACGGCTTGTGTCGCGCTGAGGGTGGCAAATGAATCTATCTGCAGTTTTGTAGGACCGAACGAAGCGCGATGCAATAAATGAGCCGATCGTTTGTATCCTAATGCACCGCCAAATGAAGGTAAAGGCATAGTAAAAAATTATCTCGCGACAAGTTAATTCTTATCAGTTGAACATGGGGGGTATTTTTCAGTTAAATGGCACATATAGACGCTTATTGCCTGTATTTTTCCATGACCTTGAGTTACCTATTTTTGTTTTATGAAAATTATTGAATGTCCTCGTGATGCGATGCAAGGATTGGAAGAGTTTATCCCGACTGATAAGAAAGTAACCTACATCAATCAGCTCTTGAAAGTAGGGTTTGATACCATCGATTTTGGGAGCTTTGTTTCTCCTAAAGCAATTCCGCAAATGCGTGATACCGCTGAGGTGCTTAACCACTTAGATTTATCAACTACTAAAACTAAACTACTCGCTATTGTAGCCAATACAAGAGGGGCGGTAGAGGCCTGTGCATTTAATCAGATACACTATTTGGGATTTCCACTTTCCATTTCTGAAACGTTTCAGCAGCGAAATACTAGTAAGTCGATTGTGGAGGCGCTCAACACGGTTAATGAAATTCAGGAGCTGTGTAAAAAGCATGGTAAGCAGCAAGTGGTCTATATCAGCATGGGTTTTGGCAATCCGTACGGTGATCCGTATGATGCAGATGTGGTGGGTAAGTTTGCTGATATCCTTGCCACGCTTGAAATTGAAATCATTTCGTTGTCGGATACGATTGGAGTTTCGGTGCCCGAACAGATTCAATATCTTTTTAAATCGGTAACGAAGAGTTTTCCTGAGATTGAATTTGGAGCGCATCTGCATTCCAATCCATCAACCCGGCTCGAGAAAATTAAAGCAGCCTATGAGGCGGGCTGCCAGCGTTTCGATGGAGCCATAAAAGGATTTGGAGGTTGCCCGATGGCAAAGGATGATCTGGTCGGTAACATGGCAACGGAAACCATTCTTGATTTTCTAAAATCAAAAAACAAATCTCCTCACCTTAACTATGATGAGTTTGAAAAAGCGGTTCACTTAGCAGGCCAGGTTTTTCCACATTAGTCTAGTTCTTTTTTACGCAAAGGTGCAAAGCACGTAAAAGATGTCGTGAAGAACCTGAAAGGTAATTTATCTACCTGTCAAACCCACTTAGCGTCTTTGCGTGAAATATTTGTGTTGCTTATCGAAGTGTAAACATTTTTCCTGGTAACGAACGCACCGCATTTTTGAATTCAAGCGTAAGCAGGAGCGAGGCCAACAAACTGGGGGGAAGGTCAGATCTAAAACTCAACTCATCAATCATTACAGGCGCCTTGCGTTCTTTTAAGATGGCCAATACTTTTTGTTCATCCGGTTCAAATAGCGTTAGTTCTAACGTAGTTTGTGTAGCACCAGCCTGGGCCGACCAACTCATAATGTACTCAAGGTCTTTTATTGAAGTATATAAATTAGCCTTATTAATTTTAATTAACTTGTTGCAGCCTTCCGAATAGGTCTGACCTAAATTGCCGGGTACAGCAAATACATCTTTGTTATAACTGTTTGCAATTTCGGCCGTAATTAACGCACCTCCTTTTTCAGCCGCTTCCACTACAATAAGGGCATCGCAAAGCCCCGCAATAATTCGGTTGCGGGCGGGAAAATTGTGTGCATCAGGTTTCGTTCCAAATTTGTTTTCGGTAATCAACGCGCCATGAGCCATCATTTTAGTGGTGGTTTCTTTATGCACAGCCGGATAAACTATATCCATACCACTGCCCATCACGCCTACCGTAGCAAGTCCATGCTTCAATGCAAACTTGTGTGAATGAATATCAATTCCATAGGCAAGGCCACTGACAATTAATGCCTGGTGTGGGACTAACTCTTCACAAATTTTTTCTACCATGTACTTACCATAGTCGGTGGCTTGCCGCGTGCCAACAATGGCAACTGACTTGGGAACGTTTAAATTTTGATTGCCTTTATAATAGATCAATGCCGGAGCATCGTCAATGGCTTTTAATCGATGTGGATATTTTTTATCGGTAAAGAAGAGAATTTCAGTGTCTGCTTTTTCAGCTTTGAGTAATTCTTTTTCCGCTTCATGAAATGTTTGGCCGTTCCTGATAGCTTCGGCTGAAAACTCACCAATTCCCGGAATCTTCAGGAGCTTTCCTTTGGTGGTTTTAAATACCTGCTCGGCTGAACCACAATAACTCACTACCTGCTTAAGTAAAAAATCGCCAATGCCAGGCGTAAAATGAAGTGCTAATAAAGAAAGGCGTTCCTGATCCATGAATTCACGGTATGAATTCGGAAATTAAAAAATCTAACTAAGAGTTGGGAATTTTATCTACAGCTTTTCGTGGATCTGCACTAAAAACTGGCGTACTTTTTTTAGAGACTCGAGAAGTTCCATTTTGTCGCGTACAGACTGACTATCGTTGCGTAACATCTCTTTGGCACCTTGAAGCGTAAATCCTTTTTCTTTTACCAAATGATAAATGGTACGTACGTGGTCAATATCTTCTTTGGTAAACTGGCGATTGCCTTTGCGGTTTTTCTTAGGCTGGATGAGGTCAAACTCGGACTCCCAAAAACGGATCAGAGACGGGGCTACATTAAACAATTCGGCTACTTCACCGATTGAGTAATAAATCTTCTCAATTTCTTTTTCTTTATACGCCATGAGAGACTATAGAGCCAGGATGTGATCGGTTTTTTGCAGTGATCTTCATGCAAAGTAACAATTCTTTAAACTTGAAACAACGTTGTGATTTTTTTTTATCGACAACCTATTCACATCACTTTGTGGATTTCAAAACCCACCCCGAATCCTTAAATTCGATCTTACTTTCAGGGAAATCTTCTTGTGTTAACTGTTTTATTCGTTTCAAAACTTGGTTTTCAGGATCGAGTTTAACACCCGACCGAAAAGATTGGTAGGTAGAGGTAATATGAGCTTTCAAAAAATTGCCTTTTGAAGTTGTATATACTTTGATAATAGGCGACCAGCCATTAATCCCGGATACATTAATGCCCGCGTAGGTGCAAAAATTCCCCAAACTGTAAGCGATGAAGCGGTCTTTATAAACTTCAATGGCCCTCGTAACGTGGGGCCCATGTCCAAAAATAATATCAGCCCCCGAATCAATCAGCGCATGCGAGAATTCATAGACATTCCCCCGGTTTTCACCATAGAAGATTTCGTTTTTGCGAGGCACATGCTGATGCTGCGGACCTTCAGCACCCCCATGGAAAGAGACTATTACAATATCCACGAGTGAATCCAAATGCGATACAATCTTTTTTGCTTCATCTACCTCATTGAGGCTTAAGCAGCCACTGTTTGGGGCAAATGCAGTAAAGCCGTACTTAATGCCGTCTTTCTCAAAAATGATATAGGGATTTGTAGTTTGTCCTGCATGATGCAAGCCAGCATCTTCCAGAGTTTTCATAGAACTTTTTCTTCCTAGCTCACCAAAATCACCTGCATGGTTGTTGGCCAGGCTCATAATATCGAACCCGGCATTGGTCAGGTTTTGAACATACTTAACCGGGCTACGAAATACATAACACACTTTAGGGTCGCGGCATGTTTTGGCCGTTCCGCCTTCATCCAACAGCACACCTTCTAAGTTTCCCATCGTAACATCTGCATTAGACAGAATAGCGTTAACTTCACTCATTAACTCATTGCCATCATGAGGAGGCAATACACCGCCATTGGGGTAATTACTACCCATCATAATATCACCTACACCAATTACGGTTGATGTATCTTTTTTTTGTGAGAATAGATTTATAGCTGATAACAAAAGCAGTGTGGAAAGAATATATCGCATACGCAAATTTAAAAGTGCAAATAAAGGGAGAAGACTTTGACCGGAGAAGGATTATTAAAATTAATCCAGGGAAGTCACGGATTTACTTCCTACCTCAATTAGTTTTTCGTACTCCTTATTATTAAGGTCGCGCTGAAAGAAATTGATTGGGTTGATGGCTTGATTTTTATAATGGACTTCATAATGAAGGTGGGCGCTAACCGAAGTACCGGTATTACCGACATAACCAATCACTTGTCCCCGTTTCACAAATTCGCCCGCATTCACTATATACCTGGTCATATGGGCATATCGTGTTTCGAAATGATACCCATGGTCGATGTACACCACATTGCCATAGGTATCTGAACGTTGTGCGGTGCTTACCCGGCCATCTCCTGTTGCGTAAACAGGGCTGCCCAGGGGAGCTGTAAAATCCAACCCATTATGGGGCCTTACGTAGCCAAGAAGCGGATGCATGCGCAACCCAAATATGGTGTGTAAATGCACCAGGTCTTTATTATTGATGGGTTGAATGGCCGGCCTGGAGGCCCACATTTTTTCTTTCTTTGCCAATTCGTCCATTAGCTGTTGCAATGATTGGGCTTCAATATCTAAACGGTTCTTAATTTTTTCTGATTGTATGTAGGCCGTTCTGATCAATGAATAAGGGATTGTTTCGCTTTCTTTTTCCCTACCACCGACACCCGCCTCGCGCTGCGACTGATCTAATGGTTCTAAGTCGAGTATAACCCGATAATTTTTATCGTCATTATGCTCAAGTGCACTTAACTGGCTGGAAGTTCGGTCTAATTGCTTATATAAAACCTTCCATTCGGTTTTTAAGTTTTCATTTTTTGCTTCTTGCAGGGTCTCATCAATATAAGGGTATTTATAATTGAAATAAACTAACCCAGCTAACCCAATAACAAATGAAATTCCAAGAAAAGCCAACATCCTTCGGCCCGCAATTTTGGGTGAGATAACGATGGGCTCGTACTTACACGATTCGGCATTATATGTGTAACGAATCTTAGCCATCAGTCGAGCGATTGATTTTGTTTGCTGCTTTGACTAAGCAAGACTTTGTATTGATCGGCCGAGATGCCTTCAAGAATAAATTTTACGGGATCTAGATTTTTGCCATCCAGTGTAACTTCATAATGAAGGTGTGGTGCAATGGAACCGCCACTTGAGCCCACTGAACCAAGTATTTGTCCTTTCTTGAGGACTTGACCCTGTCTTACAATGATCTCTTCCAGGTGGCCATAGCGTGTTACATATCCATTGCCATGATCAATCTCAACAAAATTGCCATACCCGGCTATCAGGTCGCTTCGCTTCGTTAAGATTACACGTCCCGGAGCGGATGCAAGTACCCGGGTATTGCGAGGAGAAGCGATATCCACGCCATCATGATGATATTGGCCTTTATGGAAGGGATTAATCCGAATTCCGAACCCTGAAACTAATTTTGAAACTTCGAAATTTTCGACAGGAGCCGTAGAGGGTATTGACGTGAGCATCCCCACATCTTCTTTTTTTACACTCGCCCTGGCCTGATAAAATCTGCTCGTCTTTTGCGCTGCAGTAAGTAATTCAGAAAACCGTTGCCCTAACTGCTCGATGGATTCATTGAAGTCTCCAGCCCCTGCCATCAACAATTGCTCCCTTTCCGGATAAACAGGCGAGGATTCTTTCGCAAGCTTGGTTTCAAATAACTTTTGATAGAGTGTAAGGTCTTTACTTTTTAATTCTGCGAGCTGCTGGTTGGATTGGGTAAGTTGCGAGGTCAACAACAACTTATGTTTCTCCAGTGCTTTATTTTCTGTCCGTAACCTCTTTTCAACGGGAGTTTCAATCAGGAAATTTTGAAGCAGCACTAACCCAACAAAAAAGAATAAGCCGAACGTGAGGTAACTCAATACAGAAAGCAGCACCGAGAAGTAGGAGATTTTCACCTGCTCAAAGCGCAACGTCTTATTATTGTATTGAAATTTTGCAGCAGCCATTATGTTCTAATCAACAATGAATTCAATGGATGAAAAACCATTACTACATACTTTTCTAAATTCACTGTTTCCTTTCATATTGATCCTAAGCGGATTAATTTTGTCGTTTATCTAGGGTTACAACCTATAAATATATAGAAAACCCCGGAGTCAGAAGTTAAAATTCCCTTAGATTTGATGGATTCAGCAACAATTAGACGTAAATACCTTGATTTTTTTGAAAATAAAGGTCACAAAATAGTTCCCTCAGCCCCCTTAGTGCTAAAAAATGACCCGAGTTTGCTCTTTACCAACTCGGGTATGGTGCAGTTCAAAGACTACTTTTTAGGCAATTCAGTACCCGCCAGCAAACGCATTGCCGACACACAAAAATGTCTTCGCGTAAGCGGAAAGCATAACGACCTTGAAGATGTTGGGTTGGATACGTATCACCACACCATGTTCGAAATGCTGGGTAACTGGAGTTTTGGCGACTACTTTAAGAAAGAAGCAATCGGTTGGGCGTGGGAATTATTGACTGAGGTATATCAACTTCCTAAAGACAGATTGTATGTTACTGTATTTGGTGGTGATAGAAGTGATAACCTTCCGGTAGATGAAGAAGCCAAGGAACTTTGGAAACAGGTAATAGCAGAAGAACGAATTCTTCACGGCAGCAAGAAAGATAATTTTTGGGAAATGGGTGAGCAAGGTCCATGCGGTCCGTGTTCAGAAATTCACATTGACTTGCGGCCCGATGCCGAGGTTAAGAAAACTCCCGGTAAAGATTTAGTGAACAGCGACCATCCACAAGTTGTGGAGATTTGGAATCTGGTATTTATTCAATTCAATCGATTGGCGTCTGGCGCACTTGAACCGTTACCCGATAAGCATGTGGATACCGGCATGGGCTTCGAGCGGTTGTGCATGGCCATTCAGGGAAAAACCTCTAATTACGATACGGATGTATTCAGTCCGCTTATTCAATTTATTGCCATTCAGGCTCATGTTAAATACGGTGAGGATGCAAAGACCGATGTAGCCATTCGTGTTATGGCCGATCACATTCGTGCGGTGTCATTTGCAATTGCGGATGGGCAGTTACCAAGTAATACCGGAGCCGGATATGTGATCCGGAGAATTTTGCGTAGAGCAGTACGCTATGGATTTTCGTATTTAAACTTTAAAGAGCCTTTTATCCATCGGCTGGTGTTCTTGTTAGCCAATCAATTACGAGATGTATTTCCAGAATTGAATTCGCAACAAGATTATGTAACGCGAGTTGTTCAGGAAGAAGAGATTTCTTTTTTGAGGACGTTGGAGAAAGGATTAAAACGAATTGAAAATTTCCAGAATAACATAACTGGGATTGAAGCCTTCGAACTTTTCGATACGTTTGGGTTCCCTTACGATCTAACTTCATTAATAGCACGCGAACGTGGTATTCGTGTGGATGAAAAAGGCTTTCATGAGGAGATGGCGAAACAAAAGGCTCGCTCAAAAGTGGACGCTGCCAAAGAAACGGGAGACTGGGTTTTGGTTGGCGCAGATGTAAAGCCTGAATTTATTGGGTATGAACAACTGGAATCCGAGCTTACGGTTGTCAAGTATCGCAAGATCAAGCAAAAGAATAAGGAACTTTTTCAGTTAGTGTTTAATAAAACGCCTTTCTATGCAGAAAGCGGTGGCCAGGTAGGAGATACCGGGTTCATTGAAAATGCTAACGAGAAAGTTTTTATTACCGATACCAGGAAGGAAAGCGAATTGATTGTTCATTACATTGAAAAACTTCCTGAAAGTTTAAGTGGCGTCTTCCATGCGCAGGTTGATAAAAGTAAACGTGCTCGTACCACCAGCAACCACTCAGCCACACACTTACTTCACGCTGCCCTTCGACAGGTACTAGGAAAGCATGTTGAGCAAAAGGGATCTTTGGTAAATGAAAAGATATTACGTTTCGACTTTTCTCACTTTGCAGCCTTGACTTCAATAGAGATCGCTAAAGTTGAAACAATTGTCAATGAGAAAATTCGTGAAAACATTCGATTAGATGAAAAGCGTAATGTTCCCATTGAACAAGCTAAGGGTTTAGGCGCTATGGCCTTGTTTGGCGAAAAGTATGGCGATTTTGTTAGGGTGATCACCTTCGATCCGAAATTTTCGGTGGAACTCTGCGGAGGTACGCATACGCCAGCAACTGGACACATTGGATTACTAAAAATTGTAACGGAAAGCTCCGTGGCTGCAGGCGTTCGCAGAATTGAAGCGGTAACGGGTGAAGGGGCTTTTGAATACCTCAATCATTCCCTGAGTGTATTGCAGGAGTTACAAAGCATGTTGAAGCATCCTAAAGATATTACAGCCTCACTTCAAAGTTTATTGGAAGACAGACACTCGCTAGAGAAAGAGTTGGAAGAACTAAATCAGGAGCGCGCCAATCAAATTAAAGACACACTTGCCACAAAGGCGCACAAGCACGAAGGGTATACATTGATACTCGAAAAAGTAAGTGTGCCTAATTCAGATGCGCTCAAAAATATTGCTTATGCGTTAAGAAATCAATTTGAGGATTTACTACTGATATTGGCTGCCGATGTGCATGGTAAACCACAGGTATGTGTTATGATTGGAGAGAAGTTAGCAACCACTAATAAATTTCATGCTGGCAACCTGGTAAAGGAATTGGGGAAAGAGATTGATGGGGGTGGAGGTGGACAACCATTCTTTGCGACTGCTGGGGGTAAAAACCTGAAGGGATTAAATTCTGTTATTGAAAAATCGCGTAAATTGTTGCAATAATTTTTTAACAATATGAAGATTGAAGTTTATACTTCAGTTGAAGAAATGAAGCTAAGCATGGTGGAAGACTCTATTTCGCCTGTTGAAAGTCTAATGCAATGCCTTAACCTGCTCGATTTCTATGCAACATTGAACAAAAATAATAAGCTAGAGAAGGCAACGAATGAAGGAATTGAGTGGATTGAATTGAAGTTTAAATCGGAATGATTAGTAACGAAATTCGGGATTCACTAAAAAAAATCTGCCTGGCGCTGAATAATCAGCACGTGGAATACCTATTGATAGGTGGTGTGGTAGTAGGCTATTATGGTTTTCAAAGAATTTCAGGAGCGGGTTATTCTGGAAGACCAGAAATTAAACAAGACGTTGATTTTTGGTATCGGCCAACTATTGAAAATTATCTAAGATTAGTTACCGCATTGGATGAACTAAATATTGAAACAAGAGAATTAAAGAATCTTGTTTTTGATTCTAAGAAGACTTTTTTAAGAATACCCTTCGATACGTTTAAAGTTGAATTTTTACCAAACATTGCTGGGATAGATTCATTTATTGAATCTTATAAATCTGCGACTCAAATTGAGCTGGATGATAATAAGATTAACATTATCTCATGCAATGATCTTTTAAAAACAAAGCGGCTCTTGCAAGAGAAGTTGATAAGATTGACATTGAGGAATTGAAAAAGAAAAGGCCGTCATCAGAAAAATGAAAGAGATTCTAGACAAGTACACACTCGTTATTGGCTTAGAAGTTCATGCCCAACTGTTAACGAAAAGCAAAATCTATAACAGTGATTCTGCTGCTTATGGTGATGCACCCAATACAAATCTAAGTGTCATTACGTTAGCCCACCCAGGCACGTTGCCTAAATTAAATAAGCAAGCCGCAGAGTTTGCTATGAAGATGGGCATGGCGTGTAACTCAAAAATTTCGCGCTGGCAGATTTTTGATCGCAAGAATTATTTTTATCCCGATCTGCCGAAAGGCTACCAACTTACTCAAGATCGCACCCCAATTTGTGTGGGTGGATTTATTCCTATCACGGTCAAGGCAGGAGAGATCGAAGTTCCATTAAACCGCATTCACATTGAAGAAGATGCAGGAAAATCAATTCACTTGGATAGTGAGTCTGATACCTTGATCGACCTGAATCGTTCGGGAGTTCCGTTAATTGAAATAGTTACCGAGCCTGCCTTGCGAAGTTCTGAGGAAGCTTATGCGTTGTTAACTGAAATCCGTAAACTGGTTCGCTATCTCGAAATTTGCGATGGCAATATGGAAGAAGGCTCGCTGCGTTGCGATGCCAATGTCTCATTAATGTTGAAAGACGCTAACGAGTTTGGAAAGAAAGTAGAGATCAAGAACATGAACTCCATCCGCAATGTACAGCGCGCCATTGATCATGAGGCCGAGCGGCAATTTGCAATCTTAGAAAAGGGTGAAGCGGTTGTCTCAGAAACGCGCACATTCGATGCCCATACCGGACTTACATATAGCATGCGCACGAAGGAAGAGCTTAATGATTATCGGTACTTTCCCGATCCGGATTTGAGTCCGATGGAAGTATCAGAAGCATGGCTCGAAGAAGTGCGAAAATCGATGCCCGCATTGCCGCGCGAGTTGCAACAAAAATTTATATTGGAATACAAACTTCCCGCTTATGATGCGCAGGTGCTGACTGACTCGAGAGAGATGGCGTTCTATTTTATAGAAGTTTGCAAACACACTCAAAACTTTAAGGCCGTATCAAACTGGTTGATGGGGCCGGTGAAGTCGTGGTTAAATGATGCAAATCTTGCCGCCAATCAGTTGCCGCTTTCGCCAGAAACCTTGGCAGCAGTTATTTCATTGATTGATGCGGGAAAATTGAATTTTGCAGTTGCTGCGCAAAAATTATTCCCGGAGTTGATTATGAGCCCAACAAAATTACCGCTCATCCTGGCTCAGGAATTAAATTTGATTCAGGACAGCAATGAGGATTCCATTCTCCCCGTTGTAGAGGCAGTGATTAGCGAGTTTCCGCAAAAGGTGAAGGAATATAAGAAAGGAAAAAAAGCAATTATCACTATGTTTATGGGCGAAGTGATGAAGCGCACGAAAGGAAAAGCAGACCCTAAGGTCACTACAGAATTATTAATTAAAAAAATGAGTTGAGATTATGAATATGAAGAAGATCAGTGTTCAGATAATAGTGGTCCTGCTAGCTTCAGCCATTATGCTGGGGTGTGGTAAAATACAGGGGCAAGAAGGGTGGGATGTTACAATTCGGGGAAAGGTAGGCTTTCCACAAACCGGTGAGATATCTATTCAAAAAATCAATCTTGATGGGTTAGGAGAAAAAGATACCGTTGCGTTGAAAAGTAATTACACATTCAGGAAAACACTTCGTTTATCAGAACCGGGCTATTATCAAATCAATTTTTATAATAAGCAGATGCTCAATTTTATCCTTGATAAAACAGACATCGAAATAAATGTGGATGGGAACAATCAGAACGGGTATGCTGCGGTACTTGGATCGCCTGATCAGGATCTGATTACTAACGTGCAGGGCATTATGCAGCGCACGCAGGAATCGCCTGAGATGATGACCATACAGACAGAGTTTTCCTTGGCCTCATCCAATAATGATATGGCTCGTATAGCTGAGTTACAAGGGGACTACATGCGTAATCTTGAGAAGGGATATGATCAGGTTGCAACTATATTGAAAGACCAACCTGCATCGCTTGGCCTAATGAATCTGCTCCAGCAGAATAATTTATTAGATCGGGATAAGTATCTTGACCTCTATGTTTCTTCTGCAGAGAAGTTTAAAAGTGCATGGCCAAACTCAAACTATACGAAAGAGTTTGTGGATATGGTGGAGAAAATGAAAGTGACTGCTATCGGTCAACCGGCACCTGAAATAGCATTACCCAATCCCGATGGTCAGACCATAGCGCTTTCGTCCTTACAAGGAAAATATGTTCTGGTGGATTTCTGGGCAAAATGGTGCGGACCGTGTCGCAGGGAAAATCCCAATGTTGTAAAGGCCTATCATAAATTTAAAGACAAAGGGTTTGAAGTATTTGGGGTATCGCTCGATCGTACCAAAGCGGATTGGATGCAAGCCATTGCTGAAGATGGCTTAGTATGGACCCATGTGTCTGATCTTAAATATTTTGATTCACAGGCCGCAAAAGATTACAACATCAATGCAATCCCTTTTTCAATATTGATTGATCCTCAAGGCAAAATCATAGCTAAAAATTTACGAGGCTCAGCGCTCGATAAGAAGTTGGAAGAGGTGTTGGGCAACTAATAAAGTTTACAGTGCTTGATACCCTCAGGCGCTGTAAACCATGATTTAAGAAATCCTGATTATCCGAGCTTAAATATAATAGGTACAACCAGGCGTTGTCTTACAATTTGGCTTTTGCCCTTTGCCGGGCTCCATTCACATTGCAACAGAAGCTAAAAAATTACATAAAAGAAAATCAACCCAGGTTTGCCTCAATTAAATAATTTCAAGAAGGTGTTCTTGGTTTTTTGGTCTTAATTTTTTCGAGCTCTCGTACGAGTTCATCGATTTCCTGAACTTTCATTCCGTTGTCTTTCGCGAAAAAAGAAACGAGATTTTGAAACGAGCCATTAAAATATCGAGTGATCATGTTGTTCAGGTAGAAGCGAGTATATTTCTCTTTCGCGATAAGCGGAAAGTACTCATGTGTTTTACCAAACGCTTTGTAGCCAATAAATCCCTTCTTTTCTAAAATCCGCACGATGGTAGATACCGTATTGTAAGCTGGTTTGGGTTCGGGTAATTGTTTAACAATGTCTTTTACAAATGCTTTTTCAAGTTTCCATAACACTTGCATAATCTGATCTTCGGCTTTGGTAAGTTCTTTCATGATTCAACTATTGATTACGTTGTAAAACGTATAACTTAGTTATAAAAATCAAAATAGCTTCCTAACGTTTTAGTAAATTATTGTAAATCAATTGCTTGTAAAGCAGTAGGAAAGAATATTGGCACCCATTTTAAGGGCTTGCTGACGCTTTTCTTCCGGATCGTTGTGGATGCGGGGGTCTTCCCAACCATTCCCCAAATCGCATTCATACGAATAGAAAACAACTAACCTGCCTTCATAAAAAAGTCCCAACCCCTGGGCCGGTTTGCCATCATGTTCATGAATTTTAGGTAGGCCGTTCGGAAAGTTAAATTTCTGATGATAGATCGGATGGGAGAAAGGGACCTCGATCAATTCAAGTTCAGGGAAGACTTTTTTTAATTCGAGGCGAATAAATTTATCGAGCCCATAGTTATCATCGACATGAAGGAAGCCGCCCCCAATAAGATAGTTTCTTAGGTTCTGCGCCTCACTACTGGAAAAAACCACATTACCGTGGCCCGTCATATAAAGGTAGGGATAATCAAACAAGTCAGGACTACCCGCTTCAGCAATTTCTTCGTCCGCATTAAGCATCATCCCAAGTTCTTGGTTGCAAAAGGTAATCAGGTTAGGCAACGCAGTTTTGTTTGCATACCAATCGCCCCCGCCATTATACTTCAGCTTGGCAATCTTTATGGTAGGTTGTGCTAAGCAAGGAATTACTCCAAGATAAATAAACAATCCAACTAGTATTGGTTTCAACCTCATCTCGCAAAGGTACAATAAAACTAAAGGCTGCATACCAGCAGCCTTTTATCAATATTAAATGTAATTAATTAAAAAGCGAAGCCCAACGTAACACCTGTGCGCACGCCAAATCCATCAAAGACACCTGTATCAAAGCTATCTTGGCCACTATCAACTTTCACATTGCCACTTGAGTAGGATGGTCCGATAAAAATATCCAATGAAATCTTTTCCTTAAAAATCCATTGCTTACCAATAATAAGACCACCACCAAACATCGATAATGTTCCCTTATCATTGGTAGATTCTTCCTCTAATTTAAAATTCTGATATCTGATAAATGGAGCTACATATACGCCTTGTGGAGCCTCGGTCTCGGAAAGATAAAAGCGATACTCTGGGGTAATCCCAATTCCTGAAAACTTTGTGCCATCCGTACTATAGCCTGTGTAAAAGAATCCCAGTTGAAAACTACCTGTTGCACTTAATTTTCTTTCGTAAGAGACGTTTAGGGTTTTCACTACAGGACTGAAAATATTGATTTTAAAAACATTTTCTTGAGCCACACCAGCGAGTGACAATCCAAAGAACAGAAGTGGAATAACTGAAAGTTGTAGGTATTTCTTCATTTTTTTAGGGGTTAATTATGCCGAATTACGGCATTCTTGCATAGATAGAAAAATATTTTAGTTACCAATTAAACTTTTCAGTGATTTAGCACTCAAAGCAGCAATTAACTTAAAAACCTTATGAAAAAAATCCATTTAAAAAGTCTATCAAGCTTACTAGTCGTCTTTCTAGTAATACTCTCTTCATGTAATGATGAGAATTTTAATCTAGCGACCAGTGATTCGCAAAATGTTGAAAATGAAGCGGCCACAGATGGTTATTTTGAAGACGCTGATGACATGGCAACACTGGCTGTGGCTGTGGATGCCTCAACAGCGAGTGGTGGAAGGGAGTCTTCAAGCGGAAGAGAGGGTGTTAAACCTGATGGTGATCATCGCTTCAACTGTGCAACGGTAACATTTGAATTTGCAAATGATAATAATCAAGATAAACCTCACGGTTTCATTATTATTAATTTTGGTGAAGGCTGCACAGATGCCAGAGGTAATGTTCGTAAAGGAAAAATTAAAGTAGAATTCGTGGGCAAACGCTTTTTACCGGGCTCAAAAATCATAACCACCTTCATGGAGTATTTTATTAATGGGATTAAGATAGAAGGAACACGCACTGTTACAAATGTATCTGGCAGTATTGAAAGCAACCCTAAGTTTTCAATTGTACTGGTTGGTGGAAAGGCTACCTGGCCTGATGGATCTTCAGCCACCCGTGAAGTGAACCACACACGGGAATGGGTACGCGGTAACAACCCATTAACAGATCAATGGATTGTCGATGGAACATCGGCCGGAACTAACCGCAATGAAAAAACCTACCAGGTGGAAATCACTAAACCGCTGGTCTACAAGCGTCAGTGTGCAATTTCCAATAAAATTTTTATGGCCGTTGAAGGCACAAAAGTATTAACGGTTGAAAACAAGGTAATCACTATTGACTATGGAACTGGTGAATGTGATAAGCTAGTGACAATAACGATCAACGGTCAGTCCAAAACAATCGAGGTTAAGGCGGATAATTAGTTTCTGCCTTTTGATTTCAAAAGCCTTCCCAGAACAGGGAAGGCTTTTTTTTATTTAACAGAACCCCGTACTTGCATCAAAGTTTCTTACATGCGTCAATACCTCACTTTGCTTAGCGAAATTCTTGAAGAAGGCTCCCGTAAAACCGATCGCACCGGTACGGGCACATTATCTGTCTTTGGACGACAACTTCGATTCGATTTATCGGACGGGTTTCCGTTGGTAACCACCAAGAAACTTCACGTGCGTTCTATTATTTACGAGTTGCTATGGTTTTTGAACGGAGACACGAATATTAAATACTTGAAAGAGAATGGTGTTTCTATATGGGATGAATGGGCGGATGAAAATGGAGACTTGGGTCCAGTGTATGGAAGTCAATGGCGTAGTTGGCCAGCACCGGATGGAAGAAAGATTGATCAGATGGCTCAGGTAGTACATCAAATAAAAACAAAGCCCGATTCGCGCAGACATATTGTGTCGGCATGGAACCCCGCAGAAGTGGATAAGATGGCGCTGCCTCCCTGCCATGCACTTTTTCAATTTTACGTAGCCGATGGAAAGCTTTCCTGTCAACTCTATCAGCGCAGTGCTGATTATTTTTTAGGAGTACCCTTTAATATTGCCAGTTATGCATTACTCACAGAAATGGTGGCGCATCAATGTGATCTAAAGCCCGGTGAATTTATCTGGACAGGAGGGGATGTGCACTTGTATTCTAATCATTTAGATCAGGCTAAACTTCAATTGGAACGACAACCGTTTGCATTACCACAATTAGCCATTAAAAGGAAACCAGCTAGTTTATTTGAGTATGCCTTCGAGGATTTCGAAATTGTGAACTATCAATCTCATCCTTCCATCAAAGCACCAATTGCCGTTTAAAGGGATTTTCTCCTCTTGCTCACAATACCATTTTTGTGCTTTACTATTTTATGTATTTAGCATCAAATCGTTTTGATGAGATTACTTTACGTATTTCTTTGTCTTGTGTTATTTACAAATATTGCACAAAGTCAAAAGCAAAGACCCACTTTCAATATTAAACGTGCCACAGGATCAATTCAGTTGGATGGAGTGCCTGACGAATTAGTGTGGCGCGATGCAGAAGTAATTTCAGATCTGTTTCAGCAATTTCCAAATGATACTTCACGCTCTGTGTTAAAAACTGAATTTCGCGCAACCTATGACGATGATTTTTTGTACTTCAGTGCCGTAGCCTATGACAACGTGAAAGGTGGGTATGTGATTTCCTCCCTTCGAAGAGATTTTAGAGGGGCAGGATTAGATGGAATAGCGGTTATTCTTGATCCATTTCAGGATGTAACCAATGCATTTTTCTTTGGCCTAAGTCCGGCTGGTGTGCAACGTGAAGGCCTTATTGCCAATGGGTATCTAAGAAGAGAGGATTTAGATCTATCCTGGGACAACAAATGGTATTCGGAAACAAAGATTCACGATGGCTATTGGACCGTTGAGTTGGCTATTCCTTTTAAAACCCTTCGATTTAAAGGAGAGAGCAATCGATGGAATGTTAAGTTATATAGGCAAGATAGCAAGGAAAATGAACGAGCTATTTGGCCCCTAACTCCTCGATTTTTTGAACCAGGCAACTTAAATTATACGGGCGAAATGATTTGGGATACGCCTCCTAAAAAACCAGGTTCAAATATTTCTTTAATACCATATGCGAAGGGGCAGATGTCTCGCGATTTCCAAACTGACGAACCACAGAAACAAACTACAGATTTTGGTGGGGACGCAAAGATTGCAATTACCTCATCCCTTAATTTAGATTTAACCATTAATCCCGATTTTTCGCAAGTTGAAGTGGATAGACAAGTAACCAACCTTGATCGGTTTGAATTATTTTTTCCTGAACGCAGGCAATTCTTTTTAGAGAATGCAGACTTGTTTTCGTCTTACGGTCATATTTATGCAAAACCCTTCTTTTCGCGAAGACTTGGTATTACGCGTGATCCTAACACAGGCCTAAATGTTCAGAACAAAATTAATTTTGGAGTAAGGCTTAGCGGTAACATAAACAAATCTTGGCGGGTTGGATTTTTAAATATGCAGACCGCTGAGATTAAAGAATCTAAGATTCCTTCCTTTAATAATACAGTTGCAACCCTTCAGCGAAGAATTGGAACAAACTCAAACTTGCGAGCCATTTTTGTAAATCAACAACAGTTTAGCACTGACTCAACTTCGTTTCGTTTGGGTGGATATAATTTTAACCGGGTGGCAGGCCTCGATTACAATTATAGTTTCCTGAATAATAAGTGGACAGGTAATATGTTTTTTCACAAGCAATTTACCGAACAAAATCCGTCTAATGAGTTTGCACATGGGTATAGCTTAATTTACAGTTCCCGAAAACTTAGCATAAACTGGTATCATCAAATTATTGGTACCAACTATACTCCGGCCATTGGCTACGTACCCCGCAATGGATACAAACGCATTTCACCATCGGGTGCTTATTTCATGTATCCAAAATCTGCCACTATAAATAATCACGGACCAACATGGGATCTGGCTTTTATTTGGGATGATGAATTTGGATATACTGATCACGAATTGACTTATGGATATGCGATCACGTTTCAGAGTCAGGCCACGCTTGAAGCTACTTATAAGAATGTTTATACTTTTCTGTTTAATGATTTTGACCCAACCAATTCTCCAAAGGAAGATAATGCGACAAAGATCCTGAAGGGTAGTGCTTATACCTATGGAAATGCCACCGTCAGTTACAAATCGGATCCCCGTAAGCTAGTTACCTATGAAGGTACAGCCGTAATAGGTCAGTATTTTAATGGAACTAGGCATTCCGTTACCGGAATTTTTAATTACCGGTTTCAACCTTATGGGATTTTTTCTGTGGACATAGGGTATAACCAAATTAAACTACCAGAACCCTATACAAGTGCTAACATTTATTTAATAGGTCCCCGATTAGATTTAACACTCACCCGATCTGTCTTCTTTACCAGTTATTTTCAATACAACAGTCAATACAAGAATATAAATATCAATTCACGGTTTCAGTGGAGGTTTAAGCCTGTGTCAGATTTATTTATCGTTTACACAGATAATTATTTCTATACATTCGAGAATACGGGTGTCTATTCCAATTTCACCCCTAAGAACAGAGCTTTTGTTATAAAGCTTACCTATTGGTTTAGCGCCTAAGAGTTGTTGGGAAAAATTGATTTTAATGAGAGATCATTACTCAAAACAGCTATTTTTGCGGTTTAGTAAAAAATACCCTTATTGGGGGACATAATACCCTCAAAAGAAATCCTTTTCTCAATATCCCCGTTATTAACCGCGTATGGCTGAAAAGAGTAGCATTTTTGATATGATCGGTCCCGTGATGATCGGTCCATCAAGCTCTCATACAGCAGGAGTAGTGAGGATTGCACGAGCAGCCATAAAAATACTGGGTGATATCCCCGAACAAGCAGATATTACCTTCTACAATTCCTTCGCCAGAACCTACGAGGGGCATGGAAGTGATTGCGCTATTATTGCCGGGTTAATGGATCTAAAAACGGATGATATACGAATCCGTCAGTCTTTAGAGCTGGCTGACCATACGGGCTTAAAGTACCAGTTTAGATCAGTGGGTAATGCATCTGCCCTCCATCCCAATTCAATTCGGTTGAAGTTGGTTAAGGGGAAACGAGCCATTGAAGTATTAGGTGAGAGTAAGGGCGGTGGTATTATTAACATTGCAGAAGTAAATGGATTTAAGGCAGATTTTTCTGCCAGCCTGCATACTCTTATTATTTTTGCCGATGATACAAAAGGCAGTATAGCATTTATAGCTAATGTGTTGGCACATGATGATTGCAATATTGCTACCATGTCTGTTTCCCGTAAAGGGAAAAACGACATGGCTTGCTTAGTAATAGAGATGGACTCAGGGATAAAAACTGTAACATTTGACTATCTCAGGAGTCTAAGTTGGGTCAAAGAAGTAATTTATATACCGGATATTGTTTTATAACCTATGATGAAGAGAGTAATTTTTGTAACCCTGGCATTAATCACGGGTATTTGCGCGCATGCACAGGATAGAAAAGTATGGACGTTGCAGGAGTGTATTGACTATGCCTTGCAAAACAATTTGAATGTTAAAAGGAGTCTTCTGGATGTAGAGACTAGTCAGGTTAATCTAAGCCAGTCAAAGTATCAATTGTTGCCAACGCTAAATGGGGGTAGTTCATTTGGCTATAACTGGGGTAGAAGTATTGACCCCACCACCAACTTGTTTATTACTCAGCGAATTAATTCATTCAACGTAAATGCGAGCACCTCCCTTCTTTTATTCAATGGATTTAGGTTATTCAATACGTACAAGCAAAGTAGTTTAGATAACGATGCGGCAACCGAGGACTTTAATAAGGCAAAGAATGACGTAATTTTAAATGTGATCACTCTCTACACAAGCGTAATTTTCAATAAAGAGTTATTGCAAAACGCAGAGTCGCAATTAGCCACCACAACGCAACAATTAGAACGAACACGAAAACTCGCTGAAGCAGGTTCAGTTCCTATAGGGAATGTACTTGATCTTGAAGCGCAACAAGCTACTAACGAACTAAATCAGATTAATAGAGAAAACACATTAAACATCTCGATCCTTCAATTAAAACAAGCTTTACAGTTGCCTGCCGCAACCACTATGGACATTGAAGTGCCACAACTGGATATTGAAAGTGAATTGGTAATGACAGAAACCCCTGAGCAGGTTTATGAAGCTGCCTATGAAATTTTGCCTCAGGTGAAAAGTGCGCGCATTAAACTTCAAAGCTCGTTATTGAATGTAAAGGTATCACGAGGATCATTATATCCACGCTTGAGCTTAAACGGAAACTTATTTAGCAACTATTCGAGTGCGGCTGATCGTGCCCGCTTTATTGCTGATGGAGGAGCCCCCACCATACAAGCGGTGCAGGTTGGGTATGTGCAAGGATCAAACACCCCTGTATTCAGAGATACTCAGGTACCATCAGGTACAACAGTTGATGGGTATGGCATTTCAGATCAAATAAAGAATAACATTGCCCGTTCGGCATCCTTGAGTTTGCAAATTCCAATCTTTAACGGATACTCGACCAGGGCTAACGTTCAGCGGAGCATTATTTTAAATGAGCAAGCAACTATCAATTTAAAGGATACGGAGAATCAATTGCGGCAACTGATTGAGTCTGCGTTTAATGATGCCTCCGCTGCAGCAAAAACCTATCAATCGGCAATGAAACAGGTGAAGGCCCGAACAGAAGCATTTCGCATGTCAAAACAACGCTTCGATTTTGGCGCTGTAAATTTTGTAGAATATCAAACTGCGGAGAATGCGCTCTTCCAGGCAGAATCAGATTTAGTGCGAGCGAAATATGATTTCATCTTCAAAAAGAAGGTGCTGGATTTTTATCAGGGAAAACCAATTGAATATTAATATCTAAACTCTAATGGCAAAGCAAAAGAAAAAGTCGAATAAGTTATTGTACATCGGTATTGGTGTAGTAGCATTTCTCATAATATTTCTCATAATCGGTAAATCGCAGGGCTGGATTGGTAAACCAAAGACAATAGAAGTTGAGGTGGCGAAGGCCAAAAAGGTCTCCATCACTGAGAAAGTGAGTGCGTCAGGAACCGTGCAGCCTGTAACAGAAGTTAAATTGGCTCCTGAGGTATCGGGTGAAATTATTGAGTTAGCGGTGGAGGATGGTGATTCAGTTCGACTAGGGGAGGTACTTGTAAAAATCAGACCTGATATTTTGTTAAGTCAATTGGAACGATCAGAAGCAGGATTGAGTCAGCAGCAGGCAAATATGGAATCTGCGAAAGCTTCGTTAGCACGCGCTCAGGCAACCTATATACGTGCCGAGCAAGATTACCAACGTCAGGAAAAATTATGGAGTGAGAAAGTGATATCCGAGTCCGACTGGCAACTGGCACAACAGAACTTTAAGATTGCCAAAAACGATCTTAAGTCGGCAGAGCAATCGTTGGAAGCTGCAAGGTTTATTGTTAACAGCACCGAAGCAGGAGTTAAGGAGGCTCGCGAAAATCTTCGTAGAACTTCCGTTCTCGCACCAATGAAGGGAGTGGTTTCTAAGTTGAATGTTAAAAAAGGAGAGCGAGTGGTAGGAACTGCCCAAATGACCGGTACTGAAATGATGCGCATTGCCGATCTTAATATAATGGAAGTGCGGGTTAATGTAAATGAAAACGACATTGTTCGTGTGCATTACGGTGATTCTGTAATTATTGATGTGGATGCTTATGGGAATATTGACAAACAATTCAAGGGTGTGGTTACCAACATTGCAAATACAGCAAGAGATAAACAATCAACCGATGCAATCACAGAATTTGAGGTAAGAATTTTAATCCTTCAATCTTCTTACGAAGACTTGATTAAAAAGGGCAATAAATATCCGTTTCGCCCCGGTATGACTGCCAGCGTTGATATTGTTACGACCAGGAAGCAGAACGTTTTGTCAGTTCCTTTAGCAGCGGTTACAACACGCAATCCGGATGACAAAGGAATTGGTGCCAAGGGTGATGACGCTAAAAATAATGATGATGATAACGATCGCCCTCAGGTAACAGACTCAAGTAAGCCGAAGGCTGCTGAAAAGAAGGATAAGGTGGTTGTTTTTGTAAATGAAAACGGAGTTGCGAAAATGGTGGAGGTGAAAACAGGTATTAGCGATTATGACAACATTGAAATAATCTCTGGGTTAACTGAAACTTCTGAAGTTATCACAGGGCCTTTTCTTGTTGTATCAAAAAGATTGAAGGAAGGCGAAAAGGTGAGTATCAAGAAAGAAGAGAAAAAGAAAGAAGAGAAAAACTAATAGGCGGAAGGTAATCCTCTGTGCTTGAAGAAAGTCCATTCCAATTCGGGATGGACTTTTTTATTGAGTTCAGTTTTTGAATTTGCTCGACCAGAAATGGTATCTTCGTGACACTTAATTGATTTGATATGATTCAACATCCGTGGCATGAAGCGCCTGCTGGTTCAGCGCCTCCCGAATTTGTAAATGGAATTATTGAAATATCTACAGGCATGCGCACCAAGTATGAAGTAGACAAGGAAACTGGACTTCTTAAGCTAGACCGGGTCTTATACTCATCAGTAATCTATCCAGCCAATTATGGATTCATTCCGAAGTCTTTAGGCGAAGATAACGATCCATTGGATATTATGATTTTGTGTCGCGAATCCATTCAACCTTTGTGTTTGGTGCCTGCCCGGGTAATCGGAGTCATGCGTATGATCGATCAAGGTTTAGCGGATGATAAGATATTAGCTGTAGCGGTAAATGACGCCAATACAAAACACCTGAATGATATCAGTGAGTTGGCTGCTCATTTTAAACTCGAGTTGAAGGAATTTTTTGAGAGCTATAAGAAGCTAGAGAATAAGGTTGTTACCGTTCCAGATTTTCAAGGGAAGAAAATTGCTATGGATATTGTTACCCAGGCGTTGGATTATTACAAAACCAAGTTTTAAGTCTTGTGCCGTCCCCTAAGTCTTTCTTACTTATTCAAACTGCATTTATTGGAGATGTTATTCTGGCAACTTCTATAATTGAGAAGTTACACTCCGCGCATCCCGATGCTGCCATTGATTTTCTTCTGCGCAAGGGTAATGAAACACTGTTAACCCAACATCCCCATTTAAGAAATGTGTTGATTTGGGATAAGAAGAAGGGAAAAATAAAAAATCTGCTTACCCTTATTAGCAAAGTTCGATCCTTAAAGTACGATGTGGTAATTAATGTTCATCGCTTTGCGAGTTCAGGATTGATTACGACCTTTTCAGGAGCCAGACTTAAGATTGGGTTTGAAAAAAACCCCTGGTCATTTGCGTTTAGTCTAAAAGTGAAACATGAGCTTGATTCAGGGTTGCATGAAATCGATCGAAATCAAAAATTGATTGATTCTTTAACGGATGGAATTCGAACGTTGCCTAGACTCTATCCTTCGCCAAACGATTTTGAAGCGATCAGGAAATTTCAATCTGAAAAATATCTCTGTCTGGCACCAACATCAGTGTGGTTTACAAAGCAGTTCCCGACTAACCAATGGATAGACTTCATAAAAACAGTTCCACATCAATTTGACCCTATTTATTTGTTAGGAGCACCATCTGATAAACTAATATGTGATCGCATTGTATCGGAAGTTGGGAATGCACGTATTATCAATCTGGCAGGCAAACTAAGTTTTTTGGAGTCGGCCGCCCTTATGAAAGGAGCGATGATGAATTTTGTAAATGATTCTGCTCCCATGCATCTTGGTTCGGCAATGAATGCGCCTGTAACTGCCATTTACTGTTCTACGGTACCGTCATTTGGATTTGGTCCTTTATCTGATAAATCATTCATTGTTCAAACGAAAGAAAAACTTAGTTGCAGGCCCTGTGGGTTGCATGGGCACAAAGCATGCCCTGAAGGACATTTCAAATGTGCGACAACAATTGCTTCTAGCTCACTTCAGAACAGTTTGGACACATAAGCTGCGGCTTCCATCATCCACGCTACCCCTACGTGAATAAGGATACCACCCCAAATTGAGCGGGTGTATAGTGCAATAACACCTAAAACATACCCGCCAAAAATGGAACTGATGGCTTCACCGGCCGGTTTTCCAAAATGGAGAAAGCAATAAATTGTTACCATTGGGATTATCGCATGCTTACCCAGTATCTGAACCATTCCCAAAACAAAAAAACCACGGAAGAGAAGTTCAACATTTAGAAAATCGATTCCATAGAATAGCTCGAAAAGAATAACAGGAACAATTTCCGGCCAATCCCATATTTCAGCAACCTGGTTTGTTTTGTATACCGGATAATAGTTTGTGAAACTCTCATGAAGGGAACTTAACAGGATTACGGGTGCCAAGGCAAGCCAGAGAAACAGATAAGGCTTGACATTGCTTCTGGCAGTTAATCCATAAAATGCCGACCCAACTTTATCATGTTTCCTGTAAAATAGCAGAAGGGGTGCGAAGATGAATAAGAATGACAAGACCTGTGAAGTCATCTTGTATACCCATATGTAAACAGAATAGGGCAGATGGAATGAGTTTACCAAAATCTGCTGATACGGAAATCCCCGATCCAACGAAAGGAGGAATAATCCAAAGAGAGAAAAAATCCAGAATGATTGAGATCGCCAAAAATCTTTTTCTAGTTTGAAGTGGGATACCAACAAGCAAGTCACATAATAGCCTACTCCATAAAGAAGAAAGTAAAATAGAATGCGAATGGGGTTGCCCGTGTATCGATCAATCCATGCATTCTCAAGATTTATTGAATAATTAAGAATCAGCGTTGTGCACAGGAATAAACCAACAGTCAGGTAATAGGTACGTTGAAAATCCTGCTGAAGGTGATCCTTTACGAGTGACAGGATTTTCTTCACGCATTAAAAGTCTTTAAGATGCGAATACACCAAATGCATAGGCATGCCCATCACTGTAAAATATGAGCCATTAATTTTTTTTATAGCTACCATGCCGATCCAGTCCTGGGCGCCATAGGCTCCGGCCTTATCATACGGTTGATAGGTGTCTACATAAAATTCAATTTCCTCTTTCGTGAGTTTTTTAAAGGTCACTTTGGTATAATCATCAAAGCAATCCAGCTTTTCACAGGAGAGCAGGCACACCGCAGTAATTACGGTATGAGTTTGTCCGCTCAACCGAGTAAGCATGCTTATGGCTTCTCCACGATCGCGGGGTTTGTTTAAGATGGCACTATTGAGTATGACAATCGTATCCGCAGTAATTACAATTTCGTTGGTCAGTTTCGATTGAAATACTTTCGCTTTTTTCTCAGCCAGATATTTAGGTACAAAATTTACCGGTAACTCGTGGGGAAACGACTCATCAATATCAGGCACCTGAATGGCAAATTGAAACCCAGCTTCCTTCATCAGGTATTGCCTGCGTGGTGAACTAGAAGCGAGAATAAGTGGGCGACTGAAATTCATGTTCTTTAATGGAGCTAAATAAAAATCCACAAATTACTTTGGGATAAAAATAGGTTGACTTTTGAGGCATGGTATATCCACTGGCACACACTTTCTTTACTTCCTCGATGGAGATGTCTTGGGTAATGATAGCCATCTGTACCTCCTCTTTAATTACTTTCGTAAGACAATCTGAAAAACTTCGATCAAATGAAATGTTTTCAGATTTTCGCTGATCTTTACCAGGTATTCCCAGGATTTTCTCAATGATAAAATAATGAAGCACCGTGAGGTCTATCGCTTTCACTTCCTCAGGAAAGTTCCATTTCATTTTTTGAAAGGACTCAGACTTTAATCGAATTTTAAGCGTTCGATTTTTGAAGAGAATTCCAAAGGCCCATTTTTTACCGACAATGATTTCGTTTAGCGTATCGGCATCTTCTATTTCTTTGATCACAAAATCAACGGACAGTTTTTCAACAATCTGATTTTCATCAAACCCTGAAATATTTTGTATTAATCGATGGGTGGGGAGGATTCGTAAATCATCAGATTCGGTATTGGTCAGATACATCAAATGAAAATTATATCCTTCAGTGCCTTCGTGATCAGAATTTTGAGCTTTTCTTTTTTTCTTGTAAAGCAGAGACCCTTCATAACGATGATGTCCATCTGCCAGAATAATTGTTTTATCTTTTATTAAATCGATGAATTTTTGAATGACGTACGCATCCTGGATAACAGCCAATACATCGCGCACCCCTTGGTAATCCTCCCCTTCATAGATCGGAGCGGTGATGGCTTCATCCATATATTTTTCTAATTCATGCGAAGGATCTGTATATAATCCATGTGTTGGACTAACGTGCAGTTCTGTGGTTTCAAGGAGTTCAATCCGATCATTCACAGATTTAGGAATTGTATTTTCATGCCTTAAAATCACATGATCTTCCCAATCATACGTTCGGATGTGACTGATAAAACCTTTGCGGCAATATTCTTTGGTAGCACCGGCTAATCTAAAATATTGGTAGTACACATAAATAGAAGGCAGCTTATCTTGTACAATGATTCCTTTTTCCTTCCATTCCTGTAGTAATACCCCTGCTTTTGTAGCTGCCTCAGGGCCTTGAGGAACCGACAGATGGATAGAGTTGTACGGATTCTGATACAATGCTTTTCGCTGCCGTTCCGAAACCACATCAAACAAGGGTGAAGTGAGGTCATCAATTTTCTGATTCAGCGTTTCGTTATAACGCCATGCTCGAATGGGTTTTATCTCAGCCATTAACTCGATTTTTCTTCCAGAGACTCGTATTGATTACTTGAATTGATTCATCGATTATTTGTTTGTTATCCTCTTTTAAAAAAGTGGCTAACATAGCTGCTAATCTTTCTTCGTCATCGTTAGGCATTGGTTTTAAAACATCCGGGGTAAAATATTTCTCTACAAACTTGGTATCAAAATCGCCCGACCGAAACGCATCATGGGTCATTACAAACCGGCAAAAGCCAAGGGTGGTCTCAAGTCCTGTGATTTCATATTCATCAATTGCCCGAATCATTTTCTCAATGGCTCTTTCGCGCGTCTCGTCATGGCAAATCATCTTTGCAATCATAGGATCGTAATAGAACGGAATAGTCATGCCTTGTTCAAACCCATCATCTACGCGTATACCATGCCCTTGCGGCCTTCTATACGTTTTTAAGGTTCCAATGTCGGGCAGAAAATTGTTCGCTGGGTCTTCCGCATACACACGTACTTCAACAGCGTGCCCAGTTATTTTCAGATCATCTTGGTTGAAAGGAAGTTTTTCGCCTTCAGCAATTTTTATTTGAAGTTTCACTAAGTCCAACCCTGTAATTTGCTCCGTTACCGGATGTTCCACCTGCAACCGGGTATTCATCTCTAAAAAGTAAAAATTCTTATTTTCGTCTACGATAAATTCAACAGTGCCGGCATTGTAATAATTGGCTGCCTTTGCCACGTTAACTGCCGCTTCACCCATTTGCTTTCTTAATTCAGGTGTTAGAATGGCAGAAGGAGCTTCTTCGATAACTTTCTGATGCCTGCGTTGAATGGAGCATTCACGTTCAAATAGATGAACGACATTGCCATGCTGATCACCAAAAATCTGGAATTCAATATGCCGGGGTTGGGTTACGTATTTCTCAATGAAGACGGAACCATCACCAAAGGCTGAAGTAGCTTCGCTTACAGCACGTTCCATTTGATTTTCAAAATCCGCTTCTTCATCCACGATGCGCATGCCCTTACCACCACCCCCGGCACTAGCTTTAATTAAAATAGGATAGCCAATTTCTTTTGCAATCTTCTTCGCAGCACTAATATCTGTTATCGGTTCAGCTGTGCCAGGAACTAACGGAACATTAAATTTTGCAACCGCTGCTTTGGCTGCAAGCTTGCTGCCCATTAGTAAAATTGACTCGGGTGAAGGTCCGATAAAAATCATTCCTGCATCGCGAACTAACGCTGCAAACTCTTCATTCTCCGAAAGGAAACCATACCCGGGATGAATGGCATCTGCGTTTGTTTGTATAGCCGCAGCTATAATTTTATCCATCACCAAATACGATTGGGAGGAAGGAGGGGGCCCAATACAAATAGCCTCATCGGCAAACCGGACATGCAGGGCATTCCGATCAATTTCACTAAATACAGCAACCGTTTTAATGCCTAATTCCCGAGCACTCCGCATCACGCGCAAAGCAATTTCACCTCGGTTGGCAACTAATAATTTCTTTATTTTTCGCATGGATGATTCTTCATGTTAAATGACTCTATTTACTACCTCATTGGTTGAATAAATAGGGAAAGCAATAATAAGGATAAGCGATGGAGAGGCGAAATATTTGAACTTCACAATCTAAAAGAATCAATACCATTAATTAGCCGCCATATTAAATCACCTTCCTATTTAGTGGAAGATGTATGTAGCCTTATTCTTTTTTCTTATTTTTGCCGCAATTTTAGCTGATATTCGGGCATTAAACCTTATGAATGAAGCTGATTCACTAACCACGAAAAAATCTAACTCAATGGTTGACTTATTTTCAAAGTTGCGCATGGAAGCCGGGCCGCTGGCTAAGTATTCTCATCTACCGGATGACTATTTCTTCTTTCCAAAATTGGAAGGTGAAATTGGTCCCCGAATGAAATTTGGAGGTAAAACAGTACTAAACTGGAGCTTGAATAACTATCTGGGGTTAGCCAACCATCCTGAAGTAAGAAAGGCCGATGCTGATTCGACCGCTCAATATGGTCTTGCTGCCCCCATGGGTGCCCGTATGATGTCTGGTAATTCAGTTCATCACATTGAATTAGAGAAGCAACTGGCTGCCTTTGTAATGAAAGAGGATGCCATGCTTTTAAACTATGGCTATCAGGGAGTGCTTTCTATTATCGATGCATTGGTTGATCGCAAGGACGTGATCGTCTATGATTCTGAATCGCATGCCTGTATCATTGATGGTGTTCGTTTGCATATGGGCAAGCGCTTTGTGTATCCACACAACAATATGGAGAACCTGGAGAAACAACTTCAGCGGGCTACCAAATTGGCTACTGAAACGGGAGGAGGAATACTGGTTATAACCGAAGGTGTATTTGGTATGTCGGGTAACATGGGCGATTTAAAAGGGATAGTTGAACTTAAAAAGAAATATAATTTCCGGTTGTTTGTGGATGATGCGCACGGATTCGGAACCATGGGTGCTACTGGAGCAGGTGTGGGTGAGGAGCAAGGAGTTCAACATGAAATTGACTTGTATTTCAGCACATTTGCAAAATCCATGGCCAGTATAGGTGCATTTGTAGCGGGCGATAAGAATATCTTAAAATACTTACGGTACTCAGTCCGTTCACAGATTTATGCCAAGTCATTACCCATGCCATTGGTGATCGGTGGATTAAAAAGATTAGAATTGGTGAAGAGGCATCCTGAAATGCGCGCGGACTTGAAGAAAATCATGGCAGCCATAAAAAGTGGATTGAAGGAAAGAGGGTTTGCGATCAATGAAACCCAGACCCCACCCACACCTGTTTTGTTTAAAGGTGGAGTAGGCGAAGCGGCAAATATGTCAATGGATTTAAGAGAGAATTATGGGATCTTTTGTTCGGTAGTTATCTACCCTGTAGTGCCTAAAGACGTTATTATGTTCAGAATTATCCCGACAGCGGCTCATACGCTGGCAGATGTTGATGAGACTCTAAAGGCCTTTTCTGCGCTAAAAACGAAGCTCGATAGTGGTTTTTACAAAAAGGAGGAATTAGTGGCAGTAACCAAGTTCTAAAAAAATGGCTTTTTAGGTTGTTTTAAAAGGTTTTTGCTTAAATTGGCACTAGAAATCAATATTAAAAACTAAACATCCTATAAAAATGAAAAAATTTGAAGATCTAAAGACTCTGATTGCATCCCTTGAAGGAGATGCAGATAAGTTCTACAACAAGGCAAATAGCGCTGCCGGTACCCGCATCAGAAAAGGTATGCAAGATCTTAAAAATGCTGCTCAGGCTATCCGTCAGGAAGTACAGGAATTGAAGAATAAAGAGAAATAAATCACTCTTTGAGTGATGAAATTAAAGGCTGAATCGTTTGATTCGGCCTTTCTTGTTTATCGATATTATGAATTTACTTGTTGAACAGAATGAGTAACCGTGTTTATGAGTTTAGGTCTATTTTCGAGGGTATCGTATTCTAGAATTTATTGATTTAGTATAGTTCCATGAGGAAAGTATCAGGTGACGATCCTAGTGTTGGCTTGCAAATGATTGCCAGCTTTTATTATCCTGTGGGAAATATGGTTGGTGTTTGGGTAGTGGAAATAAATATTTTTTTAAAATTGTTGTCGCAAGAAGCCACATTAATTGTCGCTTTTGCACCAGTCCCTCCTTATGATTATCTCTTTATCTTTGACTTACAATTTGACTGAAATCACGGCATAGATTAACAGGATGCAAACTGGAACCTATAAAACAATAGCAGAATACATTGCCCTGTTTCCCAAGGATATCCAGGCAATATTAAAAGAAGTAAAACTTACAATTGCGAAAGCGGCAATAGGGGGGGTTGAGACCATTAATTATGCAATCCCAACCATTAAGCTGAATGGTAAGAATCTTGTACATTTTGCTGCATACAAATCGCACATTGGATTTTATCCTGGTAGCAAGGCGGTAGAAGTGTTTGCCACTCAGTTAACAAAATACAAAACCGCAAAAGGATCTATTCAATTTCCAATTGAACGCAAGTTACCATTTTCGTTAATCACAAAAATCGTAAAGTATAGGGTCGAGGCAGAGAACAAGAAATTATCCATGCCTAAACTAAAAAAAGCAAAATTATCTAACAAAAAGTAATATGGAAACCAAAGAGCGGACGGTTATTACAATTGGAGCAACTATTCAATCTTCCATGGAAAAAGTTTGGGAGTGTTGGTCAGAACCCAAACACATTGTTCATTGGAATAATGCATCCCCGGATTGGCATACCCCCAAAGCTGAAAATGATTTAAAAGTGAACGGAACGTTCACCTACACCATGGCGGCACGCGATGGAAGTATGAGTTTTGATTTTGGAGGGACATACACCAAAGTGGAAAAGTTCAAACGGATTGAGTATATAATGAATGATGGAAGAAAAGCAAAAAATGATTTTCAACCGTTAGGAGATCGTGTAAAAGTTGTTGTAACGTTTGAGGCCGAAAGTGAAAATTCAATTGAGCTGCAAAGGGGTGGCTGGCAAGCGATACTTGATAATTTCAAGCAGTATGTACAAAGCAAATGACCCACTACTAAAAAATATGGCAGCCATCACTCAAAAAATAACTCCTTTTCTTTGGTTTGAAAATCAGGCAGAAGAAGCTATTACTTTCTACTGTTCCATTTTTAAGGATTCAAAAATTATCAGTAAAATACCCGGACCAAATGGTTCTATCATGGGAGCTACCTTTCAGTTGGAAGGACAAACTTTTCAAGCATTAAACGGAGGGCCTCAATATAAATTTACTGAGGCAATCTCTTTATTTGTTAGTTGTGAGACTCAATCTGAAATTGATGAGTTGTGGGCCCAACTTTCAGCGGGTGGTCAGGAATCGCGCTGTGGATGGCTTAAAGATAAATATGGATTGTCGTGGCAAATAGTTCCGCCAATTTTAGGTCAGTTGTTAGGGGATAAAGATCGCACAAAGGCAAACAATGTAATGGCCGCGATGTTAAAAATGAACAAACTTGACATGGCTGTTCTGAAAGCAGCTTACGACAAAGCCTGATCTATTAACTGATAGTGTTTATAGCTTTTTATATAGCCTGTTGATCTTCTTTTTAAGATCAACAGATGCTTCCATCAAAGGCATCCGCACAAACGGTTCACAAATACCTTGCAAGCTCATCAGATACTTTACACCAACCGGATTACCTTCCTCATACATGGGTGCGTTCATGTCAAGTAGTTTGAAGTGCTCATTCTGCGCACTCACTAATTTCCCTGCATGAAAATTTTGTTTCACTTTTAAAAACACTTTGGGCAACGCATTGGCAAGCACAGAAATTACACCAACACCGCCAATCGAGTAGATGGGTAGTGTGAGCAAATCATCACCCGAGATCAACATAAAATCGGCTGGTTTCTCTTTAACGATTTTCATGCATTGCTCCAGATTGCCGGAAGCTTCTTTTACTCCAATGATATTTTTAATGCGAGCTAAGCGAAGTGTTGTTTCAGCAGTGAGATTAGAAGCCGTGCGACCGGGTACATTATACAGAATTACTGGAAGCCGAGCTGCCTTCGCCACAGCTTTAAAATGTTGATAGATTCCTTCCTGCGAAGGTTTATTGTAATAGGGACTAACCGACAGAAGTGCATCAACACCTTTCAGATTGGTTGATTTTATTTCTTCAACAACTTGCTGCGTATTATTGCCTCCAATACCATAAACGATAGGTAATTTTTTGTGATTGTAGGCAAGCACAAAAGCAAGCACTGATTTCTTTTCTTCTTTCGTTAGTGTTGCTGATTCACCGGTAGTTCCCATCACAACATAATAATCTACACCCGCAGCAGTATAATTCAGCAATCGCCTCAACGCTTTAAAGTCAATTTCTTTCCTCTCATTCATGGGTGTAACTAAAGCAACACCTGTACCGTGCAACGTCTTCATACTATCTTAATTGGCTCGTATAACTATACATAGTTTCAATTAACCCCTTGTTAGTTCCCTTTTGTTCGATCATTAATTCGAAATATTCGCGCTCGTCTTCATTAAACCGCCCAATGCGGCATTGAGCTTTGCAACGGGCCAGCAAGTTTAACAATAATGGATTCGATTCCCTATCCAGGTAAAACAAATAATCAAATGCGGTATCGGTAAACTTATTGGCAACCGGTGATTCCAGAGTTCCCCAAAAATTCAATTCCTGTAGGGTGAAGAAATCAAACTTAAATTCATAATTCTCTTTTTTCTCTGGTAGGAATTCCAATACAGTTACTTTCTTTCCATCTTTTTCCAACAAATGAATGAAATCCTTTACGTCCTGATGTTTCTGTTTGTCTTCTACACTAAATACGATTCCAATGGTTGATGCTTGCTTATAAGGTTTACTGGAACGTTCGGTTTTGTTATTTTTCAGCGCAGTCTTAGTACGCATTTTGAGAAAATTCATTTTAAACATGGCCGAAAGCTAATAAAGTATCAGGTAAATTATTCAATTGGTATTTTATTTTCCCAGCATAGCATCAAACTCTTGTTCCGAGATGATTTTAACTTCCAACTTTTCCGCTTTCTCTCTCTTGGCTGGCCCCATGTTTTCACCGGCCAGGAGAAAATCTAGTTTTCCGGAAATAGAAGAAAGTACCCGTCCGCCATTGGCAATGATCATGTCTTTTAATTGATCGCGTTCATACTTTTCAAAAACACCAGAAATCACAAATGATTTATCATCTAACAGGTTGCTCAATTTCTCTGCTTCTTTTTGTGTGGATTCAAACTGAAGCCCGGCTTTGGCAAGACGCTTGATCTCATGGAGATTGTCTGAGTCTTTAAAATAAGTTACAACACTCTGTGCAATTTTTTCGCCTACTTCGGGCGCTTCCAGTAATTGTTCATAGGTAGCACGGCTCAGGTTCTCCATGGTTTTGAAATGCTTCGCTAATTTCTCAGCCACCGTTTTTCCAACAAACCGGATGCCAATTCCAAACAATACATTTTCAAAAGGTTGATTCTTGGATTGTGAAATTCCATCGAGAATATTCTGTGCCGATTTCTCTTTCACCTTCTCCAACTTAAGAAGGTGCTCTTTGGTTAAGTAATATAAATCGGCAGGCGACTTTACAAAACCCAACTCATATAACTGACGAATGGTTTGCTCACCAATCGAATCAATATCCATTGCTTTGCGTTGAATAAAATGTTCGATCTTGCCTTTGATTTGTGGCGGACATCCTTTTTCATTAGGGCAATAATGATTGGCTTCCCCTTCTTTACGGATCAATTCAGTTTTGCATTCAGGACACCTGGTGATGTACTTAACCGCTTTGTTACTGGCATTGCGTTTTTCCAAATCTACTCCGGTCACTTTAGGGATGATCTCGCCACCTTTTTCTACAAAAACATAATCGCCAATGCGTAAATCCAAACGCACAATTTCATTCGCATTGTGCAATGATGCTCGCTTCACGGTGGTACCGGCTAGCAGAACAGGTTCTAACTCTGCTACGGGGGTAACCGATCCTGTGCGACCTACCTGATACGTAATTCCATTTAACCGCGTACTAATGCTTTCGGCTTTGTATTTATAGGAGATTGCCCAGCGCGGACTCTTTGCTGTAAATCCCAATTGAGATTGCTGCTCAAGACTATTTACTTTGATAACAACTCCATCGGTATCTAAGGGAAGTTCTAATCGTTTCTTTTCCCATTGAGAGATGTAGGCAAGAACTTCGTCAATCGTATTGCATTGCTTATAAGTTTGAGAAACTTTAAACCCCCAAGATTCTAATTTATGGATTGAATCAGCATGCGTATCTACTTGATTATCGACCCCTAATAAGTAGTATACATAGCAGTCGAGTTTCCTGCGCGCTACCTCTGCTGAATCCTGCATCTTAACAGTACCAGATGCAGTGTTACGCGCATTGGCATACGTTTCTTCCCCAATATCCTCCCGATCCTTATTGAGCTGTTTAAATGCATCTTTAGAAAAGAATACTTCACCCCGAACTTCAAATCGTTCAGGAATATTTTTTGCATTTATCTTTAGCGGAAGACTTCGAATTGTTTTGATGTTTGTGGTTACATCATCACCCCGCACCCCATCGCCCCGTGTTACTGCTTTTACTAACAATCCGTTTTCATAGATCAGACTAATGGAAACTCCATCAAATTTCAGTTCGCAAAAATATTCGTATGGATCGCCATCTAATCCTTTGGCCACCCGGCCATCAAAATCTTTTAGTTCTTCCGAAGAATAGGTATTCCCCAAGGAGAGCATGGGGTATTGATGAATAACCGTTGCAAACTCTTTCGTAATGGCACCGCCCACCCGTTGAGTAGGAGAGTCGGGCAAGCGCAGATCGGGAAAGTCAGTTTCTAATTTACCAAGCTGAGCCAGCAGTTGATCAAATTCAAAATCTGTGATCTCTGTACTATTTTTTACATAATACAGGTCCGTGTGATAGTTAATCTCGTTGGTTAGTTTTTGAATTTGTTTTTTAGCTTCTGAGGCAGTCATAGGAATAAAAATTCTGGCTACAAATTAATCAAATTGAGCGTGTGGCACGCTGCCAGAGCGGCTGTTTCTGTGCGTAATCGATTGATGCCAAGGCTAACCTTTTTAAAACCATATTGAATAGCTTGGTCAAGTTCTTCTTTTTGAAAATCGCCTTCCGGGCCGATTAATACAAGATAATTCTGATTAGGCCTTGCCAGCGATTTTAGTTGGTCTGAGTTTTCACTATCCACGTAACAGATGAATTTTTTATCTATGGCAAGTGCAAGTATTTCATGAAATGGTTTGATGTCTGAACAAGTTGGCAACCAAGTCTGTCCGGATTGCTTCATAGCACTGACAACAATTTTCTGAATCCGCTCCAGATTAATTGACTTTCGTTCAGAATTCTTACAGCGCATAAAATGAATTTGTTCAATACCAAGCTCAACTGCTTTCTCAACAAACCATTCGGTGCGATCGATGTTTTTGGTTGGAGCGATGGCAATTGAAATGGAGAAAGACCGGGCAGGGGAGATTCTCTTCTTAGTGATTGTAAAACCACAGGCTCTTGAATCTGCCTCTGTAATCACGGCATCAAATAAAGCACCATGTCCATCGGTTATCCGTAACGGATCACCCGGTTTCATGCGCAGTACTTTTATTGCATGTCGCGATTCATCCTCATTGAGATGAAGAATTCCTTGTTGAATATCCGGTTGATAGAAAAGATTCAAAATGAATTAAGACTTAGTTTGATGAAGGGCGTTTATTAATGCCACATAATCTTCCATTGCTTTTTCTTTTGAGATGCCTTTGCGTTCTGCCCAGGCATCAAACTTGGCAATCGCTTTGAAATCGAAGCCACCGGGTCTGTCACCCGTTACATCGCCTTCAGTGGCTTGTTTGTAGAGTGCGTAAAGACTTAATAAGTCGGCATTGGTAGGTCGTTGAGTCAGTTCTTTAGAACGAACGACAGCAGTATTAAAATCATCTGTAAGTGCCATAGGAGAGGTTTGGTTGTAATAGAAAAGGCTGGATAAATCCAGCCTTAAAGATACTTGTTATAAGTATTCTATCTCTTATCTAAAGCCACATAAGGTCTAAAGTTCGCTCCGGTATAGATTTGACGTGGTCGTCCAATAGGTTCTTTGTTCTCGCGTAATTCTTTCCACTGAGCAATCCATCCTGGCAAGCGACCAATTGCAAACATTACTGTAAACATATCTACGGGGATGCCTAATGCACGATAGATTATACCTGAGTAGAAATCAACATTTGGATATAACTTACGCTCAATAAAATAAGGGTCGCGTAAAGCAACTTCTTCAAGCTTGCGTGCAATCTCAAGGGTTGGGTCGTTAACACCTAGTTTCTCGAGTACGTCATCAGCGGCTTTCTTAATAATCTTGGCGCGAGGGTCAAAGTTTTTATAAACGCGGTGGCCAAAGCCCATTAAACGGAATGGATCATTTTTATCTTTTGCTTTGTTTATCCACTTGTCGGTATCGCCACCATCTTTCTTAATTTGTTCAAGCATGAGAATCACCTCCTGGTTAGCACCCCCATGCAGTGGTCCCCAAAGCGCATTAATGCCTGCAGAAATAGATGAATAGATGCTCGCTTTAGACGAACCTACAATTCTTACTGTTGAGGTGGAGCAGTTTTGTTCATGATCGGCATGAAGGATAAGGAGCTTATCGAGTGCGGATGAGACCACCGGATCGATTTCAAAGTCTTCTGCCGGCAGCGCAAACATCATTTTCAAGAATCGCGAGCAATAATCCAATGAATTATCAGGGTAATTTACCGGATGGCCTACGGCATTTTTGAAAGCCCAGGCTGCAAATGTTGGCATCTTGGCAAGTGAGCGAATCATACTAAGATACACTCCTTCAGCGGCACGATTGGGATCAAGTGCTTCCGGATAAAATGCAGTCTGTGCACAAAAGAGGGAAGCCAACACGCCCATCGGGTGAGATGTGGAAGGAAATCCGTCTAATATTTTCTTGATATCTTCATGAACCATTGTATGGTTCTTGATATCGGTTGTGAACTTAGTAAGCTGCTCAGGGGATGGCAGATCACCAAAAATCAACAAGTAAGATACCTCCAGGAAAGATGACTTGTCTGCAAGGTCTTCAATCGAATACCCCCGGTAGCGAAGGATTCCTTTATCACCGTCTAAAAAGGTAATAGCACTTTTTGTAGCTCCGGTATTCTTATACCCAAAGTCCAACGTAACGGTGCCCGTAGATTCCAACAAGTTGCTTATGTCTATACCTTGCTCACCCTCGGAGCCCACAACGATTGGGAACGTATAGGATTTACCATCGATTATTAATTCAGCAGTCTTCGCCATGATCAAAAAAATTTAAACTTTCGTTTTAAAGATAGAAGGTTAGGTATTTAAAAAAAATGGGTTGAGCAGAATTAGTTGTTCCCTAAAATCAAAGGCATCCCATCTTTTCCTGAACCAATAACAATTATCTTGCTGTTGGGAGATTTTGAGAGCTCTAAAGTAGCCTCTATTCCTCTCATTTTCAGTAGTTTGTCGGTTAAGCTATTGTTGATGATGTTGTTCGCGCGCGATTCACCTTCGGCTGCAATTCTTTTTCGCTCGGCTTCACTTTTTTCTTTATCTAACCTGAATTGATATGCAAGTGCCTCTTGTTCCTGTTGCAATTTGTTTTCGATGGCTTGTTTGATTTGCTCCGGCAAGGCTATTGAGCGGATCAGTACTGCTGTTGTATGGACATTGTTTTTGTTTAAGATAGCCTCCGTTTCAGTTTTTATCGCAACCTCAACCTCCGCACGTTTAGTTGAGTATATTTCCTCAGCTGTGTATCGTCCCATTACCTGCCGCACCGTAGAGCGAACTTCTGGGATAACGAGTACCGTTTCATAATTGGTCGTGAATTGCTCATGGATGTACCCTATTTTCTCTGGTATGGGAAAGTAACGAACCGTGATATCGATATGAATAGACAATCCGTTTTTGTCTAACACATCCATGTTCTCCTCTGAAGACATTTCATTAACCCGATAACTATAAACTTCATTCCAGGGTGCTTTCATATGCGTGCCAGGTCCTACGATATTGTCCCTATCCAAACCCTTTCCAAAAGGAAAGAATAAAACAGCCCGTTCTGTGGCGCTGATGGTATAAAACAAACTGGATGAAAGCGCCAGCACAACAATAAACGCAATGACGCCTAAAATGAGGATTGGTAATCTTTTGTTATTCATAAATAGAGTGGTTTGATTAAAGCTTGTATGAGCCGTACGGGCAAGTTACCAATAATTATCATTCTTTCAGCCCCTCATTCAATTCTGATGGAGGAGAAGTTGGAATCTTGCAAGAATTGTAAAAGGTTGAAATTTTTAAACTCGAAACGATAAAAAAAAAGAGCGACCCATGAGTCGCTCTTTTGTAAGATTAGTTCAATACTACATGGGCATTCCAGTTCCTTCAACTGGAGTTACCACGGGTGACGGTGCCGGAATTGCAACAGGAGCAGCCTTCTTAACAACTTTCCTCTTCGTTGCTTTTTTAGTTACTTTCTTAACAACCTTCTTGGCTGTCTTCGTTGCTTTTTTAGCTACTTTTTTGGCGGCCTTTTTTGCTTTCTTAGCCACTTTCTTCACTACTTTTTTTGCTGATTTCTTTGCTGCCTTCTTAGGTTTTGCTTTCCCTTTTTTGGCTGCTTTTTTTGATTTCTTTGCCATGATGCGTTAGTTTATTTTTTTGTTACTAGTTAAAGACGGAGTTATAAAAAACTCTTCATGTAAAAGTACTGCAGAATTATTTACCAATACAAAAGTTTGCGAAAATATTTTCGAGTAAGTCATCACTTGTAATCTCACCCGTTATCTCACCCAGGAAATACAGTGCTTGACGAATGTCCATGGCAAGAAAGTCTCCGGTAATTTCTGAATCCAATCCAATTATAACGCGGTTCAACGCCTCATGCGTTTCCGTTAGTTTTTGGTAGTGCCGAAGGTTCGTTACCAACACATCACCTTGCTTCACTTCGCGAATGTTAAACTTGGAAAGGATCACTTCTTTGAGTGTATCAAGATTAGTTTTATGTGCAGCCGAAATAAGAATAAACTCCTGATTTTCAATTTCTTTAAGAAGTTGTGTTGGAGCTTTATCTAGCTTGTTTCCTACCTTAATGTATGGTATTCCCAATGCTTTAAGTTCTTCATCTTCCTGTATAATTTCATTCAAGCTAGCCTTAGAAAGATCAACTACATATAGGATCAATGAGGCTGCTCTCATGCGTTCGCGCGCGCGCGATATGCCGAGGGCTTCAATACTATCATTAGTATCACGAAGTCCAGCCGTATCCATAAAACGAAATATTGTACCGCCCAAGGTTATTTCATCTTCTATAACATCCCGTGTAGTGCCGGGTATTTCAGAGACTAACGCTTTCTCCTCGTTAAGCAATGCATTAAGGAGCGTTGATTTACCTGCGTTGGGTTTGCCTGCTATTACAGTAGGGATGCCGTTTTTGATAACGTTTCCCTGATCAAAGGAGATAATCAGTCGTGCAAGGTAAGTTTGAATTCTTTCAATTAATTGAAGCAAGTCTTTGCGTTTTGCAAACTCCACATCTTCTTCCCCAAAATCAAGTTCAAGTTCGATGAGCGATGCAAAGTGAATTAACTCTTGCCGCAGAAATTTGATCTCTTTAGAGAATCCACCTCGCATTTGATTGAGCGCAGCCTGCCTTGCATTCTCGCTCTCTGCATGAATCAAATCCCCGACCGCTTCAGCTTGTGCAAGATCAAAACGGCCATTCATGAAAGCGCGCTTGGTGAATTCACCCGGTTCGGCTAGCCGGGCTCCTCGTTTCAAAAAAAGTTTAATGATTTGCCTAACAATTACGGGTGAACCATGGCACGAAATTTCAATCGAGTTCTCCTTGGTGAACGAGTTGGGCTCTTTAAAAAGAGATACCAATACTTCATCGATGGTTTTTCCACCTTCGGTTAGCGTACCTAAATGAATTGTATGAGAAGGTTGATCGACTAACGTCTTACCTGTGAAAACCTGTTGCGTGATGTGTATTGCATCTTTTCCTGAAAGACGAATAACAGCCAAGCCACTTACGCCTTGGGGTGTAGCCAGTGCAACAATGGTATCGTCCGGTGAATATCCTTGAGCCATGGCGCAAGATAATCAGGAATCAGTTTGCAGCCTGATGCTTACTAAATTCAGCGGCTTGTATCAATTGGCTCTCTAACTATCAGTACCGGTATTTTTACCCGGTGCCGAACTGTGTCTACTGTTGTCCCAAATATTAAGTCTTTAATAAAGTTGTGGCCATGCGCGCCCATTACCAGCAAGTCAGCTTCAAACTCTTTTACCATGGCTGGAATTTTTCGTTTCGGGTTGCCGTACCCGATTTTCATTTCGGCCTGATACCCCAATTCAGTGAGTTGTATTACATATTTATTCAATGCCTCACGATCAAAGCTTGATTCTTTATCTGCTATAGAACTTCCATACACCATAGCACCGGCAGATTCCACTACGTGTATCAGCAAGTACTTTGCATCTTTTCCGCCTTGCGCGAAAGCACTTTGAATGGCAATGGAATCCACATTCGAGAAATCAATTGTAATGGCAACCTGTTTGTAAATAGGATTAGTCAAATCACCCAAAATAACAGCGGTTCCGTGGGGTATCCTAGAAACTTTTTCTGAGCTTTGTTTATCAATCAACGGTTTAATGGTGATATAAATCAACAGTAAACCTGCTGCCACGCAAACCGGAATTACCGTCACCCAAATAATCCAGGCATTATCACCAGCCGATATAAGCCATCCGGAAACTTCTTGTATTACCAGTTGAACATTTAGTCCCACAATAATAAGAGCAATAACCCACGCTGCCATTTGCACCCAAGGCTTATTAACGAATACTCCCATTTTACTCTTGTCACTGGTGAAGTGAATCAAGGGAATAACAGCAAAACCAAGTTGAAGGCTTAACACCACCTGACTTAATACTAATAAGGCTCCTGTTTCACGTTCACCATAGATAATAATCACAAGGTAAGCAGGTATGATGGCAATCAGTCGGGTTATTAATCTTCTTAACCAAGGCGCAATCCTCAAATTTAAGTAGCCCTCCATCACGATTTGCCCGGCCAGCGTGCCCGTAATGGTTGAACTTTGTCCGGCCGCAACGAGCGCAACTCCAAACAGGAGCGGAGCCAGCTCGGTGCCGAGCAAAGGCGCTAATAACTTGTGAGCATCCTGAATTTCAGCTACCTCAAACATCCCGGCTTTAAAAAAAGTAGAGGCGGCAAGCACAAGGATAGCAGCATTGACGAAGAAGGCAGCATTGAGTGCGATTGCCGAATCGATAAAGTTATATTTGATAGCTGACCAGATTCCCTTATTGGTGGAAGAATCAATTCTTCGGGTTTGTACCAAAGATGAATGCAGATATAAGTTATGTGGCATTACGGTGGCGCCAATAATTCCAATCGCAATGTAAAGTGCCGTGTCATCAGGCAGTGAAGGAATAAAGCCAGTCACCAATTGACCCATATCAGGTTTAGCCAAAATCATTTCCACAAAGAAGGCACCACCTATAATTGCGACTAAAGCAATGATAAATGCTTCCATTTTACGCATGCCATAGCTTTGGAGTACCAAAATAATGAGTGTATCCAACACCGTAAGCGATACGCCCCATATAAGAGGTAAGTCAAAAAGGAGTTGCAGACCAATAGCCATTCCTAATACTTCAGCCAAATCACATGCGGCAATGGCGATTTCGGCCATCAGCCAAAGTGAATAATTAATTGCTGGCCGATATTCACTCCGCGAGGCTTGAGCAAGATCAAGTTGGCGAACAACCCCTAATCTGGCGCTAAGGCTTTGCAGTAACAACGCCATAAGGTTGGACATCAACAGAACCCAAATGAGCGCATATCCGAATTGACTCCCTCCGGCAATATCGGTAGCCCAATTACCTGGGTCCATATAGCCTACACTTACCAAATAGGCTGGCCCCATAAAAGCAAAAAGTTTTCTTATGCCTTTACGGTTGGTGGCATCTACGCTTGCATGAACTTCGCTTAATGACTTTCTACCCGTTTGTTCTCTCATCATTCAACCACTAAAATGTTTTGAGAAACTTCTTTCGAGATAAAAATACGGTGATCATTTATCAAGACTTCCATCGATTCATCATAGGCTTCCTTGTTCAAGATCTTTAGCTTTGTTCCTGGTTTGGCACCTATCTTATCCAAATACTTAAGCAGTTGAGAGTCAGAATCCTTAACGGCTGCAATCTTACCCTGATAGCCAATATTTAATTGATCGATAGCCACCATAGGCATTATTTTCAACTTTCCTTTATTATCCGGTATCGGGTCTCCATGGGGATCAACTTTAGGGAAGCCAAGGAATTCATCCAACTTTTCAATTAATCGGGTTGAGTTTATATGTTCTAATTGCTCTGCTACTTCATGCACCTCATCCCAACTGAAGCCAAGCTTTTCAACCAGAAAAGTTTCCCAAAGCCGATGCTTTCGAATCACCATAAGAGCTTCATTTTTTCCCTTTGAAGTTACATTCACGCCATAGTATTTCTCATAACTGATTACTGTTTTGGCGGAGAGCTTTTTAATCATATCCGTGACGGAAGCAGCCTTTGTATTCATGGCCGCGGCCAGATCATTGGTTAACACTGATTTTGAGCCATCATCAGAGAGATGATAGATTGCTTTGAGGTAGTTTTCTTCCGTAAGGCTAAGCATGCTTTTAGGATTAACTTCTCAAAAGTATAATTTTTAGGTCAGCCTAAAAATATTTTTAGGCTAAAATTTTTGCCATTTTTTCTAATAGTTTAGGTTCTTCCGTTTCCCAGGTAACGTTTCTAGGATTGGAAGTATAGAAAGAGGTAGTGGCTATTCTACTCAGCACCTCCTCCGGATTATAATCTTTAAATTGAATGACGATTGCCGCATTACACCGATCGCTGAGTTTTACCCAAGGTTCATAGTCTTGAAGAATGATGGGTAGTTGGCAGGCGAGATATTCATACAGTTTGGTCGGTATCCGACTCTCAATATGAGCAGAGGGAGGATAAGCAATGATTCCAAAATCTGCGGAAGCGATGGCTTCAAAAATTTTATCGTGTGGCACTAGTTCATGGCCTCCAACCAGGGTTATAAAGGGATGATCGCCAATTGATTTTTGGATGCGCTGAAGGGTAGAGGTAAGAGCACAATAGCCTATGATTTTTAACTCTACGCGAGGATCAATTTCATGAAGGTTTTTGCCGAGTTCGATTGCCCGAAAAACACCGGTGCTGTCTGCCAAAGTACCACTAAAAAGTAATTGGATTTTTCCGGGTATAGAGGTTCGTTTGAATGTTTCTTGGACGAGTGTTTTATTTTCGAGAACAATTTGTTTTCCAGTTACAAAAGTTAGCTCTTGCTCATAGGTTTTTTCAGCCAGAAAGAATGAGTGAAAGAAGGGAGCAGTTAGCTTTTCTTTGAGCCTTACCCAGCTAGCCATCAGGAATCGTATGGAGGAAGGAAAAGCTCTCGTATAAAGGATATTTCGCCAGTAATTTTCACGAATATCATAGACAATATTGGTGCCAAATAATATTCTGTTTATAATGCTAACTATCAATAATTCATGTGTATTAACAACCAATACCTCAGGTTTTACTTTATATGTTTTTAAGAGCACTTGCCAGGGTGCCAACATCCTACCCAAACTAAGTCTTTTGAAAGGCTTGAGTGGTAGTTGAGTGATACTTTTATGTGAATTGTTCTTATTCTGACTAGGATACCCGATTACAAAAATCGCGTAGTCATTTACCTTTGAAAGAGTGCCTGCTATCTTCTCAAACATGCGGGTATCATCTACAGGTTTAAGGATTGAGGCAAGGACTATTCTTTGTTTTTTCATTTATTGCGAGCTGGTTTAAAAATAGGATATTAATGGAACTGAAAGAACTAATTGAAAAAGCCTGGTTGGATCGTGAATTATTGAAGTCTGAAGAAACTCAAAATGCAGTACGTGAAGTAGTAAGCTTGCTCGACCTTGGGAAGTTACGGGTAGCCGAGCCGAATGGTGAACAATGGATTGTTAACGAGTGGATTAAAAAGGCGGTGATTTTGTATTTTCCCATCCAGCAAATGGAGGTTATTGAAGTGGGACCCTTTGAGTTTCATGATAAAATTGCCTTAAAGAAAGATTATAAGAATTTAGGAGTACGGGTGGTGCCTCATGCAATAGCCCGTCACGGATCATTCGTAAATCGAGGCGTAATCATGATGCCCTCCTATATCAACATTGGAGCCTATGTGGATGAAGGTACGATGGTGGATACCTGGGCAACCGTAGGGAGTTGTGCGCAGGTAGGCAAACATGTCCATTTAAGTGGAGGCGTTGGTTTGGGAGGAGTGCTTGAACCAATTCAGGCCGCACCGGTGATCATTGAGGACAATGTTTTCGTAGGCTCAAGATGCATCATCGTAGAAGGTGCTCGTGTTTGTAAGGAAGCTGTGTTAGGAGCCAATGTGGTTCTTACAGCCAGCTCAAAAGTGATCGATGTAACGGGTTCAAAGCCTGTTGAATATAAAGGATACGTTCCTCCGCGTTCTGTGGTGATTCCCGGAACCTTACCTAAGAAATTCCCTGCTGGAGAATATCAGGTGCCATGTGCTCTGATTATTGGTACACGTAAAGAAAGTACGGATAAGAAGACCTCCCTTAACGAAGCACTGAGGGAAAATAACGTTTCCGTATAGTTTCGAGGGTAACCGCTAATAGAGGAAATCCCGGGTTTACTTACATTATTCAGCCTTGGTATGAACTTTGTCTTCTATTGGTTCAGATGTTAACTTTGGTTTAATGAAGTACCTGCTAAACGGATTCTTGGCTTTTATTCTTCTCACCTCCTTTTCAAGCGAGCGGAGAAAGGACTTTATTGAGATTAAGAATACCAGTTTTGGAACGGGAGAAGTGTTGGAATACCGAGTCAATTTTGGGTTTTTTACTGTGGGTAAAGCTTCGACCGTGGTTGAAAAGGCAATATATACTAAGAATTCTCGCCCTTGCTACAAAGTAGATGCCTATGGTGAAACTCTTGGTTTTGTTTCCTGGATTAGCAAAGTAAACGATCAATGGGGCGCATACGTGGACACAGCTGCCTTAGTTACCCATGTCTCATACAGAAAAATAAAAGAAGGGAACTATCGAAAGGATGAGGTGATTACTTATAACCATGATAAACTGGAGGCTGAAGTAAAGGTCAAGAATAAGGAAACAGGAGTTTACGAAGCGCCTAAGTATTATAAGACTCCGGATAATGTGCGTGACATGGTTGCCGGTTTTTTGTATTTAAGGGCTATTGATTTTAATAAAAAATATAAGAAAGGGGATACGTTGGCAATTTCTGGCTTCTTTGAGGATACTCCTTATAACATGAAGATAATCTACGATGGCAAGGAAACCATTAAAACCAAAGTGGGAAAAATTCATTGTCACCGGCTAGTTCCTATTATGCCTGATAATAAGATTTTTGACGGTGAAAACTCCATTACTTGTTGGATGTCTGATGATGGCAATCGAGTGCCGGTAAAAATCCAGGCTAAAATGTTTATTGGGAGTACAGGTATTGAACTCACAAACTTTAGAGGGCTTAGAAACCAATTCAGGGTTTTGCAATAATTACTATTGCATTATAAGGGTGTTTATTAGCTTTACTACAGCCTAAACCAAATTTTTTATGTTAAAAGAATTTAAAGCCTTCGCCATGCGCGGCAACGTTGTTGATCTCGCAGTAGGGGTTATCATTGGAAGTGCCTTCGGAAAAATAGTGGCGTCTTTTGTTGGGGATATTATAATGCCCATTATCAATCCAATAGTACCAGGTGGTGATTGGAGAGCAATTGAAGTTGGATCTGGCATAAAGTTGGGTAATTTCATGGGAAATGTCCTCGATTTTTTAATTGTTGCCTTCGTTATTTTTTTAATGATAAGAGCCATTAACTCAACTAAAAAGAAAGAGGAAGCTGCACCTGCCGCGCCAGTAGCTCCGCCAGCGGATGTTGCTTTACTTACAGAAATTCGTGATTTGCTAAAAAAGTAATTCTACAGATCAAAAAAATGGAAAGTCATTGATCTTCTTTTTTTTGCAATTGGATAAAACGGGTTTCCTGTGTACGCCACTGAAAGTGTCGGAATAAATAAAATCCAAGGACTGACCAAACGATAAATCCAATCACAAAACGAGCTATTGTAACCTCAGAGTTATCTATATGAAAGAGATACTTTACCAACTCAGAGCAAAAGAATGCAGGTAAAGCAAAGTACAGTACCCCATGCAAAAGTGCAAACCTATTCTTGCCAAGCTTTCGCTTTTCGCCCCAGTAGGCAATAAATTTCTCATCGGTGGAGTTCATTTTTTAAACCGGTCTGCAATTACCAATTCTTTGCTACCCGATTTGTATTGATAGAACCCGCTACCACTTTTTATCCCTTTATGTCCCGCTTGAACCATATTTACAAGAAGTGGACAGGGAGCATATTTTGGATTTCCAAAACCATCATGCAGCACCCGTAAAATCGAAACGCACACGTCAAGTCCAATAAAATCAGCTAATTGCAATGGTCCCATGGGATGTGCCATACCCAATTTCATGACGGTATCTATCTCACCGACACCTGCCACTCCCTCATATAACGAATAAATAGCTTCGTTAATCATAGGCATTAAAATGCGATTGGCCACAAAGCCCGGATAATCATTTACTTCAACGGGCATTTTCTCCAGCTTTCGCGAAAGCTCCATGATCGTTGCAGTAACCTCATCACTGGTGCGATAGCCGCGGATAACTTCTACTAATTTCATTATGGGCACAGGATTCATAAAGTGCATGCCAATTACCTGATCAGGACTTTTTGTTACCGAAGCAATCTTTGTGATCGAGATGGAGGATGTATTGCTTGCTAAAATGGTACCTGGTTTTGTGCTCTCATCTATCTCTTTAAAAATCTTCAATTTAAGATCCATGTTTTCGGTCGCTGCTTCAACGACCAGATCGGCATCACGAACCCCTTCTTTTAAAAAGGTGGTAGTAGTGAGTTTCGATAAGGCAAGTTTCTTTGCTTCTTCGGTTAACATACCTTTTTCCACTTGACGTCCCATGTTTTTATCGATCGTAGCAACGGCTTTTTTCAAGGCGTCATCGGAGATATCAATCAGACTTACGGTGTATCCATGTTGGGCAAATACATGTGCAATGCCATTACCCATGGTTCCTGATCCGATTACTGCAATGTTCTTCATACTATTTTCTATTTTCGGTAAATATATGGCTACCCATCAAAACAAGCGAATCCATAGTCTTTCAACAAGATATTTAGGATTTTATAAGAATAGTGTGCTTATTTTACTTATTGGGTTTGTTGGATTTTTAGTCTTTGCCGGGGTTGGTTCTTTTTTAGAGAGTGGCCGGTATTTCAATACGATTACGACCATCGGCTATACTGCATTTTTTATTTTTGGCTGGATTCGTATCAATCGCAACGTCCATCGGGTAGAGTTTGACGAGGAGTTCTTATATGTTCTTCAAAAGGGACAAGATATTCTGATTCCTTTAGAAAACATAAAAGAAGTGGAGATCAAAAGTTTGGGAGGTGTATATGAGGTGGAACTCTTTACCCCTGAACAGTTGGGGAAGAAGTTTTATTTCAAACCTTCATTGCTCTACCCCTTCAATTTTAAAAAGAAAGATTCTTTGGTTGATATTCTTCGCAGCAACATCAATAAAGCGGTAAGAAAGAAGCAGCATTTTCAGGCGAATGCGTTGCACAGTTAAATCCTTACTTGTCAGACTGAGCCTGTCGAAGTCGTTTTGGAAACTGGTTTCGACAAGCTCAACTTGACAAAAGGGATTAAAGATTGGTGTGCCTAATTTTTAGATTCAATCGTAACTTCCTTGGCCATGCTCATGGCATTAAATCGTAGAATCAGTTGCTGATTAGATGTTAATGAATCGCAGGGTTTGCCAGGTTCAATATCATAGTAATAAAACTTCTGATTACGTTTGTACAATTCATTGCGATCGGGGCGACCGAGCAATTCAATAATATCTTTTTCGGATAGTCCTTTCAATTCATCCTTTTGTGAAATCAACTCTGCTAAGAAGCTGGCGCGGATATTTTTGCACCCACCTTTGTCATCTTTCCATTGCGATAAGTCGATAGGAGCTAAATCAGGTAATGGTTTTCCGCAGGAACAGGCAATCAGCACGAAACTAAACAGCAACCCTTTTTTCATTCTTTAAATTTGAAACCAACTTAAACCAAACTCCCGAAACCAAGCCATACATCAGTGCTATTGCATAACTGTAGTCTGGCAAAGCTAACCAATATGTGCCCGCTATCACGAGAAGCGAAAAAGAAACAATGCGAATCCATTCCGAAACAATCACCCATTGTTTTGATTCGAACAGCACACCGCTATTAACTACCCAAAGAGAAATTAAAGCTGCTGCTATTGCTTTTTCTGTCAGGGCAAACTGAGTTTGTTTAAAGAGGAATAAACCTGTAACAAACAAACAAAGAATGTATTGAAACAGCACATAGTAATTTAACTGCATGGGGTAGGAAGTGTCGAATTTTCTATAGGTGCTTTTATCAACCTCAGGGGCTGCGCGATACCCACCCAACGATTCCGGCAACCAGCCAGGCTTCTTAAACAAGTATTTGAACTTATCGCTCCAGGAAGGAATTTGTTTCATTTCATCGGCCATCACTGCATAATGACTGAAGTTTGCCCAGATCGCATTCCAGCTATTGATTGGTTTTGTAATGCCATACGTTGGTCGTTCTTCCTCAGCCTGAAAAGTGCCAAACATCTTATCCCAAATAATTAGTGAACCGGCATGGTTCTTATCAATGTACTTTGGATTGCGACCATGATGCACACGATGGTGCGAAGGTGTGTTGAAGATATACTCGAACCAACCCATTTTGTTGATCGTCTCGGTATGGATCCAAAACTGATATAATGTGTTGAGCGCAGACATCAACGCAAAGTCTAACGTATTGAACCCCAGCAGAGCAATAGGCAAACTGAATGCAAATGTCCACACTACCTGAAAGCTACTTTGTCGTAAGGCAACCGATAAATTATATTCTTCACTTTGGTGATGCACTACATGCCCGCCCCAAAACAAATTGATTTCGTGGCTCATGCGATGTGCCCAGTAATAAGCAAAGTCGGTAAGAAGAAAAAGCGCTATCCAATACACCACAGTTCGGTTCAGTTCAAAGAATGCAAAGTTTGAATACAAAACTTCATAGACTCCAATCGCGAGCACGCGCATAAACAAACCAGAGAGCTGGGATGTTATACCACAACTCAGGTTAGCGATGGCATCGGGCAACCGATAAAGTGTACGGTGCGAAAAACGCTCAACCACCAATTCAATCCCAATAAGGATAAAAAAAATGGGGATGGAAAGAACAATCGGGTTGAGGTTCAAGTTGAATTATCGATTAGTTTTGCACCAAAGTTACGCAGATGGCATTAAAGATATTCAAAGGGATTTGGTTCTTTTCGGTAGTTGGGTTGTTACTCACTTTTTTTTACGTTTACGCTGGGTTGCCAGAATGGGTGACACTTTCGAATGAAGGAACGCTTACCTCCATTCCAAAAAATTCACTGTTTTACCTGTCGATAGGGGCGATGGCCGTTTTCAACACGCTGGTATTCATTGCTACTCGATTGCCTATTCAACAGAGCCTTGATTTCAAAGCCTGGTTTTATGGATTGATCATCACAATAAATTTCTTTTTTATTGCTTCGCTAGGCTTCCTCCATGTGTATAATAGTGGCGAGCGTTATGATTATTCAGGCATGGCACCAGCCATCTACGGGAGTTTATTTTTAGTGGGGGCATGGATAATCAGTTGGCCTATCTATGTGCTTTCGCAGAAAATTTTAGGTAAATGATCACATTTGATACCTTGAATTTTCATGCTGGTTATCAGTGCATTATGCACATCAACTTCATAAATTTTTACAACTGAAGTATTTCTTCCTTTCGTTGAAGTGATTGTAAAAATCATTTACTTAGAAGGGATTTGAGATCGATTAATTTTTTGAATCACGATCAGATCAGTGTAACACAATCAGAATTGAATTTCAGCAAGCAAATTCTGGTTCTATTTTTTAATCTTTGCGCGACTTTTAAAAAGGGTACTTAAGTAACATGGCGAAGGAGACAATTGAATACAATGAAGCGAGCATTCGGTCGCTCGATTGGCGTGAGCATATCCGGCTACGCCCCGGAATGTACATCGGTAAGTTGGGAGATGGATCGGCTAAAGACGATGGCATCTATGTGCTGGTAAAAGAAGTAATCGACAACTGTATTGACGAACACATGATGGGCTATGGAAAGGCCATCGATGTAAAGATCACTGACCAACGAGTTATGGTGCGTGATTATGGTCGGGGTATTCCGCTAGGGAAGGTGGTCGATGTGGTTTCGAAGATAAACACCGGAGCCAAATACGATTCAGGTGCTTTTCAAAAGTCGGTCGGGTTAAATGGGGTGGGTACCAAAGCGGTGAATGCGCTTTCCAACTATTTTAAAGTACAAGCGTATCGCGAAGGCAAAACAAAACTGGCTGAGTTTAAGAAAGGGATTCTTACCACTGATGCCAAGGAAACCAAGACAACCGAAAAGAACGGCACGCTGGTTGAGTTTGAACCCGATAACACGATGTTCAAGCATTATCACTTCATACCTGAATACCTGGATGATTTGATGTGGAACTATGCGTTTCTCAATGCCGGGCTTACGATCAATTACAATGGCCGGAAGTTTTACTCAAAAGACGGGTTGCTGGACTTGCTTAAGCAAAAATCAGATTCAGATGACATTCGCTATCCGATTATACATTTTAAGGGCGATGATATAGAAGTAGCGTTGACGCACGGGAGTCAATATGGCGAAGAGTATTACTCGTTTGTGAACGGCCAAAACACGACCCAAGGCGGGACTCACTTAGCGGCTTTCCGCGAAGGCGTGGTGCGTGGCGTGCGCGATTTCTTTAAGAAAGATTTTGATGCAGCAGACATTCGGGCAAGTATTGTTGCCGCTGTTGCCGTGCGCGTGCAAGAGCCTGTGTTTGAATCGCAGACCAAAACGAAGTTGGGTTCTATCACGATGGCCCCTGAAGGCCAGAGTGTGAAGAGTTTTGTAGGGGATTTTGTATCGAAGGAGCTTGAAATTTATCTGCATAAGAATTCGGCTACATCCGATGCCTTGCTAAAACGCATTTTGCAATCGGAGCGTGAACGAAAAGAAATTGCCGGCATTAAAAAGCTGGCTAATGAACGCGCGAAGAAAGCGAATCTCCACAATAAGAAACTGCGCGACTGCCGTTTTCATTTTGATGATGAAAAAGGAGAGAAGGGAATGGAGTCCGTCATCTTTATTACGGAAGGTGATTCGGCCAGCGGTTCGATTACTAAATCGCGTAATGTAGAGACCCAAGCTGTGTTTAGCTTGCGCGGAAAACCCCTCAACTGTTACGGTCTTACCAAGAAAGTAGTGTATGAGAATGAGGAGTTTAATCTCCTGCAACATGCATTAAACATTGAAGACGGATTGGATGGCTTACGCTATAACAAAGTAATAGTAGCTACCGATGCCGATGTAGATGGAATGCACATTCGTTTGTTGCTGATGACGTTCTTCCTGCAATTCTTTCCGGACCTGGTAAAGGCGGGTCATGTTTACATTTTGGAAACCCCGCTCTTCAGGGTTCGCAATAAGAAAGAAACCATATACTGTTACAGCGAAGAAGAGAAGCAAAATGCAGTCGGTAAGTTGGGGTCCAAACCTGAGATCACCCGCTTCAAGGGATTGGGTGAAATCTCACCGGAAGAATTTGGAAACTTTATTGGTGAAGACATCCGGTTACAACCGGTGCGTATTGATAAAGAAAAGCATCTGCAAAAAATCCTTGAGTTCTACATGGGTAAAAATACCCCCGATCGTCAGGAGTTTATTATTGACAACTTAAAGATTGAGTTGGATAAGGTGGATAAAAACATAGATGAAGAGGAGGAAGTGGAAGCATAGACCACTTGACATCACAAATTGTGACCTAAAGTGTTAGAATTAAGAGTAAAATTTAAGTGAAAGGCTGGATCGAGTGTTGAGCATCCAGTATCTAATAACGAATAGCAATGAGCAAGAAGAAAGCAATTAAAGACAAATCGATACGCGATGAAGATGGCGAGGTAGTTCATGGATTAATTTCTCTGGACGGCCTGTATGAAAACTGGTTTTTGGATTACGCCTCATATGTAATTTTGGAACGTGCTGTTCCCCGTATTGAAGATGGATTGAAACCTGTGCAGCGAAGAATCGCGCACTCCATAAAGGAAATGGACGATGGCCGCTTCAATAAAGTGGCCAACGTAATTGGTAACACGATGCAATATCACCCGCATGGGGATGCGGCTATCGGGGAAGCCATCGTAAACCTGGGTCAGAAGGATTTATTGCTCGATACTCAAGGTAACTGGGGGGATGTACGCACAGGCGATAGTGCAGCAGCACCTCGCTACATTGAGGCAAGGTTGTCAAAGTTTGCACTGGATGTAGTTTACAACGCTCAGACAACCGAATGGCAATTGTCGTATGACGGACGTAAGAAGGAACCTGTCACGTTACCGGTTAAGTTTCCTTTACTACTGGCGCAAGGCGTGGAGGGGATTGCCGTGGGGCTCTCTACTAAAATTCTACCGCACAATTTTTGTGAATTAATTAAAGCTTCCATTGATGTCCTGAAAGGAAAGAACCCAAAAATCTATCCGGATTTCCTTACCGGAGGTATTGCTGATTTCTCGGAGTACGACCAAGGAATCCGCGGGGGAAAAGTAAAAGTTCGTGCCAAGATTGAGATCATTGATAAAAAGACGCTCGCGATCAAAGAAATTCCATTTGGCACCACCACCAGTTCGTTGATGGACTCCATTGTGAAGGCCAGTGAGAAGGGAAAGATCAAAGTGAAGCAGGTGGTGGACAACACCGCGAAAGACGTTGAGATTCAAATTCATTTGCAGCCCGGCATCTCACCGGAAATTGCCATGGATGCGTTGTACGCGTTTACGGATTGTGAAGTTTCTATTTCGCCCAATGCGTGCGTGATTGTTGCTGATAAGCCGCAGTTCATGAGAGTGAACGACATACTCAAATACAACACCGACCAAACGGTGAAGTTGCTGAAGCAGGAGTTATTGATTCGCAAGGGGGAGTTGATGGAGAAAATATTATTCTCTTCATTAGAAAAAATCTTCATTGAAAAGAGAATCTATCGCGATATAGAAAACTGCGAAACGTTTGAAGAAGTAATAAGCACCACTGATAAAGGACTTAAGCCTTATAAGAAACAGTTCTATCGCGAAATTACCCGAGATGACATTTTGCGGTTGCTGGAAATCCGTATCAAGCGAATTTCTAAATACGATTCGTTTAAGGCAGACGAATTGCTTAAAGATCTTGAGAAAGAATTGAAAGAAGTACTTCATCATCTCAAACATCTTACTGACTATGCCATTGCTTATTATCAAAATTTACTGACTAAGTATGGCAAAGGGCGCGAACGCAAAACAGAAATCAGAAGCTTCCAGGCGGTAACCGCTACTGAAGTAATTGCCAACAATCAAAAATTGTATGTAAACCGTGCCGATGGTTTTGCAGGCTGGGGGATGCGAAAAGACGAATACATCACGGAATGTTCTGAACTGGACGACATTATCGCCATTCGTAAAGATGGAAAAGCATTAGTGAGTCGCATTGGCGAACGCAAGTTTATGGGTAAAGACATCATTCATATTGGTGTGTGGAAAAAAGGGGATGAGCGGATGGTCTATAACATGATCTACAGTGATGGCAAAAGTGGTAAGTCGTTTGCCAAGCGTTTTGCTATGCCGGCTATCATTCGCGATAAGGAATATGATCTTACTTCGGGGAATCCAAATAGTAAACTGTATTACCTGAGCGCCAACCCCAATGGAGAAGCTGAGATTGTGGAAGTGAAGTTGAGCCAGGCGAGCACTGCCCGCAAGAAAATTTTTGATTTCGATTTCTCAGAACTGGAAATAAAAGGGCGAGGAGCAAAAGGAAATACGTTGACTAAATATCCTTTACGGAGAATTGATTTCAAAGAAGCTAAAGGAAGTACGCTGAGCGGACTAAAACTTTGGTTTGATCAGGCATCAGGCCGCTTGAATAAGGACGAGCGCGGTAAGTATGTAAATAAATTTGATGGTGATGATCAGATTCTGGCGATTACGTCAAGTGGAAATTATAAAATCACCAGCTTTGAATTAACCAACCGGTACGAACCTGAGAAAACAATTTTGTTGGAAAAATTTAATCCCAAGAAAGTAATCTCTGCAGTATACTTTGATGGGGTAAGCAAGCAACATTTTGTAAAGCGTTTCTTGTTGGAAACTACAACTGCTGATAAAGAGTTTGGATTTATTTCGGAAGGTATAGGCTCACGTCTTGAGTTTGTTACGACCAGCGATACTCCGGAAGTAGAACTTGAAGTGGTAAAAGGGAAGGGCAAAGACAAAGAAACCGAAGTAATAAACCTGGAAGATCTGATTGATGTGAAAGGCTGGAAGGCCTTGGGAAATCGCTTATCGCAATATAAGGTTACGAAAGTGAGGCCGGTGGAGGACGCAGAAGACACCAGCGTGGAAGCTGAGGACGAAGTTGAAACGGAGGAGTCTGATGGTAGTCAGTCTTCAAAAAAAAAAATCGAACAGGAGCCAGTCATCGAGGAGGACGGGCAAGCAAGCCTCTTCGGGGAAGCAAAGCCAAAACCGGGTCCACTCGTCAACGGCCAGCCCCCAAAAGCAAAAGCGCAAAAGCCAAAAGAGCCAACCCAAGCAAACCTCTTCGGAGAAAACCAAAAAAAGGAAGAAGTAAATGAGGAAGAAGTAGAAAATACTAACGTGAAAGTGGAAAGCGAGAAGGAAGTTGAAAGTAATAAGCTGAAAGTTGAAAGCGAGAAGCCTGCTGAGAAGTTATTTACGGCTGGGGATACAATTGATTTGGAGTTGTGATGATAGCTTGTTGGTCAGCGACCACCAAGAGCGAAATGGGAATGACTCAATTACCTTGACATATTTAAACTTAGTACTCAAAGTAAATCCTGAAAATATCCAAACCAAGTTTCTACTTGAGGATCTTAAAGAGCAGAAAGTTAAGAAGTAGAGTATCAAATTTATGGTGCGATGATTCCTATATTGATCGCAAGGTCGCCTGACCCGCAAAGTGAACAAGTTGTATTGTGTTTAACTCGATAAAGAACATTACCTTTCGACTCAATAGATAAATTCGTATGCAATTAGCGCCTATTACTCTTACAGAAAGAAAGATTCTTAAAGCGATGTTAGCTGGTCTTTTCTTTTTACCAGTGGTCATGGCAGTATGGATAATTTATATTCTTTTCTCAGGTTCCTTTGAGCCGGCCACACTCGCTTTTCCGATCCTTTTGTTCGTTATTATTGCGGGATTGCTTCTGGTAAAGGGAATCAGGATATATTCCGATATTGTAGCACAACAGATTGTTGAAGGTATTGGTGAGATTAAGTATCTGGGAAGAAACTGGGGAAATGAGTATTACATTAAAATGGATGTGTTCGGTAAAGAGAAAATTACCTTACAAAGAAATGGCTATGCGAAACTGATAACTGGTACGAAAATTAAGTTTCGCGTTGCTCCCAAATCCAGAGTTTTACTTGATTTTGAGACTGCTTATTGAGGTAAATAGTTTCCCTTTGTTGCTGCGGGTTGCATGACATCCACAGAGAACAATTGAATCCATTAACTTTTCTTGCTGCCCCATTAGTTGTTGCAGGTCGCCTGACCCGCGAAGCGAGCAACGGAATTACTAATTATTCTAAGCTTAAATCATCCCTATCTTTAACTCATGAAAACTGGTACGTGAGTTTGGCGGGCTTTATGTTTTTGAATGCTAAAAATGCTGGGGGTAAAAATTCCATTCCACATCAACTTTTATAAAGAAGTCAATCTGCGATTTTATGTTAGGTATAATAATAGAGGCGAGTTGGGCGAGGCGTGGTTATTAAAGAAATTGGACCCAAAATCTGAGGTCACGATATTATTCAAGATGAAAAGATGACTTGAAGCTCTTGTTAGGGAGATTCGCAGTCTTTCTTTAACTTGCTGTTTCGTCAACTGGTCCTCAGATGCCCAAAAGAGACTTTTCTACTGCATCCCGAAAAGAAATCAATATCAAACTAAATATTATGGAAGGAAGTATGCCTACCGATATTTTTGGTATTGTATTTATCAACTCTGCGTGTGGAACCGTTAATTCAAATGGTCTGCCGTTTAAGCCTAATAACCCAGATGGCAGTCAAAACCAAGAGTATGGCAGCCCGTTGATCAATGGTGATGGTATGATGATAAGGGTTGATTTCACTCAACCTGGCGAAGTAATAGTTAAAACAGGAATCTTAAAACCTCCGTGCTATTATGCCGACTTGGCCACAAGTCCCCAGTTGAATCCGGGCAATGAATGGCAAGACCTGGCCTTCCACAACATGGGATTGGCGCGAATTGCCATGAAGATGGGCACACGCAACGAGCTTAATACGGCTATCACCCCAGTGAAATTTAATAAAGACAATGCGCATCGTCTTTTGGCCACGTTCGATGCTGGGCGACCTTTTGAGTTTGATCCTCAACATCTCAACTTGCTCACCGCGATTGGAGAAAATAAAATCTGGCATTCGGGCCTGCCCCCTTTTCTGAAGCAGCCCCTTGCCATGATACTCACTACAGCACACCCGGTGTTCGATCCCTATACACAGGAATTATTCACCGTAAATTTTACCAAGAGCAATAAGCAATTAATGAAGGCTACCCACATTTTTGATGTGATGTTTAAGGATGCCGATTGGTTCAAAAAGGAATTTAATAAATTGATTGGTTGGCTAGAGGGCAAGTCTCTTCAAGAACAAATTAAGCATACTCAAAGGTTTCTTGGCACCATTCACTTGAGATCACCAAAAAATAAAAATCTGTGGAACTGGATCAAATATAAATGGATGCAATTCTACCATCGTGATATTAGTAATGAGAACGGTGTAAAGGTTTTACGTTGGATGGGCACAAAGGTGTTAGACGAATGGAGCATTGTTGACGAAAAGGGTAATGGCATTGCGATCGACTATAACATGCACCAAATCAGTTTGAGCAGAGATTATCTTATACTGTGTGATACTAACTTCAAGTTTACGCTTGATGTGATGATAAATTTTCCGTTTCAACACGAACCGATGATAGACAAGTTTATACGAAGTCTGCTCAGTGGTGTAATGAATGATTTTAGTACATTGTATTTGGTGCCTCGTGCAAGCCTGGTGCCAGGCGCGAAAAACGTGATAGCCACTACGGTGCATTTACCGGTAGAAACAGTTCACTTTTCGGCCAACTATGATAATCCTAACAATACGATAACACTTCATACAGCTCACAACTGTAGCGCATGTCCAGCAGAGTGGTTGCGTTCATATGATACCCTTGTGGCAGCGCCCAATAAATCTGTCAATCTCGAAAAATTGGGTTTGATCGCAATTGGTGAAATGGATATTGGAAAAATTGGAAAAATCGTGATCAATGCAAAATCCGGTAGCGTGGTGGAACCTGAAACAAAATACCTGCAGCTAACAGGCGAGAGCGATGGTAAGATTGATGGTCCGCATACCTGGGCGGTTGGCCTCTACACGTATAGAGATATGCTAAGCTCAGATACGAATGTAGCCAAAATCAAGAATGTATTTTGGCAAAGCTATGGGCTGCGTGATGATAGCCTTACCACCTATGTGTATGATCTTTATAAAGACCCTAAGCGAAGTAGGACTTACAGTGCAGAAGAGATGCTGAAATTTACACAGATGGGTGCTCGCTTTGTGTTGCAATGCGTGGAAACGGATAATATGGAGGTTACTGATTTTTACACTTTTGATAAGGAGCAATATTTCTGGTCGCTACAATTTATTCCAAAATCCAAGGCGCAATCCGAAATAGATGACAGTCTTAATGGCTACATTTTAACCACGGTCATTACTGGTGCTCCCTTTGGAATTGATCAGTATGATTACACGTGTGAGCTATGGCTATTTGATGCAAATAATCTCTCCGCAGGGCCTGTTTGTAAACTTGCGCATCCCGATCTTTCTTTTGGATTTACCATTCATTCAGTTTGGGTTGCTGAAGCAATTACGGTGCCAGCTCCTGAATACGCACTGGATGTTGTTGAGGATTATAACTATATGATCCAGATTGCATCCACGAAGGACCGGTTACGACAGCGTATCCAATCTTTGTTTGATCAGAAAGTTTATCCTCATTTTAAATAAAATGGAACTCCAATCAGATTTGGCGCACGCCATAGGATCAGAATGGCGCTTTAAGTTGAGCGTAGAAGAGGAAGCACTATGGCGTAAGGAATATTATAGGATAGGTCCGAAGTACGCGGTGTGGGGTGCCATCTTTGCTATTATTGGCGCACCATCACAAATGTTGGCAGAACTCAATAACAATTTGGAAGATATCAATACCTGGCTTTTCTTTCGTCTTCTCCCATCGGCTGTTATTGGTATTGCGTTATTGATATTCTGGTACAGGAAATACAATCATGAGTTGCTATTTATCATTATCGCCTATTCCCTTTTCCTTGATTTTGCTTATTGGTCTGCTTGTGATGCAAAGGATAGTTTTCTATATGCCCAGCTAACCATGCTTATCCCCGCGGCTATCATCACCATGTTGCGTCCTTTCTATTTTGTAATTAATATAACGATACAATTTCTTTTCATTACCCTTTTATATAGCCACTACTGTGATGAAGCTGCCACCACATTTTACTCTTCCAAAGAGTTCATACCAATTCTCATCGCCAGTATTTCCTCTTATATTGTTGCTACGTTTCGTTATTTTTTGGTGAAGCGAAACTTTATTTTCAATATCCATTTGCAAGAGGCTTTAAATGAAGCAGACGAAGGACGAAAAAAATCTGATGAGCTTCTAAAGAACATTTTGCCCGAAGAGATTGCAGAAGAGCTTAAGTCGCAAGGTATTTCAGCAGCCAGGGGATATGATATCGCTACAATTTTATTTACTGATTTTACAAACTTTACGGAGCGTTCAGCAAAAATGAGTGCAGCTGAGCTAGTTGCAGAAATTGATGAGAGTTTCAAGGGGTTAGACTTGATTTGTGAGCGGCATCAGATTGAAAAAATAAAAACTATAGGTGATTCTTACATGGCAGCAGGTGGTCTGCCCGCACCTACGCCAGACTCCGTGCGAAGAACAGTGCTGGCAGCTATTGAAATGCAAGATTTTATTCGGTCGCGTTTCATGAAAAATAGTGAAGAAGGACGTATTGGCTTTGAGATGAGGGTCGGCATACATACAGGTCCGGTTGTTGCGGGCATCGTTGGCGTGAAGAAGTTCCAATATGATATATGGGGCGACACTGTTAATACTGCTAGCAGAATGGAGACTAACTGCGACCCAGGTAAAGTAAACATCAGCCAAGTCACTTATGACCTTATCAAAAATGATCCTGCTTTTGAATTCGAATATAGGGGCAAGATTCAAGCTAAGGGTAAAGGAGAATTGGATATGTACTTCGTGAACAGGCGGAGATCATAAACTTTTAATCCCTACTGATCTTTCATTCTAGCGTTTTGTTATTGCGAACCGCCTGATCTGCAAAGAGAACAACAGGGTCCACGAACTTTTTCTTGTTGTGCTTAAATCATAGCTATCTTTAAGCGATGAAAACTTTCTTGCAAGCAGAATGGCGTAAATTGGCTATGGCTAATTATGATGTAGATGCTAAAATTCTTGAGCCCTACTTACCCTACAAGACCGAATTAGATTTTTGGAACGGCACTTGTTATGTGAGTTTGGTTGGCTTTATGTTTTTGAATACCAAAATGTTAGGTGTTAAAATTCCCTTCCACATCAACTTTGAAGAAGTTAACCTGCGGTTTTATGTCAGGTACAATGATAACGGGGAATGGAAACGAGGCGTAGTTTTTATTAAAGAAATTGTGCCTAAACCTGCGCTCACATTCGTAGCCAATACACTTTATAGCGAAAACTATGAAACCATGCCTATGCGTCATACATGGGAGGTTAATAACTCACTTGAAGTAAAATATGCCTGGAATAAAAATGGCTGGAATACGTTTCGCGTAAGCGCAGATAAAATGGCAAGGCCTATTGATACCGGCAGCGAAACCGAATTTATTACCGAGCACTATTGGGGTTACACAAAACTTCGAGTAGATAAAACTGCTGAGTATGGAGTTGAGCATCCGCGGTGGGATGTTTATAAAGTAAATCAATATCAAATTGATGTGGACTTTGCCAGTGTATATGGATTCGATTTTGGGTTTCTAAAGAACGAGAAACCTAAATCTGTTTTTCTAGCCGAAGGATCAGAAATTTTAGTGAAGGCAGGAAGAAGAATTTAAGCATATTCCATAAGTACTGTGCGAATCGTTACGTAACCAAATGCGATCCGTCATGGTTCGTCACTAACAGAGGACGATTTCCTTTGTAAAGGCACAAAATGTTCTAAATTATTCCCCATGAAATAATTACCTAATGTCCTGATGAAATCTACAATCCTCCTGCTTCTTCTATCAACCAGTTTGCAGGCTCAATTAACCCTATCCGATAAGCAACAAAAAGCAATTGCTTCCGTGATCAACAAATACACACAGGCGCGTGAAACCAAAGACACGGTGCTTCTTAAAGCAATCTTAACTCCAGACATCGACCAATTGGTTTCATCGGGTGAGTGGCGCACCGGAATGAGTACCGCAGTGCAAGGCATGTTGCGCAGTTCTGAAAGCAATTCCGGCAAACGAACAATCACGATAGAAAAAATTAGGTTGCTTACTAAAACAAGTGCAATTGTTGATGCACGCTATGAAATCCGAACTAGCGATGGTTCCGCACGCAACATGTGGAGCACATTTATTGTCGTGCAGGAATCAGACACCTGGAAGATTGCGGCAATCCGCAATATGTTGCCTCAAAAGTGATTCAGAACAAACAAATCTTGATAAGCTATGAAAGCTAAGGTTGTTAACTGATTAGATTAGCCCGTGCCCTTGAATTAATTCTTTCTTCCTATACCACAAGCAATGCTCGCCACAACCTACTGGTTACTCTATACTAACTACTCATACTCCTTACTACTTATTTATGCACCACAAAGTTTCTCATAAGACACTCATTTCCATCAACCCGCAGGGTAGAAACCCCACCACTCATGTTCTTAACGGTTTGAAACCCATTTTGCGTTAGCATCATAGCTGCCCGCGGACTTCTAATGCTTTGGCTGCAATACACCAGCACTTCTTTGTCTTTATACTTTGTCAACTCACCCATCCGGGCTTCCAGGTCTTCCACATTTATGTTGAGCGCATTTTTAAAATATCCATAGGTAGTGCGAAGAGAAGTTCCTTCAAACTCACTCTTCGTTCTTACATCCAGTATCAATACGCCATTGGGATTTTCCGTAATGCGTTTACAAAATGCATCGGTCGTTAAATTCTCAAACAGAATAGCAGCCTTCTCCACTAATTTCATGTGGCAAGTAGGGCAGGCACCCGGTTTCGTGTGTACCGTTTTATCGCAGGCACTACCACAAGGCGTGCATACATATTCCTTTGCTTGGGCTGAAACTATAACATAGGCCGCACAAAAAACGAGTATCAAAATAGTTTTCATAATTTTTTCTTTTTAAAGAGATCAATGCCACACCTAAATCTCACAATATGGAAATCAATATTTCGATAATTATCAATCAGCTAACGCCTGATAAACCAACTGCCTCAACTTAGCATGATAAAAATTAGTGAAGTGCGCTTCCTGAGTGAAAAAACCTGCAATCAGTTTTTCCTTTGGATCAATAAAGAAATGAGTGTTATAAGCGCCTGCCCAATAGAAAATGCCATTTGAACCTAGTTGCATGCTGGCAGGGACATCCACCATCACAGCTACCCCTAACCCAAATCCTTCCCCTGAAGTTTTGAACAAATTACCAGTAAGATTGGAAGACATCAGGTCAACGGTCTTTCTACTTAGTAATTGCTTGCCATTCCATTTTCCACCGTTTAGTAACATCTGGCAAAAGTTCATGTAGTCGGCAGGTGTAGAAAAAAGTCCGTTCACTCCGCTCCAGATGGTATTGCCTTCCATCTTTGGTTGATCCCGAAGAGGTATTAATTTACCGTCCGCTTCTTTGCTATATACTTTCGCAACGCGGGCCTGCTGTTCTTTGGTAAGATTATAACCAGTATCCTTCATGCCAAGTGGCTTGAAAATTCTTTCGATTAAAAAATCATTCGCACTCATTCCTGAGAACTGTTCGATCAAAACCGAAACCACATCGTGACCAGCGCTGTAATTCCATTGCATGCCGGGTTGTGCTAGTAAAGGAAATTTTGTAATGTTAGCTGCTCGTGCTTTTATGTCGGGGTAGGGTTGTATGAAGTAACCTTTCATGAAATCCTTTTCAAGTTGGCTCTGCCCTAGACCATGAGTGAGTCCAGACGTATGACTTAATAACTGTGCAATAGTGATTTCGCTTTCCATCGGCACGGTGGCTCCGTTGGCTCCTTCATTTACATCTTTAATCACACGCAAGTCTTTGAACGCAGGGAGGTATTTTGATACGGGATCTGTTAGTTGAAAATAGCCTTCTTCATACAACATCATAAATGCGGTGGTGATCACAGGCTTGGTCATGGATTGAATAAAGAAGATATCGTTTGTCTTCATGGCAATTTTCTCTTCTATATTTTTATAACCCTGAGTACTTTGATACACCAATGTACCATTGCGCATCACCCTTGTTACCACTCCTGAAAGGTTGCCCTTGTCAATCTCAGATTTAACGAATGCATCAAGACGTTTGAGCCGGTCAGTGGATACGCCTGCAACTACTTTGTCGGCAGATTGAGCAGGTGCCTGTGACGTGGCTCCTAATAGGATAGCCAAAATGAAAAGGCAACGCGTAAGTTTTATCATAATTTGTAATGGGTTGTACAAACGAAGGTAACAATTTAATTAATTTCGAGTATTGCTCGTGATCGATCTTGTTAGCGAGCTACATTTGGTACTAAGATCGCATCAACTCCAAACGGAGACGATGCGATTTTAAAGTTTGATAGTAAGAAAAGTGTTTCCTGAGGAAAAAATCCGCTGAATTGGAAGAATGCATCTATCGATTATGAACTTACAGGGAAGGCCTTAACATCAATAAAAAAAATTCATAACTTATATCCAAAACCAGTATACGATGAATTGCTATTCAACACCAAAATCCTTTTTTCACCTCATTGCATTGGTGTTATTGGTAACAGGTTGTAATTCCTCTAAGCAGAAAGAACCCAATTCAGATGATTTTGTTGTCCTAAGTATAATCAACGATGATGAAGCCAACACACTATCAGTAATTCGCAAAGGGGAATCTGAAATTCTGGTAACACAACATGCGAAACCAAATTTCAGACCTTATCTGCATCCCATTGCAGCACCGGATGGCAAAGGACAACTCACGGAGTATAGCCCCGGCCATCACACCCATCAAACAGGATTGTATTGGGGGTTCACAAGGGTGAATGGCACCGGAGCACCTATGGACACGGTGCATAAATACTTTTATCAAAAAGATAAATTTCCGGACATGCAAAAAAGCATTGGTCGTGATTTCTTTCATCACCCGGAAGGGGAGTATTGGAAGAAAGTATCCTCGGAAGTGTTAGTAGCGGAAGGAACAGAAGTTTCGTGGCAAACCGTTTATGATTTATTAGATGAGAATGGTAAGGCAATTCTTCAGGAAACACAACTCTGGAAGATGCGGGAGAAACAAGGAAAGTTTTTTCTTGAACTCGAATGGCAGGGAAAAGCGGTCACTGATATTACTATTGGTGAATTTGATTATGGGGGATTGTTTTTGCGCATGCCCTGGAAAGAAGGAATAAAGGGTGAGGCTGTTAATGCAGCAAGGCAGCGCGATCAACATGCCGACAAGCAGCGCGCCATGTGGATGGATGTTGCCCTGCAGGTAGAAGGACGTAATGACTTGGCTCACATTGCAATTTTCGATCATCCTGAGAATGCTGGCTTTCCTCAACCGTGGCGAGTAGATGGACAGTTGGGCATTGGCCCTGTTCGGGCACGCATGGGTGATTGGCACATCAAGCAAGGCGAAACCGAAATTATCCGGCATGAGGTTGTTGCCTATACCGGTGAACTCAATGATGTTGCCTTAACGGAATTATGGAATGAATACATCGGAAGTAATTCTATGTATTCAACTGCTTCGTTATGGAACATTGCACAAGAGGAGGGCCGTTCTGCAAAATTTTTAACTCCTGAAGAAGCTGTTGAAAACATGACGATGATAGCGGGTATAAAAGCCAATGCCTGGGCCGGTGAGCCGATGGTTACACAACCCATCGCTTTTTGTTGGGATGACCGCGGGCGCTTATGGGTAGCTGAAAACCGTGACTACGAATCCAGAGGCAGCGGGTTTTCAAATTTTGGTGATAGCCGGATTGTAATCCTTGAAGACACAGATCACGATGGAGTTGCTGATAGTCGTAAAGTATTTCTCGAGGGAATTCCTTTTCCATCTGCAATTGCTGTTGGTTTCAATGGATTATTTTTAGGAGCACCCCCTAATCTTCTTTTCGTTCCCGATAAGAATGGTGATGACTTGGCCGACAAGAATGATATTGAAGTGTTACTAACCGGGTGGGGAATACGTGACCGGCATGAGACTATCAATAGTTTCCACTGGGGCCCTGATGGATGGTTATATGGGTTGGAAGGTTTTGCAACACCTTCTAAAATCCGAAAGCCAACTGGAAAAGGTAAAATCTATAAACCGAAGGAAGCTTTTCCTGAAGACCTGCTCGCTGCGGACGGGGTAGATATCAATGGCGGTGTTTGGCGATATCATCCCACTAAAAAAAGATTTGAAGCCGTAGCGCATGGCTTCAGCAATCCATGGGGGATTGACTATGACAGCAAAGGGCAACTTTTTATCACCGCTTGTGTTATCCCTCATTTATTTCATGTTATCCCCGGTGGAATTTATCACCGGCAGGGTGGACAACATTTTAATCCGTATGTCTACAGTGACATCAGTACCATTGTTGATCATCGTCATCGATCAGCACATGGTGGTGCACGCATCTATCAATCGGACGCATTTCCAAAAGTACATCAGGGGCGAATGTTCATGGCTAATATTCATGAGCATGCCGTACTCTCCGATGTGTTGGAGCCGAATGGTTCAGGGTTTGTAGCGCATCATGGCGATGATTTTTTAATGGCCAACAATGCGCAGTGGATTGGGTTCAGTATGGAAGTAGGCCCATCGGGCGATATGTATGTACTGGATTGGCACGATGCCGATATCTGTGGCAAGGAAGTGTTGAACAAAGAGACCGGCAGAATATTTCGAATCAGCCCTGTAAAATCTTTAGCTAAAGAATGGGAAGGACGATACACTGATTTAAAGAAAATGACGGATGACCAGTTGGTAGGATTGCAAACAAGCACGAGTGATTGGCATGCACGAAGAGCGCGTGTGATTTTGCAGCATCGTGCGGCAACAGGAAAGTTATCAGGGACCTCAGTTACACAACTGAAGAAGTTATTCAATGAAGATAAAAATTCGGATTACCGGTTGCGTGCTATGTGGGCATTGCACATCACGAAAAGTTTTACGGAAGAAGAGCTGCTAAAGGCTTTGTCTGATAAAGATGAGTACGTTCGTGCGTGGACTATTCAAATGCTTTGTGAAGATATGAGTGCATCGGCAAAGGCAACTGATATTATGGTGAAGATGAGTTCAGATCCTTCACCAATAGTGAGACTATATCTGGCTGCAGCCTTGCAACGCGTGGATACAAAATCAAAATGGCTTATTGCCGAAGGATTAATATCACAATCAAAAGATATTGATGACCACAATATTCCAAAAATGATTTGGTATGGAATGGAAGAGTTGGTGGATCAAGCGCCAGAGAAAGCTATCTCCATGGTTGGTTCCTCTAAGATACCGATGATCGCTGAATTCACCTCCAGACGCCTGGTGGATGCCGATGCATTAAAGTTGTTGGTCACTGAGTTTGAAAAAAATCCAACTCAATTGCCGGCTATGTTAAAAGGAATGATAGCAGGCCTTGAAGGTCGCTCGGATGTTAAGGCACCTGATAATTGGGAAGCTGGTTATCAAAAAATAAAATCTAACAAAACAGTGGCACCGTTGGCTCAGGAAATTGCACAACTGTTTGGTGACTCAGATGCGAAACAAAAATTTCTTACTCAGGTGAAGAATCAATCTTCACCTGTTGAATCCAGAAGGTTAGCCTTGAAAAGTTTAGCAGCGAAACAGAGTGGTGAGTTGGTGCCAATTCTGCCCACCTTACTCAAAGAACCTGCGTTGCGAATAGATGCTATTCGTGCTATGGCAGCATATGATTACGAACCTTTTGGCCAACTGTTAATCGAGGGTTTCGATTCTTTTACGTCACAAGAACAAGGAGAAGCCCTTCAAACATTAGCTTCACGGACGGTTTATGGTCACCTGCTTACGCAAGCGATAAAGGACGAACAAATTAAGAAGCGTGCCGTGCCTGCTTATGTTGCGCGGCAATTGCGCAGAGTGGTTGGCAATGGGTTTGTGGAAGTATGGGGCCCCATTGATCAACTTAACGGAGATAAATCAGTTGCTTATAAACGATATCAACACTTGCTTACAGATCAATCATTAGCAACGGCCGATCTTATAAAGGGAAGAGCATTGTTTCAACGCTCGTGTAGTGCCTGCCATACGCTCTATGGTGAAGGTGGAAAACTGGGGCCGGACATCACTGGATCGAACCGAACCAATATCGATTATTTACTTAATAATCTTATCGAACCAAGCAGCGAAATTCAGGATGACTATCGCATGGTGGTGATTACCAGCCGGGATGGGCGTACCTATAGCGGAAATATAATTGTTGAGAATGATCGGCAAGTTACGTTGCGTGTAATAGGACAAGATCAACTTGTACTCAATAAATCGGATATTCAATCCCGTGAGACTGCCACAACCTCGCTTATGCCTGAAGGATTGTTACAAACATTAACCGATAAAGAAGTGCTGGACTTGGTTGCTTATTTGCGAACAACCATAAAGCCTGCATTGTAACGAGTGTGTAAAAGGTTTCTGCTGTTACATTTTGATTTTTGCTGTTATTTTTGCTGATAAATTTACTGAATGACACGTTATGAACATTGATCCTAAATATAATCCTATTCTTCTGGAAGCCCTGGCAGACATGATGTACAAGCTTTCCATTAAGCTAGATGCGTTAAAGGGAGGACCCTTAACGAAGGAGCGAAAAGACCTTTCAAAAAAGCAAGTGATGCTGGAAGAACTTCAACACCAGATTTCTATTGGAAAAGATGAATGATAACTCTGGTATGTTAATTAATTCATCAAGGCTCGTGCGAGCATCAAGTAAACCTTAACAAGTTGACCAGCATTGTTTTTCTAGCCGATAGGTCAGTGTTGAACCGAGGCACACTTGACTGTAAAATTGTAATCATCTCGTAACCTTGTGTTATGTGCTACAATAAAGCCTACCTTACTAAACGTCTGGAGACCATGGCTAAGCGCTATGGACACGATGATGAAGAGGTGCAGTTTATCCGCGATCAGTTAACCAGGTTGAATATCAATCCTGTGTATCATGCTTCCGGCTTTGATCATCCTGCTGTGCCCGTAATCATAAACCGCACAAAGGAGATTCAACTCTTCAGTTGGGGTTTAATCCCAAACTGGATAGAGAGTGCAGTGGAAGCGGTTAAAATCAGTAACATTACTATAAATGCCCGGGCCGAAACCATGTTTGATAAGCCAGCTTTTCGGGAGGCAGCTCGCGAGCGCAGATGCCTGGTGCTGGTAGATGGATTTTTTGAACATCACCATAAAAATGGAAAGGCATTTCCATATCACATTCGTTTGAAACAAGATGAGCCCATGGTAATGGGTGGCCTTTGGGATGAATGGAGAGATCCTGCTTCGGGTCTTGTTCGCAGAACGTATACAGTTGTTACCACGCGTGCTAATCGGTTGATGGTGCCCATCCATAATAATCCGAAAGCAAGTGAGGGACCACGGATGCCATTAATACTTCCCAAGTCGGCTGAGCATGATTGGCTGGCACCCATTCATGAAAAAGCTGATTTGGATTTTATAGAGAGCATTGCACAGCCATACACAGAGGATGCACTGGAATCTTATACAGTAAAGCGCCTGACAGGAAAAGGCGCAGTGGGTAATAAACCAGATGCATTACGCGAACATCGGTACCCCGAGTTAGAAACAGATCAAACTTCGTTATTCTGAACCAATAAATCGTTTTATCGTTCTCCTAGCAACTATAGAAAGGAATGAAAAGTAACTCGTAGTATTCATTAGTGAGCCTGCGCATTGTTTTTTATATTTAGCCCATGAAGAGAAAATCATTTGATCGTATGGTGCTGATGATGTGGTTATTTTTTCTGGCCTCCTGTGCTCAGAAAAAAGAAGCGAATGTTGAGATTCCGGGGAAAATAGTAAAAAAAGTTTCCATAGATGAAATTGAATCAGGAATTAAAGCTTTCATTGAAAAGAAGACGGAAGAAAACGGGGGCTATTTTGAGGTAAGTGACAGGGGACACGAATTTAAGATGAAACTGGTTCGGGTACATACTGAATACCTGGCTAATCTCGGACCAAAAAGTCATTTTGCTTGTGTAGATCTTGCCGATGTAAGTGGAGACGTTTATGATGTCGACTTTTTTCTTTCTGGTGAACCCGGTGCCATGGATGTAACAGAAACCAGTGTTCATAAATTAAACGGCAAACCCTACTATGCCTGGAAACAGCGTGAAGATAAAACATGGAATCGCGTGCCTGTAAAAGATGCAGCCACGCGCTTGCTGGGGGTGGTGGAAGGAACCGATTTTTTTGAATTCAATTATCGCGTAGAACTACCCGAAATTAATCATGAAGCAAAATTGTGGATCCCGATTGCCAGTACAGACAAGTTTCAATCAATTGAAATAACATCAATGAACATTCCCGTTGACTATAAGTTGCTGAAAGACAAAGAGTACAATAACACCATCTTATATCTTGAACCTGGAAATTTACAAAGCAAAAAAAGCATTGAGATTAATTATCGTGTGCAGCGCCAAGAGCGAGGACCGGTAGATGAACCGGCACCTGGTGAAGATAAGTATTTATCAGGAAATCAATTGATGCCTGTAGGGGGTCGTTTCGTAGATGTTGCCAGTGATGCTACGCGTGGGCGCGATGGAAATTCACTGATGAAAGCCCGTGCGTTGTATGATTACATTATTGATAACATGCGCTACATGAAGTATGGTACCTATGGAAAAGGTGACTCTAATTATGCGTGCGATGTGAAAACCGGTAATTGTACTGAATTTCACTCATTTTTTATTTCCCTTGCCAGATCGTTGAAAATTCCTGCACGGTTTGCTGTAGGGGCATCTATTCCTTCCGAACGGAATGAAGGAGGCATTGACGGCTATCATTGCTGGGCTGAATTTTATGCAGAGGGTAAATGGTGGCCAATCGACATTAGTGAAGCCAATAAATATACCGCGCTGGCCACCTATTATTTTGGACATCATCCAGCCAATAGAATTGAGTTAAGCCAAGGGCGTGATCTTATGGTGGAGCCTGGTCCTGCATCAGGACCCATCAACTTTTTAGCCTATCCCATATTAGAGATAAATGGAAAGGAGGTTGCCACCAAGACAACCTTTTCCTTTACAAGACTCAAGGCGCAGACGTTATAATTGTTATTACTTAACGGAGTCTGCAGGATGCTCACTTGGATGTTCGGTTGAATCCGAAGGATGCTCCGTTGAATCTGAGGGATGCTCACCGGCAGGATGTTCTTCCTTGGCGGCTTGTTTTCCACAAGAAACAATGGCTGCTGCTGAAAATGCAACCAGGAAAATGATGGTTGCTAATCTTTTTTTGAATGTTAACATGAACTTTTGATTTAGGTTAGGTATTTAGGTTAGGTATTGATATAAAACGAGATTTAAGTTAAGTATTTTTGTTTTATCTGGTCGTATTAAATCCTGAGTAAAGTTACAAAAATATCTCATTCCAGGAGATCTGACCGAATGATCGATTCTCACAAACTTCCTAAGAATGAATTTTAATAAAGTGTTTCCTGTGGACTTGCTCCTAAACGGTGTAACTACGGAGCCACTTTTTCATGCTACACCCATGGTCCCGAAACATAGGCACTGCTTGGTAGCAAAATGATTTTCATAAAAGTGATTTGTGAGGCCACGAACATGGGTGGAATGTACTATTATTTATTTTCTATGCCCGATTCCATCAATATCGTAACTAGTACAAACTTAATACCCTCCGATCCTTTTTCATTAAGCCACCATTCGTCCTGCGAATGCTCGTGCGCACTCTTGCCACCTGCGCCAATGGTAATAGCGGGTATACCATATGCAATAGGGGTGTTTGCGTTGGTGGATTGAATTGCAAGTTGCGTGTTTGTTGTGAAGTGATTTGCGGCTGCGAGGGCGCGTTGAACTAATGGCTCGCTTTCAGCAGTAACTCCGGAAGGGCGGTAGCCAATTCGATCTAATTTCAATGTTAGCTTCTGACCCTTTTTTATAGTGGCGTTATAATCATCTACCCCGCGCTTCATGGCTGATTTAAAAATAGAATCTATCTTTTTTAACTGTGTAGGACTTTCAGAACGCATGTCTACCTCAATCCACGATTCAAAAGGAATGGAGTTAACTGATGTGCCTCCACCTGTTCTGCCAATGTTGAAACTGGTTTTAATTCCAGTGGATGTAAAGGTAGTTGCTTCATCCGAAAAATAATTCACTGCTTTCGCCATGGCGTGATGTGGGTTGGCTAATCCGAATGCATCCCACGAATGGCCACCGGGTCCGAGTAAGGTAGCTCTATAGCGAACCGAGCCCAAACCTCCATTCACAATTTGACTAATCTCTATCCCATCAATGGCAATCCAAGAATCAATTTTAAGGTTACTTTTTTCAACGATATACTTAACGCCACGCAGATCACCCAGCCCTTCTTCGCCAACGGTTCCAACAAAGAGTATATCATCGGTTGTTTCAATATTCACCTGATTCAACACTTTCAAAACGGTAAGCATCGCTATCAATCCGCGTGTATCATCGGCAATTCCTGGCGCAAAAAGGGTGTCGCCTTTTACTTTTACGTTCACATCCGTTCCTTCCGGGAAAACCGTATCTAAATGGGCGTCTACCACCACCGTTCTCGTTCTCTTTTTCCCTTTGCGCAAGGCCAACACATTGCCTATGGAGTCGATCCATACTTTATCCGAACCAGCGCCTTCTAACATTTTTTTAAAATAAGTTGCGCGGACTGACTCTTTAAAAGGTGGTGCCGGTACTTCGGTGAGCTCAATGTGTTCTTTTAGTGTGACAGGTTCCAACTTGTCAATGGCGACAAAAGCCTCCTGCACTTGTTTTTTTTTAACTAACGACTGAACTTGTCGTGCATATGAGCTCGTGGTTGATTGCGTTTTTTTTTGTGCGATGGAGTCAATCGAATAAATAAAGAGAATGCTCAGAAATGCGAAATGATAGGGTGAATACTTTATCATACATTGAAGAAATGACGTGCAATTGTTTGTCAATACTAGTAAAAAGTATCTGATTTTATCCCGGGAATAAGTCTTGTTTTAAATGAGCAGGATGGAAGCCTGAATGTAGGGACCGGAATGAATACATTGAAATGCTATTAATCCTTTACAAACCAATACCTTTGCCTAATATCAATAAATTATGAACATCAGTGTTTGGCAAGTGATTCGAGATGATTCTAAAAGAACCTTTGAAGTGTGTGGCAAAACAAATAACGACAATGCCTTTACCAATCGCACCCATGCCATGCAAAAGGCCGGTATGAATGTGAGTTGCATGACCCCACCGGTTACCAATAAAACCGCTAACAAAGACCTAATCAAAATTGTGGGCTATACCCCGGAAATAGGTTTGCATGATCGGCTCTCTAAAGAATTTATGAAAATAACCTTACGGGGATCGGAAGGCCTTAGTGAATATGATGATTGATTATAACAAGTAACAGACTAAATACCATGTGGGTTTATATAATCGTTGGGTTTGTTATGCTATGTGTAATTACTTTCCTTGTTATGGCTGTCATCTTTTACAAAGCCATGAAAGTAAATCAGCGCGATAAACTTGAATGCAAAGAATCAGCCACATCAACTTTTAAGAATAACTCAGATCGCTAATTTACTGACTAAGGTAAAGATGGTAAAAAATGACGTTTTCCTACCAGTAACTCTTTGATTATTGTTGATCCTTCACTCGAAAAGAAGATACCGGGTTGCAGAGAGGAGCGAAGTGTCCAGGTAGTTCCGGTTTTCCAACCTTCAATCGTGCATAGTGTACCTCCTGAACCAACAATATCAATAATGGCATCGGCTTGTAAAGGAGCATTGAATTCATCAGCAAACTTAGTTAGTTTCTTGTTTGCAAACTGACTAAGGTAGCTTTCAACTTTTGAACGATCTGCGGAAGCGCCTTGAATCTGCCATAGGGTATCCTGTTTTTGAAGCACGTAACCTGAGTCGGAAGGATATTTAAACGAGACACCTTGAATCAAATCTTTTGGTACTCTAAGAAATGATTTATCACGCAAATCAGTCAGACTTCTATTAACAGATGAAGATAAAAACCCAGAGACGGAATATACTTCCTCTTCGTCTGAAAGGCGAACATACGTATACCCATTGCCGCCATACTGACTGTTGTTACTCTGATTAAATCCTGATTTACCAACCACCATGCTGGTCTTCAAATCCCCATCCTCATACATCGAGACATAGGTTCCGGTTTCTCCCACCTGGAATGTTTGCCACTTTTCTTTTTTTCGACTCACCATCCGCTCAGGCTTAATCGAGCAAAGTGTTTGAAGAATATCTTTTAAGGCATATATGTCAACATTGTACTTTTTGCCTTTTTGTTCTACTGTCCATGTTTTGCCACTCTTCATCAATTTAATAAGTTGATCTTGTTGATTGGCCGGGCTTATTCTGATTTCAGTAATGGTTGCCGAGTCAAGGGAAACTAAATCTTTTCGAATTGTTGATTCTAAACCGGGTGATCGGAATAGTCTACTGGCTATAAATACACCTACCAATACAACCAGAACAAGAATTAGTACTTTATTATTAATCTTTTTCATAGTTCAAACTCATTCTCTTTAACCGTATCATGCGATTGTACTGAAACCGCACTAATCCATAAATAATTACCAGTAGCAGGGGTAATGCAAAGTTTGCGTACTTAATAATAGTCTTTGTATTATCATCCAGCTCGTCAATGGGTCTTGAAGTAACCCCTTTTGTTCGTAGCGCAATCAAGCCGGTGTCATCCGAAAGCCAGTCTATGGTATTAGATAACAAACTAACGTTGTCTGGCTGCAGTCTTCTTGGTTGTTGCCCCGCGCCATTAACAACAAAATCACCATCTGCAATTACCACAAGTTTAGATGATGATGATCCAAATTTACCTTCCAGTGCTGCTCCCATAATGATTTCACGTAAAGGTAGATCTTCTTCTGTCCATTGCTTTTGTACATTAAAGTATTGTGGTGCGGCAAAAGAATTAGACTTGTCGGATGTAAGCAACAAGGGATAAAATCGTTTTGATGTATCGCCTACAAACTTGATCGAGCTGGCAAATTCAAACATTACATTTTCAAGTCCTTTGGTGATGGGATGCTCAGCAAACTTTCCAACCATCGGTAAATAAGGAAAGGCTACCTGCGATTGCA
>JAEUUA010000009.1 GCA_016787755.1 Cyclobacteriaceae bacterium | reverse complement strand
ATTGATTGAATTGTGAGCATTAATTCGTGCTCCCAGATTTGAGGTGAAGCCGATATAAATTTTCTCATGCTTCTCGCTATAAAGAATATAGACTGTAAACACGAATAACTTTTAGTAGCGCGGGGGGGAGTTGAACCCCCGACCTTTGGGTTATGAATCCAACGCTCTAACCACCTGAGCTACCGCGCCAGTTTACTTTCATCAATGGATTTATTCTTTTGGTGGCTGAAATAAATCCGAAATTCTAATCGAACATGCGATTTTGGGAGCGCAAACATACAAACTTTTCTCCAATCCATTAAAATGGTGGTATGAATGATTTATTATTGAAGTAAATAAAAATAACTGGCCTCGTTTTTGAGATTATCTTTGTGTAGCGCTGATGAAAAAAATAGATAAGCTCATTATCACATCCTTTTTAGGGCCCTTCATCCTCACATTTCTGGTGGTGGTGTTTATTCTTCTAAACATTCACATGCTCAAATACTTTGATGATATTATTGGTAAAGATTTGGGCTGGGATGTAATTGGTCAGTTGCTTTTCTATTTTGCGATCTTCAACACGCCCATTGCCCTTCCACTTGCCGTGCTATTATCTTCCCTTATCACCTTTGGGAATTTAGGGGAACATTTTGAACTCACAGCAATCAAGAGTCTTGGTATTTCGCTGGTTCGAAGCTTGCTTCCCATTTTTGTTTCTGTTTTGTTCATTACGGGTGGAGCTTTTCTAGTGGGGAACTATTTGGTGCCAAAGGCCGCGCTGGAGGCATATAGCTTGTTGTACGACATCAAGCAGAAGAAGCCAGCGCTTGATCTGCGTCAGGGTGCCTTTTATAATTCAATACCTGATATCAGTATTAAAGTGAATGAAAAGGAACCAGAAACAGGGATATTAAAGGGAGTGATTATTTATGATCATCGGGGCAGGAGTGGTAATAAAGAGGTGATCGTTGCCGATTCGGGATTGATGTATACGATACTCAACGATCAATATTTAAAACTCGAATTGTATAGTGGCTACAATTATCGTGAAGGATCGGCCGGAGAAAGTGATTTCTCAGGCAAGCAAGGGAGCAGTGAAGACAGCTATCGCAAAACCAAATTTGCAAAATCTCAAATAGTTTTCGATCTCTCGTCTTTTGGCCTCAATCGCACCGATAAAAAATGGTTTCAAAGCAATCGTATCATGAGAAATATGAGCGAGCTAAGAACCGACATCGATTCGGTAACCCAGGTGATCCAAAATGAACAAATCTCTGTTTATGCTTCCGCGAGTCAACTCTATACCTATCATTTCAAAAATGATTCTGTTACCTGGCCGGTGGAAATAAAGAATCTTAAAAGAAGGAAAGATTCACTAGCGCTTACTAAAAAGCTAACCGAGGGAAACTCCCAAACGGAGTCAAGCGGAGTTAATAAATTAAAGGCATTGATTGCTCCTTCAAAAATGGATAGCCTTAAGTCCGACAGCATTTTTAGTACTCCTTATTCAGTTTCGGAAATTTCAAATGCAGTCGCGCAAGCCAGGGTGGTGAAGGCGCAGCTTCTTTCGCACAACACAAATTTAAAGGCCTACGAATATCAGCATCGCGAATTCGCAGTTCAATGGCACAAAATTCTGGCGCAGGCAATTGCATGCATCGCCATGTTTTTGATTGGTGCACCTCTTGGCGCGATTATTAAAAAAGGTGGGTTGGGCGTACCTGTTTTAATGTCGATCTTATTCTTTATTGTTTTCTATGTATTATCCCTGGTAGGTGAGAAATGGGCCAAGCAGGCAACTATATCTGTCCCTGCAGGCATGTGGATGGCAAACATCATCTTGGTTACAATCGGACTTTTGTTCTTGCGACAGGCTCGTGCAGATGCCCGCCTATTTGATTCCGACTTCTATTCTGTAGTTTGGGACCGGATTTCACGTAGATTTTTAAAGGGATCAAAAACATAGGCGAATTTTGGTTTTATGAGGCCATTCCTATAGTTTTGCGCGTTGAAAATATAAGAAAGTAAAAATTTAGAAGAGATGTACATCAATTCAGAAAAGAAGCAAGAATTGTTTAGTAAACACGGTTTTGCAAAGAAAAAAACAGACACAGGCTCACCAGAGTCTCAAATCGCGCTATTTACTCACCGAATTAGCCATTTGACCGAGCATTTGAAAGGTCAAAAAAAGGATTTCTCAACTCAAACCGGGTTATTAAGGTTGGTTGGAAAACGTAAAAAGCTCCTTAACTACCTTCAGGACACGAATATTGAGAGATATCGTGCCGTTCTCGCTGATCTGGACTTAAGAAAATAAATATCACGATACGTAGAAATAGGGGACTTCGGTTCCCTTTTCGCTTTATATATTAAACACGGAAAGACTGTGAATTGTAGGTCTTTCCAAAAATCCTACCTAATGAAACCAACTATTATTTCAAAATCATGCACGCTCCCGGACGGACGTCAGATTACAATCGAAACAGGAAAACTTGCCCGTCAGGCAGACGGTGCTGTAGTATTAAGAATGGGCAACACCATGTTGCTGGCTACCGCAGTAGCGAGTCAAACCGCTAAAGACGGAGTAGATTTTTTACCCATGTCTGTTGACTACCAGGAAAAGTTTGCATCCACCGGAAAAATACCGGGTGGCTTTTTAAAAAGAGAAGGAAGACTTTCGGATTATGAAATTCTAATTAGCCGATTGGTAGATCGTGCCATTCGCCCTTTATTCCCGGATGACTATCATGCCGAGACACAAATTAATATTCAGTTAATCTCCGGAGATCCTACCGCATTGCCTGATGCATTAGCGGCTTTTGCAGCTTCGGCAGCGCTCGCAGTATCTGATATTCCATTTCAGGGACCAATTTCAGAAGTTAGGGTTATCAGGCTTGATGGTCAGTTCATTATAAGCCCAACATTAGAGCAAAAAGAGAAAGCTGATCTGGACTTTATTGTCGCTGCATCCATCGATAATATCCTAATGGTGGAAGGCGAGTGTAAGGAGATCAACGAAGAAGATATGCTCGAGGCCTTAAAACTTGCGCATGAGGTTATCAAAGTTCAATGCCAGTTACAGTTGGAATTAGCGGAAGCAGTTGGTAAAACTCAAAAACGAGAGTATTCACACGAAGTAAAAGATGAAGCATTTAAAGAAGAGCTCTTCAAGCTATTGTATGATAAGGTGTATGCTGTGGCGCGTCAACAATTGGCGAACAAGCATAATCGCTCTGAACTCTTCAATAAGATCTATGATGATTACATAGCCTCATTGCCGGAAGACACAACTGTTAATAAGGATCTTGTTAAGAAATACTATAAAGACATTCAGAAGGCCGCTTGTCGTGACTTGGTTCTCAATGAAAAGGTACGTTTGGATGGTCGTAAGACTAATGAAATCAGACCTATCTGGTCAGAGATTGATTATCTTCCCTCCGCTCATGGTTCGGCTATCTTCACCCGCGGTGAAACTCAATCCTTGAGTACAGTAACGTTAGGCACCAAGCTTGATGAGCAGATGATTGATGGAGCAATGTTTGATGGCAGCAACAAATTCATTCTGCATTATAATTTTCCGGGGTTTTCAACGGGTGAGGTGAAGCCAAATCGCGGTCCCGGCCGCAGGGAGGTAGGTCACGGAAATCTTGCCATGAGAGCGCTTAAACAAGTACTTCCAAATCTTGCTGAAGGACCTTATACAATACGTTTGGTTTCTGATATTTTGGAATCAAATGGTTCCTCTTCTATGGCCACCGTATGTGCCGGCTCACTTGCGCTGATGGATGCGGGTATTAAAATTACTGCACCCGTTTCAGGCATTGCCATGGGGATGATCTCTGATAGCAAGACGAAGAAGTATGCAATATTATCTGACATCTTGGGTGACGAAGATCACCTTGGGGATATGGACTTTAAAGTAACCGGTACCGAAAAAGGCATCACGGCATGCCAGATGGACCTTAAGGTAGAAGGACTTACGTATGATGTTTTAAAGGAAGCTCTTGATCAAGCCAAAGAAGGTCGTCTTCATATCTTAAACGAAATGAAAAAAACGATCACTGCTCCAAATGCTGAGTTGAAGCCACATGCGCCAAGAGCTGTTACCATCCAAATTGAAAAAGATTTGATTGGTGCGGTAATCGGGCCCGGTGGAAAAGTGGTTCAGGAAATCCAAAAGACTACAGGAGCTACTATCGTAATTGAAGAGGTTGGCAACAAAGGAATCGTGAACATCTTTGCCAATAATCAAGAGGTGATGGATGCTGCGGTTAGACGCGTTAAAAACATTGTTGCGGTACCGGAAGTTGATCAGGTGTATGATGGCGTAGTAAAATCGATCATGCCTTTTGGTGCGTTTGTTGAGTTTATGCCCGGAAAAGACGGCTTGTTACATATCTCTGAAATTAAATGGGAACGCCTTGAAACAATGGATGGTGTGATGGAAGTAGGAGAGCAGGTAAAGGTGAAACTTGTTGAGGTAGATAAGAAAACCGGTAAATTCAGGTTATCACGGAAAGTGTTGCTTCCCAAACCCCCAAAGAAAGAAGAGGCGCCTAGCACATAAGATTTTTGATAATTAATGGTTTTTGGAACTAAATTTTCGCTTTTTCGTGTTTGATTTAACCGAATAGGAAATTCGATGAGACAGTTAAAGATTAGCAAACAGATTACTAATCGCGAAAGCCAATCTCTTGATAAGTATCTTCAGGAGATCGGAAAAGTAGACTTGATTACTGCCGATGAAGAAGTAGTTCTTGCAAAGCGAATCAAAGAAGGCGATCAGATTGCTTTAGAGAAACTGACGAAAGCAAACTTAAGGTTTGTGGTGTCGGTAGCCAAGCAGTATCAGAATCAAGGATTATCATTAGGTGATTTAATAAATGAAGGAAACCTGGGTTTGATTAAAGCAGCACAACGCTTTGATGAAACCCGGGGCTTCAAGTTTATCTCGTATGCCGTGTGGTGGATTCGTCAATCCATTCTTCAAGCGTTGGCCGAACAATCCCGAATCGTTAGGCTTCCATTAAATCGGGTTGGCTCGCTTAATAAAATATCAAAAACATTTTCAGAGCTAGAACAAAAGTTTGAGCGCGAGCCCTCACCCGAAGAATTGGCAGATGTGTTGCAAGTTACCACTGCTGAGGTAGTGGACACCATGAAGATTTCCGGTCGTCATGTTTCGATGGATGCACCCTTTGTATCTGGTGAAGAAAATAGTTTGTTGGATGTGTTGGAGAATGATAGTGAGGTAACTCCAGATTCGGAATTGATGAACGATTCGCTTAGGCGAGAGGTTCAGCGAGCGCTCTCAACATTGACTCAACGCGAGTCGGATGTGATTGCTCTTTACTTCGGTCTGAATGGGGAACATGCCATGACCTTAGAAGAGATTGGAGAGAAATTTAACCTGACTCGTGAGCGGGTTCGTCAAATTAAGGAAAAGGCAATCAGAAGGTTACGCCATACATCAAGAAGTAAAGCATTAAAGCCTTACTTGGGTTAACAATGCTGATGAATACTCAAAATAAGGGTCTCAAGGCGTTTGAGACCTTTTTTATTAAATGATTAAACGAACAAGACATGGAGAAGAAAGAGAATGTGAAAGTCTTAATAATAGGTTCAGGCCCTGCTGGTTATACCGCTGCAATATATGCCGCCCGGGCAGGACTAGCCCCGGTACTTTTTACGGGTGGACAGCCAGGTGGTCAACTTACCATTACCAATGAAGTGGAAAACTTTCCGGGTTATCCCGATGGAATTAATGGCCCTCAGATGATGATTGACTTGCAGAAGCAGGCCGAACGATTTGGAACAAAAGTTATATATGGAATGGTAACGGCTGTTGATTTTTCGAAATATCCCTTGCAGGTAACGGTTGATGAGAAAGACGTATATGAAGCCGAGTCGGTGATTGTTTCAACCGGTGCTACCGCCAAGTATTTAGGCATTCCTTCCGAAGAAACATTTGCTAATAAAGGAGTATCAGCATGTGCTGTGTGCGATGGATATTTTTATCGTGGTAAAGAAGTAGCCGTGGTGGGTGCAGGTGACTCTGCTGCCGAAGAGTCAACCTATCTTTCCAAGCTTTGTTCGAAGGTGCATTTGATTGTGAGAAGAGATGAAATGCGCGCTTCAAAAATTATGCAACAGCGCGTACTTAATACACCTAATATTGAAATTCATTGGAACACTGAAACGGATGAGATTGTGGGAGACGATAGTGGTGTTACCGGAGTTAGGATAATCAATAATAAAACAGGCGAGAAAAAGTTGATTCCAATCCAGGGATTCTTTTTAGCGATTGGTCATAAACCGAACACGGATATTTTTGAGGGTCAGTTGGAGAAGGATGAGGCTGGGTATGTGAAGGTGATACCAGGTACCACCAAGACAAATGTGGAAGGTGTGTTCGCTGTAGGCGATGTGGCCGATAAAGTATATCGCCAGGCAATTACGGCAGCGGGTAGCGGTTGCATGGGCGCGCTTGATGCGGAAAAGTTTCTGGCAGCCAAGGAAATGGAAGTGGCGCATTAGGAAGAAGGTCTAAACATAACGTGATATCAGACTGAGTTTGTCTACGTCATTGCTACACTTGGTTTCGACCGGCTCAACATGACAGGGATTTGGAAAATTAATTAATACCTATGAAGTTAGATATCCTCGTGTTGGCAGCGCATCCCGATGATGCAGAGTTGGGATGTGGAGGAACTATTGCCAGGCAGGTTTCTTTGGGGAATAAAGTAGGAGTGATCGATTTCACGAGAGGTGAATTAGGTACCCGTGGCACGGTGCAATCCCGTGATCAGGAAGCGAAAGATTCTGCCAAAATCTTGGGCTTGTCAGTACGCGAAAATCTGAACTTTCGTGATGGGTATTTTACAAACGATGAAACGCATCAATTAGAGGTGATTCGGGCGATTCGCAAGTATCAACCTGAAATTGTGCTGGCGAATGCTATGTATGATCGCCATCCCGACCACGGTAAAGGAGCGGGGCTAGCTTTCGATGCGTGTTTCTATTCGGGGTTAGTTAAAATTAAATCTATAGAGAATGGCATAGTCCAGGAACCGTGGCGACCAAAGTTTTTGTATCACTTTATTCAAAGTCAATTATTACAGCCTGATTTTGTGGTGGATGTTTCAGATTTCTGGGAGATCAAAATGAATGCGATTCGTGCCTTTAAAACTCAATTCTACGATCCCACCAGCAACGAACCTGAAACCTTTATTTCTAATCCCTCCTTCATGGAAATGCTGGAATCTCGTGGCAAGGAGTTTGGCCATGGAATTGGTGCTAAACACGGTGAGGGATTTACCGTACGAAGAGTAGTGGGAATAAATGACCTTTTCGTACTTCGTTAGTTACGGAGCTAGTCGGTGAATCGTCCACTTACCATCCGTTTTATAATAGACAATCCGATCGTGTAAGCGGCTGGGTCTTCCTTGCCAAAATTCAATTTCCAAAGGTTCAACCGCATAGCCGCCCCATTGATGAGGCTTTGGTAATGGATCTTTGCCTTCAAATCGTTTCTCCAACTCTATGACGCGCGTTTCCAATAACTTGCGATTTTTAATCAATGAACTTTGTGGCGAAGCCCATGCACCAATCTGGCTTGCACGCGGTCGACTTTTAAAGTATTTTTCAGAAGTGGCCTCATCAATCCGAATGCAAACACCCTCAATGCGCACCTGACGTTCTAACTCGGGCCAGAAAAAAGTAAGCGCACAGGCAGGGTTGGCATCCAACTCTTTTCCTTTTTGACTTTGATAGTTTGTGTAGAATAAAAATGTATTGTTTTCTACGCCTTTTAATAAAACAATCCGTGCCGAGGGTTTTCCGGTTTCGGTAATGGTTGATAGGGTCATGGCATTGGGTTCTAATGCTTGCGACTTCATCGCTTCATCAAACCATTTTTCAAACTGTGCAATTGGATTTTTGTTTACATCAGTTTGATCCAATGTGGCGATAGAATATTCTTTCCGGATTTCAGCAATCGAAGGCATATAGATAACAGATAATACTGCTTGTCAAAAGTAACCACGGAAGCACACAGACAGTAGTATTTGGAGTACTAAATTCCTTTTTCTTTGTGCTTCCAGGAGTGACTATTAATGGCATTTTAAAGAAATATTTTTTTAAACATAACTGGGGATTGTACGTGACGTTATTTAGTTTACGCCATGGAATTCTTTCAATATAAGAATAAGGTACTGCCCCAAAAAGGGGGACTCCTATTGTCGGAACCCTATTTGGCCGATCCTAACTTTGAACGGACAACTATTTTGCTTACCGAGCATAATGAGGAAGGTTCCGTGGGATTTATTTTGAACAAACCTTCCGAAACCCGCGTGGCCGAGGTAATGGATGATTTAAAGGAATTTGATTCACGCGTCTTTATTGGTGGTCCTGTTCAACAGGATACCCTCCATTTTATCCATCGCGTTCCTGCCATTGAAGATTCAATTGAAATTATCCCCGGTTTGTTCTGGGGAGGTAATTTCGATCAGTTGATGGCGCTTATTGATACTCACCAACTTAGCGCGACAGACATTAAATTTTTCCTGGGGTATAGTGGCTGGTCTAACGGACAATTAGAGGAGGAATTGAAGATTGATTCCTGGATTGTAAGCGATCGGGTTAATGAGGAATTAATCTTTGAAACAGATCCTGATTTAATGTGGAAAAAGGCCATGAAGGAGTTGGGCGGGCGATTTACGGTGTATTCCAATTACCCGGCCGATCCCCGCATGAATTGAATGATTTTAGTATTTTTACCGTTCCTCAGCAAGAGGAGAAGACGATGATGATGATGGAAAACGATAAAGAGGTGCAAGAAGAACCGGTTAACGAAGCTGCTGAGGAAGTTTCGGATACGGTGCCAACTAGTGATGAGCCTGCCGAAGAGATTGAATCGGAAGAAGACCATGCTGTTAATTATGCTGACTTCACGAAAGCAGACTTTGTTGCGCGCGTAAAAGAACTCGCCAAAGAAGAGGATGTGCGCAAGGCCGAATCTTTTCTTAAAGCCATTAAACCATTCTATGATGAACTACGGCAACAAGAACGCGCTGTAGCACTCGATAAGTTTATAAAAGAGGGTGGTGTAGAAGATGACTTTGAATATCGGTTGGATGAATCGGATCATGCCTTTGATGCAACATCAAAATTAATTCGCGACCGTAAACACCAGTACTTCAAAAATCTGGAAGAAAAAAAAGCAGAGAACTTAAGAAAGAAAAATGAGATTCTGGAGAAGCTTCGCGCATTAATAGACGGGGAAGATTCAGCTCAATCATTTCAAATTTTTAAAGATTTACAAAACGAGTGGAAGCAGATAGGCCAGGTTTCGATGGCGCATGTAAAAACACTTTGGGCTAATTACAATGCCTTGATCGATCGATTCTATGATCATCGGAACATCTATTTTGAATTAAAGGAATTAGATCGCAAGAAAAACCTGGAGGCTAAAATTGAACTGTGTGCAAAGGCAGAGCAATTAATAAGCATACCCCGGATAAAAGATGCGGTGCACCAATTGAACGAGTTACATCATGAGTTCAAACACATCGGTCCCGTTCCAAAGGAAGATCAGGAACCCGTATGGCAGCGATTCAAAGCTGCATCGGATGCCGTGTACGCCAAGCGCGATGCTTTTTTGGTGGATCTTCAAGCCGAGCTAAAAACAAACCTGGATGCTAAACTCAAGATTGAAGCGGAGGTAGAAGCCTTTGCTTCCTTTACATCCGATCGCATTAAAGAATGGAATCAAAAAACTCAAGAGATCTTAGCCATCCAAAAAAAGTGGGATGCTGTGGGGGGAGTACCCCGCACCAAGACCAAAGACCTTAATAAGAAATTCTGGACAGCCTTTAAGGCGTTCTTTCACAATAAGAATTTGTTCTTCAAAAAACTAGACGAAGAACGCGACAAGAATTTAAAGGCTAAGCAAGAATTGGTGGCTCGTGCCATCGAACTAAAATCAAGTGACGATTGGATTAAATCATCGAATGAACTGAAGAACTTACAGCGCGTGTGGAAAGAAATTGGCCCGGTGCCTGAAAAACAACGTGATAAAATATATAAAGAATTTAAAGAAGCGTGTGATTATTTCTTTCAGCAACAACGTGGCTCAGCCGAAAAAGCCGATCAGGAACAGGAAGAAAATTTGAAAAGGAAGGAAGCTATTGTCGAAGAACTGAATCAAGCCTCAGCCGGAGGTGCCGGTACTCTTGAAAGTCTTCAGGAATTACAAGCACGATTTAATGAAATTGGATTTGTTCCTAAACAGTCTGTAGCGTCTATCAAGAATCAGTTCTCTGTTTCGGTAACTAAGTATATTGAATCGATTAGCGGATTAAATGCTGCGGAGAAAGATCAAGCTGCCCTCGAAGTGCAGTTGAGTGGATTAAAAAATGACCCTCAGGCTGAACGAAAATTATATCACAAAGAACAAAGTTTGCGTAAACAGATAACGAAGGCTGAAAATGATTTATCAACACTGCGCAACAACCTGGAGTTCTTTGGGCGCTCAAAAAATGCTGCAAAATTGAAAGAAGAATTCAATGATAAAATTGCCGTGGCCAGTGAGGAGCTCGATCATTTAAAAAAGCAGCTAAAACTGCTTAAATCCGTTTAGAAAAGCCTTGTAAAAACAAACACTTCCGTTATTTTTGCACCCTCTTTGGGGATAGTATTGAGTTTTTAGTATTGAGTCCTTAGTCTTCAAGTATCAATACCAAATACTAAACACTAAGGACTAATGACTAAATACTAGGTACTAAAGACTAAAAAGCCTCCTTAGCTCATCCGCCAGTTGGCGGAAACTGACTTGTAATCAGTAGGCTAAAGAGAAATAACATAAAGGAAATAAACCTCCTTAGCTCATAAGCCTCCTTAGCTCAGCTGGTAGAGCAACTGACTTGTAATCAGTAGGTCGCTGGTTCGATCCCGGCAGGGGGCTCTTAAGCATTCATCTTAATAGGTGAATGCTTTTTTTATTCTACGAGTTCTTGGTTCCCTGCCTGACTCCATATCCCCCGCAGGCGGGGGTTAGGGGGTGGAAAAATTGAAGCCAATAAAGACAACCTACATTTGTATAACACCAACACTGGAACAAATTAATTCACTTCTTACTTTCTTTTTGCTTTGCCTCCCACATTAGGGTGAGCCGTCCGCCAGTTGGCGGATGCACAGCCTGGCGCGATAACTCCCAACTAATTAAATTTATTAAATCTTGACCTGAAACAGATTATTTTATCCTAAGCTGTATCCATATCCCCCGCAGGCGGGGGTAAGGGGGTGGAAAAAACGGAACAGATAAAGACAACCTTCATTTGTATCACCAACTGTCTGTTAGTAGAAGTAGATTAGTGATGGTAACTTTTTCAGCTCACTAATTGCAACGAACCCTAACTTCTAATTTAATAAACTGTTAACTTTCCCTTAGTCCGTATATCCCCCGCAGGCGGGGGTAAGGGGGTGGAAAAAATGGAAGCCAGGGAAAAGATGGAAGCCAATAAAGACAACCTACATTTGTATAACACCAAGCTGCAACCATTCGCCAATGCCTTGCGCAAGCGAATGACTAAAGCCGAAGCTTGTCTGTGGAAATTTGCATTGAGAGCCAGTCAACTGAAAGGGTATCCATTTCGAAGGCAACGACCTGTACTAAACTACATAGCCGACTTTATGTGTAAAGACCTGATGCTGATTATTGAAGTAGATGGAATCACTCACCATGATCAAAAGGTACTGGAAAATGATCAGCGCAGACAAGCAGATTTAGAACATGCAGGCTTTACAGTTCTTCGATTCACAGATAATGAGGTGCTGAAGAACATGACTGGCGTGATTGCTGAATTAGAAGATTGGATTGAAAAGTATGAAGCAAATAAAAGCCACCCCCAACCCCCGCCAGCAGGGGATAGGTTGGGTGTTCTAGATTAATACATTCTTAAGAAGTTCTATTCGTGCCCGCCCGCCCGCGATAACTCCCAACTAATAAAGAGTTGTCAATATTAAATTTATATCGATGTATAAATTTTAATTTCTTACTGTTAACTTATACGTAGCTGAATCCATATCCCCCGCAGGCGGGGGTAAGGGGGTGGAAAAAAATGGAAGCCAATAACATGCAGGCTTTACAGTTCTTCGATTCACAGATAATGAGGTGCTGAAGAGCATGACTGGCGTGATTGCTGAATTAGAAGATTGGATTGAAAAGTATGAAGCAAATAAAAGCCACCCCCAACCCCCGCCAGTGGGGGATAGGTTGGGTGTTCTAGATTAATACATTCTTAAGAAGTTCTATTCGTGCACGCCCGCCCGCGATAACTCCCAACTAATAAAGAGTTGTCAATATTAAATTTATATCGATGTATAAATTTTAATTTCTTACTGTTAACTTATACGTAGCTGACTCCATATCCCCCGCAGGCGGGGGTAAGGGGGTGGAAAAAAATGGAAGCGAATAACATGCAGGCTTTACAGTTCTTCGATTCACAGATAATGAGGTGCTGAAGAGCATGACTGGCGTGATTGCTGAATTAGAAGATTGGATTGAAAAGTATGAAGCAAATAAAAGCCACCCCCAACCCCCGCCAGCAGGGGATAGGTTGGGTGTAATTGATTAGTGTGATTTTTTAACGTTACAATTCATTCATCTTCACGCGCATTAAAAAACTCACCAATTACTATTGGTAATCAAAATTCATTCGCTACTCCTTTATCCCCCGCAAGCGGGGGTAAGGGGGTGGAAAAACTTGAGATCGCAATTTGCGTCCTCAAGTCACCTTGGTATTCATTCTCCATTGTCAATTCTCCATTAATCAATTATCAAACGGGGCGTGCCCTCCATTCCTTGCCTTCATTATCATTGCGGCAGGCAACGGTCGGCCTGTCACCCGGAGTTTTACGAAGGGTGAGCTGTCGCTACTCGCCAGCCTTCTTCGGCCCACCAGCCGAAACGCAGAGAAGGCTGGGCTCAAACATGCCGCTCCATCCCTCACGCAAGTGATGGCCCCACGTAAGTATATCAACTATTGATTACAGATTTTCTTTATACTTTCGGAATATGAAATTCATTCCATTCATACTTCTCCTCGTGCTGTCATGCACACCCAAACCAACCATTCAAATCAATGAAGAAGTAGGAGATACGTTGGCCACACAAAACATAACCGTAATTGCCTATCAAGATAGCCTCCATCACCTTCCCTTTACACCCCATTCATCGTTGCATGCATTGGAAATCTTTCGCGACCAGGTTGATAAACACGATTTGAATGCGAACGACAAAATATTTCAAGAATACCTGTATTATCAGGTTATTCTGATCGATTCTCTTTACAATCAACTGGTAAAGCGGCCCGACCATGAAAAAATTGAATCACTTATCTGGGCCGATGAATCCTTACACGACCCTGTTGGCCTGCAGTATGAAAGGGAACTCAACCAATATGGCCTGATCTTAAAATCTACCGAAGGCTTTATTTACATTAGCCGCAGCACCCAACCACTCCGCACTTTTTTCTACGATCACTTGTCATCCGCAACGCAAGAGTTCTTCGATCAGTTTGAAGCCGAAACCATGCAAGATCTTTCCGAAGATGGCATGCTGCTCATCACTCCAGTTGAACTCGCTCAACGGCTTGCCTTTTGGGAAGAATTCCTGACAAAGTATCCTGAGCATCTGTTTGCGCAATTTGCCAGAAACAATGTGACCGACTATCAATACTATTTATTAGAGGGCATGGACAACACCCCGGCTTTCGATTTTGAGACAAATAAAATTCAACCTGAATTTTTAGAAGCCTACACATTTCTCAATCAACATTACCCAACATTAATCTGTACCCACGTGTGTAATCAATACCTCGCGCTGCTCAAACAATCCGATTACAAACGTACCGAAGAAGTTTCCAGATTTATCGAGCAACACAGAAAATAAACTACTCCCAAGCTAATCATGTGGATAAATAAACGCGTTGGCCATTTACAAGATTGGATCACACAAGTTTGGGTAAAAACAACAGGCCGCAAATTTGATCCTGCTACGCACCCCTGGTTAACAGGCCCCATCGGAGACACTGAAATAATAAAGGATAAATTCATTGAGCGTCTTATTCAACAAGAAGGACTTGCAGTAGCGCACCATGAACCCCGCGGCCTGCTTAATAGTTTTAATGAATTAGAACTTAGCACCGAACAACTCGCTCAGCTTCATCCTAAAGTAATTCAGTTTTACGAACTCACTTCCAACTATGGTTTTGAAATCTGGTCTGAGTGGTGTGGCATCTTCCGGCCATTTGGTTGGCTGCTGGCTATTATCTTTAGCCGCAGACTACAACAATTAAACCTGCCCCTTAGCGCGCTCGATTCTGCCCAAGGTATAAATAGATATGGCAGGCACACTTTGGATTTCAAATCGTGGCAAACGGAGAAAAGGTACAACTTTTAAGGATCTACAGATTGTATTTGACACTCAGGTAACTACGAAACATATCTATGAACCGCTTAGTTGTGCGTTTCCTGACGATTTAGCTCAAGAAATACATAATGAAATGACTGAATTGGATTTTGACATTCTTGGCGTGGTAGACAAACTTGAAAATGTAATAGGCTTTGTAAAAATGGAGCAATTGAAAGATGGTAATGTAATGAAGTACATGAATCCATTTGACTTGAGCATAGTTGCAACAGACTCCACACCAATCTACAGATTGATACAGATTTTGGAAAAGAGAGAATTTGTTTTTGTGATGCATGGAACCTCGATTGATGGTATCGTTACTTTAGCTGATATTAATAAGCCTATAGTTCGCTTATATCTTTTTGGAGTTATTTCGTTGTTTGAGATGCATTTGAATTATTGGCTAAAACATCTTTACCAAAATGGGTCATGGAAGAAAACACTTAAGCCAAACAGAATTGAGAAAGCTGAAGAAATTTTCAAAGAGAGAATAAAACATAATCAGGCCCTTACACTTGAAGAATGCTTGCAGCTATGTGATAAGCGTGATGTTCTTTGCCAGTGTAAACCTTTTTTAAATGACTTCAATTACTCGGAAGAGGAATTTAGAGATCAACTTAAGAAATGCGAGAAAATAAGAAACGAGTTGGCACATAATCAAGATATTATTTTTGCGGGATTTAGTATGGAGCAATTTTCTTCAATAATCACTTCCGTTGAGTCATTTATAAAAAAATCAGAGCCAAGGGTTATGGCTTTGGAGGCCGAAAAGATTAAATAGGTTATTTTCTTCATGCTTATAAACATCATAAGAAACATGTAATGCCAGAACTGCATCCTTTTATATCTGGAAAGTGGCAAGCCAATATTCAGCCTCCGGCACCCGGGCCGGAATGGTTTACTAGAAAGCTATCATTTGGCTATTTGCCAAACAAACAACCTAAATCAATTTTTCTTGGTACGTTTCCAACTTATGAAGTTGTAAACCTAGTAAGGCAGAGTGGTAACAATGAATTCTTTTATGGCAGTAGAGAAAATCGCTTCTGGCAATTATTAGAATTCATAACTAGTATGCCCATTGGCACGGAGCATCAGATGTTCCAGATTTTACATTCCGCAAATTTCGGAGTCACCGACATTCTCAAGGAAATAGACAGAAATGGGCATAGCTCCGCAGATAACGATCTAACACCTAGAGTTTTTAATAACGTGATTGACTTGAAAAATAACTTCTCAAGTCTAACAAATATTTACACCACAAGCGGTGGCAAAGGCTCAATAACAAATGGCACACCAGTTTCAGCAGCAAAATGGTTACTCGATTCATTGCTCGCTACAGGTCATACCGTAACTGGGTTTAATGTCATCGGTTACCAAAAACAGATTTCAGTATCGCAAAATGGAAATCTTATTTGGAAATTTAATTTGATCAATTTATGGTCGCCATCGGATAGTGGGAACACGCCCATTCAGGGCTTCATAAATAGAAATTTGGCCTTTAGTATATTATTGGCAAGCCTACAAGTCCCATTCAATAATTTGAGTCTAACTATGAAAGCACGCTTAGTCCAATGGGGTTTCCTGCTAAGGCTAAATGGCTTTCCTGTTACTCCACAATTAAATTCAGTGTTAACTGCAAACAATGCTCTACTAACGGGCCTATTTGTCTAACAGGGCGAAGTCAATCAAGATCTACGCCTCAAATATTTCTCGGATATACCTCGGGTTGTTTTCTATTCGCTTAATATCAGTAATCAATTGATCCGCAAATGCTTCCCGATCAGAAGCCGGAAACTTTTCGTTCAGGTTGTTATTTGTATTCGAATAATCAATAACCGTTTTTTGTGTTATCTTCTTTGACAGATACTCCATGCAATTCAGCAGGTTTTCGGTAGTTGATGGATGAACTCCATAATTTCTGTTAGATAGTGTCTCTATAACACACTGCTCTAAAATTGGCCCAGATAATTCAAAACCATTCTTATCACGGTAGCACTTTAGGAGCTTAATTACCGTCCTGGCTTGGGGCTTGTTTTTGGTTAATTTCTGCTGTGATTGAACATTCGTTTTAAAGGAGCTTCCGCGCTGCCAAATCCACTCTGGTCTTACATAGAGATTCAGCAACTTATCATTCTTATAATTATTAATCTCTCTTCCTGGCACAATGTCAAAGTATACGGGTTCTGTTTCTTCGTCAAATGCTATACTGATAGCCTTTGTTTGCTTTGTAACCGTAGCCTCGTGACCAAATGAATTATCAATGACCTCATGGACATCTTCGAACATATTTTCAAGATTATTGAAGCTTGTCTTTTTAAAAGGCACAATAATATCCAGGTCATAATTTGAAGCAATCGCGGTGCGCTTGTGAAACGAACCTGAGTCTTCCGGTGGAGCCACTAGTTTTTTATGAAATCTGTCCGTTAGCAATTGCTTAACTCTCTCTCTCCTTAGTAAAACTTTCTGAAAAATACTCGGCTTAGACTTTAGACTTTCCGAGGTTAACAGTTTTCTTAAGTATTCATCGCTACTAAATGGTAATTTGCTCTCCTCAGAAACCTTGTACTTATAAGTCAGGTAGCCTGTACCGGCCCCAATGACAAATCCAAAGAAACCCTTTTTTAGAGTTTGCATTCCGTTGTAGCTTTCCCAAGTAAATGGTTTATTTTCTTCGTTATGCTTAAACCACTGCAGAAGGATATCGACAATTGCAATGAACCCAAATCCAATTGCTCCACCAACTAAAATATTCTTATCTCGTGTTCTCATAAATCATTTTACATTAGGATGCTCTCCGCCACCTTGCCAATCGGCAGTAACATGCCATACCTCATAATGATAGAGCCATAATGATGTCCAAGGAATTATAGTGTCACTGATAAACTTGGCTCCAGTAAACTCTTTGTATTTTGGTTGGAATAGGCATAGCCGATTACCAGGATAGATATGTGGTATCTTATCTCCTTTATAGTTAGTAACGAGTTCTGGCTTTAGAACCTGCACCTTAGGCTGCTCTTTTAAATGGTACTTAACTTCAATAGTGTATTGTTCACTTCGTGCAGTTGGCCGAACATCACCAATCACCTTAAGTTGAAGATGATTATAGGTTATATTGAAATTTGGATACTTAAATTTCATTGAAGCAACCTGCTCAGCAATATTCTTATCCCGCTGTTTCATGAAGCTATTATTCACCGTAGAAAGTATTTGATTTAATACTTGAAGTACCAATAGCACTTGAACTCAAAATTCCGTTCGTCTTACTAACTCCAAGTTTATTTTGGTTGCGATAAGATTCAACGATGGCCGTCTGCTTAGTTTGAGCGCGAGCGAAAATGTCATCACCGAATAAACCCTTTAGAATTCTACCCTCTGAAATTATCCCTTGTTCCTTTTTTAATCCTTGCCATTCCAAATGAAGATGATTGCAAAACGCTCTGAAGGCAACATAGTACTCGGGTTCCTCTTCCCATTTGTCGGTAAAATCTTCTTTGTCATTGACAGGGTTCAATACTTTTATTCTTCCTGGTGAAAGGGAAGTGCTACTTCTAATCCTATTAATAATCCCATCTACCGTATTGAAAATACTATCTTCACCATTGTAAAATTGACCTGCAATGGTGGTTAGTACAATGCTCGAAGTCCTGTAGTCTGGATAATTTTCTTGAAAGTATACGTCTCTGTACCTTTTAATTAATTGAACAGCCCGTTGAAGCGGTTTTTTATTTTGAAAATCATCAGTCGGAAGTTTTTCCGCTCTTAGTGCTTTTTCAAGAATGCTCTCCTTTACAGAGTTAGCTTTATCTATAAACCATTGTGCATAGCCTCTTGGGTTGCTACTAACCCACGTACCAAGTTCCCGATCAGGTATGCGAATCATATCTTCGCTCCATTCATTTTCCTGAATTCCAGGCAAAATATCCATGTGAAAATCTCCGGAGTAGTTCAATCGAAGACAACGTCTCTTCGGTTCGAGCATTGCTTTGTATATGGCGCTCTCACCCAATCTTCTTTTTAACTCAGTGTATATCTTTTCAGGGGTATGATTTCCATGCTGTGTTTTAAGATGAAGTACAATGTCCAAATCAAATTCATCACTTCCGATTGGTTTCACAGTTGTGAGAATCTTTACAGATCCGTGAGGATAAACATCGTACTTAAAAGGCTTGAAGAATTTTTCATCATCTTCAATCCAACTCTTCACAGCTTCATAATGCTGCTTCATTCTTTCATATCTCGTTTTATCAAGCTGCAATTCCTCAGCCATCTTATCCAGAAGATCATCAATCTGAGTTGCCCGGTTGTCCAATAGCATCATAATTTAATTTTGTTTGTTTTAAAGATTTTGTAAGTGTGCTCAGCAATCAAGTACCCATTGCTTTTGCCCTGCTTAATTTCCTCAGCGGTAACCCAGATGTACTCTTCACTTTTCGTTGTGCGGAGGCGCTTCAGTTCATTAACCTGGCCTTCATTGATGAACCTTGCTTTGAAGACATCAACATATTTAAATGTGTCAACGTGAAAAAATTTGTCCCAGTGAATAGACTCGAAATGCTGCCCCACCAATTGATGGTGGATGTAGGGGAATTTATCCGCTGGCAAAATATTTGGTTCAATAAGCTCTTCATAGAATTCTCTCCAAGGACAATTCTCTCTTTCGTCTCCTTCGAAAAACCATTTTAAGAACTTAAACAATTGCTTACGGTCTTGAAGATTAAGACGCAAGTCAAATTCACTCGTGTCATCATTTCCAATTTTGGTATCAGTAATTGCCCCCATGGCATCGAGATCATTTTTGGCTTCAGGGCTGAAATACTTATATACACCTCCAACAGGCTGATATGTATTTGTGATTCGATTACTCTTCACTAATAGATACCGTCCATTGACCTCAATGTTATATAGGTATGCCAACGTAAGCCTAATCTCAGGTTTTGCCCATGGTTTAAAACAAGCCCAATACAGTTTTAGAAATGACCTTTGTTTGTAGATCAGATATAAGAATTCAATCAAAATTGCCCCGCCAATTCCAATTGCGAGGCCAAATAGCTCTGTTTTTAGATTGTCAGTTGAAAACCACTGCGCCCAAATGAGAACAATTACTCCAAAGAGGACCTGAAGAATAGTTTTTACCATTTTCTATCCTTTAGGCGGGTGGGGATCGCTACCGTAGCTTTCGCGTTCTCGGATTTGACCATCCCTTCCGTGAATAAGCAATTCGACATTCTGGTTTTTTGCAATCTTCTTCGCTTTTTCGATTGCCTCTTTTTGTGTTGGCACAACAGTAGTTGCGCGCCCACTGCCCTCTTTTTTAACGGCCCATTCTCCGTCATGCGGTACCACATGTTGATTTTTACTCTTTGACATAGCTTTTATTTTCTCCGATTTTACTGATGACTTTGTTGCCACCTAGAGGGAGTGCTATCCAAACGAGATATTTTGCAGGTTGGGGTTTAAATTATCTTTCTGAGAGGGTAAAGCTGTGATTTAGAGATAGCAAAGGACTTTGAGTGCCGGGTCTAGTCTTCCCAAATTACACTCAGGGCGAAATTGTAACTTGGGACAAAGTGGCAAAATTCAAACATTTTTGGGTCATCTTCAGGCTTAGTCAGGAACCAGGTAGACTTTTCTATCTCCTGAAATCTCTCCTGGGTTTGATTCGTCTTGAATAGCTGCCCAACAACAGAATCAACGGGTGGGGGGAGGTTAGCGGTAACCTTTACTTTATATCGAAGCCAGTTTGGAATGAATTCATGTTCTGCAGTTTCCATTTCCTTGGACATTTTCCACCATTTAACCTTATTATCTTTTGTACATACGACAAAGACGGGGTGATTACCGGATTTAACAAATTTCAAAATTGCAGCGGTCTTGCTGACTAAAAACGTGTTCGATAATTGATCGATTAGCTCAGGTCTAAATTTTTGATTTTTACATTGCAGATTGAAAAGATTAAAGGGCATAAGAAGTTCTGAGGCAAATTCATTCGCTTCCTTTTCGTGAATCCCGCTTTGATACCAATTACACAGTTCATAGTGTGTATCCACGTTTACAGGCAAGTCTTTATGCATTTCAAAATGACCAAGTTCATGAGCTGCCGTGAATCTTTTTTTTCCTCTATCAGTAATGGCAGAACTAATTGAAATAATGGATCGGCCTTCAAACGTTACTATTCGCCCATCTTTTCCTTTTAAATCTATTTCCTCGTAATAAGCACCCCTGCTTAATATCAATCTTCGCAGATTGGCGTTGGTTAGAGAATTAATTTCATCCAAACCACACTCTAACAAAACTTTACGTGCAGCAGCCTCAGATTTTGTGAGTAACATTATTAATCCAAGGTTTTCTTATCATTTTCCTTATCAAATTTTAGAAGGTAGTGCCTTTCCAGAAATTCCTTAATCTCGTCCTTAGTCATATTCTCGAAATTCCGATATGCAACCTGGATATTTTCACTTTTGATAAAGGTCTCTAAGCTAAACGAAGCATCGGATAGCAGTTTTTCAACTTGGTCCTTAGCCCTCTGGAATACACTAGCCTTCATTGCTTGATACTCCCGCTCAGTTTTTTCAGAAGCAATATTCATTTGAATCTGTTTTATTTTTCGGAGCCCCTCACTCAACAATTGGTCCGTATCAATTCCTTCCGCTTTTAAGAATTCCTCTGAGCCTTGATCCGAGGATATCTCATTTAAGTACTCTGCGAATAGTTTGTTAACCTTTATATTATCTTCAGAAGCCATTCTATGAAGTTTGTGTCAGTTGCAGTTTTTTAAATACTCTTTTTAAGATCGTAATAAAACGTCTTTTTCCATTATCAAAATCAGAATGGGTTATATCACATTCTTTACAGATTTCCGCTCGGTCACTCAAATTAAATTTGTCATGAGCAACCGCAAGGTAGATTCGCTCAACAATATCATCGCCATTGATCTCCTTTTCTATTTCGCTAAATATTAATTTTTGGTCATGTTCTGTGAAATCAAGAATATCCTCAGCTGGTTCTTTTTCTTTAGCCGGTTCGGGAATGATATGTACCATCTCAAACTTGTCGGGATCAACAATTTTAATTCTTTCCCGATAAGCTTTTTTGACGTGAGTAGGGAGATCATTATGGAGTTCTCTCTTAATAACATGAAATTTCAAATGATATTCAAGCGGTGCCTGATTGGGATCATAGTTATCCTTTCCTCTCAAGTGCATATCAAGCGCTTGATGAACATAGTCAGTATAGCTCTTACCTTTTTCATTTACTTCCGCTCTGTATAGCTCACTATAGAGGCCACGAGAATAGGCATACAAATTCTTTAATAGTTGTTTGCCTATGGGTGAATTAAAGTCAACTATGGCCATCTAGTTCTATAAGTGAATGCTAACCAAAATGATTTTTTTGCAGCTAAGTCAAATATATATTTTTCTTACCTCTCTTTTATTAAAGCCAGAGTAGATTTAGATCAGGCTTTTTGATACCAATTTTGCCATCTTTCTGGTCCTCTTCTTCAGGCAAGTTCGATTGAAAGAGCAAAAGTTCACGACAAGTACCGTAAAGGGCCCGTATTGATATAAAATACTCATAATTCCCCTCAAATCTTATGTGCCTTTGGTCGTTTAGACACGCAAAAAGACTTGGAGCGAAACATAAAATCGGATCAAAGTATCTGGCGCAAGACCAATGAGTCACATACAATATTAACTACATTCGCTATCCTGAAAATCAAAGAAATCAATCCTGCCTCCCTAACTCAATGAACAGATTACCCTTGAAAAAAATACTCCTCCTGCTCGCAGTAGCATTGCAATATTGCACTCCGGCCCCAAAGAGTGAATCGCCAGAAGACATCATCAAAAAAGTTGAAACCGGGTTGATCCATCCCGTCTACCTCGAGGGAGATTCTACCTGGTCCATCGAAGCACGCATGAAACACTACCACGTGCCGGGCGTAAGCATTGCCGTGATCCACAACGGCAAAATAGCCTGGCTCAAAAGCTATGGCGTAATGGATGAAGAAACAAAAGAACCCGTTACCCGCACCACGTTGTTCCAGGCCGGCTCCATCAGCAAACCCGTAGCGGCCTATGCAGCCCTTAAAATGGCAGAAGCAGGTAAACTCGATTTGAATGAAAACATAAACACCTACCTCAAATCCTGGAAGCTGCCCGATAATGAATTCACCAAAGACAAGAAAGTAGCGCTCAAACATTTGCTCAGTCACACAGGCGGGCTCACGGTGCATGGCTTCCCCGGCTATAGCCCCGATCTGCCCGTGCCCACAACAATACAAGTATTAGATGGTCTGCCTCCGGCCAACACGTCCGCAGTGCGAGTCGATAAAGTGCCGGAAGAAAGTTATCGCTACTCGGGGGGTGGCTACACCATCATGCAGCAGATGCTCGTGGATCTAGAAGGCAAACCGTTTCCGGAAATCCTGAAAGAAAAAGTATTGGCGCCACTCGGCATGAACAACAGCACCTACGATCAGCCCTTGCAAGCCGCACAATTAAAAATGGCCGCCACCGGCTACCTGCCCGATGGCACCATGACCAAAGGCAAGCGCCACACCTATCCGGAGATGGCAGCCGCAGGCCTATGGACCACAGCCGAAGACCTCGCTACGTTCGCCATCAACATTCAAAAAACCATACAAGGTGATAGCGGCAAAGTATTGTCGCAAGCCATGACCGAAAAAATGCTCACGCCCTTTGTCGCTGATTTTATCGGACTGGGTTTATTCCTCAACAAAAGAAAGGATGACATCTATTTCGGCCATGGTGGCTGGGATGAAGGATTCTCCAGCGAGATGGTGGCACACAAAACCAACGGCTATGGCGTGGTCGTGCTCACCAACTCCAATCATCCGGAGTTTATCAGCGAGGTGATCCGGTCAGTAGCCCGCACGTATGGATGGAGTAACTTCGTGCCCGTCTACAAAAAGAGGAACATGGATACCACAAAATTTTCAAGCATCACCGGTCGCTATAAAAACTCAAGCGATGGCCTGATCACCGTGTACAACGAGGGCAATCGTTTATATAAAAAGACCTTGCGCGGCACGCCCACCGAATTGTTTCAGATCTCGGATAGCAGTTACATCAGTCGCGAAAGTGAGGACCTGGTCCTATTCAAAACCAACCCGGCCGATGGGCAATGGAATATACTGCTGGTAGAAAATGGAAAGCAGGAGTACACTCATCCAAAGCTCAACGCGAATGATAAGGTTCCGTATGAGTTCATCCTGGAAGGAGATATTGACGGGGCGGTGAAAGCATACCAGGCGTTATTAACAGTCAATCCAAAAGACGAGTCCATCAGCGAAGGCAACCTGAACTGGCAAGGCTTTGATATGCTTAATGCTGGAAACGTAAAATTGGCATTAGCTGTTTTCAAAGTGAACACGTTACTACATCCCACCAGCGCCAATGTCTATGACAGCTATGGTGAAGCGTTGGCCAAAAATGGTGATATTGATTTAGCGATTGTCAATTATAAAAAAGCATTATCCCTCGATCCGAAATTGGAGAGCAGCAAAAAGATGTTGGCGGAGTTGCTGATGAGAAAGAAGAAATAGGGGAGTGGTGCAATCAGTCTAGTCCAGAGCTAAGAATCCCCCTAATTCAAGGTCCAATCCTGAGCGTACTTTGAATGGGTCTGGTTAAAAAATAAAATCTACACAGCGAAGTTCTCTTCTTAAGCAGAGTAAAGAGCGAAGGATCTCCCCAACCGATAACGGATTTCTTATTAGGGGATCCTTCGCTCTAGTATACTTCGGTCAACTATTAGGTTATGTCTTCATGCAAGCATCCTATACGAATGGCACAAGCTGGCCGCTCAGGATTGCGTTCCAATTTTTTGTATACCCACGGGGGAAGAATCCCCCAACCTTGGTCCAATCCAGAGCGAACCATGAATGGGTTTCGTCAGCAGTTGAATCTATAGAAGAGTTGTTCTCTTCGGAAACCATAGAGCGAAGGATCTCCCTTCTGCCTGCGGTCGGTGTTATCACCGAACGCAGAAGACTTTATATAATTGAACAGGAATACAAGAACTGGGAGTATATGAGTTGGTAGAAAACACAAAAAAATATTAGAAATTTGATTTACAGCCGGTCTAACCCTATAAAATTTATATGATAACACAACTCCTTTTATTTCTCGCTCCTATAATTATTGTGGTAGTAGTTGTACTTTATGTTAGAAAAGTAAAACCAAATAGGTGAATCTTAAGCAATATTTTCTTCTCACTTATGATTAGTACACAAGAGTTTAAAGTTAACCCGGAGGGGTTTAAAGCATTAAAAATGAATATCATTAAAAGAATGCTGTATCTCTTTATAATCGTTATACTCGTTGTCTTTATTGTTCCTTTCTTTTTTAATGGGGATGCGGGTAACAGTTCAATTACGGGCACGAGCACATTATTTACGATCATTTTGATGATAGGAGTTTTGACCTTTTCACTTTTGAATGCACTAAAGAAGCAAAAGGCTATGCTGGCCAGCTATAAACTAATTATTAGCGAAGACAGCATTAGCAGAGAGATGCTGCATACCCCCACTATTACAATTTTAATAAAAGACGTTCAGGAAATAATCAAAAGTAAAAATGGAGCCTTGACGATACTTGGTGATAGCAAGATGAATGCAATCGGGGTTTCACCAGCGATTGAGCGCAAAGAGGAGCTTGAGACATTATTAAGTGGCATTAAATCCTTAACTATAAAAACTTCTACTTCATTATGGCAAACCTTTCAACTTCCAATTGCACTAGTAGGGGTGGTACTTATGTTTACCTCATTTTACTCGGAAAATCTTTACATCTCAAGCTTTAGTGGAATTACTTTTTTAGTATTTATGACGTACTCAATGTTGATTCTGAGGAAGAGTAAAAATGTGGATTCAAAAACAAAGCGACTGAGCTACTTTATGATTATACCTATGCTGTCCGTTCTATTTTCGTTGATTATGAAATGGATGGGGTAATTTTTGCCTCCGGTCGGTGTTATCACCGCACCGCTTTTTGCCCTCTGCCAACATGTTAAATTTTGTAGTATATTCAATGCCCCAAAATCAAAATGAGTGAATAACTCGTCCATTGGGTTACTAAAAAATAATGCTATGAAAACAGAAAACGAAAATCCGGCAAGCAAAAAGGAGGAACAAAAGGAACCAGATACCAAACGTCCTGCGCGCAGCCGCAACCAACAACGGTTGTTCGAAAAAATGGGAATGGTTATAAAAGTGAGCAGGCCACCAGAAAAATAGACGTTCTTCTTTTTGCCTGCGGGTGTTAACGGCTTTCTTATCGGGGATCCTTCGCTCTGGTATACTTCGGCCAACGATTAGGTTGTGTCTTCATTCAAGCATCATACAAATGGTACAAGCTGGCCGCTCAGGATTGTGTTTCAACTTATTGAATTTGCTTTGTGCAGATACGAATCGAGGTTTGAAGAATTTAGATTGTTGGTCAGGCGACCCAACAATAACGTAGGCACCCCCCAACCCCCGCCAGCGGGGGATAGGTTGAGTGCTTTGGATTATAACATGTTATAATTTATTACTATTCGTTCGCAGTCAGCAAGAGATAACAGACCCAACAATTCCTAACTAAATAATTTACATAATTGAAGTTTGAAAACGTAAGAGCGTTGGCCCGGCCGAAAAGCGGGGTGGCGTGTTAGCATGAGGGGGGAAGCATTTTTCGGCCTTGACTTTTTTGGTTCTTTTTGTGGTTAAGACAAAAAGAACGAAGAAAGAAAGCTGGATGCAGATTGATTGCCGATGAAGTTAGTGCGTAAAGTAAAATACTGACTGAGAGCGAAGGATCTCCCCAACAGATAACAGCCTTCTGATTCAGGGGATCCTTCGCTACAGTATGCTTCGGTCAACGATTAGGTTGTGTCTTCATGCAAGCATTCAATGAGAATTCTCCCAACAGAACGACCTTCTGCTTTAGGGGATCCTTCGCTAGAATACAATTCGATCAACTAGACTAGGTTACATCTTCATGCAAGCATCATTACGAATGGCACAAGCTGGCCGCTCAGGATTGCGTTTCAATTTTTTTATTCCCTACGAAAATAATATGAGATAGCGGGTCTCGTGCCTCGCCCGCGATGACAGCTTCGGTATGTAGTGTTGCGTCAATAATTACCTGTCATTCCGGGCAAGCAAGATAAACTCGAAAAGAATTTTTGCCTTAGGTCGGTGTTATCACCGATCCGCTATGTGTATTGGTTGGTGAAAACACCAACCATGGGCAATGATGGTTTGCAAAAACGTTTTTAATAAAGGTGGTTTTGCCTTAGTTCGGTGGTCCAATCCTGAGCGAACCATGAATGGGTTTCGTTAGCAGTTGAATCTATAGAAGAGTTGTTCTCTTCGGAAACCATTGAGCGAAGGATCTCCCTAATCTTATTCCAATCCTGAGTGAATCATGAATGGGTTTCGTTAGTAGTTGAATCTAAAGAAGAGTTTTTTCTTCGAAAGGATACCACGGAGCGAAGGATCTCGCTTTCTTATTGGGGATCCTTCTCCGCCAACTGGCGGATCAGGATTGCGTTTCAATTTATTGTATTCCCTTTCTTCTTGGTCTGTGTCCTCACGTGAGTCACGCACCACCAGAAAAGCAGCGGTGCGCCAGGTGTAGTGTGGCAGTGCACCTATGTGTAATTCTTGTGTGTTGGGTGTAGTGAAGCCGTGTACCTATATATATTTCTTGTATGGCGGGTGTAGTAGAGCCGTGTACCTATGTATAATTCTTGAGTGTCAGGAGTAGTAGAGCAGTGTACCTATGCATAATTCTTGTGTGCCACATGTAGTGAAGCAGTGTACCTATATATAATTCTAGTGTATCATTGTAGGGGAGTAGTGTACCTATGTGCAAATCCAGTACGTCACGTGTAGTAGCGCAGTGTATCAATACGATCAGTGCTGTTTATTAAGCAGCCGCTTAAGAACGCAACACCGTCAAGGTAGTTGTCCTTATCATCAACTAAATAGTTTTTAAAATAGTGATACTAAAGCGCAACATAGATAAGTACACTTTGCGTTGCATGTAAGTATAACATAACAATTTATTTTATGTCCAACTTAAAAAATGTAGAAGCCTTCGGGAAGCTCGTAGGCATCTGCACCGGATACGGAGGATCATACAATCCCGGTAAGCCCAATCTCCGCATGGAAAGTTTAACTGAGTTATTGGCCAACAGTCGGGAGGCAGTGCGGCAAGTAAGTACAGCTAAAACTGAGTTAGAGAATGCCACCAACAAACGCGAGGTGGCCTACATCAATTTGAAGAAACTCGTTTCGCGTATTGTGTTTGAACTGCGGTCGTCACAGGTGTTGCCCCAAACCCTGGCCGATGCGTATGTGGCGGTGCGCAAGATTCGCGGGCAAGTGTTAAAAGATCGCGCACCGGTGGCATCAACAGCCAACGAAGTTGCCGTTGAGGTAACGCGCAAGCGCACCTATGGCTCCGACTACAGCAGCGTGGTGTATCACTTCCAGAAGTTGATTCAAACTTTGGCAGCCGAGCCCCGCTATCAACCGGGCATCACCGACTTGCAAGTACCTAGTTTACAAACTACACTGAGCGAGTTGCGTGCAATCAATGCAGCCGTGTTGAATGCCGTGGTGGCCTGGGGCAAAGCCCGCAGAGATCGCAATGAATTGCTCTACACAAACGAGAACAGTTTGATTGCCATTGCGCGTGCTGTGCGCCAGCAAGTACGGGCAACGTTTGGCCATAACAGCGAAGCCACACGGGCCACCTATCAGATTCGTTTCACCAAACCCAACGTGCGATGAGTCTATTCTATTAGCCTCTGCGCGTAGCGATGCGTGCAGAGGTTTACTTAATTAAGTAACCTTCTTAATAGCATGCATCATGAAATGAGCATAAGCCAAGCTACCCAAGGGGCTGTTAATCAAAGAATTTGATCCAAAGGGTAAATCTCAATATGCGAATTCCATGTGGCCACAAAAATTATTAACACATGAAAAAGATCATTCCCATCCTTTCTATTGGCCTGATTGTAGCCGCGTTCATAGGCGGATTCTTTTACGGCCGCATTACTCCGTCCCAATCGCCCCAGCAACTTACGTTGGAGCAAATACTTTCCATCCGCGAATTGCATTTGGTGAAACATACGTACACCGATTTGTTTTTTATCCATAAGAACAACAACCCGGCAAAAGCCATCCGCGCGATGGTGCAAGTGCCCGTTACCATTACAGCCTTCTTAAATTTAAAAGACGTTGAGTTAGTTTGGCAAAACGATTCGCTGCGCACCGTAATCTTGCCTCGGGCTGAGTTAAACGAACCGGTGTATCATACCAACCGTATGGTGATTCGTGAAACGAGATCCGTGCAAGTTCATGTGGGCAAAGATTTATATCCTACCGTGAGTGACTACCTCGGCAAAACGATTGCTTCGCGCATGGACACGGCTCGTCAGTTAGCCGAATCGAATCGCATTTTAATTCAGGCCGAAGCCGAGGGGAAAGAATATCTTGAGAGTTTGCTAAAAGCGTTGGGCCATCAGCAGGTGGTAGTAACGTTTAATGATGAAGCGCGCGATCAATTGGTAGCAGCGTATCAGGCTTCGCTACAAACGCAACCGATCATATCCCCACCAAGCACACGTGCCACCATGCAAAAAGCATCTGTCATCCCCTTTGGATTTTTGCCGTTGGAGTAAGTAATCCTGGCTAGTCGTCAAGACCACTTCAAGTGGTCAGACGACTTTTGCCTTCGTTGTCACCGATCGCAGAAGCTCCCAACCTTAGTCCAATCCTGAGCGAACCCATGAATGGGTTTCATTAGCAGTTGAATCTATAAAAGAGTTGTTCTCTTCGGAAGGAAACCACGAAGCGAAGGATCTCCCTAACCTTGCTCCAATCCTGATCCGCCAGCTGGCGGAGAAGGATCCCCCCAAACAGAAGACTGCTTTCTTATTAGGGGATCCTTCGCTCTAGTATACTTCGGTCAACTATTGGGTTATGTCTTCATGCAAGCATCCTATACGAATGGCACAAGCTGGCCGCTCAGGATTGCGTTTCAATTTTTTGTATACCCACGGGGAAAATCCCCCCAACAGAACGGCTTTCTTATTGGAGGTTATAAGAAACGTTTTGGTGAAGAACACCAACACGGGCAGGGGTCACCGATCGCAGAACCCCCCCAACCTTAGTCCAATCCTGAGCGAACCCATGAATGGGTTTCGTTAGCAGTTGAATCTATAGAAGCATTGTTCTCTTCGGAAGGAAACCACGAAGCGAAGGATCTCCCTAACCTTGCTCCAATCCTGATCCGCCAGCTGGCGGAGAAGGATCCCCCCAAACAGAAGACTGCTTTCTTATTGGGGATCCTTCGCTCTAGTATACTTCGGTCAACTATTAGGTTATGTCTTCATGCAAGCATCCTATACGATGGCACAAGCTGGCCGCTCAGGATTGCGTTCCAATTTATTGAATACCCACGGGGAAGAATCCCCCCAACAGAACGGCTTTCTTATTGGAGGTTATAAGAAACGTGTTGGTGAAGAACACCAACACGGGCAGGGTATACCCACGGGGGAAGAATCCCCCAACCTTGGTCCAATCCAGTGCGAACCATGAATGGGTTTCGTCAGCAGTTGAATCTATAGAAGAGTTGTTCTCTTTGGAAGGAAACCACGAAGCGAAGGATCTCCCTAACCTTGCTCCAATCCTGATCCGCCAGCTGGCGGAGAAGGATCCCCCCAAACAGAAGACTGCTTTCTTATTGGAGATCCTTCGCTCTAGTATACTTCGGTCAACTATTGGGTTATGTCTTCATGCAAGCATCCTATACGAATGGCACAAGCTGGCCGCTCAGGATTGCGTTTCAATTTTTTGTATACCCACGGGGAAGAATCCCCCCAACAGAACGGCTTTCTTATTGGAGGTTATAAGAAACGTGTTGGTGAAGAACACCAACATAGGCAGGGCCACACCAACACGGGCAGAGGCTTGAAATACTTTTAAAAGAATTATCGATGAGTTATGGAATTCTTCCAGCACCTGCATCACACAAGAAACTTAACCAACTATTCTTATGAAAACAATACATGAAAACAACAGTCCTGTTGGCCAACATGCAGTAAAAACTGCTCTCGCAATTTTGTTCGTGGCCTTCCTAAGTGCCAATGTATTCGCACAAACTACCCAGGGTATTCGCGGGACAGTAAAATACTTTGATGATCTTCAGCCGGTATCGGGAGCTAACATCTACCTGAAAAGCCTTTCATCAATAGGTACCTTTTCGGATGCCCAGGGTGAGTTTACGTTTCCACGTCCTGTGAAAAGTGGGGATGTACTAGTCTTTAGTTTTTTAGGACTAAAAACAATTGAATACACAGTGCCTGAACAGCCAGTGGCCTTTATTGAGATTACGATGGAAGTTGATCCCATTCAAATGGTTGACGAAATACTGGTTGAAGGCAACAAGAACACCACAGTGGCTGTTCCACTTAAAAAAGTACGCAAAGGTAAGGTTGACAATTAGAGAGTGAATTTGTACCATGAAGCGTTTCTGGTTTATATTGTTTGTCTTTTACTGTTTCTCAGTCCGTGGTCAAGTCAGTGATTTTAGGACTACGAATTTCCATGATGCAGACAGTATAGCAGATCGCTATGCTGCACACTCGTTAATAGATATAAAAACCTTATCCGACAAATTAACAAGCTCGCTGCCAACGGATCAGGAAAAATTTCGTGCGATCTATAAATGGGTGTGCAGCAATATTGAGGCTGACTATGAACTACTTATCCTTAATAAAAAGAATAGATCCACCCTGAAAGGAGAAGAGCTCACCTATTGGAATAAAACCTTCAACAAGATGGTTTTTGAAACGCTCCTTCAGGAGCGAAAAACTATTTGTACCGGCTACGCCTACCTGGTGCGGGAATTAGCATTTCATGCCGGGCTTACGTGCGTGGTTGTGAATGGGTATGCAAAACCTACTGGTATTGATCGGAGCGTTCTGGGCACTGTCAATCATTCATGGAATGTTATTCAACTTAACGGAAAATCGTATGTGTGTGATGCCACCTGGTCGAGCGGAATTTTCAGTGTGAGTGCTGGTAAGTTTTTAAAAAAATATAACAACCAATATTTTCTGATGGAGCCAACCCTTTTTTATAAAAGTCATTATACACCAGATCAGGGAAATTATAATTAGGTATTGGATTATTTATGAAACAATCAAAGCGAAGGATGATGCCCCATAGGAATCCATGCCTTCTATTATAACATCTCAGTAGTTAAATTATCATTTTAATGGTAGTGGTTGTTGATAACCCGAACCACGGAAGTATAATCGATTGCAGAAGTTCCCTAACCTTATTCCAATCCTGATCGCCAGCTGGCGGAGAAGGATCCCCAAACAGGCAACGGCTTTCCTATTGGGGATCCTTCACTCTAGTATACTTCGGTCAACTATTAGGTTATGTCTTCATGCAAGCATGATATACGATGGCACAAGCTGGCCGCTCAGGATTGCGTTCCAATTTTTTGTATACCCACGGGGAAGAACCCCCCAACCTTAGTCCAATCCTGATCCGCCAGCTGGCGGAGAAGGATCCCCCAAACAGGTAACGGCTTTCTTATTGGGGATCCTTCGCTCTAGTATACTTCGGTCAACTATTAGGCTATGTCTTCATGCAAGCATCCTATACGAATGACAAGCTGGCCGCTCAGGATTGCGTTTCAATTTTTAGCGCGACTTGGAATCTACGGTTAGTGATTTAATAAAAGTGTTTCGTGAGTCACGCACCAAAGAGTAGGGAAGAACCCCCCAACTTTGGTCCAATCCTTATCCGCCAGCTGGCGGAGAAGGATCCCCCAAACAGAACGGCTTTCTTATTGGAGGTTATAAGAAACGTGTTGGTAAAGAACACCAACACGGGCAGGGGCAGTGAGTTATGCACTACGGAATACTTCCTTTAGCAAATAATTTCGCTTTTTACTATCTTAGTCATCTCAAAAACTTAAACCCTCATTATGAAAACTATCCTGAAGTATGTCGGATATCTGCTTGCATTTGTCCTGCTGGTATTAGCGGGGGTGCTCAGTTATGTAAAACTCGCGCTCCCCAATGTGGGCGAACCCGAAGACCTTAAGATTGATTACACTACAGAACGGATAGAACGTGGCCGTTACCTTGCCCATACGGTTACAGTGTGTATGGACTGTCATTCAAAACGTGATTGGTCAAAGTTTTCAGGACCCTTAACGGAAGGTACGTTGGGTATGGGGGGTGATGTGTTCGATCAAAGTATGGGTTTGCCCGGAGTGTTTTATGCCAGGAATATTACGCCTGCAGGAATTCAGCGCTACACAGATGGTGAATTATTTCGGGTGATTACAACCGGAGTTACAAAAGAAGGCCGCGCCATGTTTCCACTGATGCCCTATCCATACTATGGCCGTATGGACAAAGAAGATATCTACAGTATTATTTCATACGTACGTTCTATTCCGGCCAGGGAAAATGCAGTACCCGATTCCAGGCCTGACTTTCCCATGAACTTCATCCTTAATACGATTCCACAGAAAGCAGCAAATGGCACACTGCCGCCAAAAACGGATCTGCTGGCCTATGGTGCTTATCTTACCAATGCAGCCGGATGTGTGGAGTGTCATACGCAAGTAGACAAAGGACGAATTATTCCTGAAGTCAGGTTTGGCGGGGGCCGCGAGTTTCAGTTTCCGGATGGATCGGTAGTAACATCAGCTAATATCACTCCAGATAAAGAAACCGGAATTGGCTCCTGGACCAAAGAATTATTTGTTCAGCGGTTTAAAGCGTATGCCGATTCTACGTATGTTGTCGAGCCAGTTGCAGTTGGTGAATTCAATACGATAATGCCCTGGACAATGTACGGACAAATGAAGTCCGAAGATCTTGAAGCAATTTATGCGTACCTAAAAACGGTAACCCCGCTTTCAAATTCAGTCGTAAAATTTAAAGCAGCCAAATAGCAAAACCAGCAAGTCGTCAAGTGTCATGCATCATCCCGAAAGCGGAGACGATACTCGACAGAAGAAGTGTAGAAGGTAATCGCCATAACTTCTATTCATCCATAGTCTAAAACTATCCCCCGCAGGCGGGGGTCAGGGGGTGGAAAAAAAGAATTAGCTTCTTACTTAATGTTTGGCAGTAAGGTATTGACAGACTAGCAAGTCCGGCAAGTCGTCAAGACCACTTCAAGTGGTCAGACGACCTAACCGGTTTACTATTATTTCTTGCTGGTAACTTGCGCTTCATTCTCTAACACAAGTTCGGCTAGCAACCGACCCGTAGAAACTACCTGGGAAGTGTAGGTAATAGTAAAAGTTTTACGATCTGTCTTTTTGAATGCCATAATCTCGCTTCCTGGAATGACCATTCCAGAGTTCAAACCATCGGTGTCTGAGAACTTCCATTCTTTCAATACATTGCCGGCCTGGTCTTTCAATGCCAGCTTTCGGTTTTTTCCAACTGTACCACATTCGCTATAGGATATTGAAACAGCATCCTTGCTTGAAAAAACACCTAACGAAACGTGAGGTGTTACCGCTTTGGAGGTAAAGTAATGTTCAATTACCAATTTGTTGTTTACGCGCAGTGTAAATCCATCGCCACCAATGGGTGCGAATGAAGCCAGCATGGCAACCAAAGCAATTCCGGATAATACTTTAAGTGTTTTCATAGTTTTGTGTTTAATTATTTTTGATGTTAAATACGCACAAACACTCGACACGTTTTTGAATCTTTGACCACCTGTAACAAATGCTTGACGAACTGTGAGCTGGCGTAAGAGTATTGATAAATCTTAGGTGTCAAGACGCCTTGCCCGCACCTTTGACAGCCTCAATAGATCAATCTCAAATGGCCAGAATATTTAGAGATTGTGTGAAAATGGTGGTCAGGCGACCAACAAGAACGAAGGCGCAAGAATTAGGATAGATTTATAATATAATCTTAGTTTGGAATTATGAGAGCGATGGCTTGAACGAAGGGCGGGGTGCGTGAGCATGCGGGCGGCAAAAAAGTACAAAGCAAAGTAACAGTGATGAATCTTGCCTATTGGTAAAGTGAGTAGGTTACATAATGGCACTCAACTTTGATAACTATTATCTTGAGAGATTCACCCCTTTCTCTTTCCTAGCGGAGTCTCCAGGAGTAATGGAATGAGCGTGAGGAGGGACTCCGCGTAACGTGAAAGACAGCCCGGAATAAAATGAAGAGTGAATTATAAAATAAGTTTAGTAAGTAAAGCGATAAAAAGAAATAAGTCAGGAATGCGAAGAGTCACCGAGGCAGGAGACACCGTTTGGAAGTAGGCCTGTCTTTGGTCTTTTAAAAAACTAACCTTGATTTCTCACCACAGGAGTTTTCTCTTTCCTAGAGGAGTCTCCAGGAGTAATGGAATGAGCGCGAGGAGGGACTCCGCGTAACGTGAAAGACAGCCCTGAATAAAATGAAGCGTGAATTATATAATAAGTTTAGTAAGTAAAACGATAAAGAGAAATAAGTCAGGAATGCGAAGAGTCACCGAGGCAGGAGACACCGTTTGGAAGTAGGCCTGTCTTTGGTCTTTTAAAAAACTAAACCTTGATTTCTCACCACAGGAGTTTTCTTTTGGATTTCTTCCACTTCGACTATGAAACTGGAAATATCTGCATCAGCATAGGTGCCATAGGCATCAATGAGAATTCCTTTTTTTCCATCGTTAGTGTCAATAAGATAGAGAACGGCATTGTCTTGGGGATCGGAATTTCCTTCAAACCTGAAAAAGTCTGAAATAACTGTATTCTCAGGAGTGAACGAAGATTTTTTATCTTCGGTGATCATTTTCTTTCCTGAAATCTCAAAGTTTTCAGTATATCCTTTCTTAACAGCATCATTTATGCATTCAGAAAGTGTCTTCATGTTTTGCGTTGAGTCGTTTTCAAGGGTGTCCATGATTTTTATTTTAAGTGTGATCAATACGGGTCACCAATGATTTGTTGACCGTCATTAATAATTTATTTAGAGCTGTCTTCATGCTTCTTTAGCATGGCTAAATGATTTTTCAAATCAGGGAGTGTTCGCGCTAGCAAATCTTTTAAGGCTACATCTTCTGTTTTGTTCATTCTTGATTCAAATGAACGGATACTTCTATTATGATTGTCTTGCATCTTTTCACACCACTTTTTATTGAAATCTTTCCCATCTTTTTCAGCGAGGTTATTTCTGACTTCTGTTGCAGCAGGTGTCTCCGTTGTGGGCGTACTGTAGCCTTTTGTTGCAGCGTATCCTTTCAAACTGCTTAATACCTTAGTGTGATCTTCTTCCAACATACCCGCAATTTTCTTCACTTCGCTGTCGGTCGACTTGGTCAAAGCCAACTTCGCAAGATTAATTTCGGAAAGATTTGCAGCCACTGCATCAACTATAAAGTCTGCATCTTTCACATTGTCTCTGTCCGTAATAACCAGATCATTGTGTTCTTTGGCAATTTCCGAGCTATCATCTTCTTGAGCACTGGGTTGGCAGGAAGCTAAAATAACAGTCAGAGCGATGGCTTTTAGGATATGTGTGAGTTTCATAATTTTAGTTGGTAATTTTTACTGATACGAATCAAAATTATACCAACCTTAATTGAAGTTATACAAGATGATTCTGCCTATGCATGTGAATCTTTTTCCACACAAGGAGTAGCAGTGCGCAAGGAGTTGCACGTTTTCAAAAAGCATTTCCGATGGCCTATTTTAAGAGAATCTAAAAATAAGTTACTTTTAGTTTTATGGAAGTAAAGCCACCCCAAGTTGTTGTTGGTCAAAAATAGTTGTTGCGGGTCGCCTGACCCGCAACTCATAATATAGATTTTTTTCTTTGCAGAGTTACTCTTTTCGAGAACTCTGTGCGATGAGTATAAGTTGTTGACGGGGATTGTGCTCGTAACCAGACCAGCGACATGGATAGTTTATTAACTTGAGAAGAATCTAAATAAAATAAACTACTTTTAGTTTTATGGAAGTAAAGCCACCTAAGAAAAAGAAGAAACCGGGCAGAGGACGAGAAACCTTGTTTCGCTCTGCCTATCAAAACCAAAGCAACCTGATTCAAATGGCTGATAATAAGGCCAACATCATTATCAGCATCAACACCATGATTATCTCTTCCATCATTGCCATTACGGGGTACGGTGCGGTGGCCGGTAAAATCGATACCTATGAAGCCAGTGTGATGGTTCCCATCGTAATGATCATTCTCTCCTGCCTGGTCTCTGTAATTTTTGCCATTCAGGCGGCACGCCCTAAATTAATTCAGGCGAAAGCTGAAGGCGGTGAAATGCAAAAATCAAGTTTACTTTTTTTTGGCGTGATATCACTTCACAGCCAACAGGATTATCTGGAGAAAATGAAAACCTTGCTTGACTCGGATGAAGATTTATATGAACACATGACCATTGATTTGCACAATCAAGGCAAAATATTGAAACGCAAATACAACTTGCTGGCCTATGCGTATCAGGTATTTATGTTTGGGTTTATTTTTAGCGTGTTGGTATTTTTAATTTTTCTTGCTATTTGAGAGGAGTAAATAAATCAAGCAAACAAATCTGAACTTAAGTATCGGTCACCACGGTCGCAGGCGATAAAAACAATAAGGCCAGAATCAAGTTCGCTGGCAATTTTCAAGGCTGCATAAAGTGCACCTCCACTGCTCATACCTGCCAAAATACCTTCCTCTTTGGCAAGTCGTCTAGTTAAATCAGTAGCGTCCTGTTCACTAACATCGATAACCCGATCCACCCGATGAGGTTCAAATATTTTCGGAAGAAATTCCGGTGACCATCTACGGATGCCTGGGATGGAAGATTTTTCAGTGGGTTGGGTTCCTACAATTTGAATTGCGGGGTTCTTTTGTTTTAGGTAGCGCGATACACCCATAATCGTACCTGTAGTTCCCATCGCGGAAACGAAATGGGTCACTTTCTTTTCGGTATCATTCCAGATTTCAGGACCCGTGGTTTGAAAATGCATTCCGTAATTATCGGGGTTACTAAATTGGTTCAGGATAAAATAATGTTCTTCGCTAGCCATTTTTTCAGCCAGTTCTCTGGAATATTCAATGGTTCGTTCTGCCGGGGTCAAGATTACAGTGGCACCGTAAGCCTCCATGGCTAATACACGTTCACGGGTTGAATTGTCGGGCATGATGAGCGTCATTTCCAAACCCATAATACGCGCAATCATGGCCAGGGCAATGCCCGTATTGCCACTGGTTGCTTCAATCAGTTTGTCACCGGGTTTAATTTCACCGCGATCAAGTGCCCCTTTAATCATGCCATAGGCTGCCCGGTCTTTGACACTTCCACCGGGATTATTGCCTTCTAATTTTGCATAGATCGTGACGGACTTATGAAGCGGGATTTTTTCGAGTTTTACGATCGGGGTGTTGCCGATGGTTTCAATCAGTTTCATTGTACTTCATTTTTTGAGATAAGGAAATCACCTTCTGCCGGTATTTCACTCACTGTTTTTGCCTGATAGTAGATTTTTGAATACGGGGGCACACTTTGGGTTAGCCACACATTTCCACCAATCACGCTATTATGTCCTACAAGGGTGCTGCCCCCCAGAATTGTTGCTCCTGCATAAATAATTACCTGATCTTCAATGGTGGGATGTCGTTTGATATGGGCATCGGCTTTATTAATGCTCAAGGCACCCAGGGTAACACCCTGGTATAACTTAACATGGTTTCCAATAATTGTTGTTTCTCCAATCACCACGCCTGTGCCATGGTCAATGCAAAAGTGATTGCCAATTTTTGCACCCGGATGAATATCAATGCCAGTTTTACTATGGGCATGTTCAGTAATTGTCCGGGGCAACCCATGTATTCCTAACGTGTGCAATCCATGGGCTATCCGATAGGCAGCTATCGCATAAAAGCCGGGATAGGTTCTCACTACTTCACGGTGACTTTTGGCAGCCGGATCTTCTTCATAGATGGCGGAGATATCCTGATTCAGTTTCGTATGCAGCGTGGGCAAATCTTCAAAAAAATCATCTACCATTTTCCGCGCCTCATTTATTTTATTACCAGGTGTTTTCAGAAGCAGATGCTCGAGTCGCATTTTAAGACTTTCGAAGTGTGCTTCAAATTCGTCAAGAGATTGAAATGAGTGTTTTGAATGATCCGGGAAGAGGCTTCCTAACAAATCCACGAAAAAATTAGCCACTACTTCTGGCGATGGGCAGTCGGGGCACTCTTGCTGCGACTTGTACAATAGTGTAAGAAATTCTTTATTCATTTGATGCAATTCCCTTTTTATAAAATTTGTTGTAGAGTAAACATATTACCTGCCAAAATCATTTCATTTTATTCTAATAATCGCTAAGATTTCGAAATATCGAGTTTATGCTATAACTCGTTCTTCAACTTAAAGTTTCAGTAGGCGGCTAAAAGCGGAGGTATTTAGGGATTAATTGGTTCGAACCAGCCCTCGAGGTTCAGTCAATTAAAACTGATAAACAACGGCATTGATATTCATCCCGGCACCGACCGAAGCAAAAACAATTTTCTCTCCCGGATGGATCTCCTGATCTTTCATTTTCTTTTTCAACATAAGGTCAAGCAGGGTAGGGATGGTGGCCACCGAGCTGTTTCCTAACCATGAAATGCTCATGGGCATAATCTGTGGGTTGGTAAATTCCAGGTTATATAATTTAAAAAGCCGGTGTACAATGGCTTCGTCCATTTTTTCGTTGGCCTGATGGATCAGTATTTTGCTGATCTCTGAAATATGCGTGTTGGCTTTGTCGAGTGCCAGCTTAACCACGTGAGGAACATAGGTTAGGGCAAACTCGTACAACTTACGGCCATTCATTTTTATATAAAGATCCCTGTTGTCGTGCTGAGTGTCATAGCTGAAATCCATGTTTAGTAAATGAGCATGCTCGCTGGCATACGTTTGAGTTTTATGAGCTAGAATTCCTTGTGGCCCGTTTCTTCCTTCTAAAATTACTGCTCCGGCTCCATCCGCATAAATCATCGAGTCTCGATCGTGCGGATCAATGATGCGCGATAATGTTTCAGCACCTATCACCAGGCATCGCGTTGCGTCTCCCGATTTGATGAAATAGTTTGCCTGTATGACTCCTTCCAACCAACCCGGACAACCAAACGGAAGATCATAGGCAACACAATCCGGATTTTTTATTTGCAATAAATATTTTATCCGCGAAGCTAATGTAGGCACCATATCAACACGGTTGCTATCATACGCTACGTCACCAAAGTTGTGTGCTACTATTAAATAATCAATAGTTTCTTTATCAATACCTGAACTTTCGAATGCTTGTAAAGCGGCCAGGTAACCAAGGTCTGAAGCTTTCTGTTCCGGCAAAGCATAACACCTGTCTTCAATCCCCGTTATGGATTTAAACTTTTCAACAATAGTCTTAATGTCTTTATTAATGGGCAAGCCATCCTTCTCAAAAAAGGTATGATTGAGGAAATTGGAGTTATTGATTTTTACTTTCGGGATATAACTACCTGTAGCTACCACTATAGCTTGAATGGAATAATTCTGCATGGCAACAGATTGGATTAATGGTATAGGTGCGAAAGTACTTTGCCGATAATAAGCGCACAACTTTTTAAGTTAAATCCTTCAAACAATGAACGCTCGTAAGTAAACTTAAATCTTCTTTTATCTTAACTCAATTTTTTCAATCTTCCTGAAATTTAGAAACTCCATGAGGATACCCTTAGATAAATTGCTCGGCATCGATTATCCTATAATTGTTGCGCCAATGTTTTTGATCTCCAACACAAAAATGATTAAAGCTGCCCTGGCCAACGGAGTAACCGCTGCTTTTCCCGCTTTAAATTATCGCACGGATGCGGAGCTTAGGGCAGCCATTGCCGAAATTAAATCGGCTACGGATAAACCATTTGGTGTCAACCTGATTGTAAATAAATCGAATCCTAAATATAAAGGACAACTGGAAACACTTCTTGAATTGAAAGTTGGATTCATTATTACTTCCTTAGGAAATCCCTTTGAAGTGATCGAAAAGTGTAAACCACTTGGGATTAAAGTCTTTTGCGATGTGGTTGACTTAGCCTATGCAAAAAAAGTAGAAAGTCAGGGGGCTGATGCCGTGATCGCAGTGAATAATCGGGCGGGTGGTCATGCCGGAAAACTATCGCCCAAAGAATTGGTAACACTCTTAAAAGAGAATTGTACCATCCCGGTAATCTCTGCCGGGGGCATTGCTCACGGAAAAGATTTAAAAGAAGTAATGAATTGGGGGGCTGCCGGTGCCTCAGTAGGCACGATTTTTATCGCTTGCGAAGAAGCAGATATTTCGCCCGAGTATAAGCAAGCCATGATTGATTATGGGGAGAAAGATATTGTGATGACTACTAAGTTGTCGGGCTCTGCACTTACCGTGATTAACACACCGTATGTTCAACAACTGGGTACCAAGGCGAATTGGTTGGAGCGTATCCTCAATAACAATAAAAAGTTGAAGAAGTATGCCAAGATGATTATCGCATACCGCGGAATGAAACAGGTGGAGAATGCAGCCTTTGGAGCGACTTATAAAACAGTATGGTGCGCTGGACCGGCTATTGAGCATGTTCATAGCATCCGCCCAATGGCTGAAATTATAAAGACATTGACTAAAGAATATGATGCGGCATGATGAACGAAAAAGAGCATTGGAATAAAATTGCCCCCAGCTATAACGATGAAATATTTGATGTGTTCCAAAATGATAAGTTTAGGAAACTCTCAACGTATTTTAAGAAGCACGGAAGTCTAAGCAAAACAGCTATTGACTTTGGGTGTGGAAATGGTAAGTCTTTTCCATTTATAGCTCCGCTCTTTAAACAGGTTATTGCTTTTGATATTTCAAAAGGACTATTGAAGCAAGCTGAGCAACGTGGGTTTACTAATGTAACACTTAAGCAAGCAGATTTAACGAAGAAGAAACTCGTTTTACCTAAAGTTGATTTTGCTTTTTGTTGTAACGTGATCATGTTTCCCGTTCGCAAGAAAAATTGTCAAATGATTGATAACGTATATCGATCCTTGAAACCTGGTGGAATAGCCGTAATTGTATTGCCATCGCTCGACTCAGCCTTATTTGCTGCTTGGCGAATGATGGATGTATACGAGAAGGAAGGTACCAAGCCTCAGGATATTCCAAAAAATGAGTTTGATTATTTTAAAGCGAACAAACGGGATTTAATTCAGGGCATCATTCATATTGATGGAGTTCCTACTAAACATTACTCCGAATCTGAGATCAAAGTAATGTTTAGAGAGGCAGGCTTTACAGTCACAGCGATAGATAAGTTGGAGTATGACTGGGAAACAGAAATTGCTTTGCCACCAAAATGGCTTAAGGATCCGTATCCGTGGGACTGGCTGGTGGAGTTGAGGAAATAGTTTAGAAAGCAATTATTATTTTACCACTCAGGCACGTAGGCACTGAGAAAGACTATTGTAGGGAAAATTGTATTTTGCTCTTTGTGCCTGAGTGCCTCGGTGGTGGAAAACTTTGGTGCCACAGCGGTTAAAGAAAAATCATGATAACTCAAAAATATATCAACGACTTGGCTTATGACCTCATTGGCTGCGCCATAGAAGTTCACAAGCAATTGGGTCCTGGTCTTTTGGAAAGTATTTATGAAGAATGCTTCTGTGAAGAAATTAAATCAAAGCAACTTAACTTTGTACGTCAGGTTAAAATTCCAGTTACCTATAAAAACAGAGGCTTGGATATCGATTTGAGACTGGATGTTATGGTGGAAGGCCTGGTTATTTGTGAACTTAAGGCGATTGAATGTATGCTACCAGTTCATCATGCACAAGTTTTATCTTATATGAAGCTTTTGCAAATCCCAAAAGGGTTGCTTATTAATTTCCATACTGATAATATTGTTAAAAACTATAAACCTTTTGTAAATGAGTATTTTGCACTCCTACCTGAAAAATAATAAACATCAATTCGTCAGTTTTGGTAAAAGCATTCTTTTTGTTCTACTATCACTATTAATCCTTCAATCCTGCAAGCAAGCTGAATTACCAACAGATCTGGCAATCCAAAGTATTATTCCAAAACCGGTTTCGGTTGTTGCAAGCGGCAAACGTTTTTCACTAACTTCTAATGCAAAGATTTTTGTAGGTAGTCCCGAACTTATGGGTATTGGAAATTACCTTTCTACAGAATTTAATAAGATGACAAGTCTCAGTTTGGTTACCGAACCGACATCAGAGGCACCGGGGAACGGTAATATTTACTTGGTGTTAGGGAATGCTGATGCAAAAGTAGGAGCCGAAGGCTATGAACTTGAAATCACAGAAGAGATGATTACGGTTAAGGCAAATGAGCCGGCTGGACTTTATATGGGAGTCCAAACCATTATTCAACTTATTCCAAACGTTAAGGCCAAATCACAAAATGATAGTTACGGAATTCCTACCGGAACTATTATTGATTATCCCACCTATGCCTGGCGGGGATCGATGTTAGATGTCGCTCGCCATTTCTTCAGCGTAGAAGATGTGAAGCGCTACATTGATTTGATCAGTTATTATAAAATGAATATTCTACACTTGCACTTAAGTGATGACCAGGGCTGGCGAATCGAAATTAAATCGTGGCCTAACTTAGCGTTGCACGGAGGTAAAACTCAAGTAGGAGGTGGCACCGGTGGATACTATACACAAGAACAATATAAAGACATTGTTGCATATGCAGCGAGTAAGTATATCACCATTGTTCCTGAGATTGATTTACCCGGCCATATCAATTCTGCATTAGCTTCATATGGAGAGTTAAATGGTGGAATCAAGTTCCCAATAGAGGGTGGCTATAATAGTCCAACAAAAACAACCGAAGTATTAGGTGGCAAAAACAAGCCTACACAATTATATACCGGAATAGAGGTGGGATGGAGCACACTCTATTTCGATAAACCTGAGACCTTCAAATTTGTGAATGATGTGATTCGTGAACTTTCTGAGATAACACCCGGACCTTATGTTCACATTGGTGGCGATGAAGCACATGCCACCAAGAAGGAAGATTATATTAAATTCATCAACCGGTTTACTGAGATTGTAAAAGCCAATGGAAAGAAAATGATTGGCTGGGAAGAAATTGCGCAAGCCAACATTGATGGAAATGCAATAGCCCAACATTGGGATAAGCCAACCTATGCACAGATGGCAGCAGATAAGGGGGCACAAATTATTATGTCACCCTCAAAGCGTGTGTACATCGATATGCAATACGACTCAACGTCAAAGTTAGGATTGCACTGGGCAGCGTACATCGAAGTAGATGATGCGTATAATTGGGATCCGGCTACACAGGTAGAAGGCATAAGCCGCGAACAAATTTTAGGAGTTGAGACACCGCTTTGGAGTGAGACGATCTCAACCATGGATGATATTGAATATCTGTTATTTCCACGTATGCCGGGGATAGCAGAAATTGCCTGGTCGCCAGCTGAGGGAAGAACCTGGGAGGAATACAAAGTGCGTTTAGGAAACCATGCTCCGTTTATGAGAACTCGGGGTATTGATTTCTATCCGTCTGCCAGAGTCAATTGGGCTAAGTAAAATAGGTTCTGGAAACAAGACAGGCAAGTAGATTGTATCTGTAGTATAAGGCAATAGGTTCGAATTGCCTTTCAACCTACATGCGATAATTGTCACGTTTCGAATTGACATTTGTCATTCATATTGATGCCATTGCTGAATATCTTACCAAGGACAATGTTTCATTAAACAATCTAGTAGGAAATGCAACACATCATAAGAAGTTCGCTCGTAGGTATTTTTTTAGTTTGGATAGGGTCTGGTTGTTCAATTCAGGTGAAAGAAACCTATGATCATCAGGTTGATTTTAGCAAGTATAAAACATTCTGCTGGATGAGCGGGTGTGAATTCAAATTTGATGGTCCGGCCTACCTCAACGATAGTTTATTGAGAGAAAATTTAAAGGTTTCCATTATCCAGGAGCTTGAACAAAAAGGGCTGACACAAAATACTGACAATCCGGATTTGTTAGTAGGTTTTACCATAACAGTAAATGATGAACAGGCTATCATTTACCATCGGTCGGAAGATTCACCTGTTTATTACAAACCGATGGAGGCTGACCGTGAAATAATAAACTATTTGAAGGGTTCGATTATTATTGGCATGGCTGATAACGCAGAAAGTAGAATGGTTTGGCAATCTCATGCGATAGGATACATGGAACATAATCCAGATTTATCGGAAAAGAATATTCGGAAGGGAATAAAGATGGTCTTAAAGAATTTTCCTCCAAAGCCAATAAAGTAGGTTTATCCATTACCAAGAATTGCTTCCGCTTCCATTTCGATCAGGTATTGATCGCCAATTAATTCGGCTTTTACCAGGGTGTTTGCCGGCTGAATAGTTTTAAATCGTTCACCATGGGCTAGTGCAATCGCCTCCCAATCGTTCATGTTACGAATAAAAATTCTGGTGCGGACAACATCATTTAACGTACCACCTAGAGATTGGATGGCACCTTCAATTTTATCAATTACAAAATGGGTTTGTGCAGCCGGATCATTGCCGCCAATGGCGTTCTTGCCATGCGTGGCCGTTGTGCCCGACACAAGAATGCGATTGCCTTTTTTTATTGCTCGACTAAACCCGGCAATGTCTTCCCACACAGTTCCGCTAAGTGCTTTTATTCTTCCATCACTGCCAGCATAAGAAGGATACGGAGGTGGAATTGTATCTACATGATGGCTCAGATCGCCTGATGCGGTTAAGTAAGGGGGTTTGCGGTATTCATCTCCACAATCCCCCGGAATGGTATTTAAAGAATCAAGGGCTTGCCTGATATTCTTTTTACTTTCTGTATCTAATGAAAATGAAAACAGTTTTACATTTTCCTGAATGTGTTCACTCATTCCAAGCCGGGCGCCTATAATTACTCCGCCCACAGCGGATTGCTCTACCATATAGCGACTGGCGATGTTTGCTATTGATGTGGTATGTTTTTTAGCAACCTGATTTAAAGCCGCTAGAAGATTTTGAAGTTTATTCCACCCTCCGGCAGCATCAATAAAGCGTTTGTACTTCATTTGCGACCATGTGAGTGATTGATCTTGTTGTGGTTCAGGTTTGTTCAGCCACTTATCTGTAAGAAAGCCACCTGCTATAGTTCCAAAGGCTAATAGCTTAATGTTATGCTGGAGACATAGTTCCGTCATAGCATGAGATGCTCGTTGGTCAATCAATGAATAGCAGACTTGATTGGAAACGACTTTAATTCCACTTGTTAAGACAATGCGCAAATGTGCCGTATCAAAATTTGTCAGTCCCAAATGATTTATTAGTCCTTCTTCTTTTAATTCTTGTAACCAATACAAACAATCTAACCAGGTTGGGTCTGCATAATTCCATGCATGAAATTGCATAAGATCGATTTGCTCGGATTGCATTCGTGTTAACGATTTTTGAACCGCCTCGCGAACGCTTTCTTTTTTTACGGGTCCCGGTGTGGGAACCCATTTGGTAAACAAGTGTGACTTACCATTCGCATACTTTGTGCGAAAAATCCCGGCTATGTCTTCGGCTGAACCGTAATGATCAGCCATGTCGAACGTGGATAGGCCTGCATCGTAATATTGTTTCATGGCGAGTGCTGCTTCTTCCCAATTGATCTTTTTTCCATCGCGTTCCAGGTCGGCTATTTGCCATAAGCCTATAAGCACGCGCGAAATCGTTAACCCGGGGGCTAGTTCTAAGTTTTGTTCAGAATTCATATCTAATTATTCTGCTGGTAAGGTTGAGAAAAGCTTTTTAGTATTTACGCCTGATTTTTTTAATCGAGTCCAATAATAATAGAAAATTGCGGAAGCGGTTGCCATTACCAGCAACCAAACAGGAGTAGAGTGAAAATACCAGGCATCGGCTGAAGCGGAAAGATCTTTAGTGATGTGAATGATCAAAAATCCAAAAAGCCAGAGTGATCCGGTGATTGCTAGTGTTTTTTGTAGCGCATTCGATTTGAAGACTTTTATTTCTTTGGCGATGGCTGGATTTGTTTTTGGAAGGACGAGTACCGAGATACACATCAACAAAAAATTCACCAGCATGGAAGTTACCATGATATCGATACCCAAAAAGAAATCACCAGCGAAGTGACTTCCTAAAATTCCTATACTGGCCATTAGCCCGCTAAGCAGAATCGCAATATGTGGTGTGTGAAGTGTTGGGTGTATTAGTGAAATTTGTTTTGGGAAAATCCCATCCTCTGCCCACGAAAACATGAGTCGTGAAACGGACAAGATCATGGCGGGCAAATCATTTGTTAGCGCAATAGCTGCCCCCAATACAATTGGAACAGCCCACCCCGAAGGAAGCACATAGCTTAACAACCCGGGGGCTGTAATATCTTTTATCAACGATTCTTGTGCTACAAAACTCCAGGGCACTGTGTGATAAACGGCAAGCGTGAAAAGAATATAAAATGAACTGACTACCAAAATGGCAATCCCGATGGCACGAGGAAGGGATCGGGCAGGATCTTTGGCTTCGCCACCCGCTTGCGCAATCGAATCGAACCCAATAAAGCTTGAGAACAATAAGGCTGAACCTGCCAGAAAAGTTTTCCAATTGAAAATGGCCATCGTTTCAGGAATAACCTTCTTATCCCGAATTAAAACTGCTTCCGCGAAATCCTGTTGATTAAAAATTAACCCGGCAACAATCACAATCGCCCCCAGGCCAAACATTAGAAACATTAAGGGAACAACGGTGCGCTCATAGAGTTTTATACCCCGGATATTAATGATGACAAACGTCCAAAGAATTAACAGGGATAAGGAAACCCGAATAAATCCTTCATTGAGCCAGGTTGCAAGATCATTCCAATGCAGGGTTGTTGCTACATCGCGAAGAAAGGGTACGATTACATACGACACGACACCAATGGCAATTGATAATCCAAACCATTGTGAGAAGCTGGCGATAAACCCGAGGTATGGATTTAAGGCACGACTTGCATAAATATAACTTCCGCCAGCGCGCGGCATAGCCGAAGCCAAAATGATGTAAGCAAACGCGGCCAACGTAGCGGGAATGGCAGCAAATAAAAATGCGGGTAGTACATACGGTCCAATACCGGGCACGTTTCGTTGAATCATAAACGGAACCACGTAGATGGAGGCACCGATCATAGAACAAATACCGGTGGCGGCCAGGCCCACCAATCCCATTTGGCGAGTAAGTTTTCCTGAAGGTTCGTGTTGATTCATAAAATGGAAAGCGAAAAGTAAATCAATTAAGAGGCAATCGCAATCCGTTTATAAAAAGTGCTTCGGAACTTTATTAAATCTTATAAGTTGATGTAGTACTTGGTTTAAGCAAAAGCAAGGTGTTAAAACACCTCACCATACTTTCTACTTCGTTCAACTTGGTGACTTTGTGCCTTTGTGGTTTAAAAAGAATAAGATGTTTTTAGTATGGATGGTTATATCTAAATTTCCACCATGAATGAAATAACATCGGTGTCGCTGAAAGGAAACAGAGAATCTGTATTCGAATCAATTAGCAAGTATTTAGCGGAGGAAGGTTTCACAATCGCGGCAAAAGACTTTACTCGTCCCTGGGGCGGTTTTTTTGTTTTAGATGAAAATCAGGCAGAGAAGTTTGCTAAGAAGTTTTTTGGTGAAGTGGATTTTAAATCACTCAAGATCAGCAATAAGCTTAGTCCTAAAATATTAGTGGTTGAGCCCCACAAGCGACTATCGTGGCAATACCATCACAGGCGCGCAGAAATCTGGAAACTGGTAGCGGGTACTTCGGGTGTTGTCATTAGCAAAACGGATGATCAAGGCGATGTTCAGCAAATGAAACCAGGAGAGATCGTTCGTTTGGCACAAGGTCAGCGTCATCGATTGGTAGGGCGTGATGGGTGGGGAATGGTGGCAGAAATCTGGCAACATACGGATGCCCAAAATCCGTCAGATGAAAATGATATTGTAAGACTTCAGGATGATTTTGGAAGATAACTTTTACACATTCATTCCTTAACAAGTTCTTTACAACCAACGGCTGGTTGATGGTTGCTATTTTTCAAATTCATTCTTGATCTATTTCGATCACACCTGTTCGCTTGTGTACATCCTTATACATAGATACATGTATTTAAGACAGAATTAAAGGTTTATTTAAGTGGCATAGTTATTACAATGAGTGGGCAACCGTAAACTTTGATTATGTATAAAAGTTACCTCAAAGTTGCCTGGCGTAATTTATTAAAGAGCCAGGGACTGTTTGCCATTAATATAGCCGGACTTGCCATAGGGATAGCGACTTGCCTGATCATTATGCTGTTTGTTGTAGATGAACTTAGTTTTGATCGCTTCAATGAAAAGGCGGATCAAATGGTGCGCGTAGTGTTGAAAGGCAAAGTAAACGGTGAGGTAATTAAAGAAGCTGTTACAGCAGCCCCTGTTGCAGCCACGCTTGAAGCAGAATTTCCTGAGGTACTGCAAGCAACCCGCTTACGCAGCATGGGCTCCCCAAAAATATCCTATAAAAACACCGCATTTAAGAATAGCAAAGTTGCGTTTGTCGATCCAAACTTTTTTGAGGTGTTCACGCTTCCCTTAATTCAAGGAAATCCTTCAACAGCATTGACAGAGCCAAATACTATCATAATCACCAAAGAGCAGGCACACAAATACTTTGGGGAGGAAGATCCCATCAATAAGATGTTGGAATTTACGGATGCCAAAGAACAATATAAAGTAACGGGAGTAATAGAAAAAGTTCCTGCAAACTCTCATTTTCATTTTGATCTTTTTGCATCCATGGAAGGATTAGCTCATGCAAAAGAGAATAATTGGATGGAGTCAAATTATTTTAATTACCTGGTACTTGCTGAAGGCACCGATCAAAAGGAATTTGAGAACAAGTTGCCGGCCATCATAAAAAAATACATGGGGCCGCAGGTAGAACAAATGGGAATGAGTTTTGAGAAATTCAAAGCGAATGGAAACGAGATTGGAATTTTTATTCAGCCCTTAACAGACATTCATCTGCATTCTGACTTTGCGAGTCAGAGTGAATTGGAAGCCGGGGGTGATTTGAAATCAGTTTACATTTTTGGAGCCGTAGCGTTGTTCATGCTGCTGATTGCCTGTATAAATTTCATGAACCTTTCTACAGCCGGAGCCACCAAACGCAATAAAGAAGTGGGTGTAAAGAAAGTATTGGGTTCGAGGAAGAATCAACTGGTTCAACAGTTTCTAACGGAATCATTTATTTCTACAGCAGTATCCATGGTGTTAGCAGTGGTGCTGGTTATAATAGCGCTACCTTTTTTCAATCAACTGTCTGGTAAAGGGTTGGAGGCTGCCTTTTTATTAAATTCCAACGTGCTAATTTCTTTGCTAATTCTTGCCATCGTAATCACATTGTTGGCCGGAAGTTATCCTGCATTTTTTCTTTCTTCTATTAAACCTATTTCTGCTTTAAAGAATAAGGTTGTAAGCGGTGGCAGGAGCAAAGGCATACGCAGTGGCTTGGTTGTATTTCAATTTGTAATCTCTGCTTCCCTTATTCTGGCGATTATTGTTGTTAATCAGCAGATGTCCTACATTCAAAATAAAGAGCTTGGGTATGACAGGGATCAATTACTTGTGCTCAGAGATTCCAGATTACTAGGGACTAATGAGAATGCATTTAAGAATCAAATCTTAACGGATCCACGCGTGCAGAGCGTTACCATGTCTGCATTTGTGCCTGCAGGGCCAACCGATAATAACATAACTGGAGTTTATCCGGGTCAGCGACATGAAGAGGTACGAAGAACAATTTTTTATCAGGTTGATGCCCAATACATCCCTACTATGGGAATGGAGTTAGTGGCGGGAAGGAATTTTTCACATAAGCTTGGAAGTGATTCGCTGAATGTGATCGTAAATGAAACAGCTATTAAGATTTTTGGATTAGAGGACAATCCACTTGGTCAAACGTTAACCGCAAACGCAGGTAATGACAGAAAAAAAACACTTACCATAATTGGTGTTGTAAAAGATTTTCATTTTAAATCACTCCACGAAACCATTGCCCCGTTAATCATGCTTAACAATCCGTATGGTGGCCTTATCGTTAAAGGTAAAACTAAAGATATGGCTGGTCTTATAGCGAGTATTGAAAACAAATGGAAATCGTTTCAAGTGGAAGAGCCCTTCTCTTATGGTTTGTTAGATGAACTTTATAATGAGACCTATGTAAGGGAACAGAAGATGGGCAGTATCTTAAAGATATTTGGAATGCTCACCATTTTTGTTGCTTGCCTCGGATTATTCGGACTTGTAACGTTCACTGCCGAGCAGCGTATAAAAGAAATTGGCGTTCGAAAAGTGCTGGGGGCCAATGTTACCGAGATTGTAACCTTGCTGTCAAAGGATTTAATTATTCTTGTAGCAATTTCATTCGTGATTGCCTTTCCACTCGGGTATTACATGATGGATCAATGGCTTCAGGATTTTGCTTATAAGATAGAAATCCAAGGGTGGGTGTTTGCTTTAGCAGGGGTAACAACATTGCTTATTGCTTTCTTTACCATGAGTTTCAAAACGATAAAATCTGCCTTGGCAAATCCGGTTGAGTCGTTGCGATCAGAATAAGGCGTAGTGAAACTCAATTATTTCTCCATCAAAACCCAGTTGGTTAAGTGAATTAATACTCATACTTTGGTCGGCATAGAATCCGACTATGAGTTCAAGTAAAACATTCTTTGGTCACCCACGCGGGCTTGCTACTCTTTTCTTCACTGAAATGTGGGAGCGTTTCAGCTACTACGGCATGCGGGCATTGTTATTGTTGTTTATGCTGGCTTCGGTTGAAGAAGGAGGGATGGGCATTGATGTAAAAACGGGTGGTGCAATCTATGGCCTCTACACCATGTTTGTTTATTTGCTGGCATTACCGGGAGGTTGGCTAGCTGATAAATTTTTTGGATTGCGTAAATCGGTATTTTATGGAGGGTGTTTAATTACGGCAGGTCATTTTTGTCTTGCGTTTCCTTTTACAGAAACATTTTTTATTGGTTTGCTACTTATTGTGATGGGTACTGGCCTGCTGAAACCCAATATAAGCAGCCTTGTGGGTGAATTATACTCTTCTAGCGAGCAAGCCAGACGAGATTCAGGATTCTCTATTTTTTATCTTGGAATTAACATTGGTGCCACCCTGGCACCCATCATTACAAGTTATTTGGGAGAGACTATCAACTGGCATTATGGATTTGCGGCTGCAGGCATTGGAATGTTGCTGGGGGTTATTCAATACAAGTTAACTGAAAAAAATCTTGGACTTGCCGGGCTCGAACCCAATAAATTAGCTGACCCCATTCTTCAGAGTAAAAGAGAAAAGAATTTTATAGTTGGATTATTGATTTTTGCTGTGCTACTCATTTCATTTATAGCGCTTTTATTAACCAGAGTAATTACTATCAATCCGGTTACAATTGCGACCGCTTCTGTGTATGCCATCGGGGGAAGTGTAGTGCTCTATTTTGGATACATTTTGCTTTTCGAAAAGCTTGACAAAAGCGAAAAGAATAAAATAAAAGCGATTGCGATATTTTTCTTAGCCTCAGCCATGTTTTACTTTGGTTACGAGCAACAAGGATCTTCGCTCACCATCTTTGCTGATCGCTATACAGACCGTTTTATAGGATCTTTCGAGTTTCCCGCAGGCTGGTTTCAAGTTGTGCCTGCGGCTTCGGTCGTCATCTTTGTACCCTTGTTTGCATGGCTTTGGGTTTGGCTATCGAAACGCAATCTAAATCCTTCTACGCCTAAAAAACTTTCGTTGGGTCTTATCTTCATGGGGCTTGGCTATGCGGTAATGATGGGTGGCTCAATGATTATTGTTTCCGGTAGCAAAGCCCTCCCTACGTGGCTTATTTTCACTTATATCTTTCACACGTTTGGCGAAATATGTCTTTACCCAATTGGGTTGAGTGCAGTGTCAAAACTCTCACCCAAAAGACTGGTTGGTCAGATGATGGGCGTTTGGTTTATGTCTCTTGCCCTCGGTAATCTTGTGGCTGGTCTATTCTCTGGTGAATTTGATGAGACTTCAATTACAACCAACCCTCAACTTTTGGTTGATCTTTTTCAAGGTGTTGTTAGCGTGATGATTGTTTCTGGAATAATTATCTGGCTATTCAATAAACCCCTTAAAAAATTAATGGGCGACATTCACTAAAATTTAAGTCTGAAAACTAAAACTTCATTGCATGGAAACACTGAAAAAGTTCAAACCCTACATCGCTGCGGAGGAAAACATTGCTGAATTCACAGTAAAATCTGTTGTGTTCGGTGCTTTGTTTGGGGTGTTGTTCGGATGCTCTACCGTTTATCTCGCGCTAAAAGCAGGACTAACCGTTTCAGCATCAATACCCATTGCAGTAATTGCCATTACTCTTGGTAGAAAATTTTTGAAGACCACCATTCTCGAAAACAACATTATTCAAACAGCTGGTTCTGCAGGTGAATCGATAGCAGCAGGTGTTGTGTTTACCTTACCGGGTTTTTTGTTTCTCTCACCCGGAGAAAACGGTGTGAGTGTAGGCGAAGGATACTTTAACTATTTAACGATACTTATCCTCGCTGCCTTTGGTGGGATGTTAGGTACGCTCATGATGATTCCGTTACGGAGATCATTGATTGTAAAAGAACACGATACATTACCGTATCCGGAAGGAACGGCCTGCGGTTCGGTGTTGCAGGCCGGTGAAAAGGGAGGCGTGTTTGCTCAAACAGCTTTTATAGGAATGGGAATAGCAATGCTCTATGCAATCCTTCAAAAAGTTTTTCATGTGATATCAGAGGCTCCCGCGTTTGTCACCAGTCAGGTAAATAAGTTTTGGCCTTCCGCCACGATCAATGGCGAAATCACCCCTGAATATATGGGGGTAGGGTATATCATCGGACCAAAGATTGGTGGTGTATTGGTAGCAGGATCTGTATTAGCCTGGTGGGCTATTATTCCATTGTTATCCACCCTTGTTGATCCCACCCTGGTGGCAATACAGTTAGTGAAAATTGGTTATCTGGCAGATAGTAATGTGGCCGGTGGTAAAGGTGGTTGGAATCCTGCTTTGAAGACTTTCGCGAATCCCGCATCTGCATTGTACTTTGCCTACATCCGTCAGATTGGTGCTGGGGCGGTTGCGGCTGGTGGATTTATTACATTGATGAAGACAATGCCCACCATTGTTAGTTCCTTTCGGGATAGCATTGCATCCCTCAAAGAGAAAAGTGAAGTTACTGTAACAAGGACTGATCGCGATCTTTCATTCAAGGTTGTGATTATTGGCAGTATTGTTCTCGTTACCTTGATGACCGTGTTACCGGGTATTCCTGGTGATGGCTTTCTCCAAAAGGTATTGATTGGAATTCTTATTATCATTTTCGGATTTTTCTTTGTCACTGTTGCCAGCCGGATTGTTGGTCTGGTTGGTTCGAGCAATAGCCCAATTTCCGGAATGACGATTGCAACACTTATGGGAACGTGTTTAATTTTTACGGCCGTTGGATGGAGTGGGAAACTGTATGAACCTCTCGCGCTTGTAGTAGGCGGAATGATTTGTATTGCTGCGGCCAATGCGGGTGCCACATCACAAGATTTAAAATCAGGATATATTGTTGGGGCAACACCTAAATATCAACAACTCGCATTGTTTATTGGAGCAATCGTGTCATCAGTAGCAATAGGTATTGTTGTTAAAGTATTAGACACGCCTACCGCAGATATGATGGCACAAGGGATTACGCATGCGATCGGTAGTGAACGATACCCCGCACCCCAGGCCACATTAATGGCTACCCTGGCAAGAGGTATTTTATCGTATAACCTTGATTGGCAGTTTGTGATGGTGGGTGTCTTTATCGCGGTTATGATTGAGCTTTGTGGAATTAAAGCATTGGCTTTTGCGATTGGTCTTTACTTACCGCTGGCAACTACATTGCCCATTTTTATTGGTGGAGCTATTAAGGGTGTAATTGATTGGCGGGCTGAAAAGAAAGGAGAAGCAAAACAAGATGAAGAATTGGGTAGGGGCAGTTTGTTTGCCACAGGTTTGATTGCCGGTGGAGCCTTGGCCGGAGTGGTTGTAGCCTTACTTTCGGTAAATGATAATGTTTTTGAAGGACTTAAATCTATCAGTGCCGAGCATGGCTTGACTACTGCGTTTGGAGCAATTGGGTATAATTTGTTAGGGGTAGCTTTCTTTACTGCTATGGGCGTTATGCTTTACAGAATTGGTATTAAGAAAGAAAATGAAGGGTGATGCTAGATATTTGATTGAACTGATTACCGATTACTGCCTACACTTTACTTTGAGATAGCTGCAACTGACTTACTTATCAACAATCATGTCAATGATTTGCTTCAACTCATTAATGGCTTTCGTTTCAGATGCTTCAACCTTACCATCAGCCTGGATTATGTCGTACATATCGGCATAGATCCGATAGCGTTGCGAAAACTTAATGTGATCAAAATGCTTGAAAGACTCTTTGATGATGCTGTGATGCTTTGAAGGTTCAATTTTTTGATAGGTGACAACTTCCTGGTCAAATTTTATTTTATGATCCCCTTCAATAGGGAAATGCCTGTTCATTTTTTCGAGAATAGCTTTTTCTTCTGCAGGGTGCAGGTCACCATCGGCATACGCCATGTGCACAAACAAATACAAAATAAAGTCGCTGAAGGTTTTATGAATTACCATAATGAACAATTAAGACTGACTTAAAGATAAAGAAAAAAGGCTTTGCATATGATGCAAAGCCTTTTTTTATTGGAATCTTGAAGATTACATCATTCCGCCCATTCCACCGCCACCATGTGGCATGGCTGGCATCTCTTTCTCTTCAGCAATGTCAGAAACAACTGCTTCGGTTGTTAATAACAACCCAGCGATAGAGGCTGCATTTTCAAGGGCTAAACGAGCCACCTTAGTGGGATCGATAATACCCGCGGCAAAGAAATCTTCGAACTTATTATCGCGTGCATTGTATCCGAAATCTTTTTTGCCATCGCGTACTTTATTCACGATTACTGAACCTTCCTGACCTGCATTTTCAGCGATCGTTCTTAAAGGAGATTCAAGCGCCAGACGCACTATGTTTACACCCGTAGTTTGATCTTCGTTATCAGTTGGTAAATCTTTAAGGGCATCAATAGCGCGGATGTAAGCCACACCACCCCCTGCGATAATTCCTTCCTGAACAGCAGCACGGGTAGCATGCAAGGCATCATCAACACGGTCTTTCTTCTCTTTCATTTCCACTTCAGTAGCAGCCCCTATGTAAAGGATAGCAACACCACCCGAAAGCTTAGCCAAGCGCTCTTGTAATTTTTCTTTATCGTAATCGGAAGTAGTAGATTCAATCTGAGATTTGATTTGGTTTACACGACCCTGGATTTCAGATTTTTTACCAGCACCATTTACAACGGTTGTATTATCCTTGTCGATTGTGATTTTTTCAGCACGACCTAAATATTCAAGTTTAGCATCTTCTAACTTCATTCCTGTTTCTTCAGAAATTACTTTTCCACCAGTTAGGATTGCAATGTCTTCCAACATAGCCTTTCTTCGATCGCCAAAACCTGGAGCCTTAACAGCAGCCACTCGCAGTGCACCTCGAATTTTGTTTACAACTAATGTAGCCAACGCTTCCCCTTCAACTTCTTCAGCTATGATCAACAAGGGCTTGCCGGTTTGAGCGGTGGCTTCTAGTACAGGAAGTAATTCCTTCATGGAAGAAATCTTCTTATCGTAAATCAACACATAAGGGCTCTCCAATTCAGCCTCCATTTTCTCCGTATTCGTAACAAAGTAAGGAGACAAGTAACCACGGTCGAACTGCATCCCTTCAACGGTCTTCACCTCAGTTTCAGTTCCTTTAGCTTCTTCTACAGTGATCACACCATCCTTACCAACTTTTTCCATGGCGGTGGCAATCATTTTACCAATTTCCACATCGTTGTTTGAAGAAATTGTGGCAACCTGAGTAATTTCCTGAGAGCCTTTGATTGGCTTTGATTGCTTCTTAAGGTTTGCGATAACAGCATCAACTGCTTTATCGATTCCACGCTTCAAATCCATTGGGTTTGCACCAGCAGCTACGTTTTTAATTCCGTGGCCGTATATTGATTGAGCCAATACGGTAGCAGTTGTAGTTCCATCACCAGCTGCATCAGCGGTTTTAGAAGCAACTTCTTTTACCAATTGAGCACCCATGTTTTCGATAGCATCTTTCAATTCAATTTCCTTCGCTACCGATACACCATCCTTAGTAACGGTAGGAGCACCAAACTTTTTATCAAGAATTACATTGCGGCCTTTTGGTCCTAATGTAACTTTTACTGCGTTTGCTAATTTGTCAACACCCTTTTTAATTCTATCGCGGGCGCTTGTATCGAATGTAATTTCCTTAGCCATAATATTTAAAGTAAATTGATTGTTAAAAATTAAACTGTTCCAAAAATGTCTGAATTACGCATGATAAGGTACTCCTTACCATCGATGGTGATCTCTGTGCCGGAATATTTTCCGTATAATATCTGATCGCCTACTTTCACTGTAACCGGCTTATCCTTTAGGCCATCGCCTATAGCAATTACCTTACCTTTCTGTGGTTTTTCTTTTGCTGTATCTGGAATGATAAGACCAGAAGCAGTTTTTTGTTCAGCCGCTGCCGCTTCTACAAGCACGCGGTCTTCATTTGGTTTGAAATTTACTTTTGCCATATGGAATTAATAAAATTTAAGTTGTTAAACATTGACTTCCGCACTCACCAATCGATTTCCATGCCATACCCGCCATAAGAGTTATTTCTGGACACATTTACCGTTGGGGGCAGCAAAGATGAAGATTTTTGTCAGTCCTGTCATTATCCTGTTAAAAACAAAGTGGCAAATTGTCAGAAAGCAGTTTTTTTAGTATAATCGCTCATCTAACTGGAGACTATGGATCAATTGAAAGATAATTGGCTAACGGAAGGATTAATTGATTTTGAGTATAAGAAATACCAATTACTGGCCTACCTGAAAAAAGTAAAAGACTCGTTTAATAAGGTGGAATTGTATCCCTTTTTATCCGATCTGGTATTTCATTATCGAAACCTAATTACCTTGCGGGATAGCCAATCGATTATCCGAGATTCATTCCCGAAAGAACTTTCAAAGGAAAGCCTTAAAAACCTTGAAGTAACCTATCAGCGCATTGTTGAAGATGACCTAACCATGCAAGAAATTGAAGCTATCATCGAGTTTGCATTGCCGCAATTCAAATCATTTCTTGATGAGGGCTCCTATATTTATGAATACGTTGAATCTAAGTGTGAGATTTCACCAATTGGTTTAACGTCACTTTATACAAACGAAGGATATTTATTTATAACTCAATCTTCCCAGAAAGAGACCCGGGTGTATCGTTATCAAACTACCCTTTTCGAGCAAAGTTCTGAAACAATGCGTGGTGTGCATACGCGTCATGTTATGACCACTGACCGCAGTATCACCAATACCTACGAGCATATAAAGTTGAGTTTGATTCGTCAATATTCCGAGTTGCCAAACCCTTCCGTGTATCTGGTGTTATCAAAACTTTGTTTTCCATTCGATCAGACGTTGATGCCTGTGGCTAAGCGCTTATTAGTAAAACAAATTTCAAAAGCAGCATAAACTAAAAAAGACCCACAAGGGGTCTTTTTTAGTTCTTTTTAAAATCATAATTATTTATTCTCTTCCACCGGAGCGGAAGGTTGTGGCTTCTCAGTTTTATTGAGGTCAATTCCGGATCCTTGTTGCTCTCGTGCTTTTTCTAAAATCGCATCATTTGTTCCTGAAGTATTAGGAGCCGTAAAGTTAGTTGCCAAGGCAAACACCATAATGGCTATCGCAAAACCCCAGGTTAAGCGTTCTAATAAATCTCCGGTTTTTTTTACACCGATCATGTTGCTGGCGCCAGATCCACCAAACTGACCTGAAAGGCCACCTCCTTTGGAGTTTTGAGCTAATACTACTAAAACCAATAAGACAGAGCTAAAAATGGCTAAACTGATGAATAAGATATACATAACTACTTTTTGAGGTCTTCAATTTGAGCCGCAAAGTAAGCCTTTTTTTGCGGAAACTTCCAAATTAACTTCTTAAGCACTTCTATTGCCTTCTCCTTTTTGCCTTGTTTTAAAAGAATTTCAACAAGGGTTTCTGAAATGATATTCTCACCATAGGTAAGATCCTTTTCAATCAGATCTCCCTTTGGGATGGTGGTATCAGGGATGGATAATTTATTCTTGGAAATTGATGGTTGAGTCTTAATAAATTGATTGATTATTTCAATTTGTTCTTTCTGTTTAGGGTCTTCTGGTTTTATTTTTTTTTTGGTGGTTTTGATCTCTTTTAATAAACCTGCTTCGGGATCTGAGAGGGCTCGTTTTTTTGGCTTCTCTTCTTCAATACTAATGGGCAGTCCTTTTTCGAAGTTGTTTACGGCCTCGTCAAACAGTTGTTTTCGTTTGACTAAAATTTCAAGGTCATGTTCGAACTCAACATAAAACGAATCTGAAATATCTGAATTGTGTTCAATTGTTTGATTTAAATCGACTTGTGGTTTTTCGATGTTAGGCGCAGATACATTTTCTGGTTCTTTGACTGCAACAACTTCACTTACCACCGTTTCCATAGATGCAAGGACTGGAACTTTCCTGTCTTGCTGAAGGGAGGTCATGATTGATTTTAACACAGATCGATCTGTGCTATAGATAGCACCTAGATGAAGATGTTGATCCTTGTCAGGGAATTGATTGTCTTGTGCTGCCCGTGCAACCATTCCATGAATCACCTGACTATATGGAAATTGATTTTGTAAGGAAATTACTTGATTAGTTTCCTCTACTGTAAGTGAGGTATAATTAGAAAGGAGATTATAGAATTGATTCTTTTCCACAATTATTGCAGGTGAAAGTAAATGTAACAGAAAAATGACGAATAAATAAAATAAGAAGTACGAATTCTGCGCTAATTCGTGCCTGGTAAATTTTCTAATTTATACTTCAAACTTACCAGTTGGCTAATGTTGCATTGAAGATATCAATGTAAATCTGATCAAGAATTTTACGTTCTAAACTTTCTTGCACCGAATTAAAATCTTGTGCACTAGGAAAATCAGCGTAGAAGCTAAAGTTTCGATCTTTAAAATTATTTTCAGGCTTAATAGTGTCAACATAGTTGACACGGACAGCAATCGTTAGACGTGTTAATGCTGCGGGGTCACCTCGTTGGTTGGAAGCCGCTCCTGATACAGGGGCAATGGGGGTGATGCCGTATTGAACGATGGTACCTTCAATTTGCAATTCCCCATTTTCTGGAACCACGCGCAAACTGGAGTTCTGCTGAAAGTATTCTTTCAGCTTGTTGGTGAATGTTTGGCCTAAATTGGCAGGTCCAAGATCGGTATTGTTAAAAAAATCTTCAACCTGAATGGTTTTAGCATTGGTCGCTGCTCCTGTAAATGAATAACTAATGCAACCCTGAATCGTTGACAAGCACCCCCATAAAGGGATTGCTATAACTGCAATTAATTTATTCTTCAAGTTCGTATTCTTTAATCTTTCGGTACAGTGTTCTTTCAGAGATACCCAAATCGCGTGCCGCATATTTTCGCTTATTATTATTTTTCCGAAGCGCGCGTACAATCAACTCTCTTTCTTTCTTTATAATCGACAATGAATCATCCTCCGATTCGTGCGAGATGTCCTGAACTTCTTCCTCTTCAGTTGCATCGATAGGGCTTGAAGATTTTAAGTTAAGCGTTACCGGTTCATGAACTGTTTTTTGTTCCTCTTGAATACTCTCAAATAATCCGGCATTATCCTTAATTAATTGCGCAGCATTTGCTGGATTGGTTATATTATCCAGAACAATTCGTTTTAGATCATTTACATCCTTACGCATATCAAACAAGATTTTGTAAAGAATCTCTCGCTCTGAAATATCCTTCCCCTGTTGTTCCTTGTATAAGGCAGGCAAGTTGGCTTCCTTAGGAATATAATTACTTAAAATTTCAGTGGTGATCTCTTTATGCTCAGAAGATAATACTGAAATTTGTTCAACCAGATTTTTTAACTGCCTGATGTTTCCTGGAAAGCGATATTTTAATAACAAGTCCTTTGCACTTTCAGTCAATGAGATAGGTTTTACCTTGTATTTCTCAGCAAAATCAGAGGCAAACTTTCTAAACAGTAAATCAACATCTTTACCACGCTCCCGCAACGGGGGAACATAAATAGGAACTGTGCTTAATCGATAGTATAAATCCTCGCGGAATTTTCCTTGTTCCACCTTTACCAGTAAATTAACATTGGTAGCGGCAACAACCCGAACATCCGTCTTTTGAACTTTCGAAGATCCCACTTTAATAAACTCACCATTTTCTAATACGCGAAGCAATCTTGCTTGTGTCCCTAATGGCATTTCACCTATCTCGTCCAAAAATATAGTGCCTCCATTGGTCACTTCAAAATACCCTTTGCGTGATTCATGGGCCCCTGTAAATGATCCCTTTTCATGACCAAATAATTCGGAGTCGATTGTACCTTCAGGTATTGACCCGCAGTTGATAGCAATAAATTGGCCATGCTTGCGCAGACTTAAGTGATGAATGATTTTTGAAAAAGATTCTTTCCCACTTCCGCTCTCACCGCTTAATAATACCGACATATCGGTTGGTGCCACTTGCATAGCTACGCGTACAGCATTGGTGAGCAACGGTGAAAAACCGATGATCCCGAATCGTTGTTTTACACTTTGTATTTCTGAATCTGTAATGGCCATAGTTATTCTACAATTGATCCTATCAAAGTTCCACTGGTGCACCGCTCAATAAATACATTGACGTATTCGCCTTTCTTTTTATTTCCTTTCGGGAAAACCGCTACATGGTTGGAGGAAGTTCTTCCTTGCCAGTGAGATGAACTCTTTTTTGATTCCCCTTCAATCAAAACTCGTTGGGTGCTTCCAACATCCCTCTGATGATGGAGATGTGAATGGTGTCTTTGCTTGGTGATAATTTCTTCAAGCCTCCTGGTCTTAACATCAAGAGGAATATCATCAACGAGTTTTTTTGCTGCTGGCGTACCTGGGCGCTCCGAATAGGAGAACATGTAGGCGTAATCATATTTTACAGCATCCATCAGTGTAAGGGTTTCCTGATGTTCTTCTTCCGTTTCACTGCAAAAGCCAGCAATCATATCGGATGAAATTCCACATGGTTCACCAAGGATGGTTCGAATGCGTTGTATTTTTTCCAAATACCACTCACGTGTATATCCGCGATTCATTAAGTCTAAAATGCGACTGCTTCCGCTTTGAGCCGGCAGGTGAATATACTTACAAATGTTTTCGTACTTGGCCATTACATGCAGCACCTCATCTGTAATGTCTTTAGGATGTGACGTGGAGAATCGGATTCTTAAGTCAGAATTCACGTGAGCAACTAACTCCAACAAGTTGGCAAACGTAACAACCTGTTGAGCGCCATTTTTTTCAAGTCTGGCTTTGTTATTCTCTTCTGCACTCCACTTGTACGAGTCCACATTTTGACCTAATAAAGTTACCTCGCGAAATCCACGGTTGAAAAGATCATGAGCCTCGGCTACAATGGAGTGTGGATCGCGACTTCTTTCACGACCCCTTGTATAGGGAACCACACAGAACGAGCACATATTATCACACCCACGCATGATTGAAATGAAGGCCGTAACTCCATTTGTCCCTAATCGAACCGGGGTGATATCGCCATAGGTTTCTTCGCGCGATAGAAATGTATTTACAGCCTTATGCCCATCATCTACTTTGGCGATAAGTGTTGGTAAATCGCGATACGCATCGGGACCCGCCACCAGATCAACTATTTTTTCTTCTTCCAGCAATTGAGTTTTTAGTCGCTCAGCCATGCAACCCAATATCCCCACCATCATTTCAGGTTTTCTCTTTTTAAAACTCTGGATTTGTGTAAGCCGGTTGCGAACTGTTTGTTCCGCCTTTTCGCGAATCGAACACGTATTTAGAAAGACAACATCCGCTTGAGCAAGATCTGAGGTAGTATCAAAACCATCATTTTCAAGAATAGACGCAACGATCTCACTATCAGAAAAATTCATCTGACAACCGTAGCTTTCAATATATAGTTTTCTGTTTTTGCCAGTATTGGTTTCTCCGGTAACCCTTATGGCCTCGTTCATTACCTCGTTCCCCTCTATAATTGTGATATCTTCAATCAAATTCTTCATTTAGTCTACTTTGAAACGCAAATTTAACACTTTTTCCACTTTTGGTGACATCTTGTCAGTTACGATTTTACAATTTCTTTAAAAGGTTGATTTAATGCTATTTTCAAGTAGTTTTAGCCTTTATTTCAAGTAAAAATGGCAATTATTAAAACAGTAAGGGGTTTTACACCTCAGTTTGGGGCAAATTACTTTTTGGCGGATAATGCAGTAGTGGTTGGCGAAGTTACAATGGGCAATAACTGTACAGTTTGGTTTAACGCGGTAGTTCGGGGGGATGTTAATTCGATAACAATTGGAGACAATACCAACATTCAGGATGGAGCTATCATTCATTGCACCTATCAGCTGGCAAAAACGGTAATAGGGAGTAATGTATCCATCGCTCATAACGCAATTGTACATGGCTGTACGGTGGAGGATAATGTGTTAATAGGGATGAGTGCTGTGATTATGGATCATGCCGTGATAGGAGCAGGGTCAGTGATCGCAGCAGGCGCGATTGTACTTCCTAAAACAATCGTTGAGGCTGGAAGTGTTTATGCGGGCATTCCTGCAAAAAAGGTAAAGAATGTAGGCGAAGAGATGAGGGCAGTTATAGTCCGAACTGCTAAAAATTATCCTATGTATGCCGAATGGTTTAGGTAAGATTTAATCCAAGAGGAATGAAAAATAAGGGGTTCGATAAAGGGACTATTGATGAGTATAAAAAAAAGATCTTCGCATCAGGCAAGAATTTTATTCTTGATGGGGAAGATGAGAATTCGGAGGAATATGCACACTTCTTCTTTATTGGAACTCACGAAGGAGAGGAAGTTATTTTTGATGGGGTTCTGTATACCCTGCGGCTTCAGCATGAAAGCGAACTCTTTGATGTAGCCGAGCAAAGGGCTTTACAGCAGTTTCCTCATTATGAAAAATTAACCTATGAAGGAGATGAAAATGAAGACCTAAAAAAACTCAAAAGTCAGGAGGAACAAATAGGTCTGTACCTGGCAGAGGTAATGGTAGAGCTGAATGAAGAAGATTCTATAAAAGTAAGTGAACATGTTGAGTTAGATATTGATCATGAGTTCGGTATCGGATTGGATGCCGGACTTAATATTGAAGCTGTAACGGCAGAAATTATCCAACGGTTTATTGACGATTTCAATGCGGATAAACTTTCCTTGGATGACACACTATATTCATTTCAGTTGGAAACTGACGATTGAAATTTGCCATTCAGAACTCAAAAATTCCCAAATAAGTCTATATTTGCGCCCCTAAATAAGTTAATTCAAACATGAAAAATCTTTCGGTCACCCTGAGTTCACTGGCATTGGTTGCAGTAGGGGTTTTGTATTTTCTTCACTTTTCCTCAAAAGGATCTTCTACTTCTTCTTCTGAAGTGGCCAGACCTGGCGATTTTCAAATAGCCTATATCAATTCAGATTCAGTGCTAAAGCACTACGAATTTGTTAAAATAAACATGGAAAAGCTGGAGGCAAAAGGGAAAAAATTGGATCAGGATCTTCAGAACAGGGCTCAAAGTTTGCAAAATGATATCACAGCGTATCAGCGTAATTATGGCAATATGACCATTGGGCAAGCTAAAGCGGTGGAGGAAGATCTGGGCAAAAAACGGCAGAATCTGGAATTGTATCAGCGTGGACTTGAACAGGATTTAATGACAGAGCAATCAACTATAACCGAAGAATTATACAAAAAAATTACCGCCTACTTAAAAGATTATGCTGAGCAAAAGCAATTACAGGTGGTGTTAAAGTACAACCCTGGGAGCGATCTTTTATATGGAAGTGCGAGCATTGATATCACCAACGAAGTGATTGCAGGATTGAATGAAATATATAAGAAGGATCAATCCGGTGCGAATGGAAAAGTAAAATCTGATTCCACAGCCAAGAAAAAGTAACTCGTTACCAAACTAAAGTATAAGCCATCCAAACAAAAATTTTGGATGGCTTTTTTTGTTTCCTGTTTATATTCTAATTTCAAATTTTTAAGTACCACAGCAAAGAGACCCTAACGAAATGAGTAAGTCATTAGTAGTAAATCATTTCATTAGCTGATGAAAAAGAATGCGCTGGCATTTATAGGCGTAAGGAAGGATGAGCAAACTCAGGTTATACTCATGCTTGCTACCGGGTTCTTCATCGGGATCTTCATTGCTACCTATCAGGTTACAGCAGAGTCACTTTTCCTGAATAGACTTAGTGATCAGCTAGATAAAGCCTTTTTGATCTCTGGCGTTTTAGGAATTGTTTCTACCCTTATCTTTTCCTTCTTTCAGAACCGAATAAAGTTTGTTACGCTGACAATTGGCAGTATTGGTTTAATTGTATTATCCACCCTTGGGTTGTATTATTTCTATCATAACCCAGATCAAAACATCCAGAACGGTACGTTGTTCTTAATGTATTGTTTGATTGGCCCAATGACTGCGATCTTACTCCTTTGTTATTGGGGCATCTTCGGTAGGCTTTTCAATTTCAAACAATCAAAACGGATAATTGGCTGGATCGATACAGGCCAATTAGTCGCCATTATTCTTGCAAACTTTTTAATACCATTTACGACTGACTTATTTCCAGATACATCCAACTATCTGATGGTATGCAATATTAGCATTGTTGGTTCCCTATTATGTTTGGTCATCATTACAATTAAGTTTGACTTAGCCAGGTTAAAAGACGATCCCGGAATTCGTGAAGAAACCAGGTTCGCTAAAATCTTTAAGGACCGCTACATCGTGTTGTTGAGTGTGTTCTTAATAATTTCAATGATCACATTCAGCTTTAATCAGTTTACATTCCAGACTTTATTAAATAAACAATATCCGGATCAACGGGATTTAACAAACTTTTTGGCTTTTTTCAATGGGGCTATCTATGCACTTAGTTTGCTCATGCAATTGTTTGTCAATGATCGCATTATGAGCACCTACGGAATTCGCATTTCATTGTTTGTTTTGCCGGCCGTTGTGGCGTTGTTATCAGTGGGGGCATTGATAACTGGGGGATTGTTTGGTTATAGTATGGATGCGAATCCTCAAACCTACATTTACTTTTTTCTATTTGTAGCAGTAACCAGACTTTTCAATAGCATGATTAAGGATTCACTGGAGAATCCTGTCTACAAGCTTTTGTTTATTCCTTTGGATAATCGATACCGATTTGGTATTCAAACTAAAGTAGAAGGAGTTGTTAATGAATCGGGAAGATTTGTTGCCGGTATCTTTATCTTCTTGTTTGCGCTTGCCCCTTTCTTTAAAATTATTTGGGTGCCGGTAATTGTGCTTGGATTAATTCTTGCCTATTTTAAAGTTATTCAAAACCTTTATCAGGAATACAAGAAAAAAATCCGCTCTAAATTAGAACACGGTGACGGCCTTCAGGAAAAATTAGAGGTGGGCTATACCGAAATTACTACCAGGCTTGAGGATCATTTGAATAATGCAGATCCATCAAAAGCGATATTTTCCTTTAAATTGTTGGAGAAGATAGATCCCTCAAAAATCTCAATTTGGATTAACGCGCTCATGAAAAATGAAGCTGAAAATACCAAGGAGTACGCGCAGCGAAAAATGAATGAGTTAAAGGGGCTTTCAGTTTCTGACAACTATGTGATCCGCATGGATAAGGGTAAAACTGATGCTGAACGGAAAAATTTGTTATCCAAGATTGACCTCGATTTAGTTTTAAACAGTGGAGGTGATGTTCAAAAAGCACGCATTCAACGGTTGGCCCGTTCACAAAATGTAAATGACAGGCATTATAGCGCAGAGTTATTACTGCATTCGCAAAACAAAGAAAATATTTCTTTTTTAATTGAGCTGTTGCATGACAATGAACCAAAAGTTCGAAGCGTAGCCATCAAAACCGCCATTAAAAAGTATGACAACGAAGTAATTGCCTCATTAATTGAAAATCTGGGAAATGTTATTCATGCCAATGAAGCCATGAATGCCCTTATACTAATTGGTGATTCTACATTGCAACTCCTTGACAATGCATTTTACCGATCGGGTCAAAATTCGCAAATTATGTTGCGATTGGTTCAAATCATTGGTGCTATTGGTGGCCAACGAGCGAAGGACATACTTTGGAATAAAATTGATTATCCCGACAAAGTGATTGTTTCGGAAGTTCTTCTGGCATTAGGTGAATCAGGATTTAAGGCTGGCATGTCGCAAGTGAGCCGCATCAAATATGCCATTGAATCGGACATCGCAGATATCACCTGGAACTTAGGGGCGATTCAGGAGATTGAAGAATCGGATGATGCAGCGGTGGTCAGACTTGCCTTGAATAGGGAAATACAAAATGATATTGAACACATCTACATGTTGCTGACCATGTTGTATGATACACGATCAATCCAACTCGTAAAAGAAAATATTGAGAGTGGCACCGCTGAAGGAATTACTTATGCCGTTGAACTATTAGATGTTTTTCTCTCTGAGCAGCTAAAGCAACGGGTAATTCCGGTGCTCGATGACTTTACCATTTCTGAAAAGATTAAACGCCTCGAGATTTTCTATCCCCGTGTGCAGTTAGATAAAAAATTGGTGCTTAAATTCCTAATTAACAGAGATTTCACACAAACTAACCGCTGGACCAAGACGGCTGTCCTTCACCTGATTGGGACCCAACGAATTGCAGAATTTATTATGGATTTGATAGCTCAGCTGTTTAATCCTGATATAGCAATCAGCGAGACCGCAGCCTGGGCACTTTATAAAATTGACCCAGACTTGTACAAAACAAATGTGGTCAGGCTAGGTGCAGAGATCAAACGTTCATTGGACAATTCAATTCTTGATGGCCGTGAGGAATTTTCGCTCATGTTTTACGATAAAGTTTTATTCTTTCAACGTATTCCCTTGTTTGATGGGATGGCCGGTTTAACACTATCTTATCTTGCCGATCTTTCCAAAACAGTTTTCTTAAAGAGCGGTCAGTTGCTTACCATTGATGATTCCCAAAATAATGATTTTCACATTGTCTATAAAGGCGAAGTCGAGTATTATGATAAAAATCAGAACGTAGCCAACTATCAGATAGGAGAGTTTGTGGGCGAAAGATTATCTGTTTCTGGGTTTGTTAATTCGAATGTATTGAAAGCTAAAACAGATACCATTTTACTTAAGTTTGACAAAGATCGCTTTTATGAACTGATGGCCGATCATATTAAGTTGGCTAATAAGGTTTTGGAATATATTTGATTTTAGCTTATTTTTCACAGATTTTTTTAACTGGACTGGGATCACGACTATTTTTTAAGCTTAGATTACTCAAGTAAAATATCCGAAATCCCCTTATTTTAGTAAATTTCAGTTGTTACTGGTTGTAAAAGGATGCTGAATTATTCATTCCAAGCTGGCGAATTGAATGACTTATCGCAGGATGTTGACTATCCGGGCGAGCAGGTTGGGGTAAATCCATTCCCCGGATTGAGGCCTTTTACGATAGAAGATAGTCATTTATTTTTTGGTCGTGAAGGTCAGGTTGACGAGGTGCTCTTAAAACTCTATCAACACAGGTCGGTAACAATCATGGGTTATTCGGGTAGTGGAAAGTCGAGTTTGATGTATTGCGGCTTGATTCCGGTGCTGTATGGTGGGTTTATGACAGACTCGGGACCTAATTGGAAAGTAATCACAATACGTCCAGGAAATTCACCGATCGAAAATTTGAGCAACTCGGCTGTTAACTTTCTTTTGGAAGAGGGGCGCATAGCTGCCGAGGATAAACAGATACACAAGGCGATAATCAATTCGGTTTTAAGAAGCAGTTCGCAGGGCCTTGTTGAGTTGACGAAATATTTGCAAACATCAGCGCGCGATAATGTATTTTTCTTAGTAGATCAATTTGAAGAGTTATTTAGATATAAAGATACACGGGATGAAGAGTCGGCTAATGAATCGACTGAATATGTAAACCTTTTGCTTGAGGCTGTGGCGCAACGTGAGGTGCCTGCCTTTGTTGCCTTGAGTATGCGTTCCGATTTTATTGGAGCGTGTGCTTCCTTCCCGGGTCTAACCCAGATGATTAACGAAAGTAATTATCTGGTGCCTCAAATGACACGCGATCAAAAGCGCATGGCCATTGAAGGGCCTGTTGCAGTAGGGGGTGGCAGAATTTCCCAGCGCCTGGTAAAACGTTTGTTGAGCGACATTGGCGACAATCAGGATCAACTCCCTATTCTTCAGCATGCGCTTATGCGCACCTGGGACTACTGGATAGCCAATCGTGAAGGTCACGAACCTATGGACATTCGGCACTATAATGCCATTGGCAGAATCGGGCAAGCACTTTCTCTGCATGCCAATGAGGCCTACGATGAATTGTCGATACAAGAAAAGGAAATAGCAGAAGTACTTTTTAAAGTAATAACTGAAAAAAATGCCGAAGGACTTGAGATGCGAAGGCCGGCCAAGATTTCAGAAGTTGCAGCGTTGGCTCAAGTTCCCGATGATCAGGTAATTGGCGTTGTAGAGAAGTTTAGGAAGCCAGGCAGATCTTTTTTGATGCCAGGCATGAATATACCTTTAACTTCGAGTTCAGTCGTTGAACTTTCGCACGAAAGTTTTATGCGCATCTGGATTCGTCTTTCAACGTGGGTAGACGAAGAGCATGAGTCGGCTCAAATGTATCGAAGAGTATCGGATGCAGCGGCCATGTACCAAATTGGAAAGACAAGTTTATGGCGGCCACCCGATTTGCAACTTGCCCTTAACTGGCAAAAGAAACAGAAGCCAACCCGGCAATGGGCTCAGCGTTATGATATTGCCTTTGAACGAGCCATAGTTTTCTTGGACACAAGCCGTATTACCTATGAGGCTGAACTAAAAAATCAGGAAATGTTGCAGCGCAGAATGCTGCAGCGTGCACGGGTAACCAATTTGATTCTTGCACTTTTACTATTGATTGCAACCGGCTTCTTTGTGTATGGATTTTTCCAAAAGATTGAAGCTGATAAACAACGGTTAGAAGCAATTGCGGGTAGAGAATCTGCTGAAAAAGCTACTCTGGAAGCCAATGATCAACGGCAGCGGGCTGAAAAAGCATTGACTGAAGTTGAGCAGAGGGAAGCACAAATTGCCCGTCAAAACAGACTTTTGGAAGATCAAAACGTTGAACTTGAAAAAGCCTTAGATGACGCTGAGGTACAAAGAAACCTGGCAATAAACAATTTGCGTGAAGCAACTATACAAAGAGATAGTGCGAGGTTTGAGAGAGACAATGCCAATCGCCAGTTTTACCGGGCCGAGAAAGCGTTGGTGAAGTCAGACAGTTTGTTTATGCTAACGGTGGCACAGTCTTTGGCTGCCAAATCCGAAGGCATTGATGATCCTCAATTAGCTGGCCTGACATCCATGCAAGGGTATTTGTATCATACAAAGTACTCAGGAAGAAGATATGATCCCTACATATTCAGAGGGTTGTACTATTCGTTGGCCAAACTGAATGGCTACAATTACAATGCAGTCAAAATGCCGGGAGGTGCTAAAAACAGAATGTATGCCCTTGCAGTATCAGCAAGCTCCACTTCGTTTTATACAACAGGTAGCGATGGAAAAATTGTGAAAGGAGATTATTTAAATCCGGAAGCAGTAAGTGCTACCATTTTTGAAAATAAAGGTTTCCCGAATAAAGTCTTGGCCTTAAGCAAGGACGAAAAATATTTGGTTAACGGCAGTGACTCGAGCTATATTGAAATTATTAATCTGGCTTCCCCATCAAAGCCTAAACGTGTGGAGGGACATACCCGCTTTGTTACTGATATTGAATTTATGCCGGATAATTCAGGGTTTATAACAGCCTCTGCAGATAGAACACTCCGGTTTACAAATCAAGAAAGTGGGCAAAGTAAAAAAATACTTTCTCTGCCTTACGATTTGAAATCGGTTGATATTAGTCCCAATGGTAAACAGTTAGTAGGCGTTTCCCCTTCCGGTAAAATGATCCTGATAGACCTATCCAATAATTCATACAAAGAGATTTGGTCCGATGAGTCTTCTTACACGTTGAAAGACAGTACTAAAACTATAAAAATAGCAAACCGCATTTTGTCGGTTGCCTGGAGTCCAAATAGTCAATTAATTGCTTTTGGTGTTGAGGTATTGAATGAACAGAGACAACCTGTTCGGGGTATTGTCAAACTTTACAATGTTCAAACTAAAAGTATAAAGGAACTCACCGGTCATAAGTCAGGTATTGCTGACCTCGATTTCAGTCCCGATGGATTACTGCTGGCCAGTGCCGGATTAGACAGTAAACTTCAAATGTGGGTGGTGGATCATCCGGAGGATTTACCAATCATCATGGATAACAACAATGGTTCGGTTTGGGATGTTGAATTCACAAAGAATTCAAAATACCTAATTGCCTCCTGTAACAATGGCGAGATTCGGGTCTGGCCTACAGATCCGCGAATGCTAGCCGAAACAGTGTGCCCTAAAATGGAACGAAACATGTCGAAGGATGAGTGGGATAGTTATGTGGGGAGAGACATTGACTATGAGGCCACCTGCAAGAGTCTCTTAATAAATAAGTTTTGATGAGGCAGCGCTATTTATTATTTTTTGGCTTACTCTTTTCTACATTTCTTTATGGACAGGATGCAGATCGTGAACAAATTATTTCGCAAGCCACTGACGAGTTTAATGCGGGTAGGTTTTATGGATTACCTGCATTATTGAAACCCGTATTAGATGACTTCAGGACTACGAATGAGCAGAGGGTAAGGGTTTATTTACTGTTAGCGCAGGCCTATTTAATTTTGGATGATCCGATCGCGGCCGATGACAGCTATTTGAAATTATTGAAGGCCGATCCTGAATACGTGGCAAACCCGGCCCGCGACCCTATTGATGTTTATTATTTAAGCAAGAAGTTCACGTCAACACCGATATTCACGCCACATTTGCGCATCGGATTGAATACCTCTCTGGTTCGAACCATTTATGAGATTAACACAAGTGGTGTTACATTAAGCAGAAAAAATATTCCCAAGGCAGGATTTCGGTTTGGAGGCGGGTTGGATTGGAACATCGATAACCATTGGAGCATTTGCTTAGAAGGTAATTATTCCTATAGAGCGATTAAGCAGGAACGAAAGGGACTCTTTACAGCAAATGGTCAGCCCTCCGATACGCAGGTAATTCTTGAAAAACAAAATTGGATTGATATTCCTATGTATATAAAATATGCGGATGATTCAGGTAAAATAAGACCCTTTGGATATGCCGGCTTTGCAATCAATTTACTCCTTTCTTCAAACGGTACGGATTGGTTATTAAAAAATAATAGTTCCGATGGAAACTCACGGGAAGCGACTGGCCCTAAAGTAAATCTTACGCCCAAGAGAAATTTTTTTAATCGGTCTTTGGTAGTTGGTGGCGGTGCCAAATATAAGATTGGGAAAGATTTTGTGTTTGCCGATTTACGCTATATGATCGGCCTGAGTAACCTGACTAAAGAGGACGCGAATTATTATGATAAAGACGGAAACTTTGATACCTCCATACCCAGGTATGCCTACGTAAGTGACCTCTTTCGATTGGATAATATCTTATTGTCCTTTGGATACATTCACCCGATTTACGATCCAAGAAAGAAAACAAAACCGAAACTAAAAAACTTGTTTAGAAAGCAGGTAACGGAAGAGAGACAGTAAGTATGCGCGCCACAAGTATCATCGTATTTTTTATTCTTATAACTGCCGCAGCGTGCGATACGGAACGCAGTTTTTCTATCCCCGAAGAAAACTACTTTGTAAAATTTTATGGCCAAGAAGGGGAGCAGGAAGGGGTTGATTTTATTGTAAACGCGGATGGCACCATTGTCATGGTTGGAAACACGGAGCGGCAAGGAGTGCTCAAACAAATTTATGTGGTGAAGGTAGATGCGAATGGCCATCTGATTTGGCAACGCAGTATTGGCTTACCAAATAAAAATGATTTTGCAAAAGACATTGAGTTACATCCTGATGGAAGAATTGTAATTGCAGGGGAGACTGAAATGGGAGTAAACAATAGGGATGTTTACATAAAAACGATGTCGCAAGATGGAAACGAATTGGATAGTGCGCGTGCTGGGCTAAAGCTTACGAATGGAGCAGATGCTGATGAGGAAACAAAATCTGTAACAGTTATTTCTGCAGGATCAACACTAGAAGCAGGATTCATAGTTTCGGGCTCGACAACTGCTGTTCTTGTCTCAACCAATCAGCCAAATAACATTAAAGATGGTTTGCACTTTAGATTTACAAATTCACTCAGGGTTTTAGATAAAAATATAGATGCATATGAAAGTATAAAGCAAGGGAACGACAGTGAAGATATAATTCAAAAAGTAATTCAAAAGGGGCCAAATGATTATTATGGTTTTGGTTATACAAATCGTTTAAGGAAAAATAGTCGTGATTTTAAATTTTGGACAATTCGATTTAGTGATTTGGGAGTGCCTTTAAATGATGGAACAGAGTTACTGGATACATTAGGAACCACGCTGGAAAATGAATTACTTACTTCCATCATTGAAATCCCGGTGCAATCGGGAAGTGGATTTATGCTTGGAGGATTGGCAATAGGTTCAGGGGGAGAAGCTAGGGTTTATACTGTTAGACTTAATAATCCATTGTCTTTTTTAAGTTCTGATTTATCCTTTCAAAAATACCCGATCAATCTTGGAATAAATAATCTTGGTGATTCTAAAAATGTCAAAGTAAATATCTTATCCAATGGAAAATTTATCCTTACGGCAACAAGTTATCAGAATGATAATGCAGACATTTTGTTAGCAAGGTTGAATTCAAATATGGATGTGGAGTTTGGCCCTTTAATCTTAGGTGGAGAAGGTGATGACTTTGCTGGCTCAGTCTCGGAATTGCCCGATGGAAGGATTTTATTAATGGGTACCATGACGGTTGGGCAGAGCACCTCTCCGGGTCAGAAGAAGATGGTGCTTATGAAATTAAACCCAGAAGGGAAACTTGGCAAATAGCTTCAAATTGATCGGAAATGGTTACTTTTGACCTGTCTGTATTATATAGTTTCTGTTGTTGGCCATAATCTTACTCATGCATCCCTCTTTACCTAAGTCTTTGATTAAGAATTTAGCACCAATGTGCAGCAGTTCTAACCAGCAGAAGCGCTGATGAGGGAAGCTGCTTTCAATACTGCCAAGCCCATATACCGTTCACTGGTATTATCACTTATCCTAATCCTGTTACAAGGTTCATTATGGGCTGCTACTATCACGAGTGCGGGTACAGGTAATTGGAACGTAGGAGCAAGTTGGGTGGGTGGCGTTGCACCGGGGCCAGGAGATAATGCCATTATCGCAAACGGACATAACATCAGTATTGTAGCTGCCCAAACGGTAATTGCCGTTACGGTTAATTCGGGTGGGACACTCACCATGGCGGTTGGTGGAAGTTTGACTGTAACTACCATGACTGTAAACGGGGGTGGTACATACGTTCATAACCAAAATGGCGGAACCATTCCAAATGCTACGTGGGCAGCATCCTCAAACCTAAATATTACTGGCGTTACCAATGCGGTACCGGGTGGGTTCACTCAGACCTTTGGAAACGTTACTTGGAACTCTTCAAGTCAAAGTACAAATATTTACCTCCAATCAGATGTAACCATTCAAGGTGACTTTTCAGTGCTGGATACAGGTTTGCCCCTTGATCCAACCAATCGCGCTTTGCGCATGTCTAATACAGCTGCGGCTAATACCATTAATGTGGGGGGTAACATGATAATTACCAATAGCACGTTTAAAATGAATAATAGTACAGGATCGTGTACTTTGAACGTTGGAGGAAATTTAAATCTAAATAGCGGAAACTTTACAATCGTAACGGGTGGTGCAAATTCTTCAGTATCGGTAACAGGAGATGTTAATATTTTAAGTGGCACCCTTGAAATGCAGGAAGATGGCAGTGCCTCGATTGGAACATTAAATGTAACCGGAAATTTTACGAATACGGGAGGGGCAGTTACTGAGTCTGGGGGAGGTACAGGACAAATAGTTTTTAATCGCGCAGGTACTCAAATCTTTACGTCTGGCGGGTCAATATCAAACCAGGTTAATATTACGGTTATTGGTGGAACAACCTTGCAGATGGCGGCTGCCGGAACAATTGTTGGGGGAAATGATTTTACATTGTCCAATGGATCTACACTTGGAATCCGATCTACGGCAGGGATAACAACTGCAGGCGCAACGGGAAATATTCAGGGCACCGGCACAAGGACTTATTCTTCCAGTGCAAATTATATTTATAACGGAAGTGCAAATCAATCGGTAGGTAATGGGTTACCGGCTACGGTTTCAAATCTTACTATTGCCAATACGGGCGGTGGGGGAAATAATACGGTTATTCTTGTAGCAGATGTTGGAATTACAAATGGATTAGATATCAATTCCGGTGTCTTGGCCATGGGGGCAAGTAATATTACCACAGTTGGTTCAGTCAGCATGACGGGTACTTCAATAACGGGTACTGGTACTTTGACACTAGCAGGTAACGTTACGACAGTTTTAAGCGGCACAACAGCCAGCATTAATGCCCCTATTGCCCTGGGTGCTGCATCAAGAACGTTCACCGTTCCTGATGGCGGAGCAAGTCCAGATTTAACACTCTCGGCCGTAATCAGTGGTGCTGGTGGTATTATTAAAAATGGTGCTGGTCTGATCAACGTTTTTGGCGCGAATTCATATACCGGATTGACAACGGTTAATGCGGGCACATATCGTATTGGTTCTGCATCGGCCTTAGGATCAACAGCAGCAGGAACTGTAGTTGCAACTGGTGCAGCCTTAGATTTTAATGGAATTAATTATGTACTTGCCGAGCCGCTCACCATTAACGGTACAGGAATTTCAAGTGGCGGTTCTATCTTTAATGGAAATGCTTCGGGAGCTTCCTTTTCCGGATCAATTACGTTGGCAAGTGCAAGCTCGATTGTTTCTACAAATCCTATCACCTTATCAGGAGCCATATCAGGAGTGTTCGATCTCACGAAAGGAGGAGCAAGTACATTAACTTTTGGAAGTACTCCAGTTACTATTAGCGGACTGACTATTGGAAGCGGAACATTGGTGTCTACTTCTGGCACGCTAAGTTTGTCGGGTGTTTTTATCAACTCGGGCACATTTAGTAATAATGGAGGAACAGTACACTACAACGGATCCTCCCAGACCATTGCACCGGTTACCTATAATCATCTTGATGTCAATCAATCAAGTGGTCAGGCATCCTTGGGAGGCTCAACAAATGTTAATGGAGTCCTCACTCTTACAAATGGAGCCCTGAATCTAAATACATTTGATTTAAATCTTGGATCGACCGCTACCATCTCAGTAGCTGGCCCCTCAGCGACCAAAATGATTATTGCCTCAACCGGAAGTCAGGTAATAAAAACATATAATGGTATTGGCTCCTTTACTTTTCCAATTGGAGATAACACCGGTACTGTTGAGTATTCCCCAATCACGGTAAACGTTACTGCCGGCAGTGGATTCCCGGCCAATGTGGGTATATCAGTGTTTGATGCCAAACATCCTAATAATTCAAGTACTACTAATTTTTTGACAAGGTATTGGCAAATCAATTCTACAATAACAGGGGGTATTGCAACAATCTCAGGAACATATCTTCCAGTAGACATTTCTGGCACTGAGGCAAGTGTCGTAGCCGCTCAATTAACAGGAGTCTTTAATCAGTCCTCGAATCCCTGGGTGAAATATGGTGTACTTGGGGCAAATACACTTACCACAACAGCAGCACCATTAACACTTGGGCAATCCAATATATTTTCAGGTATTACTGGTTCAAACCCTACTGCAACCATTGTTGGCGGGGGAGTTTCAATTTGCGTAGGCTCTTCGGTAAACTTATCCACTAATGTTACTGGTGATCCCACCTTTAGCTATAACTGGAGTCCGGCTGCAGGGTTAAGCGCTACAAATATTTCAAATCCTGTTGCAACACCTGCGATAACCACAATATATACTGTTACCGTGACTGACGGTAACGGCCAAGTAGCATCTGACAACACAACCATTACGGTTAATGCTTACCCAATTGATAAGGCGGTTAGTCCGATTACTGCCACAACGATTTGTAATGGGGCAACGATTTCTCTCCGAATTACAGCTTCAGAATCCGGTATTAATTATGAAGTCCAGGATCAGGCAAACAATCCGGTAAGTATTGTTGTAGGTGGCACGGGATCAGATCTTGACATTGTTACAAATGCGCTAACGCCTGGTGTGACTAGTTTAAAAGTAGTAGCAACAAATGCAACTACCTTATGTAGTTTAACTTTATCGTCTGTCATTTCTCCGGTAACGGTGAATGCGATCCCGTCTACCCCGACTATCAACCCGGTAGGTCCGGTGGTAGTATGTGAAGGTTCTGCCGGGATTGTATTGACAAGCAGTGCGGGAGCCGGGAACCAATGGTATAAAGATGGCACTCCGATCGG
>JAEUUA010000004.1 GCA_016787755.1 Cyclobacteriaceae bacterium | reverse complement strand
AAGCTTCCCGCTACAGAGGCCGTGGCATTCAACTGCGTAGCACTCAGTGCAGTTCCATAAGTAATTGAAGCGGGATTGGCCCACGTGATTATGGGGTTAGCTTTTAATACGGTGATGGTGACGGTAGTTCCATTAACACTGTTGTAATTAGTAATGTCGGTTGGCGTAAAGTTTACAGAAAGCACCTGCCCTGCTCCCGCATTCAATATCGTGCCTGAAGCAGGAGTGTATGCAAAGCTTCCCGCTACAGAGGCCGTGGCATTCAACTGCGTAGCACTCAGTGCAGTTCCATAAGTAATTGAAGCGGGATTGGCCCACGTGATTATGGGGTTAGCTTTTAATACGGTGATGGTGACGGTAGTCCCATTAACACTGTTGTAATTAGTAATGTCGGTTGGCGTAAAGTTTACAGAAAGCACTTGCCCTGCTCCCGCATTCAATATCGTACCGGAAGCGGGTGTGTATGCAAAGCTTCCTGCTACAGAGGCCGTAGCATTCAGCTGTGTGGCACTCAGTGCAGTTCCATAGGTAATGGATGCGGGATTAGACCAACTTACCACCGGAGTCGCTTTCGTAATGGTAAGGGTACCGCTTACATAGTTAAATGTATAATTATCATCCAACCCACCCGAAACAGTTATCGAATAAGATCCAACAGAGCTAGAAACAGTGGCTGTAGTTGAAGCTACAGGGGTTACATCCAGCACTCCTGAATTATCACCATTAACAAAGCCTGAGTATATAATCGTGAGGGTTGGATTAACAACATTGTATTCCCGTGACTTATTCTCGGCTGTAGCTGTAACCACAGCTTTATTGACTGTGAGTTGTGTAGTCGTACCAATTACTGAATTGTAATTAGTGGCATCCGTTGGAATAAAGTCAACGGTTAATATTTGATTAACTCCGGAATTCAAAATAGAACCCAGGGCTGGGGAATAAGTAAAGGTACCCGCAACCGGTGTGCTTGCATTTAACTGGCTTCCAGTCAAAGGAGCACCATAAGTTATTGGTGCGGGAGGCGCCCAGGAAATTACGGGTGTTGCTTTAGTTACAGAAAGAGTTCCAGCGATATACGTAAACGAATAGTTATTATCCAATCCACCTGATACTGTAATCGGATAAGGCCCAACCGTACTGCCTGTAACTGCCGTTGTCGAAAGTGAGGGAACCACATCTATTACAGATGAATTATCCCCTGCCACAAATCCACTGTAGCTTACTGTTAATGGTGGATTAACAGTTCCATACACTTTAGATTTGTTGTCAGCAGTTGCTGTAAGGCTCGCTTTATTCACCACTAAGGTCTGCAGCACACTTGCTGCTGCATTATAAGTTCCATTTCCTGCCTGTGATGCAGTAATAACCGCTGATCCTGCTCCTACAATGGTTACTGTGTTTCCGCTTATGGTTGCTACTGAAAGATTATCGCTCAAGTAGCTAACTGCTAGACCAGAAGTAGCCGTTGCACTTAGTGCAAAACTTGCATCACCATACGTTTTAGCGGGCAACGGACTAAATGTTATTGTTTGGTTGAGTTTTACCCCTACCCCTTCCAGATTAATCTTGAATGGACTGCTAATGTCATCACTAACAATATCAAGTGTAGCGGTTCTTGTTCCGCTTGCCGTTGGAGCAAAAGTAATAGTGAAACTAGTTGTTGCACCGGTAGCCAACGTATTTACCAACCCGGTAGTATTCAGAATAAAATCTGAGGGGTTTGCCCCTGATAATGAAACTGAGCCAATCGTTAAATCTTCAGGGAGACCAATATTTTCTAGATCTACTGCAATCGCAGCGGATGTGGATAAGAGATTGACACTACCAAAATTTTGAGTGGAGTTTGAAAGAATAGGAGTGCCATCAACGCTAACCTTCAGTACAGGGAGAAATCCTGACTCTTTGTTAAGTAACGCAGACCTATTAGACGTAGAAGCACCAAATGAAACAAAGGTTAATAAAATTAGTAACCCTACGCGGAAAATCCGAAAACCATCAAATCGATTAATAAGCCACATTTAGAAAAACCAAAATAAATAGACAGACACTCACTACGGCATGATAGGCCATAATTGCCCATCAAATCCATTATGCAGGTAATATTTACTTTAAAACTGTTCAATACACCCAACGAACCTACAAAGTTAGAATAAAGAACCTGAGTTTATCCACTCAGAAATCTAAATGTAACTAGTACTTTCACCCATTAAAATGACTCAAAAACAGTGTTTAACATAACTTTTATTCTTTTTTGGATCGGGGTTTCCCTGGTTTTATACACCTATGTAGGGTATGGGCTGATTATTTATATTTTGAATAAACTCATGAGACGCAAAAAAAACTCTGATAATCAGGGAGATGCACATTTTCCAGCGGTTACCCTTATGATTGCGGCTTATAACGAAGAACGGTTCATTGAATCAAAGATTAAGAACTCCCTGGGTTTGGATTACCCTCCAGAAAAATTGAACGTGTGGATTGTAGCCGATGGTTCCACGGATCATACGATCGAAATATCCAAACGCTTTTCGGAGGTAAAAACATTTTATCAATCAGCCCGAATGGGAAAAATTCATGCCGTGAATCGGGTCATGAAATTGGTTGAAACACCTATTGTTATTTTCTCGGATGCCAACACAACCTTAAACCATGATTCGATAAAAAATATTGTTCGCCACTTCAACGATAAAAAAGTAGGTGGAGTGGCCGGTGAAAAACAAATTACTTCTAACAAAGAGGACAATGCTTCGGGCTCGGGCGAAGGACTTTATTGGAAGTATGAATCGGCTTTGAAAAAAATGGATTCTAATCTTACTACTGCCATTGGAGCTGCAGGTGAACTATTTGCTTTGCGAACCGAATTATATCATGAACCCGAACCTGATACCATCATTGAAGATTTCGTTACCTCGATGAAAATTGTAGCAAAGGGCTATCGGTTCGTGTATGAACCCGATGCATGTGCTATAGAAACTGCTTCGGCAACCATAAAAGATGAGTGGAAAAGAAAGGTGCGGATTTCCGGTGGCGGCATTCAAGCGATCATGAGGTTGCCCGAACTCTTAAATCCATTTCGTTATGGTTTGATTAGCTGGCAATATATTTCGCATCGGGTATTACGATGGACATTTGCCCCACTTGCACTACCCATTATTCTCATCACCAATATTTTGCTTTATAATAATTCACTGTTTTATCAACTCTGCCTTGTTGGTCAGGTTCTGTTTTATTTCGTAGCAATTATTGGCCATCTGTTAAGAGAAAAAAAGATTGGCATTAAAGGATTTTTTATTCCTTACTATTTTTGCATGATGAACCTTTCAGTTTTTGCCGGTATAGCGAGGTTACTGCGCAAACAACAAACTGTTATCTGGGAAAAGTCGGAACGCGCCTAAGCAATGGAAGCTATTTATAAAGCAATCTCAGCGAAAGCCATCGAAATTGAGAATGAACTCAAACGGGTGAATCGTTGGCAAGAACTCCCTATGCCTAAAGAAAAATTTATAGACATGGGTTCCTTTGGTTCGCGCACCATGGCATTTGAGCAATGGATTCAATTTGTGTTGCTTCCACGCATTCAGAAAATCGTAAGTACGCGGGGTGAATTGCCAAAAGAAAGTAGTCTTGCGGTCTATGCTGCACGCACTTTTGATGGAGACCCTAAAAGTGAATCTCTCCAAAATCTGTTGAATGATATAGACACATTAATTAACAAAAGAGATTTTACCCTCGAAAAAGACAAACCAATTAATTTGAACCTCAAATTAAAATCGGAAACAACTTCTATTGACGCCACTACCATTCCTTCAGAGTTGTACGAAATAGCAAGATTGCTTCCACTCTATGAAGGTGAAAGTCTGGAAGCTCAACTTCAGACATTTGATATTTTTTTAGAATTTCTATCACCCACAGCTCGACTGGCTATGAGCGAAATGATTTTAAGCGCGGCTAAGCAAACTGAAAATCAAATTAGTAAAGCTCGGATTGAACAAGCCGGACAGGATGTGAAAGCCGGAAAACGGGCTGCTGAAAAATATGATCATGCCGAGGCCATGCGAAAATACCAGGAGGATCATAAGAAATCATTTCCCTCTTAAGTTTTTTTATCACCACGCTCAATTGCTTCAGTAATAGATGAAACGATGCCGTCTAACTTTTCGGCAGACACCTGAAGATGAGAATTTATAGTTTGTAGTTCTTTGTTTAGGGGTTGATCTTTGAATAAACTTACCAGTCCTAAAATGCTTGCCACCGGACTTCGAAGCTTATGAGCATTTATAAAGGCTGCTTCTTCAAGTGCCTTGTTTTTATTTTCAAGTTCAGAAGTCCTTTCATGCACCAACCGCTCAAGGTTTTCATTTATGTGTTTTATCTCTTGCGCTTGCAAGCGGATGGCTTCATTGCTTGCCTTTAAAGCGAGCCTTGCCCGAATCTCCTTGATCACCAGGTTGTAGCGGGTTTGAATAAGCACTCCTGCAAACAACCCCATTGCAGCCAGCAACAAACCTCCATTCACTGAAAACTGATTCACACTTAGTGCTGGATTTAAACTTAGGAAAAAGCCGGTAGCAAGCGCTGACACCAGAATCATTACGGCTGAATATTCCCAGCGCCAAAGCACAAACATTCCCGCTCCTAAAAGCAATGCCATGTAGTTCAAATTTTGCCCCAAAATATGATCCACTCCAATAAAGCGATAAACAAAGGCGTTTTGAAGCGATATTAATAAGAAAGGAATGGCAGCGATCAGGTGGGAAGACAGTTTAAATTTATCTCGTAATAGAAGCGATGCAAGTGTGATCATGGAAACGCTTATCCGAATTACCAACATCGACTTCCACTGGTCATGGATATTAATATAATCGGTAAGCGCAAATACCGGATCCAAGATGACAGCAACCCATGCTATGGTAATATGAAATCTTGAAGATGCTTGCTCAAGTTCTGGCTTCCACTGATCTTGTGTTATTTGCCTTACTAAATCCAGATCACTCAGGTTATCCTTCTTCATCATGCAAAATAAATTTCTTTTTGAAATTTCTCTTTCATGTATCTTTGAATGGTATCAATTATTAACGATGAAAAAGGTACGTTTGGTTTTAGGAAGTGGCGGAGCGCGCGGTATGGCACATATTGGCGTTATTGAAGAATTGGAAAAAAAAGGATTCCATATTGTAGAAGTGGTTGGGTGTTCAATGGGGGCAGTAGTGGGAGGAATTTATTGTGCCGGGTATTTATCCGACTACAAACACTGGCTCATTAAGCTCTCGCGCCTTGATGTATTCCGCTTATTGGATTTCACGCTCTCGGCTCAGGGATTTGTAAAGGGTGAGCGGGTTTTTAAATCCATCGAAGAGTTTATTGGTGATCATCTCATCGAAAATTTTAAAATACCATTCACTGCTGTCGCGTCTGACATCACGCATAAAAAAGAGGTGCATTACAAATCAGGAAGTTTATTTAAAGCATTGCGCTCCTCCATTGCCATACCAACGGTATTAACCCCTGTCAGGGATGGTAAATCAGAATTAGTAGATGGTGGAGTATTAAATCCCTTACCCTTAAATCTTATAAACAAAGAGCCAGGCGACTGGATTGTAGCTGTAAACTTGAATGCTAATATTCCCTATAAGCCAAGTGCCACTTTATCCGATGATAATAAAGAACGCGCCTACTACCTTAAAATGTTTGATAGTATGATGGCAGTGTTACCTAAATTTGAAACCAGTAAGGAAGAGACCCTTGCTAGTCTTGGGCTTTTTGATCTGCTTAACAGGTCTTATGAACTGACACAAGATCGTCTTACTGAGTTAATGATTGATGTTCATAAGCCTGACCTGGTTATCAACATCTCACGCGATGCCTGCGGTGTATTTGAATTTTACCGGGCCAACGAAATTATTGAAGAAGGTCGCAAAGCTTTTCATAAAGCATATGAGCAACATCAAGCGCATGATGTTACACCTGATTAATTTGCTTACCTTTGCACATCACTCCTCCAAATTCCCGCAGAAAGTACCTTTTTGCGTAGCCGCTCAGGCGGAATTAGAGCCAAGAGGCGTCTTAATTAAACAATTACACGGTCACCGTGCATTCTAAAAACAAAACATGTCATTCGAAAAATTAAATCTCATTGAGCCTATTTTAAGGGCTCTGCAGGCCGAAGGTTACAAGAAACCCACACCTATTCAAGAACAAGCAATTCCAGTTTTACTGGAACGTAAAGACCTTTTGGGCTGTGCTCAAACAGGCACCGGAAAAACAGCGGCCTTTGCAATTCCTATTCTTCAACTTCTTCATCAAGACGAACTTTACAAGAAAGGACCTGCCGGAATAAAAACGTTAATCCTTACCCCTACCCGCGAGTTAGCCATTCAGATTGGTGAAAGCTTTGATGCTTATGGTAAACTTCTAAAAATCAAAAACACGGTAATTTTTGGTGGTGTACCTCAGCGTTCTCAAACCGATGCCTTGCGTGCCGGTGTGGATGTGCTGATTGCAACACCCGGTCGCTTACTCGATTTGATGGATCAACGCTTTGTACGATTAGATCAACTTAAAATGTTTGTACTGGATGAAGCCGATCGTATGTTGGACATGGGTTTTATTCATGATGTTAAAAAGATCATTACTAAAATACCTTCCAGGCGACAGACTATTTTCTTCTCGGCCACTATGCCTGCGGAAATTTCAAAATTAGCGGATACGATTTTAACAAATCCGGTGCGCGTAGAAGTAACTCCGGCATCTTCCACAGCAAATACGGTAAAACAGGAAATGTATTTCGTGGATAAAAACAATAAGCGCTCGCTCCTGCTCCACTTGTTAAAAGATGATGCAATAAACACGGCATTGGTATTTACTCGTACGAAACATGGAGCTGACCGTGTAGCAAAAGATTTGAGCCGCGCAGGAGTATCTGCGGAAGCGATTCATGGTAACAAATCTCAAAATGCACGCCAGCGCGCACTAAGCAATTTCAAATCTCAAAAGACGCGTGTATTGGTTGCAACGGATATTGCTGCACGCGGAATTGACATTGACGAACTTTCGCATGTAATCAATTATGAAATCCCTAACATTCCTGAAACGTATGTGCATCGCATTGGTCGCACAGGGCGTGCAGGAGCCAGTGGTATTTCTATTTCTTTTTGCGATGGCGAGGAAAGAGCATACCTGAAAGATATTCAGAAGTTGATTGGCAAGCCAGTTCCATTGGCGGAAAATAATCCCTATCCAATGAGTCAGTCGGCATTGAGCAAACCTATTGAAGCGCCAAAGCCACAACAACAACAAAGACGTCAGGGAGGATTCAAGCGACCAACTTCAGGTTCGTTCAAATCTTCGAATTCTTCCTCTTCAAATTCATCCTCTTCGAATAAGCCTAGATCAAGTAACTCAAAGCCAGCAAATTCTTCATCTTCATCACCTTCAAGAAGACCAGGCAGAGATTGGAGGAGTATGTCGCAGGAATCGAATTATTAATTGATTTTCTTAAGCCACAGATTCACAGAATATATTTCTATGAATCTGTGGCTTTTTTTTGTGCGTCATTGCAGGCGAGAACTAAATTTTAACCTTTAGACTATTTCGAATCGAGACCGGCAATCCCATGAAACATGATATAAATCTGGGAATCTGTGGCAATTAATTTAATTTTCATTCATGAAGATTGGTCTTCTCTCTGATACTCATAGTTATCTCGATCCAAAAATTTTTGAGCACTTTAAACAGTGTGATGAGATTTGGCATGCCGGTGATATTGGCGATCGCGCAGTAGCGGATGAACTCGAAAAGTTTAAACCATTCCGTGCTGTTTTTGGAAACATCGATGACAAAGATATTCAGGTGCGCTATCCTGAAGACACCTGGTTTACCTGCGAAGATCTTACTGTTTGGATGACTCACATTGGAGGCGCGCCACCCAATTATAATCCCAGAATAAAAAAAGTATTGAAATCAAAAGTGCCGGATATTTTTATTTGCGGGCACTCACATATTCTGCGCGTAAAGAAAGATCCAGCTTTTAATAACATGCTTTACCTAAATCCAGGGGCAGCCGGCAGGCATGGATTTCATCTCATCAAAACCATTCTCCGGTTTGAGATTGTAGGCAAAGAAATTAAAAATATGGAAGTGATTGAGCTTGGGAAGCGTGGGGCGATTGATCCTACTTAAGACTCAAAAAAAAAAGCCCAGCATTCTGCCGGGCTTTTCAATATCGACTAATCGATCAATTTTATTTGGCTAACTTAGCCTTGAATTCTTCTTTGATTTTCTCAATATCTACAGACTTAACCACTGGTTTAAAGCCTTGAATCTTCAAATCGGTTCTTCTGCGGGCTGATTTTCCTTTATCCTTACGGCCTTTTCTCTTCAATCGGGTAACTGACATGATCTTTGTGTTTTAAAGGGTGCAAAAATAATCAGGTTTTGTAATTTATTGCCACAGATTCGAAGATTATTTCAACTTAAACCACAAAAAGTACCAATTGATGAGTATTCACAACCTTTGAGAAGGATTAAGCTCATTCACAATCTGTGAATCTGTGGCTAAGTGACTAAATTGCCCCGTTTTATTATGGAAAAACCCTCTTTACCAAAAGGCACCCGCGACTTTGGCCCTGTAGTAATGGCTAAGCGCCAGTTTATTCTGGACTCAATTAAGAAAGTATTTCAGAAATATGGTTTCCAACCGTTGGAAACTCCCACTATGGAGAATCTTACCACCCTTACGGGGAAATATGGTGAAGAAGGGGATCAGTTGCTGTTTAAGATTCTTAACTCGGGTGATTTCCTTAAAGATGTTGATCTGCAAAAACTCAACTCTAGAGACTCAAGACTCATTACCCATTCTATCTCCGAAAAAGGCCTCCGCTACGACCTCACCGTTCCTTTCGCTCGCTATGTGGTCATGAACCGTCATGAGATTGCTTTGCCATTTAAGCGTTACCAGATTCAACCTGTGTGGCGAGCGGATCGACCGCAGAAAGGGCGATACCGAGAGTTTTATCAATGCGATGCCGATGTGGTGGGAACAGATTCTCTGATTTGCGAAGCCGAGATTATTTTAATGATCAAAGAAGTATTCAAATCATTGAAGATTTCAGATTATACCGTAAAAGTTAATCACCGAGGAGTTCTCTCGGGCTTGGCAGAAATAGTCGGAGCAAAAGAAAAAGAAACAGCATTGTTTATAGCCATCGATAAGCTGGATAAAATCGGTGAGGAAAAAGTAAAAGAAGAACTGCGCAGCAAAGGATTCGATGATAAAAGTTTAGATGTTGTTTTCGAAATACTCAACAAAGAAGGGAGTACGGCAACCAAAATCGAATTATTGACCAATTCTTTTTCTACTTCTGAAAAAGGAAAAAAAGGAATTGCAGACTTATCGGCCGTATTTCAATCAGTAAAAGACTATGGAGTGAGCGAAGATCATGTGGAGTTCGATATTTCCTTGGCACGAGGACTTAGCTATTATACAGGCTGCATCTTCGAAGTAAAAATTAATAACGTTGCCATTGGCAGTGTGAGTGGTGGCGGTCGTTACGATAACTTAACACAAGCATTTGGTGCGAAAGAACGACTCTCTGGCGTGGGTATTTCCTTTGGTGTTGATCGTTTATTTGATGCGATGGAAGAATTGAAACTCTTCCCGGAAGAAACTCAAGTTTCGAGCATGGTTTTGATTACTCATTTTGATTCAGAAAGTCAGCGCTACGGATTAAAGGTGCTTCAAACCCTACGCAACAACAATATCGCTGCCGAGATTTATCCTGACCCGATTAAAATCCAAAAGCAGCTAGACTACGCAAATAAAAAAATGATTCCGTATGTGATTGTGATTGGCTCGGAAGAAATGAAGAGCGGTTTACTTGCCTTCAAAAACATGAAAACAGGCGAACAGACTAAAATTGGTATTGAAGATATTTTAAATACATTAAAGTGAGCAGAAAGCAGTAGGCACCAAACCTGCCGACTGCTTACAGATTACTGTCAACTATTAAAATGGAGCCAACCCACCACATATCTAACAAACCACTTTCCTTAAAGGAACTTGATCGTGCACTACACGGTCATGCCAAGATTGCTTTGTCTGAAAGTTCGCGCCAGCAAATAATAAAGTGCAGGGATTACCTGGATGCAAAAATAATCTCCTCGGTTAATCCCATCTATGGAATCAACACGGGCTTTGGTTCTCTTTACAATAAAAACATTCCTAAAGACCAGTTAGAAAAACTTCAGGAAAACCTGGTGAAGTCACATGCCTGTGGCACCGGCCCTGAAGTGCCGCGTGAGATCGTCTTGTTGATGATGTACCTAAAAATTCAATCACTATCGTATGGCTACTCAGGGGTACAGGTCGAGACAGTCGAGCGATTGATAGGGATGTTTAATGAACGCGTGCTCCCGCGAATCTATGAAATGGGATCATTGGGTGCTTCGGGCGACCTCGCTCCTCTTGCTCATTTGTCATTACCGTTAATCGGTTTGGGCGAGGTTCATTACCTCGGAAAAGTGTATACCAGCGATGAAGTTTTAAAATTATTGGATTGGGAGCCTATTCATTTTAAAGCGAAAGAAGGATTAGCCTTACTGAATGGTACTCAATTTATGAGTGCCTATGGAATCTGGTGCTTGCTCCACTCCCAACGCTTACTTGCCTTGGCCAATAAAATTGGTGCGCTTTCGCTGGATGCGTTTGATGGTCGCATCGAACCTTTTGATGAGTTAGTGCATCAGATTCGTCCGCACCGTGGTCAAATTAAAATAGCCGCTGAAATAAAAAATTTATTGGAGGGCAGTACCCTCATCGCGCAAGCAAAAAAACACGTCCAAGATCCTTATTCATTCCGGTGCATGCCACAAGTACATGGCGCCAGTGCCGATGCGATTGACTATGTGACGCAAACTTTCCTCACCGAAGTTAATTCAGTGAGCGACAACCCAAATATTTTTTCAGAGGCTGATAAAATTATCTCGGCCGGAAATTTTCATGGCCAACCGCTTGCCATTTCATTAGATTTTCTGGCGATTGCATTGGCGGAATTAGGAAGCATCTCAGAGCGCAGAACGTATCAATTAATTTCCGGCTCGCGCGATTTACCAAATTACCTGGTGGCTGATCCGGGTATTAACTCGGGATTGATGATTCCCCAATATACCGCTGCCTCATTAGTGAGCCAGAATAAACAACTGTGCACGCCTGCATCGGTCGATTCTATTGTTTCTTCCAACGGACAGGAAGATCATGTAAGTATGGGTGCGAACGGGGCAACGAAAGCGTTTCGGATTGTAAATAATCTGTATTCAATTTTAGCCATTGAATTAATTACCGCTGCGCAGGCGTTGCATTTCAGAAGGCCCTTAAAAACATCGTCTGTGCTGGAGCAATTTGTTCATACTTTCCGAGAAGTTGTTCCGTTTATAGAAACAGACCGCGAATTGCATGTGGATATTGTAAACGCGGAGAATTTTTTAAAGAAATACCCTGTTGAATTCGAGTAGTTGAAAAGAATTTGGAATCTGTGAAGCACAAATTATTTTATACAATCTTGATCATCTTCGCTGTCGTGACAGCTTCGCATGCTCAGTACATAAGTCGCCTGGGCCGCTTTCAGGTAGATGAGAAGAAGGGATGTGCACCCTTTACCGTTACCATTCAGGATGCTAACCTGATTACCAGCGGAGAATGCACAGCGGGAAAGCCTTGCTTAATGAGTGCTGGTAATGGAACCGCACAACAGCAAAATCAATTTACCATTACTTATCCGCAAGCGGGAACTTTTACCCTTTCCGTGCTATACCAAAGCATTGGTGCCGATGATATTGTAATAACCGTGGATCCTGATATTCAGCCTGAGTTTGAAGTGTATACCTGTTCAGGCTTAAGAACATCTATCAAAATCATTGATAAAAATTACGATCAATATTCCATTGACTTTCAAAATGACGGCATACCTGAAACGGTAATTCCTAATAGCAACAATCAAACGGCAACACACAATTATGGAGTGGCTTCTACTTTTAATATTAGTGTAAAAGGAAAAGATATTAATGCGGCCAATAATTGTTCTGCCAAAGTACTACCCTTCACCTCGCTGGCCACTTTGCCTGTTCCACAGATTGCCGCGCTCACAGCCATTGATGCTTCTAGTGTAAAGTTAGATTTCAACCCGCAGCAAAACATTCAATATAAATTGGAGATTGCTGTAAATAACTCAACCACTTTTCAGCAATTTCAAACTTTATATGGAGTGAATACGGTGACTATCAGCAACTTGAATACGGAGAATAATTTTTATTGCTTCCGGCTTAGCTCGTTTGATCCATGCCTTAATGCCAACACTTATTCATTTCCGGTGTGCAGTCACAATTTTGATTTAGCCATTAACAATGGTGCCAACCTGCTTACGTGGGCCAGTTCACCTACTGGTGTGTCTTCTACAGAAATAATCAGAAATGGAAGTTCCTATACGATCATACCCGGAGCACCCTCTTCTTTGAACGATGTAGATGTAATCTGTAAAACCAATTATTGTTATCAGGTTGTTACCCTATACCCTGCAGGCACAAAAAGCTTTTCTCTTGAAAAATGCGGTGAAGCGTTTACAACGGTAAGCCCAACTGCTATTAATAATATTTCATCAGTAGTCGATACAAATGGAGTGACGCTAACCTGGCAGCAAGATCCATTATTTACTGTGGAGGAATATGCCATTCTTCGCAATCAAAATAACTCCTCCTTCGGATTGGTAAATAAAACAATAAACACCACTATCGAGGATGTTGGCTATAGCACTGAAGGAGCATTTTGTTACCGAATTAATTATGGCGACAAATGTGGCAATGCAAGTAAACCTGGAGACTTAATCTGCCCGATTCGATTAGCAGCTACACTCGATAACAAAAATGTAATTACGGTGCGGTGGTCGCGTCTTAAGGGTTGGCGTAATGGAGTGAGCCATTACAGACTTCAAAAATTTGATAAGAGCGGAGGGCTGATGTTGTCTGTTGACTTAGGAACTGATACTGTTTGGGTAGATGATCAAGCCGATGTTATTAACCAGGTGGTTCAGTATCAGATCATTGCACTGCCTAACGAAACCGGACTTATCAACTCTGTTTCAAATAGGATTGTTGTAACAAAAGAAGCTAATTTATTTTACCCTAATGCCTTTACGCCCGATGGGGTAGGTCCGACCGAAAATGAAACCTTTGGGGTATTTGGCCAATACATTGTTAAAATGGAACTGAAAATTTTTGATCGATGGGGGTCAATGGTATTTTTCACCGATGAAAGTAAACCTTGGGACGGTACCAACAACGGTCGTGCATTACCGGAAGGAACCTATGTGTGGAACGCTAAGATAAAAGACTTTGCCGGAAGAACATTTTCCCGTGGCAGCACAGTCGTTATTCTGAAGAAAAGAAACTGAGCCAGTTCTCAGCAAGCTTCATTATCAAAGAAATTCGTAAATCATACTTCTTAATTCGTACTTCATTCGCTATGTTATCACAATCTTTATCTTTGTAGATCAATCAAACCAAATACGCCAATGTTAGACATGATGAAGATGATGGGAAAGATGAAAGAGGTGCAGGCTAAAATGAAGGAAGCACAGGATAGTTTAGTGCGTGTGCAGGCAACAGGGGAAGCCGGAGGTGGAATGGTTAAAGTTACGGTAAACGGAAAGAAACAAGTAATTTCTATCGATATTGATGCAGCTATCTTACGAACTGATGATAAAGTGTTAGTGCAAGACCTTGTGGTAGCCGCTGTGAATAAAGCCAATGAAGAAGTTGAGGTAACAGCGAAAGAAGAAATGAAGAAAGCCACTGAAGGTCTTCTTCCTAACATCCCAGGCATGGATTTAAGCAACTTAATGGGATGACCGAAGTAGCGGTTGTTATTCTAAATTACAATGGAAGAAATTTCCTTCATCAATTCCTACCATCTGTTATTGCTTATAGTTCAACCGCTAAAATAATTGTTGCCGATAATGGATCAACCGATGATTCGCTATCTCTTCTTGAAAAAGGATTTCCACAAATTGAAATCATAAAAATTGGAAGCAACCTTGGTTATTGCGGAGGATACAATTACGCATTAAAACGGGTTGAAGCAGAATACTATGTTCTCTTAAACTCTGATGTTGAAGTTACTGATGGTTGGATTGATCCGATCCAAACACTTTTTAAACGTGATTCAACAATCGCAGCAGCACAACCCAAAATACTTTCTTATCATCAAAAAGATACGTTTGAGTATGCCGGTGCCGGTGGTGGTTATATCGATTCCCTCGGCTACCCGTTCTGCCGGGGAAGGATTTTTGACCGCCTGGAGAAAGATCAAGGACAATATAACGATACTCGGTCTGTGTTTTGGGCCACGGGTGCCTGTCTGTTTATTCGCTCCAATATTTTTCACAGCGCAGGTGGCCTGGATGAAGACTTTTTTGCCCACATGGAAGAGATCGACTTATGTTGGCGCTTAAATCGTGCTGGTCATCGCGTTTACTACGTGGGGAGTAGTACTGTATATCATGTGGGGGCAGGCACATTACCCAAATCAAATCCACACAAAACCTATCTGAATTTTACCAATGGATTTTCTTTGCTTGTTAAGCACCTCCCTGCAAACAAATTCTTCTGGAAACTTCCGTTAAGAATTATCCTTGACCTGATAGCTGCGCTTACTTTTTTATTTCAAGGATCACCTGCCGATTTCGGAGCTGTAATCCGTGCAATCTTAAATTCACTAAGAATGTTTCCTTACAATCTTTCCAAAAGGAAAAAACTGACCAGCCAGATTCCAGGCTACCATGTTTCTAATCAATACAAAGGTTTATTAGTAGCCGACTACTACCTGTTAGGAAAAAAAACTTTCGAAGACTTGAGTGAATTTAGTAATCCCAGATAGTACTGCGCTTGCGAATGTGACTTCGCATATTCAGAATAAAGGCAATTGACAAGTAAATTATAATGGGTGACCCAAAAGTCAAGAATGAGGCATAAATAAAAAACAAGCGGATAGAGGAACTTGCGATTCCCATCTTTTCGCCAAGAACCGCGCAAACACCAAATGCCTGTTTCTCAAAAAAATTTTGAATCGCTTTAACTAAATCTGCCATAGCTTGTTGAATTTCCCCTCAAATCTTCCGTTTACCTGAGTAAACGTCCTTCTAACGATTTAAAAGCCTCTCCGCAAATATAAGCGGTCTTCAATCTATTATCAGGGGCTCCTAAGTTATTTTTTTGACTATTTTTGCATTAAAAGGGGTATAAAGTTAACTTTGCACCTCTCTTACAGAAACCATAAATCAAAATCCATGAGAAAATTATTTTACGCATTCGTGATCATTGGAGCGCTTTCCTTTTCGAGTTGTACTCTGCCCAAAATGATCAAAGCTGCCAAGGAACAAAAATTGGAAGTAAAACCAAATCCACTTGAAGTGCATAAGGATACTGTCAATTTTGATTTTTCAGGCAATCTTCCTGTTAAAATGTTGCAAAAAGGAACTGTTTACACACTCAATACTTTCTATAAGTACGGTGAAAGTGAATTAGCATTGGATCCCGTGGTGATCCGCGCTGAGGATTATCCCAACAGCAAAACAGAAGAAACAAAGGTTTCAAAAGCATATTCATTCCCTTATAAGGATGCTTATAAAGTAGGAACTGTTGAAATTCAAGGCGTTGCTTCAAAAGGAACAAAGTCAAAGACCACTCCTCGGATGCCATTGGCAACAGGTATTATCACTACCTCTAAATTGGTTCAAAATTCTTACTATGCTGCTTTTGCAGATCATGGATATAACAACCAGGAAGAACTGGTTCCTGTGATCATCCCTGATTTCATCTTCGAAAGAGGAAGATCAGTACTTCGTCCATCTGAAACGAAAGCGGATAAAGGAAAGCAGTTGGATGCATTTATCGCGTCTAAAAATGTTACACGCACCGTTACCATTACAGGTACTCACTCACCAGAAGGTGCTGAACGTATTAACTCTAAGCTTTCTGAAGAACGCGCAATGGCGATTGAAAAGTACTATCGCGCTCAAATGAAAAAATACGATTACCAAGGAATGGCCGATCAGGTAAAGTTTATTCTTAAGCCAGTGGTTGACGACTGGACAGAATTCAAAAATGCCTTGGCTGCTTATGATGGAATTACTTCGGACGAGAAATCTCAATATTTGAATATCATCAATGGCGGTGGTTCATTCGAGGATCAGGAAAAACAAATGAAGAAATTGAAGACTTACAATAAAGTATTCAGCAAAGTATATCCTGGTTTGCGTACCGCTAAGACCGAAATCCTAAAGATAAAGGAGAAGAAAACTGACGCTGAAATTTCAGTGTTAGCGAAGCAAATTACTTCCGGCCAGGCTCAGGCTAGTGCTCTTAGTTTTGAAGAAATGATGTATGCAGCAACCCTTACTCCTTCAACCGAAGAGAAGGCCGCAATCTACGAGGCTGCTACTAAGAAAGGAAGCAACTGGAATGCCCATAACAATTTAGGTGCTTCTTATTTGAAAATGGCTATGGAAAACCCTTCACGTGCCAGTGAATTTGCTGAGAAAGCCTCTGCCCAAATTGAAATTGCTGCCAAGTTGAAGGAAACTCCTGAGGTTCATGCTAACATGGCTACGATCTCTCTTTGGAAAGGGAATCCTTACAAGGCTTACAGCCATGCTACTAAAGCGCTTCGTGGTGCAAACAACGATGTTACGCGCGGTGTAAATGGGGTTAAAGGTGCCTCTGAAATCTATATGGCTAATTACAGTTCAGCTGTTAGCTCTACGTCATCTGCGTTAGATACCGATGTGAACTTGTTCAACAAAGGCCTTGCTCAGTTACTGAACAAAGACAACAGCAATGCGGCTTCATCTTTTGCTGAGGCTTCTCGTAAGAACAGCAATTTTGCATTGGCTTATTATGGCGCTGCCGTTGCTGCTGCCCGTTCAGGCAATGGCGATGCAGTTGTAAGCAACCTAACCAACGCAGTTAAAATTGACTCGGAATTAAAAGCAAAAGCGTTGACTGATCTTGAATTCACCAAGTTCGCAACTTCTGAAGCTTTCCGCAGTGCGTTAAGATAATTTTGATTTTTCTGTAAATAAAAAACCCCGGCCAAAACCGGGGTTTTTTTTGTTTTTATATGATTCCATTCGGGGAAAAAATCATCCTATTCCTTTATCCTATTGTTTTGGATACCTATTTTTACGGGCTTTCCAAACTAACGGCAGCTATGAGAGAAATTCAATTTAGAGAGGCACTTCGTGAGGCCATGAACGAAGAAATGAGAAGAGACCCTTTAGTCTTTTTGATGGGCGAAGAAGTAGCTGAATACAACGGAGCCTATAAGGTGAGTCAGGGCATGCTGGACGAGTTTGGAGCTAAACGAGTAATCGACACGCCCATTTCTGAATTAGGATTTGCCGGCATAAGCGTGGGTGCTGCCATGAATGGCTTACGCCCTATTGTGGAGTTTATGACATTCAACTTTTCGCTGGTTGCAATCGATCAGATAATTAACTCGGCTGCTAAACTTCTTTCCATGTCGGGCGGCCAATTTAATTGCCCGATTGTGTTTCGTGGACCAACCGGTAATGCCGGGATGTTAAGTTCCCAGCATTCTCAAAACTTTGAAAACTGGTTTGCCAATACTCCTGGACTAAAAGTAGTGGTGCCTTATACACCTTATGATGCTAAAGGACTTTTAAAAACTGCTATACGCGATAACGACCCGGTTATTTTTATGGAGTCGGAAATGATGTATGGCGATAAAGGTGAAGTGCCCGAAGAAGAATATTTGATTCCCATTGGGGTAGCCGATATCAAGAAAAGTGGTTCGGATGTAACTATTGTTTCTTTCGGTAAGATTATGAAAGTAGCATTGGCTGCTGCAGCCGAACTCGAGAAAGAAGGAATTTCTGCTGAGGTAATTGACTTGCGCACTGTAAGGCCCATTGATTATGCGGCCATTGTTGAATCTGTAAAGAAAACTAATCGGTTGGTTGTAGTTGAAGAAGCGTGGCCCTTATCATCTATCGCTACTGAAATAACCTACCATATTCAAAAACATGCCTTCGATTATTTAGATGCACCTGTGCATCGGATCAATAGTTTGGATGTGCCACTCCCCTACGCACCTACTTTGATAGATGCAATTTTACCAAATGTTGCCCGTACCGTAAAAGCCGTGAAGGCGGTGATGTATCGGGATTGACATTGGATCATACATTATAAAAAAGAAAAGCCTCTGCATAAGAGGCTTTTCTGTTAATGTGCTTCCTGGCTTTACCAATTGTTCTCATTGGGTTTCCTAAGTAAAACATGCGATTTGCAATTTTGGATAGTTCCGGTAGTTACCTACAATTGCCTATCCGTCAATTTGCTGCCATCCTATTCACCTATATTGCCGGGCATACCGTGCAGTAAGGCGCGCAAATTTTCATTAGTGCCTAGGAAAAGTTAGGGGGATTGTACAAATTATAGGCTCATCTGGCTTTACTCATGGCAAACCTAACCAGGAAGTATCTCCTTCCACTACTCCTGCTCACAAGCCTTTCCACTCTTGAAGCCCAAACTATTGTTTCTGGAACGATAACAGATAAAATAACACGAGAGCTATTGGTAGGGGCCAATATTGCAGTGAAAGGAAGTGTGAGGGGCACGACCTCCAACACCAATGGAAAATACAACTTGAGTATTGACCTACCCACACCATTTACACTTGTGTTTTCTTTCATCGGTTTTCGCACGGAAGAAAGGGTGATCAGCGAAAACAATACCGTGATTGATTTAACCATGATTGAGGAATCATTGCTGGGTCAGGAGATAGTAGTATCAGCGTCCCGGTCAGAAGAAACCATTATGATGTCTCCCGTAACCATAGAGAAGATGGATATACTTTCCATCAGGCAATCGGCTACACCAGATTATTTTGATGCGCTCGCCAACCTGAAAGGGGTTCAGGTGACCAATTCCAGTATAACGAATACATCTGTGAATACGCGTGGTTTTTCCGGTGCTGGCAATACCCGTTTTGTGCAATTGATTGACGGCATCGATGCAGCTGATCCTACTATCGGTTGGGCTGTTGGTTCTGTTATGGCGCCCAGTGAACTGGATATTGAAAGCCTGGAGCTAATTCCCGGTGCGTCTTCCGCTTTGTATGGCCCCAATGCCTTCAATGGCATCATGCTGTTGCAAAGTAAAAGCCCTTTTGAATATCCCGGGTTAAGCATGATGGTGAAACAAGGCGCAACTAATTCGAAAGCTGGCGGTGCCCATCCCATGGGAACTTACAGTATGCGTTATGCCAAGTCGTTTAAGGATAAACTCGCTTTCAAAGTAAATTTTCACTTCATGGAAGCAACCGATTGGATCTCCACAGATTACAAGACCGACAGAAATAATCCGGATTCGGAAATTGATCTGAGAGGCACACCCAACTTTGATGGGCTCAATCTTCACGGTGATGAAACCGCTATTGACTTAACTGAATATGGACTTGGCGTTATTAGACGGACCGGTTTACCAGAGGGAATCCTTTTGGACAATCAGGAGGCGAGAATACTAAAATATGATGCAGCCATTCACTACAAACTGAATGAGAAAATGGAATTGATTGGGGCTTATCGCTTCGGAGAAGGCAGTGCCTTAGCACAGGAAGATTCTAAATTTGCTTATCGAAGATATAAAACACAGTTTTACAAAGTAGAACTCAAGAGCGATAACTTTTTTGTCAGAAGCTATTTAACACAAACAAATGCTTTCAAAAGCTATCATGTGGGTGCAGTCGGTGCTTTTACAAATGAATATTTTAATCCGTCAGAAAACGGCTGGGTACCGGATTATATAAATGCTTTTTATAATAATGTTCCGGGCGTTGCGCCCAATGATCCGGTAGCCGCCCGTTCCTATGCCGATCGGTTTATGATCGATCCCTCTACGGGAAAATATGTTCCCTCCCTGCAGGATACCATTAGCAAGGTAAGGTCAAATTTTTTTCAACGCAGCCCTCCGGGAGCAAGATTCTATAGCAGCTCAAAAATGTGGCATACCGAATTGTTCTACAGGTTCAAGCAAATAGAATGGGCAGAAGTGATCGCGGGTGGCAATTACAGGTTGATAAGTGTTTACTCCAAGGGTACCTTCTTTGACGATGCACCCAATGATCCGAATATATCCAACCCGATATTAACCAACACGTTTGGCGCTTATACTCAGATTGCAAAAAGCATTGTCGAAAAGATTAAGTTGACCGGCTCAATTCGCTATGATAAAATGAAAGATTTTGATGGTCATTTCACGCCCCGGCTATCCATGGTTTATTCGCCCAGTCAGAATCACAATTTCAGAGCAAGCTATCAAACCGGCTTCCGTTTTCCTGAATTGACCAGTCAGGTTCTTTTTTATAACACTGCCGGAGGGTATGCACTGGGTGGTGTACCTTCCATCGCATCGCGATATGGCGTTTATAATGAGGGTGCCTGGACACAAGCATCCTATGATGATTTTATCAATCAAGGCGGTATACTGGATAAAACTACGGGTGCCATACTTGCCAATCCAGGAAACGTGACGCTCGAAACAGCCAATGTTGGTTATCTCAAACCTGAACGACAACGTACCATTGAAATTGGTTATAAGGGACTTCTTACACGCGATGTGTTAATTGATTTTAATTACTACTACAGTACCTATAATGACTTTGCGGGCTCCGATATTGTTGTAAGTAAAAATTCCACCACCCATCAAGGGCAACCGATCTCTGCCGGAACTGTTTGGAACTTATTCTCTAATGCCTCGAATACTTTGAGTTCTTACGGTATTGGATTGGGTATTACCTATAACCTCCCTAGAAATTTTGCAGTCAATGCAAACTATAATTACACCGTTTTGTCCAAGGTAGATGAAGGTTTTATTTCGGGATTTAACACACCGAACAACCGCATCAGCATTGGATTAGAAAATCGGAAACTTTTCAATGACCTGGGTTTCAATGTGAATTACCGGTACCAGCAATCCTTCCTGTGGCAGTCGTTTTACGGCAATGGCACAATTGCGGCCTATGGTGTGCTGAATGCTCAGGTTAATTATAAACTAAGCTCCCTTAAAACAATTTTAAAAATTGGAGGCACCAACCTTGGGGGCAAGGACTACCGTACCAGTTTTGGTTCTCCCTATGTAGGCCAGATGTATTATGTGTCACTTGTGTTTGATGAACTGCTGAGATAAATTGATTATAGAGTATCTTCACACGTAATGCCCCAAACCCGCCAACTAGCCGCTATCATGTTCACCGACATTGTCGGGTACACTACCTTAATGGGTAAGGATGAGCATAAAGCATTCGCGCTATTGAATAAAAACAGGCAATTGCAAAAACCCATCATCGAATCCTTTGGGGGTCGGTGGATCAAAGAAATGGGAGATGGGGTTATCGCCAGTTTTAATACAGCATCAAATGCACTTGCAGCAGCTAAAAAAATTCAGGAAGCCTGTCGTGCTGATGCTGATTTTCAATTACGGATTGGCATTCACCTGGGGGAAGTAGTCTTTGAAAATGAGGATGTGTTTGGTGATGGCGTCAATATCGCCTCGCGAATTGAATCCCTGGGTATCGCTGGCGCTGTGCTTATTTCGAAAGCCATACGCGATCAGGTTAAAAACAATTCGGATTTCCAACTGGAATCCTTGGGGCATTTTGATTTCAAAAATGTATCCGAACCGATAGAAGTTTACGCGTTATCCAACCCGGGTTTTGCCGTGCCCAAGCAGGAAGAGATGCAAGGCAAGCTTAAACTTCCTCCAAAAAAATCGAGCGCGCTTACGTGGATCATTGCGATACCAGTAATTGCTGCTGCCTCATTTTCCATTTGGTTTTTTAAGGATAGAAAAGAACCTATTGATTCAGTTGCTGATCAGTCCATTGCGGTGTTGGCTTTCGTAGACATGAGTCAGGAAAAAGACCAGGAATATTTCAGCGATGGATTGAGTGAAAACGTAATTGATCTGCTTGCAAAAGTGAATTCATTAAAAGTGATTGGGCGAACTTCTTCCTTTTCCTTTAAAGGAAAGAATGAAGACCTAAGGGTGATCGGTGAGAAATTGGGTGCAGCGAATATCCTGGAAGGCAGTGTACAGAGAGATGGTAACAAAATTCGCATAACAGCTCAGTTGATCAGAAGCGCTGATGGTTTTCATTTATGGAGTGAAAAGTATGACCGGGAATTGAAAGACATCTTTGCTATTCAGGACGAGATATCATTGGCCATACTGAAGGCGATCAAAGTAAAATTAATTGGCCAGGAAAAAGAAGCCTTGCTAAAGAAGTACACCGATAATGTGGAAGCTTACCAACTTTATCTCCATGGCCGCTTTCACGTCAATAAATCTACTCCTGATGGGTTTATGAAAGCCATTGAATATTTTAAAGCTGCTATTGCTTTAGACCCGAATTATTCCATTGCATATTCCGGAATGGCATTCTGTTATCTGTCTTTATGGTATTGGAACTGGTTGCCCCCGGAAAAAAGCCTGCCGCTGGGATTACAGGCTGCTCAAAAATCGCTTGAACTCGATAGCAATATTGCTGAGAGTCATCTTGCCATTGGGCGGGTGAAACTTCATAATGAATGGAAGGTATCCGAAGCGAAAGCAGAATTCAATAAAGCCCTCGACATAAATCCCAACAATGCAGAGTGCCATGTGCAATTGAGTATGTGTGCAGCTTTATTGGGTAATAACAAAGAGGCTATGGAGCATTCGCAAATGGCTGTAAGACTGGATCCATTCTCACAAATGAATCTTTGGATGGCAACAACAGCGCCTTATGTTATTGGTGATATAGAGACAACACTTGAGAATGGAAAAAGAATTATTGATCTGGACTCTACTTTCTTTGCCGGTCATTGGTGGGTTGGACTTTCTTATATGGATTCTGGAAAGTACCAGGAAGGAATGGATGAGTTGACATTGGCGGCAAAGTTGGAGAATGGTCTTTTAACATTATCGACTCTCGGAACTATATATGGTCAAATGGGGGATAAAGTGAAAGCTATGGAGACAATCAATAAAATGAAAAGCATGAAGGGCATTGAACTGGCGGGTAATAATTTTATTGGGGACGTGTATGTATCGATTGGGAAATTTGATAGTGCTTTTTTGTATTATGACAAAGCTGTTAAAATTCAAGAAGGGTTCATGTTATGGAAGAAATATTATTTAATGAGTATTCCTGCATTGCAAAAAGACCCAAGGACAAGAAAACTGTTGGATAGAATAGAGGCTAATTATTAGATAGAATGACCTCCTAAGAATAGTTGAGCGTTCCTGTCGGGCATCGCATTTTCGGGAGATGATGCTTGAAATACGAATGATCTGCTGAAATAAAGATGATTTATAGTATCTTGATCCTGTATGCCCCAATCCCGTCAGCTCGCTGCTATTATGCCGGCCGGCAGGCAGGTTCACCGACACTGTCGATTTTACTAAATTGCAACTAATGTCTCAATCTCGTCAACTAGCTGCAATCATGTTTACCGATATTGTCGGGTATACGGCCTTGATGGGCAGTGACAATAAAAAGGCATTGGCTATTCTGCAAAAGAATAGGGAATTGCAAAAGCCAATCATCAAAGAATTTAACGGGCGATGGATCAAAGAACTCGGTGACGGGGCGATGGCCAGCTTTAACACAGCAGCAGATGCCGTATATGCTGCCATCAAAATTCAGGAGGCCTGTAGTTTGTCAGATGAATTTAAATTGAAAATAGGTATTCACCTTGGCGATGTACTCTTTGAAAATGATGATGTTTTTGGTGATGGCGTTAACATCGCCTCGCGAATTGAATCGTTGGCAATTGCTGGCGCTGTGCTCATGTCCAAAGCCATTCGTGATCAGGTAAAAAACAATACTGATTTCCAATTGGAGTCGTTGGGGCACTTTGATTTCAAAAATGTATCCGAACCTATGGAAGTCTTTGCCCTGGCCAACTCGGGCTTTGCCGTACCCAAGCGCGAAGAGATGCAAGGCAAACTTAAATTCCCTCAAAAAAAATCGGTAGCACTTAAATGGATAATCGCGGTAGCAGTAATTGTGGTTGCCTCATTTTCCATTTGGTTTTTTAAAGGACAAAGGGAAACCTCAGGTGAGACACGTGATCAATCCATTGCGGTGTTGGCCTTTGTAGACATGAGCCAGACGAAAGACCAGGAATATTTTAGCGATGGATTAAGTGAAAATGTGATCGATCTTCTTGCGAAGGTACCCGGACTGAAAGTGATTGGGCGGACTTCCTCCTTTTCCTTTAAAGGAAGAAATGAAGACTTAAGGGTAATCGGTGAGAAATTAGGTGCAGCAAATATTTTGGAAGGCAGTGTACAGAAAGATGGTAATAAACTTCGTATCACCGCCCAATTGATAAGAAGTGCTGACGGTTTTCATTTGTGGAGTGACAAGTTTGACCGGGAATTGAAAGACGTCTTTTCTATTCAGGACGAGATATCATTAGCCATACTGGAGGCGATCAAAGTAGAGCTAATTGGTGAAGATAAAGAGGTCCTGTTAAAAAACTACACCGACAATGTGGAAGCATATCAACTTTTCCTGAAAGGGCGTTACCATTACAATAAATATTCTCCGGATGATTTCTCGAAAGCGATTGCATACTATCGGGCAGCTATTGATATCGATTCATCGTATGCCATAGCGTATGCCGAATTGGCGATTTGCTATGGTGATTTGGCCTACTTCAATTGGGCTCCCATGGAGCAGAGCCTCTACCAGGCAAGAACGGCAGCTGAAAAGGCCATTCAACTGGATGACAATATAGCTGAAAGCCATATCGTTACGGGCAGGATCAAAATGTGGAATGATTATGATTTTAAAGGGGCACTCCAGGAACTGGAGAAGGGGCTCAGCATCAATCCCAACAGTGTCGAAGGGCTCAGACAATTAGGAGTGTATCACATGGTCATGGAAAATTACCCAAAAGCCAATCAATATCTCCAGCAAGCAGAAAGGCTGGATCCTTTCTCATTATTAAATATTTTTTATTTAACTGGCTATCATCAGTGGGATGGAGATAGTGCAAAACAAATTGAATACGCAAACAGGCTGCTTGAAATGGCGCCTAATTTCTTCGCTGGCCATTTCGTGATTGGAGCCGTGCAGTTTTTTGGCCTGCATCAATATGAAAAGGGGATTGTTAATCTTGAGTTAGCTGCAAAAATGAATGGCGACTTGCAAATGTTCTCCTATTTGGGAACGGCCTATGGATTGAAGGGTGAAGAAATTAAGGCCCGGGAAATACTTGATAAAATGAATAATTTATTAGTGGGTCAAAACCAAGGGAATGCTTTTTTCGGGTATGTATTTGCATCGATTGGAGAGTGGGAACAGGCTTACCAATTTTTTGACAAAGCCGTAGAGAGCCATGAAGGGGAAATGTTATATATCAAACGTAAATTCCAGGTTTATTATCCAGCCATGAAAAATGACCCCAGAACCAAAGCCCTTTTGAAAAAGATTGAATTGCCAAATTGATAATAATGAGACAATAGCATTTAGTTATCACACAAGCATTTTATGTCCCAATCCCGTCAACTAGCCGCTGTTATCTTCACTGACATTGTCGGGTACACCGCCTTAATGGGCTGTGATGATAAAAATGCACTGGCTATTCTTAAAAAGAACAGAGCATTGCAAAAACCGATCATCGAAGAATTTAATGGGCGATGGATAAAAGAACTTGGTGATGGAGTGATGGCAAGTTTTAGCACTGCAGCCGATGCCGTGTATGCCGCCATTAAAATTCAGGAGACTTGTAGTTTGTCAAATGACTTTAAATTGAAAATAGGCATTCACCTTGGCGGTGTGCTTTTTGAAAATGATGATGTGTATGGTGATGGAGTAAACATTGCCGCACGCATCCAGGCTGCTGCCAAGTCCGGTTGTATTTTTATTTCGAAAACGGTTCATCATAATATTTCCAACAAAAGCGAAATCAAGTCGCAGTTTGTAAAAGAGGAGAAATTAAAGAAAGTAAGCCAGCCGGTAAGGATGTACCAGGTGCTGTTTGAAGGAGGTAAGGCTATTGAGGCCCAAAAGCCGGTGACTGCGTTGGCGGAAAATAGCACAGCTGTTTTGCTTTTCGAGAACATGAGCAACGATGCTGAGCAAGAATTCTTTAGTGATGGCATCACAGAAGAAATCATTAACGTACTGGCGCAAGTGCCAGGGTTGAAAGTGATAGGGCGAACTTCTTCCTTCGCCTTCAAATGGAAGAACATGGATTTGAAGGTGATAGGAGGGCAACTTAACCTGACGCATCTGCTTGAAGGTAGCGTTCGTAGAGCTGGAAATAAACTTCGGAAAACGGTTCAGCTTATTAAGGTGGTGTTATTTATTAAAATTTCAACAGGATATAGTAACTGTCTGATTGCATATTAAAAACTTAAATAATTCACAAAAACACCTTTTAGGCTTCTTCAAGTTTTCCTTCATCCAAATATTTTTTTTGTAAAGTTAGTCAGAATCACACGTGCTTTCTTTATGGCTTGACTCTGGAAGCCGTTGCCTGTCTCACGAACCCAACTAAAAAAATCTTCAAATCAGATTGAAGGAATTAAGATCTGAGACTCATTAATCTTTGCCGGACTTCGCCAGATAAACCCATCAATTATAGAATAAGTGATTTGCGGAAGTTGAAAGCAGCGCAAACCTTCCCATAAGAAGGTTTTTTGCTGAACAATAAGTTTTGACAAGGCTACGTTAGAAGGCTATGCTCAATCCGGTGCTGGCCCGGATTACGGTGTTGTTAAAGTCGCGCCCGTGTATAAAGTTGACATCAAATACCCAGTTAACAGACGAACCAAGTGCAAACGATAACCCTGCCGTGGATGACACATAATAAAGTTGCTCATCACCCGTGCTTGTAGTAGCATAATGTTGAACGCCCACCCCTGTGCTTAATCTTAAAATTTCAGCGATTAACATTCCCCCTTCTACCTGATAAAAATTATAATATTTTGAGGTTGCTAAATCCGCCACAACCAGTGACTGATCAGTAAGCATTTGATTTAACACACGCTGGGTTGTGTAGCCACCGGTCCCAAAGATGCCTAAAATGTTGCTCCGGTTTGCGTTATTCTTATTAAACCCATATCCCAACATGCCATTGACTTGCCAGCTAAGTCGATCGGTTTCAAAGGTGTCAAAACTTCTGGTGCTTCCCCCCTGATAGTAAGTAACACTGGGCCCAAGATGTAACGTGAAGCCTCGTGTAGCTGTCGAAGGTTTCGCCTTATTGGATACAGCAGGTTGTGACGATTTCTGGGCATTCACATGCATACTACCGGTTATCACCAGGAGGAAGGCTAAAAAAAAATTCGTCACCATAATTCTATTCATTACTTATTCAATTTATAAACCCCACCCAGTTGAATGAGCGAAACACCCGTACCTAAGTCTGTATAAAAACCGATCTGATCAGTTAAACTATACTCCAAACCCGCTCGAACCACAACGCCCATGCCCGTATTTCTAACACCACTTTTAACAAATATGGTTCTGTCATCATCAACAAAATTCAACGTGGATTCAGCGTTTACCGATGAAATATTCAGGGAAAGACCTAAGATGGCGTAAGGCCTTAAGTCACTACTGGTAAATTGATACTTCCCTAATGCGCTTAGTTGAAATAAATTTTCCTTAAGCTCACTTTGGGTTTGAATCTGATCATAGTCATCAAATTGGCTGCGGCTATAGTTAAATGTTCCCGTTGCGAGTTGTATGCCTACCATAAGTGATTTCTTATACGGAATCAGATAGGTCACGATGATGGGTGGAAATCCAATATTAGTATTGTAAGAATCCTTATTGTCAATTTTGGAGTAGCTTGGAATGAACCCAACCCCCAAACGGATTTCACCACGCTGAAGATTTGTTTTATCTAAAAAGGACGGAGTTTCCATTTCCTCTTCAATCTCGGGCTCAGTTTCAACAAATGGTTCTTCCACGTTGTCTACCGGAGGATTGAAACTTCCCGGATTCAGGATTTCCTTCAATTGGTTACGGTAACTAATGGCATAAACCTCGCTGCGCAAAAGCTGATATACAGGGCCATCAGGAATATCAGTTCGTTTGTACTTTACTAAATCGAACGTCACTTCAGTTACCATACCGTAAATAATATCACCATTAATTTTTATGATGACATCGAAGTGCGCAGGAGGTGTTCCCGTTTCTTGTGCAGATAGAGTGAGCGGAAAAATCAGTAACAGGATTAGATAAAAAATTTTCATAGTTAAAATAACTTAAAGTTCTGTGTAGGGTATATCCTTAAACACACCTTCGTTTAATGAGATCTTATTGGCTGGATCAGTAACATCGGTAAGCACCAGTTTAAATACTCCGGCCACAATTTTGTCTTGCAGGCTTTGACGCTGCACGTCTATAAATACTTCTGCTGTTTCGTCAATAGCTAATGTGTAAAGTTTGAATGGACTGTTATGGCCTTCCGCCTGATCACTAAACTCTACACTTTTAATGCCTCCATTTAACTGGGAGTATGCAAGGGATGCTTTGCCAAGCAGCCGGCCTGATACAGGAAGATCAAAAATGACAGTAAGCTTTCTGTCACCCCCCTTCTCATTATGTCCTTTAATTAAAAAGAATAGTCGCTGATAAATTGTGCCTTCTACATTTGAGGGATCCTCAAAAACAACTACCTCACCAATATTTATAAGTTGAAAAGAACTTGCGCGCCAGGGTATGTTATCAAGACTAAACTCAACAAGGCCATTTCGCCTGATGGCTATTTCATCGACCTGGTTATCGGTGCAGCTAAGGACACCGAGTAGAAGTAAAAAAAATAGGTATTTGTTTTTCATAGATAAGCTAAAGACTATCTGAATTATAGCCCAAAGTTACTCAAATAGGATTAAAAGAGCTTTTGCAGAATAATCCAATCTTCTGGATTGTATTACCACCTAAAATGATTCATTACACAGGATTTATGGATTGTCCATAACAGACGGAATTTCTACTTTCCATAATCTCATGTGTTTACTGGGTACACGTATCACAACAACACCTTCCAGGCTTCTTCTAATTTATTTTCACTCAAATAGTTCTTTGCCAACTGATGAAGTTCCTTCACCCCATTTCCTTTAGCATCTTTCCAAAGCTTTGTTGATTGAAAGAGTTTAATCTCACTTTCAGTTGGTAGTTTTTCAATATTACCTAAGCGCCCCAAATCATTTCCGGTTAGCACATTGCTGTTTCGGATGTGCGTTGGAATCTGATCAATACCAATCCCTACTTTTGTATTGGGCTTTGGAACTGTAAAAACATTTTCACCCGATGCCCGGCAATAATAATCCTGCCCCATCCGGGCAACCGCATCAATTTTATTGGGATCAATAAAACCATCTACACCCAACACTTCATCGTCAATGTGCATAAGAACCACTTCACAAATAACAAGATTACCCGCTCCACCCTCCTGCCCTAAGGGAATTACCTGATTGACTTTGCACTCAAAAGAAACGGGTGACTCAGCCACGCGTGGGGGATTAACATGTATTGAAGTAACTTCGGTAAACCCGGCTTTCTCAAACTCGTTGGTTCCTTTCGGGAAATCACAACTTGCCAACGACACTTGCTCCACCATGGTATACGAAACAATATTGATTACTACCTCAGGTACCTCCTGCACATTTTGAAGAGTATGCTTGGTTGAATTATCGCGCACTCGTCTTGACGGTGAAAAAATCAAGATAGGCGGATTCATACTAAACAAATTGAAGAAACTGAAGGGACTCAGATTAACATTTCCATCTTTATCAATAGTACTCGCTAAAGCAATCGGCCGGGGTGAAACAGCGCCTTGAAGATAAGCTTGGAGTTTAGGGGTAGATAATTCTTTTGGGTTAATGAGCATTTTTTTAGTCAATAGTATTTAGTCGTGAGTTTATAGTGTCAAGAATCTAGTATCCAGCATCAGTTTGCAGGCACTATCTTTCCCCTACACTCGCCAAATCCAATCCGCACATGGCCTTTCTTGGCATAACCTTTTAAAATTATTGAATCTCCATCTTCAATAAAATTACGTTGCGATCCATCCGCCAATGCGATCGCTTTCTTTCCATTCAACGTAAGTTCAAGCAGAGAACCCAATGAATCTGAACTCGGACCACTAATCGTACCTGATGCATATAGATCGCCAACTTGCAGGTTACATCCGTTCACGGTTTGATGCGCCAGTTGTTGATTCACATTCCAATACAAATACTTAAAGTTTGATTTGCTGATAATGATCGCATCTGAATTTTCAGGTTGAATGGAAACTTCCAGATTAATATCAAACGTTTTGTCGCCTGCTGTTTTTAGATAAGGTAAAACTTCTGGAGATTGTTTGGGTCCGGCAACTCTAAAGGGCTCAAGTGCATCCATGGTAACAATCCAAGGCGATATCGTTGATCCAAAATTCTTTCCCAGAAATGGGCCAAGGGGAACGTATTCCCATTGTTGTATATCGCGTGCTGACCAATCGTTAAAGAGCACAAAGCCAAAAATAAAATTCTCAGCTTCATTTGTTGAAACTGACGAACCCAAATCGGTTTCCTTGCACGTAATAAAAGCGATCTCCAATTCAAAGTCGAGCTTTTGCGAAGCACTAAAGATTGGTACTTCAGAATCACCTGGCTTTACCTGGCCTTTAGGTCGGTGAATGCTTGTTCCAGATACCACAATGGAAGAAGCGCGGCCATGATACCCCACTGGCATATGTTTCCAATTAGGTAACAAGGCATTTTTTGGATCACGAAACAACGAGCCCACATTGGTAGCGTGTTCTTCGCTGCTATAAAAATCAGTATAGTTTGGGATTTTTACAGGCATGCACATCTCAACTTCCTCCATCGGAATGAGTGCCAACTCACGCGCACCGAGATTTAATCTCAGTTCTTCATTATCATGTTGCAACAATTCTGAAATGCGTTCTCTCACTTCACGGCACTTCTTCTTTCCTAATCCAATGAAATCGTTAAGAGATGGCTGGTTAAAAATTCCCTGTGGCAAACCGAGCCCATCAAAAAACCCATGCTCATATAAATACACAAGGTCTAACACATAATTACCGATGGCCACACCGGCCACTGGTGTTAAGTAATCGGTTTTAAAAATACCAAACGGTAAGTTTTGAATGGGGAAATCAGAATTGGTTGGTATCTCTATCCAGCTTTGCAAAGCCGGGTCATTCGCCTTAATCATAAAAGTCTTTACTTTACGTCTAAATTATATCCTTCTTTCTCGTTACCTCAAATAAATTCATGCCTGACTTTTTTCCTGCCGCTTTCGAAAACAGAATGAAGTCAGCCCTGGGACATGAATGGCCCGATTTTCTTCACGCACACAAACAAACTCCACCAGTGGCCATTCGAATCAATCCCTACAAAGATAAACTTCCTGAAGGGATAAAAATACCCTGGACTGATTTTGGGTACTACTTACCAGAACGGCCAGTCTTTACATTAGATCCAGCATTGCATGCCGGAAAATATTATGTACAAGAACCTAGTTCTATGTTCTTAGAGCACGTTCTAAAGCATTCCGTTGATATTACTAAACCTTTGCGTGTGCTTGACTTATGTGCTGCTCCGGGTGGTAAATCAACGCATCTACTTAGTTTATTGACTAACGATTCGCTTTTAGTTTCAAATGACGTCATCCGGTCGCGGGCGCAAATACTATCTGAAAATATTCAGAAATGGGGTTGTGCCAATGTGCTGGTTACAAACAGCGATCCTGAAACGTTTCAAAAACTACCTGGATATTTTGATGTTATTCTTGTGGACGCTCCGTGTTCAGGTGAAGGACTCTTTCGGAAGGATTATAAGGCATCCAAAGAATGGTCGGAAGAACATGTAAATCTTTGCACCCAACGACAGCGAAGAATTTTGAATGATGTGTGGCCTGCGCTGAAAGAAAATGGAATCCTGATGTATAGCACCTGCACATTCAACGAAAGTGAAAATGAAGGCACACTAAATTGGCTGGCAGAAAATCGAGCGGTGGAATTCATTGATCTATCGGTAGATCCGGTATGGAACCTAGAAAAAATTGAAGTTGGAAAATCCATTGGTTATCGGTTTTATCCCCATCGTGTAAATGGAGAAGGGTTTTTTATTTCTGCATTAAGAAAAATGGAAGGCGAACAATCGATACGAATCAGGGCCGGAAAAAATTTTGATCTAACACCTAAAAAGATTTCAGAACAACTTCAAGACTGGAGTTTACAACCCGATCAATTTAAATTCATTCAACAAAATTCATTACTGATTCAAATTCCTTCTGAACTTTATGATGAGATGGGCTTTATATGCACTCAACTACATATTGTGAGCAAGGGAACGGCAGTGGCCGAAACAAAACATGATAAGCTAATTCCAGAGCATGCGATGGCGCTTTCAATTCATTTAAATCAAAATCATTTTTCAATTATTGATTTGGAAATAGAAGAAGCACTGGCCTATCTTCGCAAAGAAACCATTCATGTGGTTGACGGTCAACGGGGTTTTGCATTAGTTACCTATAAAGGCACACCCCTTGGATGGATCAATCAGCTTGGCAACCGGGTTAATAATCTCTATCCGGCAGCATGGCGAATTCGGATGAGTTGATTTTTTTGAAATGCATTAACCAAATAGGTACAGAGAAATCGTAGATAGTCTATCCTAATAAGTTACGAGCTATCACTACGAACCTATGTTTCTACGTGTTTAAATTTTATACGCGCAAATTAGTGCCCCATCGCTTGTAATGTCTCCACAATGCCATCGGGCAAGGCCATTCCACTAAAGAAAATTCCCACGCAAAATACCTTTTCAAAATAATTGGCTCGTTCAATGGCCAAAGGCAAAGAACTAATGGAAAGCACAGTGAAAGAAACAATGAAAATGAACATGGCAATTATCGTGAGAATGGGTAAGCCAATAACAAATACCAGAATCAAACAAATTGAGTTGATCAGGAAGCTCCACCAGAAAGACTTTACTGTTCCAATTTTGATTACATAATTACTAACGGGCAGCGAAAGCACAGCCGATATAAATAATGCAACTACCAAAAGCCATTTCCCTTCCATCTTAAACAGAGTTGATAAATTTGTTTCAAGAAGATCTGGAAAATAATTGAAGAGTAACGTGGTAGGAATTCCTACTACAATACCCAGGAAAAAGATGTAGCTGTAATTTGATCGCTGCGTATCTAATTTGAATTCTGCTCTCGGATGGGCAGGGTTATTCTTAAAAAGACTTATTGAATTTTTTTTCAGGGCATAGCCCGAAACAAATACGGCTATACCTCCAAACATAAACGTTAAAGGGGCTCCTACAAAATCAATTAAATCAACAATCACAGGCTCCAACGAATAAATTAAATTAGCCACGATCGTCAAAATCGCCATGGCACGAGGTAACTTATCAATGGGAGTGAAAAGCTCTAAGGTGGAAAGGGCTGGGCTTGTGAAAATACTCATGGCTACCAACCATAAAACAATTAGAAGCGGTAAGATCCATCGAAACACTTCACCGGGATTGCTAAAAAGTGTGAAGGCTACCGCCATAAAAACCATCGCTGCAAAACTGATCCCCGAAGAAATGATTGGCATCCTATGCCCGGCTTTAAACCGAAACCGATCACCAATCTTACCGGCAATAAGTGGAGTAATAATCAAGATAATCCCCTGCACTATTATCAGCAGATAAGTAAATTCCATAAGATTAAATTGAATAAGGAGCTTTGGCTGATAATTATGATAGGCAATCCACCCGATAACAATAGAGCCATATAAGGCCGCTAAACTCGATAGCTGTTTCCATTCAATTTTATCAATCTTAATGTCCTCAGCGGGTGCGGTAGTATTCATCGGGGTATTCATTTTGATTTCCAAATTTACGAAAATACTTTGTGGTCTGGATTTCAAAAAGTAACAACCCAGTTACCGTCCCTTTTCCTATTTTTGCGTTCTTATTCAATTATAATTCATCCTATGGCACTTTCTACCAAATACAATCCATCTGACGTTGAAGATAAATGGTACCAATATTGGCAAAAGCAGAATTTCTTTCATTCAGAAGTCAACCCAAATAAGAAGCCCTATTGCATTGTTATCCCACCTCCGAACGTAACAGGTGTGCTGCACATGGGGCACATGCTTAATAATACCATTCAAGATGTGTTGATCAGAAAAGCCAGGATGGAAGGAAAGGAAGCTTGTTGGGTGCCAGGTACAGATCATGCCTCTATTGCAACCGAAGCACGCGTGGTGGCCATGCTTCGCGAAAAAGGAATTAAGAAATCGGATCTCTCACGTGATGAGTTTTTAAAATATGCCTGGGAGTGGAAGGAAAAATATGGCGGAATTATTCTTGAGCAACTTAAAAAGTTAGGTGCTTCCTGTGATTGGGAGCGCACCTCCTTCACAATGGACGAAGATTATTACAAGGCTGTCATTCGAGTCTTCGTAGATCTACACAATAAAGGGTATATCTATCGTGGGTTGCGCATGATCAATTGGGATTGTGAAGCCAAGACTGCTCTGTCAAATGAAGAAGTGCTTTATAAAGAAGATGGTGAGAAGTCGATTCTTTATTCTGTTCGCTATAAAGTAAAAGACAGTGAAGATGAATGGGTAGTGATTGCCACGCAGCGCCCCGAAACCATTATGGGCGATGTTGCTATTGCAGTTAACCCATCGGACGAGCGTTATAAAAACCTGATTGGAAAAAAGATTTTGGTTCCCTTTATCAATCGTGAAATTCCGGTAATTGCTGATGACTATGTTGATAAGGAATTTGGAACCGGTTGTTTAAAAGTTACCCCAGCTCATGACGTGAATGACTATGAAATTGGGCAACGCCATAATCTTCCGGTAATTGATACCATTAATGATGATGGGTCATTAAATGAAAAATGTGAGTTACCTAAATTCTATGGGAAAGATCGTTTTGCGGTTCGCAAAGAAATTGTAAAAGATTTAAAAGCTGCAGGACATTTAGTAAAAGAAGAAGAGTTTGTTACACGCATTGGTCGCTCGGAAAGAACGAATACAGTAGTCGAACCAAAACTCTCCTTACAGTGGTTTGTTAAAATGAAGGAGATTTCGCGCAAAGCGCATCAGGCAGTTGAAGAAGATGAAATTAAACTGCACCCGGCCAAGTTTAAAAATACCTACCGCTACTGGATGGAGAATGTGCGCGACTGGTGTATCTCCCGTCAACTATGGTGGGGTCATCGCATCCCGGCTTATTTCTATGGAAATGGTGAGGATGATTTTGTGGTAGCCGAGACACTAGCGGATGCTATAAAGTTTGCAACAAAAAAATCCGGAAGATCCATTACAGAAAAAGAGTTACGGCAAGATGAAGATGTATTAGATACCTGGGCATCGTCATGGCTTTGGCCGATGGAAGTATTTAAAGGATTTAAGGATGATTCATTTGATACAGCAACCGGAAAATTAATTCCTGCAAACAATAAAGAGCTTGATTATTACTACCCTACTCAGGTGTTGGTAACAGCTCCTGAAATTCTTTTCTTTTGGGTGGCGCGAATGATTATTGCGGGGTATGAGTACATGGACAAAAAGCCCTTCGAGAATGTTTATCTAACAGGTATTGTTCGCGACAAGCAAGGCCGAAAAATGTCGAAGTCACTCGGCAATTCACCTGATCCGCTTGATTTAATAAACACCTATGGCGCGGATGCCGTTCGTACGGGAATGTTGTTCAGTTCGCCTGCTGGTAATGACTTACTCTACGATGAAAAATTAGTTGAGCAAGGCAGAAACTTCACCAATAAAATCTGGAATGCATTCCGTTTGGTAAAAGGATGGGAAGTGGATAAACAATTAATCCAACCGGAAGAAAATAAGACCGCCATTCATTGGTTTGAATCCAAGTTCAACCAATCACTCATTGAATTAACCGATCATTTCGACAAGTTTAGAATGTCGGATGCGTTGCATGGTGTTTACAAATTAATTTGGGACGATTTCTGTGCCTGGTACCTGGAGATGATAAAACCGGAGTTCGGAAAACCTATCGATGTGGTAACGTACACTAAAACTATTTCACTTTTTGAAAATGTACTGAAAGTGTTACATCCCTTCATGCCTTTCATTACAGAAGAGTTATGGAGTGAATTAAGCAGACGGGCAGAGAAAGAATGTATTCTGGTAGCAACCTGGCCAACGGCTGGTAACATTGATGCTTCACTATTAAAGGAAGCAACTCTTGCTTTCGAAACCATAACTCAAGTAAGAAACACCAGAAACTCAAAAGGAATTTCTCCTAAAGTAGCGATCAAGCTTTATAAGAAAGAAGGCACTGATGACTTCTCATGTTTTTGGCCAATCATCAAAAAACTTTCGAATATTAATGAAGTGTTTTCGGCTCCTGAAAAACCAGCCGGAGTTTCTTTCTTGGTAGGAACTGTTGAGTACACCATCCCGTTGGAAGGGAAATTAGATCTTGAGAAAGAAAGAGAATTGATCTTAAAAGATTTAGCATACCAGCGTGGCTTTCTTGCCTCAGTAGATAAAAAACTTTCAAATGAAAAATTTGTGGCTGGTGCTCCGGCCAAAGTATTGGAATTGGAACAACAGAAAAAGGCAGATGCCGAAACGAAAATTAAATCGTATGAGGAGGCGTTAAGAGAATTGAAAGAGTAGAATTACAACTTTGAATTTATAAATTCAAAAGCACGACTAACGCCTTCATCCTTGCTTATGCTCAACCTATTACTCTTAATGTAAGCTTCAACCTCTTTAGCTAATGCTCCAGAAGCCTCAAGGACATCTTTTTTATTTTTAACTTCAACTAGTCCACCATCTTTAGCATAAAAAATTATGGACTTCTTATAAAGTTTAACGTCTTTTGAGCCGACATCCAGAGCGGCATTATAAGTAGGCTGCTTAACAAATAATTGAGTTCTTTTAAGTAAGGGCATGGGCCCATCTACCAAAACCTCTAACAATCCCACAAAAGGAGTTCCGTCTTTCTTGAACTCACTTCCGTTTATAAAATACTGAGGAGTAGTTGTAACCGAATCTTTCCATACCATATTCTTGATTCTCCTTACATCCAACACTTTAATTCCAGCATTCGATTTTATTTCAATTAAATTACTTTTGATATCATACTTTACCGGATACCCCTCAATCATAGTCTCCGACTGGTATAACAAGATGGTGGCACTATTCCATTTATCATTCAGGTACACATCGCCAACTACTCCACCGGGGTCACCGGGTACTCCATAGAGAATATCTGAATTTGATAAACCTCCTTTATCAGACAGTCTATCCAACGTATTTTCAGCTCTCAGATTGGCAGGTATTGCCCATTGGCCAAATGCAAAAGTTTGGAAAAATAGAATACATAAAACTGTAACTAACCTTTTCATACTTAATACTCTTTCCATTATACCCGAATTGCCAAAAGCAATTCAATATTTTTATACTTCATCGCGAATTTACGCGCTATCGATTCATTTGTCAAGGTTCCTTTGTAGGTATAAACCCCTTTCATAAACCATTTGTGAGAAAAAATCATTTCCTCCACTCCACCTTCTTCGGCAGCCCTTAAAATTGTTGGGGTAAAAATATTGCTTAATGCTGTGCTCGCTGTATTAGCAACTCGAGATGCCACATTCGGAACACAGTAGTGAATAATATCATACTTTCTATAAACAGGTTTATTTAAGCTAGTTGTCTCAGAGGTGGCAATGCAACCACCTTGGTCAATACTCAAATCAATAATCAGTGAATCGGGTTTCATCCGTTTCACCATTTCCTCCGAAACGACATGGCGTACTTTTCCCTTTTCGGCACGAAGTGCTCCAATGACAACATCGGCATTGAGTAAGCTTTCACCGAGTGTTATTGTATCAATCGTTGATGTGTAAAATTGATGACCCAGGGTGTGCTTAATCCTTCTAAGTTTGTAGAGGTGGTTATCAAACACCTGAATCTCGGCACCCAAACTTAGTGCTGCTCTTGCCGCATATTCGGCAACAGTTCCAGCTCCAATAATAACTACTTTGGTTGGCGGCACTCCGGTGATTCCGCCAAGGATTATTCCCTTCCCCTTATTAACCGTACTTAAGTATTCTGCTGCAATGAGCATGACCGTGCTTCCGGCAATTTCACTCATTGCCCTTACAATGGGCATCCCACCCACTTTGTCCTCTATGAATTCATAGGCCAATGCAGTCACCCGTTTCTTTAACAAAGCATTGATGCAGTCTTGCTTTAAGTGCCCCATCTGAAGAGCCGAGATAAGGGTCTGCCCGGGTTTGAAATATTCAATTTCTTCCAGCGAAGGAGGCTCAATCTTAAGGAGAATATCGGCTTTGTACACCTCCTCTAACGAATAAACAACCTTTGCACCTGCTTCGCTATACTCTTTATCAGAAAATTTAGAACCATCCCCGGCTTTGGTTTCAACGATGACTTCATGACCATTATTGGCCAAAAGGGCAACTGCATCGGGGGTAAGGCTAATGCGATTTTCCTGAAGTGAAACCTCTCTGGGCAAACCAATCAAAAAAGAGTGTTTCCCTTTTTTTACCTTTTGCAGCCGCTCTTGCGGATACAAACTTGTTTTAGCAAGCGCCTCAAATCCGGTTTTCTTTTTTTCACTCATGAGTTCGGAAATATATTTTTCTGCTTACTGCATCATGAAACTCAATCTTAACTTCAAACACTTTTTCCGGTAACAAGTTAATCACTTTTTCCGGCCATTCGATCAAACATAACTTTCCGGAAGTCAAATATTCTTCAAAGCCGATATCCAACGCCTCCGTTTCATTCTTTAATCGATAAAAATCGAAATGATAAACGGTATTCTCTTCTGACTCCCCATATTCATTCACAATCGAAAACGTTGGACTTGTTACCAGGCTAGCGATACCCAACTCCTTCATTAAGCTCTTCACCAACGTTGTTTTTCCACTACCCATCTCACCATGCAAAAGCCAAACAACTTGCCCTTTACTAAGATTCACTAATTGCTTTGCCGCAACAGGTAAATCACTTAACGTTAATGAGCTCTCGTGCAACAGTTTCCACTGTTCAGGCATTCTTCGAAGATAATAAAATAAAAGGAATGATTATCTCTTCCAGGCTTACCCCACCATGTTGAAACGTGTCTTTATAAAAATTCACGTAATAATTATAATTATTAGGGTATGCAAAAAACTGATCTTCAATAGCAAACACATAAGAGGTCGATACGTTGGTTTTGGGTAGAAAAAAACGTTCTGGCTTAGGCGCCTCAAAAACCTTGTCCCCTGAAAAACCTAAGTTCTTGCCTTGCTTGTATCTCAAATTTGAATTCACACTTTTGTCGCCCACAATTTTGAAAGGTCGCTTTACGCGAATGGTTCCATGATCCGTTGTAATAATCACCTTAGCCTTTTTATCTGAAATTTTTCTTAGAATGTCCATTAAGGGCGAATGAATAAACCACGATTTGGTAATCGAGCGATAGGCCGATTCGTCTGGAGCCAGTTCGCGGATCATCGCCATATCAGTGCGTGCATGCGAAAGCATATCTACAAAATTATAGACGATTACATTCAAATCATTATGAAATAAATTATTAATGGAATCAGCCAGATCCCTACCTTCTTCCTGCTTTTTTATTTTATTGTAAGAGAATTTTATATTCAGATTATTCTTACGAATCTGCTTGGCTAAAAAGTCATCTTCAAAATTATTTTTCGATTCGTCTTCATCCTCTCCCACCCACAAATCAGGATTAGTTTTCGCCATCTCCGAAGGCATGAGACCCGAAAAAATGGCATTGCGCGAATAGGCAGTCGTAGTAGGAAGAATCGAGTAATAAGATTCTTCTTTATCCACATTAAAATATTCGGCCAGCACCGGCTCAATGGTTTTCCATTGATCAAACCGAAGGTTATCAATGAGTATGAAAAAAGTTGGTTCCCCGGGTTTCAGTTCAGGAAAGACCTTTTTCTTCATTAATTGGTGAGAAAGAAGGGGCTTTTCCACATTGGTATTATTCAACCAATTTTCATAATTCCGTTTTATAAACCTGCAAAAATTTAGGTTGGCTTCTACCTTTTGCATCTCCAGCACTTCGCCCATATCGCGGTTATCAGCCTCTTCCATTTGAAGTTCCCAAAAAACTAACTTCTTGTAAATATCAGCCCATTGTTCATGATTCATGTCGTCCAAAAAGGCTGTACTGATTTTCTGAAACTCTTGTTGGTAACTGGAGTTTGTTTTTTCAATCACCAGCCGCTTATTGTCGAGTATCTTTTTAATGGCCAATAGGATTTGACTCGGGTTGATGGGTTTGATCAGGTAATCGTCAATCTTTGCCCCGATCGCATCCTCCATAATCTTCTCCTCCTCATTTTTGGTAATCATGATAATGGGGAGATTGGGCTTATGATTTTTGATTTGACTCAATGCCTCTAACCCAGACATGCCCGGCATGTGTTCATCTAAAAAAACAATATCGAAATGTTTCGCTTCGCTGAGTTCAACGGCCTCAGAGCCATTATTGACAGGGGTGATGTCATACCCGCGCTGTTGCAGAAACAAAATATGCGGTTTCAGTAAATCAATCTCATCATCCGCCCACAAAATGCTATATCTTTGCATGTAATTAGGAATAAAAATCTTTCTAAGGTACGGTTTATACGTCCAATCTCAATTGATCGTTTGAATAAAAAGAAAATCATTAACGACCCCGTCTACGGATTCATCTCGATTCAGAGCGATTTGATCCATGACTTGATTCAACATCCTTACTTCCAACGGCTGCGGTATATAAAACAGTTGGGCCTTAGTGATCTCGTGTACCCAGGAGCTTTACATACACGCTTTCATCATGCGTTAGGGGCCATGCATTTAATGAGTCGGGTTATTAAAAACCTTCAACTAAAAGGAATTGAAATTAGTGCAAAAGAAGAAGAAGCTTCCCTTGTCGCCATCTTACTTCATGATATTGGCCATGGGCCACTTTCGCATGCGTTGGAAGAAACTTTACTTCAAGACATAAAGCATGAAAGCATCTCCTATCTCTTCATGCGAGAAATCAATAAAGAGTTTAACGGAGCCCTGGATCTGGCCATTCAATTTTTTCGAAACAGTTATTCACGGAAATTCTTTCACCAACTTATAAGCAGCCAGTTAGACATTGATCGACTGGATTACTTAAAGCGTGATAGCTTTTTTACGGGAGTGATGGAGGGCACGATAGGTGTGGATCGCATTATCGCTATGTTAAATGTTCATAATGATCAATTGGTTGTAGAAGAAAAGGGAATCTATAGCATAGAAAGTTTTTTGCATTCGCGGAGACTTATGTATTGGCAAGTGTATTTACACAAGACCGCCCTTAGTGCGGAGCGTATGATGGTGAACATTATCAGACGAGCTCAATATTTATTGCGAGCAGGTGAAAAGCTAACTACCACAGATGCATTGGGTAATTTCTTATTGAATAATCATAAGTTATCTGACTTCAATGAGAATCATGCATTGCTCGATCTTTTTGGTCAAATGGACGACAACGACATTTGGGGAGCAATAAAATGCTGGCGCAATCATGCCGATCCAATTCTGACTGGGTTATGCAACCGGCTTTTACAGCGTGAACTTTTTCAAATAATTTTATCCACTGACCCTATAAAGAAAAGTGCAGTAGAAAAGGTAAGGCAAGAAATCCATCAGGTATATGGAATCTTGCGAAAAGACACCAATTATTTATACTCTTTAGGTACGGTAAGCAATGAAGCGTATGTTTCAGGCGGAAAATCAATAAATATTCTAACCAAGAAAGGTGAGATACTGGACATTGCGCATGCCTCTGATTTACCCAGTATTAAGGCGATTAGCAAAATCGTAGAGAAAAACTATTTATGCTGGCCCAAAAATGTATCTTTGTAGAGACCCAAAAATTCACCATTCAAATTTACACAGATAAGATATGGAGTTTAGCATCGCTCAAATAGCCACCATGTTGGGGGGTGAGGTGAAAGGTGATGGCACGGCAAAGATAAACATGCTTGCCAAAATCCAGGATGCAAAAAAGGGGCAGATCGCTTTTCTCTCCAATCCAAAATATGAGCAATTCATTTATACCACACAAGCAAGTGCTGTTATTGTAAAAAAAGATTTCCAGGGCAAAAAAAATATCAACTCGTCACTTATCCTGGTAGATGATCCCTACAATAGTTTCACATTATTGCTGGAAGAATATCATAAACTTATCTCATTTCAAAAATCCGGCATTGAAGAGCCCTCTTACTTGGGTGAGAAATCTGTTATCGGACAAAACATTTACCGTGGAGCGTTTTCTTATATCGGAAGTAATGTGAGGATTGGGGATAATGTAAAGATATATCCGCATGTTTATGTTGGTGATAACGTTGTGATCGGGAACAACACCATCTTACATGCAAACGTGAAATTATATGCTGATACACATATTGGTAATAACTGCGTTATCCATGCCGGTGCGGTTATCGGAAGTGATGGTTTTGGATTTGCTCCTCAGGAAGATAAAACGTACAAGACCATTCCTCAACTTGGCAATGTACTGATTGAGGACAATGTAACTATTGGAGCCAATTCAGTAATTGATTGTGCTACGATGTTTGGTGATTCAACGATCATCCGGAAAGGTGTAAAAATGGATAACCTAATCCAGATTGCGCATAACGTAGAAATTGGAAAAAATACTGTAATAGCTGCCCAAACTGGAATTTCAGGTTCAACGAAGATTGGCGAGAATTGCGTATTGGCAGGTCAGGTAGGTATTGCCGGCCATTTGGTTATTGCAAACAATACCAGCATTGGGGCTCAGGCTGGCATCTCTAAATCGATAAAAGATGAAGGTGAACGTCTAATTGGATACCCGGCAGTCGATATTAAAGACTACTTCAAATCATATGCAGTCTTCAAACAATTACCAGATCTTAATACTCGCCTGAGACAACTTGAAGAAAGGATGAGCAGATCGGGTGTTTCCGAGAATTGAATCCAGACCGATTCATAGTAAAATTCGAATAAAAATGATTGGATTAAGGGTCAAAAATGCATCCTTTGCTAACAATCGTTCCCTTTCTTGATAATCCATCTAATCGGGTTTAAATTTGCCCCCTTTTAATATGAAGCTCAATCACAAGCAACAAACCATTAAGAAATCGGTGACCTTATCCGGGGTTGGGCTCCATACGGGGGTGCAAACTAATATGACCTTCCTCCCCGCCAAGCCAAATCATGGAATTAAATTCCAACGAATTGATTTACCGGGCTCGCCCATTATTGATGCAGATTGTGACCGCGTAGTGGATGTTTCCCGAGGAACTACCATTGAACAAAGCGGAGCACGGGTAAGTACGATTGAACACACTTTAGCAGCCTTAGTGGGTCTTGAAATTGATAATGTGTTGATTCAACTGGATGGACCTGAAGCACCCATTATGGATGGCAGCTCCATACAGTTTGTTAATGTTTTGAAAGAGGCTGAGACCGAAGAGCAAAATGCCCTACGCGACTTTTTTGAAGTTCAGGATAGTATCTTTTATCGGGAAGCTGCCCGCAATGTTGAAATAGCTGCCTTGCCATTGGATGATTATCGGGTAACGGTAATGATTGACTATAACTCACCTGTTTTAGGAAGTCAGCATGCATCGATCACCAACATTCGTCAATTTGAAAAAGAGATTGCTTCCTGCCGTACCTTTTGTTTTTTGCATGAGTTGGAAATGCTTTACAAAAACAACCTAATTAAAGGTGGGGATCTTAATAACGCTATCGTAATTGTTGACCGCGTTGTTGAAAATCATGAATTGGAAAACATTGCCAAGATGCTCGGCAAGCCGCGTGTAGAAGTTAAAAAAGAAGGCATCCTTAACAATATAGAACTGCGCTATAACAACGAGCCTGCACGCCATAAACTCCTCGATATTATTGGTGATTTAGCGTTGGCCGGAAGACCTTTGAAAGCTCAAATCCTGGCAGCACGCCCTGGTCACGCAGCTAACGTTGCGTTTGCCCGCAAGCTTAAAAAGCTGATGCAGGAAGATGATAAAAAAGGAAGACCAAAGTATAATCCAAGTTTGCCTCCGGTAATGGATATAAACAGGATCACAGGCACTCTTCCGCACCGGTATCCATTCTTGTTAATTGATAAAGTGATTTATTTAGATAATGAGACAGTTGCCTGCGTAAAGAATGTAACCTTCAATGAGCCCTATTTCCAGGGACATTTTCCTGGCAACCCGGTTATGCCCGGTGTGTTACAAGTTGAAGCCATGGTGCAAACCGGAGGAATTCTTGTGTTAAACACAGTGCCTGATCCAGAAAATTATTGGACGTATTTTTTAGGAATTGAAAATTTTAGATTTAGAAAAATGGTTTTGCCTGGCGATACACTTGTTATCCAATGTGATTTAATTGCACCCATAAAAAGAGGGATCGCTAAAATGTACGGACGTGCTTATGTAGGTAACAGTCTCGTGTGTGAAGGTTCTATGACCGCAAGTATTGTCCGTAAAGATTCATGAGCTATCATCCCTTAGCCAACGTTCACCCAGAGGCGAAAATTGGCACCAACGTAAGTATAGAACCCTTCGCTACCATCAAAGCGAATGTGGAGATTGGGGATAACTCCTGGATTGGACCCAACGCAGTAATATGGGAAGGCGCGCGAATCGGAAAGAATGTGAAAATATTTCCAGGTGCCTCGATCTCAGCGGTTCCGCAAGATTTAAAATTTGCTGGGGAGGAAACCGAAACCTTTATTGGCGACAACACCGTTATCCGGGAATTTGTTACGATCAGCAAAGGAACCTCTGATAAATTCAAAACGATCGTGGGTAGTGATTGCCTCTTGATGGCCTATGTGCATATTGCCCATGACTGTACCGTTGGCAATCATTGTATTTTAGCCAACACCGTTCAGGTAGCGGGACATGTAACCATTGAGGACTGGGCAATCATTGGAGGTGCAAGTGCTCTTCACCAATTTGTGAAAGTAGGTTCACATGTGATGATTTCAGGCGGATCGTTGGTGCGTAAAGATGTGCCTCCTTATACCAAAGCTGCACGCGAGCCACTTACCTATGCAGGCGTAAATACGGTAGGGCTTCGCAGGCGCGGATTCTCAGCCGAAAAAATTGGAGAGATACAGGAAGTGTATCGATACATTTTTTTGAAAGGGTTAAATAATTCTAAAGCCCTCGACCTGGTAGAAAATGAATTACCTTCAAGCACTGAAAGAGATTATATCGTGTCATTCATTCGCACCAGCGAACGTGGAGTTATGAAAGGTTTTTCAGCCAACACCGCTGCATTTGAATGAAGCTCATCACAAAAAATCTAAGCAAGCGGTTTAACCGCGAATGGATTTTTAAAGATTTAACTTTTCAGTTCTCATCACCAAATTCATATGCCATCGTTGGGCCCAATGGTTCAGGGAAGTCAACATTAATGCAGGTTTTATGGGGACAAATGCTACCGAGCCTGGGAAATGTGGTGTATGAAAAAGATGGCAAAGAAATTCCGCTCGATGAAATCTTCAGGCACATTTCCATTGCAACACCCTATATGGATTTGATTGATGAGTTTACCCTTACCGAAATGATAAATTTTCATTTCAAATTTAAGAAAGCCCGTAACCACAAAACGACCGAAGAACTAATTGAGATTTTCGAATTGCCCCGAGCCAAAGATAAAGCCATAGCAAATTTTTCCTCGGGCATGAGGCAACGACTTAAATTAGGGTTGGCCCTATACGCTCAAGCCGACCTTTTGTTCCTTGATGAACCCACCACAAATTTTGACAACAAATCAATTGAGTGGTACATAACTCATCGTGACCAACTGCCGGCTGAGACTCTTGTCTTCATTGCCTCTAACCAGGAGCATGAGTATCCTCAAGACGCTCAAAAAATTGATATTCTGGCGTATAAAAAGGGTTACTAATAGTTAAAACCCATCATTAACCGCTAACTTTTCTGGCTTCATTTTTTTTAGAAAAGCCATTTTGCTATGTTTAGGATGATTTTAAATCAAAAACAATGAAAGTACTTAGAATACTATCTCTTATTTCAATTACGGCTGTGCTGTTGACCTATGCAGGATGTAAGGGTAAAGGGGGCGACCCAGAACCGATAGCCGATGTTCAATTCGATAAATTAAAGAAGACCTGGAAAATAAATACCGTAGCAAATTCTGTTACTTTAGATGGTGTAGATAAAACAGGGGATTACCCCGGGTTTCAGATTACGTTCTCTGGTACAAAAGGAACTCCTCCTTTTGATTATGCAACTTCAGGACGACCAAGCTTAAGTCCTTGGAAGGCATCTGGTAAATGGGACTTTGGTACTGCTGTCGAAACTCAAATGATTCGCGATAAGGGAACGGCAGATGAATTAGCCATGACCTATTCCGTTACAGAATCTACACTCACAATTAGTTTCAATTTTACTGGGACTGGTTATTCTGGAAGAACCGGAGTAGTTTCAGGAGACTGGGTATTTAAATTTACCCTTTAATCTAACCCAACAATTTTAAGAAGCCCCGCGCCATGCAGGGCTTCTTTATTTTAGCACCACCACCGTAATTCCGGCACCCCCACGCTCTACATGTTCATCGGCAAAAGAAGCAACTCCTTTTATTGTCTTAAGCCGCTCCCGCACCACTTTGCGCAGCACACCCTCACCCTTTCCATGCAGAATTTTTAATTCGGCTTGCCCCAACAACAACGCATCGTCAACAAACTGATCTAAAAGCGCATTTACTTCCTCCACCCGCTTGCCACGAATATCCAGGGTGCTTACAAACGTTGATTGCTTGGACATTACATCGATTCCAAATGACTTTGCTTTGGCGAATGTTGGATGCACAATTGCCTTGTCGCTCCGCACCAACTGCTTTAATTTAACCTGCGAACGCAAATCACCAAACTGAACAAGTGCTGATTTGTCATTAATCGATAGCACTTTCCCACTTACCTCTTGGCCTATCAACCGAACATAATCACCCACTTCTAGTGTTACATCGGTTTCGGATACAATAACATTGGGCTTAACTTTTTGTATAAGGTCTTGCAAGCCATCCCGAACTTTTCTTGTCTCCTTTTTCTCTGCTTTGTTTTCGCGGATATGTCGAATCGTTTTCTCGATCTCCCGATTAGTTTCTTTTAATAGATTAGAGGCTTCCGTTTTTGCCTTATCCAGTATTTCTTTCTTTTTAGTGGTGAGTTCAAAAGACAGTACTTCATATCGGCTCAGCGTTTCACTAAGTTTTTCTTCTTGCGCTTTAATTTCCTTCTGTCGTTTCTCCAAGGATTGCTTCTCTTCAGCAACCGACTTCATCAACGATTCTAACCCTGTTAACTCCTGGCCAATAATTTTCTCTGCCCGTTGAATGGTTTCATAAGGCAACCCTGTTTTACGGGCAATCTCCAACGCGAATGAACTGCCAGGTTTACCAATCTCTAATTGGAATAAGGGGGCTAATTTTTTTGAATCAAATAGCATGGCTCCATTGCGAATGGAGTTGTGGTTGCTGGCAAACAATTTCAGGTTGTAGTAATGGGTAGTAGCAACACCCCATGCATTTCTCCTTACCAAACCATCCAGAATAGATTCAGCAATACCTCCACCAAAATTTGGATCAGTGCCCGCGCCCAACTCATCCAATAACACTAACGTATGCTGATTTGAATGATGAAGAAAGAACGCCATATTTTTTAAGTGCGAGCTGTACGTACTCAAATCATTTTCAATCGACTGCTGATCGCCAATGTCAAGGAAAATATTTTTGAACAACCCAACCGTGGATTTATCATGCAAAGGCACCAGTAAACCACATTGTACCATATATTGAATCAAGCCTACCGTTTTTAAGCAAACAGATTTGCCGCCTGCATTAGGACCTGATATTAAAAGAAACGGGCTTGCTGAGGTTAAGTCAATCGTGAGTGGTACAACTTCTCGTTTCCCCTTCAAACTCAAATACAACAGCGGATGCCGGGCATGTAACCAATTTAAATCAGGGGTGGGTTTTACAGTTGGTAACTCGGCACCTATATCCAATGAAAATTTAGCCCTGGCTCGAGTGAAATCAATTATGGCCAAAAACTGATAAGCGGGTGTTAGTTCATGCAAATGAATTCGCAAAAGATTGGTTAGCTCTCGCAAAATTTTAATGATCTCCCTTCGCTCGGCATGAATCAAATCCCGAATTTCATTATTAGCTTCCAGCACATCCAACGGTTCCATAAAAACTGTTTGTCCTGTGGCTGATTCATCCATTATTAACCCTGGCAATCTCCGCTTGTGCTGAGTCATGATTGGGATGACTAACCGGCCATCACGAATAGTTGCCGTGGCGCCTTCGGGTACCCAACCCTGGTCAACGGCTTGCCGGAATACCTGTTCGGTTAATCGCTTTACCCGAAGTTGTTCTTCGCGAATTCGCTTTCTGATTTTTGCGAGTTCTGAACTGGCATTATCCTGAAGCTGACCCTTATCATCAAATTTTGATTCGATCTGTTGAAGTAAACTTTTAGATACGACAACCTGATGCGTTAACGAATAAAGTTCTGGATAAAGTTCTAAATTAGTGGCGAGGTACTGCTTCACCGCAAGAATAGTCTGTAGCGAAGTGAGAATGGTATAAAATGCTTCTTCTTCCAGAAAACTATCTTCAACGGCCGCGGTTTTTAAATATTCATCCGGATCAGCATAATGAGTGGCCGGAAATTGATCGCCCTTTTCAAGAATTAATTTAAACTCAAGATTCTGCTTTAGCCGGGATTGTACGGTAACAAAATCAGCAGAGAAACTCATCTGATCAACCAACTTAATTCCTAAGGGGCTAAGACAATAATTTTTTAGGCGATCACGGATTTGATCAAACCCCAGTTTCTCTTCAAACTCGGTTGGAAATATCATGAGCACTAATTAGAAGAAGTTTTGCTCTTTTCCTTCTGCTCGCGCAAACTCAGCGAATCAATTACTGAGTCATAAATTTTTTCAAATTCCTCAGGCCGCTCTATGTAGTATTGATAGGTTATCCTCATGATAGAATCCGATACACCTTCCCGGGCCAGTAACTTTTGCTCAGCAGGTTTAAAATATTTCACAATGGAGTCTCTCACGATATTCAGACCATTGGCTCTCGCTTCCGCGAGATAAAGTTCCATCATAACTTTTGTCAATTCTTGCGGTGACAATACTCCCGGGGGTCGTTTCTCCTGTAAACAGCCACTAAAGACCCCGATTATTAGGCTTATCAAACCAAAGCGAGTTATAATCGTTTGAAACTGTTGCCGTCTGTAACTCATATAGGCTGCGAAATTAGTCATATTTATTATTTTTGAGCCTCCAAAAAAGTGCCAGAGTGAAAGAGCTGCTTAAAAAGCTAAGGAAATACGAAATACAGATTAGAAAGGCCATCAATAGCCAGATGCAGGGTGATTTCCACTCTATTTTTAAAGGCACTGGCTTAGAGTTTGATGACGTTCGCCCTTATCAATATGGTGACGACATCAGAACGATTGATTGGAATGTTTCGGCAAAAGGGCATGGTACTTTTGTTAAAACCTTTCGGGAAGAAAAAGAACAGACCATTTACTTCATTTTGGATGTAAGCGCTTCGCAATATATTGGGACTCCCGGCCAAACCAAGTTCGACATTGCTAAAGAAATTTGTGGGGTGCTTGCCTTATCCGGAACGAAAGAGTCCAGCCAGGTAGGATTGATTTGTTATTCCGATGAGCGTGAAAAATTCATCAAACCTAAAAAAGGCATGGCGCAAGCCTATGAAATAATTTCCAACCTTAGCAAGTTGGAGCCAAAATCCACTAAGACCAATCTCAATAAAGCAATTACATTTGCGTTAAATTCCATTAGGCGAAGGAGCGTTATTGTTATGATTTCAGATTTTATTGATGAAGGATATCACCATCATTTAAAATCATTGGCAAAAAAACACGATCTGGTTTTGATTCAGGTGAGCGATAAGCGAGAAACGCAGCTACCCAAGTTAGGCATCATTCCTATTCTCGATAAGGAGTCAAAAAAAACACTGTGGGTCAATTCTTCCTTTGGAGATTTTAGAGATAAAATGACAACGCATCACTTTGAACGGCAGCAAGAGATAGTCAACTTCAGCAAAAAACACCAAATCAATTTTTTAAGCGTTTCCACAGATGAGAATTTTGTTCCTAAACTGTTAAAATTATTTAAAGTGAGAAATAAAACAGTTAAAAGTGTTTAAGGCGTTTCAACTATCATTGTTACTATCGTTAATCACAAACTTGAGCTTTTCGCAGGAAGTGAAAGTCCGGGGTTACTTTGACGTAGATACGGTTAAACTTGGTGAGCCATTAAAATTTTATCTCACTGCTACATACCCTCAAACTTATCAGGTCCTATTCCCAGATTCAACCTATTCATTTGCACCATTCGAGTTTCAGAATAAGAGATACTTCCAAACAAAAACTACGAGTGGTGTTAGTTATGATAGCGTGATTTACACACTCGCTACCTATGAAATAGATAAAATTCAAGTTCTGGCACTCCCGGTTTTTCAGCTCCAGAAGAAAGATTCTCTAACCTACCTAACCGAAGCAGATACTGTATTCTTTAAAGAGCTCGTGGGTACTCTCCCCGATTCACTAGCGATTAATCAACTTCCACTAAAAACGAATACAGCCTATAATCCTGTGAGCTGGCTTCTTAACTACCCATTTTTATTAATTATTGGTGCCATTCTTCTTCTGATTGTGATTGCATGCTGGATACTATTTGGAAAACGAATAAGGAAATATTTTACACTCAAGAAACTGGTAAGAAGTCACGAGTCATTTTTAAGCAGATTCGATGAGGCTATTGAAAAACTGAAAGCAGGCTTTTCTCCAGAAGTTGCTGAATCATCCATTACGATTTGGAAAAAATACATGGAAGAACTTTCTTCCCGACCTTATACAAAATTTACCACGCGTGAAATCAGAGAGCAAGAAAGCAGTGAACTGGGTCAACCGCTTCGTTCCGTAGATAGAATGATTTACGGACGATTAGCCCCTGAAACATTTGATTCTTTTGATCAATTGAAGGAGTTTACAAAAAATCAATTCAACCAAAAGGTGGAGGAAGTAAAGCATGGATGAGATACTTGATCCTTGGTATTCGATAGACTGGTTTTATCCATCCACGCTGCAGGGGTTTACCTGGGAAAATGTTCTATTTATTTGGGCCATACTTCTTGTTCCGCTTATATTTATTAGTCGCTGGGCATTGCGCCACTACTTCAATCAAAAACTTCCGGTAGCACTTGTTAAAAGTGATCTCACCTCTTCTCCCCTTACCTGGATTCGTTTCCTTCCTGAATTTATATTGGCTCTCGTACTCATTCTCATATTAACTGCCCTTGCTCGACCACAAAAAACTAATGAAAAAGTTGAGCAATGGACGGAAGGAATTGACATTATGCTAGCGATCGATATTTCGCAGTCCATGCAGATTGAAGATTTTAAACCCAATCGGTTAGAAGCTGCAAAAGATGTGGCGCGTGACTTTATAAAGGGAAGACTCCAGGATAGAATTGGAATTGTGGTTTTTTCAGGCGATGCGTTTTCACTGGCTCCATTAACTACAGATTATGATTTACTTAACGCATATTTGAATGATATTAGTTTCGAAATGATTGAATCGCGTGGCACTGCCATTGGTTCTGCATTGGCTGTGGTAACTAACCGCATGCGCGAATCGGAGTCAAAATCAAAAGTGTGTATTCTGTTAAGTGACGGGGATAATACTGCAGGGAACATTGATCCCATTACATCCGCAGAGTTAGCAGCGGCTTATGAAATTAAAACCTACACGATTATTGTGGGGAAAGAAGGTATGGTGCCTTTTGGAAAGGATTATTTTGGCAGACCTAATATGGTTGAAAATACGATTGACGAAACCACCATGCGTAAGATTGCTCAAATTGGGGGTGGAGAGTTTTTCAGGGTAACGGATAACGCAGCGCTTAAAAGTGTATTCGATCGCATTGATCAATATGAAAAAGCCGAAATAAAAGAAACGCGTTTTAAAGATACAGCCGACTACTATTACATTTACCTCCAATGGGCTGTGGTGTTCTTCCTGATATGGGTACTGCTCAAGTCAACTTTTTTATCGAATGTGCTGCAGGATTGATTTATTTTCAATCAGAAAGTACCCGCCAGAAAAATTAATCGTGCACCAAAGATGATCAGGCAGATGCCTACAATCACATTCATAATCATCATGAGTCTTCTTGTTACCAACCTCCTCAACTTATCAGCCAGATAAGCTTTAAGAATATCGGTAGCCAATACAGTAATCAACACAATACTAAAAAAAATAAAAAACTCATAGCCATGTGAGTATCCAAAATCAAGGGAGGCTACACTGATCGTTCCAATCCAAAAAATAAGCACCATGGGACTGAGTCCGTTAATAATAAAACCCTTAACAAAATAGCGATACATCTTTCTTCCTTCGGCCGCAGCCACGGCTACTCGAATGTTTCTCCGGCTTTTAATAAATAAATGATAGAGCCCAAACAGACCAAGTATACCTCCGCCCACATATGCGAGACTTTCACGAAAGTTAGGATCATTGATAAACTGGATTACTCCAAAGTAACAAATGGTAACATAGAGAATATCACTTAGAGAAACCCCTAACGAAACTAATACACCATTCCAAAAACCCCGCTCTACACTCGTTTGAATGATGGTAAAAAAAACAGGCCCAATTAAGAATGCTAAAACAATACCGAGTTTAATGCCATTGAAAATAATCTCCATGCTTACGCAATAAACTTTATCCACTCATCTAACTGAGTGCTCTTCATCACCCTTGGAAATTTATTTTGCCCACCTACTTTCCCCTTATGCTCCATCCAATCATAAAACTTATGAAGCGGCAATACATCTACCAGCACTTCCTTCAACGCTGCGCTTCGCTCCACTGCATAGTCATCATTAAGTGCCTTCAAATGAAAATCAATTCGCTCCTTTAGTTTAGCTGCATCCACGTTCTTATCATCCGTTCCAATATACCACTGATGAGCAAACAATGACCTATATGGAATACCTGCCACTGTGAACTCAGGAATAGTGATGTTCATTTCATCGGAGACCAATTCTATTGCCTTGTTCATATTATCAACAGACAAGTGCTCACCACATAGACTTAGAAAATGCTTGGTTCGACCAGTGATCACAATTTCCAATTCTTCAATGGAGACAAATTTAATTACATCACCAATTAAATATCGCCATGCGCCTGCGCAAGTAGATAAAAGGATAGCATATTCCTTGCCTTCTTCTACTTCGCTGATCAGCAAAGTCTCCGCATCAGCTTTTATTTCGCCAGCGGAGGTAAAATTCTTTTCCTCAAAAGGAATAAACTCATAGAAGATTCCATTGTTGAGTACAAGTCTCATTGATTTACGTTTAGGCAATGCCTGATAGGCGATAAAGCCTTCAGAAGCCAGGTAAGTTTCAATGTAATAGATGGGTCTTCCCAATAGCTTTTCAAACCCTTTTCGATAGGGATCCATCGACACACCACCATGAACATAAATCAGAAGATTAGGCCAAATCTCATGGATGTGTTCCACCTTATGAAATTCAACAATTTTTGCAAGTAAGATTTGAATCCAGGCGGGCACACCTACCACTATTCCAATATCCCAATCCTTCGCTTTGCGAACTATTTCATTCAGTTTTGAATCCCAATCGCGGGTGGACGCTATTTTTTTTCCGGGCTTATAAAAGTGCTGAAACCAAAAAGGCAACCGAGCCGCCTGAATCCCGCTAAGGTCACCCTCAAAAAAACTACCCTTTTTGTTTAAGTGAGTGCTGCCACCAATCATCAAAATACCCGCCTCAAATACTTCAGGTGGCAAATCATATTTTGATAAGCTAAGAATTTGACGAACGCTTGTCTTTTGTATGGCCTTTGTCATTTCCTTTGTCACGGGAATGTGCTTGGAGGCCGCCTCAGATGTTCCTGAACTTAACGCAAAGTATTTTATACGCCCCGGCCAGCAAATATTTTTTGCCCCTTTAATCGACAGATGCCACCAGTCTTTATAAATTTTATTGTAGTCATGAATCGGGATGCTTCCTTTAAATGCTTGATAAAAATCCGTATTGCCTTTTCGAAAGTGATTAAGTATGTCGGGGAAGTTGAAGTATTTACCAAATTCCGTCTGACTGGCGGTAATCATCAACTCTTTTAGCTCTTTCTTTTGTAATTCGATAGGCGCTGTATATTCCTGCTCAAGGTTTTCCCGAAGTTTAATTCCCTTTTTTAGTAAGGTTCCAAGTATGGCCATAACTTTGTTGAAGTGGAAAAATAAGATATAGAACGGGTGAAATTATTAAATGGTGATTAAAAATAATATAAAAGCGATTAAAGAGGAGTTGAGTGCCTTTTCCTATAAACTAGTAGCGGTTAGTAAAACACAGCCCATTGAACGTCTGCAAGAGGCCTATGATGCCGGACAGCGTATTTTTGGAGAAAACAAAGCGCAAGAGCTCGCATTAAAATATAAAGCCCTCCCGAAGGATATTGAATGGCATATGATTGGCCATCTCCAAACCAATAAAGTTAAATACATCGCTCCTTTTGTAGCGCTCATCCATTCGATTGATTCAATTAAGCTATTGGAAGAAGTTGACAAACAGGGCAAAAAAGTAAATCGAAAAATTTCATGCCTGCTTCAAGTACATATTGCTAAAGAAGAAACCAAATTTGGGTTTGACCTTAAGGAGGTAAAAGAATTAATGAACTCCCAGGAACTTAATAATTTTTCGCATGTTGAGATTAAAGGCTTAATGGGTATGGCCACCTTTACTGAGAATCAAGAACAAATCAGAAATGAATTTTCGTTGATAAATCAACTCTTCCAAAAATTAAAGACTCAAAAATTACCCACAAACGTTGAAATGAAAGAACTTTCTATCGGAATGAGTGCTGATTATAAAATTGCTATCGAAGAAGGAAGTACCATTGTGCGCGTAGGTACCGCAATATTTGGAGCCAGAAATTACAATTAAAGATGATTAATTCAAGACAAACATTGCTGCTTGCATCCTTCACAGGTTTTATGGCAGTTGCGCTTGGTGCTTTTGGAGCTCATGCACTAAAGCAAGTGCTCGTGGAAAATAATAGAACCGATACTTACGAACTAGCAGTACGCTACCATTTTTATCACACGCTCGCCTTGTTGGTTATAGGTACTTTGATGGATCGATTTGTTTGTAAGTGGTTATCCGCAAGCGCTATTTGCATGATTATAGGAACGCTCTTATTCAGTGGTAGTTTGTATCTATTGGCCTTAACGAACAACACATTGTTTGCAATCATTACTCCAATTGGCGGAGTTATCCTTCTCATGGGGTGGGGATTTTTATTTATATCTGCTTTTAAGAAATCTTAGTTGGATTGCTTTTTTGCCAAAACGTTTACCATAATCATTACCTGATTAGTTGTACCCACTGAGTTAGAAACAATGTTGATGACTTTATGTTGTTTACCCGATTTACCCGTGCTATTGAACGCCACCGTCAACTCCCCTGTTGCACCATGAGCAATAGGATCGCGCGGCCATCCGTTAGGAGTTGTACATCCGCATGTAACTTCTACATTTGTTAATACAAGTGGTGAATTACCTGTGTTTGTAAACTTGAAGGTGTGACTAACTTTATCTCCTTCCATAATATCACCAAAATCGTAGGTACTTTCAGCCCAGGTAATAACCGGACCTGATATTGGCTTAGTTTCCTGAGCTTCAACAAAAAATACAGGCAACAAACAAAGGACAATCAGAATCATTCTCTTCATAGTATTATAAATTAATTCTTGATTATAGAAGAACTAATAAACACTTTCTTTATTTTAAAGTAGTCTTAAAATTTAAAACACAACTATGCCTAATGTGGTTCATGAAACGTTTGGAAATCAACTACGAGTAAGGATTTGCGGAATCTGCATTGCCGAAAATGGAATTCTCCTGATCAATCACTCAAAGCTCAATGATGGAAACTTTTGGGCTCCTCCAGGTGGTGGCTTACAGTTTGGCGAAACCGCGGAAGCATGCATAAAAAGGGAATTTCTGGAGGAAACCGGATTAATTGTTGAAATACGTGACTTTCTGTTTGCGTGCGAATTTATTAAAAAGCCTTTACACGCCCTGGAGCTTTTCTTTTCGATTGTTGTAGCCGGGGGAGCGTTAAGAAAAGGGTTCGATCCCGAAATGGGTGATAATCAGATCATTCAGGATGTAAAGTTTTTCGATTTGGCCGAATTAGAAGGGTTGAAATCAATGGAACTTCACGGCATTTTCAAAAAAGTAACCGATCCTATGAAAATAGTCAATTTAAGGGGCTATTTTAAGTTATAATAGGTTGTATTAAACGCTATAAAATATTTATAATTGCAGGCTAAACCAGTAACCAATGAACTTGACAAAAATCCTTACCGGTGTCCTTCTCGCTGCCAGTCTTTTTCTTGCCTATCTGCTTTATCAAAGTGTTCAAGGCACTATTGATGAACGCGCAAAAATAGAAACAACTGAAGAAGCGATCGTTGAAAAGTTGAAATTAATAAGGGAAGCAGAGATTGTATTTCAAAGCGTAAATAAACGATATACTTCAAACTGGGATTCATTGGCCAACTTTATTAGAAATGGGCAGGTTCCAATCATACAACGCAAGGAACAAATTGAACAACAATCTTATGGTGTTGAAAAAGTGACGGTTATTATTGATACACTTGGTTTCATTTCAGCCAGGGACAGAATTTTTAAAAAGACTTACTTTGTAAACTCTCCCGATATTGGCACGTTCCTTGGGTTTAAGGTGAAGGTGGGCGATCGGGTGATCAAAAATCAAAAAACATATTCATTGCGCGTAGGCGAAAAAGTAAATGAGCCTCCGATGCAGGAAGAAGGTACGGTCACCAAATTAGAATCAGTAAAAGTTGGTTCACAATTGAAAAAAGGCCAGCCATTAATGACCTTAACAAATTACGTATTTGATCCTAATATCGATTTAGCCACATTGGGCAACGTTCCCGGAAAACCAGGGTTAAAGTTTGATATTTTTGTTGGAGTGGTTGAAAAAGGAGGGTTGAAGGTTCAGGTGATTGAGGTGAAAGATCCTAAGCCTGTTAATCCGATTCGTAAGGAGAGTAATGAAGCTAAAAATCGTAAGCCACTCCACTTCGGTTCACGTTACGATATTTCAACTTCCGGTAATTGGGAATAACAATCTACTTTGCAATCTACTGCGCAGGGCTTTAAGCTTATAAAGAAGATCAAAGATGATCGATTTGATGAAGAAAAACTTCACCAGTATGAATTACTGATTCAACTTGGTGTAAGAGATTTACAGATTGGAATTATCGATACTCAAGATAACCGCATCCTTTTCTTCGAAGATTATGTGCTTGGCGATTTAAGTTCGCATAATGAATTACACATTCTATTCAAAGTCCTCTTTGATTCACATCCGGTGCTTCAGGCTGGGTTTTGGAAAGAGGTTTGGATTTCTATCAAGAGTACAAAATTTGTTCAAGTACCTGCTTCGCTTTTTGTAGAAGAAGCGTCTATCGACTACTTGCAGTTTAATGCACAGGTAGATGCTTCTAAAGAAGATTTCCTTCATTGTTCAAACCACCAAATGGATGCAGTTACCGTGTTTGCTATTCAAAAAGAATTGCATGCATGGTTCAAACAGATTTATGCCAATACACAACTTCACATTGTTCACCAATCCACAGCCCTGATCGAAGGGGTTTTGGAGTATTCTGAAAAAACGACTAACTCTCCTCTTTATATTTATGTTGACCGGTTTAAACTACACATTCTGTCTGTTCAAGATGGAAAGCTCACTTACTACAATCAGTTTTTGATCAAACAGTTCTCTGACTACGTGAAATATATTATGCTGGTTTTGAAAGGTCTTAACATGGATCAAGACACCAGCGAAGTGATTCTATGGGGTTATGTTGGTAAGAACTCACCACACTACCTGGAGTTTGTAAAGTATGTTCGCAACATAAGTTTTGGAGGTAGGCCTTCGTATTTAAAATTTGGATATTTGTTTGACGAAGTTCAGGAGCATCACTTTTTCGATCTCTATTCTATTCACTTGCTTCATAAATTATGAAACGCATCGCCCTGTTTCCGGGTTCGTTTGATCCCTTTACCAAAGGTCATGAAGATATTGTGCTGCGGGGGCTTTCTCTTTTTGATGAGATCATTGTGGCCATTGGATACAATAGTGGAAAAAGCCAACGCTACTTTCCTATTGAGTTTATGGAAGGGAAAATTCAAGAAACATTTGCTGCCTATCCGAACATTTCAGTTCAAACTTTTTCAGAATTAACGGCCGAGTTTGCCCGCAGAAATGGCGCACGGTACTTACTTAGGGGATTGCGTAACACTACAGACTTTGAATATGAGAATAGCATAGCGCAAGTAAACCGGCAACTGAATGATGACTTAGAATCAGTTTTTCTAATCACATCGCCTCAATTCGCTGCAATAAGCTCTTCCATCATCCGTGAGGTGCATCGCTATAAAGGGGATGTCTCATCCTTGATTCCTTACAAGCTCTAATCAGAAATTTTATTTTTCTTACGATAGTACTCTTCGAATACAAATCGAATGGATTTGTATGAGTTCTCTAAGGCATGATAAACCTCCTTCTGAGTCATCCAGCGCAATTCCTCAATATCCTCCTCCATACAGGGCTTACTTTTTGAATCGTCAATCAAATCCATCTTGTACCAACGTGTTTTCTTTAACATGCTGTTTTTATTCATCGTGTACGTGTGCCACGTAGTGCAAACCTTTTTCCCTAACTTCACTTCTATATTACACTCCTCAGCGACTTCACGGACAGCAGCTTCCTTATAGGTTTCGCCCGATTCCTTTTTTCCTTTTGGTAAATCCCACTTCTTCATGCGATAAATCATAAGGAACTTATCCTTTTTACGAACCAGTCCGCCTGCAGCTTTTACTACTTTAAACCGCGTGGTAAGGAAAAGTTTAAGGGCTTCATAATCAAGAACTGAAATGTAAAGTGAAATAAGGTGTGAGGGAACTTTGGTATTAATCAGATCTAAGATCAAATCCATATCCTGAACCGATACCTGCCTAATCCACACGTGATGAATCAACTTAGCTTTGGTGATTACTTCCGTGGAAGCGTCAATTTCGAAATTGATATGGCCGGCAGGTGGCAACTCATCCAATCGCATAATTTGGATGGGAATGTCGTTTATAAAGAGGTTCATGCTAGTCGTTGAGACAATTTCACTAGCGCAAAAACATCAATTATTTGCAATGAATCAACCCCCAACAACAATTATTACAAGCTTAAGATACCTATCCTAAAATTTTGCAGTATTTATAAAGATCCACTTTGGTGTGAGTTCCGTTTCCTGATAAATTGCAGTATGAATCATATCAAAATACAAGAAGATACGGCCGCCCCCGTTGCCTCGAGATTACTTGAAATTGGGGCCATTAAATTAAATTATAGGCATCCATTTACCTGGAGTTCAGGATGGAAATCACCCATCTATTGCGATAATCGATTAGCACTCTCTTACCCGCTCATTCGAACTTATATTAAAGAAAATCTTGCCCGGGCTATTAAACTTCATTATCCACAGGTAGAGTGTATTGCAGGAGTGGCAACTGCAGGAATCCCACAAGGTGCACTCGTTGCCGATTTATTGGGGCTTCCTTTTGTATATGTTCGGCCCAAGCCAAAAGAACATGGCATGGGAAACTTAATAGAAGGCAAAGTGGAGAAAAATGCCAAAGTGGTTTTAGTGGAAGATCTTATCTCCACGGGCGGCAGTTCCCTTAAAGCTGCACAAGCCATGAAAGAGGCCGGCTTTAAAGTTATTGGCATGGCCGCCATATTTACCTATGGTTTTGAAACTGCTGAAAAAAATTTCTCAGACGCCAACATTCAATTAGTTTGCTTAAGTGATTTTACGCATATGCTTACTCAGGCAGCCGAGCAGAAATATCTGGATGAAAAAGAATTGATTCACGTTAAATCGTGGCGGTTGGATCCTGCTAACTGGAAGTAGTACTTCGTTTAATTTGTTAATCTTCTTTGAGAGCAAGGTCGGGTAGCTTTGCAATAGAAAGAATATTCCTATCTTTCTATCTATGACAACTCGACAATATACCTACCTCAATTCCATCGTTGCCGCTATGGCAGGCTTTCTGTTCGGCTTCGATACGGTTGTAATTTCCGGGGCCAACTTACCCATCAAAGAACTTTGGAATACTTCGCCCTGGTTTCATGGATTATTTATAATGTCGATGGCCCTTTGGGGAACAGTGCTTGGTGCTTTGTTTGGGGGAATTCCAACAGAAAAATTTGGAAGAAAAAAAGTTCTCTTTTGGATAGGGGTTTTATATACTGTAAGTGCGCTGGGTTCTGCGTTTGCTACGGATCCATATTTGTTTTCCTTCTTCCGGTTTATTGGGGGTGTAGGTGTGGGCGTTTCATCGGTGGTTGCCCCCACCTACATCGCAGAGATTTCCACCTCCTCCATCCGTGGCAGGTTGGTGGCTTTGTATCAATTCAATATTGTTTTTGGAATTCTAATTGCCTTTCTGTCGAACTACTTTTTAGTTGGCTTTGATGGGGCAAATGACTGGCGTTGGATGTTAGGTGTTGAGGCTATTCCTGCACTAATTTATACCCTCATGGTGCTTCGCGTTCCTGAAAGCCCACGCTGGTTAATTACGCGAAGAAATGATTTGGCTTCAGCCGAAAAGGTGTTGATCGATTTAGGAGTCCCTAATCCAAAGGAAGAAGTTCAAATCATTTTAGAGGTTAATAAAAACGATTCAAAAAGCGATGGAGAACCATTCTTCAGTCGGAGATTGATGAAACCTATCATGTTAGCATTCTTCATCGCATTTTTCAACCAGATCTCAGGTATCAACTTTATTTTATACTATTCACCCGAAATTTTAGAACGGGCAGGATTGGCTGCTAAAGAATCGCTTTTTAACTCAATCGCGATTGGGGGTATTAATCTCATCTTCACCTTTGTTGGTTTGTATCTCATCGATCGCATGGGTAGAAAACAATTACTGATCATTGGATCCCTTGGATATATCCTTAGCCTTTCGATGGTGTCCTATGCTTTCTATTTTTCGGCTGGTCCCATGTTCTTAATGTCTTTCTTGTTGCTATTTATAGCTGCCCATGCAATGGGTCAGGGGGCTGTTATCTGGGTATTTATTTCAGAAATATTCCCTAACAAATCACGTGCTATGGGCCAATCCTTTGGCGCCAGTGTGCATTGGGTAATTGCTGCATTGATCACACTTCTTACCCCCGTCTTTTTAGATAAAGACAATGGAATTGTTCGCGATGATCCATGGATCATCTTTGCCTTTTTTGCAATAATGATGGTGCTTCAACTGATTTGGGTATTGACCAAATTTCCCGAAACAAAAGGTGTATCGCTGGAAGAAATTCAGAAACGCTTAGGAATCAGTTGATCATGCTTAGAACAATTACACTACTACTTTTTCTGGGTCAAGGAATGGGACACATACAATCCCGAGAGGACGATGTTTTGAAAATTATGAATGCAGTACGAACCGATCCGCAGGATTTTATCAAAAAGTATCTTACCCCGTACCTGAAAGAAAATAAACTCACAACCAATCGGTACGCTAAATCTCTGATCTCCGATCTTAAGAAAACCAAAAAGATGGAACCCCTTAAAATGTCTGCTGCCTTAAGCGATGTCGCTAAGATGCATGCCCTGGATATGGGTCGCTTGGGGAAAATAGGTCATTCCAGTTCTGACGGGACTTCCTTTGCGGACCGGATTCGAAAAAAAGCTAAAGCCGGTGGCATGATCGCAGAAAATTGTGACTACGGAAACGACACGGCACTTGATATTGTGATGGCTTTGCTAATTGATGATGGAATTGAATCCCTGGGGCATCGTAAAAATATTCTGGAACCTAAATATCAATGGGTTGGAATTGCCATTGAAGGTCATAAAACGTATCGCGTCAATACAGTGATGGATTTTGCAGAACGATTCTAGCGATCTTTGGTTCTATAGACGAATTTTAATCCTGACCAAACTTCATCTACCGCACACACTTTAACATCTACAAGTCCATTAGCCAATCCAAAATCACGAATCTTATTTTCATCCAAATCAGTTTCAATCTTTGACGATTTCTTTGGCCACGAAATCCAAAGCATCCCCTCTTTCTTAAGCAGTTTTTTCATGGTTAGGAATTGGGATTCAAATTCATTCACACTCAAAACAAACACATGGATAAAATCAAGATCACCTCGACCCTGCTTTACAACAACAGCGTCTTGAGGCAAAGGACTTATCCAATCCCAATAGGTTTTAGGTTCGCCTTTAATAAGAATACGGGTCGCGGGTTTTATTCCTAACTTTTTTATTAAAGGTGTTTGTGAATATCCAGCCATAAAAAAAATCCCGACCTTGTTAGACCGGGATCGTTTAGTTAGTTTGTGAGAATTAATTGTTTCCCATTTTTTCCATTTCTTTTTCAAAGGTCTCTTTGAACTTCTCATAATCATAGTCGATTTTAAGACGCTCGTCCTTCGAAAGGCGTTCATTATACTTGGATACTAATTCTTCGGCAGAAAGCTCAATGGCTACATAGGTCTTGTAGGTACCATTATCCGTCTTTACAAGTTTTTCACAAAGTGTGCGAATACCAGAAAGGGTTTGATTTACTACTTCGCGATTTAAACTCTCAAAGCGTTCTTCCACTTCTTCCTTGTTATTCATCTCACGAGAGTTTACATAGTTATCAGTAACTGTTTTAACAGTCGTATTGATAGCCTGAGCAAGTTCATTGCGTGCATTGGTAAGCGCCTTCTTTTTAGAAGTTACCTGATCCTGGCTTTCGCCAATAGAATTTGCGCGAAATGCTTTTGCTGTCGTAAAATAATCAGGGCCTGAGCAAGGCACCACAACTTCTTTCTCGCCTGCAGGAATTTTTTCTTTACCCTTACAACCCGCAAGGATAGCAACTGCAACTAGTACTAATAAGGAAACATAATTTAACTTTTTCATATCAATTTGGAATTTGGTTAAGCAATTTACGATAATGCAATTAACAGGCCACTCTCAAAAACACAGAATTTAAAGAGCTTTAAAATGTGCTTAAAATGATCAAAAACCCACATAATTATTGCAAAATAGCGTTTAAAAGTTCTGGAAGTTTTTCTCTATCTAGGATTTCTACCGACTTATTATATGCTTCCTGGCTTGAACGTTCAAAGTCAAGGCTGAATCCCTTAATGCGATCCAAGGTAGTTGCATAGATTTCCTTATTATCGCTTGCCGTTGACACACGAATCAAAGCGGTAACATAGGTGATGTAAATACTACCCGATACAGCTCCTTTTTCAGAATTAGCACTTACATCCAGTGAAAGCTCGGCCTTATTCTTATCATCCGTAAATTCAAAACCTGAGGTAGCCAGAAAATTTTTTATTCGGTTGGCTAACTGCTGATTTGATTTATCTACCCCCAAACTTTTCTCGTTAGCTGCAATATAAACCAAGGGTCTTTGAACTTTCATTAGAATAGTTGCTTTGGGAACAACCATTTTCCCTGCTATTAATGAGTAAATATCACCTCCGCCATTCCCTGCAAAACTCAACATATCCACCTTTACAGCTACCGTTTGTTCTAAATCACGCGAACTAATTTTAGAAAGTAAAATTTTAGCTTGCCCGGATCCATCTGTTTTGTAAGTAGGATACACATCGCCCGCTCCTTTTTCAAACGCAGCGGCTAATGGTAGATCGGCAATTGACTTGCGTGAATTTTTATCAACCGCTCTTGCCATTACACTCATGTCGTTTTGTGCCACCCTTCTGTTCAGCACAATCTCTTTCGGGGTAACAGACAACTCCATTTTATCTAAAATCAATTGCATGCTGGCAATAATTTCATTGGTTAACAGTATTTCTTTACCCTCAAACTCAAGGCGAATTGGATCAGCCAGGTATTTTTCAATTGCGCGAAATCCTTGATAATAAAATCCCAGCGCCAAAACAAGATCTCCGCTTCGATCAGCACTCTTGGCCTTGGTGAAAAAATCTAACCCAAGGGAAACCGCATCGCGCCTTTGCTTATCCTTAATCTCCTTATAGCGCTGCTTGGAAAGTCGGTAATACACCCAATAATTTTGGGGATCTTCCCATGTGTCCATTTGCTCATACTCCTGAATTTCATCGGCAACCGTAGTTTGAATAATTTGCTCATACTTCTCTTGAAACTCTTTATTAGCATCGATTTGGCTGAGTACCGAAGTAGAAGAGATGTTAACCTTGATCTCCGAAACTAAATCCTCCAAAGCGCTATTCTTGGCAGACTGAACATAGTTATTTGTACCATCCTTGGTGCTATGACCAATACCAATATAATAGCTGGATTGAACGGGTTTGGCCGATAGCCATTCGGGTTTTGGGTTTTGTAAATTCGACTTAAGCGAAGAATTTGTAACGGAGGGGCTGCAACCGGCCAATATTAAAGCAACAAAGTATAGTCTTTTCACAGAATTAAAGTCACTTGGTTTTCGTTGATACGAATATACCATATCCATGCCAATTCAAAGGATCCGTTGTGAATCAAAAGTCAAAACCAAGAGCAAAAATCTAACTTTCAATCAAATTTTATATCTTTATTATCAAATTCTCAGGGTATGAAAAAGAGTTTAGCGATCGTGTTGTGTGGAATGATTTGGATTTCCTGTCAGGAAGGTGAAAGCATAAGTGATTTTACAGGCAATGAAATTACCTATGCCCTTCAGCCAGGGTCTCAATATGCTGTAACTGGTTCAGCAACCATTAAAGAGCGAAGAGACGGCTCATCCACAATACTTGTGTCCCTTACGGGAACATCAGGAAAGGCTAAATTACCTTTACACTTGCATCTAGGAGACATTACTACCTCTGGAGCTGATGTGGCAGCATTGTTAAGTCCGGTAAGTTCAACAACTGGAATAAGTGAAACAAAATTGACTCAATTGGCAAATGAAACTATAATCTCGTATGCTGAGTTGGTGAAGTTGGAAGCTTGTATAAAGGTGCATCTCTCTGACACGGGTGCTGAGCGTGATATCATATTAGCGGGTGGCAACATTGGTGCATCTGCAGTGAAAGCTACCTCCTCGGGAAGGGCAGCTTTTGGAGTTTGTAAAAATGAATAACCAATAATAATAAGGTATAAAAAAAACCTGTAGCTGTCAGGTGTTTTTTATTTTGAAGTGGTCGATCAATCGCCACCACCATCCGTTTCAATCTCATAGGATGTCATCATGGCCCCTAAATATTCGCGGTTCATTCGTGCAATGTTAGCCACTTTAATTCCTTTAGGGCATTCCGCTTCGCATGCGTAGGTATTTGTACATGACCCAAACCCTTCGGCATCCATTTGGGCTACCATTTTTTCTGCCCTTTCCTTGCGCTCAACCTGACCTTGAGGCAATAATGCAAACTGCGAAATCTTTGCACTCACAAACAACATGGCCGATGCATTTTTACAGGCTGCCACGCAAGCCCCGCACCCAATACAGGTAGCGGCATCAAAGGCTTCATCGGCCTTCTTCTTCGGAATTGGAATTTCATTTGCATCAGGAACACCACCGGTGTTCACATTTATATAGCCACCCGCCTGTTGAATGCGATCAAAGGCAGCTCTGTCCACTACTAAATCTTTAACTACCGGAAATGCCTTTGCACGCCAAGGCTCCACCGTGATGGTTTGTCCATCTTTAAACGAGCGCATGTGAAGCTGACATGTAGTTGTTTGAACTGGTCCGTGAGGATGGCCATTGATATACAAGCTACACATTCCACAAATACCTTCGCGGCAATCATGATCAAAAGCGATGGGGTCTTCATTCTTTTTGATCAACTCCTCATTCAACACATCAATCATTTCTAAAAATGACATGTCTTCCGACACATGATCATGCTGATAAGTTTTAAAAGCTCCCTTGCTCTTTTGATCTTTCTGTCTCCAGACTTTTAACGTAATCTTCATATTATTTATAGCTACGTTGAGTAAGTTTTACATTTTCAAATTTCAATTCTTCTTTATGAAGTTCTTCAGGTTGGTTTTCGCCTCGAAACTCCCAGGCGGCTACATAGGCAAACTCATCATCCTTTCGCAAGGCCTCACCTTCTGGTGTTTGAGATTCTTCGCGGAAGTGACCTCCACAAGATTCCGAACGATTGAGTGCATCATCCACCATCAACTCTCCTAACTCAATAAAGTCGGCTACCCGGCCTGCTTTTTCTAATTCCTGATTCAACTCATTGGCTGAGCCCAATACATTTACATTCGTCCAAAATTCAGTCTTCAAATCCTGAATTATTTTCTTTGCTTTTTTCAAACCCACTTCAGTGCGTGACATACCACAGTATTCCCACATGGTAAGACCTAGCGTACGATGAAATTCATCAACTGTCTTTTTGCCTTTGATGCTAAGCAGTTTTTTTACTCGCTCATTTATTGCATCCATTGATTCTTGGAAGGCCGGGTGATCCGTTTCAATTTTATCTTTCCATCCAATGTTAGCGAGGTAATCTCCAATGGTATATGGAATTACAAAATATCCATCGGCTAAGCCTTGCATCAATGCACTGGCTCCCAACCGATTTGCCCCATGATCAGAGAAATTGGCTTCACCTAATGCATACAAACCAGGTACAGTCGTCATCAAATTATAATCCACCCACAAGCCACCCATTGTGTAGTGGACTGCCGGATAAATCATCATTGGTCCTTTGTAAGGATTTTCACCGGTAATCTGTTGATACATATCAAACAGGTTACCATACTTGGCGCGAATCTGGTCTTCTCCATCGCGTTTAATTGCATCGGTAAAATCAAGAAACACCGCTAAGCCAGAGCCAACACCCCGCCCTTCATCACATACTTGTTTTGCATTTCGCGAGGCAACATCGCGAGGCACCAGATTTCCAAAAGAAGGATATTTTCTTTCCAAGAAATAGTCTCTTTCAGATTCCGGCAGACTCATGGCTTCCTTAGACTTAAGACCCGGCATTGCTTTTTTAGGAACCCAAACACGGCCATCATTCCTAAGTGACTCAGACATCAGTGTAAGCTTAGACTGATGATCGCCAGAAACGGGAATACAGGTTGGGTGAATTTGCGTGAAACAGGGATTGCCAAAAAAGGCACCTTTTTTATGCGCACGCCACGCTGCTGTTACGTTCGATCCTTTTGCATTTGTGGATAGAAAAAAAACGTTTCCATATCCGCCCGTACATAACAATACCGCATGTGCACTGTGGGCCTCAATTTTCCCCGTGATCAGATCCCGGGTAACTATTCCTCTTGCTTTTCCATCAACCACAACAAGGTCCAACATCTCACTTCGATTGTACATCTTCACCTTTCCGTTGGCAATCTGGCGGTTAAGGGCACCATAGGCTCCCAATAATAATTGCTGACCTGTTTGACCCCGGGCATAAAATGTTCTTGATACTTGTGCTCCACCAAAAGAACGATTTGCCAACAGACCACCATACTCCCTGGCAAAAGGAACTCCCTGGGCAACGCATTGATCGATAATGCTGACACTTGATTCTGCCAATCTGTGAACATTAGCTTCACGTGACCGATAGTCACCCCCCTTTACGGTATCATAGAAAAGTCTGAAAACACTATCGCCATCATTTTGATAATTTTTTGCAGCATTGATACCACCTTGAGCAGCAATACTATGAGCCCTGCGTGGACTATCCTGAAAACAAAATGACTTAACATTATAGCCTAGCTCAGCCAGAGACGCTGCTGCGGATGCACCCGCTAACCCGGTACCCACAACAATTACTTCGTACTTTCTTTTATTGGCTGGGTTTACCAATTTAAGATTGAATTTATGTTTTGTCCACTTCTGCGATAGTTCCCCTTCCGGAACTTTTGAATCGAGCTTCATAATCTTTGATTAAGATTTTTTACAATTTCTTCTAAATAGATTAAGCAAAAAACATCCATATAGGAATTAATGCAAACCCAGCGGGTACAAGTATTGCGTACGCTTTCCCCACGAAATTAATAACAGGATTGTACTTAAGATGGTTTAAGCCAAGCGTTTGAAAAGCACTTGCAAAGCCATGCCACAAGTGAAAACCTAGCGCAATCATGCTAAACACATAAAGCGCCACATACCAATCTTTTTGAAACCAGAAAACAACCTGGCCATACAAATCTTTTGCCTCGTGGCCATCATACATTTGAGTAGGTAAGCTTCCAAAATGAGCCTCGGCATAGAAATGACGGATATGCATTACCAGGAATACTAAAATAATTGTTCCTAAGATACCCATGTTACGCGATGCCCAAATCGATTTTTTATTAGGTTGTGAATACCCCACCGAGCCTCGAGCCGCCCTGTTGCGGATGGTAAGCATCAACGCCCAAACTATGTGTATGATAATAAATGCAAAGTTTCCTTTCGAGATAATTTGAATCAAGGGATTATTGCCCATGAACTCTGCATAGGTATTGAAGGCTTTACCACCATCATCTTTAAGCAACTGCAAGTTACCCGTTAGGTGAACGGCCAAAAATAGAATCAGGAAAATTCCCGTTAAGGCCATTACAATTTTTCTTCCAAGCGAACTTGAAAAAAGATCAAGAAACCATTTCATGTGTTAATGTTTATTTTTTTTAGGTCACATGGAATGGCCGAATTAGTATTCCTAATAAGAGCAAGTTTTGCCAACGGCCATTTCATAGTTTAGGTTGAGTATATTGTTGAACAGAATCAAAAATACTTCTCAAAGCCATACCAAACAATTGATTGGTAGATTTTAAACTGCTTCAAGATTGGTTGAACTGCCAGGTATCCTAATTGAATTGACTGAATAAAACGAGTAGCAAAGAAATTACGAGTATCATGGTTATCAAGAACCATTCGCGTGATACTACAGCAATTAATTTTTTCAACAAGTTTTTCATGGTTGGTTAATTATAGGATGGTTATTTCCAAATCACGATCCATTTAATTAGTAATTTGATAATCAGTAAATTACAGGTAGCCCACTTGTGAATCCATACCGGATTGTTGATTATCTTCCCATAATGGGATGGTTGGGTTGCTTCGGTAATAGCCTTAAATTTACCGTCAACCACTGATTGATCTTTTTACATGTATTTGATTTTCGATACGGAAACCACTGGGCTTCCGCACAATAAGACTGCCCCCATTACTGACCTCAACAACTGGCCAAGGCTTGTTCAAATTGCCTGGCAACTTCATAACAACACCGGTAAGCTCTTATCGCAACACAACTTTTTAATAAAACCAGATGGATTTGATATTCCATTTAAATCAGAGCAGGTTCACGGGATTTCAACCAAAAGAGCGCTGGAGGAAGGACATGACCTTCTTAAAGTTCTGAATATTTTTAATAAAGACCTTGCCAGCGCCAAACTTCTGATTGGCCATAATATCGAGTTTGATATCAATATTATTGGTGCTGAATTTATTCGCCAGCAACTAGATGCCGATCATTTTCTTTCCCTGCAAAAATTAGATACCGGCATTGCGGCCACTGAATTTTGCCAATTAACTGGTGGAATTGGCGGTCGGCTCAAAATGCCACGACTCACTGAGCTACACCAAATACTTTTTGGCTACCCTTTTGAAGATGCGCATGACGCTTCCTACGATGTAGCTGCTACTGCACGATCTTTCTTTGGGCTCATCACCAAAAAAATAACGAAGCCATTCGATGCAACACCTGTCGAAGAAATTGAATACGATGAACCGAATCTGGAATCCGGAAACTCTGTAAAGCGGGAAAAGAATAAGGGTGCAGAATATACAACTAGTTCCTTTAGTAAGGAGTTAGTCGATAAACCATTCTGTCATCTCCATCTTCATTCTCAGTTTTCGGTTCTCCAGGCGGTACCTAATGTAAATGACATTATCGCCAAGGCAAAATCGCAGAACATGCCAGCGGTGGCACTTACCGATCTTGGTAATATGTATGGGGCTTTCAAGTTTGTGAGTGAAGCGCTTAAACATTCTATTAAACCGATCGTTGGATGTGAGGTGTACATTTCGGATGAACGAAAAAAACTGAAATTCACAAAGGACAATCCCGACAAGCGGTTTAATCAGGTACTTCTTGCCAAGAATAAAACTGGTTACCAAAACTTAGCCAAACTTAGTTCATTGGGGTTTATCGAAGGCCTTTACGGAATTTATCCACGCATTGATAAAGAACTCATTAAACAACATAAGGAGGGTTTAATTGCAACTACTGGGGCACTGACCAGCGAAATTCCTTACTTGATCCTGCATGTTGGTGAAAAGCAAGCTGAAGAGGTGTTCGTCTGGTGGTACCAATTGTTTGGAGCCGACTTCTACATTGAATTGAATCGCCATGATACCCGTGAAGAAGATCGTGTAAATGAAACACTCCTTAAGTTTGCAGAAAAATATAATGTCAAATATTTTGCCGCCAACGAGTGCTTCTATATTGAAAAGGACGAATCAAATGCGCACGATGTTTTACTTTGCATTAAAGAAGGCGAGTTTCAATCTACCCCGATTGGTTCCGGACGTGGAACCCGATACGGATTACCGAATAGTAATTTTTATTTCAAATCACAGGAGGAAATGAAATCACTCTTCTCTGATTTACCAGAGGCCATTGAAACGGTAAGCGAGATTATTGGCAAGATTGAGACCTACGAATTGAAGCAGAATGTCATGCTTCCAAAATTCGAAATCCCACTGGATTTTTCAACGGAAGATGATTATTTGAAACACCTAACCTATGAAGGTGCAAAAAAACGTTATCCGAACATAACAAAAGAAATCAGAGAGCGTCTTGATTTTGAATTAGAAACGATTAGGCATACCGGTTATCCAGGATATTTCTTGATCGTACAAGATTTTACGGGGAAAGCACGTGAGATGGGAGTTTCCGTAGGCCCAGGTCGGGGTTCCGCGGCCGGTTCTGCAGTTGCTTATTGTACTGGAATTACAAATGTGGATCCAATTGCCTATGATTTACTATTCGAGCGTTTCCTAAATCCTGATCGAGTCTCGCTTCCCGATATTGATATAGACTTCGATGATGAAGGACGTGATAAAGTACTTCGATATGTAATTGAAAAATATGGGCATAGTCAGGTAGCACAAATAATTACGTACGGAACCATGGCTGCCAAGTCATCCATTCGTGATTGTGCACGCGTAATGGAATTGCCTTTGGCAGAAGCAAATAGTATGGCCAAGATGATTCCAGAAAGACCTGGCACTACGCTCGCAAAAGCCTTTGAAGAAGTAAAAGAGTTAAGCGAAATAAAAAAAGGCAGCGATCTAAAAGCGCAGGTAATTAAGCAAGCCATTGTGCTGGAGGGATCACTTCGAAATACGGGAACACATGCCTGTGGTGTAATCATCACCCCTGATGAATTAACCAAACTAGTTCCGGTTTCCACCGCACGAGATTCGGATATGCTGGTAACGCAGTTTGATAACAGTGTGGTAGAAAGTGCAGGCATGTTGAAGATGGACTTTTTGGGTCTTACAACACTTTCTATCATTAAGACCGCCATCAGAAATATTAAAAAGCGAAAAGGGGTTGAAATCGACATCGATAAAATTCCTTTAGATGATTTAACCACCTACCAACTTTATCAACGCGGAGACACAACAGGAACATTTCAGTTTGAATCGGACGGCATGCAAAACTATTTGCGAAGTCTGAAACCTGACAAATTTGAAGATCTCATTGCCATGAACGCCTTGTACAGACCAGGCCCGATGGAATATATCCCTGCTTTCATTGCGCGAAAGAATGGTCGCGAGCCAATTAAATATGACCTCCCGGAAATGGAGGAATATCTAAAAGACACCTATGGTATTACCGTATATCAGGAGCAGGTGATGTTACTTTCGCAAAAACTTGCCAACTTTTCGAAAGGGGATGCCGATGTACTTCGTAAAGCGATGGGTAAAAAGCAGAAAGAGGTGTTGGATAAAATGAAAGACAAGTTCATTACAGGTTGTAAAACCAATGGCCATGATGAACGAGTGGCAGAAAAAGTATGGAAAGACTGGGAAGCGTTTGCTCAATATGCATTCAACAAGTCTCACTCTACCTGCTATTCCTTAGTAGCCTATCAAACCGCTTACCTTAAAGCAAATTATCCTGCTGATTACATGGCAGCCATTCTTACGCATTCACAAAACAATTTAGATAACGTAACTTATTTTATTGAAGATTGCCGAAAGCAAGGGATTGAAGTATTGGGTCCGCATGTGAATGAATCGGGAGTTCATTTTGAAGTAAACAATCAGGGGCAAATACGATTTGGCTTGGGTGCCATAAAAGGTGCTGGTGAAGCTGCCGTAGAATCTATTATAGTTGAGCGCGAAGCTCATGGACCTTACAAGGATATTTTCGATTTTGCCAAAAGATTAAGTCAAAAAGCTATCAATAAAAAGACATTTGAATGTCTTGCTCTTTCCGGAGCGTTCGATTGCTTTACTGAATATCACCGCAGGCAATACATGACCGCAAAAGATGGTGACCTTTCGCTTACCGAAAAAGTGATTCGCTATTCCAGCAAAATGCACCAGGAAGAACAAAGTGCACAAGCGAGTTTATTCGGTGAATCCACAGGTACTCAAATGCCAGCTCCTAAAATAGACCCGCTGGAGCCTTTTAGTGAGATTGAAAAATTACACTTCGAAAAAGAAGTAGTAGGTGTTTACATCTCTGGTCATCCGCTCGACAATTTCAAGTTTGAGATGGATACGTTTTGTACAACTGCCCTCACAACGCTCACCGACTTTGATGCGCTGGAAGGAAAAGAATGTAAACTTGGAGGGATTGTTTCCAGTGTTGAACATCGCATGACCAAAACAGGTCGCCCTTTCGGGAAGTTGGTGATGGAAGATTATAGTGGAAAGTTTGAGTTCATGCTATGGAGCGATGAATACCTTAAATTCAAATCCTTCCTGATGCCCGGATTATTCCTTTTTGTGGAAGGTGCTGTAGTTCGCAAAGCGTGGGGAGATCAAAGCTTGGAATTCAAAATCAGAAATATTGATTTGTTAAATGAATTGGCCTCTAAACGTGTTCAAGGGTTAGCCATACGCCTATCCGTTGATACAGTATCATCCACTCTGGTTGATAAACTCGGCAAACTTTGCAAGAAAAATAAAGGTACTTCAAATCTTACATTCTACCTACGTGATGAAGGGGAAGGAATACAAACCGAATTATTATCCAGAGAATGCCGAATTAAAGTCAACAATGAATTTATTCGGGAACTAAGAAAAGTGGCGGAGGTTGGTGTGCTCACTGACAAATTTGAGACCCGCTGGTTGACTGAATCTGTGAGCAAACCTCAGTCCTCAGAAAAAGAAGAAATTGGAACAAATTCACCTACCTTTGTGTTGGACTCATTAGAATACGAAATACAATAAACTTAAACGCCTTAATACACATATCATGGGTAAAACTTTAGAACTTAACGACTCTAATTTCGATCAGGCAATCAACACCGATAAGCCTGTTTTAGTTGACTTTTGGGCAGAATGGTGTGGCCCTTGTAAAATGATTGGCCCGGTTGTAGAAGAGCTTGCTGGTGATTATGAAGGCAAAGCCGTTATTGCTAAGTTGAACGTGGATGAAAATCCGCTAGTTACAGCTCGTTTTGGCGTGCGCTCAATCCCTACCCTTCTTGTTTTCAAAAATGGTCAGGTAGTTGACAAACAGGTAGGTGCAGTGCCTAAGTCTGTTCTTTCGCAGAAAATACAAGCTCAGGTAGTTTAATCTTCACAGCATCTAATAAAAGAAGTCAGTACAGGATTGTACTGACTTCCTTTTTTGCCACCATTTATTTTTACACGAACCAGGCCTTCGCCTCGCAAAAATCAACAGGTCGGTTGTAATAAAGATCCTTTACAGAATAATTGAATCGGATCAAATCAAAATAAATGGTACCTACTCCTTCTATCTCATATCCATTCACAACTTGTCGGCTGATGTAAATTTTATCACCAACAATTTCTGCCCGAACATCTACATTGGCATTGTAGAAATTTTCAATGACCACGTTATCTGAATAGTTACCTCCCGACTTTCGGATATAAACATAAAACCCTACGCGTTCATTATAAGTTTGGCTATACTCATCCACTTTATAGGAACCAATTACCTGATCACGAGCATCATAAACGGGTTCGATAATTAAGATATCGCAAGAGGTTAAAAATAAACTTGCGGCCAAAAAAAGTAGTCTTGTTTTCATACCCTTATTTGTTTGTTTAGGTACTGAAAACAATTGAAATGCCAGAAAGCTAAAACGCGAGTTGGTAGTTATGCCAACCAATATACCATTGCTGATTATCAGCAACTTGAAAATTGAACTGCCTCACCTGAGAAATCAAGTGAGGCAGTCGAGTTAAAAAAATGGGTTAACTCAGTTTAAAAAATAAGGCACTCCGGCACCGGCAAAAAATATTTACCACCAACAACCACTACGAATGGAGTAAAACACCAGTCGTGCCGGATATGCCATTTCTTTAATCTACATTGTCATGCAGAAATTTATTGTTGCCTAAAAGATTATTATCATCGTTCAGGTTATAGCGTGAGATAAATGGCTCAGAAGAATGCGGTACATTATCCATTTTCACTCCTCTTCTTAAGTAAGCTGGTAATGTCCACTTTTCATTAAACTCTTCTTTGGACATTTCGTTCTTCTTGGCAGATTGCAGTTTTTCTCTTCTCGCTCGTGCTTGCTCTTCCAATCGCTTCTTGGTTCTACGCACTTCCATCATTCCTTCTTCATTGATTACCTGATCGGCTGATATCCCTTTTCCCAAATCGAATTCTTCTTCATCACTACCAAGAAGGCTCTCTTCCCCTTCGTCTTCTTCCTGAGAGTTTGATTCAACCTTGTTTGGGACTTCAAAAAAGTAAGTACGATCCTTGACGGATTTCTCTTCTTTTGCAGGAGGCAATTCATCATCCTTATCCTCTTTAAGAATAGGTTTATCATTATCAGACTTCAACTTAAGTTTTAATTCTTGATTCCGTTGATTGACTGAATTGTCAACCGTACCGAATAAAGAAATCTGAGAGCGATCTAACTCATGTACTTTTTTTGAGTCCGTTTGTACTTTCAACATTCTTTCAGAAACAAATCCTGTCGCAATTACTGTGGTGCGAATGCGATCCCCTAAATCAGGATCAACACCGTGACCAAAAATTACTTCTGCTTCATCTCCGGCTTGCTCCTGGATGTACTCTGTGATAATTGTTAGCTCATCCATTTGAAGTTCTGCTTCCTCACCAGAAATAATCGAAAGCAAGATTTTCTTTGCCCCCATGATATCATGATTATCCAACAACGGTGAGGCCAATGCAAGTTGTGCCGCTTTGATCGCCCGGCTCTCCCCACGCGTTTCAGCCGATCCCATAACAGCAGCTCCGGCATTCAACATCACGGTTCGTACATCTTGAAAGTCAACATTCACATATCCCGCCAAGGTTATTATCTCAGCTATTCCTTTGGCTGCCGTAGTTAATACATTATCTGCTTCGCCAAATGCCTGACCAATAGAGAGATTTCCGTATATCTCGCGCAGCTTATCATTCAGTATTACCAGTACGGTATCGCAACTGGATCTAAAGGCATCGATCCCTAATTCAGCTTGTGTCATTTTTTTCTTTCCTTCAAAAGAAAAAGGTGCGGTCACAATTCCGACTGTAAGAATGTCCATGTCCTTGGCAATCTTAGCAATCACCGGTGCTGCTCCGGTACCGGTGCCACCGCCCATTCCGGCAGTAACAAAGACCATCTTGGTACCCATCAGCATTTCCCGAATTTGCTCTTTGCTTTCTACAGCAGCTGCCCTACCCACTTCAGGGTTGGCTCCGCAGCCAAGGCCTTCTGTAAGATTTACTCCGAGTTGAAGTTTGTATGGAACGGGGCTGCTATTCAGTGCTTGTAAGTCGGTGTTAGCAACGACAAACTCAACATCCTTGATGCCCTGTCGAAACATATGATTCACCGCATTGCTACCTCCTCCACCAACTCCAATTACTTTTATAATTGATTTATGATGTTTTGGGAGGTCAAATTTGTATCCTGTTACTGGTTCAAACATGACAATAGTGTTTAGTGGTTAATTCAATATTCATTTTTTCCATCCAGGTCATCAATCAAGAGACCTTTCGTTTTATTAAGAATGTTGGAGAAGAAATCAGACGCTGGATTCAGTTTTTCTTTCTTCACCTTCACAACTTTCTGCGCACCCTTCGCTTCCTTGTATCGCTCAGCTCTCTCATCTAACGATCGGAAACCTGATAACACAAGGCCCACGGAAGTAGCATACATCGGACTCTTCACTGCTTCCATCTTACTTTTTCCTAAATGCTCATTGGGATATCCAATGCGCGCATCCATGCCGGTCATGTACTCAACCAGTTGCTTTAAACAACTTAATTGAGATCCGCCACCCGTTATTACTATCCCCCCCGCAAGCCGGTTTTCATATCCGGAATTGATAATTTCAGTATGTGCCATTTCAATAATTTCCTCCATGCGCGCCTGAATAATGCTCGATAGATTCTTTACAGAAATTTCTTTTGCAGTTCTGTTACGAATGCCTGGAATAGAAACTATTTCATTAGGACTTGCTTCTTCTGCAATGGCTTTGCCAAAGCGAGTCTTCAGTTGTTCAGCTTGCTTTGCCATTACCATCAAACCATGTTGGATGTCGCTGGTTAAAATATTTCCACCGAATGGAATAACAGCCGTATGACGAATAATGCTATCATGAAAAACTGCTATGTCTGTGGTGCCACCACCAATATCAATCAAACAAACACCGGCTTCCTTTTCCTCCTCACTTAATACAGCTAGACTTGATGCGAGTGGTTCAAGAATTAAATCCTGAATTTCAAGACCTGCCCTGCGTACACATTTGTTGATATTATTGATGGCGCTGGTTTGTGCTGTAATAATATGGAAGTCGGCCTCCAACTTTACACCACTCATTCCTACCGGATCTTTGATGCCTTCTTCATAATCCACAGAATAATCTTGTGGCATTACGTGAATGATTTCACTGCCAGGTGGAATTACAATACGATACATATCTTCCGTCAGGCGATTCACATCTTCGATGCTCACCTCATCTTCTTTAGACATGCGTGTAATGCTGCCATGATGAATTGAGCTGCGAATGTGCTGTCCGGCAATGCCTACATTGACAACGCCAATATCAATGCCCGACATTTCACTTGCCTCTTTAATTGCTTTCTCAATAGCAAAGACAGTTTTGTCGATGTTTGTCACGATGCCTTTGATAACGCCTTCCGATTCTGCCTTGCCCATACCGAGCACTTCAAGTTTTCCGAACTCGTTCTTACGGCCTACGATAGCACAGATCTTCGTTGTGCCGATATCAAGACCTACTACTATTTTTTCATTTTCCATGACCTTATTTGTTATTAGTGGTTGTTATAGATTAAAAAATATCTCTGCCTTAATTTTATTCTGCTACTATTTGTCCTGCATATTCCAAATTCACACGTTGATAATGAGTCCATCCCTTTTGAGGAAGAATCTCTTTATAAAAAATCATCAGTTTTTTTAGTTTCAGTTCATAATCCTCAGCCTGCCCAAACTCCACACGTTGCCCGGTAATTTGCGGATAGATAACTATTTTACCGTTTGAGTTTATGTCTAACTGAGCAATCTGGGCTTTCCAAAACTTATCCTCATTGATATACTCGATCATCTCCAACAATTTAACTCCTTCTTCGCTTGCGTGAAGACTTTCATTCTTTAAAAGTGCTTTCATATAGGAACCACTAATCAAGGTAACACGTGAAGAATATTTTTCAGACACCGACATAAATGTTCCATCCTCGGCTATATACGCATCGGGTGCATCCTCCTGTACAATCCGTGCAAGGGGTCTACGCAATTCCACATGCACCACCAAATTTCCCTTCAAATCACTAAATAATTCAGCATTGCGAATATGTTTATCATACTTTAATCGGGTTTCGATGGCTCTTAAATTGATGTTCTCTAAACGGCTTCCGATAATTTTCTGACCACTTTCTTCCACCAATTTCATAACATCCGCTTCGTCTAAAAAATGATTTTCATGTACATTCTCCAGATCAATGGAAATATCCTTACACACCAAACCATCTTGTTTTCGAGAGCTAAAAGCAATCAAAACCGAAATCGCTATTAACGCAACAGCAATCTTTATTTCTTTACGAATGTTTAATTTCCATCCCATAGTTATTTGCTACTTAACATCTCTTTAATGGGTTTCACAAATGTGTCTATATCACCTGCACCTATAGTTGCCAATACTTCCACATCCATATCTTCCAAACGCTGCAACACATCCTTTTTTGAACATCTTATTTTTACCGGGCTTGAAATGTCTTTGAAGAGCATATCAGAGGTAACTCCGGGAATAGGTTCCTCGCGGGCCGGATAAATGTCCATCAACAGTAATTCGTCTGCCAGGCTTAGGCTTTTAGAAAACTCTCTCGCAAAATCCCGTGTACGCGTAAACAGATGAGGCTGGAAAATAACCGTAATCTTTTTGCCCTTATACATTTCCTTCAGGGATGTAAGAAATGCTTCAATTTCAGTGGGGTGGTGCGCATAGTCATCGATGTAAATCAGGTTCTCTTTGCGGATCACATATTCAAATCTTCTCTTCACCCCACGGAACGAAACAAGCGCCTCACGAATCGTTTTTTCATGAATGCCAAACTTTAACGCTACCAGTATGGCTGCGATCGCATTCTCCATGTTATGAAAACCAGGGACACCGAGTTGTATCTTTTCAATCTTCTTGGCAGAGCCATTAAGATCGAATTCAAAAAATCCGTCTCGACTAATCGGGACGATATTGCCGGCAAAAAATTGTCCCCGGCTCATACCATAGGTTTCTTTTTTTAGATGCTCAGCTTCATTCGCTAATAGCGCAATCGATTCATGAATAATAAGATTGCCTTTGTTATTGATCTGACCGATAAATTCTTTATAAGAACTCAACATCTGCAAGTGATCGCCATAGATATCTAAGTGATCCGCATCAGCTGACGTTACCACTGCCGTGTGAGGAAACAATCTAAGGAATGAACGATCAAACTCATCGGCCTCAGCCACCACCAGGGTTTCATCATTCACCTCACCGTGCATTACTAAGTTCGATTCGTAGTTGGCGGTGATGCCTCCTAGAAACGCAACCATGTTCTTGCCTGCATACTTTAAGATGTGCGCGATCAATGATGACGTTGTTGTTTTACCATGAGTTCCTGCCACCGCAATGGTTCTATAATTTTTAGTTAGCAAACCAAGTACTTCTGATCTTTTGAGAATTGTATACCCTAACTCCTTTAGATAGGTATGCTCAACATGATTTTTAGGAATGGCCGGAGTAAATATTACTAAAGTTGTCTCTTTGCTAATGTAGCCAGGAATAAATTCAATTTTGTCTTCAAAATGAATTTCCATTCCCTCTTCAATCAGCTCGTGTGTTAACGGTGTTGGCGTACGATCATACCCTGCTACACGCAAGCCCTTGTGCTTGAACCAACGAGCAATAGCACTCATACCAATGCCTCCAATGCCTAAGAAATATATGCTATCGTATTGATCTAACTTCATGCTTCAATCAATTTTTCAATTTCGTCAACGATGTCTTCTGTTGCTCTGGGTTTTCCTAATCGGGTAATATTATCGCGCAACGCATTGCACGCTTGCTGATCATAAATAAGTTTCAATGATTCACTTATTAAAGAGTTTTTAGCATCACGATCTTTAATCATTCGAGCAGCACCTTCTTTCACAAGCATCGTTGCATTTTTAGTCTGATGGTCTTCCGCTACGTTGGGTGAAGGCACCAAAATACACGGCCGTTTCGCCAAACATATTTCTGAAATGGATAATGCTCCTGCTCTTGAAATCACCACATCAGACGTTGCGTATGCCAAATCCATTTGTTTCAGAAAATCATGAATCCGAATTCTTCTCAAATCTTTATTCCGAACCTGAGCCTTGATACTCTCATAATAAAATTTTCCGGTCTGCCAGATTACCTGCACGTTCGAGTCGATCAACTTATCAATGCCTTCCAACACACTTTCATTGATGGTCCGTGCACCCAGACTTCCGCCTAAAATCAAAAGCGTTCTTTCATTGACCGATAATCCAAAATAGTTGTTACCCTTTTCTCTTTTCGAATCAAGATCAATGATATCTCTCCGCACGGGATTACCGGTAAATACTATTTTTGACTTCGGAAAATATTTCTCCATCTCAGGATATGCAACACACACTTTCTGTACCTTTTCACCCAACCGTTTATTGGTAAGCCCGGCATATGAATTCTGCTCCTGAACTAAGGAAGGAATTTTTTTACTGGTAGCTGCCAATAAAATCGGACCACTGGCATAACCTCCCGTTCCAATCACTGCATCAGGCTTAAACTGATTTATAATTGCTCGCGCCTTGAAATAACTTGATATCAGTTTGAAAGGGAATAACAGATTGGATAAAGTAATCTTACGCTGGAGGCCACTGATCCAAAGTCCAATTATTTTGTACCCGGCATCCGGAACGCGCGTCATTTCCATTCTTCCTTTGGCACCTACAAAAAGAATTTCCGCATTGGCATGCCGGCTCTTAAACTCGTTAGCAATTGCCAACGCAGGAAAGATATGGCCCCCGGTTCCGCCACCTGTTATAATAAGTCGATATGGAACCTCACCCCCAACCCCTCTCCGGTGGAGAAGGTTGACGGTTGTTCCATTTTTATTATCAACTTTAAAACTTTCCATTTTCCCTTATAAAATATTAAGCTGCTTTAGCATCCATACTTTTTTCTTTCACCCTAAGTTCTTCACCAGTGGTTTTTTGTCCCCAGTTTTCTTCGCGCTCACCTCGACTCACACTTAAAATAATTCCAACTGATAAGCCCGTAAACACCATGGCTGTTCCTCCCATACTGATTAATGGCAGCGGCTGACCGGTAATCGGTCCAAGCCCAACTACCACACCCATATTTACCATGGCTTGACACACCAAATCAAAACTCAGTCCCGCTGATAACAATCCACCAAATGCACGCTCACTATTATAGGCGGCTTTCATACCTCTATGAAGAAGCACCAGATAAAGAATCAAGACAATCACTCCACCAATCAAACCATACTCTTCAATCACAATTGCGTAAACAAAGTCAGAATATGGATGTGGTAATATATTTCGTTGCTCACTGTTGCCAGGACCTTTTCCAAAAATTCCTCCTGTTGCAACCGCAATCATTCCATGTTTTGCTTGAAAAGGAAGTTCCGTTCCCTGAACAAAATTCAGAATCCTGTTTTTTGCTGTTTCCGCACGAACACCAAACTTTAACGCAATCGCACCGGCTAGCAATCCAACCAATACCAACATGGCAAGATATTTTACGGGTACTCTACCAATAAACATGACCAGCATACACGTTGCAAAAAGCAACATGGCTGTTGATAAATTGGTTAATGCAATGAGCCCGCAGATAACACCACACCAAATTAACATGGGAATGAGCGACTCCTTTATATCTTCAATATTCTGTTGCTTTTTAGAAAGCATACTGGCCAAATTAATAATCAATGCAAGGCTGGCAAAGTCTGAAGGTTGAAAAGAAGTATTGATTATTGGTAGCGTAATCCAACGAGCCGCATCATTGATTGTTGTTCCATTTGTAAACGTATAAATCAAAAGCGGCACACTGATCCACAGCGCAAGCCTGGATAATTTTGAATAGTACCTATAATCAATTTTATGCGCGAACCACATGGCAGCCAAGCCAAGAAACACCATGAATGTATGTTTGATTAAGTAGGATTCCGGACTTGATGAGCGCTTGAATGCAAGTGTGCCAATGGAGCTATACACCACTAAAATACTAATCAGCGAAAGCGCAAAAACAACCGCCCAGATCACCCGGTCGCCTTGCAAGTTTTTGTCTGCCCACTCTTTAATTTTTACTGTCATACTCGTACTTTTTCTGTTTCACGTTTCAGTTCTAACACCGCTTCACGAAATTGATCGCCACGATCTTCATAATTCTTAAATAAATCAAAGCTTGCGCAGGCTGGTGAAAGTAAAACAACATCTCCTGCACTTGCTGCATCCAACGCTATTCTTACCAGCTCTTTTATAGTTTGTGTTTCCTTAATTTCTGGAACCACATTTCTAAAAAAGTCTTTGAGTTTATCATTGTCTTTTCCTAAGCAGATCAATGTCTTAACTTTTTTTGCAACCTCAGCTTTAATAAGGTTATAGTCATTTCCTTTATCGATACCACCTGCTATCCAAATCAAGGGTTGTGAATAACTGCCCAACGCATACACAACAGAATCCACATTAGTTGCTTTTGAATCATTCACAAACTCAACTCCTTTAATCGAGGTCACAGACTCCAAGCGATGTGGCGCATTTTTAAAAGTCTTTAATCCTGCTTTTATAGAATCCCAATCAACACCTGCAAAAAATACGGCTGTAACTGCCGACAAGGTGTTGATCAGGTTATGAGGTCCTTTTAAGGTTGTGTCCGATTGTGAAACCGCAAACCGCTTTCCGGTTAAAGTGAAAACCATTTGTTCACCATCAAAATGAGCCGGCATTGATTTATCTGTAAGAGATACCGGTAATTTATTGATTGGGATTTCTCGCTTTGAAACTTCGGCACCAGTAACTGCATCATCAGCATAATAAATAAAGTGCTGTTGACCCTTCATGTTTTGGATCAACTTGAATTTGGAGTTGATGTAATTCTCCATTTTATATTCATAGCGATCCAAATGATCGGGTGTGATGTTCAGTAATATTCCAATCTCCGGGCAGAATGTTATTGTTCCGTCTAACTGATAACTGCTGATTTCAACCACATACCATTCGTGATTTTCCTTTGCCACTTTCCGTGCAAGGCTTTCCCCTACGTTTCCGGCAAGTGCAACATTAAATCCTGCCGACTTCAACAGATGATACGTCAATAATGTTGTGGTTGTTTTTCCATTCGTTCCTGTAATCGCAATTACCTTTCCTTTCAGGTAACGAAATGCAAACTCAAGCTCATCAATAATTTCAATACCTTTTGATTTGGCCAGTTTTATTATCTCTGCCTTATCAGGAATACCAGGGCTTTTAATAATCAAGTTTGCATTAATTATTATGTTTGTTGAGTGGAGTCCTTCCTCATATGAAATTGACTCCCTCCTTAATTCAGTCTTGTACTTTTCTTTTATACTTCCCTGATCAGAAACAAACACATCAAAGCCTTTCGCTTTCGCCAGTAAGGCTGCACCTGTACCGCTTTCTCCTGCCCCTAATATGACTACTCGCTCGCTCATCTAAGTTTTAGTGTAGCTAGTGAAAAAATTGCCAATAGAATTCCTACAATCCAAAATCGGGTTACAATTTTAGACTCATGAATATTTTTCTTTTGATAATGATGATGCAAGGGAGACATTAGCAATATCCTGCGTCCTTCACCAAATTTTTTCTTTGTGTATTTAAAATAAGATACCTGCATCATTACCGAGAGCAACTCAACAAAGAAGATTCCGCACAACACAGGAATCATTAACTCCTTACGAACGGCCAGTGCCAATACAGCAATGATACCACCCATTGAAAGACTCCCCGTATCGCCCATGAAAACCTGAGCGGGATACGAATTGTACCATAAGAATCCTAAACAAGCTCCTACAAAGGCAGTACAAAAAATTACTAGTTCACCCAAGTTAGGGATGTACATAATGTTCAAATAACTACTAAAGTCAACGCGACCCGAGAGGTAAGCAAAAATCGCAATCGTTAAACCGATAATAGCGGAAGTACCCGCTGCCAGGCCATCAATGCCATCCGTAATATTTGCACCATTGGAAACAGCGGTAATCACAAATATCACAAGCAGTGTATAAACGATCCATGTGTAACTTTTGTCAATCCAGGGCAACAAGCTGCTATAATCAAACTCATTGTCCTTCATAAAAGGAACAGTAGTGGCGGTTGACTTTACATCATGATACTCCAATTTAGCCCCTGACTCTGATTCTGGTTGCATGACCTGAGTACTGGCAACCGTGGCTGGCTTTACTTCCCGCACTACCACGCTCTCATTAAAATAAAGTGTAAGTCCTACAATCAATCCAATCGTTACCTGTCCTACTATTTTAAAGCGGCCAGCTAACCCTTCTTTGTTTTTTTTAAAAACTTTGATATAATCATCAATAAAGCCAATGAGTCCTAGCCACAACGTAGTTGCGATTAGTAGAATCACATACACGTTGTCGAGCCTTGCCATCAATAGTGTTGGTATCAAAATGGCTGCAATAATAATCAAGCCACCCATTGTTGGTGTTCCCTTCTTTTGCATCTGGCCTTCCAGACCAAGGTTACGAATGTCTTCGCCTACTTGCTTCTTCTTTAAAAAAGCAATCAATCTTTTACCGAGTGTAATTGTAATAAGTAACGACAACACAGCGGCAGCACCTGCACGGAATGAAATGTATTGAAACAATCCCGCGCCAGGAAAATCAAAATTCTTTTCGATATAGTCGAAAAAGTAGTACAGCATTCTAATTCAGAAATTTGAAAATTAGAAAATTTAAAAATTCAATTCTCGCAAGCGTTAAAAGTATATTGTCAATATCTATGTTCGGGTTTTTCATTATCAAATATTCAAATCACCTCATTCTCAAATTAATTGCTGAACATTTTTAACATCCGCGTCAAAACTTCTTTATCGTCAAAAGGATATTTTATTCCTTTAATCTCTTGATAATTTTCATGACCCTTACCAGCCACCAAAACAATGTCCTTTTCCTTCGCCATCATACAAGCAGTTTTAATAGCTTCCTCCCGATCAACCATCACCAACGTTTTTTTTGCATCGGTAGGACCCACTCCTAATTGCATTTCTTTAATAATCTCCAATGCATCCTCACTGCGTGGATTATCGGAAGTAAAAATTACTTTACTGGAATATTTACAGGCAATGGCAGCCATTAAGGGTCGTTTAGTTTTATCTCTATCTCCTCCACATCCCACTACAGAAATCACTTGTTCATTACCAGATCGGAAGTGTCCTATGGTTTCTAAAACATTTTTTAAAGCATCCGGTGTGTGTGCATAATCAACAATGGCAGTAAACTTTGAACCCGGTACTACTAATTCAAAACGCCCCGGAGCCCCTGATAATGCCGATAACTTCATCAATACCAGTTCCGGATCTTCGCCAAGTAAACAAGCAGTTCCATACACCGCTAATAAATTGTAGGCATTGAAATCACCAATTAGTTTAAACCAAACATTACGCTCACCAATCTCAAGCTCCAACCCTTCAATGGAATTTGTAATAATCTTTCCTTTGAAGTCGGCCATTTTCTTCAAGCCATAGGTCTGCTTTTTAGCTTTGCTATTTTGAAGCATCACCATGCCACGCTTGTCATCCACGTTGACTAAAGCAAATGCATCCGAAGACAATCCGTCAAAAAGGCCTTTCTTAGCACGGATATAACTTTCAAACGTGCGATGGTAATCTAGATGATCGTGCGTGATGTTCGTAAAGAGTGCCCCCGCAAAATTCAAACCTTCTACTCTTCCTTGCACAACTGCATGCGAGCTTACTTCCATAAAACAATGCGAACATTTTTCAGCAAGCATACGCACCAACAATTCATTAATCTGAATGGGATCGGGCGTTGTGTGTGTTGCCGCTATTTCTTTATCCACAATTTTATTAACAACTGTGGATAACATTCCGCAGCGATAACCCAGATGGGTAAAAAGTTTAAACAACAACGTAGCAACCGTTGTTTTACCATTTGTACCTGTAACTCCTATCAGTTGAATTTTTGAAGAAGGGTTTCCATGAAAATTACCGGCAACAATCCCCAATGCCTTAGCACTGTCTTTTACAGTTACGTAGGTCGTCTTATCAGATATTGCCTCGGGAAGTTTTTCACCCAACACAGCAACAGCTCCGCTCGCTATTGCCTTCGCAATAAACTCATGGCCATCCGATTGAATGCCTTTAACAGCAATAAACAAAAAGCCGGGTTCTACTTTACGCGAATCAAAGCAAATCCCTTTCACTTCTACATTCATGTTGCCCGATGTAGAGGTGATGTGTACTTTATATAGTATGTCCTTTAACTCGGCCATTTATCCCAGTTGTAAATAAATTCTTGAGCCTTTTGAAAATCTTGCACCCGGCAGGATGGATTGCTTTGTTACCCTTCCCCTTCCTTCAAACGAAACCCGCAAGCCCGATTTCTCTAATAAATAAATAGCATCACGAAAAGTCATTCCCATCACATCCGGAACCAGATCTTTTACCACTCCATTCTTTTTCCAAATAACTGCATTTCCACTAATCGAAGCTTTTATCCATTCTTCTTCGGTAGCCGAATGATTGGAAACTCCTAATTCATTACTGAGCATGGTAAGTTCATCTTGTTTGCCCGCGCGAATGGTTGGAAATACTCCTGCTTCCAAAATTTTCTTTCTCTCCATGGCGGTATGCAGATTGATATCACGGGCATAAATATTATCTGCAATGTCTTTAAAGACAGGACCTGCAACATTGTTACCATATTGATAAAATCCACGTGGATTTTTTATTAACACAATCGCAGAATATTTTGGATCGTGTGCCGGAAAATATCCAACGAACGAAGTGATGTACCTTTTTTCATAGCGACCATTTTCTAAAATCTGCGCAGTACCTGTTTTGCCGGCAATCCTATAATTGGAATTTTTTAAATTTTTGGCAGTTCCATTGTCAACAACACCTTCCAATAATAGCCTCAACTGATTAAGTGTTTTATTGGAACAAATCTTTCCAGTCAATGCTTCTGTTTCGAAATCACTCTTAACACGATCCGCTTTACTTACAGAAGTAACAAATACAGGTTTAATCATTTTGCCATCATTGGCAACAGCATTGTATAACGTAAGGGTTTGTAGTGGAGTGATTTCCAACCCATATCCGTATGCCATCCACGGAAGTGTTAGGCCGCTCCAATCTTTATCAGAAGGCCGTGTAATTTTTGGATACGCCTCACCATTGATTTGCAAACCCAAAGGTTTTGATAATTTCAAATTGTCCACATAATCTAAAAACTTAGATGGCCTGGTTCCAAAATGTTTATCAACAAGTTTGGCCATCGCCACATTGGATGATAATTCAAACGCTTGCTGAATCGTAATTTTTCCGTAGCCACCTTCGTGATGATCCCTGACTTTACGATTGTAAAAAGTGTATTCCCCATTACCCGTGTTGATCGTGTCAGACAATTCAATGTTTGTTTCTTCCAACAAAGCCATCATGGTCACCAACTTGAACGTGGATCCGGGTTCAATAGAACCGCCCACCGCATGATTGAACTTTTCAAAAAATTCACCATGTCCATCGCTACTCAAATTTGAAATGGCTTTTATATGCCCGGTCTTCACTTCCATCACGACAACCGTTCCTTCATCGGCATTGTGACGTTTCATGGCGTGGTATAAAGATGTCTCAGCTACATCTTGAAGATTAATGTCTAATGTGGTATGGATATCCAATCCATTGATTGCCTTCACACTATTACCATCAAACACCGGCTTCCAGGTGCTTCCCGCAATTTTTTGAAACAGCGCTTCTCCATCCTGACCACCCAACACATTATCAAAACTGTACTCAAGACCTGCCCCTTTTCCATCTTCGTTTACAAAACCAACCGTTCTGCGACTTAAGTTTGAGAAGGGGCGATACCGAACATCTATCTTTTCAAAAATTACTCCACCCCTGTACCTTCCTTCGCGGAAGATGGGCCAACTCATCATCTCTTTTTTTGTCTGATAGTTGATTTGTTTGCGGTTAACAACAATATACTGCCGGCCTGAGGCACGCGCATCTTTAAGCATCTGCTTATACTCAGTGGATGACTTGTCTCTGTAATAACGCGCCAACAACAAACTCAACGAATCCACGCCACTTTTAAATACTTCTGGCTTGGCCAGCGTGGGGTCAATCGCTACTTTATAAAAGGGCAAACTGGTAGCCAACAAACTGCCATTGTCTGAATAGATATTACCCCGGGTCGCTTTTACTTTCTTAAAATCAAAGTTGATCTCTTCACTCATCTTCTCCCACTTTTCACCATCCACAAATTGAATATGCCCAATCTTCGCGGCCACACAAACAGCAAACACCATCACGCATAAAAATGCAACCCGAACGCGTACTAATATGGACTTCTTAATATTCACCTTTCTCTACAACTAGTTTATAAGGAGGGTTCAAACTTTCTTTTAATCCTAAATCTTTTACGCGTCTTGCTACTTCACTTTGTTTACTGGCATACATAATATCGGCCTTTAACGTAGTGTAATCAGCGCGTAAGTCTTCAACTTCAATTTGCATTTTATCAATCTTGCGCGTGGCCTTCTCTGCATGATGCGTATTGCTTATGTATAAAAGACTTAAAAACACGGCAAATAATATTTTAGGAAGGTATTGCGTTGGGAATCCCGCTTCGAAATACGATTCCAGTTTCAATTTCTTCTCAAGACCCGAAAAAATACTTGGCCCCGGAGCAGCAGGCTTCACCCGTGCTTCGTTGCCACGATTTCGTTGAGGTTCGATTCTAAATTTGTTTTCGCTCATAACTTCATCCCCATCCCTTCTCCAAAGGAGAAGGGTGACTGTTTTTCCAATGTTATAATTACCATATACTTATTCACGTTCTCTCTTTAAATCACATTAACCCTTTCATGTCTTACCTCACCCCAACCCTCTCCAGAGGAGAGGGAGAATAAGTTTATATCTTTTCAGCTACCCTAAGTTTTGCACTTCGGGCTCTATTATTTTCCTTTACTTCTTCTTCCGAAGCCTCGATTGGCTTTCGGTTGATCGATTGAAAAGGTTTGATCGGGTTTCCGTAAAAATCTTTTTCAAGTTCCCCAAACACCTTTCCGGTGTTTATATAGTTCTTCACCATTCTGTCTTCCAGCGAATGATAACTCATCACTACTAACCGCCCGCCCGTTTTCATTACATCGCCACATTGGTGCAAAAAATCTTCAAGTGCCTTCATCTCTTGATTTACTTCAATGCGCAGCGCCTGAAACACCTGGGCGAAATATTTAAACTCCTTTCCTCGTGGAGCGATAGATTGTAATGCATTCTTCAAATCCTGCGTGGCCACAAACGGTTTATCCGTGCGTGCAACTACTACTGTCTTTGCGGCCGTGCGGGCATTCTTTAACTCGCCATACATGCCAAAAATTTTATGAAGCTCTCCTTCCGAATACTCATTTAAAATTTTGGCTGCAGTAAGTTTTCCTTTCTGATCCATCCGCATATCGAGTGGTCCTTCAAAGCGGGTTGAAAATCCACGCTCGGGCGAATCAATCTGATGCGATGAAATTCCAAGATCAGCTAAGATGCCATCAACCTGGTTGGCCGCATTCAACTTCAAGTACTGTTTCATGTACCTGAAATTTGCCTGACAAAATGTAAAAGAACGACTGCTAATATTATCTGCCTGCCGCTTGGCGTCCTCGTCCTGATCGAAGGCAATCAATTTTCCTTCTTTCAGATTTTCGAGTATTGCCATACTATGCCCACCTCCACCAAATGTTACATCTACATAAATGCCCTCCGGATTTATTACTAATCCTTCTAGACACTCTTTCAACATCACTGGCTTGTGGTACCTACTCGTTGTTCGTTGCTCGTTATTGGGGTTGCTCATTTTTTAATTGGATCAAGTGTCCAGCAACCAGTATCAAGCGCCCAACAACTACTCATTAAGGTATTTTTCCGCCAGCTTAGACAACTCACCGGGATCTTGAATCAGGTGCTTCTCATAGATTGATGGATTCCAAACCTCAACTTTGCTACCCGTACCCACCAGCATCGCATCTTTATCGACCTGGGCATACGTTAACATATTCTTGGGGATCAGGAACCGGCCGTTGCTATCCAACTCTACCGTTACCACGCCCGACAAAAAGTTGCGCTGTAGTTTGCGATACTCTTCGTTGAACTCGTTAAGACCTGAAATTTTTGAGAAGACCTTTTTAAACTCCACCATGGGATAAATAATGAGGCATTGCTCAAAACCCCGCCTTATAACAAGCTCCTGCCCACCGCCATCTGGCTCGGGAAGTTGGGTTTTGATACGCGCGGGCAGCACCAATCTGCCTTTGGCATCAAGCTTACACTCATATTCGCTGGTGAAGAAAGTCATGACTTTGTAGTGGTTGTCTATTTTCCTCTAAGCAAACTTAAGTAACTTTCAACCACTTCCAACCACTTTCACCCACTTTTTTACATTTTCAATTGAAAAAGTAGCTGAAATGGGTCATTTACACTTCAAAATGCCTCAAACACAAAAAATTAAGGCCTTTGATTTCTGAACTAAACCCATTGAAAATATTGGGTATTTGCTTGTTTTGGGCGGCTGGCGAGGCGCCACCGGGCTGTTCGTTGCAAGTCCGCCCCACGCGCGGGCTACGCTTGCGGGCTTTTCACTTCCATCCCTGCCGCGAGGGAAGTATCATTAATAGAGTGCAAGTTTATTTATGTCAGGGCAAGTTGCTAGACAGACGACTAACACTCTAAGGGAATCTTTGATTATGAAGCTAGTTCACACACTCGCGCAGAGTTCTCGAAACGAGTAACTGTGCGAAGAAAGAAAAGATTATTAACTTAATCTTTTAATCTTTTAATCTTTACAAATAATAGCGAATAAACAAAACTCAGCGCGCTGCAAACTAACATTAATGAAGTTTCCAAATCCGTGTTTTTGGTAAACTTTAGCGATGAAAGAATTGTAAACCCCAGAAACGTTACCACTCCCGCAATGTTAATAATCGTTATTCTGAAAGACAAAAGTCTAAAATCAGTGATCAGGGATTTTTTAAATTCTTTGGGCTTATTAAAAAATATCTTCCTTAAAATAAAGAACGATACCAACAAAGACACCGCTCCATATAGAGCCACAAGAATATTCCCTACAAATAGTTGCATAATTTTTGATATTAATTATTTTAAAAATTCTCTTTTTGAACTTTCCAAAAGAGAGGACCTTCACCAGTGATCTGCATTGTTTCTTTTTCCTCGCAGAGTTACCCGCCTCGGGAACTCTGCGCTTCTTAAAACTGCGCCTTAGTCAAATCTGCCTTGCTGTCAGATCTTACGATCTGACAGATTCCTGTATCCTTAAATATCTCAATCCACAATCTCCACAATCGGTTGACCCGAGCAGCCACTTGGGAATTTAATTTTTAACAACACAGAGAGTGTAGGTGCTATATCGGTAATGGTATGAAATCCAGAAGAACTTCCTTTCTTAATGCCATTGCCATAAAATAAAATCGGGATGTGCGTATCATAGGTGTAGGTAGAACCATGAGTTGAGCCCGTAACTCCCCCCCACGACAACCAACCTGGCTCCAACACAAACGCAATATCGCCACAGCGCTTTGCATTAAACCCGCGCACCACATTTCCACGGATGCCTTTCTCATCGGTACTCACCTGGCGTAGCGTGGGTGACGTGAAAACCTGGGCAACGCCTTCGCTGGAAAGCAAATATTTAGAAATCAAATCAGTAGCCACAAACAAATCAATGCCCGATGATCTTGGATCGCCATCAAACACATCTTGATTGATATACACCTGATCGCTGGTTAGTTCCTCAATGATTAATTTATTCGGAAAATATTTTTGTAGGTGTTCATTCAACCCTGCTTTAAGATATGCAGGTCGAAAATACCCGGCCGGAATGCGTAAATCTTTTAAGTACTGGGGCACGTGCGATACTCCATGATCGGCAGTAAGAAATACGGTGTAGGCACCCTTACCCACTTCTTTATCCAAGAAAGCAAAAAGATCTTCCAGTGTTTTATCTAAACGCAAGTAAACGTCTTCCACTTCTACCGCATCAGGTCCCATCGCATGACCTACTGCATCGGGACTAGAAAACGAGATGGCTAAAAAATCAGTAACATCATCCTTCCCTAAATTTTCATTTAGTAGTGCAGCCTTTGCAAACTCTGCCACAAAGGTATTTCCCCAGGGGGTCATAGCAAGCAAATTATACTGTCCCATTTGCTTTCTTAGCTCTTTCAGATCGTACGGAAATGTTGGCTTATCTTTTCCCTTCCATTTTCCTTCATACGGTGAATCATCCGGTGCCGATTCTACATATTGATTAATTGGAAGCAATGTATTCCATACTTGATTCAAGTATTGATCGGGCAGTTTTTGATTATTGAATTTAGTTACCCAGTCTGGTAGTTTTTGCTTGTAATATGTGCTTGTAATCATTGAGCCCGTCAGGCCATCATACCAATACGCACCATCGGGCATGTGTCCTGCGGGCAGCGTAGCACCACGGTCTTTAATAGAAACACCCACAACTTTTGCCCGTTGTTGAGTTGCCAACTTCAGTTCATCGGTGATGGTTGTTGAAAGCATCCGCCAGGGCGATACGCTGCCACCCGACTCCGTACCCACAGCTTTCTGGTTTGGATCGTTCACACAATTCACATTTGTTTTTGTTGCCCTATCATACCAGTCATTTCCTACAATCCCGTGGGTTGAAGGTGTGGTGCCGGTATAGATTGAAGCATGTCCGGGTCCGGTTTCGGTGGGCACATAATTGTAATGCGCGTTCTTCAACATGAAGCCTTCATTCATCATCCGCTTAAAACCGTTCTCACCATATTTACTTTCATAGCGATAGAGATATTCTTGTCGCATCTGATCCACCACAATACCTACTACCAACTTCGGTTGGTTCTGTGAAAACAACGGTGCACTGATAGCAATCATCACGATCAGCATTTTTAAATTCTTCATGGTACAATAATCAGCATTTTTAATAAAACAAGTATAGCTAACATAGCAAAGTTATTTGAAAGGTCAGATTTGGGTATAACTAATGTGCGTTGCAAACTATGCGATCGTACTCCTCTTCCTCATAGGCTTGCCTGCGTACCAACTTTCCGGTATGGTCATAGTAAATTACTACATAGATGCCCGCTTCTTCCACACTTTTTTCAGTAAAATAAAAAGGTATCTCTTCTGTTCCCAGATTAATAAGATCGTGAAATGTAGGCGCTATTATCAATCCCTTCCTATTGCTAATAACTCCATAATAATTTTCGCGATGCACCCGTACCAGTTTTTCCTCGGCACTATTTCGCAACCAGGAAAAATCACGGATGCGATCTAAGATTACTTCCTCAGTTTCATAATTGATCAGCAACCATTGAAAATTCTTTTTTATCCAAATTACTTTATCACTCCACGGCACAACTTCTGCAAACTCAAATTTTGTAATGGGTTTAGAATCCCATCCGATCAAGCCAAAAAATCCATCCTTATAAACAATCAAGTGATTCCTGTTTAGCAGAGTAACGTTGCGTTCATATACCGGTTTGATCAACCTGCGACTTGCCAGATCAAACAATCCAAACTTTTTATCCTTTAATAAGGAAAGTTGGCCGGCTGGAGTTTGAATGATAGCATCCATCTCCACGGGAACTACTACTTTTCCATTGCGACCCAACACCCCTTTCCTGTTTCCTTTTGAGACTATAAAAAAATCAGCACCAATTGTCTCCGTTAGTTCATACTCAGTATTAAATAATTGATCGCCACTTGCCACACTAAATACCGTGCGTTTATTCTTGCTGTCCGTAAAAAAGAACTGAACGGAATCGCGTGCATTAATAAAACTGATTTTTGAATCCGGTTGCAAATCGATAGAGTGGTTTGCTGTTAAATACACCTTTGTAGCTTGGTTAGTTTGCACGAACGCCAGACTTCGATCAAACCAAATGGTGTCTGCTTTCATCAACACCATTTTCTTGGTGGAGACGTTGAACAACTGCAATCTTCCTTCGCGGGTTAACACCAACCAATCGCGATGATAATAAACCCTATGCCAGTTTTGGTTCTCTAATTCAGCTGATAAGCCATGTACCTTAGTCCCCGTAGGTAGCTTCTCTATTAAGCCGAAAGAAGTTTTGGTAAGTACATGCCGATCTAATGGGACAATAAATTTGAGTTGACTATTAATTATACCTTCCAAGGAACCATTGCGAGCAAGCAACAAGCCCTTGCTCATCGCCTGTACATCATCAAATACAAGCTCTTCATTTAATTCAATTCCATTGACCAACCCTGATAGTTGCTGAGCCGTGGTCAGGATTTTTTTTCCAAAGCGGGTAAGCACAATTATCCCTTCAATTTCCTTCACTTCCGTTACACCATCGATATTGAGCAATCGCCCTGTGAGCGTAAATAATTTCCATTGCTTATTGCTTATTGCTGCAATAAAATTATTACCTACAATCTCAAAATCATCATAACAATCTGAAATCAGTACAGCGCCTGACTTATGAATCAGCCACCTGCACGATTTTGCTTCGGCCATTAAAAAACCCCAGCCGATACTAGTTATCTTAGTGTCTGGCTCTGCTAACTTTTTTCCTGTGCGACTAAACACACCTGATTTAAAAGTCACTATATCATCATTAATAGCACCACATTTGTATTCTTCTTCAATTTCCTCAAACCTGGGTGCCAGCGTTTCCTTTCCGTCCTGATCCATAAATCCATACAATTCATTTTTATAAAAAGGAATCCAGAATTTTGAACTCACCTTAATTACGTCACGAAGCGAGTCTGTCTCTATAATAGAAGGAATTTTTTCATCGGTCTCTTTGAATAAATGATAGACAAGATCACGCGCAAATTTTGCATAATGTCCTTTGGGATATTCTCTTAGGTATTGAAAGAAAGTCTCGGGCTCACCATTGGCAGTAGTTAACTCAAAGATTTCCCGTTCAGCTTTTGCAGCATACGGGCTGGATGGATACCTGGTAAGGAATAATTTATAACTCGCGAGCTTTTTATCTTTCGTCCTCTCATCAAATAATAATTTCTCATACCGTTCTTTTGCTTCTTGCGCACGGTGCGAGGCAGGGTATCGATTTAAATAATCATCAAAGCTTGAATAGGTATTCATTTTCAAAGCTTCTAAAAAACTCACTTCATCGCGTAGTTCAATGGCCATCTCATGCTGAAGAGCGTTCGGAAATGAATTAATAAATCGGTTATAACTTCCTTCGGTATTAATAAGTTTAGCATGCTGAAAAGCCAGGCTATCAATTTTTTCGCGAAGTGACTGTAAGATTAAACTATCAATAGGAACTCGTTGAAGCTTTTCCCGATCTCTGCTTTCAACCAAATAATAGTACGTGATAGTCTTGCGCGCATACCGATCCGCTGAGTCTAATTGAAATTCTGGGTTCCGTTGTGCTAAAAACCAATTGGCCGTAACAAAATTACCTTCTACATCCGTTGAATCTTTGCGTAACACTTTTTGGAGCAGTCGGTGCGACCTTTCCCATTTTCCATCCTGCAATCTCTTTGCAGCCGTGCGAACAGGGTTTAACTGAGCAAAACTCGTACTTACGCTTATACACAGTGAAATACTATAAATTAACCACCTGCTCATGCTACATCAACTTCTTTACCCGCAAGTTAACATGGAAATACTCACCCTACACCTTGATTTAAAAACATGGAAACTTCTGAGAGATTTAATCTTTACGGAGCGGATCCTTTACAAACTCCTTCTCATTGAAGGAAGGAAGATCTGCACTCATGATATCAACATCTGTCATGAGCAAACTCTTGGGCACAATGTATGAAGTGAATTTAGAATTATTTCCCAGAGAAGGTGTATTGTAAATAGCTTCTTCCGAACTGCCCAACACCTTGCGAAGGTTTTTCATAGAGAGTGACGAAAAACGTGCGTTGCGCAGAAGTTCTTCGGAACCATCGGCAACATTTACCTTATATACATTGAACATACCGATGCGGCCAATAGACTCGTTTTTAATCATCAATCCAAACTCAAGGCCAGCCTCTTTTGCCTGCGAAATCAATTTTTCTTTCATGTCTTTTGTAGGAATCGATTCACTCATTGAAACCTGAATCACTCCTGGCCCATCACGATGGCCGTTCGCTTTTTGCGTGGATGACGTTAGTGTGCGGTCATTCAGCATATCTTTCAAGATTCCCTTTTCGACTAACACTAATTCATCCGGTGGTGGAGTTCCTTCTGAATCAGCTTGAAAAGCTCCTAACAATTTTGTCTCCTTGTAGTGTTGCTTCTTTGACAATGCTTTTACACTTATAGATGGTGAAACTACGTTTTTACCAATTTTTGACTCCATTGAATTGCGCGTATCCGGACGCATGCCCGTAAGGCCTTGAATGTTATTATCATATAACAATCCATCACGACTCATAAATAATATTCCCGAAAGGATATCAGCCACCGGTGCACCTTCAAATAAAACAGGACCACTGTACTCATCATCAAACTTTTTCATTTTCTGAACCTGATCCAGGTGAGCAATTTTTGCCTTGATGGCTGATTGAAGTTCGGCCACGGACGGAAAATCATCAGGACTAAATCCACACCACATGGATTGATCATAGACTATCCCACCATCGGAATCTTTTCCAAAAATTGACAATTGTAAAACTGCCTGATGGATGGGTGATTTAATGTGAGTGCCCTCGCTGCTTACAAAATATTCAAATCCTTGAACAAAATTTAATTGCAAGGTTGACCCGGGATAGTCTGTAGTTTTAAATCGATCTGTTAATTGCCTAAGGATCTGTTCCCATTTTTTTTCATCAAACGCCACAGGTGTGTAATCGGTGGTTATTTGAAATGGAGCAACTTTTTCAAACCTGCGATGTGGAAGTTCCTCCAATGGTTTCTTTTGGTCTTTCAGCATTTCCTGATTCTTGGCAAACTGACGCGAAGCACTTTTATAGACATTGTCAATTGAAACCCATATAGCCCTGCGTATGCCTAAATAATCATCATCCAGCGGAACATCAATATCATTCGCCTCAGGTGTTGAAAACAAATTATTATCAAAACTTTCGTCATTAAATTCATATCCACCGATCAATACCCGGTTTCCTTTTCCTCGACTCGAGTTTTCGGACGAGTTAACAATGCCGCCTAATACGGCCGTGATCGAATACACTTTAACATCCTGAATGGTGCAACTTATATAAAATGGTTTTTCCAGCGTATCCAACCGAAGGTCTTTCATGCTACGATCCAACTCGTCTTGCATGGCCTTCTCTATTGTGTTCTTCTGTGCAAACACTAAAACCTGCAGACTGCTTAAAAATATTATGAGGATGATCCTACGCATACCTATTCATTAATCTTTTACGGTGGGACTTTCTAATAAGGTTGACTCAATATCGGCCTGTGGCTTTTTCTGAGTTTCAATTCTTCGTACAAACAAGGCCGGTGAAATAGCGGTAACCGGAACACTGCCTGATTCAGCTCCACAAAAACCTGAAAAAATTTCGGATTGATTTCCTGCAGCAGTTATTTCAGCAAACATAGCCAGTGGCGTACCAATCAAGTCAACTCCTCGTACTAATTGATCAGGTCTTCCATCCGTATAAATCCGGTACACTTCCGTAGGGAAAATATTAAAGGCATTTGGATTAAATCGATCGGTAGTCGTAAACCCACCCACTACACTTTTAAAATAGTAGCCATATCCTTTACCTTGTTTCTTTGCTTCCTGAATTAACATCTTTCGCAACTCGGTAAATGGAACCGGTTTGTTTGTCTCTACAATCAAGTTGGATTGTCTTGATACGGGATCAGAACTGGCATCGGATCGCCCATGCCCATTAGAGGTTTTAATTGTTTCAAGCGGGGAGCGTGACATCAAGAAAGTTTTAAGTATACCTTTGTCGACCACCATCACACGTTGAGCTTTCACCCCTTCATCATCGTATCGATAAAATCCATTCAAGGGTTTTCCATCAAACTCGGATTTAGTGGGATCAAACACAACACTTAGTGTTTTATTTAATACGGAATTATTTATTTTCTCTTTAAATGTTTGGCTATCCATATCGTTGCGCAACCGCTCTCCTTCTACCCGGTGCCCAAAAATTTCATGAAAGAATACCCCGCTAACCTGCGCGTCCAAAATTGCAGGGCCACTATACGGGTCGGCCAGCGGTGCCTTTTTTAGTTCAATCAATTTGCCAATAACATTATTTACTTCGGCTAGCACCGCTTTGTCATCGGGTAATCCCGAAGGTGAGAAAGCGAAAAATGAACTGTGCAAAGGAACAATATCACCATCGGTTGCTCGGATGCTTGCATTGATCGAGAGATATACATATCGCATATTTTGAACGACCTGAGTACCTTCAGAAGAAACAAAATACTTTCGGTCACTAACAAATTGAAGGCTAACATCGCCCGTTACCAGGTTAGAATTTTTTAAAAATGGCTCAGAATATTTTCGGATTTTATTCTCCCACTCCGTTTTATCAAACCATAATTCTGTAAGCGGATTCTCAAAATATTTTTCAACAGGGGCTTTTGAGAAATCATCAAACTTGCTTTTTGTAGTTTGGATTGTGTTTTTTATAGAGCGATACGATTCGAGTGCATTGCGGTAATTATTTTGTGTAGCACGCCAGATGGTATACTGAATTGCCTCTTTTGAATCATCTACGGCTAGCTGTATCGAGCGCCCATCACCCCCCTCATTACCCCATCTCCGGTCTCCAGCAGGATGTGTATTGTCTTGCTGATAGTTACCCACCCGGACTGTTGTAAACAGCAAGCGGTTCTTACTTGTATGGGATTGAACCAAACTGCCAAAAGATGATTGTATCTGTGTATAAGCCATATCATTCACCCGATACGAAATAAAATAGGGTGGCAAATCAGCCTTGCTAAATCCTACCACTTCTCGATTAAGTTCTTCATTCAGTACGGAAAGAAGGAAATCCTCTTGTGCAGAAGCTGCAGAAACAATAACTAGACAAAGTAAAAAATTGACGCAATTTTTATTCACTGGCACAATATGATTTATATTTAAACGAATGGTTGGGTTAAAAATTCTTACTACCAATATAAAATTAAAGAAATATTGATGATTCGATGAACCTCCTAATATTGATGAAACGCATCCGAAACAAAACTCAGCACAGTAGGTAATGCCTCTCTCCAATATGTCCAGGTGTGGGCTCCATTGCGTACCCGAAACTCATGCGGTATTTCTTTCTTCTTCATGGCAATGTGAACGAGGGAGTTTCCTTCGTACAGAAAATCATCATCGCCACAATCAATGTACCAACGCACCGCTTTTTTCTGGTCATCCTTCATGTTATTAACTAATGAAATAGCATTATGTTTATTAAAGTAGGCTTCAATTTCAGCATCTGTTCCTTTCTGATTACTTCGCTCAAGTCCAGCTTTGGCATCGGCCAATGTAAGAGGACCAATGTAGGCGCTTAGCGGACAGGCCGAAGAAAATAACTCGGGATGATGTAATGCATACATAAAGGAACCACCGCCACCCATAGAGAGCCCCGCAACTGCCCGAAAACGTTTTTCCTTTTTAATGCGATAGGCCTTTTCTATAAAGGGCATAAACTCATCGAAAAAGAAATCTTCATACCTCCATTCATTTTTTAAATCATTAAAATAACCACGCTGCCCTGTGTTTGCATCCGGCATTACTATGATCATGGGAGTTGCTGTTCCATCGGCAATGGATTTATCGGCAATATGAAGTACTTCTCCAAACTGAACCCAGCCGGTTTGATCATCGCCAGCGCCATGCAATAAATAAAGCACCGGGTAACTGCGATCCGAAGTTTCATAATCGGGTGGCAAATAGATGGCATACTTGCGATCGCCTTTTAATAGTTTGCTGGGCAACGAAAGATTATCTTTTACTTTTCCGGCTTGGGCAAGTAGCGCGAAGCCAAATGATAAAGCGATAAGGGTTAAAATTAATTTTTTCATAGAAGATTATTTTGATTCTGGCCGCTGGTTTCTGGACGTTGGGCTATCGAGTATCCAGTACGGAGCTTCCAGCACTCAAGAACGAAAATAATATGCATCAGACCAAATAGTAGTATTTTTATGCGAAATGCGCTTCTTCTTCCACATTGGGTTTAACGGATTTAGATATCGGGGTTGGCAACGCCAGTCCAATGTGGGGAGCGTGCAGGAAGTAATTGAGGAAACGCTAGGCGTTATTTTAAAAGAACCCATATCCATTATGGGGTGCGGTCGCACCGATGCGCAAGTACACGCCAGTCAGTTCTTCTTTCATATGGATGCGAAGGATAAGTGGGACTACGATCTTATGTTTAGACTTAATAAGCAGTTACCGGGCGATATAAGTATTTTTGAAATACTTCGGGTTGATGACAATCAACACGCTCGATTTGATGCTACTCAAAGGCGTTACGATTACTTTATTCATACTTATAAAGATCCGTTTCTAAATAGTATCAGTACTCTATACATGGAGCCAACATTGAATTTGGATAAAATGAAACAGGCGGTGGCTTTATTAACCCAATACAATGACTACCGTGCATTCTGTAAAACTCCTGATCTACATCGCCATACTATCTGCAAGGTTACCTCTGCTTTATTATTTGCCGATAAGAATGTTGATCGTTTGCGATTCCAGATCTCTGCTGATCGCTTTCTGGGGCGCATGGTGCGTTTTATTGTAGCCAAGCTTTTATTGATAGGGCAAAACAAACTTAGCCTGGAAGAATTTGAAAGCTATTTCATTACCCGTGAGACGCCTAAAATTTTTGAGCCCGCATTCCCACAAGGTCTTTTCCTTTCTAAAGTAACTTACCCGTTTCTTGAAGTTCCCGTTCGAACCACCTATACAGCCATTGGACATCCTGAAGATGAATGGATAGAAATATAATTTCAGATTTAAACTTTATGCAAAAATTAATCCTTACTTTTTTTCTTCCATTACTTATTTTTTCATGCAGCGTTAAAACGCATACGTTAAAAATGAGGTATCAGAATTCTCCAATTCCAACTGCCCCCGATTATAGTAGGTCTGAATCATGGGCAGCCTTACCAACCAAAGTTGATGCAGCCGATAGCACTCCCAGAAAGTCAACGCTTACTAACGATCAAGCATCCGCTAAAGCGGATGTGTTTTTTGTTTACCCCACCATTTTTACCGGAACTCCAAAAAATGAATACCAGTGGAATGCTGATGTTAATGATGCCGAATTAAATAATAATATTCAACGATCAACTCTATTAAATCAGGCAACAGCATTTAATGGTGCATGCCGGGTATTTGCTCCATATTATAGACAAGCACATTTATTTGCTTTTTATACACCAAACCAAGAAGATGGCAAAAAAGCACTTGATCTTGCTTATGAAGATGTAAAAGCAGCCTTTGAATATTATTTGGCAAATTATAACGAAGGCCGACCCATAGTCATCGCCTCGCACAGTCAAGGGAGTTACCATGGCGAGCGATTGTTACAGGATTATTTTGATGGAAAAGAATTACAAAACCAATTGGTCGCTGCGTATCTGATTGGTCGGGCCATCTCGCCACAAGCATTTAAGAATATTTCACCAACCAAATCACCAGACGAAATAGGTGTATGGGCATCCTGGAATACGTTTGCCCGCAACTACATCCCTAAAAACTACGAACGTTATCGGAATGCACTATCCATTAACCCTTTGCTCTGGAATGCCAACGAAGACTACACCTCAAATGAATTGAATAAAGGAGGTGTTGGGTTAAAATTTACCTACGCCCCACATCTCGTGGATGCCCAAAATCATCAGGGTATATTGTGGGTGAGCAGACCTAATATAAAAGGCAGTTGGTTATTTAGGCACAAAGTGTGGCATCGGGCTGATATCAATTTCTTTTATATGAACATTCGGGAAAATGTTGCTGTGCGGGTTGAGAATTTCACAACAACAAAACAATCTGATATGGTTGTTGGCCACTAACTGCTATGCTATATAAAAAAAGCATTTGTTGCCCTCGCTGCTCAATTATAAAATTGATATCTATCAGCTCTATTTCAAACTGAAATAGTCTTTGGCACTCCTTTTCAGAATTCCTACTTCACCAAATCGATACCCAACCAGAAGTTTAAAAGCTGTGGTCCCATTAGCAAAATGAATTTCATCAAATCGAATATCACGCGTTTGCGCTACCAAACTCATTCCACCAAAAAAGCGATCGCTGTTATACCCGATCGCGATACGCACATCAGCAAAGGTATTGAGTGTTATGTTATATTGAGTAGCTTGATTTGGAGCCGTGTAAGAAATCCAATAGTGTGCAGGACCCATCGAAAACGTTCCGTTCAGGAAAAAGGACTTATAGATTAAGCTATACGCATAACCTGGTGCCATGCTAAAGGCTGTGTACTGAAAATCTTTAAATGTTGAAGTAGTCGAAATGCCTGGTGCATACACCTGATTCAGTACAGAGGAATCCGCTTGTAAGCGAAAGGTATTTACGGTACCTGAAATGATAACAGAGCCCGCACTTTTAAGTTGACGCTCAGAATAATTGTAAGCAGATCTGAGCGAGAATTTATTTTTGTTAAGAATATATCGCAGGTTAATTCCAGTATTTTTCAACTCAATATCGGATCGTTTAATAAAACGATCAGGTGATGTTGGGCTTGGAGCAGGATTAGGAGCATAGAATCCTGAATATTTTTGGCTGTAGAGATCAATACCCCAGCTCTTACCTAACGTGTTGATTTGAAGATCGCGGGCATCACTGGCTCCATACGTAGCGTTGCTCTGTTCATCAATGGGAACCGCAAAAGTCACTTCAGTTGCTATTTCAAAAATGTAAAAACCTATTCCGGCACTGAACGAAGTATTTGGTTTATAGGTAAGTTTCTTTCCCTTGTCGTCACGACTATTAAGGCTAAAGGAGATTTCTCTTTTCTTTAACAATGGCCAAATGAAAAATTTATCCGGAAACTGTTTAATGTAGATGTCTCGCAATGAGTCTGTTTGTGCATGAGCCGAAGGGATACACACCCAAATAGCGATCAGCACAGAACATATGCGAATCATACTTAGAGAATGTATTCGCTTAAATCTTTATTTTTTACAAAGCCAGTAAGTTTATCCTTAACAAGTTGCTGGGTGATTGTTATTTTAGCTCCGGCTTTAATGATGTCTGGAACGTCAAATGAAAACTCATTCAACAAACGACTCATTACGGTGTGCAATCTGCGCGCACCAATATTTTCAACTTCCGCATTGATATCAAATGCAAACTGTGCAATCTCATTAATAGCTTCATCCTCAAACTCAATGACAACCCCCTCTGCTTCAAACAAGGCATGATATTGTTTGGTCAACGCATTCTTAGGTTCCTTTAAAATCTGTACGAAATCTTCTTTAGTAAGATTGGTCAACTCAACCCGAATTGGAAATCGTCCTTGCAACTCGGGGATTAGATCAGAGGGTTTTGCAGTATGAAATGCACCTGCTGCAACAAAAAGCACGTGATCTGTTTTAATCACTCCATATTTTGTGTTTACCGTACTGCCTTCCACAATAGGTAATAAATCACGTTGAACACCTTCGCGACTTACATCCGGGCCGCTGCCTCCCTTCTTGCCTGATCCTGAAGCAATCTTATCAATCTCATCAATAAAAATAATTCCTGCATCTTCCGCTCTGCGTATCGCTTCTTCCTTTACCTCATCCATATCAATGAGTTTGGAAGCTTCTTCTTCAAACAAAATTTTTCTGGCTTCCGCTACTGTCACTTTTCTTTTCTTGGCCTTCTTAGGCATCATGCCACTAATCATGTCCTGAAGGTTCATCATCGATACTTCATCCATCATGCCCGCTCCAATCATTCCTACTCCAGTATTTCCACTTGGCTTAATATTTATATCAATCTTACGATCCTCCAGTTCGCCATTCTTTATCTTCTCACGAAATAAATTTCTTGTACGCTCATTTAACTCTACATCGCTTGCTGGCACTCCATTCGCCTCTTCCGTAGTAACCGGAAATCCTGTTGCTTTCTGACGCATGGGCGGAATCAGGGCATCCAAAATAATTTCTTCAACAGCGTGGGCCGCACGCTCCTTTACTTCTTCCTTCTTCTTGGTTTTAATCATGTTTACCGATTGTTCAACCAGATCGCGTACCATACTCTCCACATCACGACCCACGTATCCTACCTCCGTAAACTTAGAGGCCTCTACTTTTACGAAGGGTGCATCCGCAATTCGAGCAAGCCTACGTGCAATTTCTGTTTTACCTACGCCTGTCGCCCCAATCAATAAAATATTATTAGGAACAATTTCATTCTGAAGATCCGATGCAACATTCATCCTCCTCCAGCGATTGCGTAGCGCAATGGCTACGTTCCGCTTCGCTTCATGTTGTCCGATTATATACTTGTCAAGTTCTTTAACAATTTGCTGGGGTGTGAGATAAGTAGCTGATAGCATCCGGTTATAAATTAGGGTTTCTCAGGTTTCGCCTCTGTTAATACAAAGTCAAGCGGCTTAGCTACTTTCTCTTTCAACAAAGCAATTTTTAAAACCTCATCAACTGTATCTACATAATGAAAGGTTAGTCCTTTAATGTATGTTTTCTCGATTTCTGTTATGTCGCGTTTATTCTTCTGGCTTAAGATTATTTCCTTAATGCCACTTCGTTTGGCAGCCAATATTTTTTCTTTGATTCCTCCTACCGGAAGCACTTTCCCGCGCAAGGTAATTTCACCCGTCATCGCCAATTTTCCTTTCACTTTTCGTTGGGTGAAAATTGAAGCTAACGAAGTGAGCATCGTGATACCCGCAGAGGGTCCATCTTTGGGTACAGCACCAGCCGGAACGTGGATGTGTAAATCATATTGCTGAAAAATTCGGTTGTCGATACCCAATGATCTTGCATTTGATTTTAAATATGACAAAGCTGCTACTGCTGATTCCTTCATCACATCACCCAACTGCCCTGAAATTGTTAGTCCGCCCTTCCCTTGATTTAAACTTGACTCAACAAATAAGATATCTCCACCCACTTGAGTCCAGGCTAATCCTGTAACCACACCTGCTATATCATTGCCTTGATAAAGTTCTTCGTCAAAAATTTCACCGCCCAAAACTTTTACCACAAATGCAGAAGTTATTTCTTTTTCAAATTTTTCCTCCATGGCCACCGACTTGGCTACGCTTCGAATCACTGAACCAATTTTTCGTTCCAGGTTTCTGACTCCCGATTCACGTGTGTAGCTTTCGATAATCTTGGTAAGTGCCTCTTTTTTGAATTTTACTTGTCTTGCTTTCAGTCCATGCTCGGCCAATTGTTTAGGCACTAAATGACGTATGGCAATCTGAAGTTTTTCTTCAACGGTGTAACCGGTTAGTTCAATTATTTCCATCCGATCGCGCAACGCAGGATGAATGGTTTCCAATGAATTGGCGGTAGCAATAAATAATACTTTCGATAGGTCGTACTCAACATCTAAATAATTATCGCCAAACGTATTATTCTGCTCAGGATCTAATACCTCTAACAAAGCCGAAGATGGATCGCCACGGAAATCCGAACGAACCTTATCAATTTCATCTAAAATAAAAACGGGGTTACTTGATTTTGCTTTCTTGATGTTTGATAATATTTTACCTGGCATGGCACCCACGTAGGTTTTGCGATGGCCGCGAATCTCCGCTTCATCATGCACACCACCCAGTGACATACGTATGTAATTTCTTTGCAGCGATTTAGCAATCGATTTACCCAATGAAGTTTTACCAACCCCGGGAGGACCATACAAACAAAGTATGGGACCCTTCATATCTTTTTTTAACTTAAGCACCGCTAAATACTCAATAATGCGGGTCTTAACTTTCTCTAAACCAAAATGATCCTTATCCAGAATTTTTTTGGCCCGTGTTAAATCAAAATCATCTACCGTAAATTCATTCCATGGCAAATCGAGCATGAACTCAACATAGTTCATCGAAACCGGAAACTCAGCCGCCTGCGGATTAATACGCAATAATTTATCGAGCTCTTTATTGAAATGATCCCTTGCACTCTTTGGCCATTTCTTCTCATCGCCCCGTTTTCTAAGTTTTTCAACTTCTTTATCGGGGCCATCATACCCAAGTTCATCCTGTAATACTTTGATCTGCTGACGTAAAAAATAATCACGTTGTTGCTGATCAATGTCGGTATGTACTTTCTTTTGAATCTCATGCTTAATCTCCAACATCTGAATTTCCTTCAGCATAAATTGAAGAAGCAACGTACCTCGTTCTACAATATTAATTGTCTCAAGAATCTTTTGCTTATCGCCTACATCTACATTTAGGTTAGAGGAAAGAAAATGAATCAAAAAACCAGTGCTCTGAATATTATCTAACGCCACCTGAGCTTCTTGTGGAATTTCAGGATTCAATTTCAGGATTTTTAGTGCTGCATCTTTCAATGACTGCACCAACGCTTTCACCTCTTTGCTTTCCAAATCAAGATCAGGCTCGGTAAGCAAATCGATGCGCGCAGTCATGTAAGGCTCATCCTGCAAAAACTCCTGAATCTGAAACCTATTTTTTCCTTGAATGATGATCGTTGTATTCCCATCGGGCAACACAAGCATTTTAATAATGCGTGCAACGGTACCAAACCGATATAGGTCATCCATACCAGGCTCTTCAGCCAGTTTGTTTTTTTGTGCGATTACACCAATAATTCGATTGCCTTGATAGGCATTCTTGATCAATCGAATTGATTTTTGGCGGGTCACTGTAATTGGAATTACCACTCCGGGAAACAGCACAGTATTTTTTATAGGAAGAATCGATAACTCGGATGGAAGGTCTTCAGGCTTAAGATCAGATTCCTGCTCGGGGTTAATTAATTGAATTAATTCTTCTGAATCTTCCTGAACCATGGGTGCTATTGCAAGGGATTTAAACATATATTACGAGTGCCAATTTGACACAAAAAAAGGGTGTCTCCAATTAATATTTATAGAACACGGTATGGGTCAATCGGTATGCCAATGTTTTGGTTATCAGGCAAATTTATTTCAATTTTCGACTGAATTGAACACATTAAAATACACCTTGAGATATACAAGACCTTGTTTATTAGTGCTTTTGGTGGTGATGTTCGGCCTCCACATTAATGTTTTTGCGCAAAAAGAAAAAAAAGGGTTGAAAAAAGGTGGTGTCGTTGCCTTAAATGACTCCATCACCATCTACAGCCAGTCTGACATATTCAATTTCCCGAATGTAAATAAGATGATGTTCTACAAGAACGATGCTAAGCTCCAAAAAATAAGGAGCCTAGATACACCCGGAAAGGAGAAACTCATGTATCAAGAACTTAAAGAATATGTACGGAATTTTGGGATTGAGAACTTTAGTAAAAACGTTGCCATGATTTGGCGATTGGCCAAACTTTCAGAAACACATGGCGCACCGGGTGAATCACTACTTCTTTATAAATTGGTACTCAAACATCATCAGCAAGGATTAGACATTCAAAATATTTATAAGCGATATGAGATGCTTGATCCCAACAAGAAAGAAAATTATGTGCCCTTGGATTTTTATTATAAGCTTGTTGAATATCGAAAAGACATTGATACACTTCGTCAGCCGCAATCAATTTTAGTAAATATGGGTGGATTTATTAATTCTGATAAAGAAGACTACGGGCCAACGGTTGGCAATGTAGATGACCTCATTCTTTTTACATCCAAGCGCAATGAAAAATTTGATCATACCTACAACGAAGATTTATTTTTCAGTTTAAAGGCAGAAAATTATTGGTCGGACGCTCAGCCTTTTTCCAGCATCAATACAGAATTCAACGAAGGTTCAGCTTGCTTAAGTCAGAATGGAAAACTTCTTTACTTCTCACGTTGCAATGCTCCTGATGGATTAGGCAATTGCGATTTGTACGTAGCGAAACTTAAAGCAGACAGTACCTGGGGAGATGTTAAAAACCTGGGGCCAAACATTAATAGCAGCGGCTGGGATTCGCATCCATCCCTTACACATGGAGGCGATACATTATTCTTTGCCTCCAACCGGGTGGGCACGTTTGGCCTGTCAGATATTTTCTTCGCAATAAAAAATTCAAAAGGTGAATGGCAAAAAGCACTTAATGCCGGCCCCATTATCAATACAGTTCAAAGCGAAGTGAGTCCATTTTTCCATCACACGTTTAATGTTCTGTATTTTAGTTCCAATGGTCATCCTCTAAACTTTGGTGAGTTCGATATCTATAAATCGTATCGCTATAAAAATAATTGGAACGAACCGCTCAATACTGGACCCCTGGTAAATGGGGGTGGAAGCGAATACTATTTCACCATCGATTCAAAATCTAAAGATCTTTATTATGCCCGCTCGGTAGAAGAGGATAGTAAGAATCTGGATTTGTATTCTTTTCCTGTGCCCATGGAAGCACAACCTCATGCAGTCACACAACTAAAAGGTAGTTTAAAAGATCCACAAGGAAAATCTGTAAAGGGTATAGTATCTGTGATCGATTTAGATGAAGGTATTGAGGTAGCACCAAAATTTATTCGTGAGGATGGCACATTTGATTTTAACTTAATTAATAAACGAAACTATTTATTGATCATTCAGGGTGATGACTTTTTCAGGATAGAGGAATTATTTTTTCTAGAGGGAGAATTGGAAATCAACAAAGTTGCTGAGCCGATAGAAAGCAAAATTGCATTTCAATCCCTGGAGTTTGAAAATGGAAAAGCCAATATTTTACCTGAGATGCATTCTGATTTAGATAAGATCGCTAACTTCTTAATTGACCATCCATCCTTTAAACTAAAAATTTCAGGACATACCGATTCGGCCGGGAAAGAAGAAGCCAATCTTAAACTTTCTCAAGCCCGTGCCGATGCGATCAAAATGTACTTGGTAATTCAGTTTCAAATAAACCATGACCGTGTTACGGCTATCGGTTTCGGAAGTTCAAAACCAATTGTGCAAGAAGTAACTGACGAACACAAGCAACTCAACCGCAGGGTAGAGTTTGAAATCCTTAAATACAATTAAGTGATTTATGAAACTGTATGGCTACTGTTGAAAGTAGAAATCCGCCACGCGTGGAATATTGTCGAGCATAAAATAGTTTTACGTATTTTAGGATAATTAACTTTCCTATCCTCTTTCGTCACCTAAAAATTCGAACATGAAAACTTTGCTCCTATTATTATTTATTCTTTCAGGATCTATTGTTTCGGCCCAAACCGAAATCAATCCTAAAATAAAACCCGATCGCGATAAGCTTTTTGTGGTTGCCGAATTGGATAAAAAATTTCCGGTGTATAGAAAAGTAGCGCAAGATATTTGGTCGTATGCCGAGTTGGGGTTTCTGGAAACACAAAGTACAGAGCGTTTGCAAGGGGTTTTAAAAAGTGAAGGGTTTAAAATTGAGACCGGAGTTTCTGAAATGCCTACCGCATTTGTTGCCACCTATGGTAGTGGTGGTCCGGTGATTGGTATTCTTGCTGAATTCGATGCCTTGCCCGGACTTTCACAAGATTCCATCCCTGATCGGAAAATTGTAGTGGAAGGTGGCCCCGGTCATGCGTGTGGCCATCACTTATTTGGAACTGCTTCAGTAGCGGCTGCAGTAACCCTTAAAGAGTGGTTGATAAAAAATAAACGAGTAGGTACAATAAAATTATTTGGAACTCCGGCAGAAGAAGGTGGATCCGCGAAAGTATACATGGTGCGTGATGGATTATTTGATGATGTGGATGTGGTGCTGCATTGGCATCCATCCAGTGCCAATGATGCAAGCCCTCAATCGTGCCTGGCAATTAAGCAAACGATGTTTCGGTTTTATGGTCGCTCAGCGCACGCTGCAGCTGCACCGCAGGCAGGTCGTTCGGCTCTTGATGGTCTGGAAGCAATGAACTATATGGTAAACCTGATGCGCGAACACGTGCCCCAGGAAACCCGTATTCATTATGTAGTTACAAAAGGTGGTTTAGCGGCTAACGTTGTTCCTGATTTTGCCGAAGCGGAGTATATGGTTCGTCATCCGGATGCTCGCATGGTGGAAGAAATCTGGAACCGCATAGTAAAGGCAGCGGAAGGTGCAGCGAGTGGAACAGAAACCACAATGAAGTATGAAGTGATCTCCGGTTCTTTTAATCTGGTGCCAAACGAAACACTGGCTCGCTTGATGTACAATAATTTAAAAACAGTGGGTGGAGTAAATTATACAGCCGAAGAGGTTGAGTTTGGAAAACACATTCAAAGCACGTTAACTTTTAAAGTACCTCCTTTGGAATCGGCTCGGGAAGTGCAGCCATTCAAAACCGGAGGATTCTTTCCTGCCTCAACGGATGTGGGTGATATTACTTGGGTGGTGCCCACCGCAGGATTAGGAACTGCAACATGGGTGCCTGGGGTGCCTGCACACTCTTGGCAAGCCGTGGCGACTGGTGGAACAAGCATTGGTTACAAAGCAATGAATAATGCAGCAAAAACCATTGCCATGACAGGCATTGATATTTTTAATAATCCGGCCATCGTTACTAAAGCACAAAAAGAATTGGATGGCTTTGTTGGCACCGACTTCAAATATAAATCTATGATAGGTGATCGCAAACCTCCGTTGGATTTTAGAAAAGGAAAGCAATGATACGGCTAATGAGCAATGCTGAAATTCTATATAATAAATATATTTTTATCATACCATTTTGCGAGTAATTAACTATTTCATAACCATATTCTTTGTTGATGAGAAAAATTCTGACAATAACAGTAATTATAACTTTTACGTTCAAAATAGCACATACCCAAGAATTAAGACCCGGCTTTATTGTGACAAACAAAAATGACACTGTAAAAGGTTTTATCACTTACCAAACGGATGCTATTTTAAAAAACAAAGTTGAATTTAAAATCAGCAAAAATGACCAAATAACCATCTACTCTGCTGAAGATGTCTCATCATTTGGATTTGAAAATGGTAGATTTTTCGAACGCATTACTTCAAATGATGCTCCCAATGTGTTCTTTGCCAAAAGAACATTAACTGGAAAACTAAACTTTTACTCAACTATTCAGTCCAAAAAAGGGAAAGAGTTTTATATTCAAAATAGTGTCTCAGGAGAAAGAGTTCATCTAAAGAAATCTGCAAAAACTGAATCTGCGCTAAAGTCATTATATTATCTGGGGCTTATAAACAAAGTAAAAAATGATTCTATAACTCAATTTCAAAATCAGGAAAAGGTAAAATTCTCTGAAGCAGATATCAGAAAAGATCTTTTCGAGTATAATAAAAAATACGAACAGCAATTTCCGACAAATGAGTATAAAGAGGAAAAAAGAATATCCTATGACATTTCAATTGGCTCAGCGTTAATGAGCACACCTGATGTTAACATGAGGTTAAGTGGGTTTAGAAATTCATACAATCCTGAAAGAAATCGTCTTATAACATTCATAAGTGGAGTTACCTATCAACGATGGAATTATTCAGACAGGCGAATTGCAGAGGCCGAAGGAGATCCTTGGCTTCGCAATAATGTAAAACTCATTCCAATAGGCATTAATTTTCAAAAAATTCAGGGAAAAGTAAGGCCATACATTTATTCAGGATTGGGAGTAATACTATCATTTAGTACATATGAATTTGTTCAAACAACAACGTTCATAGGAGCAAATGGAGGTCCCTCATATACTACAACTCAATTAATTACTATTAATGAGAATGAAGTAGGACCTACAATAGTTATTGGTGCCGGTTTAAAAGTAAAGACTGGATCAAAATTCATGTTCTTTGAGGTGGTACCTGCTAATAGCGGGCTTTTTCTCAATTTAGGAATCTCATTCTAAAGGTCTACGTCCTTAAAAGACTTGATTGACTAGCCAGGGATATACTTTTTAAACCAACTTTGAATAGTCATCTGCATCACGCCAAAGAACGCTTCTTTAAAAATACCGGCCGACATTTTACTTTGCCCTCGGGTGCGATCGGTAAAAACAATGGGTACTTCATTCAGGCGGAAGCCATATTTCCAGGTTAGAAATTTCATCTCAATCTGAAAGGCGTAACCCACAAACTTGATGGTATCCAATGGAATTGTTTCCAACACTTTTCTGCGGTAACAAACAAAACCCGCAGTGGTGTCATGTACCGGAATGCCAGTAATAATCTGCACATACTTGCTGGCAAAAAAAGAAAGAAGCACTCGACCCATGGGCCAGTTAACCACATTCACACCAGTGGCATAGCGTGAACCGATTGCCAAATCATTACCCCACTCGGCACAATGCAAATACAAACTAATTAAGTCCTTCGGGTTGTGCGAAAAATCAGCATCCATCTGAAGCACAAATTCATACCCTTGCTGCAAGGCAAACTTAAATCCTTCAATGTAAGCAGTACCAAGACCTTGTTTACCCGGCCGCTGCATTAAATGCAAACGGGTTACCTGATCGCTGTTATAATTTTTCTGAAGATCCTTTACAAGTTTGTCTGTGCCATCCGGTGAATTGTCGTCCACAATCAGGACATCAAAGTCCTTAGCCAAGGAAAATACCGAGTCGATGATCAGGGTGATATTCTCCTTTTCATTATAGGTGGGTATAATGACAATCGCGTTGTTCAAATGCCTGTTGGTTAAAATCTGAAAGAATTCCAGCGGTAACAAATCTAAATAAAAGTGTGTGCGAAACAATCCCCAAAAAGATGAACTTTCCAAAAATTAGACAATCGCTTAGGTTCCTTTGATAGAATACTTTGTCCTTGAACCGAAAAAGGTGAATTTCACAAAAAATCTTACAGCCAGCCAATGAACAAGTGCGTTTTTTTAGATCGTGATGGAGTACTTAACAAGGATAATCCAACCTATACCTACACTGTTGAAGCCTTTGAAATTTTACCGGGTGTGCTTGACGCGATCAACGAACTAAAGCAGGCTGGATATTTATTGGTAGTTGTCACCAATCAGTCGGGTATTGCGCAGGGAATTTATACTCAACTTCAAATGGAAGCTTGCCATACCTACCTTCAAAAAATGTGCGGCAACCGGATTGATCATTTTTATTTCTGTCCGCATCATCCCACGGTAACCGCATCGCTGGCGCGCAAACCTGGAAAGCTCATGTTTGAAAAAGCGATTGCGCGTTTCTCAATTGACACAACTCAGAGTTGGATGATTGGCGACCGGGGGCGCGATCTTATTCCAGCAAAGCAACTGGGCATTCGCACTATACAAATTGGCGATGAAATTGAAGATCATGAAAAAGCGGAATTTCAAGTAGATGGGCTAAAGCAAGCCGCTGATATAATCTTGGGCTGATTTTTGTAATCGTACATTCAAGATCATTCTAATTATATTTACATAAATCAAACATTCATTATGAAAACATTACTGAGTTTTCTTTTTATCGCATTTACCATCACCATTCAGGCGCAAACTTTTGAAGGCACACTTCACTGGTCGATTAAATCGGAAATAACCGATCCGAAAATGAAAGCACAGATGGAAAAAGCTCAAAAGGAAATGGGCGACCCCGCCAATCAGGCTAAAATGAAACAGATGCAAGAGCAAATGAATAGTCCACAAATGAAAGCCATGCTGGAATCGAACCCACAAATGAAAACGCAGATGGAAAGTGCTATGAAAATGATGCAAGGGGGAGACATGGGCACGATGATACCCAAGAGCATGACCTTAAAAATAAAAGGGAAAAATTATATTTCTAAACTGGATGGCGGCATGATAGCTGCTGAAGTGCTATACCTGGGAGACAAACAACAATCCTATTTTTTAGATCGCGAAGCAAAAACCTATATCGTAACTTCTGATGATGAGCCTGAGAAAACATCATCAAAACCGGTAGTTACTAAGACAAGTGAGACTATGAACATATTAAATTATACGTGTACCAAATACATTGTAGAAGTAACAGAGCGTGGTGCAACAGTACATCAAATTTTTTGGACGACTACAGAAATTAAAGGCTTGGATCTCAAGAGTCTTTCGAAGCAGGGACTGGGTAAAGGTAATAACTCTCTTTATTACGAAGGTATTGAAGGAACGCCTCTAAAAATGGAATTGACAACACCTCAAATGATGATGGTGATGGAAGCTACCGAAATAAAAAAAGTAACGCTACCCGCTTCTGATTTTGCTATTCCTGCCGGGTTCACTGAGACAAAGGGGGTTGGAAAGTATTAAAGCTAAATTAGTTGATGGGTGAGCGTTTCATTGCAAATGCTTCTTGTCAATAAATTCCTTAAAAGATTTTCGGTAGGTGTCACCTACTGACAAAGAAGCTGAGCCTATCTGTACTTCATTTTTATGCACTACGTCAATGGCGCTAAGGGCTATGATGTAGGAATTGTGAATGCGAATAAATTTATCGGCAGGTAATTGCTCTTCTAAGGTTTTAAGTCTTTGTAGTGTAACAATCTTTTGGGTTTTGGTATGAATGGTTACATAGTCCTTTAGCCCTTCAACATATAAAATCTCATCCAACGTTACTTTCACCAATTTAGTACCATCCTTTACAAAAACATACGGAGCTGCTGATGATGTGGATTCACCTATTGCAATTACCGGTTTCAATTCTGCCTCTGCGCGTTGCATTACTTTATCCACTGCTTTCAAAAAGCGTTCGAAGGTAACAGGCTTCAATAAATAATCAGCCACATCCAGTTCATACCCCTCCAAGGCATAATCAGAATAGGCGGTAGTGAGAATAATGAAAGGCTTCTTAGTAAGAACTTTTAATAATGAGATTCCCGTAAGCTCTGGCATTTGTATATCCAGAAAAAGTACATCCACCGAAAGTGCGCGAAGTGCTTCCAACGCTTCCAGCGGATTTGAAAAGGCCTGAACTAAATTAAGTGAAGGCACTTTCTTCACATAATCGATCATCAGGTTGCGAGCCAGGGGCTCATCTTCAATAATGACACAGTTCAGTTTCAACGTAGGGTAAGCGTCAATTGAACGAAATATACATCCTTTTTATCTTCGCTGGTGAGTTGATATTTGCCCGGGTAACTTAACTCCAACCTACGAGCCACATTTTGCAAACCAATCCCTGATTTTTCGTGCACATCTGCTTTTTCAGGTTTGCTATTCTTTACTGTGTAAATGCATTCGTTATCCGTTATTTGTATAGATACATTAACCCAGGCATTAGGATTGCTGTTGTTGACACCGTGCTTAAAGGCATTTTCCAGAAACGTAATAAAAATCAATGGCGTGATCCATTTATTTTCAATCTCTCCTTTCAATTCGAATTTGATTGGGATTTGATCATTTAACCTCAAGCGTTCAAGGCTAATGTAATTTTTCATGTACTCAATCTCCTTACTCAACAACACTTTGGGGTGGTTGGAGTCGTAGATCATATACCGCATCATCTGCGAAAGCTTGGCAATTACTTCCGTGGTGTTATCCGACTTAGTATAGGCTAGATAATAAAGATTATTTAACGTATTAAACAAGAAGTGTGGATTTATCTGAGCCTTCAAGAAATTTAGCTCGGCCGTCAGTTTTTCATGTTCAATCTCCTTTCTTCGGGCCTCCAACTCAAACCAGTCTTCTGCAAAGCGTAACATTCCCACAAAAATTACAATAAACAGATTACTGGTAACTACCTGTACAATAAAACGTGTACTAAATAAATAACCTTCACGATTTGCGCTCACATTAAGTACCTCACGCTCTAAATATATTCTCAGTGAAATAATAATAGCGAAAAAGATAATAAACTGAATTATATACTTCCACTTGTTGTCTTTGGCCAGAAGCCGAGGCAAAAAAGCAAAATAGTTAACATATGAAAGTATGCCAGCAAAAAATGCCTGTGTCGATACGATGGTAAGCACCTTTCCCCAATCTACCACCTCACGGTCTCGCTGAAAGGAAGAAACCTGATAAAACAGGACAGAGAGATACACGCACCAAAAGGAGACGTGAAGAAGGATAACTTTAGTGCGTTGTGACGTAGAACTCATGATAAGTGGCAAAAGTATAAGATGTGTGGCTATTCGGAACACATTTTTTTGAATTTCCGACACATTGGGTATTTCCATCGACTTTCGCTCCCGCTAAAGCGATCAATTAATAGATATAATTAATTGACCTGATTGTCGATTATTTATGCCTGTACATATAATAGGTTCTTTTAAACCAAACAATTGGATTTCTTTTGTAGTTAAATAGGTTGTTATACAAAAGATTCGACCTATCAAGTATCTCTTACACAAACCAACATGAAAAAAATCTATCTCTCTCTTATTTTTAGTACAGCCACTCTGGTGGTGGTTGCGCAAGGAAATGGAAAAGTATCGGGCATTATTAAGGAGGCAGAAAGCAGCAATCCTGTTGAATTTGCAACCATAGCGATCAATGATCCCATTACTAAAAAACCTATTGATGGAACAATTGCAGATGGTAAGGGCAAATTTGTGGTGAAGGGCATAGCCAATGGTAAATATGTGGTGGCTATTTCCTTTATTGGTTTTGAAACCATAAGACGGGAAATAGAAATTACGGATAAGAATTGGGACATTGATTTAGGCACTGTGTTACTCAGCTTTTCTACCGAAGTATTGGAAGCTGTAACGGTAGAAGGTCAAAAATCTCTTATTGAAGAGAAAGTTGATCGCATGATTTATAATGCTGAAAATGACAATACGGCCAAAGGAGGTGATGCCTCGGATGTGCTAAAGCGTGTTCCTCTTTTAACGGTTGACTTAGATGGCAACGTCTCTATCCGCGGTAGTCAAAACATAAGAGTGTTAATTAACAACCGTCCTTCTACCATTACTGCGGGTAGTGTGGCCGATGCATTGAAACAAATTCCAGCAGATGAAATTAAATCGGTAGAGGTAATCACTTCGCCTTCTTCCAAGTATGACGCAGAGGGCACAACCGGAATTATAAATATTATTACAAAAAAGAACGTATTAGAAGGAGCCACGCTAAATGTGAATGGAAGTGTGGGTAACCGAGGTTCGAATCTGGGCTTGCGGGGTGGGTATAAGCAAGGTAAACTCGGACTTTCCGTTGGTGGATGGGGCCGATTTGGATACAACACCTTAGGAAGTTTCGAGAACACTCAAATCACTACTACTCAAACATCCATACAGAATGCTGATACCCGAAGCAATAACCTGAGGGCTAATTACTCCTTTGGTATTGATTATGACTTTAACCCAAAAAATTTTATTACCTCTTCCATTCGTTTAGGAGCACGGGGTGGAAAAGATTATCAAGACGATTTGTCGTCAAGGATATTTAATAATTCGGATAACAATTTGATTAGACAAAGCAACCAGAATGTTGTGACTAATAATAAGTCGAACTCCATCGACATGAATTTGAATTTTACGCATCTATACAATAAGAAAGACCGTGAATTAAGTATTCTTGGTTTATACAGTATCGATGATGGAATTAATGATTTTGAGAACATCACATTTGATCCAATCGACCTGACCACCGTGAGCAGGCGAAAAAACAACAATGATAGCTATAATGAAGAATTTGCCCTTCAGATCGACTATCAAACCCCCATCTCAGACAATCAATTATTTGAAGCGGGTGGAAAGCAGACCAGACGCAAAGCTTTGAGTGACTATGCCTATTTCTCTGCCCTGGGCACGAATGCTTATGAGCCCATTGTTAATGCTCAGCTATCTAATGTCTTTAACTACATACAAAATGTGAGTGCAGGGTATCTTTCTTATACGCTTAATCTTAAGAAGTATGCATTTAAAGCCGGAGGACGGTATGAATACACAACCATCGATGCTTTTTTTCAAGATGAGCAGGATATTAAAATCCCATCTTACGGAATTTTCGTTCCTTCTCTAAATCTCTCTAGAAAACTTGCCAACAATAATATGCTCAAGGCCGCCTTTAACCGCAGAATTCAACGACCTTCTATCCGTTATCTAAACCCTAACATTCAAGGTGCCAATCCATTGAACGTTACTGTTGGAAATCCATCATTGGATCCTGAATTCACAAACAACTTTGAGTTGAGTTATAGCACGTATATGAAAGGTCTTGGTTTGAATTTTACAGGATTTGCCCGAAACAGTAATAATTCTATTCAGCGGGTTAGCGAAGCTCAATATGTAAGTGCTGATACCACAATTATTAAAAACTCTTATCGGAATATTGGAATAGAAAATTCATATGGCCTTAGTACTAACATCAATCTTTCTATCGGTGATAAATTAACATTTAACGGAGGCCCAGAAATTTATTATGCAACACTTACTAATAATGTTTCCGATGAAAAATATAAAGCAAGTAATGAAGGGTGGGTCATTAGTGGCCGTTTATTTGGTAGCTACAACATAACTAAAGAGTGGAGTCTTCAATTCTTCAGTTTTGCCAGGGGCAGAAACGTACAACTGCAAGGCTTCCAGGGTGGATTTGGAGTTTACTCATTAGGCCTTAACAAAAACCTTCCTAACAAGCGAGGGAGTATTGGTATTGGAGCAGAGAATTTTTTCGGAAAAACTATTACCATCAGAAATGAAACCGTCACTCCAGATATAATTCAATCAGGAACTACCGTTAGGCAAAATCTGAACTTCAAGGTCAATATTAATTTGCGGTTCGGAAAAATTGAAGGCTCTAATAATAGCCGGGGATCAAGTTCACGCAGAAGTCGTAAATCAATCTCCAGCGATGATTTAAAATCGGGTGGTGACGGTGGTGGTTTTGATGCGGGTGGTCAGGAACAAGGCGGGCAGCCAGCCGGTGGTTTTGCCGGGGCACAGGGAGGACAACGTTCTGCTGCAGCTGCAGTATCCGCGATAAATTCAGATCCAACGGCAGTTGTAGAAGCAGTTGGAAGGTGGGCTTATTCAATCGAATCTCCACAAGGCGCAAATGGTGGAACAGTGAAAATAACCAAAGAAGGGGATGCTTATTCAGGCACCATCATCAACAGCCGGATGCAAAAAGAAACCCCTCTTAAGGATGTACGAGTGAATGGTAATGAGCTGAGTTTCAATTATGAAGCTAGTTTCGGCCCCACAACAAATACAGTAACGGTTAAAGGTGTAATTACGGGTGATTCCTTTGCAGGGGTAATGACGGTTGGTCAATTCGGTGCATTCCCGATGACAGCCAAGCGTGAGCCATAAAAAGAAAAGGGTGTAGGTTGTTGGGTAAATGCCGGCTCGAAAGGGCTGGCATTTTTTATTTCCGAATAACTTTTCTGGTAATTTCCTTATTTCCAATTCTTAGTTTAATCAAATACAATCCTGAGTTGTACGCATTGAGAGAAATAGTTCCGTTCATGGAATGCATAGGCTGTTGAAAAACCAGATTGCCCTGTGCATTAAAGACCGATACTTCGGTTATTTCTTCCTCACTTATAATTTGAATATGATCATCAGTAGGATTAGGGAATATCTGGAGTTGTTTATCTAATCTAAAATTCTCTACACCGGTAGTTACTTCAAAAATATTTTCACCACCAGGCGTTGGTTTAGAAGTCAACACAAACGGGCCCGTGGCGTTTGGAATTCTGGCTGAGGATGAGCCCGCATGTTGAAAAGGAAACTCCATCTCATCAAGCATTTGCAGGTTACTCCCAACAAATTGGTAGATCCCCACCGCCTCGCCATCTGAAGAAAGTTGAAGATTGATGTGCAACGGACCTTGCCCGGGTTGTTTATCTGCCCATAGTAATTTGTATTGGCCCGGCAGCAACCTGGTTTTGTCACCTCCATCAGGAATACGATATTTCAATTTAGTGTTAAGATTGTCGGTAATGTATAGATCACCTAAGTTAACGGGCACAGAACCGGTATTTAATAATTCAATCCAATCATCCGTTTCGTTAAATTCATCAGGGTACGAATTATTCTTGGCGCTAACCTCATTAATGATTAACCCATTGATGGGTTGAGTTTCTTCAAATACCGCTTCAATCGAAATATTACTATCCGCGGCACCCGCATAGATTCTGTCTGAGATCACTAACTCTTGTTGATTACCGGCAACAACAGATTTTAATGAAAAATCAAAGCTGATGTCTGAACTTTGAGGTGAAACTTGATGCACTTCTACGGCAACAACATTTTTTCCTGTTGTCAGTAACCCTGCTGGCAAAGTAAATGAGGTAAAGGCATTCTCATCGACAACGGCTTGAAGTGCTAATGTTCCATTGCTCACGGCACCAGCAGGCATGTTGTTTCGGTATACTTCAACACCATTCAAATACACAACAACACCATCATCAAATAAGATTGAACCTTTAAGTCCATCTATAGTAGAGGCCTCGTTCAATGTGAACTCCTTTCGAAAGTAGGTAGTAATAAATTTATTTAAGGCATCCGGTCCATAGCTAACTACCGTCTGCTCATCACCATCCCCATATCCTAACTGCGAATTTCCACTACTCCATCCATTGTCTGAATAATTAACCGTTTGCCAATCTGCAGCCGGCAAAATTCCCTGATCAAAGTATTTCCAACTTTGATTTTGATCAATTAATAATACCTCGGTGATCTCGCGCTTCGTAATCTTCCAATGTTTAAATGCGTAGCCGGGCAACGGTATAGGCTCCACACGATATGGCAAACCCCAAAAATATTCCGCTGCCTCAAGCGGCTGTGATAACGTAACTCCGTTAAGGCGAATCGATCCGGTGTAATCAGGAGATGTATGTGCACTTATTAAAACGCGATCGTTCAATCCAAAAAATGAGGCCACGTGCTGTTTCATAAACTGGTTTCGCTCTACCGAAAAATTATGCAAACGTTGAACTTCGTTGTTCCAGGTTGCCATGTTTCCTCCCCAACGGACTTTATGAAATGGCATTTCCTCATTAAGTCGTTGTTTAAAATTTGTAACGAAATCATCAATCCTCTGCGGGTGAAAAGATGTGCCTATGGCCGTTATCATAGTTTGAATAAATTGACTTTTGAAGGTGGGGTTTTGCAACAATAATCGAAGGTGTAATGTTGACCAGGGAGGATTTGGCCATCCCACCCCACTATTAGGGTCAGTCGCAAAATTTAGCGTTGGATGAGTTGAATAACTATGCCCAGGAAATAGCCCAAATCCAAAATCGAGATCCCAAAGTATCCACCGAAACTTTCCATTCGTAGAACGCTGCCTCCAAAACTTTACATTATTGCCGGGCCAATCGGTATTTCCAAAATAAATCTCAGTGACAAGATAGTTTATGAATTCCTGCACATCAATGTTATTCTTTATAAAATCATATGTGGACGGCTCAACTGGATTGAGTGTTGCCAACGTAGCCAAGTAAGTATTATACGCATCTGCCGAACCTTCAATGGCATTCCCCCATGATTCAACAAGGTCAATGTCTTCTTTTTTTATTCCATAGTTAGATTCAATATAGTCACCGTCTATTTTCTCGCGGATATTCTGGATTCCCCAATATTCACCGTTGAGATAAAAGATCGCGGGCTGATATGCGAGATAATCAACATCCATTTGTCCTATGGTCAAGCTTTGCATCAACGCATCACGAAACATCGTGACATTAAAATCGTTGCCGGAATTTCTGAGAATAAAGCCGCCAAAGGTTTCGTTCAGTTTGGTATCAAAAAGTTTTTCTTGAATTGTATTGTCTCCATATTTATTTCGAGCTTTTATGACCAGTGATTTTTGAGGATTGTTCCGGCTACAACCACCGCCAATCCTAACATCTACATGTTGATCAAATTTTTTTACCCCTTGTTTATCAAATAATTCAATGGTGGAATGCCTCGCCCAATCTTGATTCCAATTTACAGGTTCGTTTTTACAATTTCCTGTTATGCCATTTGTCCCATCCCCATAAATTCCAATCTGATTATCCCACAAGTATTTCGGCTTGGTCGATATAGAAATGACGGGTAGTGTAAACGCATGCTCATTGATAAAATAAGTTGCCGTAACCGTATTGCTTGGAATCAAATTTTCACCAAAGGCCTTCACTTTAAGCGTGGTTGTTTTGGGAATTGAAATTGGAGCAGAGTATAGGCTTGAGGTTTGAATTGGCTCAGATCCATCAATAGTATAGCGTAGTTCAACCCCTCCAACCTGCCCAATAGTTACTGTTTGCGCGGATTGATATCTACCTGGGGTTAATGAAAGTTGGGGCGTGTTAACTAATGTGGATGCGGACTTTGAATTATTCTGTTGCGCAGGCGTTGGGGTAACCAAATTAGCCCATCCTCCAGTTTGAGTACGTCCATAAGAAACATTACTAAATTGCTTTGGGAATTGAATCTGATCTAACACAGCTTGGGTGTTCGATGATAAAATGACTACCTCACCATTTGGATCCAATGAAAAGCTTGCATGTACCCCTGAATTCATCTGATCGCACCAGATCAGCAAATACCCTTTGGCAGGAATCATAGTACCCGCAGGTATCTGCCATTTAAATTTATCCGCTAAATCATCAGAAAGATTGAATCCGCCTATGTTCACACTAGCGTTGCCTGAATTGTATAATTCTACCCAAGGTGAAAAATTAAAAAAATCGGGATCATAATTTATATCCGCATTGGTTGCACATACTTCATTGATTACAATCTGTGAGTGACCAACGTAGGGTACAAAAAACAAAATACCGAGAAGTATAGATTTCATCATATAATAATGGGACACTGGAAGAGCCTCACATTCTTCCTCTTTAAATCAAAGATATTAATAAAGTGATTCTGTATACCTAAACTTTGACGAATGAAACCAGACTGCTGTCTGTCTGCGGAATTAGTTAGGCGTAAATTGCACTGGTTCCTACAAGTTGCTCAATTTTTGTTCTAATCGTATTCCCAAGGAAATCAATGCTTGAAAATTGGCTTTCAACCAGGAATATTAAAGTTTGTAATTTATAAAATTTAATAAGACTGAATTCGCATCTATTAAAATATTGACTTCACTCCTTCCGCCAACTTTCTCATTTTTCTCACCCGTTCAGGATCTACCGTACGGTATTTAAACTCCAAGCCCTCATCTGACCCCATGCTCGCTATGGTCTGATTCCGATACTGCATACCGCTTTCGCGGAAAGCAGTTGCTGAAAAATGAATTTCAGTTGCCTTTGTGGTGCGCACTAATTCCTCTACTATATTTTCATTTACACCCGAGCCTGGCATAATTGCTATGCGTCCATTTGCCTTGGTAATTAACTGTGCAATTAAATCCACTCCTTTCATGGCAGTAGTCTGGTGACCCGATGTTAGAATGCGATGAAAGCCCACCTCAATGCAATCTTCCAATGCTTCGAAAGGATCGCGGGTCATGTCAAATGCCCGATGACACGTTACCTTAAGTGGGCGAGCACGGTCAATTAATTCCTTGCATCGTTTTTTATCGAGGGTTCCATCTTCATTTAAAATGCCTAACACTACTCCATCCACACTAATTTTTTGACATTGATCGATGTCGCGCTTCATGCTATGAAATTCATAATTTGAATAGTGAAAGTCCCCACCCCGCGGCCGGATCATGACAAACACATCCAAGTTTACATTTTGTCGCACAGCTTCAATAGTGCCAAATGAAGGTGTTGTTCCACCTTCAGCCGGATTATCACACAGCTCAATTCGATCAGCTCCACCTTCCTGCGCACGCAGAGCGGATTCAATGTTGTAGACTACAATTTCAATCGTCATAGAATATTCTTAATAATAGCTCTTTGCCTCAAACAACTTATTCGCTGCTTCCTCACTTTTAACGGCATAGGTAAATCCTTTCTGCAAGGCAAAGGCTCCATACTCGCCATTTTTACTGAGCGCTAAAAATCCTACTTGAATTTCCTTCGATTTCTTAGGCTGATTTTTTACAATACGGGCAACCGCCAACTCACAGGCTTGCTGTGGCGAATTTCCTTGACGCATTAGTTCCACTACTAAATGAGAACCCACAATGCGAATTACTTCTTCACCCACTCCTGTTGATGTTGCGGCTCCAATTTCGTTATCTACAAACAAGGCAGCTCCAATAATAGGTGAGTCTCCTACCCGGCCTTGCATTTTATACGCCATGCCACTGGTGGTGCAGGCTCCTGATAAGTTTTGCTTTCCGTCCAACGCTACAATACCAATGGTGTCATGATTTTCAATATTGGCTACGGGCTTATATTGTGCCGTCTTTAACCATTCTTTCCACGCTTTCTCCGATTCCTTCGTCAACAGTTTTTCCTTTTTAAATCCATTAGCCAGAGCAAACTTCAAGGCACCCTCCCCTACCAAAAAAACATGCGGGGTCTTTTCCATTACTTTTCGCGCAACCGAAACAGGATGAACGATGTGTTCCAGACACGCCACCGCTCCACAGTTGGCAAACTCATCCATAATACATGAGTCTAAGGTTACGCGACCATCCCGATCAGGTAATCCACCCAACCCCACCGAACTTTCTTTCGGGTCACCTTCCGGCACACGCGCCCCTGCTTCCACAGCATCCAGTGCTCTTCCATTAGTCGAAAGAATTTTCCAGGCTTCTGCGTTTGCATCCAACCCAAAATTCCAGGTCGAAACAACAACAGGTTTTGTGACTGGTGTAAGTTGTTTGAAACCAAGCAACTTTGTTACCGGTGCCATCGAGGCTATGGTACTGAGTTGAAGAAATTTCCTACGGGATGTCATAGCAGTGGAATTTTAAGATAGACGAGGTACGAATTACTTTATTTATCAATGATTCTGCGTGCTGTGCGAAATCTTCTTTTATAATAATCGGAATATAAATTTGTTTCTACTACTCCCAATGAGGTCGATGCATGAATAAACTTTACATTATCACGGGCCTTTATATCAGTGACAATGCCCACATGTGTTATGTCACGTTTTCTTTTGCCTGTAGCGAAAAAAACAAGATCCCCTGGAATCACTTTTTTAAGTTTTACTTTTTCTCCCATTAAGACCTGATCATCTGTTGTGCGAGGCAATTCCAAATTAATGGCGCGATAAGCATTACCTGTTAGTCCGGAACAGTCCATGCCAGCACGCGTGGTACCGCCCCATTTATAAGGGGTACCTGTAAAAGAGCGGGCGGCCTGAATTACTGCATTCACCTGTTCTTCGCGCACGCGGGCCCTGCGTGCAGAAGCACAAGAGCCAAACAAAATTAAAATGAGAACAAAAACCGAAAGTCTTTGAATGGTTAATTGTTTATTTTTGTGACTTGTTTTTAAATCCATAAGCAGCACCCTCAAAGTTACAGTATTGATGTCACACGTTAAAGAAAGCGAAACTCCGATTACAATCCTGACTGAAAATATCATTAGCCAATTCATTGCTATCGTTGGCAAACACCATGTCCTTGTTGCTGAAGAACAGCGCACCGAGTATGGCCATGATAAAACGGAGGACTATCAATTTCTCCCCGACTTGGTAATAAAGCCCGGTACTCCTAACGAAATAAGTGAGATACTAATTTTGTGCAACCAACATAAAATACCCACCACGCCTCGTGGTGCGGGGACCGGATTAAGCGGTGGTGCCTTACCGGTTCATCATGGAGTTGTTATTTCAATGGAACGCTTCAACAAGATACTTAATATTGATGAATTAAATCTTCAAGCTACTGTTGAACCAGGGGTGATTACAGAAGTATTTCAAAATGCAGTGAAAGAAAAGGGATTGTTCTACCCGCCAGATCCGGCCAGTAGAGGCTCTTGCTTTTTGGGGGGTAATCTTGCAAATAATTCCGGTGGACCGAAAGCGGTGAAATATGGGGTTACCCGCGATTACGTTCTTAACATGGAGGTGGTGCTACCTACTGGTGAAATCATTTGGACCGCAGCCAACGTGTTAAAGAATTCAACAGGCTATAATCTCACTCAATTAATGTGCGGCAGTGAAGGCACATTGGGAATAATCACCAAGATTGTTTTCAAACTTCGTGGTCTTCCTCAAAAAAATGTTTTGTTGCTAATTCCATTTGTTACCAATGAAGAGGCATGTAAGGCTATTGCTGCCATTTTTGTTGCCGGCATTACTCCTTCCGGGATGGAGTTTTTTGAACGAGAAGCAGCTGCAAAAACAATTGAATATTGTGAGAAAGTCTTAAATAGCCCGGTAACTACCAAGCTAGATGAAGGAATGGATGCCTTTGTGCTCTGCGAATTAGATGGCAACGATGAAGAGGTGCTGATGCGCGATGCCGAGCGTGTGATGACGGTAGTAGAAAAATTTCAAAGTGGGGAAGTTCTCTTTGCGGAAAGCAGCGCTCAAAAAGATGAGCTTTGGAAAGTGCGTAAAAATATTTCCCCGGCTGTTAACTGGTACACCCTTACAAAGTCGGACGATGTAGTGGTGCCACGCAGCAACTTACCAAATTTAATTAAAGGAATAAAAGAAATTGGGAAGCAATATGGCTTCAATACAGTTTGTTTTGGCCATCTGGGGGATGGAAATCTGCACGTAAATATTCTCAAAGAAAATATTAGCGATGAAGATTGGGAAACGAAAATACCAGATGGTATTGGCGAGATATTTAAATTGACAGTGAACCTGGGCGGAACATTATCTGGGGAACATGGAATTGGAATAGCGAAACGCCCTTACATGTCTATTGCCATGAGCGAGGTAAATCTAAACCTGATGCGCGGAATTAAAAAAGTATTTGACCCTAATGGGATTCTGAATCCGGGAAAGATTTTTTAGAAACATGCCACGAGTGCAAAATAATTATTGTTGTATCCGTGGCATGTTCTTTTACTTAAATGAACGGAGCGTTCCAAAGTAGTAGTGCAAACCAATCTGCACACCCACCAATAGATTCGCACGACTTCCAAAAATATCTGCTGTGTTTCCATTTTTAATAGCATCCAACACATCTCCATTACGCATATCCGTTAAACTGTAATTAGCTCTTACCTGTGTAGTCAAAAACATGTGTTTGGATAAGTCAATATCTAGCCCAAATGCTACAGCCAGTTGAAACTCAGCATTTTTAAAATCATTCGCTTGTTTTGTAAGTAAATCCTTGGTAGGTACGTCAGGGATTGTATAATTACCATTTCCACTGGCTTCAGCACCTGGAAAATCCTTTTGTATTTCGGTGATATCTACACCCTCCGGAATTTTATACTCGCCAGCATTTGCTTGAATCGTTTCCCTTGCTTTGGTTAGAAGGGATAACTGCGGACCAAAATTAAAATTACCCCTAGCCTTTCCTTGCCCACCCCCCATAAACTTCATCATTAAAGGGAGTTGAAGATATTGCAAATCAATTTTGCGCTCACCTGCTATCTGCTTTCCTACATTCACTAGTTCATAAATCTGTCCTTGGTTAGATAAGATTGACTCAAGGCTAAGACCAAATTTTCTGCCAAAGTCCACACCAAAACTGAACCCTACTGGGGCAAAGTTGTACGTATAAGTCGAATTATACCGTGGGTCCTCACTTAGTCCTTTATCAAGCACAAAAGTAGCATTATAAGCAGTAGTGGCTCCTAAATGGATTTGAGCCTGTGAAGTGATTGCTACTAAGACAAATACGACACTTGCTACAGTGAAATTTATCATTTTCATAGGATTATATTTTGGTTTAATTTAAACATACCCTGATAAGTAACCTCTCAAAATTCTCATAAATCTATAAAAAGGTACTTGTAATTTGAATTTTTACTATTGTTGCATCTCAATAATTATTTTAATCATTATTTAACCCCCTGTGCCTGGTGTGCGGTATTACCGGAATATTTGCATTTAATCTGGTCGGTAAGTTTAACATGATTCATGTTACAACGGCTACCCTTGCGTTGCACAAAAGAGGGCCCGATTTTCATGATGTTTATCTTGATGAATTTGTGGGACTCGGCCATCGGAGACTCTCGATTATTGATACAAGTGCCGCAGGTAATCAACCCATGTGGGATGTTGAAAATCGATATGCGATAGTTTTCAATGGAGAAATTTTTAATTATCAGGAATTAAAGAAAGAACTGGAGGAAGACGGGGTCTCTTTCAAATCCTCATCCGATACAGAAGTACTGCTCAATCTTTTCATTCGGGAAAAAGAAAATTGCCTTCAAAGGCTAAACGGATTTTTTTCATTTTGCATTTATGATAAGAAAGATCAAACTTTTTTTGTGGCACGTGATCGATACGGCATTAAACCGTTGCTATATCTTTTTGATGAAGATAAGTTTCTATTCGGCTCTGAAATGAAAGCCATTATTGAGTATGGCATTGATAAAGAAATTGATCATGCCTCACTCTTTGCTTATCTTCAATTAAATTACATACCCGCTCCTGCTACTATTTTTGGTTCGGTTAAAAAATTAATGCCAGGTCATTATTTAAAAGTCAGTTATAAAAAGATAGAAACACATTGTTATTACACAATTCCAATTTCTCAGGGCAAGGCTGACACTATCAATTATGATCAGGTCAAAGAAAAATTAAAAACGTTACTGGAAGATTCCGTTCAACGCAGGTTGATTTCAGATGTGCCACTTGGAGCATTTCTTAGCGGTGGTATCGATTCTTCCGTTATAACGGCATTGGCATCAAAACACAAACCTGATCTACACACCTTTTCCATTGGCTTTCGCGATGAAAAGTTTTTTGATGAAACAACGTATGCCAATCTGGTGGCTAAACATTTCAAAACCGATCACACAGTTTTCTCATTGACCAATAATGATTTATTAGCGCATGTAAACGATGTACTCGATTGCCTCGATGAACCGTTTGCTGATTCATCAGCACTCAACGTGTACATACTCAGCAAAGAATCACGCAAGCACACAACGGTTGCCTTGTCGGGCGATGGTGCCGATGAACTACTTGCCGGTTATAATAAACATGCTGCCTTTCATCGTATCATTAATAAAGGTTGGCAAGAAAACTTGATTGGTTCATTAGCTCCTGTTTTAAAAACCCTTCCCCAATCCAGAAACAATTCATTCGGTAATAAAATCCGCCAGGCTATTCGATTTGCTGAAGGAATGAAACTCAATAGCAAAGAAAGGTATTGGCAATGGGCTGGTTTTGCAAAAGAACCAGAGGCCTATTCGTTATTATCCGAGTCAGCAAAAGGAAAATTAGATCACCAGGAATTTACCAAAAGAAAGCAGGAACAATTAAAATTTATTTCATCCAACGAATCGATACAGGAAATTCTTTTAGCTGACATGAGTTTAGTACTTCCCAATGATATGCTCATGAAGGTTGATCTGATGAGTATGGCTAATAGCTTGGAAGTACGGGTTCCTTTTCTGGATTATCGTGTAGTTGATTTCATATTTAGTTTACCGGATGACTACAAAATTAATCGTTCCATCCGCAAACGAATTTTGCAAGATGCATTCCGCGATGTGCTGCCAGTTGAACTTTATAATCGACCAAAAAAAGGATTTGAAGTTCCCTTATTAAAATGGTTTCGCACCGAATTAAAATCTTTGATTATGGATGACTTACTCTCAGAAAAAACGATTCGCGAGCAGGGAATTTTTTACTATCCGGAAATAGAAAAACTGAAACTTCAATTGATGTCTTCAAACCCGCAAGACGTTCATGCCCGCATTTGGGGATTGATTGTTTTTCAATGGTGGTGGCGTAAGCATCTATAGAAGATTACGAGGGACGATTTACATAGTACAATTTTAATATTCTGTAATTATTACAGTCCGTCATTCAAACCTAAATTCGTACTGCGTAGTGTTGAAATCGTAATCTAAAATTAGCCGTAAATCTGATTCAGCAATCCAGCCAACCTAACTCCTGCTTGCAACACGCGCGTTTTAGCCAACGAAAGATATTTGTAAGAATATGGATAGCTCAGGTTCGAATTCCCAATATCATAAACCTGCGGTCGGTAACTCACAGACTCCAACGCCCACTCACGCACACTGGAATTCTGCCATTTATTAATCTCTTCCTTTGAAGGATTGCCAAGCGATTGCGCCAACTCAGTATAGCTAAGCCGGGTATCATCAATCATTTCGCTATCCCACACTCGGTGCAAATTCGAATCGTTTCTAAACCACTTTACTTTAATATCATTTCCACCCTTATCGCCAGGTCTGCCCACGTGCAAAGGTTGGTGCATATCGCCTACCATGTGCACCAACATCTTTAAATACTCTACTTCTTGTTTGGCAGTTAGTTTTCCGGCCTTGAGTTCCTTGGTAAACTTTTCAATCATCATAATGACCTTTCCATCCGGATTGTTTTCCACATCTTCATAGCGTCCACCATCTGGGATGGTTGTCCAATGCCAATCGGCAGTATAGTTATAAGTAGAGTCCGACCGGATTTCGTCCATCCAGGTACTAGCCATAGCCAACGATTCTCCTTTCAGAATTTGTTGTATCCTTGTCCTTGCCTTCTTGGTTAGATAGCGCTCAGCAATGAGACCCGAAGCCCGATGGCCGGTAACCCCCCATCCAAAACCATTCGTTAAAATCAGAAAGCAAATCATGACCAAAACCGGCTTTTTCATATTTTCTTATTTAGAGGTCGCAATATTAATATTTTCAATGATTGTTAGATTTTATGGATGATAATAAGATTAAATTTGATTTAAGTGGTTTGAAAGCAGTTTCATAAAAACAAATGACTTTCGTTAGATAATAGGCCCAATGTCTGAATCCCGTCAACTCGCTGCTATCATGTTTTCCGATATTGTTGGGTACACGCATATGATGCAGGCTGACGAGAAAAAGACGGTGATGGTGATCAAGCATTATAACGCCACACTTGAAAAACTGGTCAATCAATATAAGGGTCGAGTTCTAAATTATTATGGCGATGGAACCCTTTGCATTTTTCCCAGTGCTACAGATGCCATCTATTGCTCCCTAGAAGTGCAAAAAGAATTGAAAAACGAACCATTGGTTCCATTACGCATCGGGCTGCATATAGGAGAAGTTTTTTTTGAAGATTCAAAAGCATTGGGGGATGGAGTGAATGTGGCTTCAAGAGTTCAATCACTAGGGCAGGAAAATACAATTCTTATCTCAGGAGAAATCCATGATAAAATAAAAAATAATGATTCCATTTCAACTATATCGCTTGGCTATTTCGATTTAAAGAATGTAGGCAACCCTATGGAAATTTTTGCATTGACGAATGACGGTCTCTTTATACCACAACGTAAAAACATTGTAGGGAAACTAAAAAAGAAAAATACTACGAAACGAAACATTTTTGTGGGGAGCCTTCTGATTGTATTAATTCTCGCTGTCCTGTTTACTCTTAAAAATTCTGCACCAGAAAGTATCGATAAATCTATAGCCGTTCTACCCTTTGTTGACATGAGCCCTGATAAGGATCAGGAGTATTTAGGGGATGGAATAGCCGAAGAAATCATTACAACACTTTCAGGGCTAAAAGATCTAAAAGTAATTGGAAGAACTTCCTCTTTTCAGTTTAAAGGTGAAAAATTGGACTTGCGGGAAATTGGAGAAAAATTGAATGTGGGTACAATTCTGGAGGGAAGCATTCAGAAATCAGGAAATAAGATTCGAATTACAGCACAGTTAATAAGGGCGAAAGATCATTCACACTTATGGTCACAAAAATTTGATCGCGAAATGGTTGATATCTTTAGGATTCAGGATGAAATAGCTACCGCCATTACGGAACTCTTAAAAATCTCCCTATCCCTTTCAGAAAATCAACAACTTATTAAAAGCCAAACCTCTCCGGAGACTTATACTTTATATCTCAAAGGCCTTTATGCCTATCGTGAAAATAAATTTGAACAAAGTATTGATTATAATACTCAAGCCATAAGCATTGACAGCACGTATGCGTTACCCTATGCCTACATTGCGTTAGCTAAAACCTGGATAATTAATCACAACAAAGATTATAAAAACACCTTAGCATTTAAAGATGCAGAAGGCTTTGCACAGTATGCCATAAGACTTTCTCCCCAACTTGCGGAAGGATATTCTGCCATAGCATTGTTAGCATGGACGATTGAACGCAATTTCATTAAAGCTAAAACTAACTTTGAAAAATCGATTCAGCAAGATCCAAATTCTTCCCTGTTAAAAAATCGATACGCCTATTTCCTAACCTGGATGGGTGATTTTGATAAAGCTAAAGAACTGGCTTCGGATGCGATCAACTCTGATCCTGTTGATTATAATGGCTATTTAGTTCTTTCAATGGCAAACCAGTATACGGGAGATTTAATAAAGGCTAAAGAATATATCACAGAGGGGATAAGACTTTTTCCTGACAACAAACAATTCCGAAACCTAATGATCTATAATGAATTCCTGCAAGGGCACTACGTTGAAGTAATTCAAGAATGTAATTTAATTCTCAATACAAATGAGGAACTAAATGAGACTCTTTTGGCTCAGCTTTGCATTGCATTTTATAAAACTAATAAAATGAAAGAGAGTAATTCAATATTAAAATATTTACAAAAATTCCCGAACGAGAAGAATGACAGTAACTATTATAGCGCAGTAATATATGCTTCGCGCAATCAATATGATTCCTGTATTCTATGGTTGCAAAAATCCATTGAGAAACCGGAAAATTCTTTTAAACTTTTTAAGATAGACCCAGCATTCGATTCTTTAAAAGGCGCTCCGGCATATGGAAAACTTTATCAGCAATATGGATTTGATAAATATTAGTTTTACCTTCTTTTCTTCTTGTGGGTAAGAATAAGTTAAATTTGTTCTATGTTGTTTTTCTATTAACGCAGACAATCATTGAACTTAATTTAATAACGGATCCATTCCAAAAAACCTCATGCCAAACCGCCAAGCACTCTTCCTAAATTTCGATATCAAAGCACAGCCCGATGAAGTAACCTGTGGTCCTACTTGTCTGCATGCACTTTATCAATATTATAATGATGAGATTGGACTTAAAGAAGTTATCACGGAAGTAAAGAGTTTGAGAAGTGGTGGTACTCTTGCCGTGATGCTTGGCAATCACGCACTGATGCGCGGGTACAAAGCTCACATCTATACCTACAATCTAAATACGTTTGATCCCTCGTGGTTTAAATTTTCAACGACCAAAATGATTAATCTGCTTAAACGGCAGATGAAATATAAAGTGAAGCGAAAAAAATTGCAGGTAGCGTCCAAGGCTTACATTCAGTTTTTAGAAGCCGGGGGCAAATTACTGCACAACGAATTAACTGCAGATTTAATTAAAGGATATTTACGTCAGTCAAAACCTATTTTAACTGGTCTCAGTGCTACCTATTTGTATGGCACCCCCCGTGAAATCCCAGCAAACGGAAAATACAATAGCATAAAAGGCGAACCGGTTGGTCACTTTGTAATCATTAATGGATATGACGAAGAAACCAACACAGCTTATCTGGCAGATCCCATGAATCCTAATCCACTGAAGAGTCAATACTACAGCGTAAATTTTGATCGACTCATCAATAGCATTCTACTAGGCATTGTAACGTACGATGCCAATTTGCTGATCATTGAACAAAAGAAATAAGTCATGCCAAAATTGATAGTAGTCGACAAACCGGAACGTTGGAAATTTAGTTTGGATGATGTAGACGTGATCTCACCGGAACGCTATATTACTGACGCAGCATTTCAGAATACCAAAAATTTAAAAGTACTCAACCTTTGTAAGTCATATCAATATCAAAGTGAAGGGTATTATGTTTCCCTGCTGGCTGAAGCTCGCGGACATAAAGTACTGCCTGAAGTTTCCACGATTCAAGACTTACGGTTTCCATCAATTTTACGAGATGATTCGCTCGATTTCGATGAGTTAATTCAAAGTACTTTTAAAAATGAAATTGGAGATCGAATTGAATTCAACATTTATTTCGGTTTTACGAAATCAGAAACCTTTAACCGCTTGGGCTTACAACTTTTTCAGATGGTTCAAACACCGTCATTACGAGCCGTGTTTTCTAAAAAAACAAAATGGTCGCTGCGAAAAATCAGACCAATCAGTTTAAGTGAGGTGCCCGATGAAGATAAACCGATTCTTGTACAAGGTCTGGAGCGTTATCTTTTACGCAAACGTGATTTCAGACCCGATAAAAAGAAATATGATTTAGCCATTCTAGTCAATCCAGATGATGATAATCCTCCCTCTGATGACAGAGCCTTAAAACGTTTCTATCGAGCTGCCCTGGAAGCCGGATTCAACACAGAGTTTATTACCAAAAATGATTTTGATCAAATCATCCAATACGATGCGCTTTTCATCCGTGAAACCACCAATGTAAATCATCATACCTTCCGATTTGCCAAAAAAGCAGAGTCATTAGGGCTAGTGGTAATTGATGATCCTGAATCAATCTTAAAGTGTACTAACAAAGTCTATCTGCACGAATTGCTGACTTCCAATAAAATCTCAACACCAAAAGCATTTGTAATTACAGAGGACAATTGTGATCAACTGGAAAGCAAAATGGGTTTCCCCTTCATCCTCAAACAACCTGATGGAGCCTTCTCAAAAGGAGTTTTCAAAATCAATTCTCTAAAAGAATTTGAAAAAGTGAGAGAAAGCATGTTTGAAAAATCGGACTTGTTGATTGCCCAAGAGTTTTTACCTACTTCCTTTGATTGGCGCGTGGGCATTATTGATGGCCAGGTAATTTATGTGTGTAAATACTTTATGGCTACCAAGCATTGGCAAATCGTAAACTGGAGCGCCAAAAAGCAATCCCAGGAGGGCGATGTTGAAAGCATACCTGTCGATCAGGCTCCATCGGGTTTATTGAAAACCGCCCTGAAAGCAACCGCATTAATTGGGAAAAGTTTGTACGGGGTCGATATGAAGGAGATTGATGGAAAGTTTTATGTGATAGAGATCAATGACAACCCAAATATTGATGCTGGCATTGAAGACAAAATCTTAAAAGAGCGGCTCTACGAAATTATCATGGAAGTTTTTCTCACTAAAATCAAGGCGATCAAATGAGTGCATCTACGTATCCTCTCTTTCAGTGCTTCGGCATTGAATTGGAATATATGATTGTTGATAAAGATTCGCTGCAGGTAAAACCTCTTGCCGATGAATTACTGAAATATGAGCTAGGTGTCATTGGTAGCGATTTTGAAAATGGAATTGTTACCTGGAGCAACGAGCTGGTAATGCATGTAATCGAAATCAAATCTACGAAGCCCGAATTAGATCTGGAAACACTGGAGAAAGAGTTTGAAAAGAATATTGCACGCATTAACGGAATACTCTCGAAATGGAATGCTATGCTCCTTCCTTCGGCTGCGCATCCATTAATGAATCCCTTTTCGGATACAAAGCTCTGGCCGCATGATAATAATGAGGTATACTCCCTCTACGATAAAATTTTTAATTCAAAAGGGCATGGTTGGTCGAACCTGCAAAGCACTCATTTGAATTTACCCTTCCAAGGAGATGAAGAGTTTGCCAAACTCCACGCTGCTTGCCGATTGATACTTCCTTTGTTGCCTGCTCTCTGCGCAAGCTCACCCTTGTTAGATGGAAAGTTATCAGGAATGCTGGACACGCGTCTACACTATTATAAAACAAATCAAGCCAACATCCCCATAATCACGGGAAGGATAATTCCTGAGAACATCTATTCGCATGACGAATACAAAAATCAGGTTTACTTACCCATTGCCGAAGCGATTGCACCGCACGATCCAGAGACTATCCTTGACCCTATTTGGGTAAACTCGCGTGGGGCGATGGCACGGTTTGATCGAGGGTCTGTTGAAATTCGGGTGATGGATATTCAGGAATGCGCAGCTGCGGATATGGCCATCGTAAATACCGTAATTGAAATCTTGAAATTGTTTGTTGATGAAAAATTAATTTCCCTTACAGAGCAAAAGAAGATGGATACAGAAGTTCTGGCTACTATATTCAATCAGGCTGCAGTTACAGGTTTTGCAACACAGGTTAATGATTTAAGTTACCTCGGAACATTCGGAATAAAATCAACAGTCAGCATAAAGGAGATTTGGAGTGAGCTTTTAGAAAAAATTCCGACAACAACTCCTTATCAAAAAGCAAATCGAGAAATAATTAACACAATCATTTCCCATGGGTCTTTGTCAGAACGAATTATTCAAGCGCTTGGCGCGGATGTTTCGGAACCTGGCATTAAGAAAGTGTATTATCAATTAAGTACTTGCCTGAAGGAAAATAAATTATTCATTCCCTAATTATGTTTAATTCAGTTATCCTGAGCTGTGAACATGCTGGCAACATGGTGCCCGATCACTATCAATATTTATTTGACCAAAATCCAGAAGTTTTAAAAACTCATTGGGGTTGGGATCTGGGGGCCTGGAACCTGGCACAATTTCTTTCCACTCAATTAAACGTTCCGTTGTATGGTTGCCATACTACAAGATTACTTATAGAAGCTAACCGCTCACTTGATAATTCACAGTTATTTTCTGATTACTCATCCAAACTTTCCAATGCTGAAAAGGCAAAGCTGATTGAAATAATTTATCACCCTTACCGAATTCAGGTTAGAGAATTTCTGAATACTGCTCCGAAATCAGTTCTACATTTATCCATTCATTCTTTTACACCTATTTGGAATGGAGTTGAGCGACCTGTAGATATTGGAATTCTTTATGACCCCGATCAAACCCTTGAGCATACATTTAGTCTTCATTTAAAAGAAGCACTTGAAACCTGTCTGCCTGGTATGAAAATAAAACTTAACGAGCCATACAAAGGCACTGATGATGGATTTACGACTGAGTTAAGAAAACAATTTGCGCTGAATCAATATGCCGGAATTGAATTAGAGGTCAGTCAAAAGTATACTACTGATCTTTCAACGATTCAGGATAAAATTCTTGCCTCAATTCAAACAGTCGTGAAATAGTCATTCAAATATTTTTGTTAATTTTCTTTTACATGAATCGACTAATGGCTAGGATCAGGGCATTTTTTGGGCTCTCGCGAAGGGAGACTCGTGGCTTCTTGATTTTACTGCCACTTTTGGTGTTTAGCCTGTTCATCACTCCTTCCTATCGTTGGTGGAAAGCCGGTCAGAAAAGAGATTTTACAAAAGAAAATCAGGAGTTAGACAGTCTACTGGCGCATTGGAAGTGGGGAGAAAAAAAGGATAGCGTTAATGAAATTGAAATCCAATTATTTAAGTTCAATCCCAACATTGCAACCGAAGAAGACTTGACAAATCTTGGATTCCCTTCAAATCTGGCAAACCGAATCGAAAATTACCGATCGAAGAACGGACGATTTGTTATTAAATCTGATCTAATGAAACTTTACGGAATGGACTCCGCACTTTATGCGCGATTGTATCCGTTCATTGATCTTCCAATTGAAACCCCAACAAAGACTTTTCAAACAACTCTGAGTGATAAGAAACAGTTTTCTCCCTCAAAAGAAAAATTCGATCTTAATCTGGCCGATACTACTCAGTTAATTCGCATCTACGGTATTGGTAGCAAGCTTTCACAACGAATCATCAAATACAGAAATGCGTTGGGCGGTTTTATTTCCATGAATCAGCTGCACGAAGTGTATGGATTAGATTCCATAGTGGTATCTGAGTTAAACGAAAAGGCATTTGTTAGTACAGATTTTCAACTCGTCCAAATAGCTATTAATTCAGCTACGGATAAAGAATTGGCTGCTCACCCGTACATTAGCAATAAATTAGCGAAGGCTATTGCCGCTTATCGTTTTCAACACGGCAACTTTACCTCTTTGCAAGACCTTACAAAAATAGCCCTGGTAGATGAAGTGTTCTATACTAAAATAAAGCCCTATCTTACCCTAAATCCATAGCGTGTCTGATCCTACTCAAACAAAAAAACTATTAACCACCTACTTGCGAAGACTTACAAATCTCTCAGGTAATAATCGTTCTCTTTTTTTACCGCGATTAACTGCTGATCAATTCATAGACCTACAGGAACTGAGTCAGTTAAATGGAGAGAATGCATTTTCTATTATCCAGGCATTGATTGCTGAAACGCCCAAATTGATTTGCCCGATCCTTGATACTCGTATGGAAGTATCTAACGAGGCAAGTAATAAACTAAAAAAAATACAGCGTACCGATCAGTTTATTTTTAGCGAACGAGGCTCGAAAGATTTGCATGTGGGCTGGCCGGTTGTTCAGGGGAAATTTAATGATGGTACATTAGTGCGATGTCCACTCCTGTTCTTTCCCGTTTCTCTAAAAACCCGAAACAATCAATGGATACTGGAGCCACGCGAGGACGCAGGCATTACATTCAATAAGTCATTTCTGCTGGCATTTGCATATTATAATGAAGTAAAAGCTAACGATGAGCTGCTTGAAGAAACTTTTGAAGAGATTGATCGCGAAAGCACCGCCTTTAAAACAAGCATTTATCACATGCTCCAAAAGAGTGGCCTGGAGATCCATTTCAATCCAGATAATTACCGCGATGAACTTACCCCTTTTGTAAACCTGAAGAAGGAAGAGTTTGCAGAGGGACTAAAAAACGGTGAGTTGAAACTATATCCCAAAGCTGTTTTGGGAATTTTCCCGCAAGCAGGCTCCTTTTTGGTTCCAGATTATTTGCACTTGTTAGAAAAAGAAGATATTCAGGATCTTGAAAATTTCTTTCAGCAACGATCCGTAGAGGCAAAAGACAACAAAACAAATTTTCTGAACAAAGTAAAAGAAGAAAAAGTATATACTGTTTTCCCCCAAGATGTTTGGCAAGAAAATGCTTTTAAGGCTGCCAAGCTTGGTTATTCACTGGTTGTGCAGGGTCCACCCGGCACGGGTAAGTCGCAACTCATTGCCAACCTGATTGGCGATGCCATTGCAACTGGAAAAAGAGTGCTGGTTGTTTCTCAAAAACGAGCAGCCCTGGACGTGGTCTATAACCGGCTTAAATCCCATCAACTAAGTGATTATCTCGCGTTGGTTCATGATTTTAAAAATGACAGACGAGAAATCTATCAGAAAATGGCTCGACAAATTGAGCGCGTTGATGAATATAAATCGCGGAACATTAGTTTAGACTCTATACAATTAGAGCGAAAATTCTTACAGATAAGTCATCGCATCGATCATATCTCGGAAGAATTGGAATCCTTCAAACAGGCACTCTTTAACACAAGCGAATGTGGCACCACGGTTAAACAACTTTATTTACAATCAAATCCGGGCGAAGCAATAATAAATCTAAAACAGGAATTTCAGCATTTTAAGTTTGATGCTATTCAGGATTTTACAAGAAAGCTTAGCAGCTACGCACACTATGCAGTTACGTTTAAGCGAACCGACTATCCCTGGAAGGATCGAAAATCGTTTAGCAGCTACTCCGCTGCCGATCAGCCTCAAATAAAAAAGGCCATTCAGGAAATAACTAATTTCTTCACGACTTTATCGGAATCCTTAATAAAGCATTTTAACACACGCCTTGATTGGGAACAATATGAAGCATTGACAGCATGTGAGCATGAATTGAAGGAAATTAAATCATTGCTCGATCACAAAGATTCCTACTTCTATTTCCAAAACATGGCGGCCGAAACGGATGAAGAAACCAGCGCTTTGTGGCTTTCTAATGTAGAGAAAAATCTAATGAGTTGCTATGAGGAAGAAGGCCCTGAAATGTTCACTCCATCGGTACAACTAGGCAGTTTGCAAAAAGCATTGTATCGAAGTATGAAAGCTCGAAAGAGTCTTTTCGGCTTGGTACGATGGGAATTGTTTTCGAAAGACAAGTACTTGATTAAGCGTACATTGGTGCTTAATAATATTGAAAACAATAAGCAAGGATTTAAGATTCTAGAGCGGAAACTTGATAATCGATTGAACCTCGAACATAATCTTTCAAAACTAAAAGCCAAACTTTGGCTCAAACGAGTACCCGAAACACTCAATCAAAAAGATTTTATTCAATGGTTTGCCGACCAGCATTTTGCTATTGAAGCCAAGCTAAACTTCAACAGCATTCGTGGGCTAAAAAATATCATTGACCCAGCAGGTCTTTCCTTGTCTGATTTTATAAATAAGATTGACCTTCTTTTCAATCTTATTTTTGATTTACCAGAACTTAAAGACTCGTGGTTACATTATCTTACGCCTACACAAATTAACTCGATTACACAACAACCAGGCTTTGCTCAACGCGTTACAGATAGTTTGAAAGAAGATTTTGATGCGCTGTGTGAATTCGATCGACTAACTGAAAGTTTTTCAGCTGATGAGCTCTCCATCATACATAAACTTCATGACCAGGAGAAGAACTGGAATGAATATACATTAAAGAATTTATTCGTAAATAGTTTAAGTCTGGCATGGATTGATCACCTTGAAGCCAAGAGCCCAGAGCTACGAATGATTTCTTCCGGTAAGATGACGTTGCTTGAAAACGAATTGCGAGACCTCTTAAATGAGAAACATAGTATCAGCGAAGAGATCATTTTATTGCGTGCGCGTGAAAAGGTGATTGACGAATTAAGTTTCAATCGTCTCAAGAATCAGGTCACCTATCGCGATTTACTTCATCAGATAAAAAAGAAAAAAAAGATATGGCCTATTCGAAAATTAATATCGGAATTTAACGAGGAAATTTTTAAGCTCGTCCCGTGCTGGTTAGCATCACCCGAATCGGTGTCTGCAATCTTTCCAATGACCGAACTTTTTGATCTGGTAATTTTCGATGAAGCTTCACAATGTTTTGCTGAACGTGGCATTCCTGCTCTCTATCGCGGCAAGCAAGCGGTGATTGCGGGTGATGCGATGCAATTAAAACCTGGCGATTTCTATCAATCGCGTTGGCAGGAAGAAGATGAAACTTTTCCGGATGCAGAAATTGATTCCTTACTTGAACTCAGTAGTCGATACTTACTGAATGTTCAATTGCAAGGACATTATAGAAGCAAGTCCCTTGAGTTAATTGATTTTTCCAACCGGCATTTCTATGGTGGTAATTTGCAACTGCTGCCAGACATGAAGGAAATGAACAATGACGAACCCTGTCTGCTATATAAAAAAATTGAAGGTAGTTGGGAGAACAATACTAACCCCAAAGAAGCTCAGCATATCGCAAGTCTCGTTACTGAATTAATAAAAGAAAATCCCGCCAAGGAAATTGGTGTTGTTACGTTCAATGCACCCCAGCAATATTTAGTGATGGATGTTCTTGAAAAAACCCTGGGCACAATTCCAGAAAGCATTTTTGTTAAGAACATTGAAAATGTGCAAGGTGATGAACGTGATATCATCATCTTTTCCGTGGGCTATGCACCAGATAAAAACGGAAAAGTTTCAGCACACTTTGGTAGTTTAAATTTAGCCGGTGGAGAAAATAGATTGAATGTGGCCGTAAGTCGGGCTCGTGAAAAAATAATTCTGGTCACCAGCATTATGCCCGATCAGTTACATGTGGATGATACATTGCACAACGGTCCTAAACTTTTGAAAAGTTACTTGCAGTTTGTGTTAGATGTTTCAAAAGGACACTATGAGCCTTTTAAACAAGTATCAACTGCTAAGAAATTTACGGGGAGACTGAAGGAAGAAATTAAAGAGTGGGCTAGCGGCAAATGGGCTGAGTACCGGGTAGAAGAGAACAGACTCCCATTCTATGATCTTACGGTTCGACTTAATAATAGAACCATTGGCGCTATTCTTACCGATGATTCCTACTACCATCAAAGCTTAAGTGCGAAAGCAGACCATGCTTTAACTCCACATTTATTGGAGTTAAAGCATTGGCCTTTTCTTCGGGTATATAGTCGCAACTTTTGGCAGGATCCAGATAAGTTTTTTAATGAGATCAGTAAGTTTATGAACCGCTAAATGATTGTATTACAGTATATTAATAACAAATTCGATATCAAGATCGGTTTCACCATCACTTGATGTGGATGTTGGAGATTTCAAGTCGGGTTGATGCTTGAGTATAACGCGAAATTTTCCGGACGCGGTATTTACACTCGTGCTCCAGTTTGTGCTAAGTCCGATGGGTAAGCCATTTTCATCGGAGTCATTATAATTTATTCCATCACTACGATTGTCAATATTTCCATTTCCGGTTGGGTTGTAAAACACATTGTTTGTCCAGCCAAAGAAGAATATATGCTCAGCCCCCTCTTCTGCTACCTCAGCAGAGATATCATACGCAGGATCAGTGGGAGCTGCCAATTCGTTAATCAGGGTAATTGTAAGTGTGTAGTCCGTATCGCTTACAAGATTAATATCTCCATCTACAGCAATATCTTGCACACCGTCTCCATCAGGATCGGTAGCCGAAACAACCACTGAAGATCCTCCACCAATAGGCGTAAATGTCAGGGTTGCTTTAGTGATCAACTCGGGTGTATCTTCCTTTTTAGGATCATTACTGTTGCATCCCGACAGAAATCCAATTGAAATTAAGGTGATTGAAATAGTTATTTTTCTAAATATGTTTTTATAATTTTTCATGACTCGATAATTAATAGTTAAAAGATACATTTAAGTGAAAAAATAAAATTACGGCCCACATCGTCTGCATAGTATCTGAATCGGTTTGTGTATTCCCGATAGGATTGATTCAATGCATTTTCAGCGGCAATGCGGAAATCATACTGAACGCGGTCACGCTTTAGGGAAGCACCCACCGCCAGGTTTAACAACCCATACCCACTAGGGGCAGCCATGAAATCAAAATTAGAGTTATCAGTGGTAAAAATATCCACATCCTGTTCCTCCGCTTCAAGTATTTGGCGCACCGTAATAACACGGGGTGCACGATACTGCTTTGCAATATATTTTAGCTTTGATTCAACATAAAAGTTTTTAAATACTGAAACTTCAGGTCGATCATATCGTACAGCAAGCTCATAACGATTGGACGGAATAAAAACGAGATAGTCATCATTGCGAACATCACTCGCTCTAAGCAACGATACTTTTGGCAACACCTTTAAATACCTCGATACATGCCAAGTACCGGTAACATCTACCCCTGTAAAAAGTGCATCGGTTTGGGTGTAGCGGTAGTATGGATAAACTCCACGTACATTTTTTGTAATCCCCTCGGGTCGCAAATAAATATAGTTGAAGATATAGTTCATATAAGGACTCACTTCAACAGCAAACCGTTGCCAACTGCGAGTATAGGTAGCAACAAACTTTACTGCCTGCTCAGTTTTAAAGTTTACATCCTTAATGTTCATCACCTCATTAGTACTATCATTCAGCAACAAGCCATATTCAATGGCTGCCGCACTCTGATGCGTACCCACACTATACAACTCTGCCACGTGAGGTGGCCTCCATGCACTGCTTAGGTTTAGATTCAACGTTTGATTTTCTGGCAAAGTAACTGTTGCTCCTGCGCTCGCGCTAATGTTGTTGAAACTAAACGAACTTGCATAACGTGTATTTTTATAGTCAAATCCTTTTACATCATAGTACCGGTAATCATAGCGTGTTCCCAAATCAATTGTCCACTGGTTCAAAAATAATTTCGATACCGCGAAAGCACCACCGGATAGATTTACAAAGTTTGGAATGAAGGGCAATCGTTGGGTTCCGAAAATATTCTGGTTGTTCTGATACATGCCACTTATTCCCAAAGAAATCGTTCTCTTATCGGAATGAAGTGTCTCCCACTCAGCATCCAGTGTATGCGTATTCAACTTCAAATCAATAGCTGGAATTTTTGCCAAATCACCCATTCGAATATCAAACTCCTTTCGATTGTTGTTTTGAAAGCCGTATTGAATTTTCCACTCGCCATGATTGGTAAGTACGTGGCCGTTTATTTTTAGCAAATTATGACTTACCTCCTGACGAGGTTCACCAATTTGGTAGGAGAAACTTGATGTATACAAGGGTTCGGCCCGTTCCATTGCATTGGCCAGGTCTTCCAGGCTACTAATAGCTGTGCCTTTCAAAACTCCAAGTTCAGTTTGGAAATGACTAAAGAAAATATCGAAGCCTGCATTCTCTTTATGATACCCTATTGAAGTTGAAAAATTTAATTCTTTAATTCCTGTATTGGTGAGCGAATAATCAGGCGTATGAAAATCGCCACTGCGTTTGCCTGTGCCCTGCACACGCCAACCCCAGCCATCATGGTTTTTTATTCCACCTTCCAACATTCCCGAAACGGTTCCTGATTGTCCATTGCTTTGCAAGATGGTATTAAACGTACCCCCCAATTCTGCTTTGCGTGGAAGCTCAGGCGGGTTCACAACAATTACTCCCCCCAACGCATCAGTTCCATACTTGATGGCCGATGCATCTTTGATCACGACAATATTGGAGGCAATAAAAGGATCAATCTCTGGTGCATGCTCAGCCCCCCACTGTTGACCTTCCTGCCGGATGCCATAATTTAATATCAGCACACGCTGACTATGGACACCATGTATCACAGGCTTAAAAATTCCAGGTCCAGTTTGAATGCTGCTCACCCCAGCTACCTCTTTCAACGACTCGCCCAAACTTTTACCTGCTAGTTCATCCAACTGCTTTTCGCTGAGCTGTGTGAAGCTATTAGCATATTCGGTGTGTGCTGCATCATGATGAGCATTTACAACCACTTCGCTGAGTTGTTTCACATCCTCTTTCAACAGGATAACCCGATTTGCCTTGTCATTGATTTGAAGATCAAACTCCTCATCCTGATAGCCGAGGTATTGCACCCGCACTTTGTAATTTCCAGCACAAATATTCTCAAACTTGAAATTTCCCAAAACATCTACAACCTGACCTGTGTAATGTGGTAATAGCAGAACAGTAGCTCCAATCACAGGATGGTTAGTTTCATCAAGCACCTGACCGGTAAAAGTGCTCTTGCATATACTCTGTGCGCTTGCCCCCAGATAACTAAGGGTAAATACTAGTATAATTGTTTTCCTCAAATACATTCAATAAATAAAGTAAGAAACACTGGTGTGCACCAGTAAAAGATAACTAAAGGATGTAATTAAGCTACCGGAGGAGCGCGCGCAGGAAGGTTGGTATCTGCTAAAGAAAAGTGGTGGGAAATTATTTTACCAACAATCTCAACATCTGTTGAAATGAATTCGCAGGTTGAATCTGAAATAACTATTTGATCGATGTGTGATAAAGCATGGCACAACGTACACTGCTCAACTTTACTGATATGCGTTTTGTGTTTACAACCGTCTTCCTTTTCCTGATGATAAATTGTACGGTGACAAGAATCCTTCTCCTGATCGACTGTATGAACAAGGGTCTCCTGATTGTGAAAAAATTTATGAAATGCTTCACCCGGTGAGTTGCCACTAATATAGGCAGCAGCCAACAGAACCACCGCAAGGATTTTTGCGGTATTCCTTATATAAGTCTTTTCTATTTTATTGAAAGAACTCATTAACGACTGTTGGTGGTAAAGGTCTGATAATTATTTTACAAGTACTGCTTCTTCCAAAATAAAGTTTCCATGCTCTAAATCTGAATCATTTAATTTCAATTTTCCTTTGATTCTGATAAACTGATCGGGCTCAAAACTGGGGGTTTTCTCTTTAAAATAAACCTCTGCAATGGATTCCGGACCGGCTCCGCCACAAAAGAAACACTGACTATACGGAAATTTGGAGAGAATTATGTAGGCATTTCCCTCTACATCAATCGGTAAATAATAACCCTCCAACTCAAATTGCTTACCTACCTGTGTTTTCAAATCGGTAGAGAACGTTGGGAACAAGAAATACTCGGCTGCCTTCTCATTATATTTTGCATCAAACTTGGTCTTGGCAAACACGGACCAACCATCTGCTTGGGCAATGCCTGATACTGTGATGAAGGAAAGAAGTATTAAAACGGCAATTCGGTTCATTTGAAATCAATTATCAGTCAAAAGTAAATAATTTGAATCTAACAGAATCGAAAAGTATATGAGCGGAGAACTACCTTCCAGCCAACACGTTATGAATATCTGTTCGGTATGCCTGAACCGAAGGAATGAGCGAACACACAATACCCAGCACAAGACTTCCTATAAAGAGATAGAGTTCTTCACTATAAAACACAAACGCACTCATACCCGTCTTCTGGCTTTCGGCCACCAGCGATGTAAAGGCAAAGAGCACAAGGTGCCCCAATGCCAACCCCAATAAACTTCCCAGCACGGTAAGGGTCACGCCTTCCAGTTGCGTAGCAATAAATAATTTTGCTCGACTTGCTCCCATCGAGCGCATAATGGCCAAATCATATTGGCGCTCCTTCAAGGAATTATACAAGGCAATAAAAATACTGAGTGCAGAAATTAAAATGAGCACGTACGAAAATCCAGTAAGGGCTTCAACACCTACACCTAAAATGGAAAAGAGTCGCGCTGCCTCAAACGCAGGTGATGCCACTTGCATAGGGGTGTACGCATTGATGTATCGCGGCAACTGGATAGCCGCAATCGGGTTGCGATATTTAATGAGTAAGGACGTAATCTCTTTGGTGGAATCTCCGGCTTCATGCGTAGGCACCAACACTGAAGTATCAGAAATTATTTTATTGCTCACTGTCTCAATTGAATCATGTTCGGCATGCACTTTCCAGATACTGGAAACATTCGTTAAAATTAAATTGTCGACTACGCTGTTGGTTTTTTTCAACACACCCGTCACAACAAAAGGATTTTCGTCATGAGCATGCCCTTCTTTGCTTAACCCATGGGCACTTTCAAATGTATCGCCTTCTTTTAGTTGGAGTAACTCTGCGGTAGTTGCCCCAACAACCACTTCCAAATCTGCCGACCACCAAGTTCCGTTGGCAAGTTCGGCCTGATACAATTCAGCATAAGAAAGATTTGTACCTACAATGCGAAAGCTTTGATAGCTATCGCCTAAGGCCAGCGGGATAGCACTCTTTACCAGCCGATGTTTAGCTAATCGCTCCGCTTCTTTCAGATTAATATTTCCGGTAGGAAAGTCAATATGAAACACATTACACAGAATCAACTGTAACGGACTGCCCTTCGCTCCGACTACCAAATCAATTCCTTTCGTGTTATCAGAAATCTTCTCACGAAGTTGATGATTGAACAACAGCAAAATGGTAATGACGGCAATGCCTAAGGCCAACAACAAAATATTCAGAAGCGTATTCAGGGGCTTCGCTTTTAAATAACTGATCACGAGGGTTAACAAATTCATTACAGTTGAATTAAGTTAGTGATCTTACTTTTCAAGCGCTGATCGTGCGTGGCAATTACCAGTGTCGCCTGATTTTGTTTGGCAACGGTTAGCAACAAATCACTTACCCGTTCACAGTTTTTATCATCCAATGCAGAAGTCGGTTCATCTGCCAGAATAATAGCAGGTTTGTTTAACACAGCCCGTGCAATGGCTACCCGTTGTGCTTGTCCTAAACTCAACTCATGAATTTTTGAATACTTCTTATCGGCAATCCCAAGTTGTTCCAATACTTCATCAATCCGGTTTGAATCCTGCTTTAATCCCGCAAGGAAAGGTGCCAGCAATAAATTCCTTTCAACCGTGAGAGTTTGAATTAAATGATTGCGCTGAAAAATAAATCCGTACTGCGTTCCGCGAAAGCGATCCAGTTCCGATTCTGAAAGTTTGGTGAGATCTGAACCATTCACTTCAATAGTTCCCATTTGCGCGGTTAAGAGCCCGCCCAGCAAATGAAGCAGCGTAGTCTTTCCACTTCCCGATTCACCCAGCAAGAGAAATTGTGTATTGTCTTTAATCTCCAAATCAAGAAAGTGAATTTCATTTGAATCGTTGTAGAAATGAGAAAGGGATTGAGTCTTGATCATGTATTGAAACAGAATTTGAAAGTAAGGGCTATGGCCGAAAAATAAAAGTCGCCCGAAGGCGACTTTTAGTATCCGGAGAGTTGCGATCAATCCAGTTTAAGCGGCTCATATTTTTTGAAAGGAGAAATACTTACTTTCTCCATAGCCGTGCGATAGGCCGGCCACACATTCTCATAAAATTTATTCACGCGCTCAATAGCTTTTCCAACTTGTTCCTGAGCGTGCTTATACACCCGTTGATCGGTTGCCGACACGGCATCTTTCGAAGTGCCTATATAGCGTTGTGCCGTATACACATACGATACAGGGGTAGGATCAGGCTGACGCACAATGCCTTGACGCTTATCTTCCTTTCCCACCAGGAAATCCATGATTGCGTTAATACTGTCTTTAACAACTTTTGTTTTATCAAGTTCACTTTTCCAAGCATCACCCTTTTCCGTTTTCATTTTCTTCTCATAATCGTCTGCTATCTCCTTTGATTCCCTCAATCGATTCATGCCCTCGGTAACTGCTTCAGTAAGTTTCTGAAGGTTCTTGATCATTGAATAACGGGCGGCTATTACAGGCGCAGGCATTTCAAAACGTGGATCGGCTTTTACCTGGATCATTGTTGAGTCCATTCTATCACCAAACGTGATACGCACTTTATACCTACCGGGTAACACTTGCACCCCACCTGGTTCCGAAGCATTGGCTCGTGGCTTTTCACGTGATGGACCCCGCACTCCTTTTTCATCCATGGCCCATGTCATTCTACTTATACCATTATGCTCAGGTGCCTTTCTTTTGATGGTGCGAATTCGCTCACCGGTGGTATTAAATACTTCCAGTGTCAGCGAATCATATTTTATTTTTGTTATGCTTTTTTCTTCCTTTTTCACTTCCACAGGTTTTACCTCCTTCCTGGATTTTCCTTTTTTTGCATCAGTGTCTACTTCGGGAGCTACTTCCTTCTTTTCTTCGGGCCTATTTATCACGTATGAAATCACTGCACCCGCTGGTTTATTTTCTCCAATGAACGTTGCATTGCCTGGAAACAAAATACCTGCGGGATCCTGATACACCACCTGATACGCATCGGGCGCATCGAATACATGTACCGTTTCATTAAGCACCTGTACTCCTTCTTTAGCTAATGCGCGAAGTGGTCGAATATCATCCAACACATAAATAGCTCTGCCAAACGTACCCATCACCAAATCGTGCTCCCGCGGATGAATTACTAAATCCATGGTAGGCACACCTGCAGGATAATCATTAGTCCATCGCGTATAAGTCTTGCCTTCATCCAAACTCACAAATAAACCATTCTCGGCACCAACAAAAATAAGCTTTGGTTCTACTAAATCCTGAACAATTGAGAGGGTGTAATTATTGTCACCCAGTTGATTGGGTGAAACAATGCCCTCCCATGTTTGACCATAATCGCGTGAATGAAATATGTATGGCTTGTAATCGAATTGTCTGTAATTATTTACAACAACAAAAACTTCGCCTCCCTTAAAAGCAGAGGCTTTAATTTGGGGAATCCAGGCGCCTTTAGGCATGCCCAATATTTTTGAAGTAACATCGGTCCAATTTTTTCCTCCATCACGCGTAAACTGAACTTTGCCATCATCGGTACCCACCCATATAACTCCCTTTTCGACCGGACTTGGTGCTAGGGTAAGGATGGTGCAGTGGTTTTCGGCACCTGTTGCATCCATAGTAATACCACCACTTTCATGTTGCTTTTGTTTTTCAGGATCGTTGGTTGACAAGTCTGGAGAAATAATTTCCCACGTATCACCTTTATTAGTAGACTTATGTACAAACTGGCTACCATAATAAATGGTAGCGTTATCAAAAGGATCTTGGGCAAATGCTGAGTTCCAGTTAAATCTCACTTTCATGCCAGCATCCGGATGTGTTGGTTTAATCGTTTTTACATATCCTGTTACGCGATCATATCTACCTAAATTTCCTTGCTGCGACATGGCATATCCATAGCGATCATTGTCAGGATCTGGAATTACATCAAAGCCATCACCAAACATAACTGGTTGCCAATAGGAATTTCTAATGCCATCATCTTTCCACACATACCCAGGCCCTGCCCAGGATCCATTGTCCTGCAACCCGCCATATACATTATAGGGGTGTGCCATATCTACATTTACATGATAGAACTGACCCACCGGAATATTGTCAACGAAGTGCCAGCTTTTTCCCATATCACGTGAAATGTTTAGCCCACCATCATTTCCATCGATAATAAATGATGGATCTTCCGGATGTATCCACCAGGCATGATGATCTGGATGCACACCTGAGTATGGCAGGAGTTGACTAAATGATTTGCCTCCGTCTTCACTCATATTCACGCGCGAGAAAATTGTATACACGCGATTTTCATTTTTAGTATCGACATAGATTTCGCAATAATAAAAAGGCCGATCTCCGATTTCTTCCATTTTATCATTCATCATTTGCCATTTCGTTCCGCCATCAACTGACTTATAAAGAGCATTCTTTTTGTTTTCGACATATGCATAAACAACCTCGGGCTTGCTTCGGGCGATGGCAAGGCCAATACGACCTAACTCACCTTTAGGCAACCCTTCTTTATCAGAAAGCTTTGTCCATGTGACACCGCCATCAACCGTTACGTGCAACCCAGATCCTGCTCCTCCTGAATTAAAAGTCCAGGGTTGCCTGCGATGTTGCCACATTGCAGCGAAAAGTTTATTTGGATTGCTGGGATCCATGACAAGATCAGCACAGCCTGTTTTTTCATCGACAAATAAAATTCGTTTCCAGGTTGTTCCTCCGTCAACTGTTTTATAAACGCCTCGTTCTGGATGCTCACCCCAGGGGGATCCAATGGCGCCTGCATAAATGGTAGCAGGATTTCTAGGATCGATTATAATTCGATGAATGTGCCTTGTCTTTTCAAGCCCCATTAGTTTCCAGGTTTTGCCTGCATCTAAACTTCGATAAATACCATAACCACCGTTTAAACTGTTTCGTGGATTGCCTTCGCCTGTGCCCACCCAAACTACTGCCGGATTATCCTGCTGAATAGCAACTGCGCCAATCGCTAACGTATTTTCCTTATCAAAAACAGGTTCCCAGGTTATGCCTGCACTGGTTGTTTTCCATAAACCACCAGAAGCTGCACCGGCATAAATAATATCCGGGTTGGAAACTACTGCATCAATGGCTGTGATACGACCACTCATACCAGCAGGACCAATCGCTCTTGGCTTCATGCCCTTCAGTTTTTCCATATCCAGCTTCTGAGCAAACGATGTGAACCCTGCCAATAGGGTAATGCAAAAGAGTATAGTAAATTTCATTTTCATGGAATTAGATTATTTGAATCTGAAAGATAGGAGATGAATCGTTGCTATTACCGATGAGTTTTAATCGCAACTCAATTTTTGGGATAGAAAGTCAGGAACTTATTTAAATGGTATCGAGAAACTCAATCCACAAAACTAATCTCTTTGAGATCAAAATAGTGTTTATCATGGTCGATCAACACAACCAATCGGCCTCGCTGATCAACACCATCAATTACACCTTGCTTTTCGGTATTGCCAATTCTAAAAGAATGTCGTTGCCCCTTCCTATAAAGACGATTCAAATAATCATCAGATAATTTTTCGAATTTTCCATCGCGCAGTTGCAGGTAACGGATTTCAATACATGGCAATAAGTCATTTAATTCATTTTGTAAATCAAAATCCAAACCTGTTTCATTCTTTAAGGAGGTTCCTTTAATTTTTGCAAAATCAACTTGATTCACATTAAATCCCACACCCACCACAGAAGTTTGAATACACTCGCCTGAGATTGAATTTTCGATTAGTATGCCACAGGTTTTTTTATTATTAATAAGCACATCATTCGGCCACTTTATTTTTACACCTTTTGCCTTGCTATTCGCATAATCAGCCACAGCCAAAGAAACAACTTGCGTAAGCCTAAATTGCTGATCGGGCTTTAAAAAAGTAGGTTTTAGAATGAGAGAAAACGTAAGATTTTTCCCGGGTTCAGAAATCCATTGATTGCCACGCTGCCCCCGACCACCCAATTGATTGCTGGTAATTACTAGCGTGCCCTCCTCCACAGAACCACGTTGGCTGAGTTCTGCAGATAAGGTGTTCGTTGAATGACATTCTGGCACATAAACAAGCTTCTTTCCCACGAAAAGGGTGCTGGCAGGGATTTTATACAAGGTATTTTAGTTAGCTTTGCTGATTATTCTAATTCAAAAATCGAAGATAGTTAATGGCGAAAAGAAAGAAAGGGATTGATTCTGAAAAACTGAGCGATGCCATTATAAAAGGAATGCAAGAGAAGAAAGCCACAGACATTGTTTTGTTGGATTTAAGAAAGATAAAAAATGCGGTTGCCGACTTTTTCGTGATCTGTTCCGGTAATTCTGATAAGCAATTGGAGGCCATTAGTGACTCTATAGACGAAGAGGTTTTCAAAGCCATGAAGGAAAAACCCTGGCACATGGAGGGCAAAAACAATAAAGAGTGGATGATTCTCGACTATATCAACGTAGTGTCACATGTGTTTCGAAAAGATAAGAGACAATATTATGCGTTGGAGAAATTGTGGGGTGATGCCGAAATCACAGAAATAGAAGAATAAGAACATTAAGTACACAAGGACGTTAGTTAATCAATTGTAATATTAGGAAAATGGCAGACAAAGAAAAGAAAGTAGCACCTAAGGTACCACGCCCAAACTATCAGATGTGGGTTATTCTCGCATTAGTTGGTGTAATACTGGCGGTTAGTTGGGTTACTAAAACTGGAGAATTAGTAGAAATAACAGAAAGCCGATTTGAAGATATGGTGCGGGCTAAGGACATCAAAAGGCTCGTTCAACTAAAAAGCGATAACATTTGGATCATAGAGATCACACTTAAAGCCGATGCACTTAAAAATGCGCGCTATAAGCAAGAACTGGAGCGAACCAATACATTGGGCATTAGCGAAAATGGACCCCATTATAAAATGAAGGTTGGTTCCATTGATAGATTCTCAGAGAAATATGATCTGTTAACCAAAGGCATGGGTGCCGATAAAATTGATGTTAAGGTAGATGATCGGCAAGACTACACCAATATGTTTTTCAATATTGGGTTTTTGGTGTTGCTTGTTTTTGGTTTTTGGATGTTGATGCGCAGGATGACAGGAGGCGGTGGACCTGGCGGTCAAATTTTCAACATTGGAAAATCTAAAGCTGCCTTATTTGATGCAGAGAGTAAAGTAAAAATTACGTTTGCTGATGTGGCAGGGCTTGAAGAAGCTAAAGAAGAAGTAAAGGAGATTGTTGATTTTCTTAAGACTCCTCAAAAGTTTACCAAGTTGGGTGGAAAAATCCCGAAAGGTGCCTTATTAGTCGGCCCTCCCGGAACAGGGAAAACGTTGCTTGCAAAAGCAGTTGCGGGTGAAGCAGCAGTACCTTTCTTCTCTTTATCAGGTTCTGATTTCGTGGAGATGTTTGTAGGCGTAGGGGCTGCGCGTGTGCGCGATTTGTTTAAGCAGGCAAAAGAAAAGGCTCCTTGTATTGTTTTCATTGATGAGATTGATGCCATCGGTCGCTCGCGCGGAAGGGGTCAAATGCCGGGTTCGAATGACGAACGTGAAAATACATTGAACTCATTGTTGGTAGAGATGGATGGCTTCGCAACAGATAGCGGAGTAATCATTCTTGCGGCTACCAACAGACCCGATGTATTGGATTCAGCGTTGTTGCGTCCAGGTCGTTTTGATCGCCAAATCAGTATTGACAAGCCGGATATTGCCGGTCGAGAGCAAATCTTTAAAGTTCATTTGAAGCCCATTAAGCTTTCGAAGAATGTTGATGTTAAAAAATTAGCGGCACAAACTCCTGGATTTGCCGGAGCTGAAATAGCCAACGTATGTAATGAAGCTGCTTTGATTGCTGCGCGCAGAGATAAGCCTGAAGTAGAAATGCAAGATTTTCATGATGCGATCGATCGCGTGATTGGAGGGCTTGAGAAGAAAACTAAAATTATCTCAGCAGATGAAAAAAGAATTGTTGCTTACCACGAGGCTGGTCATGCTGTGGCAGGTTGGTTCTTAGAACATGCCGATCCACTCGTGAAGGTAAGTATTGTTCCACGGGGAGTAGCTGCGTTAGGCTACGCGCAATATCTTCCTAAAGAACAGTTTCTATATCAGACAGAACAGTTGATCGATGAAATGTGCATGACCTTTGGAGGTCGGGCTGCCGAAGAAATTGTGTTTAATAAAATTTCTACTGGAGCGTTAAGTGACTTAGAGCGAATTACTAAACTCGCATACAGCATTGTTACCGTGTATGGAATGAACAAGGAAATTGGAAACATGTCATTCTATGACTCCAAGCAATCTGATTATACTTTCAATAAACCATACTCAGAAGCAACAGCCGAGAAAATTGATAGAGAAGTGAAGAAAATTATTGATGCAGCTTTTGAGCGCACTAAGAATCTACTAGAACAACACCGTGATCATTTGGAGGTAATTGCAAAGGAGCTTCTTGAAAAGGAAATATTATTCCAAAGTGATCTCGAACGATTGATTGGCAAGCGCCCATTCGCTACCCAAACCACCTATGAAAAATTTACAAACGCAACAGGGGTAGAACCTGAGACCACTACCTTGCCTCCTGTGAATGGCTCAGACGCTGAAAATAAAACTGAAGAACCCACCCAAGAAAGTAATGAGAATAGTTCAAAGTAAATAAATAGAGTGACATTAAATAAAAGCCTTTCGGCCATATCCGGAAGGCTTTTTCATGGATCAGTTTTTGCCGTTATTTGTAATTGATGACCCATCCAGTAGAATTGCCTGCGGGTAAAAAGATATACTTTGCATCCGATTTTCATTTGGGTGTACCCAATCATGAAAGCAGCGTAGCACGTGAGATGCGGATTATTGCCTGGCTTGATTCAATTAAAGGAGATGCACATTCTATTTATCTGTTGGGAGATATTTTTGATTTCTGGTTTGAGTACCGTCATGCGATCCCTAAAGGATTTATCCGATTTCAGGGTAAGCTTGCCGAGATAAGAGATAGCGGCCTTCCCATTTACTTTTTTACCGGGAATCATGACATGTGGCTATTCGACTATTTTGAAAAAGAGTTAGGTATTGTTATTTATCGGGAACCCCAAACAATTAGCTGCAATAATCAAAAATTGTTAATTGGCCACGGGGATGGACTGGGCCCAGGGGACACTACTTATAAAATTCTAAAGAAATTTTTCAACAGCGGTGTTTGTCAGTGGTTGTTTGCACGCATTCACCCTAACCTTGGCATTAGTATGGCTAACTATTGGAGTCGCCAAAGCCGAATCAGCAACATGAAACTTGAAGAAAAATTTACCGGTGAAGAAAATGAATTCTTACTTACCTATTGTCGCGAGTTAGAAAAAACACAGCATAATGATTTTTATGTGTTCGGCCATCGACACTTACCACTTGACTTAGAAGTCTCCTCATCAAGTCGTTACATCAATTTAGGCGAGTGGGTACATTTTGACTCCTATGCGGAGTATGATGGTAAGGTAGTATTACTAAAGAAGTTCGAGTCCCATGCGTAAATTTATTTTCTTATCGTTTCTTTTTATTCCCTGTATAGCAAGCTCTCAAACTGATTTTAAAAAGATAATGGAATGGAAAACCAAAAACGTGATGCTGATAACAGAAGATCGCTTAGGTAATTTCTTCCTGGTACAAAAAGACGGTAAAATAAAAAAGTACAACCCCAATGGAAAAATACTGGCATCCGGTTCTGAAAAATCTCTAACCCTAATTGAACCCTGGTATCAGCCCTCCATCTTCATCTATGTTCGCAGTAAGCAGAAGTACACGATTTCCGGTCGTAATTTTGAAAACAAACAGGAGTTTGATATTGAACCTGCTTTTGCCATTGAACCGTATCTGGTATGCCCTACCCACGACAATAAACTTTGGATCCTGGATCATGCTGATCTTTCTCTGAAAAAAGTAAATCGACTCACCAATGAGGTCATTCATGAATTTGAAGTTGACTCAACTATGTTATCACCAAACAATGAATTCATTTACTTACGTGAATACCTCAATCTCATTTTCCTCTTAGACAAGAACTCAGGCATTCTTATTCTTAATCATTTGGGCAAATTGATAAACAAAATAGAAGTGACGAATTTAAAAAGCTTCTACTTCTATGGCGAAGATCTTTACTACCTAAGCGATAATAAACTAACCTTTTTTAACATCCTAACTGAAAAGCAACGTGAGATTCAGCTCCCGGTAGATTCTCAGCAAGCCATTCTTACAGACGAACGCATAATAACACTCGACTCCAACGGAAAAGTCACTCTTTACTCCTATTCTCCCGAGGTTCCATAGCTTTTAACTCTGTTCATTTTTGAACATCTTTGTACGGTTAAACTCAACGTAACTTATTAAAACACCATTTGCGGACGTTTAACCCCTTGGCATAATTTTTCCTCTACAAACAAAAATCTTAAACCTACAACTGTGAACGAAGGCGGCAAAATCCTGATGATCGATGACGATGAAGATGTACTTCTGGCAGCAAAAATGCTTCTGAAAAAATCAGGGCACCAGGTTATTATTGAAAAGAATCCGAACAAGATTCCATTCCTACTTAACAACGATACCTATGATGTTATTCTGCTGGATATGAATTTCAGTAAAGATACTACCAGCGGGAAAGAAGGCTTCCAATGGTTAGGTCAAATTAAGGAACGAGATCCTGATGCAGTGGTAATCATGATCACCGCATTTGGCGATGTGGAGATGGCGGTACGGGCTTTAAAAGAAGGCGCCACTGATTTTATTCTAAAGCCATGGCAAAATGAGAAGTTGGTGGCTACCATTTCTACCGCCATAAAGCTTAAAAAGTCATACAATGAAGTAGATAAGTTGCGCAAGGCAAAGCAAATGCTTGAAGAGCAGATTAGCCAACCCTTTCGGGATATTATTGGTGAGAGTGCTGCTCTTAAAGAAGTATTTACCCTGATTGACAAAGTGGCCAGAACGGACGCAAATATTTTGATTTTAGGTGAGAACGGAACAGGTAAAGAATTAGTGGCTCGCGCGATCCATCAAAAGTCAATGCGAAAAGATAATTCGTTTGTAGCGGTTGACATGGGCGCCATTACAGAAACTCTTTTTGAGAGCGAACTATTCGGTCATAAGAAGGGCTCATTCACAGATGCCCGCGAAGATCGCCCCGGACGATTTGAATTAGCGAATGGAGGCACCTTGTTTCTGGATGAAATCGGAAACTTAAGTTTAAGTCTTCAGAGCAAATTATTAAGCGCATTGCAATCACGGCAGGTAACCCGTGTAGGTGCAAACCAGCCATTAGATGTGGATATTCGATTAGTATGCGCTACCAATATGCCGTTGCATCACATGGTGAAGGAAGGAAAATTCCGCCAGGATTTATTGTATAGAATTAACACGGTTGAAATTACCATTCCTCCGCTGTGTGATCGAATAGATGATATACCGATGTTGGGAACTCACTTTCTAAACTATTATGCTAAAAAATATCGAAAAGAGGTCTTCACTATTTCACCGGCTGCTATCAATAAATTAAAAAAATATCCGTGGCCAGGAAACGTGCGCGAGCTTCAACATTCTATTGAACGTGCTGTAATCATGGCCGATTCACCCACACTTCAGGAAAGTGATTTTCTGTTTAATCGAAAGGGATCCGATGAATCAACAACTGATTCCTTAAACCTCGATGAGGTGGAAAAAGCCGCGGTGGTAAAAGCCATTCATCTCCACAATGGAAATATTTCAAAGGCGGCTGAAGAACTTGGCCTAACGCGTGCCTCACTTTACAGAAGGATGGAAAAATATGGACTTTAATTGGCGATCTCCTTTAGTAACACGGGTAGGCATACTCGTTTTTACTATTGTGGTTTTTGCCTTCTTGCTTACTGCGGATAATCGGAGTTATTTGCTGATACTCGCTTTATTAGGTGCCATCGGCTTTCAGGTTTCTAAACTGATCAAAACCTTGGAGATTTCTAATGAAAACGTTGCTTCCTTTCTGGATTCAGTTCGGTTTGATGATTTGTCGCAAAGTTTTAAGACGGATAGTAACGATCCTAGTATTCAACGCTTACACAAAGAATTGAATGAAGCCCTGGCTGGCCTCCGTGTGTCCCGTAAAGAAAGGGATTCAGAATATCAGTTCTTTAAAAACATTGTTCAGCATGTAGCCATTGGGTTGCTTACGTTTAAAAAAGATGGCTCGATCCAGATTATGAACAGTGCAGCAAAACGATTACTGCGTGTAAACAAAGCCGATCAACTTTCAGATTTAAAAGAAGTAAGTGAAGCCTTGGTGGATACGTTTGTAAAACTGAAAACAGGGGGCCGCGAATTACTGCGCTTAAAATTTGGTGATGAAACAATACAACTTTCAGTATTTGCTATTGAACTAACCTTACGTGATGAAGAAGTGAAACTCATTTCCATGAGCAACATCCAAAGCGAATTGGAAGAAAAAGAAATGGAAGCCTGGCAAAATTTGGTGCGTGTTCTTACGCATGAAATCATGAACTCAGTTACTCCCATCTCTTCCTTGGCAGGTATTGTTGAAGACGATTTAAAACTCCGCATGGATCAACAAATAGATGTTCCTCTTAAAAGAGCTGATTTAGAGGATATGTATCTATCCCTTCAAACAATTAGTAAACGAAGTGCGGGATTGATTCGGTTTGTAAAAGAATTTAGAAATCTGACACAAATACCGAAACCAAAATTGGCAGAGGTTCCTGTTAAAGAGTTATTGGAAGAACTTTCTCTCTTGCACAAAAAAGAATTAGCCGATCAATCCATCAACGTAAGTATTGACGTAAATCCCGCCAATCTTTTTATTCTGGCCGATAAAACGATGATTGAGCAGGTGCTTATCAATTTAATCAAGAATGCCATCCAGGCTTTTGATGAGCATGTTGACAAACGCATAGAGCTAACAGCCTTTTCCAATGAAAAAGGCCGGGCGGTTATCTCCGTTAAAGACAATGGTGCCGGTATTGATAGTGAAGCACAGGAGAAGATTTTTATTCCATTCTTTTCAACAAAGAAATCGGGTTCGGGCATCGGATTAAGTTTATCAAAGCAGATCATGCGGCAGCACGAAGGCAATATAACCGTTAAGTCAACCCTGGGTGAGGGTACTGAGTTCCTCCTTCGGTTTTAAAGTAATTAAGGCTCTCAAACGAAAAATCCCGAAAGATTATTAGCTTTGAGCAACAGTCAAAAACCTATGCAGGACGTTCAAAAGAAAGTACACGCCATCCTTATCGAAAAATTAGGTATCCCCGACTCTGAAATTACTCCCGATGCAAGTTTTGTGAAAGACCTGGGTATTGATTCCCTTGACTATGCGGAACTGGTGATGGAGTTTGAACAAACCTTTGACATTAAAATTCCGGATGACGATGCCGAAAAAATGCAGACCATCGGGCAGGCAGTTAATTACATCCAGGGTAAACTTGGGTAGTCAAAAAATAACGTATTACGATTTACAATGTAGGGATGATTGCAAATAATCTTCTTTGCGCCATCGGGGTTTTGCGGTCAGCTTCTTACCCCGCCAATTCAAAGTAATTACAAAAGCGTTTCATAGTCTGTGCTTCAGCAGCCACGAAAGGCACTTGGATAACTAATCCTGTGATCGGTACATAAAACCATCCATTCTGTATCTCATTCCAAACCACTACATACTTTTCAAGTGACTTCATTAACACATCCCGGTCATAGATTTCTTCGCCCTCCTTATCGTGCAATCCCGTAAACTGAAGTAGGATGTGATTCTTCTTTATCAGCTCGCCCTTATTGCAATCAATGGTATTAAGTCGCATCAGCAAGCGATGCTCCTGATCCCAGGCTTTAAATTTTATTTTTCGAGTGCTGAATTCCATGACCGAACAAGCTACCTTTGTTTCTGAGTAATGTATGGACGAAAATAAGAAGGTATTATTCATTATCAATAAATTTTCGGGCGGAGGTTATCACGCCAACGTGGAGGGTCAGATTATTACCCATTGCACCAATCTCGGCCTTGAGCCATCCATCCAATTCACACACTCCCGTGGGCACGCAACGGAATTGGCACGAGAAGCAGCTACCTCCAAGAACTTCAAAACAATTTTCGCCATGGGGGGAGATGGAACCGTTAATGAAGTAGCGCAAGGAATTGTACACACAGAACAGGTGATGGGTATTATCCCGAAAGGATCAGGGAACGGGTTAGCCCGGCATCTTGGTATTCCCATGAATTTCAAACAATCCCTCAAATATATTGGGTCACATAGTGTGATCGCTGTAGATACTTTTAGCGTGAATAATCAGCTTTCTGTTAATGTTTCAGGGATTGGATTTGATGGGCACATTGCGGGGCTTTTTGGTAAGAATGGAAAGCGCGGTCTTATCGGCTACAGCAAGTTGGTCCTAAAAGAATTTTTCAGTTATCAGGATTTTTCAACGAATGTTAAAATTGACAATCAAACCTTCAATAAGAAAGCATTTATTATTGCCTTTGCTAATTCATCGCAGTTTGGAAACAATGCGCGTGTAGCACCTTATGCATCTGTATGCGATGGTATTTTGGATATAAGTTTCATTCGCAAGGTTCCCATCGCACAGGCAATTGGGTTTGCTAATAAAATGTTTACTGGTCAATTGGAAAGCTCAGCTTTTGTGGAGATAGAAAAAGGAAAAAAAATCTCACTTTCATTTCCACATCCTATGCCATATCACATTGATGGTGAAGGAATGGATCCGACCCAGAACTTTACCATTGAAATACATCCGGCATCGCTGCGTATGTTGGTACCAAAATCTACCGGAAAGGTTTAGAAAATACCCCAATCAGGATTATCCAAAATTGAGTTGCACCCGTTTAAGCTTAGGTTAATAATCATCACAACCTCAAAATACCCTTAATATGAAAAAACTCATTCCTATTCTTTGTTTTATTACAATAGCCTCAGGTGCGTGGGCGCAGGCACTTACCACGCCACCCAGTGGCGATAATCAAAAATCAAAAGTGACCCAATTTATTGGACCCGTAGAAATATCCATTACATATAGCAGTCCGGATGTGCATGCTCCTGACGGAACGGATAGAACCGGAAAAATTTGGGGTGAGGTAGCACACTTCGGATTTATTGACCAGGGTTTTGGAACTTCTAAAGCTGCTCCGTGGCGTGCAGGCGCAAATGAAAATACGGTATTCACAGTTTCGCACGATGTGAAAATTGAAGGCAAAGAATTAAAGGCCGGAACATACGGACTCTTTCTTGCTATTGCTAAAGAAGGCGCCTACACCTGGATCTTTTCAAAAAATTCTTCGAGTTGGGGAAGTTATTTCTACGATGCGAAAGAAGATGCGCTTCGGGTAGAGGTAATGCCAATAGAAGCCCCTTATAAAGAATGGCTTACATTTGGTTTTGAGGATCGCTTGCCTGCATCTGCAAAAGCATATCTGCGGTGGGAGAAGAAAAGAATTCCTTTTACCATCGAAGTTCCTAACATCAATGAAGTTTATGTAAATAAAATGCGCGAAGACCTTAGAAGTTCGATAGGATTTAAGCAGGAAAACTGGTTAACTGCTGCCCAGTTCTGCGCTGTAAATAAAATAAACCTCGAGGAAGCATTAACGTGGGTAGATCAATCGGTAAGCGATCCGTTTATTGGAGTGGAAAATTTTAACTCGTATCAAACTCGCGCAGCACTTTATAAGGCATTGGGTAAATCTGCGGAAGCTACTGCCCAAATGGATAAGGCAATAAAAGACCCCAATGCAACCGTTCAGCAAATTCATATGTATGGTCGGGCTTTGCTAACTTCTGGTGATAAGGAAAAAGCAATGGAAGTGTTTAAGTTCAATGCACAAAAAAATCCTCAAGACAAATTTACTCCTAATGTAGGATTAGCCCGAGGCTACACTGCGGTAGGCGATAAAAAGAACGCTCTTAAATACTGGGATTTGGCCATCAAGAATTTGCCGGCTGAACAAAAACAATTTTTGCCTCAATACGAAGCTGAAGTTGCTAAATTAAAATAAGTCAACGATCTACAGTCCACAGTTAACCAGTGGACTGTAGACTTTTCATTCTTTTCCATCTATAAAAAATTCTAATTGGTCGATATGATAGGCTGAATGGGTTCGTTTATTCTACAAGATGTATTTATTTTGTGGTATGAAACGCCAGTTTTTAATTGCTTTTGTCTGTTTACCGCTCAGTTTTTTTGTTTACCCGGTTTTGGGACAAGAAGGCCAGCCTGAAAATCTGGCAGTTATATATGATCCTCTTTTTTGGAAGGAAGAGCTAAAATTAAAGGATAGCCAATGTCAATCCATTCAAAAAATCAATTCGGAATATTATCAACTCATTGAATCATCTGTTAAAGATTCCTCGGCATCCATTCCGGAGATACAGGAGATAGCAAAAGAAGGGTTGGTTGAGCGTAGTCAAAAAATTTGGGATACGTTGCACACTAATCAAAAAAGAAAATGGATGAAGATGTGGCAACATCAGTATGGCCCCTAAGTCATTTCTTTATACATCAACTCGCCCAGCGTAGTTAGCCCTTTCTCAATTTGATCACTCCAGGGCAAACCATAACTCAATCGAAAATAATTCTGAAACTGACCTTGCGCAGAAAAAATCTGGCCCGGTGCAATGCCGATTTGATTCTTAAGGGCACGCTTGTGCAGTTTATATCCGTCTCCCTTTTTCATTTCAATCCATAAAACAAAACCACCTTGCGGCTGTGAGATGCGGATATTTTCAGGGAAAAATTCTGTAATGGCTTGGAGATACCGCAGACATTGCGTGTGCAAATCTTTTCTCAATCGTCTGAGATGAAGTTCGTATCTTCCGTTCTGTAAAAAATGTGCAATCGAAACTTGAGCTAATGTGTTGGTAGAGATATTATGCATTCGCTTCAATTGAATGACCTTATTTTTATATCGCCCTGCAGCCGTCCAGCCAATGCGATAACCTGGCGCTAACGATTTTGAAAACGAACCGCAATGAAGCACAAGTCCTTTTTTATCATACGTCTTGCAAGTGCGAGGTCTGGTTTTTCCAAAATACATTTCACCATAAATGTCATCTTCAATCAATGGAATCTCTTTCTTGGCGAGAAGTTCAACCAATTGTTTTTTCTTTTCATCGGGTACACAACTTCCTATCGGATTATTAAAATTGGGCACAAACAAACAGGCTTTAATGTCAAAGCGAGTAATGGCTTGTTCTAAGTAATCAATATCCACACCTGTTACCGGATCAGTTGGCACCTCCACAACCTTTAAACCCAAACTTTGCATCACACGAAAGATTCCATAAAAGGTTGGACTCTCGGTTGCCACAGCATCACCCGGTTTGGTGGTGGCTCGCAAACAAAATGACAGTGCTTCCATGCAACCCGCTGTAATAACAAGATCATCCTCGCTTAATGCCCCACCCCAATTCAACGAAAGTTTGGCAATCTGCTTTCGCAATTCTTCATTTCCCTGAATATGTTCATATCCTAAACAATGATCGGGTGAATGTCGCAAGGAATGAACTACCGACTTATTCAACTTGGCAGATGGAAGCAACGAAGGATGCGGAGCGCTCAATGAAAAAGATAGAAGATTAGGAGACCGTAAATCATGATAGACACTCGAAATCATTTCGTCAACACTGATGGGCAGCGCCTCATCGGTTGGTTCTGAGCAAGTAGGGATTTCAAACGAATGCCGTGGGGAAAACTTTACATAATACCCTGATTGCGGCCTCGCTTCAATCAACCCTTTGCTTTCCAAATAGTAATAGGCCTGAAACGAAGTACTCAAACTTATTCCTTGTTGCTTACTTAATGATCGTACGGATAATAATTTATCGCCTACTTTTAATGTCTGCTTCTCAATCAACTTTTCAATTCGGTCAGCGACTTCAATGTATTTGTGATCGGGCTTAAGAAGGGTTTCCATAAAAAACGATTTTAAAGAATTCAAACTGATCTGGTCAAAATTAATAAAACTGAAACTGTTTTATCACCGTTAAATCAAGAAAATTTGTATCCGATTATTATCCATGAACTCAACAGCAACAAAAACTCCCATTTTTGCCTACCTGGCATTGGCCGCAGTATGTATTGTCTGGGGCACTACGTACCTGGCGCTTCGCATTGGCGTAACACAGTTTCCTCCATTCCTTTTTTCGTTACTTCGCTTTCTTACCGCAGGACCTATTCTTATTGGGCTCCTGTTAATGGTTGGCAAGGCAAAAATGCCTGATAAGAAAACACTCATCCAACAGGCAATTAGTGGTTTTTTCATGATCACGTTGGGGATTAGTATTGTTGGCTGGGCCGAAGTATACATATCCAGTGGTATGGCAGCAATCATCTGCTCACTCATGCCCGTATGGGTTATTCTTATCAATCTGATTTTTAGTAATGACGAAAGACCTACTTTCCCGATTCTGGCAGGATTAACCATTGGCTTTGCAGGTATTGTTTTAATCTTTCAGGAACATCTGGCTGACTTTGCAAGCGTAAAATATCAAATCGGCATACTATTTACTTTTTTAGGAAACATTTGCTGGGCATTTGGTAGTGTTTGGATCAAAAGAAAGAATCAGCATTCAGATCCTTTTCTAAATGCCGGTCTTCAAATGCTTTTTGGAGGACTGCTCCTGATTCCCGTAAGTCTTGTATTTGATGATTATTCGAACCTGGAATGGTCACGTGATGTACTTTATTCCCTAACTTATTTAAGTCTTGTCGGCTCAGTTGCCGGCTATGCTTGTTATTCATATGCCATTAAAAATTTACCCATGACGCTGGTTTCATTATATGCATATATTAATCCCATTGTAGCGATCTTATTAGGATGGTTCGTGTTAGGTGAAAAATTAACATTTAAAATAGTAGTAGCTATGTTTATAACCATCCTGGGGATTTATATTGTGAATAAAGGATATCAACTACGCATGAAATGGAAGGCCCAACTCTCAAAATCATAGACTACGTACCTGAGCATCAGCCCTGGTTCGAAAAATTTAATCGCGATTGGATTGAGAAATTCTTTTGGATGGAGCCTGTTGATTTTGATGTGCTTCAAAACCCAGAAGAACATATTATCTCGAAGGGAGGATTCATCTTTATGGCTCACTATGAAAAAGAACTTGTGGGAACTGTGGCCCTAAAATATGTTCGCGATGGAGTGTATGAATTCACCAAAATGGCCGTTACTGACAAGTTTCAAGGAATGAAAGTCGGTAAAGAACTTTCATTGGCAGCCATCGAAAAAGCAAAGAAATTAAACGCAAAAAAAATAATTCTCTATTCAAACACAAAGCTGAATCCAGCCATGGCCTTATATCGAAAGCTTGGCTTTATCGAAATAGCGTTGGATGGCCCCTATAAAAGAAGTGATATAAAAATGGAATTAATACTTACTAAATAGGAAATATGAAGACTTCCAATCTTGTTACCCTGATTTGCAGAGACCTTTCTAAGTTAAAGTTGGAAATAGAGTCCTATCCAAATGAAAACCAGATTTGGAAAATTGATAAACGCATCGCCAATTCAGCAGGTAATCTCTGCCTGCACCTAGTCGGTAATCTTAATGCATACATCGGAGCTACACTGGGTAATACAGGCTTTGTTCGCGACCGCGATGGTGAGTTTGCTTTAAAAGATGTTCCAAGGCTAGAATTAGTGAATCGCATTGAACAAACCATTCAAATGATTCAACAGGTACTCCCGGCTCTTACCCCCGAACAGCTGGAAAAAGAATATCCGCTACTAGTACTGAAAGAAAAGACAACTACCGAATATTTTTTATTGCATGTAGCGATGCACCTGGGTTATCATTTGGGTCAAGTTAATTACCATCGAAGACTAATCGATTAAAATCGGATTGAGAATGAGCCATCAAACTAAAACACAGATCAGACTAGCTGCTGAGTTAAATGAAACCCTATTCAACCAAGCCCATGCGTATGGCATGGAGTATCTCAATGAAGTAACCACCCGAACTGTATTTCCTTCAACGCAGGCCATTCACAATCTAACTATTTTTGATGAACCATTGCCAAAGGATTCAGCTCCGGCAACCGAAATACTTGAGTTGCTTAATGAGCATGGCGCTCCGGCCACTGTAGCCCAAATGGGTGGTCGATATTTTGGATTTGTAAGTGGTGGTTCTGTGCCTGCGGGGCTAGCTGCCAAAAGCCTTGCAACATTTTGGGATCAAAGTTCAGCCATGTATGTTCAATCACCGTTGGTCTCCGTACTTGAAACCGTAGTTGAGTCATGGCTACAGGAAGCTTTTGGATTACCCCATGAAACAGTTGCTGGTTTTGTTACTGGCAGTTCAGCAGCAAATTTTTGTGGATTAGCGGCAGCCCGATTCCGGATTTTAACCACATTGGGTTGGAATGTGAATCAGAACGGATTACGAAATGCTCCACAAGTTAGAATTGTGACGGGGCGTCACGCTCATTCAACCGTTGTAAAAGCATTGATGCTATTAGGTTTCGGGAAGAATGATATTGAGTGGGTAGATGTTGATGCGCAAGGAAGATTAATAGTAGAAAAATTACCCCCCCTTGGTGCAGATACAATTCTCATTCTGCAAGCAGGAAATGTGAACAGCGGTGCTTTTGATCCCTTCACAGAAATCAATCAGGTTGTAAAAGATTCTGGTGCATGGATTCATATAGATGGAGCGTTCGGTCTTTGGGCCAATGCTTCTAACGAGTTAAATCATCATACTAAGGGAATCGAGTTTGCTAATTCGTGGGCAGTAGATGGGCATAAAACGCTGAACACGCCTTATGATTGTGGGATTGTACTCTGCAACGATCGTGATGCATTAACTTCCGCATTGCATATGGTTGGCGACTACATTGTGTATAGCGAACAGCGTGATGGAATGCTCTATACTCCCGATATGTCACGCAGATCGCGCATCATTGAACTTTGGGCCACCATTAAATCACTGGGTAAAACAGGAATGAGTGAAATGATTTTAAACATGCACAGAAGAGCGGTTCAGTTTGCAAAAGAGATAAATAAAGTTGAGGGTTTTGCTGTTTTAAATGAAGTCGTATTCAATCAAGTGATGGTGATGTGCAATACAGATGAGATCACCAATACCGTATTGAGCAAAATTCAGCAAGATGGAGTATGTTGGGCTGGTGGATCTGTTTGGTTTGGACGAAAGGTAATTCGCATCAGTGTTTGCTCCTGGGTTACAAATGAAGCCGATATAACTCTTTCGGTGAATTCATTTAAGAAAGCACTAGAATAATAACTACTATATTTTAAAATCAATGAATTGAAATTAAATATCTTTAGGACGGAATAAATAAAATTAAAATGACTACAGCAACCATCGAAGTAAAACGGACAACCCATTCACGCTTGAAGGAAGTTGATTTTAACAACCTAGGTTTTGGAAACCACATCTCCGACCATATGCTCATTGCCAATTATAAAAAAGGTGAATGGCATCAACCTCAAATTATGCCCTTTGGAGAAATTCTGATGACTCCAGCTATACTTTCGCTTCACTATGGTCAATCGGTTTTTGAGGGTATGAAAGCCTTTAAAAATAATAACGGTGAGATTTCCATCTTTCGACCACAGCTCCATCATCAGCGTTTGCTTAAATCATTGGCACGCATGTGTATGCCAGCGATTAGCGAAGAATTATTTATTGAAAGTCTTTGTGCATTAATTGCTACGGACATCGATTGGGTTCCTGCCACTGAAGGTTCAGCTCTTTACCTAAGACCCGTAATTTTTGCAACGGAGTCGAAGCTTGGCGTAAAGATATCAGATGAATATAAGTTTGTTGTGTTATCCAGCCCAGTAGGACCTTACTTTGCCAAACCTGTCCGTGTTAAAGTGGAAGATACCTACGTTCGAGCAGCCGAAGGCAGCACGGGCTTCGCCAAGTGTGCCGGAAACTATGGGGGTGCGTTCTACCCTACCCAATTAGCTAAAGAACAAGGATTCGATCAGGTACTTTGGACCGATGCACGTGATCATAAATACATTGATGAATCAGGGGCCATGAATGTGATGTTTGTGTTGGACGGAAAACTTGTTACGCCACAACTTACCTCCTCTATTCTAGATGGTGTTACCCGTAATTCATTGTTAGCATTAGCAAAGGATATGGGCATGCCAACAGAAGAAAGAAAGATTAGTGTAGCTGAATTGAAAGAAGGATTTGAAAAAGGTACACTCACGGAAGCATTTGGTGTAGGAACTGCTGCGGTTGTTTCTACCATTGCTATCATCAACATTGCAGGCAAAGATTACTCGTTACCAGCTGATAGTAATTCAAGTTTTCAACAACGGGTAAAGAAAAAACTTCATGACATCCGCATGGGCAATGAACCTGATACGCACAACTGGAATTTTAATGTTCCGTTGAAGTAATCAGCAAAATACAATTCGCTCATGAAGTCAGCTATTTTTACAAAACCCGGTCAACCACTTGAAATAAGAGAGTTAAAAAAACCAAAGCCAATAAAAGATCAGGTGCTGGTAAGATTGCACAATGCCGCACTTAATCACCGTGATCTTTGGATTCAACAAGAACAAAATTCTCCGGAAGGAATTACCTTAGGATCGGATGGGTGCGGGGTAATTGAAGATGTGGGTGAAGATGCTGACACGTTACTGATTGGGATGGAAGTTATTATCAACCCGAGTCTTAACTGGGGCGATAATCCAATTGTGCATGGTAACTCATTTAAAATTTTAGGATGGCCAGATGCTGGCACCTTCAGCGATTATGTAGTCGTTCCCAAAAAACAAATTTTTGAAAAGCCGGAACATCTTTCTTTTCAGGAATCAGCAGCTGTTCCACTAGCAGCGCTAACAGCCTATAGAGCCTTGTTTTCAAAAGCTCGCTTGCGAGCGAAAGAGAAAGTATTAATCACTGGAATTGGTGGCGGTGCAGCGCTCTGGGCATTGCAATTTGCGGTCGCGTATCAAGCCCGAGTTTACGTTACTTCCGGTTCGAATGAAAAATTAAGCAAAGCAAAAGTACTTGGAGCCATAGGTGGATTTAACTACAAAGACCCTGAGTGGACAAAACAGGCACTCAAAGAATCAGGTGGTTTTGATGTTGTAATTGACAGCGCGGGTGGTCCACAATTTTCACAACTTTTGGATCTTATGGTGCCCGGTGGGCGCATTGCAATTTTTGGTCGTACCGCAGGCGACATTCCAGATATCCCGACCCGTACGTTGTATTGGAAACAATTATCCATTCATGGTACCACGATGGGCACTCGCGATGAATTTCTTTCTATGCTTGATTTTCTCGAAAGCAGAAATCTAAAACCCGTTATTGATAAAGTTTATCCGTTAAATCAAATAAATGAAGCCATGCAGCGCATGCATCAAGGCGATCAGTTTGGAAAAATTATTTTACAAATAAAATAAGCAACCTATGAGTTCATACCCGGTTACAGACAAAACAAAAATCACACGCCTACCCAAGCGGGGTGTTTACGATAAAAAAACTGTTTACTCCATCTTAGATGAAGCACTCTTCTGCACTGTTGCTTATTCAAATGACAATCAACCTTTTCAAATACCTACCGGCTTCGTGCGGATTGAAAATAAAATCTACATACATGGTTCGGTGGGTAGTTTTTATATGCGCGAGTTGCAAACAAAAAAGCTACCCGTATGTATCAGCGTAACCCTTATTGATGGAATGGTGTTGGCTCGTTCAGCCTTTCATCACTCCGTAAATTATAGATCGGTAACAATTTTTGCTGAACCGAATGTTGTTACCGACAAAGACGAACTCTATAAAGCATTGGAAGTCTTTACCAACAAAATGTGTCCTGGCCGTTGGAACGATATCCGAAAGCCCAATGAGAATGAATGGAAAGCAACCATGGTGTTGTCTTTCGAAATTACAGAAGCATCTGCTAAAATACGGGTAGGCGCGCCTAAGGATGACGAGGAAGATTATGATCTAAATGTTTGGGCTGGTGTTCAACCTTTAAAAATTGAAAGAAAAGGGCTAATTCCAGACCCTGATTTAAAGGCAGGGGTCAAGATTCCTTCGTATCTGGCTTGATCTTCCCTTCTTTGAATGTGGTAACCAAATTTCCTCAAAATTTGATATCTTCGCGCCACCTGAACCAAAACACGGGTTCGTGGGTTTAATTAATAGGCCAAAAGGCCAAATAAACGCTAAAAACATACTATCATGGGAAGACCTCCTGTACTACCAAAGAAGAAAAAAGACGGATTTTGGCTAGAAGTGCGAAACAAAGGTGCAAAATCAGGCACTATTTTGATCCGCGAAAGCCATCAGGCTATGATGCAGGCAGCCAAGCAATATGAAATGACCAAAGATGTGATCCTGATGGGTGAGCACAAAAACGGCAAAAGAGTAGACGATAAAGCAAAAGCGAAGAAAGCTGCTAAAGAGGCTTAAATTCCTTCCGCTAACATATTTAAAGAGTTACTCTCTGAGTTTTGCAAAGAACTGATTGAGTAACTCTTTGCTTTCCACCGCTGCCACTCCATTAACTACTTCCGTTTTCGGGTGAAGTAAGTTCTTTTCAACAAGAGAATAGCCGCGTTGAATATCCTTAGAACCAAACACCAACTTTTGCAATTGCACCCAGTGCAAAGCTCCTGCACACATTACACACGGTTCCAGCGTAACATAGAGTGTGCATTCATTCAAATATTTTGAACCCAAAAAATGAGATGCTGCTGTTAGAGCAAGCATTTCCGCATGAGCGGTTGAATCGGTAAGCTGCTCGGTTTGGTTGTGTGCGCGGCCAATAATTTTATTCTGACACACCACTACAGCCCCCACGGGTACTTCATTTAAGTCAAAAGCTTTGCGGGCTTCCCTCAAAGCTTCATGCATGAAATACTCATCTGAATAAAGACTGTCCATACTCATTTCCAACTGACATTAACAGTGGAAGAAACATGGGTGTTATTCTCATTCTGAATGCGAATAGTCAATTGATGAGTCAAATTAATTGAAGGTCTTTTATCGGTAATGAGAAATTCACCGTTTGTCAAAAGCCTAACTAACGAATCTACAGGGGTACTGCCAGTAAGCGAAATGATGTTATTTCCGAAAGAGGATTTTACAAAAAACAGATCATTTAAGGCTACACCAGCGCTATGGGTGCCATCAAAATCTTGATTGCTCGTTATTTCTATCTCCGTGAACTTATGCTTAACTCCTAAGTACCCGTCAGACTCGCACTGCCAAGCAAAGGCTGATGAGATTGTGCCAGCTGCCATGGCATGGTATTTAAATTGAGTAGGGATTATTTGAATTTTCAATGAATCCGAATTGTCGAGTTGATTTTTTGCTAGGAATAATTCAATGCTCGTGATTTCTTGATAAGGAAAATCAGGTCGCCCACAGCAGCCTTCATAAATCAAAATACTGCCGAAAGCAGACATCCAGATCAAGAATACTTTTAGAAAAAAAGCCGACTTATACATATAATTTGATATTATTTGATCTTTAACGACTTCATCATTTTACGCACGGTGGCTTGCCAATCTTCTTTTGTGGCTTTTGGACAATTAAAAGAAAATACGAGGGTGCGTCCTGGCTCAACCAGATATTGAATGTAGGAATATCGAAATACAGGTTGTTGTTCGCCTAATGTCATTCTATTTCCATTTACGCGGGATTCAAATTCAAAGAAGATAAGTTTCTTTTTATTTATCTCGTGAATCCCTTCATCCAGTATATCCACCCGATCGAAAAGATTGGTGAATCCAGCTTTGAAAAATTTTTGGGCCATCACTAAATCACCATCAGGCCATTGAGTAGCAGAGATATTTATACTGAAATCAAGCGTCCGATTCACATCAGTAAAGGCTGCCAGGGGAGACCTTACAGAAGGATACCGCAGCGCAATATCATCAGGGGTCATGGGCGCAAGTTCTTCCGGCAATAGAATGGTGACTCCCTCAGCCACTTTTGTTTTTTTCAATTTATCAGGGGCAAAGCCAAAAAGGCCGAAAAGTAAAAGGAATATCAATATTTTCTTCATAGTTATATTAAAACGAAAGTGATTGGCATACTGTATAACGTGCTAGGTTTATTAATTTTGCGCCCAAATTTAAGCATTTACTATGTTAAGAACTCATACCTGCGGCCAGCTTCGGATAACTGACGTAAACAAAGAAGTAACCCTCACCGGCTGGGTACAGCGTACCCGTGATAAAGGCAGCTTACTATGGATTGATTTGCGTGATCGCTATGGAATAACTCAATTGTTTTTGGAAGAAGGAAAGACAGACGCAAGCCTGTTGAAAATTGCCCGCGAAACGGGACGCGAATATGTGTTAAAAGTCAGTGGTCTGGTAGTCGAACGATTGTCTAAAAACGACAAAATGCTTACAGGCGATGTAGAGGTAAAAGTTTCTTCCCTTGAAATCTTGAACTCATCCAAAGTGCCACCCTTCACCATTGAAGATAATACCGATGGTGGTGATGATCTACGCATGAAATATCGCTACCTCGACTTGCGCAGAAATTCAGTGCGTGAAAATTTGCAACTCCGTCATAAAATGGCGCAACAAACCCGCATATACTTAGATGGTTTAGATTTTATTGAAGTAGAAACACCCGTGTTGATTAAGTCAACACCGGAAGGTGCGCGCGATTTTGTTGTGCCATCGCGCATGAACCCCGGTGAGTTTTACGCACTACCACAATCCCCGCAAACATTTAAGCAATTGTTGATGGTGTCGGGCTTTGATCGTTACTATCAAATTGTAAAATGCTTTCGCGATGAGGACTTGCGTGCCGATCGTCAACCCGAGTTTACACAGATAGACTGCGAGATGGCCTTCATTACGCAAGAAGATATTTTATCAACCTTCGAAGGATTGGTACGACATCTATTTAAAACCGTGAAAGGAATTGACATGCCTGCGGTACCGCACATGAGTTATGACGATGCCATGAAGTATTATGGTTCTGATAAACCGGATACACGCTTCGACATGAAGTTTGTGAACCTCACCCCCTACCCCTCTCCAGAGGAGAGAGGAGTTGACCTAGTGAGAGGAAAAGGATTTCAGGTATTTGATAGTGCAGAATTAGTGGTAGGTATTTGCGCGAAAAGATGTGCAGAATACACCCGCAAGCAATTGGATGAACTTACGGAGTTTGTTAAGAAGCCGCAGATTGGTGCGAAAGGTCTCGTGTATGTGCAATGTAAAGCTGATGGTACATTTAAATCCTCGGTAGATAAATTCTATACGGCTGACGATTTAAGGAAGTGGGCAGAACTAATGAATGCCCAAGCTGGTGATTTAATGTTGGTACTTTCTGGTGAAAAAGAAAAGACTCAAAAAGCGTTGAGTGAATTACGCTTGCGTATGGGCGAAGTGCTAGGTCTTCGCGATAAGAATAAATTTTCTGCACTTTGGGTAATTGACTTTCCCTTGTTGGAATGGAATGAAGAAATCAACAGATGGCATGCCATGCATCACCCGTTTACTTCACCAAAGCCAGATGACATGCATTTACTGGATAGCGACCCCGGTAAGGTGCGCGCCAATGCATACGACATGGTGATCAACGGAACGGAAGTGGGTGGTGGATCTATTCGTATTCATGATCGGGCAACGCAGCAATTGATGTTTAGTAAGTTGGGCTTTAGCGATGAAGAAGCGAAAAAACAATTTGGCTTTTTAATGGATGCCTTTGAGTTTGGTGCACCTCCACACGGAGGTATTGCCTTTGGGTTTGATCGCTTGTGCTCACTTTTTGGTGGTTCGGATTCTATCAGAGACTTCATAGCTTTCCCTAAAAATAATTCAGGTCGTGATATGATGATTGATACACCATCAACTATCTCAGCGGAGCAATTGAAGGAATTGAGCATTGATGTAAAAATTAAGTCTTAAGTAATGAAACACCTTGTGTTTTTCCTTGTGCCTTAGCGACTTCGTGGTTAAAAAAACGAACCTCAAAGGCGCTAAGACACAAAGTTTTCACGAAGCAGGCAATTGAGGCAACAAATTTCTATCCATATGAAAAAACTAATTGGTCTCTTTATCGTATCCGCTGCACTACTATCATGCAGTAAAAGTGACGATTATCTAAAGAAGGGAAAGGAAGCCTTCAATCAGAAAAATTATGAATTGGCCATTGCCAATTTTGATTCTGTTCTACAACTTACTCCAGATCATGCCGAAGCATTAGCAACTCGCGGCAGCGCTCGTTATAACATTAACAACTATCAAGGTGCCATCTCAGATTACACAAAGTCCATTGAGCACTGGCCCAAGGATAGTCAAAATGATGCGGAACTTGGTAAAATCTATGCAGATCTTGCCGATTGCTATTTTAATGTAGAACTGTATGATGCCGCTATTGATAACTATACTATTGCGATTAACAAAAATAATAATCTTGTGGTAGCCTATTCAGGAAGAGGTGATGCCTATATCTTAAAAAGTAATCCTGAGTTAGCGCAACCCGATTTTGAGAAAGCAATTTCATTGGATCCTAAATTCGCGAGTGCACATTATGGTTTGGGCAATGTAAAGTTTGATCAAAAAGATTTTGCTGGTGCTATTCCTCATTACAGCCAGGCAATTGCATTAGACCCAATGGTTGTTAAGTTCTTTATGGATCGGGGTGATGCGTATTACATGACTGAAGAATATCCAAAGGCTGTAGATGACTTTACGAGTGCACTCAAGTTGGATCCAACCTATGCAAAAGCATACGTCTTCCGTGGAGATGCAAAAGATGAGCAAGGTCTTGCACAAGAAGCCATCGAAGATTATAACAAGGCACTAGAGATCACTCCCGGTTATGGACTTGCCTATTATAATATTGGTATAACCAAACAACGCCTGAAAGATAAAGCAGGTGCCTGTGATGCTTTTAAGAAAGCGTTTGGTGCAGGTTATCAGGAGGCAGCGCCTTTTGCTGCAGCGTGCAAATAAGATTATTTTAATCAGAGATAGGTGTTGGTGTTAAAATTGGTTCGGTGCTTAAGCACAAGGTCAATTTCGATCATTCTCCATTTTTCGCCTTTCTATTTCAATAATCATTTCGTCAAGGTTGCTAAAATTTCGTCCTGCTATTTTGTTGAAAATGATATCTCTCTTTAAGAAATAAAGGTTATATCGACCAAATTGTTCAAGTGGATCCATATGCATAACTACCCTATCGAAATCATCATATGAGTATCTCCTTTTCTCAAATGTCAGCCAATTTCTAATAATTATTCCGTCTGCAGAAATGATTAACATATCCGCCCTTGATCGTAAGTCATATAATATCAAAACAATCAGTATAAAACTTACTATTGGCATTAAAAAGAAAGTGTACAAAAGAATAAAGAACGCCATTGCCTCCAAGGCAATGATCACTTTCGTAATTGCTTTTATTCTTGATTTCATTCCACCAGTGAGACAATAATAAAATGCTTATTTCGGCACAAGCCATCCAAGATAGTTAAAATATATTCCTGAGAATCACAGGCTGTCATGAAGTATTTACCTCCAATCTCCCAACAGCACAGCCGCAGCCCAATAGAATGGATGCGAGTACTTTGGATTATTGGAAAGGCTGACTTGAGCAAGACGCAGCGCATCCACGGCATCCATGGTTTTAATATTTTTATAAAAGTCGCCCATGAGTAACGCAGTAGCTTCATCATCTACTTTCCATAACGTGGCCACCACGGACTTCACTCCGTTTTGTAAAAATCCACTGGCCGGGCTCACCGGTGAACTTTCGTCCGATCCTTTAGATACTGCTGTTTGACAGGCCGAGAGCACAACGATGTTTAAATGACTCATAACATCCATGCCCCACAATTCCTCCAGCGTAAGCAAGCCATCTTCTCCCTTGGCGGGATTGCTTGCCATGGTAAGAAATGATTTACCAAAATCTTCATAATCCAGATTACCATGGGTTGCAAAGTGAATGATGTTATATTCCTCGCCTGCATATTTTGCCCGGTCTTCTGTGGCCTCGTCTTGCACAAACACAGAAGTGTTTGGAAATAATTTTTTCAGATCATTCACTTCTTTCTCAGTAGAAGGCAACGTTTTATCCGGATTGCCGAATGCCAGAATATTAAATTCGCGGGCATCCGTATTCATGTGCCGGAGTAGCATATCTGTTGAATTGGCATAGAATATCGCGTATTGATTGATGAGTAAACTAAACTTGCCATTCTTCATCGTCTTGCCAAGCAATTGAAACGGGATGTAACTCAGTGAGCCACTCGGTATAATGCATAGCCGCTTCTTATCAACTATTTCAGAAATTACGGGCGCAATTAGGAAATGATAGAGATCTTCAAAAGGTTTTAATACCGGATCCGTTTGACTTACGGCTAACACGGATTCTCTTCTTTCCGCTTCCTCACTTTTTAGATTAATCTTATCAAACGTTCCCTGACTCAACTTAACCATGTTAAGAGAAGCATTGATGTTCCGAACAAGTTGGGCACGTGTAACATTCACCACCTTGGCAATCACCGTATCAGAAGTAGCCACAAAAATGTAAAGTTGATTTTCCCCTGCCAAATACGAAAGCAACGCCATGTCTTTCGGAATTTGCTTCTTCTTCCCTTTCAGCTGAGCGGGCTGAATACTGTTATTAAAATATTTAGTGAGTTCAGGCCGAACATTTACTTGCTGGTTCACAAACTTGAGATAATCGCCTTCGGCAATTGTTTTTGTGCTTTCCAGATTTTTTAATTTTTCGAGATTTTGCTTTTCGGAGGCAACTGCTTTTTCATTTGCTATTTGTTGTTCAATGCCATCCAATTTTGCCTTCATACTCCGTTCCTGAGTCAGAACTTTATTCTTGTCTTCATTTTCAAACTTTACATCCAGCCCCTTAAACTTTGCTTTCAGGTTGTCTTCATTATTCTTTTGGAGATAGCTCATGGCAGCATCGGGCTCGCCCAACTGTAATAACACATCCACCAATGCTTCATACACTTTAAGTATATTTTTATCCGAGGAAAATAATTTTTGTGCTTCTTCACCACCTGAAACTTTATTTCTTATTTTCTCAATCACCACTATAGATTCCTCCAAATATTTACGGCTCTCGGGCAATTGCTTATTCTCCTTGTGTAACATTCCAAGCCAATAAAGACTTTCCCACAAAGTGTTGTATTTACCCATCTCACGTGACGTTTTTACACACTCTTCCAAAAATGGTTTGGCCTCTTGATAATTTTTGCGCCTTACTTCCAGCTGACCTAAAAGCCCTACACCCGTAACATAAGAAACCCTGAGCGACTTCTCTTTTGATCCTTGAATTCCTTCCTTCAAGTACCTGGCAGCTTCATCAAATTTTTCTTCATCGATTTTTAATCGACCCATTATAGCCAAAGCTTCCATTTTAGGTCTTATAGCTCCCACTTTGTTAAAGGTGGTAAGCGATTCCTTCATCCACTTCTCTGACTGCGGATAGTTATTCAAATAATAATACGACTCACCAATAGATGCCTGAATGATTCCAACATTTTCATTGAAGTCACCCGCCTTTGTCATAATGGCCAGCGACTTCTCGTAGTATTCAAGTCCTTTTTTATAATCTCCCTGCGCGGTGTACACCGCTCCAATATTTGCTAGGGGAGCCAACCGACTATATTCTGAATTTACTTTCTTATATAAACTATCAGACTTTTGCTGATAACGAAGAGACTGATCATATTCACTTAGTTGCTTGTATACATTTCCCATGTCAATATAAACTCCGGCCAAACCCCACTCATTATCTGTTTTATTGTAAAGATCCAGACTTTCCTGGCAAAGGGTTAATGCTTTTTTAAAATCTCCTATCTCGGAAGCAATGTTACCGCGCAATCCAATTAAATAGGCTTTCAACGAAAGATCTGATAATGTGTCGGCAATTACCTGGGCCTGATCAAAATATTGAATTGCTTTTTCATGATCTCCCTTCACGTAAGCAGCATCATTACCAATCTCTGCAAGTGTGTAGGCAATATCTTTCACTTGCTTAATCTTTTTATACAACGCTAACGCTTTCGTGATGTAGTCATCAGCAACTTTCATATTGCCTTGGGCGCGATTCAATCCTTTCATTCTAAGATAGGAATAAGCAAGCAGATTGTCATCTTTCAGTTCGATGGATAATTTGATTGCTTCCTGGAAATACGTATTCGCTTTTTTATAATCACTGTCTGCATTTTGCGCCAACACACCCAGGTTGGCCAGACTATAAGCAGCATTCAATTTATCCTTTAGCTTTCGATACAGTTGTAACGATTGCTGATATTGACTCTCTGATTTCTTGTACTCGGTTTTGTATTGATAAACTCCTGCCAAGCCATATACAGAAAGAGCCCAATTCGCAGAATCATGAAGTGCCTTTCGAATACTAATCGCGCGGTTGTAATATTCAAGTGAATTCACATAGTCTTTTGACTTCAAATAACTTTCAGCCAAATCATGATAAGCTGAAGACAATAGCGTTGAATCATTTAAAGTAGTTAATGCCTCAACGCTATTACTTAATGCTTGCGTTGCTGCCACCGGATTATTTGACTCGGTGTAAAGACTTGCGAGTTTGGACCACGAACTAGCCACTTGCTTTTGATTGTTGCACAGTTTAGCCAGTTCAATTGCAGCCTGATGCGATTTGATTGCCTTCTCGTAATCCAGTTTATTCCAATAGTCTTGTCCAATATTGGAAAGCATCACTGATGCATTTACCGAATCAAGTTGTTCCATATATATCCCATAAGCGATTCGGTAGTTTTTAATCGCCTCATCATACTGTCTTAAATTCCCAAGATTAAATGCATAATCCCAATACGATTCAGCTTCATCTGAACGAGCGCCAGCCTGACGATACAACTCAATTGATTCCTTGTAGTACTTCCCAACATTTTCAAATTCTTTCGTCTCTTTATACACGGATGCGATATTCTCGGCAGCCTTGCCTGATTTTATAAAATCACCCTCCACTTTATAAAGTCGTAACGCCTCCTGATGGCTTTGCAAACTCTTTTTCCAATTTTTGAAATGCTGGTAGGAGAATCCAAGTCGCTCATACGAATCGGCCTGACCAGCCAATCGTTTGGTAGTTAGTGCAATTGCTTTTTGATGAGATTTATACGCGTTTATAGAATCCCCTAAATCGCGATATTGATACCCTATGTTATTATAGACTGTTGCCAGATTGGTGGTGTCCTTTAACCGGCTGTAAATAGTTATAGCTTCGTTATAGTAGCTGATTGCTTTCTTAGGATTCTTTGCGTAGTCATTTCCATGCAGTAAGGCAACTTCCCACAAGGCATCCGCCTTGGCCGATAAATCACCTGGCTTAATCAAAGCTGTTATTTCCTGTTGTTTACGTATTGCCTGATTTACATTCTTTGCGTCACGATAACTCTTGGAAAGATTTTTTTTTGCTTTTATTAGTTGAGCCGTATCACGCAGGCTTACATAAATTCCTTCTGATTCTAAATAACTTTCAATTGAACAATCATACTGTTTATATTCAAAACAAAGCAAACCCTGGTAATCCAGCGTATAGGCAATCTTTTCCGGCTTATTCCACCTCCGAGCAATTTGTACCGCTGTGGCTATTGATTCTTTTGCTTGGGGAAATTTCTTCATTTTATTATAAAAAATCGCCTCGTTTCGTTTCATTTCAACTTGACTTGACGAATCTTGGAGTTCCACGTAAATTTGAAATGCCTGCTCGGAACTGGTGATCGCTGGTGCATACAACTTCATAGCTTCATATAAGTTTCCCAAATCCCATAACACTGTTGCTTCACGTTTTTTATTTTTGGTTAGCTTGGCATGATCTAAAGCTTTGAGAAAGTATTCCTTTGAAAATTCAAAATCTGCTTGCTTTTTAGCAAGGTTAGCAATTGCAGTTAACGTGGAGTGAAGAGTTGATTGATTACTCTCATCGGACGGATCTTCCTTAAATAACTGCTGGCGTAAATCCAACGCATTTTTATAATGCTCCATCGCCAATTCATGCTGGTTATTCTTTTCGCAAATAAACGCCAGGTAATGTTCCGAATAACCTTGACCAAAAAAACCATTCGCTTCTTTAAATTGTTTGGACGAATAAATAAGCCACTCACTGGCTCTATCATACTTATTTTGATTATCAAAAACTACAGCCAGCTCGTAGGAATAAAGTCCCACATTGTATGGGTCCTTTAACTTTTCACTCAGGTTAATACAAACCGCTAAAATTTCCTCCGCTTGTACATACTTCTCTGCTTCTCGCAATTCCTTTGCTTCGTTGACCCAGGTTTTTATCAGAGAGGCCGTAATCTTGCGCTTGTATTGAGTGTAATGTTCTTCCAACATCGTAGGATTAACTCCTATCAAAAGTTTTTTTAATTCAGTAGCGGTTGCACGATCTCCTTCCTGGATATATGCTGAAAACTCTTTTACAAACGAGAAAGATTTTCCTAGTGTCTGTTTATACGCAAGCGATGTATGATATAAAAAATTCCAGACATCCAGTGTATCCGCAGCCACGAGGATTTCACTGAGTAATTTGTCTTTGTTTTTACCTGCCTGAATCCGTTCAGTACTTCCCTTCTCTACTAACTTTTTTCCTTGTTCGTGAATAGCTTGTTGCATAGCCAAAAACTTTTCGGTTCGCAACGCATAGCCATCCTTTTCATAAATTTCCTCGAAGGTGTAATAAGGTTTTCCCGATTCGTCAAGAAATAAAATGTCGTAGGACATCAAATAGAAATAGGATGTGCGCACAGCTCGCTTGGTAGCAATTTTCACAAAGAGCTCATCACCTACGTAAAGTAGGTCTTTGGTTTCTACCAAACCCGTTGCATGTTTTTCTTTAACCTCCTGAAGAGTTATCTTTTTAACAAAATGACTATCGCCTGTTCGGCCTTGTTGAGGGGTTACCCATACCTCGCCAGCATCTCCAGATTTTAGACCTAATTCAGATCCCCGGTCTATGGCAATCAAAAACTGATTTGTACTTTTCTTGGTAACAGAGCTTATTTTAAAAGCAAACCAATATTCCTTTGATTGCGCACCGCCTGTTTTGATGAGAACAGTGAATAGAATAAGAAGGCAAAATCTGACTTTCATAAGAGTAAAATGCCCTAAAATTTAGCAACAATTTTACTCGTTCGTAGGATTATTGGAGATTATCTCTGCGATCTCCGTACTGGTACGTATAACCTTATACCTTATTGCCACATCTAAATAAGATGTTCAATGGTCTCCTCGGCATCAATGGTTATATCATCCTCGCCAATATCATCAAATGGGTTTTCCAAATGATCTTGAATATTGTCAAGACTTACCAATATGAAGCTATACAGCACCGGCATTACATATTCAAGGGATGCCGAGTAATCACCCACCGTACTTGCAAAATAAGGGCCGTATATTATTGGAAATATATAGATGAACACCTTAGAATAGGCTCGTAAGGTAACTGGCGTTCGATAATTATGAATGATTTTCATATTATCAAACGCAATGATGATCTTACTAACGTATTGGCTAATTCGTGAGATTTCTCCGCTTTGAACTCCCTGCTCTCTCAATTCCATAGTAAGCGTTGAAAGCTGCGAGAATAATTGATATATCTTTGTCTCATGCTCTTTCCATTTCGGGTCATTATTATCTTTAAACATTTCACGCATCAGGTTCATCATTTCAAAAATGATTTGCTTTGTGCGAGCCGGTAGATCGTTATTTTTATTTCCAGTCCAATCACGCGTAGCATAATAAACTGCTATTGCATGACCCTTAAAGTCTGCAAAGCGTTGCAATGCGGTTTCTCTTCGAGTATAGGCCGAGCCAATGGAAAACACAACAGGAAACACAATGGCAACACCCACCAACATATCCGGAAATTTGGCTGTGAGCCCTAACCGGTAACACACATAGGTGGAGATTACCGAAAGGGCTGTAATGATGAAAGTTTTGTAATTAATGATCAAAGAGAAGCTTCGAAAGATACGTTTCATGTAGTATTTAAAAAAGTGAAATTCCTAAAAGGAATGAGATTATCAAATGGTTGGTCTGTTTATCTTTCGGGGAAGGTCAGTTGCTAATCTTCAATTATTTCAACTTCAACACGCACATTTCTACGAGCATTATTGCTGTTCTTATCATGAATCATGCGGTTTCCGCCCCATGCTTTTACTCCGATCCGATCGGGCGCAATTCCATTTGCCACAAGCCATTCTTTAATAGTTATAGCGCGTTCATGTGAGAGTTCCTTGGCCGTTCCTGATCCTTCAACAACATCCTGCGAAAGTTCAAAAAAATCCCTGCCAGGTCCCATCTTAATAATTTTACCGCGCGCATTTCCATTCGTATGTCCATGAAGCGTGATCCGATAGGAAGGATTTACATTCATCATTTCAAGAAGTGCCTTTAACTCATACTTTGATTCAGGCATCATGACCGCTGCATCATTGAAGAAATAAACGTTGTATAACGTTGCAATATCGCCCCTGTGCAATCTGTCCAAATCAAATTTTATTACATAGTGATCTTCACGCCACTCCATATACTCAGGCATATTTTCAGGTGTAACTCCACCAAGAACAAAATCATGCTGCACTTTACGATAGCCGAAAGAGGAACCAATTAAAGTAACCTTCCCAGTTTTGTTTTTAGGATCGGGAATAGTAACGACTTCGTGCGCATTAATCTTTTTTACTAACCTCGACATGTCCCCATCAATTACTTCTACCTGACCTTCAATCGGTTCGCTATTTGTAGGATTATAAAGATAAAATAACACGTTTGCTTCTTTTAAAAGAGGTCGAACTGCGCTCACTTTCTCTTTATTGACTTCTACCACCTTCACAACCTTCTCTTCAACTAAGGGTACGGACGGTTTTTCTTCCATCTGTTTTTTTTCTTCCACCCCAACAGGATCCTGGATCGTTTTTACCTCGACTCCCTTATGCGATTCTTCCGCAGCAACAGGTGCAGGATTTTCACCTTCTTTCATAATGCGCACCCAGGCATCCGTAAAACCGCCTGTCTTTCGGGTGTTCAACATTTCCTGAATCGACTCATCAAAATCTGTATAATAATCCAGATAGATATAATAAAATTTTCGTCCGGCATCATATCCGTACCTGGCATGTCTTCCAGTTCTGTTCAACTTATCTGCATAACTCTCCATGTATTTTTCCTGCCCGATGCGGTAAGCAGCCACCACAATGTAATAGCCCTTTCGCAGGTACTCGCCTTTAGGAACAGGATCATTAAATGAACATAACGAAAGCCCAATCAGAATGATTAAAGCTGATGCAAAGCCACGCATAGCAAAGGGTATTTGGTTCATAAAGATTACAGAAAAAATTGGCTTTTCCAATGCTAGAGAGCGTCACATCATTTTGCCTTTACCCATTCTTTCAAAAACCCAACGCCATAGCCAAGTAATTGTATCACCGCTGATGGAATGCTTAGCAAGGCAACGCCCATGTTGCGAGTAGTTAAAAAGGCATCGATCCCGATCACTAAAAGATAGCATACATATCCGGTTGAGGCTAGATAAAACAGCTTTGGAGAAAGAATCAACAGAAAGGGAAGCGCTATTAAACCCATCAAAAATAAACTTGGAAACCAATGTGTGAGTTTAACTTCACCTTTGTGTTTGCGCCCTACTAAAATACGTCCTTTACCAAAGTTTGAAACCTGATTAAAAAATTGGATGAATGTGGTCCTTCGCTTATGAAACACAAAAGCATTTGGTATCAGAGCTGTTTTAAAACCAAGTTTTCTGATTCGAATACTTAATTCAATATCTTCAGCAAGCCGATCGAACGCAAAACCTTTTGTTTGTTCAAATACATGGCGGCTTATACCCATGTTAAAACTTCGGGGTTGAAAATTGCTTTTCGATCCACCTCTAATTCCACCGGTTGTCCAGAAAGAAGCCATGGTAAACCCCATTGCTTGTTGCAGCCTGGTAAAATCTTCCCGACCCTGATCGGGGCCACCCCAGGCGTCAACAGGAAGTGCATTCAAAAATTTATCAACGGCCTCGAAGTAATGAACAGGTATAATACAATCACTATCAAACACAACAAAGTATTCACCACGCGCTTTTTTAAATCCAAAATTGCGGCTAGGCCCAGGACCGGAATTGGGTTTAAAAAAGTATTGAATTAAAAGTTTATCAGCATATTGCTCATAAATATGTTCACACGTAATGGATGAACCATCTTCCACCAGTATAACTTCAAAGTTTTTATGGGTTTGATGCACAAGACTCTCCAGCAATTCTTTTACTTCTTGCGGTCGGTTGTACACGGGAATTACTACTGAATACTTTGGAGATTGCATGTGAGCAAAAATAATCATTAGTTACATCATTCGTGACGCTTACCACTGATCTAACTTTTCGTTTATACCCTTTACTTTTTCCTACCTTTAAGGATATCAAGTATTCATCAATGAAAATTGTAAAAATCTCCCTGGGCGTTTTGATGGTGGTTATCCTGTATGCAATATTTGCTATATTAGTTCCTGCCGGGGTATTCAAAACAATTACACCTCACTTTGATGGAACTGTAACAAAAATTCAACTTCCAATTGCTGGTCCCGAAGATATTACGATCGATCTGCAAAGTGGGTTAGCCTTTATTTCTGTGGATGACCGGAGATCAAACATGGCCAAATCCAATAGTGTTAATGGAGGAATTTTGCTGATGAATCTTTCTGATTCCATGTCGACCTTAAGAAATGTTACACCTGCTGACTTAAATGATTTTCATCCGCATGGAATCTCCCTTTGGAAAGAACCCGATGGTAGAATGTTTCTTTTTGTAATTACACATGGCGCCAATCGCGATAAGCAATCGGTAGAGCGATTTATCTGGCGGAATGATAGTTTGATTTACCTGGAAACCATACTACACCCTACTTTGATGACGAGTCCTAATGATCTAACTGCGGTTGGCGAGCGTTCGTTTTATGTGACAAATGACCATGGGTATAGCAATGCAGGGCTCGGCCGTACATTGGAAGATTATTTGCAGCGCTCCATTTCCTATGTTAATTATTATGATGGCACGGGTTTTAGAAAAGTAGCCACCGATATTGCGTACGCAAATGGCATCAATCATTCGGCTGATCTATCGAAAGTATATATTGCTTCTTGCACGGGCAGAAAGGTACTGATCTATGATCGCGATCTTGTAACAGGAGATTTGACATTAAACGAAAGAATTCGTGTTAACACGGGAGTTGATAATATCGAATTAGACGCTGATGGCTCGCTCTGGATTGGGGCTCACCCGCAACTGTTGAAATTTGCTAGTCATGCAAAAGATCCTACCAAACATTCTCCTTCACAGGTCATTAAATTGTTTAAGGATGAGGCAGGAAAATATCAGCTGGAGGAAATCTACTTAAACAACGGAATCGAATATTCTGGATCTTCGGTAGGAGCCGTCTATAAAAACAAAATTTTGATTGGATCTGTATTCGAAAAATCATTTCTAACTTGTGAATTGAAACAATGATATATAAAGCTGGCTTTATTGTAATGTACCTCTGTTGTGTAAGTGCACAGCAGAATAAACTTTTTTGTCAACAAGGTACAATTCAAGGCCGTATTAAAGACTTTAAAACCTCGGAGCCCTTGCCATTCGCCCATGTATTTATTAACAATACAACCATTGGGTCCGTTGCAGATGAATCAGGGAACTATACGTTGACAAACGTACCAGAGGGCCCCCATGAAATTGTTTTTTCATTTATAGGCTATACTTCGTTTAAGAAAAAGCTGGAAATAAAATCAAATCAATCAATTCAGCTAGACGTATCGTTAATTCCTGATAACAAAGAACTTGAAACGGTACTCGTTGCGGGAACCCGCGATAAAAAATGGGAGAAATCATTAAAGAAGTTTGAAAAAATATTTCTTGGAACTTCAAAGAATTCCCGATCCTGTAAAATCGTTAACCCGTGGGTTCTTGAATTTGACGAAGCCAGTGTTGATGGGAAAAAAGCATTTACTGCGACAGCATCCAGACCATTAGAAATTGAAAATGAGGCGTTAGGGTATCGGATTTTATACCATTTAAAAAGTTTTACCTCACTTGCCGATAGGTTTAATATTACAGGTGAAATACAGTTTGAGGAATTAGCCGGTCCGGATCAGAAGCAAAAAACGTGGAGTCAAAACAGAAACGATACGTATTTAGGTTCATCGAAACATTTCTTACACTCCATGGCCATGGGGAATGCAAAAGAAGCTGGGTTTGATATTTACACCGATAAAAGTGGATATGAAAATAATCCTTATCGCTCCGCCATATTTGCAACACAACTTGATAAATCAATTCAATCCACTACTCCCAAAATAATACATCAACCGGAAGGCACTGAATATTCCATATTAATCCCTAAGCGATTAGAAGTTCACTATCGATTTGCTGCGTCACGATTAAAAGTTTATAATGATATCCTCTATCCAGTTTCCTGGATCCAGGTGAATGGGGGCGTAATACGGATAAACAAAAGTGGAAGTGTTCTCAATCCTTCATCAGTTACGTTATCAGGCGCCATGAACGAAGGGCGTGTAGCCGATTTACTTCCTAACAATTTCACAACAGGCACTTCGCCTCATACAACACCACAACCAATAAACGCAAAGCAACTAAAACTAAACACACTGGCCGAAAAAACATATCTACATACAGATAAGACATACTATTATCCTGGAGAAAAAATCTGGTTTAAGGCCTATATGAATTATAAAGCGCAGGAAAAGATGGATACCCTGAGTAAAGTGCTTCATGTAGAATTAATAAGTCCTGAAAGCAAAATAATACAATCTGAAATCATACCGGTGGCAGGAGGGTCAGGCTTTGGATCAATTTTGTTGCCCTCAAAAAGCCCAACGGGAGTCTATTATCTAAGAGCTTATACAGAATGGATGTTAAACTATCCTGAGCCTCTATTCATAAAACCAATTCCTATTATTGGGTTGTACGAGAGGCCTGAGGAAGGATCCCAAATCATGGCATCAGAAGTCTCCGAAATCATACTCATCTCAGAAAAACTTACTTACAAACCCAAAGAGCGGGTAACATTGGAGTTTAAGATTATTGACGAACAAGAAAATCCTGTTCAGGCGGATCTTTCCATATCCGTAACAGATAATAATATGCTCACCGATGTACCTGATGAAAAAAATATTCTTCAGGCATTTCCATTTTTACCCGATGGTGAACTCCCCCGTATGGAAATCAAATCCGATCATTCCATCGAAAATAGTATCCCCTTGATGGGTCAATATCTTAATAAGCGTGGAAAACCAGAGAAGGCAAATTTGATGGTGGTGGAAGGGAATTTCAAAAAGACTGTTCCTGTAACAACTGATACGTACGGAAATTTTAGAGTGTCAGGTTTCGAATTTATGGACACAACTCATTTTTCATTTCATTTGGATACAAAGAAAAATTTTGAGGGTTCCATTGCGCTGATAAAGCGAACAATCCCCGCTATTGAACCTTTACAAAAAGCCAACCTCAATTTTTCAATTGTACCTGACAAAACTATTCGACATCATGTTGAAATTCCAATGGACAATTCCAGATTACTAAACCAAGTAATCATGAAAGAATCAACTGTTGAAGTCAGCCAAGAAGTTCCTAACACTTATTCAAAAGCTGATTTCTCTTATCAAGGAGATGAACTTATTAAATCCAGCCGGGTATCCTTAGCCAGTGCGTTAATTGGAAGAGTACCGGGTCTTTCCATGGTTGATGGGATACTGAGGTTGGGTGGCGGATCAAATTTTTTTAATTCTGCAACAACCGAACCGTTAATCATCATTGATGGTGTTCAGATTACCTCAGGAGGCACAGCTCGGCTGAGTCAAATTATGCCTGAAATCGTTGAACGAATTGACGTGATAAAATATGGAGGAACCTCTGTATATGGGTCAAGGGGCGGAAATGGTGTCATTATAGTAACAACAAAGGGTGGGGAGTTTGCTGAAGTCAATACTTCCATTCCTAATTCAAATTCATTCAAAGTATTTAGCGTGCAGGGATTTTCAAAAAATAAAAACTTTGTTGGCTTTACCGATGGCCTTAAAGACAGATATGAAAGCATAGATAGCGGATTGACTATATTTTGGTTACCTAAATTTCTCACCGATGAAAATACAGGTGTTGCATCGGTTTCATTCTTTACAGGAGACTATCCCACCAACTACAAAATAGTTGTTGAAGGTGTTAACACTTTTGGTAAACCATTGCGAGGTGTGTTTTACCTGGATGTAAAGGATTAATTCTCTATTAAACTAAATCTATTTAACCAACCATGAAATATTTCCTAGTCGCTCTCACGTTCTTGGCTTTCCCCTTGCTGGCTCAAAAGGAACTGGATCTTAATGCCATTTCTAAAAAACATGCTGTTGGCTCCTTTAAAGAGTTGTATGAACTATTGAGCCTGAGCAATGATGCTCACCATCCTGATGATATTGAAAAAAATGTTCAATGGTGCGAGCAAGCATTTGCTAAACGAAGTTTCACAACGCAACGGTTAGCGACTCCAACTGTACCTCTCCTATTGGCCGAACGAAAAGTAAAAAATGCAAAAAAGACGGTGCTCATCTATTTGCAAATTGATGGGCAGCCTACAAATCCAGCCCAATGGGATCAGGAAAGTCCGTGGAAACCAACCCTAAAAGAAAAAGACGAAACAGGCAAATGGAATACAATCGCCTACGAACGATTATACGAAGATCTTAATCGCGATTGGAGAATTTTTGCACGTTCCACCTCCGATGCGAAAGGACCCGCTATGGCATTTATTGCGTCATTAGATGCACTAAAAAAGTTAAAGTCCGAGCCCAATTATAACATCAAGGTAATTATGGACTTTGAAGAAGAGTTGGGATCGCCCAACCTTCCCGCAGCGGTCACTAACTACAAAAATGAACTACGTGCTGACATGCTCATTATTTATGACGGCCCAAGGCATGTAAGCAATGAACCCACATTAAGTTTTGGTGCACGAGGTATTTGCGAAATCACGCTTACCACGTTTGGCCCTCGTGCTCCCATGCATAGCGGAAATTATGGCAACTACACCCCCAACCCAGCCTTGCGATTATCTAAATTGTTGGCCGGTATGAAAGATGATGATGGCCGGGTCACCCTTCCGGGATTTTATGATGGAGTTGTGCTAACTGAAGAAGAAAAGAAAATCCTGAAACAAGTACCTGATGACGAAAATGAGATTCGAAAATTTCTAGGAATTGCAGAACCTGATAAAGTAGGAACTTCCTTCCAGGAATCACTTCAATATCCATCCCTAAATATTCGGGGGTTGGATGCTTTGTTTATAGGTAGCGAAGCCCGCACGTTAATTCCAGCTAAGGCTACAGCAGAAATTGATATTCGTTTAGTACCAAGCAGTGATCCGGATCGATTGATCGGGCTCGTTAAAAAATATGTTCAAGAACAGGGGTACCAGTTGGTTGATAAAGAACCTACCGAAACGGAGCGTATGAAATATGCAAAAATTGCTTCCTTTCACTCTTCTATTTCTTATGGTGCATTTCAAACACCTTTCAACTCCGAAACCGGAATCTGGTTAAGTAAGGCAATATTAAAAGCTTTTGGAAAAGAACCCATTAAAGTGCGCACTGCGGGGGGTTCAATTCCCATCTCACCTTTTGTGATCACATTGGGTATTCCCGCAGTAGCGGTGCCAACGGTAAATGCTGATAATAACCAGCATGCAGAAAATGAAAATATTCGTGTAGGAAACTATATAGATGCTGTGAAAACTTTTTTAGCTATTTTAATGGAGAAGCTGTGATTAAAACAGTATAGCCTACATTCCGCATGTGCGGTGAAAAAATTTTCGAAGGTTATTCCATCTTAAAAACTCCTAACCTATCTTGCACGCAATGGAGAATTTTGTTGTTTCTGCGCGTAAATATCGCCCTTTGGGTTTTGAAGAAGTTGTTGGGCAGGATCACATCACCACCACCCTTAAAAACGCCATTGATACCAACAAACTTGCTCAGGCACTTTTGTTTTGCGGACCACGTGGAGTTGGCAAAACCACCTGTGCCCGCATTGTAGCCCGCATGATCAATGGGTTTGAAGAAAGAGCAGAAGTCAATTCCTTAAATATCTTTGAATTAGATGCCGCCTCAAATAACTCAGTTGAAGATATTCGGAATCTGATTGATCAGGTTCGGTATCCTCCACAATTTGGAAAGTTTAAGGTCTATATTATTGACGAGGTTCACATGCTTTCCAACGCGGCCTTCAATGCATTTTTGAAGACTTTGGAAGAACCACCCTCCTATGCCATATTTATTTTAGCTACTACGGAAAAACATAAGGTAATACCAACCATTCTTTCGCGATGTCAAATCTTTGATTTCAATAGAATTCAAGTTTCTGATATCAGTCGACAATTAAAGAAGGTAGCCGATCGTGAAAAAATAAAAGTAGAAGAAGCTGCTCTTCACCTGATCGCCCAAAAGGCAGATGGTGCTTTGCGTGATGGGCTTTCCATTTTTGATTTGATGGTTACATTCTCCTCTGGCAAGGAAGTAACTTTCAAAGACGTGCTCAATAATTTGCACATTCTTGATTATGATTATTATTTCAATGTGGTGGATGGTCTGTTAGCCGAAAACCATACCGTGCCATTGATTTTGTTAGATGAGATTCTCCGTAAAGGGTTTGATGCGCATAATTTTATAGTTGGATTAAGTGAACATGTTCGCAATCTCTTGGTATCACAAGACGCCCGCACGGTTAACTTGATGGAGGTACCCGAAAGTACCAAACAAAAATATTTAGAGCAATCACACGCAGCACAACCCTCGCTTTTGCTTTCCTGGTTAAACATCACTACCCAGTGCGATATCAATTACAAGACAAGCAAAAATCAACGACTGCTGGTAGAACTTGCCCTTATGAAGATGGCGCACGTACACTCTATTATAAAGGGTAATGGAACCGCACTTTCTCCGGAAGGGTTAAAAAAAAAATTGAACTAATTCCTTCAAAAGTAAATGCAACTGCCCCTCCCCTTGAAGCTGAAATTGAAATTCCAGTCATCCATGAAACGCAGGTTAAAGTGGAATCTAAACCAGAACTAATTTCTTCAAAACAACCTTCACGACCTAAATCAACGATCAATCTTGGGAACATCTTAAAAGGACAACCCAAAGAAGAAATAAAAAAAGAGGAAAAGAACATTACCACTTCTCAAAACAAACCAGTTAGCGAGAATCAATTGCGGGAGGCCTGGAATGAGTTTGCTGAACAACGAAAAAATCAGATGGCCGAGTACCATTTGCTAAAGCAAGAGTTTAGTTTTAAAAATAATGTGATCTCTCTCTACCTAACGAATTCTATTGAAGAGCCCTTGCTGCAATCTGTACGATCAGATTTGTTGGCCTACTTACGAGAAAAATTAAGTAATAGCGGATTACAAATTGAAGGTGTGATGCAAGAACACCAAACCAGAAAAATAGCCTACACCAACAAAGAAAAGTTCGAATATCTGGCTGAGAAGAATCCTGCACTCTATGAATTAAAAGAAAAACTTGGGTTAGATCCTGACTTCTAGAATTACGAAGTAAGGCATACGAATTTCAGGAATGTAGGTTCTCCAAATTCGTGGCTTGTAATTCAAGACTTATCAGATAATTTCCCGATAGCCACTCAAGGATGACTTTCTAAGAGAGGAACCACATTGGATTCCTCTTGTTGTACATCCTGAATTATCTATTCACATAATATCTTATGCCAATAGATGGACTGAATGATTGAAGACCAAATGAAAATTCAGTGCCCTCATCATTATCAGTATCCTTATTAGGATCTGTTTTTGAATAAGTAATTCCGCGAAATTGAAAATCAAACCCCCAACGTTCGGTTAAGAAATAGCTGAACCCTGGGGCTAAGTAAATAGAAAGTGAACTCCCTTTTGTTTCGACTCCATTCGATGATTTGTTGGTGTTTGATCCAACACCGAACCCAGCCTCGCCTGTGAATGCAAATCGTTCATTAGTCGTAAACTTGTAATATCTGATAAACGGTCCAACCAAAAATTGCTTGCTAGTAAAATTAAAACTGCCATAGTCTTCTTTCGATGAGTTTATAGAAAGTGAAACTCCAGCTACCAAGTTATCGCTGATAAAATATCCCGCACTTGGTTGAAAAGAAAGATTTGTATCTGTGTAATCACCGTCATAGGAATCTTTGTTTACCGTATAGCTAAACCCACCCCCGAATGCGAGGCTTCCTCGCGTTGTTTGTCCGGATGCGATTACCAATGTGCTAACTATTAATGCAAAAATTATGATAGTTTTTTTCATATCTAAGAGTTTGAAGTTTAGAACAAATTATTTTCCATTAAATTAAATTTAATTTCATTCATTCTCCTCCACAAGAAAAGGTAAGTTGTTTGTCAGCATTGATTCATTAACGGTAGGTCTTTTTGCAAAAAAGGGTAAACTGTTCCTACTAACTCATGGGCGCTTGCCAAAAATTCGTTTGAATGGCACTACTGTTTGTCCTACAAAATCTTTCGGGAAGTTTTCTTTATCAGGAAGACCGATTGGAAGATTTTCATTATCGGAAGGCCAGTAGTTTGTTCTGAAAATAAAATCCCACACACTTAGCGTGATGCCATAATTAAAACCATGTGGATGTGAGGCTGGAAATTCTTTTGCATGATGCCACAAATGCATTTGAGGTCCGTTAAATAAATAGCGAAATGGACCCAATGGAATTTTTAAATTGGAATGAGCCAATTGTCCAATCACCAAGGTGAAAATATGAACGATGAAAAAATCAGTAATACCAATTCCAATCATGGCCAACGGAATATATTCCAGAGTACGATAAAGGATATTTTCCATCCAATGATAACGGAGCAAGGCAGCAAAGCTCATCTCGCGTGTGCTATGATGCACTTTGTGAAATTCCCACATCCACCCCACATGATGATACATGCGATGAATATTCCATTGCATAAAATCGCGTAATACAAAAATAATTACCAACTGCAACCAGCCTGGTAAATGACCAACCTGAATGGCAACCAGATTGGTAATGCCAAAGAGGGATAAAAAATCAGTAAAGAGTTGCACCCCCACCATGGAAAGAGCATTGTAAGCTACAAGGGAAAACAAAAAATAATTCCAGAATAAGTAAAAGATATCCAACCAAAAGTGTTCGTGGATAAGAGGTTGATTCTTGCGCCATGGAAATACAACTTCTAATAAGGCTATTATTGCAGAGGCACCCACTAACCAATAAAAGTAATTGTTCCAACTGGGACTTAAAACCTCATTCAAAAAATAATTCCAGTAGCCGGTGTAGCCATCCAGAATTACTTTAACGTATTTATCCATACCCCAAAGATGGAGATTTTTATCGAAGGCACTTGAACGTCCATACTACCAATTCTAAAGATTATACTTCAAAAAATGCCGTTGATTGCGTTACAGTTTTTGATGCCAGTGGTTCGTACCTTGAACTATCAAATTCAAACCCCGAATATGAAAAATTTTACAACCTTTGCTGCAGCTATTTGTTTGTTAGCGGTCTTTGCCTTTACCAGCCATAAAAGCATATTAACCTCAAACACTACTGAACTTGTGGCGGATTGGGAGCGCGCCAAAGCTTCCACGAAAGAATACCTTGACGCAGCCACCGAAGATGTAATCAATTACAAACCTACTCCCGAAATGAGAAGCTTTGCCGAACAAATGTTGCACTTGGCCACAATGCCGGCATTGTTGCCACCAGCACTGGAAAGGAAAGACTATTCAAAGACAACATCGAAAAGATAGACACTTACAAAAATAAAAAAGCGCTTGCCAAGGTGGTGATCGAAAGTTATGACTTTGTAATCGCCACCCTAAAAGAAATGAACGATGAAAAACTGAATGAAAAAGTAAAGTTCTTTAACGGACAAGAGTACACACGCGCGGTAGGTATTGGAACATTTGAACACCAAACACACCACCGCGGACAAACAACAGTTTACTTGCGCTTAAAAGGAATTACTCCACCTGCCGAGAAATTGTTTTAGCGGAACTGAAATCACATAACGCAATGACCATTTTCAACCAAATTGTATGCTTACCGTCATTTTGATAAATTAGTGAAAGGAAACAAGACCTAATTCCTTTATGCTTGACAAATTCTGCAATTCCCTAACGGATGAAGCACAATTAAGAATTGCCCTGAAACTAGGTAAACTCACCCTGCCTGTATGGGAAGATTATTTTATCAAAAATCCAACAGCCATCGACCAGATTAATGCGCTGATGAGTGATTCTGACAGCATGTATGGCAGTCTGAAAAAAATCGACATCGAATTTCCTAAACGGGCTCTAGAGAAAATTGAACGAAGTTTTGCAGTAGCTAAAGAACAATCAATAGACAAACCCATACCCATCATGAAAAGCGATGCCACGCTTTCGCCCTTACTGGCCACCTGTATGCAGCCATTAAGCAATCCGCAATGGGACAACACATTGAATCAATCTACCCGATTAGTTTTTACGATAGTCTTTAACATATTGGTATGGATACTGTACAGGCGCAATACCGATCATCATGAAACACATATTTATGTTGCTATTAATCAGGGTGCAGATGTATTGTTGCGCGAAAAGATACATTCGGAAAAAGAGATTAATGCTATCCTGCATGAGTTCGAACAACTTAAGAGACGAGAAGCGGAAGACACCAATTGGGAAAATGCCCGACCTGTTGGAAACAGCGAGCAGCCTGATCAGGAAGATATTTATAGAAAAATCATCGGTGAAAAAATAGTGAAAGGTCAGGGGAGCCAGACGCTAGCCATCGAGGTATTAAGGCAAATGCGTGAAGAAAGGAAATCATATTGGAATATGATGGACGAATATGCCACCGGAACCAGCACCACCTATTCTTACGATCAGGAAAAACAAAGTTATTCACGCCATGAAATGGATGTTATAGTAGCCAGTTTCTCGAATCATATTCTTATGACAGAAAGTGAGATGCTGAGCTTTATATCACAACAGAACATAATAGATTTACGCGAGTCTGGGTTTGAGGTGTAGGAATTGCCCTTGTTCTTGTTAGTTGCGGGTAAGCATCCTACATAAAGTTTATTCCTTTCAGCCACAACGTGATTGGATTCCTTCGAGAATATAGTTAACTTAATAATTCAAAAATCCACGTTTGAATATGGCCAAATTGTCGCTGCGCGTAAATGGACAAGTGAAGGAAATTGATGTCGATCCGAAGATGCCATTGCTGTGGTCTCTTCGTGATTTTATGGGGCTCACGGGTACAAAATTCGGATGTGGCATTGCACAATGTGGGGCCTGCACTGTTCACCTAGATGGGAATCCCGTAAGGTCTTGTGTCCTACCCTCCTCGGTTGCAGTGGGAAAAGAGATTACAACTATCGAAGGACTATCGAAAAATAATGATCACCCTGTTCAATTGGCTTGGATAGCAGAACAAGTTCCGCAGTGTGGGTATTGCCAGTCGGGACAAATTATGAGTGCAGTTGCCTTGCTAAAGAAATATCCAAATCCAACAGACACAGAGATTGACACGGCTATGAGTTCAGTGCTCTGCCGGTGTGGTACATATCCCAGAATTAGAAAAGCAATCAAGAAAGCTTCAAAAATGTAAGCATGGAAACGATTTCAAGACGAAAATTTATTCAGCTGTCTTCCTTAGCGGGAACATATTTGGTAGTTGGCTTTGGGACTGACGCATCCGGGAGCAAACTGATAGCCCGTAGTACAACCGATATTTCCAAGATTGAATTGAATCAATTCATTTCCATCGGCACAGATGGCAGCATTATTTTATTAAATCATCGGCCGGAAATGGGGCAAGGAACATTTCAATCTATTCCAATGATACTTGCGGAAGAATTAGAGGTGCGGATGGATCAGATTTCAATACAGCAATCGGAAGCCAATGCTAAGCTGTTTGGAAATCAAATGGTAGTTGGCAGCCGCAGCATACAAACAGAATTTGAAAAACTGCGCAAGATGGGAGCTGCAGCACGTGAGATGTTGAAGCAAGCAGCAGCCAACCGATGGAAAATTAGTATCTCGGAATGCACTGCCACCAACGGTACGGTAGTAAACAAATCAGGAACTGTCCTTACTTATGGCAACCTGGTTGTTGAAGCTGGTACCTTGAGTCCTCCCGAAAATCCACCGCTTAAGTCGTCAAAAGAATTTAAAATCCTCGGCAAGTCATCCGCTAGAATGGATATTCCATTAAAAACAAATGGAGCCGCAATATTTGGTATTGATGTGATCGTACCCGGAATGTTATATGCATCAGTAGAACGGTCACCGCTTTTTCTGGGAAAGGTGAAAAGTTTTAACAAAGAGGAAGTCTTAAAAGTACCGGGTGTGAAACATGTGTTGCAAACGGAACGTCAGGTCTATGGTCACACGCGCGAAGGAGTGGCAGTGCTTGCCGACAATTATTGGAATGCATTGCAGGGAAGAAAAGTATTGAAGGTAGATTGGGACAATCAAAAACTAGCCGAAGTTTCTAATAAAACTATTCTGGCTGATTCTTACGAAGCAGCTAAAACAGATGGGGATGAGTTATTTGGAAAAGGCGATGTTAAAAAGGTCTTCACTAGTTCAACAAACATAATTGAGGCCACTTACGAAACCCCTTATCAGGCACATGTGCCGATGGAACCGATGAATGCGATTGTGAGCATTGGTGAAAAAGAAGCCGAGTTTTGGGGTTCAACACAAAATCCGAATGGCATCCGATCCTACATTTCAAAAAAATATAATCTTCCGGAGGACGCAGTGAAAATCAATTACACATTTATGGGTGGTGGCTTTGGCCGTAGATCCATGACTGATGTTGCGGAAGAAGCGGCTGATCTCTCAAAAAAATCAGGAGTACCTGTGAAAGTAATGTGGACGCGTGAAGATGATCAAACGCAGGGGCCATTTCGTGCGTGTAGCTTAAATGTGTGCAGAGCTGTGCTGGATAAGGGTATGGTTATAGCTTTGGAACACAAAGTCATTGCGCAGGAAATTCAAAACCAAACCGGCAGTGATATGAAAGCGGGCCGGCAGTTGATGGGCGGAATCAATACTGACTTCCTGATCCCAAATCTTTCAGTGAAAGGAGTACTTCGAAAAAGACATGTTCCCATTTCCTATTGGAGAGCTGTCTATCACTCTACCAATCCATTTGCGCACGAATGTTTTATCGATGAACTCGCCATCAAAGCGGGAAAAGATCCTTTACAGTTCAGGCTGGAGATGCTTGACCATCCGCGATATCGCAGCGTCTTACAACGTGTTGCTGAAAAAACAAATTGGAATGCGCCTAAGAAGAAAGGTGTAGGAAGAGGAGTTGCTGCGGTAGAAAGATCAGGCGCTTACTTTGCCATGGTGGTGGAAGTAAAACAAGAAGGTAAAGGGATAGTGCCTTTTAAAATTACTACGGTAATTGATTTGGGTATCTGCATTAATCCTGATACCGTCAGAGCGCAGACGGAAGGATCTATCGTGATGGCATTGGGCGCAGTCTATGCAGGCTTAACTGTAAAAGGCGGTGCTATTGTTGAACAAAACTTCAATACCTATCCCCTATTGAAAATCAACCAATGCCCGGAAATAGAAACGCATATCTTAGATAGTGAAGCGCCCCCTGATGGGGCTGGAGAGGCTGGCTTGCCAACTGTAGCACCTGCGTTGGCCAATGCTATATTTGATCTCACAGGCAAACGCATCCGAAAATTGCCTATTGATATGAATAGTATTGTATAAGCTTAAACGTAGTGCAATCATTACCTAACAATCAGAAACTTATCAGCAAGGATGAATGTTTTCCATCGTCATCGTGATGCTCAATGTAAATTTGGCTTTTATCTCCTGGAATGTTTCTGTTGAAGTTTTATCCTAACTAAATCAGGCAACGCAATAAATAATAGCCGCACCGAAAAGAAGTGAAAAGGGCGATAACCATTTCACGTACTGGGGCTTCAAAATTTCTGCCGCACGCAACGAGAAGCTATGATGCACCTTTCTGGGAACGAAATAGAGAAAAATGGAAGTGCCTAGCATAAACCAACCGAAAAGTTTAAACACCTCCGGGTATTTAGAAAAATCGGCATAGAGAATCATGGCGAGTGCAGGAATCATTCGGATGGTTATCTCCGCATAGTTGATAAAATTAGTGCTGCCCGCTTTCATTAACGTAGCCCTTGCTTTTTCAGGAGCAAAAAACATGAGCAAGCCTACATAGATTATGAAGACTCCAAAAAATACTACAATCCACTTCGCAAGTATGATCATTGTTTTTTCTTATTGTGGATGAAATGTAGTTATTTATTCGCTGTCAGGTCTTTCGGCCTGACAGGTCTACATCAAAAATAATCTTTGTAATGAGAAATGGTAACATCGCTCATTGCTGTTAGGTCTTACGACCTGACAGGCCCTCAAATTAAAAATAATCTTTGAAATGAGACACATTAATGTCCCCTAATTCTCCTTGTTCATAAAATCGCGCACTCGAGAATTTATAGTCTTCCGGTTTGCTCACACGATTCCAATGTTTTTGCATCGGGTTCATATGAATGTAATTCAACTTTGTGTCCAGAAGTTTACTGTCTGATAAGATCGTATCATCGCATCGATCTTCCCAGACTTTGAACACTTGTTTTCGCTGATCCAAGCGCAAGCGTCACGCTTGTGCTTCCTACACCACATAACTTAGTTGAACAAGTCCTTTCTTACAAAAGAAATCTCTTGCGCTACTGTATAAATAATCTTCTTCATTTTCTACAACACCAGCTTCAACCGGATTGCGATGTATGTATTCCATTTTTTGGAAGAACATAGCCGTATTTAAAATCTCAATGGGATGGTTGTGTTGTTGCCACAATTGCCAATCATTGTTATTGCTGTTCTGCATTCCGGATTTTTCCATAAAATTAATCATCCATTCACGTCTGCTTTCAGCAGGATGTTCACTTATAGCCCTTCTCAAACTGCGTGAAGTAAAGCTTTTCATCTCACCAACTATTTTATCCATTGGACCGCCTTTACTTCCAATTATCATGTGGATGTGGCTGGACATAATACACCAGCAATAAATTTCAAGGTCCTTGTTTTTTTGGCAATAATCCCAGCTGTCAATTACAATATCCTTGTATTCCTTTCGGATAAACAAATCGATCCAGCCAACTACAGCAAAGCTGATGAAATACAATTTATCATTATCCCCGAATTTATATTTCCGACTCATTATTTAACGATTAGCAGAAAATTACAAAGAATTTAGTTTTTATGTGCAGGCACAAGCGTGACGCTTGCGCCTGAGGAGGGGGTGACAGCAGCGAAACCATGTCAGAATTAACACATCTTTTGTTCTTGCAAATAAACTCAGCTATTCTTATTTTGAAAGGTGATTGCACTATCAATCCTCTTTCTGAATGAAAAAGATATCTATACTTCTACTGTATTGCTTTGCCTTTTTATCCGTCAATGGTCAATTAACAAATAGGTTAGGCCAATATTTTGATGTGGAGGGAGAGAGTATCCAAGGATATTATGACCTTGACTATCAACCAGAAAAACCTCTTGAATTCGTCTATAATATTGGTGCAGATTTCTCTCCTGGATATTATTATACTTCAGATGCTAAAAAAATTATAGGATTTATAAAGTATCTTCAAAATAATTCTGATTTTAAGTTTAAGTCTTCTTTGGAAGAAAAAGCTATTACAATAAAAGCAAGTCAGAGTATTGGGTTTGTTATCGGATTAGATTCGTTTACAACGATAAACTATAGTGATATTATTGGTCGTAATAAAATGCCTTTTGTTCACAATCAACTATTTGCCGAAGTAATAGAAGAAACGGGCAGACTTACATTTTACAAGCAGTTTAGTACAAATTCATCTGCAGCTGGGATTCTCTATTATGTGAAAACAGATACCTCTAAGAGATACTTTCTATTTCCTCATAAAAAAGATGATTTTAAAGATATGGCTATCAAAATATTTGGCAATTCTGAAACCATCATAAAAGGAATTAATTCAGGAAAATACACAGGGGAAGATATGTTAAACATTATTAAACTTTATAAGAATAGTATCCTTTTAGAGACGCAAGGAAAAATATTTCTCAATTCTTCATTCAATGAAACAAAATATTCTGAACATAGCTCTTACTATGGTAAAGTAGTTTCATTCAATGATTCGACCTGTAGAATCGTCTATTTTGAAAATACAGACTTAAAAATTTATGAGGGAGAGTTTTCTTCATTTAGACCCTTAGTAAAAGAAGGAACATTTATCTATTACTTCCCAAACGGATCAATTCGGAAGAAAATATTCTTTGAAAGGGATAAACCTATAAGTGGGATTACCTATCACGACAATGGATTAAAACATCAAGAATTCACTTTTGTTTCGGGTGTTAAAACATTTAAATCAGTTTCTAATATTACAGGACAGCAACTATTAAATAATGAAGGAGAAGGTAAAGAATCAATCTACGATACCTTAAATAATAGGGAATTGATATTTCAATATACTAAACACAAGCTAACTGATGTATATTTTATTGATGAGAACCAAACTAAAATTCACCAGTACTGTCAGAATAATGTAAGGATTAATATGTTCAATGAACTACAAAGAGAGTTTCAAGAAAAAATTACTTATCCGATTGAATCAATCAAAAATAACGATTACGGAATAGTTCTTCTCAAATGCCAAATTGATCCAAAAGGGAAAATTTCAAAATCGCAAATTATTAGAGGAATAAACACTGATTTAGATCAGGCAGTATTAAATTTTGCATTCTACATTAGAAATAGTGGTGCTTTAGAGCCTGGAAAAGTTGATAGAGAAAAAGTGCATCAAGAAGTGATTATCCCATTTAGGTTCTCTTTAATAGGCTTTACTAGAACCGGTATGTACAATTCTAATTTCTGGACACAACAAGGAGTCGCCTTATTATATTCAATTATAAGGTAGGGCATAAATAATCACCCCGCCCATCCTTCTCTATCTAAACTTCTATACTGAATGGCTTCGGCCAGGTGTTCAATTTTTATTTCTGGTGTGCCTGCTAAGTCGGCAATGGTGCGCGAGACTTTTAAAATGCGGTCGTAGGCACGTGCAGAAAGACCGAGCCGTTCCATCGCTGTTTTGAGTAACGTGCGACCGGCATCATTGATTTCACAGATTTGTTTTACCATGTTGGCGGGCATCATGGCATTGCAGTAGATATTCTTTTGACCATTAAACCGCTCACTTTGCATGGCACGAGCTTTCACCACACGCGCACGAATCTCGTCACTTGTTTCATTTTTGCGCTGTGTAGTCATCTGATCGAAACTTACGGGCACCACTTCCACATGCAAATCAATGCGGTCGAGCAATGGGCCACTCACTTTACTTAAGTAGCGTTGCACAATGCCCGGTCCACACACACATTCTTTTTCAGGATGATTATAATACCCACACGGGCACGGATTCATACTGGCCACCAACATAAAGTTTGCCGGATAGTCGATAGAAATTTTTGCGCGCGAAATGGTAACGCGTCTTTCTTCCATGGGCTGGCGCATTACTTCCAACACCGTGCGTTTAAACTCCGGCAACTCATCTAAAAACAAAACGCCATTGTGCGATAAAGAAATTTCTCCAGGTTGTGGATTGCCACCGCCACCCACTAAAGCAACATCAGAAATTGTATGGTGCGGACTGCGATACGGTCGCGTTGTTATTAACGTAGCATCAGCACCTACTTTCCCGGCCACGGAATGAATTTTGGTGGTTTCCAAGGCTTCGTTTAGCGTAAGCGGGGGAAGAATGGAAGGCAGCCGTTTTGCCAACATGGTTTTACCGGCACCGGGTGGGCCAATCATAATTACGTTATGACCTCCGGCCGCGGCAATCTCCAAGGCACGCTTAATATTTTCCTGCCCTTGTACATCTTTAAAATCGCTATCGTAATCGTTGATCTTACTTTGAAACACCTCGCGGGTATCCATGCGCAGCGGCTCAAGGGTAAGCTTGCCTTCAAAGAAATCAATCGCTTCCTGCAAGGTCTCCACTCCTATTATATCCAGATTATTTACAATGGCTGCTTCGCGTGCATTTGATTTCGGTAACACAAAACCTTTAAACTCTTCCTTGCGTGCCTGAATGGCAATGGGCAACACCCCTTTAATCGGTCGCAAGATTCCATCTAACGACAACTCACCCATAATGATGTATTTGTCCAACTCAACGGCTTCAATTTGTTCGGAGGCTTTGAGCACACAAAGCGCAATAGGCAAATCATACGCACTACCCTCTTTGCGCAAATCGGCTGGCGCTAAGTTGACAACCACTTTATTGCGCGGCATAAACAACCGCAAGCTTTTAAAAGATGATTCCACCCGGTGCTGACTTTCCTTTACAGCCGTATCGGGCAAGCCACTCATGTGAAAATCTTTGCCTTGCGTAACGTTGACCTCCACGGTAATCGTGCGGGCATCTACTCCATGCACTGCGCCACCAAATGTTTTAGCTACCACGCTTAATTAATTTAAGATTGTAGTCCCGATAATTATCGGGATACGAGTTTAGAGATATCCAATCTCTCATTCAATAAAGATAGAATATTCTTTTTATTTGAAATCAAGAATACTGAAGGAGAAATCTACCCAATCACTTCCTTCTCAATCAACAAAATGAGAATGTGAACAATTTTGATGTGGATTTCCTGAATGCGATCGGCATACCCAAAGTGTGGTACACGCAATTCAATATCGGCCAGGGGAGCCAACCTGCCGCCATCTTTTCCCGAGAGGATAATAACGGTCATGCCTTTTGCTTTGGCGACTTCAGCCGCTCTAATAATGTTTGCCGAGTTTCCGCTCGTGCTAATGCCCAACAACACATCGCCTTTGTTTCCGAGTGCTTCAATGTAGCGCGAAAACACAAATTCATAGCCATAGTCGTTACTCACGCATGAGAGGTGACTCGGGTCACTCACACAAATGGCGGGCAATGCTTTTCGGTTATCGCGGTAACGCCCGGTAAGTTCTTCTGCGAAATGCATGGCATCGCAATGCGAGCCGCCATTACCGCAAGAAATTACTTTACCCCCTTGCTTAATGGAATCTGACATTGCTTTTGCTGCCGCTTCAATGCTTTTTAAATTCTCTTCATCTGTCAAAAAATTATGAAGAACCTCTGCTGCCTGATTTAATTCGGCTGCTATCAAAGAAGCATAACTCATATTGCTTTCTTGGCTTCTTTTGGTGGGATTTCGGTAACAACCGGTTTTGCGGCTTGCTGAAAATCGTAAACTTTTGCTTTGAGGGTATTGTTTTCCAAGCGCAAGTTTTCTTGTTCTTTCTCCGCATTTTTGGTTTCAATCCAGTTCCATACTAAATCAACAAGGAATAATACTACACCCAGAATAGCACCATACTTTAATAGCGATATTTTTGAATACAATTTGGCTAGTACACTAAAATCAATGTTTTTCGATCCGATATAGAACGTGAACAATAGAATGACCAAATGATAGCCACCAAAAATTGCAAAGAAAATGCGTCTACGTTGATTCATTATGCATCGTTTATCAGCAACAAACATAGGCTTTTTCGATTAAAGCAAAAATTGCAATCACCCCTAAAACCTTGCATGAGGACTATTGATTTATTCCGTGCGCCTCAAAAGTCATTTGTGCTTGTGAACCTGCCCACGCGTGGCCACCACGCTGCATGTAGACGTTTCCCATGGTGAAGCTTCGGCAATGGTGACTTTGTGCCGGATCTGGTTTTTAATAGTCACAAACAAATTCTGGTCATCCTCGTACGCGTGGGCAAAGGATAGATGACCTTCCATTAAATGTACTTTTCAGACGCCATCAATATTCTAACCCTTAACGTTCAGCGCTTTGGATAGACACTAATTTGCGATATAAACCCTCCTCACTATTTAATTCGGAATGTGTACCCTGTTGTGCAATTTCTCCATTTTGGATTACTACAATTTCATCGGCATGTTGAATCGTGCTCAACCTGTGCGCAATCACAATGGAAGTTCGGTTTTTCATGAGATTGAACAACGCTTCCTGAACCAATTTCTCAGATTCAGAATCCAACGCTGAAGTAGCTTCATCTAAAATCAGAATGGGTGGATTTTTTAGTACCGCGCGTGCAATGCTTAATCGCTGCCGCTGACCTCCTGATAGTTTTGATCCGCGCTCACCGATCAACGTTTGATACCCATGTTCAGATTGCACAATAAAATCATGTGCGTTTGCAATGCGTGCAGCCTGAATAACACTCTCTTCGCTCACATTGGGCATCCCAAATGCAATGTTGTTGAAAATGGTATCGTTGAAAAGAATAGATTCCTGAGTTACAACACCAATTTGCTTTCGCAATGATTCTAATTCATATTCGATAATGGAAACTCCATCTATCGCAACATGTCCTTGTGTGGGATCGTAGAAGCGCGGCACCAGGTCAGCAAGGGTAGACTTACCCCCACCTGATGGGCCTACTAGGGCCAGTGTTTTTCCCTTTTCAATCTTCAGATTAATATTTTTTAGAACGGGTTCCGTGTCATAGGCAAAACTCACGTTGTTGAATTGAATATCCTTATTGAAAGTCTTCAACTCAATAGCATTTGGCTTATTTTGAATCACCGGTTGTTGATCAACCAACACAAAGATGCGTGCAGCTGAAGCAGTACCTCGCTGCAAGGAAGTAATGCCATTGGAAAAATTTTTAGCCGGCTGAATGATCATGGCAAACACTGTTAAGAAAAGCATAAATGCTGACGGTTTCAATACCTCCTCAGAGTCAGCATTCAGTACCATGTTACCCCCAAAAAATATGATGCCAGCAATAATAGTTACTCCCAATATCTCGGAAACAGGAGATGCCAGTTCATTTTTATAAGACATCGACTTGCTTGTTTTTCTATAAAAATCACTCTCGCTTTCAATTTTATCGACAACAAAACTGCGGGCATTAAATGCTTTGATCACCCGCATACCACTAAATGTTTCATCCAGAATATTAAGAATTCGCCCCAATGACTCCTGGCTTTGGGTTGCTTGTTTTTTCAAGCGTTTAATTATTTCTGCGAGAACTCCCCCGGTTAAAGGCAAGACAAGGAGCGTGAAGAATGTAAGTTGTGGCGAGATGGTGAACAGTACATAAAAGTAAACGATAATTGTGATGGGCTCCTTCAGCACCGCCTTCAAGCTACTCATTACCGCATTCTCCACTTCATTAACATCGTTGGTGAATCGTGAGATCAGATCACCTTTTCGTTCGTTGTTAAAATATCCAATATGAAGTTGAGTTACCTTTTTGAAAATATCCATGCGAATATTTTTAACGAGATCCACACGAATCTTTGTAGCCATCACCCGCTCAAGGTATCGAAACAGGTTCGCAAGAATCACACACCCAACAATTAATGCACAGACAAACAGCAACGAGTTTAGTGCTCCGTAATTCACTACAATTTGAATAAAGTAGTGATTAAAAACTCCAATGATGTAATCTGTTGAAACCGTAAACTCAGGCAGCGGGGGGATAACAGGAACATTTTTAGTTTCCTTAAAGAGCACATCCAACATAGGCATCACCAACACAATATTGAATGCGCCAAAGATGATCCCCAAAAAAGAATACGTGAAAAAGAAAACCAGACGGGTGTTTAGTTTATTTGCGTACGAAAGAATTCTAAAAAAAGCCTTCATCTAAAGAAGTTAAAAATCATAGAGTCGCTGAGGAATATTCCAGCGCAAAGCTAATGAAGTAAGTGAAGTATTTGAATTATACGCAGCAAGATCACTTTTGCTCTGCCGAATGATTTGCTTGCCATCAATAAAAAGATTGTGCTTTACCATATAAGACGCTGTAATGTCTGCAAAGAAAATAGTGTTTGTATTTCCCTGTCCGATTTTGTTTCCATATTCCTGTTGTCGATTTTGATAACCTTTTAAAATATCCTGACCCCAATTTTGTCCTACATCATCCTTACCAGTCTTCACATAAAACGCTTTAACAAAAACATTTAGTCTTGGAATAGGTTGATAGCGAACCATGGCGACCCATTCAGTAAAATTAGCGCCCAAGGGATGTGCTAAAGATTGACGGTAGTTGCTGTAACTTCCATATTGAGAATAATGTGAGTAGGTATAGGGGCGTACCGCATTAAATTCAACTTGTAAGTCGAGGTTAGAGACGTTTAATGCATCGATATATTTTATACCTCCCTGAACAGACCATTTATTTGCCCACCACCCATTGCCGGCTAATATTTCCTTCAATAGAAATTCATCAAGTACAAATTGTCCATAAAGAGAAACTTTCTTAAAGGCATTCCATTTAAAATCTGCACCCAATATGGAATTATCGCTGCTGCCAAATTGCTGTTCGATAGCGCGATAGAAGATAACTGGGTTAAGATAACTAAAGTCAAATGTATTATTATTTACTGAATCTTTAGGACTAAATACAACCGATTCAAATAAACCAATATTTAACTTTTTACCAATGTTAAACGAGACATGATGGAAAGCCATAAACTTCTCAGGATAGCGTTTGTTACCACCCGGACGAACATCAGCAGCCATGCGATTAATTTGAAAGAGGTAATTCAATTTCCATACCCGCACGTTGGTGCGTAAAAAAAGATTAGGTGCCGAGTAATCAGAAAAAATCAATGACCGATACCCATTGCCAATGAACGTGCGATCATTACCAAACTGCATGTAAATGTGTTTACTCACATTAAAATCAATGTACCCGCGCACTTGAAAAAAATCAACGCCATTCTTATTAAAGTCTTTCCAAAATCCTTCATGGGGTACTACCCGGGTGCGGCTTACCTCCTCTTTCACATATAATGGCAACACCGATTGGTTCTCACCTAAAAAAGTATAGAAGCCTATTTTGCGATCAATCATGCCTCGTATCTCTACGCCTCGCGTATTCGTAGTGACTGCATTACTTAATCGGCTATCAGATCCTCCGCTTAAATACAGAACGGGGCTAACATGTAAATCAAATTCAGGGTTATCGACAAATGTTAAATCCGATTTTTTCTTGTAGAGACTTTTTAAGATTGGTTTTTTACTTGTATTGGTTTCGGCTTTACTCCACTCCCAACTATCGTTACGCAAATAAGTTAGATTAAACTGATCGCTTCGGGATGAAAAGATGGATTCCTTGGTGGCAAGCGTGTCAAGATATTTTATGATTGCATCGCGCTTGTAGGGTTTCACGGAAGTGAAAAAACCAGGCACAATTTTGCCGGACTTTATTTCGTAGCGATCAATCCAATGATAGTAGTCCTCGTTGAGGGTTACGTTAGTACTTTGAGCAAGCGTATTATGTATACTCCAGATTAAAACCCCTACCATCAATAAAGAATATCGTATCATTTTTTCTTTTCTAATAGAAAATCGTTGGGATGAATTGCAACTCCAGAAAATTCTTTGAGGATTTTCTTGTCAAACGTAACAAGTTGACTTTGCAATTCAATTGCCAAAGCCACAAACTCACAATCATAAGAACTGCAATCAGACTTTGAGACTAATTCGAACACAGCATATGAGGAAACAGTAAACTCCCGCTCACCAACAGTATGCTGAGCAAAGTCGATAACATCCAGGCCATCTTGGTGATTTATTATTTTTCTCCTAAGATAGTGTGAAACCACATTTACAAATTCACTCCTCCACAACGTTGGGCAAGCCCACTCAGCATCAAACTTATGCACTTCATTAGCCAATTCAGAATGAATAGTTTCGAAATAGAGATAGCTGATCAGGTTTGTATCTGCAATAATCATTCACGACCATAATTGATGGCACGTTCGATCTCCTCAGGCGAAAGCTTAACCTTGATTCTGCTTCTGAATTCTTTGGCTTGGGCTCTTATCTTTTCAGGGTCTACTCGCTCTGAACCAACCGACTTCTGAATTCTGTAAATAAGCTCGTTATTAAGACTTCTTTGATGATTTTTTGCCAATAATTTAACAATTTTGTAGAGCTCATCGGGCATATTTTTGATCGTGATATTAGCCATAACGGTTCCATTTTGGTTCCAAAATACAACCTTGTCAAATTCTTCACAAATTAGGGCATTTACGCCTTGCCAAATGGCTACATTTTCCTACTTTTGCAGTCCTTAATAAAGAAAATATGAAAAAAGGCATTCACCCAGAGTATAAAGATGTGGTTTTTTGGGATACAACAAGCGATTTCAAGTTTTTGAGCCGTTCAACGTCAGTTCCGAAAGAAACAATCACCTGGACAGACGGTAAGGAATATCCGGTAATTAAAGTGGAAGTTAGCTCAGCTTCGCACCCCTTTTATACAGGTAAAAAAATGTTTTTGGATACAGCTGGCCGTGTGGAAAAATTCAAAAAGAAATACAGCAAATAGTAGAGAAATTCTTAACACGTTTTATACAAAGGTCTCCGAACGAGACCTTTTTTTATTTGCAAATAAATTCCATACAAATGAACACAGCATCCAAATGCATTTGGCTATAGCAAGTGATCACCCTATTTTAGCAGCATGAATTTGATTCTGTTCGATAATCCTACCATCCGTCAAAATCTGTTGCCCTTTACGTTTACCCGACCTGTTGCAGAAATACGGGTGGGCATCCTTACATTGACCGAGAAATGGGAAAAATACCTGGGAGCAAAGCCTTCATTCGCTACAGAAAATTATCTAAGCAAAAAATTTCCGCTTAATCATCAAACCGACAATATTTGGATTAATGGAGGAGTGTGTCCTAACGCTGATCTTGTAGCGGCCATTAAACAACTCAACGTGGGTGATGCGATTGCACACAACTCCATGATTGTTGCGGTGCGTACGCCCGATGATGAAGTGCCTGAAGTAATTACAGGTGTTATAAAAGAGTTTTCTAACCCCATCACGATAATTGATCAGGTTTGGAAAATCTATCAACACAACGGTGCTCAGATTAGAGAAGACTTTACACTAATTACAAAAGGACGAAAGTCTGCTGGCATTCAGGATTCGTTTACACGCGCTTACAATCCCGGGCAAATATTTTTAGAAGAAGGAGTGCAAGTGCGCGCTGCTATTCTCAACGCTGAGAACGGCCCAATCTATCTGGGTAAAAATTCATTTGTACACGAAGGGGCTATTATTCGTGGACCATTCGCATTATGTGAAGAGTCGCATGTAAACATGGGTGCAAAAGTGCGAGGTGATACAACCGTGGGACCGTTTTCTAAAATTGGAGGTGAAGTAAGTAACTCAGTTATTTTTGGATATAGTAATAAATCGCACGATGGGTTTTTGGGCAATTCCGTAATTGGTGAGTGGTGCAATGTTGGCGCTGACACCAATACCTCTAACCTAAAGAACAATTATGAAAACATTAAGCTATGGAATTATGGCAAAGGTGGTTTTAAGGACACCGGACTTATTTTTTGTGGTTTGATGTTTGGCGATCATAGTAAATGCGGTATCAACACGATGTTTAATTCAGGTACCGTGGTGGGTGTTAGCGCCAGTATTTTTGGGGATGGGTATCCGCGTAACTTTATTCCTTCCTTTGCGTGGGGTGGTGCAGCGGGGTTCACTACCTTTCAACTTAATAAAGCGATAGACACAGCATCCAAAGCTATGGCACGCAGAAAATTAGAATTAAGTGCTGAGGATTTAGAAATATTGAGAACCGTTTATAACGAATCCGCAACCTTTCGGGCGTGGGAAAAGAAATAAGACACGATGAAGAAAAAACTTGTTGGCCCGAAATTAATGTTGCTGTTCTCCTTTATTATATTTCTTAGCACTATAGAAAAGGGAGGTTGGCCATTGGTCTCTTCGGCAGTTGGGTTCGTTGGTTTTCTTGTGATGGTCATATTGCTTCGAACTAAGCTATCGAAAAATAAAAATTAGCAGGGTGAGATTTTCAGACATTCCCGGGCTTGCCGAAACAAAATCAAAACTGATTGATGCTGTCAATCACAATCACGTTGCGCATGCGCAACTTTTCTTAGGACTGCCTGGGGCATTAAACTTACCCCTTGCCTTAGCGTTTGCCAATTACTTGCATTGTGAAAACAAAGGGGAAACCGATGCGTGTGGTGTTTGCCGAGCATGCAGCAAAAGTTTAAAATACATTCACCCGGATACTACGTTTGTTTTTCCTTTTCGTTCCTTTAAAAAAGACGAGGATATTGACAGAGTAAAGGCAGAAACCTTAAAGCTATGGCGCAACTTTCTTTCCGTTCAATCCTTTGACGATGTCTCTGGTTGGATCAATGAATATGAAGGTGAGGACAAGCAAGCATCCATTTCAGTTGAAGCCGGTCGACAAATTATTAAAACGCTTTCGCTAAAGCCGTTCGAAAGTCCGTTTAAGATTATGATCATGTGGCAACCTGAACTGATGAACCCATCAGCTGCCAATAGTATTTTAAAAATTTTAGAAGAGCCGCCACCAAACACATTTTTTCTTTTGGTAAGCAATGCTGCCGAGCGCTTGCTGCCTACCATTCTTTCGCGCACGCAAATGGTACAGGTTCCTCAATTATCGGATGAGGATTTGAAAGAATATTTATTAAAAAATCATTCTGTTGAAGAAACACGGCTTCAGGAAATTATTCAGCTAGCAGAAGGCAATCTGACGATGGCCATTAAATTGGTTGACACCGAAGAAGATCATTTTCAGGATCGGTTTGCTGACTGGATGCGCTTGTGCTATAAAAGAAATTATGCCGGCCTAGTTGTCTACTCTGAAGACTTTCATCAACTGGACAAACTCAGCCAGCGCAATTTATTTCAATATGGATTGAGCATGATGCGCGAAACACTACTTCACTATGCTGGTGCCGATGCCATTAGCCGGATAAAAAGCGGAGAGGCAAAATTCGTAAAGGACTTTAGCAAGATTATGAATACCGAAAAGGTGGAAAAAATAAATACATTGTTTACAAATGCGCATTATCATCTGGAACGAAATGGCAGCGCCAAAATGATTTTTTTAGATTTGTCACTCCAAGTAGCTAAAACGATTAACCCTTAAAATTCAACAACTTAGTATGAAACGAATTCTCTATATTCTCTTGCTTTCAGCGTTTGCCTTTTTAACTCAATGCTCATCCAAGTCTGATTATTTAGTAACCATCAAAACCAAACAGGGTGATATGGTTGCCATTCTATATGATGAAACTCCTAAGCACAAGGAAAACTTTATTAAGCTGGCAAAAGAACATTACTTTGATAGTTTACTTTTCCATCGGGTGATGGGAGGATTCATGATTCAAGGGGGAGATCCTGATTCCAAGCATGCTTTACCGGGTCAACCCTTAGGTACAGGTGGTCCTGGTTTTACCGTTGATGCGGAATTTAATCCAAAATTCTTTCATGAAAAGGGAGCTTTCTCTGCAGCGCGCCAGCCCGATGAAGTTAATCCAGCGAAAGCTTCCAGTGGAAGTCAATTTTATATTGTACAGGGTCGTGTTACGTCACCTTCAGAAGCAGAAGTGCTTAGAATTGACCAGGCAAAATTGAATACTGCCTTTCAACAAATGATGCTAAATCCTGCCAGTCAACCTTTGATCGATTCGCTCAACCAAATATACATATCGGGCGATATGCAAGGCTACCAAAATAAAATTTATAGTTTGGTTCCCCGATTAGAAAAACAAACCGGAATCAAAATTTACAAGGAGATTTCAGAAGAAAAGCTAAAAGCCTACACAACGGTAGGCGGTGCCCCTCATTTAGATGGCGAATACACAGTATTTGGAAAAGTAATCAGTGGCCTGGATGTGATTGATAAAATTGCGGGTGTGCAAGTAGACGGCAGAAATCGCCCGGTAGAAGATGTACGCATGACAGTTACTGTTGAAGAGATGCCTCGGAAAAGGATTACCGAAAAATATGGGTATAAATTCCCTTCGCAATAATGAAAATTCTGGTAACCGGTGCCAACGGACTACTTGGCTATAAATTAATTCAACAGCTAAGTAAAACCCTTGGAGTAACTACTATTGCCACGGCTCGTAAACAAATTACCGAGCTGCCTCCAATGGTTCAGTTTCTTGAATTGGATATTACCCATCATGATCAAACCATGGAAGTTCTTTCTTCCGAGAAACCGGATATTGTAATTAACACAGCTGCCATGACGCAGGTGGATCAATGTGAAACAGAGCGTGAGCAATGCTGGACCGCCAATGTAATTGGTGTAGAGAATGTAGTTGAAGCGTGCGAAAAAAATAACATTCACCTGGTTCATGTTTCCACCGATTTTATTTTTGATGGCTCACATGGACCCTTGGATGAAACCGCAAAACCAAAACCCGTTAACTTTTATGGCGAAAGCAAATTAGCCGGTGAACAGATCGTTCAAAAAAGCAAACTCAATTGGGCAATACTTCGCACGGTGCTCGTGTTTGGTGTTACGCCTGATTTAAGCAGAAGCAACATTGTGTTGTGGGTAAAGAAAAGTCTGGAGGAGGGAAAAACGATTCATGTTGTAAACGATCAGTGGCGCACGCCTACGTTAGCCGAAGATCTTGCGATGGGCTGTTATCTTGCAGCTTCCCAAAAAGCAACGGGCATCTATCACATCTCAGGTGAAGAAATGATGACACCCTATGACATCGCACAGGAAACCGCGGATTTCTTTAAGCTTGATAAATCGTTAATCAAAGTCACAGATTCAAGTACGTTTAAACAACCCGCTGTTCGCCCCCTTAAAACCGGGTTCATTATCGCGAAAGCAAAAAAGGAATTAGGCTATCAGCCCCACAGTTTGCGTGAAGGTCTTGGTGTGTTGGCTTCGCAGTTGCTCAGCTAAATAGGTAATTATGCCAGTAAGGCAAGGTTGTAAGCGTAAGTCAGGATAATTTGTTAAACTTGAAACTTAACAAGTACCTAACCTAATATTTATGTCAGCACGGGGTCAATTCGGTTCAAAGTTTGGTTTTATTATGGCTGCGGCCGGCTCAGCAGTTGGGCTTGGTAATATCTGGCGGTTTCCATATGTAGTAGGCCAAAATGGTGGTGGAGCATTCGTGTTTATGTATGTGCTTTGCGTGATCCTCATAGGGTTACCATTAATCTATAATGAAGTTGCCCTTGGCCGCATCACCGGTCGAAATACCATTGGAGCTTTTAAGGGAACCGGTGGTAATAAGTTTTGGGTTTTTATGGGTGCCGTGTTGGCACTCTGCGTAAGCTTCTTTGTACTTAGTTACTACGGAGTAATTGCTGGTTGGACGATCGGGTATATTGTAAGTGAATTCACCGACTTCATTAAAGACTTCGAAACCTTTAGAAGTGCTCCGGTATATGTAATCCCGTTTTTTGCTGTATTTATGATAGCCACCATTGCCATCGTGTTAGGGGGGGTTGCTGGTGGTATTGAAAAAGCATCCAAAATATTAATGCCAGTTTTATTTCTTCTGGTTTTCCTGGTGATGCTGCGAAGTCTTACACTTGATGGGGCAATGGAAGGTGTTAAATATTACCTCACACCAGACTTCACAAAAATAAATGGTGCAGTTATTCTCTCCGCTTTAGGGCAAGCGTTCTTTTCACTCTCGGTGGGTTGGGGTATTCTAATTACGTATGGCTCTTATCTTCCCAAAGATCAAAACATTGTAAGCAGTGGTGCGTGGATTGGTTTTATGGATACTGCCGTTGCCTTGCTGGCTGGTCTTATGATTTTCCCGGCTGTATTTTCTTTTGGTAAAAATCCAGCCGAAGGAACTGCTTTAGTGTTTCAGGTGCTACCCGATATTTTTAATTCGATGCCAACCGGGGGGCGAATAGTAGGTGCCTCTTTCTTTTTGTTATTGTGCGTTGCTGCGTTAACGTCTTCTATTTCCATGATTGAAGTTCCTGCTTCCTATTTAATAGATGAGAAAAAATGGAGTCGTAAAAAATCAGCCTGGACGGTTGGTATCTTAGCCTTCCTTGTGGGGATTCCGTCTGCCTTATCTGGTGGAGCGTCAGAAATGTTTACCACCATGACGCTGAATTTATTTGGTTCCACTAAGACTGGATTCCTCGATATTATGGATGCCCTCTTTGGCGGATTGTTTATTGTTATTGTTGCTTTGATGACGTGTATTTACACGGGCTGGATTATGGACATCAATAAGCTAGCTAAGGAAATTTCGAGCGGTGCCCCCGGATTCGAAAAACCCTTGATAGGAAAACTAACTCCGGCCGCTTTTTGGATTTTCTTTATACGTTTTGTTTGCCCGATCGTAATTGGGTTGGTGTTATTGAGTACGATAGGAATTATTTAGTAATTACAGCTACTATTTAATCGCTTTAAACACAAGTTCGGTTAAATACTCTGTAATGCCCTCTTCATGCTCTTTTGGAATTTCAGTAAGGGAGGGTAAATGCCTGGCAAAATACCGCTGGTCATACGAACTTTCCACCACAGTGGAGATCAACGCGGTGGGATAACGATATTCGGGATTAATTTCCTTAATAATCGCTGCGGCTTTCTTGCAAAGCCTTTTATAACTAAAAAACAATCCTTTCTTATTCTCTTCATCCACGTTCTTTGTCAGATATACCTTTTGTGATTCTGCAATCACAATTCTGTATAGCGCGGCCTCATTCACCTGTGGTATGCGGGGTTCCTGCTCCAGAGGTGATGTTAATAACCTGAGTGCAATTGTTAATCTCTCCTCGGGTGATTTAATGTTAGCTGTTGCGAGGATGAGTTGATATTCCAGCCAAGTCCAATACCAGGTAAGATGGTAAATCAGCAACTTATGTTTGCTTTCAAAGTAACGGTAAATAGAAGCTTCGGTACATTGTGTTTTCTCGGCAAGCTTTCCAAACGTAAAAGCTTCAAAGCCGAGTTCATCAATAAGGGCAATGCTATTCCCAATGATTTTTTTACCAAGATCGGAGGAAGTCGGGTCTTTGGTAAAAACCTTTTCATCAATTTTTACCTGAATATTTGATGAATTTTCCATTCGACTATGGTATGTGTTTTAGTGTCCTATGAATGCTATAAATAGCATTCATAGGACACCCTATCAAGTATTTATGCTACTGTTAATGTCTTTGCCAGAGTCTCCGCGGTAACAATCTCATCATCATAAAAATCAACAATTCCGGTCTCCACATCATACATTCCACCCACAAGCGCAATCTCTCCATGTTCAATCATCTCATTAAGAATAGGACTATTTTTCAGAATCTTCCTAATTGTAATCCTGACATTGAGTGAAGCTACTTTTTCTACAAATTCAGAATTATTGGCATTCCGTTCCGAATTTATTGTGTTCTCTGCCTCTACCGCAGGCTTCAATTTCTCCAATAGGGCAGAAAGGTTCCCCATTTTAACGTCATCACAGGCTCCTTTCACTGCACCACATTTTGTGTGACCTAAAACAACAACGATTTTAGCGCCAGCCACTTTGCATCCAAATTCCATGCTGCCCAATATATCCTGGTTTTGAATATTACCGGCTATTCGCACGCTGAACACATCGCCAAGACCCTGGTCAAAAATCAGTTCAGCAGAAGTGCGTGAATCAATACAACTAAGGATGACAGCAAATGGATGCTGCCCATCGGATGTCTCATTGACCTGTTGCAACAGATTACGGTTAATTTTCAAATTTTCTACAAATCTTTTATTCCCCCGTTTCAGAATTTCAATTGCTTCCAATGGGGTTATCTTATCTCTGATTTCTTTTGTTAATGTTCTCATAATTTTTTTTAATAATTTAAAATCTACTAGAAAGTTGGTTCAATGAATTTTACCTTCTCAACAATAATATTTTTTGTCTTTGCATTGCTCTCATAATTTTTTATTAGCTCTATCACATCATAGGCAATAGATTTTGTATTTGTACAATCGATAATCACTTTCGAATTAGCTGGAATGCCCTCCAGAGCTCTCACGATACTTGCTTTGTTAAAAAAAGAAACCTCCTCGGCCAAAATAAGATGATGAACGTTTTGGCCCTCTGTTGTGGAGGTTACTTCCTTCAATTGATACGAATTGCGATAACTATGACGCAATGTGTAAAAAATACCAACTACCAAACCTATCGTTATGCCCATTAGCAAATCAGTTAAGAGAATAGCAGCAACCGTTGCTACAAAAGGAACAAATTGTTCCCACCCTAGCTTATACATCTGTATAAAAAGTGAAGGTTTGGCAAGCTTATACCCTACTACTAATAGAATAGCTGCCAAACTTGCCAAGGGTATCATGTTTAAAACATTAGCAATCGTAATTGCCCCTATTAATAAAAATACGCCATGAAGTATGGCAGACATTTTTGTCTTTCCCCCAAAAGAAATATTAGCCGAACTGCGGACGATAACCTGTGTAACAGGTAAGCCACCGATTAAACCGGAAATCATATTTCCTAAGCCTTGTGCCTTAAGTTCTCGGTTAGTAGGTGTTATCCTTTTACTAGGGTCTAATTTATCCGTTGCCTCTACGCATAGCAGCGTCTCTAAACTTGCAACAATCGCAATCACGAGAGCAATTTTATATACTTTAATATTTGATAAGGCCGAGAAATCAGGAAGTGTAAATTGGCTGAAAAAGCCGCCTAAGTTTTCAGGGACCGGAATGCTTACCAACTGATCGGAGGCCAAACTGAAATTCAGAATCCCGCTTTGATAAAAATAATTCATTGCAATACCGAGAGTTACTACAACAAGTGGCCCTTGTATGAGTTGAAAGATTTTGTGCTTTTTCGTAATTGAGGTATCCCAAACAATTAATATGAGTAATGATAGAGCGGCAATAAGAACAGCTCCGGGTGTAAAAAATTGAAATGCGTTAACTATCTCAGAGAATGTATTTTGTCCATCTGCCTGAAAGAAAGCATCATCTCCTTCAGCGTCCTTGTCCCACCCTAACGCATGAGGTATTTGCTTTAATATGATCAAAAGTCCAATACCAGTTAGCATTCCTTTGATGACTGATGAAGGAAAGAAGTAGGCAATGAATCCTGCTTTGGCATACCCCATGATGAGTTGAATAATTCCTGCCAGCACTACCGCTGTTAAAAACGCCTCCCAGGACCCCTCCAGCGAAGCGATGGAAGAAAAAACAATTACAGCCAATCCAGCCGCTGGGCCACTAACTCCCAAAGGTGAGCCACTGGCGATTCCTACTACAATACCTCCTACAATGCCTGCGATAATTCCGGCAAACAAAGGTGCACCTGATGCCAGCGCGATGCCTAAACACAATGGCACGGCAACAAAAAATACAACGATACTGGCAGGCAAATCATACCTAATATTTTTTAACAAGTCTTTCATTTTTTAATATGTTGATGTATGATTCAATAGGTTCATATGCACGTGCCCAAAAATTTTCATCAATTCTGATGGTAATTAAGCCGTGTATACAATTAGCCAAAAACTCAGCGATGAGTTAGGCTATTAGGAATGAAGGATTTTGGGAGGGGTAAATGGGCACGTAAGAAACTCCTGAACTTGAAAGCTATTTTGATAATAGAAGCAAATGGAGCTTGAAGGATGCACTGAACTAATTAATACCTTCAGGAGGTTATCATCATATTCCCAAAAATCATCTTCCATGCCAGAGGATTCTTCCTCTGTAGAGAATGGAGTAGTTAAAGGAAAGTCAGCACTCGAAGATGTGGGCGGGATTACACTACAATAATAAGTTCCTGAACGTACATTATTAGAATAACATACCCCAAAGTGGACTCCAAAAGCAAGCAATAGAAGTGTAATAGCCAGGTTTTTCACACTAAACAGTAGTATTTGTTCTGATTTAGATAGTAATGCTATCACAATGCAATACTAATACTATTACTTGGATTTACAAAACGGACGTTCCAAGGTTGTTTCTTGATTTGAGTCAATGGATTTTATGTGGATTCCGCAGATAAACACTTCAAATCTCGGATGCTTGGCATAAAGTTTCCGCTCCGTATCACTATTGTCTATTGCTACGGTTGTTTTTTCCATGCACAGAAAGAATAATGTAGAGGGCAATTTATTGACAAAACTACTAAAGTTCGCTGCTTACTGATTTTCAGTAAAGAAATCAAGCGTCTTTTCCCCTCCGTTAATAATTACATAACTGCGAATACATCCTCCAATTACGAAATATGCATCCGTAGCTATCTGCCCTTCCTTTACCAGGTGAGTACCTTGCCAATGGGTTTAATTGGAAAACTTTCTTCAATAGATAACTTCTCTTCTTCCGTGAGGTGAGTTAACTGAGACATCATCTCCACCACGATATTCAGTCCTTTATATTCATCTCTCTGCATGGCTTTCATAGGGTTTCGCTTTATCAAAGATGGTTTTAGTATTTTCAAAAAATAAAAGAAATAGTAAAATCCATTTAGAGGCTATCTTTGCACGCAAACATACTTCTATGACTAACCGCTATGCTGCTGAAATTCATATCAATCCTATTCGTTTTCTTAGAAACGATGATTTTAATAATGAAGGACATATTGAAGATATTAAAAGCACCTTGGCCGAAGCCATTCAATTAAATGAAGCCATTCACACCCGATTGCTCCAACTACAAGTCTGGTTGCAACAAAGTGACTATAAAAGCGCAAGTTTTCACTTTGCTGATGGCGGTTACATAAGTATGAAAGGGGCCAGTGATAAACAACTATTGGAACTCAAAAAAAAAGGCATGGTAGAATTATTTGATTTTGCTACTGACAAAAATTGGGTGAAAAAATACGGCTCTCAATTTGGATTGATTTGGGAGGATGGTAGGGCGGTTGAGATTTAGTACTAGATTGTTAAATCTACAGGTGGAGCCAAAAGTGAGACCCGCTGGGAAAGAACTCGCGTTAACAGTTTATTTCAGCTATCGATAAATGTTACTCTAACTTTTTGAAAATAGTCTTCTATCCGCATCAGCCCAGGGTGAATTGTACGCAAGTAATCAATGTCAGCTTTAAAGCGAGGTTCACGATACCACTCAAACATTTTTCGCGCATCCGGTGCAATCAGTTTAATTATACCCGATAAGATCTTTGAATGTTCAGGGTTTTTTCCAAAAACCTTATTATATGCTGATTTGGCCTGGTTATAGGTAACGTTGTCGCCAGCAATATCCAATGTTTTTCCTATCCATATTTCTGGATGTAAAAACGAATTTGCTGCAAACCAACCAATGTCTTCACACGCGATCACTTGCAAGGTAGTGCTCGCACCCAAATTCTGTTTCAGCATTTCCCAACTGCCCGATGCTGCCTGAGCATTGGGCTTAAGATTGTCCATAAAATAAACAGCTCGTAGGAAGGTGAATGGGATACCGCTTTGTTTTATATATAGTTCACTTTTTTGCTTGATATCAAAATGTTTTAAATTGGGATTGTTGTCACAACTAGCGATCGATGCAAATACAAGATGACTGATATTATTTTCTTTAGCGGCATCTGTAATATTTTTATTCTGTTTTTGCTCATCCGTTCCGAATTCCCAACCATTTTGTAATGAGAATACTCCATACACATTTTTCATGGCGTTATCTATTGAAGCAGTGTCATTTAGATTTCCTTTATACACTTCAATGCCTAATGTTCTTAGTGCTTCCGAATTTTTGCTTTCAGGTTTCCTTGTTAAAGCCCTCACTTTAACACCCGCTTTAATCAGATGTCGTGCGGTGGCACCGCCTTGCTTTCCTGTTGCACCAGTAACCAGAATAATTTTGTCCTGAATTGTTGCCATATTGGTACTCATTAGGTTTATAATTGCGATGATTTATGCGGTTTTCAATATCGTCATAACAAGACCACTACCTCCAAGATAAGCAATTGTTGAAATTTTTATTTTATGCCAAGCGCTATCCTCAGCGGAGTCTTCGCTCTCACCTGAAATTTATAACCAGGATTGTTTAGAACAAAATCAATCGGGAGTCCGAGGCGAGACTCCGCTTGGAAGGGGAAAGGGAGTTCCTTAGTTCCCATTTAATTTCTGGTAAGGCTAAAGTGGAGTGCGAAACAAACCTCTTCTGGGGAAGGAAAGCTGGATTTTTTCCTCTTCGCCATTTCCTATGTATTTGAATTAGTCAATAAACTATTTGCTTTGAGGTCTTATAATGTAGCGAGCAGAAATATAACTCACCAAAATCCATCCAATAATTAAATTAAGACTTACTCCAAAAGCATAACCTGCAGGAATACCCCACCAGTTCATTAATTGGCCATAAATTGCAGTTGACGCGGATAAACCAAAAACCAATATTAAAAGCATTCTTGTCTTTAGTTTAAGTTGTAAAGTCAAAAAAAGTATTCCTGAGAGTAAAATGGCAACGATCAATTGAGTAATTACCTCTTTCATAAAATAAACACTATAGTCTTTTTGATAAGGTTGAGTAATAATCCAAGAAAATGTATGATCAGTTGCGTAGGTGCTAATTTTTCCATTGAATTGACTCTCAAATTTTTCAGTTGTTAATTCACTTGGTTGTAATCTTATTAAATCAGAAACCTTTATTTGTTCTGGTAATTCTACCGTCTGAGCATTGATGTTTTGTGTAGTTGAAATTCCCCAAGGTAACATCTGAGATATTCCTCCCCATAGAAAAAGTATAATAGTTGACACAACTGTTGAAATAATGATTTTTTTCATTCTTTTCTATTTATTTCCGTTTGGATTAATTGCATATACGCCCGCCATTGAGCATAGCTATGGTTGCGTCATTAATTCTTTAGGAAAAGCATCTTCTACTAATCTCAATTGTATTTTATGCTCTAACCAAGCTTTTAATCCAGATAATACAAATGTAAATCCCTTCGTGGAATCTTTAATTTGGCTTACTAATACATCATCATTTCCTTGAAAGTTATAATTTTTAATAGTCAAGAAGGTCAGGTTATCATTTACTGAATTAAATTCCCATTCTACCGTTGACTTATGCATTCCTTCTCCCCATTCAATAAGTATTTTTTGATTTTCAACAATTTCAAGAACAAGTACGGGGACAACTAAATTATACATGTCCCATTTCCACTCTCTGGTCACTCCTTCTTCAAGTTTTCCTGTACTATGTGTGTACCAAAATTTAGTTGTTATTTCCGGATTAATAAACGCTTCAAAAACTTCGTTGACCGGCTTGCGTATTCCTAATTCAGATTTGGCGAAGTTGACAGGTTCTTTCATTTCTTAACATTTAATTTACACTTCATTGGTTTTTATGACGGTTACTGATTTCGAAGCATCACTTTGTCACACGTGGCTGAAACGAAATTTAAGCGCACACGCGTTAAAAACCTACAATACAGAAAATGTTTATTGCTATTCTTGCCAGCAAGCGTCACTTATTCAAATCTAATTTCTCCTACTAATATGATTGACTACTTCCTGGAATAAACTTCTCCAGGAATCCACTTTATCATTCTCTTTCCCCATTCTTACAATAATGATTTTTTCGGTTGGAAAAATAAATAAATATTGCCCTAAATGGCCTGTCCCAGCAATACACTTAATTTCATAAACGGATCCTTTTTTATTTGCATAAATCCACCAAAAGTTTCTATAGTATAGGTCATCTGCAAATTCTGGTAATTTGAATTCCTCTGAAATTTCAAAACTATAAGTCATCCAATTTTTTGAAATAAGTTGTTTTCCATTCCAATTCCCTTTTTTTAAGATAAGCCGACCAAACTTTGCAAAATCAATGGCTCTGAGGTTTAGTCCACTTTCCATTTTTGTCATACCTGATTCTTTGCTATCCATACTCCAGGAACCGGAATATTCCATGCCTACTTCATTCCATACTTTTTTTTCAAAATATTTAGCGGGTGGAAGATGAGTTGCTTTTTCAAGTATCATCCCAACCAGAATAGGGTTATATGAATTATAGTGGAATTTACTTCCAGGTTCGTAATCAAGAGGTAATTCCATAATCCTTCTTCTTAACGCGGGATTATAATACGCTTTTGGTTTATCACCCCAAGGTAAATCGTGATCTTTGAATTGAATGCCACTTCGCATATCAAGTAAATGTGAAATGAGTAACTTCTCGTATTCGGGGCTTGTATTGATTAAGCCAGGAATGTATGTGACTACTGAATCCTTTACCCCTTTAATCAGTTGTTCATCAATTGCTTTTCCTACTACTAAAGAGGTTATTGACTTGGCAACAGAAAATGACGTGTTGATAGACTCTCTTTCATATCCGTTTAAATATTTTTCATATAGGATAGTATCATTCTTGATAATTAAAAATGCTGTAGTACCTGATTGTTCAAGTAAGTTAATTAACTCAGCTTTTTCCCTTTTACTTTGTGAAATTCGAAGTGTGTCTAAGTTTTTGTATGCAGAATTGAAATAAAAAGGTTCCTGTGAAGCCTCGAATTCAAATTTTGGGAACTTAGTATGATCTTCTATATCTGAAGCCCTCCATTTAATAAATCTTCCAAAATATGTTTCCGTGCTACTGGAAGCATAGGTGATTAAAATACCTCCTAATAGAATAAAAAAAAGATAATATTTATTTTTCACCATTTGAAATTGTGTAGCCAATTCTCAGTGGAATCTTTACTCTCCTTCAATTTATAATTAGGATTACTTATTAACAAAAACTATCGCGTATTCCGAACCGACCAGGCTCCCATTTACATGTAAGTGAAAAATAAAGTCCTGCACTTGAAGCTACTACTCCACCTTCTGCGGGGTTAGCACACCTCATAAAATCACCCCACTTGGCTTATTTGACTTTATTACATATTAATCCAATATGCCCGTCTCTAAATTGATGTCCATTGTAACCATCAATTTTCTTCACTTCAAACCCAATTGATAATAATTGATCGACAATGACTTTTTCATCAAATAAGTACTGCTTATGTGTTTCAGTATCCCTGACATAAAAATTTCCATCCTTAATAAAATATATCATTGTCCTTTTTAAAATTGAGTTGTCTTTATCAATCGCTACAGATAAAAACATGGTCATATCTTCTTTCTCAATTATTTTTGAAGAATCATTTAATCCGATCTTCGTGGTTAGAAAATCAAAAACAAAGAGTCCATTTCCTTCCAAATTATTATAAACTTTATTAAAAAATATGAAGCATGATTCATAATTGCTCTTATGGTCAAATAAGTAATTAATAGGCTCACCGATTGCGGTAACTATGTCACATGGGCTAAACTCAAAATTATGTAATGACGCATGAATGAATTTTGCTGAAGGCGCTCTTTTCCTTGCAATTTCAAGTATGTCATTGGAGATATCGACTCCTGTCACACTAAAATCATTAGCCACCAAAATAGAAGCTAATATGCCACTTCCACATCCAATATCGATAACATTTCTACCTGTTTGATTAGTCCAGATATTGGTAATTAAATCTAATGCAGCATTTTTAGACAGGTCACCGAAATATTTGTCATGAATATGAGCTAAATGATTTTTATAATATTTTTCCATCCATCAAACTTTTCGCTCTATTGCAAACAATTGGCTTTACCTCACTATTTCATTAAAAGCCGGTTCACAAACAATTGCATGCCACCCGCCAACCAATAAAAATACTTTGTCGCCATTTTGCAGTGTTTTTTTTACTAAATGAATGATGTGCTTGTCGCGAAACTCATTAGCCGTCTGATTTATCTTATTATAGAGGGTGGTGTTATACTTTGGTTGTATCTGCCTGGAGTCAAAATTTTCGTAGGAGAATTCTTTTCCGAATTTAACTTTGTAAAGGGAATAAAAATATTGGATGGATTGCTGTTCTTTTGCCAAGGGTAGCCCTTCTTTTACAAGGTCACCTACCATATTTGGGTATAAGGAGTTGAAATCCTTATTGTCCATTTGAAACATAGTAATTTGCAGCCCTAATGTTGCCAAAAGAATGTCTTCTATTTCATAGTTTGCCAAAAGGTATTTGAACTTGTCATGCGTATTGGGTTCTATATTTAATGACTTTATTTTAAGGCTGTCTGCCAGATATTTGGCAAACCCCATTTCAGAGTACGTTTCCACCGTTTCTTTCCCGGTATTCTCGGTCGAAATACCATCCCCTTCATATAAAATAATTGATGGAGAAAAATCTGCTATAAGTTGCTTAATGAGAAGTATTTGAGGATTTGACCACTGTGTAGTATGGTTGCTACCAAATACTAAAAGTAGTTGATCCTTGCCATAGTACTTAATATAAGGGAGTTGAATGTTGAGTTTAGATATCTCAGCGTACTTAAGTACTGTATATTTTTCTTCACTTTGGGCATGCGTAACTCCCCAAAGCAAGATGCCTATAAAGGGTTGCAGTATTTTCTTATGATTAAGGTTCATTAACTATTTCTAACACTTGTTCAAAGTGTAGCGCTTTTGCTTTAATAAACCGAAAACAGCAAACCTGCTGAGATTTACTTCTTGTTGTGCGCATGTAGGCTGCTATTAGTTTGTTCCGCTTTTCTGATTTCTTCTATTTCCATGGATTGTTCAAAATGTCTCCGCTCATGGCTAACAATTATATCAAATGCCGTTTCTAATTTATATACGATATATCTATTAGCGGGCGATGAAATTACAGTACCATTGTCCAATAAGTCTGAAGAAGATTGAATCATCATTTTCAATTCAGACTGATGCTTCTCAAATCTCTCCCAAATGTCTGGCTTAATATCACTTGTAGTCGGCTCCCAGATAGGGAATGTTTTTATTTTTTTTCTCCGATCAGGTTGAACTGCTTTTAAAACAGTGCGACCTAAGAATGAAACCATAAAGTCCAATTTCGCAATAATGGGAAGTTGGTAAGTGCCACTTCTTACTGCCTTAATAACTGGATAATATGTTCCATTAATAACAATAAGATGATCAAGATTCTGCCCGATGCTCCAGGAGTTTGCAAAGGGCCTCCAGTTTAATTGCTCCAGGGTAAGCATGCCCAATGATTCCTTAAAGTCATTGGTTATTGCATCAATTTGATTCGTCCATCTATCATGCATATTATATTAGGTGTCTTAGTTTGTTATCATTTCATCCGTTATATTTATCAATGGCTGCCCTCCTTAAACCTCGCCTGTTCTCAAAGCCAAACGTGGAACTAAGATAAAAACTTAGGGCTTCCACATCACGGCAACTTGCAGAAATATTTTGGCCGACAGTACGAGGCGTTATACATAATTCGTTTATTTAAAACTTGTCATTTGTCAGGAGGAATATCCTCTAGCTTATAATAAATTTCAAGCCTCTTTCCTTTGCTATCCTCACGTCATTGTCTGCTCCCGTTGAAGCCCCTTCAAGTCTAAAGATGGCATCACATTTTTCAAGAAGCCGGTGTGCCACCGGGTATTGAATCTCATTCCATTGGTCATCCCCAGGTTTCGTTGAGCCAGCAATTTGAACCAAGGGCAAAGCGACCCATTCACCAATCATTGGGATGTGACCTAATCTAAAGATTGTCAGTGCAACTGATTCAAGCTTAGCCAAATTATTTTTTATTAATTCCGGAATGTCGTTTGTGCCACCTCGATATGGGCCAGCAATAAGTATCATCATATTGTTAGAACTTTTGTGAGTAGTTTACTAGTCCTGTGTAAAAGCTAAACTTAAGATAGCTGAAGACCAATTGGATTTGAATCACTCCAAATACTTGCAATCAGTTAAAAATTACTCTATTCCCATGCTTTCAACATGGCACTTTAAGCTATTTATACTTTCTATAAGATTGCGATGCACAAAAGGGTCTGCAGCCCATCTGGGAAAGTTTATATTCCGTTCCGTGGCAACTGTATATTCTACCTTACAATACCCATTTGGCATAGAACGAATATCCCATTTGCCCTGCATGATGTTTATTCTGTCCACATCATTTTCCTTTTTTGAATAATCCGGAACAGCATAGTAAAAGATATGATAGCCATTATAATTCTCAATTAATGAGAACTTAAGGATACAATCCTGATCGTTCAAAGGCCAGGGCAGGCCATAATGTATATACGTATACCAATTTTTGGAATCCTCATCCTTAAGCACGTTGACATTCTTGATATTCTGCATCCAAAGTTTTAGGTGCTCTTGGCTTTTTAGGTGCTCGAGAATACTATGTTTTGTTCCCCTAATGATACATTCGGCTTTCAATTCGCGGGTAAATTCTCCATTAGGCAACGTGACATTCCTGTAAAAAAGACATACATTTTTACCTTCCTTAATGAATGAATAGCCATCATCACGAGATTCTGTTTTTCCGTTGATGAAGGCGAATACTACAATGCAAATTAATGTAAGCGCACTTTTCATGATTGTAAAGTTTTAAGTTTATTGATAATTTCTTCAATGGCAGAATCCAAAGTCTTGTACTGTGCACTACTTGGAATGTTATTAGTTGGATAATAGTTGTAGCTAGAAACCAATTTCATGTTCATGCTACAAAGGCTTGTTTGTACACGAAGTCGTCTCAAAGTGTCCCCGAAATATCCAAGTAATGAAAGGATAGGATATGGAATCTTAATTAATAGGCTACGCTGATTTGATACCTCAAGGAATTTTTTATAAAAATCCTCATATGAAAGATTCTGCCCTGCAATAAGTTTCTTTATAAAACCTGACTGATTACCTTGATGGGTAAGAATGGACTCTGCAACCTCAGTAACCGAAACAAAATTTTTGCCACCGGGTGGTACAAAAATTACAGGTTTCCGCCAGACTCTTGTAATTATCGTGTTGCTGCTTCTAAGGGATGCAGCAGAGCCGATTATAAATGTCGGATTTACAATGAGAATATTCATCAAATGCCTATGATAATACAAGTACTTTTCCGCTGCATATTTTGACCTTGCATAATATGATGCTACAAACTGGCTTGGCATGGGAGCGAGTTTATCAACTATTACACTGGTGCTTTTGCTCCAAACCGTATTAGCCGTGCTTACATAAATGAATTGCTTTACCTTACACTTCACTGCAGTTTGAAACAAGAGGGCTGTGGCTTCAACATTTATTTTGTTGTATGCTCTATACTTGATGCGTGATTGCCTGGTCTCTGCAGCGGCATGAATGATGATATCAACACCATATAAAAATGGACTTAGTTCTGAAAATAGTCCTCCCTCAACCAACTGGATAGATGGATGAACAGGGCCCTGGACCGTACTTTTTGTTCGAATTAGACCAATAACCTTATCACCATTTTCAACCGCCAGTTCAGCTATTTTGGAACCCAGTGTACCTGTAATTCCGGTAAGAAATATGGTTCTCATAGCGCTAATTCTTTTTTTATGGATTTGGTCAACAGTGGAATGGAAATGTCTTTCGGAATTAGATTTAATAAAACCGAAGCCCATCTGTTGGGTATAATAACAGATTTACATTTGAATAAGCCTTCGAGACTAAGCTTGGCAACTTCTTCCGGTTCATTCAGCAAAATTTTGGCAAACCAACCCTGCCTATCAATACGTGAGGAGATCTCCAGATTAGTCCGCATTGGGCCGGGATGTACCACACATACCGAAACACCCTTTCCAGATAGCTCTGCATTTAATCCCCTTGAAAATGAATAAATAAAAGATTTGGTAGCTGGATATACAGTTTTATAGCCTGTCGGGATAAATGCCGCTATACTGGAAACATTAAGAATGTATGAACTATTCTGTCTCAGTAGATTAGGCAGGAGCTCTCTCGACAACAACGTGGTAGCTGTAACATTCAATTGAATAATCCGGCTGATGTATCTATGACTGGCTTCGACAAAAGATTGCGATCCACCAATGCCGGCATTGTTCACTAATAAAGCGACTTTATACGAGTCATTGATCCATTGGGCGAGCGAAATCACATTTTCCATCAGCGTTAAGTCAATCTCGCGGAATAGGACATCTATACGATAGGTGGATCTAAGTTCAGATGCCAATTCGTTCAGTCCTTCGTTAGGAAGGCTAACTAGAATTAGATTGTACCCCCGGTGGGCTAATTGAATGGCGTACGCTTTACCTAAGCCGCCTCCAGCTCCGGTTACTACCGCATACAAATCCTTTGATAGAGTCATTGCAAAAATTGTATTTGCAAAATTGGACCCAACCCAACTACCCTATGCTCAACTTTATAAAGGCGTCCCTCTTTCAGTTAAAATAGTAAAGCCTGTGATATCAACTACTTACAAAATATGAACGACCTGCTTTATAAAGTAGAACCGGATTTTTTGAACTCTGAAGGTGTTAACCCTGTCACTTTCTTAAAGGCATTGTTAAAAGCAGTCTTCGAACTAAATCCAGATTCAAATGCTATCCCTAAAAGATTAAGGTGGTTCTTAGCGGGGTTTATTAATAAATTCTTGGCTTGTTGAACCCTATAGTAATTAATGAAGCTAAAAAAGTTCATGTGGAAACCCGTGTTAATAGTGTAGGATAGTTTATGTGGAGTAGTCTGAAGAAGTTCTGCCAATTTGATCAAATTAATTTCCGGGTCTAAATACGGTTTGGTCTCATTCATGAAACTATTCAACCGAAACTTCATCTCAATCATTTCTTCATCTGGTATGAGCTTAGTGCGGCTTCCATCTTGCTTTAGATCTTCTTCTAATTCAATAATTTCCTGATCGACATTCTTGGTGAGCGGGAACACTTCCTTTTGACGAATAGCATGGAATGAAAAATAACACAAATAGACAATTATGGCACTATTAATATAGAAATTGGGCGCATCAAACGGGAAAATAAATTTATAAATGAGTACCACCACCAAAAGAATTGCAATTCCCCAAATCAAACTTAACAGCCATTTTAAATCAACAAATTCCTTGTTCGATGCGAAGACGTTCAAAACTTTTTGATGGCGATAAAAGGAGTAAATTGACATGAATACATAAACAGATGATTGTAATAGATACAGAATCAATAAAGTTATATCAAGAGTATCAACTTTATATGTGAGAAAAAAATAGGTAATCAATATGCCGAGGTAGATGAGTACAGGTATAAAGTGCCAAATGAACTCAATTTTAATATTCCTGCTCGGATTCGTAAATCGTAACACACTAAAATAGAATAGCATCGGACAGAAATACTGAATCAAACGAAACCCAAAAGTAAGATAATCTTTAAATATGTAGCCAAAGCCAAAAACTGCAACTTCATCCAAATAGAAAGTTGCCCATACTGAAAAGAAAAGTCCTAACCAGAAGTTTCCTTTCTTATTAACCTTAAAGGGGTTACTTAAAAAAATAAAGGCATGAAAAAAAAGCAAGCTTAATAAGCTTATGAAGAAGATATTATTCAAAACACCGTAACTGGTACCCATTTATTTTTTATTGATTACTTTTTTACACTTATGATTTTGAACATTACTACCTCTTGACGCCTGTGATGGCAAAATTAACCTTTAACCCATGAATGGTCAATTAAGGCTCAAGGGATAGCAATCACTTAGGCAGATCATTTCATGATTTAGAAATTGGATCGTGTTATTTTACTGATTATTATTATTATTGAGTTCCTATGTCTTTTGGCCTGACTGCCAACATCTATTTTTGTGCAGTGCAAGGATTAGGAAGACTTGGCAATGAAGGGAAGCGGAATGCTCAGGCCGACCAGTTGCGGCCAGTCCACAGAAATAATTTATATAAAGAAACCGTCTTTCAATGCATTTTGCGGTGTTTTTTTGTGAATTCACAAATTATCAACTAGAAATTAAACCCAAAATGAAGTCCTGGTTCTCCGAAGATGAATTTCGACCATTTATCATCCAACTGTTTAAACCCATCAGGCATTTCTGTGTGATAAGCACGGTGGGTAATTGCAATGGATGGTTGAATAAAAAATCTGTCCTTAAAAAGTTTGATGTGATAACCAACCCGGTAGGTGTTGAAAATCTGAAAACCAGTATCTATTTTTTTGCCTTGGTCGTTCACAAAATCTTGCAAAGAAGGCATTACATTAAGTTCGGCATATAAACCTTTACACAAAAATCGTTGGTATGCCACTGATAAGCCATACTCACGAATATATCCCGGAAATTTTTCTTCTGGCTTTCCGTATGATTTGTTAAAAAATGGGTGAATACCATTCGGCCAGGCATATTTCCAGGTTTTTGGTTCTAATGTAATTACATCTTTACCTGTAATCCGATAGCCAACGTTGAGTTGAGCGAAGTTGGGGGGATTTGTAGGAGCCAAATTACCCAATAAAAACACTGTACTACCAATAAACCACCGTTTGTAGATGCTGTCTATTTTAGCATATTGTGCTTGGAGTTGAAGTGTACTTGTCATTATGAAGACAAAACCAATGATTAATATTTTCTTTTTCATTTCTTTTTTATTGATGTTAAACAATTCATGCGGGTGCACACGGACATAGGGGAAGCGTCTGTTGGGAGTTAAATTATGTTGAAAGGTATCTCGATAAGGATCCTAAAACCTAAAACCTAAATCCAAAATCAAGCCCAGGTTGAATAAAGTAGTTAGGCCATTTTTGTTCTGCTGCTTTAAAAGATGCTGGAACATTAGTTCTTACAGGCCAATAACTAATTCCAATAGCTGGTTCAAAAAAGAGGCGGTCTTTAAAAAACTTAAACTGATACCCCAAATAGAAGTCAAGATATAACGTGTATCCATTTCCAATCTTTTTATTATTCTCATCCATATATTTTTCAAAGGCATTCAATGCATATACAGATGAATAGACTCCTTTCCACCAAAACCGCTGGTATCCTAATGTAGGTCCAATAATGCGTGCATGTCCGGGATAGTTTAGTCCCGGTGCATCAAATGATGGTCCAAAAGGGACACCTAAAGGCCAGGAATAAATGGATCTTTTAAATCTAAAGGAAACAACATCTTTAGGCGTTATTCTATAACCAACATTTAATTGCACATACTCTGGCGGATTGGGATCATCAGGAATAAAATTTCCTAGCATCAGGAGTGAACTCCCAATGAACCACTTTTTATAGGTGATGTCTTTTTTGGTATCTTGTGCACTCACCTGTAAACTACTTGCCAACACTAAGGCAAGTCCAATCCCTAAAATATTCTTTTGCATTTCTTTGTGTTTTAAACAATGCTGCAAAAGTAGATGGGCGCGATACTATAACTCGTTCACTTAAGTTAAGAAATACGTCTTAGCTCTTTTTTTCAAGAATTCTTGCCCTTAACCTGCTTAATGATTGGGGTTTAATACCTAAATAGCTCGCTAATTGATGCTGTGGCACACGCTGAATAAGATCCGGTCTTTTTTGTAGTAAGTTCAGGTACCGTTGTTCAGGGGAAGAGGTCTTAAACGCGTCAAAGTCTATTTGTTGTTTAGCTAACAATTCTTCCGACAATACTTTACACATTATTTCAAACTTTGGAAATTTACTATTTATCTCTTCTTCCATATCAGAATTGGAAACTAAAAGTATACTGTCTTCTATACAACTTATATAATATTCAGACGGAGTTTTGCTTATTACACAAGGGGGTGTCAACGCTTCCATTTCTGTGTAGAAAGCAGTAGTTTTTTCTTCTTCATCGATGACATAATAGGTCCGAATACAGCCTTTTAGAACAAAGTAGCTATCATTCGATTTTTGTCCTTTTTTGAGTAAAGTGGTCCCTTTCTTTACCGAACGAAATATGTCCAAAGAAACGATTGCGTTCTTCTCGTCTTCTGTCAGAGAAACGTATTTTGATATAAAGTCAAATAGTATGTCTTGCATTGTTTTTATATGTTGTTACTCTCGTCTGTTACACTGCCACCAAACACCCGAATATATGCAATTATCGATATTTCTTTTATATCGAGATCGCCAACGTATATATAGCCGCCAATATAGGGGGCTATCTTAACTCCGATGAGATGGATTACACTTAATAAAAAACGCCAAGCCCCTGCTTGGCGTTTTCAAATTTTATAAGGCTCAGAAATACTTAATCCAAACCACCCTTTCGCGTGGCCTTTCGTTGCTCTGGCCACTTGCCCGGTTCGCCTGTGCGGGAGTTTGCGGGTAACACACTCTTATCGCGTGGGGTTTTCTCAGGATCTTTGCATGCCATGTAAACTAAGATCGAGGCAAGTATGGCATTGTTGCGGACATCATCAAACACAATTTTATCATACGTGTCGCGATTGGTGTGCCAGGTATAATTACCATACGACCAACTCAATGAACTGATTGAAAACAGGGGGCGCCTACCGCAACAAACGAAGCAAAGTCGCTACCACCAGCACCCCTTTTCTCTGCGGAGTCTTCGCTCTCTCACTATAATTTATAGCTAGGGATTGCTTAGGACAAATTAATCGCGGAGTCCGAAGCGAGACTCCGTTGAGGAAGAGGCCGTTTATTTTACTTCCAATCCGTTCTCAATTTCTGGCTTTAACTTGTCCCAAGCTTGTTTTTGTGATGAGCAGTTGGTACTAACATTCTTGCCAACGGCCATCATGATCTTGTCAAATGTCTTCTTGTCGTAGATTTGCCAACCGATGAAACTCGTCCAGGTATTCCTGTCTGCCTTGGACACGTTCTGGAAAATGTTTCTCAGAAACTCACAGGGCATCGTCTCAAGATACCTTAGACAGATGTTCGCCATGTATTCGGAAAGTGCTCCGTCCGTAACTTTCATTGCCTGATTGAAAACAAAAAAATAGAATGGTCTAGTTTCGGTATTCTTTGTTAGTAGACTGTCGAGAAACCCGAATGTCTCTTCATCGTCATAAAGTGCGTATTGACCTCTATAGAACATCTTCGCGGGCAAGCCAATGTCCTTGTGCACTAGGTAAAAATCAATTGATTGCCCTTCTATTTTGGTAACAAATGTTTTGTTTATCAAAGTTGGATGCTTCCTAGGGTCGTTTTTGTCTGAGACTACCTGCCCATGAACTAGGATCGAAGTCGCTTTCAAAAAGCAAATCACAAATATTAATCTCATTGTCGAAATAAATTGCTGCTAACACACTAATATATGCAATCTTGATAATTCTTTTATGTCAAACTCACCAAAGTGCAGCCTTCCTATTTTGATCTCATTTAACAACAAAAAACGCCACGCATTGCTGCTTGGCGTTTCATTTTTATAAAACTCAGAAATACCTAATCCAAACCACCCTTTCTAGTTGCCTTGCGTTGCTCAGGCCACTTGCCAGGCTCGCCTGTGCGAGAGTTAACAGGTAACACACTTTTTTCGCGAGAAGTTTTTACAGGATCTTCGCAGGCCATATATACCAAAATTGCTGCAAGCATGGCATTGTTGCGCACATCATCAAACACAATTTTATCATACGTGTCGCGGTTGGTGTGCCAGGTATAATTACCATACGACCAACTCAATGAACTGATTGAAAAACCGGGGGCACCCACCGCAACAAACGAAGCAAAGTCGCTACCACCACCACCCGGTGTGCCGGGAAATTTTGTTTCAATCCCTTTTTTGATGTCTTCCGGCACAGCCGCTAGCCAACGCGTAATAAAATCATAGGCATGCAAGTAACCTTGCCCCGTAATATTTACCACACGCCCCGTTCCGTTATCCTGATTAAACAACGCTTGCAGGTTGGCAACAATTTCAGGATGATCTTCTACAAACGCACGCGAGCCATTCAGGCCTTGTTCTTCACTTCCCCAATGGCCTACTAAAATGGTGCGCTTAGGATTGGGATATACTTTTTTCAATATGCGCATGGCTTCCATCATCACTAAGGTACCCGTGCCATTATCCGTAGCTCCGGTTCCACCATCCCATGAATCGAAGTGGGCCGAGAGCATCACATATTCACTGGGGTTGGTGCCTTTAATTTCTGCAACTGTATTATAGGTAGGCACTACTCCTTTTTCTTTTGAGTCGGCACGAACATTCAGTTTTGGTTTGTTACCTGATTCTGTTAAGCGATACAGCAATCCATAATCTTCCAGGGCAATATCAACCGTAGGAATTTTTTTGGTATAGGCACTAAAAATTTTATTTACTCCAAACCCGCGCGACCAGTTGCAAGTAACAATGCCCACCGCTCCGGCTTTCTCCAACGCAACGGGAAGTGTGCGTGAAGAGTAGCCTGTTTTTTTTATTCGCTCTGTCCAGCCTTCAGTTTGTGCTGTGCGCGCTTTCTTCATTTTTTCAAATGAGTCTTTCGTACCAAATTCCTCCCAGTTATAATCGGGGCGGCCGGTGGGTTGGTTCATAGACACCAACACAAATTTTCCTTTTACGTTGGGCAACCAACTTGCAAACGCAAGTGAGTCGGCCACATCGGGGACAATAATAACATCCCCAGTTACCGTCTTACCATTAGTGCTCGGGCTCCAGGCCAACTGTGTACCTTCCAGGGATTTTACCCAGGGAGCCACCATATCAATGTGGGAGATGCCTCGCTCCCAGCCACGCCACTCGCCCCACTTTTCGTTACGGGCGGGTATGCCCCAATTCGTGTATTTAGCAACCGCCCAATCATTGGCTGCTTGCATTTTGGGTGAGCCTACCAAGCGTGGCCCAATACCGTCCATTAATTCATGTCCTAACTTCTCAAGCTGAGAATTTTCGGTAGCTTCTTTTACAATGGCATCCACTACTGCATTCTTTTGACCGTGTGCTAAACTTGCAGAAAGCAGCAGGACACTAAAAAGATTTGTAAAATTCTTCATACGTTATTTTTGGTTAGACCTCACCCCAACCCCTCTCCAAAGGAGTGGGGTGACTCCTTTACAAAACTTACCAATAGTTTATCGTTCTCCTTGGGTTAAGCGAAAATACTCTTTGCTAAAGAGAAACCTTTCAGCTTTTCCAGTTGAGGTTGTAATACCGTGCCTGTGGTTACCTGCTAAAAATTTCGGACAATTATTTCAAGGAATTTTTCTGGTAAAAAAAACTTGCCGGAATATAACAAGCTGGATATTTTAACCAATCTTCGTTTCCAAAATATACGTGCATGTCAACTTCGCGGGCTCAGTTTGGTTCAAAGTTTGGGTTTATTATGGCAGCCGCAGGTTCGGCCGTTGGCTTGGGTAATGTATGGAGGTTTCCGTACCTCACCGGTGAAAATGGAGGAGCAGCCTTTGTTATTGTCTATATTTTTTGTGTAGTATTGGTTGGGGCACCCATGCTCATTAATGAAATTGCATTGGGGAGACTCACCGGAAAAAATCCTGTGGGAGCATTCACCGGTTTAGGTGCAAATAAATTTTGGGTGTTGATTACTGGCGTTTTACCATTGCTGGTAACCTTTGTAGTGTTGAGTTATTACAGCATTATAGCGGGCTGGACGGTTGGCTATATCTTTACATCCCTCTTATCCATAAAGCTATCTTTTACAGAGTTTATTGCGACCCCGGCTTACGTAATTCCATTGGGTGCTTTTGTGATTCTGGTTACTACGGTAATTGTATTGGGAGGAGTGGCAGGCGGTATTGAAAAGGCAACCAAAATAATGATGCCAATGCTCTTTGTACTTCTGACTCTGGTGATTTTCAGAAGCGTGACATTGCCCGGAGCCAGCAAAGGTATTGCCTATTATTTAATCCCCGATTTCTCAAAAATAACCGGTCAGGTTATTTTAAAGGCTCTGACACAAGCATTCTTTTCGCTCGGAGTGGGTTGGGGCATGATGATTACCTACGGATCGTACTTACCTAAATCGCAAAATATTGTAACATCAAGTTTGTGGGTAGCCGCCATGGATACCTCAGTTGCCTTGTTGGCCGGGCTCATGGTTTTTCCTGCTGTGTTTTCTTTTAACATGTCGCCTTCCGAAGGACCAACGCTTGTTTTTAGTGTGTTGGCAAATATCTTTCAGGAAATGCCTCTGGGTAATATTGCTGGTGCCTTGTTTTTTCTGCTACTCTTTCTGGCTGCGATAACATCAACTATTTCTATGCTCGAAGCTCCAACAGCCTACTTCATGGATACAAAAAAATGGTCGCGAAAAAAATCTGCATGGTTAGTAGCAGGACTCGCTTTCTTATTTGGCCTTCCTTCTGCTCTTTCGAATGGCGGACTGGATCTTTTCTCCAACTTAGAGATGAATTTTTTGGGAACCGAAAAAACGGGATTTATGGATATAATGGATTTTCTGTTTGGAACTCTCTTTATGCTTTTTGTAGTTCTGGCCACTTGCTTGTACACCGGATGGTTTATGAAAATAGGTAAACTTGCGGAGGAGATAGAAATAGGAAGTCCAGGATTTAAGAGCGGGAAAATAGTTGGTATAGCCCCCTACCAAATTTGGGTTTACACCATTCGATTTGTGTGTCCGATAATCATTGCTCTTGTTGTGCTGAGTGTGTTGGGAATTATTTAGGAATCTATAAGTTAATCCTATACAGCTAAGACAATTGATCTAATACTTGCTGCGTGTGCTCACCAAAGTGAGGCGGGGGCAACAAACTGGTTTTCGAAAATGAACCGGAGTCTTTGGCTACATAGGTTCGAACACCCTTCAGTGAATCTCCTTTTATAAGTAGTTCAAGGGCTGCTTCCATCTCAAACACTTCTTTCACGTTTTGAATGATCCCTGCAGGAATTTTGTTGCGATGAATTTGTTCCAATAAAATTCCTGAATCCACTTGCCCAATTGCGTTTGATAAAATCAACCTGAGTTGATCACGGTTGTCAACTCGTTTGTGATTGGTTGCAAAATTTTTCTGAACCTCTACCCAATTAATTTCAGGAAGCAATTTAAGTAAGTTTACAAACTGACGATCATTACCAATCGCCAACAAAATTCGCTTGCCATCTTTGGTTACAAATGAATCGCCATACGGGGCAATGTTTGGATGCGCTGATCCTTGTCGCGATGGAATTTTATTGCCCACTAACCAATTGGTTGCCTGATTGGTGAGCGAAGCAATAGCCGTTTGAAGCAAGGATACTTCCACAAAACTTCCAACTCCCGTTCTTTCTCTTTTTAGTAACGCAAGGAGTAAGCCTTCTTTTAATTGATGGCCAGCTAATACATCGATTAACGCAACCGGCATTTTAGTGGGATTGCCGTTGGCTTCACCATTCATATCCATAAAACCACTCTCGGCTTGAATCACGGCATCGTACCCTACCCGATCGGTATCTGATCCATACCCGGTGATCTGTCCATATACAAGTTGTTTATTCGTGGTTCTAAGTTGATTGTAGGAAACTCCTAACTTTTCAGCATCACCGGGCTTGTAACTGGCAATAATGAGATCACTTTTTGCAGCAAGCTTTTGAATGGCTGATTTGCTTTCATCCGTGGTTAGATCAAGTGCCACTGATTTCTTGCCCCAGTTTACTGAACAAAAATAGGCCGACCGATCATCAGTCTGCTCACCGCTTCCTCGCCAGGTGCGGGTAACATCGCCTCCCGCATTCAGGTTTTCGATCTTAATTACCTCGGCTCCTAATTCGGCAAAAAATTGTCCCACGCTTGGGCCAGCCAACACCGATGCCAATTCAAGTACTTTTAGATTTTGGAACATGTAATCGATTTCTAAGAAGTGAAATGAAGAAATTTATATGGTTGGCAATACTGCATTGAAATAACACACTTTGAGGCAACTAATTTAGAATCATTTATCGCATTTTTGCGTTGTGCTTAGATAATTTAAAATTATGAGAATTCTGATCCTGTTGGCCATTTCTTTATTGCTAGCAACTTGCGCAACCAAACCGACCGAACTTAAAACCGGGACATGGCGAGGCGTTGTTGAAATGCAAGGTCAACAACTTCCTTTTGGGTTAGAAATTCAAAAAGTGGGTAATTCATATACAGCTGCTGTGGTTAATGCCGGAGAAAAAATTTCATTGGATGAGATGTCTGTATCGGGTGACTCCTTAAGAATTGTAATGCACATTTTTGATTCGGAGTTACGCGCAAAAATTGAAGGCGACAAACTCGTAGGCAAGTTCGTAAAGAATTATGATGCCACTGCCACACTTCCTTTTGTGGCAACCTATGGCGATACGCATCGCTTTGTTAAAACAGAAGAAACATCTCCTGTCGATTTTTCAGGAAAATATCAACTTGAATTTAAATCACTCACAGAGAAATACCCCTCGGTTGGAATTTTTAGTCAAAAAGGAAACGAACTAGAAGGCACCTTCCTCACACCAACCGGAGACTATCGGTACCTGCAAGGAAATGTAGTAGACCATGAATTACAACTAAGCACATTTGATGGCAATCATTCCTTTGTTTTCAGAGCTCATTTTGAGGGTGATTCAATTAAAGGAAATTTTTACTCCGGAACTTCATCGCTCGAAAGTTGGAAAGGGGTTCGGAATGAAAATGCAGTAATGCCCAATGCAGAATCGCTCACGTATCTAAAAGAAGGGTACAAAACGCTTGACTTCAGTTTTCCTGATCAATTGGGAAACAAAATCAGTTTGTCTGATGAGCGATTTAAAAACAAAGTGGTGATCCTCCAAATTTTTGGAACATGGTGTCCTAACTGTATGGACGAAACAAAATTTCTTGCTCCGTGGTACGATGCGAATAAAGATCGTGGCGTTGAAATTTTAGGATTAGCCTACGAACGAAAACCAGATTTCGAATACGCCAGCAAGCGGGTTTCGATCATGAAAAAGAAATTAAATGTGAAATACGATTTTGTAATTGCAGGAGTGAATGACAAAGCAAAGGCTGCTGAAACCTTGCCGGCTTTAAATCACATAATATCATTCCCTACAACCATCTTTATTGGTAAAGATGGAAACGTAAAACAGATTCATACGGGTTTTTCAGGACCGGGTACCGGCATTTATTACGATCAGTTTAAAGATCGGTTCAACCAGATTGTGAATGAGTGTTTGGCTGGGGCTGAGTGAAAACAGGAACTATTGAGTAAGAATTTAGCGTTGAAAGAAAGAATAATGAAAAAACGAGTTGTTGTTGGTTTATCCGGTGGTGTAGACTCCAGTGTAACGGCCTATTTGCTAAAAGAGCAAGGGTACGAAGTCATTGGTATGTTTATGAAAAACTGGCATGACGACACCGTCACAATCAGCAACGAATGCCCGTGGCTAGACGATAGCAACGATGCGATGATTGTTGCCCAGCACCTTGGCATTCCATTCCAAACGATAGACCTCAGTAGGGAATACAAAACACGTATTGTTGATTACATGTTTTCCGAATATCAAGCCGGGCGAACTCCCAATCCGGATATACTTTGTAACCGGGAAATAAAGTTTGATGTGTTCTTAGAAGCGGCAACCAAACTCGGGGCCGATTATGTAGCTACAGGTCACTATTGCCGGAAAGGTGAGATTGAAAAAGAAAACAAAAAAATTTATCAATTGCTGGCTGGAAAAGATCCCAACAAAGATCAAAGTTATTTTTTGTGTCAACTTATGCAGAAACAATTAGCAAAGGCGTTATTTCCTATTGGCGAATTATTAAAACCTGAAGTACGGGCCATAGCTAAAAAAGCTGGCCTTGCTACTGCAGAAAAAAAAGATTCGCAAGGCTTATGCTTTGTAGGTAAAGTTCACCTACCCGAATTTCTTCAACAACGCCTTGAACCTAAAAAAGGGAAAGTGATTGAAGTTCCAGTTGATTCCACAGCCTTTAAAAATGGATTTGATGGCGAAGATTTAGTGGCAATGACAAAACCATATTCCCTTACTCCACAATTAGGTGAAGTAGTGGGTGAACACAATGGCGCGCATTATTATACCATTGGTCAACGAAGAGGACTAAATATTGGTGGCTATGAAAAACCCCTTTTTGTAATTGGTACGGACACTACCTTAAATGTAATCTATACCGGAAGCGGAGATGATCATCCGGGGTTGTATCGCAAAGGATTGTTCATTCCTAAAGCAGATGAACATTGGATTCGTGAAGATTTAAAATTGAACGTGGGTGATTCAAAAACTATTCAAGCCCGCATTCGATATCGGCAGCCATTAGAGAACTGCACGCTCTATAAAAAAGAGACCGGGCTTTATATTATTTTCGACCGACCCCAACGTGGGGTTACACCCGGTCAGTTTGCCGCCTGGTATGAAAATGAGGAGTTGATTGGTTCGGGAGTAATTAATTAGTGCCTATAACTCCTTAAAGCCAGAAATTCCACCCGAAACAATAAACTTCATAGCAGCCGGACCAGAGATATGAAGGGGGTTTACGTTTTCTTTGGAAATCAAAAAATGATTTCCTGAAAAAGCATAGGAATGTGGGAAGTATACAGCTACCATGTCGTGTAAACCCAATTCGCTTAAATCCTCTTGGGTAACAAATCCAATTTGATGGAGGCTGTTCTCCCTATTAATAGTTACTAATACGGGTTTACTGAATTTTCTTTTGTCGCCCACAAACGCCCCAATTAAATCTTTAACCGATGAATAGATCAATTTGATAAATGGAATTTTGTTAATCAAATGGTCAAGCCAATCTGTAACGGTGGTAAGTGCAAAAGTGGATGTGATGTATCCAAAGAGTAAAATCACTCCAAAAATAATTACAAACCCCAAACCGGGATAGGGAAGCTCAAGCAACCCATCGAGCCAGGAAAAGGAAAGAAAAATAAAATAACCAGTAGCTACTAACGGCACAATAAACAACATACCACTAAAAAAGTACCGCGCTGTTTTTCGAAGGATGTTTTTCATAGCACAAAATTAACCCAAAAAGTATATGACTTTGTGCACTTTATATTGATGATTAAAAATATCAACGCTAATTGTGGACAGTTCTGACTCTCTGTAAGAATTAAAAAAAGGCTTCCGGGTAACCCGAAAGCCTTACAAAGTCTTCATTAATTTCTTAGATAGAGAATCCCAAAAAACTCAGAAAGCCGAGTGACATGAGCCCTACCAGGATAAATGTAATCCCCAATCCCTTTAAAGGACCAGGGACATTTGAGTATTTCATTTTTTCACGAACTCCAGCCAACGCAACAATCGCCAACATCCAGCCAATTCCTGAACCCAATCCATACACTGAAGCTTCGGCTAAATTATAAGGACGGCCTACCATGAACAATGAGCCACCAAGGATTGCGCAGTTTACGGCAATCAACGGAAGGAAGATTCCCAGCGAACCATATAGAGCCGGTGAAAATTTCTCAACCACCATTTCAGTAAGCTGAACCATGGCCGCAATTACAGCAATGAAGATGATGAACTGAAGAAAAGTGAGATCAACATTCGCAAAATCCTGACTAATCCACGCCAGGGCCCCCTGTGTTAAAATATAATTTTGAATAAGCCAGTTAATTGGAATGGTAACACCCAACACAAATATTACTGCCATGCCCAATCCAAAAGCGGTGGATACCTTTTTTGAAACTGCCAGGTATGAACACATGCCTAAGAAGTAGGCAAAGATCATGTTGTCTACAAAAATTGAACGGACTCCTATGCTTACTAAGTTTTCCATATCCTTCTATTAATGAGATTCTCTATAACCATTGAGGGAGCGCTGCACCCAAATGACAATGCCCACAATAAAGCAAGCTCCCGCAGGAAGCAGCATCAAACCATTTCCTTGATAATGAAGTCCCATGGCTTCAAAAATTTTGAACCCAAAAATTGAACCTCCCCCTAAAATTTCGCGAAAGAAACCTACGATCAATAAGATAAGACCATAACCTAATCCATTTCCTATTCCATCCAACAAAGCAGGCCCAGGCTTGTTACCCATGGCAAAGGCTTCGAGGCGACCCATCACTATACAATTCGTGATGATCAAACCCACATACACCGAAAGTTGTTTCCACAAATCATATGAATATGCCTTCAACAACTGATCAACCAAAATAACCCAAAGAGATACAATGGCTAATTGAACAATGATACGGATCCTGCTTGGAATAGTATTGCGCAACAAAGAAATAATAACGTTCGAACTCGCTGTAACAATGGTTAATGCAATTGTCATTACAATAGCGGGTTTCATTTGAGTTGTAACAGCTAAAGCCGAACACACGCCCAATACCTGTACCGTTATTGGGTTATCAATATCCAACGGATTGGAGATTAACTTTCTACTCTTTTTTGAAAACAAAGGTTCAGATTTCTTCTCAACCACCTCAACTTCGGCTACTGCAGTGCTCATAAATTTGTGTTAAGTGATATGTTTTGCTGATTCTTCTTCAAATAACTTTTATAACAAGTCAGGTAATCCTGAAACATATTATTTACTCCTTTGGCCGTTAACGTTGCTCCTGACATTCCATCCACTTTGTGCGGATCATTTGAATAATCGTTACCCTCACCTTTTTGAAGTGCTACTGATTTAAGTACATCCCCATCAAAAATTGATTTATCTTTAAAACGCATCTGAATTTCTTCCGATTCAATGCGAGCGCCTAAGCCAGGGGTTTCTCCCTTGTGCTGAAACTTGACACCTTGAATTGTATTCAAATCTGATTTTAGAGCCACAAATCCCCAGATATCATTCCACAATCCAAATCCATATAGGGGCAGCACTACGTTGTCAACCTTGTTTGGATTTGTTTCATTAATGAATTCATAAACTGGAAGCAACCGTTCTTCTGGAAGCTTTTTATACTCTTTGGCTACATCCACATCCGTTGCTTTTTTTCCTTCCTTGATATTTCCTTGAAAATCAATTACGCTTTCTTTGACTTTAGACGCATAAATTGCATTGATATCATCGCCTTTCTTAATCTCCATCACAGTCGAGAGAATATTCTGCTTCCGTTCCAATTCCACATTAGCATCCTGCAAAGGTTTTAAACTTTGAGAAGCAAAAGCCAGAAGTCCACCACACACGATGGTAAGCACTGCTGCGTAAAATACTATGTACCCGTTAGACTGTCGCACGTTGTAATCTTCTTTTTTTATTTGCACCTACTACAAAATAATCAATCAGCGGAGCGAAGATGTTCATTAACAAAATCGCCAGCATGATTCCTTCCGGATAAGCCGGATTAAACACCCGTATTAATACGGTAAGCATTCCAATCAATAAACCATAAAACCACTTTCCAGTTTCCGTATGGGAAGCTGTAACCGGATCGGTAGCCATAAAAACTGCTCCGAAGGCTAACCCGCCTATTACCAAATGATAGTGAGCCGGCATTTCCATGTAGGCATTACCGCCCAAGAGATTAAGTAATAATCCCATTGCATAAGCGCCACCAAATACGCTCACAATAATTTTCCAACTACCAACACCTGTTGCAATTAAAATGAAGGCTCCAATCAAGCACATGAGTGTGGATGTTTCACCGATTGAACCAGGTCTGAGTCCTATAAATAAATTTGAGAGAGTAAATACTCCTTCATTCCAACCTGCACCAAACGAATTCAGGGAAGCCACTACATTAGCACCTGATGTTGCTGCATCAGCACCCAATGATAATGGCGTTGCTCCTGAATATGCGGCAACAGCTTTTGCATCACCTAAATAGGTCCATACACTTCCCGACATATCGGTAGGATACGCAAAGTATAAAAACGCGCGCGCAGTAAGAGCTATGTTCACCACATTCATTCCAGTCCCACCAAAAGCTTCCTTACCTATAATTACAGCAAATGCTGTGGCTACACCTACTTGCCAAAGCGGAATACCGGGAGGCATCACCAACGGAATGAGCATACCCGTTACCAAAAAACCTTCATTAATAGGGTGCTTACGCAGAATAGCAAATACAAATTCAATTCCTAGTCCTACACCATAAGAAACTACAATGATCGGGATCACCTGTAATGATCCAATCAAAATTTTATCACCTAAAGCCGCATCCGGCTGACCGATTGCTAAAAAATGTTGATGGCCTACATTCCAAATTCCAAAAAGTAGACAGGGAATCATGGCAACGATCACCGTCATCATTAATCTTTTCAGATCTATCGCATCGCGAATCTGAGAGCCCTTTTCTCCATTCGTGGTGTTTGGAGCAAACAAAAAAGTTTCTAACGCCTCATAGGCGTAGAAATATTTTTCTAGTTTTCCGCCTTTCTCGAAGCTGTGCTTTACTTTATCAAGCTGATTTCTCAAAAAATTCATCTCAACCTTATTAACTGTTTCGAACTAATTCAAGTCCATCTCTCACTATCTCTTGTACCTTATGCTTGGATACATCTACAAATTCGCACAACGCTAAATCTTCTTCAATCACTTCATAGATTCCAAGCGCCTCCATCTCATCGATATCTTCTGCAAGGATACTCTTAAGTAATTGCGTGGGTAGCACATCCATGGGTGTTACTTGTTCGAAAATTCCAGTTTGAACAAAAGCGCGCGGCTCACCATGCGTATTAGTATCAACTACTCGTTCTTTGTTTGGCGACAAGAATGAAAATAATCCCAACGCACGTTGAAAACTTAGTTTGCGGGCACCTGGTGTAATCCAGCCAATAAACTCATAATAATCGCCTTCCGGCAGAACCGAAATTTGATGATCAAAGAAACCTACATACCCATCTTTTCCGATGGCTGATCCTGTAAGCGGGTTGCCCGAGATTACGCGAACATGATCGTTGTTAAGATTGTTCTCGATGAAATTCTTTACAGAAGCCCCTGTATAGGTTTTATAGTATTGTGGATTTTTAACTTCGGAACCTGTGAGTGCAACAAGGCGTGACGCATCATAAACTCCATTGGCAAAAAGTTTACCCAACTGGATAACCCCCAACGGATTAATGGTCCAAACAATATCGCCTTTGTTAATTGGATCGATGTGATGAATTTGAACACCCACACAACCCACTGGATGTTGACCCGTGAATTTATTTACCTCCGCACCTTTTACTTGAGAGAAAACCGTAGAAATTTCACTGGCCGCATGTGTATTAACATGAACCGCACCTGAGGTTAATTTTTTTAGGATGTCGACACCAATTTGAAAAAATTGATCCTGTCCTTTAAATAAGATATTGTAGTCGGGTGCCAACGGATGCGAATCGAATGCTGAAATATGAATGGCTTTTGGTGTTACCGCTGGGTCGGCCACGATGCCGTAAGGTCGCTGAACCAAGGATGGCCATACTCCAGATTTTAGCATTTGCTCTTTTATGGCAACTACAGAAAGGTTCGCTATTTCTGAGACTGAATATTTTTTGAACGGCAGATGTTCAATCGTTTTATCGGCAAGAATTTTTATTTCCAGAAGCTTTCTTTTCTCCCCCCGTTTCACTTCCACAACTTCGCCACTTACCGGAGATGTATAAAGCACACTTTCATGTCTTTTATCATGAAATAAGGGTGAGCCTGCTTTTACAGTATCGCCAACATTTACTACCGGCTTTGGAATGTATAAGCCCTGAAAATCGGTCGGCTTTAGAACAAATGTTTCGGGTTGTTCGGTTTCTACCACTTTAGGAGACGCTTTGCCCAGAAGATTAATGGTGAAACCTTTTTTTAGTCGGATAAATTGGCCCATGAGTAAATGGCACTAATTAGTTTAGATGGGGGCAAAATTAGCAATTAAATTCTACCGACAAAGGCAGTATTAGTAAAGAATTACTGTTGAAAACAAGGTTTTACTGAATGTTTAAACCTTCTCTTTTTTTGAAGGAATCATCTTAGTCACGGCCATCCTGATTACCTCGTCTACCTGCTCATCGATGGTGATGTGCGTGGTATCTATGCTTAATGCATCGGCTGCTTTGATTAAGGGGCTTTCCAATCGATTACTATCGATTTTATCGCGCTTTTCAAGATTCTGAACGATGGTATCAATGTCTATCAAGTCGTCATGCTCCAAGAGTTCTTTCTGTCTTCTGAAGGCGCGGACTAAAATATCCGCTGTTAAAAAGACTTTTAGTTCTGCCTCCGGAAAGACCACTGAACCTATATCTCGTCCATCCATAACCACGCCCCGGTGCTTGCCCAATTTACGTTGTAAATTAACCATGGCAACACGCACCGCCTTTAAAGCACTTACATGGCTTACGTATTCTGAAATTCTCATGCTGCGGATGTCCCATTCCACGTTAATGCCATTTAAAAAGGTTTCAGTTTCTCCTTTGGAATTTATTATAAACGTGATTCTTATTTCACTAAGGGCTTTGTCAACTTCCTTCGGATTAGTGATGGATACATGATGCTCCAGAAAATAATGGGTTACTGCCCTGTACATGGCTCCTGAATCAATATACCTGTAGTTTAACTCCTGCGCCACTTGCCGGGCTGTTGTACTTTTACCACAAGCAGAAAATCCATCAATGGCGATAATGAGCTTTTTCATTTAGCAATCTTTCATGGGACAAGGCAATGGTTTACTCGAATCGGGCTTCTTGTACTTAGGCTTATACGAACTGCGAGGTTTGTTGCCGGCACATGCCATTAATAACACAACCATAAGTACCAATGCTATTTTAACCTTCATATTATGTATTACTGATTCGATCAAATTTAATGCAATGCATTTTAATGCACGAATGATTTCTGTCAGAAGTACGAAATATCCATCGAATAATTAGCGCATTTTTAGCAAACTTGCTTCTATCCCTTAATTTTACTGATAAATTACTACACGATGGAAACGAATTCACAAGGTAAAGCAGAAAGCTTCTTTAAAGACTTTGGCAAAAAGTTAGATCAGTTTGTTGTTGAATTGAAAGATGCAGGCTCGCGTGCAGAAGTAGACATGCAGAAAAAGTATGAAGAGCTTAAACAAGCTGCTGAAAAATTCAAAAATGAAGCTGAAAATAAAGAGCGCTGGAAAGAAGTAGAATTAAGTTTGAAAAAAGCAGGTGAAGAATTAAATAATGCATTTAAGACAGTGTTTAAGAAAAAATGAAGGTTGGACGTTGTTAGTTATTCGTTGATTGACAGCCAAATCTTCGATCAACTAACAACTGATAACCCATTTTACAAATCAAACTTTCATCGATTTCCATCTCCCTCTTCTAAAAATTATTATTCCGGCAATGGCCATAAGTGATTCGGCTAATGCAATGGAAACGAAAACACCCCTGGCACCCCAACCTAATTGAATGGCTACCCAGTATGCAAACGGGATTTGAAAAATCCAAAATCCAATAATGTTAAGAATAGTAGGGGTGTAGGTGTCACCTGCACCATTTAGTCCCTGAATCACGACCATACCATACCCATAGAAGATATAGCCCAGGCTCACATAACGCAGCGCTTGCACTCCATAAAAAAGTACCTCCTCCTGACTAGTGAAAATTCCAACGATCGCTGGAGAAGCCACTAGAAAGACAACCATCACAAGCGCCATAAAGAAAGCGTTATAATAGGCCGCACGCCACACCGAAGTTTCAGCCCGCTCCGGTTGTTGCGCCCCCAGGTTCTGTCCTACCAAAGTAGCAGCCGCATTGGCAAGTCCCCATGAGGGTAACAACGTGAAAATAAAAATACGAATTGCAATAGTGTATCCGGCAACTGCATTATCGCCAAACCGCGACATTAATGTCATTAGAAAAATCCAGCTTGCTGATCCTATAATGAATTGAAGTATACTTCCGCCAGATACTTTAACCACATTGGCGATAATATCCCACCGAAGACCTAATTTTTTCAAATCAATTTTTATTATGCTTAACCCGTTAAGGAGATAGTACAATTGAAAAACAATACCAATGCCTCTGCCAATGTTAGTTGCCACCGCTGCCCCTTCTACACCCATGGCGGGGATAGGTCCCCAACCAAAAATAAAAATTGGGTCAAGAATCATGTTAAGTGTATTGGCTATCAGCAAAGCGCGCATAGCAATGGCTGCATTACCGGCACCTCGAAATATTGCATTAATTAGAAATAGTAATGTGACCGTATAGTTCCCAGCAAACATCCACAGCGCATAGGAAGAACTAGTGCTTAACAATTCATCTGAAGCTCCCATTAATTTTAAAATTTCCTTGTAATAGAAAATTCCAAGTGTGCTAATGACAAACGCAATGCCCAAGGCGATATAAATTGCCTGCACTGCTGCGATGCTCGCTCCTTTAGAGTCCTTCTCTCCGGTTCGTCTTGCAATGATGGCGGTAGCACCCATGCTTAGCCCCATTGCCAGAGAATATAAAATGCTAAGAACTGATTCGGTATAACCTACCACAGCCACAGCATTGCTATTGTTTAATAGGCTTACGAAGAAAATATCTACTACTGCAAAAATGGATTCCATACCCATTTCAACAATCATTGGAATTGATAAAAGGAAGATGGCTCGATTGATACTCCCTTCCGTGAAGTTCTCTTCAGAACCCAGAAGAGCTTGTTTAAAAAGACGAAAGAATAAAGCGATTTTAGTAAAAACAGCTTGCATGATAAAAAGAAAATAAAGTTAGTAAAATGAAACTGGTGGCCTATAAAAAAGGCAGGATGGATTGGTGCGTAACCAATAAAATTCGACTGATCTGATAGAAATCAGAAACCTAAGTTGAATTAATATACCAAGATCATAGTTCGTTGAATTTTTCGAAGTCTAAATATCACGGAAAAATCTGATTTTAGTTACACCAAAACTACCTTTTAATTTGGTACCAAATAATATTTTAGCTGATAGGGTGTGCCAAATGGTTGCCAGCATTAACAATCCCACAGGAACGAATGTCTGCAAATAATTACTGCTTCGGTTCCCCAGAAAACCATATAAAAAGCAAGTATCAGCAACCAAAAAAAGTAATGAATCACCCAACGCTATCACAAAGAAAGATTATTCAAGAATAATTCAACACAAGCCTCAGCAAAATTCAGAGGCTGAAAAGAACGGGTAGCTGTGTGTTATTGGAGTGGTTGTGTTCTGTTCTTGCAATCCTTCAATCTTCTTCTGGAAATACAAAGCCGAGATCAATCGTTAATCCCGGCAAAGTAACGGGTACAATTTTATCAGTACGAACGCACGGCTTCAGGATTCCCTGGTATTTTCCATTGGCTTCAAGAACATAAATCAATACAGTTTGTTCGGTAGGATGCACCACCCAATATTCTCTAACACCAGTCTCTTCATACACCTTAAATTTTTCGCGCAAGTCTTTGGCAGACGTATAACGCGAAAGTATTTCAATGATCCAATCGGGGGCTCCTAAACAACCCCGTTCATCAATCTTTGTCGGATCGCAAATCACACAAAGGTCAGGCTGAACAACTGTTATAATTTCGTTGTCCTTCTTTTTATTACTAGAAAAGGGTAATCGAACATCAAATGGAGCCGAGAATAGTTGGCATCTATTACCCATTAAATAATTACCGATGATAAGGAATAATTTCCCCGAAATTTTCTGATGAGTACTGGTAGGAGCAGGCGACATTTTATAAATCTTGCCATCGATTAGCTCAACCATTTGATCCCAACGCCAAGTCATATAATCAGCATAGGTATAACTGCCTGCCAAATCTGGTTCCTCAATCTTCATAAACTAAAAATAGGCGAGAGCAATTAGAATTACAATAGGCGATCTTCGCCACAAAAAAAGGGAGCCATAAGCTCCCTTTTCAATTCTATTTATAAAATTAGATTATCCAATTGCTATGCGTTTGAACTCCGCTACGGTTAATCCCTTCGTAACGCTATCCAGATATTGAGCGACTGTTTTCGAATTGTCCTTCACAAAAGGTTGAGGCAACAACGTGTTATCTTTGAAAAATTTGTTCAATTTTCCTTGAGCAATTTTCTCAACCATGTTAGCAGGCTTGCCTTCTGCAATAATTTGTGCCTTAGCGATCTCCAATTCTTTTTCAATGATCGTTTTATCAACATCATTTTCATTTACGGCTACCGGGCTCATTGCTGCAATTTGCATCCCAACATCTTTTCCTGCTTCCGTAACATCTTTCCCGTTAACTCCTTTCAAAGAAACCAACACGCCTAATTTACTTCCGGCATGGATGTATGGAACAACTGCTTCACCAGTCATGTGAATGAATGAACTGATCTCCAGTTTCTCACCGATTTTACCAACCAATTCAGTGATGCGCTCCGCAATGGTTAAGTCTCCAACCTTCTCAGCCAAAAGAGCTTCTGTAGCTGCAGGCTTCATTGTAAACGCTGTATCGGCAATCAACTCGCCTAATTTTTGGAATTCCTCATTCTTTGCTACAAAGTCAGTCTCACAGTTTAATGCGATCAACACGGCTTCTTTGTTATCAGCTGAAGTTCTTACAAACACAGAGCCTTCTTTGGTGTCTCTGTCCGAACGGCTTGCTGAAACTTTCTGTCCTTTCTTCCTTAGTATCTCAATCGCTTTTTCGAAATCGCCTTCGGCTTCGGTAAGCGCTTTTTTACAATCCATCATTCCGGCACCCGTCATGGTGCGCAGCTTGTTTACATCTTGTGCGGTAATTGCTGACATAACTATTTACAATTTTAGATTTATGATTTTATACTTTCAGTTTGACTTAAAAAACAAACATCGGCTTGGAGGCCGATGTTTTAAAACTTTTTATCGGCCACGCGAGACGCGTGGTCCATTGACGATTAATTTTCTACAGTCTCGTCAACTTTGCGTTTTTCGTCCTCCTCTTTCTTCTGACCAGCCTCTTCTTTATCTTTCTTGCGCTCCATCAAAGCCTCTTCAATTGCATGACCTACATGACCAGCAATTAATGAGATTGACTTGAATGCATCATCATTCGCAGGAATTGGGAAATCGATATTGGTTGGATCAGAATTAGTGTCCACCATAGCAAACACCGGAATATTCAATTTCATCGCCTCCGCTACTGCAATGTGCTCACGCTTTACGTCAATCACGAAAAGCGCTGCAGGCAAACGATTAAGGTCCGTAATACCACCTAATAATTTTTCAAGCTTAGCTTTCTCGCGGGTAACCATCAAGCGTTCGCGCTTGGCCAGGTTATTAAAAGCTTCGTCCTTCATCAACTTGTCAATCTGCGCAAGCTTCTTCAACGACTTACGGATTGTAGCAAAGTTAGTTAGCATACCACCCAGCCAGCGTTCTGTAACGAACGGCATGTTTAAACGGGTAGCCTCAGCATTAATAATATCTTTTGCTTGTTTCTTAGTAGCAACAAACATGATCTTACGACCTGAGCGAACAATGTTCTTAAGTGCAAAAGTTGCTTCCTCAAGACATTTCATTGTTTTGTTAAGATCGATGATGTGGATGCCGTTGTTTTCCATGAAAATGTACTCTGCCATTTTCGGATTCCACTTGCGGGTAAGGTGCCCAAAGTGAACCCCTGCATCCATTAAACTCTCGGTTGTTATTTTTTCTGCCATGCTGTTTCTATTAACGCTTGCTGAACTGGAATTTCTTTCTCGCCTTTGCACGTCCTGGCTTCTTTCTTTCCACCATGCGTGAATCGCGTGTTAATAAGCCTTCCTTCTTTAACGGAGGACGATGCTCTGTATTGATTGTAACCAACGCCCGTGCAATTCCTAATCGGATCGCTTCAGCCTGACCCTTAGTTCCGCCCCCTTCTACATTTACAGTTACATCGTACTGGCCATCAGCCTTTACGACAGTAAGCGCTTGCTTAACAGTGGTGCGAAGAATTTCTGACGGAAAATAGTCATTAAGTTCTCTATCATTTACGATGATCAGACCATTGCCTGGCTTTACGTAAACTCGGGCAATTGAAGTCTTTCTTCTTCCGATGGTATTAATAATCTCCATGTATTAGAACTTTAATTCTTTTGGTTGTTGTGCTGTATGCGGATGTTCTGCCCCCACGTAAACGTGCAAACTTCTAAACACTTCGCGACCCATGCTGTTTTTTGGAAGCATACCACGCACGGAGTGCTCAACTAGCCGCTGTGGATGTTTTCCCGTTCCGATCATCTTCGGGGTTAATTCCCGCTGACCGCCCGGATACCCTGAGTAAGTGAAATAAACTCTGTTGGTCCACTTCTTACCGGTCATTTTTATTTTTTCGGCATTAATTACGATCACATGATCACCCGTATCCACGTTTGGCGTATAGCTTGGCTTATGTTTCCCGCGCAATACCCGTGCAATTTGGCTGGCCACACGACCTAATACCTGATCTTTTGCGTCAACCAATACCCAACTTTTTTCTACCGTTGTTTTATTGGCATTGACTGTTTTATAGCTGTTATGATCCACTTTTTTAGCTTTTAAGAACTTTTTAAATACAGTTACCCCCTTAAAAAGGGACACAAAAGTAGAATCAAGAAACTGAAAATGCAAGCATGCATCCACATTTAGGCAGATAATTACAGGCGTTTTGTAAGCGAATTATCTCTTATTTTCAGATAGCTGCCTGATAAGAGCCTGAAAGTCTTTTGGGTAGGGTGCCTCAATTGTCATTTTGCTGCCATCCAATAAATTAAATTCAAGCGAAAAAGCGTGCAACGCCATTCTTTTAATCAAAGGCTCCTCTTCAGTAAGTTTCTTCAAATTAAACCCTCGTTTTATGGATGAGACATAAAATGGTTTCCCTCCGTACATCTCATCCCCTGTTATGGGAGCTTTCAAAAATGCCAAATGAACCCGAATTTGATGCATGCGTCCGGTTACAGGCTGGCATGCCACTAATGTGTGATTTTTATAAGACTGGTAGGTAGTAAAGTGAGTTTGGGCTTCTTTTCCGCTTCTTGAAATTTTTGCGGTGCCATCATTTTGCTTAAGAATGGGGGCATCCACCTTCTGATCCTTGAAATTATGATTCCCATCAGCCACAGCATGATATATTTTTGTAACTGTTCTGTTCTCGAACTGCATACTCAAATGGCGATACGCTTCCGGATTACGTGCAATCGCCAAAACTCCTGAAGTTTCTTTATCAAGCCGATGACAGACCTGAGCGTCAGGTTCATAGGCTCTGGCTAATGATAGAATATTCTGGCTATCATTCCGATCCTCCAAGGTTGAAATAAAAGGAGGTTTATTGATCAGAATAAAGTCATCATCCCGATATAGGATGGCATCCTCAAATTTGAACTTTGGCATTTTCACTTCGGCAAAATTACTATGCCTCGTCCAATTCTGAGCTATCTGATTTGGATCGCTGGAGTTTAAAACTAAATGTTGAGCCCTTACCAAGAGAACTCTGTACTTCGGCCTTGCTGTTATGACCTTCCAAAATGTGTTTTACAATGGCAAGACCTAGTCCCGTTCCACCCTTCTCTCGACTTCTACTTTTATCAATCCTGTAAAAGCGTTCAAATATTCTTGCGATGTGTTGAGGTTCTATCCCATCACCTGTATCTGAAATAAAGGTAGTGACATTCTTCTTGCCCACGTCAAAGGTGATCGTTACTTCCCCTCTTGTTGTATAGTTAATGGCATTCGAAACAAGGTTAGTTACTACCTGAGTAATCCGCTGCCAGTCTGCATATACACTTATCTTTTGATGATGATCCGCGAGCAACTTTAGCGTGAGATCTTTCTTTTCTGCTTTCTCCTCAAACTGTTCAATCACTTCAGCACATAATTTATTTAAGTCAATGTGTTCAAATCGCATTTTGATATCTCCCGTCTCAATCTGCGAAAGCGTAAGTAAATCCTGAACAAGTATATCTAGCCCATCTAAACTTTTGGCGGCCTTTTTCAAAAACTTAGTGCGTACGTTTTTATCATTGACTGCGCCATCCAATAACGTGTGAACAAAACCTTGTGCTGCGAAAATTGGAGTTTTTAGTTCGTGTGAAACATCGGCAATAAATTCTTTACGAAAAGCCTCGAGCTTTTTAAGCTCGTCAATTTCATTTTGTTTGACCTCGGCAAACGAATAGATTTCTTCGTTGATAATTTGCAACGGATTAAAGGTGCCTGATTTCTGTTTGGAAATGTGAGCAAGCTCTTTCTTCCGCAACTTATCCATCATTTTATAAATCTTATTGATCTCGCGGAATACCAAAAATTCCAGTACTACAAAAATCAAAAGATAAGATGCAGAGAAACTAATCACCGCAGCTACAACCATCGCATCACGGTCAACGCTTTCAATAAGTGAGAGGAATAACGTGGTTACAATGGCAATGGAAACTGCCAACAAGAGAGCCAACGTACGGGCACTATATACCATGTATTAATTGAGGTTGAACTTATATCCCACTCCTTTTACAGTGGTAATATAATCATCTCCAATCTTTTCGCGCACTTTACGAATGTGGACATCTACCGTTCTTGCCAGCACATATACGTCCGAGCCCCAGATATTTTGTAATAAATCATCTCGGCTGAATACTTTATTTGGATTTTGGGCCAGAAAAAACAGCAATTCAAATTCCTTTTTAGGTAAACTGATCTCCTTGCCTTTTAAATGAATTGTATAACTGGTACGGTCAATTAACAACTCCCCAATCTTTATCTGGCTTGAAGTATTTTTCTTTTTAGAATCTCTGCGAAAGAGTGCACTAATGCGGCTCATAAGTGCTCTTGGCTTAATAGGTTTTAGAATATAGTCATCGGCTCCCACATCAAATGCTGCCACCTCAGAATATTCTTCAGCACGAGCGGTAAGAAATACAATGAATGTGTTAATTAATTCCGGCATGGCACGTAATTGCCGACACGCCTCCACCCCATCCATCTTGGGCATCATAATATCCAAGAGGACTAAATCAGGATGGAATTTCTTTGCAATTTCTACCGCTGTAAAACCATCAATGGCGGTTCTCACATCGTAGCCATTTTTCTCAAGATTGTACTTTAGCAATTCTAAAATGGGTTCTTCATCATCAACTACCAGCACCTTTTGCGTTGGTTTATTACCCATAATTTTTACTGTTTAATCTTTTGGTTTTTAGTCAAATTGAAAGTTGATTTATCCATCATGAGGCTTGCAACCTTAAACGCACGAAGTAAAAGTAGAGACAAATTAAGCGAATTAAAAACCTCCGTCAACTCCTTAACAATTTCTTAATAGGCAGTTTTGTTTGAGTTCACATTACAAAAAGGGATACTTCTCAGTTAAGTGTTTTATGTATTTCTTCAAGTCACCGTTAAAGTCTAGATCTAATTCTGATTTGAAATTTCCCTGGCGGGATTGGTAAAGATTATAGGACATAAAGTACGTATTGTTTGGCAGCCTGCGCGGATTTGAAGACTTGCGTGGCGTGAATAAAGAAAGTGTATCAACCGAATTCATAATTTCCGCAATCATGGTTTCCTTTTTCTCTTTCTTAAACCCAACCGAATCGGATGGTGAAAAACTTTGATATAGACTATCCAACAGATGTGTGCCCCTTAAGATGTGCTTACTGAATTTTCGGTAGTCCTGATCTTCGTGAACATACTGAATAAACTGAGGCGAGTTTCTCCCAAAATGCGCTGCTAAAAAATAATAAGCCGCTGTATCGCCAATAAAAGAAGCAAGGTTTTCATTGAAATCAACATCGTCTTTAACAAACACGGTGGCGTGAACCATCTCATGAATGATCAGACTTGCTAAATCACCTTCGTTGCGATCTAACATTCCACTCAGTATCGGATCAGTAAACCAGCCCAGGGTTGACCAACCACCTGGGTTGCGAATGCTTACATCATTCCCTGCTTGTTCAAGTTTTATACCCTCATCAATCGCTTTTTGTTTTTGAAAGAATCCCTTATACGGCATAGACCCTACAATCGGAAAATGCCAAAGTTTGGCTTTAAGTTCAAATGGTGCGCATGCTTGAACCACCCACATAATCTCTTCACCGCGCTGATCATAGAGTGTCTGATAATTTTGAGTGTCTTTCAGTCCAAGGGAATCAATCGCGTATCTTCTGATTTCTCCGATTAACAGGAGTTTACTTTTTAGAGAATCAGGAAATGCAGGATCATCCAAATACTCCTTAATTGGGCGTGCTTTCCAAACTAAACTGACCTGACCATATCCTTGCCGGGCTCCATAAACTACCAGCTCCCAATTCCATGCAACAAGGATTAGCAGGAGGAGTAAAAAACCAATGAATATCTTTTTTATCATAATTAAGCCACAAATTTAATTTTCCGATCTTTAGTCCCTCTGGGAAAAGGGTCAGAAAAAAAAGGAATTATACTAAATTTTTTAGTTTTTATTGGAGTAAATATTTGTGAATACTATTGAAAGTAGTAATTTGAGCCGTTTTAGAAATGAAATAAATAGACTGAATCATATGAATGACCAAAAAGAAAAATTGAAGGCTCTCCAACTAACCATTGATAAATTGGAGAAATCGTACGGAAAAGGTACGGTTATGAAATTAAATGACACCAAAGTTATGGATGTACCCGCCATTTCAACAGGATCGTTGGGCTTAGATATTGCGTTAGGCATTGGTGGCATACCACGTGGCAGGGTAACTGAAATTTACGGACCAGAATCATCTGGTAAAACAACCTTAACTATGCACTGCATAGCAGAAGCCCAGAAAAAAGGTGGATTGGCGGCCTTTATTGATGCGGAACATGCTTTTGATAAATTATATGCTGAGAAATTAGGGATTGATACTGAAAATCTCCTCATCTCGCAGCCCGATAATGGCGAGCAAGCACTTGAAATTGCCGAACATCTGATCCGGTCGGGTGCGATTGACATTATTGTAATCGACTCAGTGGCTGCGCTGGTACCAAAAGCTGAATTGGAAGGTGAGATGGGTGAAAGTAAAATGGGCTTGCAGGCGCGGCTTATGTCCCAGGCATTGCGAAAGTTGACAGGTACAATCAGCAAGACCGGTTGCGCGTGTATTTTCATTAATCAGCTGCGTGAGAAGATTGGAATTATGTTTGGAAATCCTGAAACAACAACCGGTGGCAACGCATTGAAGTTTTATTCTTCCGTACGGTTGGATATCCGAAGGATTGGTCAGATTAAAGAAAGTGCAGATGATATAACCGGAAACCGCGTGAAGGTGAAGGTTGTTAAAAACAAGGTAGCACCGCCTTTCAAAGTGGTTGAGTTTGATATTATGTATGGCCGGGGTATTTCAAAGTCAGGAGAAATTGTTGATTTGGGTGTAGAACTCAATGTGATTCAAAAAGCTGGCTCTTGGTTTTCGTACAGTGGAAACAAACTGGGCCAAGGCCGCGATTCTGTTAAACAACTTATCGAGGACAATCCTGAGCTAATGGATGAGCTCGAAAAGAAAATTAAAGAAAAGATTAGTGGCGGTGCTGAGATAAAAGAAGAAAAAGAAGAGAAGCCTGAAAAAGCTGAGAAGGTAAAAGAATAATCTCAGCACATAGAAAAAAAACAAAAGCCAATGTCTCGCATTGGCTTTTGTTTTATTTAATTCCTCTTCTTTGAATAACTTTCGACAACAATACCGAAAATAGAGTGTGCTGAGGATTGCAGAACTGTAAGAGAAAGAAGTAAAAAAAACCGCTTTCTCATAAACTTAATTGGATTCGAACAAAGTTATTTGAACCTGTGCCTATTTAAGTAACTGTCTTCCTGTTATTTCCTGTATTTTACAGTTTCTAACTAGCTCTGATCGCTGTTACAGGATCAAGGCGTGCGGCCATGGCTGCCGGAATAATTCCCGCTATCAAACCAATGGAAGAGGATACACCAATTCCTAAGACAATATTTTTAACGGAAAGCACTACTTGTAAACTTCCGAACGGTGCCAGTGTCATCAGCCAAACAAGAAACAATCCGGCCAACCCACCTATCAAACTCAGGAAAATAGATTCGAACAAAAACTGAAAAAGAATAAAATAATTTTGTGCGCCCAACGATTTTTGCAATCCAATAATACTGGTACGCTCCTTTACCGAAACAAACATAATGTTGGCAATTCCGAACCCACCCACTAACATAGAAAAACCACCAATAATCCAACCCGCAATACTCAGCACATCAAATACCCCACTGATGGCATTTGCAATTGCTTCCGGTCGATTAAGAGCAAAATTATCTTTCATAATTGGTTTTAATCCGCGCTTTACTCTCATTAAACCTCGGGCTTCATTTTCCATTTCAACCAATCCAATATCATTCTCATAGCCTTTTAGGCCAATGTCTGATCCTAACTCATACCAACGCCCGGTTCCTGTTTGATACAATTTCCTGAACGCATCGTAAGGAATGATAACCCCATAGTCCTTGCTGGGTGTACCTAAAAAGCTCTCCCCTTCCCGAACGATGACTCCTACAATGCTAAACTTCAGGTTTTTAATTTTGATGGTTTGCCCCATAGGGGAATCTGTATTGGGGAAAAGTGCTCTTGCAATCTCATACCCAATAATCACCACGTTGCGTCCGGCTTCAATTTCATCATTCGTCAGGTATCGTCCTTTTTCAATATTGATTTCAAAAATCTTATCATAATCTAAATCAGCACCTACTAAATTGATTTGACTTATTCCATTATTACCTGCTTTTATGGTCATGCCTCCTCGGTCGGCATAGATAGAAACAGTTTCTGCCTTTTTCATATTGGCCTTCAAAAATTTGTATTCGGCATAAGAAACATTGGGTCGTTTGATATAATCTTTCCACCAATCGCGCCCATTACCTCCCGTAAAAGGCCATTTGCCAACGTACACAACATTGCTTCCTAAAAAATTAAAGCTTTCGCGAATATTTTTCTCCAATGAATCCACCAAGGTGAGAACGGCAATGATTGAGAAGATTCCAATGGTTACCCCAAGGAGGGAAAGAACAGTTCGTAAAATATTGGATTTCAACGCCTTCCAGGCAAAACCAAGGCTCTCAAAAATTAGTCGGATTGTTAGCATGTGGGTTTAACGCGCTTTTAATGATTTCAGGTTGCAATAAACATGGTTTTTTACTCAATCCTTACTGTTTTGGGTCTGAATGGCAAAGAGTTAACCAAAAACTCATCGATCAGACGCTTGAGTTGTTAAATTGTTTCCAAAAACAAAGTAGAAAATTTCATTTCGCACTAAAACATATCCTATTTTTGCGACCTTATTAAAACGACCGCATAGGTCAAAGCCCGTAAGCTTATGAAACTTTCAGAATTCAAATTTGACATTCCAAACAGTTTAATCGCCTCCCATCCTGCCGAAAACAGAGATGACGCCCGCATGATGGTCATTCATCGCAGTAGCGGAAAAATTGAACACAAAGTATTTAAAGATATTGTTAATTATTTTGACGAAGGGGATGTGATGGTCGGCAATGACACCATGGTGTTTCCTGCCCGACTTTATGGTCGCAAAGAAAAAACCGGAGCTAAGATTGAAGTATTTTTATTACGCGAACTCAATGCCGAAATGCATTTGTGGGATGTGCTTGTAGATCCGGCCCGAAAAATCCGTGTGGGTAACAAACTTTATTTTGGTGATGGTGACTTAGTTGCAGAGGTAATTGATAACACCACATCTCGTGGAAGAACCATTCGTTTTTTATTTGATGGTGATTCAGAAGCCTTCGACAAAATTGTTGAAACGCTTGGTGAGACTCCGTTGCCTAAATACATTAAGCGCAAAGTTGAACCTGCTGATAAAGATCGTTTCCAAACCATCTTTGCAAAAAACAAAGGGGCAGTTTCGGCTCCTACAGCAGGGATGCATTTTACCAAACAACTAGTAAAGCGCCTTCAATTAAAAGGTGTTGACATGGCGTTTGTTACACTTCACATCGGCTTAGGCACGTTCCGCGCGGTGGATGTGGAAGATTTAACAAAGCATAAAATGGATTCTGAAAACTTTATTGTTGGTACGGATGCTGTTAAAATAGTAAATCGGGCGATCGATGAAAAAAAGAAAGTATGTGCCATTGGTACTACTTCCATGCGTGCCCTTGAAACTGCTGTCTCTGCCAGCAACCGGTTAAAAGAACGAGAAGGCTGGACTGACAAGTTTATCTTCCCACCGTATGAATTTAAAATTTGCAGTGCTATGGTAACAAACTTCCATCAGCCTGAGTCGACTTTGCTCATGATGGCATGTGCTTTCGGTGGTTTTGATTTAGTGATGAAAGCATATGAAACTGCTAAAAAGGAAAAATATAAATTCCTCACCTATGGCGATTCCATGTTGATCGTTTAGAGTCATTAAAACATTAAGTGAAAGACTAGCCCCGCAAAACACGGGCTTTTTTTATGCCAGTCCCTTATGAATTCCGAATTAAGTATAAATGTGCAATGATGGCTGCAGGGTAGATCAATAAGTAAACAGGGGTGGGTCTCAAGAAACCCATCAACATAGTGGCCGGAATTAATAACAGAAAAATTCCAATCCCAATAATCCATCCTCTGTTTGGAGATTTCGACTTATAGATTTGCAGAAGGCGATACAACAAATAGGTTACTACTGCTACGTTGAAGGCAAGAAGAAAAATTCTGAGAAGTATCATACACTCAAAAAAAAGGTATTTTTACAAATCTATGAATTCTATTGAATATGCGTTGATTGTAGCCGGAGGTAAAGGAACTCGTATCAAAAGCAAACTCCCAAAGCAATTTTTAGAATTGAATGGATTACCCATTTTAATCCATACGCTTGAGGCATTCTATCGATACTCAGAAAAAATAAGAATCATTCTCGTTCTCCCTGAAGATGATATTTCAATCTGGAATGAGTTATGCGAGAAACATTCTTTCAATAAACCCATCCTTTTACAAAAAGGGGGTGAAACCCGATTTCAATCTGTAAAGCATGGGCTCGATAAAATTGAAGGTTCAGGATTGGTAGCTATACATGATGGTGTGCGCCCGCTTGTAAGCGAAGATATCATTGGTGCCTCCTTCCGACTCGCTGCGGTTCATCAATCGGCTGTAGCTGCCGTACGCTTAAAGGAATCCATTCGCATGACGGATCAAGATAATACCAAAGCTGTAGATCGTTCAAAATTTCGCTTGATACAAACTCCTCAAACTTTTGAAATTAATCTTATCAAACAGGCTTATTTGCAAAAAGAAGATCCCAGTATGACAGATGATGCGAGTGTAGCCGAAAAATCCGGGCATGTAATTTCTTTATTCGAAGGAAGCTACGAGAATATTAAAATTACCACCCAGGAAGATTTAATTGTAGCAGAAGCATTGATGAATTCAAAACTTAAAACATAAAAAAATAGCCGCGCAATTATGCGCAGCCATTTTCAACTATTTCAAAATTGACTAATCGTCAAATCAATACTCGTCCTCGTTAAAGAAGAAATCTTCCTTGGTAGGATAGTCAGGCCAAATTTCCTCAATGCTTTCATAAGGCTGTCCATCGTCCTCCAATTCCTGAAGGTTTTCTACCACTTCAAGGGGCGCCCCTGAGCGAATTGAGAAATCGATCAATTCGTCTTTCGTAGCCGGCCAAGGCGCATCTTCCAAATATGAAGCTAATTCCAGTGTCCAATACATAAGTGTGTTCTCCCTTTAATTTTCCGCAAAAATAAAATTAAATAGCCCATAGTCAATAGGCGGTAACCCTTTGTTCCTAGATTTAAAAAAATACACAGAAACCATCGCTTAATGGATTATTTACTTCTGTGGACTATTGACTCAAAAAAGCCATATTTGCACTCCCATTCTAACTTTAAATTTCCATGGCTGACGAAAAAATAATTTTCTCAATGTCGGGTGTAAACAAGATTTATCCACCCCAAAAGCAAGTATTGAAGAACATCTACCTCTCTTTCTTTTACGGAGCCAAAATTGGGGTATTGGGTCTAAATGGATCAGGCAAGTCATCCTTACTACGAATCATTGCCGGAATCGATAAAGAATTTCAGGGTGATGTTGTTTCCGATCTTACTTTCTCAGTGGGTCTGTTGGAGCAAGAACCTCAGTTGGATAAAACAAAAACAGTACGCGAGATTGTTGAAGAAGGTGCAAAAGAAGTTGTGGCTTTGCTGAAAGAGTTTGAGGTTATCAACGAAAAGTTTGCTGATCCGGCCATTATGGAAGATCCGGATGCCATGGACAAACTCATTACCAAGCAAGGAGAAATTCAGGAAAAGTTAGATGCTGCTGATGCATGGGAACTCGATAATAAATTAGAGCGGGCTATGGATGCACTACGTTGCCCACCGCCTGACGCCAATGTGGAGCACTTAAGTGGGGGTGAAAAAAGACGCGTAGCACTTTGCCGTCTTCTGCTTCAGGAACCGGATGTCCTTTTGCTGGATGAGCCCACTAACCATTTGGATGCGGAATCTGTGTATTGGTTGGAACAACATTTGAAACAATATAAAGGAACTGTAATTGCTGTAACCCACGATCGTTACTTTTTGGATAATGTGGCCGGATGGATTTTGGAACTTGATCGCGGTGAAGGTATTCCATGGAAAGGAAATTATTCAAGTTGGCTCGATCAAAAACAAAAGCGATTAGCACAAGAAGAAAAAACGGAGAGCAAAAGACAGAAAGCACTTGAGCGTGAATTGGAATGGGTTCGCATGAATCCTAAAGGACGGCAAGCAAAAGGAAAAGCCCGGTTAAGTGCCTACGAAAAATTATTAGGCGCTGAAGGAAGAGAGCGTGAAGAGAAACTAGAATTGTTCATTCCACCTGGCCCACGCTTGGGTAACGTTGTTATAGAAGCACAAGGAGTGTCCAAAGCCTTTGGTGATAAATTACTCTACGAAAATTTGTCCTTCTCGTTACCACCGGCAGGGATTGTGGGTATCATTGGTCCGAATGGTGCGGGTAAGACTACCCTCTTTAAAATGATAACAGGTGCTGAGAAACCAGATGCGGGTACTTTTAAAGTTGGAGAAACCGTTAAGATTGCTTACGTAGACCAAGAGCATGACGATTTGAAACCTGAAGACACCGTATTCCAGGCCATCACCGGTGGTAATGATCTAATTATGATTGGTGGTAAAGAAATAAACTCGCGCGCTTATGTAAGCAAATTCAATTTTAGTGGAACCGATCAACAGAAAAAAGTAAAAGAACTTTCTGGTGGAATGCGAAATCGCGCCCATTTAGCCATCGCGCTAAAGCAAGGTGGTAATCTTTTACTGTTGGATGAACCTACCAACGACCTGGATGTAAACACGCTTCGCTCACTAGAAGAAGCGCTCGAAAACTTTGCTGGTTGTGCAGTAATTATTTCTCACGACCGGTGGTTTTTAGATCGCGTGTGTACGCACATTCTTGCTTTTGAAGGTGACTCACAAGTATCATGGTTTGAAGGATCGTTTAGTGAGTACGAAGAGAATAAACGCAAGCGATTGGGTGATGAACAGCCACATCGGATCAGGTATAAAAAACTAGTCAAATAATTATCATTGATCAATGTGCCATTGATTAATGATTCATCGAGTATGAAAGCTTTTTACACCATCGTCCTACTCGTGTTATCAAACACCTTCATGACGTTTGCCTGGTACGGGCATTTGAAGTTTAAGGAAATGAGTTGGTCGCAGAATTTAGGATTGGTGGCGATCATCTTGATCAGTTGGGGCATTGCTCTCTTTGAATACATTCTTCAGGTGCCGGCCAATCGCATTGGCTTTAAAAATTATGGGGGCCCATTTTCGCTAGTGGAGCTAAAAGTAATTCAGGAAGTAATTACACTGGTTGTGTTTGCTTTATTCTCCTTGTTGTTCTTCAAAACGGAAACCTTGCGGTGGAATCATCTTATCGGATTCATTTTTCTGATTCTTGCGGTCTATTTTGTTTTTAAGAAATGATTAACCAGTTAGTTGACCTATTAAGAATTATCTTTTATTATTCACGGTATTTTGAGTCAATCGATACATCAAAAGCGCAACTCGCTTAGTTTGTCGGGGTAACCAATTTAAGTTTGCATACTCTTTATCGGTGTGACCGTAACCACCAACCAAACCAAGTCCATCTATAGCCATATCCACATACCCAGCAGTAAATGAAATATCCGCAGCACCAGCATCACGAGGATTTACTGCTGTCACTTTTCCTAGCTTTAAATCAATACTTACTCTATTATAATAATCCAGCAATTGAAAATTCCCCGCAGTGGGGGCGAGGGGTGGATAGCCCTCATCAAAGGTTAACATTGCAGTGGTTTGTGGAAGATGACTATCTACCACTTGCTGCATAATCGTTTGCGCTTTCTTCAACTGTTCTGGTGAAATGGCTCTGATATCTCCTGTAGCCACGGCTTGCTTGGCTACAATGTTTCCTTTTCCAAATGCAGAGCCTCCATCTAACACTTTGTCGCGGGTAATCTCTGACCCCCCTAAAACCATTCCCGGATTAAACGTAAGATCTTTTTCATTGGAAAGTTTTTCATAGAATTCAAATAAGATACGAGAAGTCTCATAGATTGCTCCTGCGCCAATAGCAGGGGTGAAGATTTGTGACGAGTGAGCGGGAATACCGGTAACATTTAATTCCCACCCGGAAGAACTTCTGCGTGATACAACTCCAGTCGCGGGATTGCTATCTCCGTCTTCAAAACCAATGGCGATGTCCGCCAACTTTGCAGCTTCAATCAAATCTTTGCGTGCAAGTGCAAGCGGTCTGCCACTCAACTCTTCATCACCTGTCATTACAACAATGATGTTCATATCTTTCAAATGTCCTGCTTGCTTCAAGGCTTCCAAGGAATAAAGAATAATCACATCGCCACCTTTCATATCAGAAATACCGGGGCCTGTGGCAGTTGAATCATTGATCATTGTAAATTTTTGAAAAGAGTTTTCCTTTTCAAACACAGTATCCAGATGGCCAATAAGCAACAAGGTTTTACCTGTTCCTTTGCCCGTATGCGAGGCAACTAAATGACCTGCACGCCCAAACGATTTTCCATCAACCCATTGAGTCTTAAAACCGAGGGCATCCAGGCGGGCTTTAAAAACCTGACCTACTTTATAAACGCCTTCGAAGTTCATAGACCCACTGTTGATGTTCACTACTTCCTCAAGAAGCTTAAGTGCATCTCCATTATTACTATCGATAATGGATGTGATTTTTTTCTCCTGCTTAGAAATCTGCGCAAAGCAGAAGGAGGTAGCTAAAGAAAATACTACGCAACTAATTAATTGTTTCAGTTTCATACATTGAGGATTTGTTGATTGATAATCTGAAGATGACGCTAATTTCCAAAACCATCAAATTACTGAATTAAACAATCTCTTCACCGGGTCTTGTCTTCCATCGTTCATGCATCCATACCCATTGTTCGGGATGCTCGCGCACGATTTGTTCTGTAAAGTTTGTGAAGTTTTGTGTGTTGACTATCAGATCTGTTTCCTCATCACCCGTAATCACCAATGGAATCTCGGGAAGAATGTGCATGTGTTGCTTTCCATCGGCATCTAAATAAATATACGTGGGTACAACAGCCGCACCGGTTCTTAACGCAAGAATAGTTGCACCAATAGGCGTTGAAGCTTTCATGCCAAAAAAATTAACAAACCTGCTTTTTACTTTTGTATCTTGATCAATCAGTATGGCAATAGATCCCCCCGATTTCAACGCTTTGAAAAGCCGCACGCTTTCTTTACCTCGCTCAATGGCAATGGCTCCATATGCGTTGCGATATTGCCACAATAATTCATTCAGTCGCTCATCTTTAAGGGCAGTTCCTACAATGTTAGGATTTAATCCACGCAAAGCCATATTGGTGATTTGTAAATCGAACGCACCTAAATGTGAGGTGAGAAACATGACCCCTTTTCCTTTCGCGAAAGCTTTTTCATAATTTTCAAGACCATGTGTCACTAAGAACTTATTGAGGTCATGCAGGTTTTTTACTTGTAACGATCGAAGGATATCACCTCCATTCTTTCCCAGCATCACAAATACCCGCTTACTAAGTGCGATAATTTCTTTGGTAGATTTCTCTTCGCCAAACGCTAGCCCTAAGTGGTAAATAGTCCGCTCGCGGGGCTTGGGTGAAAAAGAATAAGCTATTTTGCCTAACCAACCACAGAAACTTAGCCATACCTTGCGCGGTAACAGATTTGAAAAAAAAATCAGAAACCGAACAAAGAAATAAAGAGCCGAGTATTTAATCCGTTTCTGTAGTGGTCGTTTTCCCATAAAGTGACAAAGATACGGGTAGCTTTGATTAATTTTATTCAAAATCAATAAGATGCGCTTTCAATTATAACTATGAAGACTTTATATCTTGTTCGGCATGCTAAATCCAGTTGGGACAATCCAGACATACGCGACTTTGATCGACCTTTAAATAACCGCGGTAAAAAAGATGCACCGAGGATGGGAAAGCGCCTCAAGGAGCGAAGGGTTACTCCAGATATTATGCTAAGTAGTCCAGCCGAACGAGCTCTCACCACGTGCCAAGAGATTGCAACGATCCTGGGCTTTCCACAAGAAAAAATTAAAACTGACAAACGACTTTACCATGCGGATGAGGACCAGATATTGAAAGTACTTAAGGAAATAAAAGACTCGCCCAGAGACGATGAGGAAGTAGTGATGATTTTTGGGCACAACCCGGGTTTTACAGAATTCGCCAACTCCTTATTGAATGAGACCCTTATGAACATTCCTACCTGTGGAGTTGTTCATGCAGAACTGCGTATTGAACATTGGAAGGACATTCACTTTGGTTGCGGACGTATGCTGAACTTCGATTTTCCAAAGAAGTAATTAATCATTTAACATATAGATTCAAATCCATAATTCTAAATTGTTTCCTCATTTAACTGCGTTGGTTGGCTCAGCCACCGAAATATTCATGGGGATCCCTCCACGTGCCAGATCATACTTCTTTTTATCTTCCTGATTATTCAAATCCAATTCGCGAAATTGTTTAGGAGTAATACCTGCTCGTGCTGCATATATCTCAAAATAGGCGCCTTGAATTTCATCTAAGGCAGCTATAAATGCCTGGTGATTGGTGCTTCGATCTGTCTTTAAAGAGACAACTGCTTTTTCAGGACTATCCGATAATGTTGTTTTCCTTCCGTTATTGAGAATAAATTTTTTAATCTCTTTTGCGCAATCCTAATAGGTTATCTCTGTGAATACCTTCAATTAGAAAATTGTTTTCCGCATTGACATGGATTGTAAATAAATTCCGATCATTAATTTTCTCAGTGGGTACACTTGGATTCCACTCAGGCAGTAGCATCACCAAACCCTTATGGTTATGGATAACCGTAGTCATTAGAAAAAAAGTCAGTAACAAGAAGGCAATATCTGCCATCGAACTCGTGCTGACTTCAGCCGAGACCAGTTTACGCAGGTAACTCATACACTTCGGATTTCAGAATTAGAATTCAGGGTGTGCCTGAAAGTCACGGCATGTTTGTTATCTTTCATAGACAAAGGGCAGGTTCGATTCTGCCTGCAGCTTTATTCCTTTGATTGCTTTACCCATCATACCTTTCCATTGAAGGTGGCAAAACAGTAAGGTGCAAAGATGTAAGAATATATTTTTTGAGTAGAATGTATAGGAATAACTGACTACAATCCGGTTGGGCTCGCTTTCCAAAACTTTCCATTCACCAATCGCTTTCCGGGTGAAGAACATCATCCCAATCTTAAAATCATAAATCATCCATTTCCAGAATTCATTTTCATTTCGCTCAAGTATTTTGTCAGTGAATATCCTGCCTTTTGATAGCCAAAAATTACCATTCGTTACCGGATACCTGATTCCATTTAATTGTCCCCATGTTTGATCTTCTTCAAACCCTGTAATAGGTGGCTGAAACCTGTAGCCATTTAAAAATTTTGTCGCATCCCCCAAGATCGGAGCTTTAAAGGCACGTTCGATGGAAGTATAAAACGTATCGGTAAGTTCTATTTTGATTTTCATTGAAAGTAAACCGAAACGAACAAGATCAATAAGGATACAATTGAAATTAAGATTTTCATACCGGGCTGTATCAGGTAAGTGGGATCATAACGAATAAATTCTAATATACATCTTTTTACAAGAAGCTATCAAGGTAGTACGTTTTCGCTTCCTTGGTAACCGTACCTGATATACCTATTTTTGCGGCCCATTAAAAATTTACTACACTCACCACTTAATAAATTCTATTAATTTAAGTTTTGTGAAGTCCCTCAGTAATATACTCACATGAATAAATATTTAAATCTCTTTGATGTCACCCAAAAAGTTGACTACAAAACGGAAGTCCTTTCAGGAATTACAGTAGCACTTGCTCTTGTTCCGGAAGCCGTGGCCTTCGCATTAATTGCAGGTCTATCACCACTTACCGGACTTTATGCTGCATTTGTGATGGGTTTGGTAACGGCAGTGTTTGGCGGCAGACCGGGAATGATTTCAGGTGCCACGGGCGCTGTGGCCGTAGTTATTGTTACACTGGCTAAGTCGCATGGTGTTGAATACATTTTTGCCACCGTAATCCTTGCAGGTATTATTCAAATGGCCGCAGGATTTTTACGATTAGGAAAACTTATTCGGTTAGTACCTCACCCGGTGATTTTTGGATTTGTAAATGGGTTAGCGATTATCATCTTCATGTCCCAGGTAAACCAGTTTAAAGACTCAACTGGCAGTTGGTTAAATGGTACACCACTCTATATTTTATTAGGATTGGTGCTTCTTACCATGTTAATCATTTGGGGATTGCCAAAACTTACAAAAGTGATACCCTCTTCATTAACCGCTATAATGGTTGTTTTTGGATTAGTTTCATTCTTAAACATCGACACGAAAACAGTTGGCGATATAGCTTCTATTCAAGGTGGATTTCCACCGTTCCATATACCAACTATTCCTTTAAATCTGGAAACACTCATGTTGATTCTGCCTTATGCGGCAATCGTTGCAGGAGTGGGGCTGATTGAAAGTTTATTAACCCTTAACATTGTTGACGAAATCACTGAAACACGGGGACGCGGAAATAAAGAGGCTGTAGCACAGGGAACTGCCAATATTCTTTCAGGTTTGTTTTCAGGGATGGGTGGTTGTGCCATGATTGGTCAGAGTTTGATTAATGTTTCGAATGGGGCACGCGCGCGACTTTCAGGAATTGTTGCGGCCATCATGTTGCTTGTGTTCGTTATGTTTGGTTCAAGTCTGATTGAACGAGTGCCGATGGCCGCACTAACCGGGTTAATGATTATGGTTTCGATCGGAACGTTTGAATGGGCAAGTTTGAGAACCTTTAAAAGAATGCCTAAGTCGGATGTGTTTGTAATGGTAATGGTAACGTTAGTTACTGTGTTATTACACAATCTAGCGTTGGCCGTGCTGGTCGGAGTAATTATTGCCGCCCTGGTTTTTGCCTGGGATAGCGCCAAACGAATTCGTGCTCGAAAACACATAGATGAAAACGGGATCAAGCACTATGAAATTTATGGCCCTTTGTTTTTTGGTTCCGTTACTACCTTCAATGAAAAGTTTGATATCCAACATGATCCTGAAGAAGTGATCATTGATTTTGCGGAAAGTCGTGTGGTGGATATGTCGGCTATTGAAGCCTTAAACAAGATTACCGAACGGTATCAAAAAGTAGGTAAAAAAGTTCACTTAAAACACTTAAGTGCCGATTGCAAGAAGTTACTTAAAAATGCTGAGCAACTTATTGATGTAAATGTGTTGGAAGACCCAACCTATCGGGTGGCTGTTGATACGGTTTAGAAATCTTACGAATCACTACCCTGCAAAACTGATCATCACAAACACAACGATAGCAATCACAGCCAGTGATAAAGCTACATCCCAAAAATTATAGCTTGCACGATTCGATTGCTTTTGTTCTTCGCTAAGAGAGCCAAATGTTAAACCTTGAATTTGAACTTCAGATGGTGCCGGTGAAAGCCAGCTTATTGTTAAGCATAGAATTACACAGAACAAGAAGAACCATGCCGCAAACGATAGGAAGTTGATGCTCCCTATTGTATGTAATATGGTTCCAGGTTCCAGGAGGTCAATAGCTAGTTCCAATCCAATTCGAACAAAAGCAACGCCCATACCCGTCACAAGCGTCACAATTGCACCACGACTATTAATACGTTTGTAAAAAATACCAAGTAAGAACACAGCTGTAATGGGAGGTGCGATGTACGATTGTACAGATTGCAAATATTCATATAGTACACCAGAAATATTTTGCATTATCGGAATCCAGGCGATCCCTAAAATCACTACAACGCCTGTTGCCCATCGACCAATTTTTAGCAAATCTTTTTCGTTAGTTTCTGGTTTTAGTTTTTTGTAGACATCTACTGTAAATAGTGTTGAACATGAGTTGAACACGGAAGCCAATGAACTCATTAAGGCAGCCATCAAACCTGCGGCCACCAATCCGCGCAATCCTGAAGGCATTTTGTTCATCAACAACGCAGCAAAAGCCTGATCGGGTGTATCCCATGAAAGTTCGCCTTTATTTTTAAGTGCTAGAGCTACAACGCCCGGAATAAGGAAAAGAAAAACAGGGAGTAATTTTAAAAAACCACCAAAAATAGTTCCTCTCCTTCCCTCTTTGATATTTTTTGCAGCCAGCACGCGTTGAACGATATATTGATCCGTACACCAATACCATATTCCTACAATCGAACTCGTAATCACCAAACTCGGCCAGGGAAAATCAGGATCCGTACTGGGGCGCCACATATTTAAGTATCCAGGTTCCAACGATTGCCTCATTCCACCCCAACCACCAACACTGTCCAACCCAATAAAAGTAAGCGTTGCAGCGCCAATTACTAAAACAATAGTTTGAAGAGCTTCTGTGTAAACTACTGCACGCATACCACCCGCAATAGTATAAATACCTGTGAGCATTACAGTTAGCAACGCACCAAACCAAAAATCTATGTTTAACATGGAGGCGATTACGATACCACCCGCATACACGGTAACCGACACTTTGGTAAGAACATAGGCAATCAGAGAGAATAAACTTAAGAACCACCGAGTGCCCGAATTAAATCTTCGTTCTAAAAATTCTGGCATGGTAAACACCCCACTCCTTATGTAAAAGGGAAGAAAGACCCAGCCGAGCGTGATCACTAACCATGCATGCAACTCATAAATCAACATGGGTATTTTACCTCCCGCACCGGCACCCGCCAAACCAACAATATGCTCCGAACCAATATTGGATGCAAAGATAGAAGCTCCCACTACAAACCAGCCAAGGTTTCGGCCAGCCAAAAAATAGTCTTCGGTGTTTTGCGATTTACGAGTCATTACCCAAAGTGCAAGCGCACCAATAAGCACAAAATAAGCTGCTATTACAATCCAGTCAAGTGTTGAAAATCCTTGCATGAGTGTATTAAGTTTTCGATTGAGAGTTTTACGATCTTAAAGATATGTAGTTACTGATCAATTAAAAATGGAGATAATCCGTTTTCAAAATTGATTAGTTACTGAATTCTATTTCAGATTAAGGTAATCTTCCTCCAATACCTTAGCGATAGAATCAAGAAGAAAGTCTGCATTGGACTTAGAAAAAACTAATGGCGGTTTTATCTTAAGAACATTATTGAACGGTCCATCGGTGCTCATCAATATCCCTTTATCGCGCATTCGATTGGCTAAATAGGAAGCTTGTTCAGTAGCCGGCTCCTTTGTTTCTCGGTCTTTCACCAGTTCAAATCCAATAAACAATCCGGGGCCACGTACATCACCAATAATTTCAAACGTACTCATCATGTTTCGTAAACCGGATTTCAAATAATTGCCTACAGCCTTCGCATTTTGCTGAAGTCCTTCTTCTTTGATAACCTTTAGTACCTCTAATCCAATAGCACACGAAACCGGGTTGCCCCCGAACGTATTAAAATATTCCATGCCGTTTTTGAACGCATCGGCAATGGCTTGTGTAGTTACAACCACCCCAAGTGGATGACCATTGCCAATCGGCTTACCAATAGTAACAATATCAGGAACAACATCATGTTCTTGAAATGCCCAGAAGTGATTACCAACTCTTCCACAACCGGTTTGCACTTCATCAGCCATACAAACACCGCCTGCATGGCGGACATGTTGATAGGCTTCCTTCAAAAAATTGGCCGGAAGTTCAACCTGCCCACCACAACTTATTACCGATTCATAAATAAGTGCTGCGGGTCCACGACCTTGTGATTGTATTTTTTTTACAGTCTCTAACACATGTGATGCATATCTGCTACCGGCTTTTGGATCATTCGCGCGATACAAACCCCGATACACATCTGTTATTGGAATAACGTGCACAAAAGGAGTTACTCCGGTTCCACCAGCACCATCAAATTTATAGGAACTGATTTCGACACATCCGTTAGTGTTACCGTGATACCCCACCTCTGAAACAATCATATCTTTTTGATTGGTGTAGTTTTTTGCCAAACGCATTCCCAATTCATTGGCTTCACTACCCGAGTTTACAAGGAAAGCCACGTCTAGTTCATGTGGCATGGTGCTAAGCAACTCTGCCACAAATTTTACAATGTTCTCATGGAGGTAGCGTGTATTTGTATTAAGTACCGCCATTTGCTTTTGTCCAGCAGCAACAACCCGGGGATGCTCATGCCCAACATGGGCTACATTGTTTACAGTATCTAAGTATTTTCGTCCCGTATCATCCAATAGGTAAGCTCCATGACCTCTCACCATTTTGATGGGATCGCGATACGAAATGCTCAGGTTTTTACCCAGATGTTGTTTCCGATACTCAACAATTTCTTCTTTCGTTAAGGAAGACAATTGTTCGGAAGGCTTACCCTCTAAGAGCAGCCATGGGTCCGGTGAAATACTTTTCCAAATTTCACGCTGATACGCATAGGCAACTCCCGGAAAGTCATCCTTCTTACCCAACAGATCAAGAATAATTTGAAAGTGCAAGTGAGGTGGCCAATTCCCGTTTTCATGTTTCGCTCCTATGCGCCCTATCATTTCGCCTTTCTTGAATGCCTGACCAACGTGCATGTTGGAGATTGAATCCATCGAAAGATGACCAGATAATGTATAGAAAGTTAATTCACCTGAAATCTTATGTTTTAAAATAATAGTAGGTCCGTAGTTGCGATTTCCACTATTATTAGCAAAGCCTTGCACCACTCCATCGTGCACAGCAAACACTTCTGCCCCCGGCTTTGTGAAAAAATCCATGGCCGTATGTACCGTTCTCCATTTTGGAGAATCGTTACCCGCACCTGCAAATGCATCGGTTGAATAAAATGCACGCGCCTCGTTATATCGGCCGATGGCTATTCCATTCGTTTCTGACATTAACTGTGCTAGCTTTCTATCCAATAAATTGTCATCAAGTAAATATTCTGTGTTACCGATATCAAGGCTTCCTACACTTAAATCCAGCCATTTGAGATTTTCATTTTTAGCAACTGGAAAAACGGTAGTCTGAAAATTTTGAGAAGCCCATGTTATAAATTGATTATTGAGAGGGCATGGCTCTAAACCACAAGCATCCCGAAAGGTATAATGAGCAAAATCCGGTGAAATAGAAACAAGTTTCTCCAATAAATCCCATGCAGGTGTATCACTGATTTGTAAATAGGTATTATCAGGATGCTCTTCCAGGTTAATTACAGAACATGTAACACTAATCAACAAGCGTGATAAAACAAGTGGAAACAAGACTGACAATTCATTCTCATCAATTGGAAACTGATCATGATACCCTTTCACTACTGAAACAGCAGCTTCCAGTGGGTCTGGCTTGTGCATCATCACATACGCCAATGCAATTGCCAGTTCATTAATGGTATTGGAATATACAGCATCACCAAAGTCGATAACCCCGGGAACAGAAACTTCATTACCCGTGCCACTTACCAAGATGTTATAATCATTGGCATCACCATAAATAACACTTTTGCGAAGGGAGTTAATGACGGATTGATTTTTTTCGAATAAAGAATAGCAATAGGTTACAATATTATTTTTTTCTCCTTTGAATTTGGTGAGATGATCCTTTGTCCAGCTGGTCTGGGCGGGGTCCCATTTCATAAATCGGTGAGCTCCTTTATGATCAAACCCTACAAGTCCCTTACTCAACTTGCCACACATCTCGCCTACCTTATATAGCACCAAATGTGAATGTGGTTTTACTTCTGCCAACACACGACCATCAATCCAGGTAAGCACGCGCATAAAACGAGTGCCCTCCTCTACTTTCAAAAATACGATGTCCTCCTTGTTGATGGAAGGAATCACATGTTGAAGATGTAAGTCGATTTCAGCATTGGCCAATTGCTTCATCATGGCATTTTGTAATTCCAATTGCTGGATGCTTTCTTTTGCATTGGCAAGTTTTAATATAAACTCCTTTCCGGACGTATCCTTTAAATAAAAGTTAAGGTCAATTTCTCCATTCAGCTTTTTAGCAGTGCCTACGAGTCCAAAATGAGTGGTAGCAAATTTGGAAGCATCTGATTCGGAGATTTCTTTCATCAAAAGATTATTAAGTCTTCAAATTTAGACTTATTACTAAATAAATTATGTGATGATTAAAGGAATGAAACGGTATATCAAATTAGAGACTCAAGATATTATCAATCACCTTGGCAAGGTGTTCTAAATGGCTAAATTCTCTTGCGTGTTTCATGGCTTCTAAAGCGAACCACCCAAAATCGTCCTCCTTTCCATAAGGGGTTAAATAAATTCATTTTTTTCATCCCATCTATTAATTGATGAATGAATTTAAAACAACTATCTACCAAACACTTACATGAAAAGTACATGAAGAAAGGAGATTTTGCATAAAAAACACCCCTTGCATATTTCTATAATTTCGTTTCAATTTGCCAATAGTTAAATGGAAAAGGGGTTTCGCCCTCTAAGCAAAAACCCCTTTTCATTTCTGTTCTAAAATCGTGACTGGTTTTGTATTCCTGTCACCTATGTTTTCGAGGGGAGTATACCAGTTGTACGGTATTCTTCCCTCTTTTTGTTAGTTCAAAACTATAAATACTAGTATATAATATACAATCATTCTAATACTATTTTTATCCACATTGGTAAGTAGTTGATTTATACTTATATACAGTATCTTAACTTAAAATCCGAATTAGGTCTTTGAAGATTTCCATTAGAAACAAAAGTTAATTAATTATTTCTGGTATACCTCGCTTTTTAATTTTACGCTCTAACATAAATGCTTCACTTCTAGAAGCAACAGTCACAGTCCAAACTTTAATCCACAGAATACCCGGTTTAGTTGTTTTTACTAGCCAGGAATTATGTCTATCTATTCGTTTTGAAAAATCATCTGTTTGTCCGCAATAAAATCTCGTCATCAAATGACTATACAATATGTAAACAGTGAACTCCATAAAAAGAAAAGCTGCCGAAGCAACTTTAGTCGAGATGAGAGGATTCTCCCGACCTTTGTCGGGACGGCCTCCACTCCCGATCTCTATCGGGACTATCGTGATGCGCTAACCGGCCCCGACAACAAGTCGGGGAACATCTCGCTATAGAAAATATGGGCTATACTTTGAAAGGATATACTCTTTTCTCCTTAACTTTTTTAAATGAATTTCAAATTTAAGTGCTTCCGATTTATCAATAAATGTCCTTTGGAAAATAAACTTCCACGGTCCACGATTCCGGGTAGATTTATTGAAACCAGCATTATGCGCCTCAAGTCGTTTTATAGGATCAGAAGTATACCCGTAATACCATTTACCCGAGCTTAAAGATTCTATAATATAAACAATGTGCATAATGCAAAACGGCAATCCGGTAGATTGCCGTTTGTCGTCCTCCCTGTACAATTTTCGAACCTTTTTATCGAAGACCTTAGAAAGCTGGCTAATATGGCGGCTTAGTCAAATTGGTAAGTTTTCGTGCCTTCGTATCTCAGAATATTTGCCAAGTATGGATAATTGACTCTAAATGACACGGCTGATCTTTTGAAAAAAGGAATAAAAAAAGGGCCCTATATGAGCCCTTCATCAGCGAAGGAATAGTATCCTTCGGTGGTTATTATGATGTGATCAAGTAATTGAATTTCCAGGAATCTCCCAGCTTCTTTTATCTTTCTGGTCAGATCAATATCCGCTTGGCTCGGCTGCAAATTGCCAGAAGGATGATTATGGCTTAGGATGATCCCTGATGCTGCTGCTTTGATCGCAGCTGCAAAGATTAGTTTTGGATCAGCTACAGTCCCGCTGATTCCTCCTGTAGATACTTCAAAAATTCCAAGAACCTTGTTTGCGCGATTCGTAAGCATTACTTTG
>JAEUUA010000013.1 GCA_016787755.1 Cyclobacteriaceae bacterium | reverse complement strand
TATTTTGGTTAATATCTCTCAGTGTCCTGGAGGCACTGTGGTGCAAGGAAAATACGAGACCAGCAAATCTTTAGCGGAAATAGGTGTACTCAGTGGCGAGGATATGACGATGGAAGCCGGAGTAACAAAGTTGATGATTCTATTGGGCGAACAAGGAGTAGAATCCACCAGGAAAAACTTTAAGCAACCACTGGCAGGGGAAGTTGGTTAAGGTAATTAATGATTAGGCTAAAAAAAGCTGTTTTAGAGGGCTTTACAAATTTGCGATTTTACCAGCCAAACGAAGCTTCAGCGTAGTTTGGCGGAGAGGGCGGGATTCGAACCCGCGATACCCTTTCGAGCATACACACTTTCCAGGCGTGCTCCTTCAACCACTCGGACACCTCTCCCTAAAACTTAACAACTTCTTTTTGCTTGGATTCTGTGAATTCAGGACTCGTTGAAAAAGTCCCCAAAGAAAAAGATTAATATTCCCCAATCAAAGACTCAATTAGTTCTTTTGGTGAGAAAACAATGTTTTTAATCTCCAAACAAAATTAAATTTTCCGTGACTAACGGACATATTTGGAATTCTATGGCAGAAAGTGAGAAACTACAGAATAGAATTATAGTTTTTTTTTCAAATGCTTGTTTGTGAATGATCAAAACCTTTAAATTTGGCCACTTCAAGTATTACTAAACCTTAAACCATGAAAAAATTAGTCTCGATTTTAGCTCTAACTGGGGTGCTTGCTTTCGGTACCTCAAAAATTTATGCACAGGATTCAACTACCGTAGCTCCAGCAACAGAAGTTGTAACCCCTGCAGTTGATGACTCGGCCGATATGGCTACGGAAGAGTCTGCAGGATTCCACCAACAAATAAAAGATAAGTTTATAGAGGGTGGACCTCCATTTATGTGGCCTATCCTTATCTGTTTGATTTTAGGGTTGGCTATTTCTATTGAGCGGATCATTACACTCAACTTGGCTACAACTAATACAAAGAAACTATTAGGTCAAATTGAAGATGCTTTAGCAAAAGGCGGAATCGAAGCCGCAAAAGATGTAACTAAAAATACCAAAGGGCCTGTGGCCTCTATTTTTACGCAAGGACTCATGCGTTCTTCGGAAGGAATTGAAATGGTTGAAAAGTCAATTGTTTCTTATGGTGGTGTAGAAATGGCTCGTTTGGAAAAAGGTCTAATCTGGGTTTCATTGTTTATTTCACTTGGTCCAATGCTTGGGTTTTTTGGAACTGTAATCGGGATGGTGAATGCCTTTGATGCAATTGAAGCAGCCGGTGATATTTCACCCCAGGTTGTTGCAGGAGGTATGAAGACAGCCTTGATTACAACAGTAGGTGGTTTGATTGTGGGTATGGTACTTCAAACACTTTACAATTACTTAGTTTCTAAAATTGATAGTTTAGTAAACGCGATGGAAGATGCTTCTATCAGTTTAGTAGATATTTTGGTTAAGCATAAACTCTCTAAATAGAAATCGAATGGAAAGTATGGATATTGGACTTTATGCGGGGTATGCATTTCTAATTGTTGCTGTGGCAGCGGCCATTGTGCTTCCCTTGATTAATGCCTTAAAGTCTCCTTCGGGGTTACTTAAGTCGCTAGCGGCTGCGGGTACGTTAGTAGTTGTCTTTGTGATTGCTTACGTGCTTTCCGGAGATGAGGTTTCCACAAGAGCAGCCGCATCTGGCGTTAATGCGGGAGCTTCAAAATTTATTGGAGCAGGACTAATTATGTTCTACATCATATTGGTTGTTGCTGCTATTGGAGTTGTATTTTCAGAAATCAATAAAGCAATAAAATAATGGCACGCACTACACCAGAGATACCGAATGCATCGATGGCGGATATCGCCTTTTTGTTGCTAACATTCTTTCTGGTTACGACTACCATGCCTAATAATCGGGGTCTTAGTATTGCATTACCACCACCACCAGAGGCAACTCCTCCGGAAGATGTGAAAATTCAGGAACGCAATATGTTTAAGATTCAGCTTAACTCTTCTGATGCTTTGTTGGTAGAAGGAGAGCCGCGGGAAGATATTCGTAATCTGAAAGATGAGATAAAGGCCTTCGTGTTAAATAATGGTCGAGATCCGGCTAGTTCGGACAATCCGGAGAAAGCAATTGTTTCCTTTAAAACTGACCGGGGTACCAGTCATAAGAGATTCATTGAACTCCTTGATATTATACAAGCCGCTTATTATGATATTTATGCGGAACAAGCCGGTGTATCGAATGCAAAATTTAGAGAAGCCGCTTCCGATTTGTCCAGCACTGAAAATAAAGAAATTTATAACAGAGGTAGAGCTGGTATTCCATTGAATATTTCAATTGCCGACCCTACCAAAGTAGGTAACTAATGAAAAGCTATGTCAAAATTTAAAAAGAAGACGAACGTAAAGCAGGATATTCCTACTTCTTCCATGCCCGATGTGGTTTTCATGTTGTTATTCTTTTTCATGGTAACAACAGAATTGAGAAAGACATCCATTGAAGTGAAGCAGCAAATTCCCAAGGCTACCCAATTAAGAAAATTGATGCGAAAGACATTAGTTACTAACTTATACATAGGTGAGCCTAACAAGCCGGCACAATATGGTAAGGAACCTAAAATTCAAGCAGATGATGTTTTCATTGACACAAAGGATATAATCCGGTGGGTCAATGAGCAGAAGTCAAAACTGGACGAAGTAGAACGCGATCAGCTTACCGTTGCACTCAAGGTGGATAAGGATGCAAAACGTGGAATTATTTCAGATGTTGAAAGCGAGTTGCGTAAAGCAAACGCCCGAAAATTACTTTATTCAACCTTGGAGGATAAGGATAAGAATCAATAAGTATTAATTTTTCATGGTAATACAATAGCCTTCCATTAATTTGGAAGGCTATTTTTTTATGAAAACAACTGAATCACTTCATAGCTCAAAAATTATTAATGCATGGTGCATGTATGACTGGGCTAATTCAGTTTATAACCTGGTTATTACTACTACTTTTTTTCCAATCTATTTTGCTGGCATTACAAAGTCAGCCTATGGGGAAAATTTTGTACCGTTACTAGGTAGAACGTTTAAGAATACTGCTTTATATGATTATTCACTTGCCGCAGCCTATCTGGCAATTGCCATCCTGCTGCCAATTTTATCCTCCATAGCTGACTCAAGAGGGAACAAAAAGAATTTTATGAAGTTCTTCTGTTATTTGGGAGGTATTGCCTGTATGGGTCTCTTCTTGTTTAAAGGGCCGGAACCAAATGTTTTATGGGGTGTTGGTTGTTTTGTTTTAGCGGCAATAGGGTATGTAGGGAGCCTTGTTTTTTATAATTCCTACTTACCAGAAATTGCTGATCGCGAGGATAGAGATTGGATTAGTGCACGGGGTTTTTCCATGGGCTATGCCGGCAGCGTTTTATTACAGGTAGTGGGATTTGCTTTAGTCCTTTACTTTTCAGCGAAGGGCGATCAAACTTCCGGCCCACGCTTCACCTTTCTCTTGGTAGGCTTGTGGTGGATTGGGTTTGCTCAGATAACTTTTGCGTATCTGCCTGATAATAAGCCGCCTAAAACAAAACCCTTGAGTGAAATTTTGCGATCAGGCTTTATTGAATTAAGAAAAGTATGGGATCAGGTAAAGAAAATGCGTCTCTTGAAATGGTTTTTAGTTGCGTTCTTTTTTTATAGCATGGGAGTTCAAACAGTGATGCTCGCGGCAACCTTGTTTGGTAGTCAGATGTTGGGCTTACCTGATGATAAATTGATTATTACAGTTGTTCTAATTCAACTAGTGGCTATTCCAGGGGCCATGGTAATGTCCTTTTTGTCGGGTAAGTTGGGCAACATTCTGGTATTGATGGGGGTAGTATTTTTTTGGATACTGGTATGCCTGGCTGCCTATGAGGTTGCAAACTTGAGAGAGGGTGGAGTTAATGTTGAATTCTACTTTTATGGACTAGCAGTAGCGGTTGGTTTAGTGATGGGAGGCATTCAATCGCTAAGTCGCAGTACGTACAGCAAACTTATGCCTGATACACCAGACACAGCATCATTCTTTAGTTTCTATGATGTAACCGAAAAGATTGCCATTGTTATTGGGATCTTTACCTTCGGGTATATTGACGAACTATTCGGAATGAAAAATTCAGTGCTGATGCTAATCGTATTTTTTGTACTGGGCTTAGCTGCATTGATGCGAGCGAGAACGTATGATGTGCGCTTGAACCCTTAGTCAATATTGGAGATGCTTTACCGTTAATCCCTTATTGATTAATTGCTTTAACGACTCAATTCCAATTTTTACATGCAGGTCAACAAAGGAGGTGGTGACAACCTTATCGCTACTTTCCGTTTTAATACCATCTACAATCATCGGTTGGTCGGATACTAGCAGGATTGCTCCTGCTGGAATTTCATTATAAAAAGCAGTTGAAAAAATGGTAGCTGTTTCCATATCAATGGCCATGGCTCTTACTTTTCTCAAATACTCCTTAAAGTCTTCATCCCATTCCCACACTCTTCGGTTGGTGGTATAAACAGTACCAGTCCAATAATCCTGATTGTTATCACGTATGGTAGTGGAAATAGCTTTTTGCAAGGCAAAGGCGGGAAGTGCCGGCACTTCTGGTGGAAAATAGTCGTTGGAGGTTCCCTCTCCACGAATGGCGGCAATGGGCAGAATAAAATCACCCAAATCATTTTTCTTCTTTAAACCACCACACTTTCCTAAAAATAAACAGGCTTCTGGTTGAATAGCACTAAGACAATCAACGATGGTGGCCGCGTTGGGGCTTCCCATCCCAAAATTAATGATGGTAATACCACCCGCTGTTGCGCTTCGCATAGCGCGATCCATTCCCTGAACTTCCACATTATTCCATTCCGCAAATTTCTTCACGTAATTATCAAAATTGGTAAGCAGGATATATTTGCCAAAGTCTTCAAGTTTCACACCCGTATAACGAGGTAGCCAATTTTCTACTATTTCTTGTTTTGTTTTCATGGTCACTATTTATCTAATTTTAAAGCATGTACAAATTAAACCTTCCGGAATGTAAACTTACACTACGCAAAGAAGGAGGAAAAGTATTGATTTTTGATGTGATCAGGAAGAAGTATATCGTACTCACTCCTGAAGAATGGGTTCGTCAACATTTTGTTCATTATTTAATTGATCAGTATAAATACCCGAAATCTCTTTTTCGGGTGGAGACAAGTCTTACCTACAATACGCTTCAAAAGAGATCAGACATTGTCATTTACAACCGGTTCGGGAAACCCTGGATGCTTATAGAATGCAAAGCTCCAGGAATTAAATTAACGCAAAAGGCATTTAACCAGGTAGCTGTTTACAATATGACGATTGGTGCCCAATACGTGGCTGTCACTAATGGCATGGTGCAATATTGTTTTGAAGCAGGCAAAGAAAATGGAAGTGAAGTGAAATTCCTGGAATCTTTTCCGGACTTCGCGTAAAAAAACCTTCTCGTGGTGAGAAGGTCCTTTTAGAAATCCTTTAGTTTTGATTAAATAACTTCCTTTACATCCACAAAAGGAAGGTTAAATGCATCAGCCACTGCTTTGTAAACAACTTTTCCATGCACAACATTTAGTCCCTTCTGAAGATCTTCGTTTTCTTTGCACGCTTTCTTCCACCCGTGGTTAGCAAGTTTCAACGCATAGGGAAGTGTTGCGTTAGTAAGTGCTAGCGTTGAAGTATAAGGGACTGCCCCAGGCATATTGGCCACGCAATAATGAACAATGTCATCAATAATATAGGTAGGATCTTCATGCGTAGTTGGTTTACAAGTCTCAATACAGCCACCTTGATCCACGGCCACGTCAACTAACACGGTGCCAGGGCGCATTGTTTTTAACATATCTCTGGTGATTAGCTTTGGAGCTTTAGCACCAGGAATTAACACACCACCCACAATTAAGTCACTTGTCTTAACAAGTTCACGGAGTACATAATCATTCGAAGCCATAGTATGGACGTTCTTTGGCATTACATCGTCTAAATAACGGAGTCGGTTTAAATTCACATCGGTGATAATAACATCAGCACCCATACCCGCTGCAATTTTTGCAGCATTGGTTCCAACAACGCCACCTCCTAAAATCAATACTTTAGCAGGCATTACCCCAGGAACTCCTCCTAATAAAATTCCTCGCCCTTTTAGAGGCTTTTCTAGATACTTTGCACCTTCTTGTATGGCCATGCGTCCTGCCACTTCGGACATAGGCACGAGTAGTGGTAAACTTCTATCCGTTTTTTCAACTGTTTCGTAAGCGAGGCAAATTGCTCCTGTTTTAATCATGGCATGAGCCAAAGGTTCATAAGATGCAAAGTGGAAATACGTGAAAACCAGTTGATCCTTTTTAATCAGGGAATATTCCTGCTCGATAGGTTCTTTTACTTTAATGATCATTTCGGCAATAGCGAATACTTCATTTGCCGTAGGAAGAATTTTTGCACCAGCACCAAGGTACTCCCCGTCATTAAACCCACTTCCTTCTCCGGCTTTGGTTTGTATATAAACAGTGTGACCTTTACGAACAAACTCCTGAGCACCTGCAGGTGTTAGAGCTACCCGATTTTCGTTATTCTTTATTTCTTTGGGAACGCCAATGATCATATGATTTTGATTTTATTTTAGCAATTTGGACAGGTTTTGAGCTTTGATGAAGCCCCAATTCGAGGCAAAGATAGTATTCGATTACAATTGAAACTGGTGTTTTTATTTTTTTTGAGATAATATGAAATGATATTGAAAAGCACCACCCAAGGCATGATAATTGGCTTGATCATTCTATTTAACCTTGTGCGAAAACTATTACCAGATGAATGAAGATTCAGTGTATGCCTTTTATGGGTCGTTAAGGCGCGGAATGAAACTTTATACGACCTTCAAATCGGCACTCGAATATCAATATAGTTTTTGGTTGCATGGATATCATCTATTCGCCCTTACGGACTATCCATGTGCTGTTAAATCAAGTTCACCTACTAATAAAATTCTTATTGAGGTGATGAAGATCAATGACACGGATGTTGCGAAAGAGATTTTTGAAATCGAAATAGCTGCCGGATATTTTTATGAGGATATTAAAATTAAAAACACTCCGGTTGGGATTTTTCTATTCGAAAGTGGAGCAAATTATAAGCGTGTAGAACATGGAGATTGGGTAAAATTCTTTGGTGACAGACTAAAATAGCAACATTTTCTATCGTAATTTTTATTGCGTTGAACCCTCTTGGGTTTTTTGTTATTTTTGACCTGAACCAACCCATTTACGGTGAGCCAAACAAAGACCATGGTTAGTGGAATATCCGGAAAGAAAGTTTCTTCTATACTTGCTGATTATAGGTTAGCGTGCGAAAGTCGCGAGGCAAGTTTGCTTGGTCGAAAGGAAGTGTTTATGGGTAAAGCCAAGTTTGGAATTTTCGGAGACGGAAAGGAGTTGGCACAACTGGCAATGGCTAAAGTATTTCGCGAGGGTGATCATCGTGCGGGCTACTACCGGGATCAAACCTTCATGTTGGCAATTGGTGAACTTACTCTCCAACAATATTTCGCCCAACTCTATGCACATACCGATGTAGAGGCTGATCCTGCTTCTGCCGGAAGGTTAATGAACGGTCACTTTGCCACTCGAATGATCGATGAACAGGGTGCATTTAAAAATTTAGCTAGACTAAAAAATAGCAGTGCTGATATTTCTCCCACGGCAGGCCAAATGCCACGACTAGTTGGCTTGGCCTACGCGTCAAAACTGTTCAGGAATAATCCGGAACTTGCAGCCTATAAAGAACTTAGCAGTAACGGAAATGAAATTGCTTTTGGTACGATAGGCAATGCTTCCACATCAGAGGGATTATTTTTTGAAGCGATTAACGCTGCAGGAGTTTTGCAAGTTCCTATGTTGATTTCTGTTTGGGATGATGATTATGGTATCTCGGTACCGAAAGAATATCAAACAACGAAAGGAAGCATTTCAAAAATATTGGCAGGATTTCAGAGAACAAACACTGAGAAAGGGTATGAGATTTTAACCGTTAAAGGTTGGGATTATCAGGCGCTTTTGCAGACGTATGAAAAATCAGAGAAAATTTGTCGTGAGGAGCACGTGCCTGTGCTTGTGCATGTTGTCGAAATGACTCAGCCACAAGGTCATTCTACCTCGGGTTCCCATGAGCGATACAAACCAAAAGATCGGTTAGCCTGGGAGGCGGACCATGATTGTAATCGCAAGTTAAGGCAATGGATTTTGGAGAAAGGTATTGCATCACCTGAGGAATTAGATGAGTTAGAAAAAGGAGCAAAACTAACTGCAAAAACTGCTAAGGAGACTGCCTGGAAAGCTTTTAATGAAGATATACAAAAAGAGCAAAGGCAACTCGAGCAGATTTTGAAGGCTGCATCAACCGAGTCTTCTGAGGTTACTGACATACTGATTGAACTAAAGCGAACAATCAATCCTCTTAGATTAGATTCCATGAAGGCAGCGAAACGATCGGCACGTTTCCTTCGCCATTCATTGGCACCATCAAAAGAGGAATTACGGAATTGGATTCAGACTACAGAGCAAGCAAATTTTGATCGATATAGCTCATACCTCTATTCAAATTCAGCATGGTCTGCATTAAAAGTTAATCAGGTTAATGCTGTTTATGATGAAAAATCTCCGTTGGTGGATGGAAGAGAAGTTTTACAGGCTTGTTTCCGTGAGGCGCTTAAGAGAGACCCTACTGTGCTTGCCTTTGGTGAAGATGTCGGGCATATCGGGGATGTTAATCAGGGCTTTGCTGGCTTGCAACAGAAATTTGGTGAATTGCGTGTAACGGACACAGGTATTCGCGAATGCACCATTATTGGACAAGGAATAGGAGCAGCCTTACGAGGATTAAGACCGATCGCAGAGATCCAGTACCTCGATTATTTGTTGTATGCAATTCAAATTATGTCCGATGATTTGGCATGTCTGCAATATCGTACCAAAGGGGGCCAAAAAGCACCGTTAATTATTCGTACCCGAGGCCACCGCTTGGAAGGTGTATGGCATGCAGGTTCCCCTATGGGAATGATTTTAGGTTCATTACGGGGTATTCATGTGCTTGTGCCAAGAGACATGACTCAAGCAGCCGGTTTCTATAACACCATGCTTCAATCAGATGAACCAGCTTTGATCATCGAATGTCTTAATGGGTACCGGTTAAAAGAAAGATTACCTGAAAATGTTGGTGAGTTTACGGTTCCTTTAGGTATTCCTGAAATACTCAAAGAGGGAATAGATGTAACGATCGTAACCTACGGTTCGATGTGCCGCATTGTTATGGATGCCGTTGCCAGTTTGGAAAGCGATGGAATTTCGTGCGAGGTAATAGATGTGCAAACTCTTTTACCGTTTGATGTTAATCAGGTAATTCTTGAGTCTGTTAAGAAAACCAGCCGCGTTATTTTTGCTGATGAAGATGTGCCGGGTGGAGCTTCCGCTTTTATGATGCAACAAGTGCTGGAAGTTCAACAGGCTTATAAGTATTTAGATTCCACTCCTCAAACAATTACGGCCAAAGAACATCGCCCTGCCTATGGTTCGGATGGAGATTATTTTTCTAAGCCAAACAGTGAAGATATTTACGATATTGTTTATGCAATGATGGGCGAGTCTGAACCAGATCGATTTCCAAAAATCTATTAAAGTGTAAATTCGGTAGTTTCAATAAACGAGCTCTTATTAAGCGCACGGTCTTTTATTTGTATTCTCAGTTTTAGAGTCTTAATGCTAAAAAAGGCTTTAAATGCGGGTGATCCCATACTATAGCGTATTGTTCCTTCCAAGGGAGTTCCAGGCTTATCTTTAAATAAAATTGGAAATCTTCCATCAAAAGTACCCCCGCAAAACGGGTAGTTGAATTCTTTGGTTAAGTCAAATTCAGTAAAAGACCCATCAAAATTCTTAACTAAAAAATCTATGGTTATGTTATAGTAATTAGGATTTAATTCAAAGTATAAGGTGTCTTTCACCAAGTTGTTCTCGCGGATAACCTCCCAGTTAATGCAGTTAAAGGGTTTAACAAAGTCGGGCAGGGTATCATAATTTGGGTTAGTCCTCTTATCTGCATAATTGAGATATTTACCATTTGAAAAACGATAATAATACTTGTTGTTATAGGGTGGGGATATTTCTGAAGGATCCAATCCTAAATCGCCATCGCCATCTTTAAACTTAATGGTTAAGATTAACGAGTCAGCGTTACTATCGAAGCCTGTGCCATATTCTCTGTAAACAACGCTCTCAAATTCAATTTGAGGCTGTATGGGATACTCAGGTGGAGTAAAACAGGCGCACAAAGTCCATGCAATAAATAAAAAAAGTCCAAATCCTCGTATCAATCTCATTATCTACCTTTATCCTTTGTAAAATAAACAACAGTTGGACACATTCAAAAGTTTTGAAGACTCTTTGTATTCGGTAAACGAAGGCAACTTTGAAGTTATTGCACTTCGGCTATTTAGGTTTCAGGCACAGAATAACCCAGTTTATCATCAATATCTAAGTTTCTTGAATTGTAATATCGATGAAATTAAGTCCCTTGAAAAGATTCCGTTTTTGCCTATTGGGTTTTTCAAAACTAAACTTATAAAAACAGGTGCGTGGCAGGCTGAGGCTGAGTTTTTAAGCAGTGGCACAACCGGGATTACCACCAGCCAGCATTTGGTCAAAGATATTTCGTTTTATACGCGATTATCAGAAAATATATTTGAGCAATTCTATGGACCGTGCACAAACTATCATTTTTTAGCACTGCTTCCGTCTTACCTGGAGCGCAAAGGCTCATCATTAATTGTCATGATGAATCACTTTATTAACATGAGTAAATCATCGCATTCGGGATTTTATTTAACTAATCATAAGGAATTAGCACACAAACTACAATCCCTTAAGAATGATAAGAAACGGGTGATACTATGGGGTGTATCTTTTGCGTTACTTGATTTTGCTGAATCAGGTCAAATTGATTTGAGCAACTGCATAATCATTGAAACGGGGGGCATGAAAGGCCGTAGGAACGAGTTGATAAGACGAGACATTCATGAATATTTAACAGCTCAATTTAACGTAAAGGCCATTCATTCAGAATATGGAATGACTGAACTTATGTCTCAGGCTTATTCAGAACAAAATGGTTACTATCAATGCCCGCCATGGATGAAGGTTTTTGTTCGGGATATTAATGACCCATTCACATTAGTTAAAGGTCGGGCAGGAGCAATAAACATCATTGATTTGGCAAATTTTCACTCCTGTGCATTTATAGAGACTCAAGATTTAGGCAGGATAGATGAAAATGGCAATTTTGAGGTGATGGGTAGAATTGACAATAGTGATTCTCGAGGTTGTAATTTACTGGTTGAGTAGTCGTTTTTATCGCTAAACTGCAATTTCCTTACATTTAGTTTGTGGAATTTTAAAAGATTGATATTTTTGTCCTTATTAAAGCCACTAAAATGAAGAAAATTCTAGCTTTTGTTGCCCTTCTTGCTTTTCTGACTTCTTGCAGTCAATATACTTGCCCTACGTATAGCAAGAAAGAAGTCAAAAAGACTACTCCTGGAGTTCGAATTTAAGCGATTTACAGGTATTTTTTGACTTCAGCAGGCCCAATGGTGGCTTCGCTCATTATTATCAATCGCTCTACAACATTCCTTAATTCACGGATATTTCCCGTCCAATCATGTTTTTGAAGTAGTTCTACTGCTTCTTTAGCAATGTCTTTTTTCTTAGATCCATATTCACTGGCAATATCGCCAAGAAATTTTTCGACTAATATTGGAATATCATCAGATCGATCATTTAATGAGGGAACCTTAATCACAATTACGGACAATCGGTGATAAAGATCTTCGCGGAAGCGGTGTTCTGCAATTTCTTTTTTAAGATCCTTATTGGTTGCAGCAAGCACCCTCACATTTACAGAGATATCCTTATCACCACCCACACGGGTAATTTTACTTTCCTGAAGCGCTCTAAGCACTTTGGCTTGAGCAGCCAAACTCATATCGCCAATTTCATCAAGAAACAACGTGCCTCCTTCGGCCTGTTCAAACTTACCGATGCGCTGTTTGATAGCTGACGTAAAGGAGCCTTTTTCATGCCCGAACAATTCACTTTCGATTAATTCGGAGGGAATAGCGGCACAGTTAACTTCAATAAAATGATTACTGCTGCGCGAACTTTTTTCATGTAATTGGCGCGCTACTAATTCTTTACCTGATCCGTTTGGACCTGTAATAAGTACTCTCGCTTCGGTGGGGGCGACCTTATCAATCACTTCCTTCACTTCAATCAACGGTTTTGAGTTTCCTGTAATCTCAAATTTGAGCGATACCTTTTTCTTTAGCGTTTTGGTTTCCTTTACAAGATTATTTTTGTCAAGCGCATTTCGCAGGGTTATAAGTAGGCGATTTAAATCAGGCGGCTTTTGAAGAAAGTCGTAAGCACCAAGTTTGGTTGCATCCACAGCAATTTCCGTTGTTCCATGAGCGGAGATCATAATAAATGTTGCAGCGATTCCTTTTTCTTTGGCTTGTTGTAAAACTTCCATGCCGTCCATTTTAGGCATTTTTATATCGCAGAACACTACGTCATAATGATCGCTTTCTAATTTAGCCAACCCTTCGGCACCATCTTTGGCTTCTTCTACTTCTAATTTTAATTCCTTCTGGTCTTTGAGGATGTCTTTTAGAACTGCACGAATGCTTGCTTCGTCTTCAATAAGGAGTACTTTGGGCACGTTAGTAAAATATTATATCAAAAAAAGTAAGTTCAAAAAAAATGCAAGCCTGTAAGCCGGGTTCTGTTTCCCGATACTAATAATTAAAATTATCAAATCGGGATGCCTATCATTTATCTAGCCCTAATGTTACCAATAGGATCAAGCAGCCTACCCAACCCCGATGGATTGCCGAAGCAATCTTTTGAACGAGCAGTTCTTGATCGGGGCCTATTTGGCCTTTCAACTCGTAAGGTTTGCCATGCATCTGAAATCACTTTCAAGACCGGTGGGCTCTTACCCCGCCTTTTCACCTTTTCTCACGCCTAAACGCAAGTAGTTTGTTTTCTGTGGCACTTTCTGTCTCCCGCTAAAAAGCGGAATCCTTCCCGTTAGGAAGTACGATGCTCTTTGTTGCCCGGACTTTCCTCTCTTATCCCAAAGAACAAGAACGATAAGCCAGCTTGCATTAACCACAAAGTTACATACTTAAAACGTAATGCCCGATACTAATGAATATCCGAGTCGGTGAGTTTCAATTCGTATTGATCGGCCAGGGTGGCTACTTCCTGCAGCATTTCTTTTAGAACCGACTCCGAAGTTGTATCTATGGCCGTTGAGGCCTCAATTTGCAAGTAATTATCGCTTATAATAAAACGGGAGTAATTGAAGTATGCGGATTGCTCCAGCAATAGTTTGAAATCAATGCCTGATTTTAGTGCGCATACTTTTGATGTAAGGGCAATCTGCCTTCTTTTATAGGGTTCATTTTCTCGAAGGATGCCAATAACGGTTTGATATCGATTACCGGCAACAGGCACAATAATAATGGAATGGGATTGATCATATTCGGTAAACTGACCTCCAATCTCATCCGCATACTTTTTCATGAAAGCATTTAAATCCATAGCTAGCGAAGTTTAGGTTTAACAAGGTAATAAAAGACAGCTAATTTCAGGTAGAATCAGAAATAAAATAGATGGCCTTTTATTTTGCCTTGTGAAATTTCTAAGGTAGGCGCTGGCAATTTTACCATGTTTACCACGTAAATCAAGGCATTCAATAACTTAGATTTTGATTTTATTGTGGTTATGTCAAAATCTATTCCAATGAAATATTGACGATAAGGCGATAAATTTTGATTGATATTACTCATATCATTCGCATACAGCATTCCGTTAGCTCCAAAACCAAACGTAAGATTTAACCACTTTCGGAAGGGTAAAAATTTATCCATATCAGCAGACAGCCAATAGTTTTGGCCGTTATAATCTTTAATAATTTATTCAAGAAATCCATTGCCCAGGGCGTCTGGTCTTTGCCAGCAGAAAATCCATCCAACACTTCAATGGATGACATGATAGCAAAACTTGTTAGAGTACCTAAACGGTCAGATTTTCTTTTCTCGACTCCACTCCATCGAAGTGTCCTGGAACTAATGGAGGAAAATTGGAATGCCGAATAGAAATGTCCCGTTTTATCCATTTGTTTGCATCGTTAAAAAAATGGAAACGCTCTTGATCGCACTGGCTATACCACATAGAACTTAGGTATCGTGCCCTCTGCGTATAAAACTCCTAAGGTAACAACACCTGTTTTAAGTCGCTTTGAATTTACGTATAATGAAGTGGACCTTTGATAAATGAAGGTTGTTGAAAGGACTATCAAGCAGAGGAGAGGAATGCATTTGTTACCTACACCATCTACATTGGAACTATTTATTACGCTCCTCATTTTCTATAACGGCTTCTTCATTAATAGGATCTTCCAAAATTTGCTTTCTTCTTTTATCGCGAGATGAACTAATAAGCTCTTTCAACTGGTTGAAATTTTGTGTGTGAAGCAAACTCACGCCCGTTGTAACAGCGGTTTGTGTACCCACTGAACTATTAATTTGGTTGAAGTTTGACCTACTATACATCTTTACTTTAAACTTTCCATCTGAAGTTAAGACATAATCAACAGTCCAGTCACCAATCAAAGAAGCTACTTCGGAGCCGGAATTATATTGGTTGTTAAAGGACCCATCGCGAGTAACACGTAGTCGTCCATTCAAAAAGGAGTATGACAAACGTAATTGAAAAGTATTAAAAGCTTCCTGATCTAAAGACCCAAGATCAATGTCAATTTCAAGATTTTGATCTACCTGGGTAAGCCAATAGCTTAATTGATTTGATAATAATTCACTGACAGAATTTGATAACGAACCACTGGTGCTAAAAGCATCCGGGGGGGAGAACCTACGAAGAATGATTAAACTAAATACTTGTCGCTCCAATTCTTGATCATCCAATTTTGCTTTGAACGCGTTAAATGCAAAATTGGGCTGGATAGTTCCGCCATTGTCAGTGGTAATATTATCAGGAAGGTTTTTCGCATCGATATCAAATGAAATTTGCGGAGATAGCATAGCCCCATTTAACTTAAGGAGAACCTCCACCGGATATTTTCTTCGGGCTTGAGGAGTGGAAATAATATCTTCACTTTGGTTGGGTAAGATAGGGCTTAAGGAAGCCATTTGTCTATAACTGGCTGTAAGATTGAGGATTCCTGCATAGGGGTCACCAGACCAACTGATTCGGCTTCCTTTGGTGATGTTAAATTCCTTGTTAAGAATATTATATAGGGTGAAGTTGTAATTACCCTGTTCAAATTCATAAAGTCCAAACATATTGAACTCTCCCTTTGTATCAATTTTTAAGCTAATATCACCATTGCCATAGCCGCGGATAATGTCACCCGCTTTAATATCAAAAATTATTTCTGTATACGCATCAGGCGTTATATCCAAGTTTAGATCAAGCACAATCCCAGTGGGTTCATCAGATTGAGTATTGTAATTTTTTTTCTTCTCAGCCACTGTATTTCTAATGGTGTCTGTGAAATTTACAAATGTGATAAATTCGCTTTTCTCAACCGAACTTGAACCGCTGATAGGAATATAGATTCGTGTGTTTTTTGAGGTTCGTGCAGTAGCTGATATTTTCATATTTGACAGGGGCCCAAACATATTAAGCTTGCCAGTTCCATAGGCTTGTCCATAAAACAAACTGTTGTCTTTTGAAGTTGTATTAAGGACCTGGAAGTTTGTGAAGTTCGCATCTAGTACAATTCTGAATTTTGAAAAATTGCGATGTGTAAGATATCCATCTAGATAGCCACCATTCCGCTGGCCATCTTGTAAGTTAAAGTCTTTAAAAATTATTTTATTGGGAGTAATACCAAGTGTACCCTGAAACGTATATAGCGTCTTCAGGTAGTCAATCATAATTTGCCCGCCTTCAATTTTTCCCTCACCCTCTATAAGAGGTTGTGAAAAAGTACCCGTTATTTCATATTCGCCTGAAAGCTCTCCATTCATTTGAGAAAAAATTCCTTTCAGGAAGGGCTCTATGAGTTTAATATTTGTTGCTTCTAATTTGGCATGGATATAAAGTGGACTTTTTTCACGAGGATCATAGTATCCTTTTAGGGTTAAGGTTCTTTTTGAAGCGCGGTCTATTAAAAAGTTTATATCAAATCTATCTTTCTCACGGTTCCATTCATTTGTTCCGATAACGTCTCCCACTAAAAATCGATCAACTGTTAAGTCTTTGATGGTTACATTATTTTGAATAAATATTTCTTTATAGACATCCTTCATTTCAATTTTTCCATTCACGACACCACCAAACTTAGAAGTACTGATTGAGTTTAAAATACTCAAGTTTAGATTTGTTAATGAAAGAATTAGGGACTTTTCGGGATCTTCTGAAATAAATCCATCCAGCAGGAGGGATTCATCGGCATTAAATAATTTTAAGTTTTTGATTTCCCAACCCGAGTTTTTTTGAAGTATATAATTTTGCTGGCTAATCTGCCATTTCTTGTCGAGTAAATAGAACAAGGTTGGAAGAATTTTAATCCTTATACTATCGGTGAGGAAATCAATTTCTGATTGGATACGGGCATAGTTAGATGCACCCTCTTGGTCAGCATCCAAATTAAGATCTATGTGGTTTTTATTCCAAATTGCTTCTGCGAATAAGTTTTTTGTAATAACCGTTTTTGTTAATTCCTGTCGCTTTGAGTTTATCGATAGTGCAGCAAGCACGCTGGTGCTATCTCTTATTTTAGAACCCGAAAATTCTATTTCATTATCTATAAATATTTTCCCATGGTATATGACAGTATCAATCTGAGCATATGCTTGTAAAAGGGATGTAAATCCATTTGAGAAGTTGCCTGTTATTACAGTTTTATCAGCAACTGACATATCAAGCTTGGCCAGCGCCAACACAGGATTAATGTCATGAAGATTAAGTAGAAAATCTACTCTATAATCTCTTCCATCTTTCACTTTTCTCTTGTAATAATCTGTTAACTCATAGGTGTTATTTCGTATGTTAAGTTGGAATTCCTGAGCCAGCCTGTTTATGTCTTGAAACAATGAAGAAAAAAAGAAATTTCCCATTAAATCTACATCAGCAAAGGAGCTTCTTAATTGTAGATTTCGGTTGTCTTCATTAAGAAATGACTTAATAGAAATAGAATCAATTTCAAGATTTTGATTTCGGTAAATGATTTGAGCGTTAGTCATTTTCATTTCTCCAAACAAACTATCCAATTGTAGTCCCTGCGATTCAACTTCAATGAAAGATTTTATAAAAAGAGGTTCTGTGGTTAATTTTATTCGATCGGTAAATAGTGTATCTAACCTTGCTTTTATAGAAATTAATTCTTGCCCTTTGCGAATATCAATGGAACCTTGTGCATTTAACTTTAAATTAGGATCATTAATAGTTATTTCACCGCTGAAAAGTTCTTTAGCAAACCGCGCATCGGTTGTAATATCGGAGTAATTGTATTTCCCAATTCCAATTTCAATTATTTTGCCTACGAGACTAAAGGAGGCTGTTTCTTTAGTTAACCCTTTCCCTTTAATTCGACCATTTAACGTTACCGTTTGGAAGAGTGCAGTATCCTGAAGCAAAATTCCAAGATTAAAATCAGTCAGATTCAGATTACCACTAAAGGTGGATTCATTAATATGGTTCTGATCAATTTTAAGATTGATATCAGATTTGATTTTGCCAAAGGCACCTCGAAAATCTCCATTGGCAACAAAGTCATCGATAAACCCTGTGAACTTGCCCACTAATTTAAATTTGCCCAGAGCCGCTATTTTCTCAAATACATTTTTAGGAAATAGGAAGGCGAAATCTTGAATGGCAATATCTCCTTCTTTCACATTCAGATTTATAAATGTTTCATTGATAAAAGGCAGGCCATCTAACTGTAGGCTTCCTTTAATATTTGTAGCACCTATTGCTACCTCCATATCTTGTAGCCTGAACCTGGAGATTCTTCCAGAGATGTTGCCGCTTACCATAATTGCTTGAGGAAGCGGTTTCGCACCGGGTGTAAATAGAACCAAATCTTGCGGGTAAAGAATGGCTTTTTTCAGTGATGCTTTTAATGTGACTTTATTATTAAAGTCATTCAGATCGGCTAACCTTTTGTATGTGAAAATTAAAGTATCCGAAATTTTGCTTTCTCCTATGCTGGCGTTTAATCCAATGAACTCCATGGTAGTTTGAGATACGCGGAAATACGTTGAGATATTTTGTATAGAAAGATTGCAATTTTTTTCTTCTGCGATAAAAGTATTCATTTTGAATTGAATCGTATCACCAATTATATTAAAGTGCTGAGCATTAACTTCGTCAAGATGTAAGGTGATGTGATTATAATCAAATGCATTGGGAATGGAATCTTTTTGAGGATCATTCAATGTAAAGGTGGTATTATAAACTCCAATCTCACCAATATTTACTTTAGGAGGCGTACCCTTGCCGCTACCGGAAGATAGCTTATTGATTTCGGCAATGAAGAGATTGATATTAAAGTCTCGGGTTGAATCAGAATCAGAAATTTTTATCAGGTTAACACTGCCTTTATCTAAAGAAGCAGCATCGAGGTTAATGTTTTTGTCCTGAAGTAATGTTGACAGGCTGAAATTTACTTGAACCTTTTCAATTTCAATCATTTTATTGTTAGCTGGATCTTTAATTAGTAGCCCTGTAATTTCCAGACGATCGTACCAGGTCAGATAGATTTGGTCGTAGGTAATTTCAAATCCAGATAGTTTGGAAAAATTTGACGTGATCCTGTTCGCCAATGATGTTTGTACTGCGGGAAATTGGAGTAATATAAACCCAACGACCATGATAAACAGGAAAAAATAAATTCCATAGAGCAGAATCTTTTTGATCCAACTTAGAACACGAATTTTGATAACTTGCAGTTTCATTTCTTAAAAATGCATCCTGTAATTCTAGCCATCGAGTCCTCTTGTGATGAAACCTCAGCCTCTATTATACAACATGGCAAGGTACTTAATAATGTAATTGCCTCACAAGCAGTGCATCAAAAATATGGTGGAGTGGTTCCTGAGCTTGCCTCACGGGCTCATCAGCAATATATCTATCAGGTAGTAAACGAAGCAATGACTTCGGCAGGTATTTCCACTTCATTATTAAATGCTATTGCGTTTACCAAAGGTCCTGGATTATTAGGTTCTCTGCTAGTGGGTGTCTCTTTTGCCAAGGGAATGGCCGTGGCGCTTGATATTCCCTTAATTGAAGTGAATCATATGGAAGCGCACGTATTAGCTCACTTCATTGCTGATCCCAAGCCTTCATTTCCATTTCTCTGCCTAACGGTGAGTGGCGGTCATACGCAAATTGTTTTGATTGATGATTATTTAGAGATGAAAGTAATTGGAGAAACTCGGGATGATGCGGTAGGAGAAGCATTTGATAAAGCGGCAAAAATTATGGGTCTTCCCTATCCAGGTGGACCATTGGTTGATCAATATGCTAAAAAGGGCAATTCAGAAGCATTTCAATTCCCCGATACAAATATTCCAGGATATGATTTTTCATTCAGTGGAATCAAGACCGCCTTTTTATATTTTCTTCGGGATAATAAAAAGCTTGACCCCGGATTTGTTGAAAAAAACCAACATGATATTTGCGCAAGCCTGCAAAAACATCTGGTGGGAATGCTGATGAGAAAATTGAATAAGGCATCGGAGGAAACAGGTATAAAACAGATAGCGATTGCTGGGGGAGTGGCTGCCAATTCTGGATTAAGAATATCATTGCAGGAGTATGCAAAAAAAAATAACTGGAAAATATTTATTCCTGATTTTGAATATTGCACTGACAATGCCGCTATGATCGCGATGGCTGCCCATTATAAATTTATTCAAAATAAGTTTAGCGACTTACATGTTGCTCCGCAAGCTAATCTTTCAATCTGACAATGTATGAAGTTCATTTTCAGCCCCGGGGATAAAAAGGTGTATCGAAAAAGAGTCAATGAATCTGATTTGGCTACCTTTCATGGCGAGACGTTGCATCCTGTTTATTCAACCTTTGCGTTAGCACGCGATTTCGAGTGGTCTTCCAGATTATTTTTTTTGGAGATGAAAGAAGAGGATGAAGAAGGAGTAGGCACTTTTTTAACTATTACGCACCATAGTCCGGCAAAAGTTGGCGAGGAAGTTGTTGTAACAGCGACTGTTGAATCCATACGCGGTAACGAATTAATTTGTATGATTGAAGCAGTTTGTGGAGCTAGAATGATTGCTACGGGCAAAACAGGGCAGAAAATGTTTAAAAAAGATAGATTAAAAGATCTATTTGCTTGATACATAGAGGAATAGTATGGCTGAAAAGAGATTTGCGAACACGGTTAACATTCGAAATAAGCAGGCATCCTTTCAATATGAATTGCTTGATACGTTTGTTGCAGGCATTATTTTGCGCGGAACAGAAATAAAATCTATCCGGGAAGGGAAAGTCAATTTACAAGATGGATATTGTTATTTTAGTAAAGGGGAATTTTTTGCCAAGGGAATAAACATAGCTCCGTATGCACAAGGAACGCACTATAATCATGAAGAGGCACGCGAACGAAAACTGTTAATGAAGAAATCAGAGCTGAGTAAGTTGGAAGCAAAATCAGAAGAGAAAGGATTGGCATTAGTGCCTTTACGATTATTTATTAATGATCGGGGTTTGGCTAAACTAGAGATTGCATTGGCGCGAGGTAAAAAATCGCACGATAAGAGAAATACTATAAAAGAGAAGGACATTAAACGGGAGTTGAGCAGAATTAAAATTGGATAAGGCTTGATCATGGAAGTATTAGGATATGGAGTTTGCAGATTGTCTTTGGTATCGATTCGCCAAAGTCCGGAGGAACATGCTCCTGTAGTTACTCAATTACTGTTTGGTGATCATTACGAGGTGCTTAATGCAACCGATCATAAAGAATGGATCTACATTCGAATTCATTTTGATGGTACCTTAGGATGGTTGCATGCTGAGCAACATCATGGAATAACTCAGGAATACTTTGATCAGATTAACCATGCGAATTTTAAAATCACAACAGATCTTACCTGCAGTTTACTTTTCAAAAAAAGTCCATTAACCATTTTGTTGGGCTCTATTGTACCTATTTCAAATTCCGAGCTATTTAAAATTGAAGAACAGTTTGCCTTTAATGGAGAAGCAAAAAGTTTGGGTCAAAAACGCGAAGTGGAATTTTTGAAACATATTGCCCAAAAGTATTTAAATGCTCCTTATTTGGCAGGCGGTAAAAGTCCTTTTGGTATTGATGCTTCCGGGTTTATTCAAATCGTATTCAAAATTTCCGGGTTTCTGCTTCCACGACAGTTGGATAGACAAATTACGGAAGGAAAGAAAGTCGAAAAGTTGGAAGATGTACTTTCGGGCGATATTGCTTTTTGTCACGATCTATCCAAAAAACAGTTACACGCAGGCATCGTATTGGACGATCAAAAAATTATTCATTCTAATGGCCGAGTCCGTATAGATCACCTGTCAGAGGATGGAATTTTACGCGTTGACTCGAAAATTTATACCCATTCTTTGTTCGAAATTCGAAGGATTCTTAATCCAGCCTAGCTTCAAACTCACATTGAACAAACCTGAGACAGGAATGTTTAATCTTGATAAACCCAAACTTTGGGATTATCTTTCACGCTATGAATAGTAGGGTTTTGGTGCTAAATCAGGATTCTAGCCCACTCATGGTATGTTCCGTGCAGCGAGCCTTTGTTATGGTGTACCTAAACAAAAGTGAATTGGTGCGTCCTGCTAATGGTCACCGCATCCATTCGATTACTCAATCTTTTCCTATGCCCTCGGTGATCCGGTTAAACCGATACGTAAATGCTCCGTACAAAGGCGTGAGCTTAACCCGGCAAAATGTTTTTAAGCGCGATAATTTTGAGTGCCAGTATTGTGGCACACGCAGAGATTTGACCTTGGATCACATGATCCCAAGCTCGCGGGGCGGTGCCCACACTTGGACAAATCTTGTTACCGCGTGTAAACGATGTAATGCGAAGAAGGGAGATTTTACACCTGATGAAGCACAAATGACCTTACATCGTAAACCGTACAAACCTTCTTACGCTCTTTTTCTTCGCGATGGAAATGACCCGCGGACGGAATGGGATGAGTATTTGGGAGGGTAGAATCAGAGGTTCATAAGACTCGTAGAAGAAGTAAGGGTGAAATGAAAAATTTAATTTTTGGAATACTTTTTTTCCTTCCAATACTGTCGACTGGTGTGTGGTACTTTGGAAAGTTATTTAAATTGAAGGAAGATTTGAATTTAGGTTTTAATGAATTACCTCAGCATCCTATTTACCAAAATTTCTTAAAAATATTACGTCTGATTAACATATTAATATTTATCTACCTGTTTATTTTAATATTCGTATACAGATTGTTTTAAGGGTTTTAAAATACCTCACCCAATGCATTCGGATAGTTTAAAGATCCGCTAGAAATTCAACGTAAAAACTGTCTTTACATCGGGCTCTGATTTCACCAAAAGAGATCCATTATGCATTTGCATAATTTGTCGCGATAAGGCCAATCCAATTCCAGATCCTGTTTTTTTGGTGGTAAAGAATGGAATGAAGATTCGGTCAATGGCTTCAGGAATTATTCCCGAACCATTGTCGATCACTTCAATAGACACCGCATTATCCCGAAAAAAACCATTTAATTCAATACGCGCATCCTTGGTATTCTCCAGCGCTTCCATAGCATTTTTAATCAGGTTGATGAGCACCTGCTCAATCATTTCTTCATCGCCTTGGATGGTGATGTATTCTGACTCGCAATGATAGCCAAACTGAATCGAAGTCTTTTTAAGTTCGGGCTTCATGAATTGAGCTACCTTTTCGAGTAGATCTTTTACGCGGATGCTTTTTATTTTTGGTTGCGGAAGGGAAGTGTATTCGCGATAGGCATCAATGAATTTAATTAAACCCTTACTTCGGTTTTCAATTGTGGTTAAGCCTTCGCGCAAATCTTCAGCACCTTCGGTTTGTAACTCGTAATGATTTTCTGTTTTCGTCATGTCATGATCCAGAATTTCGCGCAGGGTTGAGGTGAGAGACGAAATAGGAGTGATGGAGTTCATGATTTCGTGGCGCAGCACGCGGGTTAAATTTTGCCACGCATCCAACTCTTGCTTTTGTAATTCGTTTTGAATGTTTTGTAGCGTAACCAACTTAACCGTGTTGCCACGAATTCGTAATTCAGTGGCCTGCAACGTGAGCAAGTATTCGTTGCCCGATTTATACAACGTACTTTTTCCTGACTGCACTTCCATCAATGCCTGATAGAGCTTTGGATTTGTATCAGCCAATTCATTTACATTTTTTAAACTGGCAATGCCAATGAATCGCTTGGCATTTGTATTCATAAGCTGAACCTGTCCATCGGGATCGAATGAAATGATACCCGTTCTTACCTGTTGCACAATCGTGTTTAGGTACTGCCAATGTTCTTCTTTTTCAGTCCGGGTATTTCGAAAAGCTTCCAGTACTTCGTTGAAGGCAGTGTTTAATTCCCTGAAACTTCTGCCAAGTTTATTATCGTTGGCAAAGCCAGAAAGGAAATCAGAATACTTTACGGATTCTAAGAAGCGGGTAAGTTTTCGATTAGTCTGTGAAGTGAATCGATACAACTCAACTAACTGTCCAACAATGATGAAGGAAGTAAGGCCCGCAGCAAAAATCATGTTGGGTCTGCTTACCATAAACACGAAGAGTACCATCACAAGCCCAAGCAACACAACCCTAAAGGCAACCCGAAATCGAAAATCGTTAAAAGCCATTTTTAGTAGATAGTAGTTAGTCCTTAGTCTTTAGATGGCGGGTTATTAGTTGGTTGTAGGCGGAATGCAGTCTGCAGCGTTGACTGCTTGCTGAATACTGCTTACGGGTAACTTTCCTTGATATAAAAATAAGCACTAAAGTCCATGTTTTTCTAATCTTCTGTATAATGACGATCGGGTGAGACCTAATTCCGCAGCAGCCTGAGTAATATTTCCATTATACTTTTTAAGTACTTTTCTGATCAACAGTTTTTCTACTTCTTCCAAATTAAACTGATCCAAATTAATTTGTTGATCACCTTCTTTGGCGGCAGGAGCAGCGAAGTTGAAGTCTTCGGGTTGAAGCACAGAGGAGTTGCTCAGGATAATGGCACGTTCCAGGGAATGCTGTAGCTCACGAATATTTCCCGGCCACGGATGTTTGGTCATGCGTGACATGGCACCTTCACTTATTTTGGTGATATTTTTTGCGTAGCGTGTTGCATAGTGCTTTAAGAAATGATTGGCTAACAATGGAATATCTTCAATCCGATCCCGCAAAGGAGGGATTTCAATTTCAATAGTATTGATTCGGTACAGTAAATCCTGGCGAAATCGATTCTCTTTCACCATTTCATACAGGGGAAGATTGGTGGCGCAAATCAATCGCAGATCAATTAGTGTTTCTTTGTTTGAACCTACGCGGCTCACTTTTTTATTTTGAATGGCAGTAAGAAGCTTTGCTTGCAAAGGCATGGAAAGATTTCCGATTTCATCGAGAAACAAAGAACCTTGGTTGGCCAGTTCAAATCGGCCTGCGCGATCTTCTTTTGCATCGGTAAACGATCCCTTCTTATGGCCAAACAGTTCGCTCTCAAAAAGTGTTTCAGTAATGGATCCTAAGTCAACACTCACAAATGATTCATTCTTACGTGCTGAATTTCTATGAATGGCGCGCGCTATCAATTCTTTCCCGGTACCATTCTCACCTAAGATCAAAACATTGGCATCGGTTTGAGCTACCCGTTCAATAGTTTGAAATATGCGTTGCATCACCTGGCTTTGGCCAATGATGTCGCTATACTTTTCATTGATGGCCTGATTGATCTCGTGATTTTTAGTCTTCAGTGTTTCAACCTGATCACGTGATTCGCGCAAGCGCATGGATGAAAAAATAGTAGCCAACAGTTTTTCATTTTCCCAGGGCTTCAGCACAAAATCTGTAGCGCCTGCCTTAATCGCTTTCACTGCCATTTGCACATCCCCATAGGCGGTTATTAAAACAACTACAGCCGAAGGGTCAATGCTTAAAATTTTCTCCAACCAATAATATCCTTCACTGCCACTGCTCACGTCTTTTGTAAAGTTCATGTCGAGCAGGATTACATCGTAATCCTCATTGCTCATAAGTGACGGAATTGCTTCTGGATTTTTCTCAATATCTACCTGTGCCACATGCCGCTTCAGGTACATTTTAGCTGCCTTTAATAAATCTTCGTTGTCGTCAACGATCAGGATTTTGCCATGCTTTGAGTCAGACATATGATGGATTCATTTTTTGCTTTGTCCGCAAGTGGGCAATATTAGTACCGAAATCGAGAAACGTGATATTTTGCTTAATTCGCATGACTGGCAAGTCAAAGGTAGTAAGTCTTGTCCGTATACGGACAGATTCGTTCATATGTGAACGAGAATGATTTAAATTAACCTTTAAATCCATCTTTATTCCACTTATTTCCGTTGGCACGCTTGTTGGCAAGTGCATGGCAGATTTTACTAACACGAGTTTAAGAAGTTTACATGGATAAGAAGATTGCAAAAAAGACCTGGACGCTAAAGCGGATAGCAACCTATGGGGGGATTGCGTTGTTAGTAGGATTTATTGGGTATCAATTTATTTTTGCCGACCGTAGAGCGACCTTCAAAACCGCTAAGGATAAGTTGACAATATCCACCGTGCAGCGTGGTGAGTTTAAGGAATTTATTCCACAAACTGGAACAGTAGAACCAAGCCGTACCGTGTATTTGGATGCTATCGAGGGTGGCAATATTAAAGGCATTGTAAGTGAAAGTGGTAAGATGCTCAAAAAGGGTGATGTAATTTTAGAACTCACTAACCTTAACCGCGAACTCACGGTGTTACAGCAAGAGGCCTCCTTCAACGAAAGTATTAACCGTGCCCGTGAAACAAAACTGAACATCATGCGCAATGACTTGGACCAGCAACAGCAATTGGCGCTGATTGACAACCAACTTCAATTACTTGAGCCTCAATACAAGCGACAGAAACAATTGTATGAAAAGAAATTAATAGCTAAACAGGAGTTTGAACAAACAGAAGCCAACTACAAGTATAATCTCGAACGTAAGCGAATTACTTATCAGGCATACCGAGCAGATTCTATTGATCGTATCAGACAACTTAAGTTTACAGCTGAATCTGAACAAAAGATGATGACGAGTTTAAATGGACTTTCCAAAATACTGGATAACCTTGTTATTCGCGCTCCGATTGATGGTCAATTATCTACTCCTCACTGGGAGATTGGACAGTCTGTTTCTCAAGGCCAACGATTAGGCCAGGTTGATATTGTTGGAAGTTACAAAGTACGTGTGCCCATTGATGAATTGTATTATCCGAAGATTTCAGTTGGCTTACCTGCTACCACAAGCTATGCCGGAAAGGACTATCGCTTAGTGATCAACTATATTTACCCTACCATCCAGAACGGGCGATTTGAAGTGGATATGGATTTCGTTGGCGAAACACCGAATGATATCAGACGAGGTCAGTCGCTTCGGTTGCGAATTGAACTTGGGCAGGCTTCTGAGGAACTACTCTTGCCGGTCGGTGGATTTTATAAAGACACGGGTGGAAATTGGGTGTTTGTACTGGATAGTGATGACAAAGCTGTACGTAGAAATATTAAGCTAGGGCGCAAGAATACTGAGAACTTTGAGGTACTGGAAGGACTGAAACCCGGTGACCGAGTAATCACATCTTCCTACGAAAATTTTGGGAACAACGAAGTTTTAATTCTGAATTGATGCAACTATTTAACTAAAGAGGCGTCTAATACAGAGAAATTGAATTCATGCAGTAACCTTTGAAAAAAAATAAGGTAATCCTTCAAACTATACTCCAAAACACTTCATCTAACAATAAACCGAATCGGTTATGATCAAATTAAAAAATCTAGAAAAAGTTTACACTACAGAAGAAGTAGAAACCACAGCCCTTAACAACATTAATCTTGAAATTAAGGGTGGCGAATTTGTGGCCATTATGGGTCCCTCAGGGTGTGGTAAATCAACCTTATTGAACATCCTTGGTTTGCTTGATAATCCGTCTGGTGGCGAATATCATTTTGGTGAGCATGAGGTAGCAAAATATTCTGAGCGTCAGCGTGCTCAATTGCGCAAGGGTTCAATTGGCTTTGTATTCCAAAGCTTTAACCTCATTGATGAATTGACCGTTTTTGAAAACGTTGAACTTCCCCTATTGTACTTAAAAGTTCCTTCAGACGAGCGGAAGAGACGCGTAGAAGAAGTACTTGAGCGCATGAACATCATGCATAGAAGAAATCACTTCCCTCAGCAATTATCAGGTGGCCAGCAACAGCGTGTTGCTATTTCACGTGCCATTGTTGCGAAACCAAAAGTAATCCTTGCGGATGAACCGACTGGTAATCTTGACTCTGCCAATGGCGAGGAAGTAATGAAGTTGCTTTCTCAATTGAATGAGGAGGGCACTACGATCGTGATGGTTACACACTCGCCATATGATGCAAATTATGCGCATCGCATTGTGAACTTATTTGATGGTAAGGTGGTGACTGAAAATATTAAGCAACAATTTCATGTTTAGTTACTAAAAATTTCAGGGAAGGAAGTTCCTTGATTCGTTCTTCATATTTAGGTTTAGGTTAAATAAGGCTCGTTCTGTTTCAGGATGAGCTTTATTGTTTTATGGCACCTGCAATACCGAACAGGTTACTGTTCAGGAGTGAACATGGCTTCACTCGTTCATACTCGTTTAACAGATTTTACCTCAATATGAGCAATGGCATCTTTCTTGTCTTGTAAAATGCAACCCTCAAGAATTGCATGAGTCTTTACTTTATTAACTTCATAGCATGATCAAAAACTACCTGCTCATCACACTTCGTAGCCTTACCAAGAATAAATTTTTCATTTTTGTGAATGTGTTCGGGATGGGTATAGCGATAGCCTGTTGCATCGTTGCCTATTTCAACTATGACTTCAATCGCAGTTTCGATACCTACCACTCTAATGCAGCTACCATTTATCGCGTAAACTCAGTGCGTGAGTTTCAAAATAATCTCACATCTTATGGATATGTACCTATGGGTTTAGGAAACGCCATCAAGAAAGGTATTCCGGATATTAATAAAATAGTTCGGTATTCACCCGGAGGCGGAAATTTTAGAATTGGAGAAGAACTTTTTGGTAACGATTTAACTTTCGTAGATCCTGAATTTTTTGAACTATTTACGTTTGAGTTTATAGAAGGTACCCAGGAGTTGAAGAATAAAAACCAAATAATCATTAGCGATAAACTGGCAGAAAAATATTTTGGTTCAGAAAATGCCTTGGGAAAACCGATCACAGAAATGCTGGATAGCGGCAAGGTGAAAGAATATTCTGTAACGGGCGTGTTTAAGGAGCCGCCTTCCAATTCGAGTTTTTATGGCAGTGCCTATGTTGATTTCTACAACCAATTTGATGAAGGTACTCCAAGTTACAATGAAAATGATTGGCGAAATCGAAGCACGCTTTTCGTTCAGGTGAAGGATGAAAGTCGGATCCCCACCATTGAAACGTTACTGACCCCTTATACCGAGAACAATAATAAAATTAGAGAAGACTTTATCATTCGTAAGTTTGAACTCGAATCGTTTGTTGGAATGGGAGTACGTGATAGTTACAATGAAAAACCAGGATCGTGGACACGTGATGCCTCGCCAATTGCTGCCGTATTAGGAATTGGTATGATGGGAATTTTTGTTTTGTTAATCGCTTGCTTTAACCTTACGAATACTGCTGTTGCCATCTCTTCTCGCAGGTTAAAGGAAATTGGAATACGTAAAGTAATGGGTAGTACTCGCGCACATTTAATTTTTCAGTTTATAGGAGAGACTGCCTTTATCTGTTTTCTGGCGCTTCTCGTTGGTGTGTTAATGGCAGATTTTCTGCTTATTCCGGCATTCAATAAAATGTGGCCAGACCTTAAGTTGATCACCGATTACTTCGGCAAACCCGATTTTCTAGTTTTCATTTTGGGGACGCTGATATTCACAAGTTTGCTAGCCGGAAGTTACCCTGCCTTTTATATCAGTCATTTTCAGCCAACCAGTATTTTAAAAGGTAAACTGAAATTTGGAGGTACTAATTACTTTACCCGTATCCTTCTCACTTTACAATTTGCAATTTCATTGATTGCCATTGTAAGCAGTTTTGCCTTTACAGAGAATGCCAAGTATCAACGCGAGTTTGATTTAGGATTCAGTAAAACAGGCATTGTGTTCACCTACCTAGACAATCAATCTGAATTTGAAACCTATCGGAATGCATTAACGGAAGATGCGGATATTATTTCCATTGCTGGATCGGAACATCATATCAATTCAAGGTCATTCAATGATCCTGTTAAGCATGACAGCAAAGAAGTTGAAACGGACATCATGAATGTGGATGATGATTATATACAGACCGTAGGACTCACCTTATTGGAGGGAAGGGATTTTAAAAAAGATTCAGAAACTGATCATAAGGAATCAGTTATTATTACAGAAGGTCTTGCTAGAAAATTGGGAATGAAAGAGCCCCTTGGAAAAGAAATTGTGTGGATGGATACCGTGAAGTATTACGTGATAGGTGTGGTTAAAGATATATACAATCGGGGACTGTGGAGAGAGTTAGAACCTGTAATGTTACGCTATGGGGCTAAAGAGGATGTGAAGCATATTTTGGTAAAAGTACCAGCTGATAAACTGGTTGCTACCAATCAATTTATGGAGGCAAGGTGGAAAGAGATATTTCCAAACAAGACATACAATGGCAGGTTTATGGATGAGGAAATTGTGGAGGCAAATACGGTTAATAATAATATCGTTACCATGTTTGTATTCTTGGGAATTGTAGCCCTATTACTTTCAGCCACCGGGTTATTTACCTTAGTTTCACTCAACATCATTAAAAAAATGAAAGAGATTGGTGTGCGCAAGGTGTTGGGAGCTTCTATGGGCAATATTTCTAAGGTGGTTAATACCGAATTTGTAATTATACTATTAATTGCATCGGTGTTGGGTGGTGCGGGTGGTGCCTGGATGTCAGCCATGCTTATGAGTAGTATTTGGGACTATTATCAGCCGGCCACGGTAGCCACTATGGTCATTTCAGCAACGATTTTATTAGTTACCTCTTTTATGTCCATTGGCTATAAAATTTATAAAACAGCGAAGTTAAATCCCGCCAACGTTCTTCGTGATGAATAAATTATAAAACTCGGAATGACATGGATGTATACCGTTTTGTTTAGCGCATGCTCGGCAGGTATATTTTTTGGAGTGGATGCAACCTGTTCATTAATATTTGCATCCTAGGCTAAATGACCCGCTATGCTTAAAAACTATTACAAAGTGGCTATTCGCAACATCCTCAAGTACAAATTCTTCTCAGCCATTAACATCATTGGATTGGTGATTGGCATGAGTTGCTGCTTGCTCATCTTTATTTATGTGCAGGATGAATTGAGCTATGATAGTTTTCATAAGGACTATCAAAACATGTATCGTGTGGCCTTGCATGGCCGTATTTCAGGGCAGGAGATAACCACTTCCAATTCCAGCTTACCATTGGCAGCTGCTATGAAGGCGGAAATTCCTGGTGTAGAAGATGCCTCACGATTAAGGCTTAGCAGCAGCGGGTTAGCGATTCGGTATGAAGAACTTTCTTTTGTTGAAGACAACATATTTTATGTCGATTCCAATTTTTATAAATTTTTCAGTTTTAAACTATTAAAGGGTGATGTGAACTCGGCATTGAACGAGCCTAATTCCATTGTAATTACAGAAGCGCTGGCATCAAAATATTTTGGTAAAGAAAACCCTATTGGAAAAATATTAATAGTTGGTAATAATAAAATTGCATGTAAAGTAACTGCGATTGCTGCCGAGGTTCCTTCTAATTCACATTTTCATTACACGGGAGTAATTTCATTATCTACTGTTGAAAAGGATTATTACGATGGTTGGACTGGAAATTCATGGCAAACTTATATAAAGAAGAATCCGGCTACATCTGTAGCCGAAGTAAATAAGAATCTTGAAATACTTATTGAAAAACATATTGGCCCAGAGCTTGAAGCGGGGTTAGGAATAAATTTTGAAGAGTTTCGTAAGCAAGGAGGCCTTTATAGTTATTACATTTATTCACTTGCCGATACTCACTTAAAGGCTGGTTTGCCTGATGATATAGAACCTCCCGGAAATATTACGTATACCTATATATTTTCAGGCGTAGGTATTTTCATTTTGCTGATTGCTTGCATTAATTTTATGAATCTTTCTACAGCGCGTTCAGCCGGCCGCGCAAAAGAAGTTGGGCTAAGAAAAACATTAGGCTCGCAGCGTGGCCAAATGGTTCTGCAATTTTTGTCTGAATCTTTTCTTTATAGTTTCATTGCAATTTTGCTTGCGGTGATTATTGCGTTTCTGGTTTTACCGCAATTTAATTTATTATCAGGCAAGCAACTTACATTGGATGTTTTGTTAACTCCCACCTTTATGGGAATTGCATTTCTTTTAATACTAATGGTGGGTTTGATAGCTGGAAGTTATCCGGCCTTGTACCTTACATCTTTCCGCCCAGTAGAGGTATTGAAAGGCAAGATGCGAGCCGGTATGAAGAGCAAAGGAGTTAGAAGTTCACTCGTTATTTTTCAGTTTGCAGTTTCTACATTTTTAATTATTGCTACCGTGGTTGTTTTTCAGCAGTTGAGCTTTATGCAATCAAAAAATCTTGGGTTGGATAAACAGAATGTGCTTGTAATTTCAGGTACAGCACGCCTCGGTTCTAATCGGCTCGCGTTTAAAAATGCGTTGCAAGAACAAACCGGAATTTTAAAAACCAGTTATACAAATAATGTATTTCCGGGTATGGATAATACCACCATTGTGAGAGAAAAAGGAAAAGACATAGATCACTTGGTTGGAAAGTACTATGCGGATTGGGATCATTTAGATGTCATGAGGTTTGAATTGAAAGAAGGTCGTTTCTTTTCACGCGAATTTGGTACCGATAGTTTGGCGGCCGTACTTAATGAGGCAGCCGTAAAAGAATATGGATTTCAAAACCCGATAGGAGAGGAGCTACTCGATTTCAATTCCGAAACTCCTGAGACGCTGCACATTGTTGGTGTGGTGAGGGATTTTAATTTTGAAACGCTTCGTAATCAAGTGAGGCCGTTGGTTATCCGAATGGCGGGTGTATCTAGAAGTTTAATGGTTCGTTATGAAGGTGATCCGACCGAAGTGATTAAGGCCATAGAATTGCAATGGAAAACAATGGCAGCCGGAGAGCCCTTCGAATACTCATTCCTTGATCAGAATTTCGATACGTTGTTTCGTAGTGAAATGCGCTTGCGCGATATTTTTATTGTATTCTCTTCGTTGGCAATTTTTATTGCTTGTTTGGGATTATTTGCTCTGGCAGCATTTACAACAGAACAACGCACCAAAGAAATTGGCGTGCGCAAAGCCATGGGTGCGTCAGTAACAGGTCTTATATTATTGTTATCAAAGGAATTTACCCAACTGGTGTTCATTGCAATTGTGCCCGCAGGGGTGGCTGCCTGGTTTGTTGCCAATTGGTGGCTGAAGGATTTTGTTTATAGGATTGAATTGACACCCTTTCTATTTATTGGTTGTGCAGCAGCGGCTATCGTCATTGCCTGGGTTACTGTTTCGTTTCAATCCATTAAGGCGGCAAAAGTCAACCCGGTTAGTTCATTGAGATATGAATAAGTTGGCATTCCGAAGACAGGTATTTACGTCTTTGAGAAGTGGGATAACCTATATTAGGATCATTTGACATATTATCTTCACACTTTAAGGTATGAAATAAGCTTGAAGGATGGATGATAATGAAAATTTGACTAATCCGGTTTCCAAATTACCTTTGGCTATGGATTTGGAGCGCTTTCGTGAAAAGTCAACCAATAGAGCCAAAGAAAACAAAAAGTTTCTTTCAACTTTAAAGAAGAAGAATCCGCGTAAGCTTGATGAGGAATTCCATCAGGTTCATAAAGACGTGTTTAAGGAAATTGATTGTCTTACCTGTGCCAACTGTTGTAAAACTACCAGCCCGATTTTTTATCAGGTGGATATTGAACGAATTTCAAAAGCATTGCGGCTTAAGCCAGGCGATTTTATTGAACAATACCTTCACGTGGATGAAGACAAAGATTATGTATTGAAAACATCCCCGTGTCCTTTCCTGGATGGAGATAATTATTGCAAAGTGTATGAGAGCCGTCCAAAAGCCTGTCGCGAATATCCCCATACTGATAGAAAGAAAATGGTGCAAATCATGGATTTAACCTATAAAAATACCTTAGTCTGTCCGGCTGTATTTGAAATGGTGGAGCGGATTAAAAAATTGATTGGTTAAATGAAAAAAGGCTTTTTGATTTCTGAAAAGCCTTTTTTTTGTGGATAGTCAATTTTGAAAATTACTTCAATTCGTCAAAATCAAAGGATGTCTCTAAGAACTTAGTCGTGAATTTTCCAGAGCGAAAAATAGCATTATCCATCAATTTCAAATGAAAAGGAATTGTAGTCTTAACCCCTTCAATAATAAATTCGCTGAGCGCTCGCTTCATCCGTGTAATTACTTCTTCCCGCGATTGACCAGTTACAATCAACTTGCCAATCATTGAATCATAATTGGATGGGATAGTATACCCTGCATACACGTGGCTATCAATACGCACACCATGACCACCCGGTTTATGCAGATTAATGATTTTTCCGGGTGAAGGACGAAACCCATTCGCTGGATCTTCCGCATTAATACGACATTCCATGGCAAACAAGTTTGGGTAATAATTAGTGCCAGAAATGGGCACACCGGCTGCTACTTTGATTTGCTCTTTAATAAGATCATAGTTTGTAACTTCTTCCGTGATGGGATGCTCCACCTGTATACGGGTGTTCATCTCCATGAAATAAAAATCACCGTACTTATCTACTAAAAATTCTATTGTACCAGCGCCTTCATAGTTAATTGCCTTCGCTCCTTTGATGGCAGCTTGCCCCATGCGCTCACGTAATTCTTGACTTACAACAGGGGAGGGGGTTTCTTCCACTAATTTTTGATGCCTGCGCTGAATTGAACAATCACGCTCAGACAAGTGACACACTTTTCCATACTGATCTCCAACAACTTGTATTTCGATATGACGAGGTTCTTCAACAAACTTTTCAAGGTAAAGCCCATCGTTGCCAAAAGAAGCACCCGCTTCCCGTTTGGCATCATCCCACGCTTTTTGAAATTCAGATTCATCATTGATGATTCGCATCCCCTTACCCCCACCTCCGGCAGTTGCTTTTACAATAACCGGATATTTAATTTTTTTGGCGATGGCCTTTCCTTGTTCAACGGAATCAAGCAATCCCTCAGAGCCTGGAATACACGGCACGCCCGCCTTTATCATAGTTGCCTTCGCGGTGGCTTTATCACCCATTGACCGAATCATATCCGGTGTGGGGCCAATGAATTTAATTCCATACTCATGGCATACTGATGAAAACTCTGCGTTTTCAGAAAGAAATCCATATCCAGGATGGATCGCATCGGCATTGGTAATCTCCGCAGCGGAAATTATACGAGGGATATTCAAGTATGATTCCTTGCTTGGAGGGGCTCCAATACAAACGGCTTCATCAGCAAAACGAACATGCAAACTTTCACGATCGGCAGTTGAATATACGGCAACCGTTTTGATATCCATCTCTTTACAGGTTCGAATGATCCTCAAAGCAATTTCTCCTCGGTTGGCAATTAATATTTTCTTAAACATAGATCTAATTAAAGATTTAAAATCAGGAAACGTTAATTCTAAATTTGAGCGTACCTAATCAGGTTCAACTACAAACAATACCTGATCGTATTCAACCGGAGTTGCGTTTTCAATCATCACTTTAACAAGTGTTCCTGAAACTTCGGCTTCAATTTCATTGAATAGTTTCATTGCTTCAATGATGCAAACAGTTTGGCCTTTGGTGATTTTGTCTCCCACCGAAACAAATGGAGGTGAATCGGGATTTCCCGTTCTGTAAAAGGTACCAATCATGGGTGATTTTATGTCAACTGTTGTTGAAGAAGCGGCAGGTTTTTCAGCTTTTACGGGTGCCGGAGTAACAACTTGTGGCGCAGATTGAACGACTGGAGGAGCCGCCATAACCGGAGCAGATGACTTAAGTACTTTTTGATCCGGTTCGCGCTTAACGCGAAGTTTTAATTCTTGTGTTTCAATATCTACTTCATTAAGACCTGATTGAGCAATGAAGTCGATAAGATCTCTGATTTCAGAAGTTTTCATGTCAGATTGATTTTTAGGTTCTACCGTTAAGGTTTTTTTTGGAGTAATCTTTTTTGTTGCCATGATTATTCTTTAACACGTTCTACATATTCACCGGTATCGGTTTTTATTTTGATGTTATCACCGGTATTAACAAATAAAGGGACACGAATCTCTGCACCGGTATCAATGGTGGCAGCTTTTAATGTACGGGTAGCTGTATCGCCTTGCATACCAGGTTCAGTATAGGTTACGTTTACTACAACATGGGCGGGTGGCTCTGCCGTAATGGGGGTAGTGCCGTTTTCAAAAGCGATTAAAACAGTAACTCCTTCTTTTATATATTTTACGGATTCGCCTAACAATACTTTATCAAGATACACTTGCTCAAAAGTTACATTATCCATACACACCAGACTCTCGCCATCCTCATAAAGATATTGGTATTCTTTGGTTTCAACACGAAGTTGGTCAACGGAATCTCCAGGGCGAAAACGATTTTCAACAATTTTTCCTGTTCTCACACTTCTCATTTTTACCTGATAAAATGCACGAAGGTTACCGGGTGTACGATGCTGAAGCTCCTCAACCTGTACCACTTCGCCATTGTACCGAATGTAATTTCCTTTACTAAGATCAGAGACAGTTGCCATAAAAAATTTAAGACTTTAAATTACAAATGAAATGTTTAATTACAAGTTAATAGTGGTAGTCGCAATTTTTAGTGGGTGTTGTATGCCCATTTTACATAAACGGAACCCCATGTAAAGCCGCCACCAAATGCAGCCATCAGCAGGTTATCCCCTTTTTTAAGTTTCTTTTCGAAATCCCAAAGTAACAATGGAATGGTGCCGGCTGTTGTATTTCCATAGCGCTCAATATTCATCAGCACTTTATCTTCACTGATACCAACACGACTGGCGGTTGCATCAATGATTCGCTTATTTGCCTGATGTGGTAACAACCAATCGATTGTTTCAGCAGTTAACTTATTTCGCTCTGCCACTTGGGCAGAAATATCAGCCATGTTCGTAACTGCAAACTTATATACAGCTGAACCTTCCTGATAAACATAATGGCTGCGTGTGTCAACACTATTATGCGAAGCAGGCATGCGACTGCCACCCGCTTTCATGTGAAGGTAAGACTCACCACTCCCATCACTTTTTAACATGTAATCAATTACACCAACATCTTCGGTGGTTGGTTCCAACAACACGCAGCCAGCACCATCACCAAAAATGATACAAGTCGTACGGTCGGTATAATCCACAATAGCTGACATTTTATCACCACCAATTACAACCACCTTTTTATACATACCCGACTGTATAAAACTTGAACCCGTGGCAAGAGCATAAAGAAACCCTGAGCAAGCGGCTCCCATGTCAAAACTAAAGGCGTTGGTAGCGCCCACAGCAGTGGCAACAATATTTGCGGTTGCAGGAAATGTCATATCAGGAGTTACGGTTGCGAAAATAACCAGATCAATTTCTTTGGGATCGATGATTGTTTTAGCTAGCATATCTTTAACCGCAGCTATTCCCATCACACTCACGCCCTGATTTTCTCCTTTCAAAATTCTGCGCTCCTTAATGCCTGTTCGGGAGGTTATCCACTCGTCATTGGTCTCCACCATGGATTCAAGCTCCTTGTTGGTTAAAATATAATCTGGTACGTAACCTCCTACACCTGTAATTGCGGCTCTTACTTTACTCATATGCTGTGGTGACTTTTTAAGTTGCTCGTTCTTTAAAAAAACAAATGCCCGATTGAGTTTTCAATCGGGCTTACTAAATGTGCGTACTTCAACTTGTTTGCTTGCTCTTATAGCAATCAAAATAAAGATTTATACTTTTTTGTTTTTGAGATCGGAGCATGGCGTATTAAGCCAGAACCTCTTTCTCCATTACCACATTGCCTTTGTAGAATAACTTTCCTTCATGCCAGAAAGCACGGTGTGGCAAATGGTTTTCACCCGTAGTAGGGCACACTGTAAATTGTTTAGCAGTAGCCTTATAATGAGTTCTTCTCTTATCTCTGCGGGTTTTTGAGGTCTTTCGTTTTGGATTTGGCATAACCTAAATTATTTATTTAACTTTTTCAATTTTTCCCATCTTGGATCGGTGTCTTCCGATTCTATTTCTTCATTCACCGATGTACTATAAATCATTTTATATTCACTCTCGTCATCCTCATCTTCCGCCTGAAGGGAGGGATGTACTTTTTTTATTGGTATTGTAAGGGTAATGAATTCATACATAAACTGACCCAAATCCAGACTTACCTGATCGCGGGTAATGATTGCAATTTCATCACTGATTTCCTGCGCTACTTCTCCGTATTTGAATACGATCGTTTTCTTTTCTTTGATCGGATAATCAAAGGGTTCCAACGATCGGTCGCAAATCAGTTGAGTGCTGCCGGAAATCTCAAATTCAACATCAATAAACGTCTCCTTTTTTTCGAGAATCACATGAACATCAAAAAGGCCTTTTGAGACGACCTCCTTACCGTATTTTTCAAAAAAACCATCTTTCAACTCAAAGTCAAAATGATGGGCTTTATTACTCAACCCGATGATATTTACCGTAAAATCTCCCAACCCGAGGGTTTTTTAAAATGAGCGGGCAAATTTATCAGAATTTATTGGATTTGCGACTCTAAAGCCGCGAAATTTTGCTTTTTATGGGTTTAAACCTCAATTAAGCGGTATCCTTCACCAGTATTCGTTGAAGGCAACTGATTTCAATTCTGGAATGGGTCGTTTGCTGGAATTTTCAACCAAAAAATCAACCACATTTTTCTTAAATCCCAGCTTGATGGCAATACTTTTTGTGAAGATCAATTCGCTTTCAAATACTTTCTGATCTGCAAAGATCAAATCAATGCAATCCATCAGATAATCGAATTTTTGATCATTTGAGAGGGCACCCAGCGTATCTATTGGTTCTGGGTTTCTGATTAATTGGTTCACGTCTTCCTCTGGAAATTTTCTGTCCTGCGCTATTTTTAAAATCATCTCACGTTCGGCCTTTGCAAAATGCTTGTCGGCTTCAGCCAGTTGAATCAAAATGTTGAGTTTTTTTTTGGTAACAATATCCATCAAGCCCTATTCGGTTTCTATCCAAATTTACTATTAATTGACTGGTAATGTTGACTATTCAGATAAGAAGTTTATAAACCATGTAAGGTTATTTATTTTTCTACCAAATACCCTCTTCTATTCTTAATAATATCGCATGCAACATACATGGCTTCGCGCATAGAAGACTCACTCGCTTCATTTTTGCCAGCCAGATTGTATGCAGTTCCATGATCCGGTGAGGTACGCACATGGGGTAAGCCAGCAGTATAGTTGATGCCTGATTCAAAACTTAAGGTTTTAAAGGCTACCAGACCTTGATCGTGATACATAGCAATAACGCCATCATACTTAGCGTGTTGACCGGTAGCAAAAAATCCATCCGCTGGAAACGGTCCAAAAATTAATTTCCCTTTCGTCTTCAAGTCGTTAATGACAGGTTTTATCACTTCGATTTCCTCCTGTCCAAGCAAGCCCTCATCGCCTGCATGAGGATTTAACCCAAGCACAGCAATTTTTGGTTTGTTGATAAGAAAATCCTTCTTTAGTGTTAGTTCCAGCAATCGAATCTTAAGTTCAACCCGCTCTTTGGTGATGAAGGTCGAAACATCCTTGATGGGAACATGTTCGGTTACCAACCCTACTTTAAGATCGCGGCCAACCATAAGCATAAGACTTTCTCCGGCATTAAATTCCTGAGTCAGATACTCGGTATGACCTTGAAATGGAAATTCTTCTCCATGGATGGTGTTTTTGTCGATTGGTCCTGTAACAAAACCATCAATCAATCCTTCTTTGACTTCTTCAACGGCTTTTCTTAGGCTTAGCAGAGCCGCCTTGGCAGTTTGTTTCGATGGCTGACCAGGGTTAATTTCATAAACATCTTCCCAACAGTTGACAACGTTAACGGTTTTTGAAAATAATTGTCCTTTATTCTTTACAACACTATAATTGAACTCTTCCAGATTCATTAATTTTCTGTAGAAGGAAAGTACTTTTGTGGAACCATAAATAACTGGAGTCATTAGCGTAAGCAATCGATTGTCGGCCAACGCCTTGATGATTACCTCGGGACCAATGCCATTAAGGTCGCCAAGTGTAATTCCAATGCGCGGTTTATCTGCTTGTATGGTAGTCATAGGTAGTTGAATTTACTTCCTGTGCAAGGTAGCAGAAATTTCTTGTTTTGATTTTATGCAGGATAGTTTGTTGAAGTCGGAATCTGCTATACTTGCAGAGTAATGGTACGCCCTAAAAGACATCTTGGCCAACACTTCTTAAAAGACAAAAATATTGCTGAGCGCATTGTCGATTCTCTCATCCTTTCGGGCAACACTCATCAAGTTATTGAAATTGGTCCGGGTACAGGAGTACTGACTGAGTACTTACAACAAAAACCTGTTGATCTAAAATTGATTGAAATTGATCGCGAGTCTATTGCTTATTTGAAGGAACATTTTCCAGCCTTGGATACACACATAATCGAAGCAGATTTTCTGCAACTAGAGTTGGATAAACTGTTTACTGGAAAGATTCACATCATTGGAAATTTTCCGTATAACATTTCTTCACAGATTTTTTTTAGAGTACTTGAATATCGCAATCAGGTAAGTCAGGTAGTGTGTATGTTGCAAAAAGAAGTTGCTGACCGCATTGCAGAAAAGCCCGGGAGCAAAACCTATGGAATTTTAAGTGTGCTACTTCAGGCGTATTACGACATTGATTATTTGTTTAAAGTACCCCCCGGAGTTTTTTTTCCACCTCCTAAAGTAATGTCTGCTGTAATTAGATTAACTCGTAACAACCGATTGAAGTTAGCGTGTGATGAAGCACTTTTTAAAGTAGTGGTAAAGCAAGGATTTCAAAACAGGCGCAAGACCTTGCGCAACGCACTGAAAGTTCTAAATTTGCCTGCCTCCATATTGGATCATTCCTTGTTGGATAAACGAGCCGAGCGGTTGGGGGTTGAAGAGTTTGTGTTTCTTACCCAGCAATTAGAAAATTCCCGTGAAGGCCGTTGAATTTGAATTAAACAAAGAATTTAGAGATCGCTTTCAGCAAGCACTGGATCAGCGTGACAGCGTTTTTATTCGCGAAAGCCTGGCAGAAATAAATCCAGCTGATATCACTTCGTTACTCTATGAATTTAATGGCGAAGAATCAAAATACGTTTTGGACTTACTTTCATTGGACGTTAGATCCAAAATCATAAACGACCTGGATGCCGATACACGCAAAACTTTTTTATCCAATTATACGACTCAGGAAATTACAGAAATTATTAATCTACTTGATTCCGATGACGCTGCTGATATTCTGAATGAGTTACCGATTAAAAGTAGTGAGGAAATAATTGCGAGACTTGAGCCTGAATTGAAATCGCAGGTTATCGATCTGCTGCGTTACGATGAGCATGTGGCCGGTGGTTTGATGGCGAAAGAGTTAATCACCGCCTATGACTATTGGACCGTTGTGCAATGTGTTGAAGAGATCAGAAAACAGGCCGAGCATGTATCGAAATTTTATGCGGTTTATGTGATTGATGATTCAAACAAATTACTGGGAAGAGTATCCCTTCAAAAGCTCATCTTATCAGATCCACGCACGATTGTAAAAGATATACTGGATGATGATGTAGTATCCGTTGAAACCTATTTGGAAGACAGGGAAGTGGCCGAGATCATGAGTAAATATGATTTGGAATCTGTACCCGTGGTAAATGTAGAGGGGCATTTAGTGGGAAGAATTACCATCGATGACGTGGTGGATGTAATTACCGAACAGGCTGAAGAAGAACGGCAAATCATGTCGGGTATTACTGAAGATGTTGAAGAAGATGATAGTGTTTGGCGCAATACACGGGCTCGCTTACCGTGGCTTTTCATTGGTATATTGGGCGGGATGATAAGCGCCCGACTCATGGGCTTTTTCGAGCAGGAGATTGCGCGCATTACAGCCATTGCTTTTTTTATACCCTTAATTCAAGCTACGGGTGGAAACGTTGGGATTCAATCCTCCTCCCTGATTGTTCAAACCCTGGTAAATCCAAGCTTTGTAGACGAAGGACTATGGAAGCGACTTTTAAAAGTATTTAGTGTTGCCTTGTTAAATGGAGCATTCCTTTCGATCATTGTTTTTGGTATCACCTGGATTGTTTTTGGGTATGATCCCCTTAACCTGGTAGTATCTATTGCCCTATTTTTTGTCGTTGTTTTTGCTTCCTTTATTGGTACAATTACCCCTTTAATTCTAAATAATATGGGATTTAACCCCGCCCTGGCTTCAGGTCCTTTCATTACAACAACTAACGACTTGCTGGGATTGGCGATTTATTTTCTAACGATCCATTTGCTTTTGTAGATTTGAATAGTGACTAGTCTGATACGTAAGTATGATTCCGTTAAATCTATAACTTATTTAATGCTGTCATTAATGAAATTTTGATTTTATTTGATAGTGGCTTTGAGTTTTTTAGAGCGTAATTTTATGGTTTAGGCAGGCAAGAATATGGCCCGTTACAAGAAAATATTTAGTAAGATTCGGGATCAATTCAACATTATTGTTGAGAAGCCTTTGCTAACTTCGGCCATCGTATTGGCGATTATCGCTTTGCTGGTTCTTTCTTTCAGTTTTAAATATTACCTCAACGATTTTGAAAATTTCTGGCCGCAAATTTTAGCGGAGGCGCATGGAATGATTTTCGATATTGCCATCATTGGTATTTTGCTGGTTTGGTTGAATCAAAACGGTGAAACTCGTCAACGAATCCGATTTTATCGTGATGAAATTGATGACTTTCGTTTGTGGGAATCGGATGAAGCGGCTTTCAGAACAGTAGGTAATATCAAACGATTAAACCGGAATAAAATTCATGATATTAATCTGGTAAATTGTTATTTATCACGTACCAACTTAAATTACGTAAACCTAGCGGGTTCAAATATGAACTCGGCAAATTTCTCAAACTCGTCACTGATAGAAACTAATTTGGAAAACACGAGATTGAACCAAACCAATTTTGAAAACTCAAATTTGAATCAAGCCTTTTTGAAAGGAGCATATGCGAGTGGGGCCAATTTCAAGGATGCATTTTTGATTAAATCTCAATTTCAAGGAGCTTTTTTGATAAAGACTAATTTTAAAAATGCTTTTTTAATGGAGGCCAATTTATCGGGTAGCTATCTAATGGGTGCTGATTTTGAAAATGCAAGTTTATATAAAGCTGATCTACGGGGAGCAAAAGGGCTGACCCTTGAGCAGTTGACAAAAGCTAAAACCTTATATCTGGCAAAATTTGATGATGAACTATTGGAAGAAGTGAAAACCATCATCCCCGAGTTGGTGGGTGCTTAATTTTGTTTTGCTAAATTAAAAAATTAGTTTTGTGTTGAATTTAAAACAACGGCTTCACTCCAGAAGCCGTTGTTTCTTTTTTTACCTCCAATTGAATTAAGGAGAATGAATGAGGTGTCTATTAACGAAAATTTAATATGAGTGCGAAAATTTCTTATTATACAAAGGAAGGCTTGGATCGACTTACTAATGAGTTAGCTACCCTTAAATCGAAAGGGCGATCCGACATTGCTAAGCAAATCGCTGAGGCGCGTGATAAAGGCGACCTAAGTGAAAATGCAGAGTATGATGCAGCTAAAGATGCTCAGGGACATTTAGAAGCTAAGATTGCCCAATTAGAAAACACATTGAGCGGTGCTCGGTTGCTTGACGAGACCAACGTGGATACTTCTTCCGTATCGATTTTATCTAAAGTAACTATTAAAAATAAAAAAAACAGAGCTTCGATGACATACATGCTGGTGTCAGAAGAAGAAGCTGATTTGAAGGCCGGAAAAATTTCAACACAATCACCCATTGGTAAAGGATTGTTGGGAAAGAAGAAAGGGGATACGGTAGTGATAAAAACTCCAGCGGGCGAAATGGAATTCGAAATTTTGAATATTGGCGCGTAGAATTATATTTTCATGTCATCCATTTTTACAAAAATCATTAATCGGGAAATTCCAGGTTATATTGTAGCCGAAGATGAATGGTTCATTGCTTTTTTGGATGTGATGCCATTAGTAGCAGGCCATACCCTAATCGTTCCTAAAAAAGAAATTGATTACATTTTTGATTTGGATGAAGCCACTTTAGCAAACATGATGGTGTTTGCTAAAAAAGTAGCCATAGCATTGAAGAAGGTTATTCCTTGCAAAAGAATTGGGGTAGCAGTGATCGGGCTGGAAGTACCCCATACGCATGTTCATTTAGTACCTATGAACACTATGAGCGATATCAATTTCACAAAACCTAAATTGAAACTTGAGTCAGACACGATGAAAGCAATTGCTGAAAAAGTTAAACGCGCAATTGGTTAATCGTTTAGATAAAATCAATATCCACATTTAATGGATAGCGCATTAAAAAATCAAGCGCCTCTTCCACCGTCATTCCTTCAAACAACACTTTGTACAATCGATCCGTGATAAGGGCACGAACTTTATAATGATCGGCACACTTCTTAGCAATTCGAACCGTATTAATACCTTCAGCAATTTCCGACATATCGGCTAAAATTTCAGAGAGTTTCTCACCCTTGGCAAGTCGGTACCCCACGGTAAAGTTTCTACTCATGGGACTGTTGCAAGTAGTAACCAGATCGCCAATCCCTGCTACACCCAAAAACGCTTTTAAATCACCCCCCAAAGCGCGGCCGAGATAAACCATTTCTACTGCACCACGGCTGACCAACAAACCTTTTGCATTTTCGCCATAGCCCAAACCACTAAGTGCCCCTGATGCAATGGCGATAATGTTTTTTAATACACCGGCTATTTCTACCCCAACAATGTCACTGTTTTCGTAAACTTGAAACCGGTCGTTACGAAGCATTCTTTTACCAATCTGAATTACTTCGTTAAAATGACTTGCCACTACGGTGGCTCCTGGCTGACGTTGCGCAAGTTCTTTTGCAAGATTAGGACCGGCAAGGCACCCTACACGCACTACAACGCTTTCTTCCTGTATCACCTCACTCATCGTTTTCACTTGAGTTCGAGTTAGTTTAGCTATGCTTTCTGTCGTTTGCCCTTCGGGCAGCGAGATATCAAAACCCTTTGTGCCATGGATTAGGATATGATACGGATGCAAATAAGGCGACAGTTGTTTCATCATGGCGCGAAAGTGCGCAGAAGGTACTATGGGAAAGATAACATCACAATGCGAAGCAAGCTGCGCCATATCATGCGTAGGTTCAACCTGCGGGTGAAGCGGATACCCTTTATGCTGGCGACTTGCACGCATGGAAGCAACCACCTGTTCATTGCGGGCATAAAGCAAAACCTTGCGGTTGATGGCCAGGATATTAGCAATCACAGTTCCGAAATTACCAGCTCCAATTACTCCAACAGGTTTGTCAGATATACTGCTCAAGGTCATAGCCAACCAGTCGATTATGGTAATAATAAAGTACAGTAAGGTCGTGGGTGATTATGTTCCCCTTTTTATTGATAAGAAGGGGTCGCTTAAGATGAAAGATGCCTACATTTTCAACTCCTAATTTAATCACGGCATCAGCTTTTCCCTTCAAATGAGTAGCATGTCGAACCTTTCCTTCATCTTTTAATTCGTAGATGCGCTTGCGCACGCGCTTAAATGTTTCGCGAAATTCGGTATACTCAATTTCAAGATCTTCTTCCGGTAAGCGGAGCAAACTGAAAAGATCGAGCATGGGAAATTTCTTTTGCCAAATTTCGAATGCGACATAGGCAGCCACATGACTGGCAAATACCCGGTTAATGCGATGGTACTCGGTGACAATGCGATTGCTGAGCATGCGCGTGTACTCGTCTTCCCGTTGCTTATCATCGGTAATATGACTGTTTGAGACGAAATAGTCTTTTGTTTCAATAACGCGCCCTTGATTATCAAGGCTGTTACCAGCATCATCTACATAATTTCCAAGTACATCTAATCCCGTCCCAATCGAAACTGAAATATTGGATCCTTTAGTAAAAAACTTAAAAAGAAAACGAAGTAGCTGAACACTTCCATATTTATCCTGTTCAGGAAAATATTTATCCTGACCCTTTACATGCAGATAATCTTCAATTAAGTCAGGAGCTTCCAATACGAAATTATAGTTGAGCGTTACGGGTACAATAAAAATTTTACGAACCGGTTCTCCCCCGGTGCTTTCCAGATAAAGATTACGCTGTGCCTCAATGGCCGTACTTAATAATCCTAGTTTTAATTGTTTTTCAATTAAACCGGAACGCGACCGTGTTCCACCTGGAAAGAATAAGCTATGGGCTCCTTTTTGAATGGCTAGGCTCGAATACATCTTTAATGTTTCGAGGTAGGGAAGGTTTTTCTTTCTTCTATCTACTTTATAAGCCCCCAGGCTATTCATGAAGTAAGCAAAAATTTTAATATTGAAGAGATTAAGACCGGCTCCATAAATAAAAGCCGGTAGGCCACAAGAATGGATTACCCAACCGATTAAAATTGAATCCAAATTACTAAAGTGAGTTGGCACCATTACAACTGTGCCTTGCTTAGCTAACGTGCGCAACATTTTTACCTTACCAACAATTTGAATTTTATCGCGAAGGGTATATTGATTGCGAAAGAAGGCACCAAACTTTTTTACCCGGGCTCCATTCAATAAACGCTGAAACCAAAATTTTATTAATTCGCGGGTAACACGGTAGGAGTTAGGCTTAAAATTTCCGGCAATTTCATCTGCGTATCGCTGCACAATTCGCTCCAGAATGTCATCAACAATACCATCAATTTCATTGGTGTTTTTGGAGCTTAATTCTACTAACTCACTTTTAACTTTTGACCAAAATTTTTGATCATCTTTTGGATCAACCCGCCAGCGGTTGCGCTTAATTCTGTTTTGCTCACGGTAGGCAGTTGCCTCTAAATCACTTATCAATTGCTTTGTATTGGGACGCAATTGTTTAATCCTCTCAATGGATTTAGCTGCTACTTCTTCAATAAATTCTTTTCGATTTTTGCTTAACCGATACACAGGCCAATCCGGGATGCCATCCAGAATTGGTTTGTATCGTCTGTTCTTATTTTTCTTTTCTTCCAGTATTTCCATCTTCCATTAAATCCAACGCAAGACGCCAAAGTTAATCGGTGAGCGCTCAAACACAAAAATGAAATTATCCGTTCCTTTTGACTGCATCTGTTAAACTTTCAGCCATTTCGTTAAACCGGGCAAGTGCCTGAACCATAAAAGTATCATCCAGCAGTGCAATAACATCCTCTTCAGAGGTGATATCGAACTCACTTATTTTGTAAGTCTGCTCAAAGGCCCCCGCTTCCAACTTTAAAAGATATCGGTTATTCCAATGAAAAATGGTTATTTTAACCTGCGGGTGGGGAATTTCTCTTACTACTCTCATAATTACTTAATTCCTAAATTTAGGATAATTTAACCCAATCGTTTGTTGGTTTATCGATTTGTTAACTCCGACTAAATATTTCTTGAAATCGTGCGTTGTAGAGTTGAAAAAGAGTTTTTAAGAATTAGTATTTGTTGTTACTTGTAACCTAATCTCATTTTTTGGTGTTGTAAATTTGCGAAGACTGAATAGCATGCGGAATAAAAGTTTGATTTCTTGGTTTTGGAAAACGATTGGTGCAGTTGTTATCATGGCAGCAGGCCAGATGAGTGCGGTAGCTACTCACCTCCGGGCGGGAGAGATAACACTTGATCGGGCAAGTTGTACAGACCTTACATTCAAAATCACTTTAACAATCTATACAGACACAGGTTCACCGATTCGGTTTGGGGGAGGTATTTTAGATTTTGGAGATGGAAGTAAACCTTTTGTTACACCCGAGATTGAAAACACTCAACGACCTGATCTTGGGCTTGAGGTAGGTCTTGTTGTTTTTTCCATTGATCACACATATGGAGGCCCGGGACGATATAAAATAAGTTACCTGGAAGCCAATAGAAATGCAGGCGTATTGAATATGAATAATTCGGTGGAGACGACCTTCTTCATTGAGACTTCCATCACTATTGATCCCTTCTTAGGCTGCAGCAATACTCCAAGATTACTTGTTCCACCCATTGATAAGGGTTGCACAGGCGCTGCATTTTATCACAATCCAGGAGCGTATGATCCAGATGGGGATAGTATCTCCTTTGAACTAACCATTCCTAAAAGAGAAAAAGATACAAACGTGTTTGGTTATTTAGATCCAAACAATCAGAAATTTTATACGGGTGCAGGTATTAATTACGAGACTGCGAGTGAAGACGGGCTGCGAAGACCTGACTTTAAGATAAACCCAACTACAGGTACTTTACTTTGGGATTCACCCGGTGCACCGGGTGAATACAACATTGCTTTTGTTATTAAAGAGTGGCGTAAAATTGGGAATAATTGGATTCAGATTGGGTATGTAATAAGAGACATGCAAATCATTATTGAGGATTGCATAAATCTAAGGCCCGAGTTAGAAGTACCACCAGATGTTTGTGTGGTGGCCGGTGAGTCTATTTCTATCGATGTTTTTGGTTTTGATCCTGACTACGATAGTGTCAAGATTGAAGCCTTCTCTCAAATATTTAGCGTAAATCCATCGCCTGCAACTTTTACCCCAAATCCTGTTAGGTTTCAAAAAACTGCGCCCGGGCAAAAAGCTAAACTAACACTAGCGTGGAATACTACATGCAATCATGTAAAAGATCAACCCTATCAGGTCGTCTTTAAAATAAGTGATAAGTCTAAAAATGGGCCCACGTTGGTTCAATTTAAAACTTGGAATATAAGGGTAGTTGGGCCGCCCCCTGTTTGGCAGCCTCCTCAAGTTAATTTAGGTACTCGGTCAGTAGCATTAACATGGGATGACTATGCGTGCAAAGCAAATGCAGTGACCATGCAGGTTTGGCGAAGGGTTGATCAATTTAATTATACCCCGCCCGAATGTGTAACAGGTATGCCTGATTTTCTGGGTTACTCATTAATTACGCAAGTAGCGATAAATACAACAGGGTTTACAGATACAAATAACGGAAAAGGCTTAGCGGTGGGTGCCCAGTATTGCTATCGCTTAGTAGCTATATTTCCACAACCGGGTGGTGGCGAGAGTTATGTATCGCAAGAAATTTGTTTGCCTCCCATTTTAGCAGATGCGCCAGTAATAACCAACGTCACAGTTGATGTTACAAGTACCGTTACTCTTGGTAAAAGTGATAATAATGGCCAGGTTACGGTTCGATGGACGCCCCCTTTCGATGCCAATCCTGGCCAATTTCCTCCGCCCTATACATATGAAGTTCATCGGGCCGAAGGTTTTTCTGGAGATATAGGGCTCACACCGGCTTTTCCCGGTAAAAGAGCAGACACAGTGTTTACGGATTCCGGTCTTAACACTCGGGATATTGTTTATAATTATCGGGTTACTGCTTTTGCCAGTAACGGGACACGCGTAGATATTTCGCCAACGGCATCAACCGTTCGGTTAGAACCCTCCCCGCAGTTTTTGCGCATTGCCTTATCGTGGAATGCGGATGTGCCGTGGAGCAATCAAACTCAGGATTACCCCAAACATTTAATTTACAGAGGGCCTGCTAATGCAAGTGAATCTTCACTTGTCTTGATTGATAGTGTTGATGTAAATCAGTTTCGTTTTAATTACATAGACTCAGGACAGTATTTGAATACTCCGCTTAAAGAAAATGAGCTGTATTGCTATCGGGTTATGACGCGGGGAGCTTATGGAAATCCTAATGTAGAGGAACCTTTAATAAATTATTCACAGATTACGTGTGCCCAGCCCAACGATGATAATCCTCCTTGCACGCCTGAACTTTCTATTATCGCCCGAGACTGCAAAGAATACCTGCAAACTTCCTCTTGTGGGCTCAATTCTTATAGTAACACGGTAACGTGGAATCGACCCCCCGATCTCGCTTGCCGAGATGATATCCGCAAGTATGAAATATATAAAGCAAATCGAGCCAATGATGAAGAGTTTTTACTGCAAGCCACCGTACTCGATACATTTTATGTGGACATCAATTTACCATCCTTTGCGGCATGCTATAAGATTCGGGCTGTTGATCGTGCCGGTAATTTTAGCAACTATAGTGAAGTTTTCTGCTTTGACAATTGTCCATATTATGAATTGCCAAATGTTTTCACCCCAAATGGAGACAAGTGCAATGATTTATTTAGTGCGTTCAGCGATCGGATTGGCAATCAGATAGGTGAAGGGGGAGTAGCGCCTTGTGGTCAGGACTTAGTTAACTTGCGAACCCGATGTGCTCGGTTTGTTCTAAAGATTGACTTCACGGTTTACAATCGGTGGGGAAAAGATGTGTATAACTACCAATCTGGCAGCGAACGGTCAATCTTTATTGATTGGGATGGACGTGATGATAATGGTAAGGAGCTTGCCTCAGGAATATATTACTATAGTGCCGAAGTAACATTTGATGTAGTGGATCCTAAAAACCAAAAGCAAATTATAAAGGGATGGGTGCAGCTCATTCGCTAAGTCAACCCACTATTCTTTTTGATGGTATGTGCAACCTATGCAATGGGTCTGTACTTTTCATAATCAAACGAGATCCACATTCGAAATTTAGGTTTGCCTCGCTTCAATCCGAACTTGGGATGAAGTTGTTGAATGAGTTTGAATTCCCAGAAGGAGAATTGAGCAGTGTTCTGTTAATTAAGAATCAAAAACTCTTTCAAAAGAGTAACGCGGCTTTAGAAATCGCAAGGGAGCTGAGTGGTTTGTGGCCTGTATTGTATCTATTTAAAATAGTTCCCAGAGTTATTCGGAATGGTATGTATGATTGGATTGCTAAAAATCGCTATCGCTGGTTCGGGAAAAAAGATACGTGCATGATTCCCACCCCTGAATTAAGGTCACGCTTTTTGGAATGATTACCATACAATTTTGAAGTTATCAATTCATCCCTTAAACTCACATTTTATTTCTAATCGATTTTTATAAACATCATTTTTATGAAGGCATTTATTTTTCCGGGTCAGGGCGCGCAGTTTGTTGGTATGGGTAAAGAGTTTTATGAAAACAACTCAGCGGCTAAATTACTTTTTGATAAAGCCGATGAAATACTGGGTTTTAAAATTACTCAGATTATGTTTGGTGGAACTGCAGACGAATTGAAGCAGACGCAGGTAACACAGCCAGCGGTATTCATTCACTCGGTGGTTACTGCCTTGGCTCAGGATGCCGTGCAACCACAGATGGTAGCTGGGCATTCACTGGGTGAGTTTTCGGCATTGGTTGCCAACAAAACACTTTCGTTTGAAGATGGATTGAGATTGGTTTATAAACGCGCCATGGCCATGCAAAAAGCATGTGAAATTAATCCCTCCACCATGGCTGCTATTTTAGGATTGGATGATCATATTGTAGAAGAAGTATGCGCAACGATCACAGATGAGATTGTTGTTGCAGCTAATTATAACTGCCCGGGTCAGTTAGTAATTTCCGGTTCCATGAAAGGAATTGACATGGCTTGTGAGAAATTAAAAGCGGCTGGCGCCAAACGCGCACTTCCCCTTCAGGTAGGGGGTGCATTTCATTCGCCCTTAATGGAGCCTGCCCGCGAGGAGTTAGCCGCTGCAATCAACTCCACTCAATTTAGCAATCCGGTATGCCCCGTGTATCAAAATGTAAATGCCTTACCTTCAACAGATATTTCTGTGATTAAAAAAAATCTGATCGATCAACTAACAGCTCCTGTGCGTTGGACTCAATTAGTACAAAAGATGACACAGGATGGAGGAACAACGTTTATTGAATGTGGACCCGGAAAAGTGTTGCAAGGTCTTGTAAAAAAGATTTCTCCCCAGGCAGAGGTTTCTAGCTTATAAAAATTTATCAAATCCGATTTACGGTCAGCCGGTCGTCACATGCTGCCAAGAGTTGCCGATGATTTTTGTTTAGTACTGGATGAATAAAATCGGGGACAATCTCCACCAAAGGAGCTAACACAAATCTTCGCATAGCAATGCCCGGGTGAGGGACCACTAGCGAGGGCGAATTAATAACTTTATCTCCGAAATAGAGCAGATCGATATCGATTACTCGGGCTCCCCATTTCTCCATACGGATGCGGCCTAAGTTGAATTCAATTTTTAAGGCCTGGTGCAGTACCTCCTGGGGGGATAGGGTGGTGCTCACGAGTAATACTTGATTCAAATAGTCAGGTTGATTCATTTTACCCCAGGCTTCACTTTCATAAAGGGAGGAATGCACTGTTATCGCACCAATTGTTTTTTGGATTTCACAGGCAGCCGTTTTCAGATTTGCTTTACGATCTCCCAAATTACCACCTAATAAGAGTATGACCGAGCTTGAATTCATCGTAGAGGAAAGATAGCAATGCTATTTCTTTACGGACAAGCTTTCAGTAATTTTGGAACTAAATTTTTACTATGAATTTTTTCAAAGCTTTTTTGGCATCGTGCCTTGGATCATTGGCAGCCCTAATTGTATTAGGTGTTCTGGCGGTTCTATTGTTTTTAGGAGCGATTGCCAGTCTTTCAAATACGGATACACGTACAACTGTTAAAGATAACGCTGTGCTTCATTTGAAGTTAGATGTTCCTATAACGGAAGCTGAAATTGAAGATCCCCTCGAAGGGCTTCCTTTACCCGGAGCTGTTTCATCGATTGGCTTGCTACCTTTAAAGCGGGCTCTTCAGCACGCTAAAACTGACCCTAAGATTAAAGGAATTTATTTAGACCTAAGCATGTTTATGGCAGGCTATGGAGTCGCTCGTGAGATCAGAGGGGCATTATTGGATTTCAAAACTTCAGGAAAATGGATAGTTGCTTATAGTGAATTTTATACCGAGCAGGCCTACTACATCGTTTCGGCAGCAGATAAAATATTTCTGCATCCGGAAGGAGAAATTGAGTTTAATGGATTGGCTATTGAAGTTTCTTTTTTCAAACGACTTTTTGATAAGCTGGATATTAAACCACAGATTTTTAGAGTGGGAGATTTTAAGAGTGCTGTAGAACCTTTTATGCTTGATCATATGAGCAACGAAAACAGGTTGCAGCTTAACGAATTAATCTCCGATATGAACACTGCGATGCTCCAGGATATTTCGGAAAGCAGAGCTATTGAACTCACCCGCTTGCGCGAGATGTCTGATAAAATGCTGGTTACTAATACCCAATCTGCCTTGGCGATGGGGCTGATTGATTCCCTTTATTATTATGATCAAGTACTGCAGGATTTGAAAGAGCGATTGAACCTTGAGAAGAATGGCACCATCAATTTTGTGAAATACAACAAATACAAAAAGAGTTTCTCCACCTATACAGGTTCAAAAAATGAAATTGCGGTAATTGTGGCAGACGGTGAGATCTATCCGGGCAAAGCCAGCCTGGGGGTGATTGGCTCTGATACGTTTGCGGAAGAATTAAGAAAAGCACGCACCAATAATAAAGTAAAAGCAATTGTTGTGCGCATTAACTCACCGGGCGGAAGTGCCCTTGCCAGTGATGTGATGTGGCGTGAAATAAAGCTTGCGTCAAATGTAAAGCCAGTGATTGCCTCCATGAGTGATTATGCAGCTTCGGGGGGGTATTATTTGGCGATGGCGTGTGATACAATTGTTGCGCAGCCCACCACAATCACCGGTTCCATTGGCGTATTTAGTGTGTTGTTTGATATGAGCACATTCCTTGATTCTAAAATAGGGATCACATTTGATCAGGTGAAGACTGGAGAAATAGGAGAGTTGATAACTGTTACCCGCCCCTTAACCAATGTGGAGAAAGCAATTTGGCAAAAAAAGACGGATGATATTTATGAATCGTTTACAGCGAAGGCTGCTGATGGACGAGGAATGTCGGTAGAGGCTTTGAAGAAAGTGGCTTCGGGAAGAGTGTGGACAGGAACTCAAGCGAAGGAACGTGGATTGGTTGATGTATTAGGTACTTATGAAGATGCGCTGGCAATTGCTGCTAACAAAGCAGGTATTGGTAATGATTATAAAACAAGATACTATCCTGTACCTAAATCGTTTATACAGGAGTGGCTTAGCGGCATGGAAGAAAATGCAGAAACCAAAGCGTTGAAGTCAAGTTTAGGGGAACATTATAGCACCTACCTGCAGCTCATAAAAATGAAGACCATGCAAGGTAGCCAGGCGCGAATGCCCTTTGAATTAACCATTCAGTAGGATTTTGGTCTAAATTGGGGTGTAATATTTCATCCTAAAATGAAACATTCAGGGTGTTTTTTGACAAAATTGAGGATAATATGACCTCAGATTCCGTTTTCCCGAAAACTGAAATATCACAAAGTCAGTCAATTAGACAAGCCTCTTTAAGTGTTACATGAATATTCGGCCAAAGTCCACACGCAAGCGGAACTGCCAACTATTTCAATAAAAACCCTGGTTACTTAACCCTACCTTGACTGTAGGTCAAGAATGTGTTGAGAAGTTTAAGTTCAGGTTACTTCCACTGATCCGTGTCTTCCAAAACGAAGCCACCGCTATTGTTTGAAGAAGTTGACTTCACATTTTCAGTAGCAGCGTTTTGATTGGAGTTAGTGTTGAAGGCAAATGCGGTAGATAAAATGATTACCACTGCACCTAGGAAAATTATGGTTTTAGATTTCATGATTATTAAATTTAATTGGTTGTATATTTTATTCTTTAATAGGAGTGCCGGTGCCATTGCTCTCAGTTTGAGGCTTCACTTCTTCCTCAGTGCATGAAGTGAAGGTGGCAGTAGTTACTGAAATGAATAGAAGGAAATAGATAAGTTTTTTCATAGTTATTTGATTTTTAAAGTTTAATTGATGGATTTTTTCTTATTCTTTGATTGGGGTACCGGTGCCATTGCTCTCAGTTTGAGGTTTCACTTCTTCCTCAGTGCATGAAGTGAAGGTGGCAGTTGTTACTGAAATGAATAGGAGGAAATAGATAAGTTTTTTCATTTAGTTTGATTTTAAAAGTTTAGTTGTTGGATTTTTTCTTATTCTTTGATTGGGGTACCGGTTCCGTTGCTCTCCGTTTGAGGTTTTACCTCTTCTTCAGTGCAAGAAGTGATTACACCGGAGGTTGCTACGAGAAATAGAAATAGGTAAAGGAGTTTTTTCATGGTTTTAATGGTTAAAGAGTTTGAGATTTTTTGGTACTTGAATTTTGTTTCATTTAACTTGAGGGCTCAAATCTCATAACATATCAAAACTTAATTTCATTAATAACATTTCTGCTCTTGCTCAAGTACCTTAAGTATATAAATCGTGCGGTTCTTTTATTCATTCTGGCGAGTGTGTGTTGTCCTATCGCCAGGTCTCAGAATCTTAATAAGGTAGATTCACTCAAAGTATTACTTAACTCCTCACGAGACACAACTAGATTTAATATTTTAAAAGAATTATTTAAAGAGACAAATAGAACCGATTATCATGCGGCTCTGGATTATGCGCAAACTTCATTTAAGCTGGCAGAGGCATTGGGAGATAGCGCTAAGATTGTTGAAGGTGGTCGAATGATGGCTTACTCGTTGGATGATTTAGGAAGAAGAGATGAAGCGATCTTAATGTTAAATAAAGTTATCGGGATAGCATTACGAAATAGGGAAAAATATCCAGAACTTAAGTCAAAAATTAAGTTTCTCTACAATAATGCCGCGATCGTTTACATGTATCAAGGCAAGTATGACTCTTCCTTGAGTTACCATTTTAAGTCTCTTGAATTAAGAGAACTGGAGAGTGACAAAAGGTCTATTGGGACGGCAAAAAATAATATTGGGCTTCTGTATTTTAGATTGAGTAATTATGAAAAAGCACTTGAATATTATTTACAATCTGTTGAAATAAAGGATGAATTAAACGATAAGACGGACCTAGATAAGATATTAATTAATATAGGGTTATGTTATATCGAACTAGGCAAACCAAATGAAGCAATACAATCATTTTCGAAAGCGCTTACTAATTGTGGAGCTAATTGTTCTCATGCCATACTAAAGGAGGCAAACTATGGCCTTGGAAGGTCTAACTTTATTATAGGACAATATGAGAAAGCGAAAAATTATTATACAATTTCTTTACAAATTTCCAGAGAGCAAAAAGATGCTCAATATTGGCTTCATGGTTTGGTAGGTTTGGGTCTTATTGAAAGGGTTAATAGGAATTATTCAAAATCATTGGAGTACTTAAATGAAGCAAATGAATTAGCGAATCGGGAAAGCAATGTTCAATCAATGCTGGAGGTTTATCGAGAATCCTCCAAGACTTACAACCTTATCGAAGACTATGAAAAGGCGGCACTTTATCAGGAAAAATACATTATTCTAAAAGATAGCATTTATAGCGGTAATCTTCTTAAAAACCTCTCAAGGATTCAAACGAATTACGAACAGCGTGAAAATCTAAAGACGATAAGGCTGATCAATGAAAACATCAAACTAAAAGATGAGCAGATTCAACGCCAGCGTCTGCAATACTTTTTCATCGTTTTAGTTTCCGTGCTAATTATTATGCTGGCCATGGTGCTGCTTTGGGCTAATCGAAAACAACATGTACACAATGCTGCACTCAGCGAAGCGAAGCGCGTAATTGAAGATCAGAATAAAGAACTCACCATCATTAATGAGGAGTTGGATCACCGGGTGCAAGAAAAAACACAGGACCTATTTGAGACCAATGAAACGCTCATTCAGGTAAATGATGAGTTGGATAATTTTGTGTATCGTACTTCACATGACTTGCGGGGTCCTTTGGTAACCCTAAAGGGGGTTTGTAACGTGGCGATGCTGGATGTAAAAGATGAGCTGGCGCAGGACTATTTAAAAAGACTGGACTTAACAGCAGCCAAGTTAAATGCCATCCTTACCCGGTTGCTGGTAGTAAACCAGGTTAATCACACCGAGATTGAAGCTTCAAAAATTAATTTGAAATTTGCCATAGAAGAGGTGATTGCCTTTGAAAGGGAAAAGGGAATTCCCTCACGGTTAAAAATTGAGTATAACATTGACCCGGATGTACATCTGATCTCCGATATTCGGCTTATAAAAATGGTGCTCGAAAATCTAATCGACAACGGAATCAAGTTTTACAATACCTCAGAGCGGATTAATCCCTATGTAACTGTAAAAATAAGTAAAGGAAAACGCGGGAACGTTAGAATTTACGTGGAAGACAATGGTATTGGTATCGGCTCTGTGGATAAGGATCAAATTTTTCATTTGTTTGTCCGTGCTTCTGAACGTTCTGAGACAGGGGGCATAGGACTTTATTTAACCAAGTTGGCCGCTCAACGATTAGGAGGTGGGGTGAAACTTTTGGATACTTCTGATAAAGGTTCAAAATTTCTTGTGATCCTTCCTGAAGATATTAACCCAATTCTTGCCAAGAGAAAAGCTTTGGAGGAACAACGACTGATCGAGAAAGCAAGACGCGAACGAGAGCGCAAGGAAAGAGGGAATCAGAAAGATGATGATGAAGATTTTATTTAATTGACGCACCCTTAATTCCTACTCAGCCATCGGGATATTCCGTGCCATTTAGCATCTTTGTAGCCTTGTTCTTCAGGTTTCAATTATGAGTGAAAAATCAGTTAAGCGTTATACCGTTACAGCCGCATTGCCTTATGTAAACGGGCCCAAACACATTGGTCACCTGGCGGGGGCATATATTCCATCGGATGTATATGTGCGCTATTTGCGGTTAATGGGAAGAGATGTTGTTTTTATTTGTGGAAGCGATGAACATGGAACGGCTATTCCAAATCAAGCTCTTAAAGAAAACACTACCCCAAGAGCCATCATCGATAAGTATGATACCTTAATACGAGATTGTTTCCACAAACTGGGAATGTCTTTTGATATTTATCACCGTACCAGCGAACCGATACATCATCAAACCTCGCAAGAGATCTTTTTAAATCTTTATAATAAGGGATTGTTTAAAGAGGAAACTTCTGAACAATATTATGATGAAGAGGCTAAGGTCTTTTTGGCCGATCGGTACATTGTAGGCACATGCCCAACCTGTAGTAACACAAACGCGTATGGAGATCAATGTGAAAATTGCGGCTCAACGCTAAGTCCGCGTGAGTTAATTAATCCCCGGTCAACACTAAGCGATAATGCTCCGGTATTAAAACCCACAAAGCACTGGTATTTACCACTCGAAAATTATGAGCCCTGGTTGCGTGAATGGATCTTAAAATCTCATCAACAAGATTGGAAGCCGAATGTGTATGGTCAATGTAAATCATGGATTGAAGCGGGGTTGCAACCACGCGCGATGACGCGTGACTTGGATTGGGGAATTAAGGTTCCGTTGCCCGATGCCGATGGCAAAGTATTATACGTTTGGTTCGATGCACCCATTGGTTATATCTCAGCTACTAGGGCCTTGTTTGATGAAGTCCATTCGGGGAACCTAAAGTTTGCAACGCCACAACGTAAATTTGAAAATGTTGACAAAGACGATTGGAAAAAATACTGGCAAGATGAAGACACGCGTCTGATTCATTTTATTGGAAAGGATAATATTGTTTTCCATTGCATCATTTTTCCGGTGATGTTGAAAGCTACGGGCGAATACATTGTGCCTGATAATGTTCCGGCCAATGAGTTTATGAACCTGGAAGGCGATAAGATGTCGACCAGCCGGGGTTGGTCTATTGAAATGCATGAATACCTGGAGGACTTTCCTGACAAGCCTGATGTGCTGCGTTATGCCTTACTCACTAACTTACCAGAGGCAAAGGACAGTGAATTTATATGGAAAGATTTTCAGGCCAAGAATAATAATGAGTTGGTAGCCATCTTCGGAAATTTTGTGAACCGGGCGGTGGTGCTTACGCAGAAATATTTTGAGGGTAGAGTTCCGGCACTAAAAGATCTTGCTGAGTTGGATAAAAAAGCGTTGGCAGATTTAAAAGACTTTCCGGCAAAGATTGCTGCCTCAATTGAAACCTTTCGGTTTCGCGAAGCGACTGCCCACTTTATAGACTTGGCCCGCACCGGCAATAAATATTTGGCAGAGACCGAGCCGTGGAAATTAGCTAAGACTGATTTGGATCGGGTGGGGACCATCTTAAATGTATCGCTTCAAATTGCAGCTTCACTTTCCATTGTGGGCGAACCATTCTTGCCCTTTACATCCAGGAAATTAAAAGACCTGTTGGGAGTAGGCAATCTATCGTGGCAACAAGCAGGTAATGCCGATGTGTTAAAGTCTGGCACCTTATTAAGGGAAGCTCCCTTGTTGTTTGAAAAAATTGAAGACACAGTGATTGAAGCGCAGATAAAAAAACTTTTCGATAAAAAACGTGCAATGGAATTAGAGAATCAACCGGCCAATCCCGCTAAAGCGGAAGTTACCTTCGATGAGTTTTCAAAGATGGATATCCGCATTGGTAAAATCTTAAAAGCGGAACGAGTAGAGAAATCGAAAAAATTATTGAAACTTGAAGTAGATACCGGCATCGATAAACGCACCGTTATGAGCGGCATAGCCGAACATTTTTCACCCGAAGAAGTAATTGGAAAACAAGTAACTATTTTAGTAAACCTCGCACCTCGAAAAATTATGGGTGTTGAATCGCAAGGAATGATTTTGATGGCTGAAGATAAGGATGGGTCGCTGAAATTAGTGGCGCCTGCAGATGAGGTGAGTACGGGGGCGGGAGTGAGGTAAGTCTATTACTTTAAAAATTGTTTGAGCTAGTATGCTGATCGTTGACATGCTTTTTAAATTCTACTTCGTTTATTTTAGGAAGAGAGGGGAAATTGGCGCTGAAGCAAGTAATAGACTATTAGTTGGCCCTCTTACATTGAATCTTTATTTAATCATCATATTTATTTCTTCTTATTTTATTAAGATTTCTGATATTGGAGCTATTATTTTTGCCCTTGGTCTTGTTCTCACGGGTGTATTAGTTACCTATTTATTGGAGAGGATTTACATTGTTAAATCTCGTTATGAAAGAATCTCAATAAAATATCCAGTACTTCATGTTATCGGTGGTATTATTTATTTCCTTATTTCTTGTTTGTTTTTTTCGATTGGTTCATATCTAATCTATCAGAATAGAACGATGACGTACGTTTTTAACAATGGATTTTTTCTTTAAGCTATACTATTCGTGGTTATATGACAAAAGATACCAGGGGGCTGAAGCAACTGTGTTAGGATTGTCGGCAATTTTGACTTTTAGCGTTCATATGATTTTTATGTATTTGCTATCCTTTTATTTTGAAATAAAAAAAATTCCAATAATTCTAATAATTATTTTATTTGCTCTATTACAAATTGTCATTCGATTCTACTTAAATAGAATTTACATTAAAAAAGAAAGATACAAATCCATAGAATTTATAAAGTACAGAACTCTATATGGAATTGGGGGTGCTTTGTTTTCAATATTCACACTACTAATCTTTATCATCGGTTCTTATTTAATCTTTGAAGGTATAATTTGATATATATTTCATTACGTAATTTTTGTAGGTTAATGACCAACATCTCGGCAAAAAAATATATACCTTAAATCCTATATTTATAAATAAACGCCAATGAAAAAATATTCACTCCTTGTCATTACACTCATCGGCTGGTTCACTGCCTTTAGCCAGGATAAGAAAACTCAGGTAGGTATTAAGTCGGGCCTCAACCTTGCAATCCTAAGCGCTTCAATTAACAGCGAGTCGAGTTACAAGCCCGGATTTCATATTGGTATGTATGTAAAGACACCTGGTGGCTTCCGGCCCGAGGTTTATTTCTCCAGCCAGGGGCAAAAAGATAATTATGTAAGTCCGCCCAACTTTGTGTCCACCGGCAAAACCACCACTACACTAAATTATCTCAACATTCCGTTGCTGATGGAGATGGGTAAAAAAGTAACCTTTCAGGTGGGGCCACAGATTGGGTTCTTGTTGTCGGCCAAAGAAGTGGGTACCATCAGTAACCAATCGGTAAATTCTGATTTAAAAGAGTTTACTAAATCACCCGATTTTTCACTAGTGTTTGGTGCCGGTATTAACGCAACTGAGAAAATAAATTTTGGTGCCCGTTTAAACTTTGGGCTTTCTGATGTTTTTAACAATGTGCAATCAGCACCTGGTGTTGATTTTCCGGCCATCAAAAATCGCGTGTTTCATTTTTATGCTGGCGTGTCCTTTTAGGGTTACTTGTCTCGCGCAATAACCACCTAAAAATTGACTTATGAATACTTATCAAAATTCCTGATCTTTGATAAAGCCCTAAATTATTTATTATGAAACCTGTAACTCAAGAAATCTCGAAATACGTGCTATCATTTTCTTTAATAATGTTTGCATTCTCAACCACAAATGCAAATCCTGTTATTGCTGATGCAACTGCTCTTGAAGGTCGCTGGGATATGACCATTACCATGAATGGAAAAGAACTTCCTTCCTGGTTAGAAGTTCAGCACTCAGGTACTAAAACATTAGTAGGAAGATTTGTCTATTCTGGGGGCAGTGCTCGACCCATCGCCAAAGTAAATTTCAAGGAAGGAAAATTTAATTTCACTATTCCACCACAATGGGAACAAGAAACCCGTGACCTGGAGTTTGAAGGGATGATCACATCAACTGGATTATCAGGCACAATGATTTTTGTAGATGGAAAGAAATATACGTGGACTGCCGTTCGCGCACCTTCCTTGAAAAGAGAAGGTGAACCTGTATATGGTGAACCCATTACTTTGTTTAATGGCGTTGATTTAAAAGGCTGGCATGCCATGGGCGAAAACCAATGGAAAGTGGAAGATGGCGTGTTGAGAAGTCTAAAATCCGGAGCCAATTTAGTGAGTGATCAAACCTTTACAGATTTTAAATTGCATATCGAATTTCGTTATTCGAAAGGAAGCAACAGTGGAGTTTACCTGCGTGGGAGATATGAGGTTCAGATTGAAGATAGCAAAGGCATGGAACCGACCGTGGGGCATCTCGGAGCTATTTATGGATTTCTTCCGCCCAGCGAAATGGTTGCTAAAAATCCAGGTGATTGGCAATCGTATGACATTACATTGCGTGGAAGAATGGTAACAGTGATCGGCAACAACAAAACGATTATTTGCAATCAGGAGATACCCGGTATTACCGGTGGTGCCATTGATAGTAAAGAAGGCGAGCCGGGCCCCATCATGATGCAAGGCGATCATGGCCCAATCGATTACCGAAATATTATTATTACTCCGATTAAGTAACCGACAAGTTTTTAACGATTAAAACCTCTGCAATTCTTGTAGAGGTTTTTTTATGAAACCTATTTTTATCAGGAAAACGTCAAGCTGACTGTAGCAACAGTGATCAGATTGTGTTTTTCATTCTAAAACTGGATGCTTCAGACACAAATCGTTGCGTTGTGTAACATAGGTTACACAACTATCCCCTAATAGTGACTAAGATCATAAACGTCCTTGAGTATCATCATCACTCATGAGAGTGTATGCAGATATCTTTGTATCACCAATCAAATCAAAGAAAATGAAAAAATTACTCATACTAGGGGCCGGTACAGCAGGAACTATGATGGCCAACAAACTCTATAAGAATCTCAATAAAAATCTTTGGGAGATTACAATTGTTGATAAAGATGAGGATCATTATTATCAACCCGGATTTCTTTTTATACCGTTTGGTGTATATCAACCTGAGGATGTAGTTAAACCCAAACGAGAATTTATTCCAAACGGTGTCAATTTTGTGATAGATACTATTAAAAAGATTGAGCCTGAGATGAATCAAGTATCACTTGCCAGTGGCTCTGTTCTTACCTATGATGTTCTGGTAGTAGCAACTGGGACTATTCCCGTGCCTGAAGAAACAGAAGGACTTAAGGGAGAGCTTTGGTATAAGGATATCTTTGATTTCTATACGTTTGAAGGAACCACTAAGCTCGCTAAAAAACTGGAGACCTGGCAAGGTGGAAAGTTAGTGATCAATTTAGCCGAGACGTTAATCAAATGCCCCGTTGCTCCACTAGAGTTTACTTTTCTGGCTGATGCGTACTTTACTGAAAAGGGAATGCGCGATAAGGTTGAAATCTTTTACGTGACGCCACTATCTGGAGCGTTTACCAAGCCTAAGGCTACGGAAATGTTAAATAAGTTGATGGACGAGAAGAATATACATGTAATTCCTGATTTCTATCTGCAACGAGTAGATAATAAACGCAAGGTGTTGATCTCTTATGACGACAAAGAAGTTCCTTTTGATTTACTGGTTTCGGTTCCGGTGAATAAAGGAGATGCTGTGATCGAGGAAAGCAACCTGGGTGATGAAGATGGTTTGAATTTTATTCCGACTGATAAACATACGCTTCAGTCTAAGAAATATGAAAACATGTTTGTGATAGGAGATGCTACTAACGTTCCGGCATCCAAGGCGGGTTCTGTGGCACACTTTGAGGCTGAAATTCTTACCGAGAATATTTTAAGTTATATCATTAATGAACCGCTGGATCACAAGTTTGATGGTCACGCCAACTGTTTTATTGAAACTGGTTATGGCAAAGGCACTTTAATTGATTTTAATTATGACACGGAACCATTGCCCGGGAAATTTCCATTTGCGGTAGTTGGGCCAATGGATTTATTGAAGGTAACCCGAGCCAATCATTATGGTAAGCTCGCTTTCAAATGGGTGTATTGGCATATGCTTCTTACAGGAAAAAAACTTCCGGTAAGTACCAATATGTCGATGGCCGGAAAAATTGCTGAAACTAAATAAATATTAAACAATCATAAACCACAAATCATATGGAAACGCTAACCTATAATGGAACACAAATTGAAGTAAATGCCGAGGGATATTTAAAAGATATGAACCAATGGACACCAGAACTAGCCACTGAAATGGCCACTCAAGAAGATATTGTATTAACGAGCAAACATTTTGATGTATTGAACTGGTTGCGTGCCAAACAGGCAGAGGGAACACCACTGAGTATACGCAAGGTGGGTAATTCTGGAATCGTTGATATCAAGCAGTTTTATGCACTCTTTCCTGGTGGCCCACTCAAGGTTTCCAGTAAAATTGCAGGTATCCCCAAGCCGGCAAGCTGCATTTAATATTTTTAACCTTAAACTATTTTGTCATGCAAGAAATATTAGAAAGACCAACCACCAAAGAAGCTGCCGTGGTTGATAAAAATAAAGGGAAAGTAAAAAAGGTATTGGTGATTTGCTCTAAAGGAAAATTAGAGGATGTGTATGCTGCCTTGGTAATGGCCAATGGCGCCTTGATGGAAGGAATTCAAGCAAAGATGTTTTTCACCTTCTTTGGACTGGAAGCTATAACTAAGAAAAATGCAGATCATCTGCATACAGCTACAGTAGGCAATCCAGCTTTTATGCCGGGTATGCCAACCATGGTTGCTGGTTTACCTGGTTTTGAAGCCTTTGCTTCTTATATGATGAAAAAGGAAATGGATAAATTGGATATGCCTCATGTAACTGAATTCTTACAAATGATTGAAGCGGGGGGAGGAGAGATTTATGCCTGCAAGCTAGCGGCCGATATGTTCCATTTAAAGAAGGAAGACTTTGTAGATGAAGTGAAAAACATAATTACCGTGGGGGATATGTATGCACTTGCGGAAGGAGAGGGTACTCAGATTATATTTGTTTGATTGAGTGGATTGGGTAAGTCGTCAGGGATTTTCCCTGGCGACTTTTTTATTTGTTCATAAAATTCATTGTGCGTTCCGGCCCTATCGTGCAGAAAGAGTAAATCATTTCAGCCGCTTTATCCATGTAGGCAGGGAGTTCAGAAATTTCGGGCTGCGAAAAGTTACTAAGTACATAGTCTACTTGCTGTCCTTTATTGAATTCGCTGCCAATGCCAAAGCGTAAGCGCGAGTAATCTTGTCCACCCAACAGGAGTTCAATATTTTTTAGGCCATTATGCCCGGCAGCGCTGCCTTTCGTGCGCATGCGCAGGGTGCCGAAAGGCAAAGCCAAATCATCTACAACTACCAACAGATTTTCTTTTGGAATTTTAAGTTCTTGCAACCAATAGCAAATTGCCTTGCCGCTCAAATTCATAAACGTATTGGGCTTAATCAAGTGCAATTGTTTGCCTTTATACTTCACTTCCGCTTTGTCGGCAAGGCGGGTGGTTGTAAAATCAATTTTATGCGTGTCGGCTATTCGATCAAGAACCAAAAAGCCAATGTTGTGGCGAGTGAGTTCATACTCAGGACCTATATTCCCTAAACCTGCAATCAGAAATTTCATTCACGGGCAAGATACAAATTGAGGGAAACAAAAAATCCCATCTCGCCAGCGAGTATGGGATTTTTGTATTGGGAAAACGAATAACTATTTTTTCTTCTCGTCTTTTTTCGCAGCTGGAGCAGCGGTAGCACCCGCAGCCGGAGCCGCAGCACCTGCAGCCGGAGCCGCAGCACCTGCAGCAGGAACAGCCGCAGCAGCTGTTTCCTCAGCCAACTTTGCAGCACGAGGCACTTCTACCACAGCAATAGATACATTTTTCTTATCAACAAACTCGAGGTTCTCGATTTTCAGGTCACCTACTTTAACAGAATGATGAAAATCAAGCTCTGAACAATCCACATCGATATGATCAGGCATAAATTTCGGGAACGCTAATACTTTTAGCGTGGCACGCTTACGAACTAATGCTCCCCCTTTGGCGACCCCTGGCGATTGGCCAACTAAACGTGTTGGAATATCCATTTTAATTTTGCGGTCGTCATTGATCTTCAAAAAGTCAACGTGCAAAATCAATTCACTTACTGGGTGAAATTGAACTTCTTGCATGATGGCCTGGCACTCTTCACCTTCAATGTTCAAATGAACAAAGTGAGCCTCGTTGGTGTAAATTAAATCGCGGAATAAAATAACGGGTGCATGGAAATGCACTTGCTCATTGCCTCCGTAAAGTACACACGGTACGTTTCCTGCTTCACGGATTTTTTGAGAGTCATTCTTGCCGAGATTTGCTCTTCGATACCCTATAATCTCGATGGTTTTCATACTTTTTTTGTTTTATGGTTTAAATTATACTAGGAATTACAAACGAATAAATAAGGAACTGATTGACTCATGATCATGAATTTTGCGAATTGCTTTCGCGAAAAGATCAGAAACACTTAGCACTTTTATTTTGGATGATTCTTGTTTTAGTGGAATCGTATCGGATACCACGATCTCCTCTAAAACTGAATTTTGTATTGTATCGTAAGCTCCTCCTGAAAGAACCGGGTGCGTGCAAATGGCTCGAACGGTAGTGGCTCCTTTTTCTTTTAGCATGGCTGCGGCCTTACAAATAGTACCAGCTGTATCCACCAGATCATCAACAAGAATCACATCTTTACCCTCCACCTCGCCAATCAAGCGCATCGATTCAATTTTGTTGGCCTCCTTGCGATATTTATCGCATACAGCCAGATCGGATCCAAAAAGCTTGGCAAAACTGCGTGCTCTTTTAATGCCACCTACATCCGGACTGGCAAACATTAAATTTTTAAGATTCAGTGCCTTTATGTACGGAACGAAAATATAATTTCCATCCAGGTGATCAACAGGGATGTCAAAAAAACCTTGAATTTGATCTGCATGTAAATCGCAAGTCATAATTCTATGAGCTCCGGCTGCCGAAAGGAGGTTGGCAATAAGTTTGGCTCCTATAGCTACCCGCGGTTTGTCCTTTCTGTCCTGACGGGCATAACCAAAGTAAGGGATAATTACATTTACATTGGCAGCACTGGCACGCTTTGAGGCATCAATCATTAACAACAACTCTAAGAAGTTGTCAGCAGGAGCAAACGTAGACTGAACAATAAATACCTCATGGCCACGGACTGATTCGCCAATAAAGGGTGACATTTCACCATCACTAAACTGTTGGTAGTTAACGGTTCCCAGAGGTTCGCCATAGGCATGCGCGATTTTCTCTGCCAGGTAGGTAGTTGCTCGTCCGGAAAAGATTTTTACTGCCATACGCCTGTTATTTAAGTAAGAATCCTCCTGATGGCGATCAGGAGGATTCCTGGTTGTCCTACTAGGATTCGAACCTAGAAAGGCAGAATCAAAATCTGCAGTGTTACCATTACACCATAGGACAGTGTTCAACCCTAATTTTAGGACTGCAAAGGTAGAATTAATTTTGAATCCGGAAAAGTTGGCTTTAACTGTTTTTCAACCTTGTTATGGGTTTTTCCCCTCAATCAAGGTCATCCTGAGCATTGGCCGTTCCGCCTTCCGTAAAGCCTTCAGCCATAAATCGGTATTTATCTAAAATAGAGATTACGGCATTTCTCAGATGGCGTTCGTTGTTAAAGTTAATATTTCCATACAGGGTGGTGGCATACCCTTGCCAAATAGATCTGTTTTGGCGTCTGTCAAAAAACTGAATTAATAAAGTGCCTGTTTTGAGATTTAGTTTGTGTGGATCATAGTCTAAATCTTCCTTCTGACTTTTTACCCATTCTTCAATATCCGGTTGATTGTAGCCATTAAATCGAAGGCTATCATTAAACATTTTAAATCCAATAATAAGATGGGGTCGAGTTTCGGATTGACGATACCCCAGAAACTTCATTCGCGAAATAATCGATTTCTCAACTACCTCGTTAACCATGGTGGAGTCGTTCAATCCAACTGGTCGCATCAATTCAAAAGTCTTGTATTTTTTGAAATTGCCTCGATAACTGTAATCGTATTCAACCGGTAGTTCTTTATAACCAAGACACGAGCCGAACAGCACTAAAACCAACACTGGCATGTAAAGTTTTCTCATAGATATTGATTTGAAATATTAACAAAAGGTAGAATTTTTTGTTGCCGGAAGCAAACGGGATAATTTCTTTCTAATTAGCCATAACCTAAATCCAAGAAAAGGTTTCTTGCTTAAAGTTGAGACAATAAACTCTTTCCGCTATTTTCAGGAAAAATTTCATGTTTCTAAGTTTTTTGTACAATGACCTCTAAATACGAACAAACAGTAGGTGCTCGGTTTCATATTTACAATAGCCTATTTTTAAACCTTCCTTTTCAGGATATTTCACGAACAGGTACCTTGTTGCCCTTGCTTCAGCAGTACTGTGAAGAAGGACTTGAAAAGGGACAACCGGCATCCGAGATTCTACAGCAGTTTTTTAATGATCTCGTTCCGCAAGCAACGAATGAGGAGCAGTTTGGTCTCCTGTTTAAGTTTATCCAATATGTGGAGCGACAGATTGCTTTGTTTGATTCGATAGAAGATTCCTCTTTTGAACAGATTAATGATACCGCAGGCAGAGGAACGATCGCTTCGTTGCTTCAACGGACCAAGTTTGATCGGAAAGAAAAGGAGTTAAAAAAGCGACTCGAAGACTTTAGTTTAAGAACAGTACTCACAGCCCATCCTACTCAATTTTATCCGGGCTCTGTTCTAGGTATTTTAACGGATCTCGAAAAGTCAATTCGTGAACATGATTTGGCTCAAATAAATTTGCTCCTTCAGCAATTAGGAAAAACAGGTTTTATCAATCGCGATAAACCATCACCTTATGATGAAGCCATTAGTTTGTGCTGGTATTTAGAAAATACTTTTTATCAGGCCATACCTGAAATCATTCAATCGCTTTGTTCAACCTTGGAAATTCCTTTAGCGGAGTGGAATAATGACCGTCTTGTGGTGATTGGCTTTTGGCCGGGAGGTGATCGGGATGGAAATCCATTTGTCAATAGTGAGATTACCTGCAAGGTAGCGGCTCGCTTGCAAGAGAGTCTTTTGAAATGTTACTATCGCGACATGCGTGCATTGCGCAGAAGGCTCACCTTTCATGGCGTAGATAAGGTGGTGATTGACATAGAGCGTAAGATATACCAATGGGCCTATGGTACGGAACGAGAATATACGTATGCCCATGAATTAGTTGATGATTTAATGAGGGCGCGAAAGAAATTGATTGATGAGCACGATGGTTTGTTTCTGGATTTGTTGGACATTTTCATTCTGAAAGTAAAATTGTTTGGATTTCACTTTGCAAGCCTTGATATCCGTCAGGATAGCCGTAAGCATGATTACGTTTGGTCACAAATTTTGAATGTTGGATTCAAATCAGGAAAAACTATCTCCGCGGCTGAGTTTGAGAAACTATCCAAAAATGATCAAATCCAATATTTACTTTCGTTAAAAATATCATTGAATGATTTTCAATTTGAAGATGTGTTTGTGAATGAAACGCTGGATAGCATTCGGGCGATAGGAACAATTCAAAAGAAAAATGGAGTACTGGGATGCCATCGGTATGTGATAAGTAATTGCCAAAGTTCGCTGCATGTGATTGAAGTATTTGTGTTAGCCAGACTGCTATTGGGCACAAGTAGAGGACTGGAACTGGATGTAGTGCCACTTTTTGAAACGATTGATGATCTGGCCCATGCGCCCGACATTATGCATGCACTCTACAGTATCCAAGCGTATCGTTCGCATTTAGATGCTCGCAGTGCCCATCAAACGATCATGTTAGGATTCTCTGACGGTACAAAAGACGGTGGCTATTTGCGCGCCAACTGGTCAATCTTCCGGGCAAAAGAAAATCTTACCGAAACATCGCGTAAACATGGACTGAAAGCAATATTTTTTGATGGCCGGGGTGGGCCACCAGCCCGAGGCGGTGGTAATACGCACGATTTTTATGCTTCCTTGGGTGAGACAATAGAAAATGAAGAAGTCCAAATAACGATACAAGGTCAAACGATTAGTTCTAATTTTGGTAAGGTCGCTTCATGTAAATATAATTTGGAACAACTTCTATCGGCTGGATTAGAAGGAGCGGTTTTTAAAAATGCGGAAAATCAGTTATCGAAAGACCAGAAAGAAATTTTAGACGAACTTGCTGAAATCGGTTATCAGTCTTATTTAGGACTGAAGCATCATCCACGTTTTGTTCCTTATCTGGAAAATGTTACTCCCCTTTCCTTTTTTGGCGATACGAATATTGGGTCAAGGCCTGTAAAGCGAAGTTCTACGGAGGGTCTGAAGTTTGAAGACTTACGTGCAATTCCTTTTGTAGGTTCATGGGCGATGATGAAACAAAATATTCCAGGTTTCTATGGAGTGGGTTCCGCTTTAAAAAGCTTGACTGATAAAAACGGTGCCCAAAAATTAAAAACATTTTATCGAGAATCTCTTTTCTTCCGTACCCTGTTGGGGAATAGTATGATGTCGCTTACCAAAACGAATTATCAGGCAACTACATATCTTAAAGACGATCCTGAGTTTGGACAGTTTTGGGAAATGATGTTTGCGGAATTTGAGTTATCCAGAAATCAAGTCTTGGACGTTTCAGGGTTAGCACAGCTCATGGATAATAATCCTGTGCAACGCGATTCAGTGCGATTGCGTGAGCGGATTGTGCTACCTTTGATTGCGATTCAACAATTTGCGTTGGTAAACTTGCGTCATCAGACGGAGAAAAATAAAATCTACGAGTTGCGATACCGCAAATTAATAATCCGATGTATGTTTGGGATTATCAATGCAGCACGAAATTCGGCATAGAATAATTTGATGATAAGAAGTTATGCCATACCCACTGAATACGATTGCAAAGTGGATAGTGTTAAATAGTTCCCTTACTCTTTCAATTCAACCTTATAAACTCGCAAAGTAAGAGGAGCGCTAACTGTTGATCTTGGGAAATTTAACAAAGAAAACTGCGGTCAATTTCAGAACATTTAGGTCGCTGCCTTTAACAGAATCATGCTAAAGGTTACATTGGGTGGTTCTTGAATTGCGAAAAAAAGAGTTCCCAACATGTTAAAGTCGGAAACTCTTCCCTCGATTTTATAAACTTTTAATTCGAAAGCTGAAAAGTAATAGGTACACTGAAGCTTGTATCAACAGCTTTTCCGTGTTGCGTACCTGCAACCCAATTTGGCATGGCAGTTACCACACGAATTGCTTCTGCTTTTAATGACTGATCCATTTCATCATTTGTTACATCGGTGGCAACTACTTCCCGTATTACACCTTTGGCGCCAACAATAAAATCTACAAATACGGTACCTTCCACGCCATTCTTTTGCGCCAGTTCAGGATAAATAAGGTTATCACGAAGGTAGGCCATCATCTCTTTATTTCCACCCACGTAGGTTGGATTGACTTCCGCTTTATTATAAATTACTTTTCCAGAAGCATCTTTATACGTAAGGGTAGTTTTAGCTTTTTCAATGGCAGCCAGTCTGCGTTGTTCAAGTTTTTCAGCTCTGGCAGCTTCAATCTTTGCGACTTTGTTAGCGCGATCTTCCTGAACCTTGGCTTGAGCAGAGGCTGCATCCATTTCAGTTGCAGCGGAATTATCTTCTGCTTTGGGTCCGCAGCTTTGTAATAAAACAAAGGCAAATACCAACATCAAAAGAAGTGAGTTCTTTTTCATAAGTTTTTATTATTTTAGAGATGATAGATATTGCTGCATTATCATGCCATTAATAAATAAAGAGAATAGACACGCTAATCATGTATAGTCATTAGCTGCGGGCATTTATTTCCCCACACTATGGGAATAAGAGATTCCCAATCTCTTAAGAAGTAGAATATTTGATGTTAGGATTTCGTCTTACTCTTTACCCATTCCCTCGCATTTACAAAGGCTTCTATCCAGGGGCCAACTTCATCAGATTTGCGTTGAGTTGGATAGTAGCCCCAGTTCCATGGAAACAAGGAGCGCTCGATATGCGGCATGATCGCAAGATGTCTTCCGTCTTTTGATGATAGAGCTGCCACCGAAAAATCAGAATCATTCGGATTACCTGGGTATTCCGGATAGGTATAGGTTGCTGCTACTTTATACTCTTTATGATTCTTTAAATTAAATTTCCCCTCGCCATGAGCTACCCACGCACCTAGTTGCGCACCTTCATAACTCTGCAGCAGTACTGAATTATTTTTCGGGATTGTCATGCAAATAAAAATGGACTCAAATTTACCAGAGCCATTGTGATGCATTTTAGGATGATTAGCCATGTCAAGGTCGCGATACACCAAACCTAATTCCATCATTAGCTGACACCCATTGCAAACCCCCAGGCTTAGCGTATCATCACGTTTGTAAAAATTATCAAGTGCTGCTTTTGCTTTTGGATTGTAGAGAAACGCACCCGCCCAACCTTTGGCAGAGCCTAATACATCTGAGTTTGAAAATCCTCCAACGAACACAATCATGTTAACTTCAGTCAAATCTTCACGACCGGTCATTAGATCAGTCATGTGAACATCTTTAACATCGAAGCCGGCTAAGTAAAGTGCATAGGCCATTTCACGATCACCATTCACACCCTTCTCGCGAATGATGGCGGCTTTTAGTCCGGTTGGAGTTCTTCGCTTCGAATCAATGCTGTACGTAGAAAATTTTCCATCAAACTTGGGTTGGAACTTATATTCTAATACTTGTTTGAATAAATTTTCTTTTCGTGTTTCTGCGTGACCTTTTGGTCGCTGCAGTTTGTCTAACAAGTAGGAAGTATGAAACCACTTAGCGCGTAAATCATCAATGGATAATTTATAATTAGCAATTGACAATGTTCTGCCTGAGCTGACCTCACCGATTACTTTATAATTAACCTTTTTGCTTGACAGTAATTTTTCAACAGTGGCGAATTGTGAAACTTGTGTTACGATTCCCGGATTTTCGCTGAACAATCCTTTTACTAAATCATCGCCTAACTCTTTTATATCCACGGATAATCCGATATTGGGCGTGGGAAAACACATTTCAAGTAGAGTCGTGATTAAACCACCAGAAGAAATATCATGACCGGCTAAAACAAGGTTTTGGTTTATTAATTCCTGAACAGTGTCAAAGGCTTGAACAAAATAACCATCGTCCTTAACGGTTGGTGTCTCTGTTCCCATTTGATTGACCACCTGAGCGAAGCTGCTACCGCCAAGTGTTAATTTGTCTTTTGAGAAATCGATGTAAATAAGTTTAGAACCAATAACGGGTTCCAAGGCTGGTGAAATCGTTTTGCGAATATCACTTACTTCGGCTACTGCAGAAATGATCACTGTGCCTGGAGAAAATACAACTTCACCATTCGGATATTTTTGTGTCATCGAAAGGGAATCCTTTCCGGTTGGAATATTGATGCCGAGGTTGCATGCAAAATCACTTACCGCTTCAACAGCAGCATACAGTCTTGCATTTTCACCAGTATTTTTTGCAGGCCACATCCAGTTCGCGCTAAGCGAAACACCTCTTAATCCATAGGTAAGCGGAGCCCAGATAATGTTGAGCAACGATTCAGCAATCGCCAACTTACTTCCTGCAGCAGCATCTACTAGAGCTGCGCCAGGTGCATGACCAATTCCAGTCGCAATTCCTTTATGGCTCGTAAAGTCTAAGGCTATCACGGAAACATTATTCAGCGGAAGCTGAATAGGACCGCATGTTTGTTGAGTTGCCACGCGACCTGTTACTGAGCGATCTACTTTATTAGTCAACCAATCTTTGCAGGCCACCGCTTCTAATTGCAGCACTTGTTCTAAGTAGGAAACTAATTTAGAGGAATCGTAACTGACAGCCTCAAACTTTTCTTTAGAGGTAGCGTCTTGTAAAATTGTTTTTGGTGACGAACCAAACAGATGGCTCATAGCCAGCTCTACCGGCTTTGTATTTTTCTTGTTGTCAACAAACTTAAACTGATGATCGCCAGTAGCAGTGCCCACTACATACAAAGGAGCCCGCTCACGATCAGCCGCAGCTTTAAAAGTAGCCACGTGCTTTTCATTAATAGCAACACCCATGCGTTCTTGAGACTCATTGCTGATGATTTCTTTATCCGATAAAGTAGGGTCACCAATGGGAAGTTTATCGATTTCAATGGTGCCACCCGTTTCTTCCAATAATTCAGAAAAACAATTCAAGTGACCTCCTGCTCCGTGATCGTGAATAGAAACAATTGGATTTTCATTTGACTCAACCATCGCACGAATGGCGTTCATCACCCGTTTTTGCATTTCAGGGTTTGAGCGTTGCACCGCATTTAATTCCAATGCATTGCCAAACTCACCGGTTGTTACTGAAGAAACGGCTGCACCACCCATGCCAATGCGATAATTATCTCCACCCAGCAAAATAATTTTATCCCCTGCCTTTAAATGTTCTTTCTTGCTGTCTTTCTCTTTTCCATAACCAACACCACCCGCCAGCATGATTACTTTATCGAACCCAAACTTTTTATTATTTTCGAAATGTTCGAACGTAAGCACACTTCCACCAATAAGGGGTTGGCCAAACTTGTTTCCAAAGTCGCTGGCACCATCCGAAGCTTTAATTAAAATCTCAGCAGGAGTTTGATATAACCAGTTGCGCGCTTCAAACTTTTTCTCCCATTGCCGTCCATTTTCTAATCTTGGATAGGAGGTGATGTAAACGGCAGTTCCGGATAACGGTAAAGAACCTTTACCACCTGCAAGTCGATCGCGTATTTCACCACCCCCGCCTGTAGCGGCACCATTGAACGGTTCAACGGTTGTTGGAAAATTATGTGTCTCTGCTTTAAGTGAGATAACAGAATCGAAATCCTCAATTTTAAAATAATCGGGTATGTCGGCACGGGTAGGAGCAAATTGCTCTACAGAAGGACCTTTGATGAAGGCTACGTTATCCTTATAAGCTGATACAATGTAATTCGGATTTTCTTTCGAGGTCTTTTTAATCAACTGAAAAAGTGTTGACTTTTTTTCTTCACCATCAATAATAAACGTACCGTTAAAAATTTTATGACGACAATGCTCACTATTCACCTGTGAAAAGCCAAACACTTCACTATCGGTAAGTTTGCGACCCAATTTCCAACTAACATCGTTCAGGTAATCAATTTCCTCCTGACTTAATGCAAGTCCTTCTTTTTCGCTAAAGGATTTTATATCCTCAATTTCAAAAATCGGTTCAGGAAAGTGATGAATTGTAAATAATTCCTGATCGAGTTCGGAGTACATTCGTTGAAGCATCCGGTCATGGGTTGCGGCTTCATTACCGACTTCGAAAAATTCTTCAATTCTGATGATGCCTTTAATGCCCATCGTTTGCGTAATCTCTACTGCATTTGTGCTCCAGGGGGTGATCATTTCCTTTCGAGGACCAATAAAATGACCGCCAATCGACTTTGCTTCCAGAGGCTTAGCACCACCAAAAAGCCAGATCAGTTTTTCATAGTCTTGAGTATCAAAAGGTTGAGCGCATTCTACCGCGTAAAGGGTAGAAGCAGGAGCCCGAAAGAAAACAATCATAGTGGTGAACGTAAGCACAAAAATAGGAACCTTTTCAAGGATTCCATGGAGATTGTTATGGTAGTTGTTGAAATCCTTACTCTTGATTGAGTGTGTTGCTTTTGATAATTGAGATACTTTTCGCTGCAAGCGATTATAAAAACTCAGCCCTCTATGGAGGGCTGAGTTAGGTAATTATTTACCTGCTTTTTTTGCTTTTTTTTCAGCCCGCTTTTCTTTCAATGTTTTCAGGGGCTTTTTCTTGTCGGCTTTTTTAACGTCCATTCCTTTTGACATAGCTATAAAGTTTAAGTGAGTTAAAAGTAATAAAATATTTAAAAAAAACTGATTGATTTATCGAAAAGCACATTCTCATTTAATTATTCAACGCACCATCAGCTACCCAACAGGTTATCAATTGAATCTGATCTGAAGTGAGCGAACCATCAAAAGGCATCGATTTGTTAGCTACTCTTGTTTTTATTTGGACTGCATTGGCTTTTACCACATCAAACTTAGTAAGGTCTATTCGGCCGGTGCCATTAATATGACAACCTGATTTTGCACACGATACATCCACGATGGGTTTAATCTGGGTTAACCAACTCACCGTTGTATTGCCACGAGGCACATTGGCAGTAAAGGTGTAAGTACAATTCTTCATATCTCGTACAAAAACAGAATAAGAGCCGTGGCTAAGATTGTTGAAGAGTGAATCGTTTGAACTAATTCCGTTATTGATTCTAAACGTGAAAGGGGCATCGCCCCCTGTGGGTCTTATTTTTAACGTGCCATCAGGGGTTAGGCACATCGAGTTTTTGGTGGCGACAGCAATTGCTGTGAGTGTAGTTTCAAAATTGGTTATTTCTACCTGCAAGGTGTCTGAGCATTTTTTTGAATCGAGAACAACAATTGAATAGATACCAGCCGATAGCGATTTAAAGATTGGACTTGATTGTTCTGCCTTGCCACTCAAAGTAAATGTATAGGCCGGAGAACCCCCTTGAGCCAGAACTTCTATTTCGCCATTATTAAAGGCACAAGATAAAAGATCTTTTTTCTGAATGAGGGAAATTTGTAAGGCGCTTTTTGAGCAATCAACTTCTGGATCCTGATCGTTGATGCTGCATGAAAACAGGATCACTAAAGCGACACCAATGCTACTATTTTTCAAAATCTTGTAAGTCGGACACGTAAATGTAGGAATGAAAAGGCTTTTCCGATAAAATTTGAATGCTTGCAAAATCAATGTTGCAATCAGTTGAAATATTTTATAGCTTGAATTTCGACAAGATTATGGGTAGTTCCAACAATCCCCTGCTTAATCAAAAAATCAAAAACAACCTGACTCAATCGGTTGAAGATAAAGTGCTATGGCAGAGCTTTAAAAAGGGCAATGAACTTGCATTTTCAGGTCTGTATAAAAGATATGTAAACAAGCTCTTCAACTATGGTATGCATCTTTGCTTCAAAAAAGAAATTGTTTCTGATACCATACAGGAATTGTATACCAATTTATGGGCAAGACGTGGCCAACTTGCCGATGTTGAGGTTGTGAATTACTATTTATTTAAAAGTTTCCGGAACCTATTATTGCAAAAAATCAATCAAAAGGAAAATTCATTTTTGCATCTTGATCATGCCAAAGACTTTGTAGAAACAGATTTAACCTATGAAGAATCTTTAATCATTGAGCAAACAAATGAGCAGCAGACTAAACAATTGCAGTTTGCCTTGAAGGCTCTTACCAAGCGCCAGCACGAATTGGTTTTATTGAAATTCTATAATGAACTCAGCTATGGTGAAGTTGCATCCGTAATGGAGATTTCTGTTGAATCTGCTCATAATCTGCTTTCAAAGGCTGTGCATACTTTGCGTGATCATCTTGTTTCTTTTATAAAGAAAAAACCTCGTGTTGGTGCTATTGTTCTCACATCTATTTTGGGCCAAATAGGATTTGGTTGTTCGGTTTAGTTATTAATTTAAGTTGTTTGGCCATTCCGATTCAACTTAATTGATCTAAAATCGAGCTTTTCAAAAAACTTTTCTTAAAAAATGATGAGGAAATTGATTGCCCCTACTCTTATACAGAGTATTAGCGCAAACGATTGTGAGAATTTCACTAGATAACTATAGAAAATATTCAGCACATGATTTTGTGCTAGATGAATACTTTCAACTGTGGGTGGGTTCAACGAATATAGAATGCAATGAATTCTGGCAAGGCTGGTTAGTTAACAATCCTGATAAAAGGCAAGAGATTGAAGAGGCCCAAGAATTTCTAAAACAAATTACCTTTCCGAATTACAGTTTATCGCAAGCAAGTGTTGCTGCATTGTGGCGCAAAGTTCAGATGGATACGGGAATGGGAGCCAGTAAGAATATCCTTTTTCTTTCCAGTTTGAGGATGAAGCAGTTTGCAGCGGCAGCTATGCTAATAACCTCTTTTGTAAGTTTTATATTTTGGACATCAGAGCAGCAGTTAACCGAATACACCACCACGTTTGGTGAAACTAAGACTATTATACTTCCTGATAGTTCGAAGGTAATTTTAAATGCTAACTCCCAAATTTCTTTCAATGATCATTGGGAAGACCAAACTGCCAGAGAGGTTTGGTTGGATGGCGAAGCTTTTTTTTCAGTGCGTCATAAAATAGATCACCAGTCTTTTAAAGTTAAAACTTCGAAGGGAGTGAATGTGGAAGTGCTGGGAACTGAGTTCAATGTGTATCATCGTTCGCAGGAAACTAAAGTACTACTCAGTTCAGGGCAGATCACCTTGAGTTTTCCCATGAAGAAAAAGGAGGGGAAAATTTTGATGAAACCTGGAGAATTGGTTGAGTTTAAGAGGGATAAGTTTAAGCTAGCCCAGGTAAACCCTATCAATTACGTTTCGTGGACAGAACAAAAGATTAATCTTAATAAAACTCCTCTTCGGGAAATGATTCGTATGGCGTCTGATAATTATGGATTGGAAATACAAGTGCAAAAGAGCGAGATGCTTGATCAGACAGCTTCAGGAACGATGCCACTTGGCGACTCGCAAAGTTTCGTAGCCAACATGACTAAAATTTTTCAAATCGAAGCTGTATATGAAAATAACAGATATCTATTCCTTGAACCTATTAATCAAACAAACCCTAATTAACCCTTATGAGAAAGCTTTACCTAATTATGTGCTTTTGCTGTTTGGTTGTGTACCAGGCAATGCCACAGCATGCTGAGGTGTATGCTTCTGTGCAAAAGAAGACAACGCTGGATGTTTTCAGAGCAGATGCCGTTTCCCTTAAAGAAGGGCTCAGTCAACTGGAAAAAAAGTTTGATGTTTCCATCGCCTACAAGGATGAACTTGTACAAGACAAAGAAGTCAATCAGTTCCGAGATTCTTACAAGTCGGTTGACGATGCTTTAAAATCAATTCTTAGAGAAACTAATCTGGATTTCGAAAAAGCAGGTGAAAAATTTTACGTGATTTTTCAAAAAATTCAGAAACAAAAAAATCAAAATAAAAGTGAGTTCACAGCATCGACTAATTCACTTCTCAGTTTCATTACTCCTTCTTTGAGTTTTAATCCACAGGGAATTACACTTCCTGTTCAACCCCGAGCATCGACTTTTGCAGTTCAGGTTTCAGGAAAAGTTGTTGACGAAAATGGCAGTGGATTTCCTGGAGTGAATATTGTAATAAAAGGCACAGCAACAGGCACAACCACTGACACCAATGGAGCTTATAACCTTTCTGTTGATGACGCGAATGCCATTCTGGTTTTCTCTTTTGTCGGGTATAAAACTCAGGAGGTTTCCTTGCAAGGAAGGAATGTTGTAAATGTTTCAATGGCTGTGGATGCCAAAGCGCTGGATGAAGTCGTTGTAACCGCATTGGGGATAGAAAGATCCGCTAAGAGTTTGGGATATGCCACCTCAAAGGTAAGTTCTGATCAACTCACAGTTAATCGTACACCTAACATAATGAATTCTCTCCAGGGCAAGATTGCCGGTGTAAATATATCATCATTAGGTACGGGCCCAGGTGGAACATCTAAAATCCGTATTCGTGGACAATCTTCTATCGGTGGTCAAAATAACCCGTTAATCGTTATCAACGGTGTTCCAATTGATAACACAAATTTTGGTACTAACCCAGGTAATCAGGGCAGTGATAACTCTATCGGAAACAGGGGTGGTGGAGCAACCACAGACGGAGGAGACGGATTAACCAGTATTAACCCGGATGATGTAGAAAGTATGACCGTTTTAAAAGGTGCCGCTGCTGCTGCCTTATACGGATCACGGGCTAAAGATGGTGTGATCATGATCACCACAAAATCAAGAAGTAAGGAAAAGGGAATTGGTGTAACCTATAACATGAATTATACAGATGATCAGGTGATGGACTTTACCGATTATCAATATGAATTTGGACAAGGAGAAAATGGTGTAGGGCCGGCATCACCCAACGCTACAGCAAATCCAGTTACTGGCCAATGGTCATTTGGACCAAGGATTAAACCGGGTATGACGCAAGTGTTATATAACAATCTCGTTTTGCCCTATACTGCCCAAAAGAACAGGCTAAGAGATTTTTACAGACATGGAAAAACCCTTACTAACACTGTCTCACTGGCAGCGAATAGCGATAAGGGTGGAATGAATCTTTCAATTGCGAATATGACAAGTGACGGTGTCACTCCCAATAATTCATACAATAGAAAAACCATCAATATGGGGTTTGGATATGATTTATCTGATAAGTTAAGTTTCAAGGGAAATATGAATTATTCCAACGAGTACAACAAGAATCCTCCGGTTGTTTCTGAGCAGGATAACTCCATACCTACTTCGTTATATGCCATGGCTAATACGATGCCCAATGACGTACTAAGAGATAATCAATTCAATACCTTGGGTGGTGAATATAGCTATTCACGTTTTACAAACCGTACTAACCCGTATTGGGTATTATCACAAGTGAAACAGAATGTTCGCAGAGATCGAATATTTGGCAACCTTTCAGTAAAATATGATTTTACAAAGTGGCTCTTTGGTCAAATTCGTGTTGGACAGGATTATTGGTCGCGAGATCAAGATTACACGAACTTCCCGACAGGAAAAAACAACCTCAATCAAGGCGGAATTGCTTCTGCAACTCCAGGTTTTGTAAACGGAACGTTCACCCAAGAATCTAGAAGGTTTAGGGAAACGAATGTTGATTTCTTGTTATCCGGTACGAAACAATTTGGTGATGTTGGACTCAACATTACTGCGGGGGGCAACCAAATGCAGAGACGTTCTGATTTAAACAGTGTTCAGGTAACTGACTTCGTTGTGCAAGGTCTTTATACCGTTCAGAATGGAAGATTAAAGGATCCTTTATATGATTTGTCTGAACGTCAGGTTAACTCACTTTATGGATCGGCCGAGGTAAATTATAAGCAGTTTATTTATTTGAATGCAACGGCACGCAACGATTGGTTCTCAACGTTGTCACCTGCGAACCGAAGTATCTTATATCCTTCGGTTTCGTTGAGTTATGTTTTCTCAGAGTCATTTGATTTGCCAGGCTGGATAGATTTTGGAAAATTGAGAGTGGCCTACGCGCAAGCAGGTAGCGATACGGATGTGCCCCCCTATGCCGACAAACTCTTTTATAGTACAAGCGCAGCACCCTTTGGCGGACAACCTGTTGGAAGTTTTGGTGCAACAGTACCAAATGCCAATCTGAAACCGATGAGTGTTGCAGAAACAGAAATAGGATTAGATCTGAAAATGTTCAATGGCCGATTGGCAATTGATCTGGCTGCCTATAGAAAACTTACAAGCGATCAGATAGTAAATGCTCAAATCTCAAATGCATCTGGTTTTTCTAACACACGCATCAACAGTGGTGAAAGTGAAAATAAAGGAATTGAAATGATGATTAACATCGTGCCTGTTGAAACCAGCAATTTCAGATGGGATTTCACCTTTAATGGAGCTTACAATCAAACCAAAGTGCTCAGCTTATTAACAGCAAAAGAAGGAGAACGAATAACAGTTGGAAACCACGTATTCAATGGCTTTTTGCAACAGATCGTTGGCCAACCAATGGGTCAAATTGTGGGTAATGGTTATCGGAGAGACGCTAACGGACAAATTGTATTTGGCGCAGATGGATTGCCATTAACGACTAGTAATATGATCTTCGGAAGTGCGTTGCCAAAGTGGGTTGGCGGGTTTACGAACACAGTAAATTACAAAGGTGTTATCCTGTCATTTTTGATTGACTTTAAATTGGGCGGTAAATTGTTATCGGGTACAAACTTCAACGCAATTCGTCACGGACTTCATAAGATGACGCTTGAAGGTAGAGAGGGTGGCACGCTGGATGTAAATGGTAATGATCCTGGCAGAGTAGTGGGTGTAGGCGTAAATGAATCAGGCGGAGTAAATACTGCTTCCGCTAGAAATGAAGACTATTTCTCTGTGGTAAGAGCCCGGGCTTTAATTGAACCTGTGATTTATGATGCAGGCTTTTGGAAACTCCGGCAAATCACGGCTGGATATGACTTCACTAAGTTTTTAAAGCCCTCATTTCCTGTCAAAGGAGTGAAGTTAAGCCTGGTAGCTAATAACGTTTTCATGTTAAAAAAATGGGCTGATAATATTGATCCCGAAGCATTTGGCTACAGTTCTGATAATGTGGCTGGGATGGAATCTCCTACCGTTCCACCAACAAGGAGTATTGGTTTCAATTTGAATGTTAAATTTTAATACGACTGATCATGAAAAAGATAGTAAACATATTATTTCTGGCTCTGTCATTCACGCTTATTACCACAGCCTGTGATGAAGGATTTGATGAGCTGAATAGAAGCAAAAGCGGGGCTATCAGTCTCGACCCGGTATTTATTTTGAACAACGCCATTATAGCTTCATCACCAAACAACAGCCTCGTTTATGAAGAAGCTATTGTTCAGCAATGGTTTTCAACAAATACAGGTGTGTTAGAAGGTGGAAATTTTAACACGGTGAATGTTAATAACACACCACTTAATTGGAATAATTTTTACCAAAATGTAATTAAGTATACGAATGATGTTATTGTACGCACTAAAAGTGATGCAAACCGAGCAAATCTCTATAATATGGCAAGGATCATTCAGGCAAATGCATTTATGATTATTACGGATACGTATGGAGATATTCCCTATACAGAAGCAGGTGGAGGTTACACGACTCAAAATTTCTTCCCAAAGTATGAAACACAACAATCCATCTATCCTAAGATTATTGATGAGTTAACTCAAGCTGTTGCCGCATTAGGGGTAGCCGGCAAAGTTGAAACTGGAGATGCACTTTTTGCCGGTAATGTTGTCAAATGGAAGAAGTTTGGAAATTCCCTTTTATTAAGAGCTGGCATGCGCTTAACAAAAGCAGATCCGGCAAAAGCACTTGCAACGGTGACTGCCGCAATTGGTGGTAATGTTGCTAACAATCTTATCGTTGTAAACGCAGATAATGCTATCATTAGACACGATGCCAATTTTGTGAACGGATTTGGGAATACGGTTAACGGAGGAGAAGCAGCTAACTTTTACCTTGCTCAACCTTTTGTGGATGCACTTAAAGGAACTGTTGGGAATGTGGGAAACACTACTGTAATCGATCCTCGATTAGCAGCTATTGCGATTCGATATGGAGGTGCGAGAAGTGGAGGGGATCAAACCGCTAATGGCTTTGCCAATGGCAGTAAAAATCCAGCTGATCAGTTTGGAACTCCGATTGGAAGTACCGATGGCGAAGCAGATATATCCGGAGCAACCTTGCCTCCAGGTGGAATGTATGGAACCCCAGCTGCGCCACGAACTGGCAATCGGTTTTGCTACAGTCAGGTTGATAGAAACCGCATGGTGAAAAGAACATCGCCTCTGTTTTTGGTGTCTGCTGCACAAACGAATCTCTTACTCGCTGAAGCTGCTATGCGCGGTTTTTCAGGTTTAACGTTTGCCGATGCTGCCACTTATTTTAAGGCTGGAATAATAACCCATATGGATCAAATGGAATTGTTTGATCCGGGATCTAAAGTTGCAACTGCTGATAGAGACACCTATGTTAATGGCGCTGAGGGTACATTATTAAATGGCTCTCTGGCCACTGCTCTACCTCAGATTGGCTATCAATATTGGGTGGCTTCGTTCCTTAGTGGCCATGAAGCGTGGGCAAGTTTAAGACGAATAAATTATCCAGCACTTGCACCCAATCCCAATCCAGGAAGCCAGGTACCCGGTGCATTTATCCAGCGGCTTCCTTATCCGGACGCTGAGAAAATAGTTAATACAGCAAATGTTACCAATGCTATCTCAACACTGGGGGGACCTGATGCATTGGGTACAAAAGTTTGGTGGGCTAAGTAAAAACTAATCGATAATTGAGAGGTAACGATACCATGTTACCTCTCTATTTTTCTTTTTCCACATTGAGGATATACTAAATCTCCAACATTATTTATTGATCGCCTAGTTTCAGATTGACACCGTGAAAAAAATGAAAAAAAGTTATCCACTACACACCCTATTGGCCGTACTGATCAATTCATTCTGTTATGCTCAACAGATTTCAAAAGAAGAGCTTCTTTTTTTAACACCTGAATGGAAAGGTGAACGTTTTTCGGATGGTCGGCCAAAGGTACCTGATGCCATCTTGAATAGGATGAAATTGGTGACCCTTGAAGAGGCATGGGCCGTGTTAAAAGGTGCCAATTACAAGTATCAATATGAAGATGGCTGGGAATCAATCAATCCTGATAGCGTATTAGTTGGCCGTGCAGTTACAGCTACTTTTATGCCCGGACGGCCTGACATTCATAGAGCTATCGATAATAGAGGGCACAATAGAGATGGAAGAATAAAATCCCAAAATGCATGGACAGTAGCGATGCTTGTTAAACGAGATGTTTATGTAGTGGATCAGTTTGGAGCGCATGAAGACGGACCCACCATTGGCGACAATGTAGGCACAGCCATACTTACTAATTCAGGAAATGGAATTATTTATGACGGAGCCATTCGTGATATCAATGGGTTAAAAGAAATGAAATCATTTACCTCTCTGTACAGGTCTTATCACCCATCCCATCATTTGAACAACCCGGATGGTGAACTCAATACTACGTTGGTAGGTATTAATCAACCCACACGTATCGGTCATGCAACAGTGATGCCGGGTGATGTGGTGTTAGCGAGAGATGGAGCTGTAATATTCATACCCCCTCATCTGGCCGAGAAGGTGGTCAAGACATCAGAAATCGTGCGACTGCGGGATATGTTTGGTCATCTCAGAATTCGCGAGAAGAAATACTCGGCCGCACAAATTGACAACAAATGGTCGGAAGATATCGAAAAAGATTTTTTCAAGTGGTTGAATGATCATATCAATGAACTTCCTGTTCCTAAAGATCAAATTCAAGAATTACTTAAAAACAGAACGTGGTAAACTAACTGCTCTATGAAATCAACTTCAAACAATTCTTCCAGGCGCTCCTTCCTAACTAAAGGTGCTCTTGCTGCCGCTATGCTGCCCATGGCTACTTTTGGTCAGGGCTTTGAAACTGCCATAGAGAATACGCTCAAGTCTTCGGCCCCTTCAGATTTAAAAATCACAGATATTAAGTGTGGATATATTCGTGGTGGGCATAGCTTGTTTGTAAAGATCCATACCAATCAAGGTATATGGGGATGTGGTGAAGGGGTTGACGCTACACCGGGTACCTATCACTTAGTGAAAATGTTTGGGCAACGCATAAAGGGTCAAAGCCCATTAAATGTACATCGGCTATTTGAAGACATAAGAAGATCTGGATTTTTTGAAGGGGCTCAATCTGGAATGTTTGTTGCCGTACTTACGGCCGTTGAAACTGCACTATGGGATCTGGCAGGTAAAGCACTTGGCGTTCCGGTATATCAATTATTAGGCGGCAAATTTCGTGACAAAATAAGAGTGTATTGTGATACCGCACTCTATCAAAGCAGACTTCCAACACCAAAAGATTTTGCAGAGGCTGCGTTGGAGGCAAAAAAGATGGGGTTCAATGCTATTAAGTTTGATCTTGATCAGCGTGATGATCCTAACAAATATGATTTGTACAACTGGACGGCTAGCCCAGGTGAATTGCAAAGGATGGTTGATCAGGTAACAGCTGCTCGTGCAGCAGTAGGTCCTAACATTGATATTTGTTTGGACATGCATGGACGATATGATGCACCCACCGCTCAAACAATTGCGAAACGATTAGAGCCATTAAATTTAATGTGGCTCGAAGAACCCATTCCTGCGGAGAATGTGGAAGCTTATAAATTAATAACAGAATCGACAAGTACACCAATTTGTGCTGGCGAAAATCATTACCTCGCTCATGGGTTTAGAAAAATGCTTGAGATTGGTGCCGTTGATATTATTATGCCCGATCTTCAAAAAGCAGGTGGATTAGGAGAAGGACAACGCATAGCTAATCTCGCAAACCTGTATTATGTTCCTTTTGCTCCCCACATGGTAGCCTCTTTTTTAGGGGCAATGGCCTCTTGCCATGTTTGTGCATCTGTTCCAAATTTTATGATACTCGAATGGCAAATCTATTTTCATAAAGATCCTATGTTTAAGGAGATAGTAACCTATGAGGGACCTATGGTTGAAAATAGTTTTATAAGACTTTCAGAGAAACCAGGAATTGGTGTAGAAATAAATGAAGAAGGCATGAAGAAGTACGCAACACCAGGAGTTCCCTTTTTTGAATAGGTACAAAACCGCAGTTTATAAAAAATGTTAAACAAGAAAATAATTTTATGACAATCAAGAAAATTTTATTCGCATCATTCATTATTGTTAGTTTTTATGCGGAGGCCCAACGTGTTGGCTCTTCGCCTGAGTACATCAAAGCACTCACCTCTGAATGGAAGGGAGAACGATTTCCTGACGGGCGACCAAAAGTCTCTGATGCAATCTTAGCGCGATTAAAAAATATTTCCATTGAGGAGGCTTGGGGAGTGCTAAGGAACAAAGGGTACAACAATCAATATGAAGGCGACTGGCAAGTGATATGGCCCGATAGTGCCATGACGGGCAGAGTTGTTACGGCTCAATACATGCCCTTGCGTCCGGACTTTCAAAATCAAGTAAAAGAGCAAGGGAAAGTTGAAAATCGTGCGCAGAAAGGAGGAACAAACTCATGGCCAATTGATATTTTAACTCCGGGCGATGTGTACGTAGCGGATGGCTATGGAAAGATTGCTGATGGCACATTAATAGGGGATAACCTTGGTAATTCCATTTACGCAAAATCGCAACGAGGCGTCATCTTTTATGGCTCAGTGCGAGATCAGGAAGGGTTGGAAGAAATAAAAGGATTTAATGCATGGATAAAAGGACAAGATCCATCTTACATCAATCAGATGATGCTAACTTCAATTAATGCCCCTATTCGAGTAGGAAGAGCCACCGTATTGCCGGGTGATATTGTCCTTGCAAAAAAGTATGGAACCATCTTTATCCCTGCACACTTAGCCGAAAATTTAGTCCTCACCGCTGAGGTTACTGCATTGCGTGATCAGTTTGGTCATCTACGCTTGCGTGAAAAGAAATACTTGGCGGGTGAAATTGATAGTGAATGGACGGAAGCAATCAAAAAAGATTTTCTCAATTGGATAAACAATTATCCGGGTAAGCTACCGATGACAAAGAAGGAGCTGGATGATTATTTAAAAGAGCGAAATTATTAATCAGAGTGAATTTCAAAAAGTTTTACCTAACCGATATATTATGAAATCCGTACTTCAACAAATTATTAAACAGAATAAGGAACGCGAAAATAAAGCGGTGGCTAGCAGGCAAGAAGAGATTGATAGCCCCACGACTCCAGATAACAGAAGAAGTTTTTTAAAGAAAACAGCATTGGGTGGAATGGCCATGACAACACTCATGGGGCTAACTTTTGAAGATACCATGGCACAAACAACTTCTAAAGTTCAAAAAGCCTCCAAGCCCTCTGATCTCAAAATTACTGATTTGAGATATTGTGTAACGGCTGTCATGGGTCGCACGGCCATCATTCGTATCGATACAAATCAGGGTATTTATGGATTAGGTGAAGTGCGCGATGCAGCAGACGTGCGCTATGCGTTATTTCTAAAGAGTCGCATTTTGGGAGAGAACCCATGTAACGTTGAGAAGATCTTTAAAATCATTAAGCAGTTTGGCGGTCCGGCCCGTCAGGCAGGCGGTGTGTGCGCGGTTGAAATGGCGCTGTGGGATCTTTGCGGAAAGGCTTATAATGTTCCTGCCTGGCAGTTATTGGGGGGTAGGTATAGAGATACCATTCGGATTTATGCCGATACTCCTGAAGCAAGTAGTCCGGAGGAACAAATGAAGCTAATTAAATTTAGAACCGAAACGCAGGGATACTCGTGGTTGAAAATGGATGTGTCTATTAATGAACTAAAGAATATTCCAGGCACCTTGGTAAATCCTAATATTTTCAAAGAAGGCACGAGTCAATGGCAAGGTGGATATATGTCCTATGCCAATACGCGGCATCCTTTTACAGGAATTCAAATCACAGAAAAAGGACTTGATGAGCTTGCGCAGATTGTCGAAAAAGTTCGTAATATGGTGGGTTATGAAATACCCATGTCAACCGATCACTATGGGCACATTGATGTAAATAATTGTATTCGTTTAGGGAAGGCACTCGACAAGTATCGACTTGCGTGGTTAGAAGATATGGTGCCTTGGCAATATACCGCGCAACACAAAACCATTACGGATGCGCTTGAAACTCCGACCACAACAGGAGAAGATATTTATTTGCTTGATGATTTTAAACCGCTTATTGACGTTCACGCTGTGGATATCGTTCATCCAGATTTAGTTTCTTCTGGCGGATTGCTGGAAACAAAACGGATTGGCGATTATGCTGAGGAAAAGGGAATTGCTATGGCGATGCATCAGGCAGGTACACCGGTATCTTTCATGGCCAATGTACATTGTGCTGCGGCAACTCAAAACTTTTTAGCCTTGGAGCATCACTCAGTTGATTTAGCCTGGTGGGAAGGATTGGTGAAAACGACCGATGGTCGTAAATTAATTGATAAGGGATATGCACCGGTTCCGCTAACGGCTCCAGGATTGGGCATTGAATTGGTGGATGAGGAGGTAAAAAAACATCTACACCCAACGGATACAACGTATTTTGCGCCCACAAAAGAATGGGACGAAAAGCGTTCGCACGATAGAACGTATAGTTAATTGTTGTTTATAACTCATCCTTTCACTAAATCGAGAGGGTGAGTTTTTTTATCTTTTATTTTAAAATAATTTTGATTGTTAATCTCTTATCTGCTCAGTTTTGAACCATACTTTTTATAAAATCTCAATTGGCTTAAGTGCCATACTTTTTATTGTCGCACTGGGTGTTGGGTTTTCATCAGGGCTTGAAAAAGCAGGACCTTATTTTATTGGATTTTTTTTATGCAGTGCTGTTGCTTTTCGCGGCCATCCCCAATTAAAAGGCTTTGCCTATACCGTTATGATCTTTGGATCAGTAACCATGGCCCTATACTATCCGGGCTTTTTTATTGAATACAACGGATTTAAACTTTCCGGTTTAATAACACCCCTTATTCAAATAATCATGTTTGGTATGGGTACCTCCATGAGTGTGGGTGATTTTGTTGCGGTGGTGAAAACTCCGAAGTCAGTTGTTATTGGGGTGGTGGCACAATTTGTGATCATGCCAGTACTTGGTTTTTCCCTTGCGAATGCCAGCGGGTTTTCTCCGGAGATAGCTGCTGGAATTATCTTAATTGGATGCTCACCAAGCGGTCTCGCCTCTAATGTGATGAATTACCTGGCGAAAGCAAACCTGGCACTTTCCATTACTATAACTTCGATCACTACATTGATAGCACCCCTAATTACCCCACTGCTGATGAATCTACTGGCAGGGGCATTTGTTGAAATAGATACCTTGAAAATGATGTGGGATATTTTTAAAATGGTAATTATTCCAATTGGAGCCGGCCTTTTGTTTAATCGATTGCTACGCGGTAAATCAGCTTGGTTAGATGCTGCCATGCCTGTTGTTTCCATGGCAGGCATAGGAATTATTATTGTAATCATTACAGCTGCCGGAAGGGATAGCCTTTTGGAAATTGGTTTCTTGTTAATTGGAATTGTCATGATTCATAACCTTTCAGGATATTTAATCGGTTACTGGTCGGGCAGGTTGTTTAAAATGAATGAGCGGGATTGTAGAACCATAGCCATTGAAGTAGGTATGCAAAATGGTGGCCTTGCATCAGGCATTGCAAAAGAAATGGGTAAGATTGCAACCATTGGATTGGCACCTGCTGTGTTTGGACCCCTTATGAATATTACGGGTTCTGTCCTTGCTTCGTATTGGCATCGAAGACCACCCGTTGAAAAGTAGCATGGTAAGCGTTTCATCTAAATAGAATTCTAATGAAAATATATTGTGCGCTTTTATTTGTCGCTGGAATGCACCCCCTGGTAGGTCAACCCTCCTCTCAAAGCGAAATTGAAGGGTATGTAGAAAAATTCAGGCTCGCCCTCATTGACCCAACCCAGAGAAACTTATCAGACTTAACCTCAGATCAATTAAGTTTCGGGCATTCAAGCGGCAAAATTGAAAACAAAACCGAATTTATTGAAGCCTTGGTAAGTGGTAAATCCAACTTCAATAGCATAGAATTTAAAGATCAAATTATAACTATTTCAAATGCCACAGCTTTGGTGCGACATAAATTGTTCGCTGAAATAACGGATGGCGAAAAGATTTCAACTATTGCTATCGGTGTTTTGTTGGTTTGGGTAAAAGAGGAGGGAAAATGGAAACTACTCGGCAGGCAGGCTTTTAAACTCCCATAAGCTATAGGAAGTCGCAACTACTCTCAACATATCAGTTTATTGCTTATTTTATAAGCTTCCACATCAAATAAAATTTGAAAGAATTCTTTGGGCTAACTACCAATAGTTCCATCTTTGGTTAAATCAAAACCTAATGGGATGACAAAAGACGAGAAGAAGTCGTTTAAACCTCAGGACTTATTAGAACCTTTTAAACCCGAGAATCTTATTGAGGCATTAAAGAAGCCGGATGAGATCTTACTAAAGAGTTTACGGTCTCTTACAAACATTACGGGTAGCATCACGGGTATCAATTTTAATTTCTATTCGAAATTAAAGAGTGAGGCGAAAGGGAAAACGGAGTTAACATTTATTGGTGAAAAGAAAGTTGAGGAAGCAAAACTTCAACTTTTTACTTACAATGAAACTACATGTAAAGAAACGGACAAGGCAACTGACTTCGAATTAATCAATACAGCAGATCAATCACACAAATATTGGCTCAACCTTCATGGCATTCATGATGTTGAGCTGATAGAGAATATTGGTAACGCTCTTTGCTTCGAGCGACTGACTGTGCGTCAGGTTGTAGACACTACACAGCGGCCAAAAGTAGATGACTATGATGATTATATCTTCTTTAGTATAAAATCAATTCTTATTCGTGAAGACCATCAGCTTCACATGGAACAACTCTCATTTGTACTAGGAAAAAATTACGTGGTTTCTTTTCAAGAGGAGAAAGGGGATCACTTTGATCATATTCGAAATAAAATGCGAGACAACTTGGGTATGGTTAGAAAGCGCGAATGTGATTTCCTATTATTCCAACTACTTGATGCCATCCTCGACAACTATTTTGAAACGCTTGATCATATAAATCATGAGGTTGCCTTGCTTGAGCGAGAAACAATCACCAATCCTAAGCAATCTACTTTATTGATCATTGAAAAGAACAAGAAGGATGTTGATAAAATCAAAAAATCGCTATCACCTTTTAAAGAAGCATTAACTAACATTCTGAAAGATCGAACTCATTTCATTGCCAAAAGAAACCGCAAGTATTTCAGGGATCTAAAAAATAGTTGCACGAATGCGATCGAAGAGGCAAACTCGACTTATACAGCTCTTGAAAGCTTAACTAATATCTATTTTTCCTCTTTGAGCCAAAAGATGAATGAAACCATGAAAGTATTGACCACCGTGGCTACCATCTTTATACCATTAACATTTATTGTAGGCGTATACGGAATGAATTTTGAAAATATGCCAGAACTCAGTTGGCGCTATGGCTATTTTATTATCTGGGGCTTAATGCTGGCAGTGTTGGGGGGAATGATCGTCTATTTTAAGCGGAAAAAGTGGCTTTAGAGCAATTATCCATTTATTAAGACCCTTAAAGGCCATCGTCTGACTTCTTTAATTTTTTTCACCTTTGTTTAAAATAATCTTTACCCTATGCCCGACTATGCAGGTATAATAACCTTAGTTGTGGAATGGACCTGGCAATGCAAGAGTTAAAACAAGACACGTTCCTGAAGGAGAAGGACAAATTGCTGGGATTTATTCGCAGTCGGGTATCTACAGTGGAAGAGGCGGAGGATATCCTTCAGGATGTTTTTTATCAGTTTATTTCGGGGTTCAAAACCATTGAATCGCTGGATCGGGTGACTTCATGGCTTTACAGTGTTGCGCGTAATAAAATAATCGACCGCTACAGACGTGATGCATCCCGCCCAAAACGCACGGACTTTGAATTGTTATCGAGCCGCGATGAGGATGTTCCTTTAACACTTCAGGAAATTTTGCCTGACTTTGATAACACACCTGAATCTACTTTACTACGGGAGGCAATTTGGGATGAAATAACGGAGGCGCTTGCAGAACTTCCTTTTGAGCAACGCCAGATTTTTATTTGGAATGAATTGGAAGAAAAAAGCTTCCGCGAAATTTCAGAAGAAACAGGAGTGTCAATCAATACACTGCTTTCGCGAAAGCGATATGCAATTTTGGCGTTGCGAAAACGACTTCAGAATTTTTACAATGAGGTCACTGGATTTTGATTTTTAAAAACATAAAAAAATTGTCTTATGGATAGCACGGTGAGGGTAGCAAAAATACTGATGATGATAATAATTGGATTCTTCATCATGTTTGGGATTGTATTTGGGACCATGAAATTATGGAACTGGCTGGTGCCTGAATTATTTAACGGGCCAATCCTAAATTTATGGCAAGCATTAGGGCTGCTGGTGTTAAGTAAAATTTTTCTTTGGAGTTTTGGAGGTAAGTGTCATTGTAACCATGGCAATCATGGTCGTGGGCCCTGGAAATATTATTGGAAAGAAAAATGGGGAAGCATGACTTCGGAGGATCGGGAAAAGTTTAAGCAGAAAATGAAAGATAAGTGGTGCTATAAAGAGGAGAGCGCCCCAACTGACAATTCAGCCACTTCAAACGATTGAAGTTTAGGTTAACAAAAAATTCCAATTTTTTTTCGGAAAAGACTAAACAATTGGCCAGAAAATGGTGTTGAAGGAAACTGTGGAAACTTTGGTAAAGTAAATAGTTTCCATAGTTTTGCGGCCAATTATGGAAGAGATTGAGACGAAAGAAAAGATTTTAGAGGGGGCGGAGGCACTATTTATGAAGTATGGCATCCGCAGTGTTACCATGGATGACATAGCCAGGCATTTGTCAGTTTCAAAAAAAACATTGTACCAGCATTTTGCTGATAAGGACGATCTGGTGTTTAAAATGTCAGAAATGTTTTTAAATCGAAATTTTGAACAATACAAACAGATTGAATTGAATTCAAAAAATTCGATCGATGAATTAAGCCGGATTTCGATTTGTATAAAACGGGATATGGAGAGCATGAATTCATCTATGCTGTTCGATTTACAGAAGTATCATCCAAAATCATGGAGCCTATGGAGCGAACACAAAGTAAAAATTATTAGTGAGTCGGTGGTGCGCAATATTAAACAGGGGATTGCCGAAGGATATTTCAGACCCGAAGTTAATCCTGAGATAATGGCAATAACACGGGTGATTTTAATTGAAGCGGCTTTTAATGCCCAGGAATTTCCGAAAGACAAATTCAACTTTGTGGATGTCCAATCTCAACTGTTTGAATTATTTGTTTATGGTCTGTGCACTGAAAAAGGCCGAAAACTTTATCAGAAATATAAAGAACCAAATTACAAACCCTCAATACTATAACACATGAAGTATTTTATAAAAGTTTCCAGTTTCATTTTATTCATCTTGATTAGTAGATCAGTCAATTCGCAGGATAAGCCCGCAAGCGCATTTACACTTGATGAATCAATTAAGTATGCCCTGGAGCATTCGTATTCGGTTAAAAATGCGTCTCTGGATGAGGAGGCCGCTAAAGCGAAAGTAAAAGAAACCATTGGCATAGGGTTGCCGCAGATTGATGGGGCTGCCGGTGTACAATACAATCCAAAGTTGTCACGTTTTTTTAGCACCTATTCCGGGCCTAATGGATTTCTAGGTGATTTATCTGGTGTTCCGGGAATTCAACCAGGAGATGTTGTAGCGGCTCAAAACTTTTTTCAATTAAAGAGTAATGGAGACGTTAATGTAGCAATCAACCAAATTCTTTTTAACGGATCATACCTTGTTGGATTAAAGGCAGCTAGCTCTTACAAAGAACTTTCTACGAAGATGAGTGGCCAAACCCGTGAACAAACCATCAGTCAGGTATCTAAAGCTTTTTATCTCGCATTAACAAATCAGGAGCGTATTAAACTTTTTGATTCAAACCTAGCACGAGTTGATTCGTTGCTAAGAACAACAACTGCTTTGAATCAAAGTGGCTTTGCCGAAAAGATCGATGTTGATCGAGTTCGCGTAACCTATAACAATCTTGCTACAGAGCGGAGAAAATTTGAAAATATTCAATCGCTGGCATATGAGCTTTTGAAGTTTCAAATGAATTATCCGATGAATGAGGCTATTTCTATTATTGGATCCTTAGAAGATATTCAGGTACCAGATCTTTCCAGTTATCAAGACCATGAGTATACAAAACGTTGGGATTATCAAGTGGCTCAGACAAATGTGAAATTGAAGGAGCTTGATTTGAAAAATCAATATGCGGCCAGTATTCCAAGTTTAGTGGCATTTGCCAAAATGGGTTATGCCACTCAGTCGCCAACAATCAGTGGCCTGTTTAAAACTAATTCAGGTATTTCTGATAATGGAGTGTTAGGCCCCGACAAATGGTATGGATATTCATTATTAGGAGTATCGCTGAGTGTGCCCATTTTCAGTGGGCTGCAACGCAACTACCGAGTGCAACAATCCAGGTTAAATCTACTTAAGACGGAGAATTCCGTTAAGCAATTGGAAACAGCCATTGACCTGGAGGTAAAGCAAGCACGAATTACATTTGATAATTCAGTTCAAACCATGCAGTCACAGAAGGAAAATATGGAACTGGCTGCCAACATAGCAAGGGTGACAAAGATTAAGTATGAACAAGGTCTGGGATCTAATCTGGAGGTTGTTGATGCGGAAGCTGCCTTGCGTGAAGCTCAAATTAATTTCTATAACTCAACCTATGATGCGATTGTGGCCAAAATTGATTTGGACAAAGCTTATGGAAATTTATACCCAACCGAAACATCCAAATAAAAAAATCAACTTCTCATACTATGAAACTATCATACACCTCTCGGATATTAATCGTTGCCATGTTCGCTTTTGTTTTGGCGAGCTGTGGTGATTCAGATAAAGCAGCCAAGCTTGCCAAGCTAAAGACACAGCAAGCAGAGCTAGCAAAAACCATTGCTACATTGGAAAGTGAAATAGCAGCCGCTAATCCTGAAGCTGTTTCTGTGCGGATGAAAGGTATCAACATTAGTGAATTGGCTGCCCGTAAGTTTGATTTTTTTGTACAAACTCAGGGAATGGTGGAAGCGGAAGACAACATTCTGGTAAGCGCTAAGTCAATGGGGATTATTACGGCTGTATTTGTGAAGGAAGGGCAACGTGTATCGCGCGGTCAGGTACTAGCTCAAATTGATAATTCGATTACTGAGAGCTCGATAGCCGAAGTGAAATCGTCATTAAACTTAGCAAAGATTGTTTATGAAAAACAAAGAAAACTGTGGGATCAACAAATTGGAACGGAGATTCAATTTCTTCAGGCAAAAAATAACAAAGAAAGTCTCGAAGCGCGATTAGCCACCTTGAATGAACAATTGGATATGGCCAGAATTAAATCGCCAATTAATGGAACCGTAGAAGCTGTAAATATTAAGATTGGTGAAAATGCTGCTCCGGGCGCTCCTGCATTTCGTGTTATTAACATTAATGATTTAAAGGTAACTGCCAACGTATCGGAAGCCTATGTTACCGCTATTGATAAAGGAAACAAGGTGCAGGTGATTCTACCTGACTTAGACAAGAAAATTGATGGATCCGTAAATTTTGTTGGTCGTAACATAGATCCACTTTCAAGATCATTTCCAATAGAAGTAAAGCTACCGTCACAGGCATCGCTACGCCCAAGTATGACAGCAATTTTGCGTGTGGTATATAAAAGTGTACCGAATGCATTATGTGTTCCCATAAATCTGGTGCAGAATATCAATGGTAAAAAAATTGTTTATGTAGCCGAGATGGATGGAAAACAATTAGTTGCCCGGAGAAAAGAAGTTAGCGTGGGAGGTGTGTACGATAATCTTGCAGAGATAACGGGTGGCCTTAACGTAGGAGATAAGATTATCACGGTTGGCTATCAGGGTTTAAACGATGGAGAGTTTGTTAAGATATAGTCAATTAGTCAATCAAGTCATTCGTGCTTTTTAAAGACTAATTACTAAAACGCAAGATTATGCAAGACCTAGAAAAAGAATTTAAACCCACCAGTTGGGCTATCGATAATAAAGTAAGCATTTATGTGGCCACCGTTATAATCTGCGTGGCAGGTATTATGACGTATATGGGGCTTCCCAAGGAGAACTTTCCTGAGGTTGTATTTCCGCAAATATTTGTTGCAACCATTTATCCGGGGGCAGCACCGGCTGATATTGAAAATCTGATTACCAAGGAAATTGAAAAGGAAATAAAATCAATTTCAGGGGTGAAGAAGGTTAAAAGTAATTCGGTGCAGAGTTTTTCAAATGTAATTGTTGAGTTTGAAACGGATATTGATGTTGACAAAGCGAAACAGGATGTGAAAGATGCGGTAGATCGGGCCAAACCTAACTTGCCAAGCGATTTGCCCGATGATCCCTTTGTTCAAGAGATTGATATCTCGGAGTTTCCTATTATGAATGTTAATTTATCTGGCGACTACGATTTACAAACGCTTAAAAAGTATGCAGAGCAAATGCAAGATGCCATTGAGGGCATTCGGGAAATCAGGAGGGTGGATATGGTGGGTGCGCTCACACGAGAAATTCAGATCAACATCGATATGTTTAAGCTGGCTGCAGCCGGTGTGAGCCTGGATGATATTTCAATGGCAGTTTCAGGTGAAAATGTAATTATACCGGGAGGACAAATTTCAGTAGATGGTATGAAGCGTTCGCTCACCATTAATGGTGAGTTTACTTCGGCCGAGCAGATTGCAAATATTGTAATTGGATCTACCATGGGCGGTAAAATTTACCTAAAGGACATTGCCCAGGTAATTGACTCGCATGCTGAACAGGAAAGTTTTGCCAGGTTAAACGGAAAAAACGTTATTACGCTAAACGTAATTAAGCGAAGTGGAGAAAATTTGATCATCGCATCAGATGAGATCAATGCCATTGTTGCGCACTATCAAAAGGACATCTTACCTCCGGGTGTAGACATAACGATTACGGCAGATCAATCCGATAACACAAGAATCACATTGCATGATCTGATTAATACTATCATCATCGGATTTACATTAGTAACACTTATCCTGATGTTCTTCATGGGTGCAACCAATGCCATCTTTGTGGGATTGTCGGTGCCCATTTCAAGTTTTATAGCATTTCTGCTCTTCCCAACCATTGGATTTACCTTGAATTTAATGACACTTTTCTCATTTTTACTCGCTCTGGGTATAGTGGTAGATGATGCGATTGTGGTTATCGAAAATACACATCGAGTATTCGACAACGGAAAAGTGCCAATCCGTAAGGCTGCCAAGATTGCTGCCGGTGAAGTATTCCTTCCTGTACTTTCAGGTACATTAGTAGTATTGGCTCCCTTTGTTCCGCTTGCATTTTGGCCGGGCGTAATCGGAAAGTTTATGTTCTTTTTACCGGTTACACTGATCGTTACCCTTTTAGCATCTTTGTTGGTAGCTTATATTATGAATCCGGTGTTTGCAGCTGATTTCATGCATGCGCACGATCATGAACATAAAGAATCTAAGTTTTCAAGAGGATTTAAAATTACTGCTGTCATATTTGGTTCGTTAGCATTAATGTCTTATGTAACCGGAGTTGCCGGCCTAGGCAATCTTGCCTTATTCCTTTTCGGACTTTATGCCTTGCATCATTTTTTTATTTCCAAAGTGATATCCAAGTTTCAAACGAATGGATGGCCAAAAGTGCAAGAGCGTTATAAGAAAATGGTAAGCTGGTGCTTGGAAGGTTCGCGCCCCTTGATGGTTTTTGGAAGTGTGATTCTCCTTTTCTTTTTCTCCATTTGGTTTACCGGGGTTCGTAAGCCTCCCGTGGTATTTTTCCCGCAAGGCGATCCGAATTTTATTTTTGCCTATATCCGAATGCCAATAGGTACAGATCAACGGGTGACGGATTCGGTTACACGCATCGTGGAGAAGCGCGTTACGGATGTTGTGGGAACAGATAATAAAATTGTAAAATCAATTATTGCCAACGTGGCAGTAGGCGCCTCGGAAGATCAGTTTGCCGGAACAAATGCCCAGCCGCATTTAGGCAAAGTGAGCGTTGCGTTTGTAACATTTGCTGAACGCGATGGTCAATCGACCAAAGAATATCTTGGTAAAATTAGAGAAGCCGTAAAAGGATTAAAAGGTGCGGAAGTTTCCGTTAATCAGGAACAAGGAGGACCACCGACCGGTAAGCCTGTAAATATTGAAGTAAGCTCTGAAAAGTTTGATGACCTTGTAGCCACTGCTGACCGCGTAAAAAGATATTTGGATTCATTGCAGATTCCCGGTGTTGAGGAATTGAAATCAGATTTTCAAAATGATAAGCCTGAGATTGTAGTTACCATTGATCGTGAAAAGGCGAATCGCGAGGGCATTTCTACCGCTCAGATAGGAATGGCATTGAATACCGCCATTAATGGTCGCGGTATTTCTAAATTCAGAGACGCCAATGATGATTACGATATTGTACTACGCATTCGCGAGGATGTAAGAAATGATATTAATACATTGATGAATTTGCCCCTTACTTACCGCGATATGGCGAGTGGCGGTATGGTAAGGCAGGTTCCTTTATCGGCCATTGCAAAGACTGAATACTCAAATAGTTTTGCAGGGATTAATCGTATTGATCAAAAACGGGTGATTACGATTTCATCTAATGTGTTGGGCGATGCCAATCCAAATGAAGTAGTTTTAGCAATTCAAGAAAAACTAAAATCTTTCTCGGCCCCAGATGGTGTTACTATTAAGATGACGGGCGAGCAGGAAGATCAGGCAGAGACTTCCTCCTTCCTGGGAATTGCAGGCATGGTGGCTTTAGGGTTAATATTTATGATTCTGGTAATTCAGTTTAATTCAACCGGTAAGCCATTGATCATCTTAGCCGAAATTATATTTAGTGTGATTGGTGTGTTACTAGGTTTTTCAATTACCCGAATGGAAATTTCGATTGTAATGTCGGGTGTGGGTATCATGGCATTAGCGGGTATTGTAGTGCGAAATGGTATTTTGTTGGTGGAGTTCACCGATCTATTGATTAGTCAAGGTGTTGAATTGAAAGAAGCAATAATCGAAGCCGCAAAAACCCGTATGACTCCGGTTTTGTTAACGGCCATGGCGGCAACCTTAGGACTTATTCCATTGGCAATCGGTTTTAATATTGACTTTGTCGCCTTGTTCACAGAATTTAATCCACATATTTTCTTTGGTGGAGATAACGTAGCCTTCTGGGGACCTCTGTCTTGGACAATGATTTTTGGATTAATCTTTGGAACGTTTCTTACCTTGTTCCTCGTGCCGGTTATGTACCTGATGTTGGCTCGTACAAAGGCCAGACTTTTTAAAAGGAAAACTGCGGAAATTGTTGCTGCGAATCCTATTTCATCACGCTAACAGCGAACCACAATAATCGGAATCATCCTGCGTCTTTAAATGAGTAAGCAGGATGATTCTTTTTTTATGATACATAACAGACTTATGACTCTATTTTTCTTCGTTATCGCTTTTTTGCTGATTGACATCTATGTCTTTCAAGCGGTGTTAAATGTAACAAAGGGACTCACTCCCGTTTGGAAGTCATTAGTACGCTATGGATTTTGGCTTCCCACTATTCTTTGTGTAACCGCTCTTTTTTGGTGGGCGTTTGCCGATCCTTATAAAATAAGTGCTGCCATGCGCAATTGGATCATTACCGGATTGTTTGCAACCTATTTTTCAAAACTGTTTGCTGTTTTCTTTTTGTTTATTGATGACGTGCAGCGACTGGTGCGTTGGATGGCGAAAGCATTTTATAAAGGGCCAGCGAATGCATTACCTGGCGAAGCAATTAGTAGATCAGAATTTTTGTCGAAGACAGCACTTGTTGCAAGCGCTATTCCTTTTGGAGCGATGGCCTATGGAATTATTTCGGGCGCTCATGATTATCGCGTAAGAAAATTAACGGTAACGCTACCTAATCTTCCCAAGTCATTTCACGGAATAAAAATCGGACAAGTATCGGATATCCATTCCGGTAGCTTCTTTAATAAAACGGCAGTGAAGGGTGGGGTGGAGATGATGTTAAAGGAAAAACCGGATCTTATTTTCTTCACAGGCGATTTGGTAAACAATGAGGCATCCGAAGTAAAAGAATACATTGATGTGTTTAATAAACTGAAAGCTCCCCTGGGGGTTTATTCCGTTACTGGTAATCATGACTATGGCGATTATAAAAACTGGTTAACCCAGGAGGCCAAGCAACAAAACTTTAAAGACTTAATAGAAGCGCACAGACTGTTAGGATTTAATCTCTTGATGAATGATCATCATATGATTGAGCAAGGTGGAGATAAACTGGCGATTCTTGGAATAGAAAATTGGGGTGGTAGAGGATTTGCCAAGTATGGTAAAATTGATCAGGCGCATGCAGGAACCGATGAGGCAGCCGTAAAACTTCTTTTGTCTCACGATCCAAGTCAATGGGATGCGCAAGTCCGTAAAGATTATAAGGATATTGACATCGCTTTTGCGGGTCACACACATGGCTTTCAATTTGGCGTTGAGTTTGCTGGTTTTAAATGGAGTCCTTCGCAGTATGCTTATAAACAATGGGCAGGTTTGTATTCGGAGGGCAATCAACACTTGTATGTTAATCGTGGTTTTGGGTATCTCGGGTATCCCGGACGGATTGGGATGCCACCGGAATTAACAATTATCGAATTAAAGCGAGCTTAAATTTACCAAAAGCTATCTCGCCTAAAGCCAGATCACTTCTCGCGCAGCATCCGCATAGTAAAAAAGCCAAGTATGGCTACGATTGCGGCCAATGCAACCCACATCCAAACCTTGTTCTTAAACCAGGCTGTAGATTCAGTTGCCTGGGCGTGCTGTGGCTTTAATTCGGTGCTAACCTGCAATTGCGGCAATGAGTCGGGAATATCTTTTATGAAATGCTTAATGTCATACCTTGGATGAAATGAGTTTGGATTACCATACTTGAGCGAATACCCGCCAGGTTGAAGATTTGCAATTAAATCTACCTGAGGTGCCCATCCAACTATTTTGTTTACATGAATAGGTGGGTTATCCTGATTATAAATTGTTACTCTGATTTTACCTACCAGCCGTGGTGTAAACTGTAGCGTGTCTTGTTGAAAGGAACTTATTACTCCCACGTAAAGTGATTGATATTGGTAGTGTATTCCTTTTTCAGATGGAATGCTATCATACAGCCACTCAACGGAAACATTCCTATAAAAGAGTTGACCGGCATTTGGCTCAATAGTTAATTTCGAAAGCAGCACGGGTTGATTAAACGTGAGGTAGAATTCATTTTGTTTCGCAAGGGTTTTGGAGGAAAGGGTTGCAGGGACTTCCGTAAATACTCCTTTTCTAGTTGCCGACTGATAGAAGTTCACCTTAGTAAGGGTCAGTTGGGCACCATTTTTTAAGGTGAACCTCAGGAATATATAATCCGAAGTTGGAAAGTTAACATGATTGTAAGTATAGTTTACAGATGAGTTAACAATGGAGACAATCCGTCCGGTATGAATAATAAACCAATCTTGTTGATTATTGCTACCTTCAATAAGTACATCGGAGTCGTAGTTTTGTTGTGTAAATTCCAAGGTAGTTTGATTAACGGGCTCGGCATGGTTTACCTTTACAGTAAAATAAAGGGCATTGCCATTTCGCGAGATGTTGAATGGTTCAATGGCTATCGAAGCTCGTGAAACTTGATCTTCGGATATTTTCAGTAGGTAGGGAATTTCAGTCGTATCGTTGCGAGAAGCGTAGATCCGAAGGTCAGCGAAATCATTTTTTACTTTTGGGAATACGTCATCCGGTAATGTGATACGATACCAACTAGGTTGGGTAACATCAGAAATTTTTCGTTCGTATGTATATTGGGCAAAGCAACTCAGGTTTGCCAGAAGAAGCAGTGCTAGGAAATTAATCGTTTGTCTCATCAGAATTCGTCTGGACTTTCTTTCTTTTATTATAGATAAAGGAGGCTATGAGTAACATCACACCCAAAATCATCAGTACAATAGTTTTGGCGATGGTGCTCATTCCCGTAAGATCATACAGGAATAATTTGGCGAGTGTAATTCCAAAAAGCACAATGCCAATGATGCGCAAGAAGGCAAAGTCTTTGGCAAGACCCCAAACAATCAGATAGAGTGCATAGGCACCCCATAAAATACTTAGTGCAAGTCGCGATCCATCCTGTACATCAGTTAATGCCAGCCATGAGAGTAATTCTGAACTAAGAATAGTTAATAGGGTAAAGTGAAAGAAGAGCCTCTCCAGTTTGGAGAGTCCCGCTTTGTTTTCCGCTTTTACTACGAAGTAAATCAGGTAGAGCAATGCACTTATAAAAAGGTAACTTACATACCGCACCGCAATATTCCAGAATCCATGCGTAAAGTAGGGGTCTTCAACCAGGTAAGTATCATTAAGTTCTTTCAAGGCGGTAAGGCCGCCATTCAAGTAGATAAGTACAGTCAATGCGCTAATTCCGGCTGCCACCTTATTTAGCAGTTCATTTCGGATAATCTTTTGGTTAATAATCCACGTTACTCCAATAAAAAGACTGCTGTAATTAATTATCCAGACTGATTTGAACGAGAGCCAGTCGTAATTGTATTGGTTAACATCTTGTTTGATGGCTGTCTGATAAAACTGCTGATTGAAGTAAAGACTTATCTCCTTCATGATGGATGTAAACAGGATGAGTAGAAACCCCGCTGGCAAAGCATATTTCATCAGGGGTGTAATTTTATCAAGCCAGGCATTCGGTTTTTCATATTCTGTTTTGAAGGAAAACCAACTAGTAGTACCAAAGGTTAGCGCAACCAGTATCCCGGTTAGGAATAAAATATTGACGAAGGGGGTGAATACCATGTCGGTCTCAGAATAGTTGTAATCGTTGTAGATAAACCTCAGCTCACTCCAGTCGTGCAACAAGCTGAGCAACGCAAGACCAATTAATGGGTAGGAGAGAATTTCGTAAACCGGAAACTTTTTATTTCGGCCAATCCAGTGCAACAACACGGCCTCCAATGCCCAGAGTAAAGTAACCCAGTTGCCGTTAAGTTGAACCGGAACAGCCAGTGTAAGAAAGGTAAGCACCATGCCGGCTACAAAGTAAAATACATCGCGTACAAGGGGAAGTTTGTAATATAGAACAAGACAAACAACAAAATGAGTTACGGCATTAAACGCGGTGAACAAGCCCAGAAAAAACTCACCATCCGGATGAGCGCTTATAGCTCTATAATTTAACCCGTAGTACATAAAACTGTTACTTAAAATCATGGCAATATCTCCCATACCCAGTGGCTGATTGCTAGTGAATTTGGAAATGATGAAAGCAAGGTAAAACTGGATGAAATAGAGGAGTGAAAATACCAGACAAATCCAAACATGCTTACTGTAATCATAATCGGTCACCAACCAAGAGAACAAGATCAACCACGTAAGCACGAAGGCAAACCGGAATAAACCGCGCCAGTCTTGCTTGAAAGAAATAAACAGAATGCCAGTATTGATGATGGCTACATAGGTAAGTAAAACCAGTACGCGACCAGAGCCATCGCTCAGCAGGAATGGAACCGCGTAGGCACCCACTAATCCAATTACGGCTATGGCTTGTTGTTTATAATGCAGTGCAGCAAACACGGTAAACGCAGTAAACAATACCATTAACGCAAATGCCATCAATTGTGGAATGAATTGATAAAAATCGTAGGCGGCATAGGTAATGAAATATAAACTGGCCATGCCACCGCTTAGTAAAACTGCGCTGAAGGCTGAATAATTTTTTTTAAGCTTGAGTGCGATACCTATTAACGCAGTACCTGCCAGATAACCTAGAATAATCCGTGTAAGCGGATCTAGCATTTGATGATCGATGGCATACTTAACACCAAAGCTGATGCCGATTACCAATATAGCAATACCGATTTTGTTCAACAGATTGGTGCCGATAAAATCTTCTACCGCAGTTTTTTCTTTCGACTTAACGGGTTTGGGGACGTGGGTAACAGCGGGAGAAACAATCGGTTCTTGAATGAGAATTGGAGGTTTCGCGGTTTCAATTGGATTTACTTCTGGTTGTTCCTTTAATTGAATTGTCAGTACTTGTTTTCTAAGCTCCTTAATATCGAATGCCAGTTGCTGTTGCCTCATTTCAGCAGCCTGAAGTTTCTGGAGGAGTTCGTCAATTTTAGTTTGTTGTGACATGGGGGGAAATAATAATGCCAAATTATTCAAATAAAGTAATATGCAGTTTGACAAATGTCAAATAAGGCGATCAATTTTCTGATTTCTGTCGGCATTTACTCCCCTTATAGTTATAGTAACAGGCTATGCCACTTCATTTTTCTATATGCCTGGGCGTATATACCGCGAAGGGGTCTTACCAGTAACCTTTTTAAATTGGCGATTGAAGTGAGATAAATTATGAAAACCAACCTTATAGCATACTGATTGAATGTTAGGGTCACCTTCAATCAACAACTTGCATGCGTGACTTATCCTTACTTCGTTTAAAAAGTTAGTATAGGTTTTTCTTGTGCGTACTTTAAAATATCGGCAGAAAGCTGCCGGTGAAAGATTGGCTACTTCAGCCACTTCCAGGGTTTTTATTTTGCGATGACTTTCTCTGAACGTAAACTGCAAGATGTCATTCATTCGCTTTCCTTCATTTGCAGTAAACAGGGTTTGTGAATTGGTTGCTGATAAAGGTTTTAATTCGTGGGACTCGCTTAATGTTTTTAAGAGTTGCATAAATACTATGAGCCGCTCAATACTTTTAGCGTTTGAAACCTCTTCAATAAGACCAATGAGTTGTACCTTGGTTTCGCCTTCAATGCGGTAACCCACTCCTGCATTCAAAATAAATTGCCGGATATCTGCGAGTTCATTCATCTGCCAGAAGTTTTCACCCGCATACTTTTCTTCAAAATAAAGTGAAATTGAATTTGATCTAAGTTTGCTTTTTGGTTCGTAATAAATTTCATCACTCTTAAATACATGGGGTTGATTACTTCCGATTAAAAAGAGATTTCCTGAGGTAAAGCGCCCAACATAATCGCCAGCTATTAACGTACCTGCGCCACTTTTTATATACATAATTTGAGTTTCTGGGTGATGATGAAGTTTATCATAAAATACAAGAGCACTATCTACCTGAATTCGAAACGCTTCTTTTGATATTTTAGGAACCTGAAACGGGATTACCTTCATATTTACCTATTTTGACTTTTTTAGAGTCTATAATTAGTTAAAAATAGTCAAAATAGTACCATTGTTGACTATTTCCGTGCAATACTCCCTCGGTAATTGATTGTAACTTTGATTCCATAAAATTTTAAAAAAGTATCGTTATGGCACTTCAATGGAAAGGGGTAATTCCCGCACTTACAACAAAGTTTACAGCGGATGATAAACTTGATTTCCCGCTCTTCGAAAAAAATCTGAACGCTCAACTTGATGCCGGTGTAGAAGGAGTGATTTTAGGGGGCACATTAGGTGAAGCGAGTGTACTGAGCAGGGAAGAAAAATTCGACCTGGTAAAATTCGCTGTTAATAAAATTGCAGGCAAGGTTCCTGTGATCATGAACATTGCTGAAGGAAGTACCCGTGAAGCAGTTAAACTTGCTGCTGAAGCCGAGAAGTGTGGCGCAACGGGTTTGATGATGTTACCTCCGATGCGGTATAAGTCAGACCATCGGGAAACGGTTGCTTATTTTAAAGCCGTTGCGGAGTCAAGCAGTTTACCGATTATGATTTATAATAACCCAATAGATTATAAAATAGAAGTTACGTTGGAGATGTTTTCTGAACTTGCCGAAAACAAAAACATTCAGGCTGTAAAAGAATCAACACGCGATGTATCGAATGTAACACGCATGATTAATCGCTTTGGAGATCGATATAAAATTCTTTGTGGAGTGGATACCATTGCCATGGAAGAATTAATGTTAGGCGCTGCGGGTTGGGTGGCTGGTTTGGTGTGTGCTTTCCCAAAAGAAACCGTAGCGGTTTATAAATTAACAAAAGCAGGTAAGATGGAAGATGCTTTGAAGATTAACAGGTGGTTTCTTCCACTGTTGGAATTAGACCTGCATCCGAAGCTTGTTCAATATATTAAGTTGGCGGAACAAGAAACAGGCATTGGTTCAGAGATTGTTCGTGCTCCACGACTAACTCTTATTGGTGAGGAACGTGACCGGGTGTTAAAACTTATCCGTGACGGAATTAAAACCCGGCCAAAACTAGAGTAATAAATTTTTACATTTAACTAAATGACATGAGTTTTAAAGACGCAACAATACAAGAAGCAGATCAGGCATTAAAAGAAGCGCAGGTTGCTTTTTTATCTTACAAAAATTTTCCTGGCAGGAAGAAAGCTGAATTTCTTCGTGCTATTGCGGATGAAATTGAAGCACTGGGACAAGAGTTGGTAACAACAGCAATGAAGGAAACTAATTTGCCTGAAGCCCGCATTATTAATGAACGGGGTCGTACAACGGGTCATTGCAGAATGTTTGCTGACTTAGTGGAAGAAGGATCGTGGTTGGAAGCGCGCGTAGATACTGGTAATCCCGAACGAACTCCTACACCAAAACCCGATTTACGGAAAATGCTTGTGCCATTAGGTACCGTAGTTGTTTTTGGAGCTGCTAATTTTCCATTGGCCTATTCAACAGCAGGTGGTGACACTGCTTCTGCATTGGCTGCGGGTTGTCCTGTTATCGTGAAAGCTCATCCTGCGCATGCAGGAACTTCAGAGTTGGTAGCCAAGGCAATTGCAAAAGCAATGGATAAAACTGGAATGCCCAAAGGTGTATTTCAGCATATACATGGAGCTAGTTTTGAGATAGGACAAGCGCTGGTAAAAAATCCATTTACAAAAGCTGTTGGGTTTACAGGTTCTTTGGCAGGAGGAAAGGCATTATTTGATTTGGCTAATCAACGGCCAGAACCTATTCCTGTTTTTGCTGAGATGAGTAGTATCAACCCGGTTATCTTGTTGCCGGAAACATTAGCCCGTAATGCCGAGAAGACAGCAGCAACCTTGGCGGGATCGATCACATTAGGTGTTGGACAATTTTGTACGAACCCGGGTTTGATCCTGGCAATAGAAGGTGCCGGGTTAGATCAATTTATTAAGGCAATGTCCTCTGAAATTGAAAAGGTAGTTCCAGCCACCATGTTGCATCAGGGTATTGCAGATAATTATTCCAAGAGACTTAAAAATGCGCTTGCACAAAAAGGAGTAAAGGTAGAGGGATCTTCAACATCGGAAGGGACTTCATCACAAGGAAGACCCTTGGTAGCTTCAGTATCCGCTAATGAATTCATTAGGAATCCCGCATTAGCGGAAGAAGTGTTTGGTCCGTTTTCGTTACTCATCCGATGTGCCGATTTGAAAGAGCTGAATTCTGTTATCAGTCATACGCATGGACAATTAACAGCGTCTATCATTGCCGATGAAAGTGAATTAGTAAATCATAAAAGTTTATTGAATTCAATTATCGAAAAAGCAGGACGGATAGTAATCAATGGAGTTCCTACCGGAGTGGAAGTGGTAGCTGCTCAAAATCATGGTGGGCCATATCCTGCTACAACTGATTCGCGTTTCACGGCTGTAGGTAGGGATGCCATCAAACGCTTTGTGAGGCCGGTTGCTTTTCAAAATTTTCCTGATGCGTTGCTGCCCGATGAATTAAAAGATTCCAATCCGCTAAAGATTTGGAGATTGTTCGATGGGGAGTTGAGGAAATGAACCTGGATACTAGACACTCGATGCTGGATTTAGTGTCCAGTATCTAGCATCCAGTATCATAAAATTGGAATAGTTAATCTAATAATTTAATGAAACAGTCATTAAATAAATTTACGTGTATAGATGCTCACACCTGCGGCAATCCGGTTCGGGTGGTTGCTGAAGGCGGTCCTAAGTTGGAAGGTGCGAACATGAGTGAAAAGCGTCAGCACTTTCTTAAAGAGTATGATTGGATTCGGAAAGGGTTAATGTTTGAACCGCGCGGGCACGACATGATGAGTGGAAGTATTTTATACCCGCCATCTGATCCGGCCAACGATGTGGGAGTTTTATTTATTGAAACGAGCGGGTGCCTACCGATGTGTGGACACGGGACAATTGGTACCGTTACCATTGCGATTGAAGAAGGATTGGTAATTCCTAAAACTCCGGGGATTCTAAAATTGGAAGTGCCTGCCGGATTGGTTCATATTGAATACAAGCAGGAGGGAAGCAAGGTGAAGTCGGTGAAGATTAGAAATGTGAAAGCCTATTTAGCTGCAGAAAACATTACAGCAACGTGTCCTGAGTTGGGCGAACTCACACTGGATATTTCTTATGGTGGAAATTTCTACGCGATTGTTGATATGCAGAAAAAATTTATGGGTATTGATGCGCACACGGCTGATCAATTAATTTCCTGGAGTCGGGAATTAAGAAAAGATATTAATAAGAAGTACACCTTTGTTCATCCTGAGGATCCTACCATTCACGGGTGCAGTCATATTCTTTGGACGGGAAATCCAATAGACTCGACATCCACCGCACGCAATGCAGTATTCTATGGGGATAAAGCAATTGATCGCTCACCGTGTGGCACAGGTACTTCCGCTCGATTGGCTCAGTGGTTTACAAAAGGAAAACTGAAAAAGGGTGAAGACTTTATCCACGAAAGTATTATCGGCTCAAAGTTTATTGGTCGGATTGAGGAAGTAACAGAACTTGATGGCAAACCAGCAATCATACCAAGCGTAGAAGGCTGGGCAAAAATTTATGGACACAACACGATCACCATCGATCCGGAAGATGATCCGTATGCGTATGGGTTTCAGGTATTATAATTGGATGCTTACTGGATACTTGATCCTTGATACTGGATTCTTGATCCTTGATTTTGAATTCTGGATATTTGATTGATCGGGTTCAGTAAGTATCTATATCGAGTATCCAGTAACAACTATCCGGAAGTATGAAAGTAGGAATCATTGGTGGTGGCATTATTGGATTAAGTTCTGCCTACTATTTAAATAAAGCCGGACATCACGTAACAATTATTGATCAGGGTGACTTAACAACGGGTTGCTCGTTTGGCAATGCCGGAATGATTGTTCCAAGTCATATTATTCCATTGGCTGCACCGGGCATGATTTCAAAAGGCATTCGGTGGATGTTTAATTCTACCAGTCCGTTTTATGTGAAGCCCAGACTTCGTGGTGATTTAATAAAATGGGGATATCATTTTTATAAAAGCGCTACGAAAGAACACATTGCTAAATCGGCACCTTCCTTAAAAGAATTGAGTTTATTTAGCAAATCCATGTATCAACAATTGGCAAAAGAACTTCCCTTCGATTTTGGTTATCATGAGCGGGGGTTGCTCATGCTTTATAAAACTAAAGAAACAGAACATGAAGAAGCTGAGATGGCCACGCTTGCTAAGCAACATGGTTTAGAGGCGTATGTTATCTCCGCTTCGGAAGTACAAAAATTAGAACCCGATGTAAAAGTAGATGTACGCGGGGGAATTTATTTTCCGGGTGATGCACACATAACTCCACAATTGTTAGTAAGTCAATTAATCAATTATTTAAAAGAGCAAGGTGTTGTCTTTCAAACAAACACAACAGTAAATGATTTTATAATTGAAAACGGTACAATTAAATCACTCATGACATCTACTCAGGATTTTGAATTTGATGAAGTGATAATTGCAACGGGTTCGTGGTCGGGTGGGGTTGCTGCTAGGTTAGGATTGTCTATTCCTATGCAGGCGGGCAAGGGGTATAGCTTCACTCTTCCGCAAGTTGAAAAGAACGTTTGCATCCCATCTATATTTTTGGAAGCGCGGGTTGCTGTTACTCCTATGGGTGATTCTTTGCGCTTTGGCGGAACCATGGAGATTACAGGAGTCAATCACAGCATTAGTATGAATCGGGTGAAGGGAATTGTAGAGGCTATTCCAACCTATTATCCCGAAATGAAAGTAGCACTCCCCGAAGTAAAAGATGTGTGGCATGGCTTACGACCTTGCTCACCGGATGGCTTGCCTTATATAGGTAGGTCTTCAAAACTTAAAAATCTTACTATAGCAACCGGGCATTCCATGATGGGACTTAGCCAAGGGCCGGGCACAGGAAAATTGGTTTCTGAAATCATCGATCAGGGGAATCTAAGTGTAAATCTTGCCGCATTCAATCCGCAGCGATTTGATTTTTAAGATTATCTCTTAAACTTTATCAAAGGTGTAACCATCACTAAGGTTTTGGAGTAATATTGTTTTAATCCCCTTTTAAACCCGCTCGTCATGTTTAAAAACAACCTCAAAATTGCCCTCCGTAATTTATTTAAGCAGAAGCTCTATACCACCATCAATGTGTTGGGATTAGCAGTAGGGGTAGCCAGTTGTCTGTTGATTGTGTTGTTCGTACGAAATGAGTTTTCGTATGATAAATTTTTTAAGGATGGTGACCGTATTTACCGGATGGTACTTGAAAGAAAATATCCAAATCATTCAACCTATTACGCCATCATTCCGCACTCTTTTGCCCAAACTGCTTTGCGCGATTTTCCGGAGATAGAACAAGCGGCTAATCTTTTTGGTTTTGGTGATTTTTCCATGAGTTATAAAAATGAACGTGATGAAGTAAAACAGTTTGACGAAGATTTTATCCTGATTGCGGATAGCACATTCTTGCCTATGTTCAGCTTTGAGTTGTTGAAAGGAAATCCAAACACGGTATTAAGGCAGGCAAATGAATTGGTGTTGACTCAGGAAATGGCCAAACGATATTTTGGAGAAGAAGATCCTATGGGTAAAATTATACGCGGAGGAAATCAGGAGTATAAAGTAAGTGGAGTCCTTCAGGACATTCCAGATAATTCACATTTTCATTTCAATGCTGTACTTGCAACAGCCACTTTTCCATTTACCAACCGTGAAAATTTTACATCCTTCTCGGCTTATACTTTTTTCAAACTAAAGCCTAATGCTGATGCAGCCGCACTCGAAGCGAAGTTTCCTAAGATGGTGGATACATATGCTGCTGCACAAATTGAACGCGATTTAGGGAAGTCGTGGGCCGACTATAAAAACGAAGGAAACGGATACCGTTATTTCCTTCAAGCATTGCCAGAGATACATTTAGACCCAACCAATCTGGAAGCGCAGATGAAACCATCGGGAAACCGCACGTCCGTTTTTATCATGATCGCGGTAGCCATTTTAATTTTGGTGATCGCCTGTATCAACTTTATGAATCTTGCCACAGCCCGATCCTCAGAACGTGCAAAAGAAGTTGGGGTTCGCAAGACGATGGGCTCTTTCCGTCAACAATTGATTGCGCAGTTTCTCACAGAATCATTGGTACTTAGCGCAATAGCCGTGCTTACTGCTGTAGGACTCGTTTATTTATTGCTGCCTTATTTTAATAATTTAACCGGAAAGCATTTGATTCTTCCGATAACAGGGATGTCAACTGCCGGCATGTTGGGACTCGCAGCGGTAGTCGGGTTACTCGCGGGCATTTATCCCTCTTTTGTCCTTTCAGGATTTAATCCCGTGGTGGTGATGAAAGGAAATTTCACCAGCAGTGCCAAGGGTAAGTGGATTCGTAACGGAATGGTAGTATTTCAATTCTGGATTTCTATTATGTTGATGATTGGAACTTTGGTTATTCAGCAACAGATGGAGTACATGCAAAATAAATCGTTAGGCTTTGATAAGGATCAAGTGTTGATTGTGGAGAAGTTCTTTACAATCGAAAATCAAAAGCAAAAAACATTTTTAGAAGAAGTCAGACGCATGCCCGAAATTATAAAAGCTGCAGGCTCATCCTCCATGCCTGGGAAAGAGAACGATTACTTTGGAATTCAATTTCAGCCGGAAGGCTCTTCAGAAATCTTGACCACCAAGAGTATGATTATTGCCGATGGCTTGGAAGAAACCTTAGGCTTTACCTTACGGGAAGGAAGATTTTTCTCCGAAAACACCAATGATTCGCTCTCCATCATGCTTAATGAAAGTGCCGTAAAAGTTATGGGACTGGAAAATCCAATCGGGAGAAAACTGGTAAACGTGCAACAAGATAATGAAGGCAACCGGGTGGATAAGATTTACACCATTACAGGCATCGTAAAAGATTTTAATTTCATTTCTCTAAAAGAAGAGATCACTCCGCTGGTGCTGCAAAGCAATGAGATCTTTGGAAACGGAGTGGGGTATGTGATGGCACGGGTAAAGGCAGGACAAATTCCATCGGCTATTCAAGCTATTGAAAAGTTATGGAATCAAACGAACCCAGAACAACCTTTTAAATTTTCATTTCTGGATCAGAATATAAATGCGCAATATGAGAGTGAGCAAAAAGCAGGTCGACTGTTTGCTGTTTTCTCAGGCTTGGCAATTTTTGTTTCCTGTATCGGGTTGTTTGCACTGTCGGCCTATATCACAAGTTTACGCACAAAAGAAATTGGCGTTCGAAAAGTGTTAGGCTCTTCTGTATCAGGAGTTGTGCTTTTACTATCGAAAGATTTTACCAAAATGATTTTGTTAGCATTTGTGTTAGCGGTACCGGTTGCCTGGTATGTGATGGAAATTTGGTGGCTGCAAACGTTCGCCTATCGCATTGATATTAGCCTGTGGATTATTTTTGTCTCTGGAGTTTCTGCCCTATTCATAGCCTGGATAACAGTAAGCTATCAATCGATTAAGGCGGCCATTCAAAATCCGGTGAGTTCATTACGAAGCCAGTGAGTAAGATGATGCCGTAAATTTTTTTTGCCGAAGGAATCCTGAGTTACATTACCCTGAAATTTCAGTAGAAATTATTTTGAGCGCTTCGTAAAAGTAAATTTGGCTCAGCTTAGAATTATTATTTCTTCTAATTTTTTCTCAGATTGAGTCACAGATGAAGCACTTTTTAAGTTGTGATTGGGGTACCTCAGCCTTTAGATTAAGGGTACTGGATGCTTCGGGGCAGCTAATTGAGGAGGTGAAGTCTGACCAGGGTATAAGTAAAGTCCATCAGGATTGGGTTCAGAATCCGGAGGCAAATAAAAACAAAATTCAGTTTTATAAAAGTTACTTAGCCAAGGCCCTACACAAATTACAAATAGTACTTGAGCCGGATTCTCCAATAATTATATCGGGAATGGCTTCCTCCTCCCTGGGTATTATAGAACTGCCGTATGGGCCATTACCTTTTGCCCTGACTACTGACGTACCTGCATGGCATCTGTTAGAAAGCGACAATCAAGTGCCGCACCCTGTCTATATTGTTTCAGGGTTTAAAACAAATACCGATGTGATGAGGGGTGAAGAAACCATGTTAATAGGAATTGACAATTTAGCGGAAGATGAAATTTGCATCTTACCAGGAACGCATTCGAAACATGCCTATATTAAATCCGGAGTGCTGACAGATTTCATAACGTATGTGACTGGTGAATTATTTAGTGTGATGTCGCAGGTTAGTATTCTATCAAACTCAATGGAGAAGGGAGAGGATACTAATGCTTTCGAATCGGGGTTAGACGAAGCTGCATCAGGAAACTTATTAAATCAATTTTTTAAGGTACGAACACGACACTTATTGAATAGAACTTCCGGGGTTAGCAATTATCAATTTTTAAGTGGACTGCTGATAGGAACAGAATTAAAAGAATTGAGAAATACCGCTTGTAAAATCAGATTGATAAGCGAGGGTCCCATGACACAATTATATGGCCATGCCCTCGGTCGAATGAATTTAAATGTAACGGTTAATTCTGCTCCTGAAGCACTAATAAACGGACATTTGAAAATTCTAAAAGGCATACTTACTAATAGGGCATAAAAAATCCCAAGTTGCCAACAACTTGGGATTGATTAGTACCTCAGGCCGGAATCGAACCGGCACACCTTTCGGTACACGATTTTGAGTCGTGCGCGTCTACCAGTTCCGCCACTAAGGCATCAATTAAACCACATTTTAGCATTGAAACTGGCTTCAATGAAGTGGGATGCAAATATGGGTAAACTTTAAATTTTTCACAATTCAGAGTTCTATAAATTTCTCCAAAGAAAAGGCCTGAGTGCGTTCAGAGAATAGCGTTTTTACGCGTCCCCAAACACTTCCAAATAACTCCGATTTCCGGTATTTCTCTAATGATGAAGCTTCGTCCCAGTGGCTTAGCGTGGTATATGTATTTAAATCTTCAATGTCTTTTAGTAATTGTAAATGCAGGCATCCCGGAAAATTGCGAATCGCTTCTTTGTTCCGATTGAAAATTTCAAGAAATTCTTCTACTCCGGCTTCCGTAAAATGCATGCGTACTATTCGGATAATCATGTGATAGTATTTAGTTATTAGTATTGAGTCCTTAGTCTACTAAATACTTAATTCTCAGGACTTGTTACCCCTCATCAAAAGTAATATTTACCGGGCTGTCATATTGCAACCCTAACAATTCGCTGGCGTTGCCTTTATAAATCCCAATCTCTAATAAACCCTGGCTGTTAAAAATTAAAAAGCAATCTCCCTGCTCAGTTTGATTATAGTTGGTATGAATACGCCTGAATTTTTCGCCACCAAATTGAATGGTATAGGCTCTGTCTTTGGTTAAGATATCAAAATCTATTTTGTTAATTGTGGTGATAAGATTCCCATAATTGTCAACCCGCAACACATGGCCTGCAATGATGCGTTTGGTTGCTTTAACCTGTCGGTTGATCATTTTCCGATAGGAGGTGAGCGGTTTTCCCAATGTGGTAATGGCAACCCCACTGGCAAGTTTGGCTGCTGCCGGAGCCAAAATATCTTTTTCTGCAAAAGTAGTCTGAATGGGATTTACAGAGTTAAGCCCAACTACTTGTTGATGGATTTTGTCACTGATCAGGCCAAACAAGCCATTATCCACGCCAACAAAAAAATGATCTTCAAGCTGAAGGGCAAGATAGGCCTCATCGCGATTACCCGATGAATCTACCCCAACCAAATGAACGGTTCCTTTCGGGAAATCAGCAAAGACTGATTTTAAGACGTAAGCGCCATGAGCAACATCGCAGGGCTCAATCTTATGACTGATATCAATCAACGTTAGCCCCGGATTAATACTTAGAATTTTTGCCTTCATAGCCGCCACATAGTGATCGCTTTCTCCGCTGTCGGTAAGAAGGGTTATGATGGCCATGCGCGAACGATACCGCCCTTTTGGTTTTTGCTTGGGCTGGATTTGTTTACTTTTACAAACAAAATTAATTGATTTAAACTACTTTACTTCATTGATAGAGAAAACCATCACCTTAGAAGATATTCCACTCACCGATTTTTTAGGAGTAGAGAATAAGAATATTAGTCAATTGGCCACCGCCTTTCCCAAGAGTAAGATTATTTCTCGTGGCAACGAGATTTTGGTAAAAGGGGAGGCTCCTGACATTTTACAGATTACGGATATTCTTAACTCCTTAACGGAGCACTTCCACCAGTTTGGCCGCATAAGCGAGGAGAACGTTCGTGGGTATATTGCTCAGGAGCGTCAGGAGTTTGTAGCAGAGGATTCACCCGATGGGATCATTCTGTATGGCACTAAAGGCTCATCCATTAAAGCCAAGACCCCTAATCAGCAACGATTGGTTCAAGCCGTTAAAGATCACGATTTGGTTTTTGCCCTTGGTCCGGCTGGAACTGGAAAGACTTTTGTTTCGGTAGCGATGGCTATTAAGGCATTGAAGAATAAGCAAGTAAAAAAAATTATCATTACCCGCCCTGCAGTGGAGGCTGGCGAGAACCTCGGTTTTTTGCCCGGTGACTTGAAAGAAAAAATTGACCCTTACTTGCGTCCAATCTATGATGCACTCAATGACATGGTGCCGTTCGAGAAGCTCAAGTATTATATGGAACGCGAAATTATTGAAATCGCCCCGCTCGCCTACATGCGAGGCCGCACCCTTAACAATGCATTTATCCTATTGGATGAAGCGCAGAATACAACTCCTATGCAAATGAAAATGTTTCTTACCCGCATGGGGCCAGAATCTAAAATGATTGTGACAGGCGATGCTTCACAAATTGATTTGCCCCGCAATCAACAATCTGGATTGAACGAAGCGGTAAAGATTTTGAAAGATGTTAAGGGAATAGGAATTGTAGAACTAAATGAACGCGATGTAGTGCGCCATAAGTTAGTGCGCGATATTATTGAAGCGTATGGCAAAGTGACTCCATCATCGAATCAATCATCTTAATTTTCAAATTATATTATTCTCAAATCCTCAAATTAAAGTAATATGCCCGCTTACGTGGTTGTAGAAGTAGACGTTCATAATCCAACGGAATATGAGGACTACAAAAAACTTACTCCGGGTTCTTTGAAAAATTTTCAGGGTAAGTTTATTGTTCGGGGTGGAAAAACCGAAACTCTGGAAGGTGACTGGAGCCCGAAACGATTTGTGATGCTGGAATTTCCTTCTATAGAGTTGGCAAAAGCATGGTGGGCCTCCGAAGAGTATGCCCCTGCCAAAGCACTACGCCAACGTACATCATCTACTAAAATGATTGTTGTGGAAGGTTTTGAAGGGTAATCTTCACATTCTTTTAATTTGCTTTGATGACTCCACTTTGTAATGTAAGACGATCTTTATGGTCCTACTTAAGCTATGGATTAATTATAGCGACTTGTGTTTTGAGAATATTCATGGTACAAACTTCGTGGTCATATTTGTGGTTCTTCTTGTTACTTGCCAGTACGGTGGTTCTAATTAGACTTATTTTGAAGCCTAATTATTTCGAAATAAGAGGTACTCAATTGATTGTAATAAGAGATTTTTTTTATGAGGATTATGTGGAGATTAATGACATAGAGAAATTTGAATTGGAGGAGGGTTTATTCTCAAAATCTTATATCAAAAGGAAGGAGCATAAAATGGCCGTTGAGTTTAATTATTTTGTTATTAACGATAAAGATTTCGACAAACTAAAGGAGGCGTTAAAAGTTAACGCTGAGTAATTTAAGTTTATAACAAATTCTAAATTAATATCATTAGTGGATAACTCAAGTAACTCTGATTATTGTTTGCATTACTTAACGCCAATCTCTAACTTCCCTCATGCTACGTTGGGTGCCTTTTGCGATGGTGCGGATCACGCTATTTCTTGTAGGCGGGATTTTATTAGCCATCTATCAACCCAACGTAATCACTGAGCAGACTGCTTTTTATTTGCTGCTTACTTCAACAGTGTTATACCTAATCACTTACTTTATTTTCCGATCCCGATCACTGAAAGTGCTGAGTGGCATGATCGGATTATTTTGCATTACGTTGTTTGGGTATCTTCATCTTATGAATAATACGGGGAGCAGCGAGCGTAATCATATCCTACATGAAAAAAATCCGATTCTTGCCTATGAAGCCATTGTCCGCACTGCGCCTGAGTTGAAAGCCAGATCGTGGAAGGTTCAAGTAGAGATTGTAAAGGTAAAAACAGATGCTTGGAAAGAAGCAAGTGGCAATGTGTTGATTTATGTTTCAAAGAGGTCAATGGAACAAATACATTGGTTGTATGGAGATAGACTTTTGATACAAGGATCACCCCAGGAAATAAATCCACCCGCCAATCCTAACGAGTTTGATTTCAAGCGCTTTCTTACCTTTCGTAACACATACCATCAACAATTTCTTCAAGCCAATCAGGTGAGGTTTATTAAATCCGCCCAACGAAAGGGATTTATATATTATTCACATCGGGTGCGAGCCTGGGCTTCCCAAGTAATAAGACAAAATATTCCAGGTGAGCAAGAGCAGGCTATAGCCATGGCTTTAGTACTGGGTGTTACGGAAGGCATTGATACGGATTTGCAAAATGCCTACGCGGCCAGTGGTGCCATGCATGTATTGGCCGTCTCGGGTTTGCACGTAGGCATCCTTTATGGAATTATTCTTTTACTGCTGCAACCAGTAAAGTCATTTGCAAGGAGCCGATGGATCATCGCCTTAATCAGTATTTTGTTTCTTTGGTCTTTTGCATTTGTTACTGGGCTGTCACCTTCAGTGTTGCGGGCGGTAACTATGTTTTCGTTCATTGCATTGGCTAGGCCGTTAGGCTGGCGAACAAATATTTATAACACGTTAGCGGCTTCAGCGTTTGTTCTGCTCATTTATAACCCTTACTTAATCATGTCGGTGGGCTTTCAATTGTCTTACCTGGCAGTGATGGGTATTGTGTATTTACAAAGACCTATTTACAATTTGTGGGAAATTGACAACAGAATAGGGGACTGGGTATGGCAGATTACGTGTGTTTCCATTGCGGCTCAAATTTCAACGTTCGCATTAAGCATGTTGTACTTCCATCAATTTCCAGTTTATTTTTTAATGTCGAATCTTTTTGTGATCCCATTATCTACATTAATTCTGGTAGGAGGTATTGCGTTATTAATTTTTAGTGCGTGGTCATCTGCTGCCTGGCTTATCGGGAAAATTCTAGTTGGATTTATTCAATTACTCAATTGGCTTGTTTTTAAAACGGAGGACTTGCCTTTTAGCTTAGTGAGTGGCATTTACTTAACTACTTTTCAATGCTGGTTAATTATTCTTTTGTTGGCTTTTAGTATAGCAATGATTCAGACGAGATCCATACAATGGCTTTATGCGGCAGCATTAATTGCATTGACGTTTGTGGTTACGCAGGTTATTCACTTTCGCAATGTTGTCGATCGTAAGCAGTTTGTAGTATATAGCGTTTCGGGTCATTCAGCCATGGAATGGATTGACCGGGGAGTGAGTTATTTTAATGCCGATTCAACCTTACAGCACGATGAAGAGAGAATTCGATTCCACATCCGGCCTAACCGATTGCAGCGTGGAGTTTCTACTATCCATACAGCAGTTCCTTTCTCAAAGGGGATTCAAGGACTAGAAGTGTATTCATGGAATAATACTAAAATTGCTTTTGCAAAGAATAAAGATCAGCAATTACCTCAATCGGCTGAAATCGATTACCTTGTTGTCGCGAAGAATTCGCTACCTATTCCTGAGCGGCTAGAAGATATTCCGGCTAAGAAAATCATTTTGGATGGCAGCAATTCAAGAAGGTATATTAATAAATGGAAGAGATTAGCTGAAACAGATACAGATCGATTGCATGCTGTGTTAGATGAAGGTGCATTTACATTAACAAATTAGAAATGAGTTTAGTAGAATATTCAGTTAGCGAACGAGTAGGTTACATTACCCTAAACAGACCGGATAAGCGCAACGCCTTAAGTCATCAATTGATAACCGAGTTGAAATCAGCTTTCATTAATGCTGAGAATGACACCAATGTAAAGATGGTTGTGTTAAAGGCAAACGGGGAATCTTTTTGTGCCGGGGCTGATTTAGCGTATCTTCAACAGCTACAAAAATTTACTTACGATGAAAATCTTGCTGACTCAAATCAATTGAAAGAATTATTTCTGAAAATTTATTCCTTAAAAAAAGTTGTGATTGCACAAGTGCAAGGTCATGCCTTGGCGGGAGGTTGTGGATTGGCAAACGTATGTGATTTTACATTCGCAGTTCCGGAAGCTAAGTTTGGATATACTGAAGTGAAAATTGGTTTTATACCTGCGTTGGTGGCTGTTTTTCTGATAAGAAAAGTTGGTGAGCAAAGAGCTCGTCAACTATTATTGACAGGTGAAATTATCAAAGCAGAGGAGGCGCAAACGCTGGGAATAGTAACAAAGATTGTAACCAAGGGAGAGCTAGAGACTTCTGTATTTGACTTTGCGCAACATCTAATCAAAACTAATTCTACCCAATCAATGGAGTTAACCAAACAGCTTATTTCAGAAACACAAGGGTTGCCTTTAGAAGATGCATTAAATCTGGCCGCCACTATGAATGCAAAGGCTCGGGCTACCGATGATTGTAAGAAGGGAATTGCAGCATTTCTCAATAAGCAAGAATTTCATTGGTAAATGACTTCGCTCGAAATCCTTAGCAAGTATTGGGGGCACGCTCAATTTCGATCACCACAAGAAGAGATCATTGAGGCGGTGTTAGCGAAGCGCGATGTAGTTGCTATTCTTCCAACCGGAGGGGGTAAGTCCGTTTGCTTTCAAATTCCCGCACTCATGCAGGATGGAATTTGTCTGGTAATTACACCGCTCATCGCACTCATGCAAGATCAGGTAAAACAATTGAAACAATTGGGGATTCCCGCTGTAGCGGTTCATGCAGGCATGCATCATCGAGAAATTGATATCACACTTGATAATTGTGTGTATGGAAATATAAAATTTCTTTATCTCTCACCCGAGCGCTTGCAAACGGATTTGTTCAAAGCAAGGGTAATAAAAATGAATGTGTGCCTGGTGGCGATTGATGAGGCGCATTGCATTTCACAGTGGGGCTATGATTTCAGACCACCGTATTTAAAAATTGCTGACTTACGGGAACGTAAGCCCGGAGTTCCCTTTATTGCCTTAACAGCCTCAGCAACGAAACTTGTAAAAGATGATATAGCTGAAAAACTAACCCTTTCTGCACCTAAAGTTTTTCAAAAAAGTTTTGCGCGCGACAATCTTTCATTTGTAGTACGAAAGACAGAGACCAAGGAAAAGAAATTATTGGAGGTTTTACGGAAAGTACCCGGGGCAGCTATTGTTTATGTTCGATCACGAAAATCAACCGCGCTGTTGGCTGCCATGCTTAGTAGGAATGGATTCTCTTCCACGTTCTATCATGCCGGGTTGACTTATCAGGAACGGACCGTGAGACAAGAGGAATGGATTAGTAATAAGATACGCGTGATGGTGGCTACTAATGCGTTTGGAATGGGAATTAACAAGCCCGATGTTCGGGTTGTGGTGCACATGGATTTGCCTGAGAATCTTGAGTCGTATTATCAGGAGGCAGGGCGGGCAGGGCGTGATGGAAAGCGCTCGTATGCAGCTATCATTATTCATGAAGTAGATGTGCAGGCTCTTCAAAATAAGGTCTTACAATCTCAACCTGAAATAAATTATCTAAAGAAGATCTATCAGGCGCTGGCAAACCAATTTCAAATTGCGGAAGGTAGTAGTCAGGGTGAGAGTTATGATTTTGATCTTGAAACATTTTGTAAAAAATTCAATGTAAAATCAACGGAAGTTTATCCTGCCTTAAAAAAATTGGAAGAGTTTGGCCTACTTGAATTCAATGAAAGTTTTTATCGCCCTTCCTTGCTTCACATATCATTTGATAAGAAGAAGCTGTATGAGTTTCAGGTTGCGAATGCACGTTTTGATGTAGTTATTAAAGCGTTGTTGCGATTGTATGGGGGAGAACTGTACACTGACTTTACACCCATATCCGAATCGCAAATTGCCAAAATGTTAAAACAGTCCATGGCTACCGTCAAACTGGAACTTGAACAATTACATAATCTGCAGGTAATTGTCTATGAGCCTGTCAATGAAAGCCCGAAAATTATTTTTGTGCTGGCCAGACAAGACGCTGAGCGATTGCCTATCGATAAAAAAGAATATGACCGCAGACGCGAACTTCATTTATCAAAAATGGAGGCAATGAAAAAGTATGCTGAGCAGGACCATCAATGTCGCATGCAAGTAATTCAGGAATATTTTGATGAGGTGACCTACTCAACCTGTGGCACGTGTGATGTTTGTATTAGCAAACGAAAAAAAGAAAATCTTGCCATGCTCAAAGATTACGAACAACAGATTTTGTATTTACTAAAACAGAAGCCAATGACGGTGGAAGACCTTGAGACTGCAGTGGACCCAGTCGAAAAGGAGCTGTTTATAGAGGTGGTTCGGGAAATGGTAGACTCTGCTAAAATAGCATATGATGAATTTTGGGTTTTAAGAAGAATATAGTATCAGTATCTCAAGTCATTTAGCGGAAATGTTAAGTATGTCTTCTAATAACTTCAATATTAATGGTCTTACTGATGAGCAAGTTGCCGAAGCAAGAATAAAGTATGGGCAAAATAAACTCACAGCTAAGAAGGATAGTGCCGTCATAGCCGCTATTAAAAGTATTGTCAAAGAGCCAATGGTTATTTTGCTGTTGGCAGCGGCTCTAATTTATTTTTTGAGTGGCGAAACCGGAGATGCAATATTTCTTTCGTTGGCTATTATTTTAATAGCAGTAATATCGCTTTATCAGGATTCAAGAAGTCGTGATGCACTTGAAAATTTAAAAAACTTTATACAGCCTAATTGTAAAGTTATTCGAAATGGTATTGTGATGGAGATTAAAAGTGTTGATTTGGTGGTGGGGGATAGTTTGATTGTAGAGGAAGGTATTTCAATTACTGCCGATGGAGTAATCGTTCATTCCAATGATTTTGCTGTCAACGAATCAATTCTTACAGGAGAAGCTTTTTCTGTTTTTAAAGATAAGACAAGTGAAGACAATCGAATTTTTTCAGGAACAACGGTTGCCAGTGGGTTAGCGATAGCCACCATTACCCATATTGGTAACCATACCAGGTTGGGTAAAATTGGGAAGAGTTTAGAAAATATTGAGGAAGAGAAAACCCCATTAGAATTACAGATAAACAATTTTGTAAAGAAAATGGTTGTGGTAGGGGCCATTGTTTTCATGATTGTGTGGGGTATTAATTATTGGCATTCGTTAAATTTTCTAAATAGTCTGCTCAATGCGTTAACGCTAGCCATGAGTATTTTGCCGGAAGAGATTCCGGTTGCCTTTACCACCTTTATGGCACTGGGAGCCTGGCGCCTGATGAAAATAGGAGTAGTGGTAAAACACATGAAAACAGTTGAGACTCTAGGAAGTGCAACGGTAATCTGTTCCGATAAAACCGGAACAATTACAGAAAACAGGATGAGCCTGGTAAAAGTCTTTTTACTGTCAACTCAAAAAATAACAAACTTAGAAGATGAATTGACAGATGAAGTAAAGTCATTGATTAGGTTAGCCATGTGGGCTAGCGAACCTATACCGTTCGATGCTATGGAGGTAGCTGTGCATCAGGTTTACAAAGAGATATCAACCATGGATGAGCGTCCATACTTTAAATTGGTTCATGAATATCCTTTGGGGGGTAAGCCCCCGATGATGACGCACGTCTTTGAAGCTGTTTCGGGAAATCGAATCATTGCAGCAAAAGGAGCCCCTGAAGCACTGATTAAAGTGTCAACACTCTCAGCAAAGGAGCACGAACAAATACAAGCTGCAATAAAATCGTTAGCGACTGAAGGATATCGCGTGTTGGGTGTTGGAGAATCGAGTTTTATAGGAAACGATTTTCCTGCTACTCAGCAGGAATTGAATTTTAAGTTTAAAGGAATAGTGGCTTTTTATGATCCCCCAAAAAAGAACATTCGTAACGTATTGGAAGATTTTTATAAAGCCGGTTTGAAAGTAAAAATTATCACAGGCGATAATTCAGAAACAACATTATCAATTGCTAAACAGATCGGATTTCACGGGTATGATAAATTTATCACCGGAGAAGAATTAATGGCATTGGACGGTAATGATTTGAAAAAATGTGTGGTAAAGACAAATGTATTTACCAGGATGTTTCCGGATGCCAAATTGAGAATAATAAATGCCTTGAAAGCTCAGGGTGAAGTAGTAGCGATGACAGGGGATGGCGTGAACGATGGACCTGCCTTAAAGGCTGCTCATATTGGTATAGCTATGGGAAAAAAGGGGACGGAGATTGCCAAGCAAGCAGCATCCCTAATCCTGTTGCAGGATGATCTATCGAAAATGGTGGATGCTGTGGCAACGGGTAGAAAGATTTATACTAACCTTAAAAAGGCAATTCAGTACATTATATCCATTCACATTCCGATTATTCTAACGGTATTTGTTCCATTAACTCTGGGCTGGGTCTATCCCAATATATTTTCACCAATTCATATAATTTTTTTAGAATTGATTATGGGGCCTACGTGTTCCATTATTTATGAAAATGAACCCATGGAAAAAAACACCATGCAGCAAAAGCCAAGACCCTTGACTGCCACTTTTTTTAACTGGAAAGAGCTTACTACCAGTATTGTACAAGGCCTTGCTATTACTATTGGAACGCTATTTATGTATCAATACGCTGTTAGCGAGGGGTATAACGAGTCGCTTACACGAACTATGACATTTACTGTATTGATTGCTGCCAATATATTTTTAACATTAGTCAATCGGTCTTTTCATTTTTCAATGCTTACAACACTGAAATACAAGAATAATTTAATGCCTTTGATCATTATTATTACGATCACAATTCTTGTGTTGCTTCTAACTATAAAACCGTTTACTAGATTTTTTCAATTTGAGACCTTGGATAGTAATCAACTATTGATTTGTACAACTATTGGATTCTGCTCAGTCGTGTGGTTTGAAGGTGTGAAATGGATTAACAGGTTGAGATCCTAAAAGTTAGTTTACGATTTCGTTGATTAGCTGGCCCTTTTTGCTTTCCTTCTCCTAAGCCACCAGATAACAACAACTACTATTCCAATTACAAAGGGCCAGAGATTTATCAGGAAGATTAGAAAGGTTAATAAATTATCCCATCCTCCTTTTAGCGATTCAACGAGTTTTGAAGCAAATCCAAAATCCGTTCCGATGGTTTGGTAGTAGGAAAGGTTTAGTGTGCTGAAGGAAACTTGATTCTTCAAATAATTTAAACGACCTGTCATCGATTCAATTTCAGATCTAACATCAGCAATCTGACTTTCAATGGCGAGAATATCTGCCACGGTCTTGGCCTGTTTTAAAATTTCGCTATAGCGCGATTCCAGTTCTTTTTTTGTTTTTAGTCTTGCCTCAACGTCAATAAATTCTTCAGTTACATCCTGTGTGTTGATGCCCTTATTCTCAACCTTATCGGCAAGTACTTCAATTTGTTTGATCAGATTATCAAACTGATCGGCAGGCACCCGAATAGTCTGATTGTATTGTAAACGATCTCCATAATTGTTTTCATTCTCGCCTGAGATGTACCCGTTCAGCTCTTTACTGATTTTTTCAATTTCGACCTTAGCTTTCTTTATGTCTTTAGTTTTAAACTCAAGTTGACCGTTGCGGATTAGTTTGCGTTCAATGGAAACTATTTGCTCCGCTTGTTCTGAAGCGGATGCATCAAAGGCTACTTCTTTAAAGCCCATGGATGCTTCGTTATCCGGGACAAACTTGGCGGCTTTCCTGGTATCGCAGGAAAGAAACAAGACAAACAGAATAAGTAAGAGGTTTGTTTTCATAGTTTTAATTCGATCGCACAAAGTAAATAAAAAAGTCAGGCTTGTGACCTGACTTTAACGATTTCAATACTGGAATTATTATTCAAGTGCTTTTACGCCTGGCAATACTTTTCCTTCAAAGTATTCCAATAATGCGCCACCACCCGTGGATACATAACTTACTTTCTCTTCGAACCCAAATTTGGCAACCGCTGCAGCAGAGTCGCCACCGCCTATCAATGAGAAAGCACCTTTGTTGGTTGCTCTTACCACCGCTTCGGCTATAGACTTGGTTCCTTTTTCAAATTTCTCCATTTCAAAAACGCCCATGGGGCCATTCCATAAAATAGTTTTTGATTCTTCAACAACGGCAGAGAAAACCTGTGACGCTTGTGGGCCGATATCTAACCCCATCCAGCCATCAGGAATGGCGTTGTTATTTACAACTTGGGTATTTGCGTTTGCATCAAACTTATCACCTGCTATGGAGTCAATTGGCAAATGAAGTTCAACGCCTTTAGCTTTGGCTTTTTGAATGAGCTCTTTGGCAAGGTCTAATTTATCCGCTTCGACTAAAGAATTGCCAATGTTGCCACCTAAGGCTTTAAAGAATGTGTAGGCCATACCTCCGCCAATAATCAAGTGATTGACTTTATCCAATAGTTTTTCAATGATTAAAATCTTATCGGATATTTTAGCACCTCCCATAATTGCCGTAAAGGGTTGGATAGGATTCTCAAGAACTTTTTTTGCGTTGGCTAATTCACCGGCCATTACAAGTCCAGCACATTTATCTTTAAAAAATTGAGCAACAATGGTGGTTGAGGCGTGTGCCCGATGGGCTGTACCAAATGCATCGTTTACATACACGTCACCATGTTTCGAAAGTTTTTCAGCAAAAGCGACATCACCTTTTTCTTCCTGTTTATAAAAACGGAGATTTTCAAGGAGCAACACTTCGCCTGGTTTTAAGGCAGCTGACTGATGGAAAGCGTCATCATCAATGCAATCCGAAGCAAATTTTACGGAAACGCCCAAGAGTTTTGATGTTGTAGAAAGCGTGTGTTTTAAAGAATATTTATCTTCAGGTCCTTCCTTGGGCCTGCCGAGGTGCGACATCAGCACGCAACTTCCTCCGTCTTTAAGAATTTTTTGAATCGTTGGGATCGTGGCTCGAATCCGATTATCATCTGTTACCTGAAAACTTTTATCTAGGGGTACATTAAAATCAACCCGAATGAGGGCGCGCTTACCACGAAAGTTGAGATCATTAATTGTTTGCATAAGAACCTTTTTGTGGTGGCGAAGTTAACAAATCAAACTTAATGGGTGCTTACTTACGTGGTTCTATTTTCTGCAACCGATTGAAGTGTTCCTGCAAAATGTGGGATGAATTGCATCCATTCATCAGACTCAGCATACTCCTTGATAACTTCATTACGCTGAGTAAGTAATCGGGTGAGATATTGCTTCAAGAAAATAAAATTAGCTAGCTCACCCAAAAGTCCCAAAGGCGATTCAAAGTAGAAATGATCAACCATCATGGTTTCATCATTCATATCATAAAAGAAATGATCGTGAATCAATGTTTTAAAGATTCCTTTTACCATTTCATCTGAAAAGTAAAATGGTCTGGTGTATTTTGTAATTTGGATCTCTAATGTTTGTCTAAAACCAAGGTGGGTTGCTTGCCAACGTACTTTTTGGTTGAGCCCTATTAAACCACTGGTCACCCCTCCGACAGCTTTTTCCTTTGTTTGTTGAACCGATAGCTGATGAAGGTCAATACTTCTTGAAAGATCAAAACAAACATCTATCGGTGCTTTGATTAATGTTTTTAGTTCAATCTTCTCCATAGCTCACGAATTAGTCACCAAAGCTTATTCCCAATCCCTTGGCAGATTGTACCAGGTAGGAATCAGGTTTTAAATAATTATAATCTTGGATGGCCTCCTTTAAAGATACAGAAGTTATCGTGTTATTCTTAAAGGATACCATTCGCCCAAAATTCTGCTCCAAGACAAGTTCAAATGCCTTCACGCCAAACAGCGAAGCGAGCACGCGATCAAAAGCAGTAGGAGTGCCGCCTCGTTGCACATGCCCAAGCACAGTTTCTCTTATTTCGGCCTGGCAGCCTGCTTTTTTTAATTGACTTGAAAGTTGGAAGGCAACACCTCCTAACCGTACATGCTCCGAACCTTTTTCGCCAGAAGAAGACGTAATATTCCCCGCTTTCGGTTTAGCGCCTTCGGCTACAACAATATTTACAAAGCCACGACCTTTTTTATAACGCAGATCAATCTTCTTAACCAATTTGTTAATGTCGTATGGAATTTCGGGAATGAGACAGATTTCAGCACCCCCTGCAATAGCTGTATGTAGAGCAATCCAACCCGCGTCCCGTCCCATTACTTCCATAATCATTACGCGGTGGTGACTTTCAGCCGTAGTTACAAGTTTGTCGAAACTATCCGTGGCAATTTGCACCGCTGTTTGAAATCCAAATGTTAAGTCAGTTGCCGATAAATCATTGTCAATGGTTTTAGGAACTCCTACCAAAGGCAACCCTTTTTCAAAAAGCGCTTGTGAAATCTTTTGAGAGCCATCACCGCCTATATTGATAATGGCTTCAAAGTTTAAGTTTTTGAGTTTGTTCACAAGTTCGTCTGTGCGGTCTTTGAACTGAAAAGTTCCATCCACCTGCTGGATAGGAAATTTTAATGGATTTCCTTTATTGGTTGTTTTTAGAATGGTGCCACCCTTAACATGAATGCCTGCAACGCGTTTGCTTGTAAGCTTGATAAGCTCCTGGGGTTCATTCAGCACTCCATTAAAGGCTTCAATACTTCCGTATACCTCCCATTTTGCACCGGTAATACTCTCTCTGCGGGCGCGTTTGCAGATTCCCCGAATCACTGCGTTTAGACCAGGAGCATCACCACCACCAGTCAGTACCAATATTTTCTTAGTATTCATTAAATTAACTATTCACAATAGCACAATCTATGAATATCTTCTTAAGTTTCTAATACGCTGTTAAAAAATGGATTATTTTTTAATGTGCTGCCGCCCGATTCAAGCGATCATTTATGGCTTTACCGAGCCCGATTTCCGGAACCCATTCGGCAAGAATAATCTCAATTTCTTTTTTATCCAATTCGCGCAAAGCCGAAAAAAGTCGTTGTGCTGCTTCTTCCATGTTTTGGGATTTTGATAGAATAATCTGATGCTCGGGTTCTATACCGTCCATGTTTCTTGAAAATGCCAGGATACCTACCTTCGCTGCATAATATTTTTTTATCAGGTTTGGCAAGTTCCCAATCACCATCTTTTTTTGAGGGGCATAATGACTTTTTAGTTGTCCGGGTGCTTTTGGGTTTGACGAGGAGTTGAGTTGGATTGTAACATCTCCAATCTCCCGTTCAATGGCCTCTATGCTAAGTCCACCCAATCTAAAGACGATAGCTTCTTCATTTTCAAAACCAACAATGGTCGATTCGATCCCAACTTTACACGCTCCACCATCTAAAATATAATCAATTAGATTGCCGAGTTGGTCATTTACGTGTGAAGGCTGCGTTGGGCTCACGTACCCAAAAGGATTTGCGCTGGGTGCGGCCAACGGAAACGGAAGTGACTGCAAAAGTGATTGAGTCAGGGCATGGTCAGGGCATCGAATACCAACGGTATCCATGCCAGCAGTGACCAGATCGGGGATGATCGGTTTCTTTTTTAAAAGGAGGGTCAAAGGTCCAGGCCAAAAAAGTTCTGCAAGTTTTGTTGCTTTTTCAGGGATAGATTCTACAAAGTTTTTGGCTTGATCGAGATTGGAGACATGCACGATTAAGGGATCAAACTGTGGCCTGTTTTTTACTGTAAATATTTTTACAACGGCTGTAGGATTGAGCGCATTGCCAGCCAGGCCATACACGGTTTCAGTAGGGATAGCAACAAGGTTCCCTTTTTCTAATAACTGTTTTGCCTTGATAATATCTTTTCCAATTTCAGACATGAAGCAGCAAAGCTAAAATTTATTTGCCATGAACTAATAAAGGCTGTATGTTGCATGGGTTAAAATTAGAAACCATGAGTAACAAAACACGCTCGATTTTAAAAGGGGTAGCCGTAATTCTTGTGCTGCTGGCTGTTTTAATGGAACTTAAGATTATCATCATTCCCGCTTTTGTGGCATACAAACTCTGGATTGTGGTAATTGCTTTTGGACTACTTTTAATTGGTTCTAAGTAGCTTTTGCTTCATTCGAAGGATAGATTGTTCTGAATTCCAATCTTCTAAGTTGTTAAGTGGAATCCATTTTACATCGTGTGATTCATCACTTACAATAATTTTTTCTTCCGGATTGGCTTCGATCAGAAAACGAATATCAAAATGAAAATGTTCGGCTAACTCTTTCCTTGCGGGGATGAGATGAATATCCACATCAAAAGGAGTTTCTGAAATCACAGTTAAGTCTTTGAGTCCGGTTTCCTCTTCGGCTTCGCGCAAAGCAACCCGAAGTACATGTTCGTCACCATCGGCATGGCCACCGGGCTGTAGCCACTTATTTAGCTTGGCATGATGAACTAATAATACGTGTGTACGAGCGGAGTCTACAATCCATGCCGAACCAGTAATATGGCCAGGTAAGTGAGTTCGTTCAAAACAAGTTTGCTGAATGAGTAACTCGTTGAATTGTGGAATAAAGCTTTTTTCTTCTAAGTAGGGTGTTATGTAAATGGAAAAAAAATGAAGCAACGTTTGACGGTTCATTTAAAAGGGACTATTGAATTACAATGGTCACTTTGTTGAATTTCCCTTCTTCCAACTTTCCGATTATTTCGCCCCCACCTGAGTTATCTTTATCTCCTTTGCGAACAATCACATAATACGAAATCGCTTCCATCTTTTTTAGTTTCACGATTCCTTTGGAGTCTGAAGTTTCTTCCGTAACACTATTCTCTTCTTTTTGATAATCTTGTTCAGACTTGTATAATTTAACCTCAGCACCGCTCACCAAATTACCCACTTCATCACGAACCGTGATAGTTAATGAGGTATTGAAAATCTGGGCGGAGGTATCTACAAACGAACATGAGATTACAAAGGCAAATAAGATTGTAAGAAAAGTTTTCATAGGGATGGATTTAAAGTTTTAAAATATTGTTTTCACGTAGAGGAGCAAAGAACGCTAAGAAGTAATTTTACTTTTGTGCTTTCAAAATCGTTCTTCGTCATTCCAAATTTGTAATTTGTTTTAGTCCTTCTTACTTACCTGATCAACGCCACGCCACCCCGTTGTTCCTGAATTCCTCTTTGCGGTCTGAATGAACTTACGTATTTAACCACGTATGCATAAGTACCAGCAGGAGCGGGTCGTCCGGGATTATTATCATACCCACCGTTCCATTTGAAGTTACGGTCGTTGGATGTGAAAATTAATTCGCCCCAGCGATTGTAAATAAGAATTTGAAAATTATCAGTAATAAAGAAACTGTATACAAAAAAGTTTTGATTGGTGCCTACCGCACTCGTTGGCCGGAATGCGTTAGGGGCAACAATTTTAGGCACGCAATCATTCAGCACTTCGGTTTGATCGCGTGAAACACAACCAAAAGAATTAGTAAGGTCTACTTCATACAGCCCTTCGCTATCAGCATTTAAAATTTGCAAAGTATAGTTTAGTGTTACCTGATTCTTAAACCAGTTATAGGAATCAAAAACACCCGGGTTCAAATCGATAGACGCAGTGCTGGGGTCATTATTATTAGGATCATTACAAATAATCACTCGATCCGGCAGTCCTCCCCTTGGCAAGGGTGCTTTGATAACTTGTATTTGCGCAGGTGTTGTGCACGTTCCTTTTGTTATTTCAACTTTATAGATTCCTGCGGAAGTTTGATTAATAACAGCCGTAGTTGCACCGCTTATAGAAACATTGTTTAAGAACCAGGCATAGGCAACGCCAGTGGCATTGGTTGTGGCAGCGAGAGTAAATGGGTTCCCGTCATCGCAAGCAGGAGTGCCCGTAACAGCCGCAGTTATTAACCCTGAGACTTCAACAACTGTAGGTGCCGACCGCACTACGCACCCATTTAATGTGCTTACAACTTCAACTTCATAGGAAACTCCGTTGTCGGCAGTGGTTAAGGCGATGGATTGGCCAAGGCCTTGCTGAACGCCATTTCTAAACCACCGATATGTGAAATTGCCGGAAGGTTGTGCAGTTAATATTACTTGATCGGCACAGGCATTACTTTGTGTAAATGAAGCAGCAATGGTGCCCGGAACATTCACTGTGGTGCTTTGGGTAGAAGGGCATCCGGCACCTGTAGCAGTTACTGTATATGTAACGTTCCCTGCGCCAGGAAGTAATTGAATGGTTGCAGTATTGGCTCCACTTACAATGCTTCCCGGTACATTCGTTGTCCAAGTATACGCTGTTCCCCCCGAAGCCGTAAGAGTTGGGGGCGAAGCGCAGAGATCAGGTGTAAACGAAACTACAATAGGCGCGGCTGGTGTTACCGCAAAATTGTTGATGTTAAAAATACAACCCGTGTTATCGCGCACGCCAATAGTGTAAGTTCCCGCAGCCAGTCCGGGGGCAATATCAAATACGGCAGTGGCTGAAGCGGTGGGGCCAATAATTTGCCCGGTACCATTGTTAGTTACTGTGTATTGAAGTGGTAGTGTAAATCCACCTACCGTAGTAACGCGTACGGTTACCGGATCGCAATTAGGTGCTTGAGCAACTGCGGAAGCAGTAAAAGTAGCATCGGTTAATCCGAACGAACTGGAAAGGGTACATCCAGAAATCTGATCAGTAACAATACCCGAAAAAGTACCTGCAATTTGTCCACCTATAGGTCCTATCGTTGAGGGTGCTAGTTGATCAATCCCTTGTTGATTGAAGCTATTCGGACCTGTAAGGAAATAGGAGTAAGGACCTGCGGGAGGCAATGAGGTATTTAATTGTAGGGAGATTGTTCCGGTAGCAGTTCCACAACCAACAGGATTGGTTCCTGTAAGTGTAAATGCGGGTGAAACATTGATAGTAAATATTTTATCGTCTGTTACGGTACACGTTGTTACCGGGTCAGTAACTGTAACTTCATAGGTAAATACGCCTGGCGTAGTTGTGTCAACCGCTTGAGTCTGAATAGTACTTCCATTGACTCCGTCAATTCGCCATTGATAAGTTGCACCAGGATTCTGAGCGTTAAGGGTGGGAGTTGCATTGTCTTCACAAATTGTTAAATCAGGGCCTAAATCAACTTGCGGACGGTTATCAACTACAATAGTTTGACCATTTGAGGTACATCCATTTACATCAGTAATGATTACCGAAGCAATGGATGGCTGATTCAAAGTAATTGTTTGCGTTAGATCCCCCGAGTTCCAGACATAAGTAAAGCCAGGAATGTTTCCGGTATTTGCATCAAGCGTAACGGATCCGGTACAAAGCACTGCAGCACCAGGTATGGTCGGTGGTGGCGGAGGGCTAAATATTCGCACTTGTCGAACTAAGGTGGTGTCAAGGTTGCAGCGATTGGTGAGGCGCATGGATACCGTGTATAATCCTGGAGCTGCATATAAATGCACAGGATCAGGTTCTGTACTACTACCCCCATCGCCAAAGAACCATTGAAAATTGTCAATGGCATCCGTTGCCGTTCCGGCAAAACGTGTAGAGTCGCCAAAACATATTCCTGTAAAAGCAAAGCCAGGACCGCTAAAAGCATTTCCTTGCTGCTGCACAAAGTTGGGTAGGCCTAACCGGCTAGTAGTGCCAGCTAATAAATTGAACCCGGATGGATTATAGCCGGAAAGTTGTGTGGTATCTTCGTTCGCCAGAATAGCGCCTAACGTTCCGCTGCCATTAACCGCTACATAAATTTGTCCATCAGGGCCAACTTGAATTGCACCCAATTCTGCGGCTTGTTGTATGCGTTGCTTAAAGAAAGGTCGATCCAATGAGTCAAGAAAATATTCAAACACTTGAGAGGGGGAGGGTGATCCTTTTACAGTGGCAAATACCTTATTTCCACCTGGTGAAAATTCAATTCCGTAAACCTGCCCGTTAGGTTCATTCAGATCTATTTTTCGATAATTGTTTAATCGACCGGTAGCATTATCCAACGTAAATAACTCAACGAGATTTTGAGTGCCTGGGGTTGAAAGTGCAACGGCCACATTGTTGCGTGGTCCAATTTTCATATAACCTTCACCATTTTGCTGAAACTTGAAGGCGTGAATTGAACCGATATCGGAATAGATTGGTTGGCCAATTCCATCGGGCGAGATTGGATAAGCCCTGAACGTGCTATTTCCATATTCGTGTACGAGCAACCAATTTTGCGTTGCTGTCACGCGTTCGGTACTTCTAGAAAAGAGTAAAACATTTTTTTGTTGCAAGGCGCCCAATCCATTATTGAGCTTTAGATCAAATAACGAGTAGCGAAGTTCGTAAGGAGCAGTTCCATTGATCGCCTGCGTGGTAAAAATATAGTAAAGCGTTTCATCCCCCGGCACCGGTACAATAATAGATGATTGTGAAGCCAGTGGATCTCCACCAATCCCATTATCAATTTCAGTGTCTGTTTTGTCAAACACTTTGTCACCATCGGTATAGAAGATGACATCCCCGTTACGATCGCAGACAATCGCGCAACCTTCGGGCGCATTCATGATACTATTATTTAAGGCCACCGGGGGTTGCACATTAAAATCAATTCCAGCTTTATTTCCAAAGTACCAGACATTAAATCGTTGATCTTGCAAACCATATTCTTTCACGTTTACTCCTGCATATGCAGAACACCCCGAAGCATCGGTAACCACAACGTAGTAATAACCTGCAGAATCGGGTGTAAGCGTATCGCCTAAATCTCCATTCGACCAAACGATGGATGCTGCTGCCCCTCCTTGAATGTTTACTTTGACCGAAAATTGAGTCGGTGTAGAAGTTCCACGGGGTGGTGGGAACTCATCGCGGCAAGCGGTTGTGTCTTGCACCAGAGTTAGCTGAAGCGCGAATGGATTGATGGTAACGGGTAATGTGGTAGTTTGAGTTTGGCCACGATAAAAAGCGTTTAAGGTAACATTAAAAGACCCCGCATTTGCGTATGTATAGACGGGACTCCAATTGCCAGATCCACTTCCATCACCAAAATCCCAACGCAGACTATCCGCATTGGGTGTAACGGTCGGGAAAAAACTGGTGGGCGAATTTTGACACGTGCCTTGCGCAATGAACGTTACGTTCATAATCACACTATCTTTCGGTTTAAAAGAGGAAAATTGTGTACTATTAAAATTAGCCGAAGTAAAAAGTGCCTGTGAATTAATAACCTGACTGGCAACGGTATCGGTGTTTGTAAACTTTCCTAATAAAAATGGCCCGCCAGAAACACTTTGATACAAATGATAGATAGCACTGTCTGGTGCAAGTTGTAATCCATAACTTCTAAACGCGGGAGCAGATAGTACCGGGGCAAATGTAATGGCTGGATTTAGATAATCATATTGAAGTACGCTTGCCGGGATGCCGGTATCACCATGCCGTGAAAGATATAAGTATTGTCCTTGAGGATCCCACTCAATATCATAAATAGATTGACTATTTGTTGCCGTGGTGGCTGAGTTGAAAAGAAACCGATCGAAGGTAAAGATACCGGTAGCGTTATCGAAATTTAAGATGATTGCGTCTACGTTGGCACTTTGTGGAGAGACTGCAATTTTTCCTGAAGGAGCATGATAAGAAAAGTTTGCAACGGACAAGGGTAATCCCAAACCTGAGGTGGTGGTGGTTGGAAAGGTGGCAGCAGCATCTATTAATGTGGCTGAATAATTTTGCGAAGCATTCTGATGGGTAATTAACCAGAAGTCAACTCGGTTAGCATGCGGAACTACGATCATCCCTTCAGATCTGTTTGATAATCCGGGTATGGCAATATTTTTTTGAGCAACATCCACAACCCCAAGTGCCGGTGCAGGAAACACTGCATTGCCAAACTGATTTAAGTCAATCGTACTTCGACTCACAGAACCACCCACGGTAAAGTTTGTTGAGTTTGTGAACAAATAGTAACGATTGGTTTGCGTGGGAATAGGCGCTATGGCAACCGGTTGATTTGCTCCGGGCTGACCAAGCAGACCAGTTCCGTTGGGCATAGGTAAGTGACACCCATCGTATACACGAATTCCGTCTGAATAAAAAAGTAAATTGGCTGTAGCCGGATCAGTGGCAACGGCTGCACCCCCTGTTGAAAATGGAAGGGCTTGATTGGTAACAGATTGACCTACATTAGTACCACGATTAAACCGAATTCCATTAGTAGAATTTCCAAAATACCAATTATGCTTCGACAAATCTTGTGCAACAAGTGATGATGCAAGAGTAAGAAATACTAAAACCGCAGTTGCTCCTCTCCACACACTATTCAGATTTTGATTACGTACTGAATCCCTCATAACTACTGGTCTTGGGTTGTTCTGTGTTGTTAAACTGAAAATTATAACGTCAAATAACACTAAAGTAATACAATTTGATGGAAAATTTCGTTAACCCGACTAAAGCAGCCTATTTGTCGATAAATGTTTTTTTTAATGTTGTGAATGAATTTAATTTGCTTTGATAGACCGGGTTAAACCTGAATTAATGCATCGAATTGTCCTTTTAGTTTCTTGTTGTATGCTGTTGGTAGTGGGGTCGGTAACTGCTCAGGATCCACAGTATTCTCAATTTTATGCTGCCCCCCTTTATTTGAACCCCGCGTTTGCAGGTGCAACCAACCAAAATCGCATGGGTATAAACTATCGCAATCAATGGCCGGCTATTGATGCTAACTTCAATACTATTTCTGCATTTTATGATACCTACATAGAAGACAAGAACAGTGGTGTTGGTGTTTTACTTACCCGTGACCGTGAGGGCATTCTGGGGCTTCAGTCAATGAGCCTTGCCGTGCAATATGCCTATGATTTGCGCATAGTAAAAGGGCTTTCATTCCGACCTGGGTTTCAAGCGGCCATTTATAATCGTTCTATTAATTTCGATAAGCTAACGTTTGGTGACCAATTTGATCCAGCAACGGGACAAGTAATCAATCCAACTTCAGCCGAAGGATTAAATACAGGGCAATCAAAATTTTTTCCTGATATCGCAGTCGGAGGTTTACTGTATAGTAAAAATGCATGGCTTGGTTTTGCAGCGCATCATTTAACGCAACCTAACCAATCTTTGATTGGGGAGGAAAGTCGATTACCAAGAAAACTTTCTGGCCATGCAGGTTATAAATTCTTTTTTAAACCGGGTGAGATGGGGGATGGATTTTATACCAGGCCTCGCGAGCGAAGCATTGCCCCGGCTATTCAGTACCGCCATCAGGGTGAGTTCGATCAAATGGATGTTGGATTTTATTTCACATTTGAACCACTGATCATTGGAACCTGGTATCGCGGTGTTCCATTCAAAAAAGTAAATGGATTTAATAACAACGAGTCGGTAGTATTGCTAGTAGGTTTCACGAAGAAAGGGCCAAAGGATATTTTGAATATTGGATACAGTTATGACTATACGATTTCGCAATTAGGCCCCGGTAGTGGGGGTGCTCACGAATTTAGTTTAGTCTACTCCTGGTCAACCCGCAACCCGCGCAAGCCTGCGAAGGATAAATTATTTATTCCGTGTCCGGATTTTTAGAATCCAAGATCGATCCTCGATTCTAGCACCTGGTTACTCTTCTCCACTTCCACCAATTTTACACACATCATCGTGGCCGAGATGCAAAAGCGCATCACCGGCATTAACCACCGGGTTGTTGTTAAGTCCTACTACGTATCCATCTGATGGAGACTTCAACGTTTCCTTAAAACTTCCAAACGGATCGGTAATATTTCCTATTACCTGATTTTTACTTAGTAAATCACCAGACTGTATGCACGGTTGAAATAAGCCTGCATATTTTGCCCGCACCCATGATGAGCTCCAAATGATTTTATTTTTGAAGTTGGGTAGAGGGGCTTCATCAATCATGTTTAAATGTTTCATTACCCGCAAAGTTCCATTTACACCTTCTTCAATTGCAAACTGATCGTAACGGATTGACTCTCCGCCCTCATACACTATAATATTCTTTTCGTGCTTAGCAGCAGTTTGACGAAGTGAATGCGGTCTGAAAGGAGAATCGATCGTAAAGGGTGCATGGAATATTGCTGCCAATTCAATGTTCTTTTCATTTTGCATCACGCACCGTATTTGCGGGTAATTGGTACGCATTGCGCCACCCGTGTGAAAATCAATTCCGTAGTCGATGGCGGGAATAATTTCATGAGTTAAATGCCAAGCAACGCGAGAAGCCAGTGATCCGTTTTTTCTTCCCGGAAAGGAGCGATTAACGTCTTTTCCATCAGGCACTTCACGCGAATAATTTAAAAAGCCATACATATTAATAATAGGCATGCATAAAACTGCTCCTCTCTTTACCTTGTTATATCCATTATCGAGAATGCGCCTTACAATTTCCATCCCGTTGATTTCATCACCATGCATACCCGCAGTTAAAGCAAGCACGGGTCCATCTTCCAATCCACGATACACATAAATAGGCGTATCAATCATCGTACGCGATGGGAGCCGGGCAATGTTGATGTTGATTTCCTTAAACTCACCTGGTTTGATAAACTGACCTGCTATTGTTAATTCTTTCATCTTTTACTTTAAATTGGGCCGATGGTTAAGAGTCGATGGCTGCTAGCTGTGGACTATTGACTGTTGACCGCTACGCGTTAATCTTATCTTTTTGAATTTTCTTTTTCCCGGCATGTTGTTCAATGTATTCAAAAATTTTTCCAGCAATATCACTCTTTGTTGTTCCTTCAATTCCTTCAAGGCCCGGTGATGAGTTTACTTCTATAATGAGCGGTCCCCGTTTGGAAGGAAGCATATCAACACCGGCAACACCTAAGCCCATTTTTTTAGCAGCCTCAATAGCAGCATGCTTTTCACTTCGATCTAATTTTACAACGGTTGCTGTTCCGCCCCGGTGCAGGTTCGATCGAAATTCACCTTCGCGAGTTGCTTGTCTTTTCATAGCTCCTACAACCTGGCCATTCACCACGAATGCGCGAATGTCCGAGCCTTTGGCTTCTTTGATAAACTCCTGAACAATGATGCGTGTTTTTACACCATGGAAAGCTTCAATTACAGACTGAGCTGCTTTTTTATTTTCTGCAAGTACAACTCCCAATCCCTGAGTTCCTTCCAAAAGTTTAATGATAACCGGGGCGCCACCTACAGCCTCCACGATGCCTTCGGTATCTTTTGTGTAATCCATGAAGATAGTTTTGGGCAACCCCAATCCTGCACGTGAAAGTATTTGTAGGCTGCGCAATTTATCCCGTGAGCGAATGAGTGCCTGGGATTCGACAGCCGTAAAAACTTTCATCATTTCAAATTGACGCACTACAGCGGCCCCATAAAAGGTTACCGAAGCTCCAATGCGTGGAATAATCGCATCGAAGTAATCTAACCTGCGGCCGTTGTACCAAACCATCGGATTTTTTTTTTCAATCAACAACACACACTTCATATGGTCGATGATTTCTACTTTGTGACCACGCTTTTCTCCGGCTTCTTTCAACCTTCTGGTAGAGTATAATTTAGGATCTCTTGAGAGGATGGCGATATTCATACAGTAGGGAGTTTGCTTTGGAAAGATAAATCTTTTTTAGTCACGTCAATAAGAAAACGCTTTCTCAGAATTTTTCTTCCGAGTAAAACGGGAAACTTCAAGTTACCACGATTGCTGAGAGAAAACTCAGCCTTAATTAAATGATCATAAATTTTTATGGAGGTTTTAATAACAAAACGCATCTCCGCCTCACCAAAGGAGTTTTTAATTTCTCTTCGTTCAAATGTTGAGAAAACAAACTTCATTCCTGTAAACTCAGGATGCTCTTCATCCAGCAGAACAAATTCTAATTTACCGTCTATTATTTCCGCTCGCGAACAATGCAAACTGCAAGAATAGGCACCCGTGTCAATTTTAGCGTGAATGCTTGTAAGTCCCAGGCCGGGTAAGTCAACACGATCGGATCTTCCAAGAGTTTTCATGTTCTAACAAAAATGGACAGCAACTAAAGGAATATTCTATAATAAAAAAAGTCACCCCAATAGCTATGGGATGACCTTATGTATTCCTGCCTTTGCAGGAGCAGGACACCACGGATTAATATTTCATTGGGACTTTGACCATGGTATTTTCCCAGGCTATTACCATTGTTGCACTGGCACCTTTTCCGTCAAATGCAATGGTAAAAGCTTCAACTTCTGGATCCGATTTGGTTGCTGGTACCTTTATACGGGCTACATCTTTGGCTTCGTCATATTCATAAGCACCCCAGGTGTCCAACTTAGAGTTAAAAATAATTGTCCACTCTGTTTTGGTAGGAATTGCATACATGGAATAAGTACCTGCTTTCAGAGTTTTCTCACCAAACGTTACATCTTTGTACAGTTTGATTTCAGTGGTTTCATTAGCGCCTAATCTCCAGACCTTTCCAAAAGGTTCAACATCCCCTAGCATAGTTCTCCCTTTTTTCATAGGGCGACCATAGGTAACTTTAGCGATTGGTGTGGTGCCACGACCATCGGGTCTAAAGATAGAAATATCTGCAGGGCTCGGATCAACACCAGGTAATTTTTGTGCAGAAGTAAATTCTGTGGTTGCTGTAATCAGAAAAACAGCAAGCGCAATAAGTTTTAGTTTTTTCATTGGGTTTGTTTTTAGTGATTTTGATAAAATAAAAATGCCCTTATTTCAATTAAAGGGCAAGGGATTTATTCACTTCAAACGGTTTAAATGGTTAATTGGTTCGAATAGGCTAAAATTTATTATTTAACGCTCTCAATCACCTCTTTTAACTTGGCAGGTTGTACCACACCGGATTGGCGCCACTTAACCTCACCATTTTTGAATACAATTAATGTGGGCACTCCTTGTATCTGAAAGTTTTGAGCAATAGCTGGGTTACGGTCAACATCAATCTTTACAATTTTAACCTGATCACCCATTGTTGATTTCACCTCATCCAAAATAGGTTTCATCATTTTGCAAGGTCCACACCATTCAGCAGAAAAGTCCACCAACGTGGGAACATCACTTTTAATAAGGTCAGAAAAATCTCCTTTCGCCATAACAATCTTATTTATTCTTGCACAATAATACGAGGAATCATAATAACGTTTGACTTGATAGAATTTGAAATCAAACACGCATTTTCAGACTTCATCAAAACCCGCTCAGCCCGTTCCCGATCTTTTTCTGCAACAATTGTAACAGTAGGTTCCAGGACAATTTCTGTCATCAAAAATTTTCCTTCAATCTGATCCAGTTTTCCTTTAGAATCGCAGGTAAATGAAGTGAATTCTAATTTTGAGTTTTCAGCAATGGATAGGAATGTTGTCATTAGACAACTGCTCACCGCAGCTGTAAATAAATGTTCAGGCGACCAGATTCCAGCAATACCTTTGGGGAATTCTGGCGGGGTGGCTACCTCTATGCAACCTTCGCCTGCTGCGGGATTTGTTAGCTCTGGAGAGCACATCATTCCCTTTCGATCCTTATTCCACTGAACCTGAACATTATAAAAATACGCTTCCATAATTTTAAAGTTTATGTTGAAGACTCATCCAGCTACCTCCATTAATTACGTGTGTATATCCTTTTGATTTTAACATACTTTTTGCTGAGCCACTGCGCATGCCCGAAGCACAACATGTAATGATTGCTTTGTTTTTGTCGGGGAAGCGATTAGTATGTTGATTCAACTGATCAACAGGAATATTGATAGACCCTTTGATATGTCCCCCTGAATACTCACCTTTTGTCCGTACATCAATTATTACGGCTCCGTTTTTCTTTAGTTCGGCAAAATCAACTTTTGGCCCCAGGCCAAATAAGTTTTTTAATAGTTCGATCATACTAGTTTGTTACTTGACTTTGTATTTGAGTAATGAAATGCCAGCTGCCTGCATTCAAGCATTCTATCTCCTGCTCTTTAAGGTATTGACTAGCCATGGCACTTCTCCCACCCGATGCACAACAAAGTAGTAAAGGCATTTCAAGATCTTTTAGTTCTTCCAGTCGTTGCAATAATTCATTTACCGGAATATTGATTGATCCCTTAATATGTCCATTCTGAAATTCGGATGGAGTGCGCACATCGACAATAGTGCCCTGATTGTTTTGAATAAGTTGTTCAATATTCATTGCGATTTTAATTTTTATTTTTTAAAGATGCTGGCTCCCAAGCCACCCATGACGGCACCATAAATGGAGGAATTTACAGGGCTGGACGTGATAGGGCAGGAGCCACTCGTGCAACCAATTTCTTTCCAATACAAGAATCCCGCAGCTAGACCGATTACTGTGCCTATTGCTATGCCTAAGTGTTTTCTAATCTTGTCCATTTAGTTTCTTTCTCAATGTACTTAACCCAAAAGGAAGATATAGCGGACACACGCTAACCAGACTGGTTAACACAAATACCGCTGCGAGTGCTAACAGGATGATCGCGGTAGTGCCTGAAATTATATTGGTAAAATAAAAAATTACAACAAGTGCTGCCAGTATCACCCTGATAATCCGGTCAGCGGAACCCATATTTTTTTTCATTGGTAGTAGTTTTTTGTTGATACAAATCTACTACTGTACTTTGAGGGAGATTGTGACTTTCGTCACATAAGGGTTATTTTATTTCTCGAAAGCATAACCAAACCTTCATTTTCCATTTGTTTGATCACACGCGATACGGCTTCACGGGCGGTTCCCAACTCTTCGGCCAATTGTTGATGGGTTATTTTAATCTCATTGGATTGATAGAGTGCTACTTTTTGTTTGATGAGTTGAAGCAAACGGGTATCTAATTTTTGAAAAGCAATGGCATTAACAGCTGTAAGTAGTTCTTCAAATCGTTTATGATACAGTTTGAAAATAAAATCAGACCATTCGGGAAATTTCTTCACCCATTCGCTTGCTTTTTCTACAGGAATAAACAGTATTTCAGCATCCTCCTCAACAATAGCCTTTACTTTGCTGGTTTCGTTGTGGATGCCCCCGAGAAAGGACATGATGCAACTTTCTCCGGGGGTAATGTAGTAGAGAAGTATTTCATGACCATCATGGTCGGTGCGCATCACTTTTAAACTTCCAGTGAGCACCAGGGGTATGGCCTTTATATAACTGTCCTCTTGCTGAATGACCGATCCGGCAGGAAATTTCTTCAATTGACCATAGGTCGAAACTTCATTTTTAAGAAGTGAATGGAAAATTGAATCGGAAGAAGACATGTTTTTGAACTAAGAAAGCAAGAAAAGAAAAATAAGCGGAAAAATTAGTCCAACCAGGGCAAGCTTCCAGCCGCGAGCCCAAAAACTGTTTTCCCCTTTTTGAATGAACATTCCAGTGGATGCAATCACGAGCATAGCAACACCAAAAATATCAGAATAATAAATCCACCATTTACTAGTGTCCTGATGGAGTTGAGTCATTTGTCCAAGCAGGGGAGTCACTCGGTAGGTTTCAATTTTTCCTTTGCCAGTACTTAAATCGATCTTTACATCATTACTTACATACGAAATGTTCAAATTATTTCCATTGACTGCAAACCTGCGGAGGTTGTCTTCAATATTATACTCTTTGGTAAAATCAGCAATGAACTGATCGGTTACAGAATCAGAAGCGATCAATGACTTTAATTGGATCTCTTGTGAATTATAGGTGTAACGTCTTGGGTGCCAGGATTGGCGATGGTTCAGAAAGATTCCTGAAATAGAAAATGCGATTATGAGGCCCAAAAAGAAATAGGCAATGTCGCGATGTGTGTTACGGGCAGTAAGTTTCATTTAATAACAAGAATTAAATCTGATTGATTGATTTTTGATTATTTCCCAAACGGATTCAATGCATTCAGCGCACGCTTTCCTCCACCCATTTTATTCATGGTCTTCATCATTTTGCGCATGTCTTCAAACTGCTTGAGCAATTGATTTACCTGTTGCACATTGGTACCGCTACCTTTAGCAATTCGGTTTTTACGGCTCACATTTATTTTATCAGGATTTTGACGTTCATCAATTGTCATGGAGCGAATGATAGATTCAATAGGTTTGAATGAATTATCATCAATGTCAACACCTTTCATCGCTTTACCCATGCCTGGGATCATACCCAACAAATCTTTCATGTTGCCCATCTTTTTAATTTGCTCCAGTTGCGAAAGAAAGTCGTTGAAGTCGAACTGGTTCTTGCGCATTTTGGCATTGAGCCTGCGCGTTTCATCTTCATCAAAAGTTTCTTGTGCTTTCTCCACGAGGCTCACCACATCACCCATGCCCAAAATCCGGCTGGCCATGCGATCCGGATAGAAGCGATCGATGGCTTCCATTTTTTCACCCGAACTGATAAACTTAATCGGCTTGTCTACCACTCTGCGAATCGATAAAGCTGCACCACCGCGTGTATCACCGTCTAATTTGGTAAGAACAACACCATTAAAATTTAAGCGATCATTAAATGCTTTAGCCGTATTTACAGCATCCTGACCCGTCATTGAGTCAACCACAAATAATGTTTCAGATGGCTTCAGCGCTTCTTTCAGACTCGCGATCTCATTCATCATTTGTTCATCAACTGCTAATCGACCAGCTGTATCAACAATGACGATGCGATAATTATTTTTCTTAGCGTGTTCAATAGCTGCTTTCGCGATTTTTACAGCATCCTTATTTTCAGGCTCAGCATATACTTCAACACCAATCTGCTCGCCCAATACTTTCAATTGATCAATCGCAGCCGGACGATAAATGTCGCAAGCAGTTAACATCACTTGTCTACCCTGACGCTTCAGATAGCTTGCTAACTTGCCTGAGAACGTAGTTTTACCAGAACCTTGTAAACCGGCAATCAGGATGATGGCCGGATTTCCTTCAATAGAAATATCTTCACTATCACCCCCCATTAAAAGGGTGAGTTCGTCATTGGTGATTTTGGTAAGAAGTTGCCCGGGCGAAACGGCTGTAAGTACATTCTGACCGAGTGCCTTCTCTTTTATTTCGTCTGTAACTTCTTTGGCAACCTTGTAGTTAACGTCCGCATCAATCAATGCTTTGCGAATTTCCTTTACGGTAGTAGCAACGTTAATTTCCGTAATTCTTCCCTGGCCTTTGAGGGTTTGAAAGGCCTTTTCCAACTTGAGACTTAAACTATCGAACATGATTTGTTTTTTTACTAAAAGCCCACAAAGTTAACGGCTAATTTGGAATTGAGAACCTTAAAAAAATCTCAATTTCACAGTTTTTTCCCACAAATAGGAACAAAAGCAAGGCTCAGGTGGTTATCTTGCCTCAACCTTTATCACATTAAAACATTTTCATGGAATACAGAAAGCTAGCAAATTCAGATTTAGAAGTTTCAGTTATTACGTTTGGTGCGTGGGCTGCAGGCGGATGGATGTGGGGAAAAACAGATCGGAATGATGCAATTGAAGCGATAAGAGCATCGTATGATGTGGGAGTAACTTCCATTGATACTGCACCTATTTATGGACAAGGTGAAAGCGAAGAAATTGTTGGGGATGCGATTAAAGGAATTAGTCGGGACAAAATTCAAATTCTAACCAAGTTTGGAATGCGTTGGGATTTATCAAAAGGTGACTTCGGTTTCAAGAGTAAGAATAATGATGGTGTTGAAATTGATATTTATAAATATGCCGGGAAGGAAAGCATTATTAAAGAATGTGAGGATAGTTTGAAGCGATTGGGTACTGATTATATTGATCTATACCAGATTCATTGGCCAGAATCCACCACACCCATTGCTGAAACAATGGAAGCGGTAGCGACTTTAATTAAACAAGGTAAGGTGCGACATGCCGGAGTTTGCAATTACAATGCAGAGCAAATGGCTGAGGCTGAGAAAACAATCTCATTGGTTTCTAATCAGATTCCATTTAGCATGGTGAACAGAGCGGTGGAGGATAAGACAGTTCTATATTGTATTAGACATAACAAGTCGGTGTTGGCCTATAGTCCGCTGGAGCGGGGATTGCTCACAGGTAAAATAACGTCTGATTATAAATTTCAGGAAGGCGATCATCGGGCTACCAATAAATACTTCACGGCTGAGAGTATTGAAAAGACAAATAGCTTTTTAGATAAGTTAAAACCGATGGCAGCAGAGAAGAAGGCAACGCTAAGTCAATTGGTGTTGCGCTGGACGATTGAGCGCCCTGGGATTACAATTGCGTTAGTGGGTGCGCGTAATACAGCTCAGGCAATTCAAAATGCAAAAGCGATTGAGGTGAAACTTACTGAGGAGGAGATTAAATTTATTGATAGTTATTTGCCAAAAGTATAAATGGCAATTTTTTGCTAATTGTTATCAGGTTAAAAAGGAATATATTAATTAAGTCACCCTCTCCTTTAGAGAGGGCGTGGTGAGGTGTTATTTACCTTCTCTAAATCCCAACAAGGTTAACTCAACAACGATTAGTTTCTTATTGAAATTTGAATAGAGCAACTTTACGAAGTCTTTATTCTGAAGGTTGTTTGCGAACTCAAAGGCCTGGTCGAAATCAAATGAGGTTGGCAATTGTTCCATAATATTACCTGTGCCTCCTTTTTCGGTCAGATATTTTAATACAGATTTTTCTAAATCACTGACCGACATGATTACATTTGTTAAGAGTACTTTAACAGATGCAACTTACTTAAAATCTGGCGTATGAGAATCATGCTGCTTTTACTTTTGGTTTCACAGGCAGTTGTTTCGCAACCTCCAAAATCGAAACAGACGGCTAGTATAGAAAATTTATCATGGCTGGAAGGGACCTGGAATCGTACCAATGTAAAGACAGGACGAAGTGCTCATGAGCGCTGGTAAGAAAGGGTGATGTGATGAAAGGGTTAGGCGTGAGCATGAATGGTACTGATACTTCCTTTGTAGAGAAATTGAAGATTGTTACAAAGGATGGTGAGTTGCACTATATGGCCGATGTGCCAGAAAATCAACAACCTGTTTATTTCAAATTGATTATCATAACAGAAACCGGTTTTGTGTGTGAAAATCAACAGCATGATTTCCCAAAAGTAATCTCGTATCAACTTGAAGGTTCAAAACTGAAAGCAACCATCGCAGGGAATGGAAAAGCAATCGATTTCCTATTTGAAAAAATGAAGTAGTCCTTATAAGATTATTTGTTGGGCAGCTCGGTCGCTAAGTAACCTGGCGGCATTTTTAATCGCATTAGTAACATTGGTATTATTGTCCACCAGGGAGATCACTTTATTTAATCCAATAGAAGTTATTTCTTCAACAGACAAATCATTTTTCCCGACAAGGGCGATGATCGGCTTTTGATACTGGGTAGCCAGCTGAGCTACACCCATCACTACTTTACCGGAAAGTGTTTGCTGGTCCATTTTCCCTTCACCTGTAATAATGAGATCTGCATGTTTGATTTCTTCTTCCAGATTTAAAGTTTTCAAGAGATATTCAACCCCTGAATTGAATGAAGCATTAAGAAAAAATTTTGCTCCAGCGCCTAAGCCACCAGCGGCTCCTGCTCCGGGAAAATTAATATCCTGATCAACAACAGATGCAAAATTTCTTAAGCCATCATCAAGAAGTTTTAGTTCGTTCTCAGTTGCGCCTTTTTGTAAAGCATATACATAGGCAGCGCCATTTGTTCCATATAATTCATTGGTAACATCGCAGAGTACAATAATTTGGATGGGATGTTTTGCAAGTATAAATTGGTCAAAATCAATTTCACGGACATGAATGAGATTCTCACCAGTGGGATTAAGGACTTCTCCTTTTTTGTTTGTAAACTTTATTCCAAGTGCAACTGCCATTCCCATCCCGGCATCGTTGGTTGCGCTACCACCAATAGCAAGCACAATTTTCTTTACGTTTCGATTGATTGCATCTGCAATTAATTCTCCAGTTCCATAAGTAGAAGTCTTTAATGGATTTTGTTCTTCTTTTTTAAGCAGCTGTAAGCCGGATGCACGTGCCATCTCAATAAAGGCTGTTGAGCCATCACCTGAAATTCCATACGAGGCGATTATTTTTCGAAACAAGGGATCGGATACTTCGACTGAAATTATTGAGCCATTTGAATTCTCAGTGAGTATTTCACACGTGCCTTCACCACCATCCGCCAGCGGAATTGATTTTATAGAAAGAGTTGAGTCATTTTTAAGTAAACCTTGCTCGATAGCAGCGCATACTTCTTTTGCCGTTAAGGAGCCTTTAAACTTATCGGGTGCAATGAGAACTTTCACAGTAGTATAAATAGTAAAACGGAAGTAATGAGAACGGTTACTCCTTGAGCAAGGGTAATCAGCGTGAAACTTTTGTAGGCATCTCTTTCGCTTATGCCACTGAATTGTGACACTACCCAGAAGTAAGAATCATTGGCGTGTGAAACCGTCATAGCACCACCACCGATTGCTAAAATCAAAGTAGATAGGTGAATGGCTGATGTAAACCCTGCCAGCACTGTAAGCGGGGCAAGCAATGAGCTTGTTACTATAATGGCAGAGGTGGATGAGCCTTGTGCTGTTTTCAGAATTGAAGCAAGCGCAAAAGCAATGAGTAAGAAGATTATTCCACCTGCATGTGATCCTGCCACCTGTTCTTTCAAAATCACATCAACACCACTCGATTTAATGACTGCGCCAAATGAACCACCAGCACCCGTTATAAGAAGAATAAGTCCGGCATCTTTTAAAGCTTCTGAAATCCAACCTGGCCATTCTCCTTTTTGTTTTTTTGAGATCAAGAGCATCGCGCAAAGCAACCCGATCAGTAATGCTACTGCCGGTGTTCCAATTATTTTAAAAACCGTTGTCCAAGACAGAAGTGCAGGGATTACACTTGGTATAGAAGCCAAAGAAATCAACGCTATGGGAAGTAGGAGAGGAAGAAAAACCAGGATAGTATTGTGTTTGCTTTTTTGAATTGATTCATAAGGAGACTGCGTTACTTGAATAGAGGTGCCCAGCTTTCTTGCTAACACATAAGCAATTAGGGCAGCAGGTAATGCTCCAATAAATCCGATTAACATGACTAACCCCAAATTAGCTGTTATGCCAAGATTAGCAGCAGCAGCCAACGGGCCCGGTGTTGGTGGCACTAATGTATGCGAAGTATATAAACCGGTGGATAGTGCGAGCGAAAGTTGTGCTTCATTAATAGAAGAGGATGATAACGCAGGTATTAACCGCGACAGAATGATAAATCCCGAATCGCAGTAAACCGGGATGCCCACTACAACGCCAATCATTGACATAGCGATTAATGATTTGCCAACGCCAAAAGCAGAAACAATTTTATTGCCAATGCTGGTCATGGCTCCGGTCCGTTCCATAACAATGCCAAGACAAGAACCAATGGCGACTAAGAAACCAATTTGTTGTAAAAGTGATCCAAACCCCGATTGCATCGTAGATAATATTTCTAATATCGATTTACCCATTACAACCCCAAAAATCAGTGTGGCCAATAAGAGCGAAAAAAACGGATGCAACTTAATGTAACGAGAGGCAGCAATTAGAGCGGCAATTGAAATGATAAGGGCTAAGCCAATCTGAACCATTATTACTTTCGAAATGGATAATAATTGAACGCCTGACCTGCTTTAAAATCGGTTGTTTGAGCAGGCAACTCGATAAACCCATCTACGTCTTTCAAGTTTGCAAAATCTCCGGAGCCTCCGCCTGCTGACGGATAAGCTTTTAATTGTCCCTGTTCAAGGTGAGCACTCACTTGTAAAAAATAAGTAAGTGGAGGTTTGAAAGAAAAATCCTTAGCAAGGATGGCTGTGTTTTGTTTTGTTGCTCCCGTTAAGCTTTTCAGTAGCCATGGTTTTATATAGCGATAGAAACACATGTAGGTTGAAACGGGATTCCCCGGAAGGGCAAACACAACATGATTGGACGAAGTACCAAACCAAAGTGGCTTGCCTGGCTTTTGACTCACCTGATGAAATCGTTTTTGAATTCCATTGCGTTCCAACGTTTGAGGAACAAAATCAAATTTTCCCCTGGACACTCCACCCGAAAAAATAATGAGTTGATAATGCGCGAGAATTTTTTTCACCTCGGGTTCTAAAATCTCCTCTTGGTCAGGAATGTGGTATTGATCTGCCTGACAACCTAATTCGTGAAGTGCCGCTTGCAAGGCATAACTATTAGACCTTCTGATTTGATAGGGAAGTGGAATGAGATCTACGGGAATCAACTCATCTCCAGTTGAGATGATAGCAGTTTTTGGAAAAGAAGAAACCAGTACCGTCTTTTTTCCAACCGAAGCAAGCAGCGCAACTTCAGCGGGTGAAAGAGTAATACCTGGCGCAAGTAGGACTTCATTGCGCTTCGCGTCTTGTCCTTGTGAATGAATATTTTGATTTTTTTGAATGTCTTGAATAAGAAGAATGGCGGCCTGATCTTTTATCTCAAGGTCTTCGTATCGAATAATTGTATCCGTGCCAATCGGTAGCATAGCACCGGTCATCACTTCAATGCAAGAATCGTTGTTGTTTAGCCGTTTAGTTTGTTCACCTGCCGCTTGAATTCCTTCGATCTGAAATTTCTGAATTCCCTTTTTGAAGGCTTGAAAGCTTATAGCGATGCCATCCATCGTTACACGATCAAAAGGTGGGAAGTCGCGGTCGGCCCGTACTTCTTCGCGCAAAATCCTTCCACACGCATGTTGAATCGTAATTTCCTCTTTCGCAGTTTCAATAGAGTGAGATTGAATTATTGAGGTTGCCTCTGAAACGGGTATCATGTTTTAACTAACTTTGACCATAGTAAATCCTGTCCTAATCAGATTATGAAGAAACAATTTACACATATTGACGCTACTGGCAACCCGAAAATGGTTGATGTTTCTGAGAAAAAGATTACAAAGCGACTGGCACGAGCTCAGGCATCTATTTTTTTGGGCAAGGAAATTATCGGTCGCATGCAAGGCAATGAGTTGATAACTAAAAAGGGTCCTGTATTTCAAACGGCTATCATTGCTGGAGTAATGGCTGCCAAGAAAACCCATGAGTTGATTCCATTCTGCCATGCTTTAAATCTGGAAGATTGTAAGATTAAAATTGAGATAGAGAAGGAGCGAGCTATTATTCAAACAGAATCTGCAATTACAGCAAAAACGGGAGTGGAAATGGAGGCGTTGACTGCTGCTTCTGTGGCTGCGCTAACCATCTACGATATGTGCAAAGCCTTGTCACACGAAATGGTAATTGAAGAAATCAAGTTGCTAGAGAAGCGTGGTGGAAAGAAGGATTTTAAACGTTAATCATTCCGCTGATAAATCTTTAATTCAACTCGCCTGTTTTTTGCTCGTCCTTCATCGGTTTCATTATCAGCAATAGGCTCCTCTAATCCTTTTCCGTCAGTTGTTAATCGTGCAGGGTTAATGTTTCTTTTTACAAGAAAGTGCTTAATAGCGTTTGCTCGTCTTAAGGAAAGGTGTTGATTGAATTTTGAAGATCCCAGATTGTCCGTATGACCAATTATCGATAGGTTGAGGTTCTCATTGGCTTCAAGGGTGGTTGCCAAATCGCTCAGGAAAGTTTTTGTTTCATCATCAAGGTCAACAGAATTGTATTCGAAATGAAAATTGAGAACGATCTTTTCAATCAACAAAGGTTCGTGCTTAATTAAGCCACTGCTTGCCTGGGTCTCTACTGACTCGATTAAACCAGACGATAAAGCATGATCTGTAGAATCATTTTTAATAACGCTCATCGAATCTGCTTTTATGAGCGCCTTTGTTTTTGACTTAATTGTAGGTTTACCTTTAGCAGTCGGCTGTTTCTGTTGATTTGAGTTTCTGTTTTTAATTCTTTTTTTAGGGTCAACCAGTTTGCGTAATTCGAGAGCAATCTCTAACGCACCCAAGTTCCCAACATTCTTTTTGAATATTGGAAAGTCATAGCTTGCTCCTATTGAGACCTTATCGGTATGGAATTGAAAACCCAGAATACCTGATCTGCCAGGAACGTATTTTGCCAGTACATCTAGTTGTGCTGCAATTTGATTAGGTACTGATCGAATGTCGTATTGAAAGCGAAATCCAGCATTCACTAAATTATTTGCTGAAGAGAGTGTGTAAAGGATTTCGGGAAAAACAGAAATATCTCCTTCTTGATAAATTTTAAATCCTCCGTTCAATACCAAAGTGGTAGATAGTTTGTTTGGAAAATCTAAAAAAGAATCATTTGGTTTATTGATATCAAAAAAGGAAAACCCTAAATAATTTACGGGTCTATTGTATCGATCCGTTTCTTGCCAGTAGATACCACTGCTGACAGTAAAAAAGCTATTAGTTAATTGCGAAAAACCTTCGCCATTGAAAACACCCTGATCGAACCCACGATCAGGAATGTATTGAGAACCTGTATAAAATCCATTGAGATTTATCCTTCTTGATTGATACAATCCTTTGAATCCAATAGAAAGAAGCTGACGCCTGCTGATTTGAATATTTGCTGCATAACTTAATGTTGCCTCCTGGGTAGAGAATACACCTGCTGTCCGATCACTCATCAACGAAATTCCAACTCCTGACCAGGCGCGACCTGTGCTTTGGTTGACGAGCGGCATGGATAGGGCAAGAAAATTACTTGAAATGGCAAAGTCGCTTCCTGTTTTTTGATTTCTGTAATTGATGGATGCAGTTCCATAGTTATTCAAACCCATCATGGCAGGATTTACACGCAGCTTCGTAAAATTATATTGGGAATATTGAAAATATTGGGCAGTCGATTTACTAGTGTAAAGAGTGATCAGTATTGTGATGCTTGTTCGTAACCAGTAATTCATTTTAACGAATTAGCAGAATGGATCCCGATTGTTTTCCGTTTAAAAGTATTTTCTCACCCCGCGTTGTTTCTCCTTCCACTTTCCAATAGTATAACCCAGGGGGCTGTGCTACCCCATTTGATGTTCCATTCCAGCCCGTTGAAGTTGCCATTAATTCGTCATTGGCTTCATAAACGAGGCTGCCTTCCCGGTTAAATATTTGGAATCTCAGTCGTTGTGAAGAGGTGAGCCCATAGACTTTCAGAACATCATTTTTGCCGTCCTGATTGGGTGTGAAAAGATTAGGAACAAATGCTGTTTCCGTTACCTCAACAGTAATTTGGCCGGTAGCATAACAATTAATGGAATCTGTTAACAAGGCTGTGTAGACTGTTGTTGTTATTGGAGTAGCAGTGGGACTTGCCAGTGTTGAATTATTCAGACTACCAGCAGGTGACCATTTAAACTGGCCAACCCCTGCTGCAGAAAGAGTAACCGATTGACCTTTCATGATTTTGAACATATTATTATCAATAGTTAGTACAGGTTGGCTGATTTTGATGATGAAATCCTTTTTATAGGTGCATAATCCTGAGTTGCTCGCTACAACATGGATAGTATCTTCCTTTGTAATTTTATAAGGTATTGTATCTCGTGTACTAATAACTTGGTTATTAATTATCCATTGAACAGAAGGCCAGCCTGCAGCAATACCTAATTTGATTTCGCTATTAATGCAGACGATTATTGTCTCTTTCTCGAGCGCAATAGAATCATTGACCGATATTGCCCACGCGCTATTTTTAGCGCAGTCATTTACCTGAGGGACAAAAGAGAATATTGTATCGGATGCTGTGGCTACGAATTTAAATGAATTGGATTTGCCTAAAAATCCTTTTGAACTAGAAAACCAGTACCCATAATCAGGGCTTGTAAGTACAATGGTATCATTCTTACAAGCCTGAAGATCAGTTCGCTTTAAATCAAAACATGGAATAACTGAACCCTTGCACGAACTTCCTCCATATAAGGAGTTGTCTATTGCCTGAATAAAATAATTGTACCGATCATCACTTAAGTTTTGAATTACTGCGGCCGTGGAGGTACCCTTATTTCCGTAGGAAGTAATCATCCTTGTTTGATCGACAAGGCTGAAGTTGGGTGTTATCGTAGATTTATCATTCACCTTAGAAAGGTAAAGATCATAAGTAAGCGCAGCGTATGGTGTATGATCATCTACAGAAGTCTCCCAGAAAATATAAGTTTTGTTATAAGTTGAAAAGGCACAAGCAAGAGGAGGCGATGCAGGAAACCTATTTTTCTCCAGCGTTACATTTTCAAAGAGTGAAATTTTTTTAACACCCAATGAGTCCCTCAGCTGATATAGATCAAGGTCACCATCACGATCCAAATCTCCAAAATGTTGGTGAATTATACCTAGCGTATCAAGATTGTCTGATCCAATTCCTGTTAGGATAATATTTGACTTTTTGCCGTTGTAATCAATGCCATGAAAGCTTAAATCAGTAAGTCCGTTTGAATTAAGATCAGCAGCAAAAACCTGATTGGCTTTTAAGGATTGAGTGAGAAGTGAATCTGCGAACGTGCCGCCCTGATTTATATATAAAACATTTTTTGTTTTTTGATTCGAATCAATTCCTGAAACAGCAACATCAAACCAACCGTCATTATTAAAATCACCTTTTTGACCGATTCCAGCTACTGGATTTATAACATTTTTATATTCATATATAAAATTTCTTTTTTGAGATAAGGTTGAACAGAAGGGGCTAGTACTCGTTCCACTCAACCACAAGTCGGTTTGTCCATCGCGATTAAAATCTTCAGGTATTATGGAATTTATTATTAACCCCGTTGTGTCATAAACACGCTCAAATGCTGAATTCTTGAGTGTCCAGATTTCGAAAAAATGTGAAGTACCTTTTTTACCAGCTTGAATAATTTCTTTATTACCATCCTGATTTAGGTCGGCTATTTTAAGAATGTATCCGAAAGAACTTGTCAATTTATTTTGTTTGCTAAATTGAAAATTTCCTTGATTGATAAATTCAAATGTTGCGTCCGTATTGATTAACGTTTTTCCGGAAATAATCAGATCAATAAAATTATCACCATCAAAATCAGCTAGTTCAAAAACACCCTGCTTGAAACCTGTTATGCCTAAATCATGAAATTCAAATTTTGAAAGCTGGTTTTTTAAGGCAACTATCCTTACGTTGTTTGTTGCATCTATTCCTGTAATCAAAATATCCAACAGACTATCCCGGTCTAAATCAACCCAGGCAGATTGCATCTCCGTTAATTGAATAGGTAACACAATCGATGACATTCGCTTATATTGCTGAGCATGAGTAGTCAGTGTTATCATGAGAAACGCGTATAAAACAATCAATCTCATGGCTTCTTAATTTTAACTTTCTTTATTTGGAAGGTTAGTGGCAACGAAACTTTACTTGGTGTCGGATTATTATTTCGTAAGGCTGGCTTCCATGCCGGCATATTATTAATCAGAAGTAAAGCTTCCCTATCAAAGGCCTGTCCAAGACTATTTTGAATTGAAATATTTTCAGGCTTGCCTTCTTTATTAATAATAAAACTTACCGTCAGTATCCCTTGAATGGAATCGGCTAACGCTTCCGGGGGGTATGTTAATTCCTGGTTCAAATATTCGTATAGATGAGTGTAGCCTAAAACAGGTTCGGCCTCCTGATATCCTATAACCGGAACTTGCGATTTGGTTTCTGTTCTTTTCTCTGAGATTGGTTTCTCGTTTACGAATTTTTGTTCTTTTATTTTTTCTGGTTCCCTTTTTTCTTTCTCGAGAGGCAAAGCAATGGGAGGGGTAGTTTGCAATTCCGGTTCTGCACTTTCAATTTCTTTTGATAACTCTTTATAATTCTGGTTTTCAACCTTGTTATCATTAAAAAGATAGAGTGAAAATAAAATAACTCCCGTTATTATGGATGAAACAGTTATTATTTTAACCTGCATTAGTTTACGGGCATCAGCTGCTTTTTTTAAAGCCAACAGATTGTCAAATTTCATGTAGCGTTCGATTTCTTCATCGGCTACTTCGGGTGCCTGATTCATGATGTTAACTTTCATTTGGCTAGGAATAGTTTTTTCATTTTATCTAGTATTCGATAGGTTTTAACTTTTGAATTATTTTCAGTAGTACCTAAAATATTACCAATCTCTTTGAAAGGCCGTTCTTCAAAGAACCTGAGTTGTATCAATTGCAATTCGTGTGCATTTAATTTTGAAAGAATTAAAGGCAATCGCCTTTTCAGATCGTCTACTGTATTTTCATCAGTTAATTCTTCGAAGAGCAAGTCCAGGTGGTTGTCCTGCAGCACAACCAATCGGGCATTCTTGCTTTTTCTGAAATAATCATTGCACTCATTAATGGCAATTCTATATAACCAGGCCGAAAAGGGAGCTCCCTGAATTTTAAATCTCGCAAGATTTCCCAAAGCCTTTAAAAACACTTGTTGAGTTAAGTCGGCTGATAACTCCTTTTCTCCAATCCGGTGAAGGATGAAAAGGAATAACCTTTTGAAATATTTTTCATAAATAGGTTTAAAAGCCTGAGCATCATGTTGGGCGTTACGTATAAGCTCATCTTCACTTTGCTGGGCAGTTAAAGGCTCTACTTTAATCAAAGCTTTTAGGTTATTCAGATATAAAATGCAGGATCTCCTAAAAGATACAAGTAAAAAGCTAATTCAAGTAAATATTTCAACCGCTGCGGAGTTAGATGGTGGCACAATTTGAAATATCTGGTCTTATTCATTACATATTTTACAGAAATATGTAGAATTCTTGATTTTTAAGATAACTATCCGTTTACTAGTATATTACCTCTACAGCATTTAACTTATTCTGTAACTATTTTCATCAAGCAATCGATTGAAATATTACTTTCACTATCAACGCATTTTTAATTTAAACTTTTTCTGAGGGTCTTTTGTTAACTTTGCTGAGTCTATAAACTAGTTGGTACATGAAAACAATTGGAAGAAGCCTGTTCTCAGGTTTTCAGGTAAACCCGATTAATCGGGATTTACTAATCGTAATCTCCTCCGGGTTGCTGATTGCGGTTGCGATCATAACGTTGGCAGTGATGATTATCAGTCAGATTTAATAAGCGAGTTACGGGTGGGCAGAGACCCACTCGTTTCCATTTTCAAAAAACTCTCGCTTCCAGATGGGTACGGTTTGTTTAAGCGTATCGATAATAAATTGACAGGCCGCGAAAGAATTCTTTCTATGCGGTGTGGAAACGGCCACCACCACGGCAATTTCACCAGGTAGTAGAACTCCAACCCGGTGACTTACTGAAAAACCCGTAAGCTTCCATTGGTCAATAGCCTGATTAATTATTTTCTCTATTTCAGAAATGGCCATGGGTTCATAGGCTTCATATTCAAGCTTAATCACTTTATTGCCTAAGGTATTATTTCTAACCGTTCCTATAAACGTATTGACAGCACCAGCTTCATGACGCGAAGCTGCTGATATTATTTTCTGAACATCTATGGGTTGATTCGTAATCTCAATCATGGAATTCTGATTTAACCTCCGCTCACAGGGGGAATCAACGCGATTTCATCAGAAATCAAAATAGCTTTGTCGTCTGCAGCATATTCCTGATTAACAGCAATAAAGAGCGAGTTTAGCTTATCCAATTTTGGAAATTGCGAGGAAAGACTCTTACGCAAATCACCTACCGAATTACCGCTCATCTCTAATTCCACCTCGCGGCCGCCCAAAATATCGCGTGAGACGCCAAATGCTTTCACTTTTACAATCATTTAACAAATATACGTACTCATTTCATTCGCATTATTCCGTTGATCATATCTATCTTTCAGGTTGATTTAAGGAAATTGTTAAAGAATGCAGACTCCTAAACTTTTTGATAACCACGGTCGCCCGATCAACTACTTGCGTCTTGCCGTAACGGATCGATGTAACCTGCGTTGCTTCTACTGCATGCCTAAGGAGGGAATAAAATATTTGCCTAAAAGAGAATTGCTCACATTTGAAGAAATAGAGCGCCTGATTACCTGGTTAGCCAGTATGGGTATTTCTAAAGTAAGATTAACCGGAGGTGAGCCGTTTGTAAGGACCGATTTGATGAGACTGATTCGGAAGATTTCTGAGATTGAGGGTATAACCAATATCCATTTAACAACCAATGGAATTCTCACAGGGCCTTATATTAGCGAGTTAAAATCTTTGGGAATTGCCTCTGTAAATCTAAGTTTAGATACACTTGACCGTGAACGATTCAAAGGGATTACCCGCAGAGATGAGTTTGTAAAAACGTGGGAAACATTTGAGCAATTGATTAGTCATGATATTCCGGTAAAGATTAATGCCGTAGTAATGGATGGAAAAAATATCGATGATATCATACCGTTGGTTGAGTTAACAAAGGAGTATCCGGTATCTGTCCGTTTTATTGAAGAGATGCCTTTTAATGGCGAAGGCAATCACTACCCCACGTTAACATGGACCTATAAAAAAATAATGGATCATATTCGGGTGGAGTATCCAGCAATTGAACGCGAATTGGATCCTCTCCACTCAACATCCTATAATTATAAAGTTCCTGGTCACTTGGGAACCGTAGGAGTAATAGCAGCGTTTAGCCGTACATTTTGTGGTACATGCAATCGCATTCGGGTTACAGCTCAGGGTACATTAAAGACATGCCTCTATGATGATGGCGTGTTGAATATAAGAAACCTGATGCGCGATGGACACAGCGAGGAAGCGATAAAGATCGAGTTGCTTAAAGCGTATAGCGCACGATCCAGGGATGGTTTTGAAGCTGAAGCAAAACGAATGAAAGGGTCACCTATAAAGGAGTCTATGTCGACAATAGGAGGATAGATGGAGATTTATATTTTGATCATTTCATTTTTCCTTGTTGCGCTTGTCTATTCATCGGTTGGCTTTGGGGGTGGCTCCAGTTACTTAGCGCTCATGGCGCAACCTTTTTTTAATTTAATGCCCGAAACCATTCGCCCCGCAGCTTTGCTTTGTAACATTGTGGTGGTAACAGGAGGAACAATTATTTACTACCGCGAGGGAAAAATTTCATGGAAAGAGATTTGGCCATTTTTAGTCGCCAGTGTGCCAATGGCTTTTTTGGGTGGGTATTGGAAACTAAAGGATGATACTTTTTTTGTGCTTCTTGGATTTACTTTGCTGCTCGCTGCAGTTTTTCTATGGGTAAAGCCGAAAGGAGAATTGCATGGCCAAAAAAAATCAATAGCTGGTCCGGTGTTGTTAGGCGGTGGCATAGGTTTCTTATCTGGCTTAGTGAGTATTGGAGGAGGAATTTTTTTGGCACCTATCTTACATCTCTTAAATTGGTTTGAAGCAAAGCGAATTGCTGCCTTAGCCAGTGTTTTTATTTTGGTGAATTCCAGTGGCGGATTGATCGGACAATTTGCAGCTGGGTTGCAAAACTTCAAATGGGATTTTATTTTACCCCTTTTGGTAGCCGTGTTGATGGGGGGTCAAATTGGGTCGCGACTAAGCGCACGAAAATTTGACACTATTTACATCAGGCGCATTACTGCCATTCTTATTTTAGTAGCCGCACTTAATATTTTAAAGGATCATTTATGAAAATTTTATTAACTCTTGTCTTGCTTTTTATTTCGATAAGTGTATTTCCGCAAAAGCGTGTAAACCCGGTGATAAAAAACTACGGTGGCATTTTTGAAATCCCCTATGCAGATGAAAAACCTGATCCTAAGCTCCAGTATAATATTGTTATTGAGGTGGAGCGCGCTAATGCAACCCCCGATTCTGTTAATTGGGCACTGCACAACGTAGCCCGGATGTTAAACTTACATGCAATGGGTGACGTGCCGAAGAATAAATTGCATGTGGTGCTGGCGATCCATGGTGGTGCCTCTTATACAGTAATGAACAATGATGCCTATAAGGCAAAGTATGGAGTTGATAATCCTAACCTTGGATTGTATCAGGAATTGCAACAGGCTGGAGTCAAAATGTTTATTTGTGGCCAATCCATGATTGCCCGAGACATTGACCCCAATAAAACAGTGCCTGAAGTGAAGATTGCCACCTCCATGCTGACTACCTTAACTACCTACCAACTGAAAGGGTATGCACTTCTAAAGTTCTGATCAACTGTGTAATTTGTGTTCCCGTTTTAAACGCCTCCAATGAAAAAAAATAAGTTCTCTGATATTCTTCCGCACTTCGTTGCTGTTATAGTTTTCTTATTAGTAACTGTTTTTTTCTTTAATCCTATCTTTTTTGATAACAAGGCGATTGAGCAAGGAGATATTCAACAATGGAGCGGATCTTCAAAAGAATTGCGTGATTATCGTGAACAAACTGGTGAGGAAGGTTTATGGGCATCCGCCATGTTCTCAGGTATGCCGGCATATCTTGTTAATTTAAGCTGGGACGATGGGGTTGTGATAGGAATGAAAAAAGTACTTTCTGTATTTCTACCACATCCAGTTTCAAATATTTTCATCGCTTTCATTTGTTATTACATCCTCTTACTTTCTTTTAAGATCCGACCGTGGTTCGCTATTGCAGGAGCACTCGCTTTTGGTCTTTCATCGTATATGATCATTGGTTTATCCGCGGGGCATAACGCGCGCATTGGTGCAATTGCATTCATGCCTTTGGTAGTTGCTGGAATTCATCTTGCTTTTTCAGGTAAAAGAATTCTGGGCTTTGCATCAACAGCAGTGGGTTTGGCACTTCATCTACGAGAGAATCATTTGCAGATTACATACTACCTTGTGTTAATTGTGATAGCCTACGGATTGGTTCAGCTGATTCTTGCCATTCGCACTAAGCAACTGCAAGATTTTTTTAAAACTATTTTGATGTTGATTCCTGCGGTTCTGATTGCAGTTGGTACATTCTTCGGTCAGTTTTGGGCGATTACCGAATACACAACTTATTCTATTAGAGGTGCATCTGAAATAGCAGTCAAGAAAACAGGAGAGGATGTAAGTGGATTGTCGAAATCATATGCCTTTCAATACAAATATGGTGTTTGGGAAGCCATGACCTTGTTCATTCCTAATTTTTATGGAGGCAGCAGTATGGATTTACTGGCAGCAGACCAGTCAAGCAACACCTATAAATCGCTTAGTCAGGCTGGAAATAATGAAACAGCCAATCAACTGGCAAATTACGCCCGGGCCTATTGGGGACCACAGGATTTTACAGCCGGACCCTATTATGCCGGAACATTGGTGGTTTTCTTATTTATTATCGGGATTGTGTTTGCCGAAAAGAAATACGTTTGGTGGTTGGTGCCGCTAAGTGCGCTTAGCTTGATGTTAAGTATGGGCGATAGTTTTTCATCTTTCAATTATTTCATGTTCGATTATTTTCCTGGCTACAATAAGTTTCGCTCAGTAAATTTTGCCTTGGTAATTATTCTTTTCTCAATGCCTTTATTGGGGGTGGTAGGTTTAGAAAAATTAGTGGGGCTGGGCTGGACCAAAGAAACACAACGTAAATTAATGTGGCCATTCTTTATTACCGTGGGGGTATGTCTTTTCTTTTTAGCAGTTGGTGGATTCGGTAGTTTCTTAAAATCAGAAGAAGTTCAGCTACCGGTTTGGTTGAGGCAGGCTATGCAAAAAGATCGGGTTGCTTTATTGCGTTCAGATGCCTGGCGTGCGTTGTGGTTGATTTTGATTTTTAGTGCTGCAATCTTTGCCTTGCTTAAAAACTACTTAAAACCTGCAATAATTTATGCGGTATTGATCGTGTTAATGTGGGCTGATTTAGCATGGGTGGATAGTCGCTATTTCTCGAAAGAAAATTATAAACGCAAACGCGATAATGCATTTGCTGTACCAACGGGTGCTGATGAAGTAATTTTAAAAGATAAAGGCTATTACCGAGTGTATAATTTGCAAAGTCCATTAACAGAAGCCCGAACTTCGTACTTTCATAATTCATTGGGCGGATACCATGGCGCTAAGTTGAGACGTTACCAGGATTTGTATGATTCGATCCTTTCGAAGGAGACTACCCAAATTTTTAAGGACGCACAGCAGGGGGAAATACAATTCGATAGATATCAGGCTTTAAATATGCTTAATGCCAAATATTTGGTGTACGGCCCTGATAAGAATAATGTGATTGTTAATCCTAAAGCAAACGGTGCTGCGTGGTTTGTGAAAGAAGTAGTGAATGTAAATTCACCGGCCGAGGAGCTTGCTAAAACAGGAGAAGTGAATACGCGCGAGGTGGCAGTGGTGGGTCGACAGTCGACCGTTGATAGTCGACCGTTGACTGATAGCACTGCTACTGTTACGCTCATTGAGCATACTCCACCGTATTTAAAATATGAGTCTGAATCAACCAGCAATGGAGTAGTGGTGTTCTCAGAAATTTATTATCCGAAAGGGTGGCATGCTTTCATTGATGGAAAAGAAGTTCCGATTCTTCGTGCTAATTATGTGCTTAGAGCGTTAGAAGTACCCGCAGGCAAACATACCATAGAATTTAAATTTGAACCTAAACCATACACAGTGGGCAACAAAGTTACGATGGCCTCAGGCTGGGTTTTGTTGTTGGTAGCGCTTGGATGCTTTGGATGGAGTTTGAAGGAAGAATAATTTCTACTCATCTTTCAACACATCCACGGGGTTTGTTAGGGCAGCTTTTACAGAGTGATAACTGGTTATTAAGATGGCCGTGATCAAGGTCCCTATACCTGTCAGTATAAATATCCAAATAGAAGGGTTGATTTTGTAGGAGAAGTCACTCAGCCATTGTTGCATCATATAATAAGCCACTGGAGCTGCAATTACAAAAGCGATAATAATTAGCTGTGTATATCCCCTTGATATCAATTTCAGAATATCAAAAACGGAAGCACCCGAAACCTTTCGAATGCCGATCTCGTTGGTTCGTTGTTCCAACGCATAAACGATCATTCCAAGCAATCCTAACCCGGCAATTAAAATGGCAAGAGAAGCCATCACTGTAAGCACCGTGCCAAATTGTTGTTGTGCTTTAAATGTTTCAGCAAAAGCCTGATCGACAAATTCATATTGAAAGGGATAGTCACCGGCATGAGTTTTCCACAACGCAGCCAATTCCTGAATAGTGGCTTCCCAGACTTCTGCATTTTGTGCACCCATACGCAATGCAATGAATTGGTTTTCTCCTAAACCGTATAAGTTTTTGCTCTTGATGTGGAAGATGGCCATCGGCTCAATGGGGTTTTCAAGCGACCAATAATTAAAATCGTCTACCACGCCAACCACCTCAAATCGAACCTCTCCACCGGGGGTTTCAATAAATTTCCCTAAAGCTGATTCATTTACATCCCAACCTATCCTGCGAACAGCCGCTTCATTGAGGATTACCCGTTCTTCATCGCCTGGCATATCCTTCGAAAAATTTCTCCCGAATTTCATTCCAATAGCCAGGGTTGGAATAAAATACTCATCGGCAGAGGTATAGTTGAGTGAAAAGGTCTCTTTATTCATGCCCTCAGCACTAAACTTGTCGCCACCATATACTTTGGGGGGTAATGACGTACACCACGAGGCAGCTAAAACACCTTTTGAGTTAAGAGAAGCATTTAAAAGGCTCTCTCCATTTTTTACGCTTTGCACATCTTTAATCACCATCAGATTTTCTTTGTTGAACCCCAAGTCCTTGCTCGACACATAATCGAGTTGCTGGTAAACAATGGCTGTACAAATGATCAGAACAATTGATACACAGAATTGAAAGACAACTAATCCATTTCGCAACGTTTTACCTTTGCTGCCGGTTTTTAATTTTCCTTTTACTCCTTGGACAGGATTAAATCCGCTTAAGAAAAAAGCCGGATAACTACACGATAAAATGGCCATAATTAAAACGAGACCTGCTGTGGCAAGGATCAATGTAGGTTCTGAAAATACTTTAAACTCGAGAGCCCTACCTGTTATCAGGTTAAAACCTGGTAATAAAAATTGGGTAAGGCATAAGGCAAGTGCCAGGGCAATCAAACAAAATGCGAATGCCTCTAAGAAATAATTCAAACTCAATTGGTTTTTCCCGAGGCCTAAAATTTTACGAATACTTGCTTCTTTAATCCGTTTGGTAAACTGAGCAGTCGATAAATTCATAAAGTTTACACACGAAAGTAGAATGATAAAAAAAGCTGCACCCATTAATGCATAAACAATCTTTTTATTCCCCGATTCATTCAACCTGTTATAGACAACACCCTCAGGAAGATGAATGTCAATGAGAGGCTGAAGAAATAATTCCCATTTCTTGCCTGATTTAACATATTCATCATAGGATACATTCATCACGCGCTGCAATGTTACTTCAGCGTGCTTTTTAGGAATTTCAACAAGTTTGGTTCGCGTGTTCTCAATATCGGTTCCTTCTTTTATTTTAATAAATGTTTCAAGTTGCGTCCAGACCCAACTCCAGTATAACTTTTTGATTTGAGGAAAACTGTTCATGGAGAGCAAGGCGTTGAATTGGAGATAAGAATTTTCTGGCAGATCAGCCGCTACTCCGGTTACTTCATAGGTCTGCTGGGTATCTCCTTTTCCTAATCGAACAAGTTTGCCAAGAGGGTTTTCTGTTCCTAAATATTTTTTAGAGGTTGATTCGGTTAACACAATACTATTCGCTTGTTGGAGGGATTTCAATGGATTCCCTGCTTTCAATGGGAAGTTGAACATCTGAAAGAAATTCGAGTCTGCGGCCAGCACGTTGTCTTCTTCAAAATAGATGACTTCCCCTTTTAGATTCGTGTAGGTAATCACAAAATTACCGGGAGTATAAATGCTGGTGAGCAACTCAACTTCTGGCAACTCTTCGTTTAACGCATTAGCAACTCCTGGACCTGTGGAGGCAAATTGATTGTTATCATTTTCGCCCCAGATAAAAGTTTGATTAACGCGATAGATGCGATTAGCATGTGTATGAAAGCGGTCGTAACTAAATTCATGAGTTACATAAAGATAGATGAGTAATGTACTGGCCATACTTACCGTAAGCCCCAGCAGGTTGATAGTGGAGAATAGTTTTTGACGAGTCAGGTTTCGAATGAATAATACCAGATAATTTTTCCACATAACGCAGTGATTTGAATGGCAAGGAGGTCAAAGGGTGTACCAAGTCATATAACTGCGATTTAAGGATTTTTAGAGCAATATTAAATTACAAGATGTTCAGTGCCGAAGAGTATCGTTCGATAACGGTCGGTATTTTGTACTTTGATAAGCTGTTTTTAGTAAGCAATCAATACATTACTTTTAAGTCTCTAACCATTATTAATGACTCCTCTTCAATCTGTTGATGCTGTATTTAAGGGTAAGTTTAATAATGAACCGTTCCTTATTGTTGCCCCTGGTCGTATCAACTTAATGGGTGAGCATACCGATTACAACAATGGTTTTGTTATGCCGGCCGCAGTGGATAAACACATTGCGTTTGCGGCTGCACCAAATGGTACTGACCAATTCAATGTTTATTCGCTCGACTTCAATGAATCATTCTCTTTTCACCTTTCTCAATTAAAACCGGGTAATCATTGGAGCAATTACATGATGGGTGTAGCAGGTGGATTTAAACAACAAGGCTTGCCCTTGGCTGGAATTGATTGTGTGTTTGGTGGAAACATTCCGACCGGAGCAGGATTGTCTTCCTCCGCAGCACTTTGTTGCGGAATAGGATTTGTGTTTAATGAATTATTTCACTTTAATCTAACTCGGCTACAATTAGCAAAAATTGCTCAACGTGCCGAACACGAATTTGCAGGGGTTCGCTGCGGTATTATGGATCAATATGCGAGTTTGTTTGGTCTAGCGAATGCTGCTCTCATGTTGGACTGCAGAAGTCTTCAGCATGAATACTTGCCTATTCGTTTTCAGGAGGTAGAAATCTTATTGATTGATACTAACGTAAAACATGAGTTAGCCTCATCTGCCTATAATCAGCGCAGAGCTGCCTGTGAAGAAGGTGTTTCAATGATTCAAAAAAACAAACCCACAGTTCAATCCCTGAGGGATGCTGATCTAAACGATCTCGAAATGATTCAACCTTTGGTTTCGCCCGATGTGTTTAGCAAATGTCAATTTATAATTCAGGAGATTGCTCGGACACAACAAGCCGCTCAGCTTTTAAAGGCGCACGATCTAGCAGGTTTTGGAAAAAAAATGTTTGAAACTCATTGGGGACTGAGCAAGAAGTATGAGGTGAGTTGCTCCGAGTCTGACTTCCTTGTAAAGTTGGCTGAGAATTTTGGATCTGAGGTTGTGGGTGCCAGGCAAATGGGAGGCGGTTTTGGCGGCTGTACCATAAATTTGGTTAACAAAGCCGCTGTTCAAAAATATACTTCTAAAGTCAAGGCGGAATATGTTGCTTCTTTCAAAAAAGAACCTGATTTTTATTCAGTTATGCTTATGCAGGGAGTTCATGCAGAAAGTATAACTCCCTAACTAAACTTTTTTTACCACCATGAATTTATCTGCACTTGATATTATTGTCTTCGCATCTTACTGTGCGCTGATCCTTGGCATTGGCCTCTGGGTTTCGCGTGATAAAGAAGGACACGAAAAAAATGCCGAGGATTATTTCCTCGCGAGTAAATCGTTGCCCTGGTGGGCCATCGGGGCTTCGCTTATCGCGGCTAATATTTCAGCAGAACAATTTATTGGTATGTCGGGCTCTGGTTTTGCGATCGGCCTTGCCATTGCCAGTTATGAGTGGATGGCTGCCATCACCTTGTTGGTAGTAGGTAAATTCTTTCTTCCGATTTTCATTAACAAAGGCATTTACACCATTCCGGGGTTTGTTGAGAAACGGTTTAGTACAAACCTCAAAACAATTCTTGCAGTTTTCTGGATTGCCTTGTTCGTATTTGTAAACCTAACGACTGTGCTTTATCTCGGGGCAAGAGCCATGGACACCGTTATTGGGACAGGGGACGGAAGTTTGATGATGTACAGTGTAATCGGCTTAGGACTTTTTGCGGCTGCCTATTCACTTTGGGGTGGACTTTCCGCTGTTGCATGGACAGATGTAGTACAAGTTATTCTGCTTGTTTTCGGTGGATTGATTACCACGTACATCGCATTGGGCCATGTTTCGCCCACCGGTGGTGTTATTGATGGAATGATTCATGTATTCAATACGGTGCCAGAAAAATTTTCGATGATTCTATCGAAGGGAGAAATTATTACACCCGATGGCAAGGATGCCTGGTGGGATCTTCCGGGGTTGTCTGTATTGATTGGAGGCATGTGGATAGCTAATATTTACTATTGGGGTTTTAATCAATATATCATTCAGCGCACGCTGGCAGCCAAAAGTTTGCCCGAAGCACAGAAGGGAATTGTGTTCGCTGCGTTCTTGAAACTAATTATTCCATTGATTGTAGTTATTCCTGGGATCATTGCATTTGTAATGAATTCAGATGCCGGTAAATTATCAACCGAGTCGTTAGATCCAAGCTTTATAAATGCGCAGGGAGGAGTTATCAACGATAATGCATTGCCCTGGTTAATCAAAAGTTTTGTTCCATCAGGAATCAAAGGATTAGTAATGGCTGCATTAGCTGCTGCAATAGTTTCGTCATTAGCGTCTATGCTTAATTCTACGTCCACCATCTTTACTATGGATATTTATCGTCCCTATATAAATAAGAATGCGACAGATAGGCAAACAGTTTCCATCGGTAGAATTAGCGGTGCGGTTGCTTTAGTCATTGCTATGATCATCTCGCCTTTACTGGGAAATCTTGGGCAGGCATTTCAATTTATTCAGGAATATACGGGGGTAGTTAGTCCTGGTATTCTTGCGGTTTTCCTTACGGGCTTGTTTTGGAGACGTGCCACTAACAACGCAGCTATCTGGGGAGTAATACTTTCTATACCCATCGCAATGTACTTTAAAGTAGCTCCCAATGGTTGGTCAGATGCTGCTATGTTTGTCACTATTCCGTTCATGAATCAAATGATGATAACGGCTTTGGCTTCTATCGCTATCATTCTTTTCATTAGTTACCTGGAAGGAAAAGGAAAAATTGATGAGAAGGGGATTAATCTAACGTCTGAATTATTCAAAACCACACCGGCTTTTAATATTGGAGCAATTACTATTTTGATTATCTGTACCCTGCTCTACGCAATTTTCTGGTAATAATAACCTATTGTAAATAAATTAAAGCCTCGAACTTATCGGGGCTTTTTTTATTTTTGATTATGAACCGCATCGATCGTCTTACGGCTATTCTTATACACCTTCAAACCAAGCGTGTTGTTAAGGCCTATGAAATTGCAGAGCGCTTTGGCATAAGTTTACGGACCGTGTACCGGGATGTGAAGGCACTCATGGAAGCGGGTGTGCCCATAGGTTCCGAAGCGGGCAAAGGATACTTTATTGTGGATGGATTTCATCTACCTCCGGTTATGTTCACCCAGGATGAAGCCAACTCAATGATGTTAGCTGGCAAGCTAGTGGAGAAGATAGCCGACAAATCTGTGCGGGAAGCATTTGATTCAGCCCTGTATAAAATCAAATCCGTACTAACCGATTCGGATAAGGATAATCTCGAAACATTAGATTCAAACATTGAAATTCATTTTCGGGGGCGGAGTGCCAATAATGACGAATCATTTCCGGATCACTTCATGACGGAGATTCAACGCGCGGTTGCCAAAAAGCAAGTGCTGAAAATAGATTATTGCAATGCTAATAATGAGGTATCACAACGATGGGTTGAGCCAGCGGGTATTTTCTTCTATAGTCTTGCGTGGCATTTAATTGGCTGGTGCCGATTGCGAAATGGATATCGTGATTTCCGTTCGGATCGGATAAAAGCGATGACAAATACGGGGGAGGTGTTCAAAAGCAGGAACGATGTTTCGTTGAAGGAATATTTTCAAGCTATGTTCATGTCGAACCGAAGCCTTGTGCAGGCCATTGTTGTATTTGATAAAAAAGCACTTGCTAACCGACCCCTTCGTTCGGCTGTAACGCAAACGGATTTAGGAGATCGGGTGCGGGCTGAGTTTATGATGGATAGCTTGGATTACATTGCCCGGTGGTTGCTCATGTTTGGTAACGAAGTGGAAGTAGAAGAACCTGAAGAACTCCGGGATCGAGTTTCTCAGCTAGCGGAAGAATTGTTTCATCACCACACGAAAGCTCAGTCTGTCTAGGCTCAAATCTTCGTCTCTTTTTATTTGTAAATCTTCCTTCTCCTGACATAGCGCTGTCACTCGCTGATAAAATAATTGAATATTTCTTTTTTCTGGTGACATAAGGCTGTCATAGCACAGGTGTTTCTTAGTATAAAATTTAACACGATGGCACCAACTAAAAACACCCCACTTCTAAAACACGTAAAACCGATTAACTTTTTATTTCTCTGGGTTGAGACTACTGTAAAGGAGTTAAATCAATTTTTTTGGGTTGCGCCTGAATTATTCAAAGAAGCCGTTACAAACAACCTCACAATCACCGGTCCTGTTCACTGGCACTATTTCAATTTTTTGGGCGATCTCGAAAAACCCTTTACCCTTGAAATCTCGCTTCCGGTGGCAGAGGTGCTGAATGATTATGATGGCAAGTTTCATTTCAAACGAACAAGCGAATTCAAATGCATTTCACTTGTGCATGAAGGAAACTGGTTGCACTTGTCCAATAGTTATGCAGCGCTCATGAAGTTTGTACAAACTGAGAAGTTACAACCTGTGGCTGTAAACAGAGAGCTCTACCTAAATGTGGATTTCAATTTCCCGGAAGCAAATACAACTGAAGTACAAATGGGAATTGCTTGAAAATAAATTTTAAAATGAAACGAATACTACTATTGATAGGAATTGTGACGGCTGCAATCATAATATGGATAACACATATATCAATTTGAAACACTATGGAAATATTTGTTTTTAAAACCTCGGTCGAACCTGAACATGTATCAGGGCTTTCACCCTTTCTTGATGTTTTGGTAGGAAAAGGCAAATGGAATTTTGCATTGGATGATTGCGATCGCATTTTGCGCGTAAGGTCTGGTGGCATTATGCCTCATCAACCTATAGAGTTATTAGCAAAACATGGATTTAAATGCACAGAATTAGAATAGCTATGAGAAAAATAATTTTAGGATTGGCCGTTAGTCTTGACGGATTTATTGAAGGCCCAAATGGCGAATATGATTGGTGCTTCACAGACCAAGACTATGGTCTTACAGATTTCTTCAAGGGTATTGATTCCATTTTCATGGGACGAAAATCTTATGAGATGGCACAACAATCGGCTGAAAGCAATCCCTGGAAGGGGATGAAGACCTATGTATTTTCAAATACACTCAAGTCGGTAGATAGTAAAGAGGTTGAACTAATTTCTGGTGACATTGAAAAACGAGTTAATGAATTGCGCCTTCAACAAGGCAAAGACATTTGGTTATTTGGTGGAGCTGAACTGCTTACAAGTTTTGTAAACAGCAATTGGGTGGATGAATATTGGCTTTCGGTTCACCCCATTGTATTGGGTTCAGGCAAACCATTATTTCAAAATATTATGCAACGTAAGAGGCTAAAACTGATTCACTCAAAGGTGTACGAAACAGGGTTGGTTTCCTTACGATATCGCCCTGATTGATTGAGACTATTAATATCGTAATGTAAACGTAACTCGGTAATCCATCATCTGGGCAAAGCTCGTGTATACATACCCAACATGATGTTTATGGATTACCTGGGTTTGGGTATTAATAAAGGAAGCTTCCACATCACCGGTACGATTAGGCGGAGAACTCCCCATGTGCGTTGATGGGGCATCGGTATTCATATAATTTACCAAACCACCCTGTGTATAAGAACCGCTCAGGTTGATGAATAAGCGTTCTTTTCTTAATTTTTTGAATAGGGAAGTAAGATCGTATCTCAGTCCACCACCAATTGAATAGATTAGTGTACCGTCTTTTTGAAGAATGTCTTCCTCTATTGGCTTGCAACTGTCAAAATCATCCGGATCGTAAATGTTTAAGTTTGTTGTAAACCAGGAATATCCGGCTTTACCCTCCAGGTACGGTAAGATTTTCTTATGGGTTAACAGAAAGTAACGACCAGCCACCATTAAATTTAAAAAGGAATTAGTCACATTAATATCCATCTCTGCCGTAGTTCCATCAGGGAAAGTATATTGCTGGCGGGACTGATCATACCCATAAATTGAATAATTGAAATCCACACCAAGTGAGAGTTTTTTACTGGGCGATAGAAGGTGGTAGTCCATGATCACCCCATTTCCTTGTTTAATATTTTGTTTCATTTTACCCGAAGGCGATGAAAATGAATATCCGAGAGTCCACTCGCGGGTCCATTGACCCACTGCAGCGTGCGTGACGACAAAAAGAAGAACTACCAGCAAATACGTTTTCATGGGTTTCTAATTTCATCTTGAAGGTACAAAAATGAAAGAAATGTGACGTGCTGCTAAAACATTCTATTTTTGAACTCACCAATTGTGTACTTTCGCGCCCATGCGTATTGAAGCAACGGTAGCTGCCGTAAATCTGGTTTTTGAAAACCTAGACAAGCAAATTGCTACCTTTCAGGGGGCTACATCCCTCCATTGCAATGTAGGGTGTGGGAAGTGTTGCTTTAAGCCTGATATAGAGGCAACCGTACTGGAGTTTCTTCCTTTCGCACTTCACCTTTATAAGGAAAATCAAGCCATCCAATGGCTTGACCAACTTGATTCAATTCAATCACCAACGTGTTTATTATTAAATCCCATGCCAACAGGATCTGGCCTTTGCACTGAATACCCTTATCGGGGATTGATTTGTCGTTTGTTTGGTTATTCGGCACGCACAACCAAGTATGCGAAAAAAGAACTGGTAACCTGTTCAATAATAAAAAATGAGCAAACCGAAGCGTATACCAAAGCAATTGTAAAAATTGAAGCAGGATTAGATGTCCCTACTATGAATCAATATTACATGCAATTGCAGTCGATCGATTACAACCTAACAGCTAAGTTCTATCCTATCAATGAAGCAATCAAACGCGCCATTGAAACGGTGATGCAATACTATTTGTATGAAAATCCTACTGTGCCAGTTCTGGCATAAAAATCTTCCCAAATTTTATTAACTAAGGGCGAAGCGATGGGCTTTCTTTGTTCCATAATTTCCTTTTGGGGTTTATTTGAATCAATCAGAAAAATCATAAGAATAATAATCCCGGCCACAGCAATTCCAGCTATCAATATAAGGTCCTTATCGGAGAGTTTTATCCGCACTGGCCTGACTTGACAAAATGAATGCCATGGTCAAAATGTGAAAATTTAGAGCTTTTAATGAATCCTTTACTCCGCTATGTTCAATTATGTACAGATTGCGGGTACTTTTCCGAACAGCTTATCTGGTTACAGTGGCCTATGATTTGCCTATTAATAATAATCGTTTTGAACTTCTTTTCTTTCTAACTTTGTTATATGCCAGACAATGAATAATAGAAAAATGAAAAAATATTTCTTAGTGGTCCTGATGATCGGGTTTTTATCAACAACAACCCGGGCTCAGGAAGCCACCCAAAAAGGTGCTGCTGAAGTAAAGTGGATGACGTTTGAGGAGGCAGTTAAGCGATCTGAAATTGAAAAGCGTAAAATCTTTATTGATGTGTATACCGATTGGTGCGGTTGGTGCAAGGTGATGGACAAAAGCACCTTTACGGATCCGAAGATTGCAAAACTGCTTAATGAGAAATTTTATCCGGTTAAATTCGATGCCGAGCAAACTGCAGATGTTACGTTTCGGGGCACTACGTTTAAGTTTGTTCCTTACGGGAATAAGGGTTCGCACCAATTGGCTATGGCGTTGCTGAATAATCAAATGAGTTATCCGAATTTTGTTTTTTTGGATGAAGAGTTTCGCATTGTTCCGATTGCGGAAGGGTATACATCACTACCCGGTTATCGCAAACCGGAAGAGTTTCATATTTTTGTAAACTTTGTGAGTGGTGATTTCTACAAGACTTTAGCGTTTCAGGATTATCAAAAGGAGTATAAATCTCCATACACAACACCACCTGCGGGCACCTCAGGAAAATAATCACCAAAAAGAAAGCCTCTCGTGTTAACAAGAGGCTTTTATTTTTATTGCTTAGAATGGTTAATCTTCCTCACTTTGATTCTTGGTTGTCTTTTTGAAATCTAAGTACCCGATGGCTGCTACAAAGCCGATAATTACAGCTACAATGATGACGAATAAATTTGCTCCGTCTCCTACATTTTGTTCAAACATACTATTCAGATTTTATTACTGGTCAAAGGTAATGGTTTCTACCAATTCAGCCTAACCGTACTCTTAAATTCCTAACTCTTCCTTGTTGTTTCTCAGCACTTCAATGATAAATGCGATGTGTTCGTTTAGGTCAACGCCCATTAGTTCTACACCTGTATATACCTCTTCACGATCTACTTTTGCGGCAAAGCCCTTGTCTTTCAGCTTTTTAATAACAGATTTTACCTCGAGTGAAGTAATTCCGTCCGGTCGAACCTGACAGCAGGCTACAATGAAGCCCGTTAACTCATCGCACGCAAGTAATGCTTTATCGAGCAACGTATTGTACGATACGCCCCATTTTGTATAATGTGCTGAAATGGCATGAGCGATTTTTTCTTCACCTCGGCCTCTTAACTTTTCTACGATAATCTGTGGGTGATCATCGGGGTAAACTTCATAATCGGCATCGTGCAGCAATCCGGCCACAGCCCATTCCTCTTGGTCTTCCTTGTATTTTTTAGCGTATGCTTCCATCACTAATTCGATGGTGCGCATGTGGCGAAGAAGACTTGGGTTAGTAGTTAGCGAGGAAAGTAATGCTCTGGCTTCTGCACGCGTAATCATTATCTTTTAATGGTCTTTCGTTTGGAATATACAAGGTTGAAACCGCCCAATACTATCCCGATTCCTAAAATAACAATCGTGATAATCATTCTGGTTTTCTGAAGCTCCAATGATTTTACTTCCGCTTCGGTTTTAATGATCTCCATCTCCTTTTCTTTCTCCTGAAGATCAAGTGCTATTTCCATCTGGGCAATCTTGCGGCTGCTTTCTTCACCGTATATTTTTTCTTTCTTCAAATCATACCGAACCATGGTTTCATACGCTTCTTTCATTTTTCCTTGTTTGGAATAATTGAGTGCCATACTTTTTAATATAGAGGGCTCAAAGATAAAGGCCTGCATTTTTGCGCTAAGTTCCAGGGCGCTATCTAAGTAGGCCTGCGAGTTTTTGAATTGCCCGGCCCTGGCGTACACTTCACCCATACTACTGAGCACATTCAGCACTACGAGTTGATCATTCTCTTGCCGGGCTAAAGCCAACGCTCGCTTATAATACTCCACCGCGCGCTGATAATTTCCTTGCTTAAAGTATAAGTTACCAATGTTGTTTAGCGGGTCTGCATACACTTTTCCACTTTGCTGACTTAGTTGATAGGCTTCCGTGTAGTACTTAAGAGCTTGTTCATAGAGTTGAAGATCGTTGTGAAGATTGCCCAGGTTATTCATAGAGCCAATGATCTTTTGCTTGTCATTGATTTCCATAAATTGAGTGTGCGATTCTTCAAAATACTTCATAGCCTGACCATAATCTTTTTTGAAAGAATATATGTTCCCAATATTATTTTTAGTGGTGGCAATTCCTTCTTTGTTTTCAAGAGCTTGATAGAGTTGAAGTGAAATCAGATAATATTCCAGCGACTTATCAAGGGCACCTTGATTTTTATAGGCAATCCCTAAATTATTATAGGATGCGGCCATTCCTTTTTTATCATCAATTTCTGTGGCCAGGGAAAGAGCCTCGCGTGTGTACTCAATCGCTTTTATAGGATCGGAACTTAAGTAGGCTCGAAAAAACTCGTTTAGGGTTTTTACTTTAAGGTCGCCTTTGGCGGTAGAGAGTACATGTTCAAGGCTATCAATTTTAGACTGCGCCAAAGCCATTGAAGAATGTACTAAAACTGCAAAAAGTAAGGGAATCGGCTTCATGAATTGAGATTAAGGTGTCAATTTAAGATATTATCTCTGAAGATGGAATTCTTAAGTCGGGACTACTATAGGTAGGTCTTTTTAATTAAAATTATAATCTTGTAGGCAAGAACTAATTCTATTTATGAAAGCACTCCCTTTTTTGCTTATTCTTTTAATTTGTACGCTAGCCAATGGCCAATCAGACGATGACGCTGTTATGAAACCCATCTCCCAGCTTTTTACAGGAATGAATTTAGGTGATAGTGCTATGGTAAGAGGTGCTTTTGCCAAAGAGGTTACTATGGGAAGCATTACGAAAGATAAATCGGGAAATCCGATGGTTAGAAAATCTGAACTTGCGGATTTCTTAAAAGCAGTAGGCACTCCCCATCCCGATCCTTGGAGTGAACCGATCTGGGGCACAAAAATTTCTGTTGATGGAAATCTGGCTCAGGTCTGGACAAAATATGCGTTTTATCTGGGTAAGAAATTTAATCATTGTGGGGTGGATGCTTTTCATTTGATCTATGATGGAAAGGAATGGAAAATTTTTCATTTGGTAGATACTCGTCAAACGGCAGATTGCAACATTCCTGCTGCCATCAGTAATCAATTTAAATAAACTTGGCATTACAGTATGAAACAACTTACAATCATATTCCTATTTGTAACCACATTGGCCTATGCTCAACCCATTACAACTTTTATTTTAGTGAGGCATGCTGAAAAAGGAAATGACGGAACCAAAGATCCGGACCTTAATGAAGCAGGCTTAATGCGTGCACAATCCTTAGCAAAACTGATGCAGGCTACAAAAGTAGATGCTGTTTATTCTACGCCTTACAAACGAACGCGCAATTCAGTTTCTCCTCTTGCAAAGGAGAAGGGATTTGATGTGTTGGAATACAATAAAGTTGAAGAGATGGATGCGCTTCTTAAGAAATATCGAGGAGGTACGTTGGTTATTTGCGGTCATTCTAATACCGTTCCTGCTCTGGCAAATTATTTAATTGGCAAAGATTCGTATCAGGCGTTTGAGGATAGTGAGTATGGAAATATTATTATTGTTTCTGTGGTGGAAAGAGGAAAGAATGCCAATGTAGTTTGGCTTACTTATTAATTTAATGAAAAAATATTATTTTACAGTTCAATCTAAACTTTGCCATTGTTCTATCACGATTCCTATCAGCAGCGCATGCGAGAAATATTAGTTTTTGGATGTTTTTTTCTTAGCCTCCAGGTCACTTTTGCCTCGTCTGACCCAACACAGGATGCATCCTATAAAGCGGGCATGAAACTTATCAGAAAAGCAAAGCCTGTGGAAGCTTTGCCCTATTTTATTTCCTTAAATGACCTATATCCCGAGATCCCCGGCATCCAATATCGGTTGGCTTACTGTTACTATCATACCAGCGACCAACAGTATAAGTCCTTCGATCTTTTCGAAAAAAGTAAAAAAAATATTTCCAAGGAGGCAAACCTCAATTCGGATGATCTGACCAGCGCACCACTTGATGTATATTACTATCAGGGTATGCTCGCTGCGAAGCTTGAACAATTTGAGCTTGCCAAGACCAATCTAGCGAGCTATTTAAAAGTCACCAAGATTATAGTTGAGAAAGGTGGTCCAAATCTCGTGTCTTCAAAGCAGAGAAAGGTTATTGAGAACTTTATAAACAGGATGGACGATTATAAGCTCTTCGTTAAAGAACTCCATCCCTATTATGTAAAACGACTCGACATAATTAATAAAGCAGAAATAAGCGAAACTGATCCCGTGTTGTTCCCCAGAAAGGATGGTAAAGCAATTACCTCAGTCTATGATTTGTCCATGTCGTACCGATTCGACTCTGAAGACACCCAGAAAATGAGCTCCCTGAATGCAGAGGGAATCGATACTGACAAAATATTGGAAGGATATACCATTGTGTATCATGATGCCAATAAAGACATGCTTATCCTCAAAGCACCTGATAGCAAGGGGAAATATGACCTTTTTTATTCTGAAAAGAGTAATGAACGGTGGAGCAATCCTAGGCGGTTCAATGTCTGCAAGCGAAAGTCTAATGAAACCAGTGGATTTATTTCTAAAGATGGGAAGTGGTTGATATTTACAAGTGACCGAAAGCACACACTGGGTGGGTACGACATTTGGATCAGCGCCTTAAACACCGGGCGAGGTAATTGGCAAAAGCCTGTCAACGCAGGAACAAGAGTTAATACCGAATATAACGAAATCTCAGTTTACCCCTCAGCTGAACCAAGCAAGTTTTACCTTAGTAGCGACAATCCGAAAGGAGTTGGTGGTTACGATATTTATGAAAATAATTTCTATGAAGGAAAGATCGGACACTCAAATCACTTGAAGTATCCAGTCAATTCAGCAGGGGATGATATTAGCTTTGCGTCTACAATAGGTCCTTATCAGGTGTTCGCCTCCAATCGCGGTGCAAAGGACTTTGACTTATATTATGTTGATACAACTACGCCAGTAAGGATGGTTCAACTCGTTGGGAATGTTCCGGATGAAGCTGTTCAAAAACCAACTGGGGCGCATACTGATGTTGTCATTTTCGAAGATCTGGTAAATGTCATTGAAAAAGTTAAGAACTCTGATCTGAAAACTGCTGTCAAAACTATTGAAGACATGGAGGCGAACAAAGCGATTGAAGTAGTTGCCGGATTAGAACTCAAACAGGCCATCGATATTGTGCAGACAATAGCACCCGAGAGAAGAAATGAAATTCTTGATGGAATGGAAGTTGAAAAGGCTGTAGATATAATAGATGCCATGTCCCTATCCACAGCGGTAGATGTGATCAGTTCGATGTCAGACATCAAATCAGTGAAGGTTATAGAGGAGATGGAAACTAGTAAAGCTTTAGACATTGTGAATCAACTGGATCTTTCCAAAGCAGTGAATATGCTTGAAGGGATGGAGGTAGAAAAAGCCGTGGACTTTATGGATGATTTTACAACTACCAAAGCCATTAACATGATTGACAAGATGAGTGCAAAGAACGCAGCGGCCATCGTTAATCGGTTTGAGGAAAACAAAGCCACAGAGATAATCGAAGGGGTTGGCGTGGAGCGTGCAGTAGAAGTATTGGGCGGAATAGATCAAGAAAAGGCAACACGGATTGTGGATCGCTTCAAAGCAGAAATGGAAACCGGAGCTGCATCGGGAGAAACCAACAGCAAAGTGATGGCGATCATTAAGACCTACTTTGCTGATCAGGTAAAAATTAAGGAGTCAGTTATATTTAAAACGGTTTATTTCGATTTCAACAGCAGCGAATTACTTTTACTCACCCGTCATGAGCTTCAGTTACTTGTAACTTTTATGAGTGAGAATAAAGACATTAAAATAGAGGTGGTGGGACATACGGATAATATTGGTGACTGGGATGTTAACCTGAAAGTTTCGCATGATCGGGCGAATGAGGTGTTTCGTTTCCTTCGCAATAACCAGATTGAACGCGAACGGATCATATTTTATGGGAAAGGGCCTGCCTCTCCTTTAGCAAGCAACGAAACTGACGAAGGGCGTCAGCAGAACAGGCGTGTTGAGGTAATACTCTTGCAATAGCTACATTATGCGGTTCCTTTTTTTGCTATTTTTTGTTTGCGGCTTAGAACTTTCCGGAAATACTCAAAGTGCTATCTCGAATGTCTCAGTGGAGATAGAAGGCGAAGTAGTTAAAATTCATTATGACTTTTTAGCAAAAGAGAAAAATGGGTATCAGGTTAAGGTATCGTTGGTAAATGACAGTCTTTCAAGGTCCGTACAACTTCAGCAATTGAAAGGTGATGTTGGCAATGTTACCCCTGGCACAGGTAAGATAATTAGTTGGAATTTGCCCAGGACACCTATTGGATTCCCTATGAAAAAAGTCCGGTTTCAAATTGATATATTTCGTATACCAGACCAGGTTCAGAAAATGGTTTTTGTTGAGGAAGGATCTTTCATGATGGGTTCAGAGAATGCTGGAGAAGATGCTGTTCCTTTACACCCAGTTAGTATAAGCAGTTTTTACATAGGTATTACGGAAGTTACCGTAGCTGAGTATCTTGAATTCTGCCACGAAACCAATTATCCGATTCCGGCAAGTCAGGAGCTAAAAGATGATCATCCAATAACTTTCGTAAGTTGGTACGATGCCAATGCTTTCATCGAATGGATAGTAAAAAAATCGGGCTTACAATACAGGTTGCCAACGGAAGCGGAATGGGAGTTTGCGGCAAGCGGAGGGAATTACACCAAAGGACTTGCCTATAGTGGAGGCGAGAATATCAATGATGTGGGATGGTATAACCAGAATTCGCTAGGATCAATGCATCATCCGGTCAGTCGTCTAAAACCAAACGAACTGGGTGCCTATGACATGACAGGCAATGTTTGGGAATGGTGTCAAGACTGGTACAATAGCAAGTTTTATTCTGTGTCCCCAACTAGAGACCCTGTTGGTCCGGCTGTTGGGAAGGTGAAAGTGGGGCGCGGTGGTAGTTGGTATAATAAAGGTGTTCCTATTGGATTTCGCTACTTCATGACGCCCCAGTCTAAAACTAACTATGTTGGATTCAGGCTTGCGCTTTCAGCTAATGATAACCCATTGATATTGGAGTCCAAGGGCTTTTCAGAAACACTCAATATTGAACGATCCAAAAATGAATCAGTAGCGCAAACTAAAAATAGTATTCAACCGATCATACAAATCATCAATCCGGTGGTAGAGAGAGGACAGGTGTTCTCACATTTTGGCGCAGAGATAAAAATCAAAGGCAAGGTTACTGCAGCTTCTAAACTTTTACTCTTGCTTGTTAATGGGATTGAAACGACTGTGGATGAGGAAGGCTACTTTGAGCGGGCAGTTGCGTTAAAATACCTAGATAATGAGATTCAAATACGAGCAATTGACATCGACAGAAATGTTGGTTCCGAAACATTTACTGTCAACCGGGAGATAAATGAGACTGATGCGGTTCGCAATAGCAGTGTGGCTCGTGGAATCAATTACGCGTTGCTTATTGGGACCAATGAGTACAATGAATTTACCGACCTAAGCAATCCCATATTCGATATAAAAACCATTGCCACTGAACTTGAACAGTCCTATGGGTTTGAGGTAAATACAGTGGTTGATCCTACACTGGAACAGTTTTACTCGGTGCTTCGTAGCTATGGTGGCCGTAAATATTCGTCTCTTGATCAACTCTTCATCTTTGTTGCAGGACATGGTGTTTTTGATGAGGTCTTTGGTGATGGTTATCTGGTGTTGTCTGATTCCAGAAAGGATGATCAGAATAAAACGAGTTACATTTCACATTCCAATCTTCGCACTATACTAAATAATATTGATTGTCCACATATTTTTCTTGTGTTGGATGTTTGCTTTGGAGGAACATTCGATCCTATTGTTGCAAGACGCGGTGACGAATACGAAGCGTTGAACAGGGATATGTTCATTCGAAGGAAACTTCAGTACCGGACCAGACAATATTTAACTTCTGGTGGTAAAACGTATGTTTCTGATGGAAGAAAAGGCTCACATTCGCCATTTGCCAGAGAATTTATTCGTGCATTGAGAGGCTATGGAGGAGCGGATCGTGTACTGACCATTAACGAAATAGTTGGATTTGTTGAAAAAGTACAACCTGAACCCAGGAGGGGAGAATTTGGGAATAATGAGCCAGGAAGTGATTTTCTGTTTATTACCAAAGAAAATTAAGTTCTTCAGTAGTTGAAAGGATGCCAAACTATCTGTTACAAGTTTTTCTTATGCTTAATCAAGGTGGCCTTGATCAACTGGCCTTTTAAATATTCTGTTTTAGAACCAGAAAATCCAAAGAAGTCTTTCTCACTTACTGGCGGCTGTTTAATCACTGGCCAGCAAATTGAATTTATAAACCTGAATGAGAATTTCTTTATCAGTCCCCGGTTATGTAAATTCGATTAACTTTTTGTGCTATGAAATTTCTCATCTCACTAAGTTTTTTGGTTATTTCTTTTGCCTCCATCGCACAAAGCGGGCAGGAAGAACTCCGCAGAAGTATTTATTTTGGAGGAGGCAGCTATTATGTAGATGAAGATCAAATCAGCATGCTTTCGGATTGGTTAGATTCTATACCCAATCTTCTCGATAAATATCAGATTCAATTAATCAGTCATACCGATCCTATTGGGGGAAAAGAATTCAATGAGTGGCTTTCTAAAATGCGAGGCCTTTCAGTGTACGAAATCCTTATTGAAAAAGACATTCCGGAACGGTTCATCTCTATCAAGGATTGGGATTTTGAAAATCCTGTTTACAGCAACCAAAGCCGAAGAGGGATGTGGATGAATAGAAGGGTTGATGTAATTTTGTATCCCTTTGTGTTTTAGAAGTGCGGATTTCAAAAATGGCGATTGACGAATTCGTGCCTTGTAAATTTTACTTCATAGATATCTGAAGCGTCCTTTATCGGACACCTTTTTTCACTTACGGACGAGTTGTTATGCAACTAATCCCTTTTTTGCACGTCTAATCCCGTATTACGTCTTGGCATGTATTTAGCCAAAGGAAAGGCAAATTGGCAAGGCGGCCTCATTTTTAAAGCCATTTTCATGATCAGTCTAAAAAACGTTGACAAGTACATTGACTCGCGCTTTCAGCGCACATTTATTTTAAAAGGAATTGAACTCGAAGTAAAGCAAGGAGAGTTTCTGACCATTATGGGACCCAGTGGTTCAGGTAAATCAACCCTCATGAATATTATCGGCATGTTGGATGAGCAATCCGCAGGGGAATATTATTTCTTTGATGAACCAGTGCACAAAATGAGGGAGAAACAGAAATCGGAGATGCACAAAAACTACATCGGTTTTATTTTTCAGGCCTATCATCTCATTGATGAGCTTACCGTATATGAAAATATTGAGACCCCGCTTTTATACAAAGGAGTTAATGGCAGTCAGCGTAAAAGTATGGTGGCCGAAATGTTGGATCGGTTCAACATGGTTGCAAAAAAAGATTTGTTTCCCGAGCAACTATCGGGCGGGCAGCAACAATTAGTGGGCATTGCCCGCGCCATAGTAGGTCAACCTAAATTGTTACTGGCGGATGAACCAACGGGTAATCTTCATTCCGAGCAAGGTAAAAACATTATGGATATTTTTCAGAAGCTAAATGAAGAAGGCATTACCATTATTCAGGTAACCCATGCAGAAGAAAATGCCCAGCGCAGTAAACGGGTGGTGCGCATTGCAGATGGAGCAATTGAATCAGATGAAAAAGTTATTTAGATTATTATGAAGAAAGAAGTGTTGAGTTTTATTTTGGTTGGGTTGGTGACAGGCTCATTGTGGGCACAAGATTCAGGTGCTAAACTCACTTTTAAAAATGCTGTTAAACTTGGCTTAGAAAACAATTTGCTGCTAAATCAGCAAAAGAATCAACTGATCTACACGGAAGTCAATAAGACTTCCAACTTATTGCAAATGACTCCCAGTGTGCAAGTTAATGGAAGTGCTGGGCGGTTCGATGGAAATTCTTTTAACCAACAACGCGGTGAAGTAGTGAATGGACAAATTGATTTCTTAAACGGAAGTTTAGGAACAAGCCTCCCAATCTTCAATGGATTTAATCAAATGAATGCTTACAGGCAGGCAAGCAGCCAGAATGAAGCACAGCTGAGTTTTGTGAACCGTACCGCGCAAGATGTTATTCGCAATGTGGCTAGCCAGTATTTAAATTGTTTGCTGGATCAGCAATTGGTTATTATTGATGAGCAAAATTTGCAAACTCAAAAAACCCAATATGAACAAATTAGAACACAGGTTGAATTAGGGAGTCGTGCTGAGGCTGATGTATTCAATCAGGAGTTTCAAGTGCGCAATGCTGAACTACTTTTGGTTCGATCTAAAAACAGATTAAAAAATGACAAGGCTATTTTAGCTCAAACACTCATGATAGATCCAATCGTTGCTTTTGAGCTTGAACAAGTGAATTGGGGAATTGACGATCTCTCCGTTGACCAGGCAACGGTTGAACAGCTAAATGATTTGGCACTTGAACATCGCAGTGATTTGATGCAGGCGAACTTTAGTGAAAAGTCTGCGCTGTATGGATTTTATTCAGTACGGGGTCGCTACTACCCCTCCCTTTCCGCTTTTGGTCAGCTAAGTTCCCGCTACAACTACATTTATGGGGATACAGAGAATCGCTCGTTTAACCAGCAATTCAAATCTGATAACCGGCAAATAAGCTATGGACTTCAGCTAACGGTTCCTATTTTTAATGGCTTCATTAGTCGGGCGCAAGTGACTCAGCAAAAGATTTTATTTGAAAACGCTAAACTGAACACTAAAAACGTTGAGATAAAAGTTAAGACCGATGTATTGCTTGCCTATCAAAATTTTATTGATGCAAAAGCCAATTACACATCGGCAGAAGCACAACTGAAAGCGGGTGAGCTGGCTTATAAGGTGGAGAAAGAACGGTTTGACCTTGGCATCTCAAGCATTGTTCAACTTACTCTGGCCAATCAGTCATTTATAAAAGCGCAGTCAGATTATGCCAGCGCTTTATTCTTACTTATGTTTCAGAAGCTGTTGGTTAACTATGCCACGGGTACACTGCAGGAAACGGATATTCCTTGATATTAATCATGAACTCTTTTCTATCTCTTCAATAAATGTTTGACTTCCAAAATTTAGTAAATAGTAAAAATATTGAGGCTCAGAGATCTTAGTAGATACTTGCAAAACTGAATCTGGAGTTCATTGCAATTGCAGGCTAACCCTGGGACCCGGTGATGAGAACAATGTTGGTGGAGTCCTAAGACGGTCGCATACACCACGAATGAGGTTTCTGTAAAAAATAGGCCCACCCAGTAGTCAGGCTGATTTTGGATGTTTTTTTGTCTCTTTTCTATAAAATCATGGCATCCCATAACACATTGAATTCCAGAATTTTCCTACCTTTGCCACCCCATTCGAGTGACTGGGGCCTTTTTGATTAATTCAAACAGGTTTAACTAAACAAAAGTTGTTGCACCAAGCCCGGCTGCAGCATGTACACAGGGCAGATTTAATTATGGCGAAAGTCCAAAAAGAAAAATTAGAAGAACCGAAGATCAAAGCGGCCAAATTAGTGTCTGATGATGATGCTCCGGTAAAAAAGACCGTTAAAGGCGCTGCTGCAGAAGACCTCTTTGAAAAAGATGAGTTATCAGAATTTAAGCAGGCAAAAAAGGCCGAAGAAGAAGAAGGCATTAGCCGGATGATCAAGGACGTAACTGCTCGCAGGGCCGCTACCGAATCGAGCGTATCTACCGAAAATTTTGACTGGGATGCATACGATCGCAAAGGTTTTGGTGAAGGATATTCTTCTAAAGACCGCGAAGCATTATTAAAGAAATATGAAGGCACAGTAACCTCAGTGAACGAGAGTGAACTGGTGGTGGGCATTGTTGTAGGGATTAACGATCGTGATGTTATTCTTAATATCGGTTTTAAATCGGATGGTCTTGTACCATTAGCTGAATTTAAGGATCAGCCTAAACTAAAAATAGGGGATTCAGTAGATCTATTTATTGAGGAGCGTGAAAACGCCATGGGTCAATTAGTGCTTTCGCGCAGAAAGGCCAAGCTATTGAAAGGCTGGGAGAATGTACAGAAAGCTCTTGATAAAGATGAGGTGATTGAAGGTTTTGTAAAACGTAGAACCAAAGGGGGTTTGATTGTAGATGTATTTGGCATCGAGGCGTTTTTGCCAGGTTCTCAAATTGATGTGAAGCCGATTCGCGATTTTGATATCTATGTAAATAAGAACATCGAAGTGAAGGTGGTGAAAATCAACTATACGAATGATAACGTGGTGGTTTCGCACAAAGTGTTGATTGAGAAAGATCTTGAACAACAGAAAGCGGTGATCTTAACAAACCTTGAGAAAGGACAGGTATTGGAAGGTGTGATCAAGAACATGACTAACTTCGGTGTATTCATCGACTTGGGTGGTGTTGACGGGTTGCTGCACATTACTGATATTTCATGGGGCCGTATCAACCATCCTGAAGAGTTGTTGAAACTTGATCAGGTGGTGAAAGTGGTTGTACTTGATTTTGATGGAGATAAGAAAAGAATCTCATTGGGTATGAAGCAACTTACGCCTCATCCTTGGGAATCATTGGGTGCTGAAATCATAATCGGATCAAAAGTAAAAGGAAGGATTGTGAATGTGGCCGATTACGGAGCATTTCTTGAGTTGCAACCAGGCGTTGAAGGCTTGATCCACGTAAGTGAAATGAGTTGGTCGCAACACCTACGCAATCCTCAAGACTTTATTAAAGTAGGGGATGAGTTGGAAGCCGTTGTATTGACAATCGATCGCGATGAGCGCAAGATGTCACTAGGTATTAAACAACTTACCGAGGATCCTTGGACAAGACAAGATGTATTGAGTAAGTATGCAGTTGGTACCCGTCATAGCGGTATCGTGCGTAACCTGACCAACTTTGGATTGTTCATCGAATTAGAAGAAGGTATTGATGGATTGGTTCACGTATCTGATTTGAGCTGGACTAAAAAAATCAAGCATCCTTCAGAATTCATTAAAGTGGGGGATTCATTAGATGTGCAAGTTTTGGAGTTGGATGCTACCAACCGCAGATTAGCTCTTAGTCATAAGCATTTGGAAGAAAATCCTTGGGATACTTTTGAAACTGTATTTACAGTGGGCTCTGTGCATAAGAGCACCATCATCAGCAAGAATGACAAAGGGGCTGTATTAGAATTGCCTTACGGTATTGAAGGATTCTGCTCCACTAAAAATTTAGTGAAGGAAGATGATAGCAAACCTGAAGTGGGCGATGCAGATGATTATAAGGTACTTGAGTTCTCGAAAGATGATAGGAGAATCGCTCTAAGTTTGAAGGCAACGTGGTCTACCGAAGAAGAAAAGCCGGTTCCGGCAGCCGCTAAGAAAAAAGCAGCTCCTAAAGGAAAGGGTATCGATAAGATAAATCAAGAAACAGAGAAATCTACCCTGGGTGATATCGAAGCGTTGAGTGCATTGAAAGAGAAGATGAGTGCTGCGAAAGCAAAACCATCGGACGAATCAAAGTAGTCAAATCGTTGGAATACTAAGGAAGGTGACTCACAGAGTCACCTTCTTTTTTTAGTCCGTTGTAATACGGATTGATTTTTATAATTTTGTCCCTGTCGACCGAAACCTTATGGAAGGTCGATTTAAAAAAGGTTCCGTGGCCGAGTGGCTAGGCTGAGCTCTGCAAAAGCTCCTACAGCGGTTCGAATCCGCTCGGAACCTCCCAGCCCACCCTCTTTTTGAGCGGTGGGTTTTTATTTTTCAGGGATGTTTAAATCTGAAATTTTCAGTTGATAAAATTAGTATCTTGAAACACTTACAGGTTTCATGATAAGAACAGCATCACCTTCCTACACCTACTCGAACCATGTACAATTAATAAAGGGTGGGAAAGAATTTTTTAATATTTTGAAGTCAAAGATCGCTGAGGCTGAAAAAAGCATCTACTTTCAATTCTATATTTTTGATGAAGATGAAACCGGGCGCAGTGTTGCAAAAGACTTGATCGCGGCCGCAAAGCGGAACGTAAGTGTTTATGTGTTGCTTGATAGATATGCATCCAACGATCTTTCATCCGATTTTATTCAGGACTTGAAAGATGCGGGTATTCACTTTCAATGGTTCACTTCCTTTTTTAAGAATAAAAAATTCTACATTGGCAGACGCCTTCATCACAAAGTAATTGTGATTGATAGCGCGAAGAGTTTTGTTTGTGGCCTGAATATTAGCAATCGTTACAATGAGGTGGATGGTAATGCAGCATGGCTTGATTGGGCTGCGTATACGGAAGGGGCTACGTCACTTCAACTAGAACAAATATGTAAAAGGCGAATCCGCGATCATTCATCATCAACAAGAAAGAATGAAGTAGCTGCTAAGATTAAACCGGAATATGCAATCAAAGTATGTGTAAACGACTGGGTATCTCAAAAGTCGCAAATCACAACCAGTTATTTAAAAGCTATTCGAGCAGCTACAACGTCTATTCACATTATGTCTCCTTATTTTCTTCCGGGTTATCAGTTTCGCAGTGCCCTGAAACGGGCTGTGAAGCGCGGGGTTAACGTTCAATTGATCCTTGCAGGAAATTCGGACATAGCCTTTGGTAAATATGCAGAACGCTACATGTACGAGTGGTTGCTAAAGAATGACATTAAAGTCTATGAGTATCAACCCAGTATATTGCATGGGAAAATTGCTACGTGTGATGGTGAATGGACGAGTGTTGGATCGTACAACGTAAACAACCTAAGCGCTTATGCGAGTATCGAGCTAAATCTTGAAATAAAAAGTCAGGATTTCGCTCAGCATGTTCAAAATCGTTTAACTGAGATTATTCAACATGATTGTCATCAAATAACGAGGCAGGTTTATAAGTATGAAACCAATATGTGGAGACGTTTTTTGTATGGATCTATGTATAATTTTATGCGCGTGATGTTATTTCTGTTTACATTCCGTATACCTCATCGCGAATAAATGGATTCGATTACTCACATTGCTATTGGAGCCCTTATTGGAGATGCCCTTATGGGGAAAACCCTTGGTAAACGGGCCCTTATTCTTGGTGCTGCTTTTCAAAGTATTCCGGATATTGATTTTATCTGCTCGTTCTTTCTTTCGCCTACGGAGAATTTACTCGCGCATAGAGGGCTAACTCATTCATTTATGTTTGGTGTCTTCATCACCCTCATCCTTGCCTGGTTTATCAAGCGATGGCAACGTTCGCCTGATTTAGATATAAAGAAGTGGATGTGGTTTATTGGAATCGAAGTGTTTGTCCATTTATTACTCGATTCCTTAAATGCCTATGGCGTAGGTTGGTTTGAGCCTTTCTCCAACAAGCGATTTTCCTTTCATGTGATCTTCGTTGCTGACCCCCTGTATTCCATCTGGCTGGGAATTGCTTGCCTCGGTATGCTGCTTGTTTATAAGAACTATGAAAAACGAAAAAGATTTGTATTTCTTGGATTGGTGGTTAGTTCCCTTTACCTGTGCGTTTGCCTGGTTAACAAGGCAATCATCAATAAAAGAATTGAATCTACATTTAGTAGTAAAGGGATAGAGTGGAAACGATATTTTGCAACCCCTACAGCCTTTAACAATATGTTATGGTACTGTGTTGTTGAAATGGATTCGTCCTTTTATATTGGCTATAGCTCGATCTGGGATGCTTCGCCTGAAATTTCATTCAGTCAATTTGATCAACAACGCTATCTAATAGAGAACACATCGGATGATAAGGAAATAGAAAATCTGATTCAGTTTTCAAATGGATATTTTACAGTAGAGCGCTTAGAAGGTGAGGCCTTACTTTTTAATGATTTACGCTTCGGTCGCATTGCCGGATGGCAAAATCAACCCTCAGGATTTTCGTTTCATTATTATCTTAAGAATCCGGATAAGAATCTGCTGGTAATTCAAAGGGGCCGGTATGCTGAGTGGAATGTTACCACCATGAAGTCGCTAGCGATCAGAATGATGGGAAATTAAAGCTACGGTCGATAGTATAAAATTGCCATCCAAAATCAACAACAAAAAAACAAATCCTTTTTTTAACTTACAGATTATGACATTGCGTAAACTTAGATTTTTATGTTTTACATTTGGGAGGCATGGTATTGTGATCAATGAGGCACTTTTACATATTACTTTTTATAGGAATTTTTCCCTTCACCACGGCTCAATCTCAGCAGGTATTGGACGACAGGCTCAACTAATTTCTTGAATAGACGTTGCTTTGATTAAACTATTTATTAAGATTCCGTGTCTAACTCTAAAGACACCTTATTCAGTTAAATTTTAAATTATGAAAATTCAATTAAACACAATACTCATTAAAAGCGGATTGAGCGTCTTGGTTGCTGGTTCTTTATTCCTTTTTTCAGGATGTTTAAAGACAACTGACCCGCTGTCGGCAGAAGACTATCTAAATCAGGCTATTGCAAGCGTAAATAAAACTCAACTGGCTGCAGATTTATTAGTAATAGATGATTCTCTTGAGATGTGGGACTTCACACCCATGATTTTGAAAGATCCAACGAATGGGGTGCGCTATAAAATAGAAACGTTAGGCACTGGCGATAAACCAACACTCAACAACAGAATAAAAATAAAATATTCCGGAAAATTATTAACTACAGGCGAAGAGTTTGATGCCAGTGAAAGTGCTGAGTTCTATTTATATGGATTGATTACAGGCTTTCAGACAACCATGCCCCTGATATCAAAAGGAAGTGTGATTACTATGTATATGCCTTCAGGCTATGCATACGGGCCCACAGATTTTCTGGACAACACAGGAAAGGTAATCATACCCAGAAACTCAAACCTGATTTTTGAGGTAGAATTACTTGACATTCGGTAGTACAAGAAAATTGATTAACAGGGAACCCAATCCAATTAGGATTGGGTTTTTTATTACCTTCACTTTATGAAAGTATCGACTTTTCTAATTTCCCTGGCCTTGGTGGCCGCTGCGTGTACCACCGACAAAACGAAAGATAGTATGCAGGATCCTCAGGAAGATCATCATCCAACATTACAGGACGCCACTGATACCTTAACGAATAAAAATGGGTTGGTTGCTGTGATTACACCCTTTGGAGGAAAAGTGATGTCACTTTGGGTACCTGATAAAACAGGCAAACTAGGCGATGTGGTGCTCGGCTATGACCTGGCCGATGAGTATATTAATGGCAATCCGTTTTTCGGGGCGCTTGTTGGCCGTTACGGAAATCGCATTGCACGGGGAAAATTTTCATTGGATGGAAAAGAGTATCAATTAGCTACCAACAACGGAACCAATGCTTTGCATGGCGGTCCTGGTGGATTTCATAATGTGCTTTGGCAAAAGAAAAACATCACCTCAAACCAGGTTGTTTTAACCTATTTAAGCAATGACGGGGAAGAGGGCTATCCGGGCACCTTGAACACTCAGATAAGCTATACCTTGACAGATGATAATGAGTTAATGATCGATTACGAGGCAGTGACTGATGCCCCCACTATCGTGAATCTTACACACCATTCCTATTTTAATCTCGCAGGGGAAGGAAATGGAGATATTTTGAATCATCTGATGATGATCCATGCTGAAAAGTTTTTACCCGTGGATACGGGGTTAATTCCCACGGGTGAGTTGAACGTGGTGAAAGGCACCCCATTTGATTTTACAAAACCAACGCCTATTGGTCAGCGTATCAATGAAATTGATGAGCAACTTAAAAATGGTAAAGGATACGACCACAACTGGGTACTTAAAAAAAATGGAAATGAACTTTCATTGGCAGCCACTGTAGCTGAACCAACTTCGGGGCGCATGATGGAGGTGTGGACGACAGAACCAGGTTTACAATTTTATTCTGGTAATTTTTTAGATGGAACAAATATTGGAAAGGGTGGTAAAAAATATAACTATCGAACAGGCTTTTGTTTGGAAGCACAACATTTTCCGGATTCTCCCAATCATCCTAACTTTCCATCTACCATATTAAAACCAGGTGAAACGTACAGACAAAAAACTATTTATAAGTTTAAAATAAGCGAGTAAAATCGATTGTTCCATTTTTTAGGTCGGTACTACTTTAATAGGTTTTGGTTCGGGTGCATAGAAGTAAGATCATAATCATAACTCAACTCTTGGCAATCTTTGCAAGCTGAGCATAGGAATAAATAACCTTCGTTCTTGCCTTAACTGATTCCAATCCTTTTAGGAATTCAACTATTAAGCTTACGCAAATCATTCCTGAACCTGACAAACGTCATTCATTCCTGATGTCTTCTGGTATTTCTTTGTTGAAGCAAGCCTCACGAACTATGATTGAATCAAAAAGGATCAATCAAAAATGAACGTCAATAAGGTGGTGAAACAAGAATTTATACAAGGAATTCACTATAAATAAATAAACTATGAAATACTTTTTAGGACTTACCCTTGCCACGATGATGCTTCTTTCGTGTTCACCTGGAAAACCCAATCAACCTGGTGAAGAGCCTGACATTAATAAAAGTGCAGTTGAAGCGATCACTGATCCAACGAAAGGAATTGGCGCCATAAAAAATGTAACCCTAGAAAATCCTCTGGATCAGGAACGGATTAAACGGGGTGTTGCCATATATGAAATGAAATGCCAGGCGTGTCATAAGCTAACCGATCAGCGCATTGTAGGACCAGGTTGGAAGGATGTGACAAAAAAACGTAAGCCAGAATGGATCATGAACATGATCACGAATATTGATGTCATGCTTGAAAAAGACGAAGAAGCTCAAAAATTGCTGGAGCTCTGTTTAATGCGTATGCCCAATCAAAATATGTCAGTCGGGGATGCGCGCGATGTATTGGAATTCATGCGTCAAAACGATGGCGAAAAATAAAACCCTAAATCTAAGTTTATGAAACCCTACCTGTTAATTTTTCTTATTGGACTGCTTGCCATTGGCTGCGGCCAGCCAACAACCACCAACGAAAGTACAGCAGTTGCTGAACCTTTGGGTGGAGGTCAATCTACTGTTCAGGATGAAACATCTGAACCCGATGTTGTTCGTATTGCCGTGGGATCACCGGATCACACTACCCTTGTTGCGGCCCTAAAATCGGCCAAGTATGTGGATGCACTTTCTAATGCAGGACCATTTACTGTTTTTGCTCCAACCAATGCAGCCTTTGATAAACTCCCGGCCGGCACAGTAGAAGGTTTACTAAAGCCTGAAAGTGCGGCAGCATTAAAAAACATCTTGGAGTATCACGTTTATGTGGGTGTAATAAAAGAAGAGTATGTGCAAGATGGAATGACATTGAATCAAGTTAACCTTGAAAATGTGACGCTCAATAAAAAGGATGGAAAAATTACCGTAAATGGTGCTAATGTGTTGGGTGTTGCAAAAGCTTCAAATGGCATTGTTTACATCATTGATACTGTATTACTCCCAAAATAATTCTAATTCAATCTTAACTAAACTTTATGAAGACTAAAATAATCTATCGAATTCTTTCTGCCCTGGTCGTGTTATCCAGTTTGGTGGTATGGCAAGGATGCAAGCCAAAAGCTCCGGGTAGTGTTACTATGGGGGATGCTGCCAATAAAGCATTTGTGCCGCCTGGTAAGTACGATGAATTTTATAATATCGTATCGGGTGGTTTTAACGGACAGATCGGAGTGTACGGAATTCCATCCGGTCGACTGTTCAAAATTCTTCCCGTATTTTCTGTGTTTCCCGAAAGTGGCTATGGCTACAGTGAGGAAACAAAGCCGATGTTAAATACCTCCCATGGATTTGTGCCCTGGGATGATTTGCACCACATCGCTCTATCCACTACAAAAGGGGAGCATGATGGAAGATGGGCGTTTGCAAATGCTAATAATACACCTCGCGTAGCTCGCGTAAGTATGAAAACATTTCGTACGGAAGAGATCTTAGAGATTCCGAATAGTGGGGGCAATCACTCTTCACCTTTCATTACTGAAAATACAGAATATTTAGTTGCAGGAACCCGCTTCAGTATTCCGATGGGAAATAAGGATGTGCCTATTAGCTCTTACAAAGAAAATTTTAAAGGTTCTATCAGTTTTATAAAGGTAAATCCTAGTGATGGCAAAATGAACATAGCTTTTCAATTGCGTACACCAGGATTCAATTATGATCTTAGCCGGGCAGGCAAAGGTCCATCTCATGGCTGGTTTTTCTTTTCATGTTATAATACAGAGCAAGCCTATACTTTACTAGAAGTAAATGCATCTCAAAAGGATAAAGATTTTATTATGGCTGTCAATTGGAAGAAGGCTGAAGAGTATATCGCTCAAGGAAAAGGACGAATTGAAAAAGCAAAATATGCCCACAATGTATATGATGAGAGTACTCATTCGGCCACTTCCACCATGCAACAGGAAGTTACTGTACTAGATGTTATGGAGTTTCCGGACATTGTGTATTTCATTCCCTGTCCTAAGTCTCCTCATGGTTGTGATGTTGATCCATCGGGCGAATATATTGTAGGTAGTGGAAAGCTTGCCGCGATGATGCCCGTGTTTTCATTCACAAAAATTCAAAAAGCGATTGCCAACAAAGATTATGAAGGTGATTTCAGTGGAATTCCGGTAATTAAGTATGAATCTGCATTGCATGGTGAAGTGAAAAAGCCAGGTCTTGGACCTTTGCATACCGAGTTTGACGATAAAGGAAATGCTTATACTTCCATGTTTGTTTCCTCTGAAATTGTAAAATGGAATGTTAAAACGCTCGAAGTTTTGGATCGGGTTCCTACTTATTATTCCATCGGACACTTAAGTGTTCCAGGCGGCCCTACCGCTAAGCCACATGGCAAATATGTGATAGCTTATAACAAAATCACCAAAGATCGTTACTTACCAACGGGTCCCGAATTGACTCAGTCGGCACAGATTTATGACATTAGTGGCGATAAGATGCAACTCATTTTAGATTTCCCAACCACGGGTGAACCTCATTATGCAGAAGCGATTCCAGCCTCTATGGTTTCGCCAAACTCTTTGAAAATTTATAAGCTCGAAGAAAATAAACATCCCTATGCGGCTATTGGGGAAGGTCAGGCTAAAGTAGTGCGTAAAGGAAATGAAGTTCATGTGAGCATGACCGCTATTCGCTCACACCTAACACCGGATAATATTGAAGGTGTGCGAATGGGTGATGTAGTTTATTTCCACTTAACAAATCTTGAACAAGACTGGGATGTACCTCATGGATTTGCGGTAAAAGGAAATGCAGGTAATGCTGAAATATTAGTAATGCCAGGCGAAACACAAACGTTGAAATGGACTCCTGATGAAGTAGGTGTGATCCCATTCTATTGCACGGATTTTTGTTCAGCATTGCATCAGGAAATGTCTGGGTACATACGGGTTTCCCCAGCTGGCAGTAACACACCGTTGAAATTCTCAACAGGAGTGATTGAAGACTCAAATGCAGGTAAATAGTTTCCCGCGAATGCGGAATAGGTTGATTGGATAAAACCCCGCTCCGTGCAAGCGGACGGGGTTTATTTTTTTAAAAAAAGTATAAAATGAAAACGCTTAAACCAATATCTCGTTTGTTGATTGCATTATCAGCGTTGTTGATGGTAAGTGCTTACTTTGTTCCACTTTGGCAAATTTTAATGTGGGCACCCCAATATCCTGAAGGACTTGAGATGGATATCTGGATTAATACCATTTCGGGAGATGTAAAGGTGATCAGCGCACTCAATCATTACATTGGAATGAAACATATTGAAGTGGAAATGTTTCCTGAGTTTCAATACATGATTTATGTGGTAGGCGGTTTAATCGGTTTTGGCTTGCTTACGGCCCTCAGTAATCGAAGGATTATGGTTTGGCTATTTTGCTTTTTGCTGATAGCAACCGGTATAGCGGCCCTTGTTGATTTTTGGTTGTGGGGATATGACTATGGTCACAACCTTGATCCTACCGCAGCAATTAATATACCGGGCATGACCTATCAGCCTCCCCTTATTGGAACCAAGCAGTTGTTGAATTTTACTGCATTCTCAGGCCCGGATATTGGAGGATGGATTTTTATAGGAGCAGCTCTGTTGGCGATAGCCACACTGGGATATGAAATTTTTTCAAAAAAAAAGAGAGTATGAGTATGAGACTGATTGCTGCTTGTATACTTGGTTCCTTAATCATGGGCTGTGAAGTCCGCCCTGAGGAGTTGCACTATGGAGTAGATGCATGCCATACGTGTAAGATGACATTAATGGACACAAAATATGGAGCCGAAATCGTCACTGAAAAAGGAAAGGTGTATAAATTCGATGATATCAATTGCATGATTGATTTCTACAACTCAGGTAGCGAACCCATAGATAAAATGGCTTACAAATTAGTCATCAACTTTACACAACCAGAAAAATTAATTGAAGCTCAGGATGCATTTTACGTAAAGTCAAACCAGATAAGGAGCCCCATGGCAAGCGGGATAGCTGCTTTTGAAACCAAGGCCGAAATGGATGCTCATAAAAAGGAGTGGAAAGGAATTTGGTTGAGTTGGGGAGAACTGGTAACAGAATTTAAATAAGAATATTTTTTTATACAATTGAGACAATGTTAAAACATTTTTTACTTCTGCTTTTATTAATCTCCTTCCAAACGGTTTTTAGTAAGGTTATCCCGGTAGGAAAAGGTGAACAAATTCAAAGTATAAAGGTGGGTATAGCACTTGCCCAACCAGGTGATACGTTGCTTATCAGAAGCGGTATCTATCGCGAAGGCAACATTCGAGTTGAAAAAAGTATTTTCATTCAAGGAGAAAATTTTCCTGTGCTGGATGGGCAAAGCAAGTTTGAAATATTAACAATCCGTGCCGCCAATGTAGTTGTGCAAGGATTAACTTTTTTGAATACGGGTATGGGTAGTATGGATGACATAGCTGCAATTAAAATTATAGATTCAAAAAATATTCATGTCATTGGAAATGTCTTGGAAAATGCTTTTTTCGGAATTCATTTTTCCAATTCAACTAATTGTTTTGTGGAGGGGAATACCCTCCATTCTGAATCAACCGAGGAGCAAGAAATCGGGAATGGCATTCATCTATGGAAATGCCAGAATATGACTATCCATGATAATAAAATTCAAGGCCATCGGGATGGAATTTATTTTGAATTTGTAACCAATTCAGTAATCACCAATAATTATAGTGAAAGCAACAAACGATATGGTTTGCATTTTATGTTTTCGCATAACGATGAATATCGGAATAACACATTTATTGATAATGGGGCGGGCGTAGCGGTAATGTATACAAAGGGAGTAAAGATGCTTAATAACACCTTTGAGCATAATTGGGGTTCAGCTTCTTACGGATTGTTGTTAAAGGAGATTAGTGATAGTGATATAGTAGGAAATGTGTTTGTGAAAAACTCGATCGGTATTTTTATGGAAGGAAGTAATCGTAATAAATTACAAAGCAATTCCTTTTTGCAAAATGGGTATGCGCTGAAATTGCAGGCGAGTTGTGATGATAATATTCTTGAGCGCAATAACTTTCAGCAAAACACTTTCGACTTAGTAACCAATGGAAGTTTGGTACTTAATAAAATTGACGGAAACTATTGGGATCGGTATGAAGGGTATGACCTTAATCGCGACTTAGTAGGAGATATACCTTATAGACCTATCAGCATGTACGGAATGATTGTAGAGCGAATGCCAACCACGATTCTCTTATGGAGAAGTTTTTTGGTTTTTTTAATGGATCGTGCTGAAAAAGCGATACCCGTGCTCACCCCTGAGAATTTAAAAGATAATTTACCAGCCATGAAACCTTATGATTTCAATTGAAAATATTTGTAAAAATTTTGGTCAATTAGCCGCGTTGGATCAGATCTCGCTTGAGCTAACTACCGGAAAAAGCTATGCGTTGATTGGGCCAAATGGATCAGGCAAGACTACACTGATCAAAAGTATTTTGGGATTGGTGATACCCACATCAGGTGCCATTCTGTTTGATAATAAAAGTATCTTTAATAATTGGAGGTACCGCGAGAAGATTGGATACATGCCTCAAATAGGTCGCTATCCCGATAACATCCGCATTGGTCAATTAATTGATATGATGAAGAACATCCGGAAGGATACCCCAAAAGTGGATGAAGACTTAATTGATGCCTTCAAACTTTATAAGATGTATGACAAACCTCTTCATACCTTATCAGGAGGCACCCGACAAAAGGTAAGCGCATCGCTGGCCTTTCTGTTTCATGCTCCGGTTTTAATTTTAGATGAACCCACGGCAGGATTAGATCCGGTTTCCGCTGAGATACTGAAGGAAAAAATCCATCATGAAAAACGAATGGGTAAGTTGGTGATTATTACTTCGCACATTTTAAGTGACTTGGATGAATTGACTTCCGAATTAGTGTACATGTTTGAAGGGAAGATACAGTATAACAATACCATTGATGCCTTGAAAGATGAAACGAATGAAACCAAGCTGAATAAAGCAATTGCCACACTCATTCGCCAGAAAGAATTATTAGCTTCTGTAATTGAATAACTATGACACGTGTAATCAAATATGTTTTTTACGATATTCTTAGAACTCGGTTTATCTTGTTCTATACCTTATTTCTGCTTGTGTGCACGTTCATGCTTTTTCAGGTAGACAGTGATTTTGGAAAAGTGGTGTTGAGTTTAATGAATATTGTGTTGATGGCTGTTCCCTTAATCAGTGTCGTATTTACCACGATTCATTTTTTTAACTCCTACGAATTTATTGAATTGATGCTGGCGCAACCGATTAACCGGAGATCGATTTTTTTAAGTGAATACCTGGCGGTGGCTTCATCGCTCTGTTTGGCTTTTTGCATCGGGGTTGGCCTTCCTTTTGTAATCTATGGAGCCTGGCAGCCGATTGCAAGTCTTTTATTAACCGGTGTATTTCTTACCCTTGTGTTTGTATCCCTTGCTTTTTTTGCCTCGGTACTCACCCGCGACAAGGCCAAGGCGATTGGTATAGCACTGTTGTTTTGGTTTTATTTTTCATTAATCTATGATGGTATATTGTTGTGGGTGGTGTATAGTTTTAATGATTACCCGCTCGAAAAATTAACCCTGGCACTTATTGCATTCAATCCGGTTGATCTGGCGCGTATTATTATGTTACTCCAGTTGGATATTTCCGCGTTGATGGGCTATACGGGCGCCTTCTACAAGAACTTTTTTGGAAGTAGCATGGGTATCCTTTTCTCGGGTGTGCTATTAACAACCTGGGCACTATGGCCTATGGGCATTGCCATGCGGATTTTTAATAAAAAAGATTTATAGCCTGATCATGAAGTGGCTGGTGTTATTCCATGTGCTTGGCGCAACAGTTTGGGCAGGGGGCCATTTGATTTTATCGATTGGTTTTTTACCTGAAGCTCTAAAAGCAAAAGATATCTCTATCATTCTCAACTTTGAAAAAAGATACGAGCGAATTGGAATTCCTGCTTTAGGTGTACAAGTAATAACAGGTATCTGGATGGCGTTGTTGTTTGTTCCCTTTCAGAATTGGTGGCACGTATCAACATCACACCACATCTTGTTATGGATAAAACTAGGGTTACTGGTCAGTACAATAGGTCTGGCAATCCATGCCCGGTTTTTTATTATTCCAAAATTAAATGTTAACACTTTGTCTTCATTGGCTTTCCATATTACACTGGTGACGGTGCTCGCGGTGGGTTTTGTGCTTACCGGACTCAGTTTTAGGTATCTATATTTATAATACCATGAATATTCAAGAATCAATTGAATTTAATCCTGCTAAAGCAACTGTTTTGATTGTTAATAAGACGGATAGGATAAAAATGTTTTGTGTTGCACTTTGCAAGGAACAAGTTCTACCCAAACATCAGGCTAAGGTTCCTAGTTTTTTGATTGTACTAAAAGGACATATCCGTTTTTTGATAGAAGGAGAGGAGATTGAAATGCAAGAATTTCAGACTTATCAAATTCCATTGTTCAACGATCACGAAGTAAAAGGCATGGGTGAGGAAAATATATTTTTAATTACTCAGGAGTTAACCTAGTAAGGTAATTATGCTGGAAATAAAAACAAGAGCGGAGATTATTACCCTGGTTGACAGGTTTTATGAAAAAGTGAAGCAAGACGCTTTGCTGGCTCCTGTATTTGCTCATCTCGATTGGCCAAAACATTTACCCACTATGTATAACTTTTGGTCATCTATGCTACTGGGTGACCAGAGCTATCAGGGAAACCCATTCCAAAAACATATAGCACTGCCTATTGAAGCGAAGCATTTTGACCAATGGCTAACGCTGTTTATGGAAACCGTGGATGAAAATTTTGTGGGGGATAAGGCGGAGGAAGTTAAACAGCGGGCTCAAAGTATAGCCGGAATTTTTCAACATAAACTGGGATTAGTGTAAACCTAATTTTTTATTGCCCATTCAACAAGGCTTAGCACAGCAAACAAAAGAACAGTCAACACCAGCACAACAACTTTATGAAGCCATTCCTGTCTAAAATTCTTGAAAGCAATAAATAAGATTACGAATAGTAGTAACAACTGGACAATCTGATCTTTCCATGTATAGTCATTAACAAATAGGTTGTCGGCAATTGAAAGAGCAACAAGAATTGCCGCCCAAACAAAAAACTTTCGAAAGTTGTCAAAGTAAAATGATTTAAAATCTGTGCCCGAATCCATATAGGTTGTCGGGAAAAGGATCCGTGCAAGAATAAAAAGATTGATGGGGTAAAGAATAGTAAATAAAAATGTAGGCAACATCCACGTGGAAACGGATCTCATTTCGTAAAGCACCCACCACTCCTGGATGTGCAAAAAGAACACAAACACAATCCAAAGCAGATGCGGCCAATAGAGTTTCACCTCTTGCCAACGCTGCACCATATCGGCAATTCCTGATACAATTTGTGTTATTCCTAATCCTAATATGATGGATATCAGAACAGTAACATATTCAAAGGGTGTCATCGGATGTTATATTCACAATTAAACCGTTTGGACGCTTTATTTAAATTCATTCTAAATAACTTTAATGCACCTTCCGATCATAATTTACGCGTGTCAACTCAACCGCTCTAAGGCTTTAGCAAGATCACGGATGAAGATTAAACACGCTCAAAATAATTCCTTCGCTCATCAAAATTAATTTGAAATAATGCATTCACAATGTAGATTTGTGCGATTCCATAAAAATATGGAAACCTAACCGCGTCACGATGAAGAAATGTCTGTCTGATCCCGTTAAGCTCTTAACACTCCTACTGTTTTCGCTCACCCTTAGTTTTACTTCTTACGCACAAGAGATCCCCACCGATCAAGCAATTATTGATGCGGGTGGCGTTCTGTTTAATGGCAATTGCAAATCGTGCCACCGGGTTAAGCAAAAATTAGTAGGGCCTGCATTGGCCGGAGTGGAAACCCGTGTTCCTTCTATTGACTGGATTTATGCATGGGTGCGAAATCCCGCTAAGGTAATAGCCAGTGGCGATGAGTATGCCAACAAGATTTACAATGAGTACAACAAAAGCCAAATGACGGCTTTTAATAATTATACCGATGAGCAGATCATGAGCATACTTGCTTATGTGAAGGCAGAGGCTAATAAAGTAGATGCCCCTGCACCCGGAACTGCTACTACGACTGCTGGTGGTGACGCGGGTGTTCCAACGGCTTACTTAAATGCCATCGTAATTGGGATGATTTTGATCCTGGTGTTGCTGCTTGTTATTTTGGTTCTGATTATTAATGCGTTAAAGAAATACTTAGATAATAAAGATCTAAGTCCCGAAGACCAGGAGATTGTTCATTCAAAATATACAGTAGGTTCTATGGTTCGGAGTTCAGGATTTATTTTCCTGGTCCTCTTTATAGTTGCCTCTGTTTCCTTCAAGAACATCATTGATGGTTTGTACACAGTAGGTATTCAGCAAAACTACCAGCCTAAACAACCCATCGCGTTTTCCCATAAGATTCATGCCGGGCAATATGAAATAGACTGTAAATATTGTCATACGGGTGCCCTTAAAGGAAAGCAGGCTAATATCCCGTCACCCAACATTTGTATGAACTGTCACGCTCAAATTAAAGAGGGTACTAATACAGGAACGGGTGAGATTGCAAAAATTTATGCAGCTATAGGGTTCGATCCGGCAACGAGTTCTTATACAGGCCAACAAAAACCAATTGAGTGGGTGCGCATTCACAACTTACCCGACCTGGCTTATTTCAATCACTCGCAGCACGTCAATGTTGCGGGGGTCGAGTGCCAAACTTGCCATGGCCCAATTCAGGAGATGGATGTGGTGAAGCAATACTCGCTGTTAACAATGGGTTGGTGTATTGATTGCCATCGCAAGACGGATGTGAATACAAAGGATAATCACTATTATGATAAACTGGTAGAAATTCACAATAGTAAGAAAGCTATGAAAGTGGAGGATATTGGAGGGCTTGAATGTGCAAAGTGCCATTATTAAAATATATTGTTTGATCTCGACAGGATTTTGAATCTATGAGTAATACGAATAAGACATACTGGAAAGGCTTACCACAACTGAAGAATGATTCTGAGTTTGTGAAGAATGCCGATAAAGAATTTGTGGATTTGGCCGTTCAGGAAGACCCGGGCCATTCGCGCAGAGACTTTTTGAAAATGATGGGCTTTAGCGTGGCCGCTGCATCTCTGGCAGCCTGCGAAGCACCTATCCGCAAGGCCATTCCGTATATAAATAAACCAATGGATGCAGATCCGGGCATTCCAAACTATTACGCTTCCAGTTATATCAATGGCGGTGATTACTGCAGTATCGTAGTGAAGGTGCGTGATGGTCGTCCAATCAAAATAGAAGGTAATAATCTTTCTAAAGTTACTATGGGTGGAACCAGTGCCCAGGTGGAGGCTTCAGTAATGTCGTTGTATGACAACTATCGCTTGCGCGGACCGATGGCAGGTGCTGAAAAGAAAGATTGGGAAACTCTTGATAAAGAAGTAATTGCAAAACTCAATGAGATCTCAGCCAAGGGTGGCCAGATTCGAATTGTTAGCAATACGATATTAAGTCCAAGTACAAAAGCTGCGATTGATAAATTCAAAGCGAAGTACCCCACGACTACACACGTTCAGTACGACCCAATCTCTTATTACGGAATTCAGAAAGCCAACAAAGAATCTTTTGGTACGGCTATGATTCCTTCGTATGACTTCAGCAAAGCAAAAACCATCGTAAGCATTGGTGCCGATTTCTTAGGTACCTGGTTATCGCCTATTGAATTCACCAAGCAGTTTGCAGTAAACAGAGAGATTACCGAAGAGAAAAAAGAAATGTCGCGCTTGTATCAGTTTGAGACGAATCTTTCTCTTACGGGTGCCAATGCAGACTATCGTTCTATGATCAAACCTTCGCAGGAAGGATTGGTGGTAGCACAGATTTATAATATTCTATCCGGCAACGGACTGAAGAGCATTGATAAGATTGCACATCTTGAAAAAGCAGCAAATGAACTGAAAGCCAATGCTGGCAAAGCCCTGGTAGTATGCGGTTCTAATGATAAGTCGGTTCAGATTGTAGTGAATGCCATCAACAATTTGTTGGGCAGCTACGGTACAACCATTCTTCCAGGTTCTCCGGTTAATTACCGTCAGGGAAATGACGAAGAGATGGCTACGTTTGTATCGGATGTTCAGGGGGGAAAAGTAGATGGCGTTATCTTCTACAATTGCAACCCGGTGTACGATCATCCGAAAGGAGAAGCCATCGCTGCTGCATTGAAAAAGCTAACACTTTCAGTTTCAACGTCAACCACACCTGATGAAACTGCATCAGCTTCTGGTTTAATTGCTCCGGATCATCATTACCTTGAATCATGGAATGACGCGGAACCTAAATTGAATTCATTTAGTCTTTCACAACCTACCATTTCGCCTTTGTTTAAAACACGGCAAGCACAGGAGAGTTTCCTGGTGTGGGCAGGCGAAAGCAATACCGAGTATTTTTCTTTTGTTCAGCAATATTGGAAGGACAGATTCTATTCAGCTTCGACTGGCGACTTCCAGAGTTTCTGGGATAAGTGTTTATACGATGGTGTACTTGAAGGGAGTTCAGCACCCGCATCCTATTCCTTTGCAGGAAATGTAGAAGGCGCATTAGCGGCTATCGGGTCAACCTATAAGGCAACTAACACAGGTCTTGAACTTGCTATCTACGAAAGTTACGGAGTAGGAAATGGTTCACAGGCAAACAATCCGTTACTACAAGAATTACCAGATCCTATCACGAAAGCTACGTGGGATCATTACATTACTATTTCGCTTACTGATGCTACCGCACTTGGAATCGAAAATGATTCGGAAGGCCGCACACAGTTAGTAAACCTTACGGCCAATGGAAAAACGGTTACAGTAGCTGCCTTGGTTCAACCTGGTCAGGCATTTGGTACAGTGGGTATTGCGCTAGGATATGGCCGCACCAAAGTAGGTAAGGTAGGAGAGAACATTGGCGCCAATGTGTATCCCATGCTTACTTCCGGTGAAAGCATAGGCTTTAGTGTTTTAAGCGGAGTAAAAGTTGAGAAAACAGATGAGAAGTTCCAATTAGCACAAACTCAAATTCATCAGACCTACATGGGTCGCGAGAATGTGATTCAGGAATCTTTGCTTTCAGATTATACTAAGAACCCCGAATATTGGAATGAGCGGTCTGCTAAAATAACCAAGTGGGGTGACAAGGTAGAACCTGGCACACTCAGCCTGTGGAAAGGTCATGAGTACAAAAACCATCATTGGGGAATGTCCATCGATTTGAATACGTGTACAGGTTGCGGCTCATGCGTGGTGGCTTGTAATGTTGAGAACAACGTTTCAATTGTAGGAAAGCAAGAGGTAATCAATCGTAGGGAAATGCATTGGTTACGTATTGACCGTTATTATACGAGTGAAGCAAAGCCTGAGAATTATAAAGAAGCAGAAATCGCTTCTGAAAATCCTGAAGTTGTGTTTCAACCTATGTTGTGCCAGCATTGCAATAATGCACCGTGCGAAACGGTATGTCCGGTAGCAGCAACAACGCACAGCACAGAAGGATTAAATCAAATGACCTATAACCGTTGCATCGGTACACGCTATTGTGCCAACAACTGTCCTTATAAAGTAAGGCGATTTAACTGGTTCAAGTATCACGATAATCAGCAGTTTCAAACGGTCAACCCATCCATGAACACCGATATCGGTCGTATGGTGTTGAATCCGGATGTTACCGTTCGTTCACGTGGTGTAATGGAAAAATGTTCATTCTGTGTGCAGCGTATTCAGTCTGGAAAACTTACTGCTAAGCGCGAACGAAGAACACTGAAAGATGGTGAAGTAGTTACGGCCTGTCAGGCAGCTTGCTCAACCGGAGCTATTGTGTTTGGCGACATGAACGATACCGAAAGCAAAATCAGCAAGTTGTTGCAAATCGATCATTACAAGATGGTAAAGAACGAAGACGGGGAAGAGGAGAAAGTGTTCAACTACGGTATCGATAAGAAATATAACAATCCACGCGCTTACAGGGTGTTGGAGGAAATTGGTGTGAAGCCAAATATTTTCTATCTGACCAAAATCAGAAACAAGGATAAAGTAAAAGAGAACGCATAGTTTTTAGAATAAGGAATTGATACGAAACTGAGTATGCAAGCAACTTCAACATTACGTGAATCTTTAATTACGGGTGGAAAAACAATGCGAGATGTTTCCGAAGACATCAGCCGGCAGGTGGAGGGTAAACCTACACGCCTGTGGTGGATAGCTTTTGGTATTTCGCTCGTATTATTAATGTTTGGTGTCTACTGTCTGGCTACCGTATTATGGGAAGGCATTGGCATGTGGGGATTGAACAAAACCGTTGGATGGGCATGGGATATCACCAACTTCGTTTGGTGGGTGGGTATTGGTCACGCGGGCACGTTGATTTCTGCGATTCTTTTATTATTCCGTCAAAAGTGGAGAATGTCGATCAACCGCGCAGCGGAAGCGATGACAATCTTTGCCGTTATTTGTGCTGCCACGTTTCCATTGGTTCACATGGGTCGCTTGTGGTTAGGCATGTACTGGGTACTTCCGTTGCCAAATACATGGGGTTCGCTTTGGGCTAACTTTAATTCGCCATTATTGTGGGATGTGTTTGCGATCACCACGTACTTCACGGTTTCCTTAGTATTCTGGTACATCGGGTTAATCCCGGATTTTGCAGTAATCAGAGATCGCGCAATTCGCATGGGAAATAAAACCCGTGCAACGATTTATAATGCGTTAAGCTTTGGATGGGATGGTGCAGCTAAAACCTGGATGCGCTATGAGTCAGTGGCTTTAATATTAGCCGGTCTTTCAACACCGCTTGTACTTTCGGTTCACACCATTGTATCGTTCGACTTTGCAACGTCAGTGGTGCCAGGTTGGCACACTACGATCTTCCCTCCATACTTTGTGGCTGGAGCGATCTTCTCAGGGTTTGCCATGGTGTTAACATTGTTGATTGTGACTCGCAAGGTTTTCAAATTGGAAGATTACATTACGATTTATCACATTGAATTGATGAACATCATCATCATTATCACAGGATCAATAGTGGGTATAGCTTATATCACGGAGTTTTTTATTGCCTGGTATGGTCAGGTACCCGCTGAGTTTTATGCTTTCTATAATCGAGCCACGGGTCCATATTGGTGGGCTTATGCCTCTATGATGACGTGTAATGTGATTTCCCCACAATTATTCTGGTGGAAAAAATTACGCACCAACATCGTAGCTACGTTTGTGTTATCCATCATTGTGAACATCGGGATGTGGTTCGAACGCTTTGTAATTATTGTAACCTCCATTCACCGCGATTATCTTCCTTCAAGCTGGTCTATGTTTTACCCAACGTTGTATGATGTGGGTGAATATATTCTGACGTTTGGATTTTTCTTTACGGCATTCTTCTTATTTGCGAAATTCTTTCCCGTGATTAACATGGCAGAGGTTAAGAGTATTATTAAATCATCTTCCGAAAAGAAGCATTAATATGAGCAACACAAAAGAAAATTATTTAGTAGGCATATTTGATGATGACGATATCTTGCTTCATGGAATAGAAGGTATTCGTGAGAAGGGTGTAAAGATACACGAGGTATATTCGCCATTTCCAGTGCACGGGCTGGATGAAGTATTAGGCTACAAGCGTACACGGTTGCCCATTGCTGCATTCTTATTCGGTATGACCGGAACCATCCTTGCTTTAACCATGCAAATCTGGATGTTAGGTTACGATTGGCCAATGATTATCGGTGGAAAGAATTTTGTTTCGTTACCCCCCTTTATTCCAGTAACCTTTGAGTTAACTGTGTTATTATCAGCTTTGGGGATGGTAGCAACCTTTTTTATAGTAAGCGATATGAAACCTTATAAAAAGCCTCGTTCGTTTGACCTGCGCAGCACAGATGATAAGCACGTGATGGCGATTGATCTGGCTTCAAATAAATTAAGTAAGGATGACATTAGTCGGATCTTAAAAGATAACGGAGCATCAGAAGTAAATGAAAAGAATTTTTAACATGAGCATACGTTTTATACAAGTTAGTTTAGCGAGCGTGGCAGTGGCTGCCTTGCTGGCCGGTTGCAAAGCCGGAGGAGATAATCCGGGTAGAGAGTACGCTCCTAATATGTATCACTCGGTGGCCTATGAACCGCTTACTCAAATCAAAGATAAGGAAGCTGGTATGTGGCTTAGCTCATTGGACAATGGCCGGGGAGAGTTTTACAATTCTAACGATTACAATCCTTACGGGATGAACATGCGCTTGCCGGCACCAAACACAGTTCGCAGAAATGCCAATGGTTGGTTGCCTTACCGCGGTGCTAATGATACTACAGGATTACGGTTAGCCAATAAAATGGTTAATCCATTTGAAGCCACTCCTGCAATTTTAGCGCAGGGAAAAATGTTGTATGAAATCAACTGCAAGCATTGCCATGGCGCAAAAGGCGCAGGCGATGGATTAGTCGCTGATAAATATCCGGGCGTTGCTAACTTGACAGGGGATGCAATCAAGGGAGTAAGTGAAGGTCACATCTTTCATGTAATTACCTATGGAAAAGGATTGATGGGTTCACACGGTTCACAAGTGAATGATGAAGAGCGTTGGAAGATTGCCAAGTATGTGAAACAATTGCAAACGAATTAATACTTACTAGATATCAAACCACATGGCGGACGAACAGTATATTTTTAAACCTGAAACAAAACGGAGTCTATTCATTCTGTTGGGTGTAGGTGCTCTTCTTTTTGTAATTGGAGTATTTATGGCGATGAATGCAGGCGATCATGGCACTGCCGAAGGTCATCATGCATCCGTTGAGATTTCTAAGAGCCTGATTGCCAGTACTGAGCCAGCCGGTGAGCCAGAAGTTGGAGGACATCATGAAACCGCAACCTGGTTAAAGAAAATTTACACGTCCCTATGGCATAACAACGTGTTCTTTGCAGGGATGGGGCTTATTGGGTTGTTCTTCGTAGCCATTCAATATGCTGCACAAGCGGGTTGGTCGGCACCTATTAAGCGAATCCCATTAGCCATGGGGCAGTGGATTCCGATCTCTGGTATTTTGATGCTTGGGCTTTGGTTCCTCGTAAAAGGTGACGTATTCCATTGGACGCACCATGATCTTTATGTGGAAGGTGGACATGATTTTGATCCTGCATTGGAAGCTAAAAGTCCTTATTTCTTTTGGCCTCTTCATGCAGGTGGATTTCCGGCATTCTTTATACTAAGAATGGTCGTGTTTTTTGGTTTGTGGTATTGGTTCTTTACCGTAATCAAGAAAAAAATGTTGGCGGAAGATGTTGAAGGAGGTACATCCAATTGGTTGGGAGCCAGAAAGTGGTCTGCGATCTTTCTAGTATTTTTTGGTTACAGTTCATCAATCGCTGCCTGGGATTGGGTAATGAGTATTGACCCACACTGGTTTAGTACGATGTTTGGCTGGTACATATTTGCCAGCTGGTGGGTAGCAGGATTATCCATGATTACCTTGATTGTTGTTTATTTAAAAGAGCAGGGATATCTGAAAATGGTGAATGCCAATCACCTCCACGATTTGGGGAAATTCATTTTTGCATTCAGTATTTTTTGGACATATATCTGGTTTAGCCAGTTCATGTTGATTTACTATGCTAACATTCCTGAAGAGACGGTGTATTTCATTCAACGCATTAAGAATGCACCGTACTCCTGGATCTTCTATTTGAATTTGATATTAAACTTTGTGTTGCCATTCTTGTTGTTAATGACACGGGACGCCAAGCGACACATGTCAATGTTAAAAGTGGTTTGCCCGATCGTGATTGTCGGTCATTGGTTTGACTTTTATAACATGGTTACACCGGGTGTTATGCAATATGAGGGTGGGTTAGGATTATTGGAGATAGGATTGGCCATTATTTTCTGTGGCTCATTTCTGTTTGTATCCTTACAGGCTCTTTCTAAAGTGCCGTTGGTTGCAAAGAATCACCCCATGATGGAAGAAAGCTTGAATCACCATATTTAATTGAAAACACTGAATAAAGAAAACGTATGATGAGTTTGATAATAGGTTTGGGGGTAGTGTTGGTTCTGGCCATTCTCTACCTGATTTTCAGGATCGGAAATCTGGTGGAGTTGGTAAAAGGAAAAAAGGACGATGACGGTTCTACATGGAATACGGTCAATGCATATTTGATGCTTTTCTTTATGATTGGCGGCTTGGGCTGGTTCTTTTGGTATTCTTACGTTCATTTCGAAGGCTATACATTACCGGTTGCTTCCGAGCATGGCGCTGTAACAGATTATCTTTTCTGGGTAACCATGGCCGTTACGGTGGTTGCCTTCGCAATCATTTTCATTGTCATGTTTTGGTTCACGTTTAAGTATCGCTACGAGGAAGGAAGAAAAGCGACCTTCTTTGCGGATGATCATAAACTTGAAATTGCCTGGACAGTGATTCCTGCTATTGTGCTGGCGCTGTTAATTTTCAGCGGATTAAAGGCCTGGAATGATATTACAGGACCTGCTTCAAAAGAGGCAGTAGTAATTGAATTAGTGGGGCAGCAATTTTTATGGACTGCCCGATATCCGGGTGGGGACAAGCACTTAGGTAAACACAATTATAAAATGATTGATGCCTCCAATGAGTTTGGATTGGATTTGAGAGACGTTAACACGCTGGATGATTTTAAATCCCTTGAGCTGCACTTACCAAAAGGAAGAGAAGTTCAATTGATGATTCGTGCAAAGGATGTTTTGCATAGCGTGTTTCTTCCGCACTTCCGGGTGAAGATGGATGCCGTTCCTGGGATGTATACCACCTTCAAGTTTATTCCCACCAAATCAACGGCTGACATGCGCACCGAAACAGGCAATCCAAATTTCAATTATGAAATGGCTTGTACAGAAATCTGTGGAAGAGGACATTTTTCAATGCGCTTTCCGGTATTTGTTCATGATACGTTCGAGGATTATGAAAAATGGATGAGTTCTCAGGAAGCCTGGTTGAAACAGAATCCTGATTACTTGAAACGAGTTCCAGTTGAACTGAGAGAGGCTGCAATTATTAAGGCGGGTATCCCGATGGATAGTCAAGAGGCTATACTAGCGGCACCGGTAACTGTTACATCAAACTAAGATATTTCGAATCATGGCAACGATAGATTTACATACACACACTTCAACAGAACATCATGACGACCACGGACATGACCATGCTCATCATGGTAATTTCTGGACTAACTATGTTTTCTGCGAAGATCACAAGGTAATCGCCAAGCAATTCCTGATAACAGGTATGGCGTGGGCTCTTATCGGTGGTACGCTTTCAGTTCTTTTCAGATTACAGTTAGGTTTTCCGAATGCCGACTTATCCTGGTTGAAACCCATCTTAGGAGGGTGGTTAACACCGGAAGGAAAGATCGATCCTGAATTTTATTTAGCCTTAGTGACCATGCATGGAACCATCATGGTGTTTTTCGTGCTCACAGCCGGATTGAGCGGAACCTTTAGTAATTTCTTAATTCCACTTCAGATTGGCGCACGTGATATGGCCAGTGGATTTATGAACATGCTTTCATACTGGTTCTTCTTCATTTCCAGTTGCATCATGTTTATTTCGTTGTTCATCTCCACAGGACCAGCTTCCGGAGGGTGGGTAATTTATCCACCACTCAGTGCACTTCCGCAAGCCATGCAAGGTTCTGGATTGGGTATGACGTTGTGGTTAGTAGCCATGGTGTTCTTTATTGTGAGTTCATTGCTGGGAAGTATCAACTACATTACCACAGTAATTAACATGCGCACCAAAGGCATGTCGTTTACAAAACTTCCGTTAACGATTTGGGCGTTTTTCTTTACGGCAATTATTGGTATACTTTCTTTCCCGGTGCTTTTTGCAGCTGCCCTGTTATTGGTATTTGATCGTAGTTTTGGTACAAGTTTTTATTTGTCAGATATCTATATTGGTGGTGAAGCATTGCCTAACCAAGGTGGAAGTCCGATTTTATTCCAGCACTTATTCTGGTTCTTAGGTCACCCTGAGGTATACATTGTGTTATTGCCGGCCTTGGGAATTACCTCTGAGATTATTGCTACCAATTCGCGCAAGCCAATCTTTGGATACAAAGCGATGGTGGGCTCTATGTTGTTCATCGCCATTTTATCGTTCGTAGTATGGGCTCACCACATGTTTGTAACGGGTATGAATCCATTCTTAGGGTCAATCTTTACCTTGCTTACCCTGATCATTGCAGTACCATCGGCTGTAAAAATCTTTAACTACGTTACTACGCTTTGGAAAGGGAATATAAAATTCACAGCTGCCATGTTATTTTCCATTGGCCTTGTATCGTTCTTTTTAACAGGGGGTATCACCGGTATTTTTCTGGGTAACTCAGCGATCGATATTCAGCTTCATGATACGTATTTTGTAGTTGCTCACTTCCACCTGGTAATGGGAAGTGCGTCCTTCTTTGGTATGGTGGCTGGTGTATATCATTGGTTCCCAAAAATGTTTGGCCGCATGATGAACGAGAAGTTAGGCTATGTTCATTTCTGGTTCACATTTGTTGGGGTTTACCTGGTATTCTTCCCGATGCATTATATCGGTATCGCAGGTTTCCCAAGAAGGTATTATAGCTGGACAAACTTTGAAACCTTCAGTGGGTTTGCGGATTTGAATATGTTAGTGAGTATTGCTGCCATCATGACGTTGGCCGCTCAATTCCTTTTCTTGTTCAACTTTATTTACAGTATTTTTAGAGGGAAACAAGCATCGGCAAATCCTTGGAATTCAACGACCTTAGAATGGACAACACCAAGACTTCCCGGACACGGAAACTGGCCTGGAGAAATACCAACCGTGTATCGTTGGCCGTACGATTACAGCAAGCCGGGTTCGAAAGAAGATTTTATTCCTCAACATATACCTTATTCTGAAACACCTGAATCTAACTTGGCTCATGAGAACGATCTCATTAAATTGGAAATGAGTGAAGATGCTATGACAGTAGAGAAGGATCATACTCATTAACCCTATTCAAGATTAAAAATTTAAGATTGTCATTACATTAATCTTGAGTTTTGATCTTTTGAATGACCTGAATGGACGAAGTAAACACAGCGACCACCCGATTTAGAAAGCTCTGCTTCTTAACGTTGGTCGCTGTTTATTTTTTGATACTTGTTGGAGGCATTGTACGCACCACAGGTTCAGGTATGGGATGTCCCGATTGGCCCAAGTGTTTTGGTACGTGGGTTCCTCCCACGTCAGTCAATCAATTACCTGCCAACTACAAAGAAACGTTTGCTGAGTTTCGGGACAAGAAAAATATAAAATTTGCGCAATACCTTTCAATCTTGGGTTTTGAGAAAACCGCTCAGGCAATTCTTGCCGATGAATCAATTTTAGTAGAGGCTGATTTCAATCCCGTTAAAACCTGGATCGAGTATGCCAATCGTGTTGTTGGAGTGCTGATAGGTTTTTTGATTATGGGAGTTTTTGTGATGTCCTTAAAATTTCGAACCACACGACCCGCCTTTTTCTGGATTTCCCTAACAACATTATTGACTGTGATCGTTCAAGGTTGGTTTGGATCAATCGTGGTTTCTACAAATCTTACCTCGTGGACGATAACCCTTCACATGCTACTGGCTTTTGTGCTAGTGGGTTTGCTTGTATGGCTCTATGTTAATAGTGGGGAACAGCAACCCGTTATAGCCACTAAGGGAATTAAATGGATGGTAGTTGTTTGCATGGTTCTTCTTGTTGTTCAAGTGCTGTTTGGTACGGAGGTGCGAGCTGCCATTGATCGGGTTTCAGATCTTAACATGCCTCGCGAAATTTGGATAGGTCAGGTTTGGGAAGAATTTATTGTCCACCGAACATTTTCCTGGGTAATCCTTATTACAAACGGTTTTTTAGTGGTTCGATTGATGAAAACTAGTGGTCGAAATCCTTTAACCTTAAGCCTGATCGTGTTAATTTTGCTCACCTTATTTAGCGGTGCAGGAATGGCTTATTTTGCGGTGCCTGCTGCTCTTCAGCCGATTCATTTGCTGGTAGCTACTGTTACATTTGGGGTTCAGTTTCTCTTGTATTTAAGGCTTAACACAAGCCCTATCAATCGTGTTAGATAAGTACTATGTCGTCCACCGTTCAGCATGCTTCCGGAGTAACGTTTGTCCTTTATAAGGCCAAAGCGTTTGTGGAATTATTGAAAGTAAGACTTTCGATGCTGGTGGCTTTCTCCTGCGCATTTGGTTATGCGTTGGCCACAAAAGGCAGCGTAAATTGGGAGGTTTTAATCATGCTCTTTGCAGGAGGATTTTTACTTTCCGGTGCATCGGGGGCAATCAATCAAGTGATAGAGCGCGATTTTGATAAAGTGATGACGCGCACTCAAAACAGGCCGCTTCCAACAGGAAGGTTAACTGTACAGGAGGCGAACCTATTTGCGGGTGTATGCCTGGTAGTGAGTTTATTCATCTTATGGATTTATACAAATCCACTTACGGTGCTGCTCTCTTTTGTTTCCATGATTTTGTACAGCTTTGTTTACACTCCGCTTAAGCGGGTAGGACCTGTAGCTGTTTTTGTGGGCGCGATTCCCGGTGCACTGCCTCCCTTACTAGGCTGGATTGCTGCTACCGGATCGATCAGTCATGAAGCATTAATCATTTTTGGTATTCAGTTCGTTTGGCAGTTTCCACACTTTTGGGCAATTGCCTGGGTGGCCGATGATGATTATAAAAGAGCAGGTTTTAAGTTGTTGCCTTCGGGTGGAGGTAAGGATCATAACACCGCGGTGCAGATTATGATCTATACACTGTTCTTAATTCCGTTGGGATTGCTACCTGCTAAGTTTGGAATCACAGGGTTGGATTCTGCCATCGTAGCCACCGTATGTGGGGCTGCTTTTTTTGCGCAAACTTTCTCGCTCTTAAAAACAGGAAGCCGCCAGTCTGCGTTACGGATTATGTTTGGTTCGTTTTTGTATCTGCCCATTGTGCAGATCGCTTACTTGTTGGATAAAATTTAAAAATGTGTTGATATGGAGAAGTCGGTAATCTCAGAATTTAAAATTGTAGAGGAGCCTAAGCGGCCCATCTCGATGAACCCCAAGAAGTTTGCCATGTGGCTCTTCATGGGTAGTGTGATCATGTTGTTTGCAGCATTTACCTCTGGTTATATTGTAAGGAGGGCAGAGGGTAACTGGGTATATTTCGACCTTCCGTTCCTATTTACAATCAGTACCATCGTGATCATAGCCAGTAGCCTAACCATGCAGTTCGCGTATTGGGCTGCAAAAAAAGATAATTTAGAATCTGTCAAAATACTTGTCACAAGTACTTCTGTTCTTGGCCTCGCGTTTTTAGTTCTTCAGTTTGAAGGTTGGAAAGATTTAGTCTCAAATCAAGTTTATCTGGTGGGCAATCCTTCGGGATCTTTCCTCTATATTATCACTGGGTTGCATGGGTTGCACCTGATCAGCGCCATAGTCTTTTTACTGATTGTATTGGTTGCGACCTACCGCTACCGGGTTCACTCAAAAAACTTAGTTCAGATGGAAATGTGCTTAACGTATTGGCATTTTTTGGGCGGACTTTGGCTATATTTGTTTGTATTCCTATTATTGTATCGATAAATCTAATTCCTGATTATGGCACACGCAGCCACTGCAGTTTCTGAAAAAAGTGTTTGGGATGGCGGAACTTCACCCATGGGTGCAAGCTACGGCAAACTCATGATGTGGTTCTTCCTGCTCTCGGATGCATTTACGTTTTCCGGATTGCTAATTACCTACGGGTTGGTTCGCGCTTCGCATCCGGCTTTTGAAGGATTGCCTGGTGACTTTGAGTTCTCGACTATTCATTGGCCAATTCCTGAAAAAGTTTTTGAGGCGGTTCCCTTTTTACATGGAATAAGTTTGCCTTTGGTGTTCGTAGGGATTATGACCTTCATTTTGATTATGAGCAGTGTTACCATGGTATTAGCTGTTGAAGCAGGTCATCGCATGGACAGAAAGGCAGTTGAGAAATGGATGTTATGGACCATCTTGGGGGGGTTAACTTTTTTGGGTTGTCAAGCATGGGAATGGACTCACTTTATAGTGGGAACTGACACGGCTACAGTGAAGGAAGTTTTTAATGTTGAAACGGGAGTTTGGGATCAGATAAAAATTACTGGAGCGAATCTTCATGTTAATCAATATGGTCCTCAGGATTTTGCGGACTTCTTCTTCTTTATTACTGGTTTTCACGGCTTCCACGTATTCAGTGGAGTGATGTTTAACTTCCTGATCTACTATAATACAGTTACCGGAGTGTATGAGCGCAGAGGGCATTATGAGATGATTGAGAAAGTAGGATTGTACTGGCACTTTGTAGATTTGGTATGGGTATTCGTATTCACATTCTTCTACCTGGTTTAAAATCGAAATTCGTAATTATTAAATCGAAAATAAGTGTATGGCACATCACGGACACGAACCACAAGTAACCGTACTTCCTCCCGATAAGGCTAAGATTAAAAAGCTTTGGACGGTAGCAGCAATCTTAGGAGCAATTACCGGAGTGGAGTTTATCATTGCCTTTACCATGCCTCATGGAGCGGCTAAGACCTTCATCTTTGTCATTCTTACTATTGTAAAAGCAGGATACATTGTGGGTGAGTTTATGCATTTACGCTATGAAGTGAAGGTGCTGTTCTGGGCGGTACTCATTCCAATTCTATTCATCGTATGGATGCTGGTGGCCTTTGTGTATGAAGGCATGAAGATGCCGGTCTTTATGTAAGTTGTCAAGACCTCTTGAAGAAGTCAGACGATTAAATAAAATTTAAAGAAGGCTAAAGTGAAGAACTTTAGCCTTCTTTTTGTGTTGAATAGGATATGGTCAAAAAACTCGTTTACCTTTTTCTTGCGTTACTTTTACCAATAGGGGTGTTTCTTTTTCTGAGAGCATTTGGCAAGAACGAGTTTAGTATTCCTGTCTATTACGAAACCGAAATGCCTGAATACCCTGCGTCTTGTCACTTGATACACAAGATTCCTTACACCGTTCCTGATGCCATTCTGCGGGGTGCAGGTTGGCAAGGAGAGTCTGCCGCTTTATTCATTGCCGATACCTCGCCCGAAGTTTTGAAAAACATGAAACATCTGGATGAAGAGTTTACCTCCTTTGAGGTTCAAAAAATATATCCTCATCAAGATACAACCCGATGGGATTCCTGGTGTACCTGTTTCTTTTTCCTAAAGAAACCCTGGTCGGTGGTCCTGATTGATTCAGAAAGAAAAATCAGAGGCTTCTATGCGCCTAAATCCCGGGAGGAAATGGATCGATTGACGGTGGAATTGAAAATCTTGTTGAAGCAATATTAATGGAAGAGAACAAAGAACCATATCGGAAATTGATAATTACACTTTCCATTATTTTGCCCCTGGCGGTTGCTGTTTTATTCAGAGTAAAAATTCCGGGCTATGATTTTAGCTTTCTGCCCCCAATTTATGCAACGATTAATGGTCTCACGGCTGTGCTTCTTATTTCTGCTGTGGTGGCTATAAAAAATAAGAAGAGAAAGTTGCATGAATTGCTCATGAAAACCTGCATTGGGCTATCGGCAGCCTTCCTTGTGATGTATGTAATATACCATATGACTAGTGATTCTACCAGGTATGGTGGTGAAGGTGCATTACGTCTGGTCTATCTGTTCATTTTGATTAGTCATATTATGTTGTCTGTGATTGTAGTTCCATTTGTTCTATTCACGTTTTCGCGGGCACTTTCTAGTAATTTTGAAAGGCATAAGGCTTTGGCTAAATTTACCTTTCCAATCTGGTTATATGTTGCCATTACGGGAGTAATTGTTTATTTGATGATCAGTCCTTATTACATGTAGCTTTAAATGATTGAACTATGAAAACGGCTGTTGGAAAATTTTTGGTGATCTCTATAGCGATGCTCTTCGCTCCTGTGGGTGCTTGGGCTCAATGCGCTATGTGCAGAGCCTCGCTGGAAAACAACGTAAGTAATGGAAATATTGGCATTGCTGCGGGCATCAACTTTGGAATTATGTATTTGTTTGTGGCACCTTATGCTGTAATAGGTTTGATTGCTTTCTTTTGGTACCGAACGAGCAAGAAAAATAGTCAGAATGAGCATCTCAAGCGCACTGTTGCAAGGTAAATGTCCCCGTTGCAAGCAAGGTGATATTTTTAAATTTCCAGTTTCGCGAGTAACTAAGTTCTCAGTAATGAACACGAACTGTGCGCATTGCCATGCACCGTTTATACCAGAACCCGGTTTTTATTTTGGTGCGCTGTTCGTTAGCTATGCTTTTAATGTGGCTATTATGGTTGCCATCTCTATTGTGCTATACATTTTTGTTAGTCCACCTGATTGGGTATATGGGCTTGCGCTGGTATTAGTGTCGGTGCTTTTTATTCCCTTTAGTTTCAGGTATTCCAGAATTCTGTTTTTGTACTGGTTTGGTGGGTTACAACGTAAGTAATCTTAGTACAGATTTCCTTACTTTTAAGTATTGCCATTACCCATGCGTAAGTCTCTGCCCATTCTATTACTTATTCTTTCACTAGTTTTTGGACTGGCAGGAGTATTATTGGATGCCAGAAAAGATTCGCCAGCGGGAATTTCCAAAATCATTTCAAGAAACCTGACCACTGAACTTTTAAAACTGGAACAAGAGCAGGATCGGGTCATTCAAAATCCTACCAGCATTGTGTGGTCTCAACTAGATGGAACTCATTTTCTGGTGGATAGTTTACGCATTGTGGCCTGGAGTAAAAACGATTTTTCGCCCGATGCGCGTATGCTGCGGGATTCATACAATATTCGATTCATTCAAATCTCCATGGGGGATTTTCTTATTAAGAAGACACCCGTCTCCCATTCAGTGTTTTTGATTTCAGTTTTACCGCTTTATAAAAAGTATCCGATTGTCAACAAATATCTTGTGCCACACTGGAATCAAGCAGTCTTTCAAAATTTTTCAGGTCGGATAGTGGCGCCCGATTTTGTAACCGGGGAAAATATTAAAGTGGGGGATAAAGTGCTTTTCAAAATTCTGATATCAGAAAATCTTTCCGCAAACAATTCCCCTGCTTTTCTATCCATTCTGATAGCGTTCATTATGTTATTACTAAGTATTGGGCTGGCCTTAAAGGGATTTCATGACAAAAGGCAGTTCCAGCTCGTTTTCATTATTTCATTGGTCGTGTTTGTAGGTATTCGAATTCTTATGATTCGATTTGACTTCCCATCCCGTTGGTATGCATCGCCAATCTTTAGTCCCCAGGAATTTGCCTCTTCAAGGTATAATCCATCTTTGGGTGATTTATTTCTGAACGCGTTGGGTGTTTTATTTTTATGCACGTATGTATTTTTTACATACACGCGATGGCCCCTTGTTAAACAATTACTAACTACAAAAACATGGGGAAGAGGGGTGTGGTGTTCGGTGGTTATTCTGGCTGCTATTTTTTCATTTCTATATCCATTCTTATTTATTGAAACGATCTTTCACAATTCAAGAATCTCATTAGATATTACTCAATCTATTTCATTCAATTGGCTTAGAGTGCTTTCGTTTGGTTCAGTTATCATTGGCATCATTAGTTCGTTTTGTTTCACACATGTCTTTCTTCAACTTTCGAAATCTTTATTTGTAAAATCGTGGTCCTATGTTGGAGCTTTATTACTTGCCTGTATTTTATTTACAACTTATTTCCTGATCGAATCGCGGGATTATTGGATTTCGTTGATGATTATAATTCCCTACATTTTATTGCTATATCGCTCTACGCTGAGTTCCTCCCTGATCCGCATTTCTTATCTTACTTTTTTATACTTCTTTCTTGCGGTGAGTGCCCATGGTATTCAGAGTGCATTGAGTGTAAAGCGATTTGTGGAAGAGGAACGGGTTGAATCTCAATTTCGGTTTGCTTCAAGCTATCTGATTGGACGCGATGTGCTGGCTGAATATTTGCTGAATGAAACATCGAAACGAATTTCAAAAGATGCGTTTATTCAAAGCAGGCTGGCAAGCCCCCTATTAAGTAAATCACCGGTTAGACAAAAGATCAAGCAAGTATTTCTTAATTCGTATTTTGATCGTTACGATGTGCGGATTTTATTATATAACACTATGAATGAGCCACTCGATGATCAATCCATGGCGGAAGGGGATGCGGAGTTTTTAAAACAGAGCTTCGCAACAGAGTACCCGGGAGTTTATTTTGTTCGATCTTCAGGGGTAAGAACCGGAAAGCATTATTTCACACTTATTCCCATTACCCGGTTTGATCAGGTGGTAGCAAATGTGGTGCTCGATATCTCACTTAAGAGAATCATACCGCAAAATGTTTATCCTGAGTTATTGGTGGATAGCCGGTTCAATGAGTATTTTGAAAATCGTGATAAAAGTTTTGCATTTATTTCTGATAAATCAATTGTTAGCAGTTTTGGTAATTTCAATTATGAGAAGGGCTTTGACTTCAATTTGCTGAATAATCCTGAGTTTTATAGAGACGGTATTCGGAAGGATGGATTCATTCATTGTGGCACAGAGGATGAGTCGGGTCGTGTGGCTGTAGTTACCACGCTGGCCTATCCTGTTTTTTTTATCTTCACCAACTTTTCATTCTTTTTTGTGTTAGGAATTTTTGCCATGGGGTTTAGTATGGCCGCCTATGGTTTTCATGCGTGGTGGGTGGGGAGGCAGATAAATTATGCAGCCCGCATTCAACTTTACATCTATTTGGCATTTGCTATTCCGTTGGTGATTGTAACTGTTACAACCCTTAATCGGGTAAGTAAGTCTGCCGAGAATCAATTGACTGCTGATTTTCAATCTAAATCGCGATTGCTAGGCGAAAATCTAGTACCTGTACTTTCATCGTTTGTAAATGATCCCGAAAACTCGCGCACGGAACTGGAAAGTCAATTAGTTAACATGGCCAAGTTTTCAAATGTGGATATGTCAATCTATGGCCCTTCCGGGCAGATGATAATTTCAAGTCAGCCGGTTATTGTGGAGAACCAATTGACTTCAACCTTAATGAGCCGTAATGCGTGGGAACGAATTTTTCATGCGGGGGATAATACCCTTATTGAAACTGAGCAGATTGGAGAGCTACGATTTAACAACTCGTATTTTGGATTGAAGTCTGCTGAATCAGGGGTGCTTATTGGTGCCCTAAGTGTTCCCTTTTTTGAATCCGCCTTGTCTTTGGAAAATACACAGATCAGCGTGCTTTCTAATATTTTAACGGTGTTTGTCTTGATTTTCATTCTGTTCTCTATACTCTCATTTTTTGTTGTGGATTCTTTAACATTCCCACTCAGGTTTATTACCCGAACATTAAGCAGAACTACATTAACGGGAACGAATAAACCGTTGGAATGGAAATCGAACGATGAGATTGGGTTGATGGTGACAGAATATAACCGCATGCTTGAAAACCTCGATCAAAGTAAAATTGAATTGGCGCGCAGTCAAAAGGAAAGTGCGTGGCGCGAAATCGCAAAACAGGTGGCTCATGAAATCAAGAATCCATTAACACCGATGAAACTGACTTTACAACAACTGGATCAGTTGGCGTTGCGCGGAGAATTAGAAAACGATAGAGTAACTCAGTCTATAAAAACACTCCTCACGCAAGTTGATATTTTGAATGACATTGCATCCTCTTTTAGTGCATTTGCACGGATGCCCGCACCCATCCTTCAGCGGATAGACTTAGTGACTTTACTAATGAAAAGTATTGACCTATATATTGACTATGAAGGGGGAGAGGTAAAGTTTGATTATTCAGGAAAGCCTGTATACATAAATGGTGATGAGCAAATGTTAAATCGGGTATTCTCTAACATTATCTTAAATGCTTTTCAGTCGAGGAAGGAAGTTGCTGTTACTGTAATCGTTACCCTTACGCTTGAAGCAGGTCAGGTTTTAATATCTTTTCAAGATAACGGAAGTGGAATCGATGAAGAATTGAGCGATAAAATTTTCGCGCCTTATTTCTCTACCAAAAAATCCGGCTCAGGGTTGGGGTTAGCCATTGCAAAACAAGGGATCGAGCAAAGTGGTGGTGAAATTTGGTTTGAGACTAAGACAGGAGAGGGCACTACTTTTTATATTCGATTAGCAACTGGTTAAAAATTTCCTGCAGATAGCGCAGAATTCGCTGATTTGTTTCAATGCAAGTGAGAAAATTTAACTTATTATAATCCATTTATTTTCCTAAAGATCGATTTATCAATTTCCGAACAATTAAAATTAACAAGTAATCCCAGTTTAATACCAGATAGTGTGAGGTAAGTAATCACTTGTTTGTGATGGACCTCAAGTAAATTCAGTGTAATCTGCGGGAAAAATAAACGGACTAACCTACTTTCAGGTTCTTCATAATTTTGTTTGTAAAAACAAATTCCTCAAGTTCTTGAACACCTGAATGAGCAATATCTTTATTCGATCCATCCCAAAGTTTATGTCCTTTATGTAAAAACATTACACGTTCACCAATTCCCATTACCGAGTTCATATCGTGAGTTACTACTACGGTGGTGATATCGAATTCATGCGTTATCTCCATAATAAGTTCATCAATCACAATGGATGTTTGTGGGTCTAATCCTGAATTAGGTTCGTCACAAAATAAATAATTGGGATTATTTACAATGGCCCGGGCAATCCCCACGCGCTTCTTCATTCCACCACTTATTTCAGAAGGCATCTTTTTATTTACTCCCTCGAGCCCCACCCGTTGTAGACAAAAATTAACCCGCTCTATCTTATCCGCGGCTGACATGCGGGTCAGAATGTTAAGCGGAAACATTATATTTTCTTCTACATTTTTGGAATCAAATAAAGCTCCCCCTTGAAAGAGCATCCCGATTTCTCTTCGGATTTCGGATTTCATTTCTTTATCGGCTTCCGTAAAATTCCGGAGATCATAAAATACATTTCCTGTATCAGGCTGAATTAATCCAACAATACATTTGAGGAGCACGCTTTTCCCGGTTCCACTGGCACCAATGATCAGATTGGTTTTCCCTTTAACAAATTCACCACTAATGCCATTAATCACTTCCTTATCGTCAAATGATTTTGAAATATTTTTGATCTTAATCATAGCGTATTTAGAGTAGAAGATAGGCTAGGAAATAATCGGCTAACAAAATGGCAATAATGCTGGCGGTTACCGCCTGTGTGCTGGCAATACCCACCTCCAATGCACCTCCTTTGGTAAAGTATCCTTTGAAGGAAGAAATTGACGCGATGAGGAAGGCAAACACGAACGACTTGATAAGTGCAAACGAAATAAAAAATTCGTTGAATGAATAGCGAATGCCATACACATATTCCGTGGGTGTTAATATCTCAGTTAGCGTACCCACCAGGTAGCCACCCAGCAACGCACAGATGCCTGAAATGATTACTAAGAGCGGATACATCATCAGAGACGCAACTATTTTTGGAAGCACCAGGTAGGAAGCAGCATTGATACCCATCACTTCAAGTGCATCAATTTGTTCTGTAATACGCATGGTCCCTAACCCACCCGACATACTTGAGCCCACTTTACCCGCATAGATAATAGCCATAATGGTAGGCGCCAATTCCAAAATTGTCATTTCGCGAACTACGTTTGAAATAATAAATCGGGGGACAAAGGGGCTTACCAGGTTAGCGCCAGTTTGGAGCGTAGTTACTCCACCCATAAAAGAGGAAACAAGAACAAACAGCAGTATTGACTTGACGCCAATATTTATACACTCCTCCATCGTTAACTTGTAATAGGTCATGAAAGTCTCTCGCCTAACGAATAACGAGCCTAAAAAAATAATGTACCGACCAAAACCCTTCATGCAATAAAGTTCAAATGCTATATTGCTCAAAGATAAAATAATTTCTCATGCATAAGTTGATTGTAGTTACAGGAGGGACAAAAGGGATTGGTCGGGCTATTTTGGAGAAATTTGCTGCAAACGGTTTTGATATTGCCACGTGTGCCCGAAATCAGAACGATCTGATTCAGCTGAAGAAAGATTTTGAATCAAAATTCAAGATTAACGTATTTCAATATGTGGCCGATATGTCAGATAAGCCCCAGGTAAAACAATTTACAGATGCTATAAATAATTTGAACAGACCGATAGATGTGTTGGTGAACAACGCAGGCTATTTTATACCAGGACAGATAATGGACGAACCGGATGGAACCCTGGAAGGAATGATTGAAGGAAATGTGTATAGTGCCTATTATACAACCCGAGGGCTTGTTCATAAAATGAAAGAGAACAAGGCAGGCCATATTTTCAATATGTGTTCTATTGCCAGTTTTATGGCCTATCCAAATGGTGGTTCCTACGCCATTTCAAAGTTTGCGCTACTGGGATTTTCAAAAGTCTTGCGTGAGGAGCTAAAAGAGTTTGGAATTCGGGTAACAGCTATATTACCGGGGGCTACCCGAACAGCAAGTTGGGCTGCCAGTGATTTGCCCGACAGTCGCTTTATGAAACCTGAGGACGTTGCAGAGGCAGTTTTTTCAGCTCATTCAATGTCACCCAGAAGTGTTGTGGAGGAAATTCTCATCAGACCCCAGTTAGGCGATATTTAGCCCTATTAATCCTTGGCCTTAAGTTTTCATTTATCCGAACAAAAGTCCCTGTCAAAGGGTTAATTTTGTCTATAAATCCAATTGGAACGTGAGTAATCAGATTCTTCAGTTAAAACAGTATTGTACCAGCCTGGTGAGCTATAAACGCAGAAAAACACGGGTTGTAAACATTGGGGGGCTGCCCATGGGAGGCGATTATCCGATTCGGGTGCAGTCAATGACTACCATTGATACGATGGACACGCAGGGATCTATAGAGCAAACGATAAGAATGGTGGAGGCTGGGTGCGAATATGTGCGGATTACCGCTCCGAGTATGAAGGAAGCTCAAAATCTGGAAGTGATTAAAAAAGGATTGCGCGAGCGAGGCTATTCTGTTCCGCTGATCGCGGATATTCACTTTACACCCAATGCTGCGGAGTTGGCTGCCCGGTTAATCGAAAAGGTTCGTGTAAACCCTGGAAACTATGCCGACAAGAAAAGATTTGAAGAAATAGCTTACACCGATGACGCGTATCAGGAAGAATTAGATCGCATCCGAAAGAAATTTACTCCGTTGGTGAAGATTTGTAAGGAGTATGGTACTGCCATGCGCATAGGCACCAACCATGGTTCACTCTCAGATCGGATTATGAGCCGCTATGGTGATACTCCCTTGGGAATGGTTGAATCGGCATTGGAGTTTTTACGCATCTGTGAGGATTTGAATTATTATGATATCGTGCTCTCCATGAAGGCGAGCAATCCCCAAGTAATGATCCAGGCTTATCGGTTGCTGGTGCAGAAGTTGGATGAAGAAAATTTTAAACCCTATCCGTTGCATTTGGGAGTTACCGAAGCCGGTGATGGCGAAGATGGCCGGATAAAATCATCGGTAGGGATTGGAACGTTGTTAGAAGATGGATTGGGTGATACGATTCGGGTTTCACTAACCGAAGAACCTGAAGCGGAAGTACCGGTGGCACAGGAATTAGCAAAACGATATGAAAATAGAAAAGAGTCTTACCCAATTCCTGAGATTACAAACTATCCGATAGATCCGTTTTCCTATACGCGCAGACATACCCATGAAGTTCAAAATTTTGGGGGTCATCAAGTTCCGCGTGTCATTGCCGACTTCTCAGCAAAAGAAAAAATAACGGCTGCTTCCTTATTTGCTGTAGGGTATCAATATTCTGTTCCGTTGGATAAATGGAACATCACCGATATGGCCTGCGATTATATTTTTCTGGGTGATCGCTCAATTGATTTTGAAATTCCAGGCACGCTGGGGTTAATCTTTAATCATGCTACCTGGTTGACGCACAAACATAAGCCACGCACATTTCCATTCATAGTTCCCCAAGATTACTTAGCAGGCGTGGAGTCTTCACCGCACTTGAATTTTATCTATACTCAATTAAAAGATCTTTCGGATGAGTTCATTAATAAACTGAATACCGATTCAACGGCAGTGCTTTTGATTGATACCTACAATGATCATGGACTTGCCGAGCAACGCAGGTTATTTGTAGAATTGTTGAATCGTAATTGTCATGTTCCGGTTGCCATTGGCCGGGCTTATGCCGATCTCACCCCGGATCAATTACAATTGTATGCAGCCACTGATCTTGGGGGCTTGCTGATCGATGGACTTGGCGATGGAGTTTTTATAGCTGCTGAACATTGTGGATCAGATAAAATGATCAATGAAACTGCCTTTGGAATTTTGCAGGCAACGCGCACCCGTATTTCAAAAACAGAATATATTTCATGTCCTTCCTGCGGGCGCACCCTTTTTGATTTACAGGAGACCACAGCAAAAATTCGCTCGCGCACCAGTCATCTCAAGGGAATTAAAATTGGCATTATGGGTTGCATTGTCAATGGCCCCGGTGAAATGGCGGATGCAGATTATGGCTACGTAGGTTCAGGTCCGGGTAGGATTACATTATATCGGGGTAAAGAAGTAGTGAAGCGAAATGTACCCACACCACAAGCGGTGGATGCCTTGATCGATTTGATACGGGAAGATAAAAATTGGATTGAGCCGTTGGCTATAAATCAGTAGCAATATGGAAAATCAAACAGAGACAGGTAAGAAAAAGAAATTATCCTTCAAGGAGTTTTTTTCATTGGGGGAAGTAGGCGAATATTTTTTCCGCAAGAAGGACCCAAACCGACCTTCTAACATTAACATCAAAATGATGCACGGAGTCAATAAGATTTCTATTGCCATTTTTTTGGCGGCCGTACTTTATTTGATTTTGAAACGTTTGTTTTGAACATCGAGTCTTTTAGAAGCTATTGCCTGTTAAAGAAAGGGGTTACCGAGGAGTTTCCGTTTGGGGAGGAGACACTTGTTTTTAAAGTGATGGGAAAAATGTTTGCCCTAACTGATGTTGAGCAGTTTGAAAGCGTAAACCTTAAGTGCGATCCTGAACGAGCGGCCCAGTTAAGGGAGGAATTTCCGGCCGTACTTCCCGGGTATCATATGAATAAAAAGCATTGGAATACCGTGCTGATGGATGGTACTATTGGAGATAAGCTTCTGAAAGCCTGGATTGACGATTCATACAATCTGGTTGTGTTGAGTTTAAACAAGGCCATCCGACAAGAATTAGAGGGCTTATAGCCTGATTTTCAGTACACTGCATTAGCGTTAGATTTCTTATATTCTTCGGATTACTTGGGTTAATTAATTAGTTTTGTTGATTGTGATCATCCATAAGGAATGACCAGGGCTTTATTCTTAGGCGTAGTATTAATCCTTGTACTGAGCTCGTGTACTCAGCGCCTTATTTGCCCTGCCTACCAAAGTGCCTTTATATACGATAAACCTACTCAAAAGGAAAAATTTGTCTATTACAACGAAAGTACCACGCAACCTCGCGAAGTACTGGCCTCTGCCGATAGCAAAGCCATTACCCTGCCGCCCCGCGATTCTACGTGGACCAACAGCGTAGTGATGCCGGGTCCTTCCTTGCCTCACGTGAGGCGAGTGAAAAAGGATCGGTATTTATTGTTACCGGAAAAAACATATAAAAAAGCATTGAAGTCGTTGCGTACCGTGCAGATGAAGCCTGTCTATCCTAACAAGGAGACAGACTCATTGGATATCGCGGCTGCATTAGATAGCGCTGCCAGAAGCATTACCGATACCCTTACTGTTTCCGGATCTGCTAAGCCCGCAGCTGCCGAAGACAGTGCCTATGCCATTACGAAAACTAAGGAGAAATACAACGTAGATCAGGATAACTATATGTGGTACTTCCGAGATATCCTGGTGTTGCCGGACGTGAGGGTAGCTATGCAGGAAGAGGGTGAAGTGAGAGCGGCTAAGAAGAAAACGGATAAAAAAGCAAAGCGCGGTTTCTTCAAGAATCTCTTTAGAAAGAAAAATAAAAATAAAAATGATTCCACGGCAGTCAGTCTAGATAATGAACCTTTACCATCTGATTCAACAGCTGCAAAACCGAAGAAGAAACTATTTGGAAACTTGTTTAAAAAGAAAAGCAAAGTCTCTTCAACTGACCCTCAAAAGAAAACCGACCCTGCCAAGAAGGAAGAGGATGATGGATTCTAATTCAATTAACCGCAAAGGCACTAAGGTGCAAGGGCTTTAATATTCGGATTACTAAAAATAGTTTTAAAATTTTCCTTTGCGCCTGCTGCGACTTTGCGGTAAATAATTAATCGAACAACGTAAGATTTCCAAATTGATCGGAAGCCGGAGTGGGTCTGATCAACAACGCACTTTCCGCATCGGGGGATTTAATTCCGGGCGATACGGTAAATCCATCCAGATCAACGTACGTATTTTTTTTGAGAAGTGTCACTAGAATTTCTTCAGTCGATTCCTTATTCAACCAAATCAACTCTTCGGTTCGGGTAAAAATTATGGGCATTCGTTCTGTTACCTCAACAACATCTTTGTTGGCGGCTGTGGTAATGATGGAAAATGTGTGAAACGCATTCCCCTCCGAGTCCTCATACTCTTCCCACAAGCCCGGGAAGGAAATAATATTTTTTTGTTTGGGAATGAAGCGCCAGGGGATCGAAGTTTTTTTCCCCACTTTCTTCCACGCAAAGAACCCATCGGCTGGAATCAAACAGCGGTATCGCTTTAGATTTTTTCTCAACATGGGTTTCTCTTCAATGTGTTCAACCCGGGTATTGATGAGTCGTTCGGCTACCGTTTTGTTTTTACCCCATTGTGGAGAAACACCCCAATAGAAATAGGAGAGCCCTTGCGGACTTTCGTGGGTGATCACCGGGAGAAGATGCGAGGGGGCTGCATTATATTTAGGTTTATAAGGCGCTGAGTCTTCAAGTTGAAAACGCGCCATCAGTTCGGTTATCGGTGCGGGGATCGAATAGCGTTCGATCATAAGGTTGATTGAATAAAATCCAAGGCTCTGAGTTCTGACCAATATAACCCATTTTTATGGAATAATGCGAACCCAACATGGCCCCCGCGTTGTGGGTATTCAAACGTTAGATTGGGATTGATAATTTCTGTGGGGTAGCAATCCGCACTCAGAAAAGGATCATTCAATGCATTAACAATAAGGGTAGGTCGCTGAATAGACGAAACAAAACGAATCGCGCTACATTGATGGTAATAATCAAATGCATCGCGGAAGCCATGTAACGGTGCGGTGTAGGTGTTATCAAACTCTAACAAGGTTTTGATTTCAGGTAGCCTGCTTACATTAAGTTCCGGCAGCACATTCGATTTATCGGCTACTTTCTTTTTAAGACTTTTTAAAAACCGTTGTGAGTACATCCAATTGGAAGGAACAGAGATTTTTTCGCAACTGCTTCTTAGATTAAGAGGTACTGAGAAGGTAACTATCTTCTTTATTTTTAGACTAATGGCATTCCCTTGCTCACCGGCATACTTTAAGGTCAGGTTTCCACCCAGGCTAAATCCAATTAAATTAATTTCTGAGTATCCTAACGATTCCGCATGTTGAATTACATAGCCAAGATCGTCCGTAGCACCACTGTGATAAAAGCGAAGTTTTTTATTCATCTCCCCACTGCAGCCCCGATAATTCCACGCAAGCGCATCAAATCCATTAGCATAAAATATTTTTGCCATCCCCTTTATGTACGCTCGATCGGAACTTCCTTCCAGGCCATGTGAAATAATAACTAACTTTTTTGAGTCTTGCTTTACCCAATCCAAATCTAAAAAATCATGATCGGGGGTGGTGATTCGTTCACGCTCGTACTCAACGTCTTTTACGTTTCGAAGAAGAGCCGGATAAATCGTTTCGAGGTGTTTGGTGAAGAGGAGGGCGGGTGGGTGATAAGGTGCCATCACCAGCCTTGTCGTTTCTTTAATGTTGTAATGTGTGCCAGATGGTGATCCCCATGCCAGGCATACATACCCATCAGGTTATGCAATGCTACCTGTTTTTGGGTATCCGGATGAATGAATTGTTTTTGCATTTGATCGGGGGAAAGACTTTTTAGCAGCACAACCCATTTTGCGTGTAGTGCTTTTATGAACAAAAGTGAAAGTGCAGGTTCCGACTTTGTTTCTGCAGTTTCAGCCCATCGTTTTTCATTGTAGGCTTTGATGACCGGAGTTTCTTCCGTCAGCATCCACTTCACGCGGATGAATGCATTCATGTGACTATCGGCTACATGATGTACTACTTGCCGCACTGTCCAACCTCCTTCGCGGTAGGGTGTATCCAATTGGTGATTAGGCAATCCTTCAACAGCCGCTGCAAGTTTTGAAGGCAATGTCTCTATGCGTTGAATGAATGTTTTTAATTCTTCGGGGGTATGACTCTCCTGAGGAGTATATTTTCCAATAGGGTATCGCAAATCTTCCATACGATGATTCATTGATGACGCGAAATTACGATTTCCTGGAGTCTCTGCCTACCGGAATGTTTGAGGCTTGGAGGATAAAAGTCAGGGAAATCTTTGAACCACGAAGGCGCAAAGTCACAAAGGTTCACAAAGAAATAGAAGGCTTGGTGGTGTTGATTAGCTTAAGAATAGATTTAAGAGACTACGTAGATGAGTAAGTTATTTCTCCAATCCCTCAACGGCACTCTTCAACTCTTCATCATCGTAGCCTTTGTTCAGCTTTACGGGTTTCTTCTTGCGCTTCTTTTTCACGCGGATGTTCGTAAACTCAATGAGTAAGGAGAAGGCAACGGCAAAATAAATATACCCTTTCGGGATTTCCTGATGTAACCCTTCCAGTAATAAGGTGAATCCAATTAAGATTAAGAATCCGAGAGCCAGCACTTCCATGGAGGGGTGGTCTTTTATGAAGTTGGAGATGGCTCCGGAAAAAAACATCATCACAATAATGGAAACAATCACCGCGATGATCATAATAAGTACTTGCTCAGGCGGCACAATGCCTACAGCCGTTAAGATCGAATCAAAAGAAAATATGATGTCCAGTAGAATAATTTGTACGATGGTGCCGGCAAACGTAACCACAGCTGCTTTCGTCACGCCTCCTTCCTCATCTTCATCACCCTCCATTTCATGATTTATTTCGAGTGTACTTTTGGCAATGAGGAATAAACCACCGAAGCCAAGAATTAAATCCTTGCCGCTAAAAGCCATGTCATGCTTGATTAAAAAATTGGCCGGAACGGTAAACAAAGGTTCAACGAAACCGATGATCCACGTAATACCCAACAGCAATGCAATGCGAACAAACATGGCCAACGCCAATCCTACGTTACGTGCTTTGGGCCGTGTTTCTTCCGGCAATTTATTCGAGACAATAGAAATGAAAATAATATTGTCGATCCCCAGCACGATTTCCAAAAAGCAGAGCGTGAGCAAGGCGAGCCAGGTATCGGCTTTAAGAAACATCTCCATACCAACTAGACTAAATTTATAAACTTTAAACGCTCAAATTAGGCAAAGGAACTTACATTTGAAACTGTATAAGATCAAAAGAAAAAAGCCCTTTTTAGTAGTAAAAAGGGCTTTTTATTGAGGAAACCTTACTTGCATTAATTTTTATGCACAATCATCATTTTCTTCCGCACCACCCCCGAGTTGCCGGCCCCAATCTGCACAATGTAAATTCCTCCGGCCAGGTCTTGTGTGTTAATGGTTTTGGTTTGTTCGCCTACCTCCATACTTGTTTCATGTACAACCCGACCCACCTGATCAATCATATGTACCGATAATGGGTTATCCGTTTTAGTAGGCAGTTCAATTACAAAACTATCATGGGCAGGGTTGGGGTAGAGTTGAATGAACTCTGCAATCTGTTCGATGCCGGTGACAAGATCGGGTTGAGGCGGGTTAAGGAAAACACTTGCCTGGTATACTCCCTTTTTGTCACCTTCAATAGATTGCACTGCAACAACAATGGCATCACCATTATTAATTTGCCAAATTACTTTGGGTGCAGTATAAGTGTCCCCAACAGCAAGATTAGCAGGGATGGCCAGGCCTGTTGGGGTTGGCAACATTTGCTTAGCGACAAATTTAAATTCTGTACTTCCACTGTTTCCTAATAGTAGAGGAGGGGTTGTAATACTCTTTTCAACAATCGTTGTAAAAATGTGTGCCCCTGCCAAAGCAACCGGTTGACTTGATTTGTTTTTAATAGCAGTCACAATCTCAACAACACCCCCCACTTTTGTTGGAGTTACCGTTATTTCCAAGGACGAGGGTGTTAGCACCCGATCATCATAAATTTTTCCAATGGTATTAAGATTACCTTCAATGCCATCAAGGCGCATAATTGGCGATTTTGTAATTCCATAAAATGCCGTTCGCGCATTATGCATGGGTGCGTTGAGTTTGTTGATGGCATCATCACCTGGAAAAGGGGTATGGTATTGAACTTTCACAATCTCTGCTGAATTTCCTAGCGCGCTATATGCAGTATTATTTGCAGAAACGTTTGAAGATGAATTAGTGAAATTTTCAAGGAGAACAATACGACTCCGCTCACCGATAAAGAAATCATCAAAGGCAAAACCATCGCTTCGCGAATTTCCAGCAGCAAATGCAATTCGAAAAACCACATTAGATTTTTGAGCGGGAGTGAGTTGAAGCAATTCGTCTAAGCGATAATAGGCTCTTTGCCATTCTTTGTATTTTCCATCGGTAGGTGATGCTTGATTACCCGTCCATCCTAAATCATTTCCAGCCGGATTTCCAGGAGGTTGATTTCCTGGGCTATTTGAGATACCTGTAATATCATACCACTTGATTCCTTTGTTTACCTCTCCTAATGTTACCCAACTTGCATCATCTTCAATATTGCCATTGTAATTATATTGAATGGCTGCACCATTTACTCCAAAAGGTGTATCAGAGAAAATATCCAGCCCTATTACCGGTTTTAATGCCGATGTAAAGTTGAAGCATCTACTCAATACCCATGATTGTTCATTGGCATTGTTATATCCTTTGTTTATGGTGCTATTAAGATTTGTTTCCCAGCCTTTGGAATGAGTAGGTGTGTTCTCAGTTCCCTTTTTTTCAAAGGTGCCCCATTCCCAGGATGGATTTGTTCCGCCCACTAGCCAACTATCTTTACTGCTATTGAAGTCTTGCGTGTATGAATTATTATTTGTGATCGGGGTAAACTTTGGAACAATATAAATGGGTTTGCTTACTGTGTCTTTGCACTGAGAGGTTGTAGTTGCTATTAGGGTTGCAAAATCAGTTCCATCAGAACTGTAGTTCACGATAGGGTTGACTTTATTATTTTGAGCAGCAGCAATGCTAAGCGTATTATTATCAGCGAAAGACCAGGAATAATTGCTAATAGCAAGCGAATTGGCTTCTGTAGCAAGAAATTGAGTTGTTGAAGTTCCATCCCTGCACACATTGCGCCAACTGAAATCCATTTCTGGCTTGGGGGCAATAGTTAGTTGTTTCGAGCCAAGGTAGCTACAGCCATCACTCGTGCGCATAGTGTATTGGAGATTTACCGAGCCTGTTATTTTAAACTTATGTTCTGGACTAAAGTAAGTACCCTTTGTTCGGCCATCATTAGCGGTTGGAAATGGAACAGCACCAGACCCAAAGGCCAGCCCCGATCCATCACTAAAGTTCCACGAAGTTTGAGCGATTGTGGTGGTTGATGTGCTAAGCCCACCCTTTACTAAGGTGGATTGATTATTTAACCTAACAAAGAGGCCTGCACAGGAATCCAGCGGAACTATAGAGGTATTAATTTTTGGTAAAATGCTTAGCGGAAGTGTTGTATTATTCGTGCATCCATCAGGATTCGTGTATTCATATTTCAAGGTGTAATTATCTGGATTCTCATTCACCGGGGTAAGATCAACTGTACCTGCGGTTGAGTTGGGTGACAAAGCACCAGCAGTAAATGAATTTCCAACGGTTGACCAGATGCCATTTTGTGTAGTATTGCCCTGATCCGTTCCTATAAAAGTTATGTTTCCTCCTGTAGTGCAAATTTTTGAAGGATCAAAACCCCCTTTCAAATTGATATCCAATTTAGGAAGTGGCTTGATTTTGACAGTAATGTTGGTTGGAAAGAGAGTGCCCTCGCAATTATTAGCTGTTTGTGTTACTTGAAAATCATAAACATTGGATGCGCTATTGACCACCCCTAATTTACCTGGCCCTGCAGGGGTGGATGTAATTTGGGTTAAAGTGGGTGAACTTACATTATCGAGCAGTTGAATTCCCGATTGGTACCACTTAATATTTGAACCGCTTAAAATTTTAAAATCGTTCGCAACAATAGTTTCATTCACGCAGTACTCGATATTAAAATCGGGAACGGGTTTGCCTGGAGTCGGGTGCACAATAACAGTTAACTCACGCGCAGGGGTAGGTACCGTTGGTGATTTGTCACTTTCGCAACCCGCAATGGTTCGGGTTACATAAAAATTAGTTGTTGAAGCAATTGTGTTATCAATGGGGGGCGAAAAGGAATTCAAAGTCCCTTTTACGATGGTAAGAGCAGGATCGGCATACCATGTATATGTAGTCCCCGCAACTGTAGCTCCATTAAATGAACCAACCTGCGCACCTTGACAAAGTTCTATCGTTGTAGAAGGAGGAGATGCTGCTGGTACTTTAGAAATTGAGCCAGCAGGAACTGTTGTTGGTCTTGTATTAACAGTTATTGTTTTGGCAGCGCTGGTTCCTGAGCAACCCGTTGAAGGGTCTCGATAGGTATAGGTAATGTCCAACGTTTTGGGAAGTCCGCTAACATTTCCGGGGGTAAACGACCATACTACAGGAGCAGACGAACTGCTAATTGACCCATTATCACTCGAGATTGAAAAAAAGTCCTCTGATGTTGTATTCGAATTAGCAGGAGTCCCCGTCAGGGTGACAGAGGCTTCGTCAGAACAAAACGTGGTTTTAGGAATTGAGAAAGAGACTGATGGACCCGGTCGTACGGGTATCAATTGCCAGATGGTTCGTGTCTGAGTTGTGGGCGGAGGATCGTCAACTACACAAACTGGGAAACAGCCACCAAATGGAATACAAATCGTATTGCAAACTGTTGTGGGTGGAGCATCGTAATCACCAGAGATTATAAATCCAATCCAGATACCAATTACACCGTATGTAGTTCCCGTTGAAGAGTATATTGATTGGTAAGTTGAAAGCTTAGGATCAAAAATATTATTTGCCGGACTTAGAATATCTTTTTGAACTGAGTTTGGAGTATCCCAATAGATAAACTTTTGCAAAGTCCAATTACTATAACCTCCACCCGAGTAAAAGGTAGCTATATAGGAATTAACATTCATTGGACTTGTTTGTGGATCGTTATTACAGTATTGCGCATTTAGATTCGTGATATTAGTAGTATAAATTTCAAAAGTTTTACTAGCTTGAAACTCACATTTTTGCCCAACACCGTCCCGATATTTGAAAACAATTGGGTAGGTGCCTGGAGATAAGGATTGAGGATTGAAGCGGTACTCACCAGAAATAAAGGTTACCCCAGCGCCAATGAATTCATGCGTAACACCCCCTACAGCAGCGGGGGCGCCTACCAACCGAACCGCATTTGAATTCTGACTAAAGCGAGTTTCATTTGGATTAACATCAACATCACCGGAGTTTAATTTCTGGACGGAAAAACCAAACCCTATTGGAGCAGGGCTTCCCAGAGTTGCGTTCACAGATGCTAGTGCTGTACCCGGTACAACTCCGGCCACTGAAGCTGTACCGCCTGATCGTGTTATTGACCCACTGTTAGTTCCGGGGGCATCTCCACCAGGGTGTGGGTGTGTAATTTTTAACCCTGTAATGGTAATTGAGTTGGTATTAGAGGATCCACTGATTGTATAACTGAATTGCACGGTATTAGCTGAAGGATAACTTAGCACTGTGGGCGCGGAGATATCGGAACCCCCACCTACCGTAGGAGCTGTCGTTACACTTTGATCAAAAATAAATCCAGAAGGTAAGGTCAACGCGAAAGATCCACCGGAAGAAAAACCAGAAGGGTCTGTTTCAGTAATTACAATATTGCCCAGCGTTTGAGAGAGACCACCAAAACATAAGTTCAGCGCGGCTGGTTGAGTAACGGTGGAGGCGGAACTTGAAATGGTTACGCTTCCTGAGGCATCTCCAATAGCATCAGCATATAAATCATCGGAAGCGTCAAGTGTATAAGTACCTGCAGCACTTATTTTTAATTGAGTCCATGCGTACTGTCCGGAAACTAACGAAGGGGTTAAGCTTTCTGCACCGCCAACACTCAATGTGCCTGAGGCTGGTGACTTGGTTAGCCCAATTTGCCCGGTATAATCCAGGTCTATATTATTATATGGATTAGAGTCCACTGCATTTACTGTTAAACTGAAATTAGTGTTTATTGGTGTTGCAGGTGGATTAGTAACAAAAATAAGTTTTGTCGCAGTAACAGCAACTACGTTAGTATTGCTGGCAGTTTGGGTGCTTGCCCATGAACCGACTGATGAAAAACCCGACAGGGTTGTGTTATTGGCTGTGGCTGATACGATGGAGATTCGAATGGCCTGTTTGTCTGTAACTAACCCCTTGAAGGTAGCTCGAACGTTTATATCGAATGAGCCATTGTCAACAATACTAATAGGGGTGGTGGGTGTAAAAATGATGTTCACGGTTCCTGTGCCAACAAGCCCTTGCTCGGTGCCCGGTATTTCCGTGTTTGCTACATCATCAAACAAAGCCACTCTTCTCAGGTTGTCAGAATTGGTGATCTGGATTTCGATTGAGGTTACACTCATTCCTTTATTATCCGGATCATTGGCAGCACCTCCATCCCGAATTTTATAATCGGCAAGCGAAACGCTATTTGACTGATCATCATTAATTGAGTTGCTAACAAAAGATCTATAATTTATAGAAACTGTTGTGCCGCCTGTTAAGATAATATCCGAGAGTTGGGATGTGCTGAAGGTAAAACTTCGGTTAATTGAAAACGCATCCACCGTTCCTGAAGCCATATTGATATTGGCTTGCGTGGGGTTGGTCGTTACTGATGCCGTACTTGAGGTAACAGAATTAGCAACATCCACTACGAGATAATAGTAAACAGGCGTTGAATTAATCGTTTTATTGGCAGCCAAGACGGAAGCCATGTTAAAATTTCCATCGGGTGTATTATCACTGAGCAATTGAGTTCCGATTGTGCCTGCCGTAGTTGAGCGATACAAATATTCATTTGTGAATTGTCCTGAAAGGCCGGAGTAATTGAACCCAATATCGTCTATAATTTGAGTACCATTTGAAACTACTGAAAATCCTGTAAGTACTTGTAGATTAGTACCGGCAGAAAGTATTGTGCCAGCAATCACAGGTGCGGTTCCGCCATTAATAGGCGTAAAAGTTGCGGTCGCTAATGTAGTTGCGCTTCCAGTTGGGAAGCCAGCTGTTTTTAGATAATTATACGTTTCATCGCTGCTTCCTCTATTGTATGGAATGATTGCATAATGGTACGTGGTATTAGCGCTCAACCCGGTTATATCATTATAACTATTTGTTGCAGTAGAATTAATGATTGCCTCAAACAGGCCAAACGAATTGGGTGCTGCTCCATCTGCTAATGTGGCCAGGTCGCCCACTACAATAGCAGAACTTTTAATCAGAACAATATACCCGGTAGCATTCGCAATGGCACTGGTAGTAACACTATTAAACGCAAGGTTAATTTGAGAAGAACTTACGGCTGTAGCGGTCAGTGATCCGGTGGCATGGCTTCCTGGTTTTGCTGCAAAAGTAAAGTCGTTAGCTGTTTGTGGAGTGGTGGTATTGTAATTATAAGTAGCTGCAGCAGCACCATCCCAAACAAAAGGAATAATTGTATAATAGTAATCCGTGGCCGCACTCAGGCCGGTGTTGTCATTGAAGGTAGTAAGTGCGCCACCTGTAATGGTGGTAATCTTATCACCAACCCCATCGGCCATTGGGGCTGCGCCATCGGCTAATGCTCCAAGTGAAGGAGCACTTCCTGATTTTCTAAAGATTACGTAGCCTGCTGTGGCGCCAGTTCCTTTCCAGGAATCAGCGGAAGGAAATGTTAATGTGATGACTGTTGCTGATGTGGCGCTTGCGGTAAATTGGCCACCTGCCAGTTGAATAGGTTCTGTAAAAAATGTTGTTTCAGGTGTCGTTGCCTCCGGTGCCGCATTGCGCCCATAGGCTACAAAAAATATTTTAGTAGCGGCCGGTAATCCCGTACGCGGTTGGGTAAATGCTCCGGCTGTAGTGGAAGCCTCTTCGAGTTGATTATTGGTTCCAACGGGGGAAGCGGTATGCCAACGAGTTCCCCGATGTGTGAGGGTACCGGTAATGTTTCCACCCAAAGTGGCGGTGGTTGTACCCACCGCGGTAACGGTTGGGGTGTCCACCGTGGGGGCCTGGCTTAAGCCCAATGTGCCAATCAGTAATAGCGAAAAGGTAAGCCACCAAAACTTAACCTTCAGCAGGTTTGAAATGTTTCTAACCAACAAGTGCCTCATAACCTTATTTCTTTAAATATCTTACTTCTTTAGTTCGCCATTTTTATCGGTCTTCATCAGAAAGACAGTTGCGTAGTCACCTAATTTGTTTGTGCCACCCACAATCAGGTTGCCACTTGCGTCTTCGTGGATGGCAACAGGGGTTTCATCTCCTGCGCCACCGAATGTTTTGAACCAGACCAGGTCTCCAAGTGCATTTACTTTAATCAGAAAAAGATCTAAGCCACCATTGCCAATACTTGACGTGGATTTAAATGTACCTGCCAGCACAAATCCACCATCTTTCGTAGCTGTTAATGCCTCACCTTCATCAATGGTCACCGAGGTTTTTCTATCATCTAGCTTATTTCCTGTATTTAGTAATTCACCTCCATCAAAATAACGATCGCTGTCAGGAACAATAGTACCATTGGCGTACACTCTTAAAAAAAAGATATTGCCTTTGCTTCCATCAGTATCTTCACTGTACGTACCTACCACTCCATATCCAAAACTGGGTTCACTGGCAGGTTGAATATCTTTGGGTACAAATTTCTGGGCCGTGTTTTGACCCAACACACTATAGTTTGGATAGACTGAGTTTTCGTCAATAATAGGGATACCAATCCAAGAATTGGTAAAACCCCCTGTTTCATCTGCAATGGCGGAAGCCCAGATTATTTTGCCATTGCTATATTGAATGGATCTTGAATTTTGAGAAGTTCTGCCGTTTAATTCATAGCGTTTTTGCCAATCTTTTGTAAAATCACTTTTAAATGCTTTTATAAAAGGTTCAGCTGGAGCTGTAACCTGATTGGGTACACCTTTTTTTGCGGTTCCCAAAATGAATAACCGCCCGTCATCAGTTACTTTAAGAGCCTCACCGGTAAAATCTTCTTTCACCCGGGTTGTATCCGGATCAAGATCAGCGACCGCAAACTTGCGCACTAATGTTAGATCACTTGAAAGAATAAGTCCCCGCAAGGAGGATATCGTTACATTCGCTACCTGATCGGCAAATGGGTTTATTTTAATACTGTCGCCAACAACTATATAATGTGTAACGATTGAGTCACCGTTCATAATAGGCTTAATCGCCTTGCCAGTTCCGCCAGAAAATTTTGCAAAATCTTTAGTTCTGTTTCCGCTTTTGTCTGTTGTAATTATTATTGTATAGGTAGAATCAGATACCATAGTACCCACGATAACGAATCCTTCTTTAGGTAAAATCTCAAAGCTTGACGCGGTAATGCCATAGGTACCTTCATAAAATTTTATAAAGGTAGTGCGCGGTGCAGGGTCTGCATTCTCCATGTTTTGGCAGGAGAGTACAATACAAGAAATAAAAATTAGAAAATATTTTCTCATTTGTCTCACAGCTTCTTTTTCTTAGGATTAAACACATTGATTACGTACGAGCCCGAAATGGCCAATGATGAAACTTTAAAAATAGAATCCGGATATCCCTGATTCCAAACTTCAAATTGATTGTCGTAAACCGTTTCTGAAGAATTGACGTTGGTTAAGCCATGGACATATCTGATCTCGGCAACAAAAAAACCACCGCCCATTTTTAGCTTTACCCCGGCAGCCAACAAAGCGCTTACATTGATTGGATTACGCTGCTGCTTAATATTGTATGTAGCTTCCTGAACAGAAATAACATTATCGCGTAGTCTTTGTGTTTGAACTTTGCCGGCTAACAGATAATCAATAGCCACGCCACCGGCCGCGTAGGGGTTGTATTTCTTGTCTAAAAATTTGTACTCAAAACTTAACGGAAGGGATAACCAGGTTTGTGTTTCAAACCCTATCAAGGAATTCGTCAACATTTTTCCTTCGGAGTCTGTTCCTCGGTCTACCTTTTGGTCAATCTCGAATTTTTTCTGCCAATACAGTAGCTCGCCATGTAGCGTAAAGCGATCGTCATTTTTATTTCTAAAATGAATCGGAACATCGATCGCGCCTCCAAATAAAATAGCGAAGGCAAATTTGTACTCACTGTCTGCAGCAAGTTCCACACTAGTTACTGAATTGGCAACATTAGGCCTGCTTGCATTAACCCCTAACTTAGCACCAATGCGGTATATGGGTTTTGTGCGGAAGGTGTTATACAAAGCAACAAACTCCGCGGGATCTACGGCCGGATTAATTTCAAAATAATGATCGGTTTGAATTAACTTAAGCATGGAATCATCGGCTTTCACAGGTTCTTCCAAATAGATGTAGGCAAGGGTGAGCAATTTATAGAGGCTTACTTTTTCAGCCGTTGAGCAATCTCCTTTGTCAATCTGTTTTGTGATGAGATTTTCTAATTCATGCAATCGACCCTGATCATAAATAGATTGTGCCAGCCGGATGGTTTGTGCGCACGAGGAGGTTTGCGCAATACTTGTAGCCGCTATAAAAAAAATAAGGAGCAGTAGGTAGAGTTTCTTCATAATCTATTTCCCCGCTTTTTTAGATGGTACACTAATGCTTGACTGAATGCCTGGATAGTTTTCGCAGGTTTTTTGATAGGGAGAATCTTCATCTATCGGCAGCACAAAAATCTCCCATTCATTTTTATCCATATTTCGCTGCGCCTTTTCGCATAAAATGTTGGCCATTACCTCAAAGTTGGTGGGGTAGGCGTGAATCGTTTGGTCTACGCCTTTTACAGTCTCCCGAACACTTTGTATTCCGGCCATCAACTGAGAGTCGTCAGGGGTAAAGGTTACATCCCACACCCAATCATGGTCACTCAGGGTAATAGGTTGTTCGTTCAGCTTTCTGAAATTCCAAAGCCTTACCGAATAATCTTTACTTGCCGAGGCCATAAATGTGCCAGCGTGGTTGAACTTAATGGCTTCAATTTGCCCGGAGTGACCAGGCAACTCCCTAATGACTATATTATTGCTTACAATTCGAAGGATTCCATCGCGATCGCCTGTCACAATCTGTCGCCCATCCGGTGCAAAGCAAACGGCTGACAACCCTTTGGAGATATTAATTTTAGTGACCGCAAAGTTTCGGCCAATCTCCCAGAGATAAAGATTTCCATCGGCTCCGGCTCCGGCCATTTGAGTGCCGGCTTCATTGATATCGAGCGAAACAATTTTCTCCTGCGTGGAGATCACCTCTTTTGAGGTGTTGAGATCAGAATATTTAATGCTGCGCCCCGAGTTATCGCGCGCATAAAAACCTTTTCCATCCGGTGTAAAATGAATGTTTGCAATGTCCGACTTAAACCCATAGATTTTTTTTACCGGGGCTTTTGGGTTTTTCAGATCATATAGTTCGACATAGTTGGCATCCCGGTTAACAGGGTATAAGCCACCCGCTACCAACCAGTTCCCGTCAGGACTTGTGTCAATGGTATACACCAGATACGGATCTTTTGCACGCCTGGCTGAATCCACTAAATATTCTGCATTCCATTTGTTGTTCAGGTAATTCCATTTAATGATCAGGCCATCGCTACCCCCCGAGTAAATGTGATTTCCTGTTCCATGCGTTTCCAGCGCTCGGGCGCCTCCACGGATATGACCTTCCAAACTTTTGGTTAGCGGATGATCATAATTTTTTAGTGCGGTGTATAATCCCCCATATACATCACTGTTATATTCATACCCTTTGAACTCTTTATTGAAGAGGTATGCCTGTTGCGCTACCAAAGCTTCCAGGGAAAGGCTGTTGCTTAGCTCTTTCGATTTAATGGCCATCGCTTTGGCGAGCGATAAATACTTTTCACGCCTTGCTTTATCGGCATTTTCATTGGCCAGTTTTTCATTCGCTTTGGCCTCGCCTTCTGCTTTGCGGGCAGCGATTGCATTCCTTTCAGCTTGAGCTCGCTGCAGTTTTGCTTCTGCCTCCGCAGCTTCGGCTTGTTGCCTTCTTAATTCGGCTTGTGCACGTTGCTCAGCTTCAGCCTCCTTTGCTGCAAGTGCCCTTGCTTCTGCGGCCTTGGCAATATCTCTGGCGGTTTCGGCCTTCTTCCGTTCCTGAATAGCTTCATCAGCATTTTTTTGAGCTTGGACTGCCAGTTCTTTTGCAAGCAGTTCCTGTTTTTTTGCTTCGGCCTGTTGTACAAATGCATACACAAATGCGATCAACGCAATACCGGCAAGGGTACCAAATACAATGGCCGTTACCCGGGCACGTTGAAGTTTGCGTTTTTGTTCGAGTTCTTTTATCCGTTGCTCGGTATCAAATTCTTTTTTAGAATATTCTAAAAAGATAAGTGTTCGCTCAAAGGCGGGATGATACCGCTGACCCCACACCAACGTAGGTTTGTGTTTCGCCTGCCAGTTGAGCGCCAACTGTAAATCAGGTGGCCGCCATAAGCCGGCTTTGCCTACTTGATACTGTCCTGCCGCTTCGGCCAGGCGTAAATACATTTGCACGGCTTCACTTTCATCGTCCACCCAGTTCTTCAACCGCACCCAAATCCGCATCAAACTTTCGTGCGAAATATCAATCATTGACTTGGAGTCGAGATCAATACCATGCGCGGGTGTTAATAAAGAACGGCCGGGCTCTCTGAATTTTTCAATGACATCTATGACATCGGCTTCTGAGACATCGGCAATGGAAGCAATTTCATTTAAGCGGGTAGGTCTGCGAATCCCAAAGTTCTCGCCACGTTTTTCAGTGATGGCTTTAAACAGGATTTCACAAATTCGTTTTTGATCTTCATCCAATTCGTCATAGGCTTCGTTCGCATGCTGCGATAAGGCTTCAGACATGGTACCAATGGCCTCATAATGTTTTAAGTCAACCGGCTCGCCATCATAATCTTTAAAGCGCGACCAATAACTCCAGGTGCGCATTAACGCATGTTGAAGAATCGGAAGTTGATCCGGATTATCCCCTAAGTCATTGAGCAATTGCTGCACGAGACGCGGAGTAATGTTTGCATCGCCCACGGCCACCGGACCTTCCACGGCTCTGCGCTTTTGATCGCGCGTCATTTGTGGAATCAGGTAGTGACTGTCATTGATCTTGCGCGTTAATTCAGGAAACTGTGCGCAATCCCCGATAAAATCCGACCGCATGGTAATCGCTACATAAATAGGAGTGTCCTCGTAGTTCACCGCTTCCATCAGTAAGTTGATGAAGGCTAAGGATTCGTTTACCGAGTTGGGGTCGGTGCTGTCTTTAAATCTAAATAATTCTTCAAACTGGTCAACCAGTATCAGATAATTGATGTCTTCTTTCTTGCGCGATTGCTGAATGGCCTCCACAAGGCCCAGGGAACTGCTACGCAACAATGTGGAGACAATTGTGCGCTTGATTTTTTTATCCTCGCTATCGGCAGTGCTGTAATCTTTAACCGCCTTTAACAAAGATTCGGCAAGGTTATCGATGGGTCCTGCTCCGGGGCGGGTAACAATCACTTCCCAGTTTGGACTTGCATCTGTTAAGAATCCTCCGTACAGAATGGGAAGCACTCCACAATAAATAAACGAAGACTTACCACTTCCTGATGGACCAATAACCCCCACAAAGCGACTCTTTGAAAGTTTGAGCAGTACTTCATCACTCTGGCCTTCGCGGCCAAAGAATAAGTGACTCTCTTCAATCTTGAAAGGCCTTAATCCGGGAAAAGGATTGCTTGTCCCGACAAGGGTGCCTGTTTGATTTTCGTCTATCTGGCTCATAGGTTTATGAGTTTAGTTCTAGTAAAAAGTTTTTCAGCGTCTCCAACGACCGGTTTTTATCACCGGAGATTAGCGTCAGGTTCTGATTTTTATATTGATCTACGTTGGCGTTTTCGGTAGATACCAATGCTTTTCCCTGAATGGGTTTTTTTCGTCCAAAGCCGGGGGCTTTCAATAAGTCAAGTACTTTCATACGCACCCATTGGTCGTTTACTTTGCCTTTGAAGATAATGGCCCCATCAAAATTCCTGAGGTTATCGATGTGTTGTTTGCGTACCTCAAGCAGTTCACCTTCAAATGCGGGTAACAAGATTTTAAATCCTGACTTTTCAATCACCTCGCGAAATGGTTTCACCTCGTGGTCGTCAATTTTATCGTGCACTAAATAAATTGACTTGCCCCCCGTTTCATCCACCTTAGTTCGTTCCTGTGCTTCTAAAAGTTCTTCCCGCATGATATTCTTAAAATCTTCCAACGGGTTTTGGAGTATCTCGGCCCCTTCTTGTGCTTCGGTGTCGCGTTTGAGGGTATCAATAAATGCTTTTTGTTTATCACTGGCATTCTTTAGGTTTTGCGAAATCCAGATGAGTCGGGAGAACTCTTGTTTGGTTTGTTTCTTTTCTAACGCCATTTCTGCCGCTAGCTGGTTTTGAATATCAACCACAGACCGATCAGTTCCTCCCGGAATTTCGCCATAAGCACTTCCTATCAGGTGAATGGAGAGTGAGCATTCCGCTAAATCTTTTTTAACCTCGCGTTCTAATTCCGCAGCTTGAGTGGGTAATGTGCTTTTAGGTAATACAATGTACCCATGGCGTTGCAGTTCACGCTTAATAATGTTCCGTTGAACGGAAATATCGTGGCCGGTCTCTGCGAGGTATATGGATTTGCGTTTGTAGATGTTTTTTACCTCTGATTTAAGATCTCCTTCTTTCAAAATCATGAGGGCATCATGAATATCGTAGGCTAAGTCCACCAATTTCATCCAATATTGTTTTTCCGCTTCCTGGCTAAAGAAGTCTGAATATTCTTTCTGCATTCCGGTTTCGGTATCGAGTTGATACATGTCGTAGCCAATCAAATCGCGTAAGCGGGGAGGCTGTTCTTGCAGGGTTAAGGGTGCTTTAAGCACTTTAAACACGCGATTGATTTTTGAGGTTGCAGTGGCTTTATAAAATGCTTCTACATTATCGAGACACCTGCCTGATTGCACGAACTCAGAGGTAAGCACAGAAACCAGAATGGCAGCATTATTTAAAGCAGGGGCAGTGGCGGTATCAAATTCCGATTTAAGTACAATGTTGGGTTTGGTACCCAACACCTGTAACAACATCAACTCAAGAAATTTTTTGAATTGGGATACCCATCCTTGTTCACTCTTTTGAGCTGCTTCATTGTCTTTCTCAGCAAAGGTTATCAGTACGTCAATGTCAAAGGCCATGTTTAAAAAATTAAGGTGCGAGTTGTTTGTTTTGTGTTTCGGTGATATTGTGAATTAATCCTTGTGCCAGTTCATGATGATTGGCCAGCACAAAATAGAAATCGATTAAATTAATTTTAAAAATTACGGAGCGCTCAGTAGCCAGCACTTCAGTAATTATTGGCGTTGGACCTTCCTGAAATAAATCACCATACACGCTTCCGGGTTGCATGTGCATGACATCCAGGGTATCGTTTTTCAACACCACTTTGCCATGCGCCATAATAAGGATCGGCATGTCCTGCGCATCCGTCAGGTTCATTTTCTCATTTGCTTTCAGTGTGATGGGCATAATTTTATCCGCCAAATCACTCAGTACTTTCCCTTGAATGTGGTTAAAGACAGGGATCTTTTTTATCAACATCACCATTTCTATGAACAGAAAGAAACCATCATCGAGCCCATCCAACAATTGATTGTTTTCGATGGAAGAATCAAGGAAGCGCTTGTCCTTATAGGGAAGGCGATCAGAAACTTTTTGATAATCTGACTTACTCTTATTATAAATAACCCAGGCAGTCGTTTCCTGAAGCAGTTTGTCGTTGTTAAACATCTGACTGATTAATCCCCGGCTTACCCGGAAAGATGGAATGAATGCCGTAGCATATACGGCACATACCTTTGTCCAGCGGTTGTTATAATTAAAATCCCGATTGAGGATGTAATTGATTACCTGAATGGGATTATAGCTTTCGCGAGGGAAAAATGTTTGGAGGTTTTCAAGTTTTTTAGACGTGGAGGTGTCATCAAGCAACGGAATCAACTTTGGTTTTAGATCCTGATCTACAAACAAATCCAGGAGTTCTAAGGCATACTGCACACTGTCGGGAGTGCCTAATTCCACGTTTTCTCTTACTAATTGAACCGATTCAGGATCGTATAACAAAGAAAGAAGTAAAGTAATTTGATCGTAGTTATCCCGAATTTCTTCGCGGAGTGCTTCTTTTAAGTAGGTGTATTGATCTTCGCCTGTAAGTTCATGGAGCGCAGCTAAATTCCAGAGCGTTTTACTCATCTCCGTATCAAGCAAGTCTTTTACAGCTAATGCTTCGCGGCCTTGTGCCCTATAGTTAATGTAGCGTAGGCTATACAAAATCTGGCTGACCACGCGTTTATCCGGGTAATCAATTTTTTTCCAGAGCATCTGCAAACTTTCCGAACCGGGGATATGGCCCATAATCTGAATGAGCTTAAGCATGATTAAATCATTCTGACCGGACTTGTGAAAGGCTGCTTCTAAGATGGGGAGTACAGGTGCCCCGGCTTCCTTTAGCGCGGCTGCAGCCTGATGAGCATACCGTGGCGATGAGAGTAACTCAATAAGTACGTTCCAGGTTTCTGGTCGCTTTACTTTTCGGGCTGTCAGCAACGCTTCTGTTCTCACTTTCGGATCCGCATCGCGCATGAGTTCCAGCAAAATGAAAATCGTTTTTTGATTGGTGAGCTTGCGCATAAGCTTAGCAGCCAGCAACCGATCGGGTTGCTTTACCGACTTACTCAACTTCATCAATTTTTCAACCGGTATGGAGAGCAGGTCGCTGTCTTCAGCCATGCCGGCAGCTTGTGCAGCAAGTCCTTTTATTTCAGAATCTGTATGCTGGATTCCAAGTTCCTGAATTTTGGATTGAGCAAATCCGGCAATTTTTTTCGACTTGTTATCAACCAGTTGAAGCAGGGAAGTTTCGAAGAGGGCAGGCTCTAATTTCTCCATCAACTTGAGGCCGTAGATTATTTTTTCTTCTATCGTGCTGTTGACTTCTTTTTCGAGTACACTATCCATGGTGTACTCTTTTACCAGATTTTTCTTGACAGCCGACTTATTTTTGACCAAGGAATCTTGCAGTGTTTCGCGATAGCCATGATACATGCGGTTGGTTACCCAATACCAGATTACCAACACCGGGAGTGCAAAAAGTGTAATAGATAACACGGTAAAGCCCTTAAACTGGTTAATTAATACAATCAATCCCCCGGCCACCGCACTGGCGAATGCCGTTACAAATCCTTCAATTTTAGTTTGTGCATCAATGTTGATCTCCTTATCGATAGGCACATAATAAAACTTGAACGTAGGATTATCCAACGCATCGCGAAGTGAATTGATAAATAGTTTACTCATCGCGATAGCGATAAAAAAGAAAATAATGGTACTGCTTTCGCCAGTAGTAAGATCGTATCCAAAGTAGGATCCTAACGCAAAAGCTGAGATGGTGAAAAGGATAAGCAACAATGGATTAATCAGGAGTGAAACCCGAAGTCCATAGTCCTGATTGATTCTATCCGTGGCAAACGTGGTAAACAAAAATCCAAAGATCACCACCGTCATTTCAAAGTAACTCAAGAAGACAGGAAGTTGAACGTTATTGAATTGAATAGTGGCCGCATTATAAAAAGAGTAATCCACAAACTGCTGCGAGACTATAGAAACAACTACGAACAAGGAGAGCAACATAATGTACTTATTGCCAATGAATTGGCCGATTGAGAGTTTTTTAAGGTCCGATTCAGATTTAACGACCGCATTTCCTTTGATCAAGTAGCGGCTTGCCATGATGCTGAATAAAATCACAAACCCAGTAATACTGACAAGCCCAATGGTGTATAGAGAGATCAGGTCAACTCCTAACCCCAGTAAAATTGGAATCGTGAAAAATGAAAGGATGGCTGCAAAATCGGTTCCCACATCTACGCTGCCCACCAGCCGTTTAGCTTCCCGAACGTTAAACATCCTGTTGAAGGATCCCCAAAACACTAATTGGATCAAAAAGGTAAAGGGCAGGATGAGCATAAACCCAAATCGGTACAAATTATCGGTATCTTCGATAAAGCTGTCGCCAAATTCCAAAAAGGCAGTGAGTGAAGTGATAAGCAACAAACAAAGAATGGCAAGGGCGGTAAAAGGAATGCGGCCTTGAAGGAAATTATAAAGCATAGTTACAGCCATTCCCATTACTCCGGAGATGGCAATCGCCTTTGGAAGGTCAAATTTTTCATCAAACGTGGTAAGGAAAAGGGTTTGGGAAGCAACCGCAACAGTAGCTAAGAACAGTCCCATCAAAAAACTGAGGATCAATAAAAGTGATACCGGCCCGGTTTCTTCAGGCTCAACATCCAACATTTTCCAAAGCCTTGACAACATAGTTAGGTTTTAACCTTAAATTTTAAACATTTCATCGAAAATTCCTATTCAATTAAGAGTTCATTTTATCAATAGTTATCAACTGATAATGTGCGAGTTGTGATTATGCTCCCCTGATTTCATTATCATCCCAACGATAAAATCAACATTGTTAATTATTTGGTTGGCGTTTTGGTAAGCAAGGAGGCCTACTCTTTTTTACCAAAAAGAAGGGAGCTATCACCATAGCTTAAGAACCGATACCCATGTTCAAGAGCTTGTTGATAAATCATTTTCCAGTCGGGGCCAACAAAAGCAGCGATCAGCAATAGTAAGGTTGAAGCGGGCTGGTGAAAGTTTGTTATCAGCACATCAGTCATTCGGAAGGCATAGCCAGGCATGATGTAAATAGCAGTTTCTCCCATTAGGTGATTCATAGAATCCTTTTTTAGTTTTTTTAAAACCTGGGTAAGCGCTTCTTCTTTTGTATGGTGCGCTGGCAACGTGTAGGCATCGTGTTGTGTGATGCTGAATTCCGAATTTGGATGCTCCATTAATTTGACCCCATACCAATACAAACTTTCAAGCGTGCGCAATGAGGTAGTACCCACTGCCACCACGGTCTTAGCCGAAAGCATCGATTCCAGATTTTCTTTGGTGATCACCACTTGCTCACGATGCATGATGTGGTCGGTTGCATTTTCAACTTTTACAGGTTGAAACGTGCCTGCACTTACGTGGAGGGTGAGAAACTGAGTGGCGTGTCCGTTGGTTTTAAGTTGCTCTAAAATTGTTTTGGTAAAATGAAGTCCGGCAGTGGGTGCAGCTACCGCCCCTTCATGGGTTGAGTATACAGTTTGATATGAATTACTATCGGATGGTTCCACCTTTCTGTTCAGATAAGGTGGCAATGGGATTGAACCAACACGCGTGATGACCTCGGCAAAGGTTTTAGATTCAGGGTGCCAGGAAAATTCAACGATGCGCTGCTCGCGATCAATTAAAATTGCATTTAATGTTACACCAGCCAAGTTCATCGTTAGAATTAACCAATCCGGCCAGCGTTTTAAATTACCAATGGCGCATTGCCATTGAACCATGCCTTTAGTTTCCATAGCTAATTGAACCAGGGTGGTTGGTGCTACAGGATTTAGCAGAAAGAGCTCAATGCGGGCACCCGTTTCTTTTTGAAAGATAAGCCGGGCAGGAATTACTTTGGTGTCGTTAAAGAATAGTGTGCTGTTGGAGGGCAGGAAGTTTGTAAGATTCGTAAAGCGATCATGCTCAATGTTTCCGTTTCTATAAACCAATAAGCGGGATTGATCACGGTTGGCAAGTGCATGCAGGGCTATGCGCTCGGCAGGCAACTCATACGTAAAATCTTTAATTAGAATTTTTTCAATCACATCGCGAAAATACGAAATGCAGTAATCAGTTGGCTTTTAAACTGCAGAGGTCGGAGAGTTTCGCTGAGATGATTTGGTTGATCCAATTTTATGCATGACTTCTTTGCGCACCTTCGCGAACTTTGCGGTTAATTTAACTTAATCGCGTATCTGTTGTAAAAGAACAAAAACCTGTGTTACTCGCGATCATTAATTTATATTCGTGCATTCGTGGCAATTTTAAATCATGTCTCTTAAAGCAAGTATACATAAACGGATTTTTCAATTTTCATTCAATGCCCGTACCTCACGCGGAACCATGAAAGATAAGACCTCCTGGTTTGTAAAAATATGGGACGATAATAAGCCTGAGGTGGTTGGTATTGGTGAATGTGGTCCATTGCCGGGATTGAACCCAGAGCATAATATGGAACTAGAAACAAACCTTGAAGAGTTAATTGTACATTTTAATAGTACTTCAATTACAGAACCTCAAGCGGAATTGAATTCAGTAGGTGATTTTATTAACCAACTATATGGCTCCGAAAAAATAGTACAGTATCCATCGTTCTTGTTTGCATTGGAGACGGCCTTACTCGATTGGGCACAAGGCGGGGAAAAGATCATTTTTAAGAATCAATTTCTTGAAGGCGAACCGATTCCAATTAATGGGTTGATCTGGATGGGTGGCCTCGATTTCATGCTTCAGCAAATTGAAATTAAAATCCGCGATGGCTTTACGTGCCTAAAATTAAAAGTGGGAAGTCATGATTTTGAAAAGGAGTGCGATGTACTTCAATACATTCGCAGAAAATACTTTCGGGATAAGATAATCATACGGCTTGATGCCAATGGCGCATTTAAAGCAGACGAGGCTTTATATAAATTAAAAGAATTGGCTCGCTTTAACATTCATTCTATTGAGCAACCTATTAAACCCGGACAAGAAGAGTTAATTGAATTATGCCAACAATCGCCCATACCCATTGCGTTGGATGAAGAGTTGATTGGAGTTAGCACCCAATCTGCAAAGCAGCAATTGCTTGAGTCTATTAAACCACAGCATATAATTTTGAAACCCACCTTGCATGGCGGTCTTCAATCCTGTGCCGAATGGATTCGCATCAGTGAAAGCCTGGGAATTGGTTGGTGGATTACATCGGCACTCGAAAGTAACATTGGGCTTAACGCAATTGCCCAATTTGTAGCTCAATATCAGGTTAAGACCCCGCAAGGGTTGGGAACGGGAATGATCTATATTGATAACGTGTACTCCCCGCTTGCTGTAAGGAAAGGCATGCTTCAATCTAAAAAAGGCCTTGAATGGGGTACAATTGACATTTAACTAAGTATTTTAGTTTATTTTTTGACATTCTGGATGATTATTTCTTATTTAGCTAAAATTATTAGCTAATGGAAAGTTCTAAACTAAGGATTAAGAGTAAAAAGCTCGATTCAGGCCGGTTTCAAATAGATTTTAGTACGGGTGACACCACTGCAGGGTATTATGGCTATTTGCTGGCTGAACCCAGAACTTCCGTTTCAGAAATTTTGAATAAAATCAACCGCCACCTGGAGGCCATGAGTAATTCAGAGCGCTATTTTCAGCGCAATCTTTTTTCATTAGGAAACCGAACCATCAATTCTGGTAAGATCTTAATATTTAAAAAATAGCAATGGTTAAACTAAACGAAAACATCCGAATTCTGCGTAAGCGATTGTCATTTACGCAAGACCAATTTGCCCAACAACTTGGCATTAAGCGGTCATTGGTTGGAGCTTATGAAGAGGGAAGAGCCGAGCCACGTTTGGAGTTGCTTCAAAAGATGGCCGAAGTATTTTCTATTTCTGTGGATCAATTGATAGGTGTTGACTTTTCCAGCGAGACACCGGGTTCTACACTCCATTATACGCGGGGCAAAGAAGTAGTTGTGGTAACCGTGGATTCAAACGATAAACAAAATATTGAATTTGTTCCACAAAAGGCCGCAGCCGGTTATCTCAATGGATTTGCTGATGCAGAATATGTTAAAGAGTTGCCTCATTTTAATTTACCCAACCTGAAGCAAGGTACCTATCGTGCTTTTGAGATCAGCGGTGATTCAATGCTTCCATTGATGCCGGGAAGTATTATTGTTGGCGAGTATGTCGATGACCTAAAAAATATTAAAAGTGGAAAGACGTATGTGTTGGTAACGGAGCGCGAGGGCGTGGTGTACAAACGGGTATTTAACTACCTCGAAGAAAATGGAAATCTTTTCCTGGTATCTGACAATCGTCATTATGCACCTTTTCAACTAAGTGGCTCTGATGTGTTGGAGGTGTGGTCGGCCAAAGCTTACATCAGTGTTCAGTTTCCTGATGTGGATGAAAAATCAGATGTATCTGTTGAGCAATTAGCTGGCGTTGTGCTTGATCTTCAAAAAGAGATCTTGCAATTGAAATCAAAGAAATAAACTTAGCGGTTTGGCCTTTACCCGATCTCTTCCTGCAACTGGAAGAGGCGGGCGGGGTGTTTAATTTTGAATGGTTTCTAACGTCTTTGTTTTATTTATCTTCTTGGTATCGGTTTCTACAAATGCAGGAGTGTACCGAATAGACTTTGGCACCTCATATCGATTCAGTTTTTGCTTTAACCGTTCAGCTAATCGTTGTTCCTGAGTTATTGATAATTTCCCTTCAATGACTAAAGTAACAGCCTGACCTAATTCCGCATTGGAAAAGCCGGCAATGAAGAAGCGATTCTCCAATGTCAACTCATTAAAAATTAATTCTATAACAGCTTCCATTTTTTCAGGAATGATCTTTATTCCACCACTATTGATTATGGTATCAGCACGACCCAACCAGATAAATTTATCGTAGCCGATCAGTTCCACCAAATCATTGGTGACAATGAGGTTTGGATTTATATGTGGAGCATTGATAATCAAACATCCTCTTTCATCTACGTGTACAGAAATGCCTGAAAGTACTTGAAAAAAGTTTGCTGGATTTTCTCCATTTAATCGTTGCAAGGCAATGTGCGAAAGCGTTTCCGTCATGCCATAGGTCGCATAGAATTTTCCCGAGTAGGATTGAAGTTCTTCGAATGTTTTTTTTGGTACAGGTGCGCCACCAATTAAAAAAATACCCTCATGCAATCGGTGTTTGCTTTTAGATTTTAGAATAGCTTGAACCTGATAGGGGACAAGTGCAGTGAAGTCAATCTGAGTGGTCGAAGAAATTTTATCAAATGGATTGGCAGCAGGATCGGTTACATACATGTTCATTCCTGATTCCAGTGAACGAACCAACATCATTACGCCCGCAATGTAATTTATGTCTAAACACAGTAGCGCGTTAAGTCCTTTTTTTAACCCGAGATAATCGGCTGTAAGTTTTGCGCTTGCACACAGCTGATCTCTTGTTACAGAGATTTTTTTAGGCGCTCCAGTTGTACCTGAAGTTTGAAGGACATAACTATTTTTCCCATTCAACCAAGTATGGCAGAATTGGAAAACTGAATTTTCCTGTGATGAAGTACTGTCTTTTGCCAACCCTGACTTTATATCCGATAAGGAATATTGCTTTCCGTTAAGACTAATCAAGGCTTCCATGAAATCAAGGGAACTTTGGGAACTTAGAAAAATCGGGTTCGCGTTTTTCTAAAAATGCGTTCTTGCCTTCTTTCGCTTCGTCACTCAAGTAATACAACAAAGTTGCATTGCCAGCCAATTCCTGAATTCCGGCCTGGCCATCTAACTCCGCATTGAATGAACATTTCAGCATGCGTATAGCAAGCGGACTCTTCTTCAAAATCTTCTTTGCCCATTCAACATAGGTTTCTTCCAATTTTTCAATCGGAACAACTTTATTTACCAAGCCCATATCCAATGCTTCGTTGGCATCATATTGATCGCAAAGAAACCAAATTTCGCGTGCCTTTTTCTGTCCTACAATTCGAGCCAGGTAGGAAGCGCCAAATCCACCATCAAAACTTCCAACAATAGGACCGGTTTGCCCGAAACGGGCATTCTCGGCAGCAATGGTTAAATCACACACCACATGTAATACATGCCCGCCCCCAATGGCCCAGCCAGCTACTGCGGCAATTACAGGTTTAGAAATTGACCGAATTAATTTTTGTAGGTCAAGTACATTTAACCTGGGCACGGTGTCTGTTCCCACATAACCACCATGGCCGCGTACACTTTGATCACCCCCACTGCAAAATGCCTTACCCCCTTCACCGGTTAGTACAATCACACCAACCTCGCTATCCTCTCGACACATATTCATCGCGTCAAGAATTTCCTGAATGGTGAGTGGTGTAAAGGCATTATGAACGTGTGGACGGTTGATGCTAATGCGCGCAATTCCTTCATACTTATGAAACAGAATTTCTTTATACTCTTTTACGGGTTTCCAATTGTAGTTAAGATTCATAACCTTTTTTTATTTGCTCTTTGAATTTATTAAACGCTTTTTTTCCGGATTCCTGATCACTAATAATTTCTACGATGTTAGTTTTCTGGCCTACGCCAAAAAAATCTTTAAGTGATGGTTTTAACTTTTTAGGTGTTTCTATTCTTTGGTAGTGAAATCCAAACTCGTTGGCGAGATGAACCGCTGAAAGTTTTTGTTCGGTAATAAAGTATTGATCTTTTTCTTCCAGTTGATCCGGGCCATCAATCAAATTAAAAATAATTCCACCACCATTATTAACCACTACTATATTAAGGTTGGGGATTGAATAGTTATGCCAGAATGCATTGCGATCATAAAAGAAGGCAAGATCTCCTGTAATTAAAATATTAGGCACATCGCTACTCAGTGCATGACCCACCGCAGTACTTGTGCAGCCATCGATCCCGCTTGCGCCACGATTCGAATACACCTGCACTCCCTTATTTTTTTCGGTTAACCCAATCAGGTTAGCATATCGAACCGACATGCTGTTGGCAACGTGTAAATTGCATCTCTTGGGTAGAGAGGAAATGATTTCTTTGAGAATCGAAAGTTCATTGAATGAAGACTCAGAAAAATATCTTGAACTAGAAAGTTGAGTACGTTGTTCCTCTTTCTTCCAGCGCTGGGTGTATTTTTCCTTTTTTATCAGTTGGGATTTATCAATCGTAATCGAATCGCTCAAACTTTTAAACACAGATAGTGGATCGCAATGAATAATTTGAGTGAGTGATTGAAAGGTATCAGCCGAAATTCCAGTGGGTTGAATATGCCAATGTTGAGCGGGTGAAAATGAGCGCAAAAATTGTTTTAGATTTTTAGAAATCACGGATTTACCAAACGTGATTACCAAATCTGGTTTCAGCGCCTTCTTTATAGCTTCGCTGCACGCTGACAGAAAGACATCTGCATACCGAATAGTATCAGGAAGTGCATGATAGTTTGAAATTACATCACCAACAAGAACAGCCTGATTTACTTTACAAAATTCATTAACTGCTTTGGCAAGTTCTTGATCAAAATCCTGTTGTCCGGCAATAAGCAGTACGTTGGTCGAACGTGATAAGATTTTGATTAATGAATTCTTATCAGATTCGGATAAGACCAGTTTAGGCTGATTAACCCCAATGCTCCTAATATTTTTAGTGAAGATTATTTTTTCGTTTGCCGATGGATAAAGCGGCTCTCGAAGCGGAATGTTAATATGAACTGGGCCTTTGGGAAATTCCTGAGTCAGGATAAGTGCTTCATTTGTTACCCGGTTAATGTACCACACTGAATCTGGATGCGAACAATCTTCGGGTAGATCGAACGATTTTTTTACATGATTTCCATAGATATTGTTTTGCCGAATCGTTTGTCCATCCCATTGGTCAATCCATTCTCTGGGTCGATCAGCTGTAAGGATGAGTAACGAAATTTCTTGTAAAGAAGCTTCCGCGATGGCGGGTGCAAAATTGTAAGCAGCTGAGCCCGAGGTACAAATCAATGCAACCGGCATGTTGGTTTGCTGTGCGATGCCCAATGCAATGAAAGCTGCACTTCGTTCATCACTAATGGTTCTGCACCTAATTTCTTGGTGTCTTGAAAATGCCAGGGTAAGCGGAGCGCAGCGAGATCCCGGGCAAAGAATCGCTTCACGTATGCCATGACGTGCGCATAATTCGGCAATATCATAAATGGGCTGAAGGCGCAAGGGCTTAATATTGGTTAATTATTTTTTGAAGATTGGACATCTTCATTTCAGTTTCACGCCACTCCATCTCTGCCACGGAATCGGCTGTTATACCTGCACCTGCATACAATCTAATTTTTTCAGAAAAAAGTTGCATGCACCGAAGATTGACGAACACATGACTTTCTTTTTTAATGTTAACGGGTCCCAGATATCCGCTGTAAAACTGACGGTCGTAGCCTTCGTTCTTTTTCAAAAATGAAAGTGTGCTTTCTAACGGCATTCCGCACACAGCGGAGGTAGGATGAAGGAGCTTTAGCATAACCGACCCAAGTTGCGGAAAATTTGTTGCCTGCATATCAACCTCATAATCAGTTTTCAAGTGCATTACATTTCCTGCAACAATAGTTTTTGGGCCATGTTCCTCATATTCCCGCAAGCGTATTTTTTTAAAGCAGTTGATAATGTATCGGCAAACTAGCGCTTGCTCTTCAATTTCCTTTTGTGTCCAGGCTACTGATTTTAAATTTAAGTCGGGCGAGTACGGTAATGTACCTGCCAGAGCGACAGTTTTGAATTTGTTTCCGGTAACACTAACCAACAACTCGGGTGTTGCTCCCATCCAGGTTCCGGTCTCCAAGGATGACACGAGTGATACTAATGCGTTTGGATGTTTTTCACATAGCAGTTCGAAGGCATTCAATAAATCAAATTTATTATCAATGGAGATGTCTTTTACTCGCGAAGGAACGATTTTCTCGAATTCATCTGCTTCAATTTGTTTTACACTTAGCGCTACCAAATCTTTAAAATCAACCGTATTTATATTTTCTGATTCCCGAATATTAAATGGAAGAAGATTTTGAAATTGAGATTGATTGAAATTAGAATCATCGTGGTTTGTTGCCTCCTTAAGAACGCCATTTTCAAAACGATACAATACATCTGCCGGGAAAATTATTTTTTTTTGTTCGGGAAGAAAAGGAGCAAAGACAAAACCGGAAGTTGATTCTTCCAGGGTAACTTCGTCCACATACGTTAATCCTCGTTGACAGATAATGAGATGCTTTTCATGTTGATCGGGAGTTTTCCAAAGTGAAAAAGGAAACCCCTGATTTAACGCCTCTTGTATGGCCTGATACAGGAATGACTTTTCTTGTTTTTCCTTGATTTGATTTGTTGATGAAACCATTTTTAATACTTACCTCTTATCGATTATCGCCAAGGTAATTCTGCTGATGCAAACTAATTCCTGGCTTTCATTCACAATTTTTATTTCCCAGACCTGTGTTCTTTTGCCAATGTGAATGGGTTTGGCGGTACCGTGCACAAATCCACTCCTCGCACTTTTTATATGGTTTGCATTAATTTCTAGACCAACACAATATTGTTTATCAAAATCAAGGCAACACATAGCTCCAATGCTTCCCAACGTTTCGGCCAATGCAACCGAAGCGCCCCCATGTAACAACCCAAGGGGCTGATGGGTTCTGTGATCCACCGGCATTTTTGCAGTGATGGAATCTGAATCTGCTCCAATTCCTATCACCTCAATACCCAGGTGACTCGCTAATGTATTGGCTGAAAATTTGTTGAGGATTTCGATGGTTATTCCTGGACGGAAGTGGGACATGAAAGGGGAGTTTAAACTATTTCCTTATTTTTGCGCGCATATTCTTAGCGGCCTGAAATTAGGCAGAATTGATGAGCAAAAAAATATATATCATCAGGCACGGTCAAACGGATTTTAATCTGAAAGGCATTGTTCAGGGCAGTGGTGTGGATTCTTCTCTGAATGAAAAAGGAATGGCGCAGGCCGAGGCTTTCTTTCAATCTTATAAACATGTAGTCTTTGATAAAATTTATACTTCAGCTTTAAAGCGAACCCACGAATCAGTAGACCTTTTTCTGAGAGCGGGTATCCCCTGCGAAAGTTTGAGCGGTCTGAACGAAATTAGCTGGGGTAATAAGGAGGGTAAGAAAATTACCCCTGAAGAAGATTCGTATTATCATTGGATGTTGAACCAATGGCAATTGGGCAATACGTGCGAACGAATTGAAGGTGGAGAAAGTCCAAATGATGTTGCCCAAAGACAAGAAATTGAATTAAAGCATATCATGAGTCAGACTCATGAAAATACCATTTTGATTTGTATGCATGGAAGGGCCATGAGGATTTTACTGTGCCGGCTATTAAACTATCCACTTCGAAGTATGGATATGTTTGAGCATGAAAACCTTTGTCTTTACTTACTTGAACACACTGGCTCCATGTTCGTTGTAAAAAAACATAATGACACAACTCACTTAAAAGGCCTGAAGGTATCTGCTGAAGTACTGGATTCTATTATTATGCCTTAATCTTAGTTAACCATTCAAGTTCAGTGCGCGCTTTAGTGTCAATGCTATTTTTGTATTCATGTTTTGGAAAACTAAGGGCTAGTTCGAAATATTTTTTTGCTTTTGTATAGTCTTTTTGATCTTTAGCTATATAGCCCAGTTGTAAGGCTGAATTGGCTCCAAAGTACCATGGATTATTTTTTGTCATATCAATACTTTGTTGGTAAAAAATTTTCGCAGCAGAAATTTCACCCGTACGATGTGCCAAACGTGCTTTTCTATAATAATATTCTGTTTGATCCTTTGCATTAGTAAGATCATGAGGAGTAATAGTATGTAGAATTGAGGCAGCCTCTTTATAGTATCCACCGTCTGTGCTAAATCGAGCTTTTAGTAATTTCTTGTTGGGATAAGTACTTTCCTCTAACTGCTTCGCGGCATATTTGTCTGGCTCCGCTTTGTCAGAACCTGTTATTTTAGCTTTATCGAAATTACTTTTAGCCTGTTTGGAATCGTTGAGCAACCAATAGCCAAGGCCTATTTTAAAATAGGAGTCTTTCTTAAAACTTACACTCGGGTAATTCTTGATAAATCGTTGAAAGGCTTCAATGGATTTAGCATAATCCCCTCGTTGTAGCAGAACCTCGCCCCGCAGGTAATCAATATAATGCATTGGCAAACCCTGATTTTGAATGTCAATGCGGTGGATCAGGGCAAGTGCTTCTTCGCTTCGAGCGTCTTTTATGAGCATATTGACTCCAATAAATAATAATAGCCTGTTGTCGGGTTGTTCTAATAAGCAGGTATTTATCCCTACTGCTGCTGTTTCAAATTCCTGATTAATAAATCCTTTTATGGTAAAATATAAGATGGTGGCTTCCTGACTTAACGATGATTTAGAGTTTCGGAGTTCAGTTAGTTGTTTTTGCCCTACGGACACAGATCCTTTCATTCCCAAAAGACTGATAAACCATTTATACTTATCAGGTACCGAACCAACCATAACCTGGAGCACCCCATTTGTTTTTTTTATGGGTACAAACTCAGGATACTTTTTTAGGCAATCGGCAGTAAGTTGATAGGCCTTCCGAATAGACATTACAGCGTTTAATTCCTGCCCCAGGTTTAAGTAGCAAAATCCACGTTGCAAGTTAAGTTCGGCTAATAGAAACAAGATTTCGCCACTTACTGGCAACCCTTCCAGGTATTTGATTCGAGTTTTAAATCGTTCATCAATTTCTAGAAATCCTTTGTGGTCCTCGGTGATCAGTATCGTAATTGTTTCGTTCAGCGTTTGAACGTAGAGTTTATGTAACTCATTTGTGTTAATTTTTTTCAGCGCTTCAGTAGCTCTTTCAGACTGAAGATTCGTGACCAGATAATAAGCTTTTTGCAACTCAGGGTCAAATTGCCAAATAAGATCTGACGAAAAAGAACCGAACGATAATAAAAAAAGGCAAGTAGTTATGCCTGCCTTTTTTATAGATTGTATAGTTCTTCTATTAACCAACTTTTTTAGCTCTTTTTGCCGGAGCTGCTTTCTTAGGTTTGACTTCTTCGTCAACAGGACCTAAGTCTACATCTGCCAATATCCTTCCCGAATGTTCATCGATAACAATTTTTTTCTTCTCACGAATTTCAGCAATCTTTTGCGGAGGTATAATGATATTGCAACCTTCAGCTGCTCCACGCACCACTCGAACTACCGCTAATCCGTTTGAAAGGTTAGTTCTTAAACGGGTATAATGCTTTAGAAGTTTGTCTTCAATTTTTTTAGTCGCTTTCTCCCGTTCAACCAATAATTTTTTTTCTTCTTCCTGACTTTCGTTCAAGATGCTTTCCAGTTCGTCTTTTTTACTTTGAAGATCTTCATTTCTTCCGTTAATAAGCGCCTCGATAGAACCAATTTCAGTTTTTTTGGCTTCTATTTTATCCTTTGCTTCTTTGATTCGCTTTTCGCAAATTTGAACTTCAAGTTCCTGGAGCTCAATTTCTTTTGTTATAGCATCAAATTCACGGTTATTCTTAACGTTCTTTTGTTGCTCATTATATTTCTTTACAAGTTTTTCCGACTCCTTAATCCCCTCCTTATTCTTCTTAATGGATTCCTCTAATTCCTTTAATTCACCCTCAAAACGGCCTAATCGGGTTCTATAACCCTCCATTTCATCTTCTAAATCTTGTACTTCATCGGGTAGATCGCCCCTCAGTTTCTTGAGTTCGTCCAGTTTTGAATCTATGGATTGTAATTTTACTAGGGCTTCGAGTTTCTGTGCAACTGTTTGATTTTCCATTACTTACAAGTAGCTAATTGGATTTGTGACAACTTTTGAAAAAGCGATTGCAAAAGTAGGGAATTTTTCTCTCAAAAACTCACCTATAAGTTCTTTAGTAAATTGTTCGCTCTCATAATGCCCAATGTCGGCTATGATAATTTTGCCATTGGCATCAAAAAACTCATGGTATTTAAAGTCAGATGAAATAAAAACATCGGCTCTGTGCGCTATTGCTTTCTGTAAGAGGAAACTGCCTGAGCCCCCGCATATAGCGATCTTCTGCACTTTTTGGGTTGTAACTTTGGTATGCCTAATACAGCCTGTATTCATTGTTGATTTGAGTCGATGTAAAAATGAATGGGTGTCTTCTGGTACTTCTAACTCCCCAACGAGTCCAGCACCTACTTCCAGATTTTCATTTTGAAGTTCACTTAGGTAATATGCTACTTCTTCATAAGGATGACTTTCGCGCAAGGCGTTAAGAATACTACGTTGAAGGTGTGCTGAAAAAATAACTTCTACACGCACCTCTTCAACTGTTTCAGGTTGATTGAGGGCACCCTTCACTGGACTGGCACCTTCGCCAGGTGTGAATCGTCCTTTTCCCGAAACAGAAAAGCTACAGTTTTTATAGTTGCCAATTTGTCCTGCTCCGGCCTTGTGCAGGTTAGCGGTGACAACTACTTCTTGATCTTTCGGAATGAACGTAACAAGTTTCATCAAATCCCTCTTCGGTTGAAGAATTTGCAGATTTGCTAATCCAATGCGACTTGCGATTTTCTTATTAACACCATTTAGAACATTATCCAAATTAGTATGGATGGCATAGATGCCTATTCTATGTTGGATTGCTTTTATAATAACGGACTCCACGTATGTACCACCCGTTAGTTTTTTTATCCCTTTAAAAAGGATGGGATGATGAGCAACAATCAGATTGCAAGAAGTGGCTATGGCCTCATCAACAACCGCTTCTGTGCAATCTAACGCAATCAGAATTCCGGTAACATGATCTCGTTGGTTTCCGATGATCAAGCCACAGTTATCATAATCTTCCTGATAGGCAAGAGGAGCCAGGCTTTCGAGATAATCAGCAATATCTTTTATGGTCTCAGTTGCCATTGATTATGTACTTTTGTTCAAAAATAGCGAAAGATTGCGGTACTCACTTTTATGACCTTTTTCAAGTATTTTTTATTGCCATTTGCCTGGCTTTTTAATTTGGCAACCCGACTTAGAAATTATGTTTACGACATCGGTCACAAAAAATCTTTTCAATTTGATTCAGTGGTAATTTGTGTTGGAAATCTAAACGTAGGGGGTTCTGGTAAAACCCCAATGGTTGAATATCTGGTAAACCTATTAAGCCCGCAGTTTAAGGTGGCTACGTTAAGTCGCGGCTATGGACGCAACACCAAAGGATTTCGAATCGCTAATGAACAGGATAACGCTCGTACAATTGGCGATGAACCTTACCAGCTTTTTAGAAAGTTTGGTAGTAAAATTACAGTTGCTGTAGGTGAAGAACGCGCTCTTGCCATTCCAACCATCTTGCATGAACGTCCCGAGGTGCAGGTGATAATAATGGATGATGCTTTTCAACACCGAGCCGTGATTCCCCAGTTTTCAATCCTACTTACTGATTATCAAAAACCATTTTACAAAGATTTTCTTCTTCCTTTCGGACGGCTGAGGGAAGCTCGGATTGGAGCTCGCCGGGCGCATACGATCGTAGTAACTAAATGTACTGGGCTAACCGTTGACAAGGAAGAACAAGTCAGAGCATCTCTTAAAAAAATAGTGGGCACAATGCCGGTTTTCTTTTCTGAAACTAGATATAAAGCACCCGTTCCTATTGGTCATTCGAATAAGATAACCGATGAGGTAGTTTTAGTTTCGGGAATTGCCAAAAATGAACCCCTTGAAATAGAAGTTTCAAAATATTTTAAGGTGCTTAAGCATTTTACGTTTCCTGATCACCATGTTTACACGAAGGAAAATATTGAAGGCATTCACGAAGCGGCAGATGCGAATGGGATTAATTCAATTTTAACAACCGAAAAAGATATGGTTAAGTTGATCGCGCAACCGGTTTTTGATTCGATACAAAAGAAAAACTGGTTTTATCTTCCCATTCACGCTGCATTCATTAAAAACGGTTCAGATTTTGATGCACTGGTATCTCACGTGGTACTTGATAAATTGAAAGAGGCACCTGATGTTGAAAATACTGAGACTCTTTCCTAATTCTGATCTATTTTTGAATGTGATTTCCAAAAATTGTTTCTTTATAGTGCTTCTTCTGGTTGCTGGTTTATCTGCATACGCGCAAGACAGGCCTGTTAAGGAACTCAAGCCTATGGCCAACGATACATCAAGACGTGCCACAGGTGCCCCAACACGTTCGGGTAGGGGTTCTCAAATTGTTGATGACTCCACCAAAAATATTTATGGTCCTAAAACTACATTATGGTCTACTGAGCATGATGTGTTTGTAAATAGAAGCAACTATAGGCCGTTAGACACAACGCTTACCAACTACCACCGCTGGACGTATGTTCAACGATTTAATAACCGATATCAGGATCTTGGCAACGTGGGTACGGCCCTCAATCCGATTTTTCCAACTCTCTCAAATACAATCGGTGCAAATCCGGGCTACCAAACATTCTCGCTCTATTTCGATACACAGGAACCAATATATTTTGATACAAAATCACCGTTTACAAAAATACGTCTAGTGTGGGGTGGAGATGGCCGAGCCATGACTCACATTGAGTTCAGTAGAAATATAAATCCACGCTGGAATTTTGGTTTTAATTATCGTCCCATTCTTGCGGATAAGCAATTGCAGCGGACAAAAGGAGTGAGGCAAACGGTCAGTCACTATTACGATTTTCACACCTCGTATAAATCAACTGATAGCCGATATATCTTGCTATCAAATTATAGACGCATTCGGCATCGGGTATTTGAAAATGGGGGAATTCTATTAACCCAAGACACTACGTTTAAGGCATATTTTGATCAAAATGCCCAACCCTATTTGGTGGCCGCTCAATCGGAAGAGTTAAGAAATTCGCTTCATGTTTTCCAACAGTATCAATTGGCTTCCCCGTTTCAAGTATATCATAAATTAGATATTGCCCGTCAGCATAATTTTTTTATAGATACAAAGGAAAAGGAGATTCATTATGATAAGTACTTTTCATACACCAATACGGATGCAGACATCGATACTCTGCATGTGAAGGACGGAATTGAATTTAAAACCACGGTCAATGAAATTGGGATAAAGGGAAATGCGGCCTTTTTGTTTTACAGTTTTTTTTATAAGATGCGCATGTACAGTACCTACACCCGTTATGTGGATGAAAAAACTTTATCATTTAAAAATGATGGCATTGAAAATTATGTAGGTGGCCAGATTGCATTTAGGTTTGATTCGTTAAGTGAACTATCCGGTAGGGCAGAATATTTACTGGATGGCAATTACCTGCTTCAAGCAAATTTGAAGACCCCCTGGCTTGATGCTACGGGTATTAGCTCGTTGGCGAAACCCTCCTTCTTACCCTTAGCATATCGGGGCAGTCACCATAGTTGGAACAACAATTTTTCGGATCCATTTTATAATCAATTGTCAGCCTTTTTAAAAGGTGACTTTGGAAGTTTCTTTGTTTCACCAGGTGCCACCTACACAAATCTTACAAATTATATTTACTACCGCAGTAATAGCGTAGCAGGAGAACAAGCGGTTATTCCTGCTCAGTCATCAGGCAATCAACAAGTGTTTACACCCGAACTTCGAATGTCACTTCGGTTTTTTCGGCACCTCTACCTAAGGCCTCAGGTTTTATACACCAAACTTCTTACCAATGATGATGCGGCCGTTAGGATACCCGAATGGTTTATTAATACTCAGTTATCTTTTGAAAATACCTTGTTCAAAAATGCTATACAAGTTCAAATCGGAGTGGATGCTCATTGGCGCTCAGCCTATACAGCCCCATCGTATGATCCAACTATTCAACAATTTTATATTCAGAATCAAACAGCAACGCCAGCCTATCCGTTGATCGATGTATTCTTTAATGGCAAGTTTAAGGGAGGTAAATTTTTTGTCAAATACCACAACCTAAATCAACTTATTACAAAAGCAGGCTATTTGCCAAGCCCTACCTATCGAGGCGTTGGGAATATTTTAGACTTTGGCTTCGAACTTATACTCTTTGACTGATGGAAAAGCATGTGTTGGGCCTTGAACTACCCACCGACCCCCGGTGGGTGAACATAGCCTCTAAGAATATCGAAGAGATATTGATCGATCATGCCTATTGTGAACAGAAGGCCGCATCCTCTTGCATTTCGCTAATCGTTACCTATCCGGAAAAGAAACAATTGGTGGAGGAACTTACGCTTGTTGTAGCTGAAGAGTGGAGCCACTTCGAACGAGTACTTGAACAATTAATTAAGCGCGGGTATCATTTAGGTTTTCCACGAAAGGATGAATATGTTGATCAATTACAAAAAATAATTAGAAAAGGTGGAAGCCGTGATCAGCAATTGATTGAGAAACTTTTGCTCAATGCATTGATTGAAGCCAGAAGTTGTGAGCGATTCAGGTTGTTGTGGAAAGGAATCCCCGATGAAGAACTAAGTAAGTTTTATTACGAGCTTATGGTAGCTGAGGCAGGTCACTACAAAAATTTTCTTTCATTGGCCAAAATATATATGGATGCGAACCTTGTTGAGAAACGGTGGCGAGAAATCCTTTTGGAGGAATCTATTATTATCAAGAGTTTGGAAGTGAGGTCGGATAGGATTCACTAATTCTTTATAATCTTTAATACTTTTCTGCCGGATTGTGTTTGCAACTGAATCAAATAGGTTCCGGCTTGCGAGGGCATTGTTAAATTTTCTTCATGCACCCCAATTTCTCTTACTCCAAATGATTTTTGATCTACCATTTTTCCGGTAGGATCTAGAATTAAAATCTCAACAGCCGTTTTTTGAGTAAGGGTGTAAGTGAGTGTCACGGTTCCTCGCGTTGGGTTAGGATACATGCTCCAAGCACTTATATTTTTTGAAGATTCTACACCGGTAGGAACTTGTTGAATATATAAATCATCAACTGTCCAGCCCCAGGAAGCAACCGTGTTATCGGAAAATAATCTGAACCTGAACAGGAGAGTGTCGCCTACGGCAAATTTACTTTTGAGATTGATATCATGATCAACAAATTGGTTAGACAGACCTGCTTGCATTGAATTATAGGTATTTAACCAACTCGGGTTTAAGGATGCGTCATAGCCATCAGCAAGGGGAATCCAGGTAACACCGTCTTTTGTTCCCTCTACCACCACATAATCTTTAAACTGTGATTGACCGAATAATGATCCAGCGTTTCCGGGCTCCACGATTGCAACATCGCGATAGAAGAAAAAGGGATGTTCTTCGGTAACAATAATAGGCTGCTTTAAAAAGGCAATCAGATTGCTATTCAAAGGATAATTATGAAAAGTTTGTAAACTGGTGTTAGCACTTCCGAAATCCTGAATGGTAAATGAGTCAAGGAAAAAATCAGCAACAGCAGTAGGCTTAAAATAGTTAAAGTATTGATTCTGGTACGTATTGAGTTGCAGATGTTGGCCAGAAACAGTTTCTGAATGAAAGGGTGCTGATGATTTGTAACTAATAAGCTTTGCCTGCACGGTACCCTTGGAGACACCGGTAATTTTAATGACGTAATTGCCTGCTGAGGTGGAACCAATTTTTCCAATTTTAACGCCCGATATAAATACCAGAGTTGAATCAAAATTTTCAAGCGTTATGCCGAGAGCGAGCGCTGATTGTGGAGAAGTACCAATACCCGTAATTATTGGATTTTTTAATGTTGATAATTCTGCGTCAATCGTTGCACTCCAAATCCCACGTCCGTGTGTGGCAATTACAACCTGATCATCCTGACCTTTCATATCCCAAACAGAAACATTGGGAAAGTCATCAAGCAATGCCCATGTCATTCCATTATCAAGGGATTCAACGATTCCTATTTCTGTACCCACCCAAATAATATCAGGATTATCGGGGCGAACAAACAAACAATAAACGGCCACATCCGGAAATCCTGTGGCGCTCGATGAGTTCATTCCAAATCCTGAAATATCTTCCCATGTGTTTCCCAGATTTCTCGTTCTTAAAATTTTAGGTCTTCCTGCAAAGGAAAAAAGTGAGAAGGCTGTGTTTGGTTCAGTAGGGTGTGAGGCAAGTTTAGTAATGCCACCCAGTACACGATCCGTATAATTGTTTGTGGGGATAAAGGTTATTCCACCATTTGTAGAGACGTGCAAATTTCTTAATGTGCCTGAGTTTGCCATACCGCTGCCTGCCCAAACAATGTTTGCGTTTGCACGAGATACTTCAATGTCCATTAAAGAAGATGTGCCCCACTTTTCAGTAATAGGTGTAAGTATCCAATTTGAGCCAAAATCTGTGGATCGAAAAACACCCGCTGAGGATAGTGTGAAAAGTACCTCCGGATTGTCCTGGCTGTTAGCTAATTTGGAAACAAAGGGATGAGTTCCTGTAAGCCCACTCGTTGCAACACTCCAGGTTATGCCACCATCACTTGACTTGCGGAAGTTATTATTTTGAGAGCCACCAATTAATTTTTTGTCGTCTAATTTATGCCACACCACTTCAAAGCCATCGCCTCCAAAACTAAATTGAAAATTAGTGGCGTTGGATGATTGGGTTCCAGCCGGGGTCTTCCAGGTACCATTGTCCTGCAGACCTCCAAAATACTCATTAAAGCCAGGCCGCTTGTCAACGCCATAGAATTGGCCTGTGTTGTAAGTCCTTCCCACCACGGTCCAGTCTCCCGAGTTAATTCCTGGTGTTGATGATATATTGGATACAACGATACCACCATCACTCGCATTGATGATTTTGTAAGTAGTTGCAGACATCGGGACCGCTAAAAGATTATGCTGATCGGGATGCACATCAACCCCAAACGTGATAAACTTATTTTTACCATCGAATGCATTGTAAGGATCTGCTACCGTAATGGTGGTTGCATTTCGCTTGGGTACGGAAGTAAAATTTATTTTAAGGTTTGAACTGATTATGTCATCGGGCCAGGTTTTTCCTGCGGCAAGCACGGGCCAAAAGAAGTACATCTGCTGAAAAATGTGCCCTCCGTTTGTTGCTATCCCGGCAGCTGGGTTGGATGCATTATATTCTACATTGCTTATATAAATATATTCACGACTATGGGTGGTAGCCTCCCCCGTAGTATTTTGAAGCAGCAAATTAAATTGCCCGTTCCGGTCTTGATCACGAAATGAAACCATGAGTTGTTTGTTGTTTGTTACGTCCCACACTTCGAAAGGGACCTCTACATAATCGGCATAGTTGTAACTAACATCGGGCACACCGGAAGTGGCGCCTACGGGTACAAGAAAACGATGTGCTTTTTGATTTTTACCGGCACCAAATCTGACCTCAACATTTGCATTGGCTGTTCCTACTTCCAAACGACCCCCAGCAAACGAAGCATTAAAGTTTACCAATGACAGGAAGGTGGTATTTTGCTCGACTAGTGTATAACTGTTTACAGCAGTTGAGCCAGATTCAAGTTGCGATCTAAATATTCCCACACCTCCATAATAGACCAAATCAGCATTAAATGGATCACACATGATGGTGTTATCATACCAACCTTGACCACCTAAAAAGTCAACCGTTGTATTATTAATAGCAACATTCACAACAGACCATGTGGCTCCGGCATCATCGGAAACATAAAGATCCGATTGTGACCCGGATAATGATCCCTGCGCTGATGCGAAGATGCGATTTGTATTGACCGGTGAGATTGCAATTTCAATTCTTCCGGAAGGATTCATCCCTTCATTTGAAAGTGTCCAGGTGGCTCCGGCATTGGTAGATTTAATAACGCCTACTCCATTTTGGGTCGCATATTGAATATTAAAATCGTTTGGAGTAGCGCGTAAGTCCTCAATAAATGTTCTTCCAGACACTTGACTCCAGGTCGTCCCTCCGGTTACCGTCCTAAAAATGCCATTGGATGTGGCAGCTACTACAATATTTTCATTGTCCGGATCAATGACTATTCGGTTAATATCCGAAAAAGTATTTGTGGTTACCAGATAACTCCAACTCTCCCCACGATCTGTTGATTTAAACATTCCATTTCCAGCAATGCCGGGCAGTCCGCCAAAACTTTCTCCGGTTCCTAAGTACAAAATGTTATGATTCGATTGTGCCATGGCCAGCACGGTAGTAGCAAGATTTGTGAGATCGGGAGTAAGTAAGGTCCAATTGTTGCCACCGGTTATTGTTTTCCAAACACCCCCTCCAGCTGAACCAGCATACCAGGTTTTTTTTGTAGCATCATCAGGATCTACAACTATTGCCCGCGTGCGACCGGGTACATTAGCAGGACCCCGTTCAACCCATTCCAGTACCCCATTGGATTGGGTGCGGGAGGAAGATCGTTGTCGATGCGCATACGAGCGAGCTTGTTCCAGTTCACGCATTCTAAATCCTAGTTTGTACTGTGGACCACTTAAATCTTCAGGTGTACGGATGGATTGATGAAAGTCTCTGAACTGGCCAGGGCCTTCTAACTCATCTCCAACTTCACGAGTATACCCACCAACTTGTTTATTGGGCACCTCTTCCCAAACGACCCATAATAGTGTGAGGCAAAAGGTGCTGACGATTATAAGCAAATACCGAAATTGCATAAGTTAATTATTAGATGACGCGATGTCGATTCTCCTTACATAAGGAGATAGGTCTTCGTTATGTTTCACTATTCCTGGAGCATCCAGAAGCTCTAAAATCGAATCATTAATCCATTTCACATATCCAGGCTTGTAACTTTTCTCAATTACGACTTTGTGGCTAGTTGTTTCAATCACGATAAATTTTGTGAATGTATTGGCTGCGGAGGGACTCAGTTTTTTGGTAAAGAGTACAAAAGATTTATCTGGACTTGGGTATGCATCAAACTCAGCCCCCAATTTTTCAAGGGCAATTTGATTTATTAAATCTTCAGGCGAATTATTATTCTGTGTAGGCTTACAGCCCATCCAAAGAATAATACCAACAAGGAAGGCGAGTAATCCCGGCTTTAGGCAGACTTGCATTAGGTCTTTTGTTTTTTCTTTTTAGCTGCAGGAAAGAGAATGTTGTTCAAAATCAGACGAAAGCCTGGAGAATTAGGGTGTAACGTCAGATCGGTTGGTTCTTCCCCTACCGTGTGTTGATAGTCCTCAGGATCGTGACCTCCGTAAAAGGTCCAAAAGCCTTTACCATATACTCCATGCAAATATTTAGCTTCTTTAATATCAGCATTTTCTCCCATAATAGTAACATCCGATTTGATTAGCTTCTTCTTAAAGCCAGTTGTTTGGCCATAAAATCCTTTAATCACGCGCACGTGATTTTGCGTTAGCATGGTTGGGATCGGATCCCACTTAGCTGAGAACTGAAAGATGTTGAAGTAATCATTATCCTGGCGCAAACCCCGATCAGGAAAGTTATTATCGATGTCAGAAAATTCGTACTGATACGGATCGCGCGACAAGCGAAAATCAGTAAACGCAAATGTGTTGTCGAAATTTAGTTTCTCTTGTGCTAGCGGATCGGCTGCATCGCCATCGTACATACGTTCACAAATATCAACTCCTTCAGCAGCTAAGGCAATGTCATAGGTATCGGTTGCTGAGCACATCGCAAACATAAATCCACCACCCGCAACAAATTCTTTAATTCGTTTTGCCACCGCCAATTTTGCTTGTGATACTTTGTGAATTCCAAACCTGCGGGCAGTTTCTTCTGCTTCCTTTTGTTGTTCAATGTACCATGGATAGTTAGCATAGTTGCTATAGAATTTTCCGTATTGACCCGTAAAATCTTCATGATGCAAATGAAGCCAATCGTATTTGGGTAACAAATCATTCAAAACTTCATCATCGTAAATAACGTCATATGGAATTTCGGCATAGGTGAGTACAAGTGTTACCGCATCATCCCATGGCAATTTCGATTTGGGAGAATATACCGCAATGCGTGGATACTTCTCCAGTTTCATGATGTCAAAATTCAAAGCCGGGCTGGCAATTTCTGTTACAATCGCATTGACTTTAGCCGATGAAATAATTTCGTAGCTAACTCCGCGCACCACCAATTCGTTTTGAATTTTAGGGGTATAGGTACACATGAAACTTCCCCCCCGATAGTTCAACAGCCAATCTACCTCGATATTATTTTTAAGAATCCAATAGGCGATTCCATACGCTTTCAAATGATTGGTCTGCTTTTCATCCATAGGAATAAAAATAGAATTGGCAGAAACCACCCCAGAAAGGGTGAGAAACAAAAACAAAATCCGGAATCGCATCGTTAAACCTCTCATTTAGCTTGTTTGTGTAACAAAAGAATCATTAAAAAGTCTCCTAGATAGAACGATTAAAGGTATAATTTTGAACCATACTATATAACGATCACTTTCAATTGGTAAATATAAAATAACTCAGCGACATGAATTTAATGGAAAATATCAGGGAGGGGCTTCGGTCAGTAAAGGCGAACTTATTACGCTCCGTGCTTACTGCTCTCATTGTCGCTATTGGTATTACTTCCCTGGTGGGTATTCTTACTGCTATAGATGGTATTGAATACTCGGTTTCAGAAAGTCTTTCCTCCCTAGGAGTTAATACGTTTGATGTTTACTCAAAATCGAATCGGGGTACTAACCAGGATGGGGTGAAAGAGAAAGTGCGCGCGCGACTTACACTATCAGAAATGCAGAAATTTATTGATCAATATGAAGTGCCTGCAAGTGTTAGTCTTTCCGCGCGCCTCACCAATCTTGCTGAAGTAAAACATGAATCCCAAAAAACGAGCCCTAACGTGGATGTGCGTGGTGCAAATGAAGAGTACCTACCCATCAAAGGATTGAATATTCAGGAAGGAAGAAACTTTTCGCGCTTTGAAATTCAATATGGCAGTAAAGTGGCCATTATTGGGTATAAGTTAGCGGTTTCATTATATGGTCAAAATCCTTTACCTGTTGGTACAGAAATATCTTTTAAAGGTACTCAGTTTAAAGTGATCGGGTTATTAAAGGAAAAGGGAGATCTATCCGAAAATAATTTTGATAACATGGTGATCCTTCCTATTCTGGTAGCTAATCAAATGGCAGAAGGCCAGCCTCTAAATTATAGACTTACCATAGGAATTTCTGATATGGACCAGGTGGATTATGCAATGGGAGAAGCCACTGGTTTGATGCGTAAAATCAGACAAGATCGGGTGGAGGAAGGAAATTCTTTTGAGATTGAGAAAAGTGAATCATTAGCTCAAGAGTTGGAAAGTATAACAAGCGGATTGCGGTGGGGTGGCTTTGGGGTTGGGTTCATTACATTGCTTGGAGCTTCTATCGCGTTGATGAATATCATGTTGGTTTCTGTTACTGAGCGCACGCGTGAAGTGGGCGTTCGAAAAGCACTCGGGGCAACCCCTTTAAGAATTCGTCAACAATTTGTTATTGAAGCGATTGTTGTTTGTTTACTGGGCGGTATTGGGGGTGTGATTTTAGGTATTGTAATTGGCAATTTAATTTCAAAAGCAATTGGGATTGATACATTTGTGGTGCCCTGGCTATGGATGATGATGGGGATGCTGATCTGCATCGCTGTGGGATTAATATCAGGGTATTATCCTGCTCACAAAGCTTCAAAACTGGATCCTATCGAGTCATTAAGATTTGAGTAGGTTTAGGTTCAACTCCGTTAATAATTTTTGATACGATTTATTTTTTTAAGGAAAGCACTCCAAAGGCTGAAGGGATATGAAAGTCAGGCGTATCTGAATTAGGTCTTACCCAACTTATCCATTTTATTTTCGATTCCGCTCCGTCTATTAACTCAATGCATTCCCCTCTGAAAAGGCCCGCTTCTATGGTATTGTTTTTTAGGAGACCAAGATCTTTCAACGACTGTTTGCTTATTGCTATTTCAACAATGTATCCATTTGTTGTCTGGCTTGTCTTGACAATCAATTGGTTTTTTGGCCATGACCATTGATCATCAAATTTCCGTTTATATTCTGCCTTGTAATCATATACTCTGGCATGAGGATCCAATTCCAATCCGTAGTAAGGCAACAGTTTATCATCACTTCTAAAAAAAATTTCCACGCGATCAGATTTAACAACTTCAGATTTGTGATTTGTCTTTACGTAGACCAGTATGTTTTTATCTTCAACTGTATATAAAAAGTAAATCCAATTTTTGTTATGCAAAGATTTGAAAGAGGTAAGGGGTGGAGTTTCATTTTCCCAAGGATAAATAAACTCGGATAGCTCAACGGCATTCTCCCACAAGGGACTGTCTCCCTTTCCGGTTATACCTAGTTCCTCTTTTATATTATTTACTAAATAGGATTTCACAGCCATTTTTTCACTTGAAATTTCAGTACTCATTATCGCGAGAAGATACAAAGGAAAAATCATCGAGCTTAATTAATGTTTTGGTAAGTTAATACTACGATAGCGCGGATAGATTGTATTAGTTTAACGACTTGCAAGTTGCAAGATTTCCTTAATTCTTTTTGCAACTATTCGTTCTTCACCGGGGATCATCATCCAGGTAGTAATGTCCAGCGATTCACTTCCCCCTACAGTTTCAATAGAAGGATGTCCATTGCGCAGCGCCTCACGAGCTTCATCGGGTGTGATTTTTATTTTTTTTGCATCCCATCTAAACCGAATGGAAGGAACATGATTGGCAACTTCGGGCACATGAATTTCAGGAGTTACTTCAGAAACCGACTTCACTACATCGTTAATGTGTTTAATTTGATTTTCCCATAAGATCCAATCTGCTTTATGATCGCGTTTTAAGTATACCTCAAGAGCGATCAACATTCCCAGGATCTCCTCTTTATTTACTTTCATTCCCCTGCCCACTGTATTTCCATTTGGAGGGGCATTTTTACGGGCAGCCACTATTAAATCTTTTTTTCCTAATAACAACCCCGCGCTTTGTGGCCCCCTTAATCCTTTACCTCCCGAAAAACAGACTAAATCAAATCCCATTTGGGTGTACTTCCATAAATTTTCAACGGGTGGCACATCTGCAGCGCAATCGTTCATCGTCAGGATTTTATGCTTCCGGGCGATTTCTACAAATTCAGTATCCTTAATCTGGCCGGTGAAATTATTGGCATTTAAAAACCACATCATGGCGGTCTTTTCATTAATAGCTGCCTCCAACTCTTTCCGTGTTTCGACTTCAATAATTTTTACTCCACAATTTCTAATTGCATGGTCATACCCCACGCGATGATTTTTTTGCAAGATGACCTCTGTCTTCATACCAGTCATATCGGTCGGAATTCTTTCCGCTTTTGATGAATCTCCTCCGGTAACAACTGCAGCGGTACCTAGTGTAATAGCTGAGGCAGCGCCTGCAGTTACCATAGCTCCTTCACATTTAAGTAACTCGGCAATGCGTTCACCCACCTTATCCTGCAAGTCTTCTAATTTTACATACTGAAGGGCTGCATAGTTAATTGCTTTAATTACCTCTGGATGGGGGAGCGAAGCGGTTAACGCGGTGTAGGTTCCGGCTGCATTAATAAAGGATCGAACACCGAGTTCTTTGAAAAAATCACGGTCAAAATCTTGTTCCGGGCTTGATTCTGCGAGCACATCTCCAGTTGTCAAACCCAATAAGGGCAAGGTGACAAGCCCCTTCAGAATATCTCTGCGTGTATTCATATTATTTCTTTTTTAATGCGGCAATACAATCAATCTCTACCAACGAATCCCCGGGTATTCCACCCGCAGCGGCAATGGTAGTTCGCACGGGTGGATTCTTCCCAAAACGACCCCTGAAAACTTCATTCATCCCTGCATAATCTTTCAAATCATTGAGGTACACATTTACTTTTAATACACGATCCATAGCTGAACCACTTTTTTCTAATTCTTTTTGTAGCTCGTCTAATACATGTTTGGTGTGGGATTTAATATCACCTTCAAAATGAGCTCCTTTTCCTGCTATGTAAACCAGGCCTCCATACGTTTGTGATCCTGAGAAAAGCGGAATATCTTGATCTAATACTACATCTCCCGGTATAATGTCCCCATGTTCAGCTTCCTGTGAAGAACCAGCCTGTGCCACTGATATTCCAAACAGGGCAGTAGTACCCAATAAAAGTTTTTTGAAAATTGATCTGCGGTTTGTTTTCATGTTGCTGAAATTTATTTATTAGTTTATTATAGCTTGTTCCATTCTTTCTCTCAATTTATTTACCTCACTCTCCATCACCGAATCGGCCTTGTTGCCAAAATTATTTCTTATGTACGTGAGTACCTCTGCTATTTCAGAGTTTGTCAAGAAATCATGTTTGGGCATTGTACCAACATACGTGATTCCATTCACATCCATACTGCCTTCATATCCATTTAATAAAATGTTAATTAGTTTAGTTTTATCTCCGGTTACCCAATTGGCTCCAGCGAGTGGGGGAAACCTTACTCCATCACCCTTTCCGTTGAACTGATGGCATGGCGCGCAGTAAGCTTCATATATTTTTCCACCTCCGGCTACTTTCCCTTTATCCAGGTTGTCACTTACTTCATCGGGGGTTCTGATGTGAGGAAGCTCTTTACGCTTTTCCATGGCGCTTAGGTTTGAATCACCAAAATTCTTTTTATTCCCGGTAAAAATGACCCGCCAAATTTTTCCTTTAACTGTTTCAGATAAATAGAGTGAACCATCCGGGCCACTGGCAATAGCCATTGGACGATAAGGGGCATCACTCACATCTTTGATTGGATTCTCCCCCACAAATCCATCCGCAAATACTTCCCAGGTGCCAGTTGGCTTTCCGTTTTCGAAGGGAATAAATGCGACAAAGTATCCAGCTTGAGGATAGGGCGCCCGGTTGGTCGATCCGTGAAATGCAATGAAGGCTCCATTTTTATATCGATCTGGGAATTGATTACCCGTATAAAAGTGTAAATCGTTAGGTGCCCAGTGGGCGGGAAATCCAATCAGTGGAGTTACAAATTCTGTTCCTTTCCCTTCCTTTAGTCCATCACCACCATACTCAGGATTTAAGACCCGTTTGCCTTTAACCTGATCATAATAATAGTAGGGCCATCCTCCATTGGTTCCTTCTTCAACGCGTAGAAATTCTTCAGAAGGGAAAACGGCACTTTGCCAATGCGTGAATTTATCGGGCCAGGTCGCATGTAAATTATCCCTACCATGAACAGCGACATATAAGGCGTTATCTGATTTATTCCAATCCATGGCCACCAGACTCCTTATGCCGGTGGCATACCGCTGACCGTCTTTTTGGGTCTGTCCAATTTTGTTTGCATCGAATTTCCAAATTCCACCATGCTCTTCGAGTTGGGAACATGGATCTTCGCCTGGGTAGCCCGGTACACGGTTTAATTCCTGACAAACATCTCCTGGGGATCCAAAAGGCACATAGAGTCCACCGGATTCATCTAGCGCTATTGGTTTTGCTATATGCTCGTATCCATGTTTATCATTTTTGTAATCATCCCTAACAATCATTTCTACTTTTCCATCGGGGACTAATTGGCCGGGGATTAGTTTACTTCTATAGACTTCTCCGGCCGTACTGAAATACAGGTATCCTTGATGAATGCGCATTGCGGTTCCGTAATTTCCCTGATCATCATAGTGACTCAAATAAACAATACTATCTGCTTTGCCATCCTGGTTAAGATCTCGCAGTGCCACAATGCCGCCTGGTTTAGCACCACGTAACTTTACATAGATATCTCCATTTTCATTTACAGCCATATGTCGCGCACTACCTACACTATCGGCAACCACAAGAACCTCAAATCCAACAGGGGTTACTAATCCACCATTATCGGAATCACCTCTGGGCAGTTGAATTTTATTTTCACACCGGCTGAGCGTGATTGTCGCACCTATTAGTACTATAAATTTCGCGAGGGAATTTCTCATGTTAGGTTCCTTGCTAGTATTTAAAGGGTATTGCCGATAGGCCATTAAGATCCCACACAACTTCGCCATTCAAAAATGTCATCTGACACACAAGTTTTTTATCACCGACTATTTTATTTCCTCCCACATCAACAAATCCAAAGGTGCCCTTCTCGAGGCTAAGAAGTGTTATATCGGCAACTGCTCCAACGGATAAATGACCTAATTCTTTTCTATTAATAAACTGGGCAGGATTCCATGTAGAGCAAAGGACTACCTCATTTAAGGTCATTCCAATGTTCAACAATTTAGACATCACGTTGGTCATGTCTTTCATTCCGGCATTCATGCTTCCAGTATGCAGGTCGGTACTAATGGAATTAGGTTTAAGGCCTTGTTTTATAGCAGGCACGGCCTGTTCAAACATAAAGCTCCCGCCTCCATGACCAACATCGAAAATAATGCCTCTTTTTTGGGCGGCAATCGCGTAAGGTTGTAATTTATTATTTTCTACTACATGCATTCTTCCGCTTGTCTGGCCAAAGCAATGGGTTAAAATATCACCAGGTCTTAATTTTTTTAAGAGCAATGTATCCCATGAAAGGATGGGGTCAGCTGCTCCGAAATCTATCATAACCGGAATGCCGGCTAATTCTCCCGCTTTAATTGCCCGATCAGTTGGTTCCCATTCAGAACTCATGTAGTGCGCCAGTTTTATTCCAACAATTTGGTTGGAATATTGTCTTGCTACCATCGCAGTAAGTTTCGGATCCATGTCGGTCAGGTTTTGTTCGAATGCGCCACCCCGCATACCGGATCCAACAATATTCAGGAATGCAAACATTCTTGTTTTAGAATTAGTAAAGGCTTGGTTTTTGAAATCTAAAAAATTTCTCCATCCCGCACCCCCAGCATCCACCACGGTGGTTACGCCAGACCGAAAAGTAAAACCATCAGGAGGTAAGGCTGCGTAACTATTGCTAAGATACGCGTCTTCCTGGGTGCCAAAGAAGTGATGACCATGCATATCAATAAGGCCAGGGGTTATGTATAGACCCGTAGCGTCAATCGTTTTTTTTGCAGGTCTTGAAATTTTCAGATTTACTTCAACAATCTTTCCATTTGTAATGGCTAAATCCCTGACTCCATCAATATTATTTTTCGGGTCAATAATATGCCCATTCTTTATGAGAATGTCTATGGTTTGCGAAGAGGCATTGATACTAAGACCAATGCTAAACATAAGTATTACAAATAGTTTCATAGTTAACAGTTTTAACATCTTAAATAATTATCCGAGTTATATTATTGAATGTATTCTTTAATTCAATGAATTCCAGAGGATACATAGGAGTCAATATTTTCTTGCATAATAACTTCCAGTGGAAAAAGATCAGTATGGGGAACGTTCTTCTTGAAAAGCAAGTGGTTAGCCATATGACTGATCCCTACAAACGCCTGTCGTTTAGGATTTTGATTTATTAAAAAACTAATCACGCCCTTTTTAAGGTATTTCAGATTTTCCTTGAGCATGTCATATCCGATTAGCCGAATGTCTGTTCTGGAATTTTTCAATAAGATAGACGCGACAGTTGCTACTGATTTTGATGTGGTAACAAAAAGTCCTTTAATGTTTTTATTCTTGACTAATCGTACGATGGCCTCAGAAAGGGACTTTTCAGAGGCATCAATGTTGAGACTTGTAATCTTAAACGGATGCCTCTCTTTATTATAAAATTCTTTGAATCCATTTTCCTTCTCCATTAGGTATATTGAATCTTTTACACTTTCTCCAATGTGCATAACAACCAGTTCGTCATTTTCTTTATGGTCCAATCCCATTAATTGACCTGCCAATCGCCCACTTTTGCGCAAATCTTGACCAATAAAACTTAATGGTTTGGATTCTGGGATGTTGGTGTTAAATAAGACATAGGGTATCTTCATCTCATGAAGAGATGCAATTACAGTCATTGCCTGAGGATAAAAAATAGGAGCCAACACCATTCCGTTTGGTCTTGCCTTTAGCGCTTCTTTCGCAACCTGTTCAAGAGACAAATTTCCATCGTGGAGGTAATAAAAGGGTTCGATGGTTACTCCATATTGATTCCATTCATCCTGAGCCTGAGCTATACCAAATTTCACCTCACCCCAGTATGGATCAAATCTATATTCAGGAATGATCACGGATATTTTAAGATTCCTGACTTTGCCGAGCGAGCGAGCCAACACATTAGGCTTATAATGGATTTTTGTTAATACGCTGTTGACTTTGGCCTGTGCGACCAACGAAACATTTCCTCGGTTGTGCAAAACACGGTCAACAGTCCCTTCCGACACCCCGGCCATCTGCGCAATATCCTTGATTCGAATGTTTTTTATTGAATTGGACATAAAAAATTAGGGATTTCCCTGTTTCCGTACACAATTTAACTGTGTGCGGACACAAATCCCAAAAATTGTTTGGTTATTATTTAAATCACCTTTATCTTCAATCAAAATAATAAGCAATTATGAAAAAACGATTACTTAAACTCACGTGCCTGCTAATGCTTCTCAGCGTTTCAGTGTACGCTCAGAGAGTGACTGGTAAAGTTACTGCTGCAACCGATGGAGCTCCTATGCCGGGAGTTTCTGTATTGCTAAAAGGAACAACTACCGGTACGGCCACTGATTCGGAAGGGGTCTACACTTTAAATGTTTCCGATGCATCGAATAGCACTTTGGTATTTTCCTTTATTGGATATGTGACCAAGGAAGTTCCTCTCCAGGGGAGGTCTGCTGTTGATGTGGCATTAGCGGAAGATGCCACTCAGCTTAGCGAAGTGGTTGTTACTGCTTTGGGAATCTCCCGGCAAACTAAAACGCTAGTTTATGCAACTCAGCAGGTTAAGCCCTCACAATTAATTGAGGTTAAAGATGCTAACAACGTGCTAAACTCCTTGCAGGGAAAAATTGCGAACGCGGTGATTACCCAAGGTTCTGGAGGACCTGGATCGGGTGCCCGTATTGTGCTCCGTGGTAACCGCTCCATTCAAGGAAGCAATAATGCTTTGATTGTGGTTGACGGTGTGCCTATCACAAACGGCACTAATGGAACCATCACAAGTGACTTTGGTGGTTTGCAAGGATCGGATGGTGCTTCGAATATTAACCCGGACGATATTGAATCTATGACTATTCTGCGGGGGGCATCCGCAGCCGCACTTTATGGCAGTGCAGCGGGTAATGGTGTAATTGTAATCACTACCAAAAAAGGGGGAAAAGACAGAGTATCGGTTACCATCAACTCGGGAGTAACTACTGAAAGACCTTTCGTCCTACCAAAATTCCAAAATGAATATGGTCAGGGAAATTCAGGCATATACAATAAAAATTCTGGCGAAAGTTGGGGTGCTAAACTCGATGGTTCATCTAAAGATGCATATATGGGCCAGACTCGCCCTTACTCAGCACAAGAAGATAATGTGAAAGATTTCTTTAGAACCGGTGTATCCCTGAATAATTCAATTGGTATTTCGGGAGGTTCTGAAAAAATGCAAACTTATTTGTCATACACTAATAATAGCATTCAAGGTATTCTACCAAGAAACGATTTGTCCCGTCATGCCGTCAACCTTCGAGTTTCAAACCAGATTGGTAAGAAATTAAAAACAGACGCCAAAATAAACTACATCTTGCAGAATACGGAAAACAAGTATGAAACGGGTGAATCTGCCCTTAGCCCAACACTCACCGTCTATCAGATTCCACGCAACGTTAGTCTTTCTGATGCAAAGGATTACCAGGATATTAACAATGTGGGTGTTCCTGTGCGGGCGCCTTATCCAGTAATTAACCCTGCCTTGTATCAAAACCCATATTGGATTGTGAACAATACAGAAACGGATGAAGTGAGAAACAGGATCATGGGCTTTTTATCTGCCGAATACGCAATTACCGATTGGTTGAAATTGAGCGGACGAGGTAATATGGATAAATATACGGATGTTATTGAAAGACAATTCTACGCAGGAACAGTTGGTGTTTCAGGTGCTGGTGGATCATATGCAAGAACTGAAATCAATGTGCAGCAGTATTGGTTTGATACGATGCTGGAAGGTAAAAACACCTTGACTGATGATCTTAAGATTGATTATCGTGTGGGTGCCATTATTCAGGATAATAAATTTTATCAATTGAATAACACGGCCAACGGCTTAAACGTAACTAACAAGTTTGGATTGAATTTCGCTACCAACCCCGTATATAATGAGGGATCATCTCAAGTGCAAACGCAATCTGTATTTGGACAAATAAACTTAGCGTATAAAGAAGCTATCTTTTTGGATGCAAGTTTAAGAAATGATTGGAGTTCTACGCTGCCTGATCCTTACTCATTCAGTTATCCTTCGGTTGGTGTATCGGCCATTCTTTCTGATTTATTTACCATTCCGGATGCAATTTCATTCTTAAAATTGAATGCCAGCTATGCAGAGGTTGGAAACGGTGGTCGAGCCCAGTTACGCTTTAATACGTATAACTATTCACCGGGCGGAACTAACGGTTTCATTTTCAGAAATGCTACAGAGGCGATACCTAATTTAAAGCCAGAAATCGTAAAGAACATAGAATTGGGGCTTGAAATGAAGTTCATCGAAAACAGATTAGGAGTGCAGTTTACGTACTACAAGAGCAATTCGTTCAACCAGCTGCTACAAGTTAGCGTACCCGTTGCTACAGGTTTCTCTAATAAGTATATCAATGCTGGTAATATCCAGAACCAGGGTGTTGAAGTTGTGGTTACAGGAACTCCGCTCAGAGATGGTCCCCTTAGATGGGATATTGATTTTAACATGGGTATGAACCGCAACAAGATTGTTGAACTTACTGAGACTACCAAGCAATTTACACTAGCCGGAGGTTTTGGCCGCTCGGCCACACCCCTCATAAAAGAGGGCGGCAGTTATGGAGATATGGAAGGATTTTACTGGAAGAAAGATGCGAACGGAAACTTCCTAGTTACTCCGGATGGAAAGCCATTGTCTTCCCTTACAACAGGTGAATATGGGTATCTTGGCAATTTTAACCCCAAAGCAACGGTGGGTTTAACAAATACCTTCAACTACAACAATTTCTCGCTGCGTATCTTAATTGATGGACGTGTTGGCGGAACGGTGGTAGATGGAACTGAGATGTTTCTTGCATTCAATGGTGCTCCTGAAGTAACCTCAAATCACCGTGAAGGTGGTTGGGTACTGGGTGGAAAAGGAACAGATGGTTCTTCAATATCAACAGCGATCAATGCTCAGGATTTCTGGACAACTGCTTCTGGTGGTCGCTATGGTTCTGCAGAATTCTTTACGTATGATGCAACGAGTTTCAGAGTACGCGAACTTTCATTTGGATATACTATTCCTGTTCCTGAAAATTCAGTGTTCAAATCAGTTAAGATTTCAGCGGTAGCTCGTAACCTGTTCTTCTTATACAGAGGATATTCAAAATTGGAAATTCCTGGATTAGAAAAGCGTAAAATGAACTTCGATCCGGATATGTCCCTTGGTAATGGAAACTGGCAAGGTGTTTCTTACGGAACACTTCCGTCAACACGTAGTTTAGGATTCAACCTTCAGTTAACTTTCTAGCCTGCTAAAATTTAAATAGAATGAAAATTAATATGAAAAAAATAACGAACCTGTTAAGAATGTATGGAGGCTATCTGCTTCTGTCCAGCATCGTACTGGTTGTGTCGTGTACTTCTGAATTTGACGACATCAATACCAATAAGAATGCACTGTCAAAGCTGGAAGTGTCTCAACTTCCCTTCTTGTTCTCCAAGGCTCAATCAACCGCTACCAATAATGGCTGGAATTATCAGATTGCGCAGAACTTATTTCACGATCAGTATTGCCAGTATTTTGCGAATACAACCACGTACTTCCCATCGGATCGTCTGGTAATCCGTATGGATTGGATTCGTGCTGCCTGGAACCCAATCTACAGTGAAGTAGTACCACAGTTACAGACGCTTCTTCAAGAATATGATCCAGCTTCTGCCGAGTATGCGATTGCGCAGGTTTGGTGGGTGTACACCTTCCACCGTCTAACGGATACATGGGGACCTGTTCCTTATTTCAACGCAGGTGTTTCTGGCGAAAGCGTACCTTATGATGCACAGGATGTAATCTATGATGATATGTTCAAACGTTTGGCAGCCGCCATCACCGTGTTGAATGGTAAGAAAACTGAACAACCATATGGTACGTTCGATCTTATCTATGGTGGAGATGTAAACAAGTGGATCAGATTCGCCAACACCTTGAGACTTCGATTGGCGATTCGCATTTCCAAAGCAGATGCAACTAGGGCTAAAACAGAAGGCGAAGCAGCAGTTGCGGGAGCAAATGGCGGTGTGTTAGCCGATAGCCCTGGTGATGATGCGTTGATTTTTAGAACGCTAAAAGGAGATGACTTTAATGGACTAACCGTCATGGACTGGAACGAGTTCCGCATGTCTTCAACCATGGAGTCTGTCTTAAAGGGATATAATGACCCGCGCATGGCTGAATATTTCTCTCCAGCTGCCGGAACCGGTAGCTACGATGGTCTTCGAAACGGTCTTCCTGCAGGAGACATGGCACTACCTCTTAATTCAGCTGCGAATAACTCCAATAAAGGACCTCGTTGGAATAAAGAATTGGCTGGAACCATGGAAACTCCTTCCAATGTAATGGCCACAGCTGAAGCGTGGTTCTTACGCGCTGAAGGCGTGTTGCTAGGATGGAATATGGGCGGAGGTACTGCCGAGCAGTATTACAATCAAGGTATTACCGAATCAATGAACCAGTGGGGCATTACGGATGCAACTGCTATTAATAACTATATTAATAGTTTGGCAACGCCAATTGCACCCGGAGATGCTCAAAATTCACCCGCGGTGTCAACAGCACCTATAAAATATCGCGTTGCCGGAACGCTGAGTGAACAGAGGGAACAAATTACCATTCAAAAGTGGTTGTCACTATTCCCTGAGGGAGTTGAAGCCTGGGCCGATATTCGCAGAAGTGGAGCTTTCAAGCTTTATCCGGTAGTTCAATCGGATAATACCGATTTGCCAACAGCTAGTAATATCAACGTTCCAACCAACAACTGGATTAGAAGAATTCCTTTTATCACTGATGAAAAGGTAACGAACGGTGCCGAAGTAACCAAAGCAGTGCCTTTGTTAGGAGGCAGCGGAGATAAAATCTCTACTCCACTCTGGTGGGATAAAAATTAAATTGGGTTAATTGTTTGTTCAAAAGGTCAGTAAATTTACTGGCCTTTTGTTTTTTAAGGCAATTCATAATTATATGAAAAATAAAATCATTCTGTTTCTTTTGTTTGCATTGTTACAAACATGCGCGCCAGATAATGATCCCTTGTTTCATCAGATCCCTTCCACCCAATCAGGAATTCACTTTTCAAATGCCATTACATTTGGAGATTCGCTTTCAGTTATCGATTTCGAATATATGTATAATGGGGGTGGGGTAGCGGTTGGAGATATCAATAATGATGGATTGCAGGATATTTATTTTACGGGCAACATGACGTCTAGCAGACTCTATATCAACAAAGGCAATTGGAAGTTTGAAGACATCACCGAACGTGCAAAAGTAACCACCTTAACGTGGGCAAGCGGTGCCGTAATGATTGATATCAATCAAGATGGGTTTAAGGATATATACATCAGTGTTGGTGGCAATCGCAATACACCTGAGCGTGAGAGATCTAATCTTTTATTTATTAACAATGGGGACCTCACATTTACTGAACAAGCAGAAAAATATGGATTGAATGATCGAGGGTATGGAATTCAAAGCGCTTTTTTTGATTATGATCTTGATGGAGATCTTGATATGTATCTGTTAAGAAACTCGTTTGTGAGTTATAGTCGTAATGCTTCTAGACCTAAAGTTGTCAATGGGGAAGCGGCATCCAATGATAAGCTATTTCGAAATAATGGTGACTTGACTTTTACTGATGTAACCAAAGAAGCAGGGATACTAATTGAGGGCTTTGGTTTGGGGGTAACCGTTTCAGATTTTAATAATGACGGCTGGCCCGACATCTATGTTTCCAATGACTTCATCACCAATGATCTTTTATGGATTAATAATCAGGATGGAACATTCACCAATCAGGTTTCCAGTTATCTCAAGCATCAGACTTTTAATAGTATGGGCAACGATGTGGCGGATTACAACAACGATGGCCTTGTTGACATTGCGGTTGTAGATATGTTGCCTGAGGATAATAAAAGATGGAAACTAACCCCTCGTGGAAATGGGTACGATGAGTTTGAACACGGATTGAGTATAGGATACGAACCACAATATGTTCGTAATACGCTACAACTCAATAACGGCAATGGCACGTTTAGTGAAATTGGTCAACTGGCTGGTGTTGAAGCTACCGAATGGAGTTGGAGTGTTTTGTTTGCCGATTATGATAATGACGGACTTAAAGATTTATTTATCACTAATGGTTATGGAAAAGATATTACCAATCTTGATTTTATTATGTATGGTGATGAAAAACAAAATATGGGTTTGCCAGTTGCCGAAAAGGAACAACGACAAGCTTTACTAAATGAGTTACCTGGTATAAAAATTCATAATTACATCTACAAAAATAAAGGCGACCTTACGTTTAGTGATGAATCAGAAGCATGGGGTTTAACCGAACCTACATTTTCCAATGGGGCTGCTTATGCTGATTTAGATAATGATGGAGATCTTGATTTGGTTGTTAATAATATTGACGGTGAGGCTTCATTATTAGAAAACAAAGCAGACAGCAAAAAGGATAAAACAAATTATTTGCGAATTGCCTTGGAAGGTCCTGAGAAAAACTGGGAAGGGTTCGGAACAAAAGTTTACCTGAAAACTAAAGAGACTATACAATATCAATATTTCTCTCCCTTCCGTGGATATCTCTCATCGGTAGAGCCATTTTTACATTTCGGGCTTAGTCAGAATGAAATTATTGATAGTCTCGAAATTATCTGGCCCGATGGGAAATATCAATTGCTTACTAAAGTGAATTCGAACCAACTAATCAAAGTATCTTACCAGGATGCGGGCAAGAGACCTGAAACAAATACTCCTTTAAACACAACGCTGTTTACCTCAGCAGGCAACGAAATCGGAATCGACTTTACGCATAAAGAAAATACTTTTGTGGATTTTAAAGTTCAACCATCCATTCCGCACATGAATTCGCGCTATGGGCCCGGTATTGCGGTGGGCGATGTTAATGGTGATGGACTCGAAGATTTTTATATTGGTGGTGCGGCTACTCGTCCGGGAGGTTTGTTTTTACAAAACGCAAATGGGAAGTTTAACAGACATCACACATCAGGTATTGATAGCTTAGCGGAAGATACAGGTGTTTTGTTCTTTGATGCCGATCTCGATGGAGATCTTGACTTATACATTGTTAGTGGAGACACTGAGCAGGCAAACGGTTCACCGATATACCAGGATCGTTTTTTCACCAATGATGGGAAGGGAAATTTTAGTCTTGCCCGACAGGCACTGCCTAACGAGACAGTGAGTGGGTCGTGCGTAGTAGCTGCTGACTACGATCGGGATGGAGATCTTGATCTTTTTGTTGGAGGACGAGTTAACCCGGGAAGTTATCCGATGCCTGTCGAAAGTTTCCTGTTACGCAACGATAGTAAAAACGGAATCCCGAAGTTTACCAACATCACACGCGAAATCATTCCTGGTATCAATCAATCAGGCATGATTAGCGGAGCCCTGTGGAGCGATTATGATAACGATGGCTGGATGGATCTGGTGATTAGCGGGGAGTTTTTACCAATCCAATTTTATCGAAACAACAAAGGAAAATTTGAAAAGCCGATAGCAGTGGCCAACTCGTTGGGTTGGTGGAATTCACTGACAGCCGGTGATTTTGATTTAGATGGAGACATTGATTATATAGCGGGCAATCTGGGGTTGAACAGTCATTTCAAAGCTGCTGACAACGAACCACTTTGTATACATGCAAAAGACTTTAATAATGATGGGCGTATTGATCCAATCATGAGCTACTATACCCAAGGGGTAAATTATATTGGGCATCCGAGAGATGTTTTGATCGATCAAATCAATTCGATGCGCAGCCGGTTCAGAACGTTCACTGCTTACGCTGACGCCACTTTTAAACAATCATTCTTACCCGAAGAATTAGAAGATGCCTATGTAGTTTGCTGTAATAATTTTGAGAGCAGTTACCTGGAAAATGTAGGCAATGGCCAATTCCACATGAAAGCATTGCCGATAGAAGCACAATTTGGTCCTATTTATGGAATGATTGCAGAAGATTTTGACAATGATGGTAACCTGGATGTGTTAATAAGTGGCAACTCCTATGCACCTGAAGTTCTTTCCGGAAGAGACGATGCCTTAATCGGACTTTTATTGAAAGGGGATGGCAAAGGAAATTTCACTCCCATCCATAATACCAAAAGCGGTTTTGTATCAGACATGGATTCGAAGGGCATGGTTAAAATTATTATGGCTAACCAACAGAGTTTAATTCTTGTTGGAAACAACTCGCATGAAACAAAATCTTTCCTGTATCAATGGACAGCAACATATTTGAAGGCCAACACTAATGACGTATCGGCTGTTGTGACTTTATTGGATGGAAGAAAATACCGTCATGAATTTCAGTATGGTTCAACCTATTTATCTAATTCGAGTCGCACCTTAAAATTATCTTCAAAAATTTCGGCTGTATCGATTACGGACTATCAAGGGAATACAAGATCGATTCAACTTAATAAATAGCAAATAATGCTAATACGTTTTATCCAATTGTTAAGCCTTTTGCTTTTTGTATGAAGTGATTAGGATGACTATGCCGAATAAAAAAATCGGGAGGCAGATGTACTGATCTACGGTTAAAGGAAGGGACTTGATAAGTGGTCTTGGTAGTACATTCATGAACTCGATGAAGAAATGAATACCACTGATTGATAGGATTAAAAGGCTAGCAAGTCTTCCTTCCTGATGTTTCTTAGGGTGTTTGTTGCCATACCAGATCAGCGTACCTGTTAAAATAAGAAACAAAACACCTTCATAAAGCTGAAGCGGATGCCGGGCTAAACCAATAGTTTGAATGCGAGCCATGTAATTGTTAGAATCCACAAAAATGGTATAGTGCAAGGGTTCTGTTCCAGGCTCAAAAATCTGATCAGTCAATTCAAATAAATAGGTCTTAACATCACCAATCAGAAACTCATTTACTAATTGTTCGGTAGCCCCATCTTTAAAAAAGAGATACGTAAGTAGTGGTTTAAAACCAACCCCCTCGTGAAGCATTTCTTTTCCTTCTTTCAGAGAGACTGTATCGAGTGGATTTTCACCATTCGGATTCCGCATTGCGCAACATGGCAATTTTAGAAGGCCTTTTTCTATTTTATTAACAGCCAATATGCCGGTAGGTGATTCGGTTGGCTTTCCAAAATATTCGGATTGAAGTAAGTTACCCGCTCGAAGGAAAACGAAAATCACTGCAATCAGAAAGACTCCTCTGTCAAGCGACCAAAAGTAGGATTTACTTTTAAGTTTAGCATAAATCATTAAGATTATGAATACCCCTACAAGCGCCCCCAGCATAGAAAATTGGCCGATGCCGATGAACTTAAACCCCGGATTGAATTCAAACGGAAAAAAAATCTGAGCTGGCTTATTCAAAAGAATATCAGGCTCAATAAATACAACGTAAAAAAGTCGTGCACCGATTATTGCACCCGCCAGCGTGAAATTAAAAACCGATCTCGACTCACTAGGATTAGTACTTTCTTTACTACCCACAAAAAAGAGAAGCTTCCTAGCGACCAATACTCCGACCACCAATAATGCAGTTAACCATTTAAGCTGAAATGGCCCAAAAGTGAAAATGTCAGGGTTAATATTCCAAATAAAGTTCAATATCATAACTAATCAAATCAATGTACAAGCGATCACAAAGTAAAGCTTCTTTGGTGAGTTTGTCATTGAATAACTGCTTGAAAAAAACAAATATTAATTAGGTTAACTCTATTAAAAGGTTCTTAAATTACTGTCCATTATCTTTTGAAATATCAGGCTTAATTATGAGGAAAATATATATCACTCTGCTCTTGATCATCGTAATTCACCTTGCGAAGGCACAGCCAACAGTATCTGTAAAAGAGAGCTTCAAAACATTCAAGACTTATCCCTTTAATGATCCTAACCCTATTCCTACTAAAAGTCTGATTTATCCCTACTTCCGGTTTGATGGGTTCACGGATAAACCAACAGATAAACAATGGAAGGTACTTGAACTTGAAAATCAATATATCAAATTGATGGTTTTGCCCGAAGTGGGTGGTAAAATTTGGTCAGCGTGGGAAAAGTCGAGCGGGCTTCCGTTTATCTATAATAATGAGGTTGTGAAATTCAGGGATGTTGCCATGCGGGGACCCTGGACAAGCGGGGGCATTGAACCTAATTATGGAATAATCGGTCATACTCCAAACTGTGCTACCCCTGTTGATTATCGAATTGAAAAAAAGAAAGATGGAAGTGTAAGTTGTTACGTTGGAACTTTTGATAAACTGACCGAAACGTATTGGACGATCGAGGTTAATCTTCAGCCTGACAAAGCGTACTTTACAACACACTCAACATGGCATAATGGAAATTCATTTGAACAGCCCTACTATACATGGATGAACGTGGGCATGCCAGCTAAAGGCAATTTGGAGTTTGTATTTCCTGGAACTCGCTACCTCGGCCACGAAGGTGAATATGCCCATTGGAAAATTAATAAGGAAAACAAAAAAGACATTTCATTTTATGAGCAAAATAATTTTGGAACCTATAAGTCTTACCATGTCTTTGGAAGTTACACGGATTTCTTTGCAGCCTTTTACCATGATCAAAATTTCGGGATGGGTCATTATTCTTTGTATGATGAAAAACCTGGAAAGAAAATCTGGATTTGGGGACTTTCCCGTCAAGGGATGATTTGGGAAAATTTGCTTTCGGACACCAATGGGCAGTACGTGGAGGTTCAATCAGGCAGGCTTTTTAATCAATCCTCAGAAGGCAGTATCTATACACCTTTTAAGCATCGCGGATTTTCACCCTACGCAACAGACGAATGGACAGAATACTGGTTTCCGATTAAAGGAACGGGTGGAGTTGTAAAGGCAAATCCATACGGATCGTTGAATCTTAAAGCTGAAGATGGATATCTTACCTGGTTCTTCTCTCCACTGCAGGCAGTACATGAAACTCTTACGGTTTCCGATGGTAGTAATAAACTTGCCGAACAAAAAATTTCTTTTAACCCGCTTCAAATTTATAAAGACTCGATAAAATGGTCAGGTAATATAAACGAAATAAAGATTGTTATTGGTGACAAGTTCTCTTATGAAGCAGATCCAACAATCGATAGCCTTGCAAGACCAGTCACTTTGCCATCAGACTATCAATGGGATACGCCCTATGCACTTTACATGCTCGGCAAAGGGGCGCTGCAAACAAGGGATTATGTGAAAGCTGAAAGCAAATTTACTGAATGCCTTTCCAGGGATTCTTATTTTCTTCCTGCCCTAACAGAGATGTCTTTTTTGCAGTTAAGAAAAATGAATAATCAAAAAGCTCGTGAATTTGCACTGTCCGCATTGAGTATAAACACCTACGATCCAGCTGCTAATTTCGCTTACGGGGTATCAAGTGTTGCCACTAATCATATTGCCGATGCCAAGGATGCTTTTAGTATTGCTGCCGCATCCATAGAGTATCGGAGCGCTGCTTTTACTGAATTAGCAAAATTATATTTCAGGGAAAATCAACTAATGAGGAGTCTTGATTATGCTCAGAAAGCAATAAATGAGTATCCTAAAAATATTGTTGCATTACAAATTCTTTCGACCCTCTACCGGGTACAAGGAGAAAGAGAAAAGGCGCAAGTAGCGGTTGATAAAATTATGGAGATCAATCCGCTTAGTCATTTTGTAAATGGTGAGAAGTTTTTATTAAATAAAATATCAGCACAAGAATTTACGAAAGAAATTAATCAGGAAATGGCTGATGAGGTTTTCATTGATCTTGCCGATTGGTATTTAACCATCAATCGCTATGAAGATGCATGGATGATTCTGAAACAAGCTCCGCAGCAGGCAGAGATTCTATACTGGCAAGCCTATTTGGTGCACAAGAAGAATGACCCGTCCTATGCAAGTTTCCTGGCTAAAGCGGATCAATCTTCAACCAAGCTTATTTTTCCTTTTCGCATTTCGGCTGCCGATGTGATGGAGTGGGCGATGCAAAACTCTACGTCATGGAAACCTAAATACTTTTTAGCACTTATTCATTGGAATGCCGGAAACACAGACCATACAAAAAGATTACTTCAACAATGTGGTACTCCAGACTTTGCTCCGTTTTACGCAGTAAAAGCATCGCTCTTTAAAAATGGAGAAGAGCAAAATTTGATTACCGCATCCCAGTTGGATAAGAATGAATGGCGATATGGAAAATTACTTGTTAATTATTATCTATCTGCCAATGATCCAAAAAAAGCATTGGCCATGGCGATCGCATACCAAAAGCGCTTTCCAACCAATGATGGACTTTCATTTTTGTTGGCGAAATGCTTTCTGTTAAATAAACAGCACCAGAATAGCTTGAAGGTACTTACTAGTAAAACATTTTTACCTAACGAGGGCTCTACAGAAGGCCACCAACTTTATCGGGAGTCACTTTTAATGATGGCACTGGCTGCAATAGAAAAGAATGAATATTCACGGGCTTTGGTCTATATTGATAAAGCCAAACAATGGCCTGAAAGTCTGGGGGTAGGGAAGCCGTATGACGCCAACGTGGACGAACGCTTCGAGAAGTTTCTTGAGGCAATTTGTTTTGAGAATATGAAGAAAAAATCGGAAGCCTCTAATCTTTATAATACAGTAAGCAATGAACGGATTGAATCGAGAGATGCAAATCTTATTATCAATGCGCTTGCTTTAAGAAAAATGGGGTGGCCCGATAAAGGGCTCGCCTTACTGGAAGATTGGAAAAACAATTCTTCGGATCCATCATTGGCAAGCTGGTGCATTGGCTTGTTTAATCGGAACAATCAGGTGATTGATCCTCCCATGGCAAACGACCAAACACGTTTAATCAGTGCATTGCTCAATTATTTGAAAACAAAAGACAATAACTAAATTTTGAATGCAACCTAAAATTTATTTTTTAATACTGGCTGTTGGACTTTTATGCCATCGCTGTTCTGAAATCCCTTCCGAATCACTTTTTATAGAGCTTCCGTCTGATAAAACAGGAATCACTTTTAAAAACGAAGTAATTCAAAGTGGTGACAATCATGTTTTGAATTACGGATACTTTTTTAATGGGGGCGGTGTTGCTGTTGGCGATATTAATAACGATGGGTTGGTCGATATTTATTTCACTGCCAATCAAGGTTCAAATAAATTATACTTAAACAAAGGTAATTTTCAATTTGATGATATAACGGAGACAGCTAAAGTAGCCTCGAAAGAGGGTTGGAAAACAGGTGTCACCATGACCGATGTAGATCTTGATGGATGGGTGGATATTTATGTGTGTCGGTCGGCAATGAATGATTCCACGCTCCGCGAAAATCTTCTTTACATCAATAATAAAGACTTAACCTTTACAGAAAGAGGAGCGGAGTTTGGCGTGAATGATAACTCCTATTCTACCCATTCCGTATTTTTTGATTATGACAATGACAGTGATCTTGATTTATTTGTCCTTAATCACTCTGTGCAACGCTATGCAGGCTTCAGCAAATTACTAACCAGTTTCAAAAAACAAAAGGGTGATAAGTTCGGAAGCAAACTGTATAACAATGTGGGAGGAAAGTTTATCGAGGTTACTGAAAAAGCGGGGATGATCAGTAATGTATTGAGTTTTGGACTCGGGCTTGCGGTTAGCGATCTGAATGGTGATGGTTTTATCGATCTGTATATATCCAACGACTTTAATGAGGAGGATTACCTCTACATGAATAATGGAGATGGTACGTTTAAAAATACTATCAAAGAAGCAACGGATCATGTTTCTCTTTTCTCAATGGGTTCGGATATAGCAGACATGAATAATGACGGTTATCCGGATATTTATACGTTGGACATGTTGCCGGCATCTAACGAACGAATTAAACTTTCCTCAGGGGACGATAATTATGATAAATATCAATTGCTCATGGATGCTGGTTTTCACCAACAAACCATGAGAAACATGCTTCAGTTAAATAATGGAGATGGTACGTTTTCAGAAATTGGGCAATTGGCAGGCATCTCGAATACCGATTGGAGTTGGGCGGCCTTGTTTACTGATTTTGATGGAGATGGTTGGAAAGACCTTTATGTTAGCAATGGCTACGAAAAGGATTATACCAATATGCAGTTTCTGAAATATACTGTGGATGAACAACTCAAGTCCCGGCAAACCGGTGCCCCGATTGACCTCGGGAATATTCTAAGTAACATGCCATCAATAAATGAAGGCAATTTCTTATTTATGAATAATAGAAATCTCACGTTCACTAACAAAACGGTAGAATGGGGAATTACAACTAAAAATAAATCTAATGGCGCAGCCTATGCAGATTTAGATAATGATGGAGATTTGGATTTGGTGGTTAATGCTATGAATGCAACAGCTTTAATTTATAAGAACACAATTGCAGACGCAGGTAAGGCTCATTTTGTAAAAGTAGATTTGCTAAAAAATAACCCAGGTAGTAACGTAGTCGGAACGAAGGTAATAGCCTATTCCAAGGAGACAACACAATACCTTGAATTTTCAGTAGTGCATGGCTATGAATCATCGATGATAGGGCCCCTTACATTCGGCCTTGGCAACGCAACGCAATTTGACTCTGTTAAAATCATATGGCCTGACCAAAAGGAAATAGTTTTAAAAGATGTTAAAGAGGGCGAGGTAAGTCCGTCATACAATCAATCAAAGGCATATCCCAGAAATGGTTCTGAACCGGTAGTTCCCTATTTCAAGGATGTAACTCTTATTAACTGGGTTCACACGCCCGCTGCGGTGAATGATTTCAAAAGGCAATTGTTACTGCCACGTATGTACTCATATACAGGGCCAAAAATGGCAGTCGGTGACGTGAATGGTGATAAGTTGGACGATGTTTTTATCTGTGGACCCAAAGGGCAAAGTGCGTCACTTTTCCTGCAAAACAAGAATGGAACATTTAAAGAATCAAAAACACTATTCGGGATAGATAAAGATTTTCAAGATGAGTTTGCACTATTTTTTGATGCAGATGGAGACGGAGATTTGGATTTATATGTAGTAAGCGGAGGGTATCTGTTTGAAACAAATGATCCATTGTTGCAGGACAGACTTTACCGAAATGATGGTCATGGAAATTTCAAGCGAGACATTTCGTCACTGCCCCACGAAACACAAGCTGGTTCTGTCGTTACATCGTTGGATATTGATGGGGATGCCGATTTGGATTTATTTGTTGGGGGTAGAATCGTTCCGGGTCAATATCCAACCAGCCCCCAGAGTTACTTACTGATTAATGATGGCAAAGGAACTTTTATCGATCAAACGAAGGAATTAGCGCCTGGGTTAAGTCGAGCCGGTATGGTGTGTGATGCTCACGCTTTGGATTTAGATAAGGATGGGTTTATGGATTTGTTGATTGCCGGGGAGTGGATGCCTGTACAGATATGGATGAATAGGAATGGAAAACTTATGAATGAAACAAATAAATGGTTCCCATTCAAAAATAATGGATGGTGGAATACACTGGAAGTAAACGATTTTGATAATGATGGTGACTTAGACATCGTTGCGGGAAATGCCGGAACAAATAATCAATTCGGAATAACAGAAAACTACCCCGCTATGCTTGTTGTTAAGGATTTCAACGATGATAATCAGGTTGATCCGTTCTTCTGTTATTTTATTAATGGTAAATCATATCCGTATGCCAGCCGCGATGAAGCGCTTGGGCAAGTGAGCTTTCTTAAATCGCGCTTTCCCGATTATCGTTCCTACGCGAATGCTACGCTTGCAGATATTTTTACTGCGCAAGAATTAAAAGATACGCTTGTGCTTAAGGCAAACGAAATCAGGACATGCTACTTTGAAAATAAAGGTCAACGTTTTGAGAAAAAAGAGTTGCCTATTCAATCCCAATGGTCACCAGTTTACTCAATAGTTTCTATCGATGTTAATAGAGATGGACTTAAGGATTTGATAATGGGGGGCAATGAATCCTTGGTACGAGTTAGGTTAGGGCGAAACAGTGCCAACCGAGGAATGGTGTTTCTCAATAAAGGAAACAATCTCTTTGAGTTTTTGCCCAACAATAAAACAGGCATTAATCTACCGGGAGACGTTCGGGATATCCAGGTTATGAACACGTCTGATAAGACAACCTTATGGGTAGGTGCGATAGATAGACCCATTCAAACTCTAGTGCTAAAAAAAGTAGGATTATAAGGTACTATTTTGCCTTTATTTCTGGTCTTAACATTTCCATCAATGGTTTTGTATTCATCCAGCTCAGGGTTAACTTATGGGTAAATATCAACCTATTTGATTATGAAACGGAGAGACCACCTTAAAAATCTAGCGCTGCTACCCTTAGCGGGCACCCTATTTCCTTTCCATGCTGGATTTGCCAACTCTAAGGAGACCTCCTTTGACCTAAAGGATGAACCAGGAAATATTTTTCGTGCCCTTGGTGTTGAACCCATCATCAATTGCAGGGGAACCTTTACCATTATTGGCGGATCAATCGAGAGACCCGAAGTAAGAGCGGCCATGGAAGCAGCTTCACAAAATTTTATTCAGTATGATGAACTGGCTGATGGCATCGGTCAGAAGTTAGCTGAGTTAACAGGGGCTGAGTGGGGAATGGTCTCTGCAGGATGTGCGGCTGGATTGAAGCATTTAACGGCAGCTTGTGTAACAGGCGGAAACCCAGAGAAACTAATTCGTATTCCTAACCTGGCAGGATTTGATAAAACAGAAGTTGTGATTCCACGGCATTCTCGCAACGCCTACGATCATGCAATTAGAAATATCGGAGTAACTGTGATAACCGTAGATACAATTGAAGAATTGGAAAAAGCATTGAACTCGCGTACTGCGATGATCTACGTGATGGCGTATGGTGCAACTCAGCCAGGGCAACCCATGTCTACTGAGGCAATTGTTAAAATTGCAAAGCCTAAACATATTCCTGTGATTGTTGACGCGGCTGCAGAGGTACTTACCATTCCAAATGTTCACCTTAAACAAGGGGCATCTGTGGTCGCTTATAGTGGTGGTAAAGCTATTTGTGGACCGCAGTGTGCCGGCCTTTTGCTTGGCCAGAAAGATATTCTCATGTCGGCATGGCAAGCCAGCTCTCCGCATCATGGTCCTGGTAGAGATAATAAAGTGGGGCGTGAAGAAATGATGGGTATGTTGGCGGCCGTTGAAACCTGGAAAAAGCGAGATCATGAGGCGGAATGGAAAACCTGGCTTACGTGGCTTTCGGCCATTTCAAAAAAAGTGACCGCTATTAAAGGAGTTACCGCTTCTATATTTGAACCCACTGAGCTTTCCAACAAATCACCCGTACTGAACATAATGTGGGACCCAACCAAGTTCAATCTAACCGGTGAAGAGGTTGCTGAAATATGTGGTCGAACAAAACCACGCATCGCGTTGGGTAGCGAGACGAATGAAAAGATGACCTCTATTCAGATCACCACGGGTCAAATGCAACCCGGAGACGATACAGTGGTTGGCGATCGACTTTTTGAGATTCTATCCAAAAAATATAATACCAGGACTGCCATGGCAAATCCTTCGGGCAACATTACAGGTAGATGGGAAGTAACGATTGAATTTTTTAATAGCGTTAGCAACCATGTACTCGATTTGGAGCAAGATGGCAACTGGATCCAGGGGTCACACCAGGGTGACTTTACCGTACGTGATTTGGTAGGTACCCTGGAAGCAGATCAGATCATACTTCGAAGCATAGAACGAGCCGATGGGGATTATGTTCCATTTATATTTTCAGCAATCTTGAAAGACGGAGGATTTGCAGGGCAGATTTATATGGGCGAGTATAGAACCGCAAAATTTTCTGCAAAGAAATATAAATTCAAAGGTAGGCGCGAAAAAATTGTTGTTCCATCCGGACCGCCTTTAGCAACATAAGATTTTTACACATATAATTAGTCAATTCGATTCCTCCAAGTCAATAAAAATATGTCTAAAAATAGGATCCTTATAATTTGTATCTTTTTAATTCATATAAACAAAATATCATTCGCCCAAATTGAATTTGAGCAGGGCTACTTTATTGATTCAAATAATCAGCGAGTTGAGTGTTTTATAAAAAATTCTGATTGGAAAAATAATCCTACAGAATTCAACTACAAACTTTTTTCAGACGATGTAATAAAGACAGCAAAGGTAGCTGAGATTAAAGAATTTGGAGTGGGTGCGATGTCACGATATGTTGGCGCTGATCTTAAAATAGATCGCAGTAGTGACGTAACTTCACAACTGACTTATGATCGAAATCCTGTATGGAATAACGAACGTCTTTTTCTAAAGGTACTTATTGATGGAAAGGCGTCACTTCTTTATTATTCAGATGGAAATTTGATTAGGTTTTTTTATCAGATCGGTGATACCATACAACAGTTAGTCTATAAGAAATATCATACCGATAACAACACTTCCAAGACGAACCAAGCATTTCGCCAACAGCTTTTCATGAATGTGAAATGTGGCAATGGTATTATTGAAGATTTTAATCATATCGACTATAATAAAGGTGACTTAAAGAAATATTTTATAGATTTTAATAAATGTTCAGGGATTGAATTCGTAGATTATACCATTCTACGAGAACGCGATTTTTTTAATTTAAAAATCACGCCAGGAATTAATTCCGGTACAATGGCAATCAAAGATGATTACACTCGCAATCATGCAAAAAGTGGAACCTTCCAAAGTATAGGAGACATCAGAATTGGACTGGAGGCTGAGTTTGTATTGCCATTTAATAATGATAAATGGAGTTTGATAATTGAGCCAAACTATCAATCCTATAATTCAACTTTCATTGGTACTACAGAAACCTATAAAGTCAGGTATAATTCTTTTGAGATACCAGTCGGATTAAGGTATTACATGTTTTTCAACAAGGATTCTCGACTCTTTATTAACGCCTTAATGGGAAAAAGTTTTCCAATAAATTCATTCATTGATATGAGAATAGTTAATGAACCATTTGGTGTATCTCCTTCTGCAAACATTAGTGTTGGTATTGGATATAATTTTAAAAGAATTGGATGTGAACTCCGCTATTACAAAAACAGGGACATGCTTAACGAATACATATACTGGGGAGCCAGTTATACAAGGATCTCGCTAATTCTTGGCATAAAAATATTTTAATGTAGCCTAATTGTATTATGTAACATAAAATGAAGTTTGGATGAAAATATCAGCAAGAAAAATTGGTATACTGCTTTGTATACTTAGTATTGAGGTGATTGCTTTAGTTTCTGATGCGCAAGAAATAGATCTACTGCTCAAAGGGGGTCACGTAATTGATCCAAAAAATAAAATCAATTCAAAGTTAGATGTGGCCATCATTAATGGTAAGATTTCTCAGGTAGCCGCAAACATTGCCACAACAAAAGCAAAATCCGTGATCGATGTCACGGGCCTTTATGTAACTCCTGGCCTGATTGATATGCATGTGCATGCCTTTCAGGGAAATGTGCCCGATGCGTATATCGCCAATGGATTTACCAGTTTACCTCCCGATGGCTTCACCTTCAGAGCTGGTGTAACAACGGTTGTTGATGCCGGAAGCTCGGGGTGGAGAAACTTTACCGACTTTAAAAAGCAAACCATCGATCGGAGTCAGACCCGGATACTCGTACTTCTTAATATTGTGGGTACGGGTATGTCAAGTCGATTTGAAGAACAGGATGTAAGCGATATGAATCCTGTTCAAACGGCCCACATGATAAAAAAATTATTTCCCGAGACTATCGTAGGCATCAAGGCTGCACATTATTGGGGTGATTTTACTCAAGTGGACCGAGCTGTTGAAGCGGGTAATCTCGCTAATGTTCCGGTGATGGTAGACTTTGGCGAACATAGTCCACCCCTTTCTATTGAAGATTTATTTTTTAAACACTTGCGACCAGGCGATATCTTCACACATACCTTCTCTTACGGCCCCAATGTCCGGGAAACGGTGGTAGACGAAAATGGAAAAGTGAAGCCCTTTATTTTTGAGGCCCAAAAGCGTGGGATTATTTTTGATGTAGGACATGGAGGTGGTGCGTTTTCCTGGCGTCAAGCTGTGCCCGCGATGCAGCAAGGCTTTCAACCCAATGTTATAAGTACCGATCTTCATACTGATAGCATGAATGGTGGAATGAAGGATTTGGCGAACGTCATGTCGAAATTCCTATGCATGGGAATGTCGCTTCCAGAGGTTATTCTAAGAACTTCCTGGAACCCGGCTAACGTAATCAAGCGGCCTGATCTTGGTCATTTAAGTGTGGGCAGCAATGCGGATGTGGCTGTATTTACAATTCGAAATGGTGATTTTGGATTTTTAGACATAAGAAAGACAAAGTTGAAGGGAACCCAAAAGCTTGAAGCCGAACTCACTATTAAAGAAGGGAAAGTTGTTTGGGATTTAAATGCCATCAGTGCTCCTCTGTGGGAAACGGAACTTCAGAAGAAATAACCATGCATTGGTTATTTACCACTCTCATTATTTTTGTTTGCACAACGGGATATAGTCAATTACATCCGTATGACTTGCTTATTAAACATGGACGAGTCATAGATCCGGCAAGCAAAATTGATTCAATATTGGATGTCGCAATTGCCCAGGGGAAAATTGTGAAAGTTGGTAGGGGGATAGCCGTCACTGAATCCAAGAAAGTAATTGATGCACGTGGGCTTATCGTTGCTCCAGGATTTATTGATATTCATACCCACGTCTTCGTTGGTGCAACGCCAGGCGTTTTTGCCGATGGGATTTACAGTGTTTCGGCAGATGATTTTAGTTTTAAGGCTGGAGTAACAACTGTTGTCGATGCCGGAACATCTGGGTGGAGAAATTTCCAAACTTTCAAGACGAATGTAATTGATAAATCACAAACAAGAATCCTGGCGTTTTTAAATATTTCGGGTGTTGGAATGAGTGGAGATCCAGGTCAACAAGATGTCAGCGATATGAATGCCCGGGAGACTGCGCTGACCATTAAAAATAATCCTGAAGTAATTATTGGCGTTAAAGTCGGACACTTTGAAGGATCAGATTGGACTCCTTTCAAACGAGCCTTGGAGGCGGGAACGATAGCGAAAGTTCCCATGCTGGTTGAGTGTCACCTACCCAAGTATTCGCTGGAAGATCAATTAGCCAACATGCGACCTGGTGATATTATTACACACGCCTATGAAAAAATTGATGAACGCATGTCGGTTATTGATGAGCGTGGGCAAGTGAGATCATATGTGTTACAGGCTCAGAAAAAAGGAGTTCTATTTGATGTCGGTCATGGAGGATATGGATTTTGGTTCAGCGAAGCCATCCCAGCATTTCAACAAGGGTTGGCCCCCAACACATTTGGTTCAGACTTACATCGGTTTAGTATGAATTCAGGAATGAAGAGTATGCTGAACATTATGTCAAAGTATTTGAATATAGGTATGGAGATTCCAGAAATCATAACCCGTGCCAGTTGGAACGCTGCTCAATCAATAAAGCGCCCGGATCTTGGATCGCTCAGAGTAGGTAGTGTTGCCGATATTGCAATACTTAGTGTACTGCAAGGGAAGTTTGGTTTTGTAGATGCCGGAGGAAATAAAATAGAAGGAACTCAGAAGTTCGAATCCGAATTAACTTTGCGGGAGGGTAAAATAGTTTGGGATCTAAATGGGTTGGCAGCCATGTCGTTGCAAGTTAAACACTAACAATATTTCACATGAGTCTTAAATTTTTCATCGTAACATTATTCAGTTATAGTTTAGTCTGCATCTCCTGCCAAGAGCGTGAAAAAAAACATTGGATCATAGAGACTGAACTTGGAAAGGTGAGGCTGGAACTCGTGGCAGACAGCGTTACAATTCCGTTTGCCATGGCAATTTTGGATCACAATACAATGATAGTTTCGGATAGGCCAAAAGGAGATATGATTCTGATAGACCTTTCCAGTGGAGACAAAACAAAAGTCCGGGGTGTGCCCAAAATAAACAATCAAGGTGATGGTGGTTTGTTGGATATCCTACCGCATCCTCAATTCAAAACCAATCAGGAATTATTCTATGTCTACTCTTTTCAAAATGAACAAGGATTTAGTTTAGCTGTTGAACGTGCCAAATTAGTTGGGGATAGTCTTTCAGGAAGCAAGCGATTGTTTACTGCTCAACCCTATTTTCCTCGTGCTAGTTTTTATGGCTCACGGTTGCTCTATCAGGATGGCTACCTGTACATAAGTACAGGGGTGGATAAATCCAAGCAGGATTCTGCTCAAGTGTTGACTAATCACCTGGGTAAGATCATGAGAATAAAAGAAGATGGAAGTATTCCCCAAGATAATCCATTCATTCATGTGGTAGGTGCACTTCCTGAAATTTGGTGCTTGGGAACACGCAATGCACAAGGTCTAACGCTTAACCCTTATACAAATGAAATCTGGGAGCATGAACATGGCCCACAAGGTGGAGATGAAATTAATATTCTAAAACCTGGAAAGAATTATGGATGGCCGGTAATTACCTATGGCCGAGAATACGATGGCACCCTGATTGGAGCAGGGCTTACACAGAAAGAAGGAATGGAACAACCTTATCACTATTACGTACCATCCATTGCCCCTAGTGGAATGATTTTTTATACCGGTGATAAATTTCCAAAATGGAAGGGCAACCTATTTATTGGCTCCATGGTACTGATGCACCTGAACAGGTTAACGATAAGAGATAAACAAATTGTGAATGAAGAACGCATCTTAAAAGGAATGAATTGGCGCGTTCGTAATGTTATTCAAAGTCCTGATGGATATCTTTTTATTGGAGTTGACGGAGGGATGATTTTAAAAATGATTCCAGAATAAATATAAGAGTTTACTCAATCTTACCAATTTTCGCATTTCCGGCTATCACAATTAATTTCCCGGTTCTCGCTTTTCGTACTACATGAAATCCTTTTTCATCGGAAATAAAACTCCAGTCCATTCCGCCATTGTGTGAGACATCCGTACCAGAGGGCCCGGTTGAGATTACTATTTGATCAGAAATATATTCGACACATTCGCGGTAACCGCGAGTGGGGGTTGTGGGTGCATTCCAATCTTTCCCTGCATTCTTAGTAAGTACTATATGTTGAACTCTTAACGAGTCTTTCAAGTAATCACCACCCACCAAAATTCCTGAGTTATTCCGAAAGGCAAATGAAAATATTCCGGTACTGCTTTCTCCTTGAATAACGGGTGGTGATTGTACCGTCCATTTCTTACCAAAATTGGTGGTGCTATACAGTCTTGAGACTTTTCCACCGGTGGAAATCATTAGCAACGATTTATCATAACATCGAATGCCAGTGCCGCTTGCCGCGAATGAGGCTTCCCCTTCTTCTAATAGTGGACGTTGTGCATCGGGAAATTCTTGCCAGGTTTTTCCGCCATCTATTGTTTTCACGAGTAGCATTCTACCATCAATGGGATCGCCATATATGACTCCTTGCTTTTTATCCCAGAAATCAACCCCGTCAAAGAAAGCATCTTTATGGGTGTTGGTATAAACCGATTTCCAGGTTTCGCCTCCATTAGTGGTTAGCAGAATGCTTGCCGGAGAACCCGCATTGGCAATGATAGCCGTTTGTGAATCGAATGCATATAATGACCTGAAGTCAACTTTTTCAAAACCTGCAACTTGTTTGAACGACCACGTAGTGGCACCATTTAAACTTCGGCCCACCCAACCCGCGCTGCCACTTACCCACACCACCGAGTCATTAACAACAGACAATCCCCGAAAGGAAGATTTAATATCAATCTCGCAATTTTTTATGGATAAGGTCTGTGCAAATACATGAGTTGCGACAAGGCTAAATACCAGTAGGGTAGTGAATGCTTTCATAATTTGTGAATCCGTGGCAAAATAGTCTTTATAGTTTTTATCTCCTTCTGCTGTGGCTAAATAATACTATCTTTAGTCACTATTATGATCAGCTATTTATTAATTCTACTAAATCTTTTTTTGCCTATGCAGAAGAAAGAGATTAACTATCTCGCCTTGGGCGATTCGTATACTATTGGAGAAAGTGTATCGGAACAAGGTCGCTGGCCTAATCAACTGGCCGATCAATTAAAGATTCCACGACCTAAAATCATTGCTACCACCGGCTGGCGTACCGATGATTTATCGAACGCTATTAAAGCTGCCAAGTTAAAAGACGAGTATGACATGGTCTCGCTGTTGATTGGTGTTAATAATCAATACCAGGGAAAATCGTCTGCTCTATATGAAATTGAATTTGAGGAGTTGTTAAAGACTTCTATTAAGCTTGCCAAAGGAAAAACCAAGAATGTATTTGTTGTCTCTATTCCCGATTACGGGTTTACGCCCTATGGTAAACCAAAACAAGAATCAATCACTAAGCAGATAGATGAATTCAATTCAATCAACAAGCGCATTACTAAAAAGTATAAGATCACTTACATTAGCATTACTGAAATATCCCGCAAAGGATTGGAAGACCCAACCCTTGTTGCGGAAGATGGATTGCATCCTTCAGGTAAAATGTATACGTTATGGGTAGAACTAATCCGTAAAGCCTTAAAATAAAAGAAGGGAAAACTTTAACCGCTAAGTACGCAGAGTTAATTTTATCCATCAAGCAGAACCTCTGCGAATCTATGCGCTCTCTGCGGTTAAATTTAAATAAGTTTCTCAAAAACCTTTTTCAGATTGTCGGCAATTATTTTATGCCCTTCCACATTGGGGTGAATGCCATCGGCCTGGTTTAATTTTTCGATACCACCTACATCTTCTAAAATAAAAGGAATGAGGGTTGCTTTGTTATTTTTAGCAAGATCAGGATAAATACTTTTAAATTCATCCGTGTATTGCTTGCCCATATTGGGGGGCACCATCATCCCGGCCAGCACAATTTTACAGTCTGGATATTTGGCTTTTACTTTTTCAATAATGCTTTGCAGGTTTTTCCGTGTTTGCTCGATTGGTAATCCCCGAAGTCCGTCATTGGCACCTAATTCCAGTACGAAGATATCAACAGGTTGACGCAAGATCCAGTCGATACGGCTAAGTCCACCCGCAGAGGTCTCACCGCTCAAACCGGCATTCACCACTTTCACTTTTTTATCTGATTTGTTAAGTTCTTTTTCGATCAGCGCAGGAAAGGCTTCCTCGGTGGACAATCCATAACCAGCTGTCAGGCTGTCACCAAAAAAAAGAATTACTTTAGGAGTTTGGACTGCACTAAAGAAGAGAATACTTGCAATAATTAAAGCTTTTTTACCGACTACCATACTATTACGCGAGTTGATATTTATCTTGAAACAATTTTACTCAATAAACGATTTAATTCCTGATCTGTTAACTTAATTATCATGCCAGAAACAGTTATTAAGGCCGAAGGGCTTACTAAAATTTATAAATCGGCCGAAAATGATTTGACCGTACTCGACAATGTATCGTTTGAGGCTATTCAAGGCACAAGTCTGGCGATTATTGGGCCCTCCGGCAGTGGCAAAACAACTTTGCTCGGATTGTGTGCAGGGTTAGATATCCCGACCGCAGGTATTATTTCGCTGATGGGTTTTAAATTGAATGTGATGGATGAAGACGACCGCGCTTATATCCGCAATCAATATGTTGGATTTGTCTTTCAGAACTTTCAATTGCTCCCCACGCTTACCGCATTGGAGAATGTGATGGTTCCACTGGAACTTAGAGGTGAAAGAAATGTAGCCCCCAAGGCAAAAGATTTATTAGTTCGAGTAGGATTAGGAGCACGTTTTAGTCATTACCCCTCACAACTATCGGGTGGTGAACAGCAGCGTGTGGCAATGGCACGAGCTTTCATTACTTCTCCCCGTATTTTATTTGCCGATGAACCCACCGGTAATTTAGATGGCGAAAGTGCAGCACAAATTACTAATCTACTTTTTGGAATGAACCGGGAAGAGAAGACTACCTTAATTTTAGTAACCCATAACCTTGAACTAGCCAAGAAGACTGAGCGCATTCTGCAAATGAAGGATGGTAAATTAGTGAACGAACAAATTCACAGCCCCGCATGATTGAATATGTGATAAAACTTAAGCGCGAGGTACGCTCCATCTTTAAAGATCGATGGGTTTGGATGATGGCCTGGCGGGATGGTCGTCATAATTTTTCACGACTTTTTCTTTTTGTCGCTTCCCTCATCACCGGTATTGCTGCCGTAGTAGCAATTGGTTCTCTTAACTATGCCATGCAAGGTGAATTAGATAAAAATGCAAAAGAGCTGCTTGGCGCAGATTTGGTGATTAATAGTAACAAACCTTTTGATAAGGGATTCATAAGAAAATTAGATACTGCAAAACGGGAACTGGCTAAAGATGCTGAGATGGCATCGATGGTTATGTTTTTAAATACAAAACAAAGTCGATTGATAAAGTTGACTGCGTTGGAAGGAGAGTTTCCTTTTTACGGAAAAATAGTGACCCAGCCCGCCAATGCCTATGAGCTCATGAAGAAGGGTAACTATGCATTGTTGGATGAATCATTGGCGCGACAATACGAAGTAAGTTCAGACGATACAATCAAGTTAGGTACCCGGAATTTTATAGTGGCCGGTGTGGTGGAAAAATTTCCGGGTGGGGGAGCCCTCACGGCCACGCTGGCTCCGGCAGTTTACATTTCTATGTCAGCATTGGATTCAACCGGGTTGGTACAATTTGGCAGCCGCATAAGTTATAGTCTTTTTGTAAAAACCACTTCGGAAAAACAAACTGAAAATGCAATCAACTTAATTAAACCGTTAGTTGAAGATCTAGGCTATTCCTATGATACGGTAGAAGGAAGAAAGAGAGATTTAGGCGAAGGCTTTCAATCTGTATATCGATTCTTTTCGTTGCTCGCTTTTGTTGCGTTGATTTTAGGATGCATTGGGGTGGCGAGCTCGGTACATATCTATGCGCGTGAAAAACGGGATGAAGTTGCTGTGCTCCGATGCGTTGGCTCATCGGGTTGGCAAGCCTTTAACATTTATTTTATCCAGATTTTTATTTTAGGTGTAGTGGGTAGCATCATTGGTGCAGCATTGGGTGTAGGCATCCAACAACTCATCCCTTTTGTGTTTGGTGATTATTTGCCTGTTGAAATTCAATTAGGGGTTTCGTGGCGTGCTTTTGGTGAGGGAATTTTTATCGGAGCGTTGGTTTCGGTTTTATTCTCTATTCTTCCTTTGGTGGCGGTGCGATTTGTGCCACCCTTAGCAGTGCTTCGTGCGGATTTCACTTCCCCTAAAATAGTTTCCAAAACAAAGTGGATGGCGATTACTTTGATCGTGTTGTTTCCCATTTTGGCTGCCTCTTATCAAACCAGAAGTTTTATTTCGGGGGGATTGTTTTCTTTGGGCTTGGCATTAGCACTTGGTAGTCTTGCTCTGGTAGCCATTGGTTTACTGTTTTTGGTAAGGAGATTTTTTCCACAAAATAGTTCATTCATTTTTCGGCATGCCTTATCTAATTTATTCAGACCCAATAACCAAACACAAGTTTTGTTGGTAACCATCGGACTTGGCGCTTTCATCATCTCAACGCTCAATATTATTCAAAGTAGTTTGTTAAATCAGGTGGAGTTTCGGGGGAATAAAAATCAATCGAATACGATTCTATTTGACATTCAATCCAATCAAAAGGATGATGTTGTGAGCTTAATCAAGAAACATAATCTGCCCGTTAATCAAGTAGTGCCTATAGTTACTTGCCGCTTAAGCGGAATCAATGGTTTTACCGTGGAGCAACTGCTCGAGAGCGATTCAGTAAAAATTCGTCCCTGGGCACTTACCCGAGAGTATCGCGTAACCTATCGTGATAGTCTTCATATTTCAGAAGAACTATTGGAAGGAGAGATGCATTCTTATAAAAAAGGTAGTACCGATTCTGTAGGCGTCACAATCTCCGAAGGGATGCAAGAAACGTTAAAAGTTAAAGTAGGGGATACATTAGTGTTTGATATTCAAGGAGTGCCGATAAAAACATTCCTTAGTGGTATTCGTAAAGTAGAATGGCCCAAAGATCCACCTAATTTCATTTTTGTTTTCCCGAAAGGCGTATTGGAAAATGCACCACAAATTTGGGTAGCTGCTACACGGATTGATAATCCGCCAGGAGCCATTCAATTTCAACAAGAGCTTGTATTCAAATTTCCGAATGTATCACTGATCGATCTGCAGTTGATCTTAAGTACAGTGGATGAATTATTTACCAAGGTGGGATTGGTCGTTCGCTTTCTGGCTTTGTTTAGCATTGTTACCGGATTGGTGGTGTTAGCAGGCGCTGTCATGAACAGCAAGTTTGCCCGAATCAAGGAAAATGTATTATTGCGCACGCTGGGTGCTCGCACTAATCAGATTATGAAAATTACACTCATTGAGTATGGGTATGTGGGTATTTTTTCGGCCATTACCGGATTGGTACTTTCATTAGGCGGAGGTTGGTTGCTAACAAAGTTTTTCTTTGAAGTTCAATTCTCCATCAATTTAATTGAGCTATCGATTATATCAGTTGGGGTTGTGCTTCTTACCGTTCTTATCGGCTGGTGGAATTCGCGGGAAGTCATCTCAACGCCACCCTTGCAAGTATTGCGTAAGGAAGGTTAACTTAGGGCATGAGTTTGTTAAAGGCTGTGAGGTTTTTTGCTACTATTTTTTTTCTGTTCAATAATTTTATTGTGTGGGCAAATCCACCCAAGATAAAATTCATTGAAAATAAATGCCAATGGCCCGATGCAATTCAGTTTTCAGCGCGTATAGGGGGTGGCAACATGGATTTACATGCTGGAGGTTTTGCTTATACTTTTATTGATCAAGAACGATTAGATGAATTGCATGATCGGGGACATCATTCGGAAAATGAAGTTATGCCAACCGATCTTCAGATTCTTGTACATCGGGTTCAGGTTTCATTCCTGGGATCAAACAAAATATGCGTTCCCAGGCCGATCAGTAAATTGACTGAGTACTACAATTACTTTTTAGGATCTGATCCATCAGCATGGAGTTCGAACGTTGCTGCGTATGAAGGCGTGCTTTATCCTGATTATTATAAAGGGATTGATCTGAAAGTTTATTCTCAAGGCAGTAACATAAAGTATGATTTCAATGTAGCCGCAGGTGCTGATCCCTCTCTAATTAAATTTAGCTATGCTGGCGCGGATCTGGTAACTATTGAAAATGGTGACCTGGTAGTTACTGCTTCAAAGTTTACATTCCACGAGAAGAAACCCATCGCTTTTCAGATTATTAATGGTGAGAAGCATTACGTACAGTGCAGCTATGTGCTGCTTGATGACCAGGTAAGTTTTCAATTTCCTGAATCGTATGATGCCTGTTATCCCTTGGTGATTGACCCGCTTCTTATTTTCTCTACGTATTCAGGATCTACAGCCGATAACTGGGGTAGCACCGCAACGCCCGGGGAGCGTGGTAAGCTTTATTCTGCAGGGGTAACCAATCGCGACCTTGGCGGAATGTTCCCTGCAACCGTGGGTGCTTTCCAAATAAACTATGGAGGACTATATGATGTTGGAATTTTAAAGTATGATTCTACAGGTCAACAATTGCTCTATGCATCTCATCTGGGGGGCAGCGGTAGTGAATCGGCCCACAGCTTGGTTATCAATGCGCAGAATGAATTGTTAGTTCTTGGCACAACCAGTTCACTTAATTTTCCGACCACAGCAGGGGCAATTGACAACTCGTTTAATGGAGGAACCGGTGAGTTTAATGTGATCTTTTACAATGGTGGATCGGATTTGTTTATTGCTAAGATTAGTGCCAATGGGGGTCAGCTTTTGGGTAGTACTTACCTGGGCGGATCGGCCAATGATGGGATGAATCCAGGCCCCAGTAAGCTGGTTGCAAATTATGGAGATCAATTGCGTGGTGATATTATTACTGATTTAGATGGAAATATTTATGTGAGTTCTGTCACGCAATCATCAAATTTTCCGGTGGTCAATAGTTTTGGACTAACTTATTCGGGTGGACTATCCGATGCCTTGGTTCTAAAAGTAAATTCATCCCTTACACAACTTATTTGGGCTGCCTTTATTGGAGGTTCAGCTGAAGACGCCTCGCATACAATCAAGTTAGACCAGGCCGGTGATTTGTTTATTGGAGGTGGAACTGCCAGTCTGGATTTCACAACGACAATCAATGCGTACCAAACCACTCATGCAGGAACCGTAGATGGGTGGATGGCGAAATTAAAACCGGATGGAAGTGAAATTCTTGCGGCTACCTTAACAGGTACAAACGCATTTGATCAAGTTTATTTTTTGGATTTAAACAGCTCAGGAGATCTATACGTTTATGGTCAAACCGCTGGAACTTCATTCCCGATTACTGCCGGAGTTTATAAAAATGCAAATAGCGGCCAGTTTTTACAAAAGTTTAGTAACGATCTTACCACATTAAATTTCTCTACGGTATTCGGTAGTGGCACGCCTGTTCCAAATATTTCACCCACTGCCTTTTTGGTAAACGATTGTAATAATATTTATATGTCTGGGTGGGGTGGCCCGCTCAATTCGGCATTAGGGTTTTGGAACAGTTCTACAGCCGGAATGCCAATCACGTTTGATGGATATCAAAAAACAACATCGGGCTCTGATTTTTATTTTATTGTGCTTACCGATGATGCCACAGAACTTTTATATGCCACCTATTTGGGCGGAAATTTATCCAAGACTCATGTGGACGGAGGTACAAGCAGATTTGATAAAGGTGGAATTGTATATCATGCCGTGTGTTCCGGTTGCCAGGCATTTAATCCTTCGGGTGCCTCCTCTTCTGATTTCCCAACAACAGGAGATGCATGGAGCCGGCAAAATAAAAGTCTCAACTGCAACAATGCGGCATTTAAATTTGATTTATCATCCCTTAAAGCGCGCATACAAACTAACTCTGTAACGTTAGATATGCCCGGACTCAATCGTGTTTGCCTGCCGGATGCCATTGTCTTCCAAAATAAAAGTACCGGTGGCCAATTTTATGAATGGGATTTTGGGGATGGTGGTCAATTATTAAAACAAGACACTACATTTATAATGCATGCGTATAAGGAACCTGGAACGTATCGGGTTAAGTTGCTGGCCATTGATATTGGAACCTGTGTGGGAAGAGATTCCACATTTACTAACGTAACGGTTTCCAGACCAGGTGGTTTTGCCGGCCCTGATCAGGTGATGTGTTTTGATGCCGGGGCACGATTATTGGCAACAGGCGGTGTTACCTATCAATGGGAAAACTGGGCTAAGACGTTTAAATCAAATGAAGCTTCCCCGCTGGTAAACCCTATAAAAGATGATGGGTATGTGGTAACTATTGGTGATGCGATGGGATGCATCAAGAAAGATACGGTCAACATCAAAGTAGTGCCAGGAATTGATCTGAAGTTTGAATACTCAAAAATGTATGATTGTTTTAATCGGCCAACCATACAGGTAATGAATCTAAGTGATCCTACCGAAGATGTCTTTTTTGATTTTGGCGATGGCATAACTTCGGATCTAGATGCCACCACACATACTTACAATCAGGATGGAGTTTTTGCTTTAAAACTAGTTGGACGGAAGGAGTCTTGCATCTATGAAGATCGTGTTGATGTTCCCGTATTTGAGTTAAAAGTACCCAACGTAATTACACCTGATGAATTTCCGGAGAATAATGATTTTGTGATTTTATATGCCGGAAAGAGATTATCACTTTCTTCATTGACATCAAGGGTTGTTATCTATAACCGCTGGGGCGGAAAGGTTTTTGAAAGTACCGATTATCAGGATGATTGGAGTGGAGAAAATGTAGAAGCAGGAATCTATTATTATGATATTAAAGTAGAAGGCGAAGCTGCCTGTAAAGGATGGGTGCAAGTAATTAAATAAGGCATAAACCGCAGAGTTCGCAGAGATTAGCAAAGTCAAACAAAATTTCTTTGAGTATTCGGTATCAAAGCGGTTAAAAAAACTAGAAATATACTTGTCAACTGTGTTCGAGCAACAGACTAATACTGGATGCTACCAACGCAGTTTCGCAAAGTCATACCTTATTTCTAAGCGTCCTTTGCGTTTAAAGAAATCAAAACTGAAAATAAATAAAAGGTTGTATCCCTGCCGATTTGGTTTGAACTACCAGAATAATAATTGATACAACTAATGCAGCCTTTCCTACTAGTGGCATTTTTGTTACCAATTCTTCTGCTTTTTGTTCTGTTGTGGCAGGAATGAAATGCAGAATAAAACCCAACCCCATTAAAAATACAACTCCCTTATAACCACTCACAAACTCAAAAAATATCTGCGGATTAAAGTGCCCTGTAATCTGACTAATCATTTGATACGCTACTTCCATAGAGGATGCCCTAAAGAATATCCAGGAAAAGCATACAAAGTGGAATGTAAGAAGAATGCTTCCTATTGAACCAAGTGATTTGATAAGGGGATTCTGTATAATCGTTCCATTGCTTAAAGTGGTGGCACGACTTAAGATTGAAGAGAAAAACTTATGCACTGCCAGGGCAGCTCCATGCAAGGCGCCCCAAAGAATAAAACGAAACGCTGCACCATGCCATAGGCCGCCCAGCAGCATGGTGATGAGTAGATTGATGTAGGTTCTGATTTTTCCTTTTCGGTTTCCACCCAGCGAGATGTACAAATAGTCTTTCAGCCAGGTAGATAGGGAGATGTGCCATCTCCTCCAGAATTCTGTAATATTTTTTGATTGATAAGGCGAATCGAAATTAATGCTGAAGTGAAACCCTAATAAGAGCGCAATGCCAATGGCCATATCGGAATACCCTGAGAAGTCACAATATATTTGAAGGGCGTAGCCATACACACCAAATAAATTCTCTAGGCCAGAGTAGAGGGTAGGTGCATCAAAAATCCGATCGACAAAATTGAGACTGATGTAGTTTGAAATAATCGCTTTCTTAAATAATCCGGTACAAATCAAGTAAACACCCCTGCCAAACATTTCCTTAGATACGAAGGTGGGTTTGCTAAGCTGCGGAAGAAAATCCGTGGCTCGCACAATGGGCCCCGCCACCAACTGAGGAAAGAAGGAAACAAAGAAGGCATAATCTAAAATATGATCGACAGGTTTTAACTTCCTTCGATAAATGTCTATAGTATAGCTAAGCGATTGAAAGGTAAAGAACGAAATTCCCACAGGAAGGAATATATCAAAGGGTTGGTAGGTTATTCCGGCTGCCTGACTAAAAAGTTCGTGTAAAAAATTTGTGTACTTAAAATACCCAAGAAGGCCAAGATTCGCAACAAGACTCGCTGCCAACAACGAACTCCGCTTCCAGGGTGACGTGCTCTGAAAAATAAAGCGAGCCAGTGTATAGTCTATGAGGGTCGTACTAAGCAGCAATAAAAAATACAGTCCACTTGATTTGTAATAGAAATACAACGAGAACAGGGTGACGAAAAGAAGTTTAGGACGATGGGTTTTGCTGAGTGCTGTGTAGATAATGAGGAATCCTAAAAAAAGAAATAGGAATACCCCACTGTTGAAGATGAGCGGCTCTTCCGGGTTGTAGCGAAACTGATCAAGGAGTTTATGGATATCGATAGAGAACATACTCATTATATCCTTTTAAAATCGCTTCATAAAATAACCTTCCTTGCAGGTGATAACCTTCTTTAGTGAAGTGAATTCCATCATTTTGCATCAGGTTATTTTTCTTCCATAAATCAGCAGAGTGAGTGCCTCCTCCCACGGTATATAAATCCCAGTAACCATAGTGATGCTCATCGGCATATTCAATGATTTTATTTCGGATAAATTCTACACCCGGATTTCTGCGCGTTTTCTTTTTATAGAAATCTGCTGGTGTAGTAAATAAAAATTGAGCATTTGGATTTTTAACTTTCAATTGTTCTACGAAAGTATCTAATTGAGTTGTAAAGTTAGGATCGACATAGGGGTGGTCAACGGCTTCGTTTGTTCCCAACGAAATAATAAATAAATCTGGGGTTAACTCAGAAGTTTGCTCAGTAAAAAAGGCAGCTTTTAGATAGTGTTTCACTTTAGCCCCATTTCCGCCAATAGCATGATAGAGAAGGCCGGGGTTGCTATTCTCCAGATTTATGCCAAATAAAGTAAATTGGTTCTGTGAAGGTGTGGATTGCAGGGTTTGAATTTCAATTAGATTGGTTGCAAATGGCAATTGAATGCGTGACGTGTTTGAATCTTCAAGCGTGTAAGGACCAACATACGCCAGGTATTGGCCGATGGAATCTTTCACTACTAAATTATAGCTGCTAAAATCTTTTTGGAAAAAGAATGTCAGCTTGTTAAAAGCATAATTAATATTCTCCAGCGGTTTCGTTTTCAGTAAGATGGAGGCTTTTGAATCAGTGGTGTGCAGGGTCATTGCTCCAAGGCCAATTGGCATGGATTGATTGACGTATATGATTCGTTTGCTTTCCCAACTCCCCGTGGAGGATGAATAAATAGTTGGTGACTCGTTGGTGCGTGCCACCCGGCCTGGAAAAATTAATCCGCGGCCTGCATTTCCAAACTCCCGCTGCAACAATATCCGGGTGGTTCCACTTGCAAAATCTGCTTGCGTATGCGAATCTCCAATTTGAATGATGTTAATAGTGGCTTGTTTTATCTTTTTTACCTGATAAAGCTTTTCATAAAATGCCGAGAGTGAAACTGAGTTATGAATGACATTTGCTTCTGCACGAATAAAATCGTAGGCAGTCGTGCCAGGATATGGAATTGTATCCTGGGCAGCAGCTAGGTGCGCGATACCTATCAGCACACTATTGAACAGGAGCTTTCTTATCATAGCGGGTTTGTTCAAATAGAATTGCGCTAGCCAGTTTCGTGGCAATTTTTTTTCCTCCTTTAAAGGTAAGGTGCGTGTAATCTTTGGCCGCCAGCGGTGGGGTGGCGGATACATAATCAATGATGCTATTTTTTCCGCCCATGGCTTCGTATAAATCCCAAAAGGCAATTTGAGTTTTTCGGGCAATTTCGCGTTGGGTATTGCGCATGGTGATAATCGCGGGTATGGTTTGAATTTTACCGTCAATGTTTCCCGCGCGGTCGCTGATACCAATTAACACCATGCTGGTTTCGGGAAAGACTTCCTTTAACCGGTTAATTACTTTTATCATTTTAGTCTTATACCAACTGTAGTCCATCGAATCGGTTTCAGTTACAATGTTCAACCCATACTGCAGTAAAATCAATTGGTACTGTTGCCGTTCATTAAATTGTTGAAGAAATGCTGGTTCTATTCCATACAAGCTAATACCTGAGTTTCCACGCATGGCAAAATTATCTACGAAAACCCCATGCGTACTTTCGAAGCTGGCACCATACACTACCAAGCTATCGGGATTGTCAAACTGAAATTTAACCGACTTTAGATTGTTTTCGGTAATTACGAGTTGTTGCAAACTATCGGATGAAACAAGCGAAGAGTGTAGTATGATCGTATCATTCACTGTATATATAAGATCTGAATTTTTCTTAGTGCGATAGAATAACCGCACGTGATCAAACTTTCGTGGATTTTGTTTTTTGCTAGGTTTATACTCCACTTTGTTTTCAGGGAGTGGTACAAATGCATACCCGGAAATGCCAAGCGGAACGTTGGGATCCTGCTTACCGACTAAAGAGTAGGTTTCCCAATTCGAAAATTCATGCTGGATGGTAGTTCGAAATTGTGGTGCCTCTGAGGTGATAGGAACATAGCCCACCCCACGACCCCCATAGATCCCTTGTAGGGTGTCGCGAAAGCTGGCACTGAGAATATCACCTTCAATAAATGAATCTCCAAAGAAGGCAATCCGTATAGGTTTTTGGTTCGCGCTTCGCAGGGCCTGAAAGAAGGTGCGTAAGACTTTTTTATGGGGACTAAAATCTTCCAGGCACGTAATTCCGGGCGGACAAGGATTAACGTGTTCGATAACCACCTCAGGAACTACTTCAGCAGGTAGCTTACTTGCAACAGTATCTATTTCAGGAATAGTATCACTGAGTAGGGGTGCAACGGGCTCTGTTTGAATATCGGCCAGCATATTAATCCGCTTGAAAGAAAGCGAACCCACCGAGAAGGAGGGGAGGATTGCAGATACGATCAAAAGCGCGATGATCAGCAGAAGCAGCCAAAGGGATTGCATCAACTGGTTTTTTTGCATGCGTTATTTTTTGACTCTTCAAGTATAGGCATGTTAATTGGGATTTGAAAGCAGAGGTAGACCTTAGGTCTTTCTAAGGATTTTAATCAAATTTGAGATGGGTAAATATTGGTAATTGTTGATATTCGAGGTTCAAGCGGTAGCTCCTTATGAAATATTTCATCCTACTTATATGTATTCTGTCAAGCTGTACAACTAAGAGTGTTGACATTATTCATGGTGAGTTTGGAGTCGCTGGCAACGAAATGCTGCCACCAGGTAATCATCATTTAAGACAAGGTATAGAAGTATATATATATGATGTTAAAGAAAATACGTACACAGACAGTTTGGACTTCTTCACCAAAGACAATGAAGAGCATTCCGCTGAATTTACTGCCAATTTCTACATTCCAGAGGAAAACGTAATTATAGTCCACACTTCAGTAGGGCAAGACTTTTTAAATAAAAGTGTCATTCCAGAGACGAGAGCAAGCATACGTAGAATACTAGGGTTGATAACTTCGGATTCTTTACTTTTTACCTCTAGGGATTCAATAGAATCTGAAATAAAAAAAGACTTACAATTTATATTAATTGAACGTGGGATTGCTTTGACTAAGTTTGAACTTAATAGAATTATTTATCCATCCGAATTAATAACAGTAGTTAGACTTAACCTTGGAACTGAATATAGAATATTGAAGACGTCAAGGAATTGGATTGAAAAACGAAGAGCAATTGATCAATTACTAAAGAGCGAGTCGAAAGATATTCTGAAAATCATTTTGCGTACATACAATGAGGATAAAGACCAAAAGACGCGCGACTATATTTTGGAGCATGTTACAAGTAGCTACCGTAAATAGTGTATAATCTATCAATGCAATTCTACAAAATCCAATCTTTATTTACGTCATTAAACAGATCTTCGCGACCATGTGCAATGGTAATAATCTCTATATCCAGATTAGGGGTAATTTGATAAATAATAAGATATCCTTGATAGATAACTTCTCGAATATTTAGAGAAGCATGTTAAAACTCTGGCACCATGCGGCCAGCATATGGAAAACTTTCAAGTTTTTCACTGCAGTCAGGTCTTCCGACCTGACTGACTTATTTCTGAAATTTAATTTTGACAACAACACGTGGGTCGCCTGACCCGCAATTCACTTCAGATATACCCCATCACCTTATAAGCGATCATTCCCACCCACTCGCGGCTCACGGTGGTCCAGTTTGACAAAGCATCAACGCGGGGTACAATAAGTACATCGAGTGTATACTTTCTTTCATGCGATAGAAAATCGGTAGTAAAGGTATCAATAGCCCAGCCTGCCTTTTTAAAGCATGCCCGTGACCTGCGCATATGAAACGCTGAGGTAATTAGTAAACAATCTGCTGATGAAACTGAATCTTTTAGCATGGCTTTCACCGCTTCTGCAGATTCATGCGTGTTGCGCGATTGGTTTTCAATAAGGATGTCTTCAGGAGGAACCCCCATTAATTTAAAAGCATCGGAAATCTCATCGGCTTCCTGATGATTTCGTTCTTCTAACGAACCGCTTCCTCCTGAGATGAGAATTTTCTTAATTTTTCCTGCCCTGTAAAGTTGAAGGGTATGCGTAACCCGATCTGCTCCACGTTGAAAATACACCCGGTCATCCGGAGTCATATTTCCTTTTGTAACTCCGGTAAGCACAATCCCAATCGCATACTTCTTTTTAATTTCTGAAACGGGTGTAGCAGGCAATTCCCAAAGCATGACCATTTCATTGGTGATAAAATCGTGCGAGAATAATAATAGCATGATCAGTGCCGTTTTGAAAAACCGGCTTTGCCATTTACTGCGTTTAAACTTCCACGAGAGCAGAAATAAAATACAGATAATCACCAGGGGCATGGTGAGGAAATTCAATGTTTTTGAAAGGAAGAAAAACATGTTACATTCTCTTCGGAAGCGGATTTGAGATATTTCCCAAGCCGTCAATTATTTTGCGAAGCACTTCAAAATATAGCGTGAACATTAATACCCAGGTCATGGACCAAATTACACCCAAATTAAAATACAAGGTATCGATATTTGTATTCAGGAAATGTTTTGCAGGCATATAAAACTGGGCATCAAAATCAACTATGTGTTCAGGATCGGGATTTTTATAAATGGGATAAATCTTTTGAATTAATTTTCCGTCCTTTTCTATCACCCGATTTGTCTCCATGGTATTTTTTACGAGTTCGGCTATCGCTTCATTCTGATAGGCAGATTTGAAATTTTCAAATAATTTTTCCTTTTCGGCTGTTTTCGTTAAGTGGTTAATCTTGTCATCTTTGTCGATATCGGCTTTGTTAAAACGGGTGATGTAGAATTTTTTGAGCACCGAAAGGAACCTTCCTGTCTCGTTGTAAACAGCGGAATCGTATACATCAATCTCGTATTTATCAGTAATACTAAAGTCTGTTTTTCCGACAAAGGCAAGTTCTTTGTTGATTTCGCTTCTTAATAAATTTAAATCATCCTGAACTTCCTTTCGGATGGCAGGCTCAGGATTTTTATAATTTAAATTAACAAAATCAAGGCGAGTTTCCAGGGCTGGGATGTAATAGATTTTCTTATAGTCCGCATCAGCCATTACCTTGTCATCAAAATAAAATTGTTGTTCAAAATCGTTGTCTTTGAATTGAGAAACCATACTCGCTTCAAACGCCCAGCGCGAAGCCATGATATCTCCAACAAAGGGAACGGTGGATGTATTTCCAATAATTGGATTAAGCTTATCAAACTTAACCACTACGCCACTTAGTATGAGTTGAGGTATAAGTAGAATGGGAATCAGGATATAAATAGTAACTGCCGAATTAAAAGCTGAAGAAATATTTAAGCCTAAAAGATTAGCGAAGCAAGAAGTGGTAAACAGGATGCCCCAATAGATAAAGAACATTCCTTTTATTTCAAGTAGCGAATTTCCCACCAGCACAAATAAGAAAGTCTGAATGAGAGAAATTATAAACAAAATCCCGATTTTGGAAAGCAGATAGCTACTTCGATTGAGGTGCAAGAATTTTTCGCGCTTCAAAATTTTTCTGTCGCGGATGATTTCTTCTGCGCTCACGGTGAGGCCCATAAACAAGGCAACAATCACGCTCATGAAGAGATAGGCCGGCATGTTTAGGTTTTTACTAAAGATGTATTCAGCATTAAACGAATCATCAGGATTGTGGTAACGAACAATGAAAGCAAGAATAAAGGCCAAGAGAGGAGCCTCCATCAGGTTAATGAAAAGGTATTGAGTATTATTTAGTTTGGATAGCATATCACGCCAACCAAACAACCTAATCTGATTAAACCAACTTGGAATTCTTAATGTAGAATGAGGGGCATCGGAGGATGGAACAACTGAAGTAGGATTTATTTTTTCTTTATAAAGAGTATTCCATTGTTCGGGTGAAAATTTTCGTTCGTCTGTAAAATTGCCAAACTCATTGATCACTTTTGTTTCAATGATGTTAAAGATTTGTTCTGGGTTTACATTTCCACAAGAATAACACTCACCTTGCTCGCTATTGACCAGATTAATATTCCGCTTAAAGTAGGTGAGTGCATCCACCGGATTGCCATAGTAAATTTGATAGCCACCGGTATCCAGAATTATTAACTTATCAAACATCTTAAAGATATCGGAAGAAGGTTGATGGATAACCGCAAATACCAATTTTCCTTTTAAGGATAATTCTTTTAAAAGATCGATGATGTTTTCAGAATCTCTTGATGATAATCCTGAGGTGGGTTCGTCCACAAACAACACAGCGGGTTCGCGCAGTAATTCTAATCCAATGTTTAAACGCTTTCGTTGACCACCACTGATTGTTTTATGCAGCGGGGAGCCCACCTTCAGGTGCTTAGTTTCGGTAAGCCCAAGATCGTTCAACGTTTTTAAAACCAGCTCTGAAATTTCTGTTTCGGTTAAATCACTAAAGCAAAGTTTAGCGGCAAAGTATAAATTTTGGTAAACGGTTAATTCTTCAATAAGCAAGTCATCTTGCGGAACAAATCCGATAACCCCTTCAATTTTTTCGGGTTCTTTATAAATATCAACTCCATTAATCAACACCTGACCTTTTGATGGCTTTTCTGTTCCATTAAGTACATGCAGCAACGTTGATTTTCCGGCCCCACTCGCACCCATTAAGGCAACCAGGTTGCCGGATTCCTCTGCTACGTTTACTTGCCGTAAACCGAGTCCCCCATTCTTAAATTGATAGGAGATTTCTTTTGCTTCGAAACTGGTACGCCCCGTTTGATTCAGTTTTTTGAATTGAGCTAATATCTCACCATAATAAACAGGCTCGGTGTTTCCCCATCGCAGGGTACTTCCAGTGGCCAGTACATTAATATTTCCTGATTTTTGAGGTACTCCATTCAGGTACACATCAGTATGGCCAATGTATTTAAAGAAAAAGGTATCCGTACTGTGAAGGTGGAGAATGGCAATGAGACCATTCAGGTGGTCGCGGAATATATGCTTGAACTTTCCTGGCGACTGACTTTGCGAGTCTATCAGTAATATGTCCTCGCTATCTTCATCGCTGCGTTGTTTGATAAGCACATATTTTTCTATAAGTGCGAGGTCATCCCTATTAATATTAAGCGCATCACTTATTGTTAGTGCCAAGGCTTCTTCCCGATCCGAAATCGCGCCATCGGCCAATATCACACTCATTAGCTCCAGCACAATTACAACTTTTTGTTTTTGAGCAATCTCATTGTTGATGGATTGACAGATTTGAAGAATTGTATCGTTCTCCTGGGTGGAACTAAGCTTGCCTGACATCTCCACAGCATATTCATCAAAAAGTTGAAGATGACTGTCCGTGCCTCGCTGGCTTAAGTGATCAGAAAGAAAAATCTTGATATGTTCTCGTTCCTGTTTTGTGATTAGATCCTCCTTGGCCACGAGAGCAAAAAGTCTCATAATGGCTTTTAGTACAGGTTCGCTCATAAGTCAGATTTTCAGTTAATTAAAGGTACAAGAATGAGGGTTAGAGAGAACAAAAAAAGGATTAACCAGTGGCTAATCCTTTTTACCGGCACATTGTTAATTTATTAATCAACAATGGATTTCCGCATTTTTTCAACCACTTTAGTTATCTCCACAAGGTTTTTGTCAGTAAGCACTAAATCAGAACGATTATTTTTAATTTGTTCTTCAATATTTAAAGCCCGATAGCTAGCCTGAAGGGCATTAAGATCACTTGCGATGGTGGCTACTGGTTCCGTCTGATCAATTTTAGAAATCATTTTTACTAATTCGTCAACTGATTTTTCTTGCTCAAGAATTACTCGCATTAAAGGAGTAAGAACCAGATTGCGAGAATCATCAGGTAAAAGATCTTTTGGATAGGTTTTAATTAGCCCGGTAGAAATATAAAGACCTTCTACAAAACTTCCGGTTAGCAACAAAGCAGCTAACTTATTCCGACTGTCATCTTTCAGATATTTTTCGCTCCCTTGAACGGCCGTATTTAAAATTTTGGCCAGAGAATCTTTATTTGAGATGTTACTTTCAAAACGTTGAAGTACATCCATATCAAAAGCCCCGATTACATTTAGGTTATCAGCCAATTTTTTTGCTGAATTAAGGTAATTAATCGCTTCTTGAGTCTTATCATAGGAACTTAAGTAACCAATATCGGCCGTATAAACGCCCAGGTTAAGAGCTGCTTTATCATTGCGGCTACTGTATTGATCAACTTTATTGCGATCATTTAATAATGACTGATTAAATTCAGCGCCAGTCTGTTGAAGTAAATATGGAATTTCTGACGGTGATGGAATATTATAAATAACATCTTCGATCTGATCTTTTAAGGATTCGCTGGCTTTATCAAAATCAGCTGCATTTTCGTTAGAATCATTTTTAGACCCCCCACAAGACCAGAGGCCAACAATGGCAAGTGAGGCTAGTAAATAGGAATTAAGACTAGTAAATTTCATGGGCGTTTTGGTTTAGCCTTCAATTTTAGCACATTTTTCGTTTTGGTTGAAACCGTTCGACCTTTATTTTAGTTAGAAAACGGAAAAGTAGCTTATTGTTAAACATTATTGGCGAAATTTGAGTTTAAGACCTAATGAATCCCGTGTATCCAGTTGAAACTGCCTTTATAATTGACGATAGTGAAGTTGATCTTTTTGTTCAGAAAAAATTCATTGAAATGCGGAAGTTTGCGGGTCAGGTGGTCACGTTTAGCTCACCCGTGCAGGCATTGGAAATTTTGAGGGCTTCAAAAGCTGGTGATGTTCCTGAACTTATCTTTCTGGACCTTAATATGCCTCTATTAAACGGCTTTGAGTTCTTGGATCGGGTTAGGGAAATATCAACAGATGTGTTCGGACAGATGAAAGTAGTAATTCTTACCAGCTCCAACAGCAGCGCAGATCACGAACGAGCGATGTCTTTTAATAATGTAATCAGGTTTATTTCAAAACCCCTTACAGTTCAAGGTTTGGATGACTTGAAGTTGGTTATCGAGCAAGGGTAGCTCCAATCAGATTTCCGTTTTAGATGGTTGAGAAAATGTCCAGGTTTTGTATTTACGGATAAAATAAACCAGCGACAAGCTAATTAGCACCGATCCTAGGACAGATAACACGTATCCGCATGTGATAAAAAATTCCAGCCAACTTAATTCTGCATGTCCAAATTCTTTAAATACTAAGAGGCCTACACTCCCAATGTAGCCAAACGAATCCGCTAAGTAGATAAGGAAACCAACGGTGCTTACGTATTTGAAAGTGGCAATGAGGCGATCAAAGAAGATACTATTGAATTGAATATATCCAAAGTACAAACCCATTCCCACTAAGATCATCCAGGTGGGGGGAGTAATAAGTTCTTTCTCGTATGCCCATGTGCTCAGCCCAACCATAATCATCCCGATCAACACAATGATGTGATTGACGATCATGGCTCGTAAATTATTTTTAATGACCATTAGACTTCCAATGACAATAAGTACGGTTAGGGCCACGATTGATTCTGTATAGGTAAAAATACCGGGTGCATTCCCATATCCTAATGACTCCCAGATTTCTTTGGAGAAGTTATCCCTAAAATCGCGAAAGGCAGTAAGTAAAATATAGGTAAGTACTAAAAGGATAAGGCCCGGTGCAAAAGTAAGGGTGTATTTTATCCGCTCCTTACCTGTCATGGGGCTTCGTTTTGTTCTCAACGCTTCATCTTCGGCTGTGGGTGGTGGAGTTTTATCCAACATCCATAAAAACAAAAGAAGCGGAACAAAGAAAAGGCAAGAAGCAACGAAGGGCATCCAAAATTCAGAAACACCCCAATCTCGCATCAGAAAGCCACCGATAGTTTTAGCAAAACCGGCCGAGAAAATAAAACTAACCGATAAGCTTGCGCCCAGTACCTCTGTAAATCGCCTGCCTTCAAGAAACCCAAATACCATTCCCCAAACCATGCCTAACGGCAGTCCATTTAAGAAAAGAAAGATGAGATTATATGGAGTTGGCGTTATCGCAAAAAATAACCACGCTATAGCGGCTATACTTACCATTAATAAAATTCCTTTTGTTCTGGAATGGGCGCCCAATTCCGACACGACTTTTATCCCAATAAACTTGGAAAGCATATACCCCAAAACTTGAAAAATCACCATCCAAACTTTAAAGTCGGCACCCCAAAGACTCATATTTTCGTACATGGCAACACCAAATGTTTTTCGTAAGGCGAAAATGCAGGTGTATAAACAGAATGCGGAAGCGGAAACATAAAGCGCAAACCAAAAACCAGTGGTTTGTTCAAGCCAGGAAGTGATTTTAGACTTTTTCGAACTCAAGAGGTTTGGGTTAATGGTATCAGGTTTACCGCTTTTGCATGTTACAAGATTACAACTTTAATAGAACCAAAAAAGCACTCAGTATTATTTTATCGGTCGGGGTTAAATCATTTCAGGGTTGTAACTTTCTAATCGAAACCCAACTTTGAAATGCGTATACTAATTTTAATTTTGATTTGTTTGTTGGCGGCTTGTACTTCAAATAAAGATGAATCTAATTTACGATGGATTGCTTCAGCACCCGCAGGGACTGACTATACCAGTATAAATAAACAAGGCACTACGGTTATTCCTAATGGGAGATTGCTGACTCCAACGGGCAAACAGATTACTGTAGCTCCGCATCCATTTGGATTAACGTTAAGCCCTGATGGCAAAACAATTATCACAGCTAATTCAGGTACAGGGCCTTTTTCAATTTCAATTATTCAAGATTATAATTCTGAGAATCCTCGTGTAAAACAGATTCCTGAAACCCTAAATCCTGAAGAAGGTTTATTAGAAGCTGCTTTTATGGGATTAGCCATTTCGCCCGATAACACGAAAGTATATGTGGCAGGCGGGCAGCAAAATCGTATCTACCTGTTCGATTTAAGAACCAACAAAAAGTTAGGAGAGATCTCGTGTCATAAATCGTTCGATAGTAACGATTATAGTGACGGATATATTGGCGATATGGTGATGAATAAGAAAGGAGATCGGCTGTATGTGGTTGACCAAATCGGATTCAGGATGCTGGTGATTGATACAGAAAAAAGGCAAGTTATTCACAATGTAAAAACGGGTCGTTACCCTTTCGGGATTGCGTTATCGCCCGATGAAAAAACTGTCTATGTTGCTAACGTTGGCATGTTTGAATATAGTTATATAAAGTCGTTGGAAAAAAAACGCTTGAATGAAACGGCCTTACGATTTCCGGCCACAGCCTATGGCTCTGAAGAAATGAAGAAAGGAATAAAAAACGATACCCTTGAAGTTGAAGGCTTGGGCGACCCCAATGCTCCAGAATCATTTTCCGTGTGGGGAATTGATCTTACTAAAGAAAAACCGGAAGTGATTTCTAAAATTAAAACGGGCGTATTGGTGGGTGAAGAGGTGGAAGGCATTCCGGCTGTTGGGGGCTCAAGCCCTAATTCAATAGTAGCGACCGATAAGTTTGTTTACGTGAGCAATGGGAACAATGATAATATCTCGGTGATTGATGCCAGTCAGAATAAAGTGATTGCCAGTATTGAACTAAAGTTAGATGAACGATTGGGAAACTTGAAAGGAGTAATTCCTTTTGGACTGGCCATTTCACCGGATCAAAAAAGATTGTTTGTGGCTGAGGCAGGAATAAATTCAGTGGCAGTGATAGATCTTCCAACCAACAAGGTACTTGGCCATATTCCTACGGCTTGGTTTCCATCCAAACTAAAAGTTACACCCGATGGCAAGCAATTAATTGTTTCTAATGCGAAAGGATTTGGCAGCGGACCTAATGGAGGTAGAAATTTTGTAAGACCCTATGATCATTCATCAGCCGATTACATTGGTTCATTGATGATGGGAGCGGTATCGATAATTGATATTCCTGTAGATTCTCAATTGCCCGAACTGACACAGAAAGTGATTTCGAATAATTTTTCTTTTCAGCAAGTATCTACGAGTTCGTCTAAGAATCCTATTCCGGTTGCAACCGGAGTTCAGGAATCTCCAATCAAATACATTGTTTTTATTTCGAAGGAGAACAGAACCTACGATGAAGTGTTTGGTCAGATGAAAAGTGGGAGAGGCGATTCAAGTTTAGCAAGATTTGGATTGGATAAATCTTTTTCGAACCGAAAGAAAACACAAACACTCACTGGGGTGGATGTAATGCCAAACCATATTGCATTGGCAAATCAGTTTACGTTCTCCGATAATTTTTATGTAGATGCGGATGTGTCAGCAGATGGGCATCGTTGGCTTACCAATACCTATCCCAATGAGTGGATGGAAACACATCATCCTGCAGCGTATGGTGGCGGAAGAAGATTGAAAGAAGAATCGAATGCACCCGGCAAATTTGGAATGACGGGTGCTTCAGGCGCTATCTATCCGGAAGACTACAATCAGCATGGTTCTATGTGGGATCATATGCATCGCAATGGTATTGAGTTTTATAATTTCGGATTTGGTGTTGAGTTCGATGCCGGAAGTTTTGCGGATTCTACCTTTAAGTATGGAGGTGTTCGCTATTTAGTAAACTATCCGGTTCCGGGTCCAATCTTCGATCGCACCTCGCGTTTGTTTCCAACGTACAACATGGCAATACCCGATCAGTTTCGGGCCGATGTTTTTATCAAAGAAGTGAATGAGAAGTTTATTGACCAAAAGAAAGATTTGCCGAGCATGCTAACACTTCAATTGTTAAACGATCATGGTGCGGGTGAACGACCGTATGCAGGCTTCCCTTTCATGGAAAGTTATATGGCTGATAACGATTTAGCCTTGGGCCGAGTTGTAGAATACTTAAGTCATTTACCGCAATGGAAAAACATGATGATCGTAGTGACAGAAGATGATGCACAAGGTGGTCGGGATCACATCGATGCCCATCGTAGTTTGTTGATGATCATTTCGCCCTATGCCAAAAGAAATTTTAACAGCCATCAGCATTACAGTTTTGGATCAATTTTTAAAACGTTCTGGAGTGTGTTGAACATTCCGTATCTCAACCAATATGATTTTGGAGTAACTAATTTAAGTGATTGTTTTACTGCTGAGCCAGATTTTACTCCTTATAATGCGGTAGCTATTGACCCGCGGGTATTTGATCCGAAGTTGGCGCTCAAACCGTTTGATGAAAAATTCGATTGGAAGGCAATGAATGAGTCACCCACGTTAGATGATCCGACAGAAATCAAAAAAGCGCGTGAAGAGGATGGTCGCACGAAGGTGAATCATTAAAAAATGTTAAATAAATTATTATGAGAAAGCTATTTGTAATCTGTCTTTTGCTTGCGCTAAATTCAGCGGGCTGTGCTCAAAAAAGTAAATCGAAACCAAAAAATATTATCTTGATGGTGGGCGATGGAATGGGTACTGCCCAAATCTATGCGGGGCTTACCGCCAATAAGGGTAAGCTTAATCTTGAGCGCTGCACTGCGGTTGGGTTTCATAAAAATCAGGCAACAGATAATTATGTAACCGATTCTGCCGCAGGCGCAACTGCTTTTGCGTGCGGACAAAAAACTTACAATGGCGCCATTGGAGTAGATGCTTCAGGAAAGCCCATACCTACAATATTGGAAATTGCCGAGCGGAATGGACTAGCTACAGGATTAGTTGCCACGTGTTCTATCACACATGCCACTCCGGCAAGTTTTATTTCGCATCAACCTTCCAGAGCATTGAATGAAGCAATCGCGTTAGATTTTCTTAAGACTGATATTGATGTATTTATTGGCGGTGGCAGAAAGTATTTTTCCAAGCGCTCAGATGGTATTAATCTTAACGATTCGCTGATAGCAAGAGGATACCAGATTGCTAATTCGATTGATGAAGTGCAACGAATCACTAATGGAAAATTAGCAGCCTTTTTAGCTGATGAACAACAAGCTAAATTTTCGGAAGGCCGCGGTGATGAATTGGTAAAATCCACTGAAGTTGCGATCCGTTTACTTAAAGGAAATAAAAAGGGAATGTTTATGATGATTGAAGGTTCTCAGATTGATTGGGGTGGACATAGCAACGATACAAAATATATAGTTGACGAAATGGTTGATTTTGATAATGCGATTGGCAAGGTGTTAGACTTTGCTACAGCGGATGGTAATACGCTGGTGATTATCACCGCTGATCATGAAACAGGAGGCTTTTCTATTATAGGGGGTGATATGATGACCGGCACGGTGGAAGGGAAATTCACCACGGAACATCATACCGGAGTGATGATTCCGGTATTTGCATTTGGCCCGGGGTCTGAACAATTCTCAGGAATCTATCAGAACACAGATATTTATAAAAAGATGCATGAGGCATTTGGGTTCAAGGATAAATAATGATGATGGTTTGATTTGGTTGTAACTTAAAGGTGTGTAAGTGATCAGTTTGGATCAATCATTCAACTTAACGTCCTTAATTTTTCGGGGTAACCAAACCTGCATTTGATTTTGGCCTCGGTTGCACCAAGAATAGTAGGGGATGGCTGTAATTTTCTTTATTTCTGTTGTTACAGACTGACCATCCTTGCTGATTTGTACAGTGGGTGCATCAAATTGTATGGTAGTTATTCCTTCTAGTAAATCTTTTTTATAGGTTGTTTGAAAAGTCGCCTGATCAGGGAGTATCAGGTTCCACGCTTGATGGTCATTGTCAGCACCCTCCACACAATAGACCAACGGGCCTCGTTGCAAGGCCACCCGATCAGCATTTTGTTTTACTTCAGGGCGGGAGACAATTCGTTTTACTTCCATAGGAAGGTTCAATTCAATAGCATCCCCTTTTTTCCAACCGCGTTCTATTACCGCATAGCCATTCTTCATTGTGTAGGAAATGGGTTTGTCATTTAATGTAATTGTAAAATTTGTTTTGGTATTGTCCTCGAAAACAAAAAGATTCCCGGGCACAGCTTCCCCTTGCGCCCAACCCGGAATTCGCAGGTTCAATGCAAACTTGGTTTTGATTTTTGGGTTAACCGTAATTTTTATTTTTCCATCCCACGGATAATTTGTTTCCATGTTTAATGGAACATCGCTCTTTCCAACCTTTGCAATTGTGTTACTGCCTATATAAAGATTAACCCAAATTCCTTGATCAGAAAATCCATAGATATAATCACCCAACGAAGAAACTAGTCGAGCAATGTTGGAGGGACAACACGCTGTACCAAACCATTCTCTTCGGTTGTGTCTACCATCCGAAGCCAAAGGGTTTCCATAGAAGAAACGATCGCCATCTAAGGAAAGTCCGTCTCGCGCCCCATTGTATAAACTGCGCTCAAGCACATCTATAAACTTGCTGTCTCCGGTTAATAAGTTCATCCGCTGGTTCCAATAGACCATTCCTACTGAAGCACAGGTTTCGGAATATGCCAGCTCATTGGGTAGCTCGTAATCTGTACCAAAGCCTTCGTTACTTCCGGATGAGCCAATTCCGCCTGTTACATAGAGATTGCGATAAACAACATCTTCCCATACGGTCTTCATGGCTTTCATATAGCCTTCATCACCGGTCAATGCAGCCACATCAGCGGCCCCTGTGTACAGATACATGGCTCGAACCGCATGACCCGTAATTTCTTTTTGTTCACGCACCGGTACAGCATCTTGTGCGTACGCGGTATCGCGCCAGTCTGTCCAGGTATAACCCTTTGCAAACTTGTGGCCGCGCTCTTCCAACAACCAGTAAGAGAGGTCCAAGTATTTTTTGTTTTTTGTGGTGTTGTAAAGTTTTACAAGAGCAAGTTCTAGCTCCTGATGACCAGTAACCCAATGTCTTTTTCCGGGGCCAAACAATGAATCAAAATGATCGGCAAACTTAATGGCTACATCTAATAATTTTCTTTTTCCAGTTACCTGAAAAAAGGCCACAGCAGCCTCTATTAGGTGCCCCCCATTGTAATCTTCGTGCATGCTCATATCGCTCCAGCGTTCATCCATTCTTCCCAAGGTGTAATAGGTGTTAATGTACCCGTCTGGTAATTGGGCAGCCGCGATTTTATCGATCCACTCTGCTGCTTTTTTCTCAAGATCAGGATTGGGGTGATTCTTTAAGGAATAGGCAATCGCTTCCAAGGCTTTAAATACATCGGAGTCATCGTAGAAAATGCCTTCATGCTTCTCGTTTTTACTACGAGCTACTTTTTCAAAATTCCGGATGCGTGGCGTTTTGACTTCTGTTTGATAGATACAGGCTTGTAACGTGGTGGTTGCAACTTTGTCGAGCGTAGGTTTCCAAAATGAATCGGTAATGTTAACCTGCGAAAAATTGATGGGTTCGAATTGACGGGAGGGAGTTTGTGCAACCAGCGTTGTGTTTAGGATTCCAGCAAGGAGAAATAGAATAAGTTTACTCTTCATGATGAAAGTTTGGAATTTGATTGAACCAAGATAGAGATAATTGGAAAAAAGGTAATTAATTATTTGAAATCCCAAATTAATGTGGAAAATAAAGTGGGCCCAGCTGGGCACGATCCAGCGACCCCTTGATTATGAGTCAATTCTTATTCATTTATCATTCCTTCTAACTTTTTATTTATCTTTGTAAAGCATTGAAAATGAGATGAATTAACCTGTTTATACCTATTTCGTTTTTTTATGCTTTATCGACTAATGTTTTACAATTGTTTTACAATTTTATGAAAGCCAGAAAAAAGGAGATCAGTATTAAGGTTATTCTTTACACTCACTATGCAGGTAAGGAAGGAATGCACCCCGTTAGGCTGCAAATCACAGCCGACAGGAAGACAAAGTACTACCCGATCCAATGGAATAGTAAAAACATATTCCTGACCCCAGATCAATGGGATAAACTCAGCTCACAGCCCAAAGGGTTGAGGGAGGCCATTAAACAAGCGGAGGCGAACGCAATCACAGCACGTGATACAATAACCGACCACGGAAAGAAAATCTTTGTATTCGAACGCTTTGAAAAGGAATTTTTGTTTCAAGAATCGGAGAAAGGATTTTTGGGAATCGGGGATGAGTATTTAAAAAACCTTATGAAGCGTGATAAAATTGGAACTTATAATTCCTATAAGTATGCACTTACTGCATTCAAAAAATTCATCAAAACTCCAGATATTAAAAGTGAAGAGGTAAGCCCGAATTTATTGAAAGATTTTGAGGCTTATTTGAAAAAAGATAAAACGACCATAATAGATGGAAAGCAGATCACTAAAAGTGGAAGCACAAAAACAACCATTGGAATGTATATGCGTGCTATCAGAGCCATTTATAATTATGCAGTTTCAAAAAATCCAAGCCTCAGCGAGTATTACCCCTTTGCCCGTGGAAAGTATAAGATAAAGAAAGGTTCAGGAAAGAGAGGAGATGCATTAACGATTGATCAATTACAAACATTCATAAAATCCAAACCTATTGAAGGCACACCTGAATGGGTAGCTAAAAACTTTTGGCTTTTCAGTTTCTATGGACAGGGCATGAACCTGAGGGACGCCTTCTCTTTGAAGTATAAAGATATTTCTTGGGATGCGATCAGATACATTAGAAAGAAAACGGAAGACACAGAGAGTGAAGAAATGATCATGGAAGTACCATTGAATGATTCACTAAAATCTATAATCGTTAACTTAGGAAAACCAGATAAGAGGAAAGAGTCTTACGTGTTTGGTGTAGTTGATGATACAATGGATGCTGAGCGAAAGGATGCAGTGATTAAACAGAAAATCAAAGTCATTAATAAATGGCTGGGGGTGTTGTGCAAAGACATTGAGATACCTGAAATCACAAGTTACTGGGCACGTCATAGCTATGCAAACCTTTTGAAGCAAACGGGCGAATCTGTGGAACTAATCAGAGAGTTATTAGGTCACAGCGATGTAAAGACCACAGAAACCTATTTAAAACGCTTTGATTTATCCATCAAAGAGAAAGCGAATGATAAGATTCAATCAATATTAAAAGTTTCATAGAATGAAAAAAATAGAGAAACTGGATTTTAGTAAGTCAGATGAGGCTACTAAAATATACGTTAAGAGATTAAATGAAATTCCTATTGATTGGAAAGATGTTCATCCAAACATAAAACAATACATAGGGTATTTGAAGGTAATGATTTTGAAGGCTTACCCTCGTTTGAAATTTGATAACGAGATTGCTACTAGTTCAGGGGGCAAGACCTCAAAAAGAAAAACAGATACTAAAATTTTAGATAGTGCGAATAAGGTAATTTCTGAAATTCGCGCTGAGAAAAACTACAAGAAAATTAATCTTAGCGAAACCCACACTCAGAAAAGACTTTTTGATGAGATGCAAAAAAGAGGTTTCATCGGTACACTTTCATGGGTTAAAAAGTATTGGCATACGATAACCAAGTTATCGTAACCAAGTCAAACCAATTTTCATTTTGTTCTAGTTATTTCTATTCAGTTTTGTGCATCGTACAGAGCAAATAGAAATAAATATGAACAACCCCTTCGAAGAAATTAAGAATCAATTGGACTCAATTCACCTTGAGTTAAATGAGCTTAGATCTGTGCTTACAAGTAAGCATGAGCAAAATAATAGTAAACCATATTTAGGACTGGATGAGGCTTCAGAATTTACTGGTCTATCAAAGTCAACTATTTATCGGTTGACATCTCAGAAACAAATTCCACATATTAAGCGAGGCCGATTGCTATTTAATCGGGCTGAGTTAACCTCTTGGATTCAGGCAGGAAGTAAAACCATTTAATTAAAATCTATGGAAATCGAATACAACCCAGCCAGAAAGAAATTCAAGTTTGAATTTGAACTTTCTGGAAATCCTGAGATAGATAAAAGAAAGATGCTATTGACTTTCAATAAAGCAGTAGAGAATTACTTCTCAGGACGTAAGCCAAAGAGTTATAATTTTTTACAAGAGCCTGAGAGATTATAAGATGGATAAGGTCAATTTTTCATTCGATCTAACGCAAAACACAATTTCTGATTTTGCAAATACATTATTGGATAGTGGTTTGTCTGTTATTCCTGTAAAGGATAAAATTCCAACCTTACAGTGGAAGCAATTCCAGACAAGAAAGCCAAATAGAGATGAAGTCAATTATAATGATTCAATTGCTTTGGTTTGTGGATCGGTTAGTGGTGGAGTCGAGGTAATTGACGTTGATGTTAAGAATGACAGCAGTGGTACACTCATAGAAAGGTTGACTGAAGCAATATTTAAAGACAGTCCAGATATTACCGATGCTGATTTACTAATTCAATCTACTCCCTCAGGCGGTTGTCATCTTATTTATAAATGTGATAAGATTGAAGGAAATCAGATTTTAGCCAAAGGAGTTGATAAGAAAGTATTAATTGAAACCCGTGGAGTAGGTGGATATGTATGTATTGATCCAAGTCCAGGTTATCAAGTTAGATCAGGTTCATTAACCGAAATACCAACAATTTCCAGAGAGCAGAGAGAGAATTTATTTACAGCGTGTAGATCATTGAATGAATATTTCGAGCCTGTTATAATTCCAAAGCAATACACGCAAATCAATACTGGCATACCTCCGTGGCAAGATTATAATGAGCGAGGTAATGTTCCAGAGTTACTTGAATCGCATGGATGGACATATCTAAGAACTGTTAAAGATAATCAACACTATTGTAGACCCGATAAGCAAGGAAGTACTTCAGGCACATGGAATGGACAAACATTTTATTGTTTTACTTCTAGCACTTTGTTAGAACCATCTAAGGCATATTCAGCAAGTGCGTTGTTTACTTTCTTAGAATGTAATAAAGACTTTTCAGAAGCAGCCAAAAAACTTTATTCACTAGGCTATGGAGAACGATCACAACCACAGCATACAAACACACAAGAAATAAAAACAATTGATTGGAAGGCTTTGCAAATAGTCACAGAGCCATTAGAAGAAATACCACTTCTCTCCATTGGTAATTCACCTATTGCAACAGCAGGGAACTACTCACAAGTTATTGGTAAAAAGAAAAGTAGAAAGAGTTTATTTCTGACATGGCTTACAAGTCAATACAAAGGAGATCAATCAAAGGATATAATTCTATTTGATACCGAGCAAGGTATTAGGCACGTCTGGAAGGTCATGGATAGGATTAAACGATTGACAGGTTCTCAGGTTGGAACTTTCTACCTGAGGGGTAAAAGTCCATCAGAACGCAAAGCAATCATTGAAGCAGTTGTAAAAGAATATCCTTCACGTCCTAAGATTGTGATCATTGACGGGATCAGGGATTTACTTTCCAATATTAACGATCCCGATCAAGTGAGCGAATTACTAACATGGTTAGAAAAGTTAACGCTAGAAAATTCGCTGCACGTTATTAATGTTCTCCACATGAATAAGACGGACAATAACGCGCGCGGCCATCTTGGTAGTGAGTTATTAAACAAGTCTGAAATTACTATCGAATTAGAAAGAGATGAGAAAGCAGACTGCACAATTATAAAATGTGAAAGTTCCAGAGATATACCTTTTGAACCTTTTGCCTTCAGGCATAGCGATGATGGTTTGCCTGAGATTGTAACCATACCGACAGCAGGAAGGGTTTTACCAGATGAGGAAAGAAAAAACAGGTTGCGATTTGCCTTTCAGGATGGTGGAGATCAATTAAACTATGGTGACCTAGTGGAGCAAGTCAAACAACAATTTGCAATAGGGACAAACAAAGCCAAAAGTTTAATAGCTGAGTTTGGACGAAATGGATGGATAGTTAATAATGCAGGTGGAATAGGAAATGAAAAGGTTTATAAATGTTTGGTTTGATTGGTTTGATCGGTTTAACACCCTATACATAGGGTTGTTTTAAACCAATCAGAATCGAAAGGTTTAACCTATGGTTTAAACCAATTAAACTAATCAAAGTGTACATAAATAATTAAAAGTATATGGAAGAAAAGAAATCAGTTTACGAATGCAGCGAGCAAGAGTTCAGGCACAAGGGGGTGCTTCTGAATTGCTTGATTTGGCTTGTATTACGAACCGCCCTCAAACTTTCTTCACGGTGGATTTGATTCAAGACCTAACAATAAAAGATTATGTTAACAGAAAACGGATTAAGAATTTATAAAGAATTGGAAGCCCATTGCACCGAGACTATGGGTATGCAGGATATTGATCATTATGCATTGGAACTGCTTGCAGATTCGATTGATAAATACAATCGATGCGCTGAAATATTGGAACGTGAAGGACTCACACAAATTGCAAAAACAGGATTCGCAGCTGCAAGACCTGAACTAGCAATTCAAAAAGATTGTGCTGATAAGATTCTCAGATTGTCTGCAATGTTTGGGATCACCCCGGGAAGCAGGCGAAAGGTATTCTTAATGAAGCCAAAAGATAAAAAGAAAGTTTCAATTACAGATGGCTTAGATGATTAACTATGACAAAGACACTTTACGAACACTTCGAAGAACTATTTCATAAAGGTTTATCTGAGCGAAAAGAAAATGAAAACAATGCCGATGTATTTGAACGGGTTGCGGATAAGTTTGAGCAGCTGCACGGGTTTCAAAGTCCTTACTCTAATTACAATTCATTTAAGGTTATCACATACGCAAGACGCAAAAAGAAAGTTTGTACTGCACCCAAAGGTTGTTAATAATATTACCCTCGAACAATAAAATCAAATTTAAATTTACAGTATGAAAGCGAGCGAATTTTATAATGAACGTACACTGATTGAGACATTCGGAAGGTCTAAAGTTTTCGAAACGTGCAGGCGTATGCGAGAAGTAATTCCCGATTTTCCTCAATACGAGAAAGAAGTAACTGAATTTCATTCTGCATGGCTGATTTACCTAATGAGCAAGACAGGAAGAACCACTACCAAACAGGCCGTATATAATGCAGTAATGGCTGGCAAAAGGTTGAAGTGTGGTAAAGAAACTTTCATTATCTGGTTTGGGAATTTATTATCCAGCCCAGAGAGAATAAACAAAGAGATTAACTCAATATGGATTTATCAGGATGCAAATTGCATTCAGGTAAATGGAGGAAATAAGATAACAGTATTTCAGGGTGAAGAGAGAGTAAAAACAGTCAGGACAGCCATACAGTTGTCTGCACAATTTTTATATGACTTCGCAATGAAATTGAATGTAAAAGACACGGATTCAGAAACCGTGTTTGAGAGTGAAGAAGAAGATGATGAAAATTAAAATTAAAAAAACGATGAGCAATGAATTAAAGCAATTATACGAGGATAAAAGAATCTTAGTAGAAAAATCAGAAACCCTTTTAAAGGATGTTAAAACTCGCAGTAATAAAATTGTGAGTGCGGAAGAGCGCAAAACCTTTGATGAGATGGCAAAACAAATTGATGACATAAATGGATCAATTGAGTTTCATAAGACGTATGAAAAGAATGCGCTATATGATGAGGTAAGAAAAATGGAAAAACCCATGCTGACTGATCAGGAAGGGTTCAGCCTGAATAGCGGTAGAGTTTTACCAGTGTTTAACAGAAGTAACAAAGCCTCAGTCAGAAGCTATTATGAGAGCAGCAATCCACAGAATGCAGAACTAAGTAAAGTAGGTTTTGGGCAATTGGTAAGAGCAAAATTATTTGGTGCTAAAAACGAATTGGAAGAACGTGCATTAGCTGAAGGAATTGACAGTGCAGGAGGGTATTCTGTACCTGAAATAATTTCCGCAGACTTCGTAGATCGGATGAGACCTAAAAGCAGATTGCTTCAGGCAGGTGCTAATTTGTTTACAGTTGATCAAAGAACGGATAAGTTTTCATGGGCAAAACTTGAAACAGGAATAACAGCTGAATGGAAGGCAGAAAATGCTTCACAAAGTGCAGCTGATCCGACTTTTGGAACTGTGGCATTCGAATTTAAAACTCTTCGTGCTTTGGTATTAATGAGCAATGAACTTTTACAAGATTCATTAAACATAGATAAGATGATTGAAGCAGAGGCCACACGTGCATTCGCTTCAGAATTTGATCGGGTTGGATTGATTGGAAGTGGATCAGGTGCAGAGCCTCAAGGTATTTCAAACTATTCCAATGCAGTCACAGTTTCAATGACTACTAACGGAGCAGCCCCAGCGTCCTATGATGAAGTGCTGGCATTGATCATGGAATTGCAAACTGAGAATGCAGAAGTAGATGGAACTTCACCAGCGATAATGCATCCTAGAACATTGGCAGCATATAACGTGCTTAAAAGCACAGCAGACGATCAACCGATTCGAAGACCAGACTATATTTCAATGATGCCTTTCCTGCATACTACCAGTGTAGGAATTGCAGATACGTATGGAAGTGCTAGTGATGCATCCAAACTCTTTTTAGGAGAATGGAATAAACTTTACTTCGCACAGCGTCTAGGGGTGCAAATCATTCCTTTGAATCAGAGATATGCAGAAAATAATCAAACAGGGTTTTTGATTGTGGCCAGGGTAGATGTAAAACCTACTCATGAAAATGCTTTCGGTTATATCAAAGGATTGTTAGGTGCTTCAATTCCTAGTTAATGGAAGACCTAAATGTAATTATTGAAACAATTAATAAATACTACCCGACAAGTGCATTCTATTCAAGAGTTAAACGGAAAGCAAAACAGATTTTGAACGAACTTGAAAAAGAAAAACCCTCAATGCATAAATTAAAACTTATGTATTTAGGGCTGCACAGAATGGGAGATAATAGATAAGAAAATTTAGTGTGTTTTAGTTCTGGGCGGGAGTAGTTAACCGCCCTTTTTTATTAACGATGAGTACTAAAGGATGGTGGAGGCGTCTTTGGAATTGATGGGTGTCGTGCCTCCGCAAAAAAATCAAAATAATCAAGATGGGGAAAATCATCTACGTATTCTGATTCCAGTTTCAAAAGATACAATTCACTTTGTGAATGTTGTGTTTTTAGTATATCGAAGTAAAAACTTTTTTCCGTTTCTTCTATTAGGCTACTTTTTTTAATGTACTTAAGTATAACAAAGGTATTTTTGAAATGAGTAATGAAGCTTATATAACTGGGGTCTTTCCTCATTTCCTCAAAAGCAAGCTTTATATTCTGTTCATAGCTTTCATATTTTTGATTTCTTAACAATGAATTAGTTTCTTTTTTTATATCAAGATTTTTAATCAATACATAAAATGACTCATCACCAAACTTACTATCAAAGGTTAAAAGTCTTTGTCTTTCAATATGTACGTTTAATAATTGGAAGAAAGAGTTTTCAAATCTTTGTTTTTTAATTGTTTCACTTTGCTCTTTGAATACTATTCTTGTGTCTTCTAATTCTTTTCTTTGCAATTCCAGTTCTTGTTTCTGAACTACTACTGCCCAGATAACTCCGAGAAAAGATAGTGCTACAAATAGAACTTCTAGATCATTAAGATTCTTTTGATCATAGAAATAGAACCACATCCAAATCACTATTATAATTAACGCAAATACTCCAGCAATTATGTTTTCATTTTTTATTTTCATTTTATAATTGTTGAATATTTTAATTGATTGATGTAAAAACAAAAAGCAAGAACAGCAGAAACCCTAAAAGAATAAATACTTCAAAAGTCTTTACAGGTGCTTCATCAGGCATTCCAAATATTAATCGAATGAAGTCTTTGAGGAGGTTCAATTGCTTGTAACTATTTGAACTATGATTGCAATAACAGATAACCACATGGCTCTAACTGCCCACTTCTGTGCATCTTTAGCAGCGATCCTTGTTTCTTTCAAATCATCATATTCAAGGAGTTTGATATATGCTTCAAGAGACATATGTCTCTCCCCACTTTGATTTATTATTATATCGCTTGTTATTTCTTTAAATAAGACCATAGCAAAGCGATCATCTGAATTAGGTTGATTATAGCCATCCTTTTTCATTTGAGCCTTTAAAGAATCAAAATTGAATGGTTCACCTTCAATATATTTTGATTTAGCAAACCTTAAAGATTTTATAACAATATCTTCTTTTAGATCACTCATTAGGCTATCTAATTAATTAGGTTATTCAATTCAATATTCTCTAAATGTTTATTGAGTCTTTTGCTATCAGAAACAACTTCAATTTTCTCAATCTTATTCAGATAGGGTGAATAAAACAATTCCAACCAAAAAGCCAGGCATTGAATAGAGGTTAACTTTCTTAGCATAGTAAAACCGCGTTGATATGTATTCGCCATGTTCATAAAGCAAAACACCTTTCCCGTGGAGGTCTACCAGATTGAATTTTTCAATTAAAGCATTATCCATTTGTAAGCAAGTGTATTTAGTAGCAATACGCTTTCATTATGTCAATTACTTCTAAACGTCCCAATTCTAGAGCTTTTGAAAAGTCTAAACATGCACTAGCCTTTTGTCCTGATTTCATTTTACTAATTCCCCTGTTAACTAAAGCATCAGATTCCTCTGGTTTAAGCTCAAGTGTTTTATTAAAATCAGCTATGGCTCCTATATAATCTTGAAGTTGAATTTTATTTAGACCTCTGCTATTATAAGCATAAGAATTCTTTGGATTTAATTCTATTGCTTTGTTAAGGTCACTTATAGCGCCCTTATAGTCTTTATGAAATCCCTTAATATTTCCTCTTTGAAAATAAGCATCTGAAAAATTGGGGTTAAGTTCTATAGCTTTATTATAATCTTCTATAACTCGCCTGTAGTCATTATTAAGTAAACCATTAGCATTTCCTCTGCCATAATAGGCATCTGAAAAATTAGGCTTAAGTTCTATTGCTTTATTATAATCTTCTATAGCTCCTCGGTAATCTTTAAGAAAAGTTTTATTAAAGCCTCTGTTATAGTAGTAAGCAGCTAAATTTTTAGGCTTAAGTTCTATTGCTTTATTATAATCTTCTATAGCTCCTCGGTAGTCTCCAAGGTTATGTTTAGAGACTCCTCTTTTGAAATAATCTACAGCCGTTTGCCCGTAGCAAATAGAAATTGAGAGGCAAAGGGCACCTAATAAAATGATACGTCCGAATGATTTCATAATATGGAGATTCAATTGGGATTTACTACTTCAAATAATCTTTCTATATCCGCGTGCTGAAATACTATGATGCTATCCATTCGCACTTCATAGTGTAGCCAGTCACCTGCACCGCAAAAACATTGCTTTTCAATTGTGCCAACTGTACCATTACTTTTTGATTTGATCTTCGTGCCGTTAGGATAGGCAGTAGCTTCGTTTGTCTTGGTCATCCATTTCATTGACCTAAGGTAACGACCTACCGATTAATTGTAAAGGAGGGAATAGATGTTTTACAATTGTTTTACAGAGGAAACAAAAAAAGAGTTATATTTTTATAACTCTTTGATTATCAGGTGGGCCCAGCTGGGCACGATCCAGCGACCCCTTGATTATGAGTCAAGTGCTCTAACCAGCTGAGCTATGGGCCCTCTTTCAGATAACCAGCTATATTTGCAGCCAGTTATTATTGGGGACTGCAATTTTACATCTTTGAACGTTAATTCACAACCGTTTGACACCACCAGGAATTAAAAACATTATATTCGATTTAGGAGGGGTAATAATTAACCTCTCGGTTGAAAAAACGCATCAGGCGTTTGCTGCCCTAAGCGGTTTGCCGCTAGAGGAAATAAAAAGCAGGGTACATCACGGAACTTACTTTCATGAGTATGAAAAGGGTCTGATTTCCGATGCGGAGTTTCGCGATCATTTGCGTGAATCACTCAATCTGAAAGTACAAGATTCAGAATTGGATACTGCCTGGAATGCCATGTTGCTAGACATCCCCATCGAACGCATTCAACTGCTTGAGCGATTGAAGAATACCTACTCGATCTATCTATTAAGCAATACCAACAACATTCACTTACAATGTTTTAGCAGCATTGTGTATCAACTTACAGGCAAGGCGCGAATTGATCATTATTTTCACAACGCTTATTACTCACATCTGTTAAAATTGAGTAAGCCCGATGTAGCTATTTATGAGTATGTGCTTGCGCAGAATAATTTACTTCCAGCCGAGACAATTTTTTTAGACGACAATAAAGATAACCTGGTGGGTGCAAACAAGGCGGGCATTCAAACGTTTCATGTTCATCATCCTGATCAGATTTTTTCACTCTTTCCATGAATCCAAAATTTAAGACCGCACTCATACATTCCTCCTTGTTCATTGTCACGTTTATCACCACTACGTTGGCGGGTGCTGAATGGACTCATGGCAAATCTATTTTAGTAAGTGGATACACATGGGATGATTTTTATTCCGGTCTGCCCTACGCAATTTGCTTTCTTTCCATACTTACAGCACATGAGTTTGGGCATTACTTCACAGCTATTCATAACAAGGTTCGCACTTCCTTGCCCTATTACATTCCTTTGCCTCCGATGCCCCTGATGCTTGGAACATTGGGCGCACTGATTCGATTGAAGCAACGAGTCAGTTCTACACGAGAAAATTTTGATATCGGAATTGCAGGCCCACTGGCAGGGTTTGTGGTTTCTATAGGATTCTTGTTTTATGGATTTACTCACCTTCCTCCTCCTGAGTATATTTTCCAAATTCATCCGGAGTATGAGCAATTTGGATTGGATTATGCCAGTTATGTTTATCAAGCCGGGTTTCTACCAGAGGGATCCATGAATATTTATATAGGAAAAAATTTATTGTTTTTGTTTTTTGAAAAATTTGTCGCAGATCCGTCCCTGGTTCCCAACATTCATGAAATCATACACTACCCATTTTTATTTGCAGGATTTTTATCCCTGGTGTTTACCAGTATTAACCTGTTGCCCATGGGTCAGCTAGATGGTGGTCATGTGTTATATGGTTTAGTGGGTTTCAACTGGCATCGTAAAATTGCAACCCTAATTTTTATTGGATTTTTATTTTATGCAGGACTCGGCTATGTAAGTCCCGCTGATGGGCTCAATGTTTTAATTTATAAAATACCTCTATTTATTGGCTTCCATTATTTGACTATGCGTGGTCTGGCATTACCCCAACGTGATACATGGATGTATGCCATCGGTCTTTTTGTAATTCAATATGGAATTGTTTCCATCTTCCCACATGTTGTTGGATATCCGGGGTGGCTTTTATTTGCTTTTATAATAGGCAGGTTTGTGGGAATTCAACATCCACCCTCACAAGATGAAACGCCTCTTAGTCAGGGGAGGATCATACTGGGAGTAATTGCATTACTGATTTTTGTTATTTGCTTTACGCCAAACCCGCTGGAGATTGTGGAGACAGTTGGGTCGAGTCAAATATCAGGACTTTAAGGAATACATTAACCGCAAAGGCGCGAAGTCGCAATGTAATCTGTTACCTGAATATAAGACTTTTGATTATTTTCGTTGCGCCATAGCGTCCTTGCGGTGAATGCATTAGCTATCGAACCACAACCTTGCTACTCTTCCACACCTTATTTTGATAAGTGCGTAATAAGTACAATCCCGGGGAGGGGGATTGAATTGAAATTCTGGTTCTATCAGTTTCGGATTCTATGTTTATCGAAATTCTTTTTCCTGTTGTGTCCAACAGAATGACTTCATCCACTAATGAAGAAATATAGAACGTTCCTGAACTTGGATTTGGATAAAGGGATATAGGAATAGTCTCATCAACTCCTGATATCACACCACCTTTGCCGGGTCCAAAAACCGGTCTAATCATTAAACTTCCTTTCAACGATGTGTTTTGTTCCCAAGCTCCATTAATGTTGGTGTAAATCATATCCCCTGAATCCGTGTTCTTATCAAGCCCTACCGCAATAGTGGCCGATGCAAGCTGTTTCCAACCTATATAAAACTTTCCTTTAACACCTATTGGTTCTTCCACGAGCGGGATTCGCCAAAACTTATTAAGAGAGTTGCGTTGAATAGGGAGGTTTCCCTGATATAAAACATCAGAAGCTTTGTCTGTTAAATCCCTTAAAATTTGAAATTGAATGATCCGATTTGATTCATCACCAAATCGCGGAAAATAAATATCCACAGCCACAATCGTATCCGGTTCAGTTGTTTTCATATCGAATTGATAGGCAACTTGAGCGCCCGGTTGATTGAGGCCAGCCCCATATTCAGCTGCCCCATCATCGTAGGCATAAAAATCTGAAAGTATATAGCTTGCGCTGAGACTATCGTTGATTTTAAAGATCAGTGGATTAAATACATTAAAATCGTAATCGCCTTCTGTTGGAGTTTTAATTTTATCATCACCGGTATCAAATGCAATCTTCAATTGGATATGGATAGAGTCTGAGGTGGCATCAAAGGTGGCTGGATTGGGCATGGTTTGTAAGGTAACAAGTCGTTGATCATTAAACTTTAACTCGCCACCAATATTAAGGTTCACATCCAAAATAGAATTTAGTATTGTTGGTGCCTGACCTTCTTTTATCATCGTGATTTTTGCTGTCGAACTATAACTTACAGGCTGTCCGTTGCCAGTAGTTTGATCTTGCCTGCGGTTTGTAATTGTAATTGACGGCTTAGTGAAGTTTGCGGCAGGAGCGGAATAAAAATGTTTAATTGGCATTGAACTATAGGTAGAAAATATGGATGTAAATGGTTTGCTGATAGCCCGATCGGGGAAAAGTGGGTAGACAGGACTTGTTTGTGATTTCCCGTTGCCTATATAAATGTAGTCGACATGCCAGGTATCGTAAGGTCCGGAAAGGCGTGCAAAGTTCTGAAACCGGAATTGAAAATTGTCATGGAAATATTTGCCCGCTGTAATGGGAATTGTAACAGGAATGAATTTATCCTTCATCAGCGTGCCATCGTTTTCTATCGACCACACTACTTCCCAAACCCCTAAATTGTTTTTAAATGCAAGAGATAGCAGATCACCGGCATCAGGAGGTTCGCCATTCCCCTGAAACTGATAAAAGAACGTGATGGCAATCGCTAATCGTTCCGAGGCACTGGGTAAGTCCATGCGGATAGGTGCAGAAATCAATTTATCGGCAAATCCTTTTGCGAGTACATCGTTCACATTATAGGGCTTGCCCAGTGAATCCAGGCCATCAAAAGTTGCAACATTGTATGAAGGCGGATCAATACCCATGCCTGAATTTATCCAAACGGAATTTCCGTATTGCCACTTGATCGTATCGGCATATCCTTTTCGAGCGGCTGAAAAATCCTCCCAAAAAGGAAGCGTGATCGGATCTACTGAGCGTGTACGCGCAGTGCTGCTAGTTTTGCTTGAATTTTCTTTTTGAATAGGGACAACTATCAACTGACAAAAGCCGGATGAGATAGTGCATAAAAAAAAGATTGATAAAACTAACCGATTCACAAGGTTGGTTTATAGTTCCACTTCATCATCAGATTCTGAGTCATCTTCACCTTCTTCCTCAGGTTCTATATAGCCCTTCGGTCCAATCCAGAGATCGACCGGATCACCTACACGAACAGAATCTCCCTTCACCGGATATTGCTTATAAACGAAGGGTTCGATACCGGTAGTATCCATCCCTAACGGGATTTGAACAGTACCTAAATGGAGGTTCCAACCCATTAATTTAAACTTGGCGGTTTCAAAACTATCACCCAGTAAATTTCCTATCGTAAAGTCTGCCGGGCCGTTTCCATCGCCCACGACCAAATCAATGGTGGCGCCTTTTATAATACGAGTACCCGGTTCAATTTTCTTGCCTTCGTACCGCATTTCTTTTACTAAGTTTCGAAACGGATCTGGTACGTAAAGAATACGACCGCGATTAAGTTCAATACTTTTTAAAACCACCTCCGCATTGACTAACGATCGGTCAACTAAATCAGGAATGGGTAGCGTAGGAGGCAACACTCGATTCAGGGAAACGTAGATAACCCGGTTCTCTTTAACTTTGGCACCCGGCTGCGGAAACTGACGCAGCACAGCGAGTGGGGGGAAATCACTTGAGTAGGCGGAATCATTTACAGCAAAGCGTAAATCATTTTTGGTGAGAAACATTTCGAGCTCTTCGTACTCCATTCCTTTCAAATCAGGAACGGTAATGGATTCTCCATGATTGGTAACTCCGGGCAGATAGATATAGAAATAGACAACAGCAATTATTAAAACAGTACCTGCTGTAAAGGCTAAACTCATCAGCAATCCCCCTAGTGAACGCTTCTTAAATAGTGATCCCAGCTTCATTGCTTTAGAAATTTAATGCTGATTGATAATCCCGGGCCACTCGTTTTGATTTTTTATATCGCGCATCAGCTAATTCAGCTAATGTAGTAATCAATTCACAAAAAGAAATGCCCCGTTCTTTCCACATCATGGGGAACATACTGGAATTAGTAAATCCTGGTATGGTATTGATTTCATTCACGAATATATCACCTCGCTGGGTAAGGAATAAATCTACTCGTGAAAAATCTTCACAACCTAAGGCCTGGTACGATTTAATCGAAACGGCTCTTATTTTTTCAACAAGTGAGGCTTCTATGTTAGCAGGCACATCAATCGAGACTGCTTTGCCATCTACATATTTGGCATCGAATGTATAAAAATCATATTTACCGCTGATAATAATTTCTCCCGGCAAAGAAGCCTGTGCCGGATCGTTACCGAGAATAGCACATTCTATCTCACGACCTTCAATAAACTCTTCGAATAATAAGCATTCATCAAACTTGAAAGCTTCGTTTACTGCTTTTTCAAAGTCATCTTTTGATTTTACTTTTGATACACCCACTGAAGAACCGAGGTTGGCAGCTTTTACCATAAAGGGTAGTCCCAATTCTTTTTCAATTTCTTCGAAGGTGAATTGCTTTTTGTCTGAGAAGTAGGAGAATAGAAATTTGTTAACTGGCAAACCGGCTTCTTTGAGTAATCGCTTTGCCACTAATTTGCTCATCGACATAGCCGAACCTGAAACTCCGGTTCCAATCATGGGAATATCCATTGCTTTTATCAAGCCCTGAATACTTCCATCTTCGCCATCTGTACCATGTAAAACAGGAAAAATCATATCCACATTAAAGCTCCCGGTCTTTGAAGAAAAGGAAGGTGAATCCGGATTTAACCGAAGAGAAAGTTCTTCTCCTTTTTCTATCTCCTTCGTGATTGCATCTGTTTTATACCAAACCCCTTTTAGAGAAATTCCTATCGGGATTGGTTCAAAAAGGTTCTTGTCGATGTATTGAAAAATATTTCGGGCTGAGTTGATAGAAACGCCATGTTCTACCGACCGACCGCCATATAAGATTGCAATTCTTTTTTTACTCATTCTTTTTATTCTAAGATCTACGCCTAAAAGTGCCAACACCACAAAGATAGTTATTCGAATAAATCTACCGCACCAAACACCATTCCATAATTATTCCCCTATTTGGCTGATGCTTCATTCGTACCTTCTAATTAGTAAATTATTTTCCAGACAAAAATACTTTAGTAGCGTTCGCACCTTCTTTAGAAATAACCTGCACAATGTAAATGCCTGAACCCTGAATGCCGAGATCAAACGAGTAGGTTTGATTAAGCGTTTCAGGCAACACATTATCAACGAGTATCTGTCCTTGCAGTGTATATATTTTAAGATAGGTTGTTTGTTTCTCCTCGAGATTGAAAGTCAATTTTAATTCATTTCCACCGCCATACACAGAATAGGGATTTTGTAATAAAATTGGAAACGGATCATCGTCAATAAAATATTCTATATTATCCACGTAGAGGTTATTGCCATTGTCGTTTGTGGCAACAAATGCAAAACGTAACTGATCGCTGCCGGTGAGTGAATTTAAGTTTATGAATTCCCTTCGCCATTCATCGTTGCTGGAGGGCTTCCAAAATTGACTGGTCGTTCCTGTTGATAAAGAAGAACCTGACTGATCATACAAAGTGTTGTTAAACGTTTGCCCGCAATCTGCTGAATACAAAATCCTAAGTTTTTCATTGCCTTGTGATTGACTGGCATAACTCACATCAAAGAAAAGACTTGCTTTTGAAGTGTTGGAAAAATCAAGTACCGGACTTACCAGCCATGATTCTTCGCCCTTGTTCGGATTAGTGAACCCTATGTAGCCTAATGAATTTTCTTTGTTCGTTACCACTGAAACCCATGTTGCCAGATTATTCGGACTGATCACTGACCATTTATTGGTAAAGGGCTGATTGAAATTTTCACGTAAAGGAATTCTCTCCGCGTACGTATTTACTATTCGGTTTATGGACAGCGTGTTATTAAGTGAATTTGCATCAGGTAATCCATTGGGATTGCTGATAGTATATAAGATGGCATTATTCCCGCTTAACAGTGGGATTGCATTTAGATTAAATATTTTTTCCTCCCCGGCCCCAAAGGAGATATTACTAATAGTTTGAGTAGGTTGAGATTGATTATTAATGGTTGCCTGAATGGTAAAGGATGTAATTGCGACACTTCCTAAGTTTTTCAAAAGTACTTGAGGAGTTGGATTCGCCACACAGGTTACAGGTCCTGGGCTTTCAACGGAAAGCAAGGCAAGATCAATTAATTGATCTGTTGAAACCACCACATTGTCTAAATACACATTGTTTCCCCATCCATTAACTACTTCAAAAGCAATCTGAATTTTATTGCCTATAAATGCATCTAATGAGAGTGCTGTGGTTTGCCATTGAGATGATGTAGGAACAAAATTGTTTGTGGTTTGTGGAGCAGTTGCCAACGCAGTACCTGACAGATTAAAAATTTCAGTAGCAGGAGCATTAAAATCACATACTGTTGTTACCAGAACGCGCAACCGTTCCTGATTTGAGGCACCATAAAATGCGTGGGCGCGATCAAATGATAGAAATGCTACAGGTGCAGAGGTCAGGTCAAAAATGGGGGTAATTAATCGATCAATGGCACCTTCATTTTCATAGTCATAACAATTTACATACATCGTATTGCCATGGCCAGGAGTGCTAATCAATTCCCAGCCAAAATTGTTATCAGGATTATATCGGCTCCAGTCTGATGGGATCGTGTTGAAAATCTCACTTATTGGTAGATTGCCTGTTGGTGGTACAGAAGTACTCATCGAAAGTTTATCGTTAGTAGCTCGTTGGTCACCTGCATTATTTACCAACAAAACTTCAAACTCGAACGTTGCCAAACCCGCGGCTTGAAGAATGGACGAGAAGGGGACAGTAGTAATTCCTTCAAAGGATAAATTCAAAACAAAATCTTTTGTTTCGGTTATCGTTCCATTTTTTTTCAATTGTATTCTTACCGATGTGAGTGTAGTTGTTCCCAGGTTTTGAATTTCAAGTATCGGAATGATTGAGCCACCACACGAAGTGCTTCCGGGTGAAATTACTTTTCGTAAAGCGAGATCCAATGTCAAGGGAGGTGGAGGCTCGTCACCAATAGAATTGAGTAGGCTAAATCTACGTGGACTATTTTCTAACACGACAATCATACGTGCATTTTGCCCTTGGCTGAATATATTCATGCATGCATCATCGGTGTAGTCCATGTAATTCATATACATGTCGCTTGTATTGCAAGAAGTGCGGGTGCCGGAAGGACATTGCCCCGAATAACTCCCACCTTGATTTGGAGTGTCATTTACGTAATCGGTTCCACTGCACGAACTTCCATCATCACCCCAGATGTGCCGCAATCCAAAAAAGTGACCGGTCTCGTGAGTGGCCGTGCGCCCTCGATTGTATTTAGTATCAAGGTTAAAAGTCCCAAGTCCTTCAAAGTTAGATCCAAAAGCTGTGTAGTGGACAATTACTCCATCCGTTAAACGATCATCCGGTGAGTTCTCCAATCCTGGCAGGTTGGATACGGGAGATTGTGCATAGCCCAAATAGGATGGAATATTAATGACCCAGATGTTATAGTAATTTTCAGCTGGCCAATAACTCAACGCCTTAAAAGTAGCGTTGTCGTTAATGGTCCATACAGATTTTGTTCCCTGTACTCGTTGAATACCATTAGTAGCAGCTCCAAAGGGATCTTGCTTTGCCAATACAAATTCTATATCTAAATTCCCTGCAACAGGAATAAATTCTGAAGGGGTGTTGACAGCATCCAGATTCATTCGTTGAAAATCTTTATTCATTACATTGATTTGGGACTGAATTTGGGCGTCAGATAGATTGAGTCCGGTGCCAATCCCTTCGCCATTGTGAATAATGTGTACCACCACAGGAATCACGTAGGTAGCAGCTTCAGTTCCTTCTGTGCGTTGTTGTTGAAGTTTTGGTTGTGAAATTTTATTATTCAACCAGTTTTCAAACTGCTGACTTTTTTCAAGATTGGGATTTTTTTGATGACGCAACTCTTCATATTGAACAGTTCCGCATCGGTCTTGGGCGTGCGTGTTACTATAGGCGCTGATGAGAAGGGCAGAAATAAATACAATCTGTAATCTCATAGTAGAAGAGTGCCTGCCAGAAAATCTTACGTTAATTGATTTAAGGTTAATTATAAAACCAGAAGGGTAGTAACCTTATGCAGTTGTCAGGTTTACCACCTCAATCGCTACAACTTCAGGAACTGCTCGTTTTATCGCTTCCTCCACTCCAGCCTTAAACGTCATGGTGGACATAGGGCAATTACCACAAGCACCAACGAATTCCAGTCTAAGAATATTATCGTCATCGATCTCAACCACGCGCACATTTCCACCATCGGCTTCCAAATAGGGCCTTATGCTATCAAGGGCAGATTCAACGCGGGAAATTATTTCTTCTTTTTTCACTACAATGGGTTTAATCATGCTTGCAACTTAACTCGCTTAGTCGATTCAAATTTAGCATTTCTTATGGCAACTTGACGTGCCAGATTTTCAGCAAGTTCAGTAAATGCGTTTGCTGTTGCTCCTTCTTTTAAAACTGCAGGCAATCCACTATCACCGCTTTCGCGGATGCTTTGTACTAATGGAATCTGCCCAAGGAATGGAACATCGTATTTCTCAGCAAGGTTCTTCCCGCCCCCTTCCCCGAAAATGTAATATTTATTCTCAGGTAATTCTTCAGGTGTAAAGTAGGCCATATTCTCCACCACACCCAAAACAGGCACATTGATTTGAGGTTGACGGAACATGGCTAATCCTTTGATAGCATCAGCTAAAGCCACTTTTTGTGGAGTAGTTACTATAATGGCACCCGTAACTGGCACTGTTTGCACAAGGGTTAGGTGTATATCGCTTGTGCCGGGAGGTAAATCAATAAGTAAGTAATCAAGATCACCCCATTCTGCGTCCGACAGAAATTGCTTTAATGCGGATGAAGCCATAGGACCACGCCAAACAATTGCACTATCGGCAGGGGTAAGAAAACCAATGGACAATAGTTTCACTCCATATTGTTCAAGTGGAATGATCAAATTCTTTCCATCTTTCACTTTTACTTCGGGTTGTTCGCGCTCGCAATTAAACATTACCGGGATAGAGGGACCGAAAATATCAGCATCAATAATCCCAACTTTAGCACCTGCTTTAGCCAAGGCAACTGCCAAATTGCTTGTTACGGTCGATTTTCCAACGCCCCCTTTACCGGAAGCAACGGCAATTATATTTTTTACACCGGGTAAGACGGGCGTATTGTCTCTAACGGTGGTAACTGAAGATGTCATCCTAATCTCCAATTCATCGTTTCCAATGATTTTCAAAACCGCATCTTCGCAGTCCTTCCTTATTTTTTCCTTAAGTGGACAAGCAGGGGTGGTCAGTACAACCGTAAAACTTAACTTTTTATCACTTATTTTAATATCCTTGATCATATTCAGCGAAACAAGGTCTTTTTTAAGATCTGGATCCTGAACAGTACTGAGTGCTTTTAAGATGTCTTCCCGAGAATACTTCATACCTGCAAAACAGCAAAATTATCTATTCAGTTGTTCGTTTTTAAAGTAATTTCTAATCATTTTAATTTTAATACTGTATGTCTATATAATTAGTAGATTAATAGTATATCTTTGCCCCATGCTTTTAGACTCCTGGATATCAAACCGAATTAACCGCGAAAATGAAGCGGGTCGCCTTGTTAGTATAGCAAAAGCTATCTCTTGGCGCATCGTGGGAACAATCGACACCTGGATAATTTCCTATTGGGTAACCGGCAAATGGGAATTTGCGTTTTCGATTGCCTCGATTGAAGTATTCTCAAAAATTGCCTTGTATTATTTTCATGAGCGGGCCTGGGAAAAACTGCGGGAACGATCACCGGTAAAAGAGAACGTGAAGGCATGAACCGACTTGAGCAGGTGAGTTCTTCTTTGGCTGCATTGGATGCCCTTCAGGGTCTTTCATGGGTGGCTGAAAAGTTTGTTCATCCAAAATTTGCTACCTCGTTGGGTGAAGAAGATCAGGTGCTCACCCAACTCATTGCAATCCATAAATTACCCATTCCACTTTTTACTTTAGACACCGGTCGGCTTTTTCAAGAGACCTATGAATTGTTAGAACTCACTCAATCAAATTTTGGGATTTCAATTGAGGTATTTTTCCCGGAGCGGCATGAAGTGGAAAAATATGTAAACGAAAAGGGAATCAATGGTTTTTATCTTTCTGTTGAAAACAGAAAAGATTGTTGCTCCATCCGAAAAGTAAATCCGCTTAAACGGGCTCTTGCAGGGGCTGACATTTGGATTACGGGTTTGCGAAAATCTCAATCGGCAAATCGACACCTGATGCAAAAAGTTGAGTGGAGCGAAGATATGAAAGTAATCAAATACAATCCGTTGTTCGATTGGTCGGATGAAGATTTGAGTAATTATATAAACCAGCACAACATACCTGTTAATCCCTTACATAGAAAAGGATTTGTAAGCATAGGCTGTGCACCGTGTACGCGTGCCATCGCAGCCAATGAAGACGCACGTGCAGGTCGCTGGTGGTGGGAGGGAACTTCAAAAGAATGTGGACTTCACACAACAAAAATTGTTCATACTTGATATTGAAATCATGAAGGAGTATCTACGAGAGTTTCCACGAGAATTAGAAGACGAAGCTGTTTATATTATTCGCGAAGCAGCCAGTCAGTTTGAACGACCCGCTATTTTGTTTTCTGGCGGTAAGGATTCAATCACCCTGGTACGCTTGGCGCAGAAAGCATTTTACCCAGGCAAAGTACCTTTCCCCCTGGTTCATATCGATACCGGTCACAACTTTATTGAAACCATCGAGTTTCGTGATTGGCTTGTTTCGCAAACAGGAATGGAATTGGTAGTTGGTCACGTGCAGGATGATATCAACGCAAAACGGGCTACCGAAGAAACTGGAAAATTTTCCAGTCGCAATACACTTCAGACAACAACCTTGTTGCGCACTATTGAAGAATATAACCTTGACGCGTGTTTGGGGGGAGCACGAAGAGATGAAGAAAAAGCCCGGGCAAAGGAACGTATCTTTTCGGTACGCGATGATTTTGGACAATGGGATGCAAAAAATCAACGTCCTGAATTATTTGACTATTTGAATGGACGTATTAAGCCGGGTGAAAACGTACGGGTATTTCCGATTTCAAACTGGACGGAGTTAGATGTTTGGAATTATATTCGGGAAGAGAAGTTAGAAATTCCAAGCATTTATTTTTCTCACACACGGGAGGTAATTGATCGCGATGGTGTTTTGTGGCCGTATTCAGATTTTATCTATAAAGAACCTAGCGAAGTGGTGGTGCATAGGCAAGTGCGCTTCCGCACGGTGGGCGACATGAGTTGCACGGCAGCTCTGGCTTCTGATGCTTCCACCGTGGATCAAATCATTAATGAAATTATTGATGCTACGGTTTCGGAACGGGGCAGCCGGTTGGATGATAAACGCAGCGAAGCTGCCATGGAAACGAGAAAAGTAATTGGATATTTTTAAGGGTATGGATGTATTACGAGTAGCAACCGCAGGAAGTGTTGACGATGGTAAAAGCACCTTGATCGGGCGTTTGTTGTATGAAACAAAATCAATCACACAGGATAAGTTAGATGCCATTGAGCGCGCCAGTCAACGAAAGGGAATAGATTTTCTCGATCTATCGTTGTTAACCGATGGGTTGATTGCCGAACGCGAGCAGGGGATTACGATTGATGTCGCCCATATTTATTTCAATACACCCAAGCGAAAATTTATTATTGCCGATTCACCCGGCCATGTGGAATATACCCGCAACATGGTTACCGGAGCCTCGAAGTCAGAGGCATCCTTAATTTTAATTGATGCACGCAAAGGAATTGTAGAACAAACGTATAGACATTATTTTATTGCCAATTTGCTACGCATCCCCAATGTGATTGTGTGTGTTAATAAAATGGATTTAGTTGATTATTCGCAAGAAGTATTTAATGCGATTAAAAAAGACTTTACGGCTCTCACAGAAAAACTCCCGAATAAGCATCTAGCCTTAACGATAATTCCGCTGAGCTCCCTTCATGGGGATAACCTGACTGAATCTTCAGAGCGAATGAGCTGGTATGAAGGTGATCCCCTGTTAACCATTTTGGAGGACCTTCCCGTTAAGAAATTACTGAAAGATCTTCCGTTTCGAATGCCGATACAATATGTAATCAGGCCGCGCAATGAGGCGAATCATGATTTTCGAGGGTATGCAGGCCGCATTTCAAGTGGTGAAATAAATGAAGGAGATTCAGTTGTTGTGTTACCTTCGGGCAGGACCACAAAAATTCGGAAAATTTATAAATACGATACTGAATTAGAATGTGCCACAGCCAAAGAATCCATCACCCTTACGGTTGAAGATGACGTGGATATTAGTCGGGGTGACTTTATTGTGCGGGCGGGTGAGGAAACTGAATTGCGAACTAATTTTCAGGCGTATATCTGTTGGTTAAACAGTCAGCCATTGGCAACAAACAAAACGTATCTGTTGCAGCATGGTACCCTGGTAGTAAAATCAAAAGTGAGCTCCATAGAGTTTGTTCAAGACACTGCGTCTTTACTCAAGATTGAATCGATTAATACATTGAAAATGAATGAAATTGCATGTGTTTCCCTAAAAACCGGAAAGCCTATTGCAGCCGATCCATATGACACAAATCCGCCCAATGGTACGTTCATTCTACTTGATGAGCATACCAATAATACAGTGGCAGTTGGCTTTATTGGTTCTTAATCAGATGTTTACAAAAGCCTAGAAATTAAGATTAGAAGAGCGCTTCGATCCCAGAATTTGTAATTGGCAAATCCATCCCGATCGCTAACGGGACGTCCATTTTTAAAGTATCTTTACGGGTTCAAGATTCTTAACCCGTTGATTTCCAGAGACACCATAGAAGAGATAAGAAATCGCCTCGATATTGTAGACGTGATCAGCGATTTTGTGTCCTTAAAAAAGTCTGGGCAGAACTATAAAGCACTTAGTCCATTCTCTAACGAAAAGACCGCCTCCTTTTTTGTCGTTCCCGCCAAGGGTATCTTTAAAGATTTTAGCAGTGGTAAAGGAGGCGATGCCATCACATTTGTGATGGAGCATGAAAAGATGAGTTATGCTGAGTCTCTCCGTTACCTCGCAAAAAAATACGGAGTAGAAATTAAAGAAGATCGGTTCTCAGATGAAAGTGCAGCGATCATCAGCGAGCGCGAAGGGCTTTATATCTTAATGAACTTTGCGAATGAGTTTTATCGCAAGCAACTTACCGGAAGCGAGGAGGGGATCAGCATTGGCTTAAGTTATTTTCGTGAACGTGGATTTACAGATCGCACCCTTGAAAAATTTGAGTTAGGATATGCACTAAATGGTTGGGGAAATTTTACAGAGGAGGCACTATCAAAGGGATACAATAAGGATTTGCTGGAGAAGACCGGTCTCGTGGTTAAAAAAGAAGATGGCAGTACCTATGATCGCTTTCGCGGAAGGGTAATTTTTCCGGTTCATAATATTTCGGGAAAAGTAATAGCGTTTGGTGCCCGCATGTTGGGCAAGGAAAAAAACCAACCGAAGTACATCAACTCTCCCGAAACGGAAATCTATCATAAGAGCGATGTTCTGTATGGATTGTATCAAGGAAAGAATGCGATACGCCAACAGGATGTGTGTTATTTGGTGGAAGGGTATACAGATGTAATCTCGTTGCATCAGGCAGATGTGCAGAATGTGGTGGCTTCTTCGGGCACCGCATTAACTGAAAATCAAATCAAACTTATACGCAGGTTTACCGAAAACATTACTGTGTTGTTTGATGGGGATGCAGCGGGCATAAAAGCAGCATTGCGCGGAATCGATATGATTCTGAAAGGTGGCTTGAACGTGCGCGTCATTTTATTTCCGGATGGAGAAGACCCTGATAGCTATTCCCGTAAGGTAGGTACTTCTGAATTTCAAAAGTTTTTAGTTGATCATACACAGGATTTTGTTTCCTTCAAAGCAGGATTATTTGCTGCACAGGCTGGTGGCGATCCTATTAAAAGGGCGGAGTCGATTAAAGAAATTGTTACCAGCATTGCACAAATTCCCGATCCCGTAAAGCGATCTGTCTACATTCAGGAAGCGGGCACGCTCTTAAAAATTGACGAGGGTGTTTTGCTTTCGGAGTTAAACAAGGTTTTAATACAAGAACGGAGAAAGATAGCTAACGACAAACAATACCTCCCTGAGGAAACATCGCTTTCGCCAGAGATGGTTAAGGAAATTGAAAAGCCAACCAGGCTAGATGCGCAGGGTATGGTGGATTTGCAAGAGCGTGAAACGATTAGATTGCTGTTGAATTATTCTAATCAATCTGTGGATGAACATCCGCTCTCTGATTTTTTTCTTCGTGAGTTGGACGATGTGACGTTTACCAATCCGGTTTACCGAAAAATTTATGAGTCTTATAAGACTGAAATGGGAAAGGGCTCAGTACCGGATAGTCATTATTTTTTAAGAAATAGTACTGAAGATGTTAAGAAGGTTGTAACAGACTTGATCACTCCACGTTATGACACCAGTGAGCACTGGGGCGATAAATATAAAATTCACTTTTCAAAAGATGAGGAAATAGTTACTGAATTAGCACTTGCTAATGTATTGCGACTGAAATTTAGAGTAGTTCAAAAAATGATGGAGGATAACCTTCAAAAAGTTAAACTAGCCGAAGCCAGTGGAAATTGGGATGAGCTTGATCAAACATTGACGATGCAAACGGGATTAAAAGAAGCAGAACATGAGCTCGCAAAATTATTGGGGATTGTGATTGCCAGGTAGGAACAGGAACTCCTGCTTTTTTGTTGAATGATTGAAATAAAGAAATAAATGAGTACTAAGATTAAGATTGATTCGATTGAAGAAGCCATTGAAGAAATAAAAAATGGCAAGGTGATTATTGTTGTAGATGATGAGGATCGTGAGAATGAAGGTGACTTTATTTGTGCAGCCGAATCGATCACTCCAGCCATTGTAAACTTTATGGCTACCCATGGCCGGGGGCTTATCTGCGCTCCTCTTTCCGAAGATCGTTGTGATGAGCTTGGACTAGAATTGATGGTCGGGAAAAATACGGCAGCTTTTGAAACCCCGTTTACTGTGTCTGTGGATTTGATTGGTCATGGATGTACCACAGGAATTTCTGCTCATGATCGGTTTAAAACGATCAAAGCGTTGGTTGATCCTGAAACAAATCCTGAAGAGTTGGGTAAACCCGGCCATATTTTTCCACTCAAAGCAAAAAAAGAAGGGGTGTTAAGAAGGGCTGGACATACAGAAGCCGCGATTGATTTTGCCCGCCTTGCTGGATTTAGACCAGCCGGTGTATTGGTTGAAATTATGAATGAAGACGGATCGATGGCTCGTCTGCCCGACTTAAGAGAGGTTGCTGATCGGTTTAACTTAAAATTAGTAACGATCAAAGATCTTATTGCCTACCGGATGCGCGTTGAATCGCAAATTAGGAAGCAAGTGGTTGTAAATATGCCAACTGCTTATGGTGATTTCACGTTAGCTGCGTATGAGCAGATTAATACCAACGAGATTCATATGGCATTAATAAAGGGTGCATGGGAGAAAGATGAACCGGTGATGGTTCGCGTGCATTCGTCTTGTGTCACAGGCGATATTTTTGGGTCATGCCGATGTGATTGTGGAAGTCAATTACACAATGCCATGATGATGGTTGAACGGGAAGGAAAGGGTGTTGTATTGTATATGAAGCAGGAAGGACGTGGAATCGGATTGATGAATAAATTAAAAGCTTATAAGTTGCAGGAAGAAGGATTAGATACCGTAGAAGCTAACTTGCAATTAGGTTTTGATATGGATAATCGCGATTATGGGATTGGTGCTCAGATTTTGCACGACCTTGGAATTTCCAAAATCAGGTTGATCACCAACAATCCAAAGAAGCGCGTGGGATTAATGGGATACGGACTTGAGATTGTTGATAATATTGGAATTGAAATCTCCCCCAATCCACATAATGAAAAGTATTTGCTAACTAAACGGGATAAGCTAGGGCATTCGATTTTAAAACCAAAATGAGAATACTTTTTCTTTTTTTTATTTTAAGTAGTGTTGCATTTCCATTAACGGGACAACAATTTGCCTTTGAATACTGGCATACTGGAAAGGTCGTGCTCGATACCGGGGATACTTTACGAGGTAATATTAAGTATGAAATGCAAAGTGATATTTTGCAGGTGCAGGTTGATAGGAAATTAGAAAGTTTTACAGCTCGTAAAGTTTTGTATTTTGAAATCTTTGACGAAACCGTAAAGCGCTACCGTAATTTTTATTCGCTCCCATTTTCTCAGGCCGGCCAATATAAGGCGCCAATTTTTTTTGAATTGTTGGAAGAAGGAAAGTTAACCGTACTTTGCCGGGAATCATTGGAATACAGAACCACTTCCTCTTCGTTTTATTATTATGGTAACTATAACCGCATTGTACTGGTGAATAAATATTTTCTTTTAAAAGAGAATGGAGATATTGTAGAATTTAAAGGAAAAAAGAATGATTGGTATGAACTCATGCGAAGTAAAGCCGAGGAGGTTGAAAGGTATGTGAAGAGCAATCGACTTGACTTTGATGAAAAATATGAATTGAGCCGAATAATTTCCTTCTATAACTCACTTTTTAAGAACTAATTCTATTTTTTGATGTAGCTATGGCAAAACCTTTGATTTTAGTTTCCAATGATGATGGTATTACTTCCCGCGGAATTCTTAGTTTAATTGACGTGATGAAAGAGTTGGGCGATGTGTTGGTAGTTGCACCAGATGGCCCGCAATCGGGAATGGGGCATGCAATCACTGTAGGGGATACTCTCCGATTAAACGAGTCATTTATTTTTGAAGGAGTTCGTGCCTATGAGTGCTCTGGCACGCCCGCTGATTGTGTGAAGATGGCGCGTCATTTTGTTTTGAAAGATCAGCGGCAGCCAGATATTGTAGTAAGTGGAATTAATCATGGCAGTAATACTTCAATTAGTGTGTTATATTCTGGCACCATGTCTGCAGCCATAGAAGGAGCCATAGAAGGAGTTCCGGCTATTGGTTTTTCATTATGCGACTACAGCCATAAAGCAGACTTTTCTCATACACATGAGATTGTAAAAAAAATTGTGCAGCAAGTCTTAATCAAAGGATTACCAAAAGGAGTTGCTCTAAATGTAAACATTCCGCCCAAGCGAAATGAAACTATCAAGGGAATTCGCGTTTGCCGCCAGGCCAATGCCAAATGGGTTGAAGATTTTGACCAACGCTTTGACCCCAATGGACGCAGTTATTTTTGGATGACGGGTAATTTTGTGAATTTTGATAAAGGCGAGGACAATGATGAATGGGCAATTGCCAATAATTATGTTTCAGTCGTTCCCTGTCAGTATGATCTTACAGCTCATCAGGCCATCCCGGTTATAAATGAAGATTGGGATATTTTGAATTAAAATGGCGTGCCAGGTATTTTTACTAAACCATATTAGGAAAATGTAGATGGGATTCATGTTGGCCAAGATTCGTTTTTTCTGGATCCTTCTCCTTGGGCTGTGCATCTGCACTTCGTCTTTTGCTCAAATCAGTGGCTTTGTAAAAGATAAGAACACGACCAAAGTTGTTACCGGAGCCGAAGTCTTCATTAATAATTCTAGTATTCGAACACTAACCGATAAGGAGGGGAGTTTCTCTTTGGCGGGCTTGGAACCCGGCTTTGTTGACTTGGTTGTTTATCGAAAAGGATATGATCTGTTCAAATCCTCTATTCGTATACAAGAGAATAAGGAGTACAAACTAAATCTAGATATTCTTCCTTCAACTTCGATTGCAAAACCTGCCAAAGTAAAGATAGATGAACGTTGGAATAAGAACGTTCAATGGTTCAGTCGTGGGTTATTGGGTTCAGGGGAGTTTGCCAATACATGCAAGATTATAAATCCGAAGAGCCTTCTGTTTCAAAGAGAAGGAGAAGCACTCATAGTTTCCAGTGAAGAGCCGATAAAAATAGAAAATGCTGCACTTGGATTTCAACTACATGTAATCTTGCTTCAGTTTAAAGCCGAAGCAGCGTCATCAGTGTTTCAAGTGTTGGTTAATTATGAAGTGGAACAATCCGATGACTATCAAAGACAGAGCACGTTGGAGCGAAATAGATTGAAAGCGTATTGGGGTTCATCGCGTCATTTATTTCAATCCCTGGTATCCGGAACTACAGCCGAGGAAGGCTTCCTTCTTCATGACCTGGATAATAACTCATTAAATCCAATTGACTTAATAGGGGAAGGAAAGCTCGCAGGGTATAAAAAAATTTCGCTCGAAAAGGACATACAAGTTACGTTTCAAATGGAAGCTACGGTTACGGGTATTAAAAGTAATGAAGAGCCTAATCAAACTTCTCAGATAAAACAGGTGGATGCACTCAATGTTAATCAAAAAGGAATTTTGCTCAATCCCCAGTCGGTGGAAATATCAGGGAGTATGGCACATGAAAAATTAGCGTACTCCCTACCCATTGACTATGAACCTTCCGCTTCGCTGAAAAGTGAAATAGTAGATTGGAAAAACTTTTCACTTTTGCGCGAAAAAGTTTATATCCATACGGATCGTGATTATTATTATCCGCGCGAAACCGTTTGGTTAAAGGCATATATGGGTTACAGCATGCCAACCCTGCGTGATACATTGAGTCAAACACTTTATGTTGAATTACTCTCTCCTGATAAGGAGCGCATAGACTCTAAAGTATATCAAATTAATGAAGGGGTTGCCTGGGGTGATTTTAAGTTGGATGAAAAGCTTGAAGCCGGTCAATATTATTTACGTGCTTATACAAATTGGATGCTTAATTATGGAGACAGTGCTCTTTTTGTAAAGCCCATACCTATTTTAAAAGTTGATGAAAATGTACTGAATAATATACCGCAATTTATATCTGAGTCTTCAGCTGTGATTTCTATTGAAGCTAACAAGGAATCGTATAAAGCCAGGGAGAAAGTGATAGTTACTATGCAACTTCATGACGAAGCAGGAAACCCTGCAGTAGGACATATTTCAATTGCCGTAACTGATGCGGTGGCCTCCGTACCATTGGGAGTAAACTCAATTATAAATCCTTCTGCCTTAAACGTAGTATCTTCTGAACAGGCACCGAATAAATATTTTGATCAGATTACTCATTATATGGAACGAGGAATTAGTTTTCGAGGTGTGGTTAAAGACACAAGAAATAATCCTACCCCAGCTTCGCTGCAGGTTATTCAGGGGAATATGGATAACTTAATTGAAATGCAAACTGATGAACAAGGTGAATTTTTGATAACAGGCGTTAAGTTTATTGACTCACTTATTTTTGCATTTAAACCCTTTAATAAAAAAGGAAAACTTTTTCTTGGACGCGTAGATTTATTGCCACGAGAAATTCCACCTTTTAATTTTGAATCGAAATTATTGCCGTTGGTATTGAAAAAAGAAGATGCCTTACAGCGCATTCAAAATTCTTATGATCCCAGCGAAGGGGTGACAGTGTTGAAGGCCGTTGAAGTAAAAAGTTCGAAGCTTGCGAAAACTGATTTGAATGAACCTGTACGGATTTATGGAAGCCCTGATTATGTTGTTTCAGGCGACAACATTAGATCCACCGTGGCAGGCTCTAATTTTCTGGTTGGCCTTCAAGGAAAGGTGCCCGGTCTGCGAGTAATTGAAAATGCGGATGGAGAAATTAGTGTGCGGGTTGGCAGGGCAGGTAGTTTTGCAAGCAGTACGGAACCACTTATTCTCGTTGATGGGGTTCCGTTTCCTGACGCAAGAAGTATTTCTGCCCTTAGTGCAAGTATGGTTGACAGAGTGGAAGTAATCACACGGGCTTCACCCCAATACGGTAGCCGGGGTTCAAATGGAGTAATTGCGATTTATACAAAATCAGGTTTTTCAGCACAAACGCCTGAACCAAATTATCTGACTTATAAAATACCGGGATACAACAGATCACGACCCTTTTACTCCCCTGATTACAGTGATGCCAACAATTTGAAGAATCCTGATTTCCGAACTACCATTTTTTGGAAGCCCGATCTAAAGACAAACAATCAGGGTAAAGCGAGTGTTGAGTTTTATTCAGCGGATCTTGCCACACGATATAGAATTGTCGTGCAAGGCGTCACGGATAGAGGAGTGCCCGTAAGAGCTGTATCTTATATTACGGTTGAATGAGTACTTAAACGGGATCAACATCGAATACAATTTTCACGCTTCGGTACTCTTTTATTTGCTGTAAGTCGTTTGCAATGTTGCTAAGAGTATTTTTAATTTCACTTAGTTTGCCTAGATCGCGTTTTATCTTAACCAAAATCATCATTAAAAATTCATTTCTGATTTTAGAAATCATGGGTTCACCCGGCCCCAAGATCCGAACTCCTTTCAAGGCTCCCTTAATTTGATTGGTAAAACTGTCGGCTACAGCTTGCGCGATTTTTTTGTCCTTGTGTTTTATAGTGATGTCGATCAGTCGGGTGAAAGGTGGATAATGATGTTCATCACGATCGTGTAATTGATCCTGAATAAAACCGGTAACATCATTTTCAAGTACGTATTTAAATAATGGATGTTCCGGACTAGAAGTTTGAAGAATTACTTTTCCTCTTTTTTCTCTTCGCCCGGCACGGCCGCTTACTTGCGTAATGAGTTGAAAGGCTCTTTCATAGGAACGAAAATCAGGAAAGTGCATCATCCGATCTGTATCGAATACAGCCACTAAACTCACCCGATCAAAGTCAAGTCCTTTCGTGACCATTTGGGTGCCAACCAAAATATCAGTTTCTCCTTTTTCAAAATCTTCAATAATGGTTTCATACCCCGAACGCGAACGAGTGGTATCCAAATCCATTCGTTGAGTCTTAGCATCCGGGAAATGAAATTTTAATTCTTCCTCTAACTTTTCAGTGCCATAGCCAAGGGTCAGAATTCGTTTGGAACTGCACGTAGGACATTGATTGGGTAACTCTTCGCGATAGCCACAGTAATGGCAAATCAAAGCATGGCGATATTGATGATAAGTGAGACTTACCGCACAATTGATGCATTTAGGCACCCAACTACAATCTTCGCATTGAACCAAGGGCGAATATCCTCTGCGGTTCTGAAACAAGATGACTTGCTCTTTTTTCTCAATCGTAGCTTTTATTTCTTTTAAGAGAAGCGAAGAGAATTCGCCCTTATTTGTTTTACGTTTTTTCTCCTGACTCAAGTCGGCAAATATAATCTCGGGTAGCTGAGCTTCCCCAAAACGTTTGGTGAGTGTGGTTAATCCATACCGACCTGTCACAGCCTGATAATACGATTCGGTTGAAGGAGTGGCACTTCCTAACAAAACTTTTGCATGATGAATCTGAGCCATCACCATAGCTACATCGCGGGCATGATACCGCGGAGCAGGATCATGTTGCTTATAGGAAGAATCATGTTCCTCATCTACTATAATTAAACTGAGATTATCAAAAGGAAGAAAGATAGCAGAGCGAACTCCTATAATGAATCGAAATTTTCCGGTGAGTACCCCATTCCAGACTTCCACCCGTTCGTTATCAGAAAATTTGGAATGGTAAACACCCATTTCACTGCCAAACATTTTTTTTAATCGTTGAACGATTTGAGTGGTCAAAGCAATTTCAGGAAGCAACAATAATACCTGGGAGCCGCCTTCCAGTGCCTTACGAATCAGGTCAATGTAGATTTCAGTTTTGCCGCTGCCGGTTACTCCATGCAGGAGCGTGGCTGTTTTGGTTTCAAAACTTGTCAGGATTTCATTGCGGGCCTGTTCTTGGCCTTCACTTAGCAAAACGGGATGTTCATGCGCATTATCCGGGAAACCGAAACGTGGCACAATTACCTCAAACTCTTCAAGAATTTTGTTTTTGATTAAGGTGTTAACGGAAGATTCTGAAATTTCAGAATCCAGTAAACGCGATTTGCTAATTCCCTGTTGATTTAATTCTGGATTTGAAAACACAGGTACCTCCTGTAAGTACTTTAGAACTGCTGCTTCCTGTTTTGGTTTGGAAGCCAATGTTTCAAATAAAGTTTCCAGATTTTTCTTCACAACATAATTTGCATGAATTCGGATATGTCGCTCTGTTTTTGGCTTGAATTTCTCCTTCACAGCTTCAAAAAGAATGATACTCTCTTTGGATGCCAATGATTTTAAGATGTGATAAATCGATTTTGTTCCTAACAACTTAGCTGCTTCGGTATAACTAAGCACCTCTGATTTTAATCGCGCCAGCAGCATTCTTTCCTTCTCGGAAAAATCAAAATCAGTGTCATCCAGATCAAAACCTGGCCGCAACTGCACCATCGATTCACTTGAAAGTTTTAAACCGGAAGGAAGCGCAGCTTGTACCACTTCACCCAAGGTGCAGAAGTAGTAATCTGCTATCCATTGATAGAGATTAAATTGTTGCTCATAAATTACTTCCCCTACATCCAGAATATCATGGATGTACTTGGCTTCGTATTCTTTAGGGGGCTGATGGTGCAAGTCAGCAATAATTCCCGTAAGGATTTTCTTTTGGCCAAAGGGAACAATTACACGCTGTCCTTTTTTAATAATAGTATTTAATTCAGCCGGTACCCGATAGGTGAAAAATTTTGGGATGGGAACCGGCAAAACAATCTCAGCAAAGAATGTGTCTTCGGTAGGAGTGTTAAACAGATCGACTTCGGATTTTCCCATTGTACTTAATACCGCTAAATTACGGTAATCCACCTTTAGAGACGAAAGCAACAATGAGTTAAATGGATACTTTTTACAACCTGCAGCTAAATTTCTTAATCTGGATTAAGATCGTGGAGCACCAGTTAAACTTCGGAATTAAAATTCTGATCATGCTGTTTACCTTACGGAATAAGAAATGCAGCTTTAAATTAATTCGATGAGTACGCTAAGTTCTTTTATGAAGGCGATGGATGAATTGCCAGCATCCGATACAATGCCCGCTTTATTTATTGGGCATGGTAATCCCATGAACGCTATCGAACATAATGAATACAACCGCTCGTGGGCGGAATTAGGAACCAAACTACCCAAACCAAAGGCGATCTTAACTATTTCTGCTCATTGGCTTACTAAAGGCACACGTGTTACGGCTATGGAGCGCCCTAAAACCATTCACGATTTTGGAGGATTTCCACAAGCGTTGTTTGATCAACAGTATCCGGCACCAGGCGCTCAGGATTTTGCGGAATTGACTAAAAAGCTAGTGACGAAAACGGAAATACTTGATGATTTTAAGTGGGGACTTGATCATGGCACCTGGAGTTTTCTGCTGCCCATGTATCCGGAGGCAAATATTCCTGTTTATCAATTAAGTCTCGATTATTACAAACCGATGCAATATCACTATGAGTTGGCTCAGCAATTACACGAGTTGCGAAAGAAAGGAGTGTTAATTGTGGGAAGCGGTAACATCGTGCACAATCTAAGTATGCTCAACTTTTCAGGAACCCCGTATGATTGGGCTACCGAGTTTGATGACAAGATTAAAATATTTTTGATGGATCATAACCATGATGGGATTATTCATTACGATAAAATAGGAACAGCAGCAAAACTTGCAGTGCCTACCCACGATCATTACCTGCCCTTGATTTATTCAATCGCTCAACAGGAAAAGAACGAACAGATTTTGTTCTTCAATGAGAAGACCGATCTGGGTTCGGTGTCCATGCGATCGTTTGTGATCAGGTAAATCTCTTTCGGATAGATGCGCCACACAATTTCCAAGTAGAACTTAGGATATTTAAAAGTTTGGTAACTCGATTAGTCTTATCTTTAATCAACCAAACCTAATAGCTCCATGAGAAAAGTAGTCCTGTTCCTTCTTGTTATTTCTGTAATTAGTTGTAAGGAACAAAAACCCAAAGGATGGATTGATCAGGAGCGTTTGAGCAACAGGGCTGCTAAAGATTGGCTTACGTTAGGGGGCAATGAGCAAATGCAACATTACTCACCCCTCAATCAGATTAATGCTTCGAATGTACAAGATCTTGGGTTTGCGTGGGAATATGATGCCACTACAATTATAGGCAATGTGCCCCGCGGGTTGGAGGCTACACCCATTGTGGCCGATGGTATTATGTATACGTCAGGAGCATGGGGAGCCGTGTACGCACTGGATGCAAAAACCGGTAAACAACGTTGGATTTATAAGCCAGAAGTAGATGCATCCTATGCACGAAGAGCATGCTGTGATGCTGTTAATCGTGGACTTGCAGTATGGGAAGGAAAAGTTTATGTGGGCACTCTGGATGGGTATTTGGTTTGTCTGGATGCAGAAACAGGTTCAGTAGTTTGGAGTCAGGATACATTTACAGACCGGACAAAAGGATATACAATTACAAGCCCGCCTCATGTTGCTAAAAAAATTGTCATGATTGGAAACTCGGGTGCCGAATATGGAGTGCGTGGGTATGTTACCGCGTATGATCTAAAAACAGGCGAACAAAAATGGCGCTTCTGGATTGTTCCTGGCGAGCCGAAGAATGGATATGAAAGTGCTGAGATGGAAATGGCAGCAAAAACCTGGGATCCAAATTCGGATTGGCAAACAGGTGGTGGAGGAACTTCATGGGGTGAATCGGCTTATGATGCTGAAATGAATTTACTTTATATCGGCACTGGAAATTCTACTCCCTATCCAATCTGGTATCGAAGTCCATCAGGTGGCGATAACCTATTTTTATCCTGCATCATTGCGATCAATCCCGATAACGGAAAAATGGTTTGGTATTATCAAACAACACCTTCTGAAATATGGGATTACACCGCTACACAAAACATCGTGTTAGCCGATACAGAAATTGATGGGAAGGCGAGGAAGATTTTAATGATGGCACCTAAGAACGGTTTCTTTTATGTACTTGATCGGGCTACAGGGGAATTGATCTCTGCCGAGAAATACACGCGTGTAAATTGGGCCAGTCATGTTGATATGAAAACAGGCCGGCCGGTGTTAACAGAACAAGGACAATGGTACAAAGACAAACCGAAACTGGTAATTCCTTATTTAGGGGGAGGTCATGTCTGGCAACCGATGTCATACAATCCAAACACAGGGTTAATATATATTCCTGAACGATCTGTACCTCAGGTATTCAAAGCATTTAATCCATACAAGTATCGAGATGATGTGGACAACACAGCCATCGACTACAGCAATATGTATAAGTTCAGTAAGAATGTGCCCGAACAAATTACAAGTGCTGAGGATACCTTACGGACAGAAAGTTTGCTGGCGTGGGATCCGGTTAAAGGAAAAGTTGCCTGGAAGTTTCCCGAAGGTGGACCCGATGGGGGAACCATGTCAACACCGGAATTAGTCTTTCAGGGAACACGTACTGGGTACTTTAATGCACACGATGCCAAAACAGGAAAAAAATTAAAATCAATTTTTACGGGTAACGGTATTATGGCCGGACCCACCACCTATAGCATTGATGACGTACAGTATGTTGTGGTGATGGCTGGTTATGGTGGAGCTGAGACATACGGCTATCTACCCGATGGGGTTATTTTTCAATACCAAAATAAAACACGCATTCTGGCTTTTAAATTAGGTGGCGGTGAAACACCACTTCCTCCAAAGCAAATTAAAATTAAAACGCCTGCTCCGCCTGCCACTAAAATTAAGGAAGCGCTTATTTCAAAAGGGGCAGCGATCTACGAATCGTATTGCGAAACGTGTCATGGAGCATTTGGTGAGAAGCACCTATCTCAGCATCCTGATTTATCTAAACTAACTGAGGCCAAGCATATGGTGTTTCAGGACATTGTGCTAAAAGGAATCTTATCACAAAATGGAATGGCCAACTTTAGTAATTCACTTACAGTGGATGATGTGGAGGCTATTCATAACTTCTTACTGAAAAAGCAGACTGAGTTGTATAAGAAGGAGCAGGAAAAATAATATTGAGGTAAACTGAATTATGAAAAAACTGATTCCATATCTTCTGCTTGCAGTGTTGTTTGTAATTGCCTTGGGTGTAAGACAATGCCGAAATAGCGAAGCGTTAGAGAGTGATAATCCCTCGGTAACTAAATCAGCTCCAAAATCAAAGTCAACAGACGATATTCGAAGTAATCTTGATGTGTTTCGTGATCCGGAATCAGATTACTTTTTCACCAAGCATGCCCGTTGCCGGATGGAATGCAGAAAGATCACGCAAAAGGAGGTAAAAGAAATTGTGCGCAAGGCTGATGTTAATTACAACAAGAGCGAGTTGGATGCTGCGCAAGGCCCAAAATATGCGGTTGAAGGGTACACATCAAAGGATCGACAACATATACGCGTAATTGTTGCTCCAAAGCAAAGACACCTATCAATCGTTACTGTTATTGATCTTGATAAAGATTGGGAATGTCCGAGTTGCAAGTGAGCTCGGTGCTGGATTCTTGTCATTAGTCTTTTAACATTAAGGTTAACTCAACTACTTTGCTGGCCGAGGTAAATTTCAATCGACTATCAATTTCTATTGAATCTCCTTTACCCAAAATAATCTTGTAATCTGGCTTTGTTCCTTTTGGTAAGATAAGCTCAAGCGTCCAATCTGGATTTTGTTGAGTAACTTTTAAGGAGATTTGATTGCCTGATCTTTTAAAGAAAATGGAAACTTCATTATCAGCAACCGCTACATGCTCAAGCGAGGCCTCATTCCACTCTGTTGGCATTTGTAGTTTGATCAAAACTTTTTTCTGAGCAGCATCTGGAGTGACACCAAAAAATTGTTGCACTATAGGCACGGCAAAACTATAGATGTTCCAGGCTTGGGTAGTCATTCCATAGTCTGGTGAAACTTCATACATGCTTCCCGGCAAGGCGTAACTAAATGTGCGCGACATCTTCTTTAAATAATTCAATGCCTTATCGGGATGACCGTAATTATTTTCAGCTACTGCAAGGACACCAGTAGGTAAAGTCATCACCGCTCCGGTATAGGAGAATACCTTACTTCCTTTAAATGAGCCATCATCTGAGCCAGCCGATTCATCCCGATCGATGCCAGTGACAAAGACACCAAAGGGGTTTACAAATTTTTCTGCAGTCACTAAAGCTCTCGCAGCTTTTTCTTCATCGGCTATTTTCATTTCCATAGGCGTGTTCACTACCCAATTATGGTATAAAACAAAAGGCCTTGGTTTGGAAGAAGGATTTTTCAATATGGAAGATTTTGTTTGATTCAATTCAGCCACCGCCCAAGGCTTGTTCAGCGTGTCGGCACGAACGATGGCATCGTCTATCAATTTCAAAGCCTGCTTATCGGTTCCAATAAAGTCTGCATACGAATTAAATTCCTCTGACCAAAATTCCTGATTGATTTTTATCTTAAGATTGTTTGCGATCTCCTGATAAGAAGCGGCTATTGTAGGATCACCCAATTCCCTTGCAATTTTAGCAGCATCGTCAAAAGCTCGCTGTGTGTAGGCAGCTACATCAATCATTTCGCTATTGAGTCCATGGATCTCCATCATCCCAAATCCATCGGGAAATAAATTTTTATTAGCATCATTTTCAGTCATTAACCACCTCAATCCTTTTTTTATGGTTGGAAAATATTTTTCTAAAAAGATACGATCTCCATTCCATTGATAAACCTCCCAGATGAGTGAAGCAAACTGAGGAGTTTCATTAATGTTACCTTTGTTAAATACGACCCCATTGGTAGACATCTCATGAATGATTCTTCCATTTCCATTAACCACGTTCGACATGCTATCAAGGAGTTGAATCGTTTTATAAACAACCTCTTTATGGCCTATAGCCATATAACCTTTTAAAGCATACTCACTATCCACCCCAAACCACCAGGGATAATCTGGCATGCCAGCCGTTATTCCTGTTCCTATTTCAGGAACAGATCTAATCAACCAATCACAATTATACTTTAACCATTCAAATGCTTCTTGCATGTGTTTATCTGGAATAGTCAACTTTGATTGGTTAGCGAGTTTTTCGTAGCGCAATTTCTTTTCATTGAAATCAGAAATCAGATTCCTTTGAATGCTTTGGAAGGTGGTCAGAGCAGCTTCATCGGAAGCATAAGAACCAGCAATTGTAAAACTGATAACTTTTGTTCCCTTAGGGGGAATTGAAATTGGGTAACTTAATGAAGCAGAGGTTCCCTTGCCAGAATAAGGAGTTGTTGATCCCTGATGATCGATTGAAGTTTGATCTGCTCCAAACAATGTATACCATGTGTTTATACTATCTTTTACTAGCCATAAGTCTGATTCCGGATTATAGATCGCTTTATCTTTTCCATCCATCATATTGGTTTGCTCCCCCAGCCACGTTGGCCTTAAATCAGAATGACCGGTAAACGTTAGGTTGAAATCTTGCTTAGCCGTAGACGAGTTAGTTAATAGGTATTGAACAACAATTCCTTCTTTACCATCGGGCACAAATTGCCATCTTTCTATATGAAGGTTTTGATCTTTTAAAGCATATCCATGTTTGTTTGCGAAGGGATAATTAACAAAGGTATCGGCATGATTAAGCCTTAGTGTTTTATCCGCCCAAGTCAATTCAACATCAAAACCATCCATCAGTTTAATAGGATGGTTCCAGATGCCGCCCATCTCGCCTTTAATATGCCAGCCAAGTTCAGGGAACGTTCCATCCTGATGACCTACCAGATAAACCCGATCACCAGCTGTTAAGAAAGGCGAGTTGAGATAATTACTTTTACCGATGATAGAAGATGTTTCAGCAACAAAACTTCTAAAGTCAGTCTTTTCAGGGTGACTGCAAGCGATAAATAGAATAGCAAAGAGAAGCGGTAATCGATTCATTGTTATTAATATATTTCCAGGTTCGAAATTACAGGACAAGCTTTTGAGTTTGTAATTGTGATCTTGACTTTATCAGTTTCAATTGGTTCAAGTCTTAAAATTCGTTTATAGCCGATGGTTGTGGCCGCTGAGATTTTTTGCCATTCACTGTTCTTATTGATCTCAATGGTGAAAGATTTTACTCGTTGTCCGAGCCGAATATCTTCCTGAAGAACAATGTACTTTATTTTTTTAGATTCACCCAAATCAATCTCGAGTATCCCAGACAGAGTTTCATCATCAGTACTCCAGTATGTATTCGGATTGCTATCTGTGAGATTTGAAGGAGAATATTGTTTGTCATTTCCTCTATGCGAACTTGCAGATACTTTTTTATTTAAGGCCAGGTCAGTTTTAAATTCGGCATCTAACAATTCGCGAAAGCCTTGCAAGGAAGCAACATCATTTTCATGAATTAGCCCACGCCTGTCGGGCGGAACATTAAGCAGTAGGGTAGAACCGCGTCCCACGGAAGTGAGATAGATATCAAAAAGTTGTTCTGGAGTTTTTACTAAGCTGTCTTCTTCGGCATGGTAAAACCACCCTTTGCGAATCGAAACATCAACCTCAGCAGGAACCCAGTGAGATCCGTTTTCTGACCCTTCGTTTAATAGTTTTTCAATTCCTGCTTTACCTGCATAAAGTGTATCTGGCGTAATTGTGCTCCAATTAGTTTCCCCGGCAAGACCGCGTTCGTTACCCACCCAGCGAACACCGGGCCCGGCATCACTAAAAAATAAAACATCTGGCTCCATGTCTCGCACCAGTTGCAGTGTAGTTGGCCATTCGTAATACGTGGATCCTTTAATACTGCGTTTCTCACGTTTACCGCCATAATATCCGTCTCCACCATTGGCACCATCAAACCACATTTCAAACACTGGTCCATACGATGTAAATAATTCAGTTAGCTGATTGCGATAATAGTCCAGATAAGCAGGAGTTCCATAGTCCGCATGGTTGCGATCCCATGGAGATAGGTACACTCCAAATTTCAATTCGTATTTTTTACAGGCACGCATTACATCGCGGACTACATTACCTTCGCCATTTTTCCAGGGACTATTTTTTACCGAGTGCTCCGTGTATTTGCTGGGCCACAAACAAAATCCATCGTGATGCTTGCAGGTAAGAATAACTCCTTTGAATCCGGTTTCTTTAAAAGTGCGAATCCACTGATCGGCATCATATTCAGTAGGATTGAAAATAGCAGGACTCTCATCTCCATAGCCCCATTCTTTTCCTGTAAAGGTATTGGTAGTAAAATGAACAAAGGTATTCATCTCCATTTCGTGCCATGCTAATTGACTTTCACTCGGTAGAGGAAAGAGCGGGGCAGGAGGTTGCACTTCGCGAGTTGAACATGCTACGATGAAAAGAATTAAGAGGACGGAAAAATTCTTCATGAAGAAATTAATTTTTAAAGTTCAAGGTATTCAATTGTTTGATGGCGTCTGCAACTGCAGATACGGGGAGCTGACACGTCTTATTTCGACAAACGTAAATAAGTGTTTGATTATTCTTTGGCTCGCGATCTTGCAGAAGCGACAATTCACTTTTATTAGTACTGCCAACTGTTACCGAAAATGGAAAGTAGTGTGTGTGTAATTCTTCTCTCAATTCAAGAGCCTTATCCCCTGAAATGACAATCTCTGCCGGTGTGTTGATCATTTCAGAAAGCAACACAGCCCAATGACACATATAACCGGGCTCTGAAGTAACGAGTTGAGAAAGTTTAGAAACCATTCCTGTTGCCTGTTGCTTCCAATCGTCCCGATCTAAAAGTATTCCAAGAGTAAATAGATTACGCGCCATTACTGCATTGGAACTTGGAATTACATTGTCAAAAATTTCTTTCTTGCGAGCAATAAGTGATTCGGCTGTGTTGGATGCGAAATGGAAATAACCCTCGTTAGCATCGTAGAAGTGTTGCTGCACATAATCGCACCAATGACTTGCTTTCGTTAGCCAATCTTCATTAAAAGTTACTTGATAAAGAGTTGTGTAAGTCTGAATGAGAAAAGCGTAGTCTTCTAAAAAACCCTCCGTTTCAGAATGTTTGTTTTTATAGGCTCGAAATGCCTTGCCTTCGGCAATCAGATTTTTTTCAACAAATGACATAGCCTCTTGAGCGATTGTTAAAAAACGTGGATACTGAAACGCTTTGTACGCATCGATTAATCCTTGGATAGTCATCGCATTCCAACCAGTGAGAATTTTATCATCTAATCCGGGATGAATTCTTTTAGCTCGTTCAGAAAGTAATTTCTTTTTTTGCTCAGTGATCTCGATAGGTTCAAATGATTCTTGTGTGTCAGAACTTTTACGCAAGATGTTTCGGTCATGTTCCCAATTTCCTTCATTGGTTGATTGATAATAAGCAAGAAAAGCTACAGCTGATTCACCAAGTATTTCTCTGATTTCATCCGCAGTCCATGTGTAAAATTTCCCTTCCATTCCTTCGCTATCTGCATCCAATGCAGAATAAAATCCGCCTTCCGGATGTTTCATTTCATTGGTCAGCCAATCTACGGTTTGATAAACTACCTGTTTAAATAATGGTTCCTTAGTAATTGAATAAGCTTCGGAGTAAAGCGAAAGTAGTTGACCATTATCATACAACATTTTCTCAAAGTGTGGGGCAAACCATTCTGCATCCACTGAATATCGCGAAAAGCCACCAGCCAATTGGTCATAAATTCCTCCAAAAGCCATTTGCTTAAGTGTGTGTGTAACCATTTGTAGCGATTCAGGATGGCGGCTCATGGCATGGTATCTCAGCAAAAAGAGCCAGATGGAGGGCATCACAAACTTGGGAGCTTTTTCAATTCCGCCCCACGTTTTATCAAACCTTGATTCTAAAATTCTGAACATACCATCTAGGCTTTCTTTATTCAAAGTTGATTCAGTGTCTTTAGCGAAACGCTTCAGGTCGCTTGTTTGAAGATGTTCCCGCAAGGAAGTAGCTGACTGATCAATCTCTGTGCGCTTTTCGCGGAATGCTTGATTTATTTGTAGTAAAAGGTGTGACCAGTTTCTTGGCGGAAAGTAAGTGCCTCCGAAAAATGGTTTTTGATCCGGAGTTAAAAAAACATTAAGTGGCCATCCACCATTTTGCTGCATGGCTTGAACGGCTTCCATATATACCTGATCAATGTCGGGTCGTTCTTCGCGATCTACTTTGATGCAGACAAAATGATCGTTCATTATTTTTGCAATGTTATCATCTTCAAATGACTCACGCTCCATCACGTGGCACCAATGACAGGAAGAGTACCCGATACTGACAAGTATAGGTTTATCTTCCACAACTGCTTTTGTCAAGGCTTCAATTCCCCATTCAAACCAATCAACCGGATTGTTTGCGTGTTGGAGCAAGTAAGGGGAGGTTGATTGAGTAAGACGATTAGGCATTCAAATGAATTTGTGATTGAACGAATGTGATTTCTTCTGCTACAGAGACTTCTTTTATTGAATTCAGTTTACGAAGTAAATCCTGTAAGAAATTTTGATGACCTACTGAATTTGGATGGTAAGGTATGTGTGCTAATGCTTGCCTGATGGAAGACCACTTTTCAATAAAGATTTTCACTTCCGAGGTAAAATATTGATCACTAAACTTTTGACTGATGTAATCAACCGCCTCCTGCGATGGATGGATCATATCCCGATCGTAAAATCGATACTCACGCAAGTCATCCATCATAATTTCAAAAGATGGAAAATAGTCAACCTCTGGATATTGATTGGCCAATTGATGACAAGCCAATCGCAAAGAAGCTTTACTTACACTGTTTAATTGAATAGTATCTTTAAGGTGCCGCACCGGACTCACCGTGAGAATGAAACGAATGTTTTTGTTACTATTTTTTATTAATGAGTGAAGCTCATTGAATGATTTAATAATTTCCTCCACGCTCAGAAGTTGTTTGTCAAATTCTCGGGCTGGTACTTTGTGACAATTGGCTACCGTTTTATTTTCTTCTTTGTGCAGATAAACCCATGCTGTGCCATACGTAATTAAAACCACTTCGGCTTGCGAAAGATATTCTTTAACAAGAGCTTGCTTGTTGCGAATGGAGTGGATAAGCTCTTTTTGATTACTTGACGACCATTGTGAGTGATAATCCAAATGATGCCAGATTCCATGCTGCTCTATGAGTAACTGGTTATCAACTTCCCTGTGGATTGAATCCATTAAATTTTTATGAATTGAAACCGGATTATAGGTGTTACCAAATGGATTTACAAGCACTTCAAACTTGTTGTTCAGCAGCCAGTTGCCTAACTGGTCGGCAAAACACGAGCCTGTAGTAAGAATTTTAGCTCTTAATCCAATCGGGTTGCCCGGTAGACAGGTAATTTCAGTTCGGAAAGAATTGCCGTTCATCGCTATAATTGAATACTTTTGAAGTCAAGAATTTTTAAGGAAAGATACAAGTTGATCCGCCCGCTACCCACTTTCATTACTTTTTTATGAACGCCAACATTACCCGCCTCACCAGAATTGCTGCTAAAAAATCAAGATTGATCATTGGGTTAATGTCGGGCACTTCATTGGATGGTTTGGACGTTGCTTTGTGTCAGATTTCTGGAAGCGGAAAATCAACTAAAGTGAGTCAGCTAAAGTTTAAAACATGGGTATATCCACCCCAGCTTAAAGCAAGAATTTTAAAGGTATTCGCCAAAGAGACAATTGATTTTCAGATCCTTTGTGAATTAAATGCTGCCATTGGCACTTTGCACGGAAAGTTAATTTTGAAATCCTTGAATGAATGGAAATTAAAGCCTTCTCAGATTGATTTGGTAGCCTCTCACGGGCAAACTGTGTTTCATGCACCGATCTTTTTATATCCGCATGCAAAAATGAATTCCACCTTGCAAATAGGTGATGGGGATCACTTGGCTTCTGAAACTGGAATTACCACCCTAAGCGATTTCAGGCAAAAACATCTTGCCAAAGGTGGTGAGGGTGCCCCTCTGGCCGTATATGGCGATTATCTTTTGTTTTCTAAACTTGGGGAAGATCGGATCATGCTAAATGCAGGTGGCATCGGAAACTTTACATACTTGCCGGCATCAGGCAGGGCTTCTGAAGTATTTGTTACAGATACCGGACCGGCAAATACCTTGATCGATCAAGTTGTAAGAAAGCATTTGCCAACCTTATCTTTTGACAAAGATGCCCGCATGGCATTGAAAGGGACTGTTAATTCAAACCTCTTAAAAGCACTCAAGGCAAATTCTTTTTTTAAGAAATCTTTTCCTAAAACGATTGGTCCTGAGTTGTTCAATTTAGAATATGTTGCGCGAGCTCAACGAGAGGCGCAGACGGAAAACATTTTATTGGAAGATTTACTTGCCACCATAACCCGTTTCAGTTCGGAAACCATGGCCGAGGCTATTCAAAAAGTAATAACAACCAAGAAAACGTTTACCTTGTATCTAAGTGGTGGAGGGGCGCACAATCCTTTAATGATCGATTGGTTGAAAGAGTTGCTGCCCCATGTTTCGTTTCATAAAATGATTGAATTAGGTATTTCGGGGGATGCAAAAGAGGCAATCCTGTTTGCAGTTCTGGCAAATGAAGCAGTAGCAGGAGGCAAAGTGAATTTTGGTGAACGATCAAAGGTTCCTACTGTGTCGATGGGAAAGATTTCGTTTCCTGATTAACGATATTATTCACGTATGGTCGCTAAGAAGGCTATGTGTTGATTTGAAAAATTATAAGACGATGAATTCAAAATTTGAAAATATAACTGAGCAGCCTTCAGCGTATCGCCATCTTGAAAAGATGACTGTGAATGAAGTGCTAAGAAATATTAATAAAGAAGATAGTTCCGTTCCGCTCGCCATCGAAAAAGTTATTCCCCAGATTGAAAAATTGGTACATGCTGCAGTAGATAAGATGCTTACAGGGGGTCGACTCTTTTACATTGGTGCAGGAACAAGCGGACGATTGGGTGTTGTGGATGCGAGCGAATGTCCTCCAACCTATGGTGTGCCTCATGGATTAGTGATTGGAGTAATAGCCGGAGGAGTGAAGGCGATCACTCAAGCTGTTGAATTTGCTGAAGACAGTCCCGAACGAGGCTGGCTTGATTTAGTAGCACACGAGGTAAGCTCCAAAGATTTTGTAATTGGAATTGCTGCAAGCGGAAAAACTCCCTATGTGTTGGGTGCCCTAAAGGCCTGTAAGGAAAATAATATCCTTACGGGAAGTATTGCTTGTAATCCAAACTCACCCATCAGTATGTCAGCTTTTCCTGTTGAAGTAGTGGTAGGCCCCGAATTTGTGACGGGGAGCACACGCATGAAAAGCGGAACGGCTCAAAAGCTTGTCTTGAATATGATTTCAACTGCCATCATGATTCAGTTGGGTAGGGTGGAGGATAATAAGATGGTGAACATGCAGTTGACCAATGACAAACTGGTGGATAGGGGGGTAAAAATGGTGATGGAAAATGCAGGGATTTCGGATTATGCAATTGCCAAGGATCTTCTCCTAAAGAATGGCTCTGTAAAGAATGCAGTTGCCGCCCATTTTAAAAATTAATAGCTAAAGAATTTAGAATGATCTTCAAACAGTCGTTATTTTTGAAATCTACCTTTTTACTAACCCTATGAGTCAATTATCCGTAACTGAACAAATACCTACCAAAATTTTTAACACCTCCGAGCAGGCCTCTATTTTTGTAGCCAACGAAATTGCGACCCTCATAAAACAAAAACAGAAGGAAGGTAAGCCCTGTGTATTGGGTTTAGCTACGGGTTCTACGCCAACTCGTGTTTACTCTGAATTAGTGAGTTTGCATAAAAAAGGACTAAGTTTTAAAAATGTAATCACCTTCAATCTTGATGAATACTATCCGATAGAACCCGACTCGTTGCAGAGTTATGTGCGGTTCATGAATGAGCACCTGTTTAATTACATCGATATCCCTAAAGAAAATATAAACATCCCTGATGGCACATTGCCTAAAGATCAAGTGACCGACTTTTGTAAGAGTTACGATGCTAAAATGGATGATTTAGGCGGAATAGATTTGCAGATCTTAGGTATTGGTCGTACGGGCCACATTGGTTTTAATGAACCCGGTTCTTCTGAAAAGTCCCCCACGCGGATGATTACCCTGGATCAGGTTACCCGAATTGATGCCGCAAGTGATTTCTTTGGCGATGAGAACGTTCCTAAAAAGGCCATTACAATGGGTGTGGGTTCAATCCTAAAATCAAAGCGCATCATTATGATGGCCTGGGGGGAAGGGAAGGCAGGCATTGTTAAAAAAGCAATAGAAGGTCCGGTAACCGATCAAATTCCATCTACGTTTTTGCAGAAACATGGAAATACTCAGGTTATTTTGGACGATGCAGCTTCCTCCAAGCTCACTCGGATTAAAACACCTTGGTTGGTTGATACGTGTGAGTGGAATGAAAAGCTAATTCAGAAAGCGGTCGTGTGGTTAGGGTTGCAACTTCAGAAACCTGTGCTTAAGCTAACCAACCTTGATTACATGGAGCATGGGATGGGAGATATTGTTACAGAATATGGTTCTGCTTATCAGGTCAATATAAAAATATTCAACACGCTTCAGCATACGATTACCGGTTGGCCGGGTGGCAAACCTAATGCCGATGATACGCATCGTCCGGAGCGTGCCAAGCCTTTTCCAAAACGAGTGATCATTTTTAGTCCGCACCCCGATGATGATGTGATCTCAATGGGAGGTACGTTCATTCGCCTGGTAGATCATGGCCATCAGGTGCATGTGGCTTATCAGACTTCCGGAAATATTGCCGTGTTTGATGATGACGCCATTCGTTTTGCGGATTTTGTGCGCGACTTCAATCAATCATTTGGGTTAAGTAAAAGCGATGGTGAAAAATTTTACGACAAAATTGTAAAAGACATTCGCGATAAGAAACCCGGTCAGGTAGATAGCCCTGAAGTAATGCGCATAAAAGGATTAATTCGAAGAGGGGAGGCGAAAGCAGGGTGCCGCTATGTGGGAATACCCGATTCACAGGCACACTTTTTAGATATGCCCTTTTATGAAACGGGTACCGTTAAGAAAAAACCATTGGGTGAAGAAGACATTCAAATCATAGCAAATCTGATTGAAGAGATAAAGCCACATCAGATATATGCGGCTGGGGATTTATCCGATCCGCATGGCACACACCGGGTATGTCTGGCCGCTATTTACCAGGCTGTTGATAGACTGAAACACAAAGAGTACATGAAGGACTGTTATGTGTGGCTATACCGAGGGGCATGGCAGGAGTGGGATATCGATCAGATCGAAATGGCTGTGCCGCTAAGTCCGGATGAGTTGATGCGCAAACGAAGAGCGGTGTTTAAACATCAATCACAAAAAGACAGTGCAGTATTTCCCGGCAGTGATAAGCGCGAGTTCTGGGTACGTGCAGAAGATCGTAACCATGCGACAGCCGAAGCTTACAATCTATTAGGACTTGCTGAGTATGAAGCAATGGAAGCATTTGTTCGATACCATTTTTGAGACTTGAGGCAGGATTCTTGATACGAGGTTCTTGATTCCGGAGAGTATCCAGTATCTTGCATCTCGTATCATTAATCACTTGCCATGCCTCTTCACTTTGTCTCCTGGAACGTAAACGGAATTCGAGCCATCATTAAAAAGGAATTTGTTGCCAACGTGCGCGCTATGGCACCAGATGTTATGGGGTTGCAAGAAACAAAGGCAGCTAAGGAGGAAACACTTTCAGCGCTTGAATTATTTCCGGAGTATAAAGTCTATGCCAATTCTTCTAAAGCCCGAAAGGGGTATTCAGGTACTGCTATCTTAACTAAATCTGAACCCATCGATGTCACTTATGACATGGGCATAGACGTGCATGATCAGGAGGGCCGTGTGATTGCGGCAGAATTTCCGGAATATTTTTTTATTACAGTTTATACACCTAATTCGGGAGAGGGCCTATTGCGTTTGGAATATCGTCAAACGTGGAATGATGCTTTTCGGGAATACATACTTTGGCTGAATAGAAGAAAGCCCGTGATTTTGTGCGGAGATTTTAATGTTGCACACAAACCTATCGATCTGGCGCATCCAAAAGCTAACTACAATAAGTCGGCAGGCTACACACAACAGGAAATTGATGGGTTTGATAAATTGTTACAAGCTGGCTTTGTGGATACCTTTCGCTATTTCTATCCGCAAGAAGTTAAATACTCCTATTGGAATTTTGTAACGAATGGCCGCGCCAAAAATGTTGGGTGGCGCATTGATCATTTTTTGGTTCCGGATAAACTCATGACCAGTGTAAAAGATGCATTTATCTATGATCAATATCATGGTTCTGATCATTGTCCGGTTGGGTTAAAGATTGATTTGAATAAATTGAGTTAATAAACTAATTTGTAGAAAGGGTATGAAAAAACTCACGTTTGCAATTGGTATGCTGTGGATGTCAGGCACCTGGGCACAGTCCAACGAAACATATTTACATAATCGGTATACAATTGAGCGAATTGGAGCGATTGGTAGCACTTCGAATGCAGTTCCAATTTTACCCCCTGCACCTCCCAAAACTGAAGGTGATGTGTATTTAAATAAGACCTTTGATGTATCTGTTTTTGAATTGTATGATCAGCGACTAGTGGAAGGATTTGTTGCTAAGCTTGACTTACGACTAAATGAATTTGACCTGATTACTCCAGCTGGAATAAAAGTATTGAAGGGCAATCTTGTTAAGAGCTTCATATGCATAGATTCCTTAACAAAGCGTCAATTAAATTTTGTTAACGTTAAAGAATGGAAAGCGGGAGACAACTCTTATAAAGAAGGTTTTTTTGAAATCCTTGCAGAAGGCAGTATCACGTTAGTAAAGCTAAATGAGTTAATCTTTAAAAAGGCTGACTTTAATCCTGCTTTGAATGTCGGGAGTCAAGACAACAAGTATCTCAAGAGACACAAGTTTTATTATATCGCAGATACGATGGCCATGCCCCTGCCAAATAAAAAGAATGTGGCTAAAATATTTGGAAAACGTGAGATGGAAATGAAGGCCTACATGGATCAGGAACGAACCAATGTTAATAATGAATTGGATTTGATTCGACTATTCAATTATCACAACGGAATTTTATAAGGTGACACACCTGGCCTCTTCGGCTAAAGCAAAATTCCAAGCTGAATTCCAAACTTTGGCATGATACCCTGATAGTCCGGGGAAGTAATCCCAGAATAGGATGAATAATAAGCGTTGGGAATTGGTTGTGATGGCGTATAGTTGATAATCGTATCTGACCATTGAATGCCTCCTCCAAGATAGGCATCAACAAAAAGTACACTCCAAAATGTACGATGGAGGCCAAAGGTAAATCCTGTGCCCCAATTAGCTGTATTTTCATCTACATAAAATGAATACGTGTTTCGCATTCCGGTATTCCAATCATATGTGGTGTAGGTAAAATCACCCTCCTGTTTAAAGGAAGCTGCCTGCACATAGCCGCTTACATAAATCCCTTGCAAATAACTTTTGTTTCGCCTGGTCACGTAACTCTTCATGGGACTTACATATTTTCTGTATTGAAACTCACCGCCAACCCCTTTGTAGACGTCATCTCCATAGTAGTGTGGCTCTGATTCATGGTTACCATCAAAACGACCATAGAGGTAAAGACTGTAGCTCTTGGTACCCGATTTATTAAATACTTCAGTACCTATTTTAAGTGTGTTAAGAGCAAAGTTTTGAGGAGCTACTTTAAATAAGGCTCTTGGGGTAGTTAATGTTTGCTCATTCTGATCCTGACTTAATCCTGATGTTGATCCCAATAAAAGAACGCAGAATGCGATAATTCTCATATAAGGCGGGGCTATAGTTAAGATCAAAACGCAGGGCTTTGATGACTTATTTTATCAACCAACTAAAATATGTTAGGTGTGAGCCCAGTCAATTCGCTCAATCTGGGCACCCAACTTCTTTAACCTCCCCTCAATATCCTGATAGCCACGATCAATTTGTTCTACGTTCGAGATTTCGCTTTCGCCTGAAGCAGAAAGTGCTGCAATTAATAAAGCAACCCCGGCACGAATATCAGGAGATGACATTTTGATTCCACGCAAAGGGTTTTTTCTATCCAATCCAATTACGGTTGCACGGTGCGGATCATTTAAAATAATCTGTGCGCCCATGTCAATTAATTTATCGACAAAGAACAACCGACTTTCAAACATTTTTTGATGAATGAGTACCGTTCCTTTTGCTTGAATAGCAACCACGAGCACAATGCTTATTAAATCGGGAGTAAAACCCGGCCACGGAGAATCAGCAATAGTAAGAATGGAACCATCAATAAACGTTTCGATTTCATATCGCTCCTGGGCGGGCACATAAATATCATCCCCTCTGAATTCCATTTTGATCCCTAACCTTCTAAAAATTTCAGGGATGATACCCAGCATAGAGAGGTGACAATCCTTAATGGTGATCTCAGATTGTGTCATGGCGGCTAATCCAATGAAGCTTCCAATCTCAATCATGTCCGGAAGGATGGTGTGTTCTGTGCCTCCAAGTTTTTCAACTCCTTCAATGAGTAACAAGTTTGAACCAATGCCACTGATCTTTGCACCCATGCGATTAAGCATAGCACATAGTTGCTGGAGATAGGGCTCGCAGGCTGCATTGTAAATGGTGGTTACTCCTTTGGCAAGCACGGCTGCCATTAAAATATTGGCTGTACCTGTAACAGAAGCTTCATCCAGTAGCATGTAGCTACCTTTCAGGTGCGAGGCATCAATATGAAAAAGATTATCCTCTGCTTCATATTTGAATTTGGCGCCCAGATTTTGGAATCCAATAAAGTGAGTATCCAATTTTCTGCGACCAATTTTATCGCCACCAGGTTTAGGGATGCTGGCTTTGCCGAACCGCGCAAGGATGGGCCCCAACAGCATCACTGATCCGCGCAAGGCGGCCGCCTTCTTTTTATATTCTGCGGTTTCTAAAAATTTTGTATCGATACTCTTTGCTGTGAATCGGTATGAACCCACCCCTAACTTTTCAACGACACAACCTAAATCACCAATGAGTTCTATGAGCTTATTTACATCAACAATATTTGGGATGTTGTGAATGGTAACTGGTTCTGCGGTAAGCAAAGGTGCACAGAGAACCTGAAGCGCTTCATTTTTTGCTCCTTGCGGAATGATCTCACCCTTTAGTTTAAGACCTCCTTTGATTTTGAAGGAACTCATTGATCTCTTCTGCGATGTTGATGACGGTTTTTCTTGAACGGACGATTGCTCCGTTGATTTCTGTTATCTCCACGCTCGCTGCCTTGCTGGCGATTGTTAGTATTTGATTTGCGTGGTTCGCGATACAGTTTTTCGAAAAGATTTTCTTCTCGCACCTTATCTAAACTCAAGGTTAATTTTCCTTGAGAGAGGATACCTATATCTTTTACAATAACTGAATCATCTAAATTTTCTTTGTTCCAGGCACTAAAGAATGTCTTCATGAGTTTGCCAATGTAAATGGCTGCTTCTTCGCGTTCGATAGGGTCTTCTTTTTTTACCGCCTCTTTCACAAGGCGTTCAATATTTTTTCCGTAATGTCGAAAGCGAACATTGTTTTGAGGATACTCCATCTTGCGCGGTTTCTTAAAAAGGATCGTGCGGTCAGGGGTGGTGAAGGGATTATCAACATCTAAGTTGAAATCGGCCATAATGTATAGGTCATCCCACATGCGCTGGGGATTTTCCTGAGCTTCCTTGGCTACAGGAGCAAGCTGCTTGATGAGTTCTATTAAGGTGGTTGCTAATTCAGTACGTTTATTCTTATCTGGAACGGTGCGGATGTAGTTCACTAATTTCTGCACGTTTCTTCCGTATTCTTTCAGGATGATGCCTTCACGGGAGGTATTGTATTCGCCTATCATTTCTAGTTTTGGTGTATTTTCAATTTAGCAAAGCTAAGTAATAAGGTCTTCTCGCCAAAATCAGCGAAATTGATCTTTGCCTTGCGTTCCGAGCCTACCTCCTCCATTTTTAGTACGGTTCCATACCCAAATTTAGGATGCTCTACCTTCATGCCTTCCTTTAAGCCTGAGGTATCGCTGGGAGCAAAATCGGCAGCAGGTTTATAGGCGGTTGCTTTAACAGCAGGCTGCGTGCGTATTGTTTTCTTCATACCGCTGACAAAACTCTTGGCGAAATTTGGATTGGGTGCAGACATTGATTCAACACCACCAAACTTGGTACTCACTTTAATGTATTGACCTTTAATATCGTCCAGGAAGCGGCTCGGCTCACAATTTTTCAGCCGGCCAAAACGGTAGCGTGTTAGTGCATAGGAGAGAAACAGTTTCTTTTGTGCGCGCGTAATGGCTACATAAAACAATCTTCGCTCTTCTTCTAATTCCGATCGACTGCTTAACATCAATTGGGAAGGAAACAGATCTTCCTCCATTCCCACGATGTACACATTTTTAAACTCTAGTCCTTTGGCCATGTGAATGGTCATCAGTGTTACCACATCAGGATCATTATCTTTGCCTTCGTCCTGACTAGTAAGTAAAGAGACTTCCTGTAAGAAAGCGCCTAAACTTTTATCTTCCTTTTCGGGATCATCCACATATTCTTTGATCGCATTTAAAAGTTCCTGCACGTTTTCGTAACGACTTAATCCTTCCACCGTTTTGTCTTCATACAGTTCCTTCATCAAACCCGATGATTTAGCTATTTCTGCAGCGGCTTCATAGGCGTCTTTGTTTTGGATTTCAATTCCAAACCGTTTGATCTTGGTAACAAAGTCATCGATACGGCCTACCGCAGTTCCGCCTAGAAAAGCAGAAGCATTCTGAAGCACATCCCAGATGGACATCGTGTGATCGTTCGCGGCTACGATTATTTTATCAATTGTTGTGTCACCAATGCCACGCTTGGGCAGATTAATAATTCTTCGGAACGAGGCTTCGTCTTGCTGGTTAAGCGAATATCTTAAATAAGCGAGTGTGTCCTTTATTTCCTTTCGTTGATAGAAAGAGAGGCCACCCACCACCTTGTACTTGATGTTCATTCGCCTAAGTGCCTCTTCAATGGCCCGCGATTGACTGTTGGTGCGATACAAAACCACGAAGTCACTAAACTTGTGCTGGTGTTGCATCTTCTCCTCAAAAATTGAGTTGGCCACCAACTTTCCTTCTTCATTATCGGATAGCGCTTTGATCAATTCGATGAGATTTCCTGCCTCGTTGCTGGTCCATACTTTTTTGGGTAGCTGAGCTTTATTTTTTGCAATGACAGAATTGGCAGCTTCTACAATAGTTTGAGTAGATCGATAGTTTTGTTCGAGTTTTATGATTTGTAAATCCGGATAATCTTTTTCAAAGTTGAGAATGTTCGAAATATCGGCTCCGCGGAAGGCATAAATACTTTGGGCGTCATCGCCCACCACGCAAATGTTTTGTCGAACGGCTGCTAACTTCCTGATGATAAAATACTGACATAAGTTGGTGTCCTGAAACTCATCTACCAAAACATATTGAAACCGATGTTGGTATTTATTTAAAATGTGCAGATGCTCTTTGAATAGCCGATCGGTATTGAAAAGCAGGTCATCAAAATCCATGGCACCTGACCTGAAACATCGAAGTGAATAGGCTTTGAAAATATTTCCAATCTCAGGTCGCATATTGGCAGTATCATCAGCTATTAAAATCGGATTGGATAAGTAATCTTGCCAGGAAATAAGTCTATTCTTGGCTGATGAAATACGATTATAAATTGTGTTTACTTTATACTGAGTGTCATCCAATCCCATCTCTTTGATGATGCTTCGAAGCAGCGATTTAGAATCGTCTGTGTCATATATCGTAAAATTGTTGGGGTAGCCTAAGTGATGTGCTTCTGCCCGTAAAATACGAGCAAATACTGAGTGGAAGGTACCCATCCACAAATTGCGGGCATCCATACCTACCATTTTTTCAAGCCGATGGCGCATCTCTTTGGCGGCCTTGTTGGTGAACGTAAGTGCAAGGATATTAAATGGATCTACCTGCTCGCTGTGGATTAAGTGAGCGATGCGCAAGGTAAGCACCCGGGTCTTACCAGAACCTGCACCCGCTATAATCATGCAAGGCCCCTCTGTATTAATCACACCTTCCCGTTGCGGTTCGTTCAGGCTCTCTAGATAGTCACTCATAAATCATCGCAATATAGGCACCTGTCTGCAATGCCGAAAGCTGTTGTGCATCTGCATCCGATTACAACTTTTATCACTTAAATTATTCATTCACACAATATATTAAGGGGCTTGATTTCTATCCAGTTATGGATTTATAAATGGAGCTTTTGAAAACTATTAACTTCAAATTCTGAATTTTGGTAATTCGCCCGTATTTTTGACAAACAATTAAAGTGAGTTTCACATCATCCCCAAAAACCTTCGCTGACGATGGCTTTAGTGTAACAGCTGCTGAGCCATGGATCAAAGTCAAGACTTCCATCATTCAACAGTATATCAGTTCGTTTGTGGGCACCTTGGCGGGCAAGGTAGATGATATTGTTTTCATTGATCTCTTTGCCGGCAATGGGATATATTCCTTGGGAGCTCGGTCAGAATTGTTTGCAGCTCCACCCCTCATGGCCTTGTCGCAAGAAATACCTGTCACAAAATTCATTTTTTGCGAAAAGGAAGAAGAGCAACTTCGGATTCTTAAAATTCGGGTGAACAAAAACTTCAAGAATAAGAATGTCTTATTGCTGGAAGGTAAACCGCAAGATGTTATCTCAAAATTTACACATTACGTGCCGCGCAGCAAGGGCTCTTATAAAGTAGCTGTGCTATGTTTATGTGATTCATTTTCATTCGATCTTCATTTCAACACCATTATAAAGTTGGCAGATCAGGGTTTTAATTTTCTGATTCCATTTACATTTGCTTTAAATGATCGACTTAATTATCGCTTTTACCTGAAAGAAAACAGAGAAAAACTGGCAACCTTTCTTGCGGGCGCAGGTGATGTAAAGCGCCTGGAAAAGGGGGTAGAGAGCAATCATCAATTTTATAAGCGCTTGGTTCAGATTTATCAAAACAATATGTTGTCGCTTGGGTATAACCTTTCCGTTTCTACCCATAAAGCAGATTCCGGACTTATGGAATTGCCCGCCTATCAAATTGGATTTTTCTCAAAGCAAATTTCAACCAAAGCGATTCAGCATGATGTGGAAGCAACGCGTCATCAGCAGTTTGAATTGTTTCAATAGATTAAACGTATTTTTACCGTCTACTAACTTGTAAGAATGATTAAGGTAGGAGAGATTTTGGTTTCGGATGATGTAAAGGAGGTCGAGTTTGTTTGCAACCTGGAGAAGTGCAAGGGGGCTTGCTGTGTAGAAGGAGACTTAGGTGCACCACTCGAAGAATCAGAACTTGAAACCATGAAGTCAATTCAAAAAGAGATCGGACCCTACCTAACGGAGGCAGGTCTGAAGGCTATTGAAGAACAAGGAGCGTATATCTTAGATGAGGACGGGGATTTCTCCACACCCACGGTTGGCGGTAAAGAATGCGCCTACGCGCTTTATGATAAGCTAGGAGTTTTGAAATGTGGAATAGAGCAAGCTTATTTAGATGGTAAAACTAAGTTTAGAAAACCCATTTCATGTCACCTTTATCCAATCCGGATAACAACCAATAAAAAAGGATTTGAGGCGGTCAATTATCATAAGTGGGATATTTGTTCAGCAGCTTGCAAACTGGGGCAATCCTTGGGTGTTCCGGTGTATAAGTTCTTAAAGGATCCTCTCGTCCGAAAATATGGAGATGCGTGGTATACCGAATTGGTGAATCAAATTGAGGGCAAATAAAAAAAGCCCCGAGTCTCGCGGGGCTTTTAACTCTTTGTTAAGAATGATTATTCAGCTACTACATTCACACTAAGTGTATGTTTTACTTCTTTGTGTAGATCTAACGTTACTGTATAGGTTCCAAGTTGTTTAGGTTGTTCTTTGAAATGAACTTTCTTGCGATCTACTTCAAAGCCCTTGCTTTTTAGAATCTCAGCAACCTGAACGGCTGTAACCGCACCAAAAATCTTTCCGGACTCACCCGCTTTTGTTTTAATCTCAACGGTTAGCTCACCAATTTTAGCAGCCAATCCTTCAGCATCTTGCTTTAGTTTAGCAGCCTTATGGGCAGCCTGACGAATGTTCTCCGCAATCAGTCGCTTGTTAGAATCATTAGCGATGATTGCCACCCCAGTAGGAATCAAAAAATTTCTTCCGTAGCCAGGCTTTACCTTAACTGTATCATTTTTGTAACCCAAACCCGATACATCTTGTTTTAATATTACTTCCATGTGTATTTCAGATTAGATTATTTTAAAGAATCAGCCAGGTAAGGAAGAATGGCAACGTGACGTGCGCGCTTTACTGCTTGAGCCACCTTGTTTTGAAACTTCCAGCTGTTTCCTGTTAGTCTGCGTGGAAGAATCTTTCCTTGCTCGTTAATAAATTTCAATAAGAAATCGGGATCTTTGTAATCAATGTATTTGATACCGTTTTTCTTAAAGCGGCAGTACTTCGGTTTAATTTCTGCGCGCTTGATGGGTTCGTTCATTAGTGTCATGCTGCAACTTCCTCCTTTCTAGTGGTTTGTTTTTTAGTGCGATTGAATTCGCCTTTACGTCTGCGGGCATTGTAAACAACCGCATGTTTGTCAAGCGCAATGGTTAAAAAGCGCATTACCGATTCGTCTCGTCTGAATTCTGTTTCCAGCGTGTTAACAAGGTCGGAGGAGTCAGTCGTAAATTCTAGAAGGTTGTAGAAGCCGGTTGACTTATTTTGGATGGCATAGGCCATTTTTTTAAGTCCCCACTTTTCTACATTGATTACCTCGGCCTTCGCTTTGGTTAACAACTTCACGAATTTTTCGACAGTATCCTTTGCCTGGTCTTCAGACAAAACGGGATTTAAAATGAATACCGTCTCGTAATTTTTCATGTACTATTGTTTTTTAAAATGGACTGCAAAAGTATGCAAATCGTCTAAATTGGCCAAATCCAATAGTAAATAACCTACTGCCTGGCAAGGATTTATTGCTCGTTTAGCCCCCAGTCATAGTCAATGTGCGAAATTTTAGCGTCAGGCTTGATTTTGATGGCGGAATAGCGGTTTACAAAGTCCTGAACAGATCCGCCATTTTTGTTGAAATCCATCGAGTACCACTTAAAGATCATACTTAATTGGGGCTTATCAGTGGATACTTTGTTCCTAAATGAATCAGCTAAAAAAGCCTTGGCCTGCTTAGAAAGTTGCTCATCCAGTTTTTGGGGATTATAAGCTTCATTTAATAGGATTGGGCACGATTTACTGGCGCACACCAGCGCCATATGTATGCGTGGGTCATCAAACTGCTTTCGAAGTTTGCCGTGTTCGATATTGTTTAGATCCATCTTCTCCTTTCCAATAGGTATGAACTTGATATCCCATGGAGTATTTACAAATGGAATTTGAATCCTACTACCAATATCTTTTATGCTTTTAATAGGATAGTACTTGATGATAAGCTTGATCGTAAATGCATTGTAGGCATTAATCCAATAAGTCATTTGCTCTTCTTTAGTCCACGTTTTTTCATTTGGCGGATTTTTGGTGAGGAGAGTTAGGTATTGATTTAAGACCACCGTATCCTTAATAAATCCCTTGTAGTTTACATTCCCCTCCTTTGAAACATACTTCTTTAATAATCCATCATAGAGCTCGTGAGTAGGTTTAACCTGCGAGTGACTATAAAAAAAACCAACCGTTAGAAGGAAAATCAACAGGCACTTTTTCATAATTATTTTTTTAAAATATTTCGGATCGTCTTCTCTAAGATAAACATTCGAATCAACCAAATTTGGGTAATTGTGTTTAATGTCTTAAGAATGACACTATTTTTATGCCAGAATGAATTTTTGGGAAGATATTAAAATCAGTGTTATTATTCCCACGCATAACGAGGCGGAAGGAATAGGGAAACTGGTATCCTTTATTACACATAATAACACAGGAGCAGTGTGCGAGATTATTGTGGTTGATGGTGGAAGCATCGATAATACATGTGAGGAAGCGATACACTCCGGTGCTCGTGTAATAAAATCGGATGTCTGTGCACGCGCGAATCAGATGAATCTGGGGGCAAAAGTTGCTGGGGGGAATGTACTTTACTTTGTTCATGCAGATGTAAAACTATTACCCTCATTTGAAGAAGATATAATGGATTCGATTAAATTAGGGTATCCCGCTGGTTGTTATCAGTATCAATTTGATTCCGACAAAAAAATCCTGAAGGTAAATGCGTATTGTACTCGATTCGATAACCTTATGTGCCGGGGTGGGGATCAGACATTGTTTGTAACCAAAACCGTCTTTGATGAATTGAGTGGGTACGATGAATACTATGCTGTAATGGAGGATTATAATTTTATTGCCAGATTAAAAAAGAAATATTCTTTTCGAATTATTCCTAAAAATGTACTTGTTTCGGCAAGAAAGTATGACCAAAACACCTGGCTGCGGGTGCAAATAGTGAATCTTATTGCTTTTGTAATGTTTTATTTGAAGGTTCATCCCCTTGGAATAAAAAAAACTTATACCAAATTGCTGACTTATCGATAACGAATGGGGTACAATATCAATGGAATTCAACAAATAGGTTTAGGTGTTCAGGATGCAGAGCAGGCCTGGGCTTGGTACCGCAAGGTTTTTGGGATGAATGTGCCCATCTTTCGCGACCACGCTACCGCTTCGTTAATGACTCGATACACGGGTGATATTGCTCATCAACGATATGCGATTTTGGCAATGAACCTAGAGGGCGGGGCAGGGCTTGAAATCTGGCAATACACAAGCCGTTCGCCTGAAGCATCTCCAAAAATTGAACTTGGCGATACCGGGGTGCATGCAGTTAAAATTAAAGCCAGATCCGTACCTGACGCCTATGAGAGTTTACTTACTAAGAAGGTTTTTCTGTTGAGCGAAGTATGTAAAGCCCCGGACGGTCGACCTCATTTTTACTTGCATGATCCGTATGATAACCTGATAGAAGTAGTGGAATCAAAAAGCTGGTTTCAGGATCGAAATCAAAATTTTGGTGGTGTTTCCGGCTGCGTGATCGGTGTGTCGGATGTTGATAAGGCGCTTACCCTATATCGCGATGTGTTAGGGTTTAAGGAGGTGGTTTACGATGAGTCGAAGCGGTTTAGTGATTTGGAGAAATTGCCCAGAGGAACGTATTCATTTCGCAGAGTTTTATTAAGGTCTTCCTCAACTCGACAAGGCGCATTTGGCAAACTGTTAGGTCAGCATGAAGTTGAATTAATTCAAGTGACAGGGGCACAACCCGAAAAAATATTTCGAGACCGATGGTGGGGAGATCAAGGATACATTCATGTATGTTTTGATGTAACCAATATGGATGATCTGTCTAAAACGTGCGCCCAAAAAGGATTTGAATTTACTGTAGACAGTCGTAATTCATTTGATATGGGTAAAGCAGCAGGTCACTTCGCATATTGTGAAGATCCAGATGGCACGTTAGTGGAGTTGGTGGAAACTCATAAAATACCCATCATTGAAAAATTGGGGTGGTATCTCAACCTGAAAAAGCGTGATCCATCTAAGCCGTTGCCAAACTGGATTTTGAAATTACTTTCATTGAATCGCGTAAAAGATTAAAAAATCATTTTACATCAAACTGAGTGGAGCCCATCAGGTAGCCATCGGTGTATATTTCAACAATATAATGTCCCGCGATGTAGTCTGACCCTTTATCGTAGATGAAAATTAGTTTTTGACCGGTATTATCAAATAAAATCTCCTGGGCAGCTGTATAAAATTCTTCTTTGCCGTTAAGCATAAACGTGCCTGAGCCTTTGGTTGTATCAAATATGGGTTGTCCATTTTCATCAATCACGCGGATGAGAATCTTCTTCCCTTCAATCGGAGCTACTTTGTTTTCAGCAATATTAAACTCAACCTTGATTTTCTCCAGTTGTCTTTTTCTGAATGGAGAATCTCGCTCTTTTCCTTTCGCTGTTACTGAAACCAACTTAATCTTTTCAGCTTTCAGCTGCGATGCAATAGCTACTTTAGAAGCAAGTTCTTCTTTGTTTTTGGTGAGTTTGTTAAGGGAGTCGTTTAATACATTTTGTTTCGTCTTTAAGGTTCTGTTTTCTGAATATAGTTCCTTATTTACCGATTTTAATTTATCAAGTTCTTCATCTTTCAGTTTGAGTAATTCTTCATATCCTTCAAGTCTGTCCTTTAGTTCTTTGATGGCCTTGGTACTACGGCTATTGCTTCGATTTAGTTCGGCCATTACTTCGGCCTTGGCTTTTTCTAATTCTGCCACATCGCCACCCAATTTTGCAATCTCTGCGATTTTTTGATCTAGCTCTAATTTCACGTCATTTAACCGCTGCATGGTAGAGGCCAGGTCTTCCTCGGTGGTGGCCAACTCCTCCTTCACTTCCACTTTTTCCTGATAGTCAAGGTAAATTTTGATACTTTGAATAATCACAATTACTGCAAGGATGCCTATAATAATGCCCGTTTTGCTACTTGATTTTTTTGGATCAGGAGTGGGATTGGTGGGTTGTGTCATACAATTATATTTCAGTGGTAAAAGTAACTTTTATTGAAATGATTACCAATGCATTACATCTTCCAAACGAAATGCTGTCGGTTAAGTGCCGGATCGAAGAATAGAATGCCACAGCGGTACAAGTCAACGCTTCCATACACCAGGTCATGTTTGCTTAATTCTTTCCAGGCCTGCGCCATTTCTTCTGAGTGATAAATATCATCCAATACTATGATTCCCTTAAGGGCAATTCGTTTCGTTAGCAAATTGAAGTATCGAATGGTAGGTTCGTACCGATGGTTCGCGTCCATCAACGCGAAATCTATTTTGGCGGGGTTTTGAAGATAGTCAGAAAGGGTGCTATCAAGATTACCCTCAACCAGTTTTATATTCTTCGTTTCGAAATATTCAAAATGGGCTCGGGCAATATGGATCAACTCCTTATTTCCTTCAAAAGTGATTACTTTAGAGTGTGCTCGTTTTGCAAGATAGAGTGATGTGATTCCAGCGGATGTCCCTAATTCAAGTATTGAGGTGGCCTCCATATAATTGACCATTCGAAATAGTAGTTCACATAATGGACGTGGGCTAAGACTGGTTTCAGCTACCTTAGCCAAGGCTCTTTTTTTGCTTTTAAAATGATTTGATTGAGCCCCTAAATCGTTCACCTCAATGTCGAGCGTGCTTTGAAGGAGTTTATTACGCACATTTTCTAACTCTTCAAAACCTGAGATTTGATTTTTATTGAGAATTACCTTTTCATAAAAATCAAAAAAGTATGGAGAGTGAATAGAGTGCTCATCTACTACATGTAGCCAATGATTGAGGTAGGATTTTATCTTGAAATAAAGCGCCACACAAATTCAGAAAGCGTAGATGATAATTATTTTATGGAAGGATAAAGAATGGCCGTGAACAATTAATTAAGCCGCAAGGGTGCAACCATGGTAAATTCAGGCACGACTACTTCAAACGTAAACCCATCAACAATGCGTTCCATTTGATACGTGCCAACCATTTTGCCAATGCCTGATTTAAGATTGCATCCAGAAACATATTGATGGGTCTGACCAGGTTCCAAAACTGGCTGTTGACCAACCACTCCTTCACCCTCTACTTCACGTGATTGAAAGCCAGCATCAAAGATATTCCAGCGCCTGCGCAGCAACTGAATAGTAAATTCACTTTGGTTTTCGATGGTGATTCGGTAGGTAAACACATAGTGATATTGACTCGGGCTGGAGTAAGAGGGTTGATACTCCGTCTCCACGGTCACTTTAATTCCTTGTGTTATTTCAGCAATCATTCGTTCAAAAATATCATTTTTTTCTATTTTTCAATCTGATAGTCTAATTCGTTTACCGAAAATATATTTCATGACCTCTGATGTTAAAATAGCACCTTCCTGGAAAGAAAAGCTCAAAATCGAGTTTGAACAACCCTATTTTAACCAATTAACAGATTTTATTAAGGAAGAATACCGTACACAAATTGTTTATCCACCCGGGAAAGAAATTTTCAGAGCCTTTGATTGTGCTGATTTCAGGGATGTGAAGGTGGTTATTATTGGGCAAGATCCCTATCACGGAGCGGGGCAGGCCAACGGACTGTGTTTTTCCGTGCGCGATGGGGTTGTGATGCCTCCGTCTTTGAAAAATATCTTTAAAGAAATTGAAAAAGACTTGGGCAAGCCAGTTCCTAAAAATGGTGATCTGGAACGATGGGCGAACCAGGGAGTCTTGCTTTTAAATGCAACGCTAACGGTCAGAGGCTCTTCACCGGGTTCTCATCAAAAAAAAGGCTGGGAGGAATTCACAGACGCTGTTATAAGAGTTATTTCTGAAGAGAAGAATCATGTAGTGTTTTTATTATGGGGTGCGTATGCTCAAAAGAAAGGAGAAATCATCGATCGAACCAAACATCTTGTTCTAATGTCTGCACATCCATCACCTTTCTCTGCCGATCGAGGCTTTTTCGGAAATAAACATTTCAGTAAAACAAATGCTTATCTAAAGAGCAAAGGTTTAAAAGAGATTGATTGGTGAGTTTTAGATGATGGATATTTGATCCTGGATTCTCTAGCAACCCATATCTACTTTACTTCACCAATTTAAAGAATCTATTCCAGCGAATCTTGTTCAGGAAGCTTCCATGTTTATTGATGGATAGCCATATAAAAAACCCTTTTCCTACAATATGATCTTCCGGCACAAAACCCCAGTAACGCGAATCAAGGGAATTATGACGGTTATCACCCATCATAAAGTAATAGTTTTGTTTGAAGGTGTATTCAACCACTTCTTTACCATCAATAAAGAGCTTATCCCCTTCAACTTTTACATCCTTGTTCAGGTCGTAATCTTTAATCGTGCGCCCATAGGTAAAAAGAGTTGAATCATTAATAATAATTTTCATTCCTTCTTTTGGAATTGTTAACGGGCCGTAGTTGTCACCGTTCCACTTGGTGTACTTTGTTCCCGGAAAAATCCTGGCATCTGGCCCTTCGTGCGTTCGATAATCTTCAGACACAGAAATAATATATGGAAGCGTTTTTAACTCATCAACTTTAGCCTTCGTGAGAAACATTTGATAAAGTACTTTATTGGTTTCCGGTCGACCTTGAAAACTATAATCGTCCGGATCGATATCTAACTTTTCAAGGTTGCGTTCATTGATTTCATCTTTCGAGGTTACGAGGTAGCTCAATTGCTCTTCAGGAGGATTAGGCTGTGCCTCGCCATTAATAAACAACTGACGATCTTTTATTTCAAGCACATCGCCAGGAACCGCTACGCATCGTTTAATATAATTTGTTTTTAAATCAACCGGATAATCAATCCAGGTGGCTGAGTTCATGTTAGGGTAATTATTTTCAGAAATACCGGGTACATTAAATACCACCACATCATTGCGTTTTACATGGGTAAATCCAGGCAAGCGATAGGTAGGCAATTGTACCCAATCCAGATATGAAGGAATATTCGTAAACCAAATCTTTTGATGGGTAAGCGGAATTTGAAGGGGCGTGCGGGGTGTGCGGGTTCCATAATGGAACTTGCTTACGAAAAGAAAGTCACCTACTAACATCGAGTTCTCCATAGAAGGGGTAGGGATCGTATAAGCCTCCATAATCAGCCAACGAATAAGCGTTGCTGCCACTACTGCAAACAAGATGGCATCCCACCACTCGCGTAAAGCAGATTTTGGTTTTTGCTTAGTTTCCACTTTTTTCTCCCAAAACTTCCAATTCATAACCTTTTACTATTTAAAATCTGGCAAATAAAATCATTTTTGATTTAGTACGGGCTACACCTTTAAAAAATCATCCATCGTAAATACTCCTTTTTTGTCTGCGAGCCACTCAGCAACCATAACTGCACCCAAGGCAAACCCTTCACGGGAGTGGGCTGTATGTGTTATTTCAAGATTGTCAATGGCGGATTGATACTTAACGGTATGAGTTCCGGGTGCCGGATCAACTCTGAACGAATTGATTGAAAGATCTTCCGATGTATCAGACGCTCCCAATTTCCATTTTTTTTTGCGATTCAAATTTTCGATAACCCCTTCGGCCAGTGTAATGGCAGTTCCACTTGGGGCATCTTTTTTTTGAGTATGATGAGTCTCATCAATTGACACTGCGTATTGTGGATATCGATCCATCATCTGCGCAAGCAATTGATTTAACTTAAAAAAGAGATTTACTCCTAAGCTATAGTTTGAGGCATAAAAAAAAGTTCCGTTTTTCTCAATGCAGTACTTTTCAATTTCTGATTTGTGATCTAACCAGCCCGTTGTTCCACATGCAACTGGAATTCCTTTTTCGAAACAGGTTTTTAAATTTGATACAACTGCTTCGGGTTGGGTAAATTCTATTGCGACATCAACAAATTTATTAAAGGCAGAAAAATTATCTGACAAATCAATCTTACCAGTAATTTCATGGCCACGATTGACAGCAATTCCTTCTATAATTTTACCCATCTTCCCATATCCTATCAACAGTATTTTCATGCTACAATTCCTGGTTAGAATCTTAGTTTGAGTGTAAGCCCGGTGCTTCGTCCCATCATGTAATTGTTTTCCATGACAGGTTCAACGGTAAGTTGTAATTTGGGGTTCAGATCAAATTCTTTTAAGTGGGCATCTACATGGGCATCTACCATTTGCAGAATATAGAAAAATCCTGTTAGGATGATCAAGAAATCGCGTTCTCGCCTGGTTCTGTCAACTATGGTTCGAAGCTGATCAGTTGTAAGATTATCGGGACTTACTCCCCCGTTGGAGCTGGGGTCGTTTATTAAATTATATAGGTCATTCTTAAACCTCACATTCAAGCCTTGGTAAAAATTAACGCCATATAAAAAAGCACCAAAACCTCCATAGACCAAGGGTATTTTCCAGTACTTCTTATTATAGAATTGACCAGCCCCTGGAAAAACTGCGGCATACAACATCGCTTTACGAGGATCGTATTGCTTTGCATACGATTCGATTTTTTCAACTGGGCGATTATTTTGCACTAAGGTGTCAGAGAGGTTTCCCGAAGGGATGGTATCGCTTTCAGCTTGCGATAAGCCCAAGTTAAACGCAAAAAGTAGAATGCCTATAATACCGGCTCCACGCATGTTATACTTTTAAAATATCAAGTATCCGGTTGAGATCTTCAATCGACAGAAATGGAATTCGGATATCACCCTTCTTGCCATCACTTTTTACACTAACTTTCGTGCCAAAGTGCGATGAAAGGCGGGTTTGAAGCTGTGTAACTTCTTTTGCCTGCGAGGATGGGGTTGTGGTTGCTTGAGTTTCATTTGTTTTTGTAGACAATTCACGGGCAAGTTCTTCCACCTTGCGCACAGAAAGATCTTCAGCCAACGTCTTCTTGAATATGTAAAGTTGAGAGTCTGGATTCTCAACATTGATGATTGCTCGTGCATGCCCCATGGTAAGTTTATTGTCACGCATGGCGATTTGAATATCAGGCGGTAGTTTCAACAGACGCAAATAGTTAGTAACGGTTGAACGACTTTTGCCAACCCGGTCTCCAAGTTCCTCTTGCTTCAAATTACATTCACTAATCAAGCGTTGATAGCTAAGCGAAATTTCAATGGGATTAAGATTTTCACGTTGAATATTTTCAATCAATGCCATCTCAAGCATTTGCTGATCATCCGCGGTTCGAATATAAGCCGGGATCTTTGTGAGGCCGGCTAACTTCGATGCTTGAAATCTTCTTTCACCTGAGATTAACTGATATTGATTGTTTGAAAATTTTCGAACCGTAATAGGCTGAATGATGCCGTGTACTTTAATTGAATCAGCTAATTCTTTTAAGGCTTCCTGATCAAAATGTTGGCGCGGTTGAAAGGGATTTGTCTCAATTTCAGAAAGTAAGATTTCGTTGATAGAATTGGTAACAACTTTGTTCTCTCTCTCTCTTACCGGAGAGGTTACGTCTACATCTAATTTTTCGTCCTCAGGGGTATCGCTCAAGAGCGCACTCAAACCTCTACCCAATGCTTTTTTCTTACTCATTTTACTATTCCGTTTTTATCGAGGATTTCATGAGCCAGGTTTAAATAACTGATAGCTCCCTTACTTTCGGCATCATGGACGATAACGGGTAATCCAAAACTTGGGGACTCACTCAATTTTACATTGCGCGGTATTATCGTCTTGAAAGCGATGTTCTTGAAATGCGTACGAACTTCTTCAACCACCTGATTGCCTAATGAGGTTCTGGAGTCATAAAGGGTTAACAGAATGCCTTCGATTTCCAGTCTTGGATTAAGCCTTGTCTGAATTATTTTAATGGTATTCAATAATTTTCCTAATCCCTCTAACGCAAAATATTCACACTGAACCGGAATCATAACCGAATCTGCAGCAGTTAATGAATTGATGGTAATTAAACCCAATGAAGGTGAACAGTCGATGATAATAAAATCGTATAGATCTTTAATAGAACTGAGCGCGTTCTTCATCTTTTCTTCCCGCTGTTCTATGTTTACCATCTCCACTTCGGCACCTACCAAATCGATATGTGACGGAAGTATATCTAAGTATTTTAAGTCATTTTTTACGATGGCATCCAAGGGATTTACTCCATCAACCATGCATTCGTAAATACCTTTTTTTACCTCCTTTGGGTTAATGCCTAACCCCGAGGTAGAGTTAGCTTGTGGATCAGCATCTACTAATAAGGTTTTGCATTCAAGTACAGCCAAGCTGGCAGCCAGATTGATAGCCGTAGTGGTTTTGCCTACGCCTCCTTTTTGATTCGCAATGGCGATAATTTTACCCATTCTCAGGTTTCAGTGATTGTTCAGTTAAAAAAATAACCCCGACTTAATCGGGGCTACAAATATAGGGTAATGTGTGGATGTATCAAGTCGTCAAAAAGCAGAAATTCGCCCCTAATTGGGCTGGATTTACTTCTTTTTAGAAGCTTTACGAGCTTCTTCACTGGCTTTCATGGCTTGCTCCAGTTTACTCATGAAACTCGATTTTTTACCGGTCCCTCCACTAGCAAGCAGTTTCTTTTTATGATCTTCCATAACCGCCATTATTTTATCTTCATCCACAAAGCGTTTGATGATTGCTTGCTGCGAAAACGTGATCAGGTTGGAAACGAAATAATAAAAACTTAACCCTGCCGAAAAGTTGTTCAACACAAACATAAATACTATAGGCATAATGTAGCCCATTGATTTCATTGGGCCTTGCACGGCACTGAGCTGATTATTTTGCCATGTATAAATTATCGTGGAGGCAGTCATCAAAAGTACAAACAAACTCACATGACTTCCATAGAATGGAATGGTGAATGGAAGATTGACAATCGAGTCATAGGTAGAAAGATCCTCTGCCCATAAAAATGCTTTTTGCCTCAATTCGATGGAAACCGGAAAGAAGTAAAACATCGCAAACAAAATCGGCATTTGAAGAACCAACGGAATACAGCCACTGAATGGATTTACACCGGCCTCTTTATACAGCTTCATTTGGTCCTGCTGATTCTGAGTCATGTTGTCACCATTCTTCTCTTTGATGAGATCCAACTCCGGTTTTAGCAATTTCATTTTTGCCATTCCCAAATAAGATTTGTAGGAGAGAGGTAACAATAGAATTTTAACGAAGAGCACAAGCAGCACGATGATGATTCCGTAGTTGCTGATAAAGCCCTCTAAGAATTTGAAAATCGGAATGATCACGAATTTATTAATCCACAACATAGGAGGCCATCCCAAATCCAGATTTTTTGAAAATTCTTCTGCAATGGTGGGCAGCACTTCATAATCGTTGGGTCCAAAATAATAATTGAAGACAGCCTTCTTTGAGGATACATCTTCTGAGGGGATCAATAATTCAAGATCAGCTACTTTAACGACTTGTTCATTGTTTACGTCAGCAACTATTTGCACCTCGCCACCCGCGAAAGAATTTTTAGCAATGATGGAAGAGATGAAAAATTTCTGTCGGATGGATACCCACTTTATAGGGGTAGTAAGGGCTTCTGATTCAAGATCAGTTGATGTTTGTGAGGTGTAATCGAACTCACCGTTACTGAGGAAATAATTGATATTGGTTTTGCTGCGGCTGTCCGCAATTGCTTTTTCCTGCAAAGAAATTTCATCATGCCAACGATACGTAAGATTTTTACCATTCAGTGCGGTGCCTGAAGTTTGAATTTCATAACCAATCTGATAGCCTGTTGGCGGGATAGAGTAAATATGTTTTATAAAACCCGATTCGCTTGTCTTTGCAGTAAAGACAACAAGCGTTGTGTCATTTTTCTTTGAAGTTGATTGCGTGTAGTAGAGTTTATACAAGTCAACATCTTTGCCTTCATAATTGGCAATCAGCGAAAAACGATTGTTATCTTTTTGTGCTAAGAATAAAGGCGTTTGTGAGTAGGTTTTAAAATTCTTGAGTTCAACTTCCTGAATTTGTCCTTGATTGGAGAGTTTGATTTTCAAATCAGTGTTTTCGACCGCGGTTAATCTTTCAATACCAGAAAGGAATGGACCTAATCCACCGTATTGCTTAATGGCAACACTATCCATTTGGAAATTTTGCGTCTGCGATTTCTCCACCAAACTGTCTTTTGGAATCACTTCGGTAGTTGCCTGGGCAGGGGCCGCCTTGGGAGGTTCTGGAGTTGGAGCTAAAAAATTAAAATATACTAAGAGAAGTACTGCAATGAGCGTAAGTCCTATGGCCGAATTTCTATCCATTTTTTGTTAGTAGGAAAATGAGCGTCTTTATTTTAAACTAGTTCAAGTTTTTTCAAAATCGGTATTGATACCATTCAAGAAGTAGATTTTTTATTGTTCATAGCCGCTTCCACAAATTTAACAAAGAGGGGATGCGGGTTTAATACGGTGCTTTTTAATTCAGGGTGATATTGAACACCCACAAACCAGGGGTGATCCTTTAATTCAACTATCTCAACCAAGTTGGTATCCGGGTTAATACCGGAAGCTTTTAGACCGGCTTGTTCAATTTGTTCGAGATACTTGTTATTGAATTCATACCGGTGACGGTGACGCTCCTGAATGGTGGTTGTGTCTCCATAGATGTGAAATGCTTTAGTGCCTTTCTTGATCTTGCAGGTATATGACCCCAATCGCATAGTGCCACCTTTGTTGGTAATCTTCTTTTGCTCTTCCATCATGTCAATCACCGGGTGTTTTGTTTTTGGACTCAATTCGGTTGTGCTTGCATCCGGCAATTGCAATACGTGACGGGCAAATTCCACTACTGCGCATTGCATCCCTAAGCAAATCCCCAGAAAAGGAATCTTATTTTCACGAACATATTTAATGGCTTCTATTTTTCCTTCCAAGCCCCGCTCTCCAAAACCAGGTGCCACCAATACAGCATTGAGTCCACTCAAAATGCTTGCTACAGTATCTTTATGAATGTCTTCAGATGAAATCCATTTCACACTAACCTTGCAATCATTTTGCGCTCCAGCATGAATGAATGCTTCCGCGATGGATTTATAAGCATCCGGTAACGAAACATATTTTCCAACAAGCCCAATGGTCACTTCATTGATTGGATTTTTCAGTTTCCCAAGAAAGACTTTCCACTGCTCAAGATCCGGTTCTTGCTTAGGAGTGATTTTAAGTTTTGTAAGTACCCGTTCATCCAACTTCTCCTTGCGCATGAGCATGGGCACGTCATAAATCGTGTCGGCATCAATCGCTTCGATAACAGAATTCAGATTAACGTTACAGAATAGCGCCAACTTTTTCCTGATTTCCATGGAAAGCGCATGCTCCGTGCGACACACTAAAATATCTGGTTGAATCCCATAGGAGAGGAGTTCTTTAACAGAGTGTTGAGTGGGTTTTGTTTTTAATTCTTTGGCAGCACTGAGATATGGAATAAGGGTAAGATGAATCACTAGCGCATTATTTGAACCTAAGTCCCAACGTACCTGACGCACCGCTTCAACAAAGGGTAGCGATTCGATATCCCCAACAGACCCACCGATTTCGGTTATAATAAAGTCATATTTGCCGCTATCACCTAACAAAAAGATGTTTCGCTTTATCTCATCCGTGATATGAGGCACCACCTGTACAGTCTTGCCTAGATATTCACCTTTGCGTTCTTTGGTAATTACATTATTATAGATGCGCCCAGTGGTTATATTATTAGCTTGTGAGGTCGCTTCATTGAGGAAGCGTTCATAATGCCCCAAGTCTAAATCTGTTTCAGCTCCATCATCCGTAACATAACACTCTCCATGTTCATAAGGATTAAGCGTACCTGGATCTATATTAATATAAGGATCAAATTTTTGAATGGTTACGGAAAAACCCCTGGCTTGTAGCAACTTACCCAAGGAAGCAGAAATGATGCCTTTCCCAAGGGAGGAGGTTACCCCACCGGTTACGAATATATATTTAGCAGTTGACATGGAGCCCCGACCTAGAATTTTGGTCGCAAAGGTAGCCTATTTGATTCTTTTACAAACCCCGGAATTTCAATTTATTTCGTTTTTGAGGAAATAATGGATATGTTTGGAACTACGTATTGTTTTTTTAAAGGTTACAATTTATTCTTCACCTGTATATAGATTTTGACTAAGGTATATCTATGAACAAGATTCTATCGCCAGCACATTTTAAGATTGCCTTTGTTAGTTTTTTTTATCTGTTCCTTCTAGGTTCCTCATTTGAAACTCAAGCCCAGTGTCCGGTTATTCTTTCACGAGGAGCTGGTCAAAACCCAAATAAACTATGCGCACCTGTTACAGCCACTATTAACTATAATATTACCTTTGCCTCACCACTTCCTCCAGGATCTGTAACAACGGTATTTTTTACATGGGGTGATGGACAGCTTCCTACTTTTTCAGCATTAAACCTGCCAACCGGGGTGGCAGTTCACAATATTGTTTCCCCACCAAGGGTTTTTCCAACCAATAGCACGTGTGAATATTTCGTTACGATTAATGTAAATCATGATCCTGATGGAGCGGGACCCTTGCCTCAAAGTACATGTGGGGCATCGTTTCAACAACAGACCATTACTTCCTGGAGAACGGATGATGTTAATGGGGGTGTAGTAAGCCTGATTTCCCCTTCAACAGGTAATAATATACATACCGTTTGTCGAGGTGATAATATTTCGGTAGCATTTAATGACCTTTCCAATTGGAACTGTAATGACCTTATCGATGGTATTGTTAACGATGGTCCTGGTCCTAATCCAGATGTTCCCAATAATCCCAATGAACAGATACGCTGGCAACAGATAGTTTATAATACCAGTAATCCAGCCGTAGCCTCCCGGATTCCGAATGTTAGAGTAAATGGAGTGTTGATGCCTGCCGCAGCGGGCACAAATTATCAAGATCCTCGAGGGGTATTTTCTATGGCTTCACCGGTAGTAGTCAATGATCCGCGAAGGCGAAGTACTCAATTAATTACTGCGCCCGGAGGGTTTACTGCTGGATTTCCGCAAGTGGGAGACGAGTTTCAAGTAACCCTTAAGTATTGGAACTTTTGTAATCCATACTCGAATAATTTAACCATGGTTCCGGTTAATGGAGATTTTATTAATGGGGACAATCCGCCTGTTACCAGCACTGCAACAATTAGAATTATCGCTGCTCCTAACGCGCCTGGGGTAAATAATCCTATACTTTGTGAAACTGCAGCAGATGCAAGTTTTAACATTACAGCTACAGGTGTTGGGGTTGGCGCCCTCACTTATACCTGGTATAGAGATGCCGCCCTTACTCAGTTATTACAGGGACCTAACGCGGATAATACTTTTAATCCGGTAACTGAAGGACCGGCACCAAGAATAACCAAAGCTGTTACAGGTAGCCAAACGTTTAACAGATATGTTACGGTTACACAAGGAAGTAATAATTGTATAAGTCCACCGGCTACAATCACGATAAGGATAGATGACACAAATACGCCAGGAACGATTGCGCATCCTTTAGGAGCTACGCCAATAACAGTTTGCACGGGCACAGATCCAGTAGCCTTTACAAGTACAACTGACGCTACTGGTGGCGGGCCAGGAGGAACCGTTACCTATCAATGGCAATCGGCCACCAATGCAGCCTTTACGGCTGGAGTAACCAACATAGGGGGAAATAGCAATGTGTTTGATCCGGGACCTATTGTATCGAACATTTTCTTTAGACGAACGGCAAGTTCAGGTACATGTGCTACGGTTAATTCTAACATTATTGAATTCCGTGTAAATACTGCACCTACGGGTGGTACCATTGCCGCCAATCAAACCATTTGTATAAGTCCAGGAGATCCTGCTTTACTAACAAATTCAGTAGCAGGAGGGGGGGGGACAGGTGTGCCTGGTTATCAATGGCAGTCCTCTACAACGGGTGGTGGAGTAGGATTTAGTAACATCGCAGGTGCTACCAGTGCAACCTATGATCCACCAGCAGGATTGTTGGTAAATACATTTTATCGAAGGATGAACACTTCGGGAATATGTGTTCCTAATTTTGCTTTTTCAAATGAAATTCAGGTAACAGTCGAGAATTCAATTACGGCAGGTACTATTGGGAATGCTCAAACTATATGTTCAGGAGACATCCCTGTAGGACTAACCGGATCTGCTTCTACAGGAGGCAGTGGTTCATATACTTATCTTTGGCAACAAAGCACGGCCGGGGTTGGCGGTCCATTTTCTAATGCCTCAGGTACAAATAATTTGCAAAATTACACAGCACCTGCGCTCACGGCAACAACGTGGTACCGCAGGCAAACGACTTCGGGGGTTTGTGCATCAGCACTTTCAAATGTTATTGAGATTACGATTAATCCGCTTCCAACAGCTACTGCTTCAGGGGGAGGATCCGCGTGTCTTTTAACTCCGGCTCCTGATGTGGTATTTAATTTTACGGGAGCTCCTCCATTCGATTTTGTTGTGGAAGTGGCATCTGTTCCCGATGTTCCTGATCTTACAGAAATAGGATACAACTCGACAACTTATACCATAGTAGCTCCCAATCCGACAGCTTCTACAACTTATAGAATTTTATCCTTGTCAGATGCTAATGGTTGTGCCGCATCCGGTGCAGGACTGGGAGGAACGGTAAGTGTTACTCCCCAAGCAATTCCTCCTCCAACGGTTGAAAGTTTCACGGCTCAAGCACCGGTGTGTGATGATGGGGGGGCAACCAATCCCCCAGATGCCATTTTGGATTTGCTTCCTAATTCAGTGCAGAATTACGCGATTACCTATCGTTTAAGAAGGGTTAGCACGAATACATTTTTAGCAGGCTCCATAAACTTTACTGGTAATTCGAGTGCTGCTGGTGTCATTAATCTGGCTCCAACTTATGCCCAGTTCGGAGCAGCTCCAAATGATCCTGCGGGATATCAGGTGGTAATTACAGCAATTCAAAATACAACAACCCTTTGTGCAGGGGCGGTACCCATAAATGGTCCAACTCTAATTATTAATCCCCGACCGCCAACGCCTACTGGCGCAGTTGCTGGAGTCGTTTGTAGTACTTCGGCAACAGGAGCACCTATTAGCGTGGCTGTACCGGCAGTTGGCTTTACAATTGTTTGGTCTACTACTGCCGCCCCAACTTTTACAGCGGCAGCAGGAGTTGTGGGTGGTACGCGTGGTAATAACTTTACACCAACCAGTAATCTAACCGCGACCTACCATGCATTTACCCGTGATGACTTAGCACCAACTAATTGTTTGAGTTCTGCTTCGCTGCCTGTACAACACACTCAGGATATTCAACCAGCAGCAGCAGCGGCAGGGGCTAATCAATCCACTTTATGCGCAGGTACAGCAATACTTTCAGCGACACCCCCAAACAATGGTGGAAATGGAACGTGGTCGGTTCAAGGGCAATTAGCTTACATGCAGAATTTCGAAAACGCCATTTTTCCTGTAGGAGCAACTTCATCTTCTGCAGCTAATGGTTGGTCTCGTGACATTACCGGAGCAAATGTCTTTAATGGCGGATCGGGATATTTTGAAGTGAAGGCAGGCAAACGATTTGAAGCTCAAAATACTAACGGTACATTGGGTGGAGGGGCTGGTAACGTGGGAGTAGTTGTTTGGTTATCCAAGATTATTGATATCTCAAGCATTCCATCAAATAGCATAAGTGTCGATTTGATAAATGTATCAAATGACCTTGACGCTGGTGCAGATGCAGATTTTATCAGGGTCTACAGAATTGTTGACGGAGGCGCCCCTGTTCTATTAACAAACGGAGATCAGACTGGAAATTTTACAAATATTTCGGCAACTGCCGCAGGAATTGCAGGGACTACCTTGCAAATAAGGGTAGAGGTGAGTGCCAATGCCGGAACTGAAACAATTGCATTTGATAACCTGATAGTAAAAGCAACCGGTTCTACTGTTACGTTCTCCGATCCGAATAGCCCAACGGCCACGGTTTCAAATTTACCCCAAAATCCGCCAGGGGGTGCAGCTATTTCGTATACATTAAGATGGACAGTTGCCAGTTTATTAGGGATTTGCCCTACTTCTTTGTCAAATGTTACACTAACAGTAAATACGCTTCCAACCTCAATTGATCCAGCACCTCGGTTATGCGAAGATATTAACGGTGGTGGAACCCATGCCAACGTTGACCTGACAACTTACAATGCTGCAGTTTCTAATGCTCCTACAATCACATGGTATTCAAATGCTGCCCGTACTATTGTGGTAGCTGCCCCAGTCACTGTCAATAATACAACAAACAAGATCTTTTATTTTCGAGCACAGTCGGCTATCCCTTGTACCAATATTGGTCAAATTACTTTCACCGTTGATGCCTTGCCGGCCGCCATAGATAAGTCATATGAATTCTGCGAGAACTCTGTAGGTGCGGGAATAGCAGGGAATGTGGTAGGTAATATGATCAATCTTACCTCATTTGAGTTTGGCGCAGGAGGTGTGACCAGTGGAGGTACTGCCGCAACGCGCGATGTAGAGTGGTATGAAGATGCAGGATTAACTACCCAGATTCCGGCAGGTGCTGGTGTGGGGCAAGAGCAGAACTACACCATTTCCACAACGAAAACTATTTATGCCAAGGTAATTGATATTACCAGTTCCGTAACTCCAAAATGTTACGATGTAGCAGATGTTAGTTTAGTGCTAAAATTAAGACCAGTTAACAATCCAATAACAGGTAGTGGAACTGTTTGCAGTAGTCAAACAATTGTACTTTATCAGATTGATCCTTCATTAAATCCAGCTTCAACATATACATGGAATGTAAGTGGGACAGCAGACTTTCAAATTTTTGGGGGTGGAGGAACCAATTCATCCAACTTCTTTATATTGTTGAAATTCCCGGGTCCAACATTAGGGAATGTTAATATTAGTGTATTTGAAACGGTTAATGGATGTGATGGCAATACAAGCAATTTTGTCGTTACGGTTGCTGGGGCTCCCGGAGCCTTAACATTTAATGCGCCTCAAACCAATGTATGTAAAAATCAGACCGGTGTTGTTTATAGTTTGAGTGCACCGAATCCTTCTTCTTTATACACATGGACCGCCCCAGGAGCGTCATTTCAAGGACCCTCGAGCGGAGTTGGTTTATCATCTGTTACGCTTGATTTTACCACGGTAAATGTTACTCTCTCGGTAACTGAAACTAGTTCCTCTGGATGTGCCGGATCTCCTGCTTCAATAAATATTAATCTTTCGGATCGCCCGGTTATGTCATCCAGCAATGCCACTTCAGTGTGCAGTGGGAATGCCCCAACATTAAATTTTACGGCTACTCTCGGTGGATCTCCAACAACTTTTGTAACCTTTGGTTGGCAGGTAATAAATATCACTGGAGCTGTTTCGGGCACTACAGTTGGCAATACAGGCGTTGGTAACTTATCGGAAGTGCTTACTAATACTTCAGGTGTTGTTGGAACAGTAACCTATCGTGTAACTCCAACAGAAACAGCTGTTCCGAATCCCCCAAACTGCACGGGAACGCCACAAGATGTTGTTGTAACAGTTAATCCTCAGCCGGTATTGGTAACTCCGCAAACAAAAACAATATGCAGCGGCCAAGCTGCTAATTATGAAATATTATTAAACCCCTCAACACTGCCAGCGGGAACAACATTTAGTTGGCCCCTACCAATAATGTCGGCTGGCCCAGCGCAAGGAACCACTGGAAATAATGTTCCTGGTGGTGGTGCAGGCTCAATTCATATAACAGATGTTCTAACTAATACAACAGCTTCTCCTATAACTGCAACCTATACAATTACACCAACATCAGGTGGTTCATGCCCGGGTGTACCTCAAACGGTTGTGATTACAATCAATCCCCAGCCAACTGTTTCAACCACGTTAAACAGCACAGTTTGTAGTGATGCAACTACTGCTTTAACCTTATCAACGGCCGCAGGCTCAGTTGCTGCAGCAAATTATAATGTGACAACAAGAACTATCGCTGCCGGCTTGACCGCAGCTGGAGGTAATGCTTTCGTTCCAGCTACTGGTGTCGCTGGAAACTATTTAGCGAGTGATCTATTCACTAACTTAACATCTAACCCGCTAAATGTAACCTATACGGTGCAAGGAGTGAGTGCCCTTGGCTGTGTGGGTTCACCACAAATAATAACGATAACGATTAACCCGGAACCAGTTGTTGCAAATGGTCTTAACGCAACCGTGTGTAGCGATCTGCCCATAGCGTTAACCTTAAATACCAATGGAACGTCTGTAGCTGCTGCAAACTATAATATAACTAATAGAGCGACAGCAGCTGGCTTGGTTGCGGCCGGAACTAATGTTGTAGTGCCAGCAACCGGAGTTACATCTAACTATCTTTCGGGCGATATTTATACCAACACCGGGCTTTCGTCATTAACTGTTAGCTATACGGTTGTTCCAGTAAGTGCTTCAGGATGTTTGGGCGATGCGAAGATCATTACCATTACAATTGATCCGGAACCTGCGATGTCCACTACATTAAACAAAACAGTTTGTAGCCAAGCTCCGACAGCCCTGACTCTTAGTACGCGAGCAACTGCTGTTGCTGCAGCAAGCTATGATGTTACTGGTGTTAGTATCCCAGCTGGATTAACAGCTGGAAGTTCAAATGTACTTGTTCCGCAAACAAATGTTTTAGCTAACTATTTAGCAGCAGATAGCTATATCAATACAGGAAATTCTGCCCTTGATGTGGCCTATACAGTAGTTCCTCGCAGTGCTGCAGGATGTTATGGAGATCCATTGGTGATCACAATCACAATAAATCCTGAGCCGACCATTTCAGCTTCATTAAATGCAGCTGTGTGCAGTGATGTATCAACTGGTCTGACATTGACTACTACTGCCGGTTCTGTTTCAGCAGCAACCTATAACATTTCTGCACGTACGATTGCAGGTGGACTCACTGCTGCAGGGGGCAACGCATTTGTTCCTGTAACAGGAGTAACTGCCGGGTATTTGGCTAATGATAGGTTTACTAATTTAAGTGCAAGTCCTCTTGATGTAACCTATACTGTTCAAGGTGTGAGTGCCTCGGGATGTGCAGGGGCAACGCGCGTAATAACCATAACCATAAATCCAGAACCTGTTGTCTCCAATTCTCTTGATGTTTCCGCGTGTAGCGATCTTCCTATAGGTTTGACGTTAAATACAAATGGTACTTCAGTTGCAGCTGCAACATATAATATCAGTAGCAGAACAGTTGCTGCGGGATTAGTCATTGCTGGTACCAATGCTACCATACCATCAACAGGTGAGGCAGCAAACTACCTTGCTGCGGATAGTTATACAAATACGGGGGCAGTTGCACTTAATGTTACCTATACGGTAGTTCCAGTAAGCGCTTCAGGTTGCTTAGGTGATCCAAAAGTTATTACAATCAGTATCAATCCAGAACCCGTTATTTCCTCAGGCCTAAACAAGTCAACTTGCAGTCGGGCAGCCTTAGCTTTAACATTAAGTACTAGCGGAACTTCTGTTGGTGCGGCAAACTATAACATTACTTCTGTTTCTATTGATCCGGGATTAACGGTTGGTGGCTCTAATGTTGTGGTGCCAGCAACTGGCGTAGCCGCTAATTATTTGGCGGGTGATTCTTACTCAAATACAGGTGGTTCAGCCTTGCCCGTTAGCTATACAGTAGTTCCTCGCAGCGCTGCAGGATGTTTGGGGGAGCCGGTAGTTATTACGGTTACTATAAATCCTGAGCCGGTTATGTCGGCAACATTAGACAATACAATTTGTAGTGATATTGCCACTGGACTAGTACTCAATACAAATGGCACTTCTATTGGGGCAGCATCTTATAACATTACTGCACGGTCAATTGCTGCGGGGTTAACACCAAATGGCGGGAACGTTGGGGTACCGGCTACAGGTGTCGCTGCAAATTTCCTTTCCAATGATATTTTTACTAATACAGGTTCTTCGATATTGCCCGTTACTTATACAGTTGTACCGGTAAGTTCAGCTGGCTGCCAGGGTTCTCCTCTTGTAGTAACCATTAATGTAAATCCAGAGCCTGTTGTTTCAAATACGTTGGATGCTACACTATGCAGTGCGCAAGCTATTGGATTACTTTTAAATACAAACGGCACCTCGGTTGCAGCAGCAACCTATAATATTTCTGGAAGAACAATTGCGGCAGGCCTTGTAGCCTCTGGTGGTAATGTTGTGGTTCCGGCAGCTGGTGTAGCCAATAATTATTTAAGTAATGACATTTTCACGAATACAGGGGTTGCTCCTCTTTTGGTAACCTATACAGTCGTCCCTGTGAGTGCGACAGGATGTCTGGGTGATGCAAAAGTTATCACGATAACTGTAAATCCTGAACCAGTTGTATCCTCTACCTTGGATGCCACCGTATGCAGTGATGCCAACACAGGATTAACCTTCAGCACTAATGGAACATCAGTTCCTGCATCGAATTATAATGTGACTTCGGTTGTGATAGCCGCTGGTCTGATTGCAAATCCTGCTAACTCAGTTATTCCTGCCAGTGGTGTTGCAGCTAACTATGTGAACACTGATAAGTATACAAATCCAACGGTAGCACCTCTTACTGTTGGGTATACGGTGGTGGCCGTAAGTTCTGTGAACTGCTTGAGTCAACCAAGATTAATTACAATAACGATCAATCCTGAACCCGTTGTTGCAAATACGTTAGACGCAACTGTCTGCAGTGACCTAACGATTGGATTAACACTTGCTACCAATGGAACTTCTGTTAGTGCAGCAAATTACAATGTAACTGCAAGGGCGGTGACAGCAGGATTAACTGGGGCGGGCACAAACGTGGCAGTTCCAGCTTCTGGTGTGGCAGCAAATTATTTATCGGGAGATATATTTACAAATACTGGTGCGGTGGCTCGAACTGTAACCTATACAGTGGTTCCCGTTAGCGCATCCGGTTGCTTGGGCGATCCCAAAAATATTATTATCACAATTAATCCTGAGCCTGTAGTTGCAAATGGATTAGATAGAACAGTTTGCAGCGACCTTTCCGTTGGGATAAACTTAACTACTAACGGTACCTCTGTTGGTGCCTCAACTTATAATATTACCGCAAGAACCATTCCAGCAGGGTTGAGTCCAGATGGAGCCAATGCAATTGTTCCTGCAACCGGAGTATCTTCTTCTTATTTGGCTGCTGATAATTTCACCAACTTAGGAGCAACTGCTCTTGCAGTAACATACACGGTAGTTCCCGTAAGTAGTGCAGGGTGCCTCGGTGATCCTAAAATTATAACAGCTACCATTAACCCCGAGCCGGTAGTATCAACTAGCCTTAATAAAACTATTTGTAGTGATGCTGTAACAGCACTTTTGTTAAACACAAATGGGCTATCTGTAGCAGCTGCTAATTATAACATCACATCCAGATCAATAGATCCTGGACTTACTCCCGGAGGTGCTAATGCTATAGTTCCGGGTACCGCTGTTTCAAATAATTATTTAAGCAATGATTTGTTCACGAATACAGGTGGATTACCCCTGAATGTGACGTATACAATAGAGCCGGTAAGCGCAATTGGTTGTGTGGGTGATCCGGTAGTCGTTACAATTACGGTAAATCCTGAACCTGTTTTGTCAGGAACTTTAAACCTTACTCAATGCAGTGATGTGCCAACTGCATTAGTACTAAATACAAATGGCTCCTCAGTAGCAGCACAAAATTATAATATTACGGCCATCAGTTTAGCTGCGGGGCTCACTGCAGCAGGAGCTAACGGGGCTGTTCCCGCAACTGGTGTAAATGCTAATTACTTGGGTAATGATGTCTTTACAAATACGAGTGCAAGTCCACTTACTGTAACCTATACAATAGTGCCAGTAAGTGCAGCTGGTTGTTTGGGTGATCCTGCCAATGTTGTCGTCACCGTCAACCCTGAACCTGTTGTTTCTAATTCTCTAAATGGAGCAGTTTGTAGTGAAATTAATATCGGATTGACCCTTAATACAAACGGGACCTCGGTTGCTGCTGCTGACTATACTATTATCTCGCGCTCAATGGCTGGCGGTCTTATAGCAGGTGCCGGAAATGCAATTGTTCCAGCAAATAATGTGGCTGCCAATTATCTCGTAAATGATGTATACACAAATACTGGTGGGCTTCCTTTAGATGTGGCCTACACTGTAGTACCGCGAAGCGCAGCACTTTGTTTGGGCGATGCAAAAATAATTACCATTACTATCAATCCTGAGCCTGTAGTGTCAACAGGTCTTGATGCGATTATATGCAGTGATGCCGCCACGGGATTGACATTAAATACAAATGGATCCTCCGTAGGGGCTACATCGTATAATGTAACAGCTCAAACTGTAGATCCTGGTCTTACTCAGGCTGGAACCAACGTGAGTGTTCCTGCAATTGGTGTTGCAGCGAATTATTTAGCAACCAACAGGTATACGAATACTGGTACTTCGTCTTTATTTGTAACCTATACGGTTGTACCTCGCAGTGCAGCGGGTTGCTTGGGTAAGCCCCAGGTTATAACTATTACTGTCAATCCAGAGCCAGTTCTAGCTAATGGACTTGATGCTACGTTGTGTAGTGACGTACCGATTGGACTTACATTAGCTACCAATGGAACATCGGTGGCAGCCAATGATTATAATATCACTTCGGTTACAATTCCGGCAGGCCTTACTGCAGCCGGTGCAAATTCAGCCGTTCCGGCAACAGGGGTGGCTGCTAATTATCTCGCTGGTGATAGCTACACAAATGTAACTGCTTCAGCCTTGAATGTCACGTATACAATTGTTCCAAGGAGTGCCGCCTTATGTTTAGGGGATCCAAAAATTGTAACCATAACTATTGATCCTGAGCCGGTGGTGGCAACAAATCTTGATGCTTCGAAATGTAGTGATATAGCAACAGGACTTACCCTAAATACGAATGGCACGTCCGTTGCAGCTGCAAATTATAATGTCACCTCAATCAATGTTCCAGGTGGCCTTGTTCCTGCTGGAGCGAATGCGGTACCTGCAAATGGTGTGGCCGCTAACTATCTGGCATTAGATGTATTTACTAATACAGGAGCCATTCCATTAGATGTTCAATATACAGTAGTGCCGGTGAGTGCAGTTGGTTGCCAGGGTAATCCGAGAGTCATAACAATTTCAATTAACCCAGAGCCTGTTATTTCAACTACATTGGATGTCATTGCATGTAGCGATCTGAATATCGGGCTTGCGTTGAACACAAATGGTGTTTCAATAGCAGCAGCAAATTACAATATTACCAGCAGAACAATTGCGGCAGGGCTTACACCGGCTGTAGGGAATGCTGTTGTACCAGCCACTGGGGTTGCCGCAAATTATCTAGCCGCTGATAGGTTTACCAATACTGGTCCTATTCCGTTAACTGTTGTGTATACAGTAAATGGCGTAAGCACAGCATCTTGTGCAGGAGATATCCAAAGCATTACAATCACCATTGATCCTGAACCTGTACTTGCGGCTGGTTTAAACAGAACTGTATGTAGTGATGTTGCAGGTAATATTATTTTTAATACAAATGGAACTTCAGTAGCAGCCGCCAACTATAATGTGACATCTGTATCAATTCCTGCGGGGTTAATTCCCGTTTCAACGGTTGCCATTCCAGCTGCGGGCGTTGCTGCAAATTATGTAGCAACCGATGTATACACCAATACTGGAAATGTTCCACTTGATGTTTCTTATACAGTTGTGCCAGTGAGTGGAGCTGGCTGTCTTGGTGATCCCCTGATAATCAAACAAACAGTAAACCCTGAACCCGTATTAGCCTTTCTCAATAAGACAGTATGTAGCCAATCTTCAACGGGGATAACCCTTGCGGCAAATGGGGTTTCAGTGGCTGCCTCAACATTTAACATAACGAATATTGTAATTGCTGGCGGGTTGACTGCAGCTGGAACGAATGCTGCAATCCCTGCCTCTGGGGTGGCCTCGAATTACATCTTTAATGATCAATTTACAAACCCAGGAAATGCTCAATTAACGGTTCAATATACTGTTGTTCCAATTAGCGCGGCCTCGTGTTTAGGTGATCCAGTCGTTGTTATTATCACAGTTGATCCTGAACCCGTGGTGTCCCCGGCACTGGATCGCACAGTTTGCAGCGATACTCCGGGAGGAATTATCTTGAATACCAATGGTACCTCCACAGCTGCTTCTAATTATAATATTACAAACATTACAGTTTCAGGAGGCCTGGTTGCAAAATCGGGGAATGCAGTTATAGCTAATGGTGTAGGAATCAATTATCTGGCTTCTGATCAATTTACTAATACAACTAATTTATCGTTGACCGTTGCCTATTCAGTTGTTCCGGTTAGTGCGTCTGGATGTTTGGGTAATCCATTGGATGTGGTACTTACCGTTAATCCAGAACCCGTTGTTGATCCTGCCTTGGCTACCAAATCAATTTGTAGCAGGGAAATAACCAATATCACCTTGAATACAAATGGAGTTTCCATTGCTGCCGCAAACTATAATGTTACATTGGTTAACCAGGATGCCGGACTTACCGGGGTAGCAACAGTTGGAAATGGTCTCACTGCTAACGCGATCATTAATGATAATTTTACCAACGTAACAAGTACACCCCTTAAGGTAACTTACCAGGTAGTGCCGGTATCCGGATTGGGATGCTTAGGAGATCCTTTTAATATTACTTTAACAGTTAATGCAGAGCCCGTTGTTAACCCATCCTTAGCCAATACAGTTTGTAGTAAGGAGATCTCAGGAATTATTTTGAGCACCAATGGAACATCAATTGCGGCAGCTTCCTATCGATTTGTAAATATCGTAGTGCCGGGCACAGTTACCGCAGATGGAGCAAATGTAGCTGTTGGTTCAATTGGGGGTATAAACCTGATTCGGAATGACAAATTCACAAACACAACCAATGCGAATGCAATTGTCACATACGAAATCCGAGGTATCAGTTCACTCGGGTGCGAAGGCGTTTCTGAATTTATTAACCTGACAATAAATCCTGAGCCGATTATGGGTCCCGGCACTGCTAATCTATGTAGCGATGTTCCATCAGGAATAATTGTTGGCCCTATTGTAGGATCTGCAACTATTACACAATTTGAATTAAAGAATATTGTTAAGGCTCCTGCGTTGGTTGCCGGTGGAAGTAATGCAGGCTTGGGTACTTATCCGGCTAATTTAGCAGGGGGGCAGTCCGATTTCTTATCGAATGATACCTTCACCAATACAACCAATGGACCGCTTCTAGTGACTTACACTGTAGTGCCAATTGCTAGTGGATGCCGGGGAGCAGATCAATCAATAACGTTCACCGTCAATCCTGCCCCTGCCGTTGATGACAACTTGAATAGAACGGTTTGCTCAAATGATACCGCAGGAATTGTTTTTGCTACGGAAACTTCTCCACCAAGCGTTGCGGCTGCGTCTTATAATATAACTTCTATAACTGTGCAACCCGGACTTGTTCGCACTGCTGGGAATGCGGTGGCTCCTCGGAATGCTGTAACGGCAACAGATATACAAGCAGATCAATTTAGGAACTCAACAAATGATCCTCTGACTGTAACCTATGGTGTCCGAGCTGTTTCTGGCTCCGCCTGTTTAGGACCTGTCAGAAACATTACACTTACCGTAGAACCTCAGGTGATTGCCGCGCCAATCAATAACGCGCCAAGTATCTGTAGTAATAATCAAACTGATATTGATCTTATTTCACCCACCAACCCAACTTCGGGTGTGATAACATTTAACTATACAGCTGTGTCTTCAGTAGGAGGGTTGATTAGTGGGTTTGTTCCATCATTAAATAGTTTGCCTGAGAATTATAAAATTACCGATGCATTAGTAAATAATTCTGATAACCCGGCTACAGTTACCTATACCATTACGGCAAATGCTAATAGTGCACGAAATGGAGCAGGTTGCTCTAGTATTGCCCCAGCTGCTACGGTTGTTGTCACCGTTGATCCAAAACCAAAATTAGTGCCTTCTCCAACTGTGCAAACAAGATGTGAAGGGGTGGCAACCAGTGTTACGCTCAATAGTACTGCAGTTCCATCCGGGGGTAATGTGAGATTCGAATTATTAAGTGCAACACCGACTGGTGGTGTCACAGGCATGTCAGCGGTAGGAACGTTATTCAATCCAGGATCGTCACTTACAGACGTATTGGATAATCCCACCACTTCAACTCAAACTGTGACCTATACCTTCCAGCCGAAGATAATAGGTGGCTTAGGGTGTGTTGGAGATAATGTAGTTGTTACCATTACAGTTAATCCAAATCCCACCATAGTAGCAAGTGCACAGCCTGATATTTGCAGTGGAGAATTTGTTAATATAACTCTTACACCAGACGTGGCAAATACGGTTGCGATCTGGACTGTTTCAGCCCCGGCAACAATTGCCGGAGCAAGTAATGGAGCTGGTAATCTAATTTTCCAAACCTTATTTAATAATGGAAATATTCCTGAGACGGTTACCTATACAGTTACACCTAGGGTGAATGGCTGTAATGGTACACCGATTGTAATTGGGGTAGTCGTAAATCCCAAACCTAAGTTTGTTGGGTTGCCAACTATGGTGACCGTCTGTCATGGTGGTACGTTGAATGTGCCTTTGAACAGCACCGTGGCAGGAACAACTTTTGATTGGACCGTGGATGACCCAAGTGGTTTGGGAGTGCCGCCAACCGGATCAGGTAATGTTATCAACCAACCGTTGACCAATACAACAGGCTCTCAAGCAAGCCTAACGTACTCCATTACACCAACAGGACCAGGTTCTTGCCCTGGCGATCAAAAAATTATGATCGTTACGGTAGCGCCACAGATAAACGCTCAGTTTGTTAATACAAGTTCAAGTATTTGTAAGGGAAGTTCGGAATTCTTGATTATTCAGCTTGATGGTCAGGCACCTTTCCAGTTTGTTTATAATGATGGTGTATCAAACATTACAGTAAACAATGCGGGTAACTTTAAGGTAATTCAAGTTACACCAACAGCTACTACAACGTATTCGTTAGTTTCTGTAAAGGATGTGTTTAATTGTGGATTCACGCCAGTTGGTCAATCCGTCACCGTTACGGTAGGAGAGACGGATGCAAATTTCAGTATTGTTGGGCCAGCTTCTTCGTGTGGTCCTTATAACGCAACGTTCCAATTCAATCAGGTTGCCGGTACAGAATATACCTGGCAATGGTTTGATGGTTCTCCAGATGATGTCTTCCTGGCGGCTACCACCATTCCAAATAATACAATCTCGCATGTATTCTCCAATCCAAATCCAAATGCAGCTATCACATATAAAGTTACGTTGAGAACGCAATTACCAGCTCCGTTCCCAGGTTGTTTCAAAGCGACAACTAGAAATGTAACTATATTCCCTTCCATTATTACCAATGCATTCCCAGATCGCTCGGTCATTTGCAGCGGTGAAAATGTTCAGTTCTTTAATCAAAGTTTTGGTGCCACCACACATCGTTGGTTCTATCGCGTGCAGGGAACTGCCACGGAGATTGATATCAGAACTACTCCTAACGTTAATTACAATTTTGTAAATACATCAACTACGAATCCTATACTTTATGAAGTAGTGTATCAGGCTAATAATGGAAATTGTCCTGCTCCAAATGTGGTAATGCCGATAACGGTGTACCGTGCCATTACTGCCGGCTTTAATGAAGGTACGGTGCCGCCTTTCATTGGTGGAAACTCAACGGTAACATTTACGAATACATCAGTTCCTATTGACGGAACTCAATTCCGATATGAATGGAACTTTGGTTTGAACTCGACACCGTCAACGGCAACAGGAGTAGGCCCCTTTTCAGTTAACTATAGTACGCCTGGTTCAAGAGATATTTCGTTAAAAGTAGTTAACATAGCGGCTGAGACTGCAGGCCTTGGATGTGAAAGCACATTCAGTAAAACAATTAATATTCCGCTGCTTCCATTAGTTGCTGCCTTTAAGGCAAATCCACAGCGCGCCTGCTTTCCGTCTGACTTTACAGTTACAGAAAATACGTCCACGGGTGATGTTATGGATTGGCGTGTGGTGGATAGTAACGGTCGGGTTGCGGCCACATCAAATGCGGTTCTACCCATCTTTAGAATTAGTAATCCGGGCAGCTACTCAATATTCCTAACAACTTCCAGTTCATTAACCGGACAAGTAGCAAATACTCAACAAGGTGGTTTCGAAGTATTTGATAACCCGGTGGCTTCGTTTCAACTACGTCCTGAAATTGTGTTTGTACCAGATTCAGAATTAACCACTTTTAACTTCAGCACCGGTGCCACTGATTATGATTGGGATTTTGGAGATGGAGGAACTTCATTCGATATTGAACCTAAATATATTTACAAAGTAGAGGGACGTTATGATGTTAGATTGATTGCGCGCAACGATCATGGTCAGGGGTTAGTGTGCACCGACACGCTGATTAGAAAGGTAACAGCCAAGCAAGGTGGGGTTACGAAAGTGCCAAATGCTTTTACACCAAATCCGAATGGACCAAGTGGTGGTTCAACCGGACCAGGCGGCAGTGGGACATTTAATGACGTGTTCTTGCCGATTGTAAAGGGCGCAGAGGAATTTAATATGCAGATTTTTGATCGATGGGGTAATTTGATCTTTGAAAGTAATAGTGCCAATGTAGGTTGGGATGGTTACGACAAAAATGGACGATTATTACCGGCTGGTGTGTTTGTTTATAAACTCACTATCAGGTTGTCGGATGGACAGCGATCTACTCAAATTGGCGATGTAACCATGATTCGATAAATGTGTAATTTTAAGAACATGAAGAAAATTATTCTGGGGCTTTGTAGTTTGTTACTCCTTGCAAATATTGGATTTGCTCAGGATCCCCAGTTTTCTCAATATTATCAGGCGCCACTGTACCTAAACCCTGGCTTTACTGGCATTACTCCCCAACAACGAGTGGCGATCAATCATCGCATTCAATGGCCTAACTTACCGCAAGCATTTTCAACCTACTCTGCAAGCTATGATATATTCGTTGACGAGTTGAAGAGCGGCTTTGGTATACTTGCTACAACTGATAAAATGGGATCAGCTGGCTGGCGAACAACAACGGTTGGGTTGAATTATAGTTATAAAGTAAGGCTCAATAATAAAATTGTTTTTTCTCCTGGATTGTATTTTGGTTACGGAATAAATGGGCTTGATAGAAGTAAACTTCGTTTAGGGGATGGGTTGGAATTTGATGGGATATCGCTTGATCCGGATTTGCAAAAATTAGGGAATCAACAATATTTTGATTTTGGATCCGGCTTTCTTTTTTATAGTCGCAGTTTATGGATTGGAGCAGCGTTCGGTCATATGAATACCCCCAACCTATCAATTCTGGGTGATGTAAACAGACTGCCTATGAAAACTACCATTCATGGAGGTGCCCGATTATCATTATCGTCAGGGCCGCGTGAGTTAGATCGCGCCTCGTATTTAACGCCATCGTTTATCTACAGATTGCAAGGGGGGATAAATCAATTAGATCTGGGTGTGAATTACCACATTGACCCCATCTCAATTGGAGTCTGGTATCGTGGTAAACCATACCAGCAAAATTATATTGGAACGATAAATCAGGATGCATTGATCCTTACGCTGGGAATTTATCTAAAGAGTATGACGATTGGATATAGTTACGACTTCTCAATCTCAGAATTATCAACAACGTCTGGAGGAGCTCATGAAATTTCACTTGTTTATGAGTTTGTTGCCAAACCTTTGCACCGCGGTGTTAAAAAGAGAAACCGTATGATTCCATGCCCTACGTTCAATACCAAGAAAAGCTTCTGGGCTAATTAGGTAACTTCTCTTTATCCTTCAATTTCTTTCGTTGGTCGGCTCAATAAGTTAATTGTCTGGTATTCATAATAATTCGATTGCATCGGAGCTATTTAGGTAGTCTTTGATTGGCTTTAACCGATTCCAAAAATTGATTAAAGCATGGTGCGGAAAAGGAAATATTTTTTATTTGTTGGGGTATTCTTACTATCCATTTTTATTTGGTTCAGATCATCTGCTCAATGTGGCGGAATCATGGAACCGGGCTTTGCATTCCTAACTAGCAGCCGTGGGTGTGCCCCATTTACCGTAAACATTCAAACGCTATATCTTTCTTCTGTTCCAGGCACACAATATTTTATCCAATGGGGTGATGGAACGCCTGAACAAACATTTACACAAGTCGGTCCATCAGGAGTTACTATTGCACACACGTATCCCAACACATCAATCAATTGCGGCTATGATGTTGTAATCGATGCCTCAAATGCATGTAATCCCAGAGGAAGTGTTGTTTCTATTAATACGCAAGTAATTGTATGGACCAATGATGTTATAGCTATTAACCCGAGTGTTGTTAGGGTATGTCAGGGATATGCGGCTAACATTTCATTTAGAGATAATAGCACTTGGAATTGTTTTCCACGCGCAACGCGAGAGAATAATGAGCCACGATGGATACAATGGCTATATGGAACAGGCCCAATTGGCAATCAAATTTCCGGGGCTCGTGTAAACACGATACTGCCAGGTGGATTTCCCTATTTGGATCCTGCCCCTGTGAGAAATCCAATTTACCCCGTGATAGCCCCCGGCCAGGTTAGCTTACCGATAAACATTCCAATAACAACTCCTGCCGATTTAGGAAAAGAGTTTGTGATCACATTAAAAAACTGGAATCAATGCAATGCATATGACAATAATCTTGCAGATGCAAATCCTTTTAATCCGGTTAATGGAAACCTTATAAGTGGGGATAACGCTCCACAAATTACAACAGCGCGAATTGTTATTGTGCCTGCACCTCAGCCCGATTTTCTAACGAGATTGGGAGGCTCAGGTGGCCCAGTTCAATCTGTATTTTGTGTAGGCGACAATATTTATTTTGATAATGAAACTCCGGGTATTGCAGGTGCATCCTTTGCCCATACATGGCAGTTCTACGACAACTCGACTGGAGTGGGGGCTCCTATATCAACGGCCAGTAACACAAATCCAATCTTTGCGTATCCTACTGCAGGGCAAAAATTGATTCGGCTTTCGGTGCGGGATCAAAATGCAGCGGGAAATTGCGTAGCCATTATTGAGAAACTAATTACCATCTCGCCTTCATTGATAGCCAGAATTCAAGTTACAGATCTATCAAACAATGCAATCACTCCTGACTTTTGTCAAAATGCAAATGCACCGCTTGCAACCTTTCAAGCAAGGTTTAGTGACGGATCGGTCGGTTCAATTACAGCCACAACGCAATGGCGATGGGAGTTTTATAACGAGTTGAATGCCCTGGTGAGGCAAGAGCCGGCTTCAGGATTTTCAACGGTAGCACTTGGGCCATTCGAACAGCCATTTACCAATCGGGGTATTTATCGGGTTCGATTAATCATTCGTGATAATGTTACTTCATGCGAAACAATTGACGAAGTACGTGTTAGAGTCTTTGAAAAACCAGTTCCACTTTTCACTGCTTCACGCGAATGTGAAGGACGATTAACTATATTTTCTGAAAGTTCAACTTTACAACCTATCAATGGTGAGGCAATTACGGTACGGGAATGGGATTTCAATTATGATGGAGTAACGTTCTCAAAGGACCCGGCTTTCGATAATCGAAGTAGCTTTACACGATCGATGGGCACAGCGGGTACTTATCAAGTTGCCTTACGAGTAACTGCAAGTCAGGGAAATTGTTCCGATATTTTAATCTTGCCTGTTACTGTTGATCCATTGCCTATCGCAAGTTTTACACCTGATGTTACCTCAGGGTGTAGCATTCTTACTGTGAATTTTACAAATACTTCTGTTGTTGGTCAGCCCGATGTGATCGATCGCTATGTTTGGGAAGTAGACGAAAAACAAGGATTAGGTTTTTTACCCATAGCCACACAACTTCCTGCTGATCCCTTGTTTACTTCGATCTTTACCTATGATTTTAAAAACGTAACAACAATTAATAAACTCTTTGATGTTCGACTGCGCGCAGTTACCGTAAATTCTTGTGAAACAATTTCCGCGGTTGCTAGTATTACTGTGTTTCCCGGAACACGATCTGGATTTATCTCAACAAATTATTCTCTATTCAATGATAACTGTTCTCCACGAACGGTAAACTTTATAGTGGATTCAGAAACACAGTCGTTAAATCCATTGGAGTATCGCTGGCAAATTAGAGATAACACAGGCTTGATTGATGACATTAGTTCAGGAACCACACCTGCGTTTAGCTATCAGTTTATGAATACTACACAGGCGATTAAAGATTTTCAAATTACGCTGCTTACTTCTTTAGCCTCTGGTTGTTTTGGTGATTCTACGCGAACGATACGTATTAGTCCGGTTCCCAACTCACAATTTATTATTGATACACTTCAGTTCGATTGCAGCCTCATGCGAGTGAGACTGGTGTCAATTCAAAAAGGATTGTCTTCTTACCATTGGCGGATTACAGAAAATGGAATCCCTACAGTCGATGCAACATCCACTGCGGATCAAATCGAGCATGTATTTAACAGACCTTCATCCGCTTCGCCAGACATTGCTGTGCAGTTTTTTTTAGATACAAGGAACTTTGCCAACTGTGCAAGCCCGGTTTCTAATCGATCGATTAATATCCCCAAACGAGATAACATAAACGCTTCTTTTACAGCCACACCCATAAGCCAATCATTACCTGCGTCCACCGTATCCATAAACAACACAACTAATCCCGGTCCATGGACTTATCAATGGGATTTTGGAGATGGAACTACTTCTACTGATCCGACAATAAATTCTCATACGTATGGAACGTTTGGAATTTTTACTATCCGGTTAACAGTAACTAACAACGTTTGCATGGAAACACAAGCCCAGCAAATTGAGATTAGAGCAATTCCACCGCTAGTCGATTTTAGTTATAATCCCGCTTCGGGCTGTGCGCCTTTGAAAGTTCAGTTTACCAACTTATCACAGTTTGCTGATCCAGGAACTTATCAATGGGACTTTGGTGATCAGTCAACATCATCTATGATTAATCCTTCACACACTTATTATCAACCGGGTAAGTACTCGGTATCGTTATCCGCATCTAATATTACAGGGCAAAAGATTACTGAAACCAAACAAGCAATCATTGAAGTATTTCCTCGCCCGAATGCACAATTTGACATTAAACCTCGATTGGTATATATACCAGGGGGTATTATGTACACGGACAATCGAAGTATGGATGCCTCGCGATTTATCTGGGATTTTGGAGATGGAGCAACATCAAACGCTTTTGAGCCCGAGCATAAATATAAAGAGGAAGGATTTTATACCATTAAGCTTATAGCATTCAATCAATTTGATTGCGCGGATTCAACAATTCTTGTGAACGCAGTTAAAGTTCAGAAGGGAGGGCAGGTTTTAATTCCCAATGCCTTTTCGCCAAATCTAAGTGCAAGCGGTGGTGGAGGAATGAGTGATGGTAGGAACGATATTTTTTTACCGCTAACAAGGGGTATTGTTGAGTTTGAGTTATTGATCTTTAATCGATGGGGCGAACTCCTGTTTGAAAGCCGTGACCCGGACTTGGGTTGGGATGGCACCTATAAGGGTAAGTTATGTCAGCAAGATGTTTATATCTATAAACTAGCTGCTTCTTATGAAGATGGTGAACGATTTGTTCGCGTAGGGGATGTAAATCTTATTAGATGAAAAAATTTTATATAATTGTTTGCTTAGTATTCAGTGCTTTATTTGTGAACGCACAAGATCCACAGTTTTCACAATACTTTTCAGCTCCTCTTTATCTGAACCCGGCATTTACAGGTACAACCCAAGATCATCGCTTTATTGCCAACTATAGAAATCAATGGCCCAATGCTGCACGGGGCTTTGTCACTTATGCTTTCTCGTACGATTATAACTTGTATCACTATAATAGCGGTATCGGTTTTTTAGCAACGGTAGATCAGGCAGGTACGGCAGGAATGAAATCATCTCAGTTTAATTTCTTGTATTCCTATAAATGGAATGTCTCAAGTAAATGGGTTATTTCTGCTGGGCTAAACTTTGGCTACGCGTTTCGTTCCGTAGACATTAATAAAATAATTTTTGGTGATCAATTGCAATTTGATTCGGATGGCAACGTACCAAGTGATGATCCTGCCGTTTACAGCTTGGGATCGTCAAGCTACTTTGATTTTAATACAGGTGCTTTAGCATACAACAAAAATTTTTGGATCGGATTTTCTGCCAGTCATTTAAACACTCCAAATCGTTCATTGCTCAAACAAGAATCTGTTATTCCTCTTAAAGCCAGTTTGCATGGCGGTGTGCGCATTCCTATGTATGGAGGTCCTTTTAAGAAGGATCATATTTCTGTTTTGGCACCATCGTTCGTTTATAAGACTCAAGGCAAATTTGATCAGTTGGATTTGGGAGTACATTTTCTTTATGATCCGGTGATGATTGGTGTGTGGTATCGCGGTATCCCTATTCAGCAAAATGTCAAGGACAATATTAGTCAGGATGCCGTAGTAATTATCTTAGGATTTCAGTTTGAGAAGGTGGAGATTGGTTATAGTTATGACTTCACTGTTTCTGAACTAGGGCCCATTTCAGGAGGCGCCCATGAAATTGCTTTGAAATATAAGCTGGGAATTCAGATGCAGACCAAATCCAAAAAGAAAGAAAAGTTTATTCCTTGCCCTACATTTATTAGGAAATAGTCACGCTACGCTCATAACGATAGTATCTCGTCCAATAGAGTTTAAAGGAGGTTGCTATCAATACATTAGCTAGCACCCAAACTAATTCGCTTAGCACTACCATAAAGCAACCGATGAATAACCAAAACAAATAAGTAACAAATTGATCAGGGTCCCGGTTTCGTTTAAACAAATAACTGTGAATAGATAACAGGAAGCCGCTTGAGAGTAGGGGTAGTAATATCATTTGCAATGGATTTAATCCTTTTCCAATACTACCCGTTAGCAAAAGCATTTCGGGTATCATAAGGAAGGCATATAGCTGCAAATACATCAAAAAAGTTTGAGTTCTCGCAACCGGAAGATTTCTTGTCCAAGTCAAATATTGATCTTCGAAAACTTTGATTTTTTGAATCAGGAAAGTATGCGATAGCATGGCAAACATCCAGGTGATAGCAAGAAAGCGAAAATCATCGCCAACCTCTAAGGTTTCTTTTACAAGATAAATTAATACAATAGAGCATACTTTACTCAGGAAGATCGCTGGTTTTTCTTCTTTAAAAAGATAGGCTCCATACATCCCCAGAAGTGTCTGCTGAAAAGGTAAGGAAAGGGAGGGAAGTGTGATGAAGACCGGTTTGTGCCTTGTTCGTGCTGTATAATTAAGAATCCACGCACTAAGAAACCACAGCGCTAATTGAAAGAGGAAAATCAGTACAACTACTTCATAAAAGCTATTTCGAATTCCAATGGAGTAGATAATGAGGGTATAGACAAACACTGGAATAAATGTGAGAAAAACGATGATAAAAAAATGCCAAAAGCTTAGGCGGGCAGGGAGTACAGCGATGTTATGCAAAAACAAATAGGAGTCTTCTGTGGATGTCTTTAATAAAAAATGAAGTGCTTTTACCGAATAAAGTAACCAGACAATCAGTACAACAATAAGAAAGATACCGGAAGTTAGCGTGCCATAAATCAGTGACTCATGATAGAGTTTAACCTGAGTTGACTCAATAATTCCAAACATGATGAAGAAGACAAAGAATAGTAATCCTGCATGATTTTTATAGAATGGTATCACGAGTGATTGGATCAGTACTTTCAAAATTGCATTCATGATTCAATCAATGTTACTGTCTGATTTTCAACAATAATTTTAGAAGTGGGTATGAACTGACTTTCATGAAAAGATTGATGTGAACTTAGTAAAAAGGAGACACCCTGAGCTTGACGTTCCTTTATCAATGAAAATAATTTCGGTAGGAACGAATCTTCCAGAGTAATGAGTGGCTCATCGAGTAGTACAAGTTTTACTGAACCAATGAACGGTAGCAATAAAGAAAGTTTCTTAACCATGCCGCTCGAATAGGTCCCAACAGCATAGGGGAGAAAACTCAGAATATCAAAGTATTCTACAAGTGCTTCAATAACATCATCTTTTTCTTTACGTGTTTGCTGTACAAAGCGTATTAAATCCCAACCGGTTAGAAATCCAGGAAACAAAGGCTCTGCTTCCGCGAACGAAACCAGTTGCCTGTATTCAAGAGGTTTTTCGATTAAGCCAATCCCATTTAGGATCACGTTACCTTCAAACGGATTTATGCCTGCAATAATTTTCATTAGAGAGGTTTTTCCAGAACCATTGTTCCCTTTTACCCAATGTGCGCCTTCAGGAAGTATGAGATCTCGAATATCAAGAATGACGCGCTGACCGTAAGTCTTTTTCAGATTAGTAAGTTGAAGCATAGCGTATAAATACCGAATAGTACGAAATGTATTGGAATTAGTTAGTGTAAAAATGATTCACTTTAATATGCATGACAGCAATTTCTGTATAATTAATTATGCCTACTTTAGGTGCAATGGTTGACAAACTCGAGATTGGGAAAAAATGGTTTGAAGGTCAGGGATGGACTCCTTTTAAGTTTCAACTGGAAGCCTGGGAAAGTTCAATGTCTGGTTATAGTGGACTCGTAAATGCACCAACGGGTAGCGGAAAAACCTATTCACTTTTGATTCCTATTTTACTTGAAAATCAAGGTGCCAAAAGAAAATTGAACGGACCAATTGCCATTTGGATAACACCTATTCGGGCTTTAGCAAAAGAGATTGAATTATCTGCTAAACGAGCAAAAGATGACCTTAATCCAGGCTTGAGAATTGGTGTGCGCAGTGGCGACACGAGCACAGCAGAGCGCGTCCGGCAAAAGGAAAAACCACCTGATTTTTTAATTACAACTCCTGAAAGTCTCCACCTGTTAATCTCACAAAAAGGGTATGCTGAGTATTTTGCAGACTTAAAGACCGTTGTGGTGGATGAATGGCATGAGCTAATCGGCTCGAAGCGTGGTGTGCTTATGGAACTGGCACTCTCTCGATTAAAAACACTTTCACCTGATTTGAAAATCTGGGGCATCTCGGCAACGATTGGGAACATGGAACAATCGCTTCAGATCTTGTTGGGGCGTAGGCCATCTGATAGAATAAAAACTATCAAAGCCAATATTCAAAAGCAGGTTGAAGTAGTATCAATTTTCCCTGATGAAGTAGAGCGACTGCCCTGGAGTGGTCATCTTGGTATAGCGCTGTTGGATAAAGTGATTCCAATTGTAAAACAAAGCAACAGCACACTCATCTTTACCAATACACGTTCTTTCGCTGAAATCTGGTATCAGAAAATGTTAGATCGTGCGCCTGAATTGTTAGGACAGATTGCCATGCATCATGGTTCAATCAGTAAAGAATTGCGAGATTGGGTGGAGGATCAATTACATGCAGGAAAATTGAAAGCAGTGGTCTGTACCTCAAGCTTGGATTTGGGTGTAGATTTCAGACCAGTTGAAACGGTAATTCAGGTGGGAAGCCCAAAAGGTGTTGCCCGTTTTTTACAACGTGCGGGTCGCAGTGGACACCAACCAGGAGCAGTAAGTAAGATCTTCTTTTTACCAACTAATATACTTGAGCTTACTGAGTCGGCTGCTTTACGTGAAGCAATGAATCGGAATATTGTGGAAGATCGATTGCCGTATTTGAGATCGTTTGATGTATTAATTCAATATCTAATTACGCTGGCTGTGTCAGATGGATTTAAGCCAACTGAAATTTATAGAGAGATCAAAAGCACAATTAGCTACGCCTCGATAACAGAAGAGGAATGGAATTGGACGCTGAATTTTATAACCACCGGGGGCGAAGCGTTAACGGCTTATAACGAATACCGGAAGGTGATTGTTGAAAAAGGAGTTTATCGGGTGGAAAATACTCGCATTGCGTTTAAACATCGCTTATCCATTGGTACGATTGTAGGCGACAACTTACTATATGTAAAATATGTGAGTGGAAAATTCTTAGGCACCATTGAAGAATACTTTATCTCGAGCCTAAACATTGGCGATGTATTTTGGTTTGCAGGCCAGAGTTTAGAGTTGGTACGGATAAAAGAGATGGAAGCACACGTGAGGAAATCTAAAAAGAAGTCTGGGAAAGTTCCCTCCTGGCAAGGGGGAAGAATGCCGCTGTCTTCGCAGATGAGTGAAATGATTCGATTGAAAATAGATGAATCGGCAAGAAATAAAGAAACCGATGATGAGATGCGCTTTCTCAGGCCATTGATGGACTTACAGAAAAAGCGATCGCATCTGCCTAAACAAAATGAATTTCTTGTGGAATACTTTCAAACTTCGGAAGGGTATCATGTGTTAATGTATCCCTTCGAAGGTCGGTTTGTACATGAAGGAATGGCAGCATTGATAGCGTATCGAATGGCACAAATTACCCCGATTACATTTTCAATTGCGATGAACGATTACGGATTTGAATTACTATCTGACCAGGAAATACCCATTTATGAGGCAATTGAAACAAATATTCTCGGGAGCGAAAATCTGATGAAAGATATTCAGGCAAGTATCAATAGTACAGAAATGGCAAGGCGTAAATTTCGAGACATTGCTGCCATCTCGGGATTGATTTTTAAAGGTTTGCCGGGAAAGAGGGTAAAAGAAAAGCATCTGCAATCCTCTTCACAATTATTTTTTAATGTCTTTCATGAATATGAATCTCAAAACCTATTATTGCAACAAGCTTTTGAAGAAGTAATGGATTTTCAATTGGAGGAAGCTCGCCTGAGGAAAGCATTAGATCGAATTGCGCATCAAAAAATTATTATTACGGAGCCTGAAGTACCCACTCCTTTTGCTTTTCCGATTATGGTAGATCGCACGCGAGAGAAGTTAACATCAGAAAAATTAGAAGACCGGATACAGAAAATGAAAATCCAGTTTGGATAATGTAGCTATGTACGTAAAGGATTGAGTTATTGAATATATTGCTTTTGAATGTATAGTAACTTTGAAAGTTTACAAATAAATCTATTATCAGGTGCAAATTGAGTTGCTTGGAGAAAAGGTACATCTTTTGCCACAAAAAGCAGTGTGGTTTAAGAAGCGTAAGACTGTACTGATGGCGGACCTGCATTTTGGAAAGATCAATCATTTCAGGAAGGCGGGTATTGCGGTACCGGCACGCGCCAATGATAAAAATGCAGATAATTTGATTTCAGTTTTACAGGCAACAAAGCCTGAGCGTTTGATTTTTTTAGGAGATTTATTTCATAGTCATTATAATGAAGATTGGGAAGTGGTGGGGCAGATAAGAAAGCACTTTATCACTTGCTCCTTCGAGTTGGTGCTTGGGAATCATGATATTTTAAGTGAAGTTCAATATGAACGCCATAAAATGAAATTCTACTTGAATGAATTGCGTGAGGATAATTTTATTCTCACTCATGAGCCCATGGAGGAAATTCCGGTGGGTATGTACAATTTATGTGGTCATCTGCACCCGGGTGTTAACCTAAAAGGTGCCGGAAAGCAATCTATCACGCTGCCATGTTTTTATTTTGGAAAACAACAAGCCATTCTTCCAGCGTTTGGTTCGTTTACTGGACTTGCTCGCATTGTTCCTAAAAAAGACGATAGAATTTATGTTATTGCAGAGAATAAAATTATCGGATATTAGAATGTCAAAGCACGTTTATAAATCACTTATTTGCCTGGGTAGTTTTTTTTGTGCCTATCATACCTCTGCTCAAGATACTACCCGTATCTCGTTACTTTTTGTGGGCGACATCATGCAGCATGACTCAAACATAGAGGCCGCATTCGACCCAGTCACAAAAAAATACAATTATTCATCCTGCTTCGAATATGTAGCCCCCGTACTTAGGTCGGCCGATTTAACGATTGGAAATTTGGAATTAACCCTGGCGGGATCACCCTACAAAGGATATCCTCAATTTAGTGCTCCTGATGCATTGGCCATAGAATTAAAACGCTCAGGGTTTGACGTGTTAGTGACAGCCAACAATCATAGCCTGGATCGCAGACGCAAAGGAGTGGAACGTACGATAGATGTATTGGATTCTTTGCAGATTCAACACACGGGAACGTTTAAGGATTCTACTCACCGAGCTAGTACGTATCCTTTACTGATTGAAAAAAATGGATTCAGGTTTTCATTGCTCAACTATACTTATGGAACCAATGGAATCCCGGTAACGAAACCTAACATTGTTAATCTTATTGATACCGTAACTATCAAAACTGATCTGGCAACAGCGAGAGCCCAACAGACTGATGCGATAATTGTTTTTATGCATTGGGGATTGGAGTATCAAAGTCTGCCGTCAAAAGATCAAAAGATGGTTGCTGCTTTATGTTTTCGCGAAGGCGCAAAGTTGGTCATTGGGTCGCATCCGCATGTGTTGCAACCTATAGTTTGGAATAAACAAGATGATAATTTGATCGCATATTCACTGGGTAATTTTGTTTCCGGGCAAAGGCCACGTTACCGCGATGGAGGTGCCATGCTATGGGTTGAGTTGCAAAAAATTAGAAAGGATTCAATTTCAACTGCGAGTCTCCACAATGCGAATTATGAATTGGAGTGGATTCAAAAGACAGGTGGAGCTGTGCCCCAGTTTACCGTTTTTCCTTTTCGATACTTCGAAAACGACACGTTGTTAGTTAAGGGTAAGGCTTCACAAGATGCGTTAGCGATTTTCGCCAAAGATTCGCGTGCACTTTATAGCAAGCATAATAGTAATGTTCCTGAAAGAGTACGTCCTCGCTTGGATACATTAGTTTATTCAATCAGATTAAACAATCAAGAAGAGTTAGATTCTCTTTTTATTCAAAATAAGATATTGAACTTTTATGGAATCGAAAAAATTCGAACAGAGAACAGCACACAATGGATGATAGGTAGGTTTTACGAATATGCGTTGGCTAAGCAAGCCATGCTTGATATTCAATCTAAAACTACGATCACGCAAGCAAGAATTGTGAGAAGAATAGATTTAGAGGAAAAGATCCTAACGCCCCGAAAAGATAATCCCGATTGAAAACTCCAGGCCTGTAAAATCAACTTTTGAATCTTCGTAATCCACTGGAAGTGTTTGCAGTGGGCCATTGAGAGAACCGCCCGTATAATTTCCTGTCATTGGAATTTTTGATGAACCCATCAGGTAATTTGTTTCAATGGAAATTCCAAATTGACGAGTTACATTAAAAGTCAATTCAGCCCCAAAGTGATATCCAAACCCCGGGTTGTTTTCAAATTTCAAATCAGCATTAGCCACATCCCAGTTTTCTGATTTGCGGATGGCACGGTCGAAGTTTCCATAGTTTAATTTTTGCGCAAATCCATAAAAGAAAAACCCACCGCCTTTAATATCAAACTCTACTTTTTTGCCTTGAAATTGGATAACAAGTTCGGCAGGAACGAAGAGTGTAAAGTTAGGGCCGAGTAGGGCATCTCTGGTTTCAAAAGGCAAGTCTATAATATTGAGCCCCGACATTCTATAGAGGGAAGCTCCGGTTTCAAACGCGAGATATTTATTTAAGTTAAATCCAACTCCACGAATAGAAAATGGACTGATAGGCGTAGAAAAATACCCATTTCGTGGGATGAAATATGAAAAGGAAAGCCCTACTTCCTGTGCATGGGATTGAATCAAACCCGCTACTAAAAGGATACTGGTTATCAAAACTTTCTTCATCTACTTTTTATTATAGTCGTCAAATAATTTTTGCATATATATTTTGCCTCTGGCAAGCTCTTTCAGGTTACCTTCTTGCTTAAGATAGTTCTGAAGATCGAAGTCATAAATATTTTCATGGGAAGCACTTACATAGCCATATCCATTATTGAATATGTACATGGCAAACGAATTTGCATTTTGGGATAGCATATTTCTACTAAATGAAAACTCGGTGCTATGAATATTTAATTGATTCAAAAGCGTGTTAGCAAGATCGGTCTGATTGCCAAAACTTCGAATCGTTGTATCTGCTTTCTGAATGGCGCCCCCTAACCAAAGCATTGGGATTTTAAACCGTTCTTTTTCCTTTAGTTCTTTTGGGTTAGGGAAGCGATGACCATGATCGGCTGTAATAATCACCAATGTTTTGTTCCACCATGGTTTATTTTTTGCACGTAGGATAAATTCACCGAGACTTTTGTCCGTATAATAACAAGCATTGAGGAAGAGTGAACTTTCATCAGAACCTTCAATAACAGTTTCCATCGGAACCTTAAAAGGCTCATGGCTACTCAGGCTTAACATTACCTTAAAAAATGGACTCTTTGCTGAGTCACACTCATTTAACAAGCGATTAAAAACATACTGATCGGCTACCCCCCATTTTGAATCATCAAATTTATTTTCAAACTCATCGACATCGGTGATATGGCCGAATCCGGCTTGGGTCAGATAGGATTCCATATTCGCAAAACCGATATGGCCACCATATACAAAGGAAGTGCGGTATCCGTTTTTTTTAAGAACTTTTGGTAAATAAGGTAAATATTGAGTCTTGGCAGGATACTTAATAATTGATGTAGCAGGTTGTGCTGGATAACCACTTAAAATAGAAACAAGACCTTTGTCGGTTCGGTCGCCACTGGCATAAAAGTTTTCGAAAAGTATCCCTTCTTTGATAAGGGAATTTAATTCAGGTGTAATGTTGGGAATTCCACCGAGTGGCTCTATTATTTTAGAGGTAAAACTTTCCAGAATGATTAAAACTATGTTTGGCTTCTCAACGGAAAGTAATTTCACGACTTCATGGTGGGTTTGAATCAGCGAATCAAATTGTTGATTTAGATTGGAGGAGCGATAAAAATTGTTTGGGTAGCTATGGTTGTCATCACCTGATAAGCTTTTGAAAAAATTCCAAACAGGATTAATCCCGGCATGATTGGGAAATGCTTTTGTCTTGTGAAAATAGACAAACCCCGTGTTAAGCGGAGCTACATTAAAACTGCTTCGGATGGGAATGATTAATGCCCCCGTTATGGCTAGCCAAACGGGAGCCCATTTTACAGGTAATTTTTGAAATGTCAGTAAAAGAGGGGCTAGCATTTTCCAATAGATGTATAAGAAGAACGCTAGCAGGATTGTGAAAATAGAAATTAACACAATTAATACAGTTGGATTCACGCTACTCATCGCTTCAGATTCTAAATACATTAATGGCGTTGAGTTTATTCTAAATCCCCAATGTTTATAAAGCTCTATATCGGCAACCGTTATTAAAGTTGAGACAAATAAGAGCGCAGTGGTTACGATTCCTGCAAGTAGATATACCATTCGTTGCGATATAAATACTGAAACCATAAAGATTAGCCCAGGTAATAGAAGCCAATAACCGGCCATGGCAGCATCCATTCGTAATCCCAGAAAAAGTGGCGTCATTATTTCGCTCCAGGAAAGTTGACTTGTTTGTGCAAATAAATAGAGTAAGAAAAGGATTCGGCCAATTGTGAAAAAACTAAACCAATACAGGACAAGTGCTCCAAAAAATTTCAACCGTTCCTTCATGTGAACTGCGAAGATACAAAACCCTTAATTATTGTACCGATGGTGGAATGATCTTGTGTAATACTAAAATTGCTTGCTACTTTAGAGTTCTAAATCAATGCTATGCAAAATAAAGTCTTCACGCTCTCCATTCAGTTAATTTTCTCTATTTTTTTTGGAATATTAATTAGTTGTTCTCAAAAAAAGACACCAGCCGATTTGATCATTAAAGGCGGTATTATATATACGGTTGAAGCTGAAAGGCCAACAGTTGATGCAGTAGCTGTAATTGGCGATAAGATTGTTTATGCAGGTGACTTAGTTGGCCTTGGACAGTTTGAAGGTGAGAAGACCCTGGTTTTTGATTTGGAGGGAAAGACAATGACCCCCGGATTCATTGAGGGACATGGGCATTTCATGGGACTCGGTTTTAGTGAACTTAATCTTGATTTGAGTAGTGTTGAAAGTTATGAAGAAATGGTAGCGAAGGTGAAGGAAGCTGTCGCCAAAACTCCTCCTGGTCAGTGGATTGTGGGTAGGGGCTGGCATCAGGATAAATGGATAAAACGACCTGAAAAAATGATAAAGGGTTTTCCAACTCATCAATCACTGAGTGCAGTATCACCTGATAACCCTGTATTTCTAAGGCATGCGAGCGGGCATGCAGGATTTGCCAATGCCAAGGCTATGCAACTTGCCGGGGTGAACCAGCTTTCGGTGGAGAAACTTGGAAAAAATATGGGCGAAGGGGGTGAAATTTTAGTGGACGAATTGGGCAACCCTACGGGGTTGTTTAATGAACGGGCACAAAATTTAATAGGTGAGTATATTCCTGAAACATCGGAAGAAACGGCCAGTCAGGCGTTGGAGTTAGCCATAGCGGCAAGCTTGCGTAATGGAATTACAAGTTTTCATGACGCTGGAGTTTCACGGGGCAATATTGAGCTCTTTAGAAAATTCAAGGCTGAGAATAAATTGAACACACGTCTGTACGTGATGTTAACCGGGTTTGACAGTCAACTCATCTACGATTGGTTTAGAAACGGACCCGAGATTGATTCCGCTAACTTGCTTACAATTCGTGCCATTAAATTAAACTGTGATGGAGCATTGGGTTCACGGGGTGCATGGCTCATGGAGCCCTATGCCGATCGTCCGGATTTTAGTGGCATGGCAACATTATCCATGGATACAGTGATGAAAATTTCCCGTGAAGGATTGAAATATGGTTTTCAGGTTTGCTCCCATGCTATTGGAGATCGAGCCAATAAAGAGATTTTAGATCGCTATGAGATTGCTATTAATGAGAACAAAGAACAATCAAGAAATCATCGGTATAGAATAGAACATGCCCAACATCTTCGGCCAGCTGATATTCCCCGCTTTGGGAAGTTAGGGGTCATCCCGGCCATGCAGGCTATCCATTTGTCAAGCGACAGATCCTGGGCTATTGATCGGCTTGGCGAAAAGCGAATAAAAGAGGGAGCATATATGTGGCAATCGTTACTTAAGTCTGGAGCTGTAATTGTTAATGGCACGGATGTTCCGGTTGAACCGATCAATCCCATCGCTTCATTCTTTGCCTCGGTTACCCGCCAATCGCTTAACGGTAAACCGGAGGGAGGATATGAACCTGAAGAAAAAATGACGCGCGAGCAAGCTCTTCGTTCTTATACACTTGATGCAGCGTATGGTGCCTTCGAGGAAAAAATCAAAGGATCTATTGCGCCCGGTAAATTGGCCGACTTTACCATTTTCTCGAAGGATCTGATGACAATACCGGATAATGAGTTGCTTTCAGCAGAGGTTACGGGCACGATCTTAGGAGGTAAGGTGTTGTACGAGAAGAAATAAAAAACCCCTGCGTTTTGCGGGGGGCTTTTTTTTATTTAATGGTAAGATTTATTTACGGAATTTATGGGCGCGATTGATTAACAATTTTCGATCCGCTGTGATGGTTGGGTCAGAATAGATGCGAGAAGAGAGCTCGCCAACAACTGCCTTTTTATAGCCAAGTTTCTCTGCCATCTGTTCGCAAAAATGAATTTCGCTCTTAAAAACCTGACCGTCACTTTTCATCAATTGAATAAGGTGGTATAGGTTTTCAAACTGTTGATCTTCAGTAAGTGTACTCAAATCGCCAATAGGGGTTGGTTTTTTAAGCATGGCCTCAACCTCATCTTTTGTAAGGCCATTTGCTTTGCCAATCATGTGTATTACCTTGGCTTCTTTTTCCCCAACACTGCGGTCACTTGCGGCCAGGTTGATTAATACATTTAATTGTTCTTTGATCATATTGAGTATTAGTTTTGTACGAAATATAGCTAGACTACATTCGAAATTTAGGTTAAAAAATGAATATTTCTTACACAAGAATAAAAAAATACTGATTAGTGTGGATGAAGCAACCTATTTTCTGTCGACTTGTCATTATACCAAATCAGGAAACTTATGAAGAAATTTTTGAGTGCTCTAACTCTTTCCCTTGTTTTCTTAACATCTTTTAGTCAGGAAAGTGAAGTTCGTTCAGTAGGCTCCTTCTCGGGGATCAAGGCCGCAGAAGCGATAGATGTTTACCTGAAGAAAGGGGACAAAGAAAGCGTTAAAGTAGAAGTTACAGGTACCAGTATATCAAATGTGCTAACCGAAGTGAGTGGCAATTATTTAAAGATTCATATGCGGGATGGGCGCTATCGAAGTAAGAATGTTAAAGTGTATGTTACCTATGTTAATTTGACCAAAATCCATGCAAGTTCAGCGGCTAATGTCTTTTCAGAAGGCACTATTCGAGCTACTTCTTTAGATATTAGTTCATCAAGTGCAGCTTCTGTCGAGATATCCATTATGTCAGAATCAGCTTCGATTGATGTATCTAGCGCAGGAGATGTAGTGCTGGAAGGAAGTGCTAAAACTATTGAGGTAGAAGTAAGCAGTGCCGGTGAAGTTGACGCCTATAAACTGGACAGTGAAAGAGCACGAGCAAGTGCAAGCAGTGGCGGAAGCGCCAGAATTTCAGTTTCAAAAGAATTAAATGCCCAAGCAAGTAGCGGTGGTAGTATTCGCTACCGGGGTACGCCTGCCAAAACTAATACAAATTCAAGTAGCGGAGGCTCCGTAAAAAAATCTAATTAGTATTACTGTTTATCAACAATAAAAAAGTTTCGATAAAGTCCAGGGTAAACCTTTAGGTAGGCTTATTTAAAGATCTTTCTTTCTTTTTTAAGAGGAGCCGCTTCCGATCTTCCTGACAATTAAGTTCCCAATTAAGAAGGGCGAGATTGAAATTCTTTAGGTAGGGTCTGTCCATGTTGAACACTGACAAGCGAGGGCGGAGGCTCGATGAATTAATCATACCTAATTTGTTGTTTGATTTACTTTACCTAAGACGAAAAATGTAATATTTTTAGTTTAGCCTTGTAAGAATTTTTATAATTCTGAACAATTATGGAAGGGCAGAATAAATTTATCTTTGCACTATTTTTCCTGATTACCCTACTCAGGTATTTCATCATCGCATCCATTGGTTTCTTTTTGTTTTATAAGATAAAAAAAAGCGACTGGGGATATCGCAAAATTCAAATTCTGTTCCCCAGTCCAACCGATTATACGCGCGAAATTCTTTATTCAGTTCTCACAGCCTTGATTTTTGCTATCATAGGGTTTATCCTTTTCATGACTCCAGTGAGGCGATACACTCATTTGTACACAAATGTGTTAGACTATGGAACAACTTATTTTCTATTCAGTATTGGTCTTATCCTACTCATTCATGACACCTATTTTTACTGGACACACAGGCTTATGCATCACCCAAAATTGTTTCGGTACTTCCACCAGGTCCATCATCAATCAACAAATCCTTCACCCTGGGCAGCGTTTGCTTTTCATCCATATGAAGCGGTGATCGAGGCCGGTATTATTGTAGTGGTGGCTTTCATTATGCCCGTTCATCCAATGGCAATTGCATTGTTTTTATTGATTATGACGATCTACAACGTGTACGGTCATCTAGGCTATGAACTTTACCCTAAGGGATTTACAACATCCAAGCTTGGCCGGTGGATTAACACTTCTGTCAATCATAACCAACACCATCAATATGTTCGTGGCAATTATGGACTTTACTTTTTGTGGTGGGATCGATGGATGGGTACGTTGAGAGCAGATTATGATCAGGCTTTTGAAATGACCAAATCCAGAACAAAGTAATACCGACTATTTATCGTTAGGGTTATTTTTTAACCAACTACAACGAATGCATTCATTTTTTGGTAAAATATGGGTAGCATGTGAGCTTATATTGCCCAAAAAAATATATTTTTGGGGTAAACCGACTAAAAAATAACCACTACTATGGCTCAATTACGTTTTGAAGCTTTGAAAAAGCTTAATGAACGCCCAAAAGTGCATGTTGAACCTACCACTCCAAACATTTCACAATTTTTCGGAGAGTATGTTTTTGGCATGGAACAAATGCGGGCAACCCTGGCACCTGCTGTCTTTAAAAAAGTAAGCGCTGCCATTAAAAATCATGAGAAGATTGATGAAACGACAGCCGATGCAGTTGCTGCAGCTGCCAAATCGTGGGCGATCACGAAGGGAGCCACACATTTTACGCACTGGTTTCAACCCATGACAGGTGGCACGGCCGAAAAGCATGACTCATTCTTCGATGCCCTGTCAGGAATAGAAAAGTTTAAAGGCAGTGAATTAGTTCAGCAAGAGCCAGATGCCTCATCATTTCCAAGCGGTGGTATACGCAGCACCTTTGAAGCCCGTGGGTATACAGCGTGGGATCCTACTTCACCCATGTTTCTTTATGGAAAGACATTAAGCATTCCAACTATTTTTGTTTCCTATACAGGCGAAACGTTGGATACCAAATCTCCATTATTGAAAGCATTGAAAGCAGTTGATTTAGCAGCTACCCAAGTTTGCCAATTGTTTGACAAAGACATTCAACATGTGGTGGCTTCGTTGGGTGCCGAACAAGAATATTTTGCTGTAGACAAAGCATTATTTAACGCCCGCCCCGATTTAGTGATGGCAGGCCGCACGGTGTTTGGTCACTCCCCAGCACGTGGTCAGCAGTTGGAAGATCATTACTTTGGAACCATCCCAGGTCGTGTGTATGATTTTATGCGTGATTTTGAAATCGAAAGTTGGAAGTTGGGAATTCCGGTGCGCACGCGTCACAATGAAGTGGCTCCCAGTCAATTTGAAGTAGCTCCGTTATTCGAAGAAGTAAACGTGGGTAACGATCATAATCAATTGATGATGGACGTTATGAGCCGGGTAGGGGAAAAACACAATTTGAAAATTTTATTTCATGAGAAACCATTTGCCGGATTAAACGGCAGTGGAAAGCATAATAACTGGTCGTTGATTACGGATACGGGAGTTAACTTGTATGCACCTTCAAGTTCTGCTCGTGATAATTTACTCTTCTTAACATTCTTTATCACTACCATTAAGGCAGTACATGAACATGCAGATTTACTGCGGGCCAGCATTGCAACAGCCGGTAACGATTTTCGATTGGGCGCAAACGAGGCACCTCCGGCTATTATGTCTGTTTTTATAGGTTCACAAATGACAGCCGTGTTGGATGAGCTTGAGCAAAATGGAAATGTGAAGATTGAGAAAGGCGATAACATGTATATGAAACTGGGTATTGATCAAATCCCAGAAATCATCTTAGATGCAACAGATCGAAATAGAACTTCACCGTTTGCCTTTACAGGGAATAAGTTTGAGTTCCGGGCAGTTGGCGGTTCCGACAACTGCGGTACTCCCATGACTGCACTTAACCTGATCGTGGCTGAACAGCTCTCCCATTTCTACGAACTCGTATCAAAGGAAATAGAGAAAGGGGAAGAGAAACGCCTTGCCATTGTAAATGTGTTACGCAAGTATATTAAAGAATCAAAAGCGGTTCGCTTTGAAGGTGATGGATACTCAGAGGAATGGGTAAAAGAAGCGGAAAAGCGCGGTTTGAGTAATGTGAAGAATATGCCCCGTGCTATTGAAGCATACGTTTCAAAGAAGTCGATTGCACTTTTTGAAAAGCATGGAGTTATGTCGCATAAGGAAGTGGAAGCTCGTAATGAAATTAAGTTAGAGAGCTATATGAAGAAGGTGCAAATCGAGGCTCGTGTGATTGGGGATTTGGCCATGAACCACATTATTCCTACTGCCATCGCCTATCAAAACAAATTGATAACGAATGCCAATGGATTAAAGGGCTTGGGTGTGGATAACACAACCGTAGTTCAAACCATTAAGGAAATTACAGGTCATATCGATACAATTAAAGTGAGTGTTCGTGAAATGGTGGATGAACGGAAGCGGTTGAATAAGATTTTAGATCCTCATAAGCGTTCATTTGGCTATTGCGATGATATCAAAGAGAAATATTTTGATAAAATTCGGGATGCAGTGGATCGCTTGGAACTGCTGGTTGATGATGAAGATTGGCCGTTGGTGAAATACAGAGAACTTTTGTTTCTTCGTTAACAATAAGTTTTGTTGATCAAATTGCAAGGCTGTTCATTTTATGAACAGCCTTTTTTGATTGTCTTTTGCGAGGATGTACCAACTAAAATTGTCACCTCAAAAATCATTTACACGTAGGTATTGAATATATCTGATTTTGTTAATAACCTTACCAGGTTAACCATGTTCAGGAAGTTGTCTCCGACACCCAGTGAATCAGTATGGTAGAATGAACTTTAAAGCTAACATCATTGAGCACATTGAAACGCATTCTGTTGAAGGCATTCGCGACTGTTTCAAGAATGGAATCAACCCAAACGATCTGTTTAATGGCGAGCCTCTGATTTATGAGTTAATCAGTGAGTATTTGCGAGGACCGCGATTTAAAGAATGCATAAACGCATTTGTTGAGTATGGATTAGTGTTTGAAGATAAAGTGCTGTTATCAGTCTTGTCAGATGATGCTGCTACACTTGATAAGCATTTAAGTGATACTCCCGAAGTAATTCATAATCGATACACACTTCGTTGTGCGTTTACTCCTTTGCATGAAGCAACCTTACTTCATATTTGTGCTGAGTTTAATCATATTGCCTGTGCACAAGTTCTTGTAAAGCATGGAGCGGATGTAAATTCAAAAGCTGGGTTGGATGAACATGGTTTTGGTGGCCAATCGCCCATCTTTCATACGGTCAATCAAATCTTAAATCAATCGGCTGAGATGCTGGATTATCTTTTATCAAAATCTGCTGATCTTAATTTAACCGTTGCCGGATTGATTTGGGGCAGGGGATATGAGTGGGAAACCTTCATTCCTTCTGTGAACCCCATAAGCTATGCTATGATGGGGCTCCTTCCACAGATGCATCGCAATGAAAATGAGATTGCAAAAATTGTTTCGCGCTTGATAAAAGCTGCTTATGGGACTGAGTACGTACCCGGAAATATTCCAAACAAGTATTTGAAATAAGTGATTTCAGGTTTCATAACGCTATAATCCTTTACTTTTTATAAATTTATCTGTGGACGGAGGCAGGCTTGGTTTTCAATCATTGCTATTATGAAAAAAGGAATCTCACGAAAAAAAAGAAGGACCAAAGTTCTTAGTTGGGATTATTTTGATGCCAGAGGCAAACTAATCAAAGATCAAAAAGTAATTAATCGGTGCAACAAATTGGTGTTGCCTCCTGCGTGGGCTGAGGTTTGGATCTCAGCTGATGCCAAAGCCAATTTACAAGCTACAGGTAAGGATGCAAAAGGACGCCTGCAGTATCGGTATCATGAAGCGTGGACACAAGCCCGTGCTGCTGAGAAGTTTGATGGCATGACTAGTTTTGCAAAAACACTCCCCACCATCCGCAGAAAAGTTAACCGTGACTTAACGTTGAAAGGAATGCCAAAGGCCAAAGTGGTAGCGCTGGTTGTTAAACTTATTGATCTCTATCATTTTAGAGTGGGCAACGATGAATATGCAAAACAAAACAAATCGTATGGACTAACTACATTAACAAAAGGGCATATGGAGTTGGATCGATCTAATTCAGCAGAAGGAGAGTTGGATGCGGTGTTTGAATTCCTGGGTAAGTCGGGCAAGTTGTGGAAGCGCAGAATTTGGGAAGATGATTTAGCGTTGTTGATTTGTGAATCAGGGGCGCTTGGAAGTAATAAAAAAAATCAAGATTTGTTTCGGTATGAAGATAAAGATGGAAATGATTTTGATATTAAATCAAATCACATCAATGAGTATCTGGATGCGATAACGGCTACTCATGAGAATGTAACCGCCAAAGATTTTCGCACGTGGGCTGCTACCTGGAAAACTGCTTCGCGACTTTCCAAACAATTAGATCCCGACACCCAAACTGCCCGTAAGAGAATTTCCAATGAAGTGATCAAAACCGTAGCCTCTGATTTAGGAAATACGCCAACTGTATGCAGATCATCTTACATTCATCCTACTATTTTATCAGATTGGACTGACGGGAAGTTTAGATCGAAATGGAACAAGGCAAGCCGTGGACGCAAGGTGAACGGACTATCTAAAGAAGAAACGGTGACGTTACTTTATTTGGAGTAAGATTAGATACCAGGCAAAGAATTCTTAAACTATGGACTACAAATTTGGTACTCAATATTTTGCTGTGACTGACAGGTCGATCATGTTTTTACGAAATAGATTTCCGTATAAAGAAATCAAGCCAGTAGAGCTAGAGAAAATCGAGTTAACTAGAGGAACAGACGTGAAACGACCTACCACATCAATAATATTTGGTGGAATCCTCATTATTGCGACACTCTATCTTTTAGTCAATTTTTCTGGATTTAAACCTGATGATTTCGGTGGCGGGATAAAAACTGCAAAGGCTATGGGATACATGCTTGTTATGGTATTATTTCTTCTTGCGTTTGGCGCATATTCGATATATAGAGCGCTTCCTATCCATTCCGTAATAAAATTTACATTAGTAACAAATGAAATTGAATCAATGCCAATACGTGGTGTGATAAAAGATAAAATGATAAGACATCTAATTGTAAGCCTAAAGGAAGTTGTTGGAGGTGAGAAAATTTTCGTTAATCGTGAGCTTGATTTGTGAAATTATTGTATACACAAATGTATTTTGTCTATACGCCTTCAAATTATTTTAGTAAAATTTCCTTTTTAGCTGAATTCCAATTACAGTCAGTCGCAGGACCTGACTGTTTTATAGAATAGCGCCTCAATTCAAATGCCTAGCTTCCAAAATACAATTAGACTGACTGATGATTTAATTTCATTCATCTATAATTAATTAATTGTATAAGCCTTATGCTACATTGCATGCAAACACTTAAATAGTGGCAACATCTTGATTTAATTATACTTGTAGGAGAGTGAAAATATTTAGATCGGATAACCGGACAATTCATTAATCATAAATTTAATATTACTGTAACATGGATTGAGTGCAATAAATCAAAGTATTTAACAGACTCATTAGGTTCCGCTTACTTTTAATGGTAGTTTCAGATTTATTGAATATAAATCCATTAACCCAAATTAAAATGAAAAAATTAAATTGGTTACTCTCTCTTGTAATTTTCGGATCGTTAGTAGCAATTTCTTCGTGTAAGGATGATGACCCAATGAACACCTCATTAACTGGTACCTGGTTGGAAACCAGTAATCAGGTTAGTAACTGTACAGATCCTACTGATAATGAACCTATAGAAAATTGCACCGCAGGATGTGAAACGATCGTTATTACGGAAACGACTATCATTATTGACGGTGCGACCGAACTTAGCTATACCAAAACCGCAACTACAATTACGGTAACGGATGGAGTTGATTCGGAAACAGTAAGCTATTCGATAAGTGGTACAACGCTAACAATAAGCCAACAAAATAGTCTTGATGATGGAGGGTGTAAGTATATCACTACCTATAAGAAAATATAACTTGTGAAACTAAAATTACACATGCAAACTACTTTTATACCCGTCAGGTTATAAACCTGGTAGGTATAGAAGCAGTTATCTCTCCCAAAAATGAGGCGGCTCAATTCCCAACGATCTTAAATATACATAGCCTTGGCCACGGTGATGAATTTCATTATCAATACAATAAAAGAGAATCCAATAAACTTTCCCCTCCCACATGCCAAAGGCTTTATCATCTTCCTGAAAGCGGCCTTCCGGAATCTGAGTCCATAATTCATTCAGTTCGATAGTAGCCTTATCCCACATGGCAAGCAAATCGTGCTTTGAATTTGGCGCTGTAGGAGTTGCATACTTCGGCCAGGTTCGGGTAACAACACCTTCCATGGTAGGAGAAACCATGGCTAACATCTCTAATGCCAACTCAGCAAAAGGACGCATGCCTCCAACGGAGTACGCAAATAATGTATCATCAGGAAAGGCTTCAATTATTCTGCGGGTAAGACTGCGATGGCCTTGCCAATGTTCTAGAAGTTGTTGAGAGGATATAAGCTGTGAGCTGTTGTTTTTCATAGTGCTGTTTTTTAGATATATAATAATATGCATAGATACGTGCATGTTGTGACAACCTTATGTCAGTATCAAGAATAAATCTTACCTTGAATTGATATTTCATGATAAAACTGAAACCATGAAAATAAACAGACAAAGATTTTTAAAAGCAGCTGGTCTTGCCGGAGCAGGTTTAATACTGGCTCCACAAACAAATGCATTGTCACCTGATAAAGAGGGGTCGAAAATAGGAGTTCATTCCTTTGATTTGGGTATTGCTTCGTATACGTTTAGAACGTTATCGCTGGATGATACCATTACTAATGTTAAAAGACTTGGGATAACCAAGCTTGCCCTAAAAAGTATGCATATGCCCTTGGATAGCTCAGCTGCAGAGATTCAGGCGACTGCTCAAAAAGTAAGAGATGCCGGACTCGATCTTTATGGAGTGGGGGTAATTTACATGAAGACAGATCAGGAGGTTAACAATGCATTTGAATATGCGAAACATGCTGGAGTCAAAATGATTGTTGGCGTTCCGAATCATGAATTTCTTCCGTTGGTCAACCAGAAAGTAAAGGAGTATGATATTAGATTAGCCATACATAATCATGGTCCGGGCGATGATGTTTACAAAAGTCCGACCCATGCGTATGAACGAATTGAAAATTTGGATAAACGAATAGGTCTTTGTATAGATATTGGTCATGTGGTGCGGATTAAAGAAGATCCGGCAGCGCTCGCAAAGAAATATAAAGACCGCCTGTTTGATTGTCACTTGAAAGATGAAGACAAAGCGGAAACAGATGGTGCTCCGGTTGAAATAGGAAGAGGAGTGATTGATATTCCTGCTTTTTTAAGAACGATGGTTAAAATTGGCTTTACTGGAAATCTTTCACTTGAATATGAAAAAGATGGCAAGGATCCAATCCCTGGAACAGCCGAATCGATAGGCTATGTACGCGGAGTACTGAAGATGATTTAAGCTTAAGCGTCATGACCACTCAACATGGTTAGAAGTCTAAGTTATTTAAAGAAATGCAATCCCTGTCTGTTTAGAAATATCTGTTAAGTCATTAATCACAGCAGGAATTAATGGAATACCCGTTTTCCTTCTGATCACTTCCTCTTCGTGCTCGGGATCACCGGGTATCAATACGGCCTTTTGTCCTTTTACAGGTTTTGTGTTTCTGAAGACTTCAATCCACTCGTCAATGCGCAGCTTAAATTCAGGAACATCCATAAAGCCATCAATCTGCATGGCTCCAAAAAAATGACCTATGCCTTTACCTACGCTGCGGGATGGGATTTCCTGACGCAAAGCGAAGGGTGGAGCGAAGGGTCCCCAGTTTGCACCACTTAACACACTCGTAAGAATATCCACCATCGCTGAAAGCGCGTACCCTTTGTGTCCGCCTAAGTCACGTTGTGAACCTAGTGGGAGTAACGCACCACCTTCAATCATATCTGCCGGTTGATCAGTCATATCACCTTCTTTATTGATGATCCAACCTGTTGGAATTTTTTTACCCTTTCGTTTCGCGATTTCTATTTTACCATATGCAGCAGCACTGGTGGCTAAATCAATCACAATGGGTTTATTTTTTAACCCTGGAAATGCAATAGAGATTGGATTAGTACCCAGCATGCGCTCAGCTCCCCACAGCGGAGCAACTAACTTTGTTGTATTGGTCATTGACCAACCTATCATGTCGCGCTCTAATGCTTTAAGGGAATAGTAAGAAGCGATTCCATAATGATTCGTATTACAAACGCTGACCCAACCCGAACCATGTGCATCGGCTTTGTCCATAGCAATTTGATTAGCATGCGGCCCTACTACTAATCCAAGCCCATTGTCTCCATCTACTGTGCACACACTTTTACGCTCTCGTGCGATAGTGATTTTTGGTTTAGGATTAATCCGCGCCAATTTAAACATATCAAAGTATGTATGAAGACGGGCCACTCCGTGTGAATCAATTCCCCGTAAGTCGGAAAGACTTAGGACATCAGCCGCTTGCACAGCGTCTGCCTTAGGAACTCCAAAATGTAAGAACACGTTTATGGTAAATTCTTTGAGCTGCTCTGCTGAGATAAGGGTTGGTTGATCCAGTTCCATAATATTATAATTCAAAAATCTGTTCCATGAGCATCCATTTTTCTCCGGGCTTTGCATGAGGTAATGCTTGTTGATATTTCCACATTAAGTTTTCCCACACTTGTACTTTTTCATTTTCTGAATCATGCTTGGCTTTTTTCTCAAATGAAAATTCATCGGATGTTTCCATAATCATAAATAACCGATTACCGGTGCGGTAGATGTCCATTACCTGAATGCCAGCATCACGAATGCTTTTTTCAATTTCGGGCGCAAGCTTCTTATGAAACCCTTCGTATTCCGAAATCAGAACCGGATCGTCTATTAAATCCAAGGCAAGGCAATATCGTTTCATAGGGATTGAATCGGATTCGGTTTATACCCCCGAATTCCAAACCAGGCAATAACAAAAAAGCATAGCAACGGAATGATGTATGAAATCTGAATATTGGCCAGATCAGAAATAAGGCCCATGAATACCGGAAATAATGCGCCACCAGCAACTGCCATTACCACCAACGATGAGCCTATCTCGGTATCTTCTTTTATGTCTTCGATGGCAAGTGAAAAGATGGTTGGAAACATGATGGACTCAAAAAAGGGAACGGCAAGTAATGCCCACATGGCAAGTTCTGACTTTACCAACGTTGCAACGGCAAGCAAACCTATGCAGATAAACGAATAAATGACCAATAGTCGATTGGCAGCAATAAATCGAGTAAGGTACGTTCCAGCAAATCTTCCTATCATAAAACCAAACATGGCTATTCCCAACCAAATTGCTGCGTCTTTTTCCGGAGTGTTGCTTGTATATTTAGCAAACCGAATAAAGAAACTGGTTACGCACACTTGTGCACCTACATAAAAAAATTGTGCCACAACACCCCATTTCAATTGAGAGTGCCTTAATGCCTTTCGTACTCCTGACTTTTGATTTTTGTCTTCTACGGCAACTTCAGGCATTGAGGTAAAATAAATTAGTACTGCAACCGCAAGTACAACCAAGGCAATGATTAAATAAGGAATTTTAACCGCGTTTGCTTCTAGTTGTAAATAGTCATTGAGTTGGGTTGCACTCATGGAGGATAATTCATGTTCGCTATGCTCGATACCACTCAAGATCATTTGCCCACCTAAAAGTGGTGCTAAAAAAGCACCGAGTCCATTAAACGATTGTGAAAAGTTAAGTCGTGTGGTTGCTGTTTCAGGCTTTCCTAAAATAGTTACATAGGGGTTTGCTGCGGTTTCAAGAAAGGCGCATCCAGAGGCGATGATAAATAAGGCACCCAGAAAGAAAATATAAACGCGGGTGTTAGCAGCGGGTAAGAAAAGGAGCGCTCCTACAGCATACAGTATCAAGCCAAATAAAATTCCCTTTTTATAGCCATATTTTTTCATGAAAAGACCTGCCGGTATCGCCATAACTAAATAGCCAATGTACACGGATGAGTCAATCAAAGCCGATTGCAAATCACTTAGCCGGCATGCTTTTTTTAAATGAGGAATTAGAATCGGTTCAAGGTTATGAACAAAAGCCCATAGAAAAAAGAGACTGGTAACCAGAATAAATGGAACAAGAAACTTTTGGCGCTGAGTGGACATTGGTCAGTTCTTGGTTTTTGATTTTAATTTATTGCTCTGTCGAGATGCGTATAACCACCATCCACAAAAATCCATTGTCCGGTAGTATGACTGGATCGTTCGGAGAGAAGAAATACTACGGTGTCCGCAATTTCTTCCGCCTTGGTCAGCCGATTTTCAAGAGGAATTTTTTTTGAAATTGATTTTAATTTTTCCTGTGGATCTGGAAATTTCTTAAGCCACGATTCGTATAGCGGTGTAGATACTTCAGCTGGGATCACTGCATTTACACGAATTGAGTAGGGGAGTAACTCTACAGCCCATTCGCGGGTAAGGGCAAGAATTGCCCCTTTGGCGGCTACATATCCGGATGACCCACCCTGACCAGTAACAGAAGTTTTAGATCCTATGTTTACAATCACTCCTTTTCTTTTTTTGAGATATTGGAGTGAGTAATGAGCCATGAAATAATAATGACCTGCGTTGTTGTTCATGGAAGTAATGAATTCTTGAGGGGTTCCTTTTTCAAGGCCAATGCTATCATTATGACCGGCATTATTCACCAGTCCATCAATGCGGCCAAACTCAGAAACGATATCTTCAATAACTTGTTTGCAGGTATCAGCAGTAAATAAATCGGCTTGAAAAAATTTAACCTGATCGTTTCTTGAAGGCAATGTCAGGATTGCCTCTGGACTTTTATCAACAATGGCTACCAGAGCTCCCTCTTCTTTCAATATACGAACGATATTTTTACCGATCCCTCGTGCACCACCGGTTACTACAATTACTTTATCTTTTAAATGAAAATCCATTGCTAAAGATTGTAAAATCTTGCTGCATTTTCACCCATAACCAGTTGTTTTTCTGAAGCGGAAAATGAGGTAATGTACTGCTCAATAATACCAAGCTGTTGTTTATACGACCCGGCAACTAAACACACTGGCCAGTCCGAACCATACATCACCCGGTTCATTCCATAACAGGTGAATATGGTGTTCAGGTAGGGTTCAAAGTCAGTAGGCTTCCAATTTTTCCAATCTGCCTCGGTAACCAGGCCGGAAAGTTTACAGAATACATTGGGAAATGTAGCTATAGCGGCCATATTCCTTGTCCAAAAAGCCCGATCTTTTTTTCCAATGTTGGGTTTGGCGATGTGATCAATCACAAACTTTTGATCAGGAAATTGATTTACGAACCATAGAGTTTCTTCAAGTTGATGCTCCTTAACTAGAATATCATAAGTAAGGTTGAATTTTTTCAGGGTTTTTATTCCGTTAAGGAATTCTTTCTGTGTCATGAAACCGCTTGGTTCCACTTGTACGATATGCCTAATTCCTTTTAGTTTGGTATGTTGCCTGAAATAGAACAATCGTTCTTCTACTAATTCAGAATGGAGATCCACCCAACCAACAACACCTTTAATAAACGAATGTTGTTGGGCTAGTTCAAGTAAGAAATTTGTTTCTTCTTCCGATTGATCGGCCTGCACAGCCACGCACCCATCAAAATTATTTTCTTTGAGAATCGGAGCAAGCTCGTCTGGATAAAAATCTCTTTGAATGATTTTCATGTCTTCTGTAATCCACCCATCCCGCACAGGATTATACTTCCAGAAATGTTGATGTGAATCGATTCTGGTAGTTGATTGCATCATAGAAGCTTGATTTATAATTCTGGATCCTAGATTCTTGATGCTAGATCTAATTTGGACACTGGTTCGTTTCCAGCAACAAGTATCCAGCATCTAGCGACTATACCACGACTTGTCTTTGTTCACCCATCCCTTCAATGCCCAACTCCACTACATCCCCTTTCTTAAGATAGACTGGTGGCTTAAATCCGTGACCTACTCCAGAGGGTGTGCCCGTAGAAATTACATCACCGGGTAGTAAGGTCATAAACTGACTGATGTAACTTACCAAATAGGGAATTTCAAAAATCATGTCGTCCGAGTTGTTGTCCTGCATCATTTTACCATTCACCTTCAGCCACATGTGCAGGTTGTTGAAGTTGGCCACTTCATCTTTGGTGACCAAGTATGGACCCATTGGCGCAAAGGTATCACACCCTTTTCCTTTCATCCATTGTCCGCCACGTTCCAGTTGAAATTCACGTTCCGAGTAATCGTTATGTACGCAATAACCGGCAACATAGGTAAGGGCATCTTTTTCATCTACATACGTTGCCCTTTTTCCAATCACTACAGCAAGTTCAACTTCCCAGTCAGTCTTTTCGCTTTTGCGTGGTATCATCAGATTATCCGTGGGGCCGCATAATGCAGATGTTGATTTATAAAAGATAATTGGTTCTTTCGGTAGTGGCATGTTTGATTCAAATGCATGCTTTGTATAATTTAAACCTACGCAAATTATTTTAGAAGGCCTTTGAAAACAAGGACCAAGGCGGGTTCCTTCTTTAATTACCGAAAGAGATGTTTTGTTTTGGCCTAGCCATTTTTCTAATTTAACGAGTCCATCATTCTCAAAAAAATCTTCATTGTAGTCTTCTCCAAAAGCGGAAGCGTCATATAACTTTTCGTCCATTACTATTCCGGGTTTCTCACGTCCCGGATCGCCAAATCGAAATAACTTCATGTGTTTATGTATTTAGTCGTATAAATCCTCCATCAATTGGGTAGTCAGTACCGGTAACAAAACCTGCTTCATCCGAACAGAGATAGAGTGCAAGGTTTGCAATCTCTTCGGGTCTCCCCATCCTACCAATCGGTTGAGTTTTAGAAAGTTTGTCGAACATTTCTTCTTCCTTGCCCGGATAGTTTGCTTTCAGAAAGCCATCTACAAAAGGCGTGTGAACCCGACCGGGTGAAATGCAATTGCATCGAATGCCTTCCTGAATATAATCTTTTGCAACCGAAAAAGTCATTGAAAGTACAGCGCCTTTCGTCATTGAGTAAGCAAAGCGTTCACTCACGCCAACTCCTGCAGCTACCGAGGCCAGGTTAAGAATAACTCCTTGCCTTTGTTTTTTCATAAATGGAATAACAGCATGCATGGAGTTATAAACTCCTTTAATATTGACTTGATACAGCCTATCAAAATCACCTTCAGTAGTATTCTCTAATTTTCCGATGTGAGAAATGCCGGCACTGTTTACCAGAATATTTATTGTGCCAAAGTCTTTACCAATTTGTTCAATGACTTCAGTGGTTTCTTTTTGTAAAGCAACATTGCAAGGATACGCATTCGCCAGATATTTATTGTGTTTAATTTGTTGAACTGTTGCTTCTACAGCTTCCCTATTTAAATCAATCAGGCAAACATGAGCTCCTTGTTGCGCTAATTGGAGGGCAATTGCTTTTCCAATGCCACTTCCAGCACCTGTTATTACAGCAATCTTTCCCGAAAGGTCTAATTTCATGAAAGCAAGATAGTGAGAACTTTATTTGGCTGCCTCCTTTCGTAAAAAATCGAGCATTTTTTTTGTGTCGTAGTTTCGGGTTCCCACTTCTTTCAATACTATTTTCCCTTCCTTCGAAACAATAAATGTGGTTGGGATGGAAGGTACTTGCAGTTGTTCGGCCAGGTAACCTGAGGGCATAAAAATCGGAAAGGTGAATTCATTTTTTTGTACGTAAGCCTGTACTTTGGGGAGTGCCTGATCCTTATCCAAAGAAAGCATGATAAAAGTTACTGAGTCGTCTTTCATTTTAGCATACAGTTTTTGAATGCCAGGCATCTCTGCTTTACAGGGTCCGCACCAGGTTGCCCACAGATTTATAAATACTACTTTGCCTTTGTACTGATCGAATGGAAACTTATTTCCTTTAAGATCTTTAATTGTAAAACTATAATCAAATTTGGTTTCCTTTTCGGGCTCAGAAGGATTTACATTCAGCACACCCGCCTTCATGGCTGCTGATTGAGCCACATATGTAATTTCTCCCATGAAGCCAGTTGCTTTCAGTAGGCCAACTATAATTACCACTGGAAGAATTGACTTAAGGAGGCTAGTAAAGAATTTCATAGTATCCAAAATTGGCTTGGTTATTGAAATGTTGTGGTCAAATGTCTTTAATTTTAATAACTTGGAGTAATTTATAAAGTGAAAATGTCTAGGAAAGGTTCTTTAATCGCCACTTTTTTAATTTTACAGTGCACATTTGCAATGGCTCAAAAAGTCAAATACAAGGATTTGATTGAGCTTTTGAACGCCAAGCAATATGAGATGGCTGAGCCATTTCTGAAGCGCTACCTACAGTCAGAGACGGACAATCCAAGTGCCTATCTCTACATGGGGATCATTTATCAAGAAAACTCTTCCAAAAATGATATCTTGAAGGAAACTGAAACCCTCCTGAATAACATAGATTCAGCGATTTTCTTTTTGAACAAGGCTTTGCCCATGCTCACTGAGAAAGAGATTAAACGGCATGATGAGAATTACCAGGTGTATGTCCGAAGAGATCCGCGCACGGCTGAATTTGCCATAAAGCAATCGGATATACAATTAGATATTGAAACGCGGGTAAAAGCATTAAAAGAAAAGAAGGAGAAATTAAAGCCGCTAAAATCAAATTTCTTACAAGCTCAAAAATTGTATGAGAAAGCAAATGTGTTGTTCAAGGCTATTCAAGAAAAATATGCTAGTGAGAATGAAATGTTTTTAAGGTCGGAAGAGTCTCTGCTTGCAGAGCTAAACACCTTATCATTAGTTTTTGACTCTTGTCAACTGGCATTCAAAAACTATAAAACCATACTTCCTGAGTTAGGTAAGACGGGATATAACCAACAACAAGCCCTTCTAAAGATTGATGATTTCAAGAAAGATGGCCTTACTACAACCGACTTTATGTTAAGTGATCTCAAGGTTTGGGATTATTCCGGTTGGGTAAAAAAATCGGTAGAAACGATTCAAAAAGAAATCGTGCCCATGCGCGATCAACTTGTTGCGTATGATGTGGAAATCAATAAGCTCCGGGAAAAGTTAAAAAAGGATTCCGTTTCTGTCAAAAATGAATTATCAAAGTTGGCTGATAAACTCCCATATATTCAATTGAATAAGTTTGACACAAATCCAATGCCGGCAGAACTATTTTCGATGAAGATTGTAGAACTGGAATATCTTTCTGGTCTTATTGCTAATAAACATTTGCACGATTCCGCCAGTGTGATCGTTCGCATGAATTGTATTAAATCGGAGATTACCACCGTTCGTAAACTCGACAGCATTTCAAGCCATTTAGCTGCCCGTAATTTTGAGGCGGCTGCTATGAACTATAATCATTTTATTTCCCGTGCCTACGGAACGACAGCGGTTCTAAGGAGTTTGGTAAAAACAACTAAGGAGTATGCAAACCGGGAGCGAGCGCGGAAGGAAAGCGAATTGACACGAGCTACCAATGCCTTGAAGTGGGTGATTGCAGCTTCCGATTCAATTCCTTTGTTTATGGAGGTACAGGAGGCTCGGGCTTCAAAGCCTGTGGTTATAGTACCCGAAAGTTTTACTATTGGATTAAAATATAAGGATTCGCTGGCGGTTGGTTATTTATATAGTATAACGCCTTCAAGAATTCCGGATGTAGGAACAACCTTTCCGGTGGATGCCCCCAACTTTAAGAAAAGGAGTTTGCCAATAATTAAAGGATTAGGGGTACAAGAAGCTAATGAAGTTTACATTGCATTGATCTATTCTCAAAACAAAGTAAAGGAGGGGTTTCCAGCCACAATTGCCCGTGTTAATAAAGCAACCGGACTCGCCTGGGCAATTAATTATAAATTTGAATTAACACCAACTGAATTACTCTATACGGCTAGCACGGGTGAACTCACCATTAAGACTACCGGTACAAATGGAGAAAGCCAGATTGTTGTAATCGACCAAAAAGGTAAAAAGATTCATTAATCATTGACATGAAGTTTACTGAGAAGTACTCAGTTACTTTATCGGATTACTGTATGGTTTAATGTCCGACATTTTAAGAATATTGTTTTTCATATCAATATCTGCCATCCTGCCGCTAGGGTCAATTTCTAGGGTTTCAATTTCGTTTGCTTTGCGGCCAATATTGAGCACGTAGGTAGGGTTAACCCACGGCCATGCTTCTGCATCAATTCTTTTTATGGAGTTGTCTTCAAGCGTCTTTCGTCCCATTTGCTCATTGGTAGGGATATAGAAAAGTTCTTTGCTGCCATTACTAAATGTTACCAACAAATCAATAGGCATAGGGAATTCTCCAATACGCTGCAATTCAACCAATGCTGATCCATCTTTATCAAATACCCGACTTATGCTATAATCAATGCGTTTGGTAGTTTGAATCCAGTACCGATAATACCAATGCAATTGCATTCCGGATGTCTTTTCCATTATCCGCAAAAAGTCGTTGGGTTCCGGATGCCGCATCTTCCATGTATTGTAGTAACGCAACATTCCGGCATAGAAATTATCGGTACCAATAATATACTTTAACTGATGAAGAAATACAGACCCAAGGCTATACGCTGCTGTGCTGTAAGCACGATTAGTATTAAAATGGTCTGAATGCTGACTTGCTGGTTCTTGCAAACCGCTACTCACTAATCCATAGTAACTTCTATAGCTGCCCGAATGGGTAATAGGTTCATTGTAAATAGAATTTAGTGCTTCCTCGCTTGCAAAATCTGTGAACCCTTCATCCATCCAGGCATAAAGTGCTTCATTGGAAGCTAATGCCATTTGAAACCAACTATGCGTCACTTCATGCGCCATCACACTGTTTAATCCGGCCTGACTGCCTTCGCCCATAATGAGCGTGCACATAGGATACTCCATGCCACCATCCCCTCCTTGTATTACAGAGTAGGTATCGAATGGATACTTCCCAAAATTTTTATTCAGAAATTCAAAAACTTGCACGGCTACACCTTCCATATTTTTCCAGGTATTTACTGTTTTATCATTCTTCTGATAGAAGAAATGTAACTCGGGCCCATTAGGTACCTGTACCCGATCATGCGTATAATCAGGATCGGCCACCCAGGCAAAATCAATCACATCTTTAGCCACAAAATGCCAGCTTAAATCTCCCTTTGGCCGCTTTACGGATGAGCCTGGTTTTTCATAGCCGTGTCCAATCTCTTGCGGGTTTTGTAGTTTTCCGGTACCACCTACCACAAATTTCGGATCTATTTTAATCTTAACATCAAAATCTCCCCATACACCATGAAACTCCCGTGCAACATATTGATAAGCATGCCAGCCTTGAAAATCGTACTCGGCTAGTTTAGGATACCATTGCGTCATGGAGTAGGCAATTCCTTCCCGGTTATCTCTACCTGCCCTTCTTATCTGGATAGGTACCTGGGCTTCAAAAGTCATTTCGAACGTTGTCTTTGTTTTAGGAAGCAAGGGTTTTGCAAGTGTTACTTCCAAGATGGTTCCATCCACTTTGTAGGTAATCGGCTTACCATCTTGTTTGAGAGATTGAATACGTTGAAATCCAATTTCATCATCTTTTAGTTTAGAGATACGATCCATCACTCTGCGGTCAGGATCAGGCAGACTACGCGACCGGATATCCATCATACTACCGGGCTGAAAAGCATTGAAGAAAAGATGATAATAGACTTTGGTTAGCGTGTCCGGAGAGTTGTTATAATACACTAGTTTTTGATCGCCTTTAAGCCGATGGTGGGTGGAATTAAGCTCCACATTCATCGTATATTCAACCCGTTGTTGCCACCGATAATCCTGGCCAAAGGAAAAAGAGGTAATAAACAGTATCGTAGTCAGTAGAGTGTATTTCATTCTGGGTATTTAAGTTGAAAAATATCGAATGGTAAGCAAGAATCAAATCCCTGATGCAAGAACCAATCAGAATGTGATTCTTTTGGAGATACTTGCCGATAGATACCCGGTATCCACCAGGTTAATTGTTTCTCCCGGCAGTGACTTTGGAATGTTATAAGTATAGCTCACAATAAACGTCCAGTGTTTTAGGGTAATGGCAACCGGTGCAACCAGTGAATAGTTCAATACCCCAAACTCGGTGGTAGTTTTTTCGTAATATAGTGGCAAGTGATTTCGCACCCGATATAAGATACCAAGGAGTGTGCGTGCATAAGGAATTGTCTCTGTAATTTGTTCACTACCAAACAAGGTTGAAAAGGTGGGGTAAAAAGCAATGCGATCAATTTTTCCAAGGTTAGTTTTGCGAAGATTGAGCATAATGCTTGGATTGATTCGGTGAGCTATTTTATCTCCAAAATAAAATTGATAATCCAACCGGAAGGTGAATAAACCCACATCAAAAAAATTAGAGGCTCCAATATTATTCTTATAAGCAATATATTCCCCGTCATTTAATTTGGAATACATGTAACGACTGTATTCGGTCATGAATGACCACCAGGTTGTTGGACTATTTAAATAGCCAATGGTACCAACCGTTAAGTAGTAATTAGGCTCGTATTCCTTACTCCAATACCCAGTTGCGTCTACATACAAGCCTGATTTATGATAGTAGGAGATGCCTGGTGCCATCCCAAATTGGTTAAAGCCAAGTGTACGACTGGCTGACACAACATTGCTATTGTATCCTAATCGGGTAATTAGTTGTGATTTGATAGTGGGTGCCGGCAGATTGATTAGGCTATCCATCAATTTCAAAAAATCGGAAGACCCTGATTCATTCAATAAAGAATCAAGTTCGGCAATGTATGGGTCATTATACAACAAAGCAGAATCTGTTTGTTGACCACGTACCGTGGTCAAACAAACTGATGAAAGAATAAGGGATATTAGAATCGCTTTTAAAGGCACAATGTTGTTTAATTCCGCTGTTGTTTCAGGCGCTGATTTCGCTCTCGAATCGTTTCATTTCGTTGTTGCATCATTCTTCGTTGCTGAATCTGTTCAAGAATTATTCGTTGGAAGTCACCTTCTGCCCTCCTTAAATTTAATATTTGTTGAGCTGTAATTATTTTTAACATACGGTCAGAATAAACTTTTTCTAAATCTAGTTCACGTTGTTTTAAAATGAGCCCAAGTTTTACCAAGTCTTCTTGTTTGGCTGGATCAGGATTGTCTTGTTTGATTCCTTTACGAGATTCAATAAATTCTTGCCTGATATCTCTTCGCTTGTCTGAAAATTCCCGATATACAGGCCAAAATTTCTCAGCTTGCTCAGGTGTTAATCCAAGTTTGTCGGAGATATAAGCAATCCGCAAATTTTTTATTTTCTCCTGCACTTTTGGATCTTGTGTAACTTCAGGATCGGTTTCTTGTGCAAACACCCCCCATCCGCCAAGGAGTAATCCAACGATAAGTAATTTTTTCATAACTGTTAAAAGTTTTCAGGTTCTTTAAATTCTTCCAGTAACAGATCTAATTCTGCGCCTGTTATTTCAAACGAGGAGTACACCTTTTCCTCCAGTTCAATCAAATCAATTTCGTCCCAGGTTACCGTTTCACTCAAATTATCGATCTGTAGGTCAGCATCGTTTAAGTAGGCAATCAACTGCTCAGTTTGAATGCTTGCCAATTGCTCATTGAAAGACTTTTCGGATTGATTGGAAAACCAGAAAATTCCAACTGCCATGGCGGCTATCAAAGGCAGGGCATATTTTAGGGAGATTACCCATACCCTTACCGCTACAGGTTCAGGTTTTGTCACCCGGGCTTGTATAATGCCCGGAAGTTTTTCAAAATACCCTTCAGGTACTTCAAAAATGTTCTTTTTGGGGATGTCTTCCAGTTTTTTCATTGTTTCTAAGACTCATTAATTTTTCTAAAGTTTAATCATGCAGTCAGATAATCTTCAATTTTTTTTACAGCATGGTGAAAGCTAGCTTTTAGCGCCCCCACACTGGTGCCCGTTATTTCTGAGATGTCTTCATATGGAAGATCATCAAAGTATTTCATATTGAAAACCAGTCGTTGCTTATCCGGTAATTTAAGTAAGGCTTTCTGCAATTTTTTCTGGATATCCTCACCACTTATTTCGGGTGAAGTGTCTAGTTTATTGGAGAGTTCTTTTCCAAGGTCTTCTAAGGGTATAAAAAATCGCCTTCTCTTTTTATTTAGGAAGGTGAGGCATTCATTGGTGGCAATGCGATAAATCCATGTAAATAGTTGCGAGTCTTCACGAAATCCTTCAATATTTTTATGCACTTTGATAAACACCTCCTGGGTTAAATCATCGGCATCGTCATGATCGATTACCATTTTACGCACATGCCAGTAAACACGCTGTTGATAAGTGCGCACGAGCAAATTAAAGCCGTAGCTTCGCGTTTCTTGATTTCTGATTTTTAGAAGAAGTTCTTTGTCCTCCAAGGGCAAGGTTTTTAGGTCACCGAAACATTAGACTATAAAGATACAACATGGTTTAATCAGCTTGTAGCATGAATGAAAAAATTACCAGAGGAGTACTGAGGCGATAAGAGAATCCATTATTGAGTTACTATGACATTTAGATTTATCCTTTGTGCCGCAGTGGTGAAAAAATGCTAATTCACTTTTTCTAAAAGATCAACCAATCGTTCAAAGGTTTCTTTTGAATGCGTAGGGAAATTAGCAAATCTCAATTGAGTCTTTTTTTGATCACCATATCCATCGCCCGGATATAATCCACGACTTTCCAATTCCTTTTTTATCAATTCAGTATGAGCTCCGGTTTCTGCTACAAGCACAGTTTGCGACCTTGACTTCGGATCTTTAACAAAAGGCTGAGCAAGTGTGTGTGAATGAATAGCTTGATAGAAAATGGCCGCTTTATATTCAGTTTCCTTTCGGATGATTGAAATACCTCTTCGCAAGAAATCTTCAACCACTTTGCCAAGCAAGTAGATGCTTAGTACGTTTGGTGTTTCAGGAGTTTGATTCTTTTTAGCGTTTGAAAGTAAGGTAGGCAAGTTATGGTACGTGCCAATAGAAATACCTTTAGATAGCAATGACTCAGCTTTGGCAATACAACGATCATTAACAATCCAAACGCCAAGTCCTGCAGGCAATCCAAATCCTTTTTGTACGGAAAAGAAAATGGAATCAATTTTTGAAAAATCAAATTGCGGGTAGGGAAGAGATGATACCGCGTCCACTACAATTAAAGAATCCGGAAATTGCTTTCTGAATTGATTGATAAAATCCATCGAAAGCATGGTGCCCGTACTCGTTTCGTTATGTGTAAGTGCAATCAGCTCGAAAGTTGAATCTACTTTGTAATTCGATTCGAAAACTTGGCCTAATGGAGCTTCTACTTTGGCAGCAGTTTTCCCAAGTTGTGTCGCGATTTCATGAAATCGTTTCGAGAAGGCTCCGTTCACAAAATGAAGGGATCGTTCATGCACTAAATTTTGAATAGCTCGTTCCCAGACTTCCGTTGCCGACCCTACAAAAAAAATATGGAAATCTTTTGAAATACCAAGCAATTCTCTTAACCCTTCGGTGGTTGATTTTGAAATGGCTTCAAATTCCTTACTTCGGTGGGATACAGAAGGCACGCCTTCGCGGAAAGCCTGACGCACATGGGGTTCAACTGTAAAGTAAAGTTGTGAAGGACCTGGGGTAAAATTGATCATAAGAGTAGTAGCTCATGCAAAGTAACTTTAAAGAGATGGACACTCAAAATGGTTGGTTTAGCGACTACAAAAAAATTAGAGAATAATCAAGAATGTATTCGATGAGTGATTTCGTATTTTTGAAGCGTTAAATCCACTTGGGTTTGGGACACGTTTGCTGAACCTAACATTTATACAACACCGAGTAAAGTTCGTGGACAAAATCAGGCTTCATCACGCGTTTCGCGTGACCTCGCCCTAAAAGCAGGTTAACAGTAGAAGGTTGCGACCAATGGACAGCTCAAAACTTGTCGTTTTTGAGGTTCAGAAACACCTCTCCAAATCCAGTGGGTTTTTCTTTTTTTTTATGAGAGCAATTTTCCTTTTACTTCTACCCTTTATTGGCATTGCTGGTTTTTCACAAGATGCAGGTAAAGACTTACTAGCTTTTGAGCGAAGCATAGAACAAGCCGTAGTTGCTGCCGATATCTCATTTCTAGAAAAGGTTTATGCAGAAGATTTCAGATTTAAGCATGGAACCGGGTTGGTTGATTCCAAAGAAAGCTGGATTAAAGATGTAGGTAGGAATAAGGGCAAATTTGTGTCACGCAAAATCGATTCCGTTGAAGTTGAGATTCATGGCGACATTGGAATTACCAATGGAACACTTCGTGTTACAAGAACAGATCGTTCTTATACGCTACAGTATGTTCGTGCCTATCGCAGAAAGGGAAAGCAGTGGCAGTTATTTATGCACCGAACGGTTCATGAGCTTCATAACTAACCTTTTAATACAACACCCGGAACTTGATCGTGTTATCAATACTCCGAAGTTCCTTAATCACCTCTTTATTGTATTCCTTATCAATATCGGTAATTACATACCCAATATTTTCGTTTGTTTTAAGATACTGACCAACGATGTTGATTCCATTATTAGCTAGTATCTGATTGATCTTGGCAAGAATTCCAGGCACGTTGCTATGAATATGAATCAGCCGATGGGCATTCTCTAAAATGGGCAAAGAGAGGTTGGGAAAATTTACACTGATGCTGGTGCCACCCGTATTGATATAATCCAAAAACTTTCCGGAAACGAACGTAGCAATGTTTTCTTGTGCTTCTAATGTGCTACCGCCAATGTGAGGTGTTAGGATTGTATTAGGCAAGCCCCGCAGTTCAGAAATAAATCCTTCATGATTGCTCTTTGGCTCATGAGGAAATACATCAATGCCACAGCCTGCAACTTTTCCGTTCTCAATATTTTTCTTGAGGGCAGCAATATCAACAATATGGCCACGACTGAGATTTAGAAAAATGACACCTTTCTTCATCAAGTCAAATTCGGTTTGTCCGATTAGGTTTGTATTCTCTTTGCGACCATCTACGTGCAGCGAGATAATATCAACCTGCTCTAATAACTCTTTTAAGGATTTGCATTTAGTGGCATTGCCAAGTGCCAACCGTTCCTCGCGATCGTAGTAGTAAACATTTAAACCAATGGCCTCAGCCACCACAGATAGTTGAGAGCCAATATTTCCATATCCAACAATGCCTAATTTCTTACCGCGAATTTCAAAACTTCCACTGGCCGACTTATCCCACTTTCCCTCATGCATCTTAGCAAACTTATCAGGCAGGTTGCGGATAAGCATAATAATTTCACCAATCACTAACTCAACTACAGAGCGTGTATTGCTATAAGGCGCATTAAATACGGCAATGCCGCGCTTAGTTGCTTCCTTAAGATCAATTTGATTCGTGCCAATGCAAAACGCACCGATGGTCATCAACCGGTTCGCATGCTCCAATACCTTGGAAGTTACATTTGTCTTAGATCGAATTCCTAAGACCGAAACATTTTTTATCTTCTCGCACAATTCGTCTTCGTCAAGCCCGGCAGGGTAGACTTCCACATTAAAACCTTCGGCTTTAAATGCTTCAACCGCATAGGGGTGAACATTTTCAAGTAACAGAACATTGATTCTGTTTTTGGGGTAGGAGATAGCTGTATTCAATTTATTGAGGTATAAAAATTCATCTAAACTAGGAGCAATATGATCGGCTTTGCTTAATACTTTTTCACGTTCTACGTTTTCGGTAAAAGCAAAAAACTTGTTGGCAAGTCCTGCCTGCTTTATTTCATAATCGGTATAGCCATCGCCTACAACAAACACATCGCCCGGCAGGTTCAATCGTTTCAATTGTTCCACTTTTCCATTATTCTGCGAAAGCGGATTCTCTTTGTCAAACCCCGTCACATTACCTTGTTCATCGAAATGAAATCGATTGGCACGAATGTTTTCCGGTTTAATTCCAAATTCAGTAACGATTGGATCGATGAAGGCATGAAATCCATTGGAGATGATATAAATGTAATCGGCATAGGTTTGAAGAAACTCGCGGTTTCGTTTAAAAGATTCCGAAACCAACTCGCGCAGTACAACCACCAATTGTTCTAAATGTCTTTTATTAGGCGCCAGGATTTCAATTCGTTTTTCAAGTGATTCCCGAAAGGAAATTGACCCATCCATACCCTGATTGGTGATGTTGAAGATTTGTTGCTTTAGCTTTTCAACGTTAGGATGATCCTTTAAAGAAATTTCAGCGAGGGCATCAAAGGCTTCAACTTTTGTAAAAGTACTATCGAAATCGATTACGAAGTAGCGAGTGGGCTTCATGGGCAGTTATAACAACCTCAAAAGTAAAACTAAAAGTCCACAGTGTAGTAGCAGATAGCGAATAGTATCTTTCAAAAGCTGATTAACAAATGTTAGGTAAGTTTGATCAGAGATTGAGCTTCATTACTTGCGCTGATGTTGGGCATACCTGAGAGAACTCGGTGGATGATTGAATCACATCCGGTACTTCATTGCGTTGTAATTCTTGAAACCCTAATTTATGAAAGAAGTAGAAAGCAGTCTCGGTTAAGAGGTACACTTCAACTAGAGCCAAGCTTTTCGCCTTTGCTAATAAATCAGATACTATTTGCTTGCCTAACTGTTGGCCTCGTATTTCAGGACTCACAGCAAGAGATCGGAGCAAGGCTTTGGTATCATAAATTTCAAGCCCGCCCGATCCCACTAATACTTCCTCTGTATTGTAGTAAGTTAAATAAACACTGTTGTTCAATCGAATGTCATCAGCCGGCAATAGGTTGGCGCGAAGAAAGACCTGTAAGGCTTCGAGTTCCTTTTGTGTTTTGATTTCCTGTTGCACCACAAATTCCTTCATGTAACAAAGATTATAACCTTCGATCAAAAATTGAAATAGATGTGATATTTTTTAGGATTAACAACAATCTGAACCTTCGCCACAACATGCGGCTTTCGCTGCCTTTTTAGATTCGTCTGTTTCTGTTGGTCTTTCGGCATATACGGTAATGCTAAAAATCCCTAAATCACCTTTCTTTACTTTACTCATCTCTGTTTCACTTAAGTAGGCAGATAGAATTTCATCCGGAAGAATTATTTTCTTCTCCTTTTGGATTTTAAGATTTACAAAGCCTGCATCCTTAACAATCTGGAGATAGTCATTCTTTTGAATAGCCCCCGAAATGCAACCCGCATACATCTCCGCATTTTTTCTTAATCCCTCAGGCAAGTCGCCAACAAGCACTATATCTGAAATACTAAAATGACCCCCGGATTTTAACACTCTGAATGTTTCTTTAAAGGCTGCCACTTTATCAGGTACAAGGTTCATCACGCAGTTGCTCACCACTACATCGGCTACTGAATTACTTATAGGAAGTTTCTCAATATCACCATATCGGAATTCGACATTATGAAATCCCAACTTCTCTGCATTGACGCGAGCTTTTTCAATCATCTTTTCAGTGAAGTCGACCCCAATTACTTTTCCTGTCGCCCCAGTAATGGAACGCGCCACAAAGGCATCATTGCCCGCACCCGAACCTAAATCAATTACCATATCACCAGCCTTAATGTTAGCGAATTCTGTTGGTAATCCGCATCCCAATCCCAAGTCGGCCTCGGCATTGTAGCCTTGTAATTTAGTATAGTCTTCAGCCATGAGTGCTTCATCAATAGTGGCGCACCCGCACCCACTTCCGCAGCAGCTGGTTTCGTTTTGTTGCTTGGTCTGTGTTGCTATTTCAGCATACTTTTCTTTCACCAGATGTTTAAGTTCTTCTGAAGTTGTCATAATTACTTTGGTTTACTAGTTATCGTAATATTGCGATTAATGTGATCAAAAATTTTTTAGCAGCAACCAGCCTGAACTCCCTGAAGCAGGTCCCCTAATAGTTTTTGGGCTTTAAGAAGTGTCTTCGGATCTATGCAGTAACACACTGACGGACCTTCAATTTCTCCTTTAATCAAACCTACTTTTTTCAATTCTTTTAAATGTTGCGAAACCGTTGACTGCGATAGAGGGAGTTCATCTACAATTTCGCCACACACACATGATTTCTTTTCGGCCAGGTATTGCAAGATGGCAATCCGGGCCGGATGCCCTAGTGCTTTGGCAATGCTGGCCACCTCATTTTGTGTTTTGGTAAAATCTTCGGTTTTAGAGAGTCCCATATTGTATCAATCGTAATATTACGATAAAAGTTGCAAAAATCTTAAATTTATTTTCCGAAAGGGATGCGCTTAACTGCCAATTGGCCATTGCTCATTATCAACAAAGCGTCCTGAAGATGGCGAATCTCCTCCAGTGGATTACCCGGAATTAAAACAAGGTCGGCATCAAATCCCTTTTCAATCCTACCGGTATTCTTTTCTACACCTAATAATTCAGCTGCAATTATGGTTGCCGATTGTATTGCTTCGAAATTGGTCATACCCATTCGAACGAAGTGTGCGCACTCTAGTGAAATTCGGCTGGTGGTTTGGGCGGTATAACTATTATCGGCACCGGTCACCATCTTTACCCCTAATTCATGTGCTTTCTTAAAAACTTTTTCAGCTTGTGGCATCATAAATTTTCCACGCAGTTCCAGCACAGGCCCTTCATAATCACCACCCGGTTGGGTCAGGTCTTCAAGTGTTATGAATGTTGGCACCAGGAACGTGCCGCGCGCTTTCATAAGCCTAAGCGTTTCATCACTTAAAAATGTTCCATGTTCAATACTGCGGGCTCCGGCAAGAACGGCCGCTCTCGAACCTTCATCACCATGGGCATGTATCATGACAGGTACGTTGCGCTTTCCGGCTTCCTGCACAATTATCTGAATTTGGCGTTCGGTATACACCTGCTCACGCGGATCCGTATCGGGCCTTCCAGCTCGCTCTGTACCTCGTGTTTTAATCACTTTGGCACCTCGGTCAATATTTACATTCACCAGCAACTTTAATTCCTCATCGGTTTTCACACCTGTCAATAAAGGGGCTAGTCGAACATCTGCTAAAACAGTTTCCTCCAGATTAGGACTAACGTATACGCCTGCAGGTATAATATCCGGTCCTGCAATCTGACCTGTCTTTGCAAGATTCATTAATGCAACATCCTGATAAGCTGAAACGCCTGCCGTGCGTACGGTAGTTACCCCGGTTTCAAGCGCTCGCTTTGCCGATGCCAGATTATCGAGATGTGAGTGTGCATCAATCATTCCCGGCATCAAATAATAGTTCAGACAATCAATTATCTCGTAACCTGAAGGCACAGTTAAATCAGCGCCTCCCATGCGTTCAATTATTCCGTTCTTGATAAGTAGCGTGTTGTTTGGGTATATTTTATTTTCGAAGCCATTAAAAACATTCGCTTTTATTAATGCATAATTTTTCTGTTGTGACTGTCCCAGCAAAAAACAGAATGAAAATAAAACAGTAAGTAGTGTAGCTTTCATAAAACGGATTTAAAACTCACGACAAGGTATTCTTTTCTCCTTTAAGTAGTAAACTAGTAAATTTTAAATTAACACTCCCTTTTGTTTGAAGTAAAAAATATTTGGATGAGATTTAGCCATTATTATAAAATATCTTAACGCTCAACATATGATTGCATCCAAAGGTTACGCAGCTCAAAATCCAACATCCCCTTTAGCACCCTTTAGTTTTGACAGGCGGGAAGTGGGAGCACATGATGTGCTGATCGACATTCAATTTTGTGGTGTTTGTCATTCTGATTTGCATCAGATTCGCGATGAGTGGGGTGGAGCAATTTATCCGATGGTGCCGGGTCATGAAATAGTAGGCAAGATTTCGAAAGTAGGGGCTGCTGTGAAAAAGTTCAACGTGGGAGATCTGGCAGGCGTTGGATGTTTTGTTGATTCGTGTCGTAGCTGTTCAAGTTGCAAAGCTGGCAACGAACAGTATTGTGAGAATGGAATGACAGGCACTTACAATAGTTATGACAAAGATGGAAAGACTCCAACACAAGGTGGCTATTCAAACTTTATTGTAGTTGACGAAAATTATACACTTCGTATTTCTGATAAGCTTCCGTTGAATGCGGTGGCGCCTTTACTATGCGCAGGTATTACTACTTATTCACCCTTAATGCATTGGAAAGTAGGGAAGGGACAAAAGGTTGCCATCGTTGGGTTAGGTGGTCTTGGACATATGGGCGTTAAGCTAGCTGTATCGCTGGGTGCTGAAGTTACGGTGCTGAGCACTTCTGTAAGGAAGGAGAAAGACGCACTTGCCTTAGGGGCACATCATTTTTTGGTTACTACTGATAAGGATGCTGTGAAGAAGGCACGCAATAGTTTCGATTTTGTATTAGATACAGTTTCTGGTGCACATGATTTGGATTTGTACCTTGGAATGGTAAAACCTGATGGAACGATGGTAATGGTGGGGCTTCCACCAGAAGCTTTACCGATAGATGCGTTCAGCTTAATTCCTAAGCGGAAAACTTTGGCTGGTTCTATGATTGGAGGCATTCGTGAAACACAAGAGATGTTAGACTATTGTGCTGCACACAATATCGTTTCTGATATTGAAATGATTGCTATTAAAGATATTGAAGCTGCTTATGTGCGGATGGTGAAAGGCGATGTGCGTTATCGCTTTGTAATTGATATGGCTACGCTGTAATGCTATTATTTACCTTTCAAAAACTGTTCTGCTGTCATTACTATTATTTCAGCTGCCTTATAATCTTTGAGGTTTCTGGTTAAAAGTCTTTTTATTCCATTTTCGATTGCAGTGAAGTATTGTAATCCATCTTCAAAATCTTTGAAGTCTGAAGACAGCGCCAACTCCACTATTTTATCAGTAACAGCTAATACGGTAACAAGTGTTTTAAACTTCATAAGCTTTTTGCGAGCTTGATCTGCCGTATATTGCTTTGAAAGAATATAATTTAGATTTGAAAAAGAGAGTGAAGAGACAAATAATTCAATGTTGCCTTTATCGGCATCGGAAAAGAGAATTGCAGCGTGCTTATAGAATGGATCTCTGCTTGCAAGCAGATCAAGAATAATGTCGGTATCAACAAATACTTTTTCCACTACTTATACTTGTCTGTAAGAAAATCGGCATATCCTTTTTTAGGGTCAAAGTCTTTTGGCAAATCAATGATACCCGAAAGACTTTTGACTAACGGAGTAATTTTATCTGAAGATTCTTTTTCATTCGTAATATTGAGCAAGTGATTTTCAATCAATCTCGAAAGACTTGTTTTCTGATCCTTAGCATATTCCTTGGCCTTTTCAATCACGGATTGCTTCAGCTTTAGGGTCAATTTTACATCCATAGAATTTTAATTACGTACAAAATTATTAAATATGTACGTATAAGTCAAGCGCTTAACTTTTAATAGACTAAAATCCCTTCGTCTGTATTATTGAGTTGATTGATTAGCTCACCGTTCGAATTCCATACAGAAGTTTTACCTGCGCAGTGTTGGCCATCAGAAATGCCAACACAGTTTGACATTAATACAGTCATGTTATTGGTGCTTGCAATGTAAGCTAGTCTTTGTATAGCCTTATCAATTCCACTTTCAAATTTGACAACGCTGGCTAAATAAATGGTTGCTCCATTTTTAAGGGCTTGCTCTACATGTTTGTCGATAGAGATTTCGTAACAGATAGCAAAAGCTATGTTCGTGTCTTTGATTGTCAAACACGGAAAATTATCTCCACTAACAAAATAAGGTTCTTCATCGGTATGAAGATATTTTTTGGAATAGATTTCCCGTGGCTTGCCAGGCTGAAAGAGAATCATGCTAATGCAGATACCTGCATCACTTTTGGTGGGCGCACCTACACCAATGGTTATCTCATTGGCATCGCTTAGAATTTGAAAATCATTAAGACGGTTATCCTCTTTTGTGATCGCTACTTCCTTTGCCAACGTAGGCTCATAACCAGTTAATGATAGTTCAGGAAAGACAATAAGATCAGCTTTTTGTTCGACAGCCTGCGCTACTAGTTTTTTGTGATTTTCAATATTCCGTTGAATATCACCTTTAACAGGATTGGTTTGAGCTACGCAGATTTTCATTAGTCCGCTTTACATTTTTTGCACGCAAAGTCGCAAAGGAAAATACAAAATGTAAAAAGATTACTTCCGCTTGATCACCTTTTCGGCAGCAGCCACAATATTCTCAGAGCTTAATCCGTACTTCTTAAGTAGTTGAGTAGGGGTGCCACTTTCGCCAAATGAATCGTTTACTGCAACCATCTCTAAGGGAGACGGATTAAAACGACTGAGTACCTGAGCAACACTGTCGCCTAGGCCGCCATTGATCTGATGCTCTTCGCAGGTAACTGCACAACCTGTTTTTTGAACGGAGGCAAGTATCGCCCCTACATCTAGTGGCTTGATGGTATGAATATTTATTACTTCCGCAGAGATTCCTTTTTCGGCCAGCATGGCTTCGGCTTCAATCGCCAACCACACCATATGGCCCGTTGCAAAAATGGAAACGTGAGAGCCTTCAATCATCTTGTCGGCCTTGCCTATAACGAAAGGTCTATCGCCAGTAAAAATAGGCCAGTTTGGTCGGCCAAAACGCAAGTACGCTGGACCTACATGAGAACCCAATGCAATTGTCGCTGCCTTGGTCTGGTTATGATCGCACGGTACAATAACGGTCATGCCCGGTAGCATTTTCATCATGCCAATATCCTCCAGTATTTGGTGGGTAGCACCATCTTCACCTAGTGTTAAACCCGCATGGGAAGCACAAATCTTTACATTTTTACCGGAGTATGCAATGGATTGACGAATTTGATCGTACACACGCCCGGTTGAAAAGTTGGCAAAGGTGCCTGTAAAAGGAATTTTACCACCGATTGTCATACCTGCTGCAAGACCCATCATATTAGCCTCGGCAATCCCAACCTGGAAGAAGCGTTCCGGAAAGTCTTTTTTAAAGGCATCCATCTTCAAGGATCCCGTTAGGTCGGCACACAAGGCCACTACATTCGCGTTCTCTTTCCCAAGCTCATGAAGGCCAACGCCAAATCCTGAACGGGTATCTTTCTTCTCGGTAAATGTGTACTTAGCCATAGTATAAAATTATGCTGCAAGTTTATATAATCTAAGGGTAACTTCCTCAGCAGAATATAAAGTTAAGCAACCAAAATGTAGTGGAGTAAACAATTGATGACAAGTGAGAGGTAAACTCCTTAAAAAAAGTAAATTGGAAGCTGGATTAATGGGTTACCTGCAAATGCAATTGGTGAGTAACCTCCTGCCTTGAAGTTTAAAAGAAATGAAAAAGAAAAATTTACAAGCGCCCGCCAAAAAGAAAGTTGCGGCCAAGCAGAATGCAAAGGCTGCGACACTACTTAAAAAAAAGACAAGCACATCAACGTCAAAAATAAAACTGACCAAACAAGCAGAGGAAGGGTTGCTGAAGGCTTACTACGACTTTTGGGAATCCAATCTTTCAGCGGATATGAAAAAATTCTCTTCTTATCTGGTGGATGATTTCAGCATTTTCGGCTCAGCCAACGGAGAAGTGTTCTTCAGCAAGCGAGACGCAGTGAAGTTTTATACAGCAACGGCCGAGGAGTTGCGAGGCAAGGCGCAACTGCGCAACAGAAAAATTAGCATACAACCGTTGGATAGCGAAAGTGCTGTGGTTCGCGAAGAGAGCGACCTGTATGTACTTATCGGAAGGAATTGGTCATTCTATGGACATGCCCGGATTTCCTGCATCGTAAAATACATAGATGGGGGCTGGAAAGCCTTACACCAACACGCTTCATTCCCCGATCATCGGACAGAAGAAGGCCAGCAGCTTGCTTCCGAGAAAATAGAAAAAGAAAATCTCGAGCTCCGCGATGCAGTAAAAAGGCGCACCGTTGAACTAGAACACAAGAACCGCGAACTGGCCATTGAAGCGGCTATGGAAAAAGTGAGAGCACGTTCACTCGCCATGCAAAAGCCAGAAGAGCTAACCGAAGTGGCCGAGGTGCTGCGCAAGGAAATGGGCGCACTCGGTGTGGAAGAACTGGAAACGAGTTCCATCTATATCGTGAACGAAAACGAAACTACTGAGTGCTGGTACGCCATTAAAGATGTGCGTGGTAATAATAAAAAACTTGTCACCGACCACATGACGTTGCACCTGGTTGAAACCTGGGTGGGACGTGAGATGCAAAAGTTTTATCGCTCGAAACAAACCCGCACCTCCATCCTGATGCGCGGCAAAAACCGAAAAGAGTGGATCAACTATTGTGCGGACAAATCTTCTGTTCTGCAAGGATATTATGGTGGCGAAATTCCTGAGCGAACCTATCATTTACTAAAATTCTCCAATGGATTTATGGGCGCGGCCTCGCCCGGAGAAATCTCTCCCGAGAGTTGGGATTTGTTGCAGCGGGCGACTACTGTCTTTTCATTTGCCTACAAGCGATTTAGCGATCTGCAAAAAGCCGAAGCACAGGCAAAAGAAGCCAAGATTGAAGCCGCGTTGGAAAGAATAAGGGCAAGGGCACTGGCTATGCATAAATCAGAGGAATTTATGGAAGTGGCCAAAGTGATGCGGGAGCAAATGGGCTATCTTGGCCAGCCTGAATTAGAAACATCTGCGGTGCATTTGTATGATGAAGATGCCGACAACATTTTTTCCTGGAGGGCATTTCGTTTGAGCAGCAAAACAAAGGGAAACATCAGCTTTGGTTTTTTTAAAATCCCTAAGACCTCTTGTGCCATTGCAAAGGAGTTTGTTCAAAAATTCAAAAGCAAAGCAAAGGACTATACCATTGAAGTGGGTGGTGCGAAGCAAGTAGAGTGGTACAAAATTTTGTTTCGGCTTGCGCCCGAAGTGCGTGATGCCATGATTAAAAGTGGCACTACAAAAGAAAAGCGGTATTATCATTTTTCGAAATTCACAGGTGGTGCGTTATTAATGGTTACATCCAAAGCGCCCGCTAACGATGCTATCGAACTGCAAAAACGCTCGTCACAGGTTTTTGATTTGGCTTACAGAAGATTTAAAGATCTGCAAAAAGCCGAAGCACAGGCAAAAGAAGCGCAGATACAATTAGCATTGGAACGCGTGCGTGCCAGAACCATGGCCATGCAAAAAAGTGAGGAGTTGCCGGCAGCGGCTGCTTTATTATTTCAGCAGGTACAGAGCCTGGGTATGCCGGCATGGAGTGCGGGCTATTGCTTATGGAACGATGACTATAAAAAATCAGTCACGCTTTGGATGAGCAGTGAAGGCGTAATCCAACCTCCCTTTACTGCACCCACAACAAAAGATGCATTGTTTATTCAAATGCGAAAAGGTGCTGAAGAAGGCAAAACCTTGCATGTTGTAGAAATGG
>JAEUUA010000003.1 GCA_016787755.1 Cyclobacteriaceae bacterium | reverse complement strand
TGCCGGGTACTTAATGGATCGTGAAAGTTTAGTCAAACCAGAGTGAGTCATGCAAAGAAATACGATTTATATCGCCCTATTAATTCTCGCTCTCTCAGCATCCTGTGGAAAGAAACCAGAACAAGCGCACGAAGGACATGGTGATGAGCATGAAGCTATGCTCTCATTAACAGAACAGGAAAGAGTAGTGGCTAACATTCAGATTGACACTGCACAAATTAAAACAATCTTTGAAGAGACAACACTGATTGGCACCGCTGCGGTCGATGAACGAAATATCAATATCGTTAGCTCCCGCGTAAAGGGCCGGATCGATAGACTTTTTGTGCGCAACCCCGGCACCTATGTGAACACCGGAGATCCCCTATACAGTATCTATAGCGAAGAACTTCTGTCATACGAAAATGAATACCTGCTGGCTATCGATGAAAATAAAAAAGCAACAACTCAAAAAGAGATTACCCAAAGAATGGTCGAAGCAGCCCGGAGGCGCCTTGAACTTTGGACGCTGACCGAAAAACAAATCAACGAGCTTGAAAAAACGAAAAGCATTTCTCCACTGATCACCTTCTACTCTAACCGCAGCGGGTACTTGTCCGAATTGCTCGTGCGAGAGGGTGAGTACGTTGAGATCGGAAGCCCCATGTTCAGGCTGGCGGACTTAAATAGCTTATGGATCGAAGCCCAATTATACAGCAGTGAGATCAATTACCTGAAACAATCACCGACTCTTGAAGTGGAATTTGAAGCTTTTCCGGGTGAACGCATTAAAGGTGAGATTGTGTACGATAACCCACGACTGGAGGACAATACGAAGATCAACCTGGTACGCATCAAAATTAACAATCTGAAAGGAAATTATAAGCCTGGTTTGATGGCCTATGTCTATTTAAAACGCAACAGAAAAGAGACCCTGGTGATACCGAAATCAGCGCTACTGTTGGAAAATTTTACTACAGTTTGGATTGAAACACCGGATGGCATGTTTGAACAACGCATGGTTGAAACGGGTATCAGCAACAAACGCGAAGTAGAAATCATAAGTGGATTAATAGCAGGCGACCGCGTAGTAATATCCGGTGCCTATTTATTGAACAGTGCATGGAAAGTAAAACAAGGTGGCGGTGCGATGGAGGGGATGGATATGTGATAGATCCGCCATCTTTTTTGATGAAGCATTTGAAAGTATATGAACAATAAATCTGAAGTCTCAACTAACGTAACAAGTTATGAAAAAGGCGATTAAACTTTTTGTATTGGGAGGTGCCCTTCTCCTTTTCGGTGCCTGCGAAAACGATAAGTTCGAAGAAGAACTTCCCGTTGTAAAGGACAATGTTTCGTTCGCGCTGGATATCCAGCCGATTCTAAACGTACAATGTGCAGGTTGTCATAATCCTGCTATTGCAGAGCCTGATTTACGAGAGGGCTTTGCGTACAGTTCATTGATGGAAGGCGATGAGGAAGGAATTATTCCGGGTGATTCAGAGGGGAGTGAGTTGGTAGAAATGCTCGAAAGGAATAGCGAAGACGGCAACAATATGCCTCCGGCCACACCACTATCTCCATTAAACATTGCACTGATTCGGAAATGGATCGATGAAGGGGCAAAAAATAATTAACTGACTTAAATATCTACAATTATGAAACGCAATCATACATTTCTTATCCTGCTTCTTTCATTGTTGAACGTCAACTTGTTTGCACAAGAAGCTGATTCACTCTCAGAAAAAAAAGACAAACCTCAGCGCGCTGCCTTCCAGGGTGCCTGGTTGATTGATAACGTTACAGGTGTTCTTAATCCGAAGAAAACTTTGCAGTTCGATATTCAGCACAGGTTTGGTGTAATAAAGAGCGGTAACAAAGACTTGGCCGGCATATGGGGACCCTCCAACATACGCATAGCGCTTGCCTACTCCATCTCAAACAACGTAACGCTGGGTTTCGGAACGACCAAAGATTATCGCTTGCAGGATTTTAATATCAAAGTTGGTTTAATCCGTCAAACACGATCAGGAAAAATACCGGTGAGTTTAACATTTTACGGTAACACGGCTATTGATGCTCGAGAATCCAGTTTCTTCGCTAAGACTTCTGACCGTTTTTCCTATTTTAGTCAATTGCTAATCATGAGACGATTTAGTCAATCGATCTCTCTTCAGGTAGCTCCGAGTTTTTCTCACTATAATATTGTTGAGCCGGATCAGTCAAACAATTTATTCGCGATTGCATTCGGTGGTAAAGCAAACATCAGCGAAACGACCGCTATACTGATTGACTACAATCAACCGTTGGGTGAATTCTCAAAAAACCCAGGGCTTGCATTGGGAATTGAAATGGCTACCAGTTCACACATTTTCCAGGTGTTTGTGGGCAACTACAACCGAATTGTACCACAAGCCAATTACTTTCTGAATGAGAATAAGTTGTCAGAGAAACAATTTCTTATAGGATTTAATATCAATCGTCTTTGGAATTTTTGAAAAATTTTAAACAAGCCAAATATGAAAAACAATCCATTCTCGCGAAGAAAATTTTTAGGGTTCAGCCTGGCTCTTCCCTTTTTGCCTGTGACAAGACCGTTGGCCAAATCCCCTGTTGACGAACAATTCAAAGACGATGAATTCGTCACCATGCTTACGCCTGAAGGCAAGGCAGTGAAGGTGAGAAGGGATGCAGTTAAAAATGCAAAGGTCATCGAAAAGAAAATGTCTAATCAATCACTCTTAAGCTGGCTGAAACCAAAAGGCTTTACCAAATAAGGAAACCATGGAACCTGAAAAAGATAACCAACAAAAGTCAAGACGCAACTTTGTGCAGCAAGGTCTTAAATTTGGTTTGCTCACAGCCGCAAGCGGGGCATTGCTCGCAAAAGTTTTTGGTAAATCAGAAAGTTTAAATTCTGAGGAGACTATCGAGGTGATGTCAACTGACGGAACATTGATGCAGGTGCCCGCATCGGCAGTGGAACATGCGCATGAAAAAAAGTCTGACTACAATCCCCGAGAAGGATTTCCCAACCGGAAGTTTGTGATGGTGGTGGATCTTGCCAAATGCAGAAACGCTCGTAAATGCCAAAGCTCGTGCAATAAAAACCATTACATCACAGGAGAAAATGCGTGGATTAAGATCTACAAAATGCAGGACAATGAAAAATCCGCACCGTATTGGCAACCTACATTGTGTCAGCATTGCGATGAGCCTGCGTGTGTAAAAGTTTGCCCGGTAGATGCCACGTTCAAGCGAAGAGATGGTATTGTGTTGATTGACAATAACCGGTGCATTGGTTGCAGATTTTGCATGGCAGCTTGCCCGTATTCGGTTAGGGTATTCAATTGGTCTGACCCTTGGCAAGGCGAAGAGGTGGAACAAGCGGAATATACTGCTGACTATGCCGGTGTGCCCAGTCAAAAAGGTACGGTAGATAAATGTGATTTCTGCCCCCACATGATAGACAAAGGTGAGTTGCCTCATTGTGTGAGCGCCTGCCCGAATGATGTGTTCAGTTTTGGTGACATGTATGAAGATACCGTAACCAACGGAAGCGGTCAATCCTTTAAGCTAAGTAAACTTTTAAAAGACAGAGCCGGCTACCGGTTGATGGAAAGTCTGGGTACAGAGCCCAGCGTTTATTACCTGCCTCCGAGTGACCGGATTGTTGACTTTGAAGAAGGCCTGCAGAATTACACCGAGTTTCAATCAGTCGATAAACCACAAGAGCCATGAACGCTGCCTATGATCAATTAGTGAAAGACCTTGCACCTAAAAAATTTAGTTGGACGGGAAACGTGTGGGTCGCATTTCTTGTGCTCACTATTCTCATAGGATTGTACTCGTACGTCCAGCAACTAAGGCAAGGT
>JAEUUA010000026.1 GCA_016787755.1 Cyclobacteriaceae bacterium | reverse complement strand
CCTCTTCCCATTCCGAACAGAGAAGTTAAGTCCACCCGCGCTGATGGTACTAGGGTAAAACCCGGGAGAGTAAGTCGTTGCCTATTTTTTATTATCCTTAGACCCCTTCATAAACTGATCGGGTCTTTTTTTTTGGAGTCGTGCTACATCAACGCCCTTTGAAAGTCTGTCGATCTCTTAAATTTTGTAGCTTTGAGTCAGTGAAAAAATACGGCTTCTTAATCTCTTCACTTTATTTTCTAATTCTAAGTGGCTTCATTGCCTGTGAAAACAAAGAGGTATCATATTGGGATGCAATTGATCAAAATTCTGTTTTGATCTTTGAAACAATTCATCGACCGACAACGGATAAAACCTTCCTTCCTTTTTTTAAAAATTCGTCACCTTCATTTATTGTAGCATTGCAAAGTGTATCAAAACATGAATTCGAATTATTGTATACATTTCCACTACTTGAAAAGGAATATGAATTGCTCCTAAAAGACACCAGTCTCACCCAATCGAAGCAAAGAATAGTAAGTAGAGTATATAATGGTATTGCGATAAAGGAAATTCTTGATGAAAAGAATAAGGTCAACAGTGCATTTGCTTATTCGAGCGGAATACTTTTTTTAAGTAAATCTTCTTTTTTAATAGAAACTGCAATCCGAATATTGATTAGTGAGGGAGGTGGGTTTAGGCCGGCAAATAAAAATTTATTTCAGTTTGCCTCCATTAAATCTGATGCCGGAAATTTATATGTGAACTTCTCTAAGCTTTCACAGTTAACACTAATCAATAGTTCATTAACTGAATCAATTCCCCTACTAAAACAATTTGCAAAATCATCGATGTTGGATGTAAAAGTGGATAATGATTTCATTTCCATGAATGGATTTACCATTGATAGCCTCAATCAAAATCTAAGTCTTTCTGTTTTCCAAAATCAGAGTGCGGTAAAATTTGGAGCTGCCAGGTTTATTCCAAATTATTCTAGGGTTACCATTCACTATGGATTTTCTGATTTTGTAAAATTGATACACTCCTTCAGACCATCTGATTCATTAAAATTATACCTAAGCGATGAGTTGGCAGTTTGTGAGACGGATCAGAAGAGTTTCTTAATTTTTGCAAAATTGGAAAATAACTCCTTATTAATTGATTCTGGTTCTTATTTCGAATCGTACGCAGGATATGAAATCCGGGGTATTAAGGATGATATTGTTTCGAAGTCTCTTGCCGGATTAATTCCGAAAGGATCTTATGATTATTATACGGTTAAGGAGAATTATGCATTTTTTTCAACGGATGTGATTGGTATTAAATCTTTGATAGACGCCATCGAATCGGATGATACCTGGGGTAAGTCACTTGCCTTTCAGCGGTTTTATGAAAAAGGTCTTCAGGAAAGCAATCTTTCAATTTTTTTTCGTAGTCCAGCATTTAGCGATAAAAATGTGAATGAGAAATGGTTGCCTCTTTTGGATTCGTTAAAGTTGTCATCCTTATCATGGGCAAGTATGCAATTCACTTCGCTTGACAATCATTTTTACACAAGTGTGAATTTGGAGAAATTAACAAGGAAGACAACAAATAGAAGGAGTTCATCCATGCAAGCTACTTTTAATGTACCCAATAAAATTGCAAAAGGATGGCGGGTTAAAAGCCACGTTTCAACGAATGATGATTTAATCTTACAGGACTCCACTTATCACATTTATTTATTCTCCACAAATGAAAGAACGCTTTGGGAATATCACCTTGATGGAATGATTCAAGGCATTAGCGAAATAGATTATTTTAAAAATAATAAGTTGCAGTATTTCATCACTACACCAACTTCAATTTATATCATTGACCGGTTAGGGCGTAATCTGCAAGGATTCCCTAAAAAGTCCCCAGTTAACACAACTTATTCGGAACTTGTTGATTATGATAAGAGTAAGAACTACCGATTTTTGCTTGCTTCCGCGGATGGCGATGTTTATGTTTTGGATAAGGAAGTAACATCGTTGGAAGGATGGAATCCGAAACAGATTTCTTCAAGAATTAAATCAGCGCCAAAGCATTATCGCATTGGTGGCAGAGATTACTATTTAATTGTAACAGAGGATGGAGCCGTTCATATTTTTAGCAGAAGGGGTGATTATGAGAACGGCTATCCCCTAAAAATGAAACCATTTTCGGGTGACTATTTTTTAGAAATGGGAACAAAACTCTCCAATACTTTTCTTTATACGGTTTCGTCCGATGGCATAGCAACAAAGCGTGGCCTTGATACGAAGATAGTGTCTCAAGAAAATTTGGTCAAGGGCAATAATTCTACATTTTCTTTAGTAGCAACTCAAACAGGTAAATCAAACTTTTTTTATATCAGGACTGATACAGACAAGATTGCAGTATTCAACAAACAAAATCAATTGGTTTTCGAAAAGCAAAATCCGGGATCGGCTAGTCTTGTGCCTTCCGTCCTTAGTTTATCAGAAGGGAGAACTATCTTTTGCTTTTATGATAGTGAACAAAAATTTTCATTTTTATATGATCAACTTGGAAATTCAGTTCTTAACAGGCCTCTGGAAAGCAGCGTACAGCCTATATTTGGATTGGACAACAAGAATAGTAAGTTTTTTATTTATTCTTTTTTTGAAGATGCAGTTACAGTTACTCCTATATACTAAATTTCAAGTAGTACTATTATTGACTATGATTTAACAAGTTTGAGAATCATTTTTATTATATCGATTCTTTTTCCGAGTAAACCTTGTTTTTCATTTTACCAAGCCGATACGTTGAAGACTGTCTCAAATGAAATTAGTCTTACTGTGGATAATGACGTTCTTTTTTTTAGCGATTATTATTATACTGCGGGTCACGAGCTTGCTTATAGAAAGTTACAAAGTGAACAAAAGAATTTGGTTAAGTGGTTAAATCGAAAAAATATTTCCTCCAAGGTTATTTCCTCAATCAAATTCGGAAGCAAAATCTTTAATCCTAGAAAGACTACGTTTGTTGGCACTCTAAACATGGATAGGCCCTATGCTGGTTATACCTATTTAGGTTATTCAATTTCCCGGCTACGAAAACGATCCTCTGTAACGATTCTTGAGTTTGAGTTGGGTCTTGTTGGGAAAGCAACAAGACTTGGACAAGTTCAACAATGGTGGCATAAGCAGATTGGGTACGATGCACCCCGTGGATGGGATTCTCAGATTTCTAATGAATTGATATTTAACATAGGCTATCAATTTCAACGGAGCATCAAAATTTCAAAGGAGATTGATTTAGTAAGCAGCACAGGACTTTTTGCCGGAACAGGATCAAATAAGATAAGTCAAGACATAACACTACGACTGGTGGACTTTAGGCCATTAGCTCAATCGGTATTTTCAAGTAGTCTTTTGGGTTATGAGGGAGATAGAAGTAAAGAAGAAGTTTTTCTATTTTTTGGTTGTGGTGTTGACTATGTTGTTTCAAATATTTTTTTAGATGGAAGTTTATTTAATAGTAATCCAAGCCCTTATACTGTGGATTCAAACTCATGGGTGTTTAAGAAGAACTTTGGAATTATGTATGCTAAAAAAAGAGGGTCATTTGCTTTTAGCATAATAAATATGGGTAAGGAAATGGAAGATGGCACTCGCCACAGTTATGCAAGTCTAAAGTTTTCGCAACGATTCTAAACTTACAGTTTATTTTCCGCGTGTTTTCTCTAAAGTATCCCACATTTCATCCGATATTTCCTCCAGGTGACTGAACTCACCCCCATTACGTAACCACTCACCCCCATCCATGGTAATTACTTCTCCGTTTATATAAGCTGAATAGTCGGACATTAGATAAGCTGCAAGGTTTGCAAGTTCCTGATGTTCGCCAACTCGCTTGAGTGGAATACGCTGTGCCGGGTCAAACTTTTTCACAAGTTCACCGGGCAATAATCTGCTCCATGCTCCTTCGGTAGGGAAAGGCCCAGGTGCTATGGCATTGCTTCTGATATTATACTTTGCCCACTCCACCGCTAATGATCTGGTAAGAGCCAACACACCTGCCTTACTGCAAGCGGACGGAACGACATAACCCGAGCCTGTCCACGCATAGGTAGTAACAATATTGAGAAAAGTGCCGGGTTGTTTTTTTGCTATCCAATGTTTGCCAATGGCAAGCGTCATGTAATAGGTTCCTTTAAGAACAATGTCTACAACAATATCAAAAGCGCGGTGCGAAAGCCTTTCGGTAGGGCTAATAAAATTTCCTGCAGCATTATTTAATACTCCATGAATGGATCCAAATTTTTTCTCTGTTTCCTGAATTACATTCACGATCTCTTCATATTTTCTAACATCGCATTCGATTGGAAACACCTGGCCACCAGTCAGTTTTTCAAGTTCAGAAGCTGATTTGTCCAGCACATCCTTCTTTCGGCTTGTTATCACCAGATTTGCCCCAAGTTCAAGCATATACTTGCCCATGGATTTACCCAAGCCAGTACCACCTCCGGTAATGATTATTGTTTTTCCTTTTAAGGATTCAGGTTTAAGCATTCCTTCCATAAGAGATTGGTTAAAGGTTCATTAAAATAAGGAACTTAGCTGTTCGAAAGTAAGAATTGAATTTTTATTTAAGATATTTATAGCTTAATTTTTTAAACTATGAGAATCTATAAATTTCTATTTTTTATTCCATTTCTGCTTTTTTCATCTTGTATTGTAAGTAAGAAGAAGTTTGACGATGTGCTTGCGCAGAAGATTAAGACAGAGGGCGAATTGGCGGACCGAACCAGTCAGTTAGATAAAGCAAATGCATCGTTGAAAGAATTGAACGAAGCATTAGCGAAGTTGAAACAGGATACTGCAGACTTAAATCAAACTTATCGGGCGACAAGCCAAAAATTAGATGGGTTAAATAAGGAGTATGATCAACTTAATTCATACTACAAGAATCTATTAAACAATAGCGGTAAGTTGAATCGAGATTTAGCGCAACAAAAAGATCAATTGTTGGCGATCCAAGAAAATTTAGAGAATACGAGAAAGCTTAACGATTCGTTGAGTTATAGTTTGGCCGAACGTGAGAGGAAAGTAAAAGAACTTGAGAAAATATTGGCCAATAAGGATAAAGCAGTTAAGGATTTGAAAGATCGAATTTCAAATGCACTATTAAATTTTAAAGAAAGTGACCTCACCGTGCAGATGAAGAATGGGAAAGTATACGTGTCCTTGGCAGAGCAGTTACTATTTGGATCGGGTAGTATTGCGGTTGACACCAAAGGAGTAACGGCTCTTCAGCAACTTGCAAAAGCAATTAAAGATCAAAAAGATATTCAAGTGATGATTGAAGGACATACCGACAACGTTCCCATCTCCAAGAAATCTGCCTATATGCAAGACAACTGGGATTTGAGTGTGATGCGTGCTACTTCTATTACTAAAATTCTTACAGGTGCAGGAGTTTCTGCCAAGCAGATTACCGCAGCAGGCAAAGGGGAGTTTTCTCCATTGGCCCCGAATGACAATCCTCAAAACAAACAGAAGAACAGGCGGACAGAAATAATTATCACCCCTAATCTGGATGAGTTGTTTAAAATTTTGGAATCGAATTAAACCTTACCCGCGACCCCTCTAACCCAGGTTAGAACTAAAAAGCAGGAAGGGGAATAAAAAGAGGAGCTATACGCCCCTCTTTTTGTTTACTAAACTTGTTGGCTACATAATATCCACCGAAACAGCGCTTACTTGTTTCTGCTTAACAAGATCATTGAAGCGGGGCACTTTGTCCGTTATCACTTTATTCAGTAGATTTAATTGAACATCAATCTGATCCACTATTTCCTTGTGAACTTCTTTCACTTGTTCAGTGGGTTTAAAATCGCTACCGTCTACTTCATTACCTAAGGCTGCCAGTTTATTGTTTAAACGAACCGGGAAGTTTAGTGGATCCTGACCGCTTCTGTTTTTAGTTTGATATAAAGCTTCTTCTATCTTCTTCATATCATCTAAAATAGATTTGGCCAACTCGGTAACTTCTTTCATATCCTCTTTGCCTTTCATAGGCTCTGTAACTCTATTGATCTGTTCGCGGGCTGCTCTTATCTTCTTAATAGCCTTGTGGGTTTCTGTTAATTTGTCGCGAACTGCAATCGAAAAATTAAACTGTTCTTTAATGTCAGCTAATGTTCCGCTTGTGCGCGGATCTTTTACAATTTCAAACTCAGTTTCAGAAACTTTTCCGTTTACTGTAAGGCGAGCCTTATAGGTTCCCGGTATAGCTTTAGGTCCGGTAAGTGACCCAGCCCACATAATCAACCCATCAAAACCCTCGGCATCGGCATAGCGCATATTCCAATTAAAGCGATTCATATCCGGTTTAATTTTCAACTGCTCTTCATTTGCCTTCTTATCAGGTTTGGTTGCAAACTTTTTGATTAGGGTTCCGCTCTTTTCCATAATCTCCAAAGAGACAACGGCTTTCGTTGTGTCCTTCAAAAAGAAGTGAATCATCACGCCATTGGGATGATTGGTTCCTTCATTTTTAGGTTGACCTCTGCGTCCGGCCTGACCGCCATTCATGCGATAGCTAGGCATAGGTTTGAATAAATGGACATCACTCTTTGCAATTGTTTCGTTGAGTTGATGCAAGGGAGTAAGATCATCAATGAGCCAAAAACTTCTTCCTTGCGTGGCCGCGATCAAATTGTCATTCTTTATTGTGAGGTCGGTGATGGGAACGACAGGAAGGTTTAGCTGAAAGGGCTTCCAACTTGAGCCATCATCAAACGAAATGTACATTCCAAACTCAGTGCCTGCATATAGTAATCCGGCACGTTTAGGATCAGCTCTTACAACTCGTGTGAAATGTGCAGGGTCAATTCCGTCTACAATTTTTGTCCATGTTTTGCCGTAATCTTTTGTTTTGTATAAATAGGGTCTGTAGTCGCCTTGCTTATATCCTGTAGCTGCAACATAGGCACCGCCTTTCACAAATGGATCGAACTCAACACTATTGAACATGGTCCATTCAGGCATTTCTGGAGGAGTTATTTTTTGCCAGTTCTTGCCACCATCTTTCGTGATGTGAAGTAATCCATCATCCGAACCTGAAATGATTAAATCTTTTTCGTAAGGAGATTCTGCCACTGCGAAAATAGTGCAGTAGTATTCTACGGCAGTATTATCTTTTGTGATAGGTCCACCGGAAGGCCCGAGTTTTGTTGGATCGTTTCGAGTAAGATCTGGACTTACCAGTTCCCAGCTTTCACCTTCATTATACGATACATGCAGATGTTGTGATGCCGCATACAACTTTTTGGGATTGTGTGGTGAAAAGAAAATCGGGAAATTCCATTGAAAGCGGTACTTAGCACCTTCGGCACCATGACCCATAGGATTATCGGGCCAGGCATTAATTCCTCTTTGTTCGCTTGTTCTGTGATTTACGCGTGTAAGAAAGCCATCATAACTTCCACCATACACAATGTCATTATCCAATGGGTCAATCGCAAGGTGGCCACTTTCTCCACCCGCTGTAGGTTCCCAGTCACGTTCCCCTATTGAAAAGCCATCGGTGCGGTGAGCAATGCGTTGCGTTGAGTTGTCTTGCTGTGCACCGTAAATTCTGTACGGGAAATGATTATCCGTTGTCACTCGATAATATTGGGCCGTTGGCTGATTGCCATACGTTGTCCAGTTTTCACCGGCATCAAATGAAACCTGTGCACCGCCATCGTCAGCGATAATCATACGTTGATTATCCTCAGGGGCAATCCATAAATCGTGATGATCGCCATGCGGTGCATTGTATGAGGTAAATGTTTTTCCACCATCTTTTGATTTGTGATAAGATACGTTCATTACGTATACCATATCTTCATCTTTAGTATCCGCATAAATGCGAGAGTAATACCACGCACGCTGACGAAGGTTTCTGTCGTCATTCATTTTGCGCCATGTTTTACCCGCATCCTCCGACCGATACACCCCCCCATTGTCATTTTCAATGATCGCGTAGATGCGATTGGAATTTACTGGAGAAACAGTGACGCCTGAGATTCCCCAGATACCTTTTGGCAGGCCATCATTTTTTGAAATGTTGGCCCAGGTATCTCCACCATCCGTGCTCTTCCATAAAGATGAACCGTCACCACCACTTTCTAAACTAAAGGGGGTTCTTCGTATACGCCAGGTAGAGGCATAAAGAATGCGGGGATTATTTGGATCCATACATAAGTCAATGGCTCCGGCATCAGCATTCGCAAACAAAACTTTTTTCCAGTTTTTGCCACCATCTTCTGATCTATAAATACCACGCTCGTCTGAAGCCTTGAACAGATCGCCTAACACAGCGGCATAAACAACATCAGGATTTTTTGGATGAATGCGGATACGCGAAACGTGCTTGGAATTCTTTAACCCGATGTCTTTCCAGGTTTTACCTGCATCGGTAGATTTATATAGACCGTGGCCATAGGACACATTTCCGCGAACTGTCACTTCACCTTGCCCGACATAAATTACATTATTGTCCCATTCGCTCACGGCAATTGCCCCAATTGAACTGCCAAAATAACCATCTGAAATATTTTCCCAGCTATTGCCCGCATCAGTTGTGCGCCATACACCACCACCGGTTGCTCCAAAATAAAAGAGATTAGGTTTTCCGGGGACACCTGTTACTGCATCTGCTCGTCCACCTCGGTATGGACCTATACTACGCCACTCAACGGCATTATAAAGTTTTTCATCATACGTAATCGTGGCTTTGGCAGCAGGAGTACTCTTTTTTTGTGCAACCACCGTCTGACCTATCAGCACGAGAGGTAAGAAAAATAGTAAAAGTTTCTTCATAAAAGATATTTTTGATTTTAGAGAAGCGAGTTTACTTGATATTGATCAATAATCATTTCCTTTTTTTACAAATGGCAAGAAAGCATTTGAAACATTTGGGTTGTATTTTGATAAAACTGACCTATTTTAATGAAATTTTTTGAGCATGAAGGAGAGTAATCTGAAGCAACTTTTAAGTATTCCCGTAATTGTAGCTGCCCTGGGTTATTTTGTTGACATTTACGACCTGCTTCTTTTTAGTGTAGTGCGAATCCCCAGTCTTCGATCAATGGGTGTCTCTGAAGATCAAATGTTAAGTCAGGGCGAATTTTTGATTCGGGTGCAAATGGCTGGTCTTTTAATTGGCGGAATTATCTGGGGAATCATGGGTGACAAACGAGGTCGTCTTTCCGTTTTGTTTGGTTCTATATTATTATACTCACTGGCAAATATTGCAAATGGATTTGCAGTAACAGTAAGTCAATATGCACTGTTAAGATTTATTGCTGGTATTGGTTTGGCTGGCGAATTAGGAGCAGGCATTACGTTAGTTTCTGAATCATTACCAACTAATCTGAGGGGTTACGGAACAACCCTGGTTGCTACAGTAGGTTTGATGGGAGCCGTGCTCGCCAATTATATCTCTAAAATTTTCGATTGGCAGATAGCCTACTTTATTGGTGGGGGGTTAGGACTAGTACTTTTGGTGGCTCGTGTAAGTGTATTTGAATCAGGAATATTTTTAAAAGTGAAAGAGCAGGGTGTGCAACGGGGAAATTTCTTTCAACTATTCACGCAGAAGGAACGCCTGATTAAATTTATTGGCTGCATTTTAATTGGGTTACCAATTTGGTATGTGATTGGAATTCTAATCACATTTTCGCCAGAGTTTGCAAAAGCAATGAACGTGACAGGCGTTGTGGCGGGAGATGCTGTAATGTTTAGTTATATTGGTTTGGCAGGTGGCGATATGATAAGCGGGATTACGAGTCAAATCATAAGATCGCGAAAAAAAACTGTTTTCGTTTTTATATTACTTACGCTCCTGTTTGTGGTTACATTTCTTTATTTGCCCATTCAAAATGCTGCTACCTTTTATGTTGGCTGTTTTCTATTGGGGTTTGGGGTGGGTTACTGGGCTCTCTTTGTTACAATTGCTGCCGAGCAATTTGGAACCAATTTGCGATCAACTGTTGCCACCACGGTTCCAAACTTTATTCGGGGTACGGTAATTCCTCTCACCATTGCATTCAAATTCTTTCGTGAAAGTTTAGGCGTGTTACACGGGGCTATGTTAGTTGGAATTATTACAATAGTTATCGCTTTTTGGGCGTTGCGATTAATTGATGAAACCTTTGGGCGTGATTTAAACTTTGTTGAAAAGGACTAAAGAAATGATTATATTAAGGTAATTCTATAATAGGTTGTTGCGTGGATTCATTATTAAACGTACCCATTTGTTTTAACAACTTACATGAATCAAGATTGGCAAATAATAGTTTATAAATTGCTTGAAGGATAAGGATTGCTGTGGATGAAATTTAATAGGACCAAATTTTTTCTATTTTTTTTTGCATTTTATGGAAATGCAGAAGTTGTATATAGCCAAAACTTAAGTCTAATCGACAGTTTACGTGAATCCCTTAACACTGAGCAGTTAACGGCTAGGCAATTCGATTTATTAAATGCCATAGGTTTTGAATATCGATACTCATATCCTGACAGTACGATTTACTATTGCACCCGGGCTTATGAGCTAGGAAAAAAAATTTCAATTAAAAAGAATCTTTCCAAACCCTTAAGTTTTATAGGGCTGGCCTTTGCGAATAAAGGCGATTACAAAAAATCTTCTGAGTACCATGAGCAAGCAATTAATATTGCTATCCAACAACAAGATTCAGTTCAATTAGCTTTTGGATATAACAATCTGGGACGGATGTATTTTGACGGTGGAGACCTGGTTAGATCCTACGACAACTTAATTAGGTCAAAGGATATTTTTGAGGTTATTCAGGATCAATCAGGATTAGCGTATGTGTATAGAAGTTTAGCGAATGTATATAAGTCACAAGGTGATTTTGAAAAGGCGATTGCCATGTCTACCCAGGCATTTGAGTTAAGGAAAAAAATAGGTGAAAGGAGGAGTATCGTTTCATCGTTGCTTGAATTAGGTTTAATATATGAGGAAAAGGGGGATACAAAAGAGGCCTTGGCAAAATTGCAAATAGCCGATTCATTAGCAAAGAGAATTAATGACCCAACTACGTTAGCAGAATTGGAGTTGGGTGTTGCTGAAATTCTATTATCAGAAAAACGATATATCGAATCATATGCCAAGGCGAATGCAGTCTTGAAAACGATTTCTGGAATTACCAATCTCAAGTTATTTATTCGAGCTTCCTTGATTCGGGGGGAATATTTCTTATACAAAAAGAATTATTCTTTAGCGATTCCAATTTTTAAGGATATCATTTTAAAAGCTGAGCAATCGGGTAACCTGGCCTACCAAATTGAGGCTACAAAAAATATCGCCATTTGCTATCAGGAAATTGGAGAAAAGAGTCAGGCGGAGGATATGATTAATCAATCAGAAATTCTTGGCGAGCGAATAAGAAATACGGACTTAGAGCAACAGATAGAAAGACTAAGGTTTCAACTTGAGATCGAAAAAAAAGAGAAGGAAAATGAATTTCTAAAATCTGTTCAAATAAAGAATGAATCGTTGATCGCATCCCAACGTTTTCAAAATCGGCTATTGCTTACGCTCATCGTATCGGTCTCCCTGATAATGGTGGTATTGTTGATCTACGCGCGCAAACGAAAGATAATTAACGAAATGCTTCAGACTCAAAATGAACAAATTATAAAACAACAAGATGTTATCACTAATGTAAATAAGAACTTGAGGAAGCAAAATCTCCAGTTGAACGAGCTCAACAATGAGAAAAATTCATTAATGAGTATTGTGGCACATGATCTCAAATCACCGATCAATAGAATTGCCGGTTTGGCAGGAATTATGGAGTTGGAAGGTAACAATTCAAAACAGCAGCAAGAGTATTTAGCAATGATTAAAGCTGCCACAAAGGCGGGCGATGATCTTATAAAGGATTTATTAGATGTAAGCGCATTTGAGGCTAATGGACGTGCCCCTGTAATCACCGATGTTCCTGTTGGAGAGTTATTGGAACAGCGAGTAAATACTTTCTATGGATCTGCGGAAATAAAATCAATTCAACTTTTAGTTGCTCATACCTTTACAGGTACGTTCAAGTCGGATGCTGATTCGTTAAATAGAATTATTGACAATTTGGTTTCTAATGCGATTAAGTTTTCTCCACGAGATTCCAAAGTTAGTGTTACTGGAATGCAAGAGGGAAGTGCAATAATTATTTCAGTAAAGGATAATGGGCCTGGATTTTCCGAGTCTGATAAAGTTTTTCTATATCAAAAATTTAAACGATTATCGGCTCAACCAACTGGTGGAGAAAGTTCGAATGGCCTTGGGCTTGCCATTGTAAAAACACTGGTAGATCGGTTAGGCGGTGAGATAGTTCTTTTTAGCGAGCAGGGGAAAGGAGCTGAGTTTCAAATAAGGATTTCAGAGTCGAAAGGCTGAATTTATTTTTATCCCGGTTAAACCCTTCATGTCAATTCTTATCAAAGGGTAAAATTATTGTTTATGAAAAAGACCTATTTTATAACATCTGTTCTCTTGTTTGTCGGAACGATTACCTGGGCACAGGAAGTAGCACCCAGGACCGATGTAAGACAAGGTGTGCAGCGAGCCAGAATTTATGAGGGGCGAGTAAGTGGAGATCTTACTAAAAAGGAATCAGCTGCACTTAATACACAACAAAGGCACATTCGTAAAGCCGAACGAAGGGCAGAAAGAGACGGAACTGTAACAAGGCGAGAACAAAAGAAACTTGACAGAAAACAGAATCGAGCCAACCGAAACATTCGTAGGGCAAAGCACAATGGGGCTTCGCCAAATTAATTTGCTACCATAAAATGGTTCCGATTGGAGCCATTTTTATTTTATACAAGATTTAGCGCCAGTTCCAAATCTTCAATTAAATCTTCAGCATCTTCTATGCCTATAGATAATCGGATGAGTGAATCACTTAATCCATTTTTGATGCGCTCTTCTTTTGGTATGCTTGCATGAGTCATCGAGGCAGGATGATTAATAAGTGATTCAACTCCACCAAGAGATTCAGCAAGTGAAAATAATTGAACAGACTCCATAAACTTTGTCGCCTTTTCAAGGCTGTCATTTTTAAGAGTGAATGAAAGCATCCCGCCAAAGTCACTCATTTGTTTTTTTGCGATGACATAACCGGGATGATCTGAAAATCCAGGCCAATATACTTTTCCGATTTTAGTATGAGTTTGCAAGAAAGTTGCAATTATTTTGCCATTCAGGCAATGTCGCTCCATACGCAGCTGTAAAGTCTTAATTCCTCGCAACACCAAAAATGAATCCTGCGGTCCGGGAACAGCGCCACAAGAGTTTGCAATAAAAGCAAGTTCTTGGTGCAATTTCTCATCGTTCACCACAAGGGCACCCATAATCACATCACTATGGCCACTTAAATATTTTGTTACAGAATGCATAACAATATCTGCCCCCAGTGCCAATGGATTTTGCAAATAGGGCGAAGCAAACGTGTTATCAACAGCCACCAAAATATTATTTTTCTTGGCGATGGCAGAACAAGCTTCGATGTCTATTATTCTCATCAATGGGTTGGATGGAGTTTCCAACCATAAGAGCTTCGTATTTTTATTAATATGCGCGTTTAGATTCGCGGTATTTGTTAAGTCAATAAAATGAAATTTGATTCCGAATTTCTCAAACACTTTTTTAAACATACGATACGAACCACCGTATAAATCGTTACTGGTAATTACTTCATCACCAGGGCTGAGTAATTTGATTACGGCATCTGTAGCACCCATACCGGATGAGAAGCAGATTCCATATCTTCCATTTTCTAAAGCTGCAATGCTTTTTTGTAAGGCGTTACGGGTAGGGTTAGCCCCTCGTGCGTACGCATAACCTTTATGCTTCGAGGGTGATTCCTGCACATAGGTAGAGGTTTGATAAATTGGAGTCATAATAGCTCCAGTGGATGGATCGGGCTCAACACCTGAATGAACTGCTTTAGTACCGAATTTCATTTTTGAAAGTTTTATGCAATATTAATCAAACCAGTATAAAAGGCTTTACTAACCGGACGGGGCTTCAATTATTTTTAAAAGTACTTTAATCACAGGTTGAATTACAGTAGCTTTATTAGCCTTTGCGACCCAGTCGCGGTTTGGTCCTTAATCTAACCTAATCTTTTGTTATGAATTTGAAAATTTCACTTCTATTGTTTGTCCTGTTGGCTGGTGTTTTTCTTGCTAAAGGCCAGAACTCAGTAGGTATTGGGATAGTAAATCCTAATAAAAATGCAGTCCTTGATTTGGTGTCGCAGGGTAATAATCAAGGACTTTTGGTTCCCAGGTTAACAACTGCCCAACGAACCGCGGCATCATTTACTTCATCATTGTCTAATAATGAAAATGGCCTATTGGTTTTTGATAGTACTGATAATACTTTTTATTTCTGGCAAAATAGTCAGTGGCGGCCCTTTAAAACCGGCTTGGAGTTGACTGCGGGAGGCGGAATCGTAATTGCAGGAAACTCTATTTCAACTATTCCCCAGGACCTTCAACTAACCGGAAGCACGTTGAGTATAACAAATAACCCGTCTGCTACGGCAATCGATCTAAGTCCGTTTGCCGGAGTAAATACAGATAATCAAACTCTTACTTATAATCCAGGAACTGGATTGTTAAATATTACGGGTGGAAATATTGTCAATCTTACAGGAACTAATCCGGGAGGTGCAGCAGGCGGAGATTTGTCAGGTACATTTCCAAACCCTACAATAAATACGGGTGTGGTTACAAGTGCTAAAATTTTGGATGGTACTATTGCGAGTGTTGATATTGCAAATAATGCAATTGTCGATACCAAAATAGCTTCTGGAATCGCTGCTTCTAAGTTAACTTCAGGCACAGCGGGGCAAGTATTAACCACTATTGCTGGGGTGCCAACATGGGCGGCACCATCTGGGACTGTAAGTAATATTATTACAGGAACTGGACTGAGTGGGGGACCGATTACAACAACAGGTACAATAAGTCTGGCGAATACAACAGTTACCGCTGGTGCTTATGGGTCGGCTACCCAGGTGCCCACATTTATTGTCGATGCTCAAGGTCGATTAACTTCTGCAACTCCGATTACCATTACAGGTGTTGCCCCAGGAGGCGCTGCAGCAGGCGATTTAACAGGTACCTATCCTAACCCAACCATTGCAACGGGTGTAATTAACAGTGCAAAAATCGCTGATGGTAGTATTGCAGCAATTGATGTTGCAAATGATGCAATTACAACGGCAAAAATTTTAGATGGATCAGTTACAGGTACAAAATTATCCAATACTGGAGTTGGAGCGGGTACCTATGGGAATGCAACACAGGTTTCGCAAATTACGGTTGATGGGCAAGGTCGAATTACATCAGCAGGAAATGTAACCATTACAGGTGCTGCTCCAACTGGCGCTGCGGGTGGAGATTTGACTGGAAACTTCCCTAACCCAACGGTAGCAAATAATGCCATCACAAGTGCTAAAATTTTAGATGGAACAATTGCAACGATAGATTTAGCCAATGCATCAGTTACATCAGCAAAATTATCAACTACCGGAGTTACATCAGGCTCATATGGATCAGCTACCCAAGTTCCAAATTTTGTAGTGGATGCCGAGGGAAGACTCACCAGTGCCGGTAACATAGCTATCATTGGAGTAACTCCCGGTGGATCTGCTGGTGGTGATTTGACGGGAACTTTCCCAAATCCAACAGTCGCTGCCGGTGCTATAACGGCAACCAAACTGGCCAACACCACAGTAACAGCAGGCTCTTATGGATCAGCCACTCAAGTACCAAATTTTGTAGTTGATGCTCAGGGTAGACTCACAGCAGCAGGAAATACAAACATAACGGGTGTTGTGCCTGGCGGAACAGCGGGTGGAGATTTGACGGGTACATATCCCAACCCAACAATTGCGACAGCTGCGATTACAAGCACTAAACTGGCCAACACAACGGTAACGGCTGGTTCTTATGGATCGGCAACGCAAGTTGCAAATTTCACAGTTGATGCTCAGGGAAGATTAACCAATGCAGGTAGTACCCCTATTACAGGAGTAGTCCCTGGCGGTGCAGCGGGTGGAGATTTGACGGGCACATATCCAAACCCAACGCTAGCGGTGGGCTCAGGTAATAGCTTGGTAACTGCAATCAACAATGCATCTACTACAGGGACGGTTAATACGAATAGATTGAATAGTGCTGTTGTTCTTGATACTGAAACACCTGCACTAGCGGGAGATATAGCTGGCACTTTTACATCAGGTCTTACGATCAATAACAATTCAGTTACACCGGCTAAAATTGCACCTGGAATCAATGGACAATTATTAACCACGGCTGCAGGCGTTACAGCTTGGACAACTCCAACTTTTGGAACGGTAACAAATGTTGCTGCTGGTACTGGATTAACAGGTGGACCTATTACCACAACAGGTACCTTGAGTTTAGCAAATACCGCTGTTACGCCTGGTGCATATGGGACGGCTACCCAAGTATCTCAATTTACTGTGGATGCACAAGGAAGAATTATTGGCGCAACCAATGTGCCCATTAGTGTTGCGCCAAGTGGTGCTGCAGGTGGAGATCTAACTGGAACTTATCCTAACCCTCAGATAGCAGCTGGAACGATTTTGAACGCTGACATAAATGCCTCAGCGGCAATCGATATTTCGAAACTCAGCGCAGGAACATCGGGTCAGGTATTGACAACGTCAGCGGGTTTAGTTCCTCAGTGGGCAGCCCCGGGAGGAACAACCTTGATTCAAGGACCTGGGTTAAGAAATTTAATAGCCGGTTTTCCTTTGGGAACGGTTCCTGCGGGCAGTACGGATAATGCATTTTATGGTTCAGGAGCAGGGATTTCTAATAATGGTGGTGATTACAATGTTTTTATTGGAACTGATGCTGCAGCAGCACATACCACAGCAGGATTAAGTACAATCATTGGCTGGCGGGCTGGTGCGCTTGGAAATCATCAGGGAAATACGTTTGTGGGGGCACAAGCCGGGGAAAATGTATCTACAGCCAATGTGAGTACATTTATTGGGGAAAAAGCAGGTCAAGCAGTTACAACAGGAGTGGGTAATACTATGCTTGGTGAAAGAGCTGGTTTAATTACAACAACTGGTTTCTTCAATACATTCATTGGGACCACATCCGCGGCAACTAATGTGGGGGGATCTCAGTTAACACTTATTGGGCGTAATGCTGATGTTGCATCTCCAACTTTGAATAATGCAACTGCCATTGGGGAAGGAGCAATCGTGAACGCCAGTAATAAAGTAAGAATTGGAAATGGTACAGTTACTGTAATTGAGGGACAGGTACCTTTCTCACCAGTATCTGATAGACGTCTTAAAAACAATATTCGAGATCTAGATTATGGTTTAGATCTTATATTAAAACTAAGGCCAGTTAGCTATTACCTAAATAGTCATAATAATAATATGGTTAACTGGGGTTTTATCGCACAGGAAGTTGAAGGAATTGTTGGAGCGCGCAATGCTATTGTAACAGTTGGGGAGGATAAGGATAGGACATTAGGATTGCGATATACTGACTTAATTGCTCCTTTAGTGAAAGCCGTGCAAGAGCAACAAAAAGAAATTGATGACTTGCAAACAAAACTTTCAAAAAGTGAAAAACAAGTTGAAGCGTTGCAAGCGTCAATTCAAAATCTAAACGCTAAAAACTCTGAAATTGCCTCGATGAAAGATGAACTTGAAAAAATAAAGAAAATTCTAGGGTTAGAGGCGAGTGCAAAGGGTAAAAAGTAGAAATATTGGAAGCTCACAAGGTTGAATCTAGGAAAAGTAATAGACTATGAAGCAAGTTTCTTTAGTAACAATTTTTCTGATCGTTGTAAGCTTGCATGCTGGCGCGCAAGGCTTTTACAATAATGGTTCAATCCTAAGCCTGTCTAGCCAGGCAGTTGTAATAGTTCCCGATAGCCTGGTCAATAAAGGAACCATAAAAAATGATGGAGATCTAAGAATCACGGGTGCCTGGATTAATCAAGGAACGTATGATGCCACCGCGCTGGGGAAAATAAATTTTAATAGCGATTTACCCCAGACCATTAATCACAACGATCAGTCATTTAAAAAATTGACGATTAGTGGCACAGGCGAAAAACAATTTTTAGCAAATATTACAATAGAATCGGAATTGGATTTGCAAAACAGCAATCTCAAATCGGTTAATGGAGCTAAGATTATTTTTGCTCCAGGTGCAGTTGTTACAGGAGGCTCCAATCAATCACATATAGTTGGGCCTGTGGAAGTGAAGGGGGCAGGCACTTGGCTTTTCCCGGTGGGAAATGGAACCACTTATTTGCCAGTGGAAGTATTAGGAATCACAGATGCAACAGCAGCTGGCACCATTGTGTTAAACGAACTCTCTGGCCAAACATTGACCGGGACTCCTGAGTTGGTAAAACTTTCCACAAAGCGCTATTGGGAATTGAATTTGAATAGCGGAGGTATTAATTCAAGCAAGATTAAACTACCATTATCTAACGAAGAGGGGTTGACGGCCAATCTGGAGTTATTAGTTGTGGCCGCAAGCAGCACTGCTACGAGTAACTACATAAGTATAGGACAATCATCCCGATTAGGAGACCTTTCTTCAGGATCAGTTACGAGTGAAGGAACCACAATATTAAAATATTATACAGTCGCTGCTATAAGTGGCGAACCAGATATTGAAGTTTTCAATGGTATATCTCCCAGTATCGAAGGTAAAAATGATTTTTTAAAGATTAAAAACATAGAATCATATTTTGACAATGAAGTAACTATTTTTAATCGCTGGGGCGATCGTGTGTTTACTATAACCGGTTACGATAATGATACCAAAGTCTTTCGTGGTGAGTCAAACAATGGTAATAAATTACCAGCCGGCACATACTTCTATTCGATAATGCTAAAAGTTGGATTACCAATTAAAAATGGCTATCTGGAAATCAGATAGATCGGCTTGTGTCGAATTTTTCTAAATAGTCAGAAACTCGTTTTACAAAACTTCCGCCTAGCGATCCATCCACCACTCTATGGTCATACGAATGAGATAAAAACATTTTATGTCGAATGGCAATTGCATCCCCATAAGGGGTTTCAATCACAGCCGGTTTTTTCTGAATGGCACCAACAGCAATGATACCAACTTGTGGCTGCATGATAATGGGAGTACCCATCACATTACCAAAGGAGCCTACATTTGAAACCGTAAAGGTTCCGCCTGATAATTCGTCCGGTTTTAATTTATTTTCGCGGGCTCGTTTTGCTAAATCATTCACTGCTTTTGCCAACCCTGTAATGTTATATTGATCCGCATTTTTAATTACGGGTACAATCAAGTTGCCGCTTGGCAAAGCAACCGCCATTCCGATATTAATATCTCTCTTCTTGATAATCCGATCGCCATCCACTTGAATGTTAATCATGGGATAATCTTTAATCGCCAACACGATAGCCTCAATAAAAATTGGTGTGAACGTTAATGAATCTCCTTCACGCTTTTGAAATTCATTCTTCATTTTAATGCGCCACTGCACGATGTTAGTAACATCAGCTTCTACAAATGAAGTTACGTGAGGGGCAATGCGTTTTGAATCTACCATTCGCTCGGCAATCATCTTACGCATGCGATCCATCTGAATAATTTCATCACTTGCGCTTATGGAAGCGGGCACTAACGGTGCTGATGAACTAATGATAGCATTACCAGATTTACGATTCTGGAGATAAGCTAGCAGGTCTTTTTTTGTAACTCTGCCTTCTGCTCCTGTGCCCGGTATTGTCTCAAGTTCAGCAACTAAGATATTTTCTTCCTTGGCAATATTTTTAACTAAGGGTGAATAAAACCTAGTGGCTGATTTAAAATCAACAACAGCAGTTTTTAGATTTCCATTTGAGGCATATACAGGTTTATCGGTTGCTGCTGATTTTACTTCTGGTTTAGGTTTTATTTCTTCTGCAGGTGCTTTGGTTACTACCTCAGCACTGCCTTCTGTTGAAATAATCGCTATTGGTTTTCCCACTTTAACAACCTCTCCCTTCTGCGCCAAAATTTCTTTTAATATACCCCCATGTGTAGAAGGTACTTCTGTATCTACTTTATCGGTTGCAACTTCTAATACAGATTCATCCTGCTCAATTTTATCACCTGGTTTTTTCAACCATGAAAGGATGGTTGCTTCCATGATACTTTCACCCATTTTAGGCATGATCAATTCTACCAGAGCCATGATTATACTTGTTTTGATTCAGTTTGCAAGTTAGCATTTTTAGGAGGATTCAAACAGGAGCATACTCAATTCGGTTGGATGCGCTTTTTACCTAATTGTGTTTGCTTAATTCTCCTTTTTGAGAATTAATATTTGTTAAAAAGCTGATTTAAAAATGGAGCATTGTTGGAAGTAATTAAGAACTCGTTTGTTCCTGATTTCAATTCTCATACGAACTGATAGAAGTCATTTCTTATCGCATCTATGGATATGATCTTTGGTATACACTAAAATTTAAGGATGCCATGGAAACATCTATAGAAGAAAAATCTTCCAAAGCAAAAGCAGATAAAATAGTGCCTGCCAAATTTGTTTATTCTTTCCATGAGGGTGATGGCAAGAATAAACACCTTTTAGGTGGAAAGGGAGCCAATCTATGCAAGATGACCCAGATTGGACTTAATGTACCATCAGGATTCGTAGTTACAACAGAAACTTGCTTGACATACTTGAATGACCCTGATAGAACGCTGCCAACCGGTGTAATGGCCCAAGTTAGAGATCACATGAAAAAGCTTGAGGAGGCAACTGGAAAAACATTTGGGAACCTTGAAAATCCACTGCTCGTTTCCGTTCGCTCTGGATCTGCCATGTCAATGCCTGGTATGATGGATACAATTCTAAATCTTGGATTGAATTCAAAAACATTAAAAGGACTAATTAAGCAAACCAATAATGAACGTTTTGGGTACGATGCCTACCGCAGATTTATTCAACTGTTTGGAAAAGTTGCACTCGGTGTGCCCGATGAGAAATTTGATGCTCATTTTGAAGAAGTAAAGAAAAAAGCAGGAGTAAAGGTGGATGTTGGATTAAGCAATCAAGATCTTATCGAAATCAGTGAACGATTCTTAAAGGTAGTACGTGACCATACGGGCAAACCATTCCCTGAAGATGTTTTTGAACAACTCGAAATTGCCATGAAGGCAGTTTTTAATTCATGGATGGGGAAGCGAGCTGTTGATTATCGAAGAGAGTTTAAGATAACCCCCGAAATGGCGAATGGCACCGCGGTGAATGTGGTGACTATGGTCTTTGGCAATATGGGGAATGACTGTGCTACCGGAGTTGGCTTTACGCGAGATCCGGGTACAGGCGAAAATGTAATGTTTGGGGAATATCTCACCAATGCGCAAGGAGAAGATGTTGTTGCAGGTATTCGTACGCCCAAACCTGTTGCCGAAATGGCTTACGAGATGCCCCTTCTTTATGAAGAATTAGAAGCTTTACGAAACATGTTAGAATCCCATTATAAAGAGGTTCAGGATTTTGAATATACTATCGAAAAGGGAGTTTTATTTTGTTTACAAACTCGCAACGGTAAAATGAATACCGTGGCTATGGTTCGCACTTCGGTGGAAATGGTTAAAGAAGGATTGATTACCAAAGAGCAAGCCTTATTGCGGATTAAACCGGACATTCTGGAACAACTGCTTCACCCAAGATTAGATTCACAGCACAAAATTGAGCCATTGGTTCAAGGCCTTCCAGCATCACCGGGTGCTGCATCTGGCCATGTTGTATTTGATGCTGATCGTGCTGAGTTGTTAGGACGTTCAGGCGAGAAAGTAATTTTAGTTCGTGAGGAGACAAAGCCTGAAGATATTCACGGATTCTTTGCTTCTCAGGGTATTCTTACCAGCCGAGGAGGTAAAACATCGCACGCTGCGGTTGTTGCAAGGGGTATGGGCAAACCGTGTGTTGCAGGTGCTGAAGGAATTAAGGTAGATGTAAAACTTCGTCAGGCGGAGATTGGCGATAAGGTTTTGCGAGAAGGTGATTATATAACCATCGATGGCGGTACTGGATTTGTATATCAAGGGGTGATACCCACCGTAGAACCAACTTTCTCTGAGGAGCTTAAAACATTACTAAGTTGGGCTGATGAAGTTGCCAGGTTGAGCGTATTCGCGAATGCTGATACGCCTGATGCAGCAAGTAAAGCGCTGACTTTCGGAGCCATGGGTATTGGCTTATGCCGCACCGAAAGAATGTTTAATGATGTAGATCGTTTACCTATTGTGGTCGAAATGATTTTGGCATCGACTACCGAAGAAAGAGAATCCGCACTTAATCGCCTGAAAGAAATTCAACGCAAAGACTTCCGTGAAATCTTTACTGTGATGAAAGGTAAGCCTGTTACCGTACGCTTGCTGGATCCACCCATTCACGAATTTCTTCCTACGGAAGATACGCTTCGTGATGAACTAGAACACTTGCAGAAGCTAAAAGGCACAGTAACAGGCGTGACTGATTTGTTCAGTAGTTTACGATTATTGAATGCTGATTTAAAAATGGCTGAACGTTCTGCTGAGCCCTTTACAATGGCCGGAGTGGAGCTGATTGAAAAAGCCATTGAGAAAAAAGGCCAAATGTTACGGAAGGTTCGTGAACTGCATGAAGTGAATCCGATGCTGGGCCACAGAGGCGTGCGCCTGGGTTTAACATTCCCTGAAATCTACCGGATGCAAATCCAGGCTATTCTTGAGGCTGCAGCCGAATGCCAGATAGAAAATATTGATGCACGACCAGAAATTATGGTGCCTCAAGTTTGCGCAGCAGAGGAATTGGAACAAGTAAAAGTATTTGTGGATCAGATTAAAACCCAAATTGAAACTAAGAATAAGGTTACACTCAAGTTTAAGTTTGGAACAATGATTGAAGTAGTGCGCGCCTGTATGCAAGCCGATGACCTGGCAAACGTTGCCGAGTTCTTCTCTTTTGGGACGAATGATTTAACGCAAGCTACTTTTTCATTTTCCCGAGAAGATGCTGAAAATAAATTTTTACCATTCTATATCTCTCAGGGGATTTTAAGGGATAATCCATTTGAAGTACTGGATCGAAAAGCCATGGGGAAATTAATGCGAATAGCCGTGGAGGATGGACGCAAAAATCACGGTGATTTAAAGATAGGTATCTGTGGTGAACATGGTGGCCATCCAGACTCCATTCAATTTTGTCATGAGATTGGGTTGAATTATGTCTCATGTTCCGGACCACGCGTACCGGTTGCCAGGTTAGCTTCAGCTCACGCCATGCTTTTGGAAAAATGAGGGTGTGTGTAAGTGAGCAATTACATCAATCACTTACACATAATTTTTTGAACTATTAATCTTTTGGAAGACATTGTCTTATCAGATTCAATACGGCTGCCGAAGACATTTTTATATTAATCATTCTATCTTTTGAAAGTTGTAATTTTTTGGTGACAGTTTGATGTTTGTCTGAGTAGGCAATCCAGACGGTTCCTACGGGCTTATCGGCAGTCGCACCACCCGGACCGGCAATGCCACTGGTGGCTACACCCACATTCGTATTAAATTTTGCACGTACAATGTTAGCCATCTCTATAATCGTAGGTTCGCTCACCGCTCCATACTTCTCAAGGATTTCAGGTTTTACACCTAACTGTCGCATTTTTATTTGATAATCATATGGGATCATTGAGCCAAGAAAGTATTCGGAGCTGCCAGGTACGCTGGTTATCAGATGTGATAAATATCCGCCCGTACAACTTTCGGCAATGGAGAGTGTTAGTTTTTTCTCTCGCAACATGCCTCCAACCACGACTTCAATTGGTTCTTCCCCATAGCCGTAGATAAATTGGTCAATTTGTACTTTTAAAGTGTTAGTCAGTTCATTTGTTTCTGCCTGAAGGTGTTCTAATGAATCTCCAAAAGCAGTAAGACGAAGTTTCACTTCACCCAAACTGGGTAAGTAAGCTAACTTAATATGAGGAGGTAATGCCTTTTCCCAGGCAGCAATTTTTTCCGCCAAAAATGATTCACCAATTCCAATCGTGCGAATTAGCTTGTGATGAATAACGGGTAGCTGATATTTTTTTGCGAGCCGCGGAAGTACCTGTTCGGTCATCATGCGTTTCATTTCATGTGGTACCCCGGGCATCGACATAAAAACTTTATCACCCTTATTAAACCACATGCCGGGTGCGGTACCCATAGGATTTGTTATTTTTTCGCATGCCGCAGGTAAGGCTGCCTGTAGCCTGTTTATTTCTGTGAGCTCGCGCCCCCGACTTTTAAAAAAATCTGTTATTTCTGCCAACGCTTCATCATTCATTTGAAGGCCGCAGTTAAAATAGGTAGCGAGTGCTGGTTTTGTAAGGTCATCACTTGTGGGTCCCAAGCCTCCTGTAATCAGGATGATGTCAGCTCTTTTTTCTGCTTCTGCGAAGGCGGTTAATATTTCTTCTTCAATATCCCCAACCGTAGTTTTACGAATAACTTTGATTCCTACTTTATCTAATTCGACACTCATCCATTGCGAGTTGGTATCAACAATCTGACCATACAAGATTTCATCACCTATGGTTAGTAATTCAGCGTAGATATTTTTCACTGGATAGGTTTGTAGGATTAAGTAATTAGTTGCAAAATAGGCTGCAGTCACCACATTCCAAATAACAGAGTTGGTAATAAATAGACGTGTCAACACATTACTTTTTCCTACCTTAGCCCGGTAATTACAAATGTATGAAGAGGTTACTTGTCAGTATTTCGTTTATGTTGGGGGCATGTACAACAGCACAAATTAATCAGACATTATCGGAGGCAGGTAAAATGATAGGGGGCGATAAACCACTAACTACCGCGGAAGTTGGCGAAGGGTTAAAAGAAGCTTTGATTAAAGGGATTTCAAACGGGTCGGATTTGGCTTCTCAGGTAGATGGATATTTCAAAAATCCCACTATCAAAATTCCTTTCCCGCCTGATGTTAAAAAAGTGGAAGATCGGCTGCGGCAAATTGGTCTGGGCAACGAAGTTGATAAATTTGTGATGACATTGAATCGAGGAGCTGAAGATGCTGCCAAAGAAGCCAAACCCATTTTTATCGCAGCCATCAAACAAATGACAATTGATGATGCATGGGCTATTTTGAAAGGGGAGCCAGATGCGGCAACTCAGTTTTTAAAGAGGACAACTTCAGGTGAATTGAAAAGTAAATTTATGCCGGTTATTCAAAATTCGTTGGATAAAGTAAGTGCAACAAAATATTATGGTGATATTATCAATAGATACAATAACATTCCACTGGTGCAAAAAGTAAATCCTGATTTGAATGACTATGCAACTGACATGGCTATCCAGGGTTTATTTACCATGATTGCTAATGAAGAAAAAAATATCCGTCAGGATCCATTAGCAAGAACAACTGAATTATTGAAAAGAGTTTTTGGATCACAACAGAAATAAATGACTATGACCTTATTTGAAAAACATAATGAAACATTATTAAACGCGATTGACGCCTTGCATGCGCGCACGTTTTATGCCGCTTTTGTGGAACACCCTGCCCCGGCTGTTTATGGCGAGACTGCCGATGTTGATGGACAAGGAAAGTTTAAGAATTGGTTGGGAAGCAAATTTTCTGAACTAAAGCAATCAGGTGAAGTAAGTTGGGCTGGGCAGGAAGAATCCCCCTATCTTCAGGAACCATTGAAAATTTCATACCCTATTTTTTCAAGCAACACGCTAGTGGAGAAAGCAAAAAGCAGTTTTCATGTTTGGAGAAAGGTGAGTGCTAAGGACCGTGCTGGTATTTTACTTGAATCTCTTGAACGTGTGAAGGCTCGTTTTTTTGAAATAGCCTACGCCACCATGCACACCACAGGCCAAGGTTATATGATGGCCTTTCAAGCTTCAGGTCCCCACGCGGCAGACCGTGCATTAGAGGCTATTGCAGCGGGGTATGAAGAGTTGAATCGATTTCCTCAAACTGCGCTGTGGGATAAGCCTATGGGCAAATACAATTTAAAAATTAATAAAGAGTGGCGCGCAGTTCCTAAAGGGGTTTCGGTGGTGATTGGTTGTTCGACATTTCCTACATGGAATTCAGTTACGGGAATATATGGAAGCTTGATTACCGGAAATCCTGTCATTGTTAAACCTCATCCCGGAGCTATTTTGCCGATTGCTATTTTCGTTGCCGAGATTCAAAAAGTATTGGCTGAAAATAACTTGGATCCTAGCATCTGTCAATTAGCAGTGGATACATATGATAAAATGATTACCAGGGAATTGGCTGAGCATCCAGATGTCAAGGTGATTGACTTCACGGGCAACTCTGCATTTGGAAATTATCTTGAAGCACTTCCCGGCAAAACTGTGTTTACAGAAAAGACGGGTGTGAACTCAGTCATTTTGGATTCAGCGGAGGACATTGATAAGACTGCTGCCAATCTTGCCTTTTCGGTTAATCTATACAGTGGCCAGATGTGTACGGCACCTCAAAATTTCTACATTCCCGAAGGAGGGATTAAGACACCCGCTGGTAATGTATCGTTCGATCAGTTTGCTGAAAAATTAGTAGCTAACATCAATGGGTTGATTGATAACCCGAAAGCGGGGCCTTTCGTGCTGGGAGCTGTACAAAATAAAAAAACGAGCGAACGTGTAGCGGAGGCTGAAAAAATTCCCGGTAAGGTGTGGTTGAAGTCACGTTCGTTTGAGAATCCGATGTTCAAAAAAGCCCGGGTAGCAACACCCGTAATCGTGGAGGTGGACGCAACCAAGCAGGATATTTTTAGCAAAGAACTATTTGGGCCTATTGCTTTGCTGATCAAAACTAAGGATACAAATCAATCCATTCAGTTAGCACAAGCGATGGCACAACAACATGGAGCTATTTCATGCGGTGCTTACACAACGGATGCTGAAGTGAAAGAAAAAATTGCCGATGCGATGGCATTGGCAGCTACTCCGGTTTCGTTTAATCTTACGGGTGGCATTTACATGAATCAAAATGCAGCGTTTTCTGATTTTCATGTAACGGGTGGAAATCCATCTGGCAATGCCAGTTTCACCAATCCGGAGTATGTAACAAAACGATTTACATGGGTGGGGCATCGGGAATCCGTGATGTAGTTCTCAAGCTTACTCAAATTAAATTGATGCTTACTGCGATTTTAGTAACCAGCCATTAATCAACGTTGCCTTCCCGTTAAGGGAAACCTTGGTTTTTTGTCGTGTTGGAAATACCTGATCAGTAATTGTGTAGAGGCCGTCTATTGAGAAGATCTCAATGATCGATTGATCCACTAATAATCGTATTCCTATATTTTCTTTTCTTGGCAAGACATTCACAGACTCTATACTCGCAAAGTCTTTGTTAAAGGCAACGTTCCCAGACTTTGATCGATCCAGAAATAGCTTTCCGTTTTCAAAGCCAATTATTGTCGCTTCGTCTTCCGATCCAAAAAGTGAAATATTTCCACCTTCGTGTAATTCAACTTCCAATTCAAAAGATTGGCTCACTAAGTTTTTAAGATCTTCTATTTTTTCCCCGCGTAAGGTTATTAGCTCATCAATTGGTTTTTGTGATAACCGAAGGCCAGCCTCTGTTTCAGCGAGTGTAAGTTCGCGCGGGAAGGAAAACGCTCCTCGCCATCCATTGGTTGGAAGTTGATTAGCATAGGTCCAGTTATTGACCCAGCCCATCATTACGGTTCGATTGGGCAGATTGTTAAAAACAATCCCTGCATAAAAATCTTTTCCAAACTCAAGGTATAATGGATTTTTTTGGTCTGATTTAAAATGAGTTCCATCAAAATCACCAACAAAGTATTGCATCCCGACAAAATCGGGTCCTGCCGGATGGCTACCCGAAAGCGAAAGCACCCACTTTGAATGATTGGGATTTCCATTTATGGAGAGTTCATAAAGATCGGGGCACTCCCAAATTCTTAACGTATCACCCACATCACCAAATTCACTCAATAAACTCCAATTCAGAAGATTTTTGGATTCATATAATTGAACCTTAAATAGATCAGGAATAACAAGAGCCATTACCCATTTTTGTTGCGGTTCATACCAAAATACTTTGGGGTCACGAAAATCCTTCCGATCGATATCAAGAATTGGATTTTTACCATATCGTTTCCAGGTGCGTCCGTTGTCATTACTATAGGCAAGGCTTTGGTGTTGTTTTAATCCCTGATTGTCTTTGTGGACATGAGAAGTATAAATAGCGATCATACAATCTTTTCCTGCACACAAGCCACTTGTGTTATTTTTATCAACGAATGCAGTGCCGGAGAAAATCATTGTACTATCTCCTGTAATTGGGTCAAGATATTCTTCTATGGCCACTGGAAGCTGTTGCCAATTAATCAAATCCTTGCTCACAGCATGTCCCCAACTCATATGCCCCCAAGTAGTACCAACGGGATTGTACTGATAGAATAAATGGTACTCTCCTTCATGAAAGACCAACCCATTCGGATCATTGACCCAGTTCTTCTCTGGTGTATAGTGAAACCGGGGTCGATACCTGTCAAGCGCTATTTTTTCTTCTTGGGAGTTACAACTGATCAGAGTAATGATAAATAGAGTGGCGATGAAAGTATTTTTCATGTTTGCTAGGTTAGTTGATGAATTGTGTCTTAATGTAAGGGTAAGTAAACTAAAAAAGAAGTCCCCATTCTATATTTTGAACTTACTTGTATGGTTCCATTAAGTTTTTCTATGGCTTGTTTTACGATATATAATCCTAATCCTGAACCTTCCGATTTTTCTGTTGCCTGAAAAAACATATCGAAGATGGCGTGTTGATATTCTTCCTTTATCCCTAATCCATTATCTTCAATTTTAATTTCAATATGATTATCTAAAAGTGCGGTGCTGATTTTTAAGAAAGAATTATCCTTAGATAAGTCAGCGTATTTAAAAGAATTGGTAATAAGATTGCTGAGAATAATCTGCATTCGATTTAAGTCTGATACAATTTCGAGATCGGTTGGAATTTCAAGGGTAACATCAATCTTTACCGCATTTGGATAGAATTGTAAATTTTCAAGGATGGACTGAACCACTTTATAAACAGACACAGGAGATTTCACTATCTCAATTCGCGAATTGCGAGAATAATCAGAAATATCGCGAATAAATTTTTGAAGATTTTCCACTCGCTCGTCCATCATGGTTAAGTAATGCTTTATTTCATCTGGGTCATTTGTGAAGCGTGTAAGATTAATTAATCCTTTTACTGAACTTAATGGAGCCATTAAATCGTGTGAAGTACTATATACGAATTGATCAAGCTCAGTATTTACTCGTATCAGTTCAAAATTCTTTTTAGTAACCTCTTTCTCATGTTCAATCATGCTGGCTTCCGACTGGTAATTTGTACTTATTAAAAAATAAATTATCATAACCGAAGCAAGCAAAGCGCCTCCAAAATTAATAATCAAGTTAAGTTGATCCAGATCTTCACGATGGAAGTCTTTTTCAATGAATGTGAAATTGCTATTCTGTGAAATTGAAAAAAGGGCCAGGGGGAGGAAAATTAAAATGATGCCCTTCCAGCGTTCTTCATAACCAAAGGCTGCGAGCGCACCTAAACTGGTTGGAATATAAAACATATAGAGCCCGACTTCTTGTGGCTCAACTTGTGAAAAAGAAAATACAGTAATGTTAATACCAATCGCTAATAAAATCTTTGCCGTGGTAAAGTAGCGGGCTCTGTTTAGTATCAAACAAATGATTGAAAGAATTGCACAACCACATTGCAAAATCCAGCTATGGTAAACGTGATTATATTGATCAATAAGGAAATAAATGGCACATAAGAAGAAGGTCACTAAGCAAAGTTGACTCGTCAACAGGGCGCGTTTATACTCCGTGCGTGAAAGAATGAACTCTTTCCTTCCCAGCAGGAGCTCTCTAAATGCTTTGCGAATCATTAAAGTAAATGTATTGGAAATTTAGTAATTGTTTTATTCTCTAAAAGAACCACAATTTGATAGCCATGCCCACCACCGCCACTATCATGACGCGTTTAATCCAAACTTCGCCAGCTTTTACTGACCAACGGCTTGCGTACCATCCACCCATGGCGTGCCCAATGGCCAGAATGAAACCAATCAACCAATCAATTTTCCCTTCCCAGGCAAAAATAATTACTGCCACTCCTGTGTAAACAATAGCTGAGAACACCTTAACATAGTTACTTTTTACCAGCGAGAGATTATTGACGATGCTTAAAACACCAATGACTAAAAAACCAATACCAGCTTGAACAAACCCACCATAGATGCCTACAAATAGAAAACAAATTGCGCCAATCCACTGTTGACGAGGCGAAAGCTTTTCGTCACCTTTCGATTTAGCCGGATGGAAAAGAATCAGACATACGGAAACGATCATGATAATGACGAATATTTTTTTAAATAGTTCGTCAGACATGCGGGCGGCCAGAAGCGTTCCCACTATACTGCCCCCCAACGAGGCTAAGCCCAGGAACCCGGCATAGGGCCAGGGTAATTCCACGCTTTTGCTTTTGAATCCGCCCACCGCGAAGAAATTTTGAAATAGAATACCCACTCGACTTGTGGCATTGGCAATGGTAATCGGCAAGCCAATAAATGTAAGAATAGGAACTGAGAGCAATGTGCCGCCACCACCTACTGTATTTAGAAAAGCTGCCAGAAAACCCACCAGCACGATAAGCGGATACTCGTACCAGATCACTTTACTTTTGCATTACGTATTATTTTCGAAAACATTCCAGGAAAGAATCGCTTGATGTAGATGGCGAGTACTTCTTTTGTTCCACCAATGTAAACTTCTCTTTTTTTATTCACGATTGCGCGAATTAATTTTTTGGCAAATTGATCAGGAGTCATTCCTTTTTTATGAGTATCATCTTTTTTGTTTTGCGCTGAACCATCGCCCATCAATGCGGTAATACTTAAGTTGGTATTAATCCAGCCAGGACAAACTAGCGTTACATGGATATATTTACTGTCCTTCCAAAGTTCGGCACGCAGCGAATCAAAGAACCCGTGAAGCGCATGCTTGGCTGCGGCATAACCAGAACGATAGGGAGTACCAATTTTCCCCATTACACTGCTAATGGTTACAAAATGACCAGACTTTTGTTTTAGAAAATACGGTAGCAGATGTTTTGTTAGGCCGATGGAGCCAAAATAATCTACTTCCATAATTCTTCGATCAACCTCCAGTGAAGTTTCTTTTGCCAGACTTCGCTGACTAATGCCGCCATTATTGATAAGGATATCAATGTGTCCAAACACCTGAACAGCAGCTTGGGTACTGAGTTGCAATGTACTGGACTCGCTTAAATCCAAAGGAAGTATCCTTATGAATGGATGGGATGCGGGAATACAATTACCCTTAACCCGTTCAAGCTCAACTTTTCTTCGTGCTGATAAAATGAGTCTGGCTCCATGTTTTGCCAACTGATAAGTAAGCGCTTCACCTATACCAGATGATGCCCCCGTTATCCAAATAACTTTGCCATCAAGCTTATTCATATTTTACGAAGTAACACGTTTATGATTTTCGGCATACACCCAGATGGTATAAATTCCAATGGCAGTACCAATGGGAAATGAAAACAATTTAAAACATCCCAATACAAGCAAAAGAGTTAATGCCCAATCTTTTTTGTTAAGTAAGGCTATTCCGCCAATCATGGAGGGAATGGAGAATAAAAGAACAATGCCTACAGCAATGAATTTGATGAAGGGAATGACCCAAACAAAAAACCACTGAGCTTCTGGCCCTGCTTCATCCATGATAAACGGAATGAGAATTGAAATAAAAGCAGTTACTATAACCATCCCCAAAATTTGCAAAGAAGCTGAGATGATGTAAAGAATGGCGAGTATCCTTTTATGTGCATCCATAGTTAGTATGGTTAACAATTATTTTCTATCATAGACTACAAAATCAAAATCATATACATGACGCGAATCTTTTTCGTGATGAATCCGAGCGGTTTCTTTCCAGGTGTTATCAATGGTCGGGAAAAAAGTATCGCCTTCAATATGCCCATTAATCTCGGTAAGATATAAGCGATTGGCGATGGGTAAACTTAGTTTATAAATTTCTGCACCACCAATAACAAAGACTTCTTTTTCATTAGCCTGCTTAGCAAGGTCTATTCCTGCTTCAAGTGAGTTAACAACTATGCAGTCGGGTGCAATAAAATCTTTTTTGTGAGTTACCACGATGTTTGTTCGGCCAGGCAGTGGCTTGAATTTTTCGGGAATGGAGTCATAATTTTTTCGCCCCATGATTACATGATGTCCTTTGGTTGTTTGCATGAAATATTTCATGTCGTCAGGCAAGTGCCAGGGTAAATCATTGTTTTTACCGATTGTTCTATTTTTAGCAAGAGCAGCAATAAGAGAGATAATCATGTTTAATAATTCGCTCGCTAAAGTACCGATTTTTAAATCGGTTTTCGGATGTTCTCATCCCTGTTTAAATTTTATTTCCTCTAAAGAAATCCGAAACAGTCATTCGCTTTTTACCATCGGGTTGAAATTCTTCAATGGAAACGAAGCCATCCGAGGCCTTGACGTGCAGATATGTTTTATTGTTAGTAGCCCACTGACCACAGTTCATTGTTGACTGTCCACTGTTGACTGTTAACTCTGTACTGTTGACTAATTTCCTGCACTTAAATACTTTATACACCTTATCATTAAGCTTTGTCCATGCTGCAGGGTACGGACTTAATCCACGTACAAAATCAATAACCTTTTGGGTTGGCTGATTCCAGTTAATCTCGCAGGTCTCTTTAAAAATTTTAGGAGCATGTTTTACTTCAATGTGTTGAGACTGTGGCTCAGAGGGATAGTTATTAGCTTCAATTGCTTTTGCCGTTTTTAAGACAAGCCTGGCTCCTTTTTGCATTAATCGCTCATAAAGTGTTCCCACCGTATCTTCTTCATGTATGATTTCTTTTTCCTGGAAGATGATACTACCTGTATCAATTTCGTGCTTCAAAAAAAATGTTGTGACTCCGGTTTCTTTTTCTCCGTTAATAATGGCCCAATTGATAGGTGCAGCGCCCCGATATTGAGGAAGCAAGGAGGCATGTAGGTTAAAGGTACCAATAGATGGCATTGCCCAAACGGATTCGGGTAACATGCGAAAAGCCACAACAATTTGTAAGTTAGCTTGATAACTTTTTAACTCCTCTAAAAAATCGGGTGCTTTAAGATTGTTGGGTTGAAGTATTGGTAAGTTGTACTTCAGAGCACATTCCTTTATGGGGGAATAACTTAACTTTTGTCCACGTCCTTGAGGCTTGTCAGGGGCGGTAATTACAGCAACGACATTGAGTTTATTTTCTATCAGGATTTGAAGGGAGGGCACAGCAAACTCGGGGGTGCCCATAAAGATGATTCTAAGTGCATTCATAGATAATGATGGTGTAAATATCATAAAATAGAAAGGCATGCCGTCCAGATTTTATATATTTATCTCTTATCAATAAGATATGGATTAAAGAATGGTAGGATGAAACTGGCGGGGTATATAATCGGTTTGCTTTCAGTAATGGCTTTCACAACAGGGTGGGTGTTAGCAACATTGCATTACCCTGGTGCTTTTGAGTTGACGATCGTTGGGGTTTCAGGATTTACACTCATTTTCCTTCCCTTTCTTATTTTTAACCAAGTGAGATCAAGAGTACAACAAAGTTTTTATCAGAAAATTAAATTTATTCTTGGAGTTAGCAGTGCAATGTTAGTTGGCTTATCATCTATTTTTAAAGTATTGCACTTGCAGGGGGCGCCCACCATACTGATGGTTGGGGCAGTACTTTTTATTTTTGGGTTTTTGCCACTTTTCTTTTTTCACCTCTACAAAAAAGAGGTCCTTAATTAATCCCGTAATCCTTTACGCAGATACTTTTTGCAAATCGGGCATTCAATCCAAACATGGCCGCGAGCAGGGCAATATTCTCGGCCAAAATAAATAATCTGTAGATGTGCCTTGTTCCATTTTTGTTCTGGGATCAATCGCTTCAGATCATATTCGGTTTGCTCCACACTTTTCCCATTGCTTAATCCCCATCGATAGGCAAGCCGATGAATGTGCGTATCTACAGGAAATGCAGGGACTCCAAACCATTGTGTCATTACCACCGAAGCTGTTTTATGGCCTACCGCTGGAAGCTCTTCTAAATCTTCAAAAGTATTTGGAACTTTCCCTTCATGCTTTTCGATTAAGATTTTTGAAAGGCCATAAATTCCTTTCGATTTCATGGGTGAGAGTCCACACGGTTTTATGATCTCTCGAATTTCTTCCACCGAAAGTTTGATCATATCATAAGGATTATCGGCAAGTTTAAAGAGGGAAGGAGTAGTTTTATTCACTCGCTCATCCGTACATTGTGCTGAAAGTAAAACCGAAATCAATAATGTGTAAGCGTCTTTATGATAAAGAGGCACTTCCGGATTAGGATACAACTTCTCAAGTATGTGAATGATATCTGATACCTTAGCTTGTTTGGTCATGGTTTGGATGCTTGATTCTTGACTCCTGATTCTTGATTCTAGCTTATCTGGTATCCAGCATCAAGAAACCAGCTTATGGATACAACAAATACTTAGCACGTTTGGTTTTAAAAGCATCTAAGCCTGGCTTCCAACTGGCACGAATCTGTTCTTCGGTAAGTCCATCCTTAATTTGCTGCTTCAGCAGTCGTGTGCCAGCTAATGTATCGAAATAGCCAGTAAAGAATTTCTCTTTATCTGGATACATGTTGTAGAACATCAGCAAGTACTTCAAATCAACTTTGCGTGCAACCGGCACGGCCCTTAAATCCATTCCATAACACAATTGATTCTTTAAAGGTGGCTCCAACGACATTCCTTTAATAGAAACCGGTGTAAATTGAAATGGCATATCTTTCAAAAATGGACTACCTAAAATCAAAAAAGGAGTTTGTGTTCCCCGCCCCAAACTAATATTAGTGCCTTCAAACAAACAGATGGATGGATATAAGCGTATGGCCTGATCGTTGGGTAAGTTTGGGCTTGGTTTTACAGGAAGAGAATAGTCATCATCATGTTTCCAGTTTTTCATTTTAATGATTTGGAGTTCACATGTTACACCTCCTTCTAACCAGCCTTCCCCATTAATCATCAACGCATATTCTCCTATGGACATGCCGTGTGTTATCGGAATGGGATGCATCCCCACGAAGGATTTGAGTTCTGATTGTAGAATGGGCCCATCCACATAACTACCGTTGGGGTTAGGACGATCCAGCACAATTAATTTTTTTCCATTCTCCGCGCACGCTTCCATTAAATAATGAAGGGTGCTAATGTATGTGTAGAATCGTGCACCTACATCTTGAATATCAAAAACAAGGATATCCAATCCTTTCAACTGGGCAGGTGTTGCTTTCTTATTCTTTCCATAAAGGGAAATTACTGGAATCCCTGTTTTATGATCCATGCTGTCTTTTACTAATTCACCATCGGCCGCATCGCCACGAAACCCATGTTCAGGCCCAAAGATCTTTACCAGATTTACACCCAGACTTTTGAGCGTATCAGCCAGATGAGTTTTCCCCACCATTGCTGTATTATTCACCACCAACCCAACTCGTTTGCCTTTTAAGAGCGTTGTTACTTCTGTGAGTTGTTCGGCACCAAGTACTAACTTGCTTTGCTTCTGCGCCTGGCACGAAAGAATTGTGCAAAGGAAAAATGTGAATACTAAGAACCTGACCATTTCTTTTTATTTTTAGCCTTATATCCAAAATTAAGCCATTCCTTGAACCTTTCGTACTTCATATCAAAAAGAATCCGGCAACCACAAGGCGACAGCTTTTCATCCATCATTCATAAAATTGCCATCGCCAGTATTGCCATTGGACTTGCTGCTGCGATTGTTTCTTTCTTGATCATGCAAGGATTTCAGTCAGGCGTCAAGAATCGGATCTATAGTTTTAGCAATCATTTACTGATTACAAAATATACAATGAGCAATGCAGTGGAGGAACAGCCCTTTGATTTTCAAATTCAATTATATAAGGATCCATCCCAGTTTGGGTTTGTAACGCATGTTCAGGAGTTCAGTCATAAGGCGGGTCTTATCAAAACCGATGATGAGGTCTTGGGTATTGTGTTTAAAGGAGTGGGGAAAAGTTTTAATATTTCTCAATTTGAAGAAAGTTTACTGGAAGGAAAATTTATTCACTTCTCTGATTCCGGATACTCCAATGAAGTATTATTAAGTCGGGTGATTGCCGATAAGATCAATGCAAAAACCGGAGACGATATTGTTGTTCACTTTTTCCAAAACCCACCACGTTTCCGCAGATTGAAGGTGAGCGGAATTTATGAAACCAACTTATCCGATTATTTTGACAGCAAAGTAATTATTGGCGACATCGGGTTGGTGCAACGTTTAAATGATTGGGCTCCCAATCAAGCGGGTGGACTGGAAGTTCAGATTGATTTGAATTCATTCAACTCCTTTCAATTATGGCGTATTGATTTTTCAGAATATCTGTCGCGTGTTAAGAATGACATTATCGATAATCCCGAGGAATCAAATAAAATTTTTGGAACCTTCTGGGCAATTCTCGATTATAAGTTTGACTTCGATAAGGTAGCTCTGGAAGAATCAGCTTATCAAATTGGTGAATCTATTGACTATGATTTGCATTTAGAAACCGTTCGTGAAAAATACATTCAGGTATTTGAGTGGCTCGACCTGATTAAAAGACAAGTAAAAATTTTACTGGTGGTTATTTTAGTGGTGGTGTGTGTGAATATGATTTCGGTGATTTTGATTTTGGTGATGGAGCGCACGCCCATGGTGGGAATTTTAAAAGCAATGGGGGCGCAGGATAAGTTTATCCGATCCGTGTTTTTATATAATGGAATGAACCTGATTGTGAAAGGGCTTTTGTGGGGCAATGCGGTTGGACTGGGACTTTGCTTTCTTCAAGATAAGTTTAAACTCATTTCATTAAATCCACATGATTACTACATGGAGTATGTTCCCATTCAATGGAGTTGGGGAACCATAATTATATTAAACCTGATTGTATTTTTTACCGTGTTACTTGTTCTTCTTTTACCAACCCGGTTCATCACACGCATCAATCCAATACAAGCGATTAAGTTTGATTGATGCTAAAGTAAAATTCTCTCAACCTCGTATAAAAAAAAAGAGGCTATCTTTGCAGCCTCTTTCTAAAATGATTACAATTAGCATTACTATTGAATAGTAATTGTACCTAAATCAGTAACACTACCAATAGTTACAGTAACGTTTTCACTTTGCTTAGGTGCATAACCTTCTTTAGGATTAAAACTTACTGTATAAGATCCTGAAGGAACACCACGCAAAATGAACTTACCCATTTCATCTGTATAAGCAGTAGCTACCGTATCAGTTCCTGCGATAGCAAAAACAGCAGGCATAGCTTCAATAGGAGTAATTGTTCCTTTTATAGCACCACTGGTGGCTTCTTCCAAAGCTCGGATCACTGGTTTCAAACTGTAGTTCCCATTTCCTTTCTCAACAATAGATCGGGCAGCATCAAAATCCAAAATTATTGTGTACGTGATCCCTTCCGTTAAATCTGCCTGTAGGTTTAATTTAAGTCCTGATTGCTGAGCGCTTGGCGTTGAAAGTGCTTTTGTAATGCCTCCAACTTTAACACTGTTGTTTGAACCGAGTATAAGACGAATTTGAGAGATTCTCCCAGCGGGTACCTCAGCAGTTGCTAATAAAGTATCCAACCCATTGCTTAACTCGAGAATGTTATAAACTCCTTTTTCAACATTGAGGGTCTTCCATCCTTCTGTTGAGTTCCCATCCGAATTATGAATCTCAACACTTTGAATATCAATGTTCACTTCCTCATAGTCACCGGGTGCATCCGTAAGCCTAACATTAAGACGAGCTGTTTTATCATCATTACTACAAGCCAACCAAAACACAGATAACAGTATTAATCCTAAGAATTTTTTCATAATTTTTTAATATTTTTTTACAAAATTAAGTTATTAGACCAGGAAACGATCTCAAAGTTTAATACTAAGCCAGCGATAGGGTTATTTATCGATAAGCGGACAATATCAGCGGTTGATCTACTTTAAAGCTGATATTAGTTTATTGTCAAGAGGCTGTACACTTGAATTAAAAAACGTTACCGTTTTACCATCTTCGCTCACAAGAAATTTAGCAAAATTCCAATCCGGATGTTTGCCTGTTTTAGCTTCCAACCATTGGTAAAGAGGATGTTGATCGTTACCCTTTACGGATACTTTCTCAAACATTTGAAATTGTACCCCATAGTTTCTTTCGCAGAAGGCTGCAATTTCTTCGCTTGTACCGGGTTCCTGCCAAAGGAAATTATTAGCCGGAAATCCTAAAACGTTCACTTGTTTTCCAAATTGTTCATGTAATTTCTCGAGTCCTGCATACTGCGGAGTTTTGCCACACTTGGAGGCCGTGTTCACAATCAAAAGTTTCTTCCCTTTGTAGTTAGTAAAATCAATTTCTTTTCCATCAAGTCCCTTAATCTTAAAGTCGTAAATGGAATTAGCTACAGGATCTGACGGTTTATTACTTGATAACTTGTTTGCTAGAAATGCGGCAATGCCCATAACGCTTATGATTATTATGATCGATTTTATTTTCACAGCTTATTTAAGCTCTGCAGCTATCTCCATCGGTTTTACAGATGACTTAAAGAACTTCACGGTTCCATCGGGCTTCACCAGATATTTACAAAAATTCCAACTTGGTTCTTCCCCTGTCTTTTCTTTTAACCAGGCATATAGAGGATGCTGATCTACGCCCTTTACAGAGATTTTTTCAAACATTTGAAACGTAACACCATAGTTTGCCTTGCAGAATTCTGCAATCTGAACATTAGTACCAGGTTCTTGGCCGCCAAAATTATTGGCCGGAAATCCAAGGATGGTCACTTTGCTGCCATAGAGTTCATGCAATTTTTGTAGCTCCTCATATTGCGGAGTATAGCCGCACTTCGAAGCGGTGTTAACAATTAACAACGTTTTTCCTTTATACTGACTGAAGTCGATTTGCTTTCCATCAAGGGAATCAACTTTAAAATCATACAGATTGGCTATGGGTAACATAAGAAGGAGTAAGATTGCGGTTTTCATAATAGGTTGATTTTAAAGAGAACACAAATTACAGATTATAGTTTAGCAATTCTGTAAAAATTAATACAGACCGTCTAAACCATCCTGATTTCCTTGTTTATTCTAAAAATGTAAACTTGATTCCCTTTATAGAGTGTCTGCTTCTGAATCATCATTCCGTTTTTTAACGCCACATTTTGAGAAGGTAAGTTTGTAAGGCTAATAATGGATATCAGCGATTCGGCTAAATTATTTTCAAAAGCAAAATTTTTACATTTCTCTGCCGCTTCAATTGCATAACCCATTCCCCAGAATTCAGATAATAAAGAATAGCCAATCTCCAATTCAGTTACCTCATCTACAGTTTGCACCAGTAACCCAGCGTGACCAATTAGCTGACCCTTTGACTTCTCAATCAATGCATTCATGCCACCCATATTATTTTTGTAACGCCATGCCTGTTTCAAATACCAACTTCTACAGGCGTCATCTGCAGATTTCTTTTCTTCCACCCAATGAAGTGAGGTGTTGGGATCTTGAAAAAATCTCAACCAGGCATCGTAATCTGATTCGAGAACAGATCGGAAATTCAATCTCGTGGATTGCTGTCCATGGAGTAAATAGTTCATGGATTTGGTTTTAATAAACTAACTCACCAAAGCTACATTCTTTCAGGCACTCTGATGCCCAACAGCGACATTGCTTTCGCGATGGTGCTGGCGGTAACTTGTGAAAAGGCTATTCTGAATTTTAATTTTGCAGGATCACTTTCGTTGAAAATAGGAATGGCCTGGTAAAACTGATTGTATTCTTTCGCTAACTCATAGGCATAGTTGGCTATCAAAGCCGGTGAGTATTCTCGGGCAGCTTCCTGCAGTTTGTTTGTGTATTGATTGATTTTAAATATCACTTCACGCTCGGCAGGCTCTAACGATTTAACATCCACAACATCAGGAGCAATATTCATCGACTCAGCTTTTCGTAAAATGGATTTAATCCGGGCATGTGTGTATTGAATGAACGGACCGGTATGACCTTGCAACTGTATCGATTCACTCGGGTCGAACATCATTCGTTTTTTCGGATCCACTTTCAGTAAAAAGAATTTCAAAGCGCCTAAGCCAATCATCTCGGCAAGATCATTTACTTCCTCAGTACTAAGCTCATCAATTTTACCCAACTCCTTGGTTTGCTTGCAGGCTTCTTCTACCATTTCTTGCATCAAATCATCAGCATCCACCACCGTGCCTTCGCGGCTTTTCATTTTTCCTGTTGGCAGATCAACCATGCCATAGGAGAGATGATAACATTTCTTTGCCCATTCATAACCGAGCTTACCCAAAATCAAAAACAACACTTTGAAGTGATATTCCTGTTCGTTGCCCACAGTATAAATCTGACCTTCTATTTTAGGGAAATCACGGAAGCGTAAAATAGCAGTGCCTATATCCTGAGTCATATACACCGAAGTGCCATCGCTGCGCAACAATACTTTTTGATCAAGACCATCTGCTGTAAGGTCAACCCAAACAGAGCCATCTTCTTTCTTATAAAACACACCTTGCTCCACTCCGCGTAGCACTTCCTCTTTACCCAATAAATAGGTAGTTGATTCATAATACAGCTTTTCGAAGTCAACACCCATGCGTTTGTAAGTAGCATCGAAGCCGGCATACACCCAGCCGTTCATGGTGCTCCAGAGTTTTAATGTTTCCAGATCTTTCTGTTCCCACTGCTGAAGCATTTGTACGGCAAGCTTCATAATAGGTGCTTGCTTTTCGGCTTCTTCTTTGGTGGTTCCTTTTTCTTCGAGTTCTTTACATTGTGCTTTAAAGTTCTTATCAAACTCCACATAATATTTACCCACCAGCTTATCGCCTTTCAAACCACTGCTCTCAGGAGTTTCGCCATTGCCAAATAATTTCCATGCGGCCATGCTTTTGCAAATGTGAATGCCGCGATCGTTTATGATTTGAACTTTATGAACAGTATATCCAATTGCTTTGTAAATCTCGGCAACTGAGTAGCCCAAAAAATTATTTCGTAAATGTCCTAAGTGCAATGGCTTGTTCGTGTTGGGAGAAGAATACTCCACCATCACCTCACGCCCAGTTGGTTCAGCAATTCCATAATTTGTTTGCGCGAAAATTGACTCGAATACCTGAATCCAAACTGCATCGCTGATTACCAAATTCAAAAAACCTTTCACCACATTAAAGCGTGCAACAATACCTGAATGCTCCACCAAGTAATTACCAATGGCGTTACCGGTCTCTTCAGGTTTTAGTTTTGAAATCCGTGTAAGCGGAAAACACACCAACGTATGCGAACCTTCAAACTCTACATTAGTAGGTTGCAGTTGAAATTGCTCTATCGTTTGATGGAAGAGCTCAGCAACTGCTTTTTGTATTTCAGTACGAAGGGTAAGGTCTAAATTCATATGAGAGACGTTAGTAGTAAGATATTAGTAGCAAGACGTAACTTCTAATGTCTTACTACTAATATCTCACGTCTAATAATTACATGTCGAGTATATAAGCAAATATCAAAGGCGCCACAATCGTAGCATCGCTCTCCACAATAAACTTAGGGGTTTCAATACTTAATTTGCCCCACGTAATTTTTTCATTAGGCACGGCACCAGAATACGAACCATAACTTGTTGTGCTATCGCTGATTTGGCAGAAGTAACTCCAGAACGGCACGCCATCGCGCCCTAAATCCTGATGCAACATCGGTACTACGCAAATCGGAAAGTCACCTGCAATGCCACCACCAATTTGAAAGAACCCAATCCCATGCTCACCCGCATTGTTGGTATACCAATCGGCTAGCCAAACCATGTATTCAATTCCGCTTTTCATAGTGCTTGCTTTCAATTCACCCGTTAAGCAATACGAAGCAAAAATATTTCCCATCGTGCTGTCTTCCCAGCCCGGTACAACCATGGGCATGTTGCGTTCTGCTGCAGCGATCATCCAGCTATTTTTTGGATCAATCTCGTAATATTGTTTTAAGTCGCCACTGTTAATCATGCGAAACATAAACTCATGCGGAAACAAGCGCTCACCATTATCCTCGGCATCTTTCCACACTTTAAATAAGTGCGATTGCAATCTACGGAACGCTTCCTCTTCCGGAATACACGTATCCGTTACACGATTCAAATGATTGCCTAACAATTCCCATTCTTGTTCAGGTGTTAGGTCGCGATAATTTGGAATGCGCTTGTAATGTGAGTGGGCCACCAAATTCATAATGTCTTCTTCCAGGTTGGCACCCGTGCATGAAATGATATGCACTTTATCCTGTCGAATCATTTCCGCGAAGCTGATGCCGAGTTCGCCTGTGCTCATGGCACCTGCCAGCGATACCAACATTTTTTTGCCTTCCGCAATATGTTTTTTATACCCTTTCGCAGCATCTACCAGCGCGGCTGCATTAAAATGGAGGTAATTCTTTTCAATAAAGTTTGAGATCGGTCTGTTTTGGCTCATGATTGTGCGTGAATTTTGGTGCGAAAATACGCAAACCCTTTAAGGTTTCAAGGGTGTTTTCCCAATAGTAAGCAGGAGGCTACATGCAGTAAGCAAGGTGAAATATTTTACTTTCCTGCCTATTGTCAACTGCCACCTGCCTACTTGTATTTTTTTGAGGGCGGCCGGGCGGGCTATTCGCTGCAATCTTTTTGCCCTTCACACTCCTGATCGCTATCGGGATCATTCAGCAAAAAGGATTTCCGCTACTATCCCTGCCGCGCGAGGGCTCCGAAAAGAGAGTGACGGTGATTATATTCGTGTTACCAGAATTCGCTGGGAAGTAAAAGATTTAAGAATGAGGACTGGACTTTTTATTTTAATACTATTAACAAACACGATGAGGCTCTGTGGACAGGATAAAACTTTATTTCCATACTTGACAAAAGTTTCTATTGACAAAACATTTAATGTTATTTTCGGATACGATAAAAAGTCCTCTCGACTAATTAATAAGCCTTGTTATCTGTTGAGCAAAAATGACCCCCTACATTGTGATAAAGACATAGTATTAGCAGAATGGGTTTTAGTTGCAAAATTTAAAATAGAGAATGTCAACGACAGCGTTAACATCATTTATTCTCCAGGAATGAGTGATGATCCAGGATTTGTTATTTCAACAAAATCAGACAAAATAATAGGACGTTTTTCTTGTATAGAATTTTATATCAACAACTCGGGAACAGTATATACATCAGGTCATGTCAATAACATGTACGATCGAAGACGAAAATTTCAGGTTCAAACAGATTCAATCACCGAAATAAAACAGCCATACAATTTTGTGGGACTAAAAGGAAAAGCTCTAAGAGACGTTACTTTATACAATGACAAAATTGGTGACGGAATAGTAGCTCAAATTCCTAAAGGCTATCAAGTTGAAATATTATTAGCTGAGTCGACAACTAGAGACTTTGAAATGGATTTGAATTTTCTTGTTAAAACTGAATTTGGACTAGTTGGTTGGTTAAGGCTCGAAGGTTTTTCTGACAGAGTTATTGAAGGACTTTACTTTGCTGGTGACTGACAATCAAAGAGTGTCAAGTTATATCACCGAATTCTAATTGCTGTCAAGTCTTCCGACTTGACAGTTCTAACTATTTAGGCGCAGGTGCGTCAGGCAGAATACTTACGCAAAAAAATTTGACAAACGTCTATTGCGGGTAACTGGCGGGAAAATGCTATCATTAAGATAATGTTATCCAAAAAGTTTTTCTTACTTATTACGCTAGTATGCTCCCATGTATTTGTCCACGGACAATCAACTAGTGAAGAATACGGAATCGTACTGAAAAACGAGAAAATCACGCTCTATGAGCGATGGATATTCTTTCCGGACACCAATGTAAAAGCCAGGCAAATACAGGGTGTTTTTGAGACTTTTGCTTCCATGGATAAAATACTTACAACGGTGGTTGATGAAACAAAAATTAAGGAATGGCAAACGAACCTTATTAAATACCAGTACATTCCAGGTAGTGATTCCATCTGGCATACGTATGCCTTATATAAAATGCCTTGGCCCCTCAATAATCAGGACTATCTGTTGAAATACACATTAAGAAAACGGACGGACAATCTCATGGTGCTTTCATTTCAAGATTCGTTAGATGAAAGATTGGCTCCCTTAAATAAGAATGTTGATCGCAAGCCGACAATTGGCCAATGGCAGTTTGAAAAACTTTCGAATGGTAAGACTCAAGTTATATATACCATAGTAACCAAACCCTCAGGTTACCCACGTTTTATTACCGACCCTATCGTGCGGAATAATTTAATGAGTATCATCAACAACTTAATTGAAGTGGCCGAAAAATAATAATTCGTTCTTGCGATTATGGACATTCCAATGCAGTAAGGTCTTTTCCATTGCTGTCTGGTCTTCCAACCTGACAATTCTATACTCTGCAAGGTTTAAAAGCGTCAGGTAGAAATACTTGACGCCAAAACAGTAGGACAAAACAATCAAAACAAAAGCTCCACGAGGTTTACTCCGTGGGCTTTCAATTTTTATTCAATCAAATTTACCAAACTACAATCCGTTCGTTTTCGGGTTTGTACATTTTATCTCCCGGCTGCACATTAAATGCATTGTAGAAGGGAGTGAAGTTCATCAACGGTCCGTTCACGCGCCACTGGGGCGGTGAATGGGGATTAGTGTTTACATACATGCGTAAATATTGATCGGTTGTTTTTACGCGCCATATTCTTGCGATCGAGATGAAGAAACGTTGATCAGGTGTAAAGCCATCCAGTTTCGTGGTATCTTTTACTTGCTCGGTCAATTTAAAAGCATCATAGGCAATAGCAACCCCGGCAATGTCGGCTGTGTTTTCACCCACCGTTAAGGCGCCTTTTATAGGCACAGAATCAAGCACGGTAAACGAATTATATTGATCAATCACCTGCTGCGTGCGGGCTTTGAATTTTTCATAGTCATCTTTCGTCCACCAGTTTGTTACGTTACCCACTTTATTATACTGCGCACCCTGGTCGTCAAACGAGTGTGTGATCTCGTGGCCAATCACCATACCAATGCCGCCATAGTTGAGTGCATCATCCGCATACAAATCAAAATAGGGTGGTTGCAAAATCCCGGCAGGAAAAACGATCTCATTTAATGGAGGGTTGTTGTACGCTGTTACCGTGGGTGGCGTAGTGCCCCATTCCGTGCGATCAACCGGTTGACCTATCTTGCCAAGCATGTAGCTATAATCATTCTTGTTGGCAGACAACCGATTTTCAAAATACGTGTCTCGCTTCACTTCTACATTGGAGTAATCTCTCCACTTATCCGGGTACCCAATTTTTTCCGTGAAGGCATATAACTTTTCTTTCGCTTTTGTTTTCGTGGAATCACTCATCCACTCCAACTTAGTAATGCGCGTTTCAAATGCTTTTTTCAGATTGTCTACCAACACGCGCATCCGTTTCTTCGCTTCCTCCGGAAAATATTTTTTCACATAAAGTTGCGCGAGTGCATGGCCTAAAGAACGGTCTACTGCTTCGGTAATTTCTTCTGCCCGTGGTTTTTGCACGGCCTGCCCGGTTAAAATTTTTGCATAGGCAAAAGTGGCATCCGAAAAAGGCTTACTCAAAAAGTTTGCAAACGTGCTGATCGATTTAGCTTTCAGGTAAATTTTCCAATCAGTAATCGAAACGGACTTGAGCATAGTATTCAACTTAGCGTAATAAGCAGGTTGTTGCATATTTACGGAATCCACCCTGGCACCCAAGTCACTCAACAAAGTAGGCCAGCCAATGTTAGGTTGTTTTTTCGCGATATCGGAAACGGCTAATTTATTGTAGTTAGCTTTTACATTTCTGCGCTCGATATTCGTCTTGTGCGAGGAAGCTATTTGTTTTTCTATTCCATAAACTACTTCAGCATTTTTTGCAGCGGTGGCAGCATCGGTGCCGGTTAATTCAAATAAGGTGGCGGTGTATTTTTTATACGCTGCCTGTATCGCTACTGTTGAAGAATCTGTTCTGAAATAATAATCTCGCTCGGGCAATCCAATTCCGGTTTGTGATAGCGATACAATATTCACTGAACTGTGTTGGGCATCGGGGCCTACCCGGAACCCAATGATAGAACCATTGCCTGTCTTTTGCGCTTCGGCCACAAACTTCATTAACGAAGGCACTTTGGTGATGGCATCAATACGAGTGAGTATGGGTTTAATCGGTTCGTAACCACGTTTGTTGATAGCCTCTGTATCCAGCCCTGACGCATAGAAGTCGCCTACCTTTTGCTCAATGCTTCCTGCAGCGTTGCTGGCGCTCGAAACACTATCCAAAATTGCCTGCAGGCGAATGCGCTGCGGGTAATTCATAAATGAATAAGAGCCTACTCCGGTTTGGCTGGCGGGTATTTGAGCAGTATCATACCAGATGCCGTTGGCGAATGTAAAAAAATCATCCCCTGGTTTTTTTGTGAAATCGATTCCTGTAACAACTACATGTTTTACATCGGTATCGGATTTCTGTTTACAGGCGCCTGCGGTTAGTAAGGCCAGAGATAGGTAAAAGAGTTTTTTCATGGTTTATGATTTCGTAATGATCTGATGTAAAAGCGCAGATGCTATTTTTCAAAAGTAGGAATGAATTAGTCGGAATTTGTTCTTCAATGTGTGAGCGGTAAAATATCCCTTTATGTGCGGTTATAATATGATACGCCACACTATGATTTTCAGAGAGATACCATAAAATCGGAATTAACGTTATAAAAACTTTAATTGGTAGGGGTTTAGCTTTAGTTGGTTGTCATGAAAACAAAGTAGGTTATCTTTGAATGCGTATGAGTTTGTTCCCATTTGTTCCAGTGCAAAGTCTTCACCTCTCTTTACTATTTGCTATTTCTTTTGTTGGCTCATCGTATGGGCAAAGTTCAAAAGTTGAAAAATTTGATTTGGTAAAAGAAGACTCACCCATTTTTGTATATGAACGTTGGATTACCTTTCCCGGTAAGGTGCCTGCTGTAAAAGCACGTGAAGTAAAGGGTGAATTTTTGATCGAAGCTTCGATGTATGAAATACTTTCTATCCTAAAAGATGAATCCAAAATTCAAATTTGGCAAAAACACGTATCTGAATTTAAAGTGCACCCTCAAGCCGACACCTCTTATTGGTTTGAATATTCCTACCACGACATTCCCTGGCCTGTGAGCGACCAAGATCACTTTTTACGGTATGAGATTGAAGAGGCAATTCCAGGTAAAGAGTTATACATTCGATTTGAATCGGTTGTCAATCCGAAGCTCTCTCCGGTAAAAAAAGGAGTTACCCGGATGGAGTTGGCCGGAAGTTGGAGAATAGAACAACTAACGCCAAAGAAGGTGAAGGTAACGTATCGTATTCTTTCTATGCCGAGTAGTATTCCACGCATGTTTACGGACCCGGTGATTCGAAGTAATTTGATGAGTACGATAAAGGCGTTGACGAAGCTTGCGGAGAGCAACTAAGAATCTTATGTGAGATTCATGGATTCTATTTTGGCCTCATAGAGAAGCATGTTATGGCGAGGTTTAAAAATATGTATCTCTATTCCATCGCCAACTTTATACTTATCGTAAATTTTTTTCTTTACGTACACCGACAGCGAGTCGATCTCTAAAAAGTAAGTATTGGTTTCATCGCCTTCAATTCTCTTGTTTGTTATAATGCCACGCACAATTGTTTTCTTCCCTGTGCGGATATGATACTCCAATTTCTGAATATCACGAAAGAACAGCCAACTCAATCCACCCATTACCACAACTAACACAATGCTTTGCCAAAATATCTTATTCTCGATGGTCTTGATAAATTGAATGGTAATTATAAGAATTGCACTAACCAGCAGGGTTCCTCCAATGTAACTAAAAATGAGGAGACGCTTGCGGGAGTATAGTTCCTTCAGGTCTTGCTCGTTAAAATCTGCCTCGTGCTCAAGCGCCAAATCCTGGCCTTTACTTTTCAGTTGGTCTATCTTTGTCCTGATTTCCTTTTCTTGTGCTGAAATTTTTGGTCGTGTAAACCAAAACAAGAGAATGCCAACTGCAAACGAGATAATAAACACGAGTTGACCCTTTATGCTCGACTCAGGGATCAGCACAAAACCAAGTGCAATGGAAGCCACAAAACAAGCCGAAATGAAAAGAGAGCGTTTATCCAGATTCATGCAGGAAGGTTAAGCCGCATGATGCGGTAACTAAAATTAATTAGTAAAAGAAAGAATCCAAAATTCTACTCTGCCATTACCGGCCTTGCCATAATTGATTTGGCAGAGGCCTCCATAATTTCGAAAGCGCTTTCTGCCATTCTGTTCTCCGTATCCAGGGTTGGGTTAACTTCTACAATTTCCCAGGCACACACACTTGGGTGCTTGCAGAGTTCAGCATTCAACGTTTTGGCTTCTTCAACGGTTATCCCATTCGGTACGGGCGTACCAGTTCCCGTTGAGAACCGACTATCTATACTATCCACATCAAAGGAAACATATATCAGATCACAATGATCTAGCATCTTCAGCGCATTTTTTGCTACCTGTTCTGCTCCGGATTTTCGCACATCCTCCACTTCAATAAAGTTGATATTGTATTTATTAAGCAAATAATTCTCTGCCTTCTCCAAATCGCGTACGGCTATGTAAACTAGATCTTCAGGATTAATTTTTGGACCGGGCATCCCTACATTTTTTATTTGCTCCCAATAATCCAATGTTTCACCACGCGGGTCATTTACCTTGCATTCAAAATTATCGAACCCGCAGGCCATGGCTACAGGCATGCCATGCATATTACCCGATGGAGTGGTAAAGGGCGTATGTAAATCCGCATGGGCATCAATCCAAATAACGCCCAGTCTTTTTTTAGGAAATGCTTTTTTTATTCCTGCTATTGTTCCGTATGCAGTAGAATGGTCTCCGGCCATAATCAACGGAAAGAAATCATCAAAAAGTTGTTCGTATACTTCCAGGCATACACGTTCCTCCATGATTAATGTACCGTCAATAAATTTGGCATAAGCATGTTCGGCACCGTCAAACAGAAGTTCGTTTACATTTTCAACTTCAATGGAATCAAATTTTCGGAATAGGTCAGACTTTAAATCAAGGCTGGCAATCTTCATGGCTTCTACGCCCAAACTTGCACCGCGTGTACCGGCACCGATTTCGGACTTCACCTCAATGATTTTTATTTCTTTCACGGGAATGGATAATTAATCTTTAGGAAATACTGGATTCTCACAAAATGGGCCAAATGACCCTCCGGGCAATGCCGTCAGAAGTCGGGCAAAACATGCTGACCCGACCGACCGGGGACTAAATGCATGCGGGAAACGTGATTGACCATGGGGTTGTAAATGTGTTGTAAAGATGGCAAATTTATCTCAATATTGCACCTCAAATTTAGGTTGATGGTTATATCGTTGATCGTTGTTACGTTCCAGCTCAAACCAGCAGCCGTTAATAAAACAACGAGTAATCAACCATGAAGAGCTACCGTGAACTGATTGAGCAAACTTTTGAATTTCCACAGAAAGAATTTAAAGTTCGCGAACACGAATTGTTGTTTAACGATGTTCCCTTGATGGATATTATTAAACAGTACGGTACCCCTCTGAAAATTACCTACCTGCCTCGCATTAGTGAAAACATCAGGTTTGCGCAGGCTACTTTCAATAACGCGATTGAGCGTTTTAAATACAATGGCAAATACACGTATTGCTATTGCACAAAATCTTCGCATTATGATTTTGTATTGGAGGAAGCGTTAAACAACGACATTCATATTGAAACCTCATCGGCATTTGATATTCCGATAGTCCGCTCGTTGTATGAGCGCGGGAAAATCTCGAAAGAGACTTACATTCTTTGCAATGGGTTTAAAATGCCAAAGTATAAGGAGTACATCACCGATTTATTGAATGATGGGTTCAATTGTATTCCTATTCTTGATAACCTGAGTGAAATTGACACGTACGAACAAAATGTTAATACTCCTTATCAGGTGGGTATTCGGGTAGCCGCTGACGAAGAACCAAAATTTGAATTTTACACTTCACGGCTGGGTATCCGCTATAGCGATATCATTCCATTGTACAAAGAAAAGATTCAACCCAGCAGTAAAGCCTCACTTAAAATGCTGCATTTCTTTATCAATACAGGAATTAAGGACACCGCTTACTACTGGAGTGAATTGAGTCGATTTATTTTTAAGTATTGCGAAATGAGAAAGATCTGCGATACACTAGACTCAATTGACATTGGAGGCGGGTTCCCGATCAAGACCTCACTCACTTTTCAGTTTGATTATAAATACATGATCGAACAGATTGTAGAAAATATAAAATGGATCTGTGAAAAGAATAATGTACCAGTACCTAATATCTTCACGGAGTTTGGAAGTTTTACGGTAGGAGAGAGCGGTGCCGTGTTGTATTCGATGGTAGATCAGAAACTCCAAAATGACAAAGAGCTTTGGTATATGATTGATGGTTCATTCATTACGCATTTGCCCGATGTATGGGGACTCAATCAAAAATACATTTTGCTTTCGCTGAATAAGTGGGATGATCCCTATCATAAAGTAAACATTGGGGGACTTACCTGTGATAGCCACGACTATTATAATTCTGAATCGCACACGGGCGAAGTTTTCTTGCCGATGATCACCGATGAAGAGCCTTTGTACATTGGATTCTTCCACACAGGAGCCTATCAGGAATCACTCGGTGGCTATGGTGGTATTCAGCATTGCTTGATACCGGCACCTAAGCATGTGCTTATTAACCGTAATGAAGACGGAGAGATTACTACCGAACTTTTTGCTGAGGAACAAACCAGTGCAAGTATGATGACCTTGCTTGGGTACCAAAATGAAAAGCCGGTTCCTAAATCATAAGTAAGACTCCATCAGCTTGAAAGCCTGAGTTTCCTGCTTTTATCTGTAGGCGTTATAAGGATCATCTATCCATAAATCCGACTATATTTACCTAGGTAATTCGGTAACTTTCGTATGCCAATTTTCAACTATGAAATTCTACATCAGACCCTCAATAGTTTTATTGGTTATGATCTTCCTCCATGGTACCTTCACTTCGTTAGGTCAGGAACTTTATTCGGCCCGGGGCTATTGGGTTGAATTGCACAAAGAGACCTATAAGAAAATAGTTGATAAACGAGCCAAGGGTGATTCACTGACGGATAACGAACTAGCCTACCTTGCGGATTATGAGAAGTACTTGGATACGTACTATCAGCGCATGACGGAGGCAGAAAAAGCAAAGTACGATCAGATGAAAAATCTGTGGGACACGGAAGCAATAGCTGCACAATCTGAAAAAGAAAATGATTTTGAGTTACGACCCCGTGACCGATTCTTTAATGGAACCTATGGGCTTTATTACGGTGCGGCATTAGCGGGTGTAACTAGTATGGACGGAGCGGCTGCTGTTGGGGTTCCGTTAATTATGGCCGGGCTTTGGCAGCTTGGCCCAATAATTAATCCAAAGAAATATGAAAATATTTCGCAGGCCACTATGCGAGCAGGCAACACGGGAAAATTTCTTGGCTTGGGATATGGTGCTGCGTTGGGCTTAGCGGTGGGAGGTGATTCGGAAAATACCGGAGATCTTGTGCTTGCTTTCTCTACGATTGGAAGTATTTCATTAGGGGAGGTGGCTTTTCAAATGCAGAAGAGAAAGCCCGTATCAGAAGGTCATATTGAAATGATGCGCCACTATGGTTTTCTGGGGCCGGGTATAGCAATTTTGGGACTTGGGGCCACAGAGCCAGATAATGCCAATCTTATTGGGGCTACTTTGCTGGCGGGTGGGGTTGGAGGCTTGCTAATAGGAAATCAGGTTGCTAAGAAATACAATTATACATCAGGAGATGTTGATGCGATTAGTTCGCTTACGCTGATAACCACCGGGCTTGGTTTTACCGCAGCAGTTGAATCATTTGATAGTGGTAATTCAGCGGGACTTTTACTTATTCCGGCAGCTACTGCAATAGCAGGTACAATCTTTGGGCAAAAAGCTGTTAAAGGAATTAGTTTAAGTAAGAGGCAGGGAAGTACAATCAGTTTATCCAGTGGTGGGGCCGCCTTGATTGGCTTAGGAATAGTTGCCCTTGCAGAATCGGAATCCCCTGCAGTTATTATAGGTGTACCCTCTGCATTAGCCTTGCTAACCCATCAATTAATTTTTCATTCTTATAAGATGAAAAACCTTGAGAGTAAAGTTAACCTGGGTGGTTCAGGCAGAAGGCCTGTTTCATTTTCGATGAAAGCCACGCCTGAAAATTATTTCGTGAATAAACAACTTCAGCCAGAGAAAGTAATTATCTCGAATAACTTTCCACGTTTGGCAAACCCGATTATTAATTTAAAATTAACCTTTTAAGTTCTCACTGCAGAATCTGCCGGTAGGCATGGGTGAGGTCAACAATCCGAACCATCCACAGTGCAGGCTTCATCTTCCGAAGTAACTGCTTCATTACCAATGTGGGTTAGTGCTTTAATGAATGTGTCTTTCGGTTGCGCCCCTGAAATTCCGTATTGATTATTGATGATATAATAGGGTACTCCGTTAATGCCCCGTTGAATGTTATTCTCTTCTTCTAAAATGACTTCTGCCAATCCCTCTTCAGAATCAAGCAATGAAGAAACTTTTTCTGCATCAAGTCCCACTGATTTACTGATTGTAACAAGATTTTCTCTTTTGGTGAGATCAACACCATCTTCAAAATAGGCTTTCATAAAAGCTTCTTTGATGGCTAATTGTTTTCCGTCTTGCTTCGCAAACCAAATAATGCGATGCATATCGCGCGTGTTAGGCGATTTTCTTTGTTTATCGAAATCAAATGCTAAACCCTCCTCAGCAGCCGTAGCCTTTACGTAGTTTGTGAGTTCTCGGTAACGCTCTTCACTACCAAATTTCTTTGCCAAATATTCTTTCTGATTAAATCCTTCTTTAGGTGTGGATGGATTCAGCTCAAAAGGCAGATAAGATACTTCAAATTCGAATTCATCAGTTAATTCACTCATAGCACCTTCAATCCTTCGTTTGCCGATATAACACCACGGGCATACCACATCAGAAACTATATCAACTTTAATTTTGGGCTTCATTTGCTTTCAAATTTTTAAGGTTAACACGGGTACAGTAGAAAATAGTTCAACACATTAATTACAGACTTACCAATCAGTCAGTTACACATGGATAAGATTAATTTGAGATGGTAATTCTTGAAGCTTTATCTTACCTTTGCCCTTCCTGCCAGGTGGCAGTTTAAAAACTCGAAAATTTTACAACATGACCGTAACAGAAACAGCAAAATTTAAAGTTAAAGACATTTCATTGGCCGAATGGGGCCGTAAAGAGATCAAATTAGCAGAAGCAGAAATGCCGGGCTTAATGGCTCTTCGTGAAGAATTTGGTGCTAAAAAACCATTGAGAGATGCCCGTATTGCCGGCTGTCTTCACATGACAATTCAAACTGCCGTGCTTATCGAAACCCTGATTGAATTGGGTGCTGAAGTTACCTGGTCATCCTGTAATATCTTCTCAACACAAGATCATGCTGCCGCTGCTATTGCAAAAGCGGGTATTCCGGTATTTGCCTGGAAAGGTATGAATGAGCAAGAGTTTGACTGGTGTATTGAACAGACGTTGCATGCCTTTAAAGACGGCAAGCCTTTGAATATGATTTTGGATGATGGTGGAGACTTAACCAACATGGTGTTGGATCGCTATCCGGAATTGGTAAAAGGAATTCGTGGAATTTCTGAAGAAACTACTACAGGGGTTCATCGCTTGGTAGAGCGTCAGCAGGCAGGTACACTGCCATTGCCAGCGATTAACATTAACGATTCAGTAACGAAGTCAAAGTTTGATAACAAGTATGGTTGTAAAGAATCATTGGTAGATGCGATCCGTAGAGCTACTGATGTGATGATGGCCGGAAAGGTGGCTGTTGTTGCCGGGTATGGAGATGTGGGTAAAGGTTCTGCGGCTTCGTTGCGTGGCGCGGGCGCGCGTGTAATTATTACTGAGATTGATCCGATCTGCGCATTACAAGCGGCTATGGATGGATTTGCAGTTAAGAAAATGGATACGGCCGTAAAAGAGGCCGACATTGTTGTAACCACAACGGGTAACTTCGGAATTGTGCTGGGTCGTCATTTTGAGATGATGAAAGATAAAACCATTGTTTGTAACATAGGTCATTTCGATAACGAGATTGATGTTGCCTGGTTGAAGAAGAATGCCACACGTGATGAAATTAAACCTCAGGTGGATTTGTATACATTAAAGAGCGGGAATCAAGTTCTTCTTTTAGCGGAAGGTCGCTTAGTAAATTTAGGGTGTGCTACGGGCCACCCGTCATTTGTAATGTCTAACTCCTTTACAAACCAAACGTTGGCGCAATTAGAACTTTGGAATAATACAGACAAGTATAAGAACGAAGTATACATGTTGCCGAAACATTTGGATGAAAAAGTAGCTCGTTTGCACCTTAAGAAAATTGGTGTTGAGTTGGATGAACTTTCACCTGAACAAGCGAAGTATATTGGTGTAAGTCAACAAGGACCTTTCAAACCAGATTACTATCGTTATTAAATAAATACTGAACTCGTTCCCCTCTCCAAAAAAACTTCAGACCGTTTCCCTTCTCCTTTGGAGAAGGTGGCCAAAGGTCGGATGAGGTAGAGGGTTAGGGGTGAGGTTCTCTCTGCTTGCAAATAGAGAGGAATCCCGTGGCATGGTGCTGCGGGATTTTTTCTTTTGTTAAGAATAAATTCTGTATGTAACATAGTTATCAATTGAACCGTCTCTTTCTATAGCACAATCTGGTTGAAATCATAACAACATAAACATGGATCCTATATACAAAAATCAAGTGGAGACGGCTCGAATTACAGGAATATTTTATTTGCTCCTCGCTATTACCGGAATGTTAGGTTTCATGATTCTTCATCCTAAGATATATGTTGCAGATCCAGCCATTACGCTGGAAAACTTAACATCAAAAGAGTCAATCGCTCGCGCCCGTCTTGTGTTTGAACTGCTGATTATTGTTTCGCAGGCACTGACGGCAGTTTGGTTTTATAAGTTGTTTAAAGATATCAATGGGTGGGTCGCCTGGGCGCTAGCAATATGGGGAATGATGAATTCAGCAATGATTATGGTGAGTGCGATTTCAATGGGCGCGTCTCTTGAGGTAGCGTCTTCTATTCAGTCAATTGAAGACAAGGTGATATTGATTAACCTACTAGGACTACTGATGAAAAATGCCTGGGGTGTAGGTAGCCTTTTCTTTGGGCTTTGGCTAATACCGATGGGTTATATCATAGTATCGTCTAATCGGATGCCGCGCTGGTTGGGCTTTACGTTAATCATCGGGGGCATGGGTTACCTGCTCAGTACGTTTCTTAAATACGCTGGGATAACCAGTATCCTGGTCGATATCTTGGTAATTCCGGCTACCGTGGGGGAGTTCTGGATCGTTGGATACTTATTGTTTTACGGAATAAGAACTTCGAATGAAAATATTGATTTTACCAAGAATGGATAGAGTAAGGCAGATGGATTTTGCCAGGCCGAACGCTGATTAACTGAATTAGTAATTCAAATCTTTATGCTTGCAAATAGTGAGGAACCCTGCGACATTGTGCTGCTGGATTTCTTTAAAGAAGGGATTTCAGATTAAGAAAATAATTGGCAAGTCAGTATATTCAGTGACCGGACCTTTGATATCTTCACAAAAGCACTTTGGGACACAAATGACGAATGAGACGCCCCTGCCCTAACAATTGCTATCAAAATGCGGGTGCTATTAAATTTCGTTAGCAACGTGGAACAAAAATGTAAGTAATTACAGGCAGAGGTGTATACCTAAGCGCTAGGCGCGTCCTAAATTGAAGGAACTCCTGAAATAATAAGCTGAAAATTCGATAATTTTCGGACGTGGGCTTTTTTCCTATTGAAGGTCCAATGGATTACCATTGCTGGTCAAATTATGTGACTTCACGTAGATTAGAAAACTTAACAACGGAAGGAAACACTTATGAGTAATACCGAAATTAAAATTAGCAAGTTTCTAAGTTGTATTTTACGACACAAACCTGAAATTATTGGAATTGAATTAGATGAAAATGGTTGGACTGAAGTTGATAGCTTAATTGAAAAGTCGAATAAATATGGCATAAGGATTAACAATGAAATTCTAAATCATATTGTCGCGACAAACTCAAAAAAACGCTTTGTGTTTAATAGTACCTTTGACAAAATCAGAGCAAGTCAAGGGCATTCAATAGGAGTTGAATTAGGTTATGCAAATCAGCAACCACCAGAAATTTTGTTTCACGGTACAGGCGAAAAATCTGTTCAATCTATTTTAGAAATCGGACTTGAAAAAAGAAAGAGACAACATGTCCATTTGAGCAACGACATTGAAACTGCAACCAAAGTTGGTCAAAGACACGGTAAACCTTTTGTATTTAAAATTCTTGCTGAACAAATGTATAATGACAATTTCGAGTTCTATTTTTCAGACAACGGAGTTTGGCTGACAGAAAATGTTCCAACAAAATATTTGATGGCAGATAAATTGATTTAAAGTCATATCACATGAAGCTTGTTAACGAAAGTTTCATTCAATAAAATAAGAAGTCCGCCTGAGAAGGCGGACTTCTTAAGCTCATCACCAATCTTACTTCTTCACTTCATAGCGGTGCGATTGCCCATTTTTGTTGGTAAGAAGAACAATGTTGTCGCACGTTCCATTCCCATAGTCAACGGTAAGTTCACGTTGTCCATGCTTTATTAACTTAACACCGCTTACCGGAATGATAACTCCTTGCACTCCACATACTCTTCGGTAGATTAATCGTTCAAGAATTTCAATTGAATACCCACGACCGTTGCAGAAAGTGCCGCTTGCAGTTCCATAAATAATCAAGCGATCCAGTAAATGATTTTCATGGCGTTCATGCTCGCGTCTGCGTTTTACCTCGCGAGTTGCTACGCGACCATCGGGCCAGGTAATTTTTCCGCCAACAAGCGTTATGTCAGAAACAACCAATGAATCAGAAGTGCTAACGATGGTTACCGTTCTTTCACCTTCTAACTTAACTCCGTTCACCGAGTAATTTTCATACGAGAAGATCCATCTCGAACCCGCATTGCGCCAGTCTCCGGTATGAGTTACTACAATAGCACCAGCACGGATATTTCCGTTAGGGCCGGTGCATCCATCACCAAAGTCAACTCTAAGACTTCCATTTGATTTTGATCCCGTGCGGGTTAGAGTAGCGCAAATTAATCGGTCATCTGTGCTTACACGTCCACCACTTAAATCCTGATCGGAACTGGTGAAAGCTTCGCTTACGAGGTCGTCACCATCATCAAAATAAGAGTCTTCCATAACATCCATATTCGCATCTTCAATATCTTCTGAAGAGAAGTCTGGAATTGTGTCATCATTGTTACACGATACCAGAAGCGTTAATGAAAGGCCAATGAAGAGTATATTTAGATTACTGCTCATTGCCTGTAGCAAGTTTTTAATGTGTGTTGTTTTCATAGTCTTGTTAAGTTGGTTTCAAGACTTAGAGGAGAACGGCCGAGCGAAGTTTAAAACTGAAGCAAATAAAAGTAAGAAACTTTCAACGTCAGCTAGTTGAAGGACCTGATTAGAGTAGCAATCATCATCAAGGTTTAATCGGCAGATGAATATATTTTGAAAGCTTACTCTCATTGAAATTCCGTCAAGACCACTTCTTAGCGGTCAGACACCAAAAACTATTTTCATGTTTTACTTTCTTCGGAACCATCTTTCTTTCCTTCAACAAGTTCGATGGTTACTTCTTTATCGGTAAATAACTCTCTGGTCTTTGGTGGGGCAATTCCTATTCCTGATAAAGCCAGAATGATCAGTAGGATTAGCCCAAGTGTTCTAAATACCTTTTTAAAACGATCCATAAAATGTAATTGGGATTCAGATGCTGTTTAAACATTGAATCATTAACTAATAAATGATTGATCAGCTAAGGCTGATAAGAGAAAGGAAAATGATCCTTTTAAGATTAACCGGTGAGCATGGTGTCAAGACATCTTTGAGATGTCAGACACCTAACATCAGTTAATTAGGAAGCATGAGAATCTTCATCTTCGGATTGTGGAAGATTTCTAGACGAGAGAATAGGAGTGATGAGGATTAAAGATATTCCGGGATTGTTTTTACACTTAAGGAGTGCAACCCTTTTTTGGAACAATTCAGAAAATAAATTTGAACCTAACGGAAATGTTGAGTGAACAGGTTTAGTGGAGGCTTGTTCATTAGAATGATCATTCTCTTTTATTTCTTTCTTTAAAGAAACCCATTCGGTTCGAACCTTAACGGGAGTTTTGCTGAATGAAGGATTTGAGTAGCCCGAGAAGAGACTCACAATAAAAACAAACGACAAGCCCAGCAAGGACTTATTTTGATTGATTGGGGCAAGGAAGGAGAGTTTCATTTAGTAGGCTCAAAGGTATGCTTTTTAGACATTATCTATATGAAAACAGATTCTTTACCTCCTTCGCTTGCTCTAAATGCCTTTTTTCATGCGCGACTATTATGTCTAAAGCTGTTTCTATCGTATAGCAACCATCTTGTTTGCGGGCGAGGGAATAACAACATGGTTATCAATGAAATCCTGACTAGTAGCAATAGCTTCTTTTAATTCGTGCTGATGTTTTACAAAGAGATCAACAATTTTATCATTAATGTCACCAGTGGTTGGTTCCCAGATGGTGAATGTCTTCATTTTTTTTCTTCGGTCTGGTTGAACAGCAGCGAGTACCGTTTTTCCAATAAACTTCGTAATGAAATCAAATTTTCCAATCCATGGTACAGAATAGGAATGAGTGTGAAGGCTTTTAAATATTGGAAAGTAGGATGTATTGACTACAATAAGATGCTGAATATTTTGGGCAATGCTCCATTGACCAGGATTAGGTTTCCAATTCAGTTGGGCTTGGGGAAGTTGATCAAATTCATTCAAAAACGAATTAGTCACTTCCTCCAATTGAAAATTCCAATAATCTGCTTTCAATTTATTTTGGTCTATAAAAATATGTTATTCTAAGCAAATTGCTTTTGATGTATCGATACATTTGCATCAAAATACGTTACTAATTGAACAAATTTCCGTCAACACTAATTACCCGCTTGCCCTTAATAGGGGCTGTTTTGCTTTGGTCGGGATTTCATGCCTGGTTTCTTAATTATTATTTTGGATGTACATGGCAAATAGCTGGATGGGATTCTTTCATTTATAATTTGGTAATTGTTAGTGGCGCAGCGTTGCTGATTTTGCTGTTGACTTATTTACCGCGTACCGGAATTTTTCAAATTTCGATTGGACTTGCGCTTTTAATGGCCTCAGTGTGTCAATGGATTTTCCTGAAGACGATTAGTGTTCTTATTACAGAGGTTGGATATCTTCAATTTTTAGATCGATCAACACCCATTCGTTGGGTAATTAGTGTTGTTATGCTAGAAGCAGTTGCAGTGAGTGCTATTTTTTATTCCCGCTGGAAGGAATCGGTAGAACAACAAACACGAGAATCTGATTTAGCGACTATGGCGAAAGATGCTGAATTGCAAAAACTTCAATTGCAATTGCAGCCACACTTTTTGTTTAATAGCCTCAATTCTATCAATGCGTTAATTCTGGTGAACCCGGATGAGGCACGCAAGATGATACAAGAGCTATCTGATTTTTTAAGACTCACCATTAAACGAGCCGATGAACCCTGGATTTCGCTTTCTCAAGAATTAGAATATCTGAAAACATATTTGGCTATTGAGAAGGTTCGCTTCGGGCATCGTCTTGATGTAAACTTAGCGGTTGAAGAGCAAAGTTATAATTGGAGCATTCCAACTTTAGTCCTACAACCTCTTGTAGAGAATGCGATTAAGTTTGGATTGTATGGAACCGTTGGAAAGATTTCTATTGAATTGAAAGCAAATGTGAGTAATGGTCAAATGTATATTGAAATAACAAACCCGTTTGATTCAGACATGCAACCTTCTTCAGGAAGCGGTTTTGGTTTATCAGGATTGCAGCGCAGGCTGTATTTAATTTATGCCCGAAATGATTTGGTGAAGACCCATATCAGAGAAAATACATTTACAGTTAATCTTACTATACCTGCAAAACCATGATCAAAACTATTTTGATTGACGATGAGCCATTGAGCCGCGAGATCATAAAGAGTTATCTTAAAAAATTCCCGTCTGTGGAGGTGGTTGACGAATGCAATGATGGTTTTGAAGGCGTGAAGGCTATTCAACAACATCAACCTGAATTGATTTTTTTAGATATTCAGATGCCGAAGATAAATGGGTTTGAAATGTTGGAACTTATCCAACCTATGCCAGCTGTTATTTTCATCACCGCATTCGATGAGTTTGCGTTGAAAGCATTTGAAGCGAACGCCCTTGACTATTTGTTGAAGCCAGTTGCCCAAGAGCGATTTGAAAAAGCACTCCAAAAGTTTTTAGATTCCCGAGTTCCATTGGATTCCGTACGCAACGAAACGCAGACTGCAGATCTTTTGGAAAAAATGGCGCAATCGCCAGCACAGAATAAAAGAATTGTAGTAAAGACCGGGAGTAAAGTAAAAATTATTCCTATTCATGAAATTCATTATCTGGAAGCGGATGATGATTTTGTTAAAATCGTTACATCGGAGGGCACTTTTCTAAAAAATAAAACTATGACGTTTTATGAACAAACGTTGGATTCTGCACAGTTCGTTCGGGTACATCGCTCGTATATTGTTCACATCAGTCAGATTACCAAGATAGAACCCTACCAGAAAGAGACACACATGGCAATTCTTCGGGGTGGTCAGCAAATTCCAATTAGTAAAACCGGTTATGCCAAACTCAAGATCAGCTTAGGTTTGTAGCATGAAGTATCCTGATACCCTTAAGCAAGATTTGTATAATCTGTGTTCAATATTTGTTGATCAACGAATAAAGAATGCACAACAAGCGTTAAAAGATGCACAGGACTCTGCCAATACTGAAGAGAAGAGTAGTGCAGGCGATAAGTATGAAACGGGTCGCGCGATGGCACAGATTGAACGCGACAAAGCTGCACAACAATTAAATGAAGCACACAAGCTAAAAGAAGTTCTTGATAGAATTTCTCTTGCGGTAACAAACATTGTTGGCTTAGGGAGTGTTATTATAACAAGCTCAGGCAATTTTTACCTGTCAATAAGTGCCGGAAAAATAACAGTAGCTGGAATTGATTTTATTGCATTGTCTACAGTTTCTCCGGTTGGATCGTTGCTATTGAATAAGAAGGTGGGCGAAAAAATTATTTTCAATAAACAATCTTTTGAGATTCGGGATATTCTCTAAACGAAATCCAAAATTCAACTAATTTTGCCCACATGATTAAGGCCTGGATCCATGCTTTCCGTTTACGTACGCTTCCATTAGCATTGGCATGTATTGGTATGGCAGGTTTTTTAGCCGCAGCCACTGATCAATTTGATCTGTTGCTTTTTGTGTTATGTTGCCTTACTACCATTCTTCTCCAAATACTTTCTAATCTGGCTAACGACTATGGTGATTCTGTTAATGGGGCTGATCATGCAGACCGCAAAGGACCAATGCGGGCTGTGCAGTCCGGAATAATTTCAGTAGCCCAGATGCGAAAGGCAGTTGTAGTTTTTGTGTTGCTAAGTTTAGCGTGTGGATTATCACTTTTGTGGTTTTCCTTTGGTTGGAATTGGCGAGCGCTTGCTTTATTTTTCGGTTTAGGCTTGTTAAGTATCGCGGCTGCTATTGGGTACACGGTTGGTAAAAAGCCATATGGCTATATTGGGTTAGGCGATATTTCGGTGTTGATTTTTTTTGGTTTGGTAGGAGTGATGGGTTCTTACTATTTATTCACGCACTCAGTCACCTGGATGGAATTATTACCCGCCATTAGTTGTGGCGTTTTTTCTATTGCAGTGCTAAACATTAATAATATTCGTGATATTGAATCGGATCGAAGTGCTGGAAAATTTTCCATTCCCGTAAGGATTGGAAAGGAAAAGGCGGTCACCTACCATTGGGTGCTACTTATTGTGGGCTTAGTCTCTGCGATCGTATATACTTTATTACAGTATCAATCCCCCTGGCAGTTTCTTTTTTTAGTGACGGTTCCGCTGTTTCTAAAAAATGGGTTGTCTGTGCAAAACCGGCCTTCAACGGAACTTGATCCGTTTTTAAAACAAATGGCACTCACAACTTTGCTTTTTGTATTATTGTTCGGGCTCGGATTGATTTTCTAAATCCCAACACCTAATCAACGTTTGTGAAACAATGGATACTCTCTGGATTTTTTTAGGTGGTGTCCTTCTGGTAATCGGATTAATTGGGTGCTTCCTTCCCATTTTACCGGGTCCACCCATAGCCTTTATTGGATTATGGATTCAACAATTAAAGAGTCAATTTCCTTTCTCAACTAAGTTTCTTTGGATTTGGGCAGGAGTCGTGTTGGTAATAACACTTATGGATTATTTGATACCCATGTATGGCACAAAGAAAATGGGTGGTACTAAATATGGTATTTGGGGATGCACCATTGGACTCTTAGTGGGGCTATGGATGGGACCTGTCGGAATTATCGTAGGCCCTTTTCTGGGAGCTTTTCTGGGTGAGATGTTGGCGAATCAAAATTCAGCGCAAGCGTTTAAAGCAGCTCTTGGGTCATTCATTGGGTTTCTTCTTTCAACAGGTATAAAATTAATTGCCTGCATGGTTATGATTTGGTATTGGGCGGTTAGTTGGTAAAAAAAAATGCCTGAAGAAATTCAGGCATTTTTTAAAACATTTTTTCAATCAGTACCAATCATAATGAAGGCACCCCAATAAATTGGTTCTGGATATTCAACGCGTAATTCCTTTTTAGCGTCAATGAAACTCTGCCGCATATTATTTGTGGTTTGCCATTTTCTATAGAAGTTCAAAATCAATTTTTGAGTGGCTTCATCATCTACTTTAAACATACTCATGATCAGAACTTTTGCCCCAGCTACGAGAAAGGCTCGCTGCAATCCGTAAACACCTTCACCGTTTGAAATTTCACCAAGCCCTGTTTCGCAGGCACTTAACACGACCAGGTCTGTTTGGTCAAGATTAAGACTCATCGCTTCGTAGGCTGTGAGAATTCCACTTTCCATGTTGTAGTTATACTTGGTTTTATTCAACACATCGCCTGCACCAGATAAAAGTAAACCTGTTTTGAGTAGTGGGTTTTCTGTGGCGGCAGCTTCACTTTCTGTAAGTTCAGCTAAGTCATCCAAATTTTCAGTGGGTGTATAGAAACCATGCGTTGCGAGGTGCAAAATTTTAGGACTCGTAAGCGCCTTGACCTCTTCTTCACTGGCTGCCTTTTCTTTATATTCGTCCGTCACCCACCCTTTTTGTTTCAATAACGTCTGCAATTCATCTATTTCTTTTTCAGTTCCCGGAAGTTGCGGGATGTTTTTGTTATTCGAAGCGGTTAAATAAAATGTAGGATTACCAAACATGGTGGCCGAGTTAGTGGCAGTCACTGATTTGGATTTAATCTTACGCAAGTAGAGATCCTTTGTATTACTTACCAGAACAATATTCGAATTATCGATTACATATTTTCCATCTGGCGTGGGTATGGCTTCTAAGTTGAGCTGATTATACACGCCATCAGCAGATAAGTAAATTGTAGCGGCAGTTCCAATGCCTTTTTGAATGGGCTCCCAATATACTTTATAAGAATTTTGATCCGGTATTTTTCCAATGATTGCATTTCGGTAATAGTTAAAAAAACGAGTTTCCATTCGTGAACCATTTGGCATTATTACTGCTTTCGGTCGTGAGTTATCGCTGGTCACATATAAGGCTACATAAATAATCGAATCCGTAAAGGAATGATTGAAGTATCGATACCGGATCATTTCAATGGCTACGTCATTTTTGCCGATGGCTTTTTGTACATCCTGATATTTTATTTTTTTATTATCGAAGCTTTGACCGAACAATTCAGATTTCAAACTGATTTCTTTTTCTAACTTTTCGACCTCTGCATTCAAGGCATTCGGATCAATACCGTTTTCAGTCAATTGCTGATTACTCATAGAGAGCGCGTTGGTGAGAAACTCCTTCTTTTCAATCCAGAGATTATAAGAAGTTTTTAGGCTCTCGTCTGTACTATTTAATATACGTTCGCGGATTTTTATAGAGGCACTTAACAACAATGCTTTTGTTAGCAATTGATAATCGTACACTTTTCCGCTCAGATCCTTGAAATCATCCAGTTGGCTAAAGGCAAGGGTGTTATAAAACTCAAAATCTCCTTTTATGGTATTCCAATACTTGGCTTTTTCGCGCTCACTTAAAGCCGGGAAGTATTGCTTAATAAATACATCATAGTTATTGAGTGCCTCTTCAATATTTCTTTTTGCCCGCTTAAAGTCCTTTTCCATGTAATACACCTTAGCCTGCTTGGAAAGAATTTTTACATATTCAGGATGTGTTTTATTGAAGTAGCTTTCATAAATTTTCTTAGCCTGTGTATAAAAATCTTCGGCACGCTTATAATTTTTTATTTGGTAGTACACATCTCCCGTAAGGGTAAAGATGGCAGCTGCATTGATATTGGTTTTTGTTCCTGTTTTGGATCGCCAGATACCCTCAGCTTGTGTAAGAACACCAAAGGCTTCGTTATATTTTTTCTGTGAGATATTCAGAATGGCAACATTTTTTAAGATATCCGCATATTGTGGATTATCCGTGCCCAATTTTTTACCCATTATCTCACGGGCTTCAATCATGATTTTCTCTACATCAGCTGGCTTATCACCCTTATGGAACTTGATTAGTGCTAATTCCGAAAGTGACTTGGCAACCTCTACATGGTTTCGGCCAAATTGTTTTTCCTGGCTGGCCAATGCTTTAAGGATCATTGTCTGCGCATTGTCGTAATCTCCAATAGCATAGTCAATATCTGCCAATAGTTTTTGAGTAGGAGCAGTCTTGGTTGACTTTTCACCATATACATCTGTTGCAATTTTATTTACCCGCTGTGCCACTTTCTCAGCTTCAGTATAATCTCCCTTAGCCAAAGCCAGTTGACCCTTATCTACCAGGGGATCGATTAAGCGGATGGAGTTGGTTCCATATAGTTTCTCATATTCAGCAATTAAGTTGGTAAGAATCTCATTGGTTTGTGAGTAACGACCCAATTGAATAAACAATGATGATAATTCTCGAGCTGTAGCAAGTTCATCAATACCTGTCATTTTTTTTGATCGGCTAATAATGCGAGCGGAACGATCCAATGCATCTTCCGCTTCGTCAAATTGACCCTTTATCCCATAAAGTTTGGCTTGTGCTTCAATTGCATGGACCAAATAAATCTTTTTGCTTTCATCGCGTCTAAAGCCTTCCAGGATTTTTAAAGCATCATTGATATTATCTTCAGCCTTTTCATAAAGGCCTAACTTTAGTTCAAGTTGCGCCACATTAGTTATCTCAGCAGCGTATTGCCAATCCTCTTTACCAAACTTTAAGCCGGCAACAAGTCTTGCCTTTTCCAGTGTTTGGGAGGCTTCGTTATATTTGTCGGTCAGTTCAAAAAGTACGGCCATGTGATTTAATATTTCCAAATGATCTTTGTGCCAGGACTCAATTTCTTTTGAAACAATTTTGGTATAACCCACCTCATAAATTTTAGCAGCCTCTGTAATTTTGTTGGTATTATCTAAGTAGAAGTTGGCGAGATGTAACCTGGCAAGATGAGTTTCGGGCGCATCCTCTCCAAAGAGATTACTCTTGATTTCAATGATATCATTCAGGTATTTTTCCGCGGACGTGTAATTCTTTTTGTAGAGCGCTAAACCAAATAAGAAATCTGAAACGTTAGCTGTTACCATATTATTACGAGGTAACGATGGGGTATTTGTAATCAGATTATTAGCTTGATTTTCCAGAGTGCGGGTTTGTTCCTTATCCAGCTTAGCATCAAATTCAACAGCTTTTAAGCGAACGTTATAAATACTAGATGATTTGTAGTTTTTATTAATCATCTTCTCATACTCAAGTTTTGTGTTTAGGTACCGAGCGGAGCTTTTTTCTTTGCGCAATTGTTTTAAATATTCTTCGTAGATAGAAAGGGCCAAATAATGGGAAGCACTGTGTTTAATTTTTAGATTGTTTAGAATACGGCTGTATTCCATATCCTTTGGAAGAGAGGTCTCAAGTCCGTTTTCAACCAACCAGTTAGCGGCTAAAAATTGGTTCCTGACATAAGCCGCGGTGGACTCACCCATGTTTTTACTAATCCATCTACCGGCATCACTAAATTGTTTATCGGCATTGTTATAATCACCCTGAAGTCTGTAGGCATTCGCCAACAGGGTCAAATACCGGGCATAATCATTATACCGTTCAAAGCGTTCTTCATCGGTTAGTTTGCGACTCGTTAGATTGCCTTTCTCATCAATGAAGGTATCTTGCTTTCCAGCTTTACTGATAAAATATTTCTCTTGTTCTTTTAGGATTTCAATAGCCTCAACAAAATATCCTTGCCCTGTCATAGCTTCGGCTAATGCCAAGTCGTATTTTCCTTTTACAGCATCTTTCATAAAGCCACCGGCTTCAAAAATCTTTTGTGCTTCGGCCAAGAGTTCGCGCGCCAATCGAAACGATCCATTCAGGTTGTATTGTTCAGCAGCTTCCACCAAGATCAACCCATGAGTTTGACTATTTTCCTGATTGATTACTTTACTATTTGCAATCGCCAGCGAAAGGTTCGTTTCAAATTCGCTGATATACCCGGAGGCAAGATTATTTTTTGCCAACCGCATGTAATACGTTGGGGCGTAGATATTCTGCTGGCCTAATTTCTTAAATGCTTTCTTTTTAAGTTTAGCCAGATCGTCAAATGCTTTCGAATAGTTGCCAGTCTCGTAATTGGTTTCTTCTTTCTTCAGTATTTTAGTATATGAAGAGCAGCCTGCATTTATTAGAATCAATACGATGAGAAGTTGCTTCATAACAATATATTTTTCAGATTAAAAGTACGCATTTCTTTTGGCTGAAGCCAGTTAAAAAACAATTGGATTCAGTGTTATAAGTATTAGGGGAATCTATTCAGCCATCAACTTTTCTAAAATTTCTTTAGCAGATGCAGCTACAGATGTACCAGGTCCAAAAATTCCAATTACACCAGTCTTTAAAAGAAAGTTATAATCCTTTGGTGGGATAACTCCACCAGCAACTACTTTGATGTCGGGTCGCCCGATTTTATTCAATGCCGCAATGAGTTGCGGTATCAAAGTTTTGTGTCCACCTGCCAGGCTGGAAGCGCCAATTACGTGCACATCGTTTTCGATGGCTTGTTTGGCAACTTCTTCCGGGGTTTGAAACAAGGGTCCTATATCCACATCAAAACCGAGGTCAGCAAAACCGGTAGCAATCACTTTTGCGCCACGATCGTGACCATCTTGCCCCATCTTGGCAATGAGTATGCGAGGTCTTCGTCCATCCAGTTCAGCAAAACGATCGGAGAACCTCCTAACTTCTTCAAGCTCGTTCTGATTTTTCATTTCACCCGAATATACGCCTGAAATAGATTTTATGGTGGCCTTATATCTCCCGAATGATTTTTCAAGCGCCAGGGAAATCTCACCTAAGGTTGCACGATGCCTTGCTGCTATTATGGCAAGTTCCAATAGATTGCCATCACCCTGGGCTGCTTGCTCTAATGCATGTAATGACGTGTCAACTTCTTTTTGATTGCGTTCTCGTTTGAGTTTCGTGAGTTTTTCAATTTGCTCTTCACGCACGGCCGAATTGTCTACCTCCAAAATTTCAAAATCAGAAACCTCGTTAGTTTGGTACCGATTCACTCCAACAATTATATCAACGCCTGAATCAATTCGAGCCTGCTTGGCAGCGGCCGCTTCTTCAATTCTCATTTTTGGGATTCCGCTTTCTATCGCACGGGTCATTCCGCCCAACTCCTCAACCTCTTCAATAAGATCCCATGCTTTATTTACCAACTCTTCGGTAAGATATTCTAGGTAATAGGAACCGCCCAACGGATCAACTACTTCAGTTACTCCTGTTTCTTTTTGCAAATACAATTGTGTGTTACGTGCAATGCGAGCTGAAAAATCGGTGGGTAACGCAATTGCTTCATCCAATGAGTTTGTGTGTAACGATTGAGTGCCACCCAACACAGCCGCCAAGGCTTCAATAGTGGTGCGCGTTACATTGTTGTAAGGGTCTTGTGCTGTTAAACTCCAACCCGAAGTTTGGCAATGGGTGCGCAAGGCCATCGATTTCGGATTCTGTGGTTGAAATTGTTGAACCAACTTTGCCCACAGAACCCGACCAGCGCGCATTTTAGCAACCTCCATAAAAAAATTCATTCCAATGCCCCAGAAAAATGAAAGTCGCGGAGCGAAATCATCGATAAGAATTCCTGCTTTTAAACCAGCACGAATATATTCTAAGCCATCTGCTAATGTATAGGCCAATTCAATATTCGCTGGCGCTCCGGCTTCATGCATGTGATAGCCACTGATACTAATGCTGTTGAACCTGGGCATGTACCTGGAACAATAGGAAAAAATATCGGACACAATGCGCATGGAAGGAGCAGGTGGATAAATATAGGTGTTGCGCACCATGAATTCTTTTAGAATATCGTTCTGTATAGTTCCATTCAATTGATGGGGTTTAACACCTTGTTCTTCCGCAGCTACAATATAAAACGCCATGATCGGCAGCACTGCTCCATTCATGGTCATCGATACTGACATTTTATCTAATGGAATCTGGTCGAACAGAATTTTCATATCCAACACAGAATCGATGGCAACTCCTGCTTTTCCTACGTCACCGGTTACCCTTGGATGATCGGAATCATACCCGCGATGCGTTGCTAAATCAAATGCAACTGACAATCCTTTTTGTCCGGCTGCTAGATTACGTCTATAAAATTCATTTGATTCCCGGGCCGTAGAAAACCCAGCATATTGCCTGATTGTCCAAGGCCGCACAGTGTACATGGTAGCATAAGGGCCACGTAAATAAGGTGGTGTGCCCGCTGAAAAATTTTTGATGGAATTGTCGGCTAAATCGTTTTCAGAAAATGTTGGTTTGATTTGAATTTTTTCTGGTGAGAGCCACGAAGCATGCTGACCCGATGCTACGGTAGGTTTAAACTGATTAAATTTTATAGTAGAGAAATCGGGCTTCATTGGTTCATCCTGGTTTGAAATTTTTGCCATGCTTTTTCTGATAGAACCGCTACTAATGAATCGATGTAATAAGATCCCGCTGTTGGGTCTGCCACTTTGGATAAATAGGACTCTTCACGAAGAATGGAAGAAACATTGAGGGCAATGCGATTTTCAGTATGATCATTTCCTTCGGGTTCCAGGGTAATGCTATCACAGCCACCAGCAATAGCACTAATCGCTGCCACTGTAGACTTAATCATGTTACCATGCGGCTGAAATGCCTCTTTAGACCATACAGCGGATCTGGCATGAATATGCAATGGAATCATTTCTGTAACTCCAAAGGCACCTTGGATTTGATACCAAAGATTTCTCAATGCCTTAAGTTTAGCAATCTCCAAAAATATATCGGTGCCAATGGATACCGAAAAAGCAATACAGCCAATGACTTGTTTCAGATTGTTTTGATCTGAAATTAATTCAAGAACTTGTGTGGCTTTTTCAAGACCAAATACAATTTCATCCTCTGCATTTTCCTGAGTGGGGATCCATAGACCAAAGGGAAAATAATTGGTTGTATAAAATTTTGGTCCCTCCAAATCGAGTTTTGGGAAATAGGGCCAGAAAATGCATCCTGAAAGGAGCTTAGGATCATTTTTTATTTCAATCCATGATTTAATATCTGTTCCATTTTGGACATATGCTGAATCTATAAAAAATGAAAGCGAACAAAATTCTGGTTTGATTTGATCAAATAGGGCATCCAATCGAAGATTCGCTTTAACGGGTTCAAACAAAATTCCATCGGCACCGGATTGGAGATAGAAAAGGGCTTGCTCATTAGCTTTTTGCTCATCTTCAACTCGAATATGGGGTATATTCATCCAGCTTCGGGCTCCAAAAAATGAATTAACGGCAGGTAATTGTTGAAAATCCTTTAGTTGAGCGGTTGTTGAGGCATCATAGTAAGGTTTTATTTTTAGTGAACCCTTACTAAGGCTCAATTTTCTTAATGGCTCAAGTTCTCCCAGCTCTTGCTGAGCCGATTCCTGCCATTTAGGAAGTGAGGAAACCGGGAAATTAAAATCAGTTTTTTTTTTGGTCATGAATTCGTTTGAAATTCGATGGTCAAGTTGAAGTTTAGTACTGAGTAAAGCAATTATTTTCTGATTTTACTCTGATTCATTACGCTAAAAAAATCATTAAAAGCAAGGTGATTTTTTGTTTTTTTGTTCTTTATAATTTTTACATCTTTGTCACCCGCCTCAAAAAAAATTGAGGCTTTTTCATCTACACGCAAGCTAAAAATAATGGTAGTTGACTGCGCAACAGTATGGAGTGATTGTCTCGAAGTAATTCGCAAAGAAGTTGATGACCAAAATTTCAATACTTGGTTTAAGCCAATCAATCCATTAAAAAATGATGGTGATGTTCTGACCATTCAAGTGCCTTCTCAATTTTTCTACGAGTGGCTTGAAGAACATTATGTCCCCGTACTAAAAAGAGCTATACATGAAGTATTAGGCCCGGAGGGAAGGTTGGAATATTCTGTAATTGTAGATAGTGGCAACCAAAAAAACCCACCATTGATGGTGAACTATCCCAATGGAAATGGCTTGAAGCGCAACCACCTGCAGGCCATGAATGGTAATGGCATGCACGAGGATTATTCACCCTTCAGCTTTAAAGCACTCAATCCTCAAACCGTTAATTCAAGATTAAATCCATCCTATACGTTCGGTAATTTTGTGGAAGGAGATTGTAATCGCTTGGCGCGATCGGCTGGAGTTGCCGTTGCTAAGAAACCAGGCACTACTTCCTTCAATCCCTTAATGTTGTATGGGGGTGTGGGTGTTGGTAAAACACATTTGGTTCAAGCTATTGGAAATGAAATAAAGAAGAATCTGCCGGAAAAGATTGTTTTGTATGTAGATCAAAATGATTTCACCAGTCAGTTTTTGAATGCATTACAGAATCATAAAATACAAGAGTTTCAAAATTATTACCTGCAGGTAGATTTACTTATTCTTGATGATGTCCAGTTCTTGGCAGGACGCGAAAAAACACAAGAAATGTTTTTCCATATCTTCAATCAGCTTCATCAATCCGGTAAACAAATTATAATGACAAGTGATTGTCCTCCGCGTGACCTAAAGGGGTTTCAGGAGCGATTGCTTTCACGCTTCAAATGGGGACTTACAGCCGATTTGCAGGAGCCTGACTTCGAAACCAAGCTCGCCATTATTCACAACAAAATGCAATCCGATGGAATCGAGATTCCCACCGAGGTAGCTGAATATTTAGCCTATAGCGTAGACACGAACTTACGTGACATGGAAGGCGTTTTGAATTCTCTGCTTTTCCATGCTACGTTATTGAAAAAAGAAATTGATCTGGAGCTTGCCAAGGAAGTATTGAAGAACATCGTGAAGGAAATCCAATCGGATGTAAGTGTGGATTTTATTCAGAAGACGGTCGCTGACTATTTTAAAGTCAGCCTTGAACAAATGAAGAGCAAGGTGAAGAAGCGTGAAATTGTAATTCCGCGTCAGGTGGCCATGTATTTTTGCAAGCGCTATACACAACTCACCTTAGCGTTGATAGGTGGAAATTTTGGAGGTCGAGATCATAGCACCGTCATACATGCATTGGAATCTGTTGAGGACATGATGAAAACCGATGCTAACTTCAAGAACAGTGTCGAGGACTTGACCAAAAAGTTCAAGTCGCGTATGACAGGCAGTTAAATCCTATTCATTTTTTCTTATTGGAGATAAAATGACAGTTGGGTTTGTTGCTTCTTTCCATTTAAGCCATACAAATACACCCGGCCTTTATACGATGTAAAAAAATCAATAACATCTTCAGGGTTTTTTACTTGCTTGCGGTTAATTTGGATAATGGTGTAGTTCTCGGGAAGTCCCATTTGCTTGAACAAACCATTCTGAATTTTAAACACTTTTACACCATAATCAACTGCTTCCAGGTTTGCGCCCAATACATCATTGACATAAATTTTTCGTTTTATTAAACTTATTTCCCCATTCTTGTTTAGTAATGTAAGTGAGGCTGTATTTGTTTTGCTGTTGCGCTGATAGGTTACCGTAATCTTATCACCCGGATAGCGATAACTCAGTTCTTCTTCGAAAGCACTTTCGCTATTTATTTCTTGATTATTTATCCGGGTAATGACATCCCCTTCTTGCAATCCTGCAGCATCAGCGGCTCCTTTTCGATCTACTTTACCCACCAATACCCCTTTGAAATCCTTAACGTCTGTATTCAGTCCATATTTTTTAGCATTTAGATAATCATATTCGATTACGCTGCCGCCAAAAAGTGCTTTTTGAGGCGTACCATATCGGATCAGATCATCCACCGATTTCTTTACAATATCCACAGGCACCGCAAACGCATAGCCTGTGTATGAACCTGTGCGCGACAGAATCGCAGTATTAATACCGACCAGTTCACCGTTTTTATTAACCAATGCTCCGCCACTATTCCCAGGATTAATAGCGGCATCTGTTTGGATAAATGATTCTAAAGGAAAGCGATCATCCACAATATTTATTTTGCGGCCTTTAGCGCTAACGATCCCAGCAGTAACGGTTGATGAGAGTGAGAATGGATTACCGACTGCAACGACCCATTCACCCACCTGCAGTGAACGTGAACTTCCCATAGTAATTGCAGGTAAATCGGTTTCCTTAATTTTTAAGACAGCCAGATCAGTTGATAAATCCGTGCCTATCAATTCCGCCTCGTAAGATTTCTTGTTGTACAAAACCTGAATTTTTTCAGCGTTTTCTATTACATGGTTGTTGGTAACAATGTAGCCATCGGAGCTGAAGATCACACCCGAACCACTGCTAACCTGAGTTTGTGAACCACCGCCACCAAACAAAAGATCCCAGGGTGAATAGGAGACATTACTTTGGGAAAGACTATTAATATAGACCACGCTGGGGGTTGCTTTAGAAGCTGCCAAACTAAAGTCAACAGTTTCTACTGCACTTGCTGCTGCGCTCGGTTGAATGATTGGGCGATAAATTTCATTGGGTTTATAATCGGAAACCAATGCATTACTATCATTTTTTTGACGACTTTCTTTTTCTGTTTGATAGGAAAAGAATGCAAATGCACCTGCTAATCCAGACATAAACCCAACAATGACAATTTTCCAGAAATTCATAGACCTCATTTTATTATTCGAACGATTGAACCCCTCGGATGTTTTCCTACTCGGGAAAGTTCTTGCATTTATACAAAAATTGTCCCAAAAAAGTGATTCGGAAGTTTTGTCACCCTATGTCTATGCGGTTGCAGCCTGAATTGCTTACCCTTACTTTTGCTGCCTATGGGAATACGTGCTCTACTCGCCCGGCCATTTGCGGCCTACATTGCCAGTCAAACTAAAGAATGGTCATCCAGGCCCATTCAATTTCAAAGCAAGGTCTTTAATCAATTGATTAAAGGTGGCAAAGCTACTTTATTTGGCAAGGATCACGGCTTTGAGTCGATAAAAAGTTACGATGAATTTAAAAAGCAAATCCCCATTCGTGACTATGAAGATATGAAACCCTATGTAGATAAAGTTGTGAAGGGTGAGTCGGATATTCTATGGAAAGGGAAGCCCGCCTATTTCGCTAAAACTTCGGGCACTACATCGGGCACCAAATACATTCCTATTACAAACGAATCGATCCCCAATCACATTAACAGCGCACGCAATGCCTTATTGAGTTATGTCCACGAAACGGGGAACGCTGCTTTTTTAGATGGTGGTTTGATTTTTCTTTCCGGCAGTCCGGAGTTAGATAAGAAAGCAGGAATTAATACAGGTCGCCTTTCAGGAATTGTGAATCACCATGTACCGGGTTATTTGCGCACGAATCAAAAGCCAAGTTATACGACCAACTGCATTGAAGATTGGGAAGAAAAATTGGATAGAATTATTGACGAGACGATTGATGTAAACATGACATTGATCTCGGGTATTCCACCCTGGGTGCAAATGTATTTCGATCGCATTCAGGCGCGCACGGGCAAGAAAATCAAAGATGTGTTTCCTGATTTCTCCATGTTTGTTTATGGAGGTGTAAACTTTGAGCCCTATCGTGCCAAGCTATTTGAAACGATTGGAAAGCAGGTTGACTCCATTGAAACCTATCCGGCATCAGAAGGATTTATTGCTTATCAGGATTCACAGCAGGCAGAAGGATTATTATTATTGTTGAACACGGGAATCTTTTTTGAGTTTATTCCCACCGAGGAATATTTTACTGAAAATCCGCGCAGGCTTTCTATTGAAGAAGTGGAACTTGGGAAAAACTACGCAGTAATCATTAACAGCAATGCAGGTTTGTGGGGCTATTCTATTGGCGATACCATAAAATTTGTTTCGAAAAATCCATATCGGATTATTGTGAGTGGGCGGATCAAACATTTTATTTCTGCTTTTGGCGAACATGTGATTGGCGAAGAAGTAGAAAAGGCAATGAAATTCACCACCCAGAAATTTCCAGAAGTTGAATTAGTGGAATTTACGGTCGCGCCAAATGTTGCCCCGCCTGAGGGTATGCCGCATCACGAATGGTTCATTGAGTTTGCCAATGCACCAAAAGACTTAGCTTCCTTTTCATTGGAATTGGATAATCAGTTACGCTCATTGAATGTGTACTATGATGATTTAATCACCGGAAATATTTTGCGAACCCTGGTTATTTCCTCACTTCCCAAGAATGCTTTCATCGATTATATGAAATCCCAAGGGAAACTGGGGGGTCAAAACAAAGTTCCAAGGCTTTCCAATGACCGAAAAATTGCAGAAGGATTAAAAATCCTGATTAAATAAAAGCACGGCTACGGTTAAATCATAGCGTGTTTTTATAATTTATAAATTACATTAGGATCAACTTCCTAAGGATTAACCCGGTAATTTTTTCCTGAATGTCAATTGTATTAATTCATTCCGTTCTCATCAAACTACAACATGGTAAATAACATGCAAACAAAGCCGAACAAAGTATCCAAAAACCCAAGAAGAGAATTTATAAAGAAATCAGTACTTGCATTAAGCGGAATTGCCATTGTACCTCGTCATGTGTTGGGGGGGAATGGTTTTCTTGCCCCGAGTGATACCCTTACCAAAGCCATCATTGGTGTGGGTGGTATGGGTCGCGGACATATTGAGTATGAAGGTACAAAAGTGTTAGCTATGTGTGATGTCGACAAAACGCATTTAAAAGATGCTATTGCCTTGGCCGGAGGCAATGTGCGAGGTTACTCTGATTTTAGAGAGCTATTAGCGCAACCTGACATAGACATTGTGCACATTGCTACTCCACCCCATTGGCATGGTATCATGTCGGTGATGGCTGCTCAGGCAGGAAAGGATGTTTGGTGCGAGAAACCTATGACTCGGACTATTGGAGAGGGTAAAAGGGTAGTGAAGGCCATGGAACAATACGGCCGCATGTTTCGGTTAAACACCTGGTTTCGGTTCAAAGATAATTTTTACGGGCTGGGCACGTCCGTTAAACCTTTAAAAAAAGCTGTAGACAGTGGAATATTAGGTTGGCCACTTAAGGTAACCATCAGCGGTGTAACGGGTTTTAATTGGAAATTTTATTGGGTTGGAAAAACAAATCTCAATCCGCTGCCCGTTCCCCAGGAATTGGATTATGAAATGTGGTTAGGGCCAGCTCAATATAAGCCATACAACCCCCACCGTGTGCACACAACATTCAGAGGATATTGGGATTATGATGGGGGAGGCCTTGGTGATATGGGTCAGCACTATATTGATCCTGTTCAGTATATTTTAGGTAAAGACAATACAAGTCCGATCCGGGTTGATGTGGATTGTCCTCAACAACATGATGATGCCGTGGGCACCTGGAGACGTATTGAATTTACCTATGCCGATGGATGTAAAATTATTTTAGATGGCGAGAATAAAGATACAAGCTCGCCTTATATTGAAGGGCCAAAAGGCAAAATTTATCGTGGCTTTAAATCGGATATTCCTAATATTTTAAAAGTCATTGATACATTTCCAGACCCTGAACCCCAGATTTCAACTTTTTCTGAGTCAGTTATCAGCCGAAAGAAGTTTGGTCTCAATGAATTAAATGGTCATCGGTCAGCAACGATTGTAAATATGGGTAAGATCGCTCTTCAATTAGGGAGATCACTAAGTTTTGATCCGATCAAACAGGAATTCATTAATGATGAAGCCGCCAATCGCCTAATCAACCAACCCATGAGAGGCCCCTGGAAAATATAAATGCAATCTGAAGACTTATAAAAAATGAAATCAACTAAAATCGTCCGAGTAATCTTTTTGTTGCTGTTTCTTGCTCCGCTTTTGGCGTGGGCCCAAGATCAACGATTGGTTAAAACAAAAGTAGCCGATGCATTAGCTTTGTTACCTCTTTCCGATAATCAACAGGCGACTCAATTGTTTCATCAAATAATTCTTTTGGGAGATGAGGGTGTCCAACTGTTGGCAGATGGCGTTCAGCCCAGTGGAGTGGCGGATGGTATACCTTTTCGTTATGCGGTTTCCCTACTCACACATTATGCAACTACGAAAGATGAGAAACTTATTGTTGAGCGCGCATACCTGAATGCGCTTAACAAGACTTCAAACAAAGAAGTGAAAGTTTACTTCATGGATAATTTGAAATTGATTGGATCGAACGAATCAGTTTCAGTTCTGAAGCAATATATGAGCAATGAAGAGTTAAGCCTACCTGCCATTTCTGTTATGGAATCCATCGGTACGGAAGATGCGCGTAAAGTTTTACTGAATGCACTACCAAATTCTTCTATACCTACGCAAGCAAGATTAATTAAAGCGTTGGGTCAATTAAAATACCTACCGGCCATCTCATCTGTAACAACATTTAGTTCAAGTGATAACATCTTATTAAAGAAGCAAGCACTTTGGGCAATCGCGGTAATGTCTGATGCTAGTTCCTATAAAGTGCTTTTACAACAGGCAAAGAATGTTGGATTTAAAAACGATCCGACTGAAGCGACCGCAGCATTAGTTGAATATCTTCATCAAATGTCAAGCAAAGGGAACCGTTCTTTAGTCAAAGAAATCACTGCAACTATACTTGAAAATACGCCTGATGTTTCTCAGCAGCATGTCAGGTTAGCAGCCTTAAATGGGCTAACACAAGCGGATGCAGAAGGATCTGTGAAAACATTGATCAAGGAGCGTAGCCGCTTTGATTCAGAGTATGAAAAGGAAGTTTTGAAGATTGCTCGATTATCTGCAAGTTCTGCTTCTTCCTTGAACCTTTGGAAAAAAGAATATAAAAAGTCCTCGGGCGCTTCTCAAGCTAATGTCTTATCAATGTTGGCTAAGGCTAATCACAATGATTCGTTTGCTGAATCGATGTTGGTGCCAGCGCTCACCTCAAAAAGCCAACAAGTGAGAATAACGGCAGCATCAGAATTAGCACTTTATAAAAATAATAAGTTCACGCCCGCTTTATTGGAATATCTGGTGCGATCAACAGATACGTCTGAATTATCAATCGCCAAAGATGTTATGCTTCAAGTGGCTGATAAAAATGCAGAGGCATTAATAGCGAAACAGTTAGAAACGACTCCCACGAATAATAAAACTGCGTTGATACAAATTCTGGCAGCGAGACGGGCAATAGCCCATTTTGATATAATCGCAAAGCAAGCTACCTCAAATGATGTCACGGTAAAGACAGCAGCCCATGAAGCGTTACCCAGCGTCTCGTCAGGAATCAACATAGGTAGTTTATTAAACATGTTAAGGAATTCCGAAGATGACAAGGAGATACTAGCACTTCAGTGGGCAATCATTTCTGCACTGGATGAACGCACAGCCACGTTGATTGATGAAGCTTACTCCTCTCAAAAGATAAAATTACTTCCCGTGTTGCCCTATTTAGGTGTAGGAGCTTTGGAAAAAGTTGTCTCGGCATTTTATCACGGAAGTGAAAAAGAGCGAGAAGTAGCGTTTCGTACTTTGAAGAATTGGCAAGATAATAAAGCAGTCAGGACGCTGCTGGAAATCAGAAAGAACGAAACATTAAAACAATACCATGAACAGGCCCTCATGGCATGTATGTTTCAAACCGTAAAATCTTCGTGGCCGGATGATCAAAAACTTTTAATACTGCGGGAAATCATGTCCCTGGCTAATAACAATAGTGAGAAATCTTCCGTAATCAGATCAGCAGGCAACGTAAGAACATTTTTGTCACTCCTATTCGTTGCTGATTATTTGGACAACCCGGATATGGAAAGTGCGGCCAGTCGGGCAGCGATGCAAATTGCTCTTCCAACTTCGGATGCGAAACCAGGTCTTACTGGAATCGAGGTGCGCAAAATATTGGAGCGCATACTTACTAAGTTAACGGGTGAGGATAGTCAATATGAGCGCATTGATATACTCACCTATCTTGAAAATCTTCCTTATACAAAAGGGTACGAATCTATTTTCAACGGCAAAAATCTTGATGGGTGGCATGGGTTAGTTGAGAATCCAATGGTACGTGCTAAAATGCCCCGGGAAGTTTTGTTAAAGAAGCAAAATGAGGCGAATGCAAAAGTGAAGGATAATTGGGGTGTGAAAGAAGGCATGATTATATTTCAGGGAGATGGCACAAACCTTTGCACCGATCGTCAATATGGGGATTTTGAAATGATTGTAGATTGGAAGATTTCAAAAAATGGAGATAGTGGTATTTATCTGCGTGGCACTCCGCAAGTTCAAATCTGGGATATAACTCGAACGGATGTTGGAGCCCCGGTGGGATCAGGAGGATTATATAACAATCAGAAAGAAAGGAATACCCCGTTGGTGGTAGCTGATAATCCCATTGGGGAATGGAATACATTCCAAATTAAAATGGTTGGCAATCAGGTAACGGTTTATCTGAATGGTATTCTCGTGGTGGATAACGTTGTAATGGAAAATTATTGGGATAGAAACCTCCCGATTTTTTCCGAGGAAGCTATTGAGTTACAGGCCCATGGCACAGATCTGGCTTTCAGAAACCTTTATGTAAAGGAGCTAGGATACAAACCCTATCAGCTTTCCGGGGAAGAGAGAGAACAGGGTTTTGAGCTATTATTTAATGGTAAGGATCTTAACAACTGGGTAGGTAATAAAACGGATTATGTGGTAGAGGATAATGCAATTGCAATCTACCCAACCAAAGAGGGTCATGGGAATCTCTATACCGAAAAAGAATATGGGGATTTTGTTTTCAGATTTGAATTCCAACTTACACCTGGCGCGAACAATGGCTTAGGTATTCATGCTCCGTTAGAAGGAGATGTTGCTTACGTTGGCAAAGAAATTCAAATATTGGATAACGAGGCTCCAGCTTATGCTAAGTTGGAAGTTTATCAGTACCATGGTTCTGTATATGGAGTAATTCCTGCCAAACGTGGTTTTTTAAAACCAACAGGCGAATGGAATCAGCAGGAGGTGTATGTAAAGGGTGACTACATTAAGGTGACTTTAAATGGTACGATTATACTGGAGGGTGATATGAAGAAGGCTTCAAAAAATGGGACGATCGATCATAAGGAGCACCCGGGACTAAATCGCCATACAGGGCACATCGGGTTTTTGGGCCATGGTTCTATTGTTAAGTTTAGAAGTATCCGATTAAAAAATTTGTCAAAATAACGAGTGTTCATGAAAGCTGTATACCCAACTCAGCGACTTTATTCTCTTGATGCGCTCCGCGGGTTCGATATGTTTTGGATAATGGGCGCTGAGGAAATCGTTCACGGCCTTGCTAAGATTACGAGTTCTCCCCTCATAGAAGGTTTCTCCTCTGCGCTCACTCATCCCAAATGGAATGGCTTTCATTTGTATGATTTAATTTTTCCCTTATTTCTTTTTTTGGCTGGGGTGGCTACACCCTACTCAATGGGTAAGGAATTGCAACAAGGGAAATCAACAAATCAACTATTGTTTCGTGTAATCAAAAGGGGGCTGATATTAGTTTTGTTGGGGATCATCTACAACAATGGGCTAGAACTTCGTCCGATTGCTGAAATTCGTTTTGGTAGCGTGCTGGGAAGAATCGGGTTAGCCTACATGTTTGCCAACATGATTTACTTATATACCAAACAGCGGGGTCAGATTATTTGGTTTTGTTCTTTGCTACTGGGATACTGGCTTCTATTTGTATTCAATGCCAGGCCGGGTTTTGCCCCTGGAGACTTAACAATGGAAGGGAATTTTGCCTCATACCTGGATGGCTTGATACTCCCGGGTAAACTTTATTTAGGGATACATGATCCAGAGGGCTTAATATCAACCATCCCAGCGATCAGTACTGCTTTATTAGGAATTTATGCCGGCAATTTGTTAAAAAATAGTCCCCTTAGCATGCGCCAAAAATCCCTTCAATTAGTAGCGATGGGAGTAGCTTCTCTCATATTTGCTCAGCTGTGGAATTTAGTTTTTCCAATTAATAAAAATCTTTGGTCAAGTTCCTTTGTGCTTCACGTAGGTGGGTTGAGTCTTATTTTACTCGCATTGTTTTATTATGTAATTGACGTGCGTGGATATAAAAAGTGGGCATTTTTTTTTAGTGTGATTGGCATGAATTCCATTTTAATTTATATGTCAGGCCAATTTATTGATTGGCAATACACGACCGAGTCGGTTTTTCAATGGCTCATCCAGTGGGTGGGGGACCCTTTTAATATCTTAACCTTCGGTATCTGTTATGTTATGATAAAATGGACATTTTTATACTTCCTCTATAAGAAGAATGTATTTCTGCGAGTGTAGCATCCGAATTGTTTATTTTGCATCCCTATAATTAGCGTCCGGCTCTTAATAATTCATGAAGGAAAAGAAATCTATCGCCATCTTAGGTTCAACAGGTTCTATCGGAACACAAGCCCTGGAAGTAATAACTCAGCATCCGCAGGCTTTTGAAGTTGAAGTATTAACTGCGCAGAATAATGCGAAGCTTTTAATTGAGCAGGCGAAGAAGTTCAATCCAAATGCGGTAGTAATTGGAAAGGATGAATTATACAATGAAGTAAAAGATGCCTTGTTACCGTTAGGCATTAAAGTGTTTGCAGGCGAAAACGCCTTGGCATCAATCGTTGAGTTGGATACCATTGACTTGGTAATAACTGCCTTAGTGGGGTACTCTGGGCTAAAACCAACCATACGAGCCATTCAAACTGGAAAAACTATTGCCCTTGCTAATAAGGAAACATTGGTAGTAGGAGGAGAACTTGTGACGCGATTAGCAAAGGAAAAAGGAGTAAATATATATCCGATCGACTCAGAGCATTCGGCTATTTTTCAATGTCTGGCAGGCGAGTTTCATAATCCAATCGAGAAAATTATTCTTACGGCTTCAGGCGGTCCCTTTCGGGGAATGAAAAAGAATGAGCTCGCCAAGGTAACGAAAGCGCAGGCACTCAAACATCCCAACTGGACGATGGGTGCTAAAGTCACGATCGATTCAGCTTCTTTGATGAACAAAGGACTTGAAGTTATTGAAGCCAAATGGCTTTTTGGTTTAAAAGCTGATCAAGTGGAGGTGGTGGTTCATCCGCAATCCATCATCCATTCCATGGTGCAATTTGAAGATGGATCAATAAAAGCACAACTTGGGTTGCCGGATATGCGTTTACCCATTCAATTTGCAATGACCTATCCGCAGCGCTTAAAAAGCAGTTTTCCGCGTTTTGATTTTAGCCAATATCCGGCTCTAACCTTTGAGAAGCCTGATACAGAAACTTTTCGTAATCTTGCGCTCGCATTTGACGCGCTGAGTCGGGGTGGAAACATGCCCTGCGTGCTAAATGCTGCGAATGAGGTGGCTGTGGAGGAGTTTTTGAAGGATCGGGTTGGATTTCTTCAGATGTCGGACATCGTGGAGCGATGTTTAGCTAAAATGGATTACATCGCCAGTCCTGCCATCGAGGATTATGTGAATACTGATAAAGAGACAAGAATTAAAGCAAAAGAACTGATTTACTCATGGAAGGATTGATTATGACGGCCCAGCTGCTGCTGAGCCTTTCGATTTTAATAGCCGTACACGAATGGGGTCATTATATAACGGCTCGTATGTTCAATATTCGGGTGGAGAAGTTTTATCTCTTCTTCGACTTTCTGTTCCCAATGGCTAATGTCCTAAACTTTTCGTTAGTGAAGTTTAAGAAAGGTGACACCGAATTTGGTATTGGCTGGTTCCCGCTAGGAGGTTATGTGAAAATTGCTGGCATGGTGGATGAAAGCATGGACAAGGAGCAGATGAAAGCTGAACCTCAGCCCTGGGAGTTTCGCGCCAAACCAGCGTGGCAGCGCCTGATTGTGATGTTGGGTGGAATTATTGTAAACGTGATTGTAGGCATCATCATCTTTATTGGGATGACATATTGGTTAGGCGATCAATATATTCTTAATGACTATGTGAATAAACATGGTGGCGTGCAGGCTATGGAGCTTGCCGAGCAAATAGGAATTAAGACAGGCGATCAATTCGTTAAGATAAATGGTCAGGAAGTAAAATATTTTGACGATGTAGCCAAGCCCGATGTATTGCTATCGCACAATTCATCATACACTGTTTTGCGCGATGGTCAGGAAGTAGAAATTCCAATCCCTACCGATTTTATTGAACAGTTTGACAAAAAAGGGGCAATACTAAGATTTGTAATTCCAAGAAGGTTGCCCGTGATTGATGAGGTTACACCCAACACAATTGCTGCCCGGCTTGGCCTTCAAAAAGGAGATCGCATTGTGGAAGTTCAGCATAACCCAATAACTTATTATGATGAATTAAGAGCCGCCCTTACCAGTTTCACAGGAGATTCTTTACAATTCGCAGTTAAGCGGGGTCAACACTTACTTCACTATACGGAATATTTCAAAGGCGCGGAGGGAATAGGTTTTGCCATTCCCATGGAAATTGTTCCCCTTGAAGGTCAATCTACGGTAACTTATTCATTTGGCCAGTCATTGTTATTAGGTCCCGGCCGTGCGTTCGAAGTGATCATTGTCCAAGTAAAAGCCTTTCGGAAAATTTTCTCCGGAGAACTTTCGCTGCGAAAGTCAATCTCTAGCCCAATTGGTATTGCGCAAGCCTATGGTGGCAAATGGAACTGGGAACGTTTTTGGCAAATGACAGGATTGCTTTCTATGGTGTTGGCATTTATGAATCTGTTGCCTATTCCCGCACTGGATGGTGGCTATGTGATGTTCCTATTGTATGAAATGATCAGTGGTCGTGAGCCATCAGAGAAATTCTTTGAGAATTCAATCAAAGTAGGAATGGCCATTTTGTTAGTAATTATGGTCTTCGCTTTTTCGAACGACATCATTAAAGCCTTTTCGAACTAGTAAAATAACTTGTTGTTGTGCTATGGCACGAAGTGGCAAAGGCTAAAAGATTAGATCTTGGGATCATTTATAAAAGACATCAGGCTTCACACTTGGTGGTTAATAACTTGCTTCCGGTTTCTAAACCCAACGTTTCTTGCTAGCCTTCTGCATTCCCTGTGGTTTGACTTTCCAATTTCACCCCCATAAAACTCCGGGTTCACCGACTTTTGATGGTGGATAGCCTATTAGGCCTCTTTCTTCAGCTGTTTACCCCGTTTCTTTGTGTAAACAAACGCAATATTTTATGAGCAACGACAAAAGAAAGATGAGCAGCAGTTTCTGGGTAGGCGCAATCATCCTGGTCATTGGTGGGTTTTTATTACTTGACCGAGCAAACTTATTTTACTTTCCACACTGGCTGTTTTCATGGAAGACTATGTTAATAGCCTTGGGGTTAGTATTAGGTATTAATAAAGGATTTCAGGGTATAGGGTGGTTGGTGATGATCTTGATTGGATCATTTTTTCTAATTGACGATATCCCTGGATTTCCTTATGATATTGATCGCTATGCATTTCCAATTGGCATAATCATAGTAGGTATTTTTATTGTTTCCAAATCTCTTCTGGGTTCAACTTCGCGCGAGGCAAAAAAAGCACGCTGGGGGAATGGTGTAATTACTTCAGATGAAGGAGGCGAGGATTATTTTGATCTAACCACAGTATTTGGTGGCAACAAACGAAAGGTGTTTTCAAAGAATTTCAAAGGGGGCGAAACGACCTGTGTATTTGGTGGTGCGGATATTGATTTATCTCAGGCTGATATAAATGGCACCGTAGTAATTGATGTCACGCAAATCTTTGGAGGCGTGAAATTAGTAATTCCATCTAATTGGGAAATGAAATCGGATATTACGGCAATCTTGGGCGGGGTAGATGACAAGCGCAATGCTCCACAAGCGTATAACTCAAACAAAAAATTGATCCTTACCGGGTTTGTTATGTTCGGGGGGGTTGATATCAAAAGTTATAATTAATCATACAAGTCACCGGGCAACTGCGGAAAGTTGACGGTGACCTAAAACAACAAGCACATGAACTGGTATCTTGTAAAGTTAGTTTTTCAAGTGCTGAGAAGAGGGGGAAATCATACTCCTCAGTTTGAGGAACAGGTTCGATTAATACGCGCGGATGAAGTTAATTGGGCCTATGAGAAAGCAACATTTATTGGCTGGCTCGAGCAGGGTTGCTTTCTGATTAACAGCGAAGCGCACATAGAATGGAAATTTATTGATGTGGCTGAGGTACACCCAATTGATAATCCTGAAGATGGAGTATTGCTTTGCTCTTCCACAGAAGAACCAATGGATGCGGTTGCTTATAGTCAAGTAATCAGACAGAAAGCTCAAAGGTCATTGCATATTTCACTACACAAAGAAAGGTCCGATATACAAGCATGAGTGTAAAATAAAACGGGGAAAGATCAATTGCTTGACTTTCCCCGTCTTCTCATTCAACAACCGTAGTTGAAGAACAAGCCTAAACTGTTTTTATTCCTGCAAAACGTGCCTCAATCATCTCACGACAACTGACCTGCGCTTCTAGCCTTGTCATACTTTCCTAAGAAAGTTCAACGTTGACAATACCAACCCACTCCGCTTTTTTGTAATTACTTTCCGAAGAAAATAACTTTTGTTTTTCGGTGCGGGTTAATCACCTGAATAAAAAATCAACTTAGTGATATGAAAGTAATTGACAGATCTGTTTCTGCAAAGAATTCTGACTAAAAGAATTGAACAACTTATCAACCGAATTGTCCACATTTTGTTTTCGACAAGGTTTTAAATTCGAGACGAATTCAGTACTTTTAACTAATTGCCGCGAATAAAATCATTTTTGATACTTTAAACTTTAACGAATGAAAAAAATACTTGTCCCAACTGACTTTTCAAAAATCTCCGTCTCCGCACTGGAAGTTGCTGTAGAGATTGCTAAAAAGGCTAAATCTGAAATCACCTTATTGCATGTTGTCGAGGCGATCACGGAGGGTTCTTATTCAGTAACCGGAGAATGGCGCACCTCAGAAAATTGGGAAGATAAATTATTCACGATGAAGCTTTTGGAGAAATCGAAAGCGCAATTGGAGAAATTGGTGTTGGACCCTCGTTTTTCTGAGGTAAAAGTGACTGGAGAGTTGCGTTTGGGGAATGCCTTCCATGGTATGCGTACAATCATTACAGAGCAGAAAGTTGATTTGGTAGTGATGGGAACTTCAGGAAAAACAAAGTTGGAGGAAATGGTAATAGGTAGCAATACAGAGCGGGTTGTTCGGCATGCAAAATGTCCGGTGCTAAGCATTCATAGAAAACCGGCTAAGGTTAATTTTAAAAACATTGTATATGCCACGGCTATGCATAAGGACGAGGAGATTTTTTCGCGCATGATTAAGAAGACGCAAGAACTGTATAATTCAAAAATCCACTTAGTTCGCATCAATACGCCAGGTGATTTTCAGCGGGATTATGTGGTGAAAGACTATATGGAAAAATTTGCCAAAAGGTTAGGCTTAAAAAATTATACAGTAAACATCTTCAACGATCTTACAGAAGAGGATGGAATCATTTACTTTGCCGAAAGTATTAATGCTGACTTGATCGCTATGGCCACGCATGGTCGTACAGGATTTGCCCATGTAATGGCCGGTAGTATTGCCGAAGATGTAGTAGGTCACGCCAAGCGGCCCGTGCTAACCTTTGTTGTTAAACGATAGCGTTTTTAGAAGTAAGATTACATGGCCTCCTGAATTTTTCAGGAGGCTTTTTTTATCTTTATTAGTCTAAAGGCAGATCGTTGAAAAATTACTATTTCATATTGGGGCTTACTACAAACGCCAGAGAGGATGAAATAAAGCATGCTTATCGAAAACTAGCCTTACAATTCCATCCTGATAAAAACCCTTCTCGGGAAGCAGCTGCAATTTTTATAGAGATTAATGAGGCTTATGAGATTTTAAGCGATCCGCAACTAAAATTTCAATACGATCAATTGCTAACCGGGGCTCCGGCAACGGCTCATCGCGATCCACGCTATAGACCTCGACCGCCAGGGTCATATTCAGGATCTTCCAGAAAAAAAGAGATTTTGGAGTTTATGCAAGCAAACTTGAAGTATGCACTGATGGTTTCGAGAATAGCGTTGTTATTCTCGGCTGTGTTAATCGCTGACTATACATTTCCTCCCGACAAGATAAAGCGAGAGGTAGTCAATTTAGAATTGAAACGTGAATTGCGTGACCGATCTATTCAGTTAAACCTGGAAGACGGTGAAAGTGTAACACTGAACCCAAAGACTGCGCTTGAGTTTCGTCAAGGATCATCAATCACCATATATAGCTCAATGATTTTTTCAGTACCCATGATTTTGGAAAATGAGCAAACTCACTTTAAAACCAAGATACTATTATCCATCTATGGAAATTTTTCATTCATCCCACTTGTTTTGTTGATTACATCCCTATTGGGAACATTTTATTGGAAGGGTACCGAGTTTAGATTTAATTTGGGTGTGGTTAATTTTTTTCTAATCCTGTTGTGTTTCTTCTTCCTGCAAATTCATAATTTTTAAGACCATGAGTAAAAAAAATAATTGGAAAGCGAGAGAAGGAGTGGTGTATTCGACTAGTGAGGAATTTACGTACCACCATAAACAAGATGAGGAGACTGGGACACTGACACCTGCAAAACAAAGTCTGCGAGTTATGATGGACAATTCGGGTCGGGCGGGAAAGCAGGTAACTCTGATAACCGGATATGTGGGTACACATTCTGATCTGGAGACTCTTACAAAATTACTGAAGACCAAATGTGGCGTAGGAGGCTCTGCCAAAAATGGGGAGATCCTTATTCAAGGAGATGTACGTGATAAAGTGCTGGCTATCTTAACGAAAGAAGGATATAAGGCGAGAAAAATTTAATACACTCGCCTAAAATATCCACGTTACACTAAACTTTTCAGGCTGAGCGTGGGTTGTATGTGTATATTTGTTCTCTTAATACACTAAACAAAATAATAATTATGGCCTTTACACTTCCCGCACTGCCCTATGCATTCAATGCTTTGGAGCCACATATTGATGCCCGCACCATGGAAATTCACCACGGCAAACATCACAACGCTTATGTTACTAATTTAAATAATGCCGTTGCCGGAAAACCGGAAGAAAATCTTAGTATTGAAGAGATATGCAAGAATATTTCCAAGTACCCGGTGGCTGTTCGCAATAATGGGGGCGGACATTATAATCACTCATTGTTCTGGACAAGCATGGCAGCAAATGCTGGTGGTCAACCAACAGGTGCTTTAGCAGATGCTATTAGTGCTGCTTTCGGAACGTTTGATGAATTTAAGACAAAATTCAATGCGGCCGCTGCCGGGCGCTTTGGTTCGGGTTGGGCTTGGTTGATTAAGGATGCTTCAGGCAAACTTGCAATTACTTCAACACCCAATCAAGACAATCCTTTGATGGATGTTGCGGAAGTTAAAGGAACCCCCTTATTGGGATTGGATGTGTGGGAGCATGCCTACTACTTGAACTATCAAAACCGCAGGCCTGATTACTGTGCTGCGTTTTGGAATGTGGTAAACTGGAGTGAAGTGGCTAAGCGATTTAAGTAATTAACTCGGTGTTAATAAAAAAAAGAGGATGTGATTTCACAGCCTCTTTTTTTTAAGCATTATTATTTGAAGTATTAGATTAAACTCAATGACAACTTGAGAAAAGCGGATGAGTCATGATGAAGAGTAGGACCAGCTTCTTGTACCAGAAAAGGGCTGGGAAAAGATACTAAATAATTGTTGTTATCCTTGACTGCAATTGATCAAATCAAAGAAAAATAATTTTGAAGGGCTAGCAATTATTTTTCTTTTGGATAAATACTTTTTATATAAGCTATCTGGCCAAGGTGATAGATATCATGTTGAATAATGCCTTTGATGAGTTCATGTATTGTGGCAGTCTTTGAATATGGTTTTTCTAAAAATGAATCATCTTTTTTCTGTAAGAGATTTACAATCTTATCCTGCGATTCTTTAAACTGATCAAGTAACTTTTTCCATCCTAATAGCTTTAAATTTTCAGTGGTTCTCCAATTGTCTTCACTTTCATGGATGATTTATACTCCAAATCATTTTCCGGTTTTTTAGCAAGTGATTGTCGCCAGTAAATCATGTGCCATACTATTTGCGCAATCGCGTGAGCTCCTTCTGTGGGTTTCCAAAAAGCACTTTCTTCAGGTATGTTCTCCAGAATCCTTGCTATGGAGTTGCCATACCACGGCTCTCCATTATAAAGTGTTGCAAATTGATTTGTCACGATTTTAATTTGACTCATATCTTAAAGATTATAAGACATGTACAATCTGCTTATTACTTCTTCTTAATAATGTAACTCACTCCTACCCGAATGGCAAATTCAGTATCAGCTACATAAAAATCACCCATCGCCTCAAAACGCCAATTTTCTTTTATGGGCTTTGCCCAACCTCCTCCAATTGAAACATCATTAGCGCCAATTAATCCGCGCGCGCGAACAAACACATGATCAAGTGCGTACCAACGCATGCCCATCATGAAAGAACTTTTTTGCTGCGGCCATATTTCAAAGCCAGCACCGGCAGCAAAATTTCGGACAACAAAATAATGAGCCTCCAAACCAATTTGAGCCTTGTCAAATAGTTGGTTATTGTCTGTTTTAATCAAATCAAAACCACCACCTACTAAAATATCAGTACTGCTTTGTGCGTGTAAAGTAAATGAGGCTAATAAAATGAAAATGACTAGGAATCTATTTTTGTTCATGCTTATACGGAAATTAATTTTTCTCTTCAATCATTTTTTGAATGGCCAGGTACTCATCTCGTAAGCGAGCAGCCTCCATAAATTCAAGTTCTTTGGCTGCTTTCTCCATGGCTTTGCGGGTACGATCCGCTAATTTATTAAGTTCATCTTTGGAGAGATAAGCCACTACCGGATCGGCCGCGAGAGATTTCTCCTCCTCTTCAATGTAATAGCGTTTTGTTTTTTTAGAATCTGCCACTTTGGTTTGCCCAAGAATGGAGTCTTTCGACCGGATTATGGTCTTTGGTGTTATTCCATTGGCCAGGTTATAGTCAATTTGAATTTGTCTTCTTCGGTTGGTTTCATCAATAGCTTGTTGCATGGACTCGGTAATTTTATCCGCATACATAATTACCTTTCCATTTTCATTGCGGGCGGCACGGCCAATGGTTTGAACGAGGGATCGCTGATTTCGCAGAAACCCTTCTTTATCAGCATCCATAATCGCTACCAGCGAAACTTCCGGAAGATCGAGGCCTTCGCGCAGCAAGTTCACACCCACCAATACATCGAACACTCCTAATCGTAACTCCCTCAATATCTCTACCCGGTCAAGCGTGGCTACTTCCGAGTGGATGTAACGGCATTTTATGGAAGCCCTCGCCATAAACTTGGTAAGTTCTTCGGCCATCCGTTTAGTTAACGTGGTGACAAGTACCCGTTCTTTTTTCTGTACGCGCTCATCAATCTCTTCAAACAAATCATCTATCTGATTTCTGCTGGGCCGCACATCAATTTCAGGATCAAGTAACCCTGTAGGCCGGATGAGTTGTTCTACTACTACACCTTCCGATTTACGAAGTTCATACTCAGAGGGAGTGGCACTAACGTAGATTGTCTGCCCAAGAATAGATTCGAACTCGTTGAAGGTAAGCGGGCGATTATCTAGCGCTGAGGGCAAACGAAATCCGTAATCTACCAAATTAGCCTTACGCGATCGGTCGCCACCCCACATGGCTCTTACTTGTGGAACGGTTACGTGGCTTTCGTCAATGACCATCAAAAAATCATCCGGAAAATAATCGATTAAACAAAATGGGCGTGCACCAACGGCTCGTCTGTCGAAATAACGCGAATAGTTTTCAATGCCGCTGCAATACCCCAACTCACGCATCATCTCCAAATCAAATTCGGTCCGTTCCTTCAAGCGCTTTGCTTCCAAATGCCTTCGTTCCGATTCAAACATTTGCACTTGCAGCACCATGTCATCCTGAATTTCATGAATAGCAGTTTGAAGTTGATCCTTAGCCGTTACAAATAAGTTGGCCGGAAAGATCACAGCCGTTTTTTCATCTGAAATTTTCTTGCCAGATAGAGGATCAATCAATTGAATCGCTTCTATTTCGTCACCAAAAAAATAAATACGCAAGGCATAATCAGCATAGGCCAGAAAGACATCTACTGTATCTCCTTTCACCCTAAAGGTTCCACGTTTAAATTCAACTTCCGTACGATGATAGAGAACATCCACGAGGGCAAAGAGCAGTTTATTCCTGGGAATGAGTTCGCCCACCTTAAGTTGAATTCTATTTTTACCAAACTCTTCCGGATTGCCAATGCCATAAATGCAAGAAACGGAAGCTACTACCAACACATCCCTGCGTCCACTAAGGAGCGAAGAAGTTGCACTAAGTCTTAATTTTTCAATTTCTTCGTTAATGGAAAGATCTTTTTCAATGTATAGGTTGGAAGAAGGGATAAATGCTTCAGGCTGGTAATAATCGTAATAGGAAATAAAGTATTCAACTGCATTTTCTGGGAAGAATTGCTTGAACTCTCCATACAGTTGAGCAGCAAGTGTTTTGTTGTGGCTCAGGATAAGTGTGGGCCTGTTGATTTGGGCAATTACGTTGGCAATGGTAAATGTTTTTCCTGACCCGGTAACACCCAACAAAGTCTGGTGCTGTTCACCCTCCGCCAAACTGGTGACTAATTTTTTTATTGCCGAAGGCTGATCGCCAGTGGGAACATATTCGCTCGTGAGATTAAAATCCATGAACCGGAAAGTTAACGGTATTTAACTAAACGAATAACAGATGGGTAAGTTGATTTGTCCAACGGCTAAGCAGATGCCCTATAAAAACACCCGAAAATTAATTATTCCAAATCGCCCATGCTTTTTCCGCTTGAATATGAAGCATTTCCAGGCCGTTTTTTATATGCGCATTCCGCATTTCGGCTTTTTGAAGAAACACAGTGCGGGCAGGATTATAAATCAGATCGTATACGTAATGCTCAGACGTCAGTAATTCATAGTCAATGGGAGGAAAGGTATTTGTATTTGGAGACATACCCAATGGGCTGGTATTAATAATGAGGTTCGCTTCGGAGATTGGCGTGCCATCCTTCTCCAAACTTTCATACGTGTGTTGTCCTTTGCTTTTTTCGCGTGAAACTAATTCGAACGAAACAGAAAGCTTTTTTAGTGCTTGTTGTACAGCTTTGGATGACCCACCCGTTCCCAAGATCAACGCTTTTGAGACATTTTTGCCTTCAATCCATTTTCCAAGCGATTCATAAAAGGCATCACTATCCGTATTATAACCGGTCAGTTTTCCGTTTTGGATTTTAATTACATTAACAGCCCCAATACTACGGGCATCTGCATCAATATCAGAAAGAAATTTTATTACCTGCTCTTTGTAGGGAATGGTAACGTTAAGGCCCGCCAATTCAGGATTTTCATCCAACAGCTTTTTTATTCCTTCAATGTCTGCCAATGAGTATAAGTCATAATGACAATCTCGAAGTCCTTCTCTAAAAAATTTCTCATCAAAATATGATTTTGAAAATGAATGACTCACGGTTGCTCCAATAAGTCCAAATTTCTTTTCCATGTTTTTACGATTTTGTTTTTAACATAGCCGCTACTTTTTCAATAGCTACTACCAAGAAGACGCCAAATGCTGCACTCAAGATGGCCTTAAATACTTGCGGATCCTGACTTGTGATGGTAAAATAATCCCAGGGCAAGATACTTTTATCTAAAGCAGGAACTTGGTTACCATCCTGATTAATTCGGAACGAAATTACTTCTTTCCACGGCCACACTTTGTTTAAGGATCCGATCATAAAGCCAGCGAGCAAAGCTAATGTAGGAAACCGATAATGCGTTAAAATCCAATTTAAAAATCGGGAAAAGCCTAATAAGCCTAAAACACAGCCTAAAATGAAAACAATAATTACAGGAATGTTGAAATCGATGAGCGCATTGATCATAAACTCGTATTTTCCTAAAAGCAGCAAAATAAAAGCGCCCGAGATGCCTGGTAAAATCATGGCACAAATAGCAAGCACTCCGCAAAGGAAAATGAATAGGTAACCGGAGGGAGTTTCTGCTGGGGATACGATAGTGATAAAGTAGGCAATGATAATTCCTACTATAAAGGTTAACACAGAACTTACGCTCCACTTGGTGATGTTGCGCATGATAAGGGGAGAAGAAACCAAAATTAATCCAAAGAAAAAAGACCAGATTAAAATGGGATGTTTACCTAATAAGTACGTCATCAATCGAGCCAATGAAAGTAAGCTCACGAATATTCCACTCACTAATGCAAGAAGAAAATTTCCATTGATTTTTTTCCAGAACATGCCAATGTTCATTTTAGTCAATAGTCGGAAAGCCTCCATATCAATCTTGTTAATGGAGGCAATCAACTCTTCATAGATTCCTGTGATAAATGCAACAGTGCCACCTGATACACCCGGCACGGTGTCTGCAGCACCCATGCCCATGCCCTTAAGAAACAGGAGAAGATAGTCTTTGGTAGTTCTCAAGAATCGACTAGTCTGCGTAAAAAGGAGGAGTGGAGTTGTCTTTTTTCCGTTCTAGGCCAAGGAAATGCAGGAAAGTGTCGCCTCGCAAACCTAATCGGATTGTTTCCAATGGAATTACTTCGTTTGGAGAGATGTTCCCTAAATTCACATTCGCGCCAAGCAATTTAATAAACCAAACTTGCTGCGCTTTTTGGGGTGCTTCCCAAATAATTCGTTCGAAAGGGATCTTAGTTAGAATTTCTTGTACTAACCCAGACCGAACTTCACCGGAAGAGCGAAACAAACCCACATTACCCCCCTCACGCGCTTCACCAATTACTTTCCAGGCACCGGCATCCAATTCTTTTTGCATCAGTTCAATCCACTTATAAGGTGGAATGATCTTATCCGCATCTTTGGAGCCTACTTCAGAAAGTACAGTTACTTGTTCCGATAATTTTTGAATGTAGTCGAGTTTTTTATCATGATCAAGATCGATAGACCCATCAGAAACTTCGGCAAAGGACATGTTATATTTATCGAGCACCCTGCGGTAATCGTCAAACTGATCACGAATAATAAAAGCCTCGAAAAGAGTGCCGCCAAAGTAGCAAGGAATACCCGCTTCTTTATACACTTTGAGTTTATCTTTCAAATTTGGAGTTACATAGCTGGTAGCCCATCCTAACTTTACAATGTCTGTATGATCGGCAGCAATGCTCACAAAGTCCTCGGCTTCTCGCACGCTAAGACCTTTGTCCATTGCCATGGTGAAACCCATTTGCCTGGGCTTAGTGGTACGCTCAGGTAGGTTATTAATTGTGTAATTCATCAGGGGTTGTCTTTTCTAAACTGGTCAATAATCTTTTGTAAGGCCTTTTGTGTTTCTAGTTTCGGAAAGAAATCAAATAAAACTTGATGGCCTTCAAAGTCCAAAATTAATCCATTTTCGAGATAATTCAGTGCTTCTTTAAATTGCCCTGACTCGATGAGGTAAATGGTCATCCGATAAAAGAATTCAGGTTCATCGGGTTGTTCATCCATTCCCTGAAGAAGTATTTCAATAGCTTTCTGGTGCTCACCCTGTTCAAAATATATAAAGGACCAATTCAACCAAACTTCCTTGTCGTCTGGCCCCAATATGCTGGCTTCTTCGTAGGCACTGATACTGGAGATCGTATTTCCTATTTTAAATTCTGCATGCGCAGCTGCTTTCCAATATTCAGGATTGGAGCTGTCTATTTTGATGGCTTTATTAAAGAAGTGAAGTGCTTGATACCACTTCTCCTGTTTCTCGAGACAGCTTCCTGCCCCAAACCAGGCTTCATCATACAAAGCATCTAATTTGGTCGATTTTTGAAAATACTTTAAGCCCAGTTCGTATTGCTTCATATTTTCATAGGCAGCACCCATGCAGCAATATACTTCAGGGCTTGGGCCCTCAATTTCAATGGTCTTACTAAATTCTGTTAATGCCTTTTCATATTGCTCCAAATTCATATATGAGTTTCCCATATTAAAATGAGCCGAGGCAAAATTTTCATCGATCGCTATCGCATATTCGTATGCTTCGATGGCGTCCTCAAATTTCTCAAGCTTGTTGCTAACAATGCCGAGGTTATACCACGCAGCTCCTGAAAAAGGATCTTCGTCAATAAATTTTCTGTAATAGGAGATACTGCCTTCTAATTGACCTATCACATCTAAGCAAAATGCCAGTTCATATAAAGAACCTTCGTGACTGATATTTTCTTCTATTGATAACTTATATACTTCTATCGCCTGCTCGTATTTTTCCATGCTTTGATACGCAAGGCCAATGTTGTAGTAGAGTTCATCTTTTTCTTCATCAGCAAACGTTAACGCTTCTTCATACAACGCAATAGCTTCTTCATATTTTGCCTGTAAGGATAGTATGGACCCAATGGATAAATAAATTTCTAAATCGTGAGGATGTAAATTGCGCGAGCGATCCAAAAGATCGAGTGCTTCATCGTATCGCTCAAGGTTAGTAAAGATCTGTGCTTTTACAGTAAGCAAATCTGTAGAGAATGGAAACTGCTCAATGGCTTGTTCAACAACAACCAATGCGCGTTTAAATTTACTTTTCTCAAGGTAATAACCAATGATTGTTTCGTAAGAATCAATGTCGAAAAACTCGGCATGATTATGTTTAAGATTCTCTTCGTATCGCTTGATCAACTCCTCCTCCTCCTGTCTCTTTCTGAATTCTTGGGCCATCAGCTAAAAGGTTTTCCTAAGATAGACAAAATTGTCTTTTCCTAAAATTCTACGTGCAAATTTCAGGTAATTATTATCCACAGACAACCTTGCACCTTTTATTTGTTTGTAGTATAAGTCTGCAAATAGTAGTCACAGCACCAATCCAGTGTTTCCTCCAACTTTCTAAACGAAATGCCTAATTGCTTGGTGGCTTTTGTATTTAGATAACGAAAATTTTCTTTTGTGATTTTGGCAGTTTGTCTTGTTATCAGAGGCTCGTTTCCCATAAGCCGGGCTCGCAATTCCTCTATTCGGGCAAACGCGGCAACCCATCGTGGATGTATTTTTATTGTTGGGGATTCTGTTTTAAATCGAATGGCCATTAGGTCAAATAATTCTTTTAGTTCAATATTCCCTCCGTTAGCGATAAATCGCTCGCCCGTTATTTTTTGAGAATAAGCTTGCCAGACAATTTCAGCAACATCACGAGCATCTACATAGTTTACTTGGTTCTCGGTATAGAATTTTTTCCCCCTCCATACGTAGTGAAATAATTGTGCGCTGCTTTTACCCCAATCGGAGGGAGCGAGAATAACAGATGGATTGATTACAGCAACAGGAAGTCCTTCTTCGGCTCCTCGCCATACTTCTACTTCACCCAGGTATTTTGATTTTGCATAATCTGTATTCAGATCGCTCTCAACCCATCGTGAAGTCTCATCTATGTTTGGAATTTCTTTTTTACGGCCTAAGGCAGCCACTGAACTAATATGAATCAATTGTTGGACGTTTTGTGCAAGGCATGCATTTACAAGGTGCTGAGTACCCCCCACATTTACGGCCATTATTTTATTTTGATGTTGTGGATTAAATGATACAAAGGCAGCTGTATGAATTACATGCGTGGCACCTTTAATTCCTTCTTCAACAGATAGAGGATCTAAGATTTCAAGTTCGCGCCAGGAAATATTTGTCAGATCGTTGAGATGTGAGCAATCACTATCTTTTTTATGCAAGCCAATGACAGGTAGCTTCTCAATCATCAGCTTTCGCAGAATGAAACTACCTAATAAACCATTAGCACCTGTTACTGCAATCATGATTAAAGACTATTGTTAAGAAGTGGCAATTCTACCGCCTTTCTAAAGTACTTATTTTGAACAGCATCTTCCAATACCTGTAAATGAGTAGCATGATGACAATCACTGCCCAATAAATCAACCCAACCTTGGTCGATCAGTTTATAGGCGAGCTGTTGTATGGGTTTGGAATAAAGTCCAACAAGGGATGGAATATTGATTTGAAAGAGCACGCCACGATTTTTTAAATCCTCGGCTTTCGCTAACGTCATATAGGCGTACCGTTCAGGATGTGCAAGTATGGGTTTATACCCTTGAGTGATTACTTTAAAGATGAAATCATTCAGCTGATATGGTTCAGTTAAGAAATTGGTTTCAAAGAGCAAATAAGATTGCCCAAATGTCAGCAGATTTTCCTTTGAGTCAACTTTTTTCATTAACTCTTCGTCCAAATAGTATTCAGCAGCAGCCTCAACTACAACCGCCATAGACTCTGCTTGCAAGGCATCATTTAATTCTGCCAACACTCTTCGTATTGGTTCGGGTTCATTGCGATAGTAGTCACTATTGATATGCGGGGTGGTAATAAGTTTTTGATAACCAAGTTTATGGAAGTAAGAAACAAGCTCAATCGCCTCTTTTTGTGTTTTTACACCATCATCTAATCCTGCCAGCAAATGCGAATGAATATCCGTGTGGAGTGGGTTATGAAACTTATTTTTTTTTTGAAAAAATGAAATCACCGGCTAAGAAATTTTTTCCAGGGGCTTTTGGAAGGACGGTCTTCATAGTAGCCATATCCATATGTGTTTCTATTTATGGGTAATGCATTCACTACCGATGAAACATGGGTAAGCTTGTTGATCTTTATGACACGATTTAAATTATTCATGAAGTCGTGTCTGGAGTAATTGGCACGAAATACATAGATAGATAAATCAGATCGCTTCATAGCCATTATGCCATCGGTAACCAATCCAACGGGCGGGGTATCAATCACGACAAAATCGTATTCCGTACGAAGTTCTTCCAGGAGTTCTGAAAACTCACCATTCAAAAGTAACTCAGAGGGATTGGGCGGATGCGGTCCTGATGGAAGGAAATCAAAATTTTCCAGCGAAGTTTTAACAACACATTCTTTCCAGGAATTCTTCTTGATCAAAATGGTGCTCATGCCTTTGCTCGAATCTCCTGTCGGATACTTATCACTTTTAGGCTTTCGCATATCCAAATCAATTAGCACAACTTTCTTGCGCGACATAGCCAGCACACCACCAAGATTCATTGCCAGGAAAGATTTACCCTCTCCTGAAGTGGTAGAGGAAATTGTAATTATTTTACAATGATTGGTAGAATTGAAAAACTCAAGGTTTGTGCGTAAACTACGAATAGCCTCACTTACCATTGATTTTGGATTATCGATGACGTGAAACATGGTCTCTATTTTATTGTATGAAGCCGGAATGGCTCCTAGCATTGGTACCTGCGTACCTCGTTCTACTTCTTTGATACTCGTTATTTTATTGTTGAGGAGGTATAAAATTCCAATAAAGAAAAAGTTTAGGACAAGGCCAGCTACTAAGCCTATACCCAGGATCAAATATTTTTTTGGAGAGATAGGGACGAGGGGAATTGTGGCTGGTGACAAAATTTTGAAATCAGGCGTGCTTCCTGCTTGTGCAATTTCAAATTCTGCTTTGGATTGCATCATCGACAAGTAGAACTCTTCATATAATTTATAGTACCGCTGATTTTTCGAAAACTGGGTATTTTTATCGGGCATTCCAGCAAACTCCCTTTCAAGATTTTCCTTTTGTTTGCTTAACTCCCCTTGAGTTGACAGCCAGTCTTTTTTGAGTTTCGTTAATTGAGTAAATACCTGATCTTTGGTTGCGTTCAATTCCCGATCTTTTTGTTTAAAGGCGAACGTATTTTCGTTATACGCCAAACTTAGGCGATCGCGATCCTCTGCAGTTTTATTTAACTCTTCAATTTTTTTATTGATATAATCGGGTAAGAATTTATAAGGTTGATGAGTCAGGGTGATTTTGTTTTCCGTGATCACCTCGAGTAGTGCATTAAGTTCAGTCAATTTCTTTGCAAGTTCATAGCGTTGAGAATCCACCCGATTTATAGAGATAATGGTTCTTTTTAAATCGAGATTTAAATCACTGCTCTTATTCTTAAGTGTAAAGTTTTCGAAGTAATCTTCAAATCCTTCCATTTTTGTCTCAACTTGTTCCAATTCGTTATTCAGCCATTCGATCTTTTGCTTGTTTGCGAGATTCTTTTGTTCATTGCTGTAGATGATATAGAGTGAATCAATTTTGTTCACAATATCATATGCTTTCAATGCATTATAGTCTTGAAAAGAAATACGAATGGTATTTGCTTGAAAATTTAGAGGGTCTACCTGAATATTTTTAGATAAGTATTCTATCAATTTATTACGGCTATTTAATGTGAAGTAATACGTATTGCTGTCATCCTCTTGAAAGAAAGGTGACTTTGTAATGATTAGCTGAGTTCCCTGTAAATAAATCGGGGCGCCAAAAAAACCGGATATAAGATCTCCATTTTCTCCAAATCGCAAATCGAACTGATTACCTCCCTTAAAATCAAAGTAAATTGGAATATCGTAATGAGAAGGATTAATCTTTTTAGCAGATACTAAAAAAGCGGACCGCTTGTACATTTCGTCTTTTAAAACTTTACCTACGCTGTAATAGCTGATAGACAGATCTAAAGAATCTAATACTTTACTGAAAAAAAGTTTTGATTTGATTTGTTCGATCTCACCAGAAACAATATTCAAGTTCTGGTCTTCAATGATCGTTTTAATTCCTAGTTCAGTGGCATCACGTTTAATATCGAGTTTAAGTTCTGATTCCGATTCAAATAAATCTTTTGTATAACGAATCGTTAAATAGGCAACGAAATTAGTCGTAATAAAAATCAGAATAATCCAAAGTAAGTTTTTCCTGAATACAGCGGATAGCTTTTCAGGATCTATGGAGTCTGCAGATGTGGATTTTGGAATCTCCATACATTCAATTAGTAGGTTCTAAGGATTACCAACAAGGTCAAAAGACTTACCAATAAACTGGCAACTCCGGCATTATCTTTCAATCCTTCACTAAAAGGCCTCCGAATAGGTTCTACATAAACAACATCGCCCGGTTCTATAATTAGATTTCCATCCTTAAATCCTTGAATGGTACTTAAGTCTATTTCAAAAACGCGTTCGCCTCGTATTACTTTAATCGTATTGGCTTTTGAATCATTTGGCAAACCCTTGGCAAGAGCAAGAACTTCTAACAAACTCATGTTTTCATTGGTGAGGGGAATTACCTGCCCACCCACGGCACCCAACATAATTACACGCTTGTTTACATAATTGATCATAACAAAAGGTTCCTTGAAAAACTTACTATATTCCTTTTGAACAATTTCTTCAGCCTGGCGAAGCGTAAAATTTTCAAGATTTATTTCTCCAATCATGGGAAAGCGAACCACGCCTTGAAGGTTAACTAAATACGTAATTTCCGATTGAGTGGGCTCATCTGTGGGAGCATTCAAGTTACGCAATTCAGGAGCCGGATCAACTAAGCGTTCGCCCTGATTCGAGTAAACTTGTAATGTAAGGTGGTCGTTCTTCTGGATGTGATAATTTTTCTCGGCTGAAATAACATCCTTTTTAATACGCTCAGAGGCTACTCCTTCGGAAGATTTGAACATGATGTTTTGCTTGTACGAGGCACACGACATCACAACCAGAAAGAGGACACAAAATAGAATACGCACGGCCAATAACTTTATAAAAAACAGGTGAAATTACTGATTTTATCAATAACTCGTTGAAATTGGCAGTTCTTGCTGAAACCTTACATGGCAGCTTTAAGCGTAGCGATTTCTTGCAGGTATTTTGAGATTACCAGATTTTCATCAAACTCAAACTCAATTTTCTTTCGGCCGTTTTCTCCAAACTTTTTAATGGTTTGATCATCCAACGAAAGCATTTGCTCCATCTTTAAAGCAAGGTCATCAGGATTTTTGATTTGGCACAGGAGGCCATTGTAATTATCGGTGACAACATGGTGGCAACCAGGAACATTGGTTGCTACTATTGGTTTCGAAGAACTGGCAGCCTCCAGCAAGGTACGAGGCGTTCCTTCACGGTAGGAAGGAAGTACAATACAATCTGCCTTTTCGATGAAGTGGCGAACATCATCAGTAGTGCCTAAATATTCAATGGTATTGCTTTGAATCCAGCCTTCAATAACGGGAAGTTGAATGCCTCTCTTATGTTCCGGATCTTTAGCTCCCAATAGCTGAAATCGAGCGTTAACACCTTTTTTCTTAAGTGATTTTACTGCCTCGATATATTCTAAAATCCCCTTATCCGTTATAAGCCTCGAAATCAACAAGAATGTAAACGCTTCATTTCGCTTAAATTCCATGGGCTTGAAATGGGTCAGGTTAATGCCAGAACCGGGTATCAAATCAGCTGACTTGGCCGGTACAAGATTCTTATCAAGAAATAGAGCAAGGTCGTCAGGGTTTTGAAAAAACACTTTCTTGGGAAACCTAAATGCAATTTTGTAAAGCAAAATCGCGAAGGCTGATACCAGGTTATTTTTTAGAAACACAGTTCCCAAGCCACACACGTTATTAATAATGGGAATCTTCAACATGGAAGCAGCCAGGGTGCCATAGACATTTGGCTTTATGGTATAGTGTAGAATGATATCAGGTCTTAGTCTTCTATAAATTCCCCACAATTCAAAGGTTAGGGCAATGTCTTTAATCGGGTTTGCCCCTCGGCTGTCCATTTTCACATCATGATGGGTGCAACCAATGGCTTCGAGGTGCTGCGTATAGTTATCATGGGGGGCTATAGTATGAACTTCATAGCCTTGATCAAGCAAAGCCTTAACAAAATTCAGTCGGAAATTGTAGATGTTCCAGGAGGTATTTAATACGATTGCTACTTTCATTGGCCAACTTATCTGGCTTGACGGGCCAGATTAAGACTTTTTTGTTTAGGTTTTACTTTCCAGATTCAAAAATGTGAATTTCTTATCAATTTCTTACATGTATCCTGTGAAAAATTAAAAATGTAACCAGCAGGTTTATTCAATGGGTTGGAATAAGGTAAGTTTGATTTTTAAACTCATTCGAAATACATGATTCAGGCGATTCTCGTAGCACTAGCGGACAAAAACACCGAAATAACCAATGAACATCTTGATGAACTAGCCTTTTTAGCAGAGACGGCAGGAATAATAACAAGGAATCGGTTTGTTCAGCGATTGCCTCAGCCAGATGTGCGTACTTTTGTAGGAAAAGGAAAACTTGCTGAGATTAAAGACTATGTGATTGCCAAGGAAATCGATCATGTAATTTTTGACGATGATCTCAGTGCTTCTCAATTAAGAAATCTTGAAAAGGAGCTAAACACCCCTGAACGTGACCTAAAAGTGCGCGTGTATGATCGAAGCCTATTAATACTTGACATATTTTCCATGCGCGCCCAAACGGCACAGTCAAGGGCACAGGTAGAGCTTGCCATGAACCAATATTTGTTGCCGCGCTTAACGCGTATGTGGACTCACCTGGAAAGGCAGCGCGGGGGAACGGGAACCCGGGGCGGGGCGGGTGAGCGGGAAATTGAAACGGATAGACGTAACATTCGCTACCGGATTACTTTGTTGAAAGAAGAACTTGAAAAAATAGATAAGCAACGAAAGACTCAGCGTAAGTCGCGAACCAGCACAGTGCGGGTAGCATTGGTTGGCTACACCAATGTGGGTAAATCCACATTGATGAATTTGCTTTCTAAGTCAGCGGTGAAAGCAGAGAACAAACTATTTGCCACGGTAGATGCCACGGTACGCAAAGTAGTAATTGGTGAAATTCCTTTTTTACTTTCCGATACCGTAGGATTCATTCGCAAGCTTCCTCATCATTTAATTGAGTCATTTAAATCTACATTGGATGAAGTGCGTGAAGCAGATATACTGCTACACGTGGTAGATGTTGCACATCCCTTTCACGACAATCAGATTGAAGTTGTAAAAAATACACTGGCTGAATTAGGTGCCGGAGATTTAATTACTATTCTGGTGTTAAATAAAATTGATCTTCTTGAGAAGAAAGAAGTGCCAATTAATTTCGATGAAATGAAAGGATATTATCGTGAGCTTGGTTTTGAACACGTGGTTTTCATTTCGGCTGAGAACAAGGAAAATATTCAGGTGTTGCGCAGATTGGTTTTCGAAGAAGTGAAGAAAAAACATCTTCGCATTTATCCAAATTTCGTAAGTGGCCGGGAATACTCGCTGGATGAAAATGTGTAGATAAATTCGATCTCAATAAATTTTAGTACATGAAATACAGAAATATTTTAATCGGGCTACTGGTTTTGTATAGTGTACATCGGGCTGCGTATGGACAGCAGACGTTTGCCGAAAAACTGGGCTTTCCTAGAAATGCGAAAGTGTTAATACTCCATGTAGATGATGTGGGTATGAGTTTCGATTCCAATCAAGGCGCCATTCAAGCCATGGAAAATGGAGTAGCAAACAGCCTTAGTATTATGATGCCATGCCCATGGGTGCCCGGCTATGTTCAATACTTAAAAACACATCCCCAAGTCGATGCCGGGTTACACTTAACACTCACATCGGAGTGGAGTGAATACAGATGGGGACCGCTAACGGGTAAGCCATCATCTCCTGGTTTGGTAGATGAAGAAGGAGCGTTCTGGTCTTCGGTGGAAGATGTTGTAAAACATGCTTCCGCAGATGAAGTGGAAAGTGAAATCCGAGCACAACTTGCTCGGGCACGAAGCATGGGCTTTGAACCTACTCATTTGGATTCACACATGGGAACATTATTCGCTTCTCCTGAGTTTTTACAACGCTATGTTAAAATTGGCATCGAAAATAAAATTCCGGTTATGTTTCCGGCAGGGCACAACACCATGATCTCGGCAACCAGCGGATTTTCAGTAGATGCAATGAATCAGATGAAACAAACCGGCCAACTGATTTGGAATTCGGGATTGCCCGTACTTGACGATCTTCACAATGTGAGCTATGGCTTTGCCTATGACAAAACAAAACACAGCACGGAAGAGGCACACAAAAAATTTGCGACAGAAAATTATATCAAGTCTATAAAAGAATTAAAACCCGGACTTACTATGGTGATCATGCATTGCACTGCGCTCACTGAAGTTTTTCCGCACATTTCGACTTCAGGGCAAATACGCAAAGGGGATTTGCTGGCGATGACTGATCCCGCCTTTAAAAAGTTTCTACAAGACGAAGGAATTATTCTGACCACCTGGCGTGAGGTAATGGAGCGAAGAAGTAAAGTCAAGTGAAGTTTTTAATGTTAAATAGAAATCTATGAAATCGACAGCACTCCATTCACCCAAAAGCATCTAATCTACCAGAAGATTCCATGTGACCACTAAAAAAATAGCTATTAACACATGAAACAATTACTCTACGGAATTCTTCTGCTGGTTCTTATTAATGGTTGTGGATCAGAGGATTCCTCAAAAGAAAACAAATTAAGCGTCAAGCTGATAGCCAATGTAAAACCGCGTAACGTAATTTTTATTTTGGCAGATGATCATCGGTACGATTTCATGGGGTTTACCGGAAAAGTACCTTGGTTAAAAACTCCTAACATGGATCGTTTGGCTCACGAAGGAGCCTATTTTAGAAATACGTTTGTTACCACATCACTATGTTCGCCTAGCAGGGCTTCTATCCTTACGGGACTTTATTCACATACGCATGCTGTAGTCGATAATCAGGCACCTGTTCCTGACAATTTAATTTTCTTTCCGCAGTATTTACAGGAAGCGGATTATCAAACCAGTTTTTTTGGCAAGTGGCACATGGGTCAAGACACGAATGAGCCACGCCCTGGGTTTAATCATTGGGAAAGTTTCAAAGGTCAGGGTGAGTATTATAACCCAACCCTTAACATTAATGGTAAAGAAGTTGCGTATAAAGACTCCACTTATATTACCGACCTACTAACCGAGCATGCTGTTGAGTGGCTTCAAAATCGTAATAAAGAAAAACCCTTCTTCCTTTACTTATCGCACAAAGCAGTACACGCAGAGTTTGCTCCGGCAAAGCGCCATCGGGGTGTTTATAAAAATGAAGAGATATTTTTGCCACCTTCGTTTCGCACATCCGATAGCCAGGTAATAGGAAAGCAACGAATTAATGAATCCTTATCACCAGAAGTTTCAAGGAAAACGCCCTTAAAAGGTGAGGACTATTATGGTAAAGGTCGCACTCCCGATTGGCAGAAGATGCAACGCGAGAGCTGGCATGGGGTTGATTACATGTACCATGGCCAAATCGACTTTGCTGATTTTTACAGACGCTATTGCGAAACGCTATTGGGGGTAGACGAAAGTGTAGGAACTGTGCTGGACTATTTAGATAAAGAGGGCTTGGCAGAATCTACATTAGTAATTTATATGGGCGACAATGGATTTTCTTTTGGCGAACACGGATTGATTGACAAACGCCATTTTTATGAAGAGTCTGTAAAAGTTCCGTTTCTCATTCGGTGTAAAGAACTTTTTGAAGGCGGCAAAACCATGGAGCCCATGATTCAAAACATTGATGTGGCGCCAACTATTCTGGCTGCAGCCGGAATAGAAAAACCGGAATACTTTCATGGGCAATCCATCTTACCGCTGTTGCAAAGTAATCAGTACACTTGGCGCGATAAGATTTTCTATGAATACTATTGGGAGTATGATTTTCCTCAAACCCCTACCATGCATGGTGTGCGCACCAATCGATACAAATTAATTCGCTACCATGGTATTTGGGACACCAATGAGTTTTATGACTTGCAAGCTGATCCTTATGAAATGAATAATCTAATCGCCAGCTCAGAGCATCAGGCCATCATTGAAGAATTAACAACTGACATTTACGATTGGTTGGAAAGTACCGATGGGATGAACATTCCGCTAAAGCGAACCGTGAAGAAACGATTTGGGGATCACCGTAATCAGGGGACATATTGAGATCCTGCCTTCTCATGCTGACAGTTAATTTTATATGAAGCGAGTTTTACCTGTTATCGTTGTTTCTCAATTTCTTTGCACCTCATTATGGTTTGCTGGTAATTCTGTCATAGGCGACTTAGCCAACACCTTTGAATTAACTCCTGATTTTTTAGCACACTTAACCAGTGCTGTGCAGTTCGGATTTATTAGCGGCACCTTTGTGTTTGCTGTTTTTACCATTGCCGATCGGTTTTCACCTTCCTTGATTTTTTTCATTAGTGCAATTATGGCTTCCCTGTTTAATCTGGCTATCTGCCTCAACGGAATTCATGTTACCGAATTGCTGGTGTTTAGATTTTTGACGGGATTTTTTCTAGCCGGTATCTATCCGGTTTGTATGAAGATCGCCTCCGATTATTATCAGGAAGGTCTTGGCATGTCTTTGGGCTTTTTAGTAGGTGCACTGGTACTAGGCACCGCGTTTCCACATTTAGTAAAAACCATCACTACTCAATTGCCCTGGCGATATGTAGTTTATACAACTTCAATACTCTCGGCAGTGGGTGGTTTAGGTATGTGGTTGCTTGTTCCTGATGGACCGAAGCGAAAGACTGGTCAGCAAATTAACTTTAGTGCGTTCGTTACCGGATTTAAGAAACCAGATTTTCGCGCTGCGGCCTTTGGTTATTTTGGACACATGTGGGAACTCTATACCTTCTGGGCTTTTGTTCCGGTTATCTTGTTCACATTCAAAAATCAAAATCCACACGTGGAACTTAATATTCCGCTGATGTCATTTCTCATCATAGGCGTTGGAAGTTTAGCCTGTGTATTTAGTGGCTATGCCTCGCAGTATTTTGGTGTAAAGAGAACAGCTACCATTTCATTATTACTATCTTGCCTGTGTTGCCTTGCATCACCCTTTTTTTTGACGACCGGTTCTGCACTTTTTCTGGTAGGGTTTCTTTTCTTTTGGGGACTGGTTGTAATTGCCGATTCGCCTTTGTTCTCAACACTCGTAGCGAAGAGTGCTCCGGAAGAATCAAAAGGAACTTCGTTAACAATTGTGAATTGTATTGGATTCTCGATCACGATTATTAGTATTCAATTTATTAACTTACTAACTCCGTATCTTCAACCGCAGTTTATTTATATGGTGCTGGCGATTGGTCCTGTACTTGGGTTACTTGCATTGACAAGAGATAAACGGACTGCTAAATTCTCTTAAATAGAAAATTATGGCAACACCCTTTCTTGGTTTACGGACTACCATTTACAAAGTATCAGATTTAAAAGCAGCCACTGCTTGGTACACGAGCGCGTTTCAAACTGAACCGTATTTCAATGAAGTATTTTATGTGGGCTTTAACATAGCCGGCTATGAATTAGGATTAATACCCGATGAAACTCAAAATGCTGAAAAAGGAGACAGTGTTCATACCTACTGGGGCGTCAACAACGTTGAAAAGGAATATCAGCGTTTACTCGAGTTAGGGGCAACTGAATTTGAAGCTCCGCATAATGTGGGTGGAGAGTTGGTAGTGGGTGCCGTTAAAGATCCCTGGTATAATGTAGTAGGAATTATTTACAATCCTGACTTTAAATTGCCTTGATTGCGGAGTCGATTTCTTTTGGTTATTATTCAAAATACTAAAATCATCGTTATGAAAAATCAACTCATTATTATCTTCATCGTGTTATTAAGTTCAGTTTCTATGCAAGCACAGGATCAATATATTTTCCCTTATGGAGGTGGTCAAAACAAAGCCTTCATAAAACAAATAATAAAATTAACGGGAAAGGAGCGCCCGAAGGTATGTTTCTTGCCCACAGCATCCGGTGACAGCGAACAAAGTATTATTCGTTGGTATGATCTGGTGCATGATTTATCTATAGAACCGCATGTTCAAAAGGTGTGGATCAGTTCATACAATCAGAAATCATCTTTTGAAGAAGTGTTGTTAAGCATGGATGCAATTGTGGTAGGTGGTGGGAATACACTCAACATGATTGCGATTTGGAAAGCACAAGGAATTGATGTGGTGTTAAAGAAAGCATTGGAAAAGGGAATTGTGCTAGCCGGAGGAAGCGCTGGTTCGCTTGCCTGGTTTGATAATGGAACCACCGACTCCCGCCCAAAAGAATTAAGCGTGGTAGAATGTCTTGGGTTTCTTCCCTTTAGTCATTCACCTCATTATCATAGTGAAGAATACCGCAGACCGCTGTATCACAAAAATGTTCTTAATGGAATTTTCAAAGCAGGCTATGCCATGGATGATTATTCTGGTGTGATTTTCAAAAATGGCAAGCCTTTTAAAGTAGTTTCTACCGATCCTGCTAAATACAATTCCTATTTTGTTTCAGTAAAGGATGGAAAAATTGTGGAGGAAAAACTAACGGCAGAAGCCATTGATTAGATGCTACCACTTTGTAAGACCCAGTAACTTTTCACCTAACGGAGAAAGTGTAGCGACAGGGTTTTTTTTCTCTCGTTGTAGCGGATCACCTGGAAACGCATAACCTTCCATGGCATATCGGCTTTTCCAGATATTTATTCGCCATTGTCTCAATTCTTCATTGTCTTCCTGGGCGGGCATCATAGCAATGTATTGGGCAATACGAACTTTGTTGCTTGTATTGGGTCGTATGCCATGGGGGAGTAGACTATTAAATATCAATAAGTCACCTGCTTCTAATTTAACTTTTACGATTTCGAAACCTGTGGTATCGGGTTTATAATGATCACGATCTTTAGGTTGAGTTAGCTTCCAGGAATCGTAGGTGCGAAACAATTCAGGTACACATTGAAAACCACCCATGGTTTCATCAGTTTGATCAGCGAGTGCAAGCACCCCTTGAACATTTTGAGGTTTGGTTTCGGGATCATAATCCCAATGGATAAAACCTTTGTACTCAAACCCGGGTCGCAATGGAAAGTTTAAATTAGCCCGGTCAATCGTTACCCAGAGTTTTTCCGTTCCCCAGATATCGGCAAACGCCTGATGTACTTTGGGCACTTGTCGGTTATCCCACATGTATTGATGATTGTAAATTTCAACCATACCCGTGTTATTCAGTTCTTTCATTTGCATTTCGGCATTGGGTCTCTTATACCAGCTAGCCATATCATCCGGGCTTTTATCTTCATATTGCCATAGGTAGTCGGCTAGCTTTTTAGCCTGTTCTTTTGGAACCGCATTTTTAATAATTACGTAGCCATTGTGTATCCAAAATTTCCAATCGGCTTCATTGAGTTGGCGAAGGGGCTCCCCATTACTTCGGTCATTTAGTTTGAGTGAACTTGATTTTGCAGTGGAAGGATTACCCGGTATCTCCTTATGGCCATAATTGCTTTCAGGTTTCATAACACATTGATTTTGATTTAATTCCTAAGGTTAGATCATTCTGTTAAGTTAAGAATAATCACGGTGTTATAAATAAGTCATTGCTGAAATGTTGGGATAGTTGTATCTTTATTAGGTGCGGATTCAATAACAACTCACCATGATCAACAGACGAAAATTTATACAACACACAGCCACGGCTGCTGCTGGTATGTTAGTTAGTCAAGTATCTTTTTCCACTATACTTTGGCAAAAGAAGAAAGAAAAACTGGGCGTTGCGCTGGTAGGACTTGGTTACTATAGTACCGATTTGCTGGCCCCTGCACTCCAACTTACCAGGCATTGCTACCTGGCCGGAATAGTTACGGGCACACCCTCTAAAGCCGAAAGCTGGAAAAAGAAGTATAACCTTGCTGATAAAAATATCTATACCTATCAAAACTTTGATTCTATTGCCAATAACCCGGATATTGATGTAGTGTATGTAGTGTTGCCGCCTTCCATGCATGCCGAGTATAGTATACGAGCTGCTAGCGCAGGTAAGCATGTATGGTGCGAAAAGCCAATGGCGGTAACGGAGGCTGAATGCAAAAGCATGATTGATGCATGTGCTAAGAATAAAGTGAAGTTGGCCATAGGCTATCGGATGCAACATGAGCCCAATACCCAAAAAATTATTCAGTTTAGAAGGGATTTAGTGTATGGAAAAGTATTAGAAGTAAAAGCCATAGCCGGATACTTTGATCCACGTACGGATCATTGGAAGCAAAAGAAAAGCATGGGTGGTGGTGTGATGGGTGATATGGGCGTGTATCCATTAAATGCTGCGCGGTATAGTGTAGGTCTTGAACCTATTGCTGTTACCGCCCGCGCATCCACAACTCGACCTGAAATCTATAAGGAAGTAGAGGAAACGATGAAGTTCGATCTTGAATTTCCGGGAGGTGCAACTGCATCGTGCGAAGCGAGCTTTGGAAAAGGGATGAACGACTTAAAGGTGACATGCAGCAAGGGCTGGTATAAACTCTCTCCGTTTCAGGCATATAATGGAATTGATGGCGAAACCAGCGATGGCATCAGGTTAAATGCACCAATCAACAATGAGCAAACCACGCAAATGGATGACGATGCGTTGGCCATTATGAATAACACTGACTTGATTGTACCGGGTGAAGAAGGATTAAAAGATATCCGGGTTGTGGAAGCAGTTTATCGCTCTGTGGCGCAAAATAAAAGAGTGATTATTTAATTTTTATTTGTTAAGGTAATCTGATCATACTCATTCTTAAGTGTTTTCAAAGGATTTTAGAGCGAAGCTTTTACTGACTCAAGATTAATAGATGTACTTTTCATTATTGCCTGCCCTTATTTAAGTATTTAATGTTTTTAATATACCAGAGAGAAGGTTGATCTATTGGCCAAACTCATTATTATTTTAACTTTGCGCCTCCAATTTATGGCCCCGTAGTTCAATGGATAGAATAGAAGTTTCCTAAACTTTTGATCCCAGTTCGATTCTGGGCGGGGCTACTAGGGTATTAGTCAATCTATTGATAATCAGTATTATACAAGTTTATTTTTTTACTTGGGGGAAGATTTCGAGGAAGATATCTCAGTAAAAAAATTCTTTTTCATATTGCTTATAAAAGCATCCTTCGAGTCTTTTTGTCATACCGCCACATGTATGATTATATGAATACTGTCAGAAATCCCTTGCCTTAATTTTTGTATTTTTAAACCTAACCTCATTCCGCACAATGGCTAAGAAAGCAAAAGAAGTAGTTGAAGAACCGCTCGAGAAAAAACTTTGGAAAGCAGCCGATAAGCTCCGCAAGAACATGGATGCTGCTGAATATAAGCACGTGGCACTTGGACTCATTTTTCTAAAATACATTTCAGATGCTTTTGAAGAACTGTATAACAAACTAAAAACAGGAAAAGGAGAATACGAAGGAGCCGACCCCGAAGACAAGAATGAATATGTAGCCGAGAAAGTTTTTTATGTGCCACCATCTGCACGGTGGACATGGTTGCAAGGCAGAGCCAAACTTCCAACCATTGGTAAAGACATTGACGATGCGATGGACGCTATAGAAAAAGACAACCCGTCATTAAAAGGGGTGTTACCTAAAGTATTTGCACAGGAAAAATTAGACAAGGCAACTGTTGGTGGTCTGGTGGATATGGTAAGCACTGCCACATTGGGAACGAAAGAGGCACAAAGCAAAGATTTGTTGGGCAGAGTGTTTGAATACTTCTTAGGCGAGTTTGCTTTAGCAGAAGGAAAGAAAGGCGGACAGTTCTATACTCCTGAAAGTGTAGTGAGATTATTAGTTGAAATGCTTGAACCTTATGAGGGCAGAGTATTTGATCCCTGCTGTGGAAGTGGCGGAATGTTTGTGCAGAGTGAAAAATTTATTAAGCACCACCAAGATTATTACAAAAAGAATAACGGCAAAAAACTTTCATTAAACCCTGCGGACCATATTTCTATTTACGGACAAGAAAGCAATCAAACCACTTGGCGACTGGCAAAGATGAACCTTGCCATTAGAGGTATTGACAGCAGCAATGTAAAATGGAACAACGAAGGCAGTTTTTTAAACGATGCCCACAAAGACCTGAAAGCCGATTACATTATTGCTAACCCACCATTTAACGATAGCGATTGGAGTGGCGAATTGTTACAAAAAGATGCAAGATGGGTTTATGGAACTCCAACAACTTCAAATGCAAACTACGCTTGGATTCAACATTTTATTTTTCATTTAGCTGAAAATGGACAAGCCGGTTTTGTTCTTTCTAAAGGTTCACTAACAAGCAACGCAAACAACGAAGGAGAAATCCGAAAAGCATTGGTAGAAAATGATTTGATTGATTGTATTGTAAATCTTCCAACTAAATTATTTCTTAATACTCAAATCCCAGCTTGTCTTTGGTTTTTAAGTAAAAACAAGAAACAACGAAAAGGTAAAACTTTGTTCATTGATGCCAGAAACATGGGCTTTCTTAAATCAAGAAAGAACAGAGAATTAAACAATAATGATATCGCCTTGATTGCCTCTACTTATCACAATTGGAGAACAAGCGATGCAGATTATCAAGAAGTTCAAGGATTTTGCAAGTGTGCAACAATTGAAGAAATAAGAAACTTGAATTATGCCTTAACCCCAGGCAGATACATTGGTTTACCTGATGATGAAGACGACTTCAATTTTGCTGAACGCTTCACTTCACTAAAAGCAGAATTAGAAAAGCAAATAAGCGAAGAAGATGAACTGAATAATCGAATAGCCAAAAACCTTTCAAAAATTGTAATTACAGCCGAAGCTAATGTCTAAGTTCACAACATATAAACTTGAAGAAATTGCAGAAGTGCAAACTGGTCCTTTCGGCAGCCAGTTGCACATGAGTGATTATAAAAAAGAGGGAACACCAATAATTACAGTTGAGCATTTAGGCGAAAACAGAATCATTCACAAAAACCTTCCTTTAGTTAGCAATGAAGATAAAAACAGGCTTAAAAAATATACACTGAAAGAAGGTGATATAGTTTTTAGTCGTGTGGGTTCTGTTGACCGATGTGCTTATGTCTCAGCCAAGGAAGATGATTGGATGTTCTCTGGACGTTGTTTGAGAGTAAGGACAAATGATAAAGTCGATTCCCGATTTCTTTCATTTTATTTCAATCAGGAAAGTTTTAAAGAATACATTAGAATGATTGCGGTTGGGGCAACAATGCCTTCAATAAATACAACAATACTTTCAGAAGTAGAAATTGTATTACCGCCCTTAAAAGAACAGAAGTTAATTGCTGAAACCCTAAGTAGTATAGATGATAAGATTGACCTTTTACACCGTCAAAACAAAACTCTAGAACACATTGCCGAGACATTTTTCAAAGATAAATTATTGGATGGCGGTTCAAACTGGCAGAGTAGAAGTTTTAGTTTTTTAATCGAAACTACTTTAGGTGGTGATTGGGGCAAAGAAACTCTTGAAGGTGATTATATAAAAGCCGTAAACTGTATTAGAGGAACAGATATTGCTGACTTACAAACAGGTTTAGCCAATAGAGCTCCTCTACGTTTTGTTAAAGCAAAGAAATATGAAAGCATCCAGCCAATAGACGGTGATTTGATTCTTGAAATTTCAGGAGGAACAGATGACCAATCCACAGGAAGGACCATATATATCAATGACCTTAATAGAAAATTATTTCCAAACCCAATTGTTTTTTCAAATTTTTGCCGACTAATAAGACCAAAACAAAAGGAATTTTCCTACTTCTTATATCTATACATTCAATATTTGTATAACCAAGATGAGTTTTTCAATCTCGAAAATGGGAGTTCAGGAATAAAAAACCTTGACTATAAATACTTATTGAACTCATTAGAATTTTCTTTACCTAAAGATGTAAACACAGTTATAGCAATTAATGAAGAGGTAAGAATATTTTTTGAGAAAATAAATAAGAACAAACTTCAAATTCAAACTTTAACAAAACTTCGTGACACACTTTTACCAAAGCTCATAATTGGTGCAGCTAAATTTAAAAATTAACTAAATGCCAATTACAGAAGCAGAAATAGAGAAACTTATTAGTTGCACCAAGATGTTCATGAATCATGTTCACTTTGTGCAACAATCTTTCAATCTTCTTCCTGATAACAAGCATTATGGCACTTGCATCAACTACATTGACATGCAAGAGTTTCGTGATGAATTTTGCAATGAATTAGTCAATACAATATCTGAGTGGGTTTACAGCCAGAAAAAGGCAGCCGAAGTCATTGATATTATGATAGGCGAAGGGCGAAGTTTACAAAATGCACAAAATACCCTCACTACCGAAGCATTTAAAAAATTCAGAAATCATTCAACGGACAAATTATTAGTTCAAGGGCAGTTTGGTGAATTGCTTTTATTCAACTTTCTGCAAAGTTTTTTCAAGAGTGTTCCTTTGCTTCGAAAGATGCCAATAACAACTTCTGTTGAGATGGAAAGATTTGGTGCAGATGCAATTCATTACAAACACAGCGGGGGTAAAAATCTTTTCTATTTAGGCGAAGCAAAAACTTATAGCAGCAAATACAAGTTTGATACAGCAATTGAAGATGCAATAGGAAGCATTTTAAAAGCCTACAAGGAACATCGCAAAGAACTTGGCAGATATGTTTACGACTCTTTCATTGATGATGCGTTGATTGAAGTTGCGAAAGAGTATAAAAACGGAACGCTAAAGGATGTTGAACTTCATTTAGTTTCAGTTATAACTTATTGCGAAAACAAAAAGATTGAAAAGAAAAGCGAAAAGCAAATCAAAGAGGATATTATTAAAATCATTGAAGAACGAGGGAAAGCCGTTGACAGAAAACTTTTTAATTCAATTGATAAAGGTTTGCATCCACGATTCAATTACATAATCCTACCAGTTTGGGAATTGGATTTGCTACTTGAACAATTTAAAAAATTGATTGGTAAATAATGGAAGCAAAAGAAATTCTCATAAAGTTGCTCCATTTAGAACTTGTTACAAATGCGAACAGGTTAAACTTCATTGAAGGAAATTCAAATGAACAAATTGCTGAAGAATTTTTAACCGAAGCAATTTCTGTTTTGAATGAGTTATCAATAAAGACCGATGAACTTTCAAAGAAACAACTTATTGCAATTTCTGCCTTGCTTTGGACTTACAGAAAAAAGGAATGGGATGGCCTTAAAAATTATTTGATTCTGTTTCTTTCAAGAGCCGGTTTTGGCCCTTCGTCAATCATGATTGATTCGGATTATTCTTTTTCCGACAAACAGTTTTCGTTTAGCGAAAATTTAATGAATCAATTTGCAGTTACAGTTGCACAAGTAAAAAACGAAATAAAAGTTGGTAATTCAATCTTTCTATTGAGCGATTTTCAGAAGGATATTTGGGAAGCCATTGAGAAGAATTCATTGACTGGAATTTCAGCACCAACATCGGCAGGAAAATCATTTCTGATTCTGCTTAAAGCAATTGACCTCATTCAAAAGAAAAGCGGTGTAGTTGTTTATGTAGTGCCTACTTTGAGCTTGGTTTCACAAGTTACGAGTGATTTCAGAAAACTACTTAACGACTTTCAACTTGCAGACTACACTCTTGAAACGACTTACAATAATACATCAGCTACACAGAACTCTATTTATATTTTGACACAGGAAAAAGCCATAGCCGCTTTTTCACAATCCGAAAATCCATTTGGAAATATTCGCTTACTGGTAATTGATGAGATTCAGAATGTTGAGAAAGTTGCAGATTCTGACGACCAGCGTTCTAAGGTCTTATATGACTTAATGATTGAACTAAGAAACAGTGCACAGATTGACCACATCATTATTTCAGGTCCAAGAATTATTAAAATAGATGAATTAGGAAAAAATGTTTTCGGGATAAATTCCGAAAAGAAAGAAACAGACGCTTCACCAGTACTTAATCTAACCTACTCCATCTCAAAGAAAAAGGAAGAATACTTCTTCAATGTTTATTCTGATTTATTGGAGGAAAGTCTTCAAATAAAAATTACAAATAATGACTCTATACAAGGCTACGGAAAAGTTCTGTATAATGACAACTACCTTGATTACTTAAGTGGTTTTTTAAAAAGTTTTGGTACTGATGAGAGCACCCTTATATTTTCGCCTACCTCAACTACCTGCAATAAAATGGCATCTCATATTGCAAGTAGCATGCAAGGATTGGAAAACACTTACCTGAAAGAACTGGCAAGTTTTATTTCATTAACTGTTCATCCGAAGTTTACAATGGTTGAAACAATTCAAAAAGGAGTTGCATATCATCATGGGAAGTTGCCATTTCATGTAAGAGTATTAATTGAAGATGGGATAAGACAAAAAAACATTAAGACAATAATTTGCACAACAACACTTTTGCAGGGAGTAAATTTACCTGTTCAAAATATTATTATTAGAAACCCAAACCTATTTATTGCCAAAAAAGAGACCAGTTCAAAGCTCTCCAATTATGAAATAGCAAACTTAAGAGGAAGGGCTGGAAGATTGCTCAAAGATTTTATTGGCAGAACATATATATTAGACGAATTAAGTTTTAAGGAAAAAGAAGCAAGTCAACTAGAACTATTCAAGGACACGGCAAAGGAATTACAAGTCGGTTACGGGAATAAATATTCGGCATATAGAGAGGCAATAAAAGACGACTTAGCTAAGAACATTGGATGTACTTTAGAGAATCAGGAATACTCTTTTCTTACAACATACCTTCGCCAAACTGCTTTAAGGTATGGTTTATCATCCCAAATATATTTAAGTAGAGTTGGTATAGTTATTAGTGACGAGGAAATGAATACCATACTTCAATCCTTGTCTAAACTTGAAATTTCTAAATCAATATGCTCTAAAAACAGATACTGGGACCCAATTGACCTTAATAGACTTTATCAGAAACGAAGCAACTTTACCTTACCTACGAGTGCATCGGAGTTTAGATTATCATATCAGTTAAAAGATATTCTTACACGAATAAGACAGGATTTTCCAATATACTATGACAAGTATTTTGGTGTTCCTGATGTTACAGGTAAAGATATTCTGCTTCAAAAGTGCATTCTCGCTGAGAACTGGCTGAAAGAGAAATCACTTGCTGAAATATTTTCAGATAGATTTTATGACTCGTCTGATAAAATTGATGACACAATAAATTTTGTTCAAAATAAAATTTCTTACGGTCTTCCTCTTATTTTAAAGCCGTTGTATGATATCAAAGAACCAGGAGGCATGTTTACAAGGTTTGTAGAAATTGGGGCGTATAAGCCACTGACTCGAAAATTAATTGAATTGAGCATTCCTAGAGAAACGGCAATATTCTTAAGTAATAACTTTGAATTCAATAATATAGAAAGCAAACAAGAATTAATTGAACAATTAAGGGAGGTTAGGAAAAATCTATCATACTGGTATAAGGTTCAATTGAATACGGTTTAAATGAAACCCATCACAGAAAATATCATAGAAGAATCAGCGATTGAAATTTTACAGTCGCAAGGATGGGAATATGCCAATGGCAAAGAGATTTCACCCGAGGGACTTTTTTGTGAAAGAGATAATTACAGTCAGATAGTTTTGGTTAACCGTTTACGAAATGCTATAGCCAAAATCAATCCCGAAATTCCATTAGATGCGCAAGAAGCAGCTGTTCAAAAAGTATTGCGAATTGCTTCTCCCGAATTGTTGCACAACAACGAAGAATTTCACCGCTTGTTGGTAGAGAAAGTAAAAATACCATATCAACAAAATGGCTATGAACGCAGCCACGAAGTGGCTCTTGTAGATTTTGACAATCCTTTGAATAATCAGTTTACAGCTATCAACCAATACACCATAATCGAAAACAATCAAAACAAACGACCTGATGTTTTGCTCTTTGTGAATGGTTTGCCATTGGTAGTGATTGAATTGAAAAATGCAGCCAGTGAAAATGCCAACATCAAAAGTGCTTACCAACAAATACAGACTTACAAAGCCATTATTCCAAGTTTGTTTATTTATAATTCTATCTGCATTCTTTCAGACGGTTTAGAGTGTAAAGCAGGAAGCGTTTCAGCAGACCTTAGCCGATACATGACTTGGAAAACGGCAGATGGTATCAAAGAAGCATCACGATTTAAACCACAATTAGAAACCTTGCTGAAAGGTATGTTGCAACCTGCAACACTTTTAGATTTAGTTCGCAACTTCATCGTATTTGAGAAATCGAAAAAGGAAGATTCAAAAACTGGATTGATTCAAATACAAACCGTTAAGAAATTAGCGGCTTATCATCAATATTATGCAGTAAACAAAGCCGTGCAATCTTCTGTGGTTGCTTCGAGCATCAATGGCGACAAAAGAGGCGGTGTGGTTTGGCATACACAAGGTTCGGGCAAAAGTTTAAGTATGGTATTTTATTCTGGTAAACTCATTACTTCACCCGAAATGAAGAACCCGACAATTGTTGTGATTACTGACCGCAATGATTTGGATGACCAATTGTTTGACACATTTGCTTCTTCGGTTCAGTTGCTCAGACAAGAACCAGTGCAGGCCGAAAACAGAGAGCATTTGAAAGAACTGTTAAAAGTGGCCAGTGGTGGAATTGTCTTTACCACCATTCAGAAGTTTTTGCCTGAGAACAATAAATCCGTTTACGACCAACTTTCCGACCGTAAAAATGTGGTGGTGATTGCTGATGAAGCTCACAGAACGCAATATGGGTTTGAAGCAAAATTGGTTGACGAAAAAGACAAAGAAACTAAAGAAGTAATCGGAAAACGCATTGCCTATGGCTTTGCTAAATACATGAGGGATGCTTTGCCCAATGCGACTTACATTGGATTTACAGGCACGCCCATTGAAGGAACAGACGTAAACACGCCACAGGTTTTCGGTAACTACATTGACCGATACGACATAAAAGATGCGGTTGATGATGGAGCAACAGTTAAGATTTTCTATGAAAGTCGTTTGGCTAAAGTGAATCTTGACGAGCAAGGCAGACGATTGATTGAGGAATTTGATAAAGAACTTGAACAAGACGAAGAAGTAACCGAAAAACAAAAAGCTAAAGCCAAGTGGACAAAACTCGAGGCAATTGTTGGTAATCAGGAACGTGTTAAGAATTTGGCAAAAGACATTGTTTCTCATTTTGAAAAAAGACAAACAGTTTTTGAAGGCAAAGCAATGATTGTAGCCATGAGCCGCAGAATTGCAGCCGACCTTTACGCGGCTATCATTGCATTAAGACCCGAATGGCATAATGATGATATGACCAAGGGTTTTATAAAAGTTGTAATGACAACCAACAGTGCGGACGGTCCTGAGATTTCAAAACATCATACTACAAAACAGCAACGGAAAGATTTATCAGAAAGGATGAAAGACCCTGATGATGAATTAAAACTCGTTATTGTTCGAGATATGTGGCTAACAGGTTTTGATGCACCATGTTTGAATACAATGTATGTGGACAAACCAATGAGAGGCCACAACTTAATGCAAGCTATTGCAAGAGTAAACCGTGTATTCAAGGACAAGCCGGGCGGTTTGATAGTTGATTATTTGGGCATTGGAACAGATTTGAAGAAAGCCCTATCGTTTTATGGTGAAGCAGGTGGAAAAGGCGACCCAGCCGAGAACATTGAAAGGGCATTTGAGATTTTCAAAGAGAAATTGGAAATCATTCAACAAATGTTCAATGAGGACAGCGCAACGAGAAAAGACATTTTAGTGGAAGAACCTGAAGCCTATTTTGAAGGGTCTTTCAAATTCAATTACCGAAGGTTCTTTGCCGTAAATGCACAAGAAAAACTCTCTATCATTCTTCAAACAGAAGAACATATTTTAGGATTGCAGGACGGAAAGGAAAGATTTATCCGTGAAGTGAGTTTGTTAAGTCAGGCACTTTCTCTTTGCATTACCAAAGAAGAAGTTCAACCACATTTACCTGAAGTTGCATTTTTCCAGGCTGTAAAAGCAAGGTTAGCCAAGTTTGATGCTCCAACAGGAGGAGGTAGAACAGACTTGGAAATTGAAACAGCAATTAAACAAATTGTTGACGAAGCATTAAGCAGTGATAAAGTAATAGACATTTTTGATGCAGCAGGAATTGACAAACCCGAAATTTCTGGTCTCGAAATTCTTTCAGACGAATTCTTAATGGAAGTCGAAGGAATGCAACACAAAAATCTTGCAATTGAATTACTGAAAAAGATTTTAAACAACGAACTGAAAGCAAGAGCTAAGACAAACCTTGTTAAGAGTAAAAAACTTTTGGAGATGTTGGAAGGTGCAATCAAACGCTACCAAAACAACTTACTGACAACTGCTGAAATCATTCAAGAATTAATCAATATTGCCAAGCAAATTAAAGAGGCAGACAAGGAAGGTGAAAAACTCGGACTCAATAATGATGAAGTGGCTTTTTACAACGCCCTCGAAATAAACGACAGTGCTGTTCAGGTTTTGGGTGACGACACATTGAAGGAAATTGCAAGGGAAATAGCTGACAAAGTAAGAGCCAACGCAACTATTGACTGGACAATCAGGGAGAGTGCGAGAGCAAAATTAATGGTGCTCGTAAAGCGCACATTGAGCAAGTATGGATATCCACCTGACAAACAACAAAAAGCAATAGATACTGTATTAAAGCAAGCAGAGCTATTAGCAAATTTCTGGACAGAGGAAGATTAAACTATGCGCACACACTTTAACTGGCCGCACATACTTCCCGCATCCAACGCCAATTAAAGAGAGTGCTTTATGTCAGACATCAAATTAAAGACTGACTGTAGATATCACACTTCCAATTGCCGCACAATCCGCGCACATCCAAGGCAATTGTAAGAGTGAAGACCTAACGACCCGGGTTTAGCCTTACATGATCACGTAGGCCTTCTCCGGGTATGTAGTTGAAATCATCTATACTAGTAAAACGTTTATATTGATTTGAGATATCATTAAAACGATCAATGGCTAAGTTTTCTTCATTTAGATTATATGACCACGCCCAAACGTTATAATCGTCATCACTGGGTACTTTAAAAGTGCAATAGTAATTCTTGCCATCAACAACTTGGTGTGGTACCTTTTTTTTAATGTAAACCTCGAATCCTATGGGGGGTGTACATTCATAGTCTCCTAAATGTATAGTTTTGAGATACAAAATAGCAATACTGCTTTTTTGTTTAATAAAAAATACATTCTCACCCTTTTTGAATTTATCAAGAGCGGTATAACGAGTTTTATCTATTAAGTTGAATTCAGTATCAATCATATTAGAAATTGAATTTGGTATAGATTTATTTAAAGGACAACTAAGTGATGAAATTAATTTTATAGGCAATTGGGGTATAACGCAATTTAAAAAAAAAGGTAATAAAGAAAGTAAAAATAATTGCCCCTAGGAACCTGTCAAGTTTTTTTTAGAAAATCTCCACCCTGCGGGTAGTATTTTCTACCGGCTGCAAGCAGCCTAAAACAACTTGACAGAACCCTAGGTTGCAATTATATGAATTGACTTTCTTTTTTCCCTTTTTGTTTTAAAAAGCTATTAGGTATTTCTAAGTAAACATTTGTTAATACCACTTGATACCATCCTTGAATATATGGTACTACTGAATTAATCTGAGTTAACATCTTTGTCTCATCAACAATAGAACATGAGCGAGATTGTAGTATTAAATATGAGTAAGGCTGAGTTGGTCGAGTTAATAAATGAAACAATCAATTCTTTGATTTCAAAACAATCTGTTTCTAATGATGGAAAGGAAGATGAGTTGATTAAAATTGAAGAGGTTTGTTTGATGCTAAAGGTGAGCAAAGTAACCATTCACAAGTGGAAGAAATCAGGTATGTTGCCATTCCACAGAATTTCTAATCGAGTATTCTTTAAAAGACTTGAAATATTGGAAGTTCTTAGGAAAATTAATTCACCCAAGCTTAATAACCATCAATCACAGAACGTTCGCTATAGATAACATTCGATATCTATTGCATGACTAGGGAAATCTCGAATTCTCTTAAACGTGAAGTTCTCACGTTATTTGTTGGCAACAGGAACTATTCTGCGAAATAATTATTCGAGAATAGGACTACTGTATACTGGTCAACATTATTCAATCAGCATTTTTCCTGATCAGCCAAGAAAACAAAACATTTAAATTAGCCTAAAAATCGGGTGCCGTACGAATGAAATTCCTATGGTGGGCCAGTGGGCATAGTGTTACATAGTATGCCATTAGTAATTACTTCTTTGTTCTTTGCTTTTGATGAGATTGAGAACTAATAATTTAGTTCACCGTTTGAAAAATTGTATCGTACGATACAATTTTGGAATGATTCTAAATATGTATCGTACGATACAATTTTGCTCTTTATAGTAATTGAAGAGATTTCAAATGTATAAAAGAGATTCAATACTTTAAGGAATATTATTCAATTTATTAATTAGCCTCTCGATCTTTAGTGTAGTATCTGCCTTGGGGTATTTCCTAAAGTTCCTAAGATTCATTTCAACATTAAATTGATTGCAGAAGAGGCGTCCTAGAGTAGTGATTGATTTACCATATATTAAATTTCTTTCAACTAGGATTAAAACAAATGCCACTAGATCCATTTTTTCAGCGATCCACCTTTTATCCTTAATGTATCCATTGTCTTCAAGTGCCTTTTGAATTTTTTCGAATTCAGCTGGCTTGATCAAAATATCTAAAAATTGAGTCTTGTTTTTCTTGCTAGGTTTTGGTTGAGCTTCATCAGGTACCTCCTTAAATTTATTATTAATCCATTCATTTATTAGCCCAATACATTCTGTATTCGGCTTGAATTGATATTCATTGTTCTTTACTAATATATCAACATGTTTAAGGAATGCAGATTTTGGTAATGATTTTAAATATTGATACTCCAAGAACTCAATTATTCTCTTGGGATAGGTTTTACGCGTTAATGCAATATTCGCAAGTTCATAAATGAACTTATTATCTATATGATGTTGTAGCAGCTTAGAATCACTGAATAGCTCAATATCATAAAGATGCTTTTTTGGATAGCTAAAAGAAAAAAACTGTTGGTCTATATCCATATGTTTAAACTTTGATTTTATCCCAAATTCGTTTCATCTCATCTTCTTTGACTCTAGATGTAATTTTAATATATCTCCTTAATGTCTTAAAATCTTTATGTCCAGTTATTTCCATAACCGTTTCAGGACGCATTCCATTCTCCAAAGACAGTGTTACAAATGTCTTTCTGGCAACATGGGTAGTAATAAGCTTATGCTTTGGCTTTCTTGTCTCTATCTTATTATTTCCTGAATAGCCAACTTGGCGGATTGTATCATTCAGTTCTGCCAAAACTGCTATATCTTTTAAATACTGATTCATTTTCTGATTTGTTAATACTTGAATTGGAGATGGCAGGTTTTTATTTTTCTTTAGTATAGCCTTGCTAAAGCAATTTAAGGGCACTACAATATTTTCCTTTGTTTTCTTTGTGTGTAAAATCCAGGTATCTCCTTTAATATCGTCCCATGTTATGCCGCTAATATCGGAAAATCGTTGCCCTGTGAAACACCCAAAGCAAAACGCATCACGCACTTTATTCAAAGTTGGTTTTTGAGAAAGGTCAAGGTCATTGATTTTAAAAAGTTCTTTTGCTGTCAGGTAAACAACCTCGACTGCATATTCTCTGGCTTTAAATCTCTTAAATGCAAGATTGCTGTGGAGTTCCCGATCAAAGCACCACTGCATATAGGTTTTTAAAACCCTTACATATTTAGAAACGGTGTTATTGTTATGATTAGCATTCTTTTGAAGAAAATTGACGAAATCATCATGGAACTTGGCATTAACACTGTCAAATGTATAATAGTCATGCTTAAAGTTCTGAAACCTGACAAGGTGATTGAAAAGCCCTTTAAACTTCTTAAGAGTATTTGGTTCTTTGGTATTTACTGTGGCTTCTAGGTATGATGTAAAATGATCCCTTAATTCTGAACCTGCTTTGGTTCCGGGGAGCTCAATTGCTTTTCTGATTTGGAATCGATTGGGAACCGTATTTTCAGCCTTAAAATTTCTGAAAGTACTTTGAGACCTAAGAAGAAATCCGTTTAAGAATTCGTTTAATTCGGGACTTCCAACAAAGGATTTTTTAGCACGTTGTTTTTTAACATCCCAATATATTGGTTCAATGGATTCGCCAGTACTTAGCTTTGTTACTCTACTATTGATTGAGATATACAATACAATAGGCGTCTTAGATACAGCATTTACGTTGCGTAAATAGTAATTGAAGGTTGCCATCGGGGGAAGGTTTGGGGGAAGGTTTTGTTTGATTTGCTCTTACTCGAACTTACCCTAACCTATACAATTGTTGAGCCAAACCTTTTAATAGAACCTAATTTAGTCGTTTAAGTATTTCTAAGTTAAACTAGATAAACTAAAACTCATTCTGGGCGGGGCTACTTTCTTTATGTTGAGAAAAATACAAGCATCCTTGCTATTTATTTCAATAGTCACACTTTTGATCGGATATCTTTGGCGGTTTCTCGATTCCGAAAATAGTACAGCGCCTCTCTTGTCCTTTATTGGTTGGATTGCTACCCTATTAATAATAGGCTATTTCAGTACACCATCTAAATCGGTTAATGGCAAAATTGCCTTTGGTTTTGTTATAATAATGGTTTCCGGAATCGCCATGAAGATATCACATTTGGTATTGGCCAATGAAGTGATAACTATAGGACTGCTTGGCCTGTGTTTAACGTATGTAGCATTGTGGCTTCATGAAAGAAAGACTAACTAGTTTACCTTTTTTCTTGCACGTTGACCCAGTTCGATTCGAGTGGTGTCTTGAAGTATCTTCGCCAGCCTGAACAATACACTTTTACTGAGATTTATCTCCTCGTTAAACAAAAATCATTATGAGTGTTAGTGCCACACCTGCAAGTGCAAAATATAAACCCTTTTTAAAAATAGAAGTACCCGGTAAAAACATATAAAAAGAAGAAACAACAAAAAAGAATAAGGACAAGCCAAAGAAAATATTCAGATAAAATAAAGGACTCTTCGTATCGGCCTTGTGCATTTTCTGTAATTTATCAACGAAGCTATTCAACTCTTTAGCAGAATAGTTAGCCACCCCTGTTGTTTTGTTATACGTACCCTGGTTAAAACGAATGACATCTCCTTCTTCTTTATCAATCTTGAGGTCTCGCATTCTTAATTCGCGCTCTAGTTCTTCACCACTCAAGTTTGGCTTCAATTGTCTTTCAATTTGTTTTTCACTTTTCAAAAAATCAGTATCTCTGAATATCAATGAGATGCCGCTGATGGAATACACAGCCATGATGCCCGTCAAAAAGAAACCCAGGTATCTATGATACACTCTCATTTGTTGCTTGTTATCGCTCATAAATTATTTTTATTTGTTTTTTAATTAGAAGATGAAGATAGGTGTTGTCAACAATTTTTTAATTCGGCAACGTAAAAAATCATTATTCATATTAGCCATGACATTAATGGTTGGAATACTGATTGGCCTTCTTGTGCCCGGATTTTTTCATAAATGGGAAAATAGAGGCCGCTATAGAGATCGAGAATAGTGGGGTGGTAGAGGTCAACGAAAACGTTAAAAATGATAGTATGGTGAAGAGTTGATTAAATTCTGTAGGAATTTATTAACGGCCGTAACCTTTTCAAATAGACTGAGTACTATGAGTACCCAAAACACTACAGATATGAAACAACTACTCACTTGCCTGTTTATTGGCCTGATTGCCATACCGGCTTTTTCTCAAGTAACAACCAAAAAGGATGAGAGCAACACAGACTCCAAATCAACCGCACTAAAGAAAATTACCAGTGGCAACCAATTTCGAAATCTAAACTATGATGTAAACATTGACGAAAAAGCATTGGAAGCATCTATTGAATCTGCCATCAGAGATGCCATGCGATCAGTAGAACAAGTGATGGAAAAGCTAGAGATTCACATTGAGCCCATTGAAATTAACTTGAAAAGTCTCGATATTAATCTGGATCCGATTGTTATTAACATCCCCAATTTTGATGTTAATGTTGAGCCTATTGATATTGACTTCGATGATATTGACATGGATGATATGGATATCGATATAGATATGAATGATGGCGTGGATGATAACGATTCATTTTTCAAGAAGGAAGAGAATAAAGAGAAGCAGGAAACCGAAAAGATGAAATCAAAAGAGAAAGATAAGTCGGATAAGCAAACCAAAGAAGAGAAGGATAAAGCTAAAGGACTTAAGAAAATTAAGTAGCGATCATTTCACTAAGTTTCAACGAGGGCTAACCAAAAGTTAGCCCTCTTTTTTTATAAAATCTAACTTTCTCTTTTTTCTGAAAGCGACTCAGGTTTTGGAATTGTTTGAATTTCGTAAACATCAGCTTGAAATTTGTTAAAAACTGAGGATAAAATTGGATTCCTTTGCATCTTCAATCATTTGCTTAACAATCATGCTCATCGCCAATGTTTTCCATGGAGGGAGGATATATTTAGCTTTCAACGCGATACTCCTTTTGTTTATTTCTCAAACTACATGGGCTCAAAAACGAGACAGCACCCTTTATTTTAAAAGTGCACTAAGTGTTACTCAGAATGGCTTTTCATTTATTCCATCCTTCTCTCTTGGAAAGCCGGCTGCCATACTCGATTTGGCCATTGGGAATAAGCGACTAAGTTTTGAGCCCCAATTCCGGTATGCGCTCGAGGGCAAACCCTGGTCATTCATTTTCATCTATCGCTATAAAGTTATCGACCGAAGTAAGTTTCAGCTTTTGGTGGGTGGGCATATTCCCGCTATTGTTTTTGCAACAAGAACTGCTACCATCAATGGAGTTACCCGTGATGTAAGTGTTTCACAACGTTTTCTGGCAGCAGAACTTGCTCCTACCTATCTGCTTTCTAAAAATTTAAGTACCGGTTTTTACTTATTGCGTGGTCACGGTTTTCAGCAAGATGGGGTGCAGGATTCCTACTTTATTGGATATAGAGTCAATTTCAATAACGTTAAGCTTACTGATCTTTTCTTTATGCGCTTTAACCCACAACTGTATTATTTAAAAACGGATGACCTCGATGGATATTATGTCACCTACACACTTACCTTAGCTATGAAGGATTTTCCACTTTCTATTTCACACATTGCAAACAAAACCATTAAGTCGGACATCCCTGCAAAAGATTTCGACTGGAATGTAAGTTTGATTTATTCCTTCGATAAAAATTATATTCGAAAATGAAAAAAGCAAAAGTGATTTTTATTAGCATGCTTTCGCTGATCTCTCTTCAAATCGTTAACGCTCAGGAAAAGGAGCAGATGGTGAGGATTGCCAAGCTTGTTATTGATTCGGCACACCTGGAACCATACAAAGTTTTTTTGAAAGAAGAAATTGAAGCTTCTTTAAGAATAGAAAAAGGAGTCCATACGCTATATGCAGTTTCTGAAAAGAGCAAGCCAACTCATATTACTATTTTAGAAATATACGCAGATGACAATGCTTACCAGGCTCATATTCAAACGCCACACTTTATTAAATACAAAAATGCCACCAGGGAAATGGTGAAGTCTCTCGAACTGATTGAAACCATTCCGCTTATTCCAACGCTGAAAATAAAGTAATGAGTTTAGTATCTTTAACATGATGGAGAAGTCAGAAACACTGCAGGAGTTTTACAAGCGCAAGTTCAATTGGTTGCCCGAGAACATCCGGAACGATATCGGGCATTTTAATATTTTCCGACTCACTTTTTCTGATGAGAGCAAGATCGATTCAATTCCTTACCGAAGACGGGATTTTTATAAGATTATGCTGTTAAAGGGAAACAGTCTGGTGTATTATGCCGATCAGGTTTTTGAAATCAAAAAACAAGCATTAGTTTTTTCAAACCCATTTATTCCTTACAAGTGCGATCACTTGGAGAATGCCGAGATATTCTACTGCATTTTTAACCAACATTTCTTTAGCCAGTTCGGCAATATCAACCAGTACGAAATATTCCTTCCGGGCGGCACACACGTTTTTGAATTACAGGATGAGCACGTGTTGAAGGTACAGGATACCCTTAATAAAATGGAGACCGAGTTACAGGCTGACTATAAATACAAATATGAGGTTATCAAGAATTTAGTATTTGATCTGATTCACTTTGGTTTGAAACTAAAGCCCAATGCGTTGTTGGCGAAGCAACCGTTGAACTCCTCACAACGCATTTCTTCTATGTTTCTGGAATTGCTGGAGCGACAGTTTCCCATTGACGATATGCACCCAACCGTCCAAATGCGTTCAGCTTCTGATTTTGCAAGTAACCTGAATGTGCATGTCAACCACCTTAACAGAGCCGTGAAGGAATCTACCCAAAAAACAACAACACAATTAATTTCTGAGCGCATCGTACAGGAATCTAAAATCCTCTTGCGACACAGTACGTGGAATGTTTCTGAGGTCGCTTATGCATTAGGCTTCTCGGAAGTAACACACTTCAATAACTTCTTCAAGAAACATGTACTAACTAGTCCGCTGAAATTCAGGAATGTTCACCCATGACCATTCAAAAGGGTTGATTTTCGTAACAAGTTTTTTATTTAACATTAATTTCCTGCATCATTTACCTTTAATTTGACATACAGTTTAAATCGGTAGACACCATGAATAAAAGAACGCTAGGACAAAATGGATTGGAAGTATCTACCCTTGGTCTCGGGTGCATGGGTCTCAGCTTTGGCTACGGACCTGAAACCAATCAAGAAGATGCCATCAAATTAATTCGTAGAGCCTTCGAGCTAGGTGTTACGTTCTTTGATAGTGCCGAAGCATACGGACCGTATAAGAATGAAGAACTCCTTGGTGAAGCGTTGGCACCAATTCGCGATCAGGTAGTTATTGCGACCAAGTTTGGTTTTGAGCAGGGCAAGAGCGCCTTAGGAATGAACAGCAAACCAGAGAATATTAAGAGTATGACGGAAGCGGCACTCAAGCGATTAAAAACCGATCGCATCGATTTGTTGTACCAGCATCGTGTTGATCCGAATGTTCCCATTGAAGAAGTTGCTGAAACGGTGAAGCAATTAATAAAAGAAGGTAAGGTGAAACATTTTGGGATGTCAGAAGCGGGAGCTGCCACCATTCGAAAAGCACATGCCATACAACCCGTGGCTGCCTTGCAAAGCGAATACTCGTTATGGTGGCGCGAACCTGAAAAAGAAATCTTACCTACATTAGAAGAATTAGGAATTGGTTTTGTTCCCTTCAGTCCGCTGGGAAAAGGTTTTCTTACCGGTGCGATTAGTTCAGATACCAAGTTCGATGAAACCGATTTTCGAAATGTTGTTCCCCGCTTTACAGAAGAAAACAGAAAAGCCAATCAGGTTGTTGTGGACTGGCTCAATGAATTTGCTAAAAAGAAGAATGCTACTCCAGCACAAGTTGCGCTGGCATGGGTGTTGGCGCAGAAGCCGTGGATCGTGCCTATTCCAGGCACAACAAAAATTCATCGCCTCGAAGAAAACTTGAAAGCAGAACAACTGACGTTAACATCAGGTGATCTTCAGGAAATTGAAACTGCATTCGCTGGAATAGAAGTGCAAGGTGCGCGGTATCCTGCCGCGCTTCTAGCTCGGGTTGGAAAGTGACCATCATCGGTGCAAGTGGAAGCCCTGTTGAATATGTAATAAGGTAAATAAAGGAATCAACAAATGGAAATTATACGAATGGGTACGCAAGCATCAGTTAAAGGTCCAGAAGATTGGTTTACCGGATCAGTTCGCATCGACCCTTTGTTTCAGCCCAATGAACACAGACGCGCTGCGGCAGCAGTTGTGACATTTGAACCTGGTGCACGCACAGCATGGCACACACATCCACTCGGGCAAACTCTCATTGTTGTTTCAGGAGTTGGTTGGGTTCAGAAGGAAGGCAACCCAGTTGAGGAGATTCATCCCGGAGATGTTGTGTGGTTTGCTCCTAATGAAAAGCATTGGCACGGAGCCTCACCAACAGTTGCTATGACTCACATTGCAACGCAAGAGCAATTGAATGGTAAAGTTGTGGATTGGATGGAGAAGGTGACGGATAAACAGTATCAACTTTAAAAATAGTACTCACTATTTAACTTTATAAACCCATTAATCAAAAAAGATGAATTTTATCAATTTATCGAACTTCGATACTCCTGAGGAGTCAATCCCACATGTTGTTTAAAAACCCTGCTAAAATGCTGGGGATATTTGAATCCTAGTGTATACGCAATTTCACTTACTGATTTATCGGCATCAAAGATTCTCTCCTTCGCGACATCAATCAATTTAAGATTGATAAATTCATGTGCGGTTTTACCTGTTTCTTTTTTGATTAAGTCTCCAAAGTAATTTGGAGATAAATTAAGCTCACTCGCACAATATGCTACCGATGGTAAACCAATCTCTTGAGGCTTGTCTGACGAAAAGAAGTCATTGAGTAAAGTTTCAAATTTTTCCAGAACTCCCTTATGCGCATTGTCGCGTGTAATGAATTGACGATCATAAAACCGAACACAATAATTTAAAAGTAATTCAATATTATCAGCGATCAGCGTTTTGCTATGTTTGTCGACAGCATGCTCCAATTCGTATTTGACTTTCGAAAAACAATCCAACACCAGATGTCGCTCACGCTCTGATACGTGAAGGGCTTCGTTAACATGGTAACTAAAAAAAGTATAATCATCAATGTGACGGCCTAAGGAAGTTCCTTTAATAAGATCCGGATGAAATGCAATTCCATACCCTTTGGGTTGGTGCAATTCCGGGTCGGCATTGGTCCCCAGCATTTGTCCGGGTCCTATAAATAGGATTGTACCATCCTGGTAATCGTAGGTACGATTACCATAGCGTAGATCACCGCATATGGCATCTTTGATGATGACTAAATAGAATCCAAAATGGGCTCTTCGTATCCTCCTCGGTGCAACCTTCGAGAAATCTATCACGGTGACTAACGGATGCAGGGTTTCATGATTATTATCCGCATTGAATTGACTGATAGTGTCAAACTTCAGTATTTCTTCCATATGAATTTCCTTAGGCTTCAATATTAAGCACATTTCGGTTTGATTCCATGATGATCATGCCTGATCGGTGATTTTGGTCAGTAAAACCGTAATCTGTATACGTCAAACTGAACAGGAAGATGACATCTTTGCAGAGTAAACGAATTCAAATCAAAAAACCATAAAGATGAAAAAATTAATTATTGGAGTATTATTTATTCTATTCGGTGCGCAGGTGTCGATCGCACAAAATTCGGCAACCGAAAATGAAATTAAGGAACTCTCGAAAAAAAAGTGGCAGTGGATGGCCGACAAGAACGTGGACAAGCTTGCTACACTCTTTCACGATAAATCGAAATTCGTCCACATGAGCGGAACCTGGAAAAAAGATGAGGAACTTGAAATCATTAAATCTGGAAGTATCTGGTATAAAAACGCGGATGTTAAGGACGTTGCTGTCGAGTTCGCGGATGATGTAGCAATTGCCTGGAGCCGCATTACATTAACTGCTGAGGTTCGCGGCAACGATGTAGCCACCGAGTTTACGGTAACGGAAGTTTATAAAAAAGAAAAGAAGGAATGGAAATTATTGGCGTTAACGTTTAGCAGCGTGCGGGATACACATGTGATTAAACATTGATCGAATGCAAAATCATGGTTAATATCCAGCTATGAAGTTCAGTTTATTCTTGGGCTTTGTTTGGTGGTGTTGCTTGCTGCAAACGTATGGCCAACTGCATGAGGATAATCGAATTGCTTCGGAAAAAATAGTCATTGTGTATTGGTCGCGCACCAACAACACAAAAGCGGTTGCAGAAATCATTCAGACAATAGTTGGTGGAACACTGGTGCCGTTGGAACTTGTAAAGCCCTATCCTGTAGATTACAAAACAACGGTAGAACAGGTGGTGCGTGAAAATGAAATCGGATATCTTCCACCTCTGAAAACAAAAATTGATAACCTTGATCACTATGAGATAATATTTGTTGGCTTTCCGACTTGGGGTATGCAGCTACCACCGCCTATGAAAAGTTTTCTAACTCAAAATAGTCTGAGCGGTAAAACGGTGATTCCATTCAATACGAATGGTGGTTATGGTATAGGCAGCAGTTTTGAAACGGTAAAAAAACTATGTGCGAATAGCAACGTGTTGGAGGGCTACTCAGTTAAGGGCGGGGTTGAACGGGACGGAATTCTATTTGTGATAGAAGGCGACAAAGAACAGCAAGTAGAGAATGAGGTTAAAAAGTGGCTAATAAAAATTAACATTCTAAAAAAAGAATGAATAAAAATTCAATCAAATGCAATCAATAAGGCATACGATAGAAAGCGCACTTAATTCGGTGACGCTCAACAACGGAGTTGAAATGCCAATGCTCGGATTCGGGGTATTTCAGGTGCCTGATCCAAGTGAATGTGAGCGAAGTGTGTACGATGCCATTCAGGTAGGTTATCGGTTAATCGACACGGCTGCTTCTTACAGGAATGAAGAGGCCGTAGGGCATGCGTTAAAAAGAAGTGGTGTAGCGCGCAAAGAATTATTTATCACAACCAAGCTATGGGTTCAGGATGCTGGTTATGAAAAAACAAAACAGGCATTTGAGAAATCATTAAATAAACTTCAGCTGGATTATATCGATTTGTATTTGATTCATCAACCGTACGGAGATGTACATGGTGCATGGCGAGCCATGGAAGAACTTTATCAGGAGGGAAGCGTACGCGCCATTGGCGTGAGTAACTTTCAACCCGATCGTTTGATGGATCTCATCTCGTTTAACAAGGTTGTTCCGGCTATCAATCAAATTGAAACACATCCCTTTCATCAGCAAATAGAGGCACAAAAATTTTTACGACAGAATCAGGTTCAGATGGAATCGTGGGGTCCATTTGCGGAAGGTAAAAATGACCTCTTCAAAAATGAATTGCTTGCTGCAATTGGGAAGAAGTACAATAAATCCATTGCACAAGTAGTACTTCGTTGGCTTATTCAACTTGGGATAGTTGCCATTCCCAAAACAGTTCGGCAGGAACGTATGAAAGAGAATATCAACGTTTTTGATTTTCAACTCGATATCAGGTCGAACAACTCGATAAAAAAGAAAGCGCCTTCTTCGATCATCGCGATCCTGAGATCGTCAAATGGCTTGCCAACCGAAAACTTGATTTGTAACTAAGACATTTTAAATAAAATCTGAATGAAAAAAATATCTATTGCAATTGTGCTGATGCTTACATCAACGTTCGTGCAGTGTCAATCGACTTCTGCATCGGAAGTAAAAACCGGTAGTGGCGTTGTGCGCGGAGTGCGTGAAGGGGAAGTTCAATTCTTCAAGGGAATTCCGTATGCAGCACCACCAGTGGGTGAGTACCGCTGGCGACCACCACAACCGGTAACCAAGTGGACAGGAGTTCGTGAGGCCACAAAAGATTGTGCGGATTGCCCGCAGCGCGCATGGCCAGGTACAACTCCCAACCAATCCGAAGATTGTTTATTTCTAAATGTATGGGCTCCCTCAACGGCCACTAGCAAATCAAAATTGCCGGTGATGTTTTGGATTCATGGCGGAGGATTCGTTGGTGGTAGTGGATCTGGTCCGGGAGCTGCCGGCCATGCCTTTGTTAAGCAAGGTGTTATTTTGGTAACAATCAATTACCGGCTCGGTCGTCTGGGCCATTTTGCATTCCCTGCATTAAGCAACGAACATCCGGATGAATTCAAAGGCAGCTATGCGTACATGGATCAGATTGCCGCACTCAAATGGGTGAAAGAAAACATTGCAGCATTTGGTGGTGATCCAGGTAATGTTACCATTTTTGGGTTCTCTGCCGGTGGTGTTTCCGTACACTCGCTGCTAAGCATACCAGCAGCAAAAGGACTTTTCCACAAAGCTATTGGCGAATCCAGTGGCGGTCGTGATGGAGTACTTACTGGCAGACCTGTCAAAAAGAATAATGCGGATCCGCTTTATCCGGTCTCAGCAGAAACGATCGGAATAAACTTCGCACGTAGGCACAAGATTGAAAGTACTGATGCAGCAGGACTGGCAAAGCTGCGTTCACTTAGTTTAGATCAGATAATCGATGGTGGTCAGGAAAGTGATAGCACTGGTGCTCGTACTTACGCAGGGCCAATCCTGGATGGTAAATTGGTTGTGGAAACATCAGAGACTGCGTACAAAGCAGGAAGACAACCCAAGGTTCCATTGATGATTGGAAATTGTAGTGCAGAAGTGGGTGGCGGATTCATTAACACAGCCACAACCAAGGAAGCATTGTTTTCACTTTTTGGTGACCTTGAAGCCGAAGCGAAAGCAGCGTTTGACCCGGATGGTAAAAAGGAGTTTGCTGAAGTACAGACCAGAATTATTACGGATTGGGTGTGGGGTGAGCCAGCGAGGATGACAGCCAGAGCGTTTGTAGCGAACGGTGCCCCTGCTTATTTGTTTCATTTTGGGTATGTGCCACCCGCTGCAAGAGAACGCGCGCGGTATGGTGCTGGTCATGGATCCGATATTCCCTTTGAATTTAACACACTGAATGCACGTTGGGGTGCGCCAGCGGAGGCAACACCCGAAGAAAAAGAGTTAGCCCGAATTATGAATACGTATTGGACAAATTTTGCAAAGACCGGAAATCCCAATGGTAAGAATGTTCCTGTTTGGCCTCCATACAATATTCAGAAGGAAGAGATCTTGGATATTGATTTAGATGGGAAAGTTTCTTCGATGCCTGATCCGCGGAAAGCAAGATTAAATGTGATTGAAAAAGCAGTTCAGAAGCGAGAACGTATTCAGGCTCGTGGTGTCTAATAAAGTAATGAATTTTCTGAAGATGCATTTGGATTAATTGCCCACTGTGAACGAACAACATGCAACTATAAAAGCTTCACAGCGAATCGCCATTGATTTTTTTACTGTTCTGGAAAAGCAATTTCCCATTAAAGATCAGCGGGTGATTCGCATTCGTTCTGCATCTCAATTTGCTGATCACTTAAACATTCATGTCAATCATTTGAACAGATCACTCAAAGCGGCTCTGAATAAAACTACTACGCAGGTTATCTCGGAACGTATTCTTCAGGAAGCTAAATTCCTCCTACGTAGTACTACCTGGAGTGTAGCAGAAATTTCAATTGCATTGGGCTTCACAGAGCCCACACATTTTAATAATTTCTTTAGAAAAAATGCCCACATGAATCCAACAAAATTTCGAACCGGATAGTTTTGATCAAATAGGTTTGATTTTCGTAACGTTTACTTTTCTTAATATCAGTATTTTTAACAACTACAATCTTAGATAACTCGGAATAAATATGGCAACTTTCAACCTAGACATTAATGGCAAAAAGCAAACATTAGATGTTGATCCAAAAACTCCACTTCTCTGGGTACTTCGTGAACACCTTAAGCTTGTCGGAACAAAGTATGGATGTGGTATTGCACAATGTGGTGCCTGCACAGTTCATTTCGAGGGCAATGCGGTACGATCGTGTTCACTTCCTGTATCGGCTGCTGCCAATAAAAAGATTACAACCATAGAGGGTCTTTCTGAAAATGGTGATCATCCTGTTCAAAAGGCCTGGCTGGAACATGATGTGGCACAATGTGGGTATTGTCAAACCGGTCAGATTATGTCAGCCACAGCATTGTTAAATAAAAATGCTAATCCTACCGATGAACAAATTGAGGCTGCCATGTCTGGCAACATTTGTCGGTGTGGAACCTATGTACGAATACGAGAGGCTATCCTATCAGCGTCCTCAAAAAAATGAAATTGATTGAATTTTCAACACCATATAAGAACTAAAAAATGGAAAAGATTAACACCTCATTCAGCAGACGATCATTTCTAAAGTCATCCGTGCTTGCCAGTGGTGGCCTCATGATTAGTTTTAGTGGATTGTCGAAATACATGCCGGAAGATAACATCAAACCAATAAACCTTGCTGACGAATGGAATGAGTTAACGGGCTATATCAAAATAACTTCGGACAACATTATTAAGATTCTCAATCCTAATCCTGAGTTTGGACAAAATGTAATGACATCTCTACCCATGATTGTGGCCGAAGAGTTAGATGTGGATTGGAAAAAAGTAGTAGTGGAAATGGGGCCGCACGACAATGTAAAACTTGGACCTCAATTTACGGGCGGAAGTAATTCCGTTCGAATGTATTGGAAACCCCTTCGTGAGGCAGGTGCAGCCGCGCGTCAAATGTTGAGAGAGGCTGCTGCACAAACCTGGCATGTACCAATGGATGAAGTGACCACAAAAGCAGGGATGCTCTATCATGAAAAAAGCGGTAAGTCAGGAACGTATGGGGACTTTGCAACACTGGCTGCCGCCATTCCAATACCCAAAGGAGTAACCCTTAAGGATATAAAGAGTTTCAATGTGGTAGGAAACTCAAGTAAAAATGTAGAAGGTTTAAAAATTGTTACTGGTAAACCACTCTTTGCCTTAGATCATGATTATGAAGGAATGCTAATTGCTATGATTGAACATCCACCTGCTTTCGGCAAGAAACTCAAATCGTTTGATGCATCAGAAGCCCTTAAGATGCCAGGCATCAAAGATGTGTTCTCGCTAAAATTGTATGAAGATGGTTACGAACAGACTGGTTTCGATACAAGAACATTTAATGACTTACTGGTAGTGGTGGGTAACACCACCTGGGAAGTGATGAATGCCCGTAAAAAACTAAAAGTTACGTGGGAACCAACCAGCGACACGAAAGAAGTCATTGGAGGTTTTCGTGGTAAAACGGAAGTGATTATTCCAGCGGGGCTTGAAAGCACTAGTTCGCATCTGGAAAAAATGACCGAATATGCAAAGAAGCCCGCACAACAATTACGAAAGGATGGAGACCCTGAAACAGCATTTGCTAATGCTGCACAGATTTTAGAACGGACCTACACAGCTCCCTTTTTGGCGCATAATTGTATGGAGCCTATGAATTACTTCGCGCATGTTACCGATGAAAAAGCGTTGCTGATAGGACCTCATCAGGCACCAGGTTGGATAGAACCAACACTAGCAAAAATTTTAAATCTGCCACCTGATAAAATCGAAATCCAAATGACCCGCATGGGCGGAGGCTTTGGCCTCAGGGCATACGGACATTATCTTACAGAAGCTGCCCTTATCTCCAGAAAAGTAAAAGCTCCGGTCAAACTTGTTTACAGTCGTGAAGATGATATGACGTATGGCATTTATCGCCCCATGTATACGGCTACGTATCGCGCAGCATTGGATGCAAATAAAAATATAATTGCCTTTCACGTAAAGGGTGGCGGAATACCTGAGCATCCTGTTCATGCAAACAGATTTCCGGCTGGCGCAATTGATAACTATCTCGCAGAAGGTTGGGCCATACCATCGAACATAACGATTGGAGCATTCCGCGCACCACGATCAAATTTCAATGCAGCAGCAGAACAATCTTTCCTGGATGAGTTGGCTGAAATGGTGGGTAAGGATCCAATAGAATTTAGATTAGAACTTTTAAAACGGGCAAAAGAAAATCCGGTTGGAAAAAATAATGACTATGATGCGGACCGATATGTTGGCGTTTTGAACTTATTGAAAGAAAAATCCGGATGGAATAATCCCGAAAATAAAAAATACAGTCGCGGAGTTGCTGCTTACTTCTGCCATAATTCGTATGCAGCCCATGTTGTGGATATCGTGAAAAAGGATGGCCAACCGTATGTTGAACGAGTCTTTAGTGTTGTTGATTGCGGTGTGGTAATTAATCCGGATGCGGCTGTTAATATGGTGCAAGGTGCGGTAGTGGATGGAATCGGAAATGCGTTCTATGGAGGACTAACCCATAAAGATGGTGCTTCAGAGCAAAACAATTTCAATCGCTACCGAATGATCCGATATAAAGAAGCGCCTAAAAAAATTGATGTCAGTTTTGTGAAAAATGATGTTGATCCCACAGGCTTGGGCGAACCTCCATTTCCACCTGTTTTTGCAGCCGTGGCGAATGCATTGTATAAAAACACAGGCAAACGCTTCTATGATCAACCTTTCGGAAAGTTCATTGAGTTGAACCGTCAGAGAATGTAACAGCAAAAATCGAATAGGGGACAGAAGGATAACACTAGGATAGAAGGAGAAAAAATCAAATCGTCACGACTACTTCAAAGTGTCTTGACGACTTTTATTTTCTTGAGTTCAAGCCAGATCATTTCTTCACTCCATTCATTCCCACGGAACCTAAGTCGTGCTCAAGAAAAACGAGTTCTCGCTTTTTGTTCTCTTCGGGTTGGCAGTAGTAGACGTTGTACAGAACTTCTTTAACAGTCAATTTTTGGGTAGGCCGTATCCGTTCAAATACAATATCTCCTTTTTTATATTTGCTTTCCATTTGCATATCGATTTAGAATTGACTCTCGAAAAGGTATGCCAAGTCGATTTCGGTCAAGGGTTAAGGTTTGAGGACAATGCACGTTAGTACAGTGGGTAAGAAAATCGACAGTTTCCACAGTCGAACGCTACATAAAATTGAATGCTCATCCTTACGGCCGGGATTGAGGCATTTGTTTGAGCCCGAAATGGAATCGCGCTTGAATGCGCGACAGATGCGCGTGAGGTGGCGAGTGACGAAGCCCGTGAAGCCGCCAAAAAAATTGAATACATTTGTTACATATGGCTTCCGATAAAAAATTTGTAGAGTTTGTAGTGGATCAGATTAAAGGCGCGGGCTTGATAACCTCGAGGAGCATGTTTGGTGAGTATGTTGCATATGCAGATGGAAAATTATTTGCGCTGATCTGCGATAATAAATTATTCATAAAACCAACAGAACCCGGAAGAGCATTTATCAAACGCGTGGTTGAAGCACCTCCCTATCCCGGTGCAAAGAATTGTTTTTTAATTGAAGATGAATTAGAGGACTGGAAATGGCTGAGCGAACTGGTAAAGATCACAATAAAGGCACTTCCGCCCCCAAAGATTAAAAAGCCTAAAAGAAAGAAGAAGAAGTAAACAGTCGTCTGATCACTTCACGTGGTCTTGACGACTACTTCGATCACAATAACCTATCCATCAATGTTTCTCCTTACATCATCAGGTATAACACCATATGAATCAATTAGAAATCTATCTTTATCAATATTAATGTATTGATAGGCAATATCTTTCCGGCATAGATTCTGATGAACCAACCCAATGTACTCCTTCATCGATGACCACGTATAGTCTTCAATCTTTGACAAGTCCTGCTCTATAAGGATTCTGATGAACATAGTGGAAAGCGGATGTTAGGTAATCATCAACACATTTGAACTTCGTTTTTTGTTGAAACAAACTACCAACCCTGTTTTCTTGTTTTTGAATGGCTCGTGTATATGAGCTCAGCATGATTCTCAATCCTTCCGTTAAAGCATTTATTTTAATTGGTGTTTCTTTAACAATATGCTGTGACTCTAATGTGGCTTGTATCAGTATATGAAAGTGTTAGGCATAAGACACCAAGCCAACAGATTAGCGTGAGGTACGATATGAAGTTTTATTTTGTTGATAGAGAATTCATAGTTCTTCTCTAGGAAAAAGATCACTTGTTTATCGTTGCCACGATTATAAATGTGATAGAAGCTTTCTTCAACAAATTGCATGGAATAAATTTAGAGAATTTTAACACCTAATCGTCACCCTCTACCAAGTTAAGTCGTCAAGACCACTCCGAGTGGTCAGACGACTACCACTACGTTCAGCGCAAATACTTTTCAAGATTCTTTTTAAAGTAGCGCGCACTATCGGCAATACTTTGCATAGGGCTGGTTGCAAAATTTCCACCTTGCTCTATATAATAGTATTGTAGACCTGAGTGCGATGCTTCAGGTAGAATAACCGTATAGTCAATAGAACCATTGCCTAGCTCAGAATAATCGCGGCTTACTTTGTCCATATCTTTAATGTGCCACATCACAAAGCGTCCCGGTTGTTGGTTAAATAATTCGGCCGGACTCAACTTCGAAGAATGCATCACCCAATACAAATCGATTTGCAACTTCACCAACGCAGCATCGGTTTCGCGCATGATGATCGCATAGCCATTGTCACCCTCATAATCAGTAAATTCAAAATCATGATTGTGATACGCAAAACCCAACTTCGCTTTGTTTACCCGTTCGCCAATTGCATTTAATTTGGCGGATAGCACATGAAAATTTTCCAGCGTTCTGAATTTTGGGTCAAGCCAAGGCCAGGTGATGTATCGTTGACCTAATGTATGCGCACCTTCAATACATTGATCCACATAACGCATTAACGCATCTTCTGATCCATCAAAATATTTAGTGAAATCATAATGCCCGCTAGTGGTAATCATTTTGTTGTTGGCAAGCACCTGTTTGAAAGCGGATGCTTTTAATCCATAGTATGTTTTTTGTTCAGGGTTGAATCCATACGTTTCACAATCCTGATACCCGAGGGCTGCAACTTTTTTTATGGTGCCGGTAACATCTTTCGCCAGTGGCTCGCGTATGCTGAACAACTGTAAACCCATTTTATATTTTGATTTTGAAGTGTTGGTAAATCCAGAGGCCAGCGTGGCAGCGGTTAATAACGAACCTGATCGCAGCATAAAATCTCTTCGGGTAATGGATTCTTTTTTCATGGTTAACAGATTCAATATCTGAATCAAGATAACAATTAATTTGTTGCTAGTTGTATGATCCATTAACAGTCTTGCCAACAAAGAAGACTAGGAAATAGAATCAATCTAAATAGCTTTTTTAGACCGATCAATGTCATGACAGCTAACGATTAAACGCCTTGTTAACAATAATTCAGGTAGTTCAAATAATCAATTTGCCATTGCTTGATTTTTGTAAGGGATTTTTGGCTGAGTTTATTATCTTAGAAGATTACTCAGAAAAAGACTACAACTATTAAATCAAAAGACCATGGCGGCTATCAATCTGAATGTGAATGGAAAGAAGCAAACAATAGATGTTGATCCTAAAACGCCCATGCTTTGGGTGTTACGCGATCATTTAAATCTGGTGGGTACAAAGTTTGGATGTGGCATTGCCCAATGTGGCGCCTGCACCATTCTGGTTGATGGCAGTTCGACACGTGCGTGTCAGCTGCCGGTTTCAGCGGCAGAAGGAAAAGCAATTACAACTATAGAAGGACTTTCTGAAAACGGAGATCATCCGGTGCAGAAAGCGTGGTTAGAACATGATGTACCGCAATGTGGCTATTGCCAGGCCGGCCAAATTATGAGCGCGGTGTCTTTACTCAAGAGCAACCCAAACCCAAGCGATGCTGATATTGATAATGCCATGAATGGAAATATTTGCCGGTGTGGAACATATTTACGGATAAAAGCTGCCATCAAAACAGCGGCTGGTTCAAACGTTTAACTAAAAAGATTAATACCATGACTATTGTAAAAACATCCATCGGAAGAAGATCTTTTTTGAAAGTGTCGGCACTTGCAGGCGGAGGCCTGGTGCTGGGCTTTAATAGTTTGATTTCGTGCACCCACAAATCAGAAGTTGAAGTGCTGGCCTTGCCAAAAGAGTGGTTTGAAATAAATGGCTATTTAAAAATTGGTGATAATGGAGTTGTAACAATCATGTCACCCAATCCGGAAATAGGACAGAACGTAAAAACGTCTATGCCGATGTTGGTAGCTGAAGAATTGGATGTGGATTGGAAGAACGTGATTGTTGAACAAGCTCCTTTGAACACGGATATTTTCACACGACAATTAGCCGGTGGAAGTCAATCCATAAGCAGTGCTTGGAAAGGCATGCGCACGGCTGGTGGTGCTGCGCGGCACATGCTGCGTGAAGCAGCGGCTACTGCATGGCAAGTGCCGGTTAATGAAATTACTACTGAGGCCGGTGTGCTCTCACACAAAGCGAGTGGCAAGTCAGCCGGCTATGGCGAGATGGCTTCGGCTGCAGCAAAATTAGAAGTGCCGAAAGAAGTAACGCTGAAAGACATTCAAGACTTTAAGATCATTGGTACCGATCGTAAAAATGTTGATGGTTTAAAAATTGTTACCGGAAAACCTCTTTTTGGATTAGACTATAAGAGAGACGGAATGCTAATCGCGATGATTGCGCATCCGCCCGCATTTGGGATGCGCTTAAAAAGTGTGGACGACTCGCAGGCGAAAGCCATGCCAGGCATTAAAGATGTAATTACCATTAATACCTATGCTGAAGACTATTCAAGACAATGGTGTGATGTGGATGCTTTTTCTGATTTAGTTGTTGTGGTTGGTAACACAACCTGGGAAGTGATGAATGCGCGCAAAGTGTTGAAGTTAGAATGGGAAATATTTGACACGCATTCTAAAACCTTCTCTACATTTTGGGGAACAAGTGAATCTATTAAAGTGCCGGGTGGTTTAGAAAACTCATCTAAGCATACTCAACAGATGGCAGAAATGTCAACTAAAAAAGGAAAAGTTGTTCGTAAGGATGGTAATCCGGAAGCTGCCTTTAGAAAAGCTGCCAAAGTTATCGAGCGAAGTTATACAGCACCGTTCCTCGCGCATAACACCATGGAGCCAATGAATTTCTTTGCGCATGTTACCGATGACATGGCCGAGTTGGTGGGCCCGATACAAACTCCCGAATTTATGGAGAAGAGTGTTGCGGCACGGTTAGGATTACCCCTTGAAAAAGTTGACATCCAAATGACGCGCATGGGTGGTGGATTCGGAAGAAGATTATATGGACACTTTCTTGTTGAAGCCGCGGTAATTTCGCAAAAAGTGAAAGCTCCAATTAAGTTAATCTATTCACGTGAAGATGATATGACGTTTGGTACCTATCGTCCAGCCTATCATGCAAAGTATAAAGCAGCCTTAGATGAAAATAATAATCTGATAGCATTTCATGTAAATGCGGGGGGTATTCCCGAGAGTCCGTTGTTTGCTAATCGTTTTCCGGCAGGAGCGGTTGCAAACTATTTGGCCGAAGAATGGGCTCAGGAATCAAATATTACCGTGGGAGCATTTCGTGCCCCTCGGTCGAACTTCATTGCTGGTGCTGAGCAATCATTTCTTGATGAAGTAGCAGAGGCAGCAGGTAAGGATCCGATTGAATTTCGACTTGAGCTGTTAGATAAAGCATTGAACAGCCCGGTAGGTGAGAAGAATGATTATGAAGCCGACCGATACGCAGGTGTGTTGAAATTAGTAAGGGAAAAATCAAACTGGGGAACGGAACAGTCGGGTGTGTACCGCGGGGTTTCAGCTTATTTTTGTCATGATAGTTATGTGGCGCATGTGATTGATTTGGTGATGGAGAATGGAAAGCCACGCGTTCAAAAAGTTCATTGCGCTGTGGATTGTGGAATTGTAGTGAATCCCATTGCAGCCACCAACCTCGTAGAAGGAGGAAGTGTGGATGGCATTGGTCATGCCATGTATAGCGGCATGACGTTTACGGAAGGAACACCCGATCAAACTAATTTTGATAAGTATCGCTTGATCCGTCACAAAGAAGCTCCATCAGCAATTGATGTCCATTTTGTTAAAAATGAAATTGATCCAACCGGGTTGGGCGAACCACCTTTTCCACCGGTAATTGCGGCACTTGCCAACGCGATGTATAAAGGCACGGGCAAGCGGATTTACAGTCAGCCATTTGTGAAAGAGTTGGAGACATCGGCTTTGAGGATGTAGCATAGTCGTCTGACCACTCAAAGTGGTCTTGACAGCTAAATCTTTTTCTAAAATAATTATCATGACTATTGTAAAAACATCGATAGGAAGAAGATCTTTTTTAAAAGTGTCGGCACTGGCGGGTGGTGGTTTGATACTAGGATTCAATAGTTTGATTTCCTGTGTTGGCAAATCAGAAAAAGAAATACTAGCCTTACCAAAAGACTGGTTTGAAATAAATGGCTACATTAAAATTGGTGATAATGGTATCGTTACGATCATGTCACCAAATCCCGAAGGCGGACAGAATGTAAAAACTTCCATGCCGATGATCGTGGCTGAAGAACTCGATGTAGACTGGAAGAATGTAATCGTTGAACAAGCAGCATTAAACACAAAATACTTTACACGCCAGTTTATTGGCGGTAGTCAGGCAATACGTCAAGGTTGGAAAAGTTTACGCATGGCCGGTGCCACTGCACGACAGATGCTGCGCGAAGCAGCCGCACTAGCCTGGCAAGTACCGGTAGATGAAATCACAACAGACGCAGGAATACTTCATCACAAGCAAAGTGGCAAGTCAGCGGGGTATGGAGAACTAGCTTCTGCAGCAACAAAAATTAAGGTGCCCAAGGAAGTGAAACTTAAGGAGGTAAAAGATTTTAAGATTATAGGTACTTCCCAAAAAAATGTAGACGGAAAAAAAATTGTAACCGGAAAGCCGCTCTTCGGAATCGATACGAACCGCGAGGGCATGCTTATCGCGATGATTGTTCATCCACCGGCTTTTGGGATGAAACTAAAATCGATTGATGACTCATCCGTAAAATCGATGCCGGGGATTAAAGATGTGTTTGCGGTTAAATCCATGCCTGATGAGTACGAAAGACAGTTCTTTGATACGTGTACGTTTCCCGAAGTGGTAGCCATCGTGGGTAACACTACATGGGAAGTGATGAATGCGAAGAGGGAAATAAAAATTGAATGGGAGCTTTTTACGAATCACTCCATTATGAAGAAAGGGTTTGGTGGGCCAGCACTGAAAATTGAGATTCCTTCAGGACTGGAGAGCACTGCAACTCATCAGGCTGCCATAGAGAACTTAATGAGCAAACCGATGACGGTAGCCCGTAAAGATGGAAATCCTGAGAAAGCATTCAAGAGTGCGACAAAGATTATTGAGCGTACCTATACGGCTCCATTTCTTGCGCACAACTGCATGGAGCCCATGAACTTCTTTGCGCATGTTACTGCTGATAAGGCAGAGTTGGCCGGTCCGCTGCAAAAACCTGAACTCACCGAACAGACTTTGTCGGCCCGACTCGGCATGCCAATAGAAAACATAGATATTCAGATGACTCGTTTGGGTGGTGGCTTTGGCCGAAGGTCATACGCGCATTGGTTGCTGGAAGCAGCACTCATTTCTCAAAAGATGAATGCGCCCGTTAAACTTATATATACACGCGAAGATGATATGACGTCCGGAATCTATCGCCCAATGTACAGTGCAAAGTATCGAGCTGCATTAGATGCCAATAATAAGTTGATTGCATTTCATGTAAAAGCAATTGGCATTCCGGAAAGTCCTCTGGAGGAAAATCGATTTCCGGCCGGAGCAGTTGATAATTACCTGGCGGAAGAAATTACAATCAACTCCAATCTTACTACTGGCTCGTATCGTGCACCGCGATCGAACTTCATGGGTGCAGTAGAACAATCATTTTTGGATGAAGTAGCGCAAGTTGCCGCCAAAGATCCCATCGAATTTCGTCTTGAGTTGCTAGAGCGTGCATTGAATAATCCCGTAGGCGAAAACAATGATTACGATGCAGGTCGGTATGCCGGTGTGTTAAAACTCGTTAGGGAAAAATCAGATTGGAACAATGTTCAGCCCAACATTTATCGGGGTGTATCTGCTTACTTCTGCCACAACACGTATGTTGCACAAGTACTGGACTTAACACTTGAAAATAATAAACCAATAATTCAACGTGTATGTTGCGCGGTAGATTGTGGGATAGTTGTAAACCCGGATGCAGCTACCAACCTGGCAGAAGGGGCTATTGTGGATGGCATAGGTGTTGCGTTGTATGGCGCATTAACAGTAAAAAACGGAGTCCCTGAGCAAACCAATTTCCACAACTATCGAATGATTCGCCATGGTGAAGCACCTAAATCCATTGATGTTCATTTTGTGCCCAGTGAAAGTGATCCCACCGGAATGGGTGAGCCTACCTTTCCACCAGTGTTTGCAGCACTTGCCAACGCGTTGTATAAAGGAACCGGTAAGCGATTGTTCAAACAGCCTTTCGCTAATCAGCTGAAGACACATGCGCTTAAGATGTAAAAACAGTTTTTTGATCTGTGTGGTAGGATAATAAATGAGTACAATGCAATTACTTTTGTACCTTGAAAACACCTTTTAAGTAAATCAACTGATTGTGAAAGTATTAGTTATTGAAGACGAGCCTAAAGTCGCCTCCTTTATTAAGGAGGGTTTAGAGGAGCAACACTACGTGGTTGATTTGGCGTATGATGGGTATACCGGAGAAAAGCTTGCGCTTAATAATAACTATAACCTGATCATTCTGGATATTATCATACCCGTTATCAACGGGGTAGAATTATGCAAGCGCATCAAATCACTGAAACCTCAAATTCCGATTTTGCTATTAACCGCATTAAGTACTACCGATAATAAAGTTTCGGGATTTGAAGCCGGTGCTGATGACTACTTAGTAAAACCATTTGAATTTAAAGAACTGCTGGCTCGCATAAGAGCGTTGATCAGACGTACCGCGATTGGCCCGGTAATTATCCGTGAGCAGCTTGCGATTGCCGATCTTACCTTGGACATGGATAAAATGGTAGCCCGAAGAGGCACTACTACTATATCTTTAACGGCAAAAGAATTTTCCCTGCTTGAATTCTTTATGCGTAACCGTGGGCGTGTGTTGTCTAAGCCTGAAATTTCCGAGAAGGTATGGGATGTTAACTTTGATACTGGCACCAACGTAGTTGAAGTCTACATCAATATTCTGCGAAAGAAGATAGATCGGGACTTTGAGCAAAAGCTAATTCATACCCGCATTGGATTGGGTTATATTTTTACAGATACTCCATGAACATCCGAAAGCGATTAACCCTGCTTTTCATTGGTATTGTATTTCTGATTTTATCGGTTTCCTTTCTCACGATCTACCTGCTTTCTTCTGATTATAGAAGAGAGGATTTTTATTTACGATTATCCAGTAAATCAATTAATGTAGCAAAACTTTTAATTGAAGTAGACGAAGTAGATGTAAACCTGCTTTCAAAGATTGAACAAAATAATCCGACCAGTTTACCACAGGAACGTATTACAATATTGAACTACAGAAATGAAATTCTTTATAGTTCAGACTCAGCTCAGGAGATTGCCATCGCCAGCGACTTATTAGATAAGATTCGATTGGAAGGTGAAGTTCGCTATCGCCAGAATGATTTCGAAGTGTTGGGAATTCTTTATACCGATCGGTTCGATCGCTTTGTTGTGATTGCCGCGGCTAAAGATATCATTGGACTGCGTAAACTGAAGAACCTGCAAACAATTTTACTCATCTCATTTTTTGGCAGCATGGGATTGGTTTCGGTATCTGCCTGGTTATATGCTGGTAAGGCATTAGACCCTATTTCAAAAGTAATTAGTGAAGTTGACACCATAACCGGCACCAGTCTTAATATTCGGGTAGACGAAGGCAATCAACTGGATGAAATAGGACGGTTGGCTCAAACGTTTAACCGCATGCTCGATCGGCTTGAAAATGCTTTTGGCATCCAGCGAAACTTTATCGCAAATGCTTCTCATGAATTGCGAACTCCCCTTACCGCCATTACTGGCAAGATTGAAGTAACGCTGTTGCAACCACGAACTAAAGAACGATACGAGGAGGTGCTTCAAGATCTTTCGGTACAAATAAAAAATATTAATCAACTCTCCAACCGGTTGCTGTTGCTGGCACAAGCCAGTGATGATGGGTCCATTCACAAATTTGCACCAATTCGGGTGGATGAGGTACTATGGCAGGCAAAGGAAGATGAGGAACGAATAGCACCTCATTATAAAATACATATTGAGATGGATCGCGGGCTGGATGATGAGCTCTTGACCATCCGGGGAGACGAACAATTAATGAAAGCAGCATTTGTAAACCTGATCGACAATGCTTGTAAATATTCAGATAATCACTCTGTCACCATTCAGGTGCGCGCTGTTTATAAAAATCTGGTACTTGAATTTATTGATCAGGGAGTTGGTATTTCTTCGGAAGAAATGGGGACTATCTTCGAACCATTTTTTAGGGGCAAGAATACGCTCAACAAAACAGGCCATGGCATTGGACTTTCCTTAATTAACAGAATCATAATGATCCATGACGGCACGATTGAGGTTCGTTCTCAATTAAATCAAGGAACCGTATTCACGGTTCAGTTGCCCCTAATCAGCTAATTTTAACCCTTATTATATTTTAAGCCCATTTTAATTTCCCCTTAAGTTGAGCTTAATATCAGGTTCGTTCATTTGACTACAACAAATGAAAAAATATGACAACGGAAACTTCTAAAAACACAAAAGTAGTTGCTGGGGTAGCGATTACTATATTATTAGCTTCTCTGGTGGGGATTATCATGCTGTACAATTCAAATGGGGAATTGAGGGGTAATCTAAATGCTGAAAAACTAAAAGGCGAATCAATTCTTTCTCAAAAACTGACTTTGGAAAAAGACATCGCCAAGTTTAAGAGTCAAATCGAATCGATGAAAGGGACGAATAGCGAACTCGATAAGGAGTTGGCCCGCACTTCCGCACGATTAGCGGCTAAGGAAGCAGAATTTAAAAAAGTGCAAAACGAAAGCCTGTCGCTGAAGCAACTGAAGAAACAACACAACGAACTTCTGGGCCTGCAAAAAGAGTGGGAGAATTCCATGGCCGCTATGAAGGGTAAACTTCAATCGCTTGAAAACGAAAAGAATGATCTTAGCAAAGCGATTGCTTCGTTGGAAGAGCGCAACAAAATCCTTTCAGAGGATCTTCATAAATCCCAGTTGGCATTCCTCGATTACTCGCAGCTGGAAACCTTAAAGAAGAATGATAGGCTAACCGCGAGTGCACGCAATACCAAGAAATTGAAGGCTACCTTTGAAGTGCCGTCAAACCTAAAGGAAATCAGCTTTAAGATCACCGATCCTTCGGGCAAGGTGCTTACCGAAAAGGAGGGAACAATTGCTTCGCGCATTGTGGCCGATAGTAAAAGCTATACTGCGTCTGTTGCCAGTTATGCCGAAACTTCAAAGAATCTCAAGCACATGGAAATGGTTTACTTAACAAATAAGAAGCTAAAGCCAGGAACTTATAAAATTGAAGTACTAAGTGAAAATCTATACGTGTCTAGTTTGCAGGTTCGACTGAAATAGTTTTTTTTGCCGCCACGATAGCATGAGCCAGTCTTTAATAGATTGGCTCTTTTTTATTACTGATATTTATCCTGGGTGGAATGTAATTTCACAAACAAAACTAGTTTTCACACTTATACGTCACTTCCCAGATTTTATATTTGCCTTGTTGAAAATTTAAAACTATCTCGGTTATTAATGATTCCTCAGAAAATTTGTAAACGGGAAATGTTCCTATTCCATTAATAACTCTTAAACTTAAGTCTGGGGCGAAGCTCTTTTTACCAATTAAACTTGCAAGTCCGTAATCAGTGTTAGTAATAAAGTCGAAGACACTTGCCTTCTCTTGATAAATATCTTTATAGAATGAGTTTTTCCAAGTGATTACCTTTTCACAGTAGTATACTTCTAACCCTGGCGATAAAATGTCAGCTATTTTGCTCTTGTCATTTGTCTTAATGACTTCTAACAATTCATTTATTGTTGGATGATTATAATCCTTTTGTGGTGTGTCGTCCCAGATTCGCAGACTTTTTACTTTTCTATTAACAAGGAGAATGGAGAGATTTAATTTGTTATATCTCCATGTTTCAGCTTTTTTGTTGTTGAACTTCTGAGTTAAGATAGTATCAGCTTTGCCAAAAGTTGAATTCAATTTTTTTTCCTTGTCCCCAAGATGGATGCCATAAAAAGATCTTTGAGTTTTATTGCCACTTAGTTGAATGGCATTGATCTCTTTCTGCTTAGATGGTAAATACTGAAATGCCATATAGGTTGAACTGTCTTTTGAGATGTAATAGAAATCAACTAGTGTACTATCTTCCATTACCTGAGTTTGACTTGGTTCTCCCAATTCATTTGTAACAACATCTTTATATTGACCTAATCGAAAACCAAATAATTCAACTGGTAAACTTGTTTGGCAGTAGCTTGGATTTAATCCTGCAAGAATTAAGAAAAATAAGATCAAGCATCCAATTGAATAACTGTGATTACTGCATTTCATTACATCAAGAGTTTGAAAACTTGGGTTTCTACCTAAATCTCGCCAAATCCGCTTCCGAAGCAATAAACCCAAACGCTGAAAAATGTTTGCCACCCACTACTTTTTCAAAAATTTTTAATGCTTGCGTGGTGTCACCATTGTACAAATACCAGTTGCCAACGCCATATCCTTGCGTTGCCAGGGCTAACGCAACATCTCCATTTGAGCTGCTTACTGATAAAACAGAATCGGGGGGGAGTAACCCTTTATACATATTCAATCGTTTCAAGTACGAATCATTTTCAATGATCGTCATCGTGGGTGTAATTTTTTCCAAAAGTTGTTTTGCTTCGGCAGTTTTTCCTTCTCTGCGGTAGGTCATGTAAAGCCAATCAACAGTGGCTGTTATCAAGTCATCGTTGTCACTTACCTTCATACATTCTAAGTATGCCTTTTCAGCTTCCTCAAAATCTCCTTTTAAGTAATGTGCCAGTGCCAGATGGTACCAGACATTAAATTGTGTTGAAGAAAGTGGGATGTTTAATTTATTAGGCGCACCATCTGGTTCTATTTCCAATGGAGAGGCAGGCATGAGTTCGGCTGCTTTCTTAAAATCGGCAAGAGCCGCATCAAACTTACGTTGAGAAAGATAACGGTGCCCGCGATGGCGATAGAGTTTGTAAGAGTTTGGAAATTTTTCTAAGCCATCACTAAAAATCTGAATGGCTTCATTGTAGCGAGTCAGGTAGGCAGTCCTTCGTCCCAACCAGATATAGTTTTCTTCGGAAGGATCGGCTTCAAAATTTTTCCTTGCTACCGTCAAGTTGCTATCCAGTTTTGGGTTGGGAGGTTCCGGGGCATAATATTCCAATCCCAATAAGGAATAAATCTCAGGAGCTTCGGCAGCTGCTTGTTCGGGATTGTTGGTGCAATGCGTTAGTGAAAAGACAGTGAGTACGACAAATATTTTTTTCATGGTTCTTATTTTAAATTTTTACCTCACCCTGCCCTCTCCAGCGGAGAGGGTGCGCTCTCTTTGATATCATCTGCTTAACAATTAATTACTTCGATAAAGGTTTGTTGTTAATGTTGCAATAAGGTTTGTTCTTTAGTCACCCCTCTTCTCTGGAGAGGGGTTAGGGATGAGGTGTATTAATTCCCCGGCTGCTTCAACACAAACCCTGCTTTCGCTTTTTCATCGTCCACAATTTTTTTCACATCGGCAAGCAATTTTTTTGAATCATATACGATGCCATCTTTTACCGTGTACTTGACACCACCCACACGCTTCACAGTATTGTCATCCATTAATTTAACAGCACCTGTACCGTACAATACTTGTAAATTTTCCAATGGATTCTGATCTACGATGGCAAAGTCGGCAAGCTTCCCTATTTCAACGGAACCAATTTCTTTATCCATACCCAATGCTTGCGCACCATATAAGGTAGCCGAACGAATTACCTCCAACGGATGAAAGCCCGCTTCGCGCAATAGTTCCATTTCTCTGGGATACGAAAATCCGTACAATTGAAAAATAAATCCTGAATCGGTGCCTACCGTTACACGTCCACCACGATTTTTATACTCGTTGACAAACGTCATCCACAATCTATAATTTTCACGCCAGGCAGTTTCTTGCTCTGTTCCCCACGAAAACCAAAATGATCCGTGTGCTTGTTTGCTCGGTTGATAGAATGCCCAAAGTTTGGGAAGGGTGTAATCTTCATGCCATTCTTGTCTGCGGGCTTTGTGCAAATCGCGTGCAGCTTCATAAATATTAAACGTAGGATCTAACGTGAAATCTAATTTCAATAAGGAATCCATCAGCGCATTCCACTTGGGTGAATAAGGAGCAGCCGCTTGTTTCCATAATTTTCCAGCTTCCTCGAAGCGATGTTGTTCATTCGAATAGTTATAGGTCAATGGATAATTTTGTAACGTTGAATTTTCGAGCATGGCTTCCGGCAAACCGTACCAATGTTCCATCGATGTTAAACCTGCTTTCGCAGAGTTGTAAACGTTCCAGCGAGCAACCCCTAATTGCGCATGATGGCATGCGGAGCGTAAACCCAGCCTTTTATTCTCGCGAATAGCTGCATCCATAATTTCAGGAGCAGCACCAAAAAATTTAATTCCATCAGCACCCTTGTTTTTATTTTCATTCACCCAAGCTCGCGCTTGTTCCGGTGTGCTAATGGGTTCTTTACTTCCTGAACCAAAGGAAACATACGCTTTGATGCGTGGAGCCGTAATTAAATTTTTACTGCTTTTGTTTTTTTGATCGAGTACCCAATCCACTCCATTGCCCGAACCGGGTTCGCGAATGGTAGTAATGCCATGCGCCATCCAAAGTTTAAAAACGTATTCGGCATTGGGTGCTTGTCCGCCCCCGATGTGACCATGCATATCAACGAAGCCGGGCATCAGATACATGCCTTCGCAATTAAGTTCTTTGCCGCCCGCTTCAAGTTTAGGTCGGTTTGCGTCACTTGCCATTCCGGGCACGGGCAAACCGAGACTTGCAATTCGTACAATACGATTTTGCTTCACAACAATATCCACAGGCCCAACCGGAGGTGCACCCGTGCCATCAATTAAGGTTACACCACGTATGATGAGTTGTGTATAAGGACCATCGCCCTCCTTTACTTCGGGTGCTTTAGTTACCTGAGCATACATAGTAGAAGTAACAAAAACGCCAATGAGTAGTATTATCTTTTGCATGGTTGGATTTTAGATTTGGAAAGTAAGTATTTTAAAAATAGGATGCTATATAAGTAATAGGAGTGAAGGTAAAATATGGATGAAAGGTCAATAAGTACAAATACTAATATGGGGAAACAGTTGTTATGATGTAACATAATAGACAAGAAACCTGTCAGTTTGAGCTCCTCGAAAACTGACATGCATGAACTAAATCCGCCAAAATTCCGGTAACTATTGAGACAGTTGCCATCACATAAATAAATTTTGCGCAGCACTAGTGAAATAAAATTCTATTTTTACTTGAAATCCTAGTGCCATGAAAAAACTACTCAGCCTCGCATTGCTATTGATTACAGCTCAATGTTTTGCTCAAAAAACAAAACAAGATGTTATTAATTCAATTGATGCGCAGGCAAACCCCTATGCCGATGTGGCTCACAAGATCTGGGAATTTGCTGAGGTAGGATATCAGGAAACAAAAAGTTCGGCACTCCTTCAAGAGACACTGGCGCAAGCTGGTTTTACAATTGAGAAAGGAGTGGCCGGTATGCCAACTGCCTTCATCGCCACGTTTGGGTCGGGCAAACCCGTGATTGGAATCCTGGGCGAGTTTGATGCGTTGCCGGGGGTATCGCAAGATGCTGTTCCTGAAATTAAACCGGTTGATGGTCGCACTGCCGGTCATGCGTGTGGTCATCATCTTTTTGGAACAGCTTCTGCAGCCGCAGCAATCGCAGTTAAAAGTTGGTTAATAGCTAATAACAAAAATGGAACGATTCGTTTTTATGGAACGCCAGCCGAAGAAGGAGGTTCAGGAAAAGTATACCTGGTGCGCGATGGATTTTTTAAAAATGTAGACCTCGTTTTTCATTGGCATCCGGGCGCGCAAAATAGTGCGAGTGCCGGAAGTTCGTTGGCAAACAAGACGGGCAAGTTTCGTTTTTATGGAGTTGCTGCGCACGCGGCTGCATCACCGGAGCGCGGACGGTCAGCGCTGGATGGAGTTGAGGCCATGGATAATATGGTAAATATGATGCGCGAACATGTGCCCCAGGAATCACGCATCCATTATGTGATCACGCGTGGAGGCGAAGCTCCTAATGTGGTTCCCGCTTTCGCGGAAGCATATTATTATGTGCGCCATCCCAGTCGTGAGGTAGTAAAGGATTTATGGGAACGACTTACCCGAGCAGCACAAGGCGCAGCCTTAGGCACTGATACAAAAGTAGAATGGGAAATTACAGGCGGTGTGTATGACTTGTTACCCAATGAAACGCTGGCTAAACTTGTTGACACCAATCTTAGGGCAGTAGGCGGCTACACCTATACTCCTGAAGAGAAAGCGTTTGCTGAAAAAATTCAAAAAACGTTTACGACTAAGGTTCCGACCCTTACGTCAACCAATTCAATTAGTGATTTTAAAGTAGATTCAGGATCGGGGTTTGGCTCTACGGATGTGGGTGATGTGAGTTGGGTAGTACCCACAGCAGGTTTATCAACCGCAACCTGGGTGCCCGGCACGGCCGCTCACAGTTGGCAGGCCGTTGCAGCCGGAGGCACGTCCATTGGTAATAAAGGTATGATGATGGCAGCTAAAACGCTTGCACTGAGTATGGTGGATGTGTTTTCAACCCCAACCATTGTTGATACAGCGTGGAAAGAATTCAGATTAAAAACCGGAGTGGATTTTAAATATGAATCTCTGATTGGTGATCGCCCACCAGCATTGGATTATAGAAAGTAGGATTACTTCCAAACTATTGTACTTACCGAAAGAGCAGGTAACGAATGATTCGTTTTGTTGTTGTGATGTTGAACAACTAATGGTTTAACAGTATCGGATTCATTCATCACAATCAGGGCTTTTTTTCCTTGCGGAGTGATGAAGGCAACGTTTGGTAAACTTTGCACTACACTTGATTCAATGCGTGTTGATCCGGATGGAACAAATTTGGATGCGTGTGCAATGATGTAGTATGATACATTGCGGGTTATGGTATCACCAATCGTTAATGCGCCCTGACAAATATCACAACCACCATTTTCTGTATGGGGATTAAAATTTTGATCCGCTGCGAGATTCCATTCCAACACAGTACGGCTCCAGTTTCGGGCTGCACCAATAATTAAATTCTTTGTGTGCCATTGAAGGTCACCACCAAAATCACCTTTGCCGGATGTCCATTGCTCGGTGAAGTAAATATTTTTGGTGGGATCGGCATCATGCACTTGACTAAGTGCTTCTATTTCGCCCAGGTATAAATGGAATGCGGAGCCATCAATGAAAGGATTTGCTTCGGCATCGTTGAGCACAGCGATCGGATATTCAGGATGATCGCAATTGTGATCGAAGACAATAATTTTTGTGGATAGGTTAGCTTCCATAAAAGCGGGACCGAGATTCTTCTTCACAAAGAGTGCTTGCTCTTCAGCGGTCATCAGTAAGCTTGGTGTGTTGTTCGGATTCTCAGGTTCATTTTGTAAGGTGATTGCATCGAGGGCAATACCTTCCTTTGCCATCGCCTGAATGTATTTTACAAAGTAGCGTGCATAGGCATTGTAAAACTCAGGTTTTAAACTTCCACCTTTCGCATTTTGATTAGTCTTCATCCAAACCGGTGGCGACCACGGACTACCCATGAGTTTGATGTTGGGATTGATACTCAAAATTTCTTTGAGGATTGGAATCAGATGAAGCGTATCATATGAGAGGTTAAAGGTTGAAAGGGCAGGATCAGTTTTGCCGTTGGGTAAATCGTCATACGAAAAAACAAATTCATCCAGATCCGAAGCGCCAATGCTTACACGTAAATAACTAATACCAATTCCGGATGAATGAAACAATTCTTTGAATAACGAATCGCGTTGTGCTTTTGTGAGTTTTGTGTGAAGCAACATAGCACTGCCACCGGTAAGTGCGTACCCAAATCCATCAATACTTTGAAACTGTTTGGTTGAGTCAATAGATATTACCGCTACAGTTGAAGTGTCACCACTAGAATAAGGAAGCGTAACCTTTTCAAGCAGCATCAATTTATCAGCAGTCGTTACCCATTGCTCGAATTGAACAGTCTTCGTTTCTTGTGTTTCACACGCAATTAGCAGAACACCACTGACTAAAAAAGCTAGACCTAGTTTCATAATGATGTTGAATAGGTAAAGACTAAATCATTTCCCGCAGATCGCGCTTTCCGTTAGTTATCAGGATAGCAGAAATCTTTCAAATTATCTGTGCGAATCTCCGAAATCTGTGGGATAAATTTACTTCGCCAACTTAGTTATCCCCTCAACTTTAGCTTTTAAACGATTGATCGCATCCAAATGCCGTTGTTCATATGCTTTCAAGTTTGCGGTTGACCGGATGGCTGCTTCATATTGGAATGCCGGTAACATCCAGGAAGCATACCCACTAAAGGGATCAGGTGAAGCATACAGCGAGCGATACCAATTTCCATAAGGCATGCCTTGTTTGTCAATCCATTGACGCTCGAGTGAAAGCAATTCTGTGTTAATGGCATTTCTGTTTTTCTCGCTAGCGGTTTTCAAGGCCGCTTCACATTCGACACCTACTTTTTTCAATTCATCGGATGCTTTGATTAACGCATCGAAAGAAAACGGAATAGTGGATTTGTCATAGGCACTGGTTAGTTTTTGTAAGCCTTCAAAATGTGTACGTAAATCAGTTCCATAACGACTAATATCATAAGGGATTACATCTGCATTGGCCAAACGCAACGCCATCATGCCAAATATTTGTTCAACTAATGGACCCATCTTAAAGGTGGGATCACAAAAGCGTTCGTAGTAAGCAAAGCTGTCGAAGTTTGAATGATAGATACTATGACCACCCGTGCCACCATTCCAACTGGGTACTCCCACGTGTGTGTAAAATGCAATGTGATCGGAGCCACCACCCAAATTTCCAAGCGGAGGTTCAGGAGTTGTGCGCTTTCCTAACCAAACATCAAACACTGACTTGGATGAATCAGGGAATTGAATTGACTTCGTGGTGTTGATCGCTAATGCTTTTAACGATGGACTCGAAGCAGCACCAAAGTTTCTACCAGTAACTGCTCCATCTGCATTGAAGTAGGCAATTGCTTTTGCATCTAGTTCATCACGAAATTGTTCAACCCATTCCGTAGAGCCAATCACACCTTGTTCTTCCCCATCCCAATGCGCAATTTTAATGGTGCGTTTTGGTTTGTATCCGGCCTGTGAAAGTTTTCCAAGCGATTCGGTCAATGATAATAACATAGCCGTTCCACTGTTCGGATCGGTGGCACCAAAGGCCCAGGCATCGTAGTGCGCTCCGGCAATAATCCACTGATCCGGATTTTCGCTACCGGCTAATGTTCCTACCACATTATATATGCGTTGTATTTCTCTTTTCTGTGTTACATTAACGCGCACAGTTAATTCACTTCCACCTTCTAATCTATATGTATAAGGTAAACCTCCTTGCCAACCTGTTGGTACTGCCTTACCCGTCATGCGGCCAATTATTTCCTTGGCTGCTCCGTATGGTAAAGGCAACACAGGTATTGTATGCAGCCCTTTTACTTCTTCCGGTTTTTTACGAACAATTTTCTTTTTTCCGTCAAGCGGAAGTGCGGGCTCAAAGGGTGTGAGTGGATCACCCGTCCAATCCAGCGTAAGCAACGAACCGCGCTGGATACTACTTTCATCATAATACGGACCTTCCGGATAAACAAGTCCTTTTGCGTACCCACTGTCACCCGGGTCTGTGAAAATGATCAATCCGGCAGCACCATTTTCTTCAGCATACTTTGCTTTATAGCCACGAAAGTTTCCGCCATAGCGTGCTAATACAATCTTACTTTTTACAGAGACACCCAACGCTTTCAGTTTTTCAAAATCTTCTTTGCGACCATAGTTGGCATACACGACTTCACCCGTTACATCGCCTGTGCCTGAGTAGGCATTGAAACCAACCGGAAGATTAGGATCGGATGAAAAGGGATCTTCTTTGTGAATGTATTCTTTATTATTAAGAGGCAATCGGATAGGTGTTACCAATTCTGCGGAGGCGCTGCCCGGCATGACCGGTAAATAAATATCGTACGGAAAAATTTCTACCTGAAAACCCGCCTTACGCATTACATCGGCCATGTAATCGCGCACGCGTTCGTTGGCTTTGGAGCCAGCAATATGGGGTTCCTTTGTTAAGTTCTTCAAATGATTTTTATAGCGTTCACTTTCCTGTTGTTTTACGAAGGTCTCTTCCACGTTGGTTTGGGCAGCAATGCTGTTGCCAATAAAACCCGTTTGAGCCTTGACAAAAGAAACAGTAAGAATGAGGAGAGGTAACAGTTTTTTCATAGTTGATAATTTGGAACGGAAATAAATGAATGTTTTTTAATCTGTGTTAGCGAACTTATACAAGAGGCAAAAATGCACACATGTATTATTTACCCTAAAAGATGAATAAATTTTGAGCTAGTTAAATTTTTTAGCTAAAAACTAATGTATAGCAAAAGATAGCTTCTTTTGAATTTTTGAAAATCTTTCATTCTTCAGGTAGATTTGATCTTTAAAGATTAGATAAAGATTTACATGCATGGAAAAATAATTTTTTGTAAGGTTTACATTAAATTATGGTTGGTAGTTTAGATTCATAAATAACCACTAAAATTTATGAGAAAAATCCCCCCCCCCCCACGATAATTCAAGGAATAATCGTGCTGTTTTTTTCCATTTTATTTGCCTGTCAGGAGCCAGTTGATAAGGTGCAGCCTCTGGAAGAAGACTTTAAAACCGAGTTAGGTGCTATTGGGCAAAATCCTTTCAGTTCCGATAACATGAAGGCGGCTCTTGAGAGCGTGCTAAAGAAGACGTCATCAGTAAATGGACGAACGCTGGCCGACTTGCCTTCCACCACGCACAATTATGTGCGGTTTGCCCCGCAAAATGAAGATCAGTTAATAACATTGCACAACTATGGCTATGATCTTTATGATGTACCGTTAGATCAGGACATTACAAATCAGGGCGAATTTTATCAAGACCCTTCGCTTCCACCCACTGCAATCACTTATCAATATACATTAGTTCCATCTAACTACAGTTTGCCCACGACAGTTCCTTATACAGTGCTATATCAGGTATTTCTATTTGATGAAACAGCCGGAGACCAACAAGACCCTGATTGGGATCCATGGGCACCAGATCCAGGTGGCGGTGGTGGGGGTTATTGCTACGATGAGTATGGTCAGGCTTACATTTGCGGAAGTGAACCACGGATTTATTTGCGGGTTCGCTCAACTGGTCCTGAAGATTTATACAAAAAAGTTACTTTACAGCTAATTGCAGCAGGGGTAAACCTTAAAGAACTTTATAACGAGGCTATGAAATTAAGCGGCCATCCCGAAGAAACGATACCCGATGAAAGTTCTTCAGGACGAACGCAGTCCGTTAATCCATACGGATATGTGCGTGTAACAGACAATAGCACGGGTAATAATTTAGTTCCTGTTAAAAATGTTACAGTAAAAACCAGAAGATGGTTTAAGTTAGCAACTACACAAACGGATGCCAGTGGTTACTTCTATATCAATAAAGCATACCGCCAAAAGGCTAATATTGTCATAAAATTTAGGAACGATGACATTACCATTCGGGGAATTAGTGGTGCATTAAAATTTTGGGAATATGCGCAAGCACTGGAAAAGGAAGCCGGTTTATTTAGCCAGGCTGGGCTGCAAGGGGTAAACATAAATCTTACCTATAACTCGAATGCCGATACTTATGGTGCACTCCAATGGGCGGCTGCACATTGTATAAACACGCTGTATGAGGCAAAGCAGTATGTATGGTCAAACGGAATTGTAGGGTCGTATCCTTACATGAATGTGTGGATTTCCTCGGCTGTAACACAAGCGGCCTCTGCACCCATGCTCAGGTCTATTGCTGGCACCTCAGCAGTAAATAATACGATTACTTACTTATTACCAGGTATAGCTCCAGCCGTAAAAAAACTGGTAGAAAACTGGCTGCCCGATGTAACTATGCGCTTGCAGGGTGCTGGCAGTACAACCCGAAATGCTGATAGGCTGAGCAATACTTTCTATCATGAGTTTGCGCATGGAATGCATTACGATAAGGTTGGTAACAATTATTGGGCATCCTATATAGCTTATATTGTTTTAAATGGTGGCTATGGAAACAAAACAACATCGGGCTCAGGCCGCGTTGCTGTAGGCGAAAGTTGGGGTAATTTTATTGGCGGAACATTTAATCGAACTAAGTATTCATCTAATCAAGCAATTTTCAATTTTGAAAGAGACTTCTTAGAGAATCAAAAGCGAAGTGATACTTACTCAATCAGACAAGTATCTTCAACGCTTTACGAGGGTTGGATTCCTTGGGGAATGCTGCATGATTTGACCGATACTGGAGAACCGACAACTACATTGATCAATGACCAAGTCAATGGCTATACGCTTGCAGGAATATTCAGGGGGTTTCACTCGGGTTCCACTACTGTGCAAGAATTAAAGAATGCAATTCTTGTCAATAATAGCAATTTGCAGTCAACCCAGGTCAATACCTTAGTTACAAGCTATGGCTATTAGGTTTAAAAATGTAACAGGCTGCGTAAGCCTGTTACTATTGCTATTTATGGCAACCACCGCCTTTAATTGCGAGCGCGAAAAGGAGCCCGAGTTTATTATAATGACATTCACGCTTCCGTTTTCAATTGCGCCTTCATCGGCACAATTTGTATTAGGCGATACGCTATGGGTGCAAGCTGATTTCCCGGAGGCATTACAAGAATATTCATCAAAAGTTGATTATGCTGTAAAAGATTTTGACTTTAAGTCTAAGATTGGTTTATTAAAATTCATTGATAAAAATATTACAATGGGAGAACAACCTAGCGCTGTGGATAGCTTCGATTTTATAACCAAGGTTGGCGACCTTCCATTTGTAGGGGAAACCTTTAGCCCATTTAATTTTTTATACCAAAATGAAACCTATAAATTCAAACTAGGCCTTGTACCAAAACAGCGCGGTGTTTATTGTGTCAATTTTTTGCCACCGCGTGAGCTAGATTTACGGTTAGGTATAAAGTTAGAGAAAAGCCCCGATGGGCGCGAGCGAATTCCTGCATTTGAATACTTATTATTCAACATAAATAATGGCGCTACAAATTTTGATCTGTTTCAACAACATTGCAAGGCTACATCGCTAACCTTTCCTGGCAATCAGGATTTTACCAATATTAATTATGAACAAAAAGGCACGTTTACATTCGAAGTGAAATGAGTATATAAATTCTAAGCGATTACTAAAAAAAATTATTGGAGCATGAAACGTTTTACCTCTCTTCTTGTTTATAGTATCATTTGCTTTGCGGCATCCGCACAACAAAAAAAATTATTTGCCGAGGCTGCCATTCGCCTGTCGGGCGATGCAGAGTTGGCCTTTGTTGGGCCGGCCTTTAGTGCCGGAGGTGGTATAAATTTGGGTAAACGTTTTTCTTTTGCTGCTTCTTATACTTTTTTTGCGGCTCGGTTTCGTGATGATGCGGGGCGGCAAACCTTTAAAACAAACACAGTTGATTTAGTAGGGTTGTATCATTTTCAAAATGTATTTAATCCAGCCAAGGGATTTTATGCCGGAGGCGGTGCCGGAATTCAGTCACGAAAAACATCGGAAACATTCGCTATTCAACAAAATTCTTACACAGTGGCAGTGCTTAATATAGGTTATCGATTTCCTGTTCTGGTACATGGAAAACAACGCAGCCTCTCCCTGGATGCCAAGGCAATGGGGCCTTACATAGAGCATCTAGCAGATGGAGACTATGTAGAAGTGCTTACTCAGCTTATGATTGGGGTGCGGTTTAGGTATTAAACTAAAATCTATTTTGTATGAAAACAGTTTTTTTGTTAGTGTTAATGAGTTGTTCTTCATGTCTTTTGGGGCTATCGCAAGGCCGTGTTTCCAAATCAAAACTTTCTAAAGAAGAAAAATTTCTTCACTTGGTATATAACGATACCACCCAGGCTCTTGCAAACTTATTCATACTCAAACGTCATCACTATCGGTCAAAGGATAAAACTGCTTTGATAGGTACGGGTATATCAGCTGGCGTGTTTCTTTTAGGAGGTGCTATGCTGGCTGCGGAGAGTAACAACGAAATTGTTACAGGCGCAGGCCTGTTGCCTTTATTTGCAGGCGCAGCGGGTGGAGTTGTTTTTATCTCGTACTTCGGCCTCGTGCAACTTGCCAAAAGCCCATACTCGTTCAAAAAATTTGTGAAGGTAGTTGCACTGCTGAAAGAAGGTAAACCACTTCCTGAATTTTACGCCCAGCGCTTAGTACTAACCTTGTAACGTGTTCTTCCGATTTTGGCGCACGGAAAATAGATACAGCAAAAAACCAGGTATCAAAGTACCCAGCGAGTAAAGAATGATTTTAAAATCCTCTATTGCTACGTACCAAATCATCCACAGCGTGCAAACGATAAAAATAATGGGTGGCAACGGATACAATGGAATTTTAAAATGATCGGTTGTTTTTGTTTGCTTCCGCAGAAAGAAAATTCCAAACACAGTCATTACCGTGAAAATAGAAAGGCTCACAGAGATGTATTGAATAATTTCTTTGAAGGAACTTACCAGCACTAAAAAGATTGACCAACCCGCCTGAACCAGAATGGCAAGGTAAGGCATATGATATTTGTTCTTTACTGAAAATGATTTTAGCAACGTATAATCTTCGCCCATTGCTTCAGTTACGCGTGGCCCGGCAATGGTCATAGCACTTAGCGTGGATAATAGCGCAAAGCTAAAGATGCCCGAAAAGAGAAAGCCCGCTTTTTTACCAAACAGTTTGTTGGCCACTACATTCCCAATATCATTTTGACCTTGTAGCTCTTGAAAAGATGCGGAGTATAAAAACATCCCGTTAAGGGAAAGATAAATGATGGTTACAAGCAATGTTCCTAGAATTAACGAAGTGGGTAAACTCTTGGAGGGATTGTTAAGATTACCCGCAATGTATGCGGATGCATTCCAACCTGTGTAAGCATAGACAACAAAGACCAATGAAACTGCAAAACCGGAACTAAAAATTAATTCCCAGTCACCCGGTCTTGGAAGAAAATGGATGACGGGTTTACTTTCTATTGTGATAAAGAAAGGGGCAACACAAAAGAATACAATCAGACTAAGTTTCAAGGTTGTTAACAGCGTTTGCATGCGCCCACCCGTTTTCACACCAAACCAATGAACAAAGGAGACACCAAGGATTGCAACTATCGCGATTACTTTTGTGGAGACTCCAATGGCCTCGGTGGCATATTCGCCAATGGCAATAGCTACTGCGGAGATAGCTCCGGCAAAGCCCACCAGCGCGCTCATCCACCCACTTAAGAAACCAAGAGCCGGATGAAATATTTTTCGCAGGTATAAATATTCGCCACCCGATTTTTTTAGCACGGTTGCGATCTCAGCATACGTGAAGGCTCCCGATAAGGCAACCACTCCACCCAACAACCATAATATAAGAATGACAAAACCGGAAGGCAGTGGCCCAACCTGATAGCCCAACGAAGTAAAAACTCCTGTACCAATCATATTGGCAATTACCAACATGATGGCTACTGATAGGGTGTAGTTTTTAACGGCTGTCATAAAACAAAGTTGAGAAGATCAGAATAGATTATGAAAAGCGAAGATTAATAAGTTAGAAATGGTGCGTAAATACAACGGAAATACGTCCGATAAACTTATACAATCTTGTGTCACCTTACGCTACAAATCTTAACGTGGTAGGAGTAAGAGTATCACCAAATTTGCCAATCAATTTCAAGGTTTTCGATTCTGGATGTTGGTTGCTGTAGGCCACCCGTAATTTTTGAAACCTCGGTAAACAAATAAGAACGAAGTTCAGAAAGCATAATTTTGTTGTCTTTATTTAAGTCTGCCTTCATATCGCGAAGGCCGGAAAGAAGACAATAAGTAAAGGCACCATTTTTCCATTCGCTGCTTTCCTGGGCAAGTTGAACGCCCCCGGCTGCCGATAATACCGTAGTGCCTGAACCCTTTCTCAAATCAGTAAAGAGTTGTTTTGAAAGTTCAAAGCTATTCTGTAACCCCAGATTTTTTTGCCTCACTTCTGCGTTGCCGAAATTTCTGAAAGTAATATTGGTATTGTTTTTAATGGTTTCGTTTTTAACGACCACTTCAATTTCTTCCTTATCTATTTCACCCGAGTGACAAGCATCAATTAGCAATATCTTATTGCGTGCAGGAATTCCATCTAATAATGTTTCAAGGTCATCATAGCGCAACCCGTTTTCCTTGGGGTTTAAAAAATTTACATTGTGTGTGGCAAAATAATAATCTAACTCTTTATCGAGTAGTCCATGTCCGGCTACAAAAATCATCACCACATCATTCACATTTGTTTCGTACAATTTTTCTTTAAGTTTTAATACATTACTCGTTGTAACATCTTCGTTAATCAACGAGTGATTTATTACTTCTTTAAACACACCTTTTTGATTTTTATACAAGGAAGCAAGGTCTTGTCCGTCTTTGGCAGCGTATTGAAGATTCATGGCATCGTTCTTATACTCTGAGACTCCGATGGTAACCAGATGTAAGGTTGGTTTTTGTTGCGATGATGTTTCGTACATAATTTCTAAAGCCTCCCGAAGACTTTCAAGGCCTGCATCGTTATAAACGGATAATGAAATTTTATTTATTCCGTTCGACAGGGGAATGGAAATTGTTTTAGTTACCGATAGAGAATTTTCATCGGAAATCGAGAGCCCCTGAGTTCCAAATATAGGCACTCCATTAACCAATACATTTATGGCGCGTAGTTTTTTGTCCTCGCTGCGGCACTCCACCAGCAATGAAAAAGCAGGGTTATCGGTTTTGTATGGAATATTGGTAGTGAGTATCTGTAATTCGGGAACATTCAACTCATCACCTTCTAGCATTTTTTCGGTGAACCCGGCTTTCGTAATTCGCTTCTGGTAGGCATGATGATAGGCCTGAATAAGTTCATTTGAAAACCCACCCATTCGTGCGAGAACAAGATCCGGTCGATTAAACTTCAAATCGAATTGCTGTGGCAAGAATAGTTTTGATCCTAGTTTAAAGGCGATGCCTTCCAGTGAAGCTTTATCCACCATGTAATAATTATCGGAGGTAATGGTAATTTTACTTTCTCGGTTGCCTAAAGGAATGCAGGTAACTAATAATTTCTTTTCATTTTTATCCCATAGTTTAATACTCCCTTCGGCCCCACTGGTCAGAAATTTTTCGGGAAGTTCTTTATAGTCGGTAAGGCCACCCTGATGGAAAAGAGGACTGTTTTGAATATAATCGGGTACTCCTGTATATTTTTTATCGAAGGATACATTCAGATGCTTTATTCTATGAAGCGATTCTTTGTCGAACGCTCGGATCTTTATTTTTGAATAACTGGTTTCAACCGCAGCCCAGGAAGATTCTATCTTTAGTGATTGATACTGAACCGGAGATTCGTAATAAAATTTAAAAGTATTTAACAATGAGTACGTGGGAGAAAATCGCTTGAGCACCTTGTTGGAAGCCTCTGTTACAAGCAGGTCATTCGTTTTCTTAATGCGATTATCTTTCCCTACTGTGTAAAAACTTCCTTGATCATAGCTTAACAGGACCAAGGGATATTTATGTATTTTTTTGGATTGCACACTAAGATTTTTATCGGCAAGGCTCATTAGTTTTAAGTTGCCCAACTCATCGCCAAAAGCTATTTGTTGCGTTTCCGGAACAAAGTCGATAGTTTCAATGCGATAGGTTTTGCTAATGAGAGTCTTTTGGGGTTTGAGGGTAGCCATGTCCCACACGGTGATGCTGCGATCATTTCCGGCAGATGCAAAAAGACGCTCATCGGAGCTCATTCCTATCGCAAAAACATCGTCTACATGTTCATTGAGTTTTTTTACAATACGTTTCTTTTCGGTATCAATCAGATAAATTTTATTGTCCGTATTGCTTACGATAGCCAATTTATTCTTGGCGCTGTAACGTACATCTGTAAATACATCATCCAGGTAATCTCCTTGAAATGTTTTTTTCTTTCCAGACTTTAGATTATATAATTCAATTCGGTTTCGTTGAATGCGGGCTGCCAGGTGTTCAAAAATATAGGATTGTTGATTGTTCTTATCATGCCAAATAGTCGCAGTTTTTTTTCCGGAAAAAAGGGGTTCCGAAAGTTGACTTTTCTCATTTAGTTTTTTCAAACTTTGATTGGTGGTGAACACTTCCACAGATCCGTTATTTTCAATCCGAAAGTCTTCTATATTGGTTTCTATTTTTTGAAATTCCGCGCGATGATCTACTGCTTTAAACAATTGATTATTGATCAGGGCATAGATCGATTTTTCATGCCTTAAAATTTTGGCCTGCACAGTACTTGTATTCACAAGCTTTACTTCTCTAAGTTGTTGTGAATGTGTAATGCTCCAAATTCTCAAAATCCCATCCGTAGCGATGCTTACAGTTTGTTCCTCAGACTCGTTAAAACAACTGGTAACCACGGCAGTAGGATGCTGAAACGTAGCCATCAGTTTTCCGGTATTGATGTGCCATATCCGAAGCGTGAGATCATCGCCTGCGCTGGCAAGAAGTCTGTTATCTGAGCTAAATGTTATATGGTTAATTCGCCCAAAATGCCCGCTTTGCACAATCACTTCTTCTTTAGTCTGGCTATAAAGTGGAGACTTCAGAACAAAGCAGATCAGGAAGGATATCCATATAGGGATCCTAAAAGGGGATGTATAGAATAGATTTTTTTTTACTAGTAGCTTAATCAACTTCATCGCTATACAATTTTCTTTTTTGAACTTTAATGGAGGGCAGATGACACGTAAAACCAATATTAAAAAAACCTACCTGCAACTCGCCTGCATTATGTACAGCAAGCAGATGGTTGTATCTAAGAGAAAAGTTTGGTCTGTAAAAACCGCCAAATTGGTAGCTCAATCCCCCCACAGCCCATGTATAATTTTTTTGGTAAAACACATTCCGGGAATTTTCAGAAGAAAAGTTCTGAAAGTAGGAGGCACCGGCTTGTAAGTAAATATTCTGATCTTTACTTCTGGAGTTCCAGATTGCGTAATGAGCTAACGCGGGCAGGGCAAAGCCTACCATTTGAGTATCGTAGTCCTCTACATCTTGAATTTTGTCAGGTGTTCTTATCAATCCATTACCAGTGGGATAATATACGCTATAGGAAAAATTAAGTGGTTGAATGCCGGGTTCTAGTGTAAATCGCCAACGTCCGTATTCTACTCCGGTAAGTACATGCAGGGCAGGATAATTAAATACAAACTGGGACTGTTTTTTCTTCACCACCTCAACATCATAACTAATTCGTGACGGCAATACGTAATACTTTTCTGTGTTAGCATGATGATAGGATTGCAGTTGCATGCCCAATCCAAAAAAAAGGCGTTGTGCTTGGATTGCCGTGCAGCAAAAAACTAAAGACACTGCGACATAAACATTTTTAGAGCGAAAAAACATAGGGAATGAAATTATATTCGAATTCTTCGAGAAAGATTTTAGTACCACAGTCCGTGCGGTCATTTGTTTTAAAATATCCCATTTGAATGATGTGTGGGTATATATATCCGGTTTCAAAATAGGTTGGATCGGTACCTGTGTACTTGATTTCGATTCTCATCACGTACTCCTGGTATTGCCGATTTAGCATTTCGCTCAATTGAACCATTGTTGCACCAAAACCGAAAACCGGGTAGCTCCCTCCCGCAGGGCCAGCACTGATGTAGAATCCTCCGGTCTTAAGGGCAAGCGCATTGAATCCAAAAATTTCGGTCTCACCGTGATAATTTAAGTCAATGATATGAATGGTAACCTTATTTAGAATTGCCTTCTGTACTACCTCAAGATATTTACTGTAAGGATAATCGGGAGGCGTGTGAGTGAGAACCACTATTGCTTTATTTGGATTGGTAGCATTATTTACTACGTAATCAATCGATTTAGTAAGAGCATCTAATATATTGTTTGTCCCACCTTCCATCTCGCTAAGTTTAATAGCTTCACTTGCATATGTTTGCCAGGGCTCGTTAAAGCCAGCACAAAACTTCACATCACTTCCCATTTTTCCATTTTTTCCAAATGCCGCTAACGCAAAATTATTGGGGCTTTGGTTTTTCAGGAAGAAATAATTTAATGCCTCAAAGCGCCTGTTGGAGTATGGATCTTCAAGTTGAGTCAGTGGAAAATCCAGGGTATTTTCTACCAACAAAAGAGCTGAATAGGCTTGGGTCGAGGGGTTGGGTGATTGTCGGGTAACCGATTTTAGTTCGGTTTGATAGTCAAAGTCTCCATCAAAGGCATCAAACTGAAATGCTGAAGAAGGGAGCTTATCGCCATAGTTCAAAACATAATCACCCCAGGCTTTGTCCAGGCAAAAACCACCATAACGGTAGTAGTAGAGTAAGTTTAGTTTTAACTCTAACTCAACTTTAGTAGGTGTAAAGTTAATCACGTTCACGCTTCGTATGGCAACCTCGTCCCTCCCCAAAGGCGGAAAGCTGTCGGGGTTTGTTTCTGATTCTTCCGCACACGATAAAGCTACTATCACTAAAGCAGATAAAATGGAACGGTATTTCATAGACTTGAAAAGTAGTATTTATCGCTTCCGCTGGTAAGGGTCATTTCATTTTTTGTTAATGTAACGACATTAAAGTTGACAATTGTACTTCGGGTAAGCCTCAGTGTATTCGATTCTGGAAATAATACCCATGAACCTTCTGCGTATACCTGAGGATCAGAAGGTTGGCATTTACTGGCTCCTTCATTTTGTTCCATTTCACCGGTAGCAAAAAATACCCAAAGATCATCCTGTACACAAACGGGCTGATCTTTGAAGTCTGCAACTCCGGCAGATTTAAAGTCTGTAATAATCCAGGTTTTAGAGGAAGCGCCTGCGAGCAACTCATCACTAATAGGGGCAGGATCATCCTCTTTGCTGCAGCAGATCAAGGTAAATAAAATGGGAAGAAGTAAAAGATTTTTCATGAGATAAGAAGGAATGGGTTTGTGTAAAAAAAATATAACAATTCGAAAAAATCAAGATCTGTTACCTGCAATCAGGTACCTAGCCACGCATTTATTTTTTTAACCAGGCCTCTACGTTTAATAAATCGATTTTTCCATACTGGAATTGCAAGTAAGTCAGGATTTCCTCCTTGGCCGCTCTTTCTGAAAGCTTTGTTGAGAGGACTTTTCTTAATAAATTGGTCTCGGTTCTTAAGGCCTTTAAATCCGGTGTACTGATTTTTAAAGCGCAAATAAAAAGAATGTTTTGGCCATTCAGATAGAATAATTTTAAATCAGAGGTATCCTCAACGTCAATAGGCTTTCCGTCTATCGAAAAAAGTGCTGCACGGTTTATAATCAGGCTATCTGAAGGCGAGAATAATTTCTTATTAATTTCTTCACCTTGATAATTGTACCGAATAAAAAAGAAAGTGTCATTTGAAAGAGGGAAATATTCATTATTTACTTTGTGCTTCATTTCATCAAGTAGCAGCACTGTGTCTGCGAAATAAATCTGAAAATCTAAGGGTGTATTAAAGCCTCCATTGCGTGTACTAAGTCTATTATTGGCTGGTATCAGAATATCTTTCACTAGGGCCGCTAATTCCGTGGAGCCCGATGTAGGAGTAGGTTTAATTATATGTCTTCCTGATTTGCTATTCACTACCGCCACCGCATCATGTTCAGAAGAGAAGATAAGTTTATCGTTTGCTTTTATGATGTCATTGGTCTTAAGTTCTTTTTCATTTTTTAAAATTTTTACATGCCCTTTCACATTCAAGACATAATACTCCTGGGCTTGGCTTGTAGTAGAAAAGAAAAGTAACGAAACGAAGAGCGTAGTTTTGATCATAGTAAAATTAATTTTGGGGAGCGTTACGATATCTGTTTTACATTTTTATAATAATATTCAATAAGATATTCGGCAATACTAAAGTATAAGCTGATGATGAGAATGTTTAAATGAATTCCAAAAATCAGATACGATGTTATAGACATCAAAAGCAGAAATAAAGCGTATTTAAGGTAATCAAATAGAAATCCACCCAGTTTGCTGCTTTGGATTTTTCTAATCCATTTCAACGTACTCACCTTATTCTTTTTGAAAAGAAAAAAGGAAAATACGTAGAAGGCTGAAAATATATAAATAAAAAACCAAGGTGTTAACATATTTTTATTCTCTCTTAAATTAAGGTAGGCATTGAGGTGTATGAGAGGCCCTGCATTAGCCCCATATATAGTTTGATGGAGATCGGTTTCTAGAAAATCCCCAATCACGACTATTTTGTTTTTCAGCATCTCTTCCATGAGCGGATCGGGTAGAGATAAAAAATTTGTGAGATGAATCGAATTGTATCCGACTGTGTCTTCGCGAAAAATATCGTATTGACGAATGGGAAATTCCAGGATAAAAGAGTTTAACACCAGGCGACCATTCTTTTTATAAAACCAACCGCTCTTTTTATAGATGCCTCGGTGTAGATCGAGGTACATTTTAAGGGCAATAGTTTGGCATGTGTCATATTGCAGGTAGGAATATTTTAAAAAACTTCCAAAGTCGGAGTCGTAGTCGGAAAGGGCCTGGGGGATGGGTATAATGGGTCTCAAAAATTTGCCATCCTGCCGATGGTACGGGAAAAGAATATTTTTTGTTCTACGCACATGATGCAATAGCACACTATCTGCAGGAGAAGGCTGATCTAAAAAAATATCGCATACCAGATAGCGGTGATTGTTGAAGGAAGATGTTTTTTCAAAAAGTGCAGCCAGGCTTACCCGATCGGTGATCGCTTCATTGCCTATTTCAAATCCATAGTGATCTAGTTTCGGTATGAGTGTTTTTTGGTATGAAACATTAATTAAGAGAAAGTCATTTTTTGATGGCTTTGCCTCGATCTTGAACAAGACAGTTTTTGCGATTGAAACTGCTGAGATAATAGTTGATTCGTTATCATACGTAAACGAAAAATTAAGCCATAAGAGGGACAGCACTACCAACAGCACGGTATGAAGTAAGACGAGAAGGAAAAAGCCTACCTTTTTCAATGCTGTGAGAATTTTCTGAGATACTAAGTGTTAGAAAGATACCTCGTGAATTGAATTTTCAAAAGTGGTTTTCAGGTTTTTTTCATTTCTTAAGTTCAGAACATTTTACATGAAGAGGCTAAGGTAATTCAATTATTCGTTTTATAAATGCTAATTATGACTGTTGATGCAGAATTATCTTTCAAAAAATATTCTTTCGATTCATATGACTAAGGAATCTGGTAGGCGGCTAAGTAAGCTTATGCTTTTTCACTGGCGGGCTTCCATTTTTTTTGCAACTGGTAATGAATAGAGTCAGTGCGCTATGTCTTTTTCATGTTTTTGTTGTTGGAGTTTTAAAATAGACTGAGTAACAGTAATTCCACCTCACTGGTAATTGGTTAAAGAAATCTTGAAATAGTTGAGGTTGTCATAATATTGGTTGGTATTGTCTTTGGCGTTCTAACTTCTTATTTTTCATTTTAATAAAAGACACCTATGAAACAGCTTATTAGTGTACTCCTTTTCACTTCTATAGGTTTAACGGCCTTTGCCGAGACGCCAGATTCCATTTATATAAGAAACAATTATGAAAAAATGGAGGTGCAGATACCCATGCGCGATGGGACAAAACTTTTTACGTCTATCTATTTGCCGAAAGATAAAAGTAAGGCATACCCAATCTTAATGCAGCGAACATGCTATAGTGTGGCTCCCTATGGCGCAACAACCTATCGCAGAAACCTTGGGCCATCTAAATATTTAATGAAGGATGGCTACATTTTCGTGTATCAGGATGTGCGCGGCCGCTGGATGAGTGAAGGTGAATTTGATAACATGCGCCCCAATATTCCGGGTAACGACCGCAAAAACAAAACTGATATTGACGAAGCTTCCGATACCTGGGATACCATTGATTGGTTGATTAAAAATGTAAAGAATAATAATGGAAAGGTAGGGCAGTGGGGTATTTCCTATCCAGGTTTTTATACGGCTGCCGGGATACCGGATGCCCACCCGGCTTTAAAGGCATCCTCCCCTCAAGCACCTATTTCTGATTTTTGGTTTGATGATTTTCATCACAATGGAGTATTTCTTCAAAGCTATTTAGCCGCCTTTGGAGTGTTTGGCTATCAGCATGAAAAACCATCCGACAAAAGTTGGTATGATGATAAGATGATTCGTTTTCGCGAAGCCAATTCAAAAAATGGCTATGATTTTAATTTAGAATTAGGGGCGTTGAAAAACGCCACAGAGAAGTATCATGATGATAATTTTTTCTGGAAGCAAACCATCGATCACCCCAACTATGATGAGTTTTGGCAGAAACGTAACTTATTGCCTCATCTTACAAATGTTAACCATGCAATCATGACGGTGGGTGGATGGTACGATGCCGAGGATTTGTATGGCCCGCTTAATATCTATAAACGCATTGAAGCAACAAGTCCGCAAACGTATAATACCCTTGTGATGGGCCCATGGAGCCATGGCGACTGGGCTCGTGAAAACGGAAAACAAATCATCAATCATATTTATTTTGGGGATAGCATTTCTACGTTCTATCAACGCGAAATTGAGCGCACGTTTTTCAATACCATGCTTAAGGAAAATGGTACACCCAACTTACCAGAGGCATATATGTTTGATTGCGGATTAAAAACCTGGAACAAGTTTGCGGAATGGCCACCTAAAGGAATGCCGCCTGTGAAATTGTATTTTGGTGAGTATGGAAAATTATCGGTGAATCAGCCGTTAAAGAACGAATCTTCTTTCGAGTATGTAAGTGATCCGGCCAAACCCGTTCCATACACTTCACAAACAGAAGGTCTTGTCTTTACCCCCCGCAGGTTTATGACAGACGATCAGCGCCATGCCTCTACGCGCCCCGATGTAATCACGTTTGAAACAGAACCTCTGTTTGATGCCGTTACTTTGGCCGGTGAGATTATGGCAAAGTTGAAAGTTTCTTTATCAAGTACCGATGCTGATTTTATCGTGAAGTTGATTGATGTGTATCCAGACGATCATCCAAACTACGAACATAACCCTAGTAACATTGTAATGAGTGGATATCAGCAGTTGGTGCGCCATGAGGTCTTTAGAGGGCGCTTTCGCAGTAGTTTTGAAAAGCCTGAGCCGTTTAAACCCGGAGAAATCACCGATGTTAACATTACTCTTCAGGATATTCTGCATACCTTTAAGAAGGGACACAGAATTATGGTACAGATACACAGCACCTGGTTTCCATACATCGACCGCAACCCTCAGAAGTATGTCGACAATATTTATAAAGCGAATGAGGAAGATTTTACAAAGGCGACTATTACTGTGTATGGATCATCGGTAGTTGAGATAGGGGGAAGTGAAAAGTTGAACACGAAAATTGATACCTTCAAAAAATGAAAACCTTTTTAATATTTCTGGGTATTCTTATTTCGGTTTCTGCGTATGCACAAAAAAGACCCTATGATACTATTCCTAACATGCCCGAACATTATTGGGTGCGAATGGAAAATTTTAAACGCGAATCGTTATTGCCGGGTAAAATAGTTTTTGTTGGAAACAGCATTACGGAAGGAGGCAATTGGAAAAAATTGTTAAAGGACTCTACCATAATCAATCGCGGTATTTCAGGGGACAATACGTTTGGATTACTGGCCCGCGCTAACGAAATCATTAAGTTAAAGCCCTCAAAACTTTTCGTTTTGATTGGTACAAATGACTTATCAAAGAATATTCCGGATGAAGCAATTATAGAAAATATTTTCAACTTCATATCCAAAGTAAAAAGCGCCTCCCCAGGCACGAAAATTTTTGTGCACAGCATTTTACCGGTTAATGAAACCGTTGAGAAATTCCCACGGCAGTTTAACAATGGAAGCCATATCCTTATTATCAACGATCAGCTTTCGCGCTATGCAGAACGGATGCGCTACACCTACGTTGATCTGTATGGTAAATTTTTGGATAAACAAGGAAGATTGGATCCGGTATTGACCTTCGATGGCTTGCACTTAAATGGGGCTGGCTATCAGCGATGGGTCGAAGTTCTGAAAACTTTGAAGTATCTTTAAGGCGGTTATAACCCAATTATGATTCGATTCTTCTTTTTCTTCCTGCTGATAAGCATCAGTTCGATAGGACAATTTAAAAACATAAAATTAACGGAGCAGGCGGAAGGAGTTTATCCTCCTGTGGAGCCAAGCATTGCCATTAATAAAAAAAATCCAAAAAATATTGTTGCAGGAGTGGTATTGGATCGAGCTATCCATACTCATGATGGGGGTGAAACATGGGCCGAGACAAAACTTGAATCTCCATTTGGCGTGTTTGGCGATCCGGCTTTGATCTCTGATGTTAAAGGACACATGTATTTCTTCCATTTAGCCGACCCAAGTGGTAAAGGGAGAAGCAATGACGAATGGCTTGATCGGATTGTTTGTCAAAAATCTACGGATGGAGGTATTAATTGGACGAGTGGAGTTTCTATTGGCCACAACCCACCCACGGATCAGGATAAGCAATGGCCTGCAGTGCATCCAAAAAAACAATATCTATACACAACGTGGACGCAGTTTGATACTTATGGATTGGATGATCCCAGTTGTCATTCCAACATCATGTTTAGCATGAGTACCAAAGCTGGAAAAAAATGGAGTAAGGCAATTCAGATTAACCAGAACCCGGGCGATTGTTTGGATGATGATAATACAACAGAGGGTGCTGTTCCGGTAGTTGATGATAAGGGCAGGGTAGGAGTTGCGTGGGCAAGTCATGGAAATATTTACTACGATCGTTCTTTTGATGGAGGTACTACCTGGTTGACTAACGATTTGCTAATTGCCAAACAGGAAGGTGGTTGGTCGATGGACATTCCCGGATTAAGCCGAAGCAATGGAATGCCTGTGTTAAAAATGGATGTGAGTAAAGCAAGAACGCACGGCAGTTTGTACCTTGTTTGGGCCGATCAAAAAAACGGAAAAGATGATACCGATATATGGTTCATTCGCTCCACCAACTATGGTGATTTGTGGTCGCAGCCAATGCGCATTAATCAGGATGAACCCGGCAAACATCAGTTTTTGCCTTGGATGGCTGTCGATCAAACAACAGGGTATATCTACATCGTGTATTACGATCGCAGAGCCTACGAAGATTTGCAGACTGATGTGTACATGGCGTACTCTACCGATGGTGGAAACACATTTAAAGAAACAAAAATTAGTGAGAGCCCATTTGTCCCTTCAGATACCAAATTTTTTGGTGATTATAATAACATAGATGCTCATAAAGGGATTATCACCCCCATATGGACGCGCATGGATAACGAGCGCACCAGTGTTTGGACAGCCGTGATTAAGCAGGAGGAGTTGATTAAGAAAGATGAATTGATTAAGAAGTAGCCAAACATTGGATACTGGATGCTTGGTACTGGAGATGAGTCCAGCAAATAGCATCCAGTATCCAGCATCCGATTTTAGTTTTTCGTCTTTATTGGATACGGTGGCCGCGCAGGTTCTATTACAGGATTTTTCTTCAGCTCATCTAAGGCCACTTCGATCGCCTTCATTAATTGCGGATCATTTCCTTTAATTACATCCCCCGGCATTTGCTCCACTTCGATATCGGGTGGCACACCTACGTTCTCCACAATAAACCCATCCTTCGTCCAGATAGCAAGATTAGGTGCCGTAACGGAAGCGCCATCAATAAATTCGGGGAAGCCCAACACACCTACTAATCCGCCCCACGTGCGTTTACCTACTAAGGTTCCCAACTTAAATTTATGAAACATGAAGGGAAGCATATCACCACCTGAACCGGCTGTCTCATCAATCAACATCACCTTAGGGCCCTCAATAAATGCGCTTGGAGTTTTAAAGTCTTTTCCATAGCGTGTATTCCAGTGGGCATGGTATGGTTGGCGTAGTAAATCAATATAATAATTCGCAATCTGGCCGCCCCCATTGAAGCGCTCATCAATGATGATAGCTTTTTTGTTTGCCTGTGGATAGAAGTAGCGTTTAAAATATTCATGACCAAGCCCCGCTGTGTTGGGTACATATACATATGCAACCTGATTGTTGGTTGCTTCATTAACTTTTTTCAAGTTACCTTCCACCCAATCGCGGTTGCGCAAAGCATATTCATTAGCCACCGGAACAACTTTTGCCACACGTGAACCAGTGTTGTTGGCATTGGGGCCAATGGTCAGCTCAACAATTTTGCCTGCCGTATTTTCAAAAAAGCTGAATAAGTTTTGTGAGGCCGTAACCTCTTTTCCATTTACCGCAAGAATATAGTCCCCCACGGTAGCATTGATACCGGGCTCTGTTAGTGGCGAACGCAATTCAGGATTCCAGTTTAAGCCACCATAAATTTTCTTGATTTGATAGCGATTGTTTGCGATTTCGTAATCTGCGCCAAGTAAACCGCCACTTATTTGTTCAGGATTATTTAGTTTTTCACCGGCACCTTGTAAACGGTGATGCCCGACTACCAACTCACTACACATCCATTGAATCACCGTGTTCAAATCACCACGACAGGATAGATGTGGTAAAAACTGACTGTATTTCTTTTTCATAGCGGGCCAATCCGCACCGTGCATGCCCGGATCATAAAAATAATCGCGGTTAATTCGCCACGCTTCATCAAATGTTTGTGCCCATTCTGCAACAGGATCAATTTTAACTTGAATGGAAGTAACGTTAAGAATTCCTTTTCCCGGTTCTGGTTTTTCTCCGGCATTGGTTATTCCAATGGCGTTGCCATTGAAGTATAGCATTTTCTTTCCATCAGCAGAAAGTACGTAGCCACTCAGGGGCATCACTTCATTGTCTTTGCGTTTCTTAAAATCATACTTATGCAACGTGCCAGGTCCGGGAGCATAGGAAGATTCTATAAAATAAAGTTCACCGTCTTTGCCCACTTCCAATTGTGAGTAGTTGCTGGCTTTTAATGGCATATCTATAATCCGAGTATTAATGCCATCCCAATCCACACGCAAGACTTCCGCTTTCTTCTCCGGTTCAGGTTCTTTCTTGTTCTTGCTTTTATCAGGTGTAGACTCGGCAACTTTCTCCACTTTTGCAATTTCTTCATCGCTTTCTTTTGCGAAAGGAGAGATTGTATTTTTCTGAAGCGTAACTAAGTAAATAGAACTGGTAGCGCGCATGTCATTATTGGATTGATCGAACCAATTGACTACCGGGCCTGCATCGGTGGAAGCAAAGAAATACAAATACTTTCCTGTGGGATCAATTTTCGGTTCAGCGGCATCGCTCAACCCATCCGTTACGGCAAAGGATTTGCCCTGATCAACAGAATAAAGATAAATGCGTTTGAAATTTGTTTCGGTTAGTTTATCATACCCAAACCATTTCGAGTCAGCACTCCAGTTTCCGAACATTTTTCGGAATACACCAGGGGAATAAATTTCATCGCTATCAATCTTTTTAGAAATGCCAGAAGCAACATCTAACACGTATAAACTCCGGCTGTTGTCACCATAGGCAATTTTTTTGCTGTCGGGCGACCAATAGGGATCGGCATAGAAACCAGCTCCATTTAATTTGATGGCTCGCGCTTGGCCTTTGCCATCCTGAGATTGAATATGCAGCTCATATTCACCTGAGGCATCAGAAAAATAAGCAATCGACTTTCCATCGGGCGACCAGGTGGGATATTTTTCATGCGCCCCGGGCGATAACGTAATGTTACGGGCATCCCCTTTCTCGGCCGGCATCGTTATGATATCACCGCGATAATCAAAAACGGCACGTATGCCAGTCGGTGAAATTTCCCCGGATCGAACATAATCTCCTTTTACATATCGCGGGCGAAGTTCCAGTAGGTCAGTAGCAATACCAATAAACAATTTAGATGTTGTCTTGCTGGTTGGATTGAACATGTGAAGATAACCGGCTTGCTCCAAAATTATCTTCCCGCTTCCAGTACCATTGCTCACAACAGGAAAATCGGTGAACGTAGTTAATTGTGACACACTTTTTGTTGATACATCGTACGCAAACAAATTAAACTCACCGTTGCGGTCACTTCTGAAATAAATAGTATTGCCAATCCACATTGGATCGGAATCATTGCATCCTTCTTTCGGTTGCGGAATTTTAATGGCCGATTTATCAGTAAAAGAAAAAATCCAAAGGGTAGAGATTGTGCCGCCCCGATAATGTTTCCATTGTCCGTAACGTGGTGCAATGGGCGAATACGCAATTTGTTTCCCATCGGGTGAATAGGCTCCTGTCCATGCGTTTGGCAATTCTACTTGCGTGGGAAATCCACCGGTTGTAGGTACCGTAAATAATTGAGCATAGCGATTGGTGAAAACAGTGCGTTGTGAAATAAAGAGTACACTCTTACCATCGGGAGTAAAGCCTCTCACAAAATCGGCTCCCGGATGCCAGGTCAATCGGGTAGGAATACCTCCTTCCACAGGCACAATAAACACATCGGTATTTCCATCATATTGAGCACTAAAGGCAATTGATTTTCCATCAGGGGAGAATACCGGGTTTGATTCAATCCCCTCATCAACTGTTAACCGTATTGGTGAACTGCCATCACTATTAGCCACCCACAAGTCTTCGGCATAAATAAACGCGATGTGCGTTGCGCTGACTGCAGGCTGATTTAACATACGCGTATCTTTTGGATCAATACCAAAGGAAACCGTTACCACAAATAATAGCAGGATGATTAAGGTGTATTGAATTTTCATAATCGCATTTTTTGTTAGGATGGGTAAAATACTAAATACTAGGGATAGATGCTATGGATAGTTTATAGGTGTTTCCCACAAGGGTGCAGTGGCGCAAAGTGGGAGTACACATACAGCTTCTTGCAGGAAACCGAAAATAAAATATCTTTGCAATCTCATAATTGAGAAGGGGGATTAGCTCAGCTGGCTAGAGCGCTTCCATGGCATGGAAGAGGTCATCGGTTCGACTCCGATATTCTCCACAATAAAACAGGCGTCATGACATTAAGTGTTGGGCGCCTTTTTTTGTCTGTTCTACATTTCTATGATATATTTAAAATGAATACCATAGGTTTGTATTCAATGCTTTATGGACTCCCTCTAAATTCTTTGGCAAATGAAATTAGCAGAAGTAAGAGAGATCCAGATAGCTAATAAGATATTAGCTCAAAAGTCAACATACCTAACTAGTATTATTAAGATTACCCCATAATTGCCGTCATACTAAAAATAGGTTCGGCTAGTTCTTTGTCTCCGGAAATTTTGATTCGTTTTAAGACAGATTCTCTATCCAGTGCTTTCGTAAATAATTTCCAGGAAGTTTCTGGATCCAGTTCAATGGTCGTGGTGGGCTTTAAATCTTCATCGGAAAACTGCCAGGTTCCCTCCTGCATTTTTATTTTCCATTCGCTACCGGTTTCACCCGTAACGCAGACTGAAATTATTGTCCCCTCACTTGCTTTTTTATCTTTATAGGTATAAGGTAGCGCCATCATAAACGTTTGAATCAGCGGAAAGAAAAATTCTCTGTCCATAATTCCTTGTTTGAATACGGCATCCCGTATTTGTTGTTGGTGATGCCAACGTTCGGTGTATTCACGCGCGATGTGAAACCAGTTAGCGGATGTTTGTTCACCCGCCCATGCTACTGAAAAACGAGCGGGTGCATGAGGGTCAAGAGAATGATAATAAGAAATAAAATCCTGTTGAGTTACTTCCAGCAATTTAATAATCGCCTCCGGACTAACACGCTTCATGGCTTTTACCCAATCTGCATTTTGATTATTGAGATACGATACCAACTCCTGATAGGAATTAATTTCTACTGGCGGATCGCCTGTATAATTCTGTGCACACGCCAACACACGCATGTTGCCATCAAGCAAGTGGGCGGCAACATCTTTCACTGTCCACAACTTAGCTACTGTGGGTTTGTTCCAATCTTCTGATGAAAGAGATTTGAGCAACTCGATTAATTTTTTTTCGAGAGGCTCAAATAAATGCAATGTCGAAATAGGAACCTGCATCACCTTCCACCCGGTGGGCAATACGTTCTTAAATAGTTAGAATACAAGGTTGAAAGATGCTCAAACGTACCCTCTCCTTCCGAGATGCTGTGCGTGCGATTAGGATAAGGCATAAACTGAAATTGTTTTCCGTGTTTTATCAATTCATTCACCAGCATTTCGGCATTCGCATAATGCACATTGTCGTCACCGGTGCCATGGATGTATAACAAATTGCCTTGCAAGTTTTTTGCATAGGTGAGAGGCGAACCTTTAATAAAGTCTTCCAGATTTTCTTGGGGTAAACCCATGTATCGTTCCTGATACATATTGTCATAGGTTAGCTGGTTTGCGACCGCGGCCACGGCAATTCCGGTTTTGTAAATTTCAGGATATTGAAATAGCAGGTTAAGAGTAGCTGAACCACCGCCACTCCAACCCCAAACGGCTACGCGACTTGCATCTACGAAAGGCCACTTTAAAATTTCTTTAGCCGCCAAGGCCTGATCGCGGATGTTTACCAAACCAATTTTTTTATACACACTCTTGCGCCAGGCCCTGCCTTTGGGTGCGGGTGTACCCCGGTTATCAATTGATACGTAGATGTATCCTTCCTCAGCCAAATCTCCGTTGAAAAGAAAATTGTCACTTACGCCATAGGTATCATGCACATTGGCGCCCCATGGTTCTGTATAAACATAAAATAGAACCGGATATTTTTTGGTGGGATCAAAGTTAGCCGGCTTCACCATCCAGCCATCCATTTCAGTTCCTTCTTCAGTTTTTACCTTAAAAAATTCAACCGTTTTTTTCTGTTCGGCATTCTTTAATTGTGACTGAATGCTATGGGATTCGTTTATGGCTTTATGGGTAGGCAGGGAGATGACTTCAGCCACTGGTTTTGTAAAGCTGTTGTTGAAACTGTGTGTGGCATAAGTTCCTGTTGGTGAAATTGAATACTCGTGCGTGCCAGATAAGGCAGATGGGGTTACTCGTTCGGCATTACCCTTCCCGTCAAGTTTGGTTTTGTATAAATATTTCTGTGTGGCGTTTTCGGGTGAAGCTAAAAAATAAAGAAGGTTATTTTTTTCATCAATTAAGCGGATGTCCATTACATCAAAATTACCTTTGGTAATAAGCGTTTCTTTCAAGCCATCTTTAGAAATTCGATAAGCATGGCGCCAACCATCTTTTTCACTCATCCATAAAAACTCCTTACCGCTATTCAGCCATTTAAAGTAATGACGAAAGTCAAGGGCGTATACATTTTCCCAGGGTGTAAATAAATCGATCCAGGCCTCATCTTTTTCTGTATAAACCAAAGTTGCCTTACCTGTATTTGATTGGCAAGAGAAAATTTTACTTTCGTTTTGTTTTCGATTAAGCTGTTGAACAAAAATTTCGTTTGAACTATTCCATTCTATTCGTGGTAAGTAATTTTGTTTAGGATCCCCTGGTATCACCATCCAGGTCGTCTTGTTGGTAGCTAAATTAACCACGCCAATTTTGGCAGGTGAAGGGGTTTGTCCAGCAATGGGATATTCTACTGGAATAATTTGAGAATAGAGAGAATCTGTATTATTGATCATATAAAAATCACGAATCTGATTAGCGTCCAATTGCCAATAAGCAATTTGTTTACTGTCAGGGCTCCATTGAAAGCCATCGCGGCAAGCAAACTCTTCTTCATACACCCAATCGAATGTGCCATTGATTAATTTTCTGTTTCCATCGGTAGTAATGGCTTTTACTTGCCCGCTCACCAGATTTTCAACATATACATTTTGCTCGCTTACATAAGCAACCTGAGTAGCATCAGGCGAAAGTTTAGCAAACAGGAGTGAAGATTGGGGGCGGTCTTTCCCAATCTGTTTTAAGGTTTTGGCTGAACGATCCAATACCCAATAATCACCGCGGGTGTTTAGGCGCCAGACTTTTTGAGTGTTTGTGAAAATCAAAACTTTAGTTTGATCGGTGGATAAAGAAAAATTTCGAACCGCTAAACTTGTGCTTTGAGTTGCCGGGGTCAGTTCAGCCTTTGTCACAAAGGGAATTTTTGAATTGTCTGGAAGTCTGTATTGGTTTATTTCCCCATTTTCGATTTGATAGTAGGATGTACCATCTGCCCAACGCAGGTTTTGACTGGTTGCCAGCAGAGGCATCATCAAGACAATCAAAAGAACAAATTTCTTCATGGTATGGCGCATAGGCTATGACTTACTTACAGGTGTAAATATCGATAAACTCAATTGAAACGATTACGGGTAGGAGTCCATATTTTTAAACTTGAAGGAATTGAATAAAGGGTACTAGCTCAAAAATAATAGTCGGTAACGGATGGTCATTGCATAGAGTTTATAAATTTGTATCTTTTGCGACAAATGCCTAATTAATGGCCAAACTTAAAAACATAGTCAAGCAGCTTTCTGATTCTGATTACAAATCGATCTATGATTCGTTGATTGAAAGTAATGCTGAAAAGTCCGCTCACCTGTTAAGGGCGTTGCGTGAACGCCAGCTTTCGGATAGTAAAATCATGGTAGAACTGGAGGTAAATGCAAATGCCTACTACACGCTTCGATCGCGGTTGAATCAAAAAATAGAGGAGCATTTATTAGAGCAAATGGAAAGCCCGCGCACGGATATATTACGCAAAGTGGCCAACCTGAACGAGGTGCTTTTTACTAAAAAACGTACAATTACCATCGCAACTCTTAAAAAACTTGAAAAAGAACTTATCGACTATGATTTAGCCAATGAACTTACTATCGTATATAAGTCGTTAAAAAAAATTCATATTCACACACCTGAACATTTTCAGTACTCGCAGTTATATAACCGGCATGTTGCCTATATGCTCGCGGTAGATAAAGCTGAGGACTTGCTGGTGGAATACTTCAGGAAGTATGGTAATTACTACTTATCGAATGATGAAACAGAGAAATTAGGGCTTACGTTGTTGATGAAGGAAATGCAAAATGTAGCTCGCATTTATGAGTCTCATAGACTATATGTTTACCAAAGTTGTATGTTGGTGTTCCATCGTTTGTTTGTTGAGCCGGATGATAGCTTACAGACAGATGGTGAATCGATTGAAGATATTTTTGCGCATGTTCAAAAGATATTTGATACCTACAATCTTGATCCGCTTTACTATCACCTCAATTTGATATTTGAGTTTCTCAAGCTGGAGTATTATAACCATTACAAAGTATATAGACAAGTTGAGAAATATTTTGAAGAGGTAAATGATGCGGCCTCCAACCTTTTGGTCAATTATCCATTTTATACATTTGCTGCCCGTTTCTTAATATCTAAGTTAGAGCGGCATATACGGCTAGGTACAGAAAAGGATATTTATGCTGAGAATGACAGTCTATTTGAAGACATAGAATCAGATATTCAAGATGTGCCTAAGCATGCCATTTTTATTACCTATCGTGCCCTGGGTTGCTATTACGTAGGCAAGTATGAGGAAGCTGCAAAATTGATCAATAACCTGCTCAACGAAGTAAGCTTAAAGAAATTCCCTTTTGTTCAGATGGAAGTAAAGGCCATTCTTGCACTTCAATATTGCATGCTGCGAGATTTTGAATTATTCAATCAATTAACAAGCAGTATTCAGCGCCAAATAAGATTGTTTGGAAAAGATGAATGCGAGAATGTTTTAGTGTTTTTGAAAATTCTTAAGATAGCCACTAGTGAAGCCAAAAAAGAAAAATCAAAAAAAATCGCTTCGGTGATACCTAAGTTTAAAGCCATTGAAGTGAATTATTTTGCACCTACGTGTTTCGTTAGAATGGATGAACTGTTTATCGAAAACCTAACAGCTATCGAAGCACCAGGAACTTAAGCTAGATTGTAAGGCTGCTGATGCTTTCCTGAGAAAGAGGTTTATTCAAATAGAGTTTTACGTTGTGATACTTTTTGGCTTTGTTAAAGTCCTGCGGATTGATCGATGAGGTGAGCATCACAATTTTGCATTTCTTCTTCACCATTGTTCCAAACTTTTCGAACTCATCTAAAAATTGGAACCCATCCATTAACGGCATATCAATATCTAGAAAAATCAAGTCGGGCAAAACCTGATCTGCTACTTCTAGTTTTTCAATGTTTCTTAGAAATTCGATTGCACTTTTAGCGCCTGTGTGCGTATAGATGTGTTTGGTAATAGCAGCCGCTTCAATCATTTTTTGATTGATTAGATTGTCGATCTCATTGTCGTCAATTAGCATGACGGTGCGGTATTTATGTTCTGCCATAAATTAGTGTAAGCTATAAAAATAGTCTTCTGCTACCTGATTTGCAACAGCGGCTTAGATTTCGAACTTTATTCCTTGCGCTAATGGTAAACTGTCACCATAGTTAATGGTGTTGGTTTGCCTACGCATATACACCTTCCACGCATCCGAACCTGATTCGCGTCCGCCACCTGTTTCTTTCTCACCACCAAAGGCACCGCCAATTTCAGCTCCCGAAGTGCCAATGTTGACATTTGCAATTCCACAATCGCTCCCGGCATGAGATAAAAATTGTTCCATTTCCTGCATTCGGGTTGTCATAATCGCTGACGACAATCCTTGTTTCACTCCATTTTGAAGTGCAATGGCTTCTTCAAGTGTTTTATATTTGATCAGATAGAGAATCGGTGCAAAAGTTTCCTGCTGCACGATTTCAAAACTGTTTTTAACCTCAGCAATGGCTGGTTTTACGTAACAACCCGATTCGTAGCCTTTTCCTTTTAGTACACCTCCGGTCACAGCGAAAGAACCACCTTCTTCTTTCACTTTCTTCAATGCATTGCGATAGGATTTAACAGCAAGTGTATCGATAAGCGGGCCTACATGGTTTTGCTCATCAAGGGGATTACCAATGTTTAATTGGCTGTAGGCTTTTTTCAATTGCGCCTTAACTTCATCGTACAAGGATTCATGTATGATGAGCCTTCGGGTAGTTGTACAGCGTTGACCAGCTGTGCCCACGGCACCAAACAACGCTCCACGAACTGACATTTCAAGATTTGCATTTTCTGAAATGATAATGGCATTGTTGCCACCCAATTCAAGTAAGGCACGGCCTAGTCGCTCGGCAACAGTTTTACCAACTGCTTTGCCCATACGTACACTTCCTGTAGCTGATACCAAAGGAATGTTTTCATGCGCTGCCAATTGTTGGCCGATTTTATAATCGCCATTCACGATGCACGAAACACCTTCGGGTACATTATTCTTTTTGAATACTTCATTAATTATATTCTGACAAGCAATGCTGCAGAGCGGAGTTTTTTCGGATGGCTTCCAAATACAGGTATCACCGCATACCCACGCTAGCGCTGCGTTCCACGACCAAACTGCAACCGGAAAATTAAAAGCAGAAATGATTCCTACTACACCAAGCGGATGGTATTGATCGTACATTCTGTGTTTGGGACGCTCCGAATGCATCGTTAATCCTTGCAACTGGCGTGAAAGACCAACGGCAAAGTCGCAGATGTCAATCATTTCCTGCACTTCGCCCAATCCTTCCTGATAGGATTTGCCCATTTCATAGGAAACAAGTTTACCTAAAGGCTCTTTATATTTTCGCAATGCTAAACCCACTTGACGAACTACTTCGCCTCGCTTAGGGGCAGGAACTAATCGCCATTCCAGAAATGCTTGTTGAGATTGCTTCACAACCTTCTCAAAGGTTGCTTCATCTGTAGCTTGAACTTTTCCAATCAACTTGCCATCAACCGGTGAGAATGAATAAAGAGTTGCTCCTTTTGTGCGCAGCCACTTTTGTCCAGTTGAGGTTCCTGAATTAGATTTTTTTAATCCCAGTTTTGAAAGGGCTTCTGCAATGCCAAAGTTTTTCATGAGTAGTTAATTTCTGATAGAATACAAAACTACCGAAATTACCAGTTCATCCCAATGGTAAGCTTCTCACCATTCATCATCACCCCTTCAATGAGTACACCGCCTTTTTTCATTTCCATGGCGCGATTAAGATCACTCACGTTATCGATAGAGGCTTTATCAATATGAGTGATTATAAAATTTTCCTGGATGCCTGATTTCTTCCATTTCCCAAACGATAATTTTTTAATCAGTACGCCCCCATCCAACTTTAGCTCATTCAATTTAGAATAAGGAACTTCATCGAGGGTGGCACCTTCCAGTTCGTACCTTACAGGTTTCTTTTGTATTTCTGCAGATCCTTCAACGTTTTTTAGAATAGCTGCAACTTCCATATCTTCATGATCTCTGATAAACTTGACTTGAACCGATTGGCCGGGTCTCTTGCGCGCTACCCATTCCTGTAATTCTGAAACTCCACTTACCGGATGATTATCAATCGCTGTAATGACATCACCACTCTCCATACCCGATGCTTCTGCCGCGCTTCCTTTATTTACAAATCGTACCAGTACACCCTGCACAACATCCAGGTCTAAATTTTCTGCCAACAACGCATTTACATCAATAATTTGTACTCCCAGCAAACCGCGCTGTACCTGACCATATTCAAGTAAATCGTCCATTATCTTTTTTACCAGACTTACGGGTATGGCAAATGAATAGCCATTGTAATTTCCGGTAGCTGTTGCAATGGCGGAATTAATACCAATCAACTCGCCTTTCATATTTACCAATGCACCACCACTGTTGCCTGGATTAACCGCAGCATCCGTTTGAATAAAGGATTCAACATTAAGGTTATTTCTATCAGAAAGAATTCTGATGTTACGGGCTTTAGCACTGACAATCCCTGCGGTTACCGTTGAATTCAAATCGAAAGGGTTGCCAATTGCCAGAACCCACTCACCGGTAATAATCTGATCACTGTCTCCATACTTAACAAAGGGAAGATTCTTTGCTTTGATTTTCAGCAATGCCAGGTCCGTACTAGGATCTTGACCCACCAACTTGGCATAGAAGCGTTGATTGTTATTAAGAATCACTTCAATAGAGTTGGCATCTTCAATTACATGGTGGTTGGTAACAATATACCCATCATCGGAAAGAATTACTCCAGAGCCCGATGAACGTGCATGTGGATTTAAATAACTATCCAACGCATTGAGACTAAATTTGCCACCCCCATAAACAGTACTGATGTGAACTACAGCCGGAGTCACTAAGCGCGCTGCAGTTTCAAAATTTATTACCGGATTGCTATTCGATGAATCGGAAGAGTAACTTGTGAGTCGTAAATTCTGTCTTTCTTCAATTGAGTTGTAATTCGCACCACCATCATAAAAACGAAGGGTGAAGACTGAACCAATAACAGCCCCAATAAAAGCAGCACAAATAACCAAAAGGAATAATAACGAACGCTTCATAACCATCTCTTGGAGGTAAGTTACGGCTTATCCTGCTAATGTAAAAGTTAAAAAAAGGTAAGCAGTCAACAATATGCAGTCGGCACACATAAGATGATTACTGCGAGATCTCCTCCCTTTTTTCATCACTCTACGTTCACGTATAAATAGAAACCCTTTACGGGATTTTTCTTTAAAGGAAAAGGCAGTCAGCAGAATGAATACTGCTGCACTGCCTCCGTCATACTGCTTACTTCTAATTAACTCACCTTAATGGTTTGCTTCAATACTTTCTTTTCATCCTTCGGAATGCTTAATTCCAAAATGCCATTGTTATACTTCGCATTGATTTTGGATGCATCAGTGTTTTCTGGCAACGTGAATGAACGGCTGAAAGCACCATAGTTTGTTTCAATGGAATGATAATTCTTCTCTTTCTTTTCATTGGTGAATTTACGCTCACCACTTACGGTAAGATAATTATCATTCAGCTCGATTTTAAAATCGTCTTTGTTAAGGCCCGGGGCGGCTACATGAACTTCATAAGCTTCGGGGGTTTCAACAATATCAACTTTAGGAACAAATTGGCTTCCGCCAGAACGGGTTACCGACTCGTTAAAAAAACGGTCGATCAAAGAACTAAAAGGAGTTGACACGAAGTCATTTGGGTTATACCGGATGATACTCATACTGTTATTTTTTAAGGTTAAACATGTTTTTTAAATTCCACTTCACTTCAGGGAAAAGTGTGCCGATGGATTTTATCCCCTATAAATAGGACAGTATGTCTCGATAATGGTAAATATTTCGTAATAGAATGACATAAAGTCTTGAAATAACGTCAATCATCACGCCAAGTGCGCAGGCGACTAGACCTCACCTCATGGTTAAATTCTGTAACATGACTGATTCAAGCAATCGCCTGGGAATTAAATTCTCGCTTGATACGTATACAATTGATAATAACGACCTTTCTTTTCGATCAGTTCGTCATGTTTTCCGCGCTCTTCTATTTCACCGTTTTCAATCACTAAAATCTGGTTTGCCTGGCGGATTGTGCTCAATCGGTGAGCAATGACAAACGTAGTTCGGCCTTGCATCAAACTCCTTAAACTTTCCTGAATATAGCTTTCACTTTCTGTATCCAGGTTTGAAGTAGCTTCATCTAAAATAAGAATCCGTGGGTTCGCTAAAATGGCCCGTGCAATCGCGATTCGTTGGCGTTGGCCACCTGATAATTTCACACCCCGTTCACCAATCACGGTATCCAATCCTTTTTCAAAGCGATCGGTAAATTCATTCACAAAAGCACCTTTTACTGCTTGCATTAATTCTTCTGCTGTTGCGTGTGGACGTGGGAATAAAATATTTTCACGAATAGTACCTTCAAAAAGAAAATCATCTTGCAACACTACCCCCAACTGACTACGATAACTAGTGAGTGATACTTTCGTAAGATCAATTCCATCCACCGTGATGGTACCACTATCAGGATTTAAAAAGGTAGCCGCTAACCCGGCAATGGTTGTTTTACCCGATCCTGAAGTACCCACCAATGCAGTAACGGATCCCACTTCAGAAACAAAATTTATATTTTTCAACACAGGCTTGCCTTCTTCATACGCGAATGAAACATCTTTGAAAACAATTTCACCTTTAATGTCATCTACTTTTACGGTGCGGTGCGTACCATCATCTTCAATGGCCATGTTCATAATTTCTTCCGTGCGATCCAATCCAGCGAAAGCTTCTGTTAATTGAGAGCCAATGTTACTCATCTGAACAATAGGAAACGTAACGAAGCCAAGGAACAACACAAACGAAATAAGATCGCCCATTGTCATGGAGTCTTGAATCACGTAATAACCACCCAGCCCCATAATGCCAACCGTAGCAAGACCTATCAAAAATGTTGCAGAGCTAGTGAGTAAACTGGTAGACGTTAAACTCTTCTTGACATTCAGATAAAGTTTTTCAACCCCACGCTCGAACGTTCTAATCTCTTGTTCTTCGGCATTGAAACCTTTTATAACGCGCACCCCATTGAGAGTTTCGGTTAAACGACCTGTAACTTCTGCATTCAATTCTCCACGCTCGCGAAACACCGGGCGGATAAAACTAAATGCTTTAAAGGAAATGAAACCAAAGATGGCCATTGGCACAAGCACCAGTAACGTCATCATGGGGCTTATCTTGATCAGCATGAAAAGACAAATCACCGCACTCAACGTTCCTCCCACCAATTGAAGCAAGCCTGTTCCTACTAAATTACGAACACCTTCGACATCCGTCATAATACGTGATACCAGAGCGCCTGATTTTGTATTATCAAAAAAGCGCGTGGGCAAGCGAAGGATTTGTTTCTGCACCCGAACGCGTAAAATCGAGATTAAATGCTGTGCTTCTACGCTCAAAATTTTTGTGAGCATATAGGATGTAACTGCTTGTATCACGATAGATAAAGTAATGGCACCTAAAATCATTTTTAACATGTAGAGGTCTTTGTTACCCATTACATCATCAATAATGTATTTGGTAGCCCAGGGAATAACCAGTGAGGCAACTCGGCTGATTACAATTAAAATAAGACCAATAGAAATTAGCTTTCTACGAGGCCAGATTATGGTTTTAAAAACTTCGCGCAGGGTGACTTTTGACTTTTTGGGTTCAGGCATTAGATAAGTGTTTTTAGTAGCTGTCTTAGGAGACGGATTAGTAACCGCTTTATTTTGGTAACAAGTTCAGATTTTGAACATAAAAAAAGGCCCGCATTAAGCGAACCTCTTAGCTCTCCCTCTTGGACTTGAACCAAGGACCCTCTGATTAACAGTCAGATGCTCTAACCAGCTGAGCTAAGGGAGAATATTGATTCCCAACCGAATTGGGAGTGCAATATTAAGGCTTTGAGCCTGAAATATCCAAATCACACTAAAAATAATCCGCCTCAGCAGGAAAACCCTTGTGCATATCGTTCCGTTCACTAACTTTGAATTACAAAGTACTTTTTTATGAGTCACAATCCAGATTATCAAAAGGACATCGAATCGATCCGCCAGATGATGGAGCGGTCAGTGAAGTTTTTATCGCTCAGTGGTTTATCAGGAATCTTATCGGGAGTTTATGCCCTTAGTGGAGCGGCTCTGGCCTATTCAATACTATATAATCCAAAAACTCCTTTCGATTATGCCAATCAATCTGTAAAAGAAATTACATTAATTGTCCAACTCTTATTCATTGCAATAATTGTATTGGTCGCATCCTTGCTGACAGGGTATTTGTTAGCCTCAAAAAAAGCAAAGAAGTTGGGCGCAAAAGTCTGGGATCCCACCAGTAAAAGGTTGCTGGTCAATATAGCAATCCCATTAATATCCGGTGGCGCATTTATTATGATTTTGTTGGCAACCGGTCAGTTTTTTATAGCAGTTCCGGCTTGTTTAATTTTTTATGGACTGGCCTTAATAAACGCAAGCCCAAATTTGTTTGATGAATTTAGGTATCTGGGTTATACAGAAATCGTGCTTGGACTTATTTCAGCTGCTTTACCAGGTTATGGATTGCTTTTCTGGTCGATAGGTTTTGGAGTACTTCACGTTATTTATGGTGCGTTGATGTTCAAGAAATACGATCGATGAGAAACCCGTTTGATAACCTGGATAAGGTAATGGAACATCGGGTGCGCTTGCAGATTATTTCGGTGCTGGTGGCCAATGATTCATATGATTTCAATGCCCTGAAAGATTTGTTGGAGGTAACGGATGGCAATCTGGCCACGCACCTGAAGGCCTTGGAGCGTGAAAAATATATTTCCATCAGCAAATCTTTTATCGAGCGAAAACCTAACACTCGCTATAAAGTAACAGAGCGGGGGCGTACGGCATTTAAGAAACACCTTGATGCATTGGAAGAATTAATCAAGCAACAACGCAAGTAAAAAAATTTAACCATTGACTTTTAAATACAAAGTACTTTTAATAAAACCAAATACACACATGGAAACAACTCCCAATCTCTTCGAGCGATTCAACCAATGGATAACCGAATCCATCATGGTGAAACTATTTTCAATCGGTTTCTTAATTCTCATTTTACTGATCCCGGCTTCCTGGATTGAAAGCTTGATTCGCGAACGACAAGGACGTGCGGAAGAAGTTATTCAAGAAGTTTCTGAAAAATGGTCGGGCGACCAAACGTTATCTGGTCCGGTGCTTATGATACCCTTTACCAAAATTGAAAAGATAAAACGATGGAATGACGGAAAGCAAATTGAAGAACTAAAAGAGACTGTTCACAAAGCTTACTTTTTACCAGAGACGTATAACGTGAAGAGTAATGTGAAACCTCAAGTGCTACACCGGGGTATTTTTGATGTGGCCGTGTATGAAAGTGTTATTGCCATGGATGCTTCGTTTAACGCCCCCGATTTTTCAAGTTGGAATATTCCTGATGACCAAGTGCATTGGAAGGAAGCGATGTTGATAAATGGGATCACGGATCTGAGAGGAATTAGTGAAAACCCGATCATCCAGAATGGAAGCAAAAAATTATTGTCTGAACCTGCAAGCGATATTGGCTTAAACATCTATCAACAAAACTATGCACAAGCTGAGAATGATGATGTAGTCGCTGCTCGCATCCGAACAAATCTCGTGAGTGGGATTGTTACTCCGCTTGGCTGGACTACCCGGGCGGATATTGTTCCTGATTATTCGATTACACTTAGTTTAAAAGGTAGTGAAAGTTTATACTTTGTGCCTACCGGAAAATCCACGGAAGTATCATCCACAGGTGCCTGGTCTTCACCAAGTTTTGAAGGCAAGCTTTTACCTTCCGATCGCACAATTACTGAGGAAGGTTTCTCGGCCACCTGGAAAGTACTTTCTTTTAATCGTCCGTTTTCTCAAAAGTGGATTGATGAAGAACAATCGTTGAGTGGATCAGAATTTGGACTGCGTCTTTTAATTCCGGCTGATCAATATCAAAAGAGTACACGTACCGCAAAGTATGGTGTGCTGATAATCATTTTGGCTTTCACCGCTTTATTTTTAGTTGAGATCACAACAAAAATCCGAATCCATCCTTTTCAATACATACTAGTTGGAGTGGCGTTGATTATCTATTACACGTTGTTGCTATCGCTTAGCGAACAGGTAGGGTATAATATTGCTTACGCGATTGCGTCTCTTGCTACAATTTTATTGGTGGGTATGTATTCAGCAAGTTTTCTCAAAAAGAAATCAATTATCTTCTTATTCACTTTCTTGATGACTAGTTTTTATGCATTCATTTTTGTGATTATTCAGGCGCAGGATTTCTCTTTGCTGATAGGAAGTATTGGTTTATTCCTGATCGTTGGATTACTGATGTATTTCTCGCGCAATATTAAGTGGTATAAAGAGCAATAAGTTCAGGTAGTTGACAGATCGATTGTGTAAAATTAAGTAGGCAGTTCGCAGAAAGCAGTCGGCATGCCCAGCCTACTGCAGACTGCTACTGCCTACTTTAATAAATTCAGTAGTATAGGCTAACTTTTGAGCAGGAACCTTTTTTATTATCTTTCTATCATGGTCCGAATACTCTTCCTACTATGCTTACCATTGGTTGGCTTTAGTCAACATCTGGTTACTCCGTCAAATCATATTGTGAATGATCGCTGGCAAGCACGGTGGATTGGTCCGGCAGAAGGAGAGTATCAATACGGTGTTTATCATTTCAGAAAATCGTTTCTTTTAAAGTCAAAACCTCATGAGTTTGTTATTCATCTCTCAGCTGATAATCGGTATCGCTTTTTTGTGAATGGAACGTATGTAACGGATGGACCGCAGATAAGTGACGCACGCCATTGGCGATTCGAATCGTTGGATATTGCACCTTTATTGAAGGAAGGAAAAAATGTGCTTGCCGTTCAGGTTGTAAATTTTGCTGAAGCCGCCCCGGTGTATATGATGGGCAAGCGGGCAGCTATGATTATGCAAGGCGATGATTCACTTTCAGCTCTTGTAAATACAGATAAAAGCTGGAAGTATTTGACCGATGAATCCATCTCACCGTTAGTTTTTAAGCCGGGTGATCCCAATCTTTTTTATCAATATTATGCAGCCGGGCCATTAGAAAAAGTGGACGCCTCAAAATTTCCATGGGGCTGGGAAGTAATAGATTATAATGAGACAGGTTGGAAAGCAGCAAGCCCCTTTGAAACCGGGGCTCCCTTTGGCGTGGTGGGCTATGGTGATGCAACGTGGGAACTCGTACCACGATCAATTCCGTTGATGGAGCGAGCATATCAAAAGAATGGAACCATTAGGAGAAGTTCAGGTTTGATTAAGCAACCAACTACATTTCCGATTACAATCCCGGCAAGTACTATTGCTTCTGTTTTGATCGATCAACAAACTCTCACTTCTGCATTTCCTGAGTTATTAGTCTCGGGTGGAAAGCAAAGTCAAGTAAAAGTAACGTATGCAGAAGCGTTGTATGAAGACATTAAGAAAAAAGGAAATCGAGATTCCATTCAAGGTAAATCAATTCATGGAGTGTATGATTTTTTTTTACCGGATGGAAACAAGAACAGAATTTTCACAACACTTACGTATCGCAACTTTCGATATGTGCAACTGGATATCATAACAGGAACCGATCCACTAACCATAGAAAAATTTGGTAGCTGGTTTACAGCCTATCCCTTTGAGAAGAAAGCTTCTTTTTCATCAAGTGACCCATCGTTATCAAAAGTATTTGATATGGGTTGGCATACCGCACGACTGTGTGCTTACGAAACCTATATGGATTGCCCATACTGGGAGCGCCTGCAATATGTGGGGGATACGCGCATTCAGGCGTTGGTTTCTTATTATGTTTCGGGCGATGATCGCTTAGCGAAAAATGCACTGGAACAATTTCATGGATCACTTACGTATGATGGACTGACCTATAGTCGTTACCCGTCATTACTTCCACAATACATTCCTAATTATTCATTGGTTTGGGTAACGATGGTGCATGATTACTTTATGTATCGCAACGATCCTGAATTTGTAAAATCATTTTTGCCGGGTATGCAACGCGTGCTTGATCATTTTGAGCAATACATGACGTCTGATAACATGATGAGTGAGCAACCGTATTGGGATTTCTTCGACCACTCATTCCCCACCCATAAAATAGTAGAAGAAAGCTTTTTCAAGCGACTGACTACGAATTCTCTTTTCTATGCGTACACACTCAGTCTGGCTGCTGAAATGTTTGGCTATTACAATCAACCCGAACTTGCGCAGAAATATTCACTTCGCAGTCAGCAGTTGAAAGCAGGAGTGAAAAAACAATGTTGGGATGCCAACCGGCAATTGTATGCCGACACCCCGGATAAAAAACATTTTAGTATGCATAGTAATATTATGGCAGTGTTGTGTGGCATTGTTCCAAAGGAGGAACAGCATGATTTTGTTAAGCGAATTGTGGAAACGAAAGACTTAACACCTACTACATTATACTTTGATTTTTATTTAGGCCGTGCTATGAACCTGGCACAGTCGGGCGATTTATACATGACCTTGCTTGATAAGTGGAAAGACCTGATAACACTGGGGCTATCCACTTTCCCGGAAGGAGTGGATCGCAGTGAATGCCATGCGTGGAGTGCAAGCCCTGATTTTGAAATGCTGGCCACCTTTGCGGGAATACAACCACAAACTCCAGGATTCAAAAAAGTGTTGATCCGTCCCCAACTTCAAAACCTTGAGAGTGTAAAAGGAAACATACCACACTGGGCAGGTGACTTGAGTGTTGATTTCAAAAAGAATGGAAATCAATTAACAGGAACAGTGATTCTACCGGCTTTGATTACCGGTAGGTTGGAGTGGAACGGAAAAGTGGTAGAATTAAAATCGGGTGAGAATAAAGTCTTGGTTGACTAATTAATTATAGAGGGTATGGTTCGCCATCTTTATCAATTTTAACTAAAATGCATTAGTTTAAGATTTCATTTAATTGACGTTCTCTTATTTTCACGGAGTCAAGGGTGGGATATCTTTCTATTATTATGTCGCCAGCATTTTTTGTGCTTATTGTCAAGCAGTAATACTTCTTTTCGTCTTGTTTAATTCTAACAATATCGTTGCCTTTCATCAAATAAGCTTTTTCATTAAACGTAAGCCAACCGGTCAGGTAATAGGTTACAAATTCAGATTGATTGATTTTCTCTACTACTTGTCGGATCGGAAAGAAGGAAAATAGTAAAAGCGCAACTAAATAGATTACGCCCATTGATATAAAATTGGTCTCTACATGATTCTTCGTGTTTTCGAAGAATCGGTAAATAAAGAGAAATAGGCCAGCGAGCATAATTAGTGCAAGCATTAAATTTTTCATTCTACCATTCCGTAAAAGGTTATAGTCCCAGGTTCTTTTCATGATTTGCAATGGTCTAATGTCCAAAGTCTAGCTGATTAAGAAAATATTTTCTGGCACTTTATCTCAAACAATTTTCGGATAACAAATACTTACTCCTTCTCCAAAAAAGGATATCTATAATCAGTTGCAGGAACAAACGTTTCTTTAATTGTTCGCATGGAAACCCAGCGCATTAAGTTGGCTTTGGCTCCTGCCTTATCATTGGTCCCCGATCCACGGGCTCCACCAAAAGGTTGTTGCCCCACTACGGCACCGGTTGGTTTGTCATTGATGTAAAAGTTTCCCGCAGCATTCACTAATTTTTTGGTTGCTAGTTCAATGGCATAGCGATCCTTGGAGATGATAGATCCTGTAAGGGCATAAGGTGAAGTGCTATCAACCAACTCCAATGTTTGTTCAAAGTTTTCAGAATGATATACATAGACTGTAAGCACGGGACCAAAAATTTCTTCACACATGGTGACGGAAGATGCATCCTTGGTAAGGACAACGGTTGGCTCAATAAAATATCCTTTCGATTTATCGTACTTGCCACCGGCAATAATCTCATTCATTGGATTTGCCTTTGCTTTGTCTATATAGCTTGCAATAGAGTCGAATGCTTTTTCATCGATCACCGCGTTGATAAAATTTCCTAAATCTTCGGTAGGCCCCATCTTAAAGCTTTTCAAATCTTCGATCAGGTATTTTTTAACATCATCCCAAAGGTTGGAAGGAATGTAGCATCGTGAAGCGGCCGAACATTTTTGCCCTTGGTATTCAAAGGCACCCCGGGCCATCGCGGTGGATACTTCTTTTGCATTGGCACTCTTGTGTACCATGATAAAATCTTTTCCACCCGTTTCGCCTACAATGCGCGGATAGGTTCTGAACTTATGAATGTTGTTTCCAATCGTCTTCCAAATATTTTGAAACACTCCGGTGCTTCCGGTAAAATGAATGCCTGCAAAATCGCGGTGATTAAAAATCACATCGCCAGCATCGGGCCCACTTACATAAACTAAATTGATTACCCCATCGGGTAAGCCTGCTTCTTTCAGCACCTGCATGATTACATTCGCTGCATAAATTTGAGTGTTGGCTGGTTTCCAAACTACGGTGTTTCCCATCATGGCTGCACTGGTAGGCAAATTGCCCGCGATCGCAGTGAAGTTGAAGGGTGTTAATGCAAATACAAATCCTTCCAACGGTCTGTATTCAAGTCGGTTCCAAACACCGGGTGATGAAATGGGTTGTTCGCTATAAATCTCACCCATGAAGTGAACATTGAAACGGATAAAGTCAATCAACTCGCAAGCCGAATCAATCTCAGCCTGAAAAGCATTTTTAGATTGACCCAGCATGGTGGCCGCATTTATTTTGCTTCGGTATGGACCGGCCAACAGATCAGCAGCTTTTAAAAAGATACTTGCTCTGTTTTCCCAATTTAGGTTTGCCCACAATTCCTTCGCAGCCAATGCAGCATTAATTGCTTGCTCAACATGACTTTTGTCGCCCATGTGATAATGCGCCAGTACATGCTTATGATCGTGAGGCGGTGAAAGTGTTTTTTTGTCTTCTGTGCGAACTTCTTCGGCACCGATGTACATGGGAATATCCAACACCGTTGCCCGCGCCTCTGCCAATGCTTTTTTTATTGCCGCCCGTTCCTTGCTTCCGGGTGCGTATGATAAAATGGGTTCATTGATAGGGGTGGGTATTTTGAAGAAACCGGTTGACATAGTGTTGAAGATTAATTTTAAATGAAAGTCAGAATCGTTATTTACTGATTTTGCTTTGTGCCCTGCATACCGAAGTGTTTTGGCACTCAGGTGTGAAACTTTGTGTCTCAGTGCCTTTATGGTTTATTGTTAACTTTTTCTAAACCAAGAAGACTCAAAGTCACGAAGAAAGCACGAGGCTGTAACAGCAGCTGCAAAATTACTTTATTATGACGGAGTTTTAAAGAATATCCAGCAACTCTTTCAAGTCATTAATCTCATACTCCGTTTTTTCCTGATGGGCAATTTTATTCGGATTGTAATAGACCGTATCCAGTGAAGCGTTTCGCGCCCCGCCTATGTCGGTAAGTAAATTATCGCCAATCATTAACGTGTCGTTCGGATTAAAACCACTTTCGGCCAATGCAAAATCAAAAATTTCTTTCGAAGGTTTTTTATGACCCGCTCGTGCCGAGGTGACAACGCTTTTAAAATACGATGTGATGCCGGAAGATTCCATTTTTACAGACTGAATTTCATCAAATCCATTGGTAACAATCACCATGGGATATTTTGGATGCAGGTACTCTAAAATTTCTTTCGCATTTGGCATCAATGCCCCTTTCTTCGGGGATCGATCAATGTACTCATCAGAAAGCTTTAAAGAGAATTCATAATCATCAATACCAAATTCAAGCATAATTTTATGAAACCTATCATTGCGAATCACATCGCGATGAATTTGCCCCAAATCGTATTGAGTCCATAGATTCGTATTTACAGTTACAAAGGTTTTTATAAACTCTGGAAAGGAAGAAACTCCCATTTCAGCCATTTTATAATGATAAAAAAGTTCGTGTAATGTTTCGGATGAATTCGTTTCGTAGTCCCAAAGGGTGTGATCGAGGTCAAAAAGAATATGGCGATACGGTTTCTTCATGCGTGTTGATTGATGGGCTTTATTTTTAATTTATTGAGAGATAGTTCACGATTGTTATACATGGTTTGAAAAACCTGCTGATCCTTTTGAAGGATCGCATCGCGACTAAGAAACTGAAAAATCTGACGAGTGATATCAAATACTTCTTCTTTGAGTTGGTAAAAAACCCATTGGTTTATTTTACGGGAAGTAAGAATACCGGAATTTTTTAAGTACAGCAAGTGACGTGAAGTTTTGGTTTGGGTGAACTCCAGAATATGCTCCAGGTCACTAATGCACATTTCACCGTTGGTCAAAATCAGGTTTAATATCCGTAAGCGGGATGTATCCGAACACGCCAGAAAAATTTGCGCTCCTAAATCAATATTAAAATGTTTTAATCGCATAAAACAGGCGCTTCCTCGTAACTTTTTTGCTGCTGCGAAGATAACAAAAACCATTGGTGGAGGAAGTAGGCGTGCATTAGGGTAAAATCACTTGAATCTCTATCTTTGAAAACTTAACGATGGTAATGTGAGATCAATTGGCTTTGTTCTGTGTGTTTTCGTTGTTTTTCTTGGTTCGGTTTCTGTGAGCCAGGCACAAAACAAGCGAAGGATTATTCAACTCTCGGGTTTTGTGAGTGACAGTGTAAATGTGTTGCCTGGAGTTCATGTATATGTGCCGAAGGCGGGGCGCGGAACGAGTACCAGTCCTGCTGGTTTTTTTTCCATGCCAGTGATTGAAGGGGATAGTATAGTAATTAGTTCGATTGGGTACAACCGCCAACACTATATTGTGCCTAAGGGGGCCAACGATAATTTAACCATCATTGTTGAAATGGTTTCGGATGTAACGTACTTGCGTGAAGTCCAGATTATGCCATTTCCCACAGAAGAGGTTTTCAAAGAAGCGGTGCTGGCACTTAATATTCCATTTGATAATGGAATTGATCAAAAAAATCTGAATGCTGAGTTAATGGCCTTAATGCTTAAGACCACACCCATGGATGGAGCGGCCAATTATCGTTATTACATGGATCAATGGTCTACTTCAGCAGCTGATAAATTTCAACCGCGTACCAATCCCTTCTTAAACCCATTTAATTGGGCTAAATTTATTAGGGATATCAAGCAGAAGAAAAAGTAAAACTAAAAATTTATTATTATTGCACCCTCGAAATTGAAACAACGGTTTTAGTTTTGAATGATAGAATTTTTTCGAGATGTAGCGTCCCGCTTTGAGCGGGATTAGCGCATCACAAGTTTTAAGGATAAAGTAGTTTTCGAGATGTAGCGCAGCCCGGTTAGCGCATCACGTTAGGGACGTGGAGGCCGGAGGTTCGAATCCTCTCATCTCGACTTGACAGGACAAATTGGAATTTTTTCCGTTTGTCCTGTTTTTATTTGCTCCTAACTCGCTGTTCATCATGTAAATAAAACGTACTGCCTCATTGATGCGAGTGGTTCGAAGTACGAATCCGTCAAAAGTCAATTTTTCGGGGTACATCGAACCAATCACCTCTCGCTTCTTTTCAATGTCTCCGGTTTCATAGATGTAGTCTAACTTTAACAGATTGTCCAACCCGCGATTTAATAACTGGTCAATGCTGACTTGGTTATCATCACACGCGCTGAGTTTAACCTCCAGCTTTTCCAGTTTACTGGAATACTCCGATTTCATCTCCCTGAAATCTTCAGGGTCGAGTTGCTTTGATGAAAGCAAATCCCTGATGTAGGATAACTTTCCTTCGAAGTCTTTGATCTCCGACAGCAATTGCTTCCTGTCATTCTGTAGATGATTTGTCTGATCATTCCATGCTTCGGTCAAAGCTATCTTGTAGACTTCCATCATTTCAGGTCGAGGAATATATTTCTTCAATTCATACTCAAAGAGATTATTCACGTAATCAGCTTTAAATCTGCATGTGCATCCATCAAAGCAATGATAGTATGAATAGTATTTGTAGCGCCCCTTTGAAGCACTCCCAGTCAGTAGTTTACCGCAGTGTGGGCAAATGAGAAAACCACGTAACGGCATGGTAGCATTTGAAGCCACCTTTAGCCGATATTGCCCTCTCTTTCTGCCATCCAAAACGTCTTGCACTTGATAATATAACGCCTCTGTAATAATGGGCTCGTGCTGCCCTTTGACAAACCGGCTCTCTTCGTCTTTGTATTTAGGGATAAATATTTTTCCACAATAAACTGGATTCCTTATCACAAACCAGAAAAGACTTTTGGTGCCTTTAAATCCCTTCTCTTTTGCTCTCTTATAAACCTGCTCTGTATTGTATATACCTTCAGCTATCTTTTCAAATGACCATCGAATAATATCTGCATCAGGGTATTTGGGGGCAATTTGCTTTCTGCCACCTTCATCAGTTTTATTGATGTAACCAATAGGAGCCAATCCCATATATCGCCCTTCTTTTCGTGCTCTTCTCATGCCGTGAATCACATTCAAAGCACGCCTGTCATTCTCCACTTCGGGCGCTGCTAAGTAAAAAGCCAGCATCATCTTGTTTTCCGGAATAGACAGATCAAGTGGTTGTTCGATGGCTTGGGGTTCAACTCCAAGCTTTCTCAAGATGTTAATCATTTGGTAAGCATCTCCCGCGTTTCGACTGAACCTATCCCACTTGAGAAACAGCACTAAATCGGTTTGACTTTTATGCTTCCGTAGATCCTGAAGATATTTCTGCCATTCAGGACGGTTGAATGTTTTTGC
>JAEUUA010000024.1 GCA_016787755.1 Cyclobacteriaceae bacterium | reverse complement strand
AACAACCCGCCAAGGATTGCTGTTAACAGTATGCCTTTTTCAGGTTTTCCGAATTTAAGGAGCATGTACCCAATAAATCCTAGTGAGGAAACTACGAGCACAACCCAGGCAATTTCATTTGGATTGATTATACCTTCGGGGCCGTAGTTTGTATCCGGAATAAAAGGCAAAACGAGAATAAACAGAATGCAGAATTTTACAAAAGCTGTTAACTCAACTTTGTTAAGCCGATCCAGATAATAATGAAATTGTTCTTTAAAAGATAATATGGCGACAGCCAGCACCGTCAACACCATGGCCTCGCGAAATAAATGTAGCCCTGTCAATATCCCAGTAACAAAAACCAAAATCAAAACTACTTCCTGCTTAATCTCCAATGATCCTGATTTCTCTTTAGTATAATAGATGATGGTGCTAAAAATAAACACCCCCGCCATTGAGATCGGTAGTAACCAATAATAGTCAGTATGTTGTGCTATGATGGTGATCACACATCCCAGAACAGCCAGAAGAGGCATTGTACGTATTCCTGTAAGGTGGCGATATTGTAAAGAGGCATCGACTTCACGTTCAAGGCCATAGACTAATCCAATAGCAATGGAGACAATGATTGCCAGTAAATTAGGTGATAGAATATTCTGAAGTGTATCGTGCATTTATTTAAAGATTACTCAGTATCACAAACTGCATGGGTTTTAGACGGAGTTTGATATAATGTCCAATGTAATCCGGATTTTCCTGCACCTTTACCTCCCCTGTGTCTCCATATAGAAATTTAAAGAAAGCCTTATCAATATTCGGTTGACGTTTAATTGAGACGTATTCTTCCTTTTCTTCTGTAGTGGATGAATTGAAAGCCACTACCATTTCCTGATTGAATAAAACCCTTGAGAAGGCAATCAGACATTTCTCACATTCGGGTAAATGAAAATGCATTTCGTTCGTAGAGATTTTCCGCATATGCATATGCCCAAATTTCAAGACAGAACTTTTCTTCCTTATTGTTGCTATTTGTGAAATTGCTTGATAGATTTTATTCGTCCTATCCAAGGCATCGGATACTTTGTCATCCGGATTAAACATAGCTTCGCGTATGTTCGCGTCCTCTTCGCCCGAACCCTCAAAGCCCTGTTCTGTTCCATAATAAATACACGGTGTACCAAGCGCACAGAGTAAAAATCCAATACCTGCGATGATCTGTTCTTCGGTTGCATCTTTTCCAAACCGGTGCTTAAGGGATTGTCCGACCTGATCATGGTTGTCGATAAATGTCACCAGGAACTCGCCAAAGTCACCACGGCCCAATGCATTTCTGCGAAGGGATTCATACCGTTCCAGCAATCGCTCGGGAGAAGCCTTTCCTTTGATGACATCGGCAAGAATATGGTACAGCGGGAAATCCAAAACCGAGTTGAGTCCGTAAGAAATATTTTGTCCATCAACCGTTACTGTTGTGGTAGGACCTATATACCGGTTATATGTATCCTCTGAACTAACTAATTCTCCAAAGAGAAAGAAGTTTTTTTT